>CAVXLE010000011.1:0-276432 GCA_963762485.1 uncultured Pseudomonadota bacterium | reverse complement strand
CCGCACTGCGTACGGGTGGTTCACTTGCGCGATAAGGTCGTTGGCTTTGGTCGTCCGCCATTCGGTCCCCGGTAACTGAGCCCGTCCTTGCTCTGCTTACGGTCGCTCGCGATTCACGTCGGGCGCAAATAGCCGTGGACGAGATTTATCGCATTTCTTCTGGCGCCCCGACCCCGAGCAACCCGAGGCCGGACGCAAGAATGGTGACAATCCCCTCCACCAAGGCGAGCCGGGCTGCTGTCGTTTGTCGATCATTCTGGATAATGAAGCGTAAATGAGGCAAGTCTTTTCCTCTCGTCCAATGCGCGTGAAATTCGCTTGCTAATTCATATAGATAGAAGGCAATTCGATGAGGCTCGTGGGTGGCGGCTGCGGCTTCGACGAGCCGCGGATATTGCGCCATCCGCCGCAGCAGCGAGACCTCGCCTGCATCAGTAAGCCGTTCGAGCGGCGCGCCCTTGAGCTGCGCCGCCCGCGCTGCAGACGCTTCGGGCAAATCCGGCATTTCCTCACGTGCATTGCGAAAAATTGATTGCCCGCGCGCATGGCCGTACTGAACGTAGAACACGGGATTGTCGCGCGAGTGCTCGATCACCTTGGCGAGATCGAAATCGAGCACAGCATCGTTCTTGCGATAGAGCATGTCGAAGCGTACGGCGTCGCGCCCGACTTCCTCCACGACTTCGCGCATTGTGACGAACTCGCCCGCCCGTTTTGACATCTTCACGGGCTCGCCGCCGCGCAACAGACGCACGAGTTGCACCAGCTTCACGTCCAGGTCAGCCTTGCCACCGCTGATTGCCTTCACTGCGGCCTGCATGCGTTTGATGTAGCCGCCGTGATCGGCGCCCCACACGTCAATCAAGTGGCGAAAGCCGCGATCCAATTTCGATTTATGGTACGCGATGTCCGTGGCGAAATACGTATAGTTGCCGTCGGATTTCTTCAGAGGCCGGTCGACGTCGTCTCCGAACGCTGTGGATCGAAACAACGTCTGCTCGCGATCCTCCCAGTCCTCGACCGCGCCGCTCTTTGGCGGTGGCAGGCGGCCTTCATAGACATGGCCCCGTCCGCGCAGCCATTCGATCGTCTCGGCGACGAGATCTTTCGGCGGATTATTGGAGGGGTTCGGGGAAAACGGATCGTCCTCGCCGTCGATCAGCGATCGCTCCGAATAAAAAACATCGGGCACGACGTTGAGGCGCATCAAGTCGTTGCGGATATCGGCCATGATGACGTTGATGGCGCGCTCGCGTACGACCGGCATCCATTCCGACTCCGGCTTGTCCTTCAGCGTGGCGCCATAGTCGGCGGCGAGTTCCGCACCGACCTCTTTCAGGTAATCCCCCGGGTACAGCCCTTCCGGAATGGTGATGGTTTCGCCCAACGCTTCGCGGTAGCGCAGAAATGACGAGCGGGCGAGCACGTCGACCTGCGCTCCCGCATCGTTGATGTAATATTCGCGCGTGACCTTGTAGCCGGCAAAGGCCAGCAGATTGGCAAGCGCGTCGCCGAACACCGCGCCGCGGCAATGGCCGACATGCATCGGACCGGTCGGATTGGCGGAGACATATTCAACGTTGACCGTCTCACCCCGGCCCATTTCGCTGCGGCCGTAGTTCTTGCCCGCCTCCAACACCGATCGCAGTTCGTCGATCCAGACATTGGATTTAAGGGTGAGATTGATGAAGCCGGGCCCGGCGACGTCGACCTTGGTGACGATGTCCTCCCCGCGCAGCTTGCCGGCGATACTTTCTGCCAGTTCGCGCGGGTTCTTTGCGGCATCTTTCGCCAGCACCATCGCGGCATTGGTCGCCATGTCGCCATGGGTCGGGTCGCGCGGCGGTTCAACAACTATGCGCGAAAGGTCGACGCCGGGCCCGAGTACCGCGGCGCTCGCTGCGCATACCCGCGCAAGCATGCTCGCAAAGAGGTGCTGGGCGGGCGCATATTTGGCCTCCGCTGCAGGCCGGAAAACTATTGGCTCGGCCGAGCTCTTCGTTTTGGCTTTGGCTTTGGCTTTGCCTTTGCCTTTGCGTGCGGGTTTAGCCGCTGCCCTGCTCCGGGTCTTGGTCTTCCGCTTGCGTGCGGGTTTCGCCGCGGCTCTCGTCTTGGTTTTGCGCTTGTTCCGGAGCTTCGGCTTCGTCGCCGCTTTGCGCCGGGCCCCGGTTTTGCGCTTGCGCCTGGACTTTTTCGCTGATGCCATCGTGCCGTTGCGGGTAATGGAATTTGGGAGGGAAGTCAAAAGGGGCTACCGGATTGTCGCGCCGCTATCGACCGATAGAATTTGTCCGGTGGTGATGGCCGCTTCATCAGAGGCGAGATAGACGGCCATGTTGGCCATGTGGATCGGCAGGCCGAGCCCGAGCAGATGCGTCTCGGCCAGCTTCTCGATGTCCTTCGACCCTTCGAGCAGCTTCTTGACCCGCTCGGTGAGCACGACGCCGGGTGCGATGGCGTTGACCCTGATCTTGTTGGCGGCATATTCCACTGCCATCGATCGCGTCAGCGCGGCGATGGCGCCCTTGGCTGCGGTGTAACAATCGCGCCCGGGCAGCGCGCGCAATGCAACGATCGATGACATGTTGATGATCGACCCACCGCCCGACTTGATCATATGCGGGATGCCGAGCTTGGAGCAGAGGAACGTCCCGTAGAGGTCGAGTCGCATCACACGCCAGAACTCTTCGTCCGGCGCTTCGGTGACCGGACCATCCTGCGGTGTGGATCCGCCCGCGTTGTTGTGCAAGACGTGCAGACCACCGTACCGTTTGACGGTTTCGACCAATGCGGCCTCCACGTTGCTCCGCTCGCGGACATCGCAATGGATAAAATGTGCGTCGCCGCCTGAATTCCTGCCGCTCGCCCTCGCCGATTCCGCTGCAGCCGCGCCGCGCGCGGTATCGATCTCCGCGATTACGACCTTGGCTCCCTCTTCGGCAAAGCGTTCGGCGGTGGCGCGACCAATCCCTCCTCCGCCACCGGTAATGAACGCAATTTTACCTGCGAGACGCATCACGACTTCTCCTACAAAATAAATGCCGGCGCGGTAGTCATGCCGGCCGGCCCCACGCCTCCAACCAGGCGACTTCGCAGTCTGCGGCAACGTCCGCACTTACTGGTCGCGTCATCACTGGTGATTGTCCGCAGCGATATCACTTGAGCTCCGGCGTCCCTTTGAAATACTTCGCGTGTTCAACAAGCGCATATCGGTCCGTCATTCCGGCGATATAGTCGCCAACGCGGCCGGCACGTGCGAACGTATCAGTAATATCCAGCCCCTCGCGCCATTCCGCCGGCAGATCGCCAGGCGTGGCCATATAGTGCGCGAAAAGTTCGCGGACCACACGCTCGGCATCAGCCATGATGCGCGCGACCCGGCCATGATGATACATACGCGGATAGAGAAAGCCCTTGATATCGCGATCGGCTTTTTCCATTGCGGGCGAAAATCCGATCACCGGGCGTGGCGCCTCGCGCACGTCGGCGGCAGAGTTCGGCTTGAGCATCGCCATGCGCCGGCCGCTTTCGCCAATCACATCCTCGATCATGCGCGTGATGAGAGCGCGCACGGTCTCGTGCCCGCGCCGCACCGGATCGATGCCGGGAGTCTGCGCGTCGATCGTACTCAGGATGCTGGCAACCAACGGCACGCCGGCAATGTCGTCGAGTGTGAACAGTCCGGCGCGCAGACCGTCATCGATGTCGTGAGCGTCGTACGCGATATCGTCCGACAGGGCGGCAACCTGCGCTTCCACGCTTGCGTAGCTCCACAACTCCAGATCTTGAATCTTTGAATACGCGACAATCGGCGCCGGCGCACCGCGCCTGGCGTAGCGTCCGACAGCCATACCCTGGCGATCGACAATCGGTCCATTGTGCTTCACCAATCCTTCGAGCGTTTCCCAACTAAGATTGAGCCCGTCGAAGGCGGCGTATCGGCGCTCCAGGTCCGTCACGATGCGGAGCGCCTGTGCGTTATGATCGAAGCCGCCGAAACCGGCCAGAAGTTCGTCGAGGGCGCGTTCGCCGGCATGTCCGAATGGCGGATGACCGAGATCATGCGCGAGCGCCAGCGCTTCGCTGAGATCCTCATCGAGACCGAGAGCGCGGGCCAGCGAGCGGGCGATCTGCGCAACCTCAAGCGTATGCGTCAGCCGCGTGCGGTAGTGGTCGCCCTCGTGATAGACGAACACCTGGGTCTTGTGTGCAAGCCGCCGGAATGCCGCGGAATGGATGATCCGATCGCAATCGCGCCGGAAGGCATTGCGGGTCGGGCTGGCCGGCTCCACGTAGCGACGACCGCGACTTTGCGCCGGATTGGCGGCATAAACTGCCCGTTCGCGCCCGGTTTCGACCGCCATTGGCATTTCTTTTCGGTAGCGCATGATCTTATCCGAAAACCGGTATCCATCCCCGATCAAGTCGAGGACAGGCTTTTCGGGATCATGCGCTGCATTGACCTCACCCGCCCGCGCACTTAACTATCCGTTGGGCCATCTGCCAATAGGATCGGCTTGAAAAGGCGAACATGAGCGCGAGCATCACGGTCAGCGAGCGGGCTGCGCGGCGGATCGGCGAAATCCTCAAGGGAGAGCCGAGCGGCACAATGCTGCGCGTTTCCGTGGAAGGCGGCGGCTGTTCGGGATTTCAATACAAGTTCGACATGGAGCGCGCCAAGGCGGCCGACGATCTCGTGATCAACCGCGACGGCGCTGTTGTCCTGATTGATCCAGTCTCGGTCAATTATATGGCCGGTTCGGAAATCGACTTTGTTGACAGCCTTATCGGTGCGTCATTCAAGGTCAACAACCCGCAGGCGAAAGCCTCTTGCGGCTGCGGCACAAGCTTCGCGCTCTAGCCCTGCCGTAGCGCGGTCACCTCGATCTCAACTTTCATTTCTGGTTTGAGCAAGCCGGCAACGATCAACATCGTCGCTGCAGGGCGAACATCGCCGAAATGCTGCCCGCAAACCGCCAGAACCTCGTCCGCGTCGGCACGATTCACGATGTAATAAGTTGCGCGCACAACATCCTTGAGGGAAAAGCCCGCCTCGGCAAGCACGTTGCCGATCGTCATGAAACAATTTTGCGTTTGTTCGCAAACATCGCCGGGCATAACCATTGTTACATAGTCGTAGCCCGTCGTTCCCGCGATGAAACAGAAGTTTCCGTCCACAACGGCGCGACTGTAACCAGCAGCTCTCTCAAAGGGCGAACCAGTTGATATCAAGCGCCGGCCTGTGAAGGCGGAATCCATCCGGAAAACGTTATTCCGCGGCCACGGCCGGCGGAGCTTCTGCAACTTCCGCAAGCTGAGGCTCGAGGCGACGCTTGAGCAGCCGGTCGAAGCGATCCAGGTAGAGATAGATCACCGGCGTGATGTAGAGCGTCAGCAGCTGCGACAGTACCAGCCCGCCGACAACCGCAACGCCAAGCGGCTGGCGCAATTCAGCGCCCGCGCCCGTTCCGAGCGCGATCGGCAGCGACCCGAAGATTGCCGCAAACGTCGTCATCATGATCGGCCGGAAGCGGAGCACGGCAGCTTCACGGATCGCGGCCTCGGCCGACAACCCGACGCGCCTGCGCTCGATCGCGAAGTCGATCATCATGATGGCGTTCTTCTTCACGATGCCGACGAGCATCACGATGCCGATCATGGCGATCACGGACAGATCCATGCGGAAGAGCATCAGCGTCAGGATTGCGCCGATGCCGGCCGATGGCAGGCCCGAGATGATGGTGATCGGATGGATGAAGCTCTCATACAGAATTCCGAGCACGACATAGGCGGCGAAGATCGCGGCCAGGATCAGGATGCCCTGCCCGCGCAGCGAGTCCTGGAATACCTGGGCCGTTCCCTGGAAGCCGGTCGTGATCGTTGCCGGCAGCCGTTCTTCACGCTCGAGATTCTGAATGGCATCCACCGCTTGTCCGAGCGAGAACCCCGGCTGCAGGTTGAATGAAATTGTCACCGCCGGCTGCTGGCCCTGGTGATTGACCTGCAGCGGTCCAACGGTGCGCTCGAAACGGGTGACCGCCGAGAGCGGCACCGTGGTGCCGTTCGCCGTCTTCAGATAGACGCGCGCCAAATCGTCCGGACCCACCTGGAAATCCGGCTCGGTTTCGAGAATGACCTGATAGTAGTTCACCGGGCTGTAAATGGTCGCGACTTGTCGCGCTCCGAAGGCGTTATAGAGTTCCTGCCGGACCTGATCCACGGTCACGCCATAAACCGCCGCCTTCTCGCGATCGACATCGATGGTCACCTGCGGATTGGTCACATAGAGATCCGTAGTGACGTCGAGGAGGCCCGGAATCTTGGAAATCTTTTCGCGCAGTTCCGGCGTAATCCGATAGAGCGACGCGGTGTCGTTGGATTGCAGCGTGTACTGATATTGGCTTTTGGCCAGCTTGCCGCCGAGATTGATGTTCTGGATCGGCTGAAAATAGATCGCGAGCCCCGGCACGACATTGGCCGTCTGGCGCAGACGCGCCAGGATGGTCTGTAAGCTGTCGCGCTCTTTCCGCGGTTTTAGCGCCACCAGCATGCGCCCGCTATTGCCGACCGTGTTGGGGCCGCCGGCCCCGGCCGTGGAGTTCACGTAGGCAACGGCCGGATCCGCGCGCACGACGTCGGCGACCTTGCGCTGAAGCTGCGAGATTTCCGGGAACGATATGTCGGTGGCGCCTTCCGTGATGCCGATGACGTAACCGGTATCTTCTTGCGGAAAGAAGCCCTTGGGCACCACGACATAGAGGACGATGGTGGCGAAAAAGGTGCCGAGCGTGACCATCAACATGATCGATTTGAATGCGATCACGCGGTCGAGCGTCCACTGATAGGTATTGAGCATGCCCTCGAAGAGCCGCTCGAACATGCGCAGCACAAAGAACTGTTCCTTTTCGCCCTCGGGGCGATGACTGCCAAGTACGCGTGCGCACAGCATTGGCGTGAGCGTCAGCGACACAAAACCCGAGACCACGATCGCAACGGCGATCGACACCGCGAATTCGCGAAATACGCGTCCGACCATGCCGCCCATCAACAACACCGGGATGAACACCGCGATCAACGAGAAAGTGATCGACACGATCGTAAAGCCGATCTCGCGCGAACCCTTCAGCGCCGCCTCGAACGGACGCATGCCGCCCTCGACGTGGCGCACGATGTTCTCGAGCATCACGATGGCGTCGTCGACCACGAAACCGACCGAAAGCGTCAGCGCGAGCAATGTCATATTGTTGATGGAGAAGCCGAATGCATACATCGCGGCAAAGGTGCCGACCAGAGATACAGGCACCGCGAGCGCCGGAATGATGGTCGCCGAGACTTTGCGCAGGAACAGGAAGATCACCAGGATAACGAGCGTGACGGCGATCGCCAGTGTCTCCTGCACGTCGGTCACCGCCGCGCGAATGGAGAGCGAGCGGTCGAACAAAGGTTCCATCTGGATCGATGGCGGCACCTGCGCGCGCATGTTTGGCAGGCCCTGGCGCACAAGGTCGACGACCTGCACGGTATTGGCATCCGGCTGGCGCTGGATCGCCAGCACAATCGCGCGCGCATCATTGAACCAGGTGGCAATCTTGTTGTTTTCGACGCTGTCGATCACATGGGCAATCTGGTTCAGTTTGATCGGGGTACCGTTGCGGTAAGCCACGACCACGTCGCGATAATCGGTCGCGTGCGGCATCGCGCTGGTGGCTGCCAGCGTCACACTTTGTTTTGGTCCGGTCAGGACCCCCACCGGCGTGCTCGAATTGGCCTTGGCAACGACACTGCGTACGTCTTCAAGCGCGATATTGCGGGACGCCGCCTCAGTCGGATTGACCTGCACGCGCACAGCGAATTTCTGCGCACCATAGACCAGCACCTGCGCGACGCCGGGCAATTGCGAAATCTGCGGCGCCAGCACGGTCTCTGCGTAATCGTCAACCGTCGACAGTGGTACGGTTTCAGACCGCAAGCTGACATAGAGCACCGGAAAATCGCCCGGATTCACCTTCCTGAATGACGGCGGAATGGTCATTTCGATCGGCAACAGACGCGCCGCAGTCGCGAGAGCGGTTTGCACGTCGAGCGCCGCGCCGTCGATATTGCGGCCGAGATCGAACTGAATGGTGATCTGCGCCAAGCCGAGCGAGGACGACGAATTCATCGATGAGATGCCGGAAATCGTCGACAGCTGGCGTTCGATCGGTGATGCAACCGACGACGCCATCGTTTCCGGACTTGCGCCTGGAAATTGTGCCGTAATCTGGATGGTCGGAAAATCCACCGCCGGCAGGGCCGCCACCGGCAGCAGCCGATAGGCGAAGATGCCGAAAACGATCAACGACGCCGTCATCAGTGTCGTCAGCACCGGCCGGCGAATACAGGTTTCCGAGATATTCATGGCTCAGCTACCGGCGACCTTGGGCGGACGCACGTTGACGGGAGTACCGCTCGACAACAACAACTGCCCTTCGGTCACGACCGTCTCGCCGCCGTTGAGGCCCGAAGCAATCACGCTTTCGGTCCCGACCTGGCGCTCAACCTTCACCGCCTGGATCTGAGCTGCACCGTCTTTGACGACGAATACGAAGGTGCCGGTCTGGCTAACCTGCACAGCGTTCGAAGGCACAACGACGCCCTCTTCATTTCGTAAAGTCATATCGGCGGTGACCAGCGTGCCGGGCCAGAGCAGTTCGTCCTTGTTCGGCATGGTCGCACGCACAGTCGCCATGCCTGTCGCCGGGTCGACGGTGTTCTCGATCATGGTGACCTGACCGTTGGCGCGCTTCTGGTCGCCCGGAATGATCGCCTCTACAGTCGCCGTTTCGGCGGCGATAGCATTGCGGATGTCAGGAAGATTTTTCTGCGGCACCGTAAAGGTCACATAGACCGGTACCATCTGAATGATGGTCGCCATCGGCGAAGTGTCGGCTTGGCGCACAAAGTTTCCGACTTTGACGTTGGCCATGCTGATGCGGCCGGAAATCGACGCGCGGATTGCACAGAAGCTGAGCTGGACCCTCAGGTTTTCGAGCTGCGCGCGGTTCGATTCCGCGGTAGCACGCGAAACGTTGACCTGCGTTTGCGCATTGTTGAGCGTGACGATCGGGGTAGCGTTCCTGGCAGCTAGATCGGTGTAGCGCTCGACGTCGCGCTGCGCCTGTTCGAGCGTTGCCTGCGCACCGTCAATAATCGCCTGGACGCGCTTCATGTCGGCTTCGATCTGCCGGCAGTCGAGCGTGAATAGCAGGTCGCCTTTTTCGACATGAGCGCCGTCGCGGAAATGGACGGCGGTGATCGTCGTGTCGACCTGCGTTTTTATGGCGACACTGGCGATGGGAGTGACGTTGCCGAGGGCGTTGAGGCGCACCGGCATGGTCTTGCGTTCAGCGATGGCGGTCTCGACCGGAACCGCTCGAGTCTGGACCTTGCGGGCGGCGACCCCGTCCGTAGTCCAGAACCCGCGCACAAGCACGGCAGCCCCGATGAGGGCGAGAACTGCCCCACCAATGAGCCATTTTCGCTTGGTCATGAGTATTTTTCGGTCCGGACTCATGTGCGCCTGGCCGGACTCTCCCTGGTCCGCAAAATGGCTTCGCTCTCGCAGCACTTTTGGGCCGCGTTAGCGGCTTACCTAGCATATAAACGTTACTGAGTGCATATCCCTGCGGCTGTCTGATAAACACTGAAAATAAAGCCTTATTCGCCCACCCGGACCTCGGAATCCATGCGAATTGCCACCTGGAACGTCAACTCCATCCGCCAGCGCATGGACAACCTCCAAGCATGGCTCAAGGAACGGCAACCCGACATCGTCTGCCTGCAGGAGATCAAATGCACGGACGACGTTTTCCCGCGAGAGCCGCTGGAGGCACTCGGCTACAACGTCGCCGTCCATGGCCAGAAGACCTTCAACGGCGTTGCGCTGCTTTCCAAAATGCCGTTTGACGAAGTCGCACCCGGCCTTATCGGCGATGACAACGATGTGCAGGCGCGCTTTCTCGAAGCGATCGTATCCACCAAGACCGGCGCGCTGCGCGTGATCAGTCTCTATCTTCCCAATGGCAACCCACCGGACACCGACAAATACAACTACAAACTCAATTGGATGAATCGGCTTATTAATTTCTCACATGAACGACTTAAACTGGAAGAACCGATGCTGCTGGCCGGCGACTATAATGTCATCCCGACCACTTCGGACGTCCGCCGCCCCGATGCATGGAAGAACGATGCATTGTTCCTCCCGCAGACCCGGGAGAAATTCCGCGCGCTGATCAATTTGGGGCTGACCGATGCGGTGCGTGCGGTCAGTGATGCTCCCGACCTCTATACCTTCTGGGACTACCAGGCCGGGGCGTGGGCCAAGGATGACGGCATCCGCATCGATCACCTGCTGCTGTCGCCACAAGCCGCCGACCGGCTGATCGACGCCGGTATCGACCGCCATGTCCGTGGATGGGACAAACCATCCGACCACGTCCCGGTCTATGTCGATCTGGATATTGAGATGCGGTGACTCTCATTCGTCATGCCTTGTGGTGCCGGGCATCCACGCCTTACCGGGCATCCACGTCTTAAAAGACGGCCTTTAAAGACGTGGATGGCCGGGACAGCCCGGCCATGACAAGAAAACTTCCCGCAAAACTTACCCGCTGACTCACTCCCTGCGCGTCTCCAGCCAGCGGCGCAGATAGACGACGGCCAGGGCACGCTCGTCCTCGCTCGCCTGCTTCATGGCGCTGTCATAAAGCTTGGTGATCCACGCCTGGTCGGCGCGCGCACTGTCCTTGGCGAGCGCAAGCCACATTAGTCCGCGCGCGGCCTGCCGCGGCACGTGATCGCCCTCGAACAACATTGCACCGAGCATGGCCTGCGCCTCGCACTGGCCTTTCTGCGCCGAGAGACCGAACCAGCGCGCGGCCTGCCGCGGGTCATGCGGCGCGCCGGTGCCATTGAGATAGAGGCGCGCCAGATAATATTGCGCGTCAGGGTCGCGGAAATACGACGCCGCGTAGGCGAACATTTCGCGCGCACGGTCGGGATCGCGCTTGATTTCGGTTTTCGGAATGCCCTCGAGATAATAATGGCCCAGCGCGACAAAAGCATTTGCCACGAACCGCGCCTGTGGCGTGTCCGGATTGTCCTCGGCATGGCCGTCCGCGATGCGGCGGAAATATTCGAACGCCTTAAGATCGTTCTGCTCGACGCCTTCGCCTTCGGCGTACATCCGGCCGAGTTTCCACTGCGCCAGTGCGTGGCCCTTTTCGGCCGCGTATTCGAGCGAGTTCACCGCTTTGACGGTTTCGCCCGTCTTGAGCCAATGCGCGCCTGAGCGGAATGCTTCGACCGGCGACATCGGCGGCGGTCCGACGCTGCCGTCGGTCTTGCTGCCGTCGAATGCGAACGCGGGCGCGGCGGCCATCAGGCCGGCGCCGATCAGCAGCACACGCAACAGGCGCTCAACTGTCCGCATAACACTCTTTCTCAGCCGCGCCGCCCGGATGTGTCACCGCGCCGTTGACGGCGGGCCCCACCTGCTGCGCGTATTTCCACAAATAGCCGGAACCGTACTCGCTCTCGCGCGCCGTCCACTGGCTCTTGCGCTTGGCGAGCTCTTCGGTGGAAAGCTTGACGTCGAGTGTGCCTTTCACGGCGTCGATCTCGATGATGTCACCGTCGCGGATCAGCCCGATCGGGCCGCCGATCGCCGCTTCAGGACCGACATGGCCGACGCAGAAACCGCGCGTCGCGCCGGAGAAACGTCCGTCGGTGATCAGTGCGACTTTTTCGCCTGCGCCCTGCCCGTACAGCGCCGCCGTCGTCGAAAGCATTTCACGCATGCCCGGGCCGCCGCGCGGCCCCTCGTAACGGATCACCAGCACTTCGCCGTCTTTGTATTTGCGGTTCTTGACCGCATCGAAGCAGGCTTCCTCGCCGTCGAAGCAGCGCGCCGGGCCGCTGAACTTCAGCGTCTTCATGCCGGCGATTTTCACGATTGCGCCATCGGGTGCGAGATTACCTTTGAGCCCCACGACGCCGCCGGTCGGCAGCAGCGGCTTGTCGGCCGGGCGCACGACATCCTGGTCAGGATTCCATTTCACGCTCTTCAAATTCTCGGCGATCGTGCGGCCGGTGACTGTCAAGCAGTCACCGTGCATGAATCCGTGATCGAGAAGTGTTTTCATGAGAAGCGGCACGCCACCAGCTTCGAACATATCCTTGGCGACATAACGGCCACCAGGTTTCAAATCTGCGACATAAGGAGTCTTTTTGAAGACTTCGGCGACATCGAACAGCGTGAACTCGATACCGCATTCGTTCGCGATCGCCGGTAAATGCAGCGCCGCATTGGTCGAGCCGCCCGTCGCGGCGACCACCGCAGCGGCGTTTTCAAGCGCCTTTCGCGTGACGATGTCGCGCGGGCGGATATTCTTGACGATCAAATCCATGATCATCTCGCCCGCCAGCATGCTGAACTTGTCGCGGATTTCGTAAGGCGCAGGCGCCCCTGCCGAATAAGGCAAAGCGAGCCCGATGGCTTCCGATACCGTCGCCATGGTGTTGGCGGTAAATTGCGCGCCGCATGCGCCAGCCGAGGGGCAGGCATTCTGTTCGAGAGTGTCGAGATCCTCATCGGACATCTGCCCGACCGAATGCTTGCCGACTGCCTCGTAGACGTCCTGGATGGTAACTTCCTTGCCCTTGAATTTTCCGGGCAGGATCGAGCCGCCGTAGATGTAGATCGACGGCACGTTGAGACGGCACATCGCCATCATCATGCCGGGCTGTGACTTGTCGCACCCTGCAATGCCGATCAGCGCATCATAAGCGTGGCCGCGCACGGTAAGCTCGACAGAATTCCGCGATCACCTCGCGTGACGGCAGCGAAGCCTTCATGCCGGCGTGGCCCATCGCGATGCCGTCGGTGACGGTGATGGTGCAGAACTCGCGCGGCGTGGCGCCGACAGCAGAGACGCCCTTCTTGACCACCTGCGCCTGACGCATCAGGGCGATGTTGCAGGGAGCGGCTTCGTTCCAGCACGTGGCAACGCCGACGAAAGGCTGGTGGATCTGCTCGGTGGTCAGACCCATCGCGTAGTAGAACGCACGATGTGGTGCGCGGTCCGGCCCCTCGGTGGCGTGCCGGCTCGGCAGCTTCGACTTCAAACTGGTTTTCGCTTCCATAGTCTCTTGTCGCCCCGCCCCGGTTACCATTGCCGGGTGGCCCGCCGGCGTCTTTCGAGGCGATACCCCGGCTTGGGCGGCCTCGATGTCGTCGGAGCGTATGGCCGAATCACGGCGATAGCGGGGTCGATCAGCTGCTATGCTTAAATGTTCTAAAAGTGTTGCAGGCCGGTCACAGTCGTGGCCGCGGTGCATCAAAGAACAAGCGCCAACGTCCGTATGTTCGCCGAGATACTGGGGCGGCCTGGCTTCCTAAGCGGCCTTACACCGACGAAACGGGTCACAAGCCGGGGCTGCCCTTATTGGCCGCCTGGCGCCCCCCGACCGCACCCGGACGCAGGTGCAACAGGAGCATTTTTTTCTCGTCCACAGACGCCGGATCTGACCCCCGGGTCAGGTCTCCGCAACCCGATACCCGATCCCGGGTTCAGTCAAAATGAACCGCGGGTCATCCGGATGGTCTTCGACTTTCTGCCGAAGCTGGCCAATGTAGACGCGCAAGATATTGGGTGTCCTCGGTATGCGCCGGTCCCCAGACCGCCGTGAGAATCTGCTTATGCGTCACGACACGTCCGGCGTGCTTTGCGAGGAACGATAGTAGCTCGAATTCCTTCGGCGTGAGCTTCAACTCGGTGCCGGCGCGGGTTGCGCGGTGGCGCACCGCGTCCACCTCGAGATTGCCGACACGCAAGACCGGGATTTCCGCCTTGCGCTGCATGCGATGGCGCAAGGCCGTGCGCATGCGCGCCAGCAGCTCGCCGATATTGAACGGCTTGTTGACGTAATCGTCGGCGCCGAGATCGAGCGCCTCGATCTTTTCGGCTTCTCGCTCGCGCGCCGACAACACCACAATCGGCAAGATCGGACCATTCGCGGGCGCGCCTGATCACATCCTTGCCGTCGCCGTCCGGCAGACCGAGGTCGAGCAACACGATGTCCGGCGTTTCGGCGGCGATGCGTTTGATGCCTTCACGCGACGGTACCGGCGCTCGCCATTTCATAGTTGTTCGCTTCCAGCGCCGGCTTGAGAAAGCGCAGGATCGCCGCTTCATCATCGATGACCAGCACGCGGATTTTGGCGCTCATGCCGGCGCCTCCTCGCGCGGGAACGTCATGACGAAGCGCGCACCACGGCCGTTCGCGACCGGGCTTTCCGCGTTGATCGCTCCGCCATGGGCTTCCATGATGCCTTTGGCAATGGCGAGCCCGAGGCCGGTGCCCTGGGTGCCGTCGGCATTAATTGCTGCCGGTTCGGTGCCTTTCACGAACTTGTCGAAAATGCGCGGCAGCGTTTCGGCCGGGATGCCGGGCCCGTCATCGGTCACATTCAACGCGACGCCATCCGACGGATACGGACGCATCAATGACGACGCGCGTCGCAGGCGGCGTATGCACGACGGCATTGCCAACCACGTTCCCGATAGACCTGCTCGGCCAAGGTGGCGTCAGCCCGCACCAGCGGAAGGTCGGACGGGCAAGTCTGATCTCGATATGCTGCCGTGCGCCATGCCGCCGCGCTGCGCTGACCACGCGTTCGGCGACTTCCCGCAGATCGAGCCAGTCGCGGCGCAATTCCAGCGCCCCCGCATCAATGCGGGTAATGGCCAGAAGATTGCGGACCATTTCATCGAGGTCTTCGGCTTCTTTCTTGATCTGGCCGAGCAGGTCTTTCTTCGCCGCCGGATCGAGCTTGTCGGCGTAGTCGATGAGGCTGGTGGCTGAACCGAGGATCGACGACAGCGGCGTGCGGAAATCGTGCGAAACCGATGCCAGCAGCGTATTGCGCACGCGCTCGGTTTCCGTGGCGGTCTTTGCACTCACCATTTCGCGGGCGAGCGAAGCGCGCTCCAAAGCGGACGGCCGTCTGCTCGACCAGCGTATCGAGCAATGCACGCGCCTCCGAATCGAAGCGGCGATGTGTCCTTTTCTTTCGCGACGCCAATGACGCCGAGCGTCTTTGTACCGATGCGCAGCGGCACAAAATACCACGGGATGATCGGCAATGTGCCCGTATCGGCGCCCGCTGGCTCGACGTGGCTGTAAGCCCAGCGCGCCGCGGTCATTGCGGCAGCGTCCAGAGTATCTTCCGGCGGCCACGCCGCGGCGAGAGCGACGTCATCGTCCTGCGCAAGCAGGACCACGACCGGACGTCCGAGGCTCGCATGGATTTCGCTGGCGGCGCCCTCCGCCACCGCATCGAGCGTCGCGAGACCCGACAATCGCCGCGTGAATTCATACAGCCTTCGCATGGCGCGCATGCGGCTCGCGGAAATTCTTGCCTGCTCGCGCACCCGGCCGGCCAGCGCAGAGCTGATCACTGCGACGACCAGGAAAATTACCAAGGCCAGCAGCTCATACGGCTCTGCAACGGTGAACGTATAAAGCGGCGGAATGAAAAAGAAATTGTACGACGAGGAAGGAAAGAACCGAAGCGTAGATCGCCGGCCAGATGCCCGAACTCATGGCGGTCACCAGCACCGCCAACAGAAAAACCATCGACAGGTTCGGGATCGGCGTGATTTCGGTGAGCACTTCACCGACCGCCAGTGCTGCCGCGACGGCAAGCGTCGCGTACAGAAACGGCAGAGGCGCGAGCACCAGATTCTTCGGCCAGCGCAACAGTGGCGCCCTCGCGGGCTGCTCCGCCTCCTTCGTAACGAGATGGATGGCGATATCCTGCGTCCGGCGCACCAGCTCGTGCGGCAAAGATCGCCGCAGCAATTCGCTGAAGAAACTGCCGGGCGACCGTCCAACGACGATCTGGGTGACGTTCTCGAATTTCGCAAAGCGCAGCAATTCCGCCGGCAAGATCGGTCCCCGTCAGCGTCTGCGTATCGGCGCCCAGGCTCTGCGCCAGTTTCATCGCTTCATCGAGGCGTTGGCGAGGCCCGTCTTCGAGAGCGGACCCCGGGCGCTCGACCGTGACGGCAATCCATGGCGCATCCATCAGGTCGGCGAGCCGTTTGGCCGCGCGTACGACAGTGGGCGATATCGGATCGGGCCCGATACAGGCCAGAATGCGCTCGCCAGCGGCCCATGGGCCCTCGATTGCCTGGGCCTGCATCCGCTCGATCAGATCGGCGTCGATCCGCTCAGCCGCTCGCCGCAAGGCGAGCTCGCGCAGCGCTGTCAGGTTTTGCGGCTTGAAAAAGTGCTCGACCGCGCTTGCCGCGGTGTCCTGGACGTAGACCTTGCCTTCGGCGAGACGCTTGAGCAGTTCATCAGGTGGGAAATCGACCAGCACGATCTCGTCGGCCTTGTCGAAAACCGTGTCCGGTACCGTCTCGCGCACGCGTATCTTGCTGATCTTCTGGACGACGTCGTTGAGGCTTTCGAGGTGTTGAATATTCAGCGTCGTCCAGACGTCGATGCCCGCTGCGAGCAACTCGTCGATATCCTGCCAGCGTTTTGGATGGCGGCTCCCGGGGACATTGGTGTGGGCATATTCGTCGACGAGCAGCAGTTTCGGCCGGCGTGTCAGCGCGGCGTCCAGATCGAATTCCTTCATGACCTGGTTGCGATAGACGATCGGCTTGCGCGGTAGGATCTCGAATCCGTCGATCAGCTGCTCGGTCTCGCGCCGGCCATGCGTCTCGATCAGGCCCGCCACGACGTCACGCCCGCCCGATTTCTCGGTGCGCGCGGATGTGAGCATGGCGTAGGTCTTGCCGACACCGGGGGCGGCGCCGAGAAAAATTTTTAGATGCCCCCGGCCTTCTTTCTTGGCCAAGGCCAGCAGTGCGTCAGGCGAGGCTCTCTGCGCTTTGTCTCCAGCCATACGGCTCCTCTAGCGCATCATACGGCAAAAGCCTGCCCCGAACTTATGCCCGGGAAAGGCAGGGAGGATCGTAAATGCGCGACTACGACTTGAGCGCGTCCAGCGCCAGATTGAGATTGAGTACGTTTACGCGAGGCTCGCCGAGCAGGCCAAATGTGCGGCCTTCGACCTGACTCTCAACCAGGGTGCGGAGCCGTGCTTCCGGCAGGTTGCGGGCCTTGGCCACGCGCGGCACCTGAAATAGAGCCGCCGCCGGCGAGATGTCGGGATCGAGGCCGCTACCCGAGGTGGTGACCAGATCGACCGGGACCGCCGCCGACGGGTTCTCTTTCTTGAGCGTTTCCACGTCGCCCTTCACGCGATCGGCCAGCGCCTTGCTGGTCGGGCCGAGATTCGAGCCCATTGAATTAATTGCATTGTAAGGCGCGTCGACAGTTTTTGTTGAATCCTTCGGATCGGGCGCATTGGTCGCGGACGGCCGGCCATGAAAGTATTTGTCACTGGCGAAGACCTGTCCGATCAGCGCTGACCCGATGACCTTGCCATCTTTCTCGATCAGGCTGCCTTGCGCCTGATACGGGAAGATCAGGCCTGCAATCCCGGTCATCGCGAGCGGGTAGGCCAAGCCCGTGATCAGGGTCAGCAAGACGACCAGGACAATGGCGGGACGGATTTCTTTCAACATGACTGGGTCTCCTCAGACCAGATGCAAGGCATTGACCAAAAGGTCGATGGCCTTGATGCCGACGAACGGCAGGACGATGCCACCGAGGCCGTAGATCAGCAGATTGCGCCGCAGCAGCGCGCCGGCACCGATCGGACGATAGGCGACACCCTTTAGCGCCAGCGGAATGAGCGCGATGATGATCAACGCATTGAAGATGATCGCCGACAGGATCGCGCTCTGCGGTGTGGCCAGCTGCATGACATTGAGCACGGCCAGTTGCGGATAGAACGCGAGGAAGATTGCCGGGATAATGGCAAAATACTTCGCCACGTCATTGGCGATCGAGAAGGTGGTGAGCGCGCCGCGCGTCATCAGCAGCTGCTTGCCGATCTCGACCACCTCGATCAGCTTGGTCGGGTCGGAATCGAGATCGATCATGTTGCCGGCCTCGCGCGCGGCTTGCGTGCCGGTCTGCATGCAGACACCGACATCAGCCTGCGCCAGCGCCGGCGCGTCGTTGGTGCCGTCGCCGCACATGGCAATCAGCCGACCTTGTGACTGTTCGCCGCGGATGTAGCGCAGCTTGTCCTCGGGCGTCGCCTGGGCAATGAAATCGTCGACGCCGGCTTCGGAGGCAATCGCCGCCGCCGTCACCGGATTGTCGCCGGTGATCATCACGGTCTTGATGCCCATGCGGCGCAGGGCGTTGAAGCGATCCCTGCACATCGGGCTTCACCACGTCCTTGAGATGGATCACGCCGAGGATGCGGTCACCTTCGACCAGCCCGAGCGGGGTGCCGCCGGAGCGCGCGATCTTGTCGACGGCCGCGCGAAAGGCCTGTGGCTCGGCGACATTCTGGCCCGCCTGCTCGCGCGCGAATTTGAGCACCGAATCGACCGCGCCCTTGCGCAATTTGCGGCTTGCCGATATCGACGCCCGACAGCCGCGTCGTCGCCGAGAATTCGATGAACCTGGCATCGGCGGGTGCCACCTGGCGGTTCACGTTATATTTATCCTGCATCAACGTGATGATCGAGCGGCCTTCGGCGGTTTCGTCGGCGTCGCTGGCCAGCAATGCGGCTTCCGCGGCCTCATGCTCGGTGACGCCGGGCACCACGATGATTTCGGTCGCAAGCCGGTTGCCGAAAGTGACGGTGCCGGTCTTGTCGAGCAGCAGCGTGTCGACGTCGCCGGCGGCTTCCACCGCGCGGCCGGACATGGCCAGCACGTTGAAGCGCACCAGCCGGTCCATGCCGGCAATGCCGATGGCCGAGAGCAGGGCGCCGATCGTGGTCGGAATCAAGGTGACGAACAACGCCACCAGGATGACGACGGAGATCGCCCCGCCGGCATAGGTCGCATAGCTCGGGATCGTCGCGGTCGCGAACACGAAGATGATGGTCAGGCCGATCAGCAGGATGTTCAGCGCGATCTCGTTCGGCGTCTTCTGCCGCTCGGCGCCCTCGACCAACGCTGATCATGCGGTCAAGGAAGGACGAGCCGGGCGACGAGGTGATGCGCACGACGATCCAGTCGGAAATCACGGTCGTGCCGCCGGTCACCGCCGAACGGTCGCCGCCGGATTCGCGAATGACCGGCGCGGATTCACCGGTGATCGCCGCCTCGTTGACCGACGCGATGCCTTCGACGACATCGCCATCGCCGGGGACGACGTCACCGGCCGCGACACGACATAATCGCCGGCGCGCAGATCGAGCGCCCGGACACGTCTCGAAGCTGGTGCGCTTTTTCGGATCCGAAAGCTTCTTGGCCTGCGTCTCGACGCGGCTACGGCGCAACGTGTCGGCCTGCGCCTTGCCGCGGCCTTCCGCCACCGCTTCCGCGAAGTTGGCGAACAACACTGTGAACCACAGCCAGAGGACGATCTGGAAGGTGAAGCCGGCGCCGGCGCATGCTGCACCAGGTCGCGCACCAGCAACACGGTGGTCAGCGCCGTGACGATCTCGAGCACGAAGATCACCGGATTCTTGAGCAGCGTGGCCGGATTGAGCTTGACGAAGGCCTGGCCGATCGCCGGCATCACGATCTTCGGGTCGAGCAGCGTGGAAACAGGCATCCGCTTGCGCACTTTAGAGGTATCCATAGTCGTAACTCCGAATGTAAATCCAGCTCAGAATACGGTGCCCGCCTGCATCGCGAGATGCTCGACGATGGGCCCGAGCGCGAGCGCGGGGAAGAAGGTGAGGCCGCCAACGATCAGGATCACGCCGACCACCAGGCCGACGAAAAGGCCACCGGTGGTCGGGAATGTGCCGAGGGACGGCGGAACCGATTTCTTCGTCGGCGAGCGAGCCGGCGATCGCCATGGCCGGAATGATCATCAGGAAGCGGCCAACGAACATCGCGACGGCGCCGGTGACGTTGTAGAAGACGGTGTTGCCGGTGATCCCGGCAAACGCCGAACCGTTATTACCGGTCTGCGACGAGTAAGCGTAGAGCACTTCGCTGAAGCCATGCGGTCCGGCATTGGCCATCGATAGCGACCGCCGGCGGATAGACCACCGCGACCGCCGACCAACCGAGGATCATCAACGGCAGGATCAGGATGGCGAGCATCGCCATCTTGACCTCCTTCGCCTCGATTTTCTTGCCGACATATTCCGGCGTGCGGCCGACCATCAGGCCGGCGACGAAGATCGCCAGAATAACGAACAGCAGCATGCCGTACAGGCCGGCGCCGACGCCGCCGACGATGATCTCGCCGAGCTGCATGTTGATGAGCGGCACCATGCCGCCGAGCGCGGTGAACGAGTCGTGCATGGCGTTGACGGCGCCGCAGGAAGCGGCGGTGGTGATCACCGCGAACAACGCCGAGGCGACGATGCCGAAGCGGACCTCCTTGCCTTCCATGTTGCCGCCGGTGAGGCCGAGCGCATTGAGCGTGCTGGTGCCGTTGGCTTCGGCCCAATAGGCGAGCAGGACGCCGCGATGAACAGCACGCCCATCGACGCGCGAGAATTGCCCAGCCCTGGCGCTGGTTGCCGACCATGCGGCCGAAGACGTTGGTGAGCGACGCGCCGAGCGCGAAGATCAAGATGATCTGCAGGTAGTTCGACAACGCGGTCGGGTTCTCGAATGGATGCGCGGCATTGGCGTTGAAGAAGCCGCCGCCATTGGTGCCGAGCATCTTGATCGCGATCTGCGATGCGACCGGACCGACCGCGATGGTCTGCTTGGCGCCTTCCAGCGTGGTGGCATCGACATAGGGGCCGAGCGTCTGCGGCATGCCCTGCCAGACCAGGAACAGCGCGGCGACGACGCAGATCGGCATCAGGATGTAGAGCGTGCAGCGGGTGATATCGACCCAGAAATTGCCGATCGTCTTTGCTGACGCGCGCGCGAACCCGCGAATGAGCGCAACTGCCAGCACGATGCCGGTCGCCGCCGACAGGAAGTTCTGGTGCGTGAGGCCGAGCATCTGCGGTGAGGTACGACAGCGTGCCTTCACCACCGTAGTTCTGCCAGTTGGTGTTGGTGATGAAGCTGACGGCCGTATTGAACGTCAGGTCGGGTGCGACCGCCGACTGCTCGGCCGGATTGAACGGCAGCACCGCCTGGAAGCGCATCAGCCCGTAGAGAATGAGAAAGCCGCCGACATGGAACAGCAGCATGCCGACCGTGTACATGAGCCAGTTCTGCTCACGTTTCTCGTCGACCCCACCCGCCCAATAGATTGCGGCTTCGACCGGCCGCAGCACCGGTGACAGGAACGTGCGCTCGCCGTTGAAGACGCGCGTCATATAGGCGCCGAGCACCGGCGTGATCGCGACGATGATCGCGCAATAAAGCAGGATTTGGATCCAGCCAATCGTGGTCATGATGCATCTCTCATTTGGCGCATAATCATCTTGTCCGAAAACTGGTCCCCGCTTTTCGGAACTTCGCGCGTCAGAAGCGTTCGGGCCGCAGCAGAGCGTAGGTGAGGTAGAACAGCAGCCCCGCGGTCACGAGGCCGGCGAGTGAATAGTCGAAGATCATGGCTGCCTCCTTGAAATCCTTCCGCGTGATCTTCTTCCTAACCTGTCCTTCGCCCGCCGAATCGGGCTTCGCGAGGCGGGAAACCGGTTTCCACTTTTCGGGATCACGCGTTAGAGCCGGTCGCAGGCGTACGCGTAGCCGATCGACAGCGCGAAGAAGGCAAGGCCGAGGGCTAACAGAATGACGTCGAGCATGGTTGCTCCCTTTCAAAGGTGTCGGAGCGAAATTCCAATGAGTTTTCCAGTGCAAGCGTTCAATTAAGTTTGGAACGATAAAGAAGCGATGTGAATTGCGGTTGCGATAGATCAAGAAGAAATAAAGATTGCCCGGCCGACCCATCTGATTGTCACAAAAGTCAGACCTTTCTCCGGCCTTTATGACGCGTTTATAGCGGCTCTTTGATTTCCCAATCGAATTCCTATGCGGCGGCGCACACATTGCGCCCTTGAGGCGGCACAGCCTCAGGTGCGGCCGGCGAAGGCCCGCCATTCCAAAGAGGAGCGGACCATGTCGCTCATCACATATCCGAATTCGAATAAGTCGAAGTCATCCGGGCGTGTATCCAAAAAGCCTGCGACGCAGGCCAATCCCGGCGCCGCGCTGACCTTCTCCCGCCGTTTGCGCAATGCGCTTGCCGCAACGGGCCGGATGATCGTCACCGTCTACGAAGCCATCGGCGAGGTGCGATTGCAAAAAGCGATGATCGAAGCCGAGCTCTATCGCAATCGGTACATGCACACGTCGAAGAATGACGACGATCTTCCGATCGTCCGATGAAGCGCGCAATGCGGCGACAAGATGAACCGCGATCGGAGGCTGCTATGTCGATAGTCAATCATCCTCAGCATTTTCAGCGGTTCGCGAAGACGCAGTCACTCAATCGATCGTCTGCCGCGAGCGTGGTTCGTCCGAACGACCAGAAAATCGCGAGCGTTAAACGCGCTTCCATGGTGCTGCTCACCTTCGCGCTTCTCGCTGTTGTTTTTGCCGGCGTTGTCGCTCTGCGCGCCGCGATCTGGCTGCACGCGTTCCACTACTAGGGCGACCCCGGCCCGCTATCCACCAACCCTTATCAAGGAGACGTGTCATGAAACAGGCTGAACCTCCCTCGACAATTCCATGTACGAGGTCGTTGCAATTCCTCATTGGCAAGAACAGCCGGGGGAACTGGGTCGTCCAGGACGAACGAGGCCTCTGCGGTGGGCTATTTGTTGACCGTGCCGAAGCACTCAAGTTCGCAATGTTCGAAAATGGAAATCGCCCACAAGCTGTCGTCATGGTGCCCGGCGTTTTCGAGCTTGATATGAATCGTCCGGCTGCCGCTGCGTTTCATCTGCCTCTCAATACCAATATCCCAAATCAGCAAAAAGTCGCCTGACGGGTTGAATTGAACCATGTAAGGCGGCAACAATGCGCATCATCGGCCGACACGTTTCGAAGCTATCGGGTTACGCGCCCGCCGTGCCGACGCCGTTTGATGGCGATGGTAATGTCGACGTTGCCGCGTTCGAACATTTCTGCGAACGCCAGATCCGTGAAGGTGCCACCGCACTCGTCGTCTGCGGAACAACTGGCGAAGCGCCGACGCTGCGCCCCGCAGAACATCACGTCCTCGTCCGCACTGCGGTTGACGTGGCGCACGGACGAGTACCGGTTGATCGCTGGAGCCGGCTCCAATTCGACCGACCCATGCCATCGAACTGACCAAGGATGCAGAAGCAGGCGGCGCCGACGCAATTCTGTCGGTCGTGCCGTACTACAACAAACCGGTTCAGAACGGCATGTACGCGCACTTCAGCGCGATCGCTCAATCGACGGGACTGCCGGTCATTCTTTACGACGTTCCGTCGCGGACGGCCTGCGGCCTTGCCGACGAAACGATTGCCCGCCTCGCCGAGCTGCCGCAAATCATTGGCCTCAAGGACGCGACCGGCGACGTGACGAGGTTATCCCGATTGAGGCCGCTCGTCGGTTCTCAATTTCGAATTCTGTCTGGCGACGATGCAACCGCCCTCGCCTTTCTTGCCGAAGGCGGCAACGGCTGCATTTCCGTCACCTCCAATATCGCGCCTGGCCTTTGCCGGATGATGTATCTCGCGTGCAAACAAGGGCAATTGAGCAAGGCGCACCAGTTTGCGAGACCGATCGCGCAATTGACGGCTGTCCTGTTCCGCGAATCGAACCCCGCTCCCGTCAAATACGCGCTGAGCATGCTCGGGCTCATGTCGGCCAAAGTCCGTTTGCCGCTGGTGGAATTGAGCGAGCAATCCCGCGCCGCTGTCGAGGCCACCCTTGAGCGCATGTGTGACGTGTATTCCGATTACATGATTGGGTCGCTCCGCACGGCAGAAGTCAGCGCTCTTGAGGCCGCGGTGGCCGGTTAGCGCGTCATCCTACCGCAGGAATTTCTTCGATGAGCGAAGCGCTCCGCCGTAAAAACCCGACGGGCAAGGTTGATGATTGGCTGTTAGCGATATTGCGGTTCGCGATCACATTGGAGCGCGATGATCGGGCTGCCGTTATGATCAAGGCGCAAGAGTTGGATTGGCCTCGCAGCGGGCGGCCAAGGAAAACGTTCGCATTTTTCACGCGAACCAGCCTGGAGCTCTGTGATGCGATTGCCGACAAAACCAGCCCGAAGCGTGGCGTGATTATCCGCCGTCAACTGGCTCGAATCGAGAATCCTCGTCTTCGCTGCGCATTCGAAGCAGCAAGCGAGCTCGATGCCGGAGTTTTTCACGCTTCATCGCCCAAGAAGCGCTGGCAAGGCGACCTTTGGAAAGGGCTGCCGGCGTAACATTGGAGGGCCCAAAAGCCCTTTATGACGCACTTATGCGGCGGCATTGATTTCCCAATCGAATTTCTATGCGGCGGCGCACAGATAGTCTGTCACGGAAGCCAGATGGGCATCCGTAAACAGAGTGACTTCGATGACTGCCCTTTTGCTCCAATACCTGAAGCTCATCATGCTCTTTGCGCTGATCGGCTCCATTATCGGCCTTTCGCACTTTCGTGGCGAAAACCACAGTGGCTCCGCTTTGGCCGCCGCCGGACGCACGCATAGCCCGGCTAAAACACACAAAATTGTCGCGGTGAGCGATCGTTTGGCTCCGGCAGCGGATGACACTGCCCTTGGGCCTTCCTATCGCATTGGCACGCAGCAGCGGTCGCTCGCGCCGATATTAAGGTGAGGCTTCGCCATGTTGTCCGGTCCCAAAGATATAGGTGACCTCGACCGAATGGTTGACGAGATCCGAAACGCGGACGTGCTCACTCCCGCTCTCGTTCGTCAGATCGTTGCGAATGCCTGCACGCGCCTTCCGATATTGAAAAACGCAGGAAAGGCTGCCCACATCGATCTATTGATCGAGGCTGGAGCCTGGTGCGATGCCGCGCTTGCTTTAATTGACGTCGAACTTCCTGCATGGAGCATCCGCCGGATCGACTTGCGAGGACGGCGAATGGTTTTGCTCGCTCACAACGCAACCTAACCTGCCGGTTGCCCTCGACGACACCGCCGACGCCAGCCACCGTGTATTGCCGCTCGCAATTTTAGGCGCACTCCTTGAGGCGCGCCGAAAGATCACCGCCGTGCGCGATTGCGTTACGCCAAGTGTACCGCAAGTGCGGCCGGTACCCGGTCACGCGATCTGCTGCGACAATTTCGCATGACAGTTTAAAACGGCGGCGTCCGCCCAGATGCGTATGGGCCCGCGTTTTTGGCCTTTTCCGTTTTTATGGTGGCCTTACGCCGCGCTGCTGACTTCCTCATCGAAACTTTATCGGGCGGCTCCCAGATATCAGCCAAGCCACTATGAGGCCGTACGAATTCGAGGAGAGACTTCAACGAGCCGCTGATTTCACGATCGAATTCCTATGCGGTCGCGCGCACATACCCGTCACGGAGGCCGGAAGGACTACCAACGAGACCGTAAGGAGAGACTTCGATGACCGTTATCGTGTTCTTGAGGCGCTTTGCGCGGGCTCTAGACGCCCTCGTGAGCGCCCGCGCAGCCCGCTCCGTTCCGGAGTGGCGGATGCGCCAAGTCCGACGCGAAATCGCGCGTCTCAGCTGACCAGACAATCGACAAGTTCCACGATGGGCGTTCTGCAAACGCAGCGCGACTATGAGAATCTCAAGGCAATGCCCCGAACCGGCCGCCGAGAACCCGGGCGATTTACACCGTCGACTCGCGCGGCCGCAGTGCAAGCCATATCAGCAGCGCGCCCGTCACGAAGATCGTTGGGAAGATTACTTCGTTGATCGTCGCCCAGCCGAACTTGTCGAGGAGCTGACCGGATGAAAACGACGTCAGTGCCATGCTGCCGAAAATCAGAAAATCGTTGAACGCCTGCACCTTGTTGCGTTCCTGCGGGCGATGACACTGCGTCACCATCGTGGTGGCACCGATGAAGGCGAGATTCCAGCCGAGCCCCAGCAGCACCAGGTTGGTCCAGAAATGTGCGACCGTGGCGCCGGCGATGCCGACCACGCCCGTTGCCGCGATCAGCGTCAGACCGACGCCGGTGATGCGCTCGACTCCAAAACGCGCAATCAGCGAGCCGGTAACGAAGCTCGGCGCATACATCGCCAGTACATGCCATTGAATACCGAGCGCGGCATCGGTGATCGAATGCCCGCAGCCGACCATGGCAAGCGGCGCCGAGGTCATCAGCATGTTCATCATGCCGTAGCTCGCCATGCCGCATGCTACGGCGACGATGAAGCGCGGTGCGCGGATAATCTCGCCCAGTGGCCGGGCGTTATCGTGACGCGAGGCAGCGACCGGCGGCACCTTGACGAACTGCAGCACCGCCGCGGCGGCGAGCGCACAGGCCGACTGACCGAGATAGCTCGCCGCGAACAGATGCGGCGACAGGAGATCCTTGGTAAAGATGACGAGCTGCGGTCCGATGACCGCCGCAAATATGCCGCCGGCCAGCACCCAGGACACGACCTTCGGCCGGTAGGCCTCGCTCGCCGTATCGGCGGCCGCAAAACGATAGGACTGATGCGCCGCGGCGTAGAGCCCGCCGCAGAACGTGCCGACCAGCAGCAGCCAGAAATTGCCGCTCATCACCGCTGCATAGGAGATGAACCCGGAAAGAACGCCGAAGGCCGAGCCGGTCTGCAACGCAAAGCGCCGGCCGAAACGCCGCGCCAGCGCACCGACCGGAAGCGTACCGAGCCACATGCCGATGACCATGGCGGTGATCGGCAGTGTCGCGAGCCCTTTGTCGGGCGCGAGCACTGCGCCGACGATACTGGCGGTGCTTACGATGACAGTGTTGTTGCCACCGGCAAGGGCCTGCGCGACCGCCAATACCATTGCATTGCGGCGCGCCAGATTATCGTCTGGCACGACGTGCTGGAGTGGTTCGGCGATCGCCGACATCAGGGGCTCCCGGGCAAAAAGCCGCCCCTTTTATAGGCCGCTGGAGTGAATTGCTACTGCCGCTGGCGCAGATCAGGGATGAATTTAATTGAAATGGGGATTTTAGCGGTTGATTGGTCCCAATGACTGCGGGCGTGCCGCTGCGAGCCAAACAGCGTTGCGGTGAACGACCGAACCCGCTCATTCCCGCGAAAGCGGGAATCCAGCGCAAGTCATGCTCAAGAACTGGGTCCCCGCTTTCGCGGGGACGAGCGGACGAGAGATTATCACGTTTTGCCGCGCGGCACGCGCGTTTTGGCTGTAAACGATATAGCGCCGGGATGCCGTATGGTCGCCGATCTCGCCGCGGCCGGCGATTTTGCGCCGATCTGCCCAAGCGACGCGCGCAACTCATCGATATAGAGATCGATCAGATAATCCGGCCCGTCGTCGCCGAGCGCAGCCACCGCCCACAGGAATGACTTTCCGGCAAAGGCCGCATCGGCGCCGAGCGCCAGTGCACGCATGACGTCCTGGCCGCTGCGCACGCCGCTATCGAGCAGGACTGTCGCTTTCTTTCCGACAGCCGCAACGATCGCCGGGAGCACGTCGATCGACGGTGTCAGCGCCTCGATCTGACGGCCACCGTGGTTCGATACCCAGATGCCCTCGATGCCGAGCGCAACCGCTTTCTCGGCATCTTCAGGATGCAGGATACCTTTCACCGCCATCGGTCCTTTCCAGGCATCACGATAGCGCTTGACCTCTTCCCACGAAAATGCCCCGCCCATGCGCGCACGCGCGTAAGCGATGATTTCATTGGTGCCAGCACCGGGACGCGCATAGTCGCTGATGGTGGCAAAGCGCGGATATCCGTTGCGCAGCAGCGCGAGCAGCCATTTCGGCCGCACCATCATCTCGTAGATCATACGTACGTTGGGGCGGAATTCGTGCGCGAGCCCGGCGTAAGTTTCGCGCGAACGCGTCGTGCGCACCGGCACATCGAGCGTGAGCGTGAGCACCTTGGCATCGACTGCCTGCGCGCGCCGCACCAGGTCAAAGCCGATCTTGTGGTCGTCGTGCCAAAATCGGTAGAGCTGGAGCCAGAACACATCGGGCGCGGCCTCAGCCGCCTGTTCGATAGTGGCACCGCCCGCGACACTCAACGTGTAGGGAATACGAGCGCGTTGTGCGGCCTTCGCCATAAGAAGATCGGCACCCGGCCACACGAGCGACGGACCGCCCATCGGCGCAATGCCGATCGGCGCGGCATAGCTGCGGCCAAACAGTTTGACGTCAACCGGCGGCAATGACGGCATCACGCCGTAGTGCGGCACGATCTTGATATTGTCGAAGGCTGCCCAGTTGTGAGCGATGCCGACATCGTTGCCGGCACCGGTGTCCCCATATTCAAAAGCAAAAAGAGGTACATTGCCCGGCGCTTGCCGGCGCAGCCAGGCGCTGGTCGGAAACCGTTTGTGATGTTTCTGAAAGTTCGGATGCTGGCCGACCGGCTTCACCGCCGCCTTTTTCGCAGTCATGTCATGCATAGCGAAGTCCCGTTTCCTGCAAATATATTATAGCCGCACCCGATGCGTTCGTCCCGCCGATTTCAGAAGTGGCTGAACGAGGGGCGCTTGAAGGTGAGCGGTTTCCCTGAGGCCGCAATAAATCGAGCCTCTTCGCCCGCTTTGACCTCGCCGACCTCAGTAACCGCAACCTGCGCCGCCTTGGCCGCCGCACGGAAACTGTCGGACTTTGCCGCGGGCACCGTGCAAACGATCTCGTAGTCGTCTCCACCTGTGATTGCTGTTTCCAGCATGCTGGAATCGGCGGCAATGACGGCTTTGGCTGCGTCCGAAACGGGTACACGCGCGACTTCGATGTCTGCCGCGACTCCCGAGGCCCGGCACAGTTTGGCGAAATCGCCGGCAAGGCCGTCGGAGACGTCCATTGCCGCAGTCGCATGCGTTCGTACGGCTTCGGCCAGCGCGTTGCGCGGCTGCGGCAGGAGATAGCGCGAGACCAGATGCTTCCGTTGCGCCTCGCTGAGTTTCCAGCTTTTGCCATTGCGCAACATGACGCCGAGCGCGGCATCGCCGATGGTGCCGCTCACGAAAACACGGTCCCCCGCCTTGGCCCCTGCGCGGCGCACCATCGTTCCCTCGGGTACGCTTCCGATCATCGCAATCGAAACTGTAATTGGCCCCGGTGTACGGTCGGTATCACCGCCGAACAGCGGACACCCGAAGAGCACGGCGTCTCCGCGCAGTCCTTCCGCAAAACCGGTGAGCCAGTCCTCTCCGATGTCCTTCGGGATCGCGAGCGACAGCAGGAAACCGAGAGGTCGCGCACCCTTTGCGGCCAGGTCGGACAGGTTTACCCGCAACGCCTTGCTGGCGACCGTGTGCGCCGCGTCGTCGGGGAAAAAATGCACACCGCCGACGATCGCATCGGTCTTGAGCACCAGGTCGCATCCCGGCGGCGGCGTCAGGAAAGCGGCATCGTCAGACAGCTCCAGCGCACCGGGATGGGTCGCCAGCGGCTTGAAGAAGCGCGCGATTAATTGATCCTCGGCCGACATGTTGTCGCGCGCCATGGCCTCACCCGGCAGCGCGGCCAAACTCCGCGGCGCGCAAGCGCCGCGCGAGCTGATCGAGTACGGCATTGACCATGCCTGTTTCATCGCGCTCGACAAAGGCGGCGGCAACGTCGGCATATTCAGCCACTACAACTCGCGCCGGCACATCGCCACGGTGGATCAGCTCGTAGGCACCCGCGCGTAATGCCGCGCGTAGCACCGCTTCGATGCGCTTGAGCGGCCAACCCTTTGACAAGGCTTCGTCGATCAGCGGATCGAGCTCGCGCTGTTCGCGCACGACGCCCGAAACAACATCGCGGAAAAACGCCGCCTCCGCCGGAAGATATTGTGCGCCTTCCACCTCGCGACCGATCCAGTGGCTTTCGAATTCGGCGAGGATTTCGTTGAGGCCGGTACCGACAAGATCCATCTGGTAGAGAGCCTGCACTGCCGCCAGCCGGGCTGCACCGCGTTTATTCGCCTTGCGCGCGTCGTTGTCGTCGCGTGCGGCACCGGCACCCATCAGCGCCAGACCAATGTCTTCTTGAGCGCAACCATCGTGAGCGCCGCGCGGGCTGCTTTTCCGCCTTTGTTGCCACCCTCGACGCTGGCGCGGGCATGGGCCTGGGCTTCATTATCGACCGTGAGGATGCCATTGCCGATCGGCAGCCGTTCCTTAACGCCAAGGTCCATCAACGCACGCGCGGATTCGTTCGATACGATTTCGAAATGGTAGGTCTCCCCTTGGATCACGCAGCCCAAGGCAACGACGCCATCGTATGGCGCACGGCGGCGGTGCGCGGCATCCATGGCGATCATAATAGCGGCGGGAATTTCCAGCGCGCCAGGGACGGTGACCCGATCGTAGAGCGCGCCCGCTTCATCAAGTACGCGCGTCGCCCCACGCAGCAACTCGTCGGAAATGTTGTCATAAAAGCGTGCTTCCACGATCAGCATATGCAGGCTGTCGCGTTTCTTTGCGGTGGTTCGTTTCTTCGCCATGGCCCCGGTTACCCTGATCGATTGGCGTGGTAGCAAGCGGCCCCCGCCCGAACAAGCTCTACTTCATCTCCGCCAGCCGCGCAGCATATCGTGCCATAGTATCGACTTCGAGATTCACGTCGTCGCCCTTATGTAAGGTGCCAAAGGTCGTCACCTGCAAAGTATGTGGAATAACGAGGACCGAAAACGTATCGCCTTCCACCGTATTGATGGTGAGTGAGACGCCGTCGAGCGCGACCGAGCCCTTCTGTGCAATGAAGCGGGCGAGCCCGGCCGGCACGCGCAGCACGAAACGCGCCATTTCAGTCATATCCTCGCGCACAACCACCGTCGCCAGACCGTCCACATGACCCGCGACGAGATGGCCGCCCAGTTCGTCACCGAATTTCAGTGGACGTTCCAGATTGACTTTGGACCCCTGCCGCCATCGTCCTACGGTTGTGAGACGCAAGGTTTCGTCCGCGGCATCGGCCGCGAACCAGCAGCGGCCACTGTCCTCACCGGCATCCACCACGGTGAGACATACGCCCGAACAGGCGATGGAAGCGCCCTGCACGATCTCGGCGCGCTTGTATCCGCAGAAGATGGTGATGCGCTGCAAATTGCCGGCGCGTGGCTGGACCGAACGCACTTCACCCAGGTCGGTGACGATGCCGGTGAACATCAGCGAGGAGCCCGTTGAGCGCAGCCCGGACTTCGCTCGTTCCCGCGCAAGCGGGATTCCAGAGCCAGGGATGTAAACTCCCTGGCAGATTGCCCTGGGTCCCCGCTTCCGCGGGGACGAGCGGATTGCTGTAATATCGCGCACGTCATGGCGGCCGTTCGTAGGTCTCGATCATGTCGACACCGATTTTTTCGCTGCCCCTCGATGTCAGGTGTCCGGTCAGCGCGTCGAGCGGCATGCATTCCAGCGGGTCGATGCCGCCGGCGCCGATATTCTTTTCGCCGCGCAGCAGCACGGCTTCATCGATCAGCCCCGCGCTAACGAAACTTGCCGCGACTTTCGGCCCACCCTCGACCATAAGCCGCGTGATGCCCTGCTCAGCAAGTGTCTTGAGCACCTGATCGAGGTCCAGCTGCCCGTCGCTGCCATCGACACGAAAAACCTTGCAGCCTTTCTGCTGGAGGATTTCCTCGGCCACCGGCGATGCTTTGGGCGAAGTGAAGACCCAGGTTGGCGTCTCACGCACGGTCGCAGCGACCGACGTCGCCAGTGGCAGATGCAATTGCGCGTCAAGAACCACGCGTACCGGCGACCGCTCGAACATTCCCGGCAGACGGCAAGTCAATTGCGGGTCGTCGGCCAACACCGTGCCGATACCAACCATGATGGCATCGCTCCCTGCGCGCATCTGGAAGACCCGCTCGCGCGCTTCTTCTCCGGTGATGGAGGCCTGCTTGCGTCCGGCGAGACCTGCCTTGCCATCCGCCGACACGGCGAGCTTGAGTATGACGTGCGGCCGCCCTTTGGTAACTCGGCTGATGTGGCCGGCATGCGCGTGTCGCGCTGCTTCGGCACAAAGGCCGATGTCGACGGTGATACCCTTTTCACGCAGGCGTTCGTGGCCTTTCCCCGCCACTTCGGGATTGGGATCCTCCATCGCCGAGACCACACGCGCGATGCCCGCGCGCACGATGGCATCGGCGCAGGGCGGCGTCTTGCCATGATGCGAGCATGGCTCGAGCGTCACATACATCGTGGCGCCCTGTGCGGCTTTCTTTGCGCGCCGTATTGCTTCCACCTCGGCGTGCGGACGGCCGCCTTCCTGCGTCCAGCCGCGCGCGACGATGATGCCGTCTTTCACAATGACGGCGCCAACCGCCGGATTTGGCCAGGTGTGGCCAAGATTGCGCCGGCCGAGCGCCAGCGCGAGCCGCATGAAGCGCTCGTCGTCCGCGGCTGCGGGTTGGGGGATGGACGCGGCTTGTTCGTTCATTTGCGTGCGGTGGCCGCCGGCCGGCCATCGTCGTCGCCCGACAATTCGTCGAGCGCGGCACGGAAATCCTTGGCCTCGCGGAAATTGCGATACACGGAGGCGAAGCGCACATAGGCGACGTCGTCGAGCTCGCGCAAATGCTCCATCACGATCTCGCCGATCGCCTCGGAGGATATCTCGGCTTCGCCCTGACTTTCCAGTTCACGAACGATCTTGGAAACCATCTGCTCAATACGTTCGGGTTCGACCGGGCGCTTGCGCAGCGCGATCTGCACCGAGCGCATGAGTTTATCGCGATCGAAAGGCACGCGGCGGCCGTTGCGCTTGATAACAGTCAATTCCCGCAGCTGTACGCGCTCAAAGGTGGTGAAGCGGAAATTGCAGGTCAGACACACGCGCCGGCGGCGGATCACCGCCGAATCTTCGGTTGGCCGCGAATCCTTCACCTGGGTATCGAGGCTTCCACAGCTAGGGCAACGCATTTGCTCAGCCCTGATAAATCGGGAAACGTGAAATCAATGTTTTGACCTTGTCACGCACTGCGCCTTCGACCAGCGAATCTTCTTCAACGTGCTTTTGCGACAGCACATCGAGAACCTCGACGATCATCTCGCCAACCTGACGGAATTCGGCGATGCCAAAGCCGCGCGTCGTGCAGGCCGGAGTGCCGAGACGGACACCTGACGTCACCGTCGGCTTTTCAGGGTCGAAAGGGATGCCGTTCTTGTTGCAAGTGATGTGCGCGCGGCCGAGTGCCGCTTCCGCGACTTTACCCGTGAGCTGCTTCGGCCGAAGGTCGACCAGCATGAGGTGTGTGTCCGTACCGCCGGAGACGATATCAAGACCGTGCGATTTGAGCGTCTCGGCCAGCGCCTTGGCGTTTTCCACCACGCTCTTGGCGTAGCTGCGGAAGCTCGGCCGCAGCGCTTCACCGAAAGCGACTGCCTTCGCAGCGATCACATGCATCAGCGGCCCTCCCTGCATGCCGGGGAAGACAGCCGAGTTCAACTTCTTGGCGATCTCTTCATCGTTGGAAAGGATCACGCCGCCGCGCGGACCGCGTAAAGTCTTGTGCGTGGTCGTGGTCACGACATGCGCGTGCGGAAACGGCGAAGGATGAACGCCAGCAGCAACGAGACCGGCGAAGTGCGCCATGTCGACCATCAGCAACGCGCCGACCTCATCGCAGATCGCGCGAAAGGCGCGGAAATCGATGACGCGCGGATAGGCTGAGCCGCCGGCGATGATCAGTTTCGGCTTGTGCTCGCGCGCGAGACGCGCGACCTCATCCATATCGATGCGATGATCGTCGCGCCGCACGCCATAGGGTACCGGCTTGAACCACTTGCCCGACATATTGACCGGCGAGCCATGAGTGAGATGACCGCCGGCGGCGAGATTGAGCCCCATGAACGTATCGCCGGGCTGCAATAGAGCGAAGAATACTTCCGCATTGGCAGACGCGCCGGAATGCGGCTGTACGTTTGCGAACTTGCATCCGAACAATTTCGTGACGCGCTCGATCGCCAGTCGCTCGGCGATATCGACGAATTGGCAGCCGCCGTAGTAGCGCCTGCCGGGAAGACCTTCGGCATATTTGTTGGTGAGGACCGAGCCCTGCGCTTCCAGCACCGCGCGCGAGACGATGTTCTCGGACGCGATCAATTCGATCTCGTCACGCTGGCGGCCAAGCTCCTTCTTGATCGCATCGGCAATCTCGGGATCGACCTCACGCAGGCTGGCCGAAAATAGCGTTTCCACATCGCTTGCGGGCTTTGGGGCTCGACGTCGCCGACATCACGATCTCCTGGCGCCGGGAGCGGGCGGCGCCGACAGTAAACAGGCGCATGATCCCGAAAGGTAGGAACCGGCTTTCGGTAAAGGTCATGCGCCCGGTAAAGTCCGGGATTGCCCCCGCGAATAGCATATTGGCCGCCACCCGCCAAGCATTGGGCTGTGGAGACATGCGAGCGCAATATCTAGGGGCCATGACAGCGCCGCGAACGCGCAAAAAAGCCCCGGCCGAGAGGCGGCCGGGGGCAAGTCAATTGACCCGTAGTCGAAATTAGAGGCGGTAGAGGATCTGGTCCGTCCAGAACCGCTCGAGCCTGTGCAGCGACTTGTTGAGCGTAGCGAACTCTTCGGCATTAATGCCGCCGACCTGCTCAACCGTCCGCACATGTTTTTGATAGAGCGACTCGATGATGTCGCGCACCTCGCGGCCCTTCTCGGTCAGCTTGATGCGAACCGAGCGCCGGTCGACCCGCGAACGCTGGTGGTCGAGGAACGCCATTTCCACCAGCTTCTTGAGGTTGTACGAAACGTTGGAGCCGAGATAGTAGCCGCGCGTACGCAGCTCACCGGCCGTCAGTTCCTTGTCCCCAATGTTATAGAGCAGCAGGGCCTGCACCGAATTGATGTCGGAGCGGCCGCGCCGATCGAACTCGTCCTTGATGACGTCGAGCAACCGGCGATGCAGCCGTTCGACTAACGTCAAGGCCTCCAGGTACTGTGGCCGAATGTGATCGAGCGACGCCTCTCTTCCGGCGGGCTCGACCGTCTTCGCGACGGCTTTCATGTTCAACGCCCCTTGCGTTTTATTTGTACGTCCCCGGTTGCAAGGCCCTGTCTTTCCCCGCTCCGGATGTGACGCACACTAAAAGGGGCAGTCTAAAATCGGCTTAAATAACACCATAAAGATTAGGTTTATTTGCAGCGGTGAATGATCCGTTGAATTTGCAATTGTCAGAAAACACGAAACGGTTCGTTCACTCTAGAAATCCGCTTTACCCGCGAACAAAGCGAATGATGCCGGAGAAATCTCGCGCCGCCTCACCGCTTTCGACATATTGCGTGTAGATCCTTGCGGCTTTGGCACCGAGTTGCGTGTTGGTTCCCGACGCCTTTGCGGCTTCCTGCGACAGTTTCAAATCCTTAAGCATCATGGCCGCGGTGAAACCCGCCTGGTAGTCGCGATTGGCGGGCGATGTTGGAACTGGTCCCGGCACGGGACAATAGCTTGTCAGCGACCAACACTGCCCTGACGACTTTGAAGAAATGTCGAACAACTTTTGGTGATCGAGACCCAGCTTTTCGGCAAGCACAAAGGCCTCCGACACGGCAATCATCGAGACGCCGAGGATCATGTTGTTGCAGATTTTCGCCGCCTGCCCGGTGCCGGCGCCGCCGGCATGCACGATCGTCTTGCCCATCTTCTGCAAAATCGATTCTGCGCGCGCAAAAGCCTGCGCGCTGCCACCGACCATGAATGTAAGCGTCGCAGCAGCGGCGCCTCCGACGCCACCGGAAACCGGCGCGTCGAGCATCAACAGACCCGTCTTCTCCGCTTGCGCCGCAACCGCGCGCGCCGTTTCGACATCGATGGTCGAGCAATCGATCAGCAATGTACCGGCGTTGGCGCTCTCGATAATCCCCGACGACCCAAGATAGACATCGCGCACTTCCTTTCCGGACGGCAGCATGGTGATGACGACATCGGCGCGCGTGGCCACGCTCTTCGCCGTTTCCACACTCACGCCGCCCGCAGCTTTGAGCTTCTCGACTGACGCCGGATTGACGTCGACGCCTTCAACTTCGTGTCCGGCCTTGAGGAGATTTTGCGCCATCGGCAATCCCATATTGCCGAGACCGATAAATCCAATACGCGCCATGGCTCCCCTCCCGATCTATTTTACCTAATTCGTTACTGCGGATGCTCTTGCGCCGATTTCAAAGCAAGCCAAAGGTAAACTGCAAGCAACGCGCCTTCCAGAACGCCGGTTAGCCAGCCGCCGCCGAACACTTGCGGGAAAAATATTTCCACCGCCAGCATGGAGGCAACCGCGGTCAGCCATATCACCGCACCCCAGGCAGCGGCGAGCCACAGACCGACAGCAGCGACCAGATCGATCACTGCGAAGAATACAGTTGCGGTTTGCCATGCGATCGAATGATTTTCGAACGCTTGCGTCTCGCCGATGCCAATGCCGCACACCTGCGCCCAGTGATAGAGACCCTTGAGCATCGATATTGCCGCCATCGCGCGAAGGAACAGCACAAGCCAGCGCGTCCAACGGCCGATCGAGCGTTCGCCGATGCCCTCGTGCACCGGTTCAAGCGTTCGCACATCATTGGATGCAACCGGCTGGTTCACGGCAGCACCAGCTCAAAGCCGCCGAGCGGCGCAAAATGACGCTCGACCTCTGCCTCGCTGACGTCGGCAAGGGTGGCAGGCTGCCATCGAGGCTGATTGTCTTTATCGACGATCACGGCGCGCACGCCCTCATAGAAATCATGCCCATGGATGACACGCGACACTATGCGAAACTCCATGCGCATGCACGTATCGAAATCCCAGTCTTTCCCGCGGCGAACCTGCGCCAGCGCCAGCTTGAGGCTGAGCGGAGATTTTGTGCGTATCGTGGCGGCCGTCTTTTGCGCCCATTCGGCATCGGGGCTGCCGGTAGACGCTTCGCGATCAAACGCGGCGAGTATGTTCTCGACCATGTCACCCGCGAACAGGCGATCGATAGCCGCCTTGCGTTCCACGATGGGCCCTGCCCCGGCCGTTTCGGAGAAAGCTGCGAGTACCGCATCCACCGAGACGGTGCCGGTCAGCCCCTCGACCAGTACACCAAAACGTGCGGACGGAATCCGATGGGTCGCAATGCCGCCGATGACCGCATCGGCAATTCCGAAACGTTCGCCGGTCAGGGCACAATAGGCACCAAGCTCACCCGGCATGCGCGGCAAAAACCAGGTGGCGCCAACGTCAGGAAAAAAACCGATGCCAACTTCGGGCATGGCGAACGAGAAGCGGTCCCCGGCGATGCGATGCGAGCCATGCACCGATACGCCCACCCCGCCTCCCATAGCGATTCCATCGATCAGCGCGACGTACGGTTTGCGGTAGTTCTTGATCAATGCATTGAGCGGATATTCGTCACGCCAGAATTGCAGCGCTTCATCCTGCCGGCCAGCCTTTCCGAGTTCGTAAAGCGCACGAATATCGCCACCCGCCGAGAAAGCGCGCTCGCCGGCAGCGGTGATGACGACCCGCGTGACCGCGTCATCAGTGGCCCAGCGATCGAGTTGCGCGCGCAACGCCAGCACCATGGGATGGGTGACGGCGTTGAGCGCTTTCGGCCGGTTAAGCGTGATGATGCCGGCCGCGCCGCGACGTTCGAAAAGGATGTCGTCCATCGCAGCCGGTTCGATCTCTTTATTGTGGCGACCAAACGCCGGCGTCGATCAACCGCTTCATCGCCTGATCCGTGAATTCAGCCTGCGGGGCATCGCCGCCGATCACGAACATCAGGATGGATTCGACGTTCGGGTCGCCCTTTGTGACGTTCTCGAAGCGGCGGATCATGCCTGGCGGGAACGACACTACATCGAGCGGGCCGAGATCGACATATTCGACCTCACCCTTCTCGTTTTCCCAGCTCGCGCGCCAGGTGCCTGTCATCGGGATGAAGGTTTCATTGGTATCGTGGTTGTGCATCTCGGGCCCGTGGCCTGGCTTGGCCTTGCAGTAGCCGAGATTGAAGCCTTCGCGGATCTTGATCGCCGCCATCCGCGCCGCGTGATCGCCGACCGGCGACGTGGCGTTCTCGCCATGGCCCTGCGGCGGCTGAAAGCCAATGACATTGAACAGCGTGCGTTCGCAGCCGGGCATCTTGCTATCCGGCAGCCCACCATCGGAGCCCTTGAGATCCTTGAAACGCGCGATCCGTTTCATCATCTCTTCGCGCGAAAGATAAAGTCTCGGCAGCTGTTCCATGGCGCCCTCCCTCATTCCCGGTCGTTAGTTGCCTAGCATAGCGCGGCTGATGATCAGCCGCATGATCTCGTTGGTACCTTCCAGTATTTGATGCACGCGCACATCGCGCAAGACACGCTCGATGGGATGATCGCGCAAATATCCGTAGCCGCCATGCAACTGCAGGCAGCCATTGACCACCTCGAAACCCGCATCGGTAGCAAGACGCTTCGCCTGTGCGGCAAGACGGGTAGCCGCGGGCTCGCCGTTCCCGACCGCCACTGCCGCACGGTGCAGCAGCAGCCGCGCGGCCTCCAGTTCCGTCGCGTAGTCGGCGATGCGGAATTGCAGCGCCTGGAAATCGGCAAGCCGCGAGCCGAATTGCTTCCGCTCTTTCATATATTCGACGGTGCGGTCGAGGCAGAACTGCGCGCCGCCAATGGAGCAGGCGCCAATATTCAGGCGGCCACCATCGAGGCCGGCCATGGCAATGCGAAAGCCCTGCCCTTCCGCGCCAATGCGATTTGACACCGGCACGCGGCAATTCTCGAACGTCACCATCGCGGTCGGCTGCGTCTTCCAGCCGAGCTTCTTCTCGCGCGCGCCGAATGAAAGCCCCGGCGTGCCCTTCTCCACCACGATGCAGGAAATGCCGCGCGGGCCCGTTTCGCCGGTGCGCGCCATCACAACATAAATGTCAGAAACGCCGCCGCCCGAAATGAAGGCCTTGGCACCGTCGAGCACGTAGTGCTCACCATCGCGCCGCGCGCGCGTTGTCAGGCTCGCCGCATCGGAGCCCGCGCTCGGTTCGGTCAGGCAATAACTCGCGAAATGCTGCATGGTACAGAGCTTCGGAAGAAACGTCCTGCGCGCGTCAGCGCTGCCGAAAGCATCGATCATCCACGCCGCCATGTTGTGTATCGAAATATAGGCGGCAGTCGACGTGCACCCTTGCGCCAGTTCCTCGAAAATCAGCGCGGCATCAAGGCGGCTCAACCCCGAGCCGCCGACATCCTCTTTCACGTAAATGCCGCCGAAGCCAAGTGCAGCTGCCTGACGCAGCGCGTCAACCGGAAAAATCTCGCCTTCGTCCCAGTCGCGCGCATGCGGCATCATTTCATCGCGGGCAAACTGCCGTGCGGTTGACTGGAAGGCGCGTTGTTCGTCGCTGAGCTCGAAATCCATTCAGATCCCCGTCGTCCCCTGCCACCGATAGAAGGGTGCTTTCTCAGCGTCAACGCAAGGTCCGCGCTTGCGTGCGGAACTTGTCAAAACCTAAGGTTGAGCGCAAACTTCGCGCGGACGCGCGAGGGTGAGCCATGACCACCGTGTATTTCGCGACCAACCGCAAGAAAGACGGCACTGGACAATTCGGCTACGGCGCTTCGAGCGTCGCCAACAATCCGGCCGCGGCCACCTATGCCATCGCTGAAGTGAACGGCGTATCACTTGATGACGCCGACGCCGGCAATATTCAGAATATTCACGATCAGAATGCGGGCGATTTCTCGCAAGCGGTGAAAGACCAGATCATCGCCGCGGGACACAACCTGTTGGTCTTCATCCACGGCGCCGACAATTCCTTCGAAGATGCGATCAAGCGTGCCGCCTATAACCGCGAATGGTTCGCCGCCTCGGGACAATCCGGCAGCAATACATCCATGATTGCTTTTACCTGGCCCTCATCCAACAAATATTTTGCGGCAGGACACGATCCGCAGGATGAGTACATGGCCGATCAGGTGCAGGCCGGAAAATCCAATTTTCATCTCGCATTGTTTCTCAAGACCATCGATAGCCTGGGCGCCGATTTCAAGAAGGCGCATGCGGCTGGCCGCGTGTTCTTGCTGGCGCACAGCATGGGTAATTGGGCGCTCCAGGGCGCCGTACAGGGCTGGTTCGACGACCATGGTCCAAACGACATGATTTTCGATCAAGTCGTGCTGGCTGCCGCCGACGAGGTGCGCGACACGTTCGAAACGCCGCATGGCGGTCGGCTCGCCAACCTGCCGAAACTGTGCGGCCGCATTTCGGTCTACTACAGCCGTGCCGACTTGCTGATGATCTTGAGCCAGGCCGTCAATCACAACGTCCGTCTCGGTCTTAACGGACCGAAGGACAAGCTCGATAAGGCCAAGTTTCCGCCGGCGAAATTCAGACTGGTCGACTGTACTGACGTGCTGGACTATCCGCGGTTTGGGGAAGCGAGCCACCAGTATTATCGGGAATCGCCGGCAGTGCGCGCAGATATCGTAAACGCCATAACCAATAGTCCGCCTGCCCCGGGCGGCAATATCGCGCTATCGACGCCGCCGGGCGGACCGGATTTCGGCGCCATTGCCTGAGGCCGTGGGGAGTGGCGCAGGCGCGCTGGAACCGCTAAAAGCGGGGCTTCTGGAGACCCCGATGGCAATCAAATTCGGCCGCCCGATCGAAGCCCGGAACCTGTTTGCGCCCGCCGAGACGCCGGCGCAGGAGCGCCTCGACCTGAGCGTGCGCATGCGGCGCAACCGGCGCAGCGAATGGGCGCGCCGCATGGTGCGCGAACACGTGCTCACCACCGACGACCTGATCTGGCCGTTGTTCGTGATGGACGGCAACAATGCCCGCACGCCCGTGCCTTCCATGCCTGGAGTCGAACGGCTATCGGTCGATCAGGCCGTGCGCGAAACCGAGCGCGCGGCCAATCTGACCATTCCCTGCATCGCCCTGTTTCCCTACACCGATCCGAGCTTGCGCGACGAAACCGGCAGCGAAGCGCTTAACCCGGACAACCTCGTTTGCCGCGCCATTCGTGCGATCAAGAAGGAAGTGCCCGAGGTCGGCATCCTGTGCGACGTGGCGCTTGATCCTTTTACCAGCCACGGTCATGACGGCTTGCTGCGCGACGGTATCATCCTCAACGACGAGACTGTCGCGGTGCTCACCAAGCAGGCGCTGGTGCAAGCGGAGGCCGGCTGCGACATCATCGCGCCTTCGGACATGATGGACGGACGTGTGGCGGCGATCCGCAAGACGCTCGACGCGGCGGACCTGACCGATGTATCGATCATGTCGTACGCCGCAAAATATGCTTCCGCCTTCTACGGCCCGTTCCGCGACGCGGTCGGCTCTTCGAAAACGCTGACAGGCGACAAGCGAACCTATCAGATGGATTACGGAAATTCAGACGAAGCGCTACGCGAAGTCGCACTCGACATCGAAGAAGGCGCCGACATGATCATGGTCAAGCCCGGCCTGCCTTATCTCGACATCGTGGCGCGCGTGAAGGACGCCTTCGGCATGCCGACCTTCGCCTATCAAGTGTCCGGTGAATACGCGATGATCATGGCCGCGGCACAAAACGGCTGGCTCGATGGCGAGCGCGCGATGGTCGAAAGCCTCACGGCCTTCAAACGCGCCGGCTGCGACGGCGTGCTCACTTATTTTGCCCCGCGCGTGGCGGAGAAATTACGTTCCGAGAAATAGCTTCCGCAATGCTCGACCCACACTCCGCTCATTCCCGCGCAAGCGGGAATCCAGAGCCACAAGCCCGGATCTTGCAAGCTGCCCTGGGTCCCCGCTTCCGCGGGGACGAGCGGCTTGTGGGTAGTCCTTGCAAGAAATTGGAATCTCCAAATGGGTGAATTCGCCATCGGTCAAGGCGTGTCGCGTTTCGAGGATCCGCGACTGATTCGCGGCGGCGGCCGCTACATCGACGACATCAAATTGCCGGGCATGGCGCATGGCGTGGTATTGCGCGCGCAGCATGCACACGCCAGGATCATTTCGATTGACACGGCCGCAGCGAAGGCCGCCCCCGGCGTGCTGGCCGTCCTTACCGCCGCTGACGTCAAAGTCGCGGGGATCGGTGACCTGCCGGTGCCTGCGGGATTGAAGCGCCGCGACGGCTCGCCGATGTACAAGCCGCGCTATCCGATTTTGGCCGACGGAGTCGTGCGCTGGGTCGGCGACTACGTCGCGTTCATTGTCGCTGAAACGGTTGCGCAAGCGTTTGACGCTGCCGAGATGATTGCAGTCGAATACGAGGAGCTCCCTTCCGTCACCTCGACCGCCGAAGCGCCGAAACCCGGCGCGCCGCAGGTCTGGGAGGATTGCCCGGACAATATCTGTTTCGTTGAATTGATCGGCGACAAGGCTGCAACCGATGCGGCTTTCGAACGCGCGGCGCGCGTGGTGAAGCAACGCTTCGTCATCAACCGCGTCACCGCCGCCGCGATGGAGCCGCGCGGCGCGGTCGGCGACTACAACACCGCCGAAGGACGCTACACGATCTACACTCCCATGCAGCGGCCGCATCCGACCCGCGTCGATCTCGCCAAGCTGTTCAAGGTGCCCGAAAGCAAAATGCGTATCGTCACCGGCGATACCGGCGGCAGCTTCGGCATGAAGGCCGCGCTGTTCAACGAGATCCCGCTCGTGTTGCTTGCTTCGAAGCTGGTTGGCCGACCGGTAAAATGGATCAGCACACGCACCGAGGCGTTCCTGAGCGATGCACAGGCGCGCGACAACGTCACCGAGGCCGAACTCGCACTCGACAAGGACGGCACGTTCCTGGGGTTTCGCGTGAAGACCATCGCGGCGATTGGTGCCTATCTGCAGCCGGCCATGCCGGCTTTCGTGCTCAATGCCGGGACGCTCGCCGGCGTGTACCGCACGCCGGCGATCCACGTCGACATCACCGCTGTCTTCAGTCACACCAACCCGATGCGGCCCTATCGCGGCAACGGGCGGCCAGAAGCGGGCTTCGTGATCGAGCGCATGGTCGATATCGCAGCCGCCGAAATGGGCATCGATGCGGCCGAGCTGCGACGGCGCAACTATGTCCCGCCCTCGGCCATGCCGTTCAAGACCGCGCTCACCTTTACGTATGACTGCGGCGAGTTCGAAAAGAACATGGACCTCGCGCTTGAGCTGGCTGATCGCAAAGGTCTCAAGGCGCGCAAGGCAGAAGCGCGCAAGCGCGGAAAACTGCTCGGCTTCGGCATATCCAACACCATCGAGCGCGCCGGTGCGCCGAGCACCGAAGGCGCCGAAGTGCGCTTCGACCGTTCGGGTTCGGTGACCCTGTTCTCGGGATCCAACTCGCAAGGCCAGGGTCATGAAACCGTTTTCAAGCAACTGGTTTGCGACCGGCTCGGGCTCGACCCCAACGAGACACAATATATCCAGGGCGATACCGATGAGGTGTTCTACGGCGAAGGAACCGGCGGCTCGCGTTCATCAAGCCTTGCCGGCTCGGCGTTTTACCTGGCGACCGAGAAGATCGTGACCAAGGCGCGCGCTATCGCCGCGCATATGCTCAAGGTCGACGAAAGCGATCTCAAATTCGACGAAGGCGTATTCTCGACCAACAAGACCAATCGCACCTTGTCGATTAAGGAAATTGCCGTCGCCGCGCACGACCCGAAAAATCTTCCGGAGGGCATGGAGGCCGGACTGTTCGCCACCGCGGTCTACAAGGCGCCGGTCAACAACTACCCGAATGGTTGCCATATCTGCGAGCTGGAGATCGAGCGCGAGACCGGCAAGGTCGCTATAACGCGTTACAACGTCGTGGATGACTTCGGCACTGTGCTCAACCCGATGCTGCTGCACGGCCAGGTGCATGGCGGCATTGGGCAGGGCGTCGGCCAGGCCTTGATGGAGGATATCCATTTTGACGGGTCCGGACAGCTGGTGACAGCCTCGTTCATGGATTACGCCATGCCGCATGCCCATGACTTCTGCGACATGGAGGTCGAGAGCAATCCGGTGCCGACAAAGACCAATCCGCTCGGCGTCAAGGGCGCCGGCGAGGCCGGCTGCGTCGGCGCGCTCCCGGCGGTGGCAAACGCCCTGGTCGATGCGCTCTCGGAATTCGGTATTAGACACATCGAAATGCCCGCCACGCCCGAGCGAATCTGGCGGGCGATGCAGAAGTAAATCCGTCACCTGCGGCACGCAGTCACTGCAGGGTGACGGGGAATGAATAGCCCACTAAGCTATCGAACGATTCGTGCCTGGCTCTTTGTGCGTCGCGTTCCAGCGTAACTCTTCCGCGCGGCTTCCAAGGAGACCCTCATGCGCAACGTCGGACGCAAACTCGCGTTCGTGCTCGCCTCGACCAATCACGGGGCGATGATCGTTAACCGCTTCGATTACCGCATGGTCGGTCCGGATACCGGTTTCGGTGTCGGTTTCCAGATTCTCGAGCGCGCCGCCTTCGATCCGGTCGAAGTCGAACTCGCAGTCCAATTGCTGGAAGCGCGGCGGCGCTATTTCGGCGATGGAGCAGTGGCCATCGATTGCGGCGCCAATATCGGGGCGCACACTATCGAATGGGCGATTGCCATGACCGGCTGGGGCTCGGTGGTTGCGATCGAGGCACAGGAGCGCATCTACTACGCGCTCGCCGGCAATATTGCGCTCAACAACTGCTTCAATGCCATCGCAATGCACGCTGCCGTTTCGTCGGAAACCGGCGTCATGAAGATTCCCGCCCCTGACTATCTGACCGCGTCCAGCTTCGGCAGCCTGGAGCTGCGCCCGAGCGCGACCACCGAGTTCATCGGCCAGGCGATCGACTATTCCGAGGAAAAAATGGTCCCGGTCCAGAAGATGACCCTGGACGCGCTCCAGCTATCTCGCGTCGATCTGATCAAAATCGACATCGAGGGCATGGAGATGGAAGCACTGGAAGGCGGACGACAACTGATCGAGAAGGCCCGCCCGATCCTGTTGATCGAGCAGATCAAGACCGTGCGCGAGCGCTTGCGCGCCTGGCTGCAGGAGCGCGGCTATGAAGTCATCGACGCCGGCATCAATTTGCTGGCAGTCCACAAAACGGACCCGACCTTGAAAGAGCTTCAGGCCAGACTGGCAGAGATGCAGTCGTCCGCGGCCTGATAGTCGCTGCGCAATTACTCCATCGTCGCGCCCGCCTCGAGCCGCACCGGCCCGTAGCCGTCTGCAGCGAGTGCAGCCATGATTTCTTCGGCATGGGCCGTATCGCGCGTCTCAAGGGTCACATCGAGCTTGGCACCTTTAGCCGGAACGTCCAGGAAGAGCCGACGGTGATCGACCTCCAGGATATTGGCACCAAGCACACCTAATCGCGTTGCAATGACGCCGAGCACGCCCGGGCGGTCGGGGATGGTGAGGCGGAACGAAACAATGCGGCTGTCGCGTTCCAGCTCGCGCACCATGATCGAGGCGAGAACGCGCGGGTCGATATTGCCGCCGCACAGGACGAGGCCAACTTTTTTGCCGTTGAACCGATCCGGCTTGGCCAGCATGGCTGCAAGTCCGGCAGCGCCCGCTCCTTCCGCCATAGTTTTTTGAAGCGTCAGATAGGCGTTAACCGCGCGTTCAAGGTGCGCCTCGTCGACCAGAATGACCTCGGCGACCAGTTCGCGAATGATTGGCAGCGTCAGCTTACCGACATTCTTGACCGCAATACCTTCGGCGAGCGTCGGCCCGCCGATCGGACGATTTTCTCCGCGAAGCTCGTTCCAGACCGAGGGATAAAGCGCAGCCTCGGCGCCAATGATCTCAACCGCCGGCTTCTTCGCGCGCGCGGCGACGGCATTGCCCGCGATAAGGCCGCCCCCGCCGATCGGGATCACCAATGCGTCGAGATCCGGTATCTCTTCGAGCATTTCGAGCGCAATCGTGCCCTGGCCGGCGATGATGCGAGGATCATCGTAGGGATGCACCATTATCAGGTCGCGCTGCGCATGAATTTGCTCGCACCGTGCCTGCGCTTCCGCCACAGATTCTCCGTGCAGCACGACTTCAGCACCATAGGAGCGTGTCGCGGCCACTTTCACGAACGGCGTCGTCACCGGCATGACAATCGTCGCAGGAATGCCAAGCCTCTGCGCATGGTAAGCCACCGATTGGGCATGATTGCCGGCCGACATGGCGATGACGCCCCGCTGCCGCTCGGCCTCGCTCAGCGACACGAGTTTCACGAGCGCGCCACGGTCCTTGAACGAATTCGTGACCTGTAGATTTTCGTATTTGACGTAGACCTCCGCACCCGTGAGCGCGGACAGTTTTGGCGCCGGCAACATTGGCGTCCGCAGCACCACGCCCGCAATGACGCGGCGGGCAGCTTCAATTTCCGCAAGAGTGACTTTCAATGCCTGATCTCCCGCCGCGGGCTACACCCACCATGCCGCAAGGCTCGGCAAGCTTCCAGCCGTTTGCCGGTGACCCAGCCCCTTGCGCAGCGCCGGTTTTTTCTCCATCTCGATGGGACCGGCCGGAGGGTCAAAACTCATGTCGATCGACGTCAAACCCCACGCCTACGACCCGGCGACCCAGCCCGAACTGTTTGACGGTGTGCTGGCGCGCCGGGTGATCGCCTTCCTCATCGATTTCATCATTATCGCCGTCCCGGTGGTGCTGGCGGCCATGTTCATTTTTGCATTCGGAATTATGACCTTAGGGCTCGGCTTCGCGCTCTATTGGCTGCTGTCGCCGGGTACGGTGATCTGGGCGCTGGTCTATTTCGGCGCCACCCTCGGCGGCCCAAGTTCGGCCACCATCGGAATGCGCGTGATGGACCTGGAAATGCGCACCTGGTACGGCGCGCCGGCCTATTTCGTGCTCGGCGCCGTGCACGCCATCGCCTTCTGGTTCACAGTCTCGTTCTTCACGCCGTTCATTCTTCTGGTGGCTTTTTTCAACGAGCGCCGCCGCCTCCTTCACGATATCCTGCTTGGAACCGTCATCATCAATAATGCGGCGCGCGCCTCGATGCTGCGGGCGTCCATGCCGGCAGCCAGGGCTGGATAAGGGCCGGATAAGGGCTTTGACGAGAACCGTCTGGCGCGCGATGCTGTTGGCGGAGTCGGGTACCTTGGAAACGACGGCCTGATTAGTGACCCAGCATTCGCGCGATACGCCGCAGTTCTATCTGACAGCTCCTTCGCCCTGTCCCTATCTCGAAGGCCAGGAAGAGCGGAAAGTCTTCACCCATCTGGTCGGTGAGCGTGCGGGCGAACTCAACGACCTTCTCACCCATGGTGGGTTCCGCCGAAGCCAATCGATCGCCTATCGGCCGGCCTGCGAGAGCTGCCGCGCTTGTGTATCGGTACGGGTCGCAACCGCGGATTTCGCGCCATCGCGCAACATGAAACGCATCGCCGAACGTAACGCCGACGTGGTCGGCGACATGCGGTCGCCGGCGCCGACCTCCGAGCAGTATTCGGTATTCCGCGCATATCTTGATGCACGCCACCGCGATGGCGGCATGGCAGACATGACCGTGCTCGACTACGCAATGATGATCGAGGACAGCCACGTCGATACACGCCTGATCGAGTACCGGCGGCGCGGGCCCGACACCGGCATCAACGGCCGCGGCGTTGGACGAATGCTGGCTGTCGCGCTCACGGACGTGCTCAGCGACGGACTATCTATGGTCTATTCGTTCTTCGACCCGGACGAAGGTGACCGCTCGCTCGGGACCTTCATGATCCTCGACCACATCGACCGCGCCAAGCGCATGGGCCTGCCATATGTCTATCTCGGCTACTGGGTGCCGGGTTCGCGAAAGATGGACTACAAGGGACGGTTTCTTCCGCAGGAACGCCTGATGCCTTCGGGCTGGAGCCGCGTCGAGCGCTAGAGTCCCGGCACCGGCACATCAAAAGTGTGCAGGATCAGCACCGCATTAAGCGCCAAAATGATCAATGTGCCGCCGACAGCAACGATATTGGTCAGCGGAGTGTTGACGAAGACGCCCATGATGTCGCGGCGGCGCGTAAACAACACAAGCGCGATCATCGGCAGCGGCAGCGCAATGCTCAGGATCACCTGACTGATGACCAATGCGCTGGTGGCGTTGACCCCCATCGCCACGACGACAAATGCCGGAACCATGGTGATAACGCGCCGCAGCCAAATCGGGATGCGAAAGCCGATAAAGCCCTGCATGATCATCTGGCCGGCCATCGTGCCCACAACCGAGCTCGAAATACCGGAAGCGATCAGCGACAGCAGGAAGATTCCGGCAGCACCGATGCCGAGCAAGGGTGCCAGCGTGTGATAAGCCGTCTCAATTTCCGCAACGTCGCTATGGCCGGCATGGAATGCGCTCGAAGCCATCATGACCATCGCCATATTGACGAGTCCGGCGACCGCCAGCGCGATCAGCACTTCCCAGTTTGAAATGCGTACCACGGTGCGTTTCTCGGCATCGTTGCGCGCCGGAATGCGAGCCTGTGTCAGGCCGGAATGCAAATAGACGGCATGCGGCATCACGGTCGCGCCGATGATGCCGACCGCAAGGAGGAGAGCTTCACCGTCGGCAATTTGCGGCGTCACCGTATGGATAGCAGCGGCGCTCCAGTCGACCGGCGCGATGAAGATTTCAATGAGGTAACAAAGCGCAATGACCGCCACGAGACTGCTGATGATCAGTTCGACGGGCCGAAAGCCTCGGCTTTCAAACATCAGGATGCCGTAAGTGACGATTGCGGTAATCACCATGCCCGCGAGCAACGGCATCTTGAACAGGAGCGCAAGGCCGATCGCACCGCCGAGAAATTCTGCGAGATCGGTTGCCATGGCGGCGATTTCGCTCACCACCCACATGACAAAAGTAACCGGCCGCGGAAATTGTTCACGGCACATTTCCGCGAGATTGCGCCCGGTGACGATGCCGAGCTTGGCCGACAGCGCCTGGAACAACATCGCGATCAGGTTGGCGAGCAGTACGACCCAGAGCAGTCCGTAGCCGTATTTGGCGCCGGCCTGGATGTTCGTGGCGAAGTTTCCGGGGTCCATGTAGGCGATCGAGGCGATCACGGCCGGCCCACCGAACGCGAGATAATCCCCGATACTCCGGCGACGGCCGCCCAGCACCGCCCGCGCGGTCGCCGCAGTGCGTTCGCTCAGCGACTGCCGTTTGGCCGTTCTCTTGTCCACCGCTGTAAGTCCTTCACGCCCCTGTCGAATCGGCACGTCGCATAGGCCATAGTATCTACTTGCGAATAATTTGCAATTGCATTTAGGGGGAACTTCCATCCTGGCATCGGGTTGCCGCTGACCTAACGGTCAACCTGGGTGCATCCCGAACATGATCAATGTCCGACGACGGCTGTTCCGGCTGTGCGTGCTGCTCGCTCCGTGCGCAATGGCAGCCACGCCCGCACTTGCGGCCGAAAGCGGGCATGGTCCTTCCGAATTCCTGTTCGTCGCGCAGGTTGCGCTGCTGATGCTTGTTGGCCGGCTTCTGGGCGAAGTCATGGTTCGCTACGGGCAACCGGGCGTCATGGGCCAACTCATTGCAGGTCTAATGCTCGGCCCATCTTTGCTGGGTGCACTGTTTCCCGATTGGCAGCAAGCCATCTTTCCGGCGGCGAAAGAGCAGAAGGCCATGCTCGACGCCGTGGCCCAATTCGGTGTGCTGATGTTGTTGCTGCTCACCGGCATGGAAACCGATCTCAGGCTGGTGCGGCGCAGCGGTGGAGCCTCGGCGATCGCTTCGCTCTCCGGCATCGTCGTTCCATTCGCTTGCGGCGTCGCACTTGGCGAAGCCCTGCCGGATGTAATGCTCCCCGACCCCGGCAAACGGCTGATTACGTCGCTATTTCTCGGGAACGGCCCTGTCGATCGCCTCGGTCAAAATCGTCGCAACGGTGATCCGCGATATGAATTTTCTGCGCCGCACCGTCGGCCAGATAATTCTCGCGTCGGCGATCATCGACGACACCATCGGCTGGATGATCATTGCGGTGATCTTCAGCCTGGCACTGCAAGGCCACATCGACATCTGGAGCGTCGCTCAGAGTGTACTCGGCACGCTTGCCTTCATGGGATTGAGCCTGACAGTCGGACGCCGCGTGGTGTTCATCATTATCCGCTGGGTGAACGATGTCTTCGTCAGCGATTTCGCGGTAATCACTGCCATCCTGCTCATTATGTGCGTCATGGCCCTCATCACCGATTTGATCGGTGTGCATACAGTCCTCGGGGCCTTCGTCGCCGGTATCTTGATTGGTGAATCGCCGATTCTTACCCGTCATATCGACGAGCAATTGCGGGGCCTGATCATTGCCTTTTTCATGCCGGTCTTTTTCGGAACCGCCGGCCTATCGGCCGATCTCACCATCCTGAAGGATCCCGCCCTGCTTGCACTGACTGCGGGCCTGATCGCGATCGCAAGCATTGGAAAATTCGGAGGCGCTTTCGCCGGTGGCAAGCTTGCGGGGCTTACCTTTGGTGAATCCTTTGCGCTGGGCACAGGCATGAACGCGCGCGGCTCGACCGAGGTGATTGTCGCCACCATCGGCCTCTCGATGGGTGCGCTGAGCCAGAACCTCTTCACCATGATTGTTACGATGGCGGTGGTCACCACCCTGGTGATGCCGCCGACGCTTCGCTGGGCTCTGTCGCGGCTACCCATGCGCAAGGAAGAAAAGCAACGGCTCGAACGCGAAGAGATGGAAGCCAAAGGCTTCGTGCCAAGGTTGGAACGACTGTTGCTGGCGGTCGACGAAAGCGAAAACGCAAAGTTCGCCACACGTATTGCCGGCTTGATCGCCGGCGGAAGCGCAATGCCGACCACTGTGATGCATATCAAGAACGAAAAGAAAACCGGCAAGGCCGCGGCCGACGCGACCAAGGAAAAGGCGGAAAAGGTCGGCAAAACGGTTCAGCAATTCGCAGAGCAGGTAGAGCGGGTGCAAAAGCCGGAAGAAAAAACCGACACCAAGATCGATGTAACGACGATCATCGAAAAGGCGCCGAAGCCGGAAACGATCGCTGAGGAAGCTGAAAAAGGTTACAGCCTGATGATCGTCGGCATGGAAAAGACCGTCGCGCGTCGCAACGAGTTTCACGACGACATCACCAAGCTCGCAGCGGGATTCGAAGGCCCGTTGGCTATCGTGGATGCACGCGACAAATTGCTTGAGCATCCTCTCGGAGCCGAACTCAACATACTCGTGCCGGTGAATGGCACCGAATATTCGCGCCGCGCGGCGGAAGTCGCTATTGCCGTCGCACGCGCGTGTCACGCACCCATCACCGCGCTCTATGTTGCGCCCGGCGGGAAAAAGCGGTCGCGGCGATACGAAGAAGCGATTTTGAAGGACATCACCAAACTTGCCGAAACCTACGACACCGAAATGCGGACTGCCGTGAGAGCCAATATCGCATCGGAAGACGCGATCCTCAAGGAACTAGGGCGCAAGCAATACAATCTCGTCGTGATCGGCGCCGGCCGGCGCCCTGGCGAGAAGCTTTTTTTCGGCGACACCGCCGCGGCTCTGCTGGAGAAATCGGAACGCTCGCTGTTATTTGTTGCGAGCGAGGTGACGCGTTAGTCGGAGCCGCCACCTTCGGCGCTTTTCGCAGCGCTCGGCAGACTTCGGAATTTATTGTTTTTCGGGAAGCCCTTGGGCGCGATCCGCCCGGCGTCAGACCGGTTGCCGCGCCAGTCCTTCAGTTCCTTCATCGGCAATGTGAAACTGCGCCCGGCGGCATCGTTCCAGGACATCCCATCGTCGGCCTTGAAGGTCGTGACGTCCGAAAGCCCCTTCTCCTTGTAGCGTTGCAGGCGCACGCCGCGCCCACGGCCCATCTCCGGCACCTGATTGAGCGCGAAGATCACCATCTTTCGGTTCTCGCCGATTGCCGCCGCGAGCTCCCCGTCGACTGTGGTCAACGCGCGCGCCTTGTCTGGCGCCTTGAGATTGAGCACCTGCTTGCCCTTACGGGTGGTGCCGAGACATTCGTCTTCCGCCACCACGAAGCCATTGCCCTGATAGCTCGCCACCAGGAACTTGCGGCCGCCCTGGAACGCCAGCGCCGAAACAACCTCGGCGTCCTGCTCAATATCGAAATACAGCCGCACCGGTTCGCCGTGCCCGCGCCCACCCGGCAGCTTCGAGGCATCGATGGTGTAGAACTTGCCGTTGCTGGCGAAGATCAAGATCTTGGCGGTGGTTTCGGTCGGGAATGCAAATTTTAACGCGTCGTCGGTCTTGAAAGTGACGCCGGAAAGATCGCTGACGTGGCCACGCAGCGCGCGGATCCACCCCTTCTCGGAAACCACGACGGTGATCGGCTCGCGCACCACCATGGCCTCCTCGATTGCGGCTTCGTCGTGCGCCGGCGCGATACCGAAGGTGGTGCGGCGTTTGCCGATAGCGGTTTTCGGTCCGAAGGTTTCTCTGATCGCTTTGATCTGTCCCGCGATCGTCTTCCACTGCTGCGCGGTCGATCCGATCAGCGCCTTGAGCTTAGTACGCTCCTCGCGCAGTGCCTTGTCCTCGGCACGGATTTCCATCTCCTCGAGCTTGCGCAAATTGCGCAGCCGCATGTTGAGGATGGCGTCGGCCTGCACCTCGCTGAGCTTGAAGGTCTTCATCAGGATGGGCTTGGGCTCGTCCTCCTTGCGGATGATCTTGATGACTTTGTCGAGGTTCAGGTACGCGACCAGATAACCGCCGAGCACTTCCAAGCGATGCTCTATCTCCGCCAGCCGGTGCTTGGAGCGGCGCAGCAACACCTCGCGCCGGTGGTCGAGCCATTCACGCAAGGCTTCGGCGAGGCCCAACACTTGCGGTATGCGGCCTTTCACGAGCACGTTCATGTTAAGCGGAATGCGGCTTTCGAGCTCGGTCAGCTTGAACAGCGACTCCATCAAGAGCTCGGCATCGACTGAACGAGAGCGCGGCTCGATAACCAGCCGGATGTCCTCGGCTAATTCATCGCGCACGTCGGCGATCAGCGGCAGCTTCTTTTCATTGATCAGTTCAGCGAGCTTCTCGACCAGACGCGACTTCTGCACCAGCCACGGAATTTCGCTGATGACAATTACGTAGGTGCCGCGGCCGGTGTCTTCCTGTTTCCAGCGCGCGCGTACGCGGAATGAACCGCGCCCAGTGTTGTAGGCCTCCGCGATCGTTTCCGGTGGGTCGACGATTACGCCGCCGGTTGGAAAATCCGGCCCCTTGACGTATTTGAGGAGCGTTTTGCTACGTGCGTTTGGATTGTCGATCAGAAACAGCGCAGCGTCGCACAATTCGGCAGCATTGTGTGGCGGGATCGAGGTGGCCATGCCGACCGCGATACCCTGCGAGCCGTTGGCGAGCAGATTGGGAAAGGCTGCCGGCAGCACCACCGGCTCTTGGTTGGTACCGTCATAGGTGGCGCGGAAATCGACGGTATCCTCGTCGATACCGTCGATCAGCAGGCGCGCCACTTCGGTAAGCCGCGCTTCGGTGTAGCGCATGGCGGCGGCGTTATCGCCGTCGACGTTGCCGAAATTGCCCTGCCCGTCCACCAGCGGATAGCGCTGGGCGAAGTCCTGCGCCAGGCGCACCAAGGCGTCATAGATCGCCTGGTCGCCGTGCGGGTGGAAGTTACCCATCACGTCGCCGACCACCTTGGCCGACTTTTTGAAGGCGGCGCCGGGGTCAAGCCGCAACAGCCGCATTCCGTAAAGGATACGGCGGTGGACCGGCTTGAGGCCGTCGCGCGCATCGGGCAGCGCGCGGTTCATGATCGTGGACAGTGCGTATGCGAGATAGCGCTCTTCCAGCGCCTCGCGCAGCGCAACCTCTTCAACCGCGCCTTTGTCAGGGGGAATCAGTCTCTTTCCCATGATCGATAGCTAATAGGTTGTCCGACGATGAACAAGCGATGAACGGCTTTGCCATCTATTCTTCCAATTTTTTCGGACAGTATTGATGAACTTGGAAGCCTCGACTGTGTTATCTTGCACGCAACTACGCTAGAAGTGCGCTTCTACTTGAATGGAGAAAGCAATGCGCCGGATTGTTCTTGCAACTGCCGCGACGCTGACCCTTCTCGCGGCAGGTTCATTCGCCCCGAATCGCGCCGAGGCCATGACGGTCACGACGCCGACCGGCCTCATGGCCGCAATTGAGGGGACCAACCTGGCCCAGGACGTTGCCTACGTCTGCCGCCGGGTCCGCCGTTGCGGACCTTATGGCTGCGGCTGGCGGCGCGTCTGCTGGTGGACGGGCGGTGGCCCCTACTACGGCTACGGCCCCTACTATCGGCACCGTTATTACCGCTGGTGACCTAAGCCACGCTCGGCAGCGCGCGGTTTAGCGCGGCGATGAAATGCGCACGCTCGTCTGCGAGCGCGAGGCCGCGCGGCTCCAGCGCGTGCCGCGTGAGGAAGTAGCCGGTCAACGCAAATCCGTCGGCAAGATCGCGGCCGGCAGGTATTGCCTGCCGCTCGCGCAGGAATGCGGGGAGCCGCAGCATCTTGTCGGCCCAGGGCGCACCGGCTGTGCGCGACACCGCCCGGCCGGACTTCGGCGACACAAACCCAAGATCAACGACGACGCCCGTCGCAGCACAGCGTTCGAGATCAAGGCCGAAACCGAGCTCCGCCAGAAGCTGCAATTCGAAGCGCACGACCATCGGCGCAGCCAGCGCCGCATCGTTGAGATGGCTCAGGATATCGTCCAGCGCCTCATAGAGGCCGGTATGTGGATCGCGCTCGGGTAACAGCCGCATCAGCGCAGCCAGATGACTGACGCCATAAATCGCGTGCGGGGCAGAAAAGAAACTCGCTGCCCGGAGGTTCAAGCCTTCAATCGTATAGTTGCCGAGATGCTCATCGAGCCGCGCACGCCACGAAGCGTTGACGCTATTGCCCGGCTGCAACACCGGCCTCAGCCGTGACCCAAAGCCACCGCGCACGAGCCCAAGATGGCGGCCGTGTGCGCGCGTCATCAACTCGAGGATGGCATTCGCCTCCCCGTGTCGTTTGACGCCGAGCACTATGCCTTCATCGGTCCATTGCATATTCTATGACTGTCATTCCGGGACGCGAGCGAACCCGGAATCCATACTCCCAGAATCGGAGAAAATCACGAACATCGGGGTTATGGATTCCGTGCCCGGCCTTTCGGGCCGTCCCGGAATGACAAGTAACTACTCCTTCGGAAACTCCAGCCCCATTGCGCGATACCGTTCAGGGTCCTCGCCCCAGCCTTCGCGTACTTTCACGAACAGGAACAGGTGCACCTTGGCTTCCACGATGTCGGCAATCTCCTTGCGCGCTGCTTCGCCGATAGCCTTGATGGTCTGGCCGCCCTTGCCGAGCACAATCTTGCGTTGGCTTTCACGCTCCACATAGATGGTCTGCTCAATGCGGATGTCGCCGCCGCGCAGTTCTTTCCAGACTTCGGTTTCAACAGTCGAGTGATAGGGCAATTCCTGGTGGAGCCGCGCGAACAGCTTTTCGCGCGTGATCTCCGCGGCGAGCTGGCGCACAGGCGCATCCGACATCTGATCAGGCGGATAAAGCCACGGCCCTGGCGGCACGTGCCGAGCCAACCAGCCTTTGAGATCGAAGACACCATCGCCGGTCAGTGCCGACACCATGAAGGTCGCCTCAAATTTTGCCTTCTCGTTGGCGGCTTTTGCCAAAGTTAGCAGGGCTTCCTTCGCCACCACGTCGATCTTGTTGAGGATCAGCAGTTTCGGTGGTTTTACCTCGCCGAGCCGGCCCAGAATGTCATCCGCTTCCTCGTCGAGTCCCTTGCGCGCATCAATCAACACGCCGACCAGATCGGCCTCATGCGCGCCGCTCCAGGCGGTAGTCACCATCGCGCGGTCGAGCCGCCGGCGTGGCGAAAAGATGCCGGGCGTATCGACGAAAATCAGCTGCGACTGCCCCTCGACCGCGATGCCGCGGATCAGCGCGCGCGTGGTCTGCACCTTGTGCGAGACGATGGTGACCTTGGAGCCAACCAGTGCGTTCAGCAGCGTCGATTTGCCGGCATTAGGCGCACCGATCAGCGCGATAAAGCCGCAGCTTGTGCCATTGCCTTGCGTGGGCGCGTCAACCATCAAGTTTATCCGCCGCCACGCCGACACGCGTAAGCATGGCAGCCGCGGCGGCCTGTTCAGCGGCCCGCTTCGAACTTCCGATGCCCTCCGCTGGCGGGCGGTCGGGCAACACGACCGCGACGCGGAATTCCGGATCGTGGTGCGGACCGGTGCGCGCCAGCTCACGATAGGCCGGCGTCGGAAGTCCGCGAGCTTGCGCCCACTCCTGCAACATTGTCTTCGGATCGCGCAGCGGGCGCAGCGGCTTGAGCATGCGTTCCTTCCAAAAGCGCACGATCAACTCGTCAGCGGCTGTGTAGCCGCCATCGACGAACACCGCGCCGACGAGCGCCTCGCAAACATCGGCGAGAATGGTGGTGCGCCGCCGTCCGCCAGCATGGGATTCCGAATTGCCGAGCTTGAGCGCGGGGCCGAGGTCCATCGCGCGCGCCACTTCCGCGCAAGTGTCCTTGCGCACAAGATCGGCGAGCCTTCGCGACAATTCTCCCTCATTCGCCTTCGGGAAAGCGCGGTAGAGCATATCGGAAATGACAAGGCCGAGCACGTGATCACCCAGGAATTCCAGCCGCTGATAGCTGGCCGCGCGGTTGCCTCCTGCAAGCGCCGAAATATGCGTGAGCGCGCGTTCGAGCAAATCCTTATCGGCAAACTTGTAGCCGATCCTGCTTTCGAGCGCCGTCCTGTCCTTGGCCTTACGGCTCATTTGACGATCGTAAACAGTCTGCTCCAGCGCACCGATACCGGCCAGCGCCAGATTTGCCAGGCGCGTTCGCCCTCAAAGACGGAGAAGAAGATGACCTGCGCCTTGCCGACGATGTTCTCGAACGGCACCATGCCCACCTGGCTGAAGCGACTGTCGGTGGAATTGTCGCGGTTGTCGCCCATCATAAAGTAGTGGTCGGGCGGTACCGTGTAGACCTGAGTGTTATCGGCAAATCCGTTATCGACCAGATCAAGCGTGTAGAAACTTACGCCGTTCGGCAGCGTATCCTTCCAGCGCTTGACTGGCGCATCGCGCGTGCCCTCTTCGGTTTCGACGAAGTCGGGCGCCCGCTCGTGCTTGACCGGCGTACCGTTGATGCTGACGACGCCGTCGATCACCTGGATCTTGTCGCCCGGCAGCCCGATGACGCGCTTGATGTAGTCGGTCGAAGGATCCTTGGGCAGCCGAAATACCACGACATCGCCGCGCTGGGGGAGCCAGTCACCGGGGACGCGCCCCGCGAAAATTGGGGGCGAGAGCGGCAGTGAATATTTGCTGTAGCCGTAGCTATATTTCGAAACGAACAGGTAGTCGCCGACCAGCAACGTCGCCTTCATCGAGCCGGAAGGAATATTGAAGGGCTGAAAGAGAAATGTGCGGATTACCAGTGCGATGATCAGCGCGTGAATGATCACGCGCACAGTTTCGGCAACGCCGCCTTCTTTTCGTTTTGTCCCGGATGTCACGCTCATAGGCCTTTCGTCCCGCCAATCGGCACGCGCTCCCCGGCGACCTTGTAGCGGCTGGTCCCCGGGCAGGCAATCAACAACGCCGGAAGCACATGGCAAACAATTGGCCGGACTGATGTTCCTGCTTTCAAATTGAACCTCCCGGAGCAGATGCCGGCACAGCCGATATAATGACAATCGCCTGCGCGGTAGGGCCCTCGTCGGTGAGCGAGACGTCGATCCTGGCCGCGTAGCCGGGCGGCGTGATCGCCTCGAGCCGCGAAAGCGCGCCTCCCGTGAGCTTCATCGTCGGGCGCCCACCGGCAACGTTGACAACACCCATGTCGCGCCAGAAAACGCCGCGCCGCAGACCGGTCCCAAGCGCCTTGGCGCAGGCCTCTTTCGCGGCAAAGCGCTTGGCGTAGGTTTCAACCGTATTGGCGCGCTGCTCAGCCTTGGCGCGCTCGGTCGTCGTAAAGATGCGGTCGAGAAAACGGTCTCCGTGACGTTCGATCACGTCGGCAATCCGCCGCACATCGACGATATCGGAGCCGAGCCCGATGATCATGACTTTTCCATGCGCATGGTTTTGTTTGAAAATCGGCGCCCACGTTTCAAGATCATGCGTGGGCCTTATTGCGCCCACGATCCATGGCCGCGCGCATGAATTTCACGGTCTCCGCCAGCCCCTCAAACACACTTTCCCCGATCAGGAAGTGTCCGATATTGAGCTCGACGACCTGCGGAAGCGCCGCGATCGTCTCCGCCGTGCCGTAATCGAGCCCGTGACCGGCGTGCACTTCTAGCCCTAATCCTGACGCAAGCTCGACGCCGTCGCGGATGACCTGCCACTCCGACTTGGCCTCGGCGGCGCGACCCTCCATGAGCGCGTCGCACCAGGAGCCGGTATGAATTTCGATCACTGGCGCTCCGACTTCAGCGGCCATCTCGATTTGCGCCGGTGCCGCCGCGATGAACAGCGAAACGCGGATCCCGGCATGTTTCAGCTCGTGCACCACGGGGGCAAGCTGCGCGCGCTGCCGGACGACATCGAGTCCGCCCTCGGTGGTACGCTCCGTGCGCTTTTCAGGCACCAGACATACCGCGTGCGGCCTGGTCTTGAGCGCAATGCCGACCATCTCTTCAGTCGGGGCCATCTCGAAATTCAGCGGCTTATCGATCTCGGCTTTCAATCGCGCGATGTCATCGTCGCGAATGTGGCGCCGATCCTCTCGCAAGTGTGCGGTGATACCATCGCAGCCGGCGGCAATCGCAAGCTTGGCCGCGCGCACCGGATCCGGATGCCGTCCGCCACGAGCATTGCGAATGGTAGCGACGTGGTCGACGTTGACGCCAAGGCGAAGACGATTCATGCGCATTTCCTGCGCATGATCTTGTCCGAAAACCGGTATTCACTTTTCAGGATCATGCGCCAGCTAGCCGTTCACGCGTTCCGCCTTCGCCACAACGGATTTTGCGCGCAACTGCGCGAGGATGGCGGTTAGGTGCTTAAGATCGTAGACCTCGAGATCGATCGTAACGTCGGTGAAATCGGGGGCTCGCCTCGTCATGCGTATATTATCGATATTGCCATCATGTTCGGCAATGACTTGCGCGATTTGCGCAAGGGAACCCGGCTCGTTCACTGACTGCACCGCGATGCGCGCAGGAAAACGCCGCGGCGCCCGCTCCTCTTCATCCCACCGCACATCGAGCCACCGCTCCGGATTGTCCTCGAATTCGCTCAACGCCGGCGACTGAATCGGGTAAATTGTGATGCCTTCGCCCGGCGTGAGGATGCCGACGATGCGGTCGCCCGGCACCGCGCCGCCATTTGGCGCAAAACGCACCGGCAGATCGCCGTTGATGCCCCGGATCGGTATTGCCGGTCCCAATGCGCTGTCGGGTACCTTGAATTTAACCGAAGTCAATTTCTTCAGTCCGAACCAGCCGCTCTCCGATTTCGAGTTGGCGGCCATAGCGGCGGCGCGCTCTTCCTTGTAATCGGGGTACATGGCGCGCGCGACGTCAGAAGCCTTCAATTCGCTGCGCCCGACCGCCGCCATCACGTCTTCGACCGACGCGCGCGCAAGCCGTGGCAATGCTCCAGTGAGATTTTCGTCTGAATAGGCAATCTTCGCACGCTGGAACAGACGCTCGACAATACGGCGGCCGAGTCCGGCGTATTGGGTGCGCACGGCGACACGCGTTGCCCGCCGGATCGCCGCGCGCGCCTTGCCTGTCACGACAATCGATTCCCAGGCGGCCGGTGGTGCGATTTGCGCTTTCGAGACAACGATCTCGACTTCGTCACCATTGACGAGCTCGGAGGTCAGCGGCGCAATCTGGCCATTGATCTTGCAGCCTACCGCGGTGTTCCCGACGTCGGTGTGCACTGCATAAGCGAAATCGATCGGTGTCGCCTTGCGCGGCAACGCAATCAGTTTGCCTTTAGGCGTGAAACAGAACACCTGGTCATGGAACAATTCGAGCTTGGTATGTTCGAGAAATTCTTCCGGGTTCGATCCTTCAGCCAGAAGTTCGATGGTTCGGCGAAGCCAGGCATAGGCGGTGGACTCCCGTGACAGCAGTTCAGTCGGCGAGCCGACATTGTCCTTGTAGAGGGCGTGCGCGGCGATGCCGTATTCGGCAATCTCGTGCATTTCCACGGTGCGGATTTGCAGTTCGACACGCTGCTTGCTGGGGCCGATCACCGTCGTATGGATCGAACGGTAGTCGTTGCCTTTTGGCGTCGATATGTAGTCTTTGAAGCGGCCCGGCACCATCGGCCAGGTGCTGTGCACAATTCCCAGCGCCTGATAGCAGTCGGCCAATGTCTTTACGACGACGCGGAATCCAAATATGTCCGATAGCTGCTCGAAGCCGACCGATTTACGCTCCATCTTGCGCCAGATCGAATAGGCGCGTTTGCGCCGCCCAACCACACGCGCGTCGATGCCGCGGTCGGCAAGCTTTTTTGTGAGCTGCTTTTCGATTTCCGCAATCAGCAATTTGCTGCGTTCGGTGAGTGCGTTCAGCCGCGCGGTCACCACCTCGTAGGCTTCGGGATAGAGTTCGCGGAAGGCCAGATCGTCCAGCTCCTCGCGCATCTCGTGCATGCCCATGCGGCCAGCGAGCGGCGCGTAGATTTCCAGCGTCTCTTCAGCCGCGCGCCGGCGCGCTTCGGGCGGCATGTATCCAAGCGTGCGCATGTTGTGCAGCCGGTCCGCGAGCTTGATCAAAAGCACGCGCACATCGTCAGCGATCGCCAGGAGAAGCTTGCGCAGGTTTTCCGCCTGCTTGGCTTCCTTGGTAACCAGGTCGAGCTTTTTCAGCTTGGTCAGGCCTTCGACCAGAGTGCCGATATCGCGCCCAAACAGGCTATCGATCTCCGCGCGCGTAGCCTCAGTGTCCTCGATGGTATCGTGCAGCAACGCGGCGGCAATGGTCGCATCGTCGAGTTTGAGGTCGGTCAGAATGGCCGCTACTTCGATCGGATGAGAGAAATAGGGGTCACCTGACGCGCGCCGCTGCTCACCATGGGCCTTCATGGCGTAGACGTAAGCGCGATTGAGCAGTGCCTCGTTGGTGTTCGGATTATATCGGCGGACCCGCTCAATCAGGTCGTACTGCCGCATCATTGGCGGCTTTCGCGTTTGGACAGGCTTTTCAACGGTTTGGGTTGGAGCGGCAACAGCCGGCTGGCGCGGCGCCCGGATCGGGGCCTGCTTCTGCATGCGCGGGAGGTCGGAGCGCGTGCGCGCCATATCTGCTGCCTCGCAGCCTTTACTGATGGAACTTAAATCAAGATATCACGTCGTTCCGCCGTGGCTGCAAGGCTTTGGAATACTGGTTGATAAATGGCCGATGGCCCGGCTTTTTTGGGCCAGGCCGTCAGATAGCGATAAATACAAAAGGCGGAATGCCCTATTCGGCGTCTTCTTCCGGCACTTCTTCCGGCGGCGCCAAGCCCTCGAGCCCCTTCAGGAGCTCTTCCTCGGTCATACGGTCTGCAGTTACCTCAGTATCGTCAGAATCGACACTGGCGCCTGCACCCGCACCGATCAGCGGCACCTCGGGTTCGGGCTCGTCAACCTCGACGTATTTCTGCAGGCTGTGAATGAGGTCTTCTTTGAGGTCACCGGGCGATACGGTGGTATCCGCAATTTCGCGCAATGCCACGACCGGGTTCTTGTCGTTATCTCGCTCGACGGTGATCTGCGAGCCGGACGAAATCATGCGCGCACGATGGCTCGCCAGAAGGACGAGATCGAAGCGGTTTTCAACCTTGTCGATACAATCTTCTACGGTGACACGGGCCATCGGCTCGGCACTCCATTTGGAGGAACATATCCTGAATACGACTGCTAGGTATCCTCTGGTGCATGGAATTTCAAGCATTTTTGTCTTGGTTTAGCCGCAACCGTCTGTTACTCGACATTTGCGAGACCGCAGCGAGCCGATGGTCCCGGATTTTTATCGGCGCAGCGTGATTGCGCAGGCGGCAGCTCAATTGATCGGAGATGCCGCAATGCCCTGTTAACGGCGATCCATACCCACGCGCGCATGTCGCATTGCGTGCATGGGGGGATCTGGAAGTAACCCGTAATGAATTGTGAGAGAAACCCATGACCGTGCCTGGCGAAAAAATCGCTTTATTCATTGATGGTGCCAATCTTTACGCTACCGCCAAATCCCTCGGTTTCGACATTGACTACAAGCGGCTGCTGCGTGAGTTCCAATCGCGCGGCTATCTATTGCGCGCGTTCTACTACACGGCAGTGATCGAGGATCAGGAGTATTCCTCGATCCGCCCGCTCATCGACTGGCTCGACTACAACGGCTACGCAGTCGTCACCAAGGCGACCAAGGAATTCGTCGACCAGACCGGCCGCCGCAAGGTCAAAGGCAACATGGACATCGAGCTTGCGGTCGATGCCATGGAGATCGCGGGCACCATCGATCATATGGTGCTGTTTTCCGGAGACGGCGATTTCCGTTCGCTTGTAGAAGCCGTGCAGCGCAAGGGCGTGCGCGTGACCGTCGTGTCGACAGTGTCCACCCAGCCGCCGATGGTCGCGGATGAATTGCGCCGGCAGGCAGACGTGTTCGTCGATATCGTCGAGCTGCAGACCAAGATTGGCCGCGACCCATCCGAGCGGCCCGCGCGCGAAGCGCGTCCGCCACGCGATGATCGTGCAGCGTCCCATACTCCGCAATTCCTGCAAAGGCCGCCGACGGCGCCGCAACGTGCCGGCGTTCCTGTCGGCGCCGATGACGACGACGAATCTTTCGAATAGCGTTATTGCCTTGCGCGTGATCTTCTCCGAAAACCGGTGTCCACTTTTCGGGATCACGCCTTATGACCGCGGACTGACGGCAAGCCTGGGCGAGACTGCCCGCGCTGTCCTCGGCTTGTTGCGTTCCGCAAGACCTGGCGCACGAAAGAGCCGGCCTGGTTCAATGCGCCAGTACCCTCATTCGGTTCCGCTCAATGCACGCGTGCTGATCGTCGGATTGGCGCCTGGTCTGCAAGGCGCCAACCGCACCGGCCGCCCGTTCACCGGCGACTACGCCGGCGTGCTGCTATACGAGACCCTCGGCAAGTTCGGCTTTGCGCGTGGCGAATATGCCGCTCATCCCGACGACGGACTTGAGTTGGTCGACTGCCGGATCACCAATGCGGTGCGCTGCGTGCCTCCGGAGAACAAGCCGACGCCTGAGGAAATAAAAACCTGCCGCGACTTTCTTGCGCCGACGATCGCCGAAATGAAAAAATTGCGCGCAGTTGTTGCTCTCGGCCGCATTGCCCATGACAGCGTGGTGACAGCGCTCGGCGCCAAAAAATCAACGGTGCCATTCACGCATGGCGGCAAACACAAGCTCGACCAACTGACACTGTTCTCGAGCTATCATTGCTCGCGCTACAACACCAATACCGGGGTGCTCACGCCCGAGATGTTTCGTAAGGTCTTTGCCAGCGTCAGAAATTATTTGGAAGCGCCGTTCGAAACCTAACGCTCGTCCCTGCGAAGCGGAGAGATTATCTGGATGCCGAATCCAGGCGATCACCTCTCGGCGTTCTTGTCAGGCGGAAATACTGGATAGAACGCCTTACTGATCGTCACGTCGTCGATCACAAGGACCATACGCTTGAGCAAGGTCATTCCGGCCGCCGCGAACGTGGGCAGCTTCAGTGCCTTGGTCAGGGCGAGCTTCTCGTCTGACAAGATCGGGAAAGGAAGATGAAGGCGCGTCGCCGCTTCGCGCTGATAGGCGGTATCCTGCGTGGAAAGACCGTAGAGCTGCGCGACGCCCAGCCGCTTGAGCTCGCCCGCATGATCCCGGAATGAGCACGACTGCGGCGTGCAGCCACGTGCGCCCGGTATATGGTCCCAGCCCGCCGGCGGATCGACGCCCGGCACGCCGGTACGGGGATAAATGTAAACGACTGTACGGCCCTTCATCTTCGAAAGATTGACCGGCACACCGTCAGTGGCCGGCAACTCCTGATCGGGCACTTTCATGCCCGCCAGATGGCGGGCAGCACCGTCATCCTGCGGTGCCGGAATATCGGGCGGCAGGACTTGCGGGTTGTGCGCGCCCGGCGCTTCGGTCATTTCTGATCTCCGTAGCTCATAAACTCCATTAAGGAGCCGTCGGGGTCGCGGAAATAGACCGATATACCCGGCCCCTTGGCGCCGAAGCGCTGGAGCGGGCCGCGCTCGATTGCAATACCGTGCGCCTTGAGGTGGTCGATTGCGCCATCGATCGAGCCGCCCCACTCGAAGCAGAGGTCGCTGTTGCCAGGCTGCACCGGCAATCGCGCGACTTCTGCCGGCTTCACCCCTGGGCCGTGGACATTGAGTTGTTTATCGCCAAAACGGTAAGCCCAGCCCGCTGGCCGCCGCACAAGCTCGGCGCCCATGACCTCGCTGTAGAACTTGTTCGATCGTTCCCAGTCGGACACGTGGATCACGCAATGGTCGAGCTTGGTCGGAAGCGGCACTGTGGCAATCCTGTACTTTCTCTCTATTTCGGCAGTCTCATGACCGCGAGGCGCCCTTGCAACCGGGCCGGTAACCAAGCTCGATCTCGTGTCCGTCTACCTTTCCGAGCGACGTGACGACGAAAGCATGGCTGACGGCGTAGTCACGAATGAAACGATCAACCGCATCTTCGGCCGGATCTTGGCTGCCGAGATGATAGCCCCAAATGACAATATCGGGATTCCACTTTTTGATATGCCCGTCGAGATCGAATGCCTCCCCCATTTGCGCCAGCGGCTCCCCGCGGAGGAAGAACATCAGGAATGGTCCTGCGGCAAGCTCGGGGGGATACTTGATTTCGTTCTCGAGCAGAAATAGCGGCGCTGCCGAATAGAATTTGCGTTCGCAATGGTAGTCATTCACGACAATATTGCGGGCCTTGCGTTGCGCATCGAGGACCTGCGTCACCAGCAGGTTGCCGTCCCGCATTACATCCGGCCCGACGATCGCGGCCGTGACAACGCACTGCATGCAGAGCATCGCTCCGCCAAAAATCTTGTAAAAGAATTGCGCCCGACTTTCGGTTGATTTCCAGGGCGCGGAGAACAGCAAGAGAAGAAAGGCCAGCGGACCAAAATATTGCCCAAACAGGATTACGGGCGATATCGCCATGGCACAGACGGCAGCGAGCAACAAAAGCTGCGCGCTTTTCTCGCGCAATTCAGCACCGCCGCGACGCCACGCCTCCCACGTTGCAACAATAAAAAAGCCGATAGGAATTGCCAACAGAACGGCAACGACCATCAGCATATTCGCGATCCGCCTGAAACCGTCGGCCGCGCCACTCAGCCTGAGCGGCATGATCATTTGGAAGAACTGGACGTTCCAGTGCCAATAACTTTGAGGATCGCGAGCCAGGAAAAACAGGATCGGTGCGAGGCCCAGCAAAAATCCCAGACCGCATGCCGCAATGACGACGGGATCGCGCGCCGCACGCTCATTGAGGAGCAAGAACAGAAACATCGCTGGGCAAACGATGATGAAATAAAGCTTGGCCGAGGTTGCTAATCCGGCGAGTGCGCATGCGGCGAAGCCGCGCCACGTGGCAGAGCCCGGCGCGTTGACCACCGTGACCGCGGCGGACACACAGAGCAGCGAAATCGCGTAGTTTCCGATCTCCCTGCTGTTCGAGATGACAAAAAAGTTGGTCAGGCAAAGCGCGACGTACAGGACCCAGATATCAATGTTTCGCATCCTCGGCCGGTTAAGCACCGGCAAAAGCACGGCCAGAGCAACGAGAACCATCGAAACGATGCGGGCAGGCAAAAAGACATTCACATTTCCGGTTATCGCAACCAGCAACGAATTTAACAGGATCGATAGCGGCGCCTGTGGATACGGAACGTCGGTATAGAGCGCGCCATTTTGCGCCCAAACGGCTGGCGCCAGCGCATACATAAAGTCGTTGTGGTTGAGCGATCCGAGATTGCCCAGGACGAAAAAGACAAGCGAAATGGTGGCGATCGCTGCCAAAATAATAAGCCGGCGCGCTGAAACAGCGCCTTGGAAGACCATTCCGATCATTGAAGAGACGTGCTCAGGAGCCGCGGCAAGATTATGCCGATTCGGCGCAGGGTATTGCCTACCCCTTCAACCGCATCAGCCGTCCACGCTCGCGCTCCCATGAGCGTTTCTTCAACGTTTCGCGCTTGTCGTGGAGTTTCTTGCCGCGCGCGAGCGCAATCTCAACCTTCGCACGGCCCTTCTCGTTAAAGTAAAGCTTTAACGGCACGATTGTCATGCCTTCGCGCTCGACAGCCCCAACCAGCCGGTTGATCTCCCGCTTTTGCAGCAGCAGTTTGCGCGCCCGCTTGGGCATATGATTGAAGCGGCCGGCCTGGAGATATTCCGGAATGTTCGAGTTGATAAGCCAGAGTTCGCCCCCACGCGCGTCGGCATAGGATTCTGCAATCGTCGCCTTCCCGGCACGGAGCGATTTCACCTCGCTGCCAGTGAGAACGATTCCGGCTTCGAACGTGTCGCCAATCTCGTAGTTGAAGCGCGCCTTGCGATTGTCGGCGACCACCTTGAAGCGGCGCTCGGGTTTTGCGGCCATGGGCTTGCGATAAATCTTCGTGCGATTCGCGTTCAGCGCGATTTAAGCTGGTCGCGGATTTCGGTAAGAAGTTGCTCGGTTTTCGAAGGTGGCGAGGCCTTCTCTTCTTCCTTACGGACCAGCCTGTTAAGCCCGCGAATGGCCAAGAAAAGCACGAAAGCAATGATGATAAAGTTAAGCGTGATAGTGAGAAAATTCCCCCAAGCTAATACAGCACCTTGCTTTTTCGCTTCAGCCAATGTCGTGACCGTGACTTTGGCTGAGAGCGGCAGGAAATAGTTCGAGAAGTCGATGCCACCGGTGATCGCACCGATAATTGGCATGATGATATCGCCAACCAACGAGTTCACGATACCTGAAAAGGCGGTGCCGATGATCACGCCGATAGCGAGATCGACGACATTCCCCCGCAAGGCAAACTTTTTGAATTCTTCGAGCATGGTTGAAACCTGCTCCTTTAGTTGACCCCTCCGCTCATTCCCGCGCAAGCAAGAATTCAGGGCCACGACTGCAGTCGATCAGTGTCTCCCAGGACCCCCGCTTTCGCAGGGATGAACCGGCAAAAAAATTCCTGCCGCTAGTTGATCAGGCCGGCATGCACCATAGCCTGGCGCACCGCAGCCTGCGCCTTCTCGCTCGCCGGCACCATCGGCAACCGGACCGTATTGGCGCACTTGCCGATCAGTGACATTGCATACTTGATCGGTGCCGGACTTGTCTCCAGGAACAGATTGATGTGAAGCGGCGTGAGCTTGTCATGCAGTCTGAGCGCGGTCGCAAAGTCACCCTTGAGGCAGGCGGCCTGGAATTCGGCGCACAGGCGCGGCGCTACGTTCGATGTCACTGAAATGCAGCCGTGGCCGCCGTGCGCCATGAAGCCGAGCGCGGTGATGTCCTCGCCCGAAAGCTGATTGAAGTTCGGGCCCATGGCGGCGCGCTGTTGCGACACGCGCGTCATGTTGGCAGTCGCATCCTTCACGCCGGCAATGTTCTTGAGTTCAAAAAGACGCGCCATCGTGTCGACGGACATGTCGACGATCGAGCGGCCCGGAATGTTGTAGATGATGATCGGAATGCCGATGGCATCGTTGATCGCCTTGTAGTGCTGATAGAGGCCTTCCTGGGTCGGCTTGTTGTAATAGGGCGTGACAATCAGCACGGCATCGGCGCCCGCCTGCTCGGCGTGCTGCGACAGCTCGACGGCCTCGGCCGTCGAGTTCGACCCCGAGCCGGCGATGACGGGAACCCGGCCGTCGACCTGATCGACACACCACTCCACGACCTTCTTATGCTCGTCGTGCGAAAGCGTGGGGCTCTCGCCGGTAGTGCCAACCGGAACCAGACCATTGGTGCCCTCGGCGATCTGCCATTCCACGATGTCGCGGAACGCCCTTTCGTCGAGCGCGCCGTTTTTGAACGGCGTGACCAGCGCAGTATAGGAGCCTCGAAAGCTCGTCTTGGCGGTCATGGCACGACTTCTCCACAAGGAGGGCTGGCTTCGAGCCCCATTGATATCGGGTCGCGAGTGGCGATGAAAGCCCTGCTCGTAAATGGGCCCATGAATTGGGCTGATGGTAGGGCTTTGCCCCGTTTTCGCCCCTCTCTGTGCCTAGGGTCCCCTTCACCCCAAAATTTGAATATCCTTCATCAACGAAATTGGCCTAATGGGGGCCAATGCGGGTTTGTGGCCCTTGCCTGAGTCGGGGCCGCCGGGATCGAAAGCAACAGCTTGAATGAACGCGCCTAAACGCTACCGCTTGGGCATTTTTTTGACGTTGACGGCCGCCTGTGCGTTGTCACCCGAAGTTGGGTCGGCCGCAGCACAGAAAGTTCCGTTGCCCCGCCCACGGCCGGCTGCCCAGAGCGTGAAACAAGCGGCAGCGCCTGCCACCGCCCCGCTACCGCAAAAGCGGCCCTCCAGCACCGGCCTTTCCTCTTACGCGCAGGCCAACGTCGGGCTGCACGGCGCGCTGTTCGAGAGCCGCGCCACCTTCAAGCCTATCGTGCGCCCGGTATCCGGACCTTTCGCGATCGCTCAAACCAACGCAACCTCCGCCACCGACATTGCCGCGGTGAAACGGGTGATCGAGGCTGCGCGCAAGGGCAAAGAAGGCGATGCCAACGCCGCGGAAGCGAGCATCGCCGATCCGGTTGCCAGAAAACTCGCCGAATGGGTGATCCTGCGCTCCGACAACACCAATCCAACGTTCCAGCGTTACGCCGCCTTCGTCGACGCGAATCCGAGCTGGCCGCACTCGCCGCTGTTCCGCCGGCGCGCCGAAAATGCGTTGTGGAACGACGGCGTCGACGATCGCACCGTGCGCGCCTTCTTCGCCAGGCAGGCCCCTTCGACCGCCAAGGGCCGCTTCATGCTGGCGCGCACCTTGCTTACACAAGGCGACCGGGAGGCTGCCACCGCATTGGTGCGCTATGCCTGGCGCAACGACGAATGCAGCGCCGAGGTTGAAAAGCGTGTGCTCGAGATGTTCGGCAACATGCTCAGCAACGCGGACCACAAGGCGCGCATGGAGGCACGCTTCTATGCCGACGACGTCGCCGGCGGCTTGCGTGCCGCGGAGCGGCTTGGCGGCAACGAACTTGCGATCGGCAAGGCACGCGCGGCCGTGCTGCGCAAGGCCGGCAATGCAAAGGTTCTGCTCGACGCGGTGCCGGCTTCTGCACAAAGTGATCCCGGCTACATTTTTGCGCGCGTGCAATGGCTACGCCTGAACAACAAGGCCGAAGAAGCCGGCAAACTGATCCTCACCGCGCCGAAGAATCCCGACGCGCTGGTCAATCTCGATCAATGGTGGCTGGAACGCCGCCTGCTGGTGCGCAAGCTGCTCGACCAACACGATGCGCAAACCGCCTATCGCGTTGCGCGCGAAGCAGCGCCGCCGATGCGTGGCTTCTACCGGGTGGACGCGCATTTCACCGCCGGATGGGTCGCGCTGCGCTATCTGCACGATCCGAAAACCGCCGCCGAGCATTTCGCGCATATCGTGGAAGGCACGGTCAATCCGCATGCGCTCGCCCGCGGCGGCTACTGGCAGGGCCGCGCGGCGGAGGCCATGGGCCAGCGCGCGCAGGCAAAAGGCTTCTATGAAATGGCGGCGCAGTATACCGCCACCTACTACGGGCAGCTCGCGCGTGCGCGGCTCGGCCTTACGGAGCTGGGCCTGCGCGGACCGCCGGCCTTCACGCCGCAAGAGCAGAACGTGCTCGACAACCTCGAAGTCGTGCGCGCGGCGCAAATTCTCTATGCGCTCGACGAGCGCGACATGCTGGCGTCGATTTTCGCCGAGCTCGGCGAAAGCGCCACCGACGTCGCCGGCATGGCGATGCTCGGGGAGCTTGCCGGCAAGCACGGCGACGGCCGCGCCATGCTGCTGCTTGGCGAGGCAGCCTATGGACGCGGCCTGCCACTCGATTACTACGCCTATCCGGTCGTCGGCCTGCCCGACTACCAGCCGATCGCCCCGCCGATCGAGGCGGCCGTCGCCTATTCGATCGCGCGGCAGGAGAGCCACTTCAACCAGAAGGTCGTCTCGAGCGCCCATGCGATGGGGCTGATGCAGGTCACTCCGGCGGCCGGAGTCGACACCGCCGCGAAATACAAGGTTGCCTACAGCCGCGACCGCCTGCTCAAGGACCCGGTCTACAACTTGCAGATGGGCGCGGCTGAATTGTCGAACCTGTTCACCGGCTACAAGGGCTCCTACATCCTCACCTTCGCCGGCTACAATGCCGGGCGCGGCCGCGTGAAGCAGTGGATAGAGACCTATGGCGACCCGCGCGATCCGAGAGTCGATCCGGTCGACTGGGTCGAGCGCATTCCCCTCTCCGAAACCCGCAATTATGTCATGCGGATCATGGAGAACCTTCAGGTCTACCGGGCGCGCTTTGGCGGCGGCACCAAGCTGCTGATTGAGGCCGACCTCAAGCGCGGCGGCATGAACTGATTTCTCCGGTGCCGTTAGAATAGCGGCGGCATCGATGGTAAAACAGCGCCATGCAGAATGGCGCTTCCAGTACCTTCATCACCGCGCCCGATGGTCTGCGCCTGCACGTGGCCTGCTATGGCCGGCGCAGCGCGACGGCGACACCGGTAGTCTGCCTGCCCGGCCTCGCCCGCACTGCGGCAGATTTCGAAGCGCTCGCGACTGCGCTGACCCATGATAGCGCTCATCCCCGCCGCGTGATCGCACTCGACTATCGCGGGCGCGGGCGCTCCGACTACGACCGCGATCCGGAAAATTATTCGTTGCCCGTCGAGCTCAGCGACGTTTTGGCCGTCGTCACCGCACTCGAGGTGGAGCCGGCGATTTTTGTCGGCACATCGCGCGGCGGCATCCTTGCGATGCTGCTCGCCCCCGTGCGGCCGACCGCAATTGCAGGCGTCGTGCTCAACGACATCGGCCCTGTGATCGAGCCGCAGGGCCTGATGCGCATCAAGGGTTATGTCGGCAAGCTGCCGCAGCCGCGAAACTTCGAGGAAGGCGCCGAGATCCTGCGCCGGCTGTTCCATAATCAATTCCCCAAGCTCGGGCACGACGACTGGCTCGCCAGCGCGCGGCGCACATTCAAGGAGGACAAAGGCCGGATGGTGCCGACCTACGACGCCAAGCTTGCAAAAACGATGGAATCGGTAAACCCGGAGAGCCCGATACCGCCCCTATGGAATCAATTCGATGCGCTGGCGCATGTACCGGTGATGGCGATCCGCGGAGCCAATTCGGACATTTTGTCAGCAGCGACGTTGGAGGCGATGCGCGCTCGGCGTGCTTCACTCGAAATTTTGGAAGTGCCGGATCAGGGCCACGCGCCGCTGTTGGCTGAGGCGGACACGATTGGCCGCGTTGCGGATTTCATAAAACGCTGCGATCGCGCCGTTGCTTTCGACCGCACTGCCGTTGTGTAACTGGTCGGGGCAGCAGGATTCGAACCTGCGACCTTCTGGTCCCAAACCAGACGCGCTACCAGACTGCGCTATGCCCCGATGCATTGGGAAAGTGCCCGATTTATTAGGGTTTTCCGATCACCGGCGCAAGCCCGTCCGGCCTGCTAAGGCAAACGAAAAAGCCTAAAACGACCCTTGCGGGACCGAAAATCCCGCAAGTTGTGGTCAGCCGTTCGCGTGTGGATCGCGATGTGCATCCCGGCTCGCTCACGACACGCGCAGCGCGGGCGACGCCCGATGTTGCCGCGGCGCTTGCGGCCAATGCCCTGGCTTTGAATACGTCTGATCAACAATTACTGAATTGCGCGCGACACGAGGTCTTTTCCCAGCTGTGCACAGACCTCACCGACGACTGTTTCCCACTGACCTGTTTTTGTCTGCCTAAACAGCCTCGCCGTCGGATACCAAGGTGAATCATTGCGATCGAGCAACCATCGCCAATCAGGATTAAATGACAACAGGACCCAAACTGGTCTAGCGAGCGCACCAGCGAGATTAACAATGGACGTGTCGCTCGATATGATTAAGTCGAGCGACATCATGATCGCAGCGGTGTCCTGAAAATCTTTTATCTCGTTTCCCAGCTGCACGATTTGCGGATGCGCGTTTAAAATCTCCTGATCGCCTTCACGTAGATCTTTTTGGATACTGGATCGTCCACAAAACCCGGACTCCCTGCCCATGCAACACCGATTTTAAATCCGCTCCCACCTAACCTGGAGCGCCACTGCGCAATTTTTTCTTTGGGCACTGTCAGATATGAAACTTTGGCGGGAATCGTGTCCAATCGTGTTTTAAAAGCCAATGGTAAACTCATGAGCGGGCAATGAACATCAAAATCAGAAATTTCATCCCCTCTTGCAACAAGCTTCGTGACTCCCATGCCGCAAAAGCTTCATCATAGCGATCGAGATTACGTAGCGCAGTTCCCAGATTCAAAAACGCATCACCAAATTTAGGCTGAAGCGCGATAGCGCGATCAAGACTCGCAATTGCTTCCCGATATTTTTGAATTTTGTTGAGAGTATAGCCAAGATTGCAGTGCGCTTGGGCATTTCGTGGGTCGATGGCAATAATCTTATGACACGTGTTCAGCGCTTCTTCGTAATGGCTTTGATCTTTCTGACATGTTGATAGCATCAAATATGCGTCGATATTTGACTGATCTACCTCGATAACTTTTTGAGAAGTCAGAACCGCGTTACTGATCTTCCCTTGCTCGTATTGCGCAATTGCCAAATTGTTGAGCACCGGAACGCTATTGGGAACAATTCTTGATGTCTCATAAAAAATCTGCTCCGCGTCTGTGGCGCAAATGGAGATTTGGCGCGCCTTGCGAGCGACGAGTTCGCGACTTTCGACAATGGCGAATTCGCTCTAAAGCAAATTCGCGATTTGAACCGCGTGCGGTTCGCGGAACATGCGATCCTCGTACATGGCGCGAGCTTGGACGCCACTTTCGGCGTGCCTTGGTCGACCGCGCTTAAGGTTCGTTGGTATTGAGGCTCGGTATCGTTTCGAATAAGGAGCCAACTTGTAGGTAGAACGCGTCCGCCCCCGCCAATTGTCCGGCAGTTCGTCGAGAAAAAGACTTAGGCGATTGAAAATGCTGACGGATCAGACCGACATAATCACATTGCCAAACCAGAGGCGCTACCAGACTACGCTATGCGCGGTTGGAAACAGCCGTTCGATGCACTCCTCGCTTTAGGCCGGCATGGAAACCTCAATGAGAGTTGAAAATCGGCGAAGCAACGCGGTCGCCCGGTGCAATGCCGAGTTTCCGGGCGGTTCCGCCGATGACTTCCAATACCGCCCGGACAGGACCTCCCGACGGGATTAGCCGTGTGGACAAAGGCTCCGTGTTTTCGGCAATGCGCAGGATACGCCCGTCGCCGCGAATAAAGACCATGTCGAGCGGGATATAGGTGTTCTGCATCCAGAAACTGACTTCCTGGTCACGGTGGAAATCGAACAGCATTCCCTGCCCTTCCGGCAATTCCTTGCGATACATGAGCCCTTTCGCCCGCTCCGCATCGTTGTCGGCAACCTCGACCGAAAATACATGAACGCCGGTCTTGCTGGCGATCTCAAGCGTCTGCTGTCCGGCCGGCCAGGCCGTGCCGACGGCGGCGAATAGTCCAAATAGAACAAGGGAGAGCCAACGAAGTGCGCGCATGCGCCCGCCTTTACGCGGCCTAGGTCTGGGCGGCAACCGGAAAATCCGAACGTCTAGTGGGAGGCAAGCCCGAGCGGTCCGCCATCCGGCCGGACCTCAGCCGCCATCAGGCCCTTTGGCCCGGGTCCAAACCGGACCAGCACGGTCTGGCCAGGCCGCAACTCGGCGATGCCATAGCGACGCAGGGTTTCCATATGCACGAAGATGTCGGGTGTGCCCTCGCCACGGCTGAGGAAGCCGAAGCCGCGCAAACGGTTGAACCACTTGACCTGGGCACGCTCAAGCCCGCTGGTGGGCGTCACCGTGACGTGGGTGCGCGGCGGCGGCATCTGTGCCGGGTGCACAGCTGTGCTTTCGTCCATCGATACGATTCGGAAGGCCTGCAGACCTTTTGGGCGCTGCAATACCTCGCAGATGACCCGCGCGCCCTCATAAGCGGTCTGAAAACCGTCGCGCCGCAGACAGGTCACATGCAGGAGGATATCCGGCATTCCATTGTCAGGGACGATGAACCCAAATCCCTTCGAGACATCAAACCACTTGATGACGCCGGTCAATTCAATGAGATTGGTCGCCGTTTCATCGACGAGTTCTCTGACCGTTCCTGGCCGGAGATTTGTCCCAGACATTTTTGGTTCGACCCCGTCCGACGCCATAACGCCGCGCGCCGCCGCCTTGTTGGCGCCTCTTGATGGGCGCTTCGACGAATCTTTGTGGAATCGAAGATAACACCCGCCTTTAAACGGCAAAGAGCAAAATGGGCTTGCGCACAGCTCTATACACAGCACAACGAAAGCGAATCAGTGGGCGATGAATGAAGCCAGGACGTCGCCTATGTCATTGCGCACAACCAGATCGGCGAGGTCATCGAATTCGGTGGGCTCACGATTGACAATAGCGAGGACAGCACCGTTGCGCTTGGCCATCAAGGGAAAACCTGCCGCCGGCCACACCACCAACGACGACCCGACCGCGAGAAAAAGATCGCAACTTTTGGTCAACGCCTCGGCGCGCTGCATCGCCTCGGACGGCATTGCTTGCCCAAACGAGATCGTCGCGGTCTTGATATGGCCACCGCAGGTGCAATCGGGCGCGTGCCGCCCCGATTCCTCGAATTTTTCCTTGACAAAGGACAGCTCGTAGCGCTCGGCGCAGTCCAGGCATACCGCATAGGTCGTATTGCCGTGCAGCTCGACGACGTCGCGTTCTGCAATGCCCGAGGACTGATGCAGATTGTCGATATTCTGGGTGATCAACGCCGGAATCTTGCCTGCATGATAAAGACTCGCGAGCGCTCGATGCCCCCGGCCGGGCTTGGCCTTGGCGAAGTGCTCCTCCATCGCGAACCGGCGCCGCCATGCTTCGTCGCGCATTTCGCCGCTCGCCACGAAGGCGTCGAAAGGGATCGGCTGGTTTTTGGTCCACAAGCCTCCTGGCGAGCGAAAGTCAGGGATACCGCATTCAGTAGAGATGCCCGCCCCTGTAAACGGGACCACCACCTGTGCAGCCTCGATCAGCTGGCGGAGGTGGGAGTTTGCAGTTTGAATATCTGAGGCAATCATTTTTGTATAATAGGTGCCTGCCTATTGGTCAGCCAGTGAGGACTAGCCCATGCGATACCTGCACACCATGCTGCGCGTCCGCGATCTCGATGCCGCGCTCGATTTTTATTGTAACAAGCTCGGTCTGAAGGAAACCCGCCGTCGCGTGGACGAGAAAAACCGCTACACCCTCGTCTTTCTGGCCGCGCCAGGCGACGAAAAATTGGTCGAAGAGGGAAAAAAAACTGGCCGCCCTGGGCTGGAAGTCGAATTGACCTACAATTGGGACAGTGAGGACTACGGCGAGGCGCGTTTTTTCGGGCATCTCGCCTATGAGGTGGACGATATCTACGCAACCTGCGACCGGTTGATGAAGGCAGGCGTCACAATCAACCGCCCGCCGCGCGACGGTGTGATGGCTTTCGTGCGCTCGCCCGATAAACATTCGATTGAGCTGCTGCAGAAGGGCGCCGCTAAACCGCCACAGGAACCGTGGAAATCGATGCCGAATACCGGAAAATGGTAGCTGCCATTCGCTTGCCGCTGGCGGCGAAGGTCATTATACCCCCCGCCACACGCGCCCTTCGTCTAGAGGCCTAGGACACCGCCCTTTCACGGCGGTAACAGGGGTTCGAATCCCCTAGGGCGCGCCAATGGTAAGTCGCAAATCCGCAGGATGATCTTCCTGCATTATTGATCACGATCAAGGACCCGTTCTCTGGTCTTCGGCAGTTTGATTAGGCGATAAAAGGGCCTAGCCGACACTATGCCGACCCCGAAAAATTACGCGCCTTTGCGAATCTTTGCACTGGCCGCCAGCAAGGACTTGGGCGCCGCCGTCGCCGCCACCCTGGGCGAGCCGCTTGCAGCGCATGAAGAGCGCGAATTCGAGGATGGCGAGCACAAGGCGCGTCCGCTCGATGCTGTGAACGGCGCCGACGTCTATGTGGTTCAGAGTTTGCACAGTGGGCCGCAACAAAGCGCCAATGATAAACTCTGCCGCTTGTTGTTCTTCATCGGAGCGCTCAAGGATGCCGGTGCCGCGCGTGTCACCGCCGTGATCCCCTACCTTTGCTACGCGCGCAAAGATCGCCGCACCAAGTCGAACGATCCTGTCACCACGCGCTATATCGCCAGCATGTTCGAGAGCATCGGCACCGATTGCCTGGTCACGCTGGAGGTTCACAACCCCGCCGCGTTCGAAAATGCTTTCCGCTGCCGCACGATTGCCCTTACTGGCACACCGTTGTTCGTCGAGTATGCCAAGAAGCATTTGAAAGATGCCAGGCTAGCGGTGATCTCTCCCGACGCGGGCGGTATGAAACGAGCCGAACTATTACGCGAAGCTCTAGAAGCCGAGCTCGGTCATCCGGTTGGTAAAGGCCTCGCAGAAAAGCATCGCAGCGCTGGAGTGGTTTCCGGCGACCTGTTCGCAGGCGATGTGGCGGGCGCTACAGCGCTCATCGTTGACGATCTGATCAGTACCGGCGGCACCCTGTTGCGCACGGCTCGCTCAGCACGTGCTGCCGGAGCCAAACGTGTGGTCGCGCTCGTGACCCACGGGCTTTTCATGCCAGGCTCAGCCGAAGTTCTCGCCGACGACGCCCTCGATCAAATCATCATCAGTGACGCAGTGCCGCCCTTTCGCCTCGATCACCCCGAGCGAAGCAAAAAGCTGGTTGTATTGCCCGCCGCCCCTTTGCTCGCCGAGACAATTCGACGCCTGCACGAAGAGCTCAGTCTGACCGACCTCATGGTGTTCTGAGATAAACTTCAAGTTGCCGCGCGCTTACATCGGCCAATTCGAGATAGATTGCGCAGAGCCGCGGCCATTTCTCCGGCGTGCGTGGATGCACTTCCAGCAGATGCGCGATGGCAAGCCGAGCGCGCAGTGCCGCGCGGTGACAGCGATAGAACGTAAACAGTTCGTCAGCTGGCCCGTCGCGCAACACATGCGCCATCCGGCGCTGAATATATTGGCCAGCCCAGGCTGCCCCGAGGCGCTCGCATTCCAGACCGAGAAATGCAATCTCATCAAACGGATCGACAATGCGAAGGCGGGCATTGAATTCAAGGCAGTCAATAATCCTGACCTTGTCGTCAAGCCAAATGTGCTCGGGACGCAGATCGCCGTGCCCGTCCACGATGCGGCGATGGCGCAGACGCGCGGTGATAAGATGACTGCGGCGCTTCAGAAACCGACGTTGCGCCAAATCGATCCGTTGCACGAGACCGGCGGGAATCCGAAAGCGCGGATCGAGCAGAATTCGTCGATTGTAAGCGAGACTTTGCGTCCAATCGGCGAGATGCACCGCCGGCGGCAGAAAAACCGGTCTTGCCGAACGGTAAAATCGCGCGAGCGTCGCAACCAGCCGGTCGAGCTGGGCTACCCCAATACTCTTGTCGGCAATCATATGGTCGAGCATGAAGCGCTCATCGAGCCGCCTCATCATCACTAACCAGTCGACCGGCGCGCCATTGCCCCCGATCGACAGCCCGCCGCCGCTCTCCGTCAACGGCACGACCCCAAGATAAATGTCCGGCGCAAGCCGGCGGTTGAGCCGAAGTTCGGCACGGCAGGCGGTCTCCCGTCTCTCCAGCGTAGAAAAATCGAGGTAGGAAAAGCGGACCGGTTTCTTAAGCTTGTAGACGCGGTCTCCAGCGAGAAATACCCAGGACATATGGGTTTCTCGGCGCACGACATCGGGCGGCCTGGGATCATAAGCGTCCGGCCGGCTAAGAAAATCGACCTTTGCTGCGAGCGCCGGCTCGGCGCCCTGAATTGCAAGTCCGTGCACGGGCCGCTCCTGCTGGCGATTGAAACTTAATGCATTCCGGCCAGTTGCGATTGATTCCGGTCAAATCGGCGGTCCCTCGTTGTGGGCATACTAGCCCAGTTTCTTTAGGGAGATGGGCATGTCCCCCGCAGTCGTTGCCCGCGATGAGCACAAAAAAATCCGGCGCGAGGTGGTCATTGAGCCGCTTCACTTGGCGGGCGATCTCTGCGTGCCCCCAGACGCCAGCGCACTTGTTGTGTTCGCGCATGGCAGCGGCTCGAGCCGCTTGAGCCCACGCAACAGGGCGGTCGCGGAGGCGTTGAATGAACAAGGCGTAGCGACGCTCCTGTTTGACCTCCTCACACCTGACGAGGAGTTGGACCGGGCCAACGTTTTCGATATCCCGCTTCTTGCCGAGCGGTTGATCGATGTCGTCGGATGGATCGGTGGTCAGCCAAAACTTGCGAACCTGCCCTTGGGCCTTTTCGGAGCCAGTACCGGCGCCGCCGCGGCTCTTGTCGCAGCGGCAAAGCTCGGCACACGCATCGGCGCTGTCGTGTCGCGCGGCGGTCGGCCCGATCTCGCCGGTATGGCATTGGACAAGGTCGCCGCGCCCACATTGCTCATTGTGGGCGGGTGGGACGCCGGCGTGATCGAACTCAATGAGCAGGCTTACGCACGGCTGAGATCCCCGAAATCCCTCGAAATTGTCCCCGACGCGACACACCTCTTTCCGGAACCTGGCGCCATGGAAGCGGTGATCGCGCTGGCCGCACGCTGGTTCAGAACGCACCTCGTGACGCCTCCGCAACATCACGCCCGATAGCCCACGGAGTCATCAATGCCATTCATCGATCGCAATGACGCCGGCAGACGACTCGCAAAGGCGCTCGCATCGTACAAAGGTCGGAAGCCCGTAGTGCTGGCCTTGCCACGCGGTGGTGTCCCTGTAGCTGCGCAAGTCGCTGACGCACTTAACGCGCCGCTCGACCTCGTGCTGGTGCGCAAGATCGGCGTTCCGTTTCAACCCGAGCTTGCTATGGGAGCAGTCGTCGACGGCGTTTCACCGCTGACCGTGCGCAATGAAGATGTCATCACCCTCAGCGGCATCAGCGAGCAAGAATTTGCTAATGCACGCGATCATGAGCTCGCAGAAATAGAGCGGAGGCGAAAAACATACCTTGGCAATCGACCGCATCCCGATCTTACCGCGCGCGTCGTCATCGTTGTCGATGACGGCATTGCCACAGGAGCCACGACCCGCGCCGCATTGCAAGCGATGCGTCTGCGTAAGCCGAGCAAGCTGGTGCTGGCGGTTCCAGTCGCACCAACCGATACGTTGCGCAGGCTGGCGGCTGAGGCCGATGAAATTGTCTGTTTGGAAGATTACGTGGACTTCGGCGCTATCGGTCTTTTTTATTCGGATTTCCGGCAAGTATCTGATGCGGAGGTGATTGAGCTTCTGGTCCAACACCCGGTCATTAGTCCGGCATCACTCAAAACAGCCGGCTCATAGCAAAACAACCGGCGAGATATACGGGGGAAGTAATGCAAAAACTCAATTCGGGCGGGACCGCCGTTGCAACGGATGCTGACATCACAAGCATCCTGGGCTCCATCAATTCCGATAAGGTTCTGGCAATATTGTCCTTGCAACCGACGATCGCCGAGGTCGAAGAGGCCGCTATGTGGCTTTCCGGCGACGCTGACGTGTTCGGCGCTGGCAAGCCAGTCAAAGGCAACGCGTCATACATCGTAACGATCCTGGCGGCTGAGGAAGAGGAAGACCTGCGCTAGTTGATCTTTTGCCACGCCGAGGGCCTTTGAGGACTTGCGAGATGAACCCTTTAAGCAGCCCCCTGCTCACCGATCTCTATCAATTGAACATGATGCAGGCCTATCTGGATCATGCCGAAACAAAGACTGCCGTCTTCGAATTCTTCGTACGTAAATTGCCGCCGCGTCGCAGCTTCCTGATAGCTGCCGGCCTCGAGCAGACACTCCGGTTTCTTGAAAATTTACGCTTCTCTCCGGAAGAGATCGAGTGGCTCGCCGGCACGCGACGGTTTGATAAGTCGTTACTCGACCAACTATCGGACTTTCGATTCACTGGTGACGTTCACGCTTTGCCAGAGGGGCGCGTTTTCTTCGCAAACGAGCCGATTCTACGCATCACGGCGCCCATGCCGCAGGCACAACTCGTCGAAACCCGTGTGATCAATCTGCTACATTTCCAGACATTGATCGCCTCAAAGGCGGCCCGCGTGGTGCTGGCTGCCCCCGATAAACTTTTGGTTGATTTCGGATTGCGCCGCGCACACGGTGCGGAAGCCGGCCTGCTGGCGGCTCGTGCGAGCTATATCGCGGGCTTCGCCGGCACAGCGACGATGTTGGCCGAACGCGAATTCGGCATTCCTACATTTGGGACTATGGCCCATTCCTTTGTCGAAGCTTACGAGACTGAAACCTCGGCATTTGAGAGTTTCGCTCACTCACGGCCGGCAAACCTCACGCTTCTCATCGACACGTATGATACGGAGGCAGCGGCGCGAAAGGTCGTGGCTTTGGCGCCCCGGCTCGCCGCCAAAGGCATCAAGATTGCGGCCGTTCGCCTCGACAGCGGCGATCTGATATCCTTGGCGCGCTGCGTGCGGCGCATTCTCGACGACGGCGGGCTCTCACATGTTTCCATTTTTGCAAGCGGCGGGCTCGATGAGGACTACGTCGCCGAAATCATTCGGGTGCGCGCGCCAATCGACGGATTTGGCATTGGCACCAGTCTGACAACTTCCTCCGATGCGCCGGCGCTCGATTGTGCCTACAAACTCCAGGAGTACGCAGGGGCGCCGCGCCGAAAGCGCTCATCCGGAAAAGCAACCTGGCCGGGGCGTAAGCAGGTGTGGAGACGATATGGGCAAGACGGACGCATGGTCGGCGATACCCTCTCCACCGAATCCGACTCGCATCATGGCGAGCAACTGATTGAACAAGTTATGAAAGATGGCCGCCGTCTCCAGCCTGAGCCGACGCTGGCCGCCATACGCGCGCGAGCCAAATATGACCTCGAACGTCTTCCGGAGCCATTGCGCGAGCTTGAACCAGGCATGACCTACCCGGTTAGTGTCGCGGACGCCTTGGTCACACTTGCCGAGCAGGTCGATCGTCGCCTGGCGCAAAACGAAAGGACTCCTCTTTGACAGACAGGTTAGGCGCCGGCGAGCACGATGTGCTCCTGGTTGTCGATATCCAGAACGACTTTTGCCCCGGCGGCGGCCTTGCGGTACCGCACGGCAATGAAGTCGTGCCCCTGATCAATACGCTGGCAGCTAAATTCGCCCACGTGGTTTTGACGCAGGATTGGCATCCGCGCGGGCATTTGTCATTCGCGTCCTCACATGCCGGCAAGAAACCATATCAAACGATTGAAGTCTCATACGGCACCCAAATCTTATGGCCCGACCACTGCGTACAAGGGACCATCGGTGCCGCGTTTCGCGACGACTTACACATTCCCCATGCCGAGCTGGTTCTGCGAAAAGGTTATCATCGCGAGATCGATTCCTATTCAGCGTTCTATGAAAATGATCGCAAAACCGCCACAGGTTTGGCCGGGTACTTGCGCGAACGCGGATTTACCCGCGTTTTTCTGGCTGGTCTCGCATTCGATTTTTGCGTTCGCTATTCGGCAGAAGATGCGTGCCGCGAAGGCTTCGAGGCCGTCGTCTTTGAAGATGCTTGCCGCAGCATCGACGTCGACGGCTCGGCGGCCGCGACACGAGATCAATTCAGATCCCTCGGCATCCACTGCATTTCTGCCGCCATCAGCCTTTGATGCAAATCAGCGGGCGTAGACGCGCAATGCGTCGTGCGAGCCCCGCATGCTCGGCGGCGGCCACAACGGCGCCGACGTCCTTATAGGCGCCTGGTGCCTCCTCCGCGATGCCGCGCGTTGATGGGCTTCGAATAAAAATGCCTTGCTCCCGCAAATCATCCTGGACCTTCCGCCCGCTCCACTGTTTGAGCGCGGCGTGGCGGGACATCGCGCGGCCGGCACCGTGGCAGGCGGACGAGAACGCCTTATGCTCGGCCGAAACCTCGCCGGCCAGAATATATGAACCGGTGCCCATACTACCGCCGATCAGCACAGGCTGGCCAACTGAGCGCAGCGGGTCCGGCAGGCTTTCGTGCCCGGGGCCGAAGGCGCGGGTAGCGCCCTTGCGGTGGACGAACAGGTGTCGACGCTTGCCGTCAACCACATGTGGCTCCACCTTGCAGGTATTGTGCGACACATCGAATAGCAAGTTCACAGTCAGGCCCGGGAAAAAATGCCCGAAGACGCGCCTCGCGAAGTGGCCGAGGATCTCGCGGTTGGCGAGCGCGCAATTGATCGCAGCGCGCATAGCGCCGAGATAGCGCTGGCCGACGTCGGAATGAATTGGAGCGCAAGCGAGTTCTCGATCAGGAAGCGTGATACCCGATGCGCTCGCAGTCACAACCATCTCCTTAAGAAATTCGGTTCCGATCTGATGACCGAGTCCGCGCGAACCGCAATGGATTGTCACCACGACATCATCCTGGGCGAGACCGTAGATCTTGGCCGCCGCGGGATCGAATATTTCTGCAACCGCCTGAACCTCGAGATAATGGTTGCCGGAGCCGAGCGTACCCATCTCGCGGCGCTGGCGCTCCCTGGCGCGCTCCGAGACATTCTGGGATTTGGCCCCCGACATTGTGCCGCTCTCCTCGATTCGCTCGAGATCGCGAGCTTCCCCCCACCCACGCGCGACGGCCCAGCGCGCACCGCCGGAGAGCATTGCCTCCATCTCGATTGTATCGAGCACGATTGCACCGGTAGAGCCTACGCCTGCCGGAATCTGACGAAACAATGAGTTCGGCTAAATCCCTTTGAACAGGCAGGATGTCGGCTACTTTAAGGCCAGTCAGCATCGTTCGCACGCCGCAGGAAATGTCGAAGCCGACCCCGCCGGCCGATACAACACCGCCCTGATCGGCATCGAAGGCGGCAACGCCGCCGATCGGAAAACCATAACCCCAATGCGCATCCGGCATCACATACGAAGCCTGGACGATGCCGGGCAGCATCGCGACATTGACCGCCTGCTCGTAGACTTTGTCGTCCATGTCGCGGATGAGATTTTCGTCAGCATAGATGATTGCCGGGACGCGCATTGCGCCCTGTGGCTCGATGCGCCAGGCGGTTTCATCGACGCGCGTGAAGCGTGCAGGATTCACAGGCGTTCTCCGCTACACGTCCACAATACAGGCCGCTGACCACGTGCCATTTTCATCAGCGGCGACTTTCAACGCCGTATAGGTCGCACCTTTTGGCTCGCAAGCTGGCGAGTGACGCGCAACGTCGACGGCCTCGCCCCACAACGTTCCGGCAAGCCGTGTTCCGTCAATCGTCACAGTGAAACGCGAGAATAGCATCTTGCGCACAGCCATTTCGTATATGATAGCGTTGAGCCATTCGACAAAGAGCAGCTCAAGGTCCGGTGCTTCGCATTTAATCTGGACAGAGACTACCGCCCGAACCTCGGCGCTTGTAACGACGGCGGTCAGTGCTTGCGCGGCCTGTTCGAAGGCCTCAGCGGCGGTCTTGCCAAATCCGCGCAATCCCACATCGGCCTGATGCGGGAAGTGTTCCCACCTCGCCTTTCCAGCGACGGAAGTTTCGCGCGGGCTCATATCCACTTGTACCCTCTCGCAGACGCGCGGCTGTCATCGATACGGCTCAAGCCGCCTGCAATGCCTGCCGTTTCAGCAGCTTGCGCAGCCCAACTAGCGAACGCGTGTTGATGACATCGTCGGCCGTCAACCATGCCCGCCGCGCCTGATCGATGCCGAAGCGCATGTATTGAAATGCGTTCACCGAATGCGCGTCTGTCGAAATTGCAAGCTTGACGCCCTTGGATTTTGCCATGTGAGCGTGAACGTCATTCAAGTCCAGACGATCCGGCTCCGCATTGATTTCGAGGCAGCAGTTGAATTCGCGCGCTGCCGAAGTCAGACGATCCATGTCGATATCGTAGGGTTCGCGCTCTCCGATCAGGCGACCGGTCGGATGGCCAATAATCGAGACATATGGATTCTGCATCGCGCGAACCACGCGCTCGGTCTGTATTTCGCGTGGCAAATCGAAGAACGAGTGGACCGAAGCCACGACCACGTCCAGCTTTGCGATTGTCGTGTCCGGAAGGTCGAGGCGACCATCCTTCAGGATATCAACCTCAATGCCCTTGAAGATTGTGAAGCCTTTTAGCTTGCCATTCAGCTTGTCTATTTCGCGGATTTGCCGCGCGACTTTCGCCGGATCAAGTCCGTGGGCCATGGCCACCCGCCGACTATGGTCGGTGAGCGCCATGTATTCATATCCGCGGGCCTGTGCGGCCCGAGCCATTTCTTCGATGCTGGCCGTGCCATCGGTCCAGTCGGAGTGAACGTGCAAGTCCCCGCGGATGTCCTCGGCCGTTACAAGCTGTGGAAGCTCCCCCGCCTGTGCGAGCGCAACCTCGCCGCGGTCTTCCCGCATTTCTGGCTGGACATAAGCGAGGCCAAGTTTCTTGTAGATTTCCTCTTCCGTGACGCCCGCAATCCGCCGGCTGCCGGAAAACAGTCCGTATTCATTGAGCTTCCACTTATGTCGGTTCGCGATGCCACGAAGCGCGATGTTATGGGCTTTGGAACCGGTGAAATACAAAAGGGCTGCGCCATAGCTTTGCTCGGGCACTGCGCGCACATCAACCTGAATGCCCGAGCGCAGCACTACGGTTGTCCGCGTGCTTCCATGGGCGAGAACCTCGGCGACATTCTCGTACGCAACCAATTTGTCCCCAACTGCACGGCCATGCTTGGCGGTAACGAGGACATCGAGGTCGCCAATGGTGTCACGGCGTCGACGATAACTGCCCGCGACGACGACGCGGCCTCCGCCACGCAGAAATGCCACTAACGCTTCGGCTTCCGCTTCCGCTGTGGTGAGCTTGAACCGTTTAGCCGCCACAGGTTTCTTGAGCGCGCCTGCGAGTTTCTTTTCGATCACCGCGCCAAAACCGCGCAGCTTGTGGAGGCGGCCGGATTCGATCGCCCGGCGGAGGTCGTCGAGCGTGTGCACCTTAAGCTTGTTGTAGAGCAGCTTGATCCGTTTCGGCCCAAGGCCCGGCAGCGCAGCCATCTCGCCGATCTCCCCCGGCAACTTTTTCTTCAACGATTCGAGCAACTCGAAGTGGCCGGTTTTGACGATGTCGGCGATCTTGCCGGCCAGATCCTTGCCGATGCCGGGCAATTCGGAAAGGTCAGCTTCGGCCGCCAGCATGCTGCGCACGCTTTGCGGCAACCCTTCTATGGTACGCGCGGCGCGGCGATAGGCACGGACGCGAAACTGGTTTTCGCCCTGGATCTCAAGGAGTTCGGCGGCCTGATCGAACATCGCCGCAATTTCGGCGTTCTGGACTGGCATCGTGTGACATCACTGCGCTTGTCGATGCAGCACTTTTACGGCTGCAATTACGGCAGCGCCTTGATCCAGATCAGAGGCTCATCCTCCACGCGCCATTGCTTCAAAGGCGCGCTTGAGGCAGGTCAGGCCAGGATCGTCTGACCGACCAATTTGGCCCATCAACGTGGTCCATTCTTCGTCGGACGCCTCGGCCGTATAACGCTGCACCGCCGTCCTCGCAAAAGCGGCGAGATCGAGCCCTTCGGCTTCGGCGCGCTCCTGCATCGCTGCAAGCAGACCCAGATCGCCGGCACCAAGAATGATTTCGGCCGCAGCACCGTCGTCGTCGAGCCGAGACAATATGTCACCAAGCATCATCGGCGCAGGCTCTCAATGCACGCGCAGCGCGTCAGCGCCGGCAAGATCGATACCTTCAATGCGAGCCGCCGATACCAGCCGCGCGACATACTGCGCATCGGCTCGCCGACGGACGCTCTCATTCAAGTAGTCGGAAATGCGGCCCGCAACCACTTCGTATGGCAGCGTGCGACCATCATGCTTCCGGTCGAGCCGGATAATATGAAAACCATAACGGGTCGCGACCGGCTCAACACACAGCTCGCCCGGCGCGAGCGCCAACAACGCCTGCTCGAATTCCGGTGTTGTCTGCCCGCGCGTAATCTGGCCCAGATTGCCGCCCTGCTCCGCCGACGGACAACGGGAATAGGCGCGCGCAAGTGTGGCGAAAGACTCCAGGTCTTCCCGCAATGTGGCTAGCACCGCGGCGGCATCGGCGCGCGCCTGCGCATAAGCCTCACCATCGTCCGGCAATGCCGCGAACAGGATATGCGATGCCTCGTAAATGTCAGGCGAACGAAAACGCGCCTGATTACGCTCGTAGTAGCGGCGGCAGGTCTCGTCGTCAGGCTCCGGAACCGCCACCTCACGCTCGATGACGGTCCGCATGAGAGCCTCGTCGTCGGCTTCACGACGTCCGGCCTCGTCGCTGATTGGCTCCGGCGCAATTCCGAGATGTTTCGCGCGCTGCAGCAACAATTCTCTGATAACCAGCGCCCTCGCCGCCTGCTGCCACGCCGCGATCGGCTTCGAAGCCGGGTGATTCTGCATTTCGCGCTGAATCGCGTCGCGCGCAATGGCTACGCCGTTGACGCTGACGGTAACGGGCTTTCCAGCCGGAAATTGCACATGAACCGAGCAGGACATGGCGCTCACTCCGCCGGAACTGCACGCGCGCGCGCATCAGCGACGCGACGACCATCACTACGCACGACTTGATAGCCGCGCCGGCCGAGATACCAGATCGGCGCACTCCAGACGTGAACAAGACGCGTGAACGGGAACACCAGGAAGATGGTCATGCCGAGAACCAAATGTGCCTTGAAGATCGGGTGCGCGTCGGCAATCAGATCGGCGACGCCTGGTTGAAGGGTGAGAATCCCCTGCGCCCACGTCATGAACTTAACCATCTCGTGGCCGTCGAGGTGATCGAGCGACACGGTGATGGTGAGGAGCCCGAGAATGAGCTGAGCGTAAAGCAGAAGCAGGATCGCAATATCCCCGAACGAAGAAGTCGAGCGAATGCGCGCATCGAAAAGACGGCGATGCACTAACAGCGTGATGCCAATGAAGCAGAACACGCCGGCGACACCGCCGACAATGATGGCCATCCACTGCTTGAAGGTGTGCGAGATGCCGACGAAATCGAACACCCAGATCGGGGTCAGCAGGCCGACGAAGTGACCCAGAAAGATAACCAGGATGCCGACGTGGAACAGGTTGGAGCCCCAGGTGAGCTGCCTGCGCCGCAGGAGCTGACTCGACCCGCTGCGCCAGGTGTATTGCTCCCTATCGAACCGCACGAGGCTGCCGAGCAGGAACACCGTGAGGCAGAAGTAGGGATACCAGCCGAAGACGATGTAAGTGAAGAGGTCGCGCATGGGTCTTTCCTCAATGTCGCGGACGCGGAGGCATGTCGGGTGCCGGGCGCAAGCCGCCACGGACGCGCGCGATCAAGCCATCCTTGCAGCCGTCGCCCGAACCGGGGCCGAAATTCACCGGTTCATCCTCCCAGGCGGCGTCGAGCGCCGCGAGGTCGTTGGCATCCGGATCCGGCAGTTCCAGCAGCGCCGAAACCTCCTCGTCCTTCGGCTTGGCGGCGGAGAGCGCCACCAGCGCGCGGAACACGGCTTCGTAAGACGACTGCCGCTTGCGCAGCCGTCCCGCCAGCGCGGCGAAAATGTGCGCCGGCTGGCCGAGCGTCTCGCAGGCTTCCTTGAGCGGCCGCGTGGTGAGATATTCCAGGAACAGCGGCAGGAAGTCCGGCAGCTCGGCCGCGCTCATCAACAAGCCGGCCTGCTCGTACTGCGTCTTCAGGTCGATCATGGCCTGGCCGCGGTCGCGGCTTTCGCCATGCACGTGCTCGAACAGATGCAACGACAGCGAGCGCGTGCGGTCGAACAGGAGCACGTAACGCTCCTGCATGTCGTAGAGATCGCCGCTGGCGAGCTCATCAACCAGCTTTTGCAGATCGGCGCGCAGGCGCGCCGGAAGATGCGTGTCGCCGGCCAGCGCTGCGCCGATCTCGTCCGCCGCCTGCTGCAATTCGGCGGTCGGATAGGTGAGCAGCGCGGATATAGCCTTCAAGGTGCGGCTCATCACGCGATCTCCATCGGGTTCTTGGCGCGCTTGGGCGTGCCGAACAGGTTGGTCTCGCTGGTGCCGCCGGAGCAGCCGTTGCCAAACGAGAAGCCGCAGGAGCCGCGCAGGTCGTAGGCGTCCTCGTTGACCTCGCGGTGCGCAGTCGGGATGACGAAGCGGTCCTCGTAATTGGCGATCGCCATCACGTGGTACATGTCGTCGATCTGCTGGCCGGTAAGGCCGACGCGTTTGGCGATATTCTCGTCGATGACGCCGTCGATGGTCTTGGCCCGCATATAGGCGCGCATCGCCAGCATGCGTTCCAAGCCCAGCGCCACCGGCTCTTCCTTGCCGGCGGTGAGCAGGTTGGCGAGATACTTGAGCGGGATGCGCAAGGAACGTACGTCCGGCATCTCGCCGTCATGACCGATCTTGCCGGCCTGCGCGGCCGACTGGATCGGCGAGAGCGGCGGCACGTACCAGACCATCGGCAGCGTCCGGTATTCCGGATGCAGCGGGAATGCGACCTTCCATTCCATCGCCATCTTGTAGACCGGCGAACGGCGCGCGCCCTCCAGCCAGTTTTCGGCGATGCCGTCGCGGCGCGCCTGCTCGATCACTTGCGGGTCGTGCGGGTTGAGGAAAATGCCGAGCTGCAACTCGTAGAGGTCCTGCTCGTTCGGCACACTCGCCGCCTCCTCGATGCGGTCAGCGTCATAGAGCACGACCCCGAGATAGCGGATGCGGCCGACGCAGGTCTCCGAGCATACTGTCGGCTGACCGGCTTCGATGCGCGGATAACAGAAGATGCACTTCTCGGATTTGCCGCTCGACCAGTTGTAATAGATCTTCTTGTAGGGGCAGCCGGACACGCACATGCGCCAGCCGCGGCACTTGTCCTGGTCGATCAGAACGATGCCATCCTCCTCGCGCTTGTAGATGGCGCCGGAGGGGCAAGCCGCGACGCAAGCCGGATTGAGGCAGTGTTCGCACAGCCGCGGCAGGTACATCATGAAGGTGTTTTCGAACTGGCCGTAGATTTCTTTCTGGATGCCCTCGAAATTCACGTCCTTCGAGCGCTTGGCGAATTCCGTGCCGAGGATCTCCTCCCAGTTCGGGCCCCACTCGATCTTCTCCATACGCTGACCGGTAATGAGCGAGCGCGGCCGCGCGGTCGGCGAGGCCTTGAGCTCCGGCGCGTTCTGCAGGTGCTCGTAGTCGAAGGTGAAGGGCTCGTAATAGTCGTCGATCTCCGGCAGGTCAGGATTGGCGAAGATGTTCGCCAGCACCCGCCACTTGCCGCCGATGCGCGGCTCGATTTTGCCATTCTTCTTGCGGCGCCAGCCGCCGTTCCAACGATCCTGGTTTTCCCATTCCTTTGGGTAGCCGATGCCGGGCTTGGTCTCGACGTTATTGAACCAGGCGTATTCCATACCCTCGCGGTTGGTCCACACGTTCTTGCAAGTAACCGAGCAGGTATGGCACCCGATGCACTTGTCGAGGTTCAGCACCATCGCGATTTGCGCGCGGATTTTCATTCTGCGGCCTCCAAAGTGTTCTTAGGCGCGACGGTGAGCGGTTCAGGTTGATCTGCAGTCGGTTTATCAAGCCAATCGACCTTCGCCATCTTGCGAATGATGACGAACTCGTCACGGTTTGTGCCGATCGTGCCGTAGTAGTTGAAGCCGTATGCCTGCTGGGCGTAGCCGCCGATCATGTGCGTCGGTTTCACCACAATGCGCGTCACCGAGTTGTGGATGCCGCCGCGCTGGCCGGTCACTTCCGAGCCCGGCACGTTCACGATCTTCTCCTGCGCGTGATACATCAGACACATGCCATCCTTCACGCGCTGGGAGACGACCGCGCGCGCAACTAGCGCGCCGTTTGAGTTGTAGGCTTCGATCCAGTCGTTATCCACGATGCCGACCTTCTTGGCGTCGTTTTCGCTGATCCAGACGATCGGCCCGCCACGCGAGAGCGTGAGCATCAACAGATTGTCGGTATAGGTCGAGTGAATGCCCCACTTCTGATGCGGGGTGATGAAGTTGAGGACGATCTGCTTCTCGCCGTTCGGCTTCGAGTTCGATCACCGGCTTGACGGCCTTCAGATCGACCGGCGGGCGATAGACGCAGAGCGCCTCGCCAAAGGCCCGCATCCACAGATGGTCCTGGTAGAGCTGCTGACGGCCCGAGAGCGTGCGCCACGGGATCAGTTCATGGACGTTCGTGTAGCCGGCGTTGTAGCAAACCTTCTCGGACTCCAGGCCCGACCAGGTCGGCGCCGAGATAATCTTGCGTGGCTGCGCCACCACGTCGCGGAAGCGGATCTTCTCATCTTCCTTGGGGATGGCGAGATGCTTGTGGTCGAGGCCGGTGGTCTTCGACAGCGCGTCCCAGGCCCTCACGGCCACCTCGCCGTTGGTCTCGGGCGCGAGCGAGAGGATCACCTCGGTGGCGTCGATGTCGGTATCGATACGGGCGAGACCCTTGGTCGCCCCCTCCTCCGTCACCTCGCCATTGAGGCGCTTGAGCAGATCAACTTCGTGCTCGGTGTTCCAAGCGATGCCTTTCACGCCGTTGCCGATCTTCTGCATCAGCGGCCCGAGCGACGTGTAACGCTTGTAGACGTTGGGATAGTCGCGTTCGACCACGGTGACCGCTGGCATGGTCTTGCCCGGTATCGGCTCGATCTCGCCTTTCTTCCAATCCTTGACGTCGAGCGCCTGCGCGATCTCGCCGGGCGAGTCGTGCTGGATCGGCGTCATCACCACGTCTTTTTCGACGCCGAGCACTTCCGGCGCGACCTCGGAAAACTTCTTGGCGATCGCCTTGTAGATTTCCCAGTCGCTCTTGCATTCCCATACCGGGTCCACCGCCGACGTGAGCGGGTGGATGAAGGGATGCATGTCTGAAGTGTTGAGGTCGTTCTTCTCGTACCAGGTGGCGGTCGGCAGCACGATGTCGGAATAGACGCAGGTCGTCGACATGCGGAAGTCAAGCGTCACCAAGAGGTCGAGCTTTCCTTTCGGCGCATCGTCATGCCAGGCGACTTCCTTCGGCTTCTTCCTGCCGGTCTCGCCCAGGTCCTTGCCCTGCACGCCATGCGTGGTGCCAAGCAGGTGTTTGAGGAAGTATTCGTGGCCCTTGCCGGACGAGCCGAGCAGATTGGAGCGCCATACGAACATATTGCGCGGCCAGTTATCGGGATGGTCGGGGTCTTCGCAGGCCATCTGCAACTCGCCCGATTTGAGCGCCTTGGCAACATAATCCTTCGGTTCGAGGCCGGCGGCCTGCGCCTTCTTGGCAAGCTCGAGCGAGTTTTGCTTGAGCTGCGGGGCCGACGGCAGCCAGCCCATGCGCTCGGCGCGAACGTTATAATCGATCATCGCCCCGTCCCACGGGCCGGGAGGCGCGGTTGGCGATAAGATCTCTTCGACGCCCACGGTCTCGTAACGCCACTGGTCGGTGTGCGCGTAGAAGAACGAGGTCGAATTCTGCTGCCGCGGAGGGCGGCCCCAATCGAGCGCGAATGCGAGCGGCAGCCAACCAGATTGCGGTCGCAGCTTCTCCTGGCCGACATAATGCGACCAGCCGCCACCCGACTGCCCAACGCAACCGCACATCACCAGCATGTTGATGACGCCGCGGTAGTTCATGTCGCAGTGGTACCAGTGGTTCATGGCGGCGCCGATGATCACCATCGAGCGGCCCTTGGTCTTCTCGGCGTTAAGCGCGAATTCGCGGGCCACCGTGATGATCTGGTCACGCGGCACGCCACTGATCTTCTCGGCCCAAGCCGGCGTATAGGGCACATTTTCATCGTAGGACTTGGCGACATGCTCGCCGCCGAAACCTCGATCGAGGCCGTAATTGGCGACAAAAAGGTCGAACACCGAGGCGACCAGCGCCTCGCCGTCCTTCAGCGCGACGCGCTTGGCCGGGACTTTGCGCACCAGCACGCTTGGATGGCTGGTGCCGGCAAAATGATCGTGCTCCCGATTGCCGAAATAAGGGAAGCCGACGTCGGCGAGCTCATCCTTGTCGTTGGCAAAAGTCAGCTGCAGCCTGGTTTCGCCGCCGTCGGACTTCTTCTCTTCGAGATTCCACTTGCCCTTCTCGCCCCAACGGAAGCCGATCGAACCGCGCGGGGCGACGATGCTCTTGCTCGTCTCGTCGAAGGCGACGGTCTTCCATTCCGGGTTGTTGGTCTCGCCAAGACTGCCGGTGAAGTCGGAGGCGCGCAGGAGTCGCCCAGGCACCAGCCTGCCGTCCTGCTTCACCAGCTGCACCAGCATGGGCATATCCGTGTACTGGCGCACATAGTCTTCGAAATATTTCGCCTGCCGGTCGATGTGGAACTCGCGCAGGATGACGTGGCCCATGGCCATGGCGAGCGCCGCGTCTGTGCCTTGTTTCACCGAGATCCACAGGTCCGCGAACTTGGAGGCTTCCGAATAGTCCGGGCAGATCACGACGCTCTTGGCGCCGCGATAGCGCGCTTCGGTATAGAAATGCGCGTCGGGCGTGCGCGTCTGCGGGACGTTCGAGCCCCACAGAATAAGGAAGCCAGAATTGTACCAGTCGGCCGATTCCGGAACGTCGGTCTGCTCGCCCCAGGTCTGCGGCGAGGATGGCGGCAGGTCGCAGTACCAGTCGTAAAACGACATGCAGACGCCGCCGAGCAGCGAGAGGTAGCGTGAACCGGCCGCGTAAGAGACCATCGACATCGCCGGGATCGGAGAGAAGCCGATGACGCGGTCGGGGCCGTGCTTCTTCACCGTATAGGCGTTGGCCGCCGCGATGACCTCAGTGACTTCGTCCCATGTCGCACGCACGAAGCCGCCGAGGCCGCGCTTACCAGTATAGGCTTCACGCTTCTTCGGATCCTCGACGATCGAGGCCCAGGCCGCGACCGGCGTGCGCAGTGCCCTCGCCTCGCGCCACAGCTTCAAGAGCCGCGACCGAACCAGCGGATATTTCACGCGGTTGCCGGAATAGAGGTACCAGGAGTAGCTGGCGCCGCGCGAACAGCCGCGCGGCTCGTGATTGGGTAGTTCGGGACGCGTGCGCGGATAGTCGGTCTGCTGCGTTTCCCAGGTGACGATGCCACCCTTGACGTAGATCTTCCACGAGCACGAGCCGGTGCAGTTGGCGCCGTGCGTCGAGCGCACGATCTTGTCGTGCTGCCAACGCTTGCGGTAGCCGTCCTCCCAGCGCCGGTCTTCCCGGGTGGTGATGCCGTGCCCGTCAGAAAAGTCCCCGACGGTTCGTTTGAAGAATGTCAGGCGATCAAGAAAATGGCTCATGGTCCCTCATTCAGCCGGCGCGGCTGCGGACTTGATCGTCCGCTGCTTGGATGATCGGTGCTCGATGTCATAGAGAAGGCCACCGCGGCGCGTGTAGAACGCCCAGGTGATCACGACGCAACTGATATAGAAGACGAAGAAGCCCCACAGCGCCGCCTCGACGCCGCCGGTCAGAGCAATCGACGATCCGTACGACTTCGGAATAAAGAACGCGCCGAACGCCGCGATAGCCGAGGTGAAGCCTGTGATGGCGGCAGATTCCTTTTCTGCCTGCCGCAACTGTTCTTCCGTCTCGAGCTTTGGCATCAATCGCGGGACCTCCTTGCGCATGATGTTCGGAATCATCTGGAACGTCGATGCATTGCCAACACCTGTGGCGAAGAACAGCAGCAGGAACATCGCGAAAAAGCCCCAGAACGCATTTGGCTGGTCCTTGATTCCAAGGAAATAAAGAACGCCCACGACGCCGGCCATCATCATCAAGAAGACCCAGAAGGTGACGCGGCCGCCGCCCCAGCGATCGGATACCCACCCGGTGGCCGAGCGCGACAGCGCGCCGACCAACGGACCGACAAAGACGAATGGCAATGCGTCTACGGCCGGGAACTGGGTCTTTGCCAGCAGCGGGAAGCCCGCCGAATAGCCGATGAAAGAGCCGAAGGTTCCGGTGTAGAGCCAGCACATCAGCCAGTTATGCTTGCGCTGAAATATGACGGCCTGTTCGCTGAACGATGCCTTCGCAGACGCAATATCGTTCATGCCGAACCAGGCAGCGAACGCACTCGCGGCGATAAACGGCACCCAGATAAAGCCGGCGTTTTGCAGCCACAGCGGCGTGGAGCCCGCCGGACCCTTCACCATTGCGGGATCGCCGCCGAACCAGCCGAACACTCCCGCGGTAATAACGATCGGCACCAAAAACTGCACGACGCTGACGCCCAGATTGCCGAGGCCGGCATTGAGCGCGAGCGCATTGCCCTTTTCAGAGCGCGGGAAGAAGAACGAAATATTGGCCATCGACGACGCAAAATTGCCGCCGCCCAGACCGCACAGGAGCGCCAGGGCGAGGAACATGAAATACGGCGTATTCGGGTTTTGCACCGCGTAGCCGATTCCGACCGCGGGAATCATCAGCGACCACGTTGCAATGGTGGTCCAAAGTCGCCCGCCAAAGATCGGCACCATGAAGGAATAAAAGATGCGAAGAACAGCGCCTGATATTCCGGGCAAGGCCGCAAGCCAGAACAGTTGATCCGTCGTGAACTGGAACCCGACCGAAGGCAGTTTCGCGACGACCACCGACCAGACCTGCCAGACCGCGAAGGATAACAGCAGCGCCGGAATCGAGACCCAGAGATTGCGTCGGGCGATCGCCCGACCCGTGGTGTCCCAGAACTTCGTGTCTTCCGGCCGCCAGTCGGTCAGCACGACGCCCGACAGCGCGCCGACATGAGCGGGCCTGTGGACCTCCTGGAATTCCGGGAGCTGCGGAAGCTTTGCCAGCGCAGGACCGGCAACAGCTTGTTCCATGTGGCGAATTGAAACGTGCATCCATGCCAACGCAACGCTCACCAGCACGAACAGCAGCATGAAGCAGCTGGTCCACAGGCCAGTGAGATCATTGAGCGCGCCGAATGCAATCGGGAGCACGAAGCCGCCAAGCCCGCCGATCATTCCGACCAGGCCGCCGACAGCACCGACATTTTTGGGATAGTAAACGGGAATATGCTTGTAGATCGCAGCCTTGCCCAGCGCCATGAAGAAACCGAGCACAAATACGATCACCGTGAAGGGCACCACCGCCATTTCGAGATGAAAGGTACGCGGTCCACTGACCGTACGGACAATGTAGTCGGTGGGTGGATACGACAGGACAAAGGTGCATGCGATCGCGACCAGAAAGGTCCAGTACATGACGCTTCGAGCGCCGTAGCGATCCGACAAGTGGCCGCCATAGGCACGGAAAACGCTGGCCGGGAACGAAAACGCGGCAGCAATCATACCGGCCGATTTGATGTCGACGCCGTAAACATTGATCAGATATTGCGGCAGCCACAATGACAGCGCGACGAAAGCACCGAAGACAAAGAAATAGTAGAGCGCAAAGCGCCATACCTGGACATTCTTGAGCGGTTCAAGCTCGAGCCATGCGCTGCGCGGCTTTTCGCCGCGCGCGCGCCGCGCGACGAGCACCGGGTCGTCGTCGGTGAAAAACCAGAACAAGATCCCCATGATTGCGATGCCGGCGGCCCAAACTTGAGCAACGGCAGGCCAGCCGTAAGCGACGAGGACAAAGGGCGCGAGGAATTTTGTGACCGCGGCTCCCACATTGCCAGCGCCGAAAATGCCGAGCGCCGTGCCCTGTTTTTCGGTGGGATACCACCGCGAAACATAGGCGATGCCGACTGCGAAAGAGCCACCGGCGATGCCGACGAAAAGTGCGGCAATGAGAAACTGCGGGTATGTCGAGGCCCAGGTCAGGAAATATGTGGCGACGGCTGCCGCCAACATTACCGCCGTGTAGACAATGCGGCCACCATACTGGTCGGTCCAGACCCCAAGAGCGATTCGGATCAATGATCCACTCAGAATCGGGGTGCCAACCAACAGGCCAAACTGAGTCTCGTTGAGACCGAGATCCCGTTTAATCTGCACACCAATGATGGCGAAGATCGTCCACACCGCGAAACACACGGTGAATGCGATTGTGGACATCCAAAGTGCGCGGCTTTGGCCCGCGGCACTGGCGTCTGATTTTGCTGACATCGTGGAACGTCGTCCCTTATGACTTCTTTCGAATTCCGCTGATGACAAAAGCGCGGAATTGGCATGAATGTTTTGAGATCGATCAAATTGGCCGCGTAATACGTCGCGATAATTCGGCTTTACTTGTTTCTCGTCGTTATTTGACTTTAGTTATTCTTTTGCTTGATAATTATCAAATCAACCGATGGCCCGCGGTATACGTTCCAAATATGACGCTCGGGCTCGGAGAAAAGCATGCGCGACACTGACCGGAAATTAATCCGCGCGTTGCCTCTATTCCGCGACATGAGTGAAGCGAATTTCGATGAACTACTGCGAGCGGCATTCCTCCAACGCTTTCCACAGCATGTGACGCTTCTCCGAGAGGGAGATTTGCCGGATTTTCTGCACATCGTTGTCGAGGGCTCGGTCGAACTATTCGGCACCCACGACAACCACGAGACTACGATCGATATCATCCGCCCGGTCACGACCTTTATTTTGGCGGCCGTAATCCGCGACGCCGTTTATTTGAAGTCGGCACGTACACTTTCTCCCGCACAAATTCTGATGATCCCGGCTCCGACCGTGCGCGATGTGTTCAGCCGCGATGCCGTCTTCGCGCGCGCAATTGTCAACGAGCTTGCCGACCGTTATCGCAGCGTTGTTCGCTCCCTCAAAAATGAAAAATTAAGGAACAGCGCAGAGCGCCTTGCGAACTGGATACTTCAGACCGGTTCCCACCAGGGAAATCAGCACAGCATCGAATTGACTTTCGACAAGCGCACGCTTGCGTCGCGCCTGGGCATGACACCAGAAAACCTTTCGCGAAATCTGACCATGCTGTCGAAGTACGGCGTGCGTAGTTCCGGGCGTGACATCGTCATCGACGATCCGTCAGCACTCGAGCGATTCGCCAAACCAAACGCATTGATTGACGATTGAAAGAGACATTCCTTGTCGGGCGACTTTCCGCCAAAGCAACGCTGGTTCCAGCCCTGATCGATTCGCCTTACCGTGTTGCCTCACGAAGTTGACAGACCGAAATGGCCAGCGCGCCTAACCAAGCGCCGGGCTCGCCCACTCGAGGAAATTATTGAGTGCGAGGCCGGCAAGCCACCCAAACTGATCGAAAAGCGACGGAAAAACCTTTGATTTTCAAAAATCTTTCGCTTCGAGTCGGCGTCCGTCCAATCGCACCGCCCTACCGGGGTACTCATAGCTGCCATGCGAAGATGCCGCACTGTTCACGCGTTTTTTAACATACAAATTATGGGCCGGATGATTCTTTAGCGACTAAGGTTCGTAGCGAACTTTGCCAAGGAACGTCAGGCCATGATCAACAGCAAAAACGTAGTGGCAGCACTAAGGCGCGACGTCGCCTTTGTCTGGCACGCCGTAATTGCGGTGGTGTTCATCGGGTTCGCCAGCCTTGCGGTGGCGGCGGCCCTGCTCGACCTGCTGTCGATCCGCCACTAGAGCGCGGACGGCGGATATTGGTGCCGCTGCCCGTTGAAATCCTCAACGACAATATGTGAATCACCGATTGAGCCGACGCGCTTAATATAATTGGGCCCGATCGGAGATTTGCCATGCCCGCCCGGAATGTCGAGCACGTAGGTAGGCTGGCATAGCCCGGAGGCGCGCCCGCGCAGGCCGCGCATCAGTTCCTGTCCTGTTGCAATATCGGTACGCAAATGAGCGGTGCCGGGGGCAAGATCGCCATGATGCAGGTAGTACGGCTTGATTCGGCATTCGACGAGCGCCCGCATCAGTTCGCCCATCACCTCCGGAGTGTCATTGACGCCGGCAAGCAGCACCGTCTGGGAGAGCAAAGGAATGCCGACATCGGCCAGGCGCGCGCAGGCCAGCCGCGCCTCCGGCGTCAGTTCGCGTGGATGATTGACGTGAACGGCGACATAGGTCGCTTTGCCCTTTATCTTCATTGCTCGCACGAGATCAGGCGTGACGCGCGCCGGGTCGGCAATCGGAACGCGAGTGTGGATGCGTACGATCTTCACGTGATCGATTGGCGCAAGCTCCCTTGTCATCGCGCGCAGCCGCCGTGCCGACAGAATTAACGGATCACCTCCGGTGAGGATCACTTCCCAGATGCCTGGATGCGTCCGGATGTAGTCAAGCGCGTTCGCCAGCGCATCCGGCGACAGCGCATTCGGCTTCTCTGGCCCAACCATTTCACGGCGGAAACAGAAGCGACAATAGACTGCGCAGAGGTGCGTCAGTTTGAGCAGAACGCGGTCGGGATAGCGATGCACGATCCCCTCCACCGGGCTATGCGCATCGTCGCCGATCGGGTCGGCGATTTCCTCCGGCCGATGGTCAAGTTCCGCTGCGTCGGGGATGAATTGCCGAGCGATCGGATCGGTGGGATCGTTGCGATCGATTAATTGCGCCAGTGCCGGTGGCAGCGCCACGGCATAACGCGCGGCGACCGCTTCGAGCATGGCATGCCGCTCCGGCGGCGCCAGCCCGTGGTCGCAGAGTTGCGCAGGCGTACGTAATGTCCTCATGACTGATCCCTCGTTCTGTCCGCCGACGGCTCAGCCACCGGTGTCCAGATCACTTGTTCGATATGCTGCGCATCGGTCGCCAACATCACCAAGCGATCGAAGCCGAGCGCGATACCACAAGCCTGTGGCATGCGTGCCAGCGCTTCGAGAAAATCTTCATCGACCGGGTAACGTTCGCCATGGATGCGCTCTTTCTCGGCCATCGCCCGCTCGAAACGTGCGCGCTGTTCGGAAACGTCGGTCAGCTCGCCGAAGGCGTTGGCGAGCTCCACGCCGCAGGCATAAAGCTCGAAACGCTCCGCGACCTTGTGGCTCCCTGGCTTTGCGCGGGCAAGGGCCGCCAGCGGCAAAGGGAACTCATATAATAGCGTTGCTTGACCAATGCCGAGATGCGGCTCTACGCGCTCCGCCAGGATTCGACTGAATATATCGCCCCAACTGTCGTCGGCGGCAATGGTAACGCTCGCTTTGCCGGCTGCGGCGGCGAGCGCGTCGCGGTCGCCCTTGCCTTGATGGACGGTAGCCAGCAAGTCGACACCACCGTAACGCACGAACGCTTCCGCGACAGTCACGCGCTCGGGCGCAGCAAAAGGATCGATCATCTTGCCACGGAATTTGAACAATTTCGTGCCGGCGGCACGCGCCGTCTCGGCGATCAACGCCGCACAGTCGTCCATCAATGTTTCATAGGGCTCGTTTGCCCTGTACCATTCCAGCATCGTGAATTCCGGATGGTGGAGCGCCCCCCGTTCACGATTTCGGAACACTCGCGCGAAATCGACAATGCGTGTCTCACCCGCCGCCAACAACTTCTTGCAGGCGAATTCCGGTGAGGTCCGCAGATAAAGTGATAGATGCTCCCCGCCCGGTCCTAGCAGCTCGGTCGCAAACGCATGAAGGTGGGTTTCATTGCCGGGCGAAACCTGCAACGCGGCCGTCTCAACCTCTACAAAATCATTTGCTACAAACCAGCCCCGCACGGCTGCCGCGATGCGCCGGCGCGCCAGCAGATAGGGCCTGCGGGCGGCATGGACGCCGGCACTCCAGAATGGCGGGCTTTTCGGCACATTTACCTCGATGGGGCGGCACGCTGGAAAAGCTGGCATCGCGCAAGAAGATCGCTATGGTGCGCCCCGAAACCGCGGCCCCCCGCCGCCCAGACGTCAAGGATCATTATCGTGAAGGTCATCGCCAGTTCGCTCCGCAAAGGCAATATCGTCGATCTCGACGGCAAGCTCTATGTTGTCCTCAATGCGGAAAATTTTCATCCCGGCAAGGGCACACCTACTACCCAGATCGATATGCGCCGGATTTCCGACGGCGTGAAGACCCAGATGCGGTACAAAACCACCGACCAGGTCGAACGTGCTCACGTTGAGGACCACGAATTTTCCTACCTCTACCAGGACGGCGACGGCTTCCACTTCATGAATCAGGAAACTTACGATCAGGTACAGGTACCGGCCGACGTGGTCGGAGACTACGAAAAATACCTTCAGGAAGGCATGGTGGTAAGCCTCGCCCTGCACGAAGGCGTACCGGTCTCGATCGACATCCCGCAGAAGGTGACGCTGGAAATCACCGACACCGAGCCGGCGATGAAGGGACAGACCGCGTCGGGCTCATTCAAGCCGGCGATGCTGTCGAATGGCATACGCACCATGGTGCCGACCCACATCACCGTCGGCACGCGCGTCGTGGTCAATACTGCCGACGGCTCTTATGTCGAGCGGGCCAAGGATTAAACGCGGACGCTCGCCCGCACTTCCTTCGGAAACAGATCGTCAGGCGTTAGCCGTTTTGCCGTAACACCCTGTTCGTGGGCAAAGCGGCAGAACGCATCCAGCGTCTTGCGGTTTTCGTCCAGCCCGTAAGGAAATGGGTCGGCTCCGAAATTCTTGCCCCATTCGCCGGCGATCGCAGCAGCCCACGGCACGGGGATTCGCGAAGCGGTCAAATCCTGAATACGCTCGAGGCTTCGTCGCTTGGCTTCATCGAAGGCCTTGAAGAGATTTATCGCGACCCACGGATAGCGCTCGAACACCGCCCGACGCATGGCAATCACATGCATGATCGGATAGATGCCGGTTGCACTGTGGTAGCGCGCCTCCTCGGCACGGTAATCTGGGAAAAGACGCACAACCTTGCCGCCACCCTTTTCGAAGGCGTCCGGCACGCGCGCTGAAATCGCTGCATCGATCTCGCCGGATAGCAGCATCGCTGAAATGCTCGTATCGCGTCGCTGCTCATACTGAATTCCGGTTGGCAGTTTGAATTCGACCTTCTCCTCGCGGCCGGCCTCATTCATCCCGGCCTGCACCCAGTGAATTTTGCGCAGATCCACGCCGGCCGTCTCAGTCAGAAAGCCGCGCGCATAGATGCCAGCGGTCTGCGCCCACTCCGGAATGCCGACGCGTTTGCCTTCCAGGTCCTTCGGCTTCGCAATGTTGCGATCAGTGCGCACATAAAAAGCGGAATGGCGGAACACGCGCGACGGAAAGACCGGAATACCTATGAATGGCGAATCTCCCTGCGAGGCGTAACCGATGAACTTGCCAAAGGACATTTCCGAAACGTCCCATTCCCGGTTTTTGATAAACCTGTAGAAAACTTCCTCCACCGGGAGCACGAACCCTGTGAGCACAATGCCCTCCGGCCGCACCACGCCGTTCATCAGGTCGCGCACATGGTCATAATCGGTAGTGGCGAGCGTCAGATGCAATCGCGCGGTGCCGCCACTCTCGACAACCTCAGGCTCGCGATCTGCATTCGATGCCGCCGTCAAATTTGCTTCATGCACCGTCATTTTTCGCGCGTCTCCAGCATTGCGGACACCCAGTTCGTCGCCGCGGCGCACCCTACACCACGACGCAACACTTGTATGCCACTCCCCGATGCCATTAACTTGCCGACGAAGAATCTATCCGGCCCTTGGCTGGCGGGCAGAACGAGGGACCCGGTTTGAAACACGCTGTCCTATTAAGCCTTGCGTTGCTTGTCAGCGGTCCCGCAACCGCGGGCGAAATGGAAAGCCCGGTTGTCAAGCTGAGTGACGTCAATTGGGAGGCCGCGGCTGCGAGCTTGCCCGATCATGGAGCGGAGCCACCGTCCGGGGCGTTCGCCCATCTCAATGCCATCGCTGAAAAACGGTTTGCCGGCATTGGCAAGAGCACAGTCCCGGTGCTGCTGCCGTTCAATATCGACGCTTTTCGTAAAGACGTTGCAGACGGCAAGCCCGAAGCCGCAACGTCGGAAAAATATTTTGGCGGCTTCCACCCAACAAAATTCTTCCTGCCGGGCCCGGCAGGATACGATGCGACTTTTACGCTCAGCAAAAAAGAAGACGGGCTCAAAACCCGTTTTGAGAAACCCATCTTGTTCGAAATATCTGGCGCGGCCTTTATTTACGACCTCGATCCACCCGATCACATCGAAAAGGAAGAGCCCGCCCCCAAGGATTTGGCCGCGCAGTTTCCTGGCATCCGCCGAATCTTAAGCGAGGCACATGTGCGTTATGTGTTCGAGCGTTTTGGCGTGCCCTATGTGCTGTCGATCCAGTGCTACGACATGAGGCCGTCGTCCAAACACCTTTCGTGCCGGGAAGCCGATCCGCTGGCGCTGCGATTTTTGAATTTATTGCGTACGGTTGGCGGAACGCCGGCAACAATCCCGCAGCCAAAATTCGACTTCAGCCGGCCGGAAGGCAAATCGGACTTCACCTACTACGGCCCGGGCGATCTGATCGAGAATTCCGGCTGGAAAAAAATGCCCGGTCGCGCCGACTATCACGTCTACACACACATGCGCTTTCCGATTGCGGATGCGCCAGGCTACGTCAAATCGCAATCATTCATGCCATGGGGTGATTGTTACCACACCGGGACCGTCGGACGGACCGGCCGAAAGGGTGCAAAATATCATTGCAAGCTCAACGACAAGCCACTGGTGTTCGACGAGTCGGCGGCCGAAAACTTCACTTATCCATGGCGCGATAATTTTTGTGAGCAGCGCGACTTTCTGGTTGGCCAATGCCCCGGCGGCTACGGCCACCAAGGCGAGGACATTCGGCCGGGCAATTGCGTGCTCAACAACGCCGAGGCCGATCGTTGCGAACCTTATCAGCATACAGTTGCCGCCGTGCATGACGGCGTCATCCGCCGCCTGCCTGGAAATATCGGCGTGTATATCGTGGTCAATACCGAAAACGAGCGTGTCCGTTTTCGCTATTTGCACATGAATCCAAATTTCATGGATGCGGAAGGATTGTTGAATGGCCGGCAGGTGAGCGAAGGCGAGATCATCGGCAAGGTGGCAACCTGGGGCGACTACGAGAAGGGCACCTCCTATCACATTCATTTCAACATTCAGGTGTTCACGAAAATCGGCTGGGTATGGGTCAACCCGTACATGACGCTGGTCGCCGCCTATGAACGGCTGATCGGTGGCCGCGGCACTGAAATCTTGCCGGGGCAGCCGGCTCCGCCAATTCCCGACAAACCGCCGGTAATCTTGCATCGAGAACCGCCGTCGGAAATATCTGCAGCCGCTCCGTTGCCTTCTGCAAAAACGGAAATTACCACCACCGAACGTGCAAAGCCGAACAAACGGCACCATGCGCGCAAGAAGCGGCGACACAGGCACCGCGACGGCTGATTTGTTTCGCGTAGCTGCAATCACGAAAAGGTTTCCTGGCGACCAATTGTCTGTGCGAGGACGGCGACTACAATGTTGTTATGCAGAAAATCCTCCGCCACGAAACTGACCAACCAACAATGCGACCAAGCCGCCGCGTTCTGATGGTCGGCGCGCTCGGCGCCACCACCTGGCTTGCGCTCGGCGGCCCTATGCTGGCCGCTCAATCGCCGGCCTTCGCCCATTGGGTCGCAAGCTTCCGCCCTCGCGCGCTCAAGCGAGGCATTTCGGAGCAAACTTATGACCGTGTGATGGGTGAAGTGACGCCCGATACCACCGTGTTCGCGGAAGAGCGCTCACAGCCCGAATTCACCGAATTGATGTGGCAATACATCAACCGGCGATGCTCGGAGTGGCGAGTGGTCACCGGCAAAGAACGCGCCAAGGAATACGCGGGCCTGCTGTCGCGCATTGAAAAGGACTACGGGGTCGACCGCTACATCGTGCTCGGCCTGTGGGGGATGGAATTGTCCTTCGGCGACGTCATCGTCAACCGAAAGTACATGCGGCCGATTATCCCGGCCCTCGCCGCGCTTGCTTGGGGCGAGCGGCGCCGCCGCTCCTATTGGGAGGCCGAGTTGCTCAATGCACTCACTATTGTCGACCGCGGCTGGGCGCAGCCCTCGGACATGATTGGCTCCTGGGCCGGTGCCATGGGCCATACCCAGTGGATGCCGGAGGTCTGGCTGCACATGGGCGTCGACTACGACCACGATGGCCGTGCTTCGCCGTTCGGGAAGCCGGACAATTCATTTGCCGGCACCGCGCGCTATTTACTTGAGCGCGGGAAATATCGCCGCGGCGAAGCCTGGGGTTGCGAAGTGACGCTCTCGCCGAGCCATGCCAGGCTGGCGAACAACCGCACGATGCGCTCATACGCCAAGTGGGAGGCACTCGGAGTGCGGCGTGCAGACGGTGCAGCTTTCGCGCGTCCGGCGGACCAGGTGAAGCTCTGGCGTCCGGTCGCTGGCGGACCGGCCTTCCTGATCGGCCAGAATTTTCATGCGGTCTATTCCTACAATCCGTCGACAAGCTACACGCTGGCTCTCTGTCACCTTGGCGACCTGATCCGGGGCGACCCGCCCTTCCGCCAGCAGTTCCCCGGTGGCGAACGCACCCCGACCCTGGAGGAAGTCAAGGAAATCCAGCGGCGGCTCAACGAGCAGGGGTTCAAAACCGACGGCATCGACGGCCGCACCGGCAGCGACACAGTTAGAGCCATCCTCGCCTTCCAGAAAAAAGTCGGCATGGAGCCGGCCGACGGCTATGCAGGCCTGAAATTGCTCGCCCGATTGCGTCAGGGCTCGTAATCCGGTTGGATGCCGCCCATCCGCCCCCGGGCGGCCGATGGCGGAGCCAAATCGTGTCGAGTGACAAAAGAGAAACCGAAAAAGGGCGCCTGGCCGATAACGGGCTGTTGTCCGCCTTCGATCGTCCTGTTCCCGCCGGGGTCAACGCTGCCGGTTTTGGCAGCGATGTCGTCGCGGACGCTCTTCGTGCGACTGACATCCCTTACATAGCGCTCAACCCGGGCGCCAGTTACCGCGGTTTTCACGACAGTATTGTCAATTACCTCGGCAACGAGCGGCCCCAGATGCTGCTGTGCCTGCACGAGGAAAGCGCGATCGCAATCGCGCATGGCTACGCGAAGGTCACCGGCAAGGCGATGGCCGCGGCCGTCCATTCAAACGTCGGGCTAATGCACGGCACCATGGCGATTTTCAACGCCTGGTGTGATCGCATGCCGATGGTGATCCTCGGTGCGACCGGGCCGGTCGACGCAGTCAAGCGGCGCCCGTGGATCGATTGGATTCACACCGCTCGCGATCAGGGCGCGCTTGTCCGCGGCTACACCAAGTGGGACGACCAGCCAGCATCGCCGGCTGCCGCGCGGGAAGCTGTGTTGCGTGCGAACTGGATCGCCAACACCGCACCACGCGGGCCTACTTACGTCAATCTCGACGCCGAGATGCAGGAGAGCAAGCTCGCTGAGCCGGTGGCCCCGATCGATGCCAGACGTTTCATGCCCCCGGTCGACAGCGCGGCCCCTGTCGACCTGGTCAGGCGAGCAGCCGACTTGCTGCGCAACGCCAAGCGCCCGGTCATCCTTGCCGGGCGCGTATCGCGCGACCTCAACGCATGGAAAGCGCGCATTGCGCTTGCAGAACGCCTCAACGCGCGCGTCGTCACCGATCTAAAGATCGGCGCGTCGTTCCAGACCGACCACCCACTGCACGCGGGTGCGCCAGGAGGCACTGTCCTCGCACCCGAGGCTGTCGCCGCCATTCGAGACGCAGATGTCATCCTCAGCCTCGACTGGCTCGATATCGCCGGTACTTTCAAGAATGTGGGCGGGCAAGTCGCCGCGAAGGTCGTTCAAGTCTCTGTCGACCACCACCTGCACAATGGCTGGAGCATGGACTATCAGGGCCTGCCGCCGGTCGATGTGTTTATCGCCTGCGAACCCGATGTTGCGGTTATACCGCTGCTCGAAGCGCTCGGTACAGGTGGCTCGCGCGCCGTCCAGCCGGGCACGAAAGATTTTCCCAAATTGGCCGACGGGAAGCTTACGGTCGATCACCTGGCCGACGCGCTGCGTCATGCAGTCGGCGAACGGCCGACCTCCCTCACCCATGTTTCGCTGTCATGGAATGGCGCCAGCTGGCACTTCCGCCACCCGCTCGACTATCTCGGCTCCGATGGCGGCGGCGGCGTCGGCGGCGGCCCCGGCATTTCGGTCGGCGCCGCGCTGGCGCTCAAGGGCAGTGGCCGTCTGCCCGTTGCAGTTTGCGGCGATGGCGATTTCCTGATGGGCGTGACCGCGCTCTGGACGGCAGCGCACTACCACATTCCGCTTTTGATCGTAGTCGCCAACAACCGCTCCTTCTTCAATGACGAATTGCATCAGGAGCGTGTCGCCCGCATGCGTAACCGGCCGATCGAAAACCGCTGGGTCGGCCAACGCATATCCGAACCGGACATCGACCTGGCCAGCATGGCACGCGCGCAGGGGGCGCAAGGCTTCGGGCCGGTGACCTCGATTGCGGACCTGGCGCCTACTTTCACGAAGGCAATTGCGGCGGTCGAAGCAGGAGCTGTTGCCGTTGTCGACGTGCGGGTAGAACCTGGTTACACCGCCGCCACGACCGCGGCGATGACACGGAAGAGCGAGTAAGCTCGCCATGTCGGCTGCAGCTTTATCCAATGACGCCATCCTTGTTGCGGACGACATTGTCGTACAATTCGACACTGCTGAAGGCCCTATAACGGCAGTCGACAACATTTCCTTCAAAGTCCGGCCGGGTGAATTTCTTTCGGTGATCGGCCCATCCGGCTGCGGCAAGTCCACTCTGTTTAATGTGATCGGTGGGTTGCTCAGCCAGCATCAAGGTGTCGTCAGCGTGGCCGGCGAAACCATCTCGGGTCCGCACAAATCCATCGGGATGGTGTTTCAAGAGGAATCGACTTTCCCTTGGCGCACGGTCGTAGACAATGTTGCTTTTCCGCTCGAACTTGTTGGCATGCCGAAAGCGAAGCGTGCTGAGCGTGCACGCTACTTCATCAAAATGGTCGGCCTCGACGGCTTCGAGAACCGCTATCCGGGCGAGTTATCCGGTGGCATGCGTCAACGCGTGTCGCTCGCCCGCACGCTCGCCTCAGAGCCAAAAATCCTACTGATGGACGAGCCTTTTGCCGCGCTCGACGAACAAACGCGGCTTTTGCTCGGCGACAAGGTTCTGCAAATCCAGCAGCACCTAAAACAAACAACCCTGTTGATCACCCACAACATTACCGAGGCGGTCCAGATGTCCGACCGCATTCTGGTAATGACGTATCGGCCCGGTAAGGTGAAGCGCATCGTCGATATCGATTTGCCGCGACCACGCACCTCCGAGATCGTGGGAAGCGAATCTTTCGGACGTTATGTCGCCCAAATCTGGAATGACCTGCGGGAAGAGGCCAGCCGGGGCATGAAGGACGAGGAAGCGCACGTGCTGCATCATGAGGCCCCGGCGTCATGACGAACTTTGCGATGCCGAGCCCCGCGCACCGTTTCGCTCCTGCTGCCGTCGGAGTGACGACTCTTGTCTTATTCTTGCTGTCTGTCGAACTGCTGATCCGTATCGACATCATAAGTCGCTTCATCGTGCCGCCTCCCTCGGAGATTCTTGCGAGTTTCGGGCGGGTGATCGTCGAGGAGCATGTTTTCAGGCGCTTTCTGCTTACAGCCGCCGAATGCCTGACCGCGGGCATCATGATTACCGTAATCGGTGTGGCGACCGGTGTTCTGATGCACCGCCACAAACTGCTGCAGGACGCGTGCGAGACCTGGGTGGCCGGGTTAGCCGCTGCGCCAGTCGTTCTGGCCTACCCCCTCTTCATGGTCATCTTCGGCCGCAATGCCTGGACGATCATCATGATCGGATTCGTAGCCGCGCTGCCGCCAGTGATCCTGAAGACGATCGAGGGCATGGCGGGCACCCGCAAGGTGCTAGTCAATGTTGGCAGGAGCTTCAACCTTACCGGTACACAGCAGTTCTGGAAAATTCTGCTCCCCGCGGCACTGCCGACGATCTTCGTCGGCATACGGCTGGGTCTCATCTTCGCGCTGATCAACGTGGTCGGCGTCGAATTCCTGATCAACTATGGTGGGCTCGGTCAGCTCATCAACGATCTCTCCGAACGCTATGATCTTGCCGGCACCTATGCGGCGATCTGTTTTGTAATCCTGGTAAGCGTGCTGTTCTTCATGGCGCTCGAAAAGGTGGAACGATGGCTGAGACCGGTCGATTGAGACAGGCGGCGGTCGCCGCGCCGATAGTAAGCCCGGTAACGCTGCTGCGTGTCGCCATTATTTTGAGCGCGCTGGCAATATGGGAATTCCTTGCCCATTCCGGCTGGCTCTACCGCGACGTTGTTCCATCGCTGATTGCGATTGGCCAAGCGCTGGGTCAACTGCTGATGCGGCCAAATTACTACTACAACCTCGGTGTAACCGCGGCCGAGATCGGGGCCGCAGTTGCGATTGGCGGGCTGTCCGGGCTCGCGGTCGGTATTCTGCTTGGCGCTAACCGCTTTCTATCCAAAGCCTTCGAGAACTATCTCTATTACCTTGGCCCAACACCGAAGATCATCTTTTTCCCGGTCATGATCATGTGGTTCGGCGTTGGACCGGAATCAAAGGTCGCGCTGGGCACGCTGTCTTGCTTCTTCCCTATTGCGCTCTCGGTTGCAGCCGGGATGCGGCAGATCGACAAGGTATTGATCCGCGTTGGCAAGAGCTTTCGTGCCTCAACGGCGCAGATGGTGTTCAAGATCTATATGCCGGCGATGCGCCATCCTATCATCAATGGTATACGCCTCGGCCTCGGCGTGGCGCTGATCGGTACGCTACTGGCCGAGACGAAGCTATCGAACAAGGGCATCGGCTTTCTGATCATCCAGGCCTACAGCACATTCGATATGCCGCGCATGTATGCCATGCTGATCGTGCTGTTCGTGCTGGCGATCGGCGCAAATGCGCTGATCGGCCGCCTGGGCGGTCTCGATAGTATCAAAAGAACCTGAACCGATAGGCTCTTCCCATGACCACAGCCGTCTCCCCGAAGTCCGTCTCCGCGCAAGCCGTGGTGTTGCCAAAAAATCGGGGCGCATATTATGGCGGCGCCTGGCACGAGCCGAAGGCCGGGCGTTTTGTCGATACGATCAATCCTGGTACAGGCCAGTCGCTCGGCAAGGTTGCGGATTCAGGCGCCGACGATATCGATGCTGCCGTGGCATCGGCAAAAGCGGCATTCAAGGAATGGCGGCGCGTTCTCCCGCTAGAGCGGGCAAAGATTCTTCGACGGATTGCAGAGATCCTGCGGCAGAATGCGAATGAACTTGCCATGATCGATGCCGCCGACTGTGGCAATCCGGTCAAGGAAATGGTCAGCGACGCCATGATCGCGGCGGCGCAGGTTGAATTCTTTGCCGGTTTTGTCACCGAAATGAAAGGCGCCTCGATTCCGATGGGCCCGGACGTCGTGAATTTTTCGGTACGCGAGCCTTTGGGGGTCGTCGGGCGGATCATTCCTTTCAATCACCCCTTCATGTTCTGCGCCGGAAAATCCGCCGCTCCGCTCGCTGCCGGCAACACTGTCGTCGTCAAGCCGCCGGAGCAGGCCCCCCTTTCCTCCTTGCGCCTTGCAGAATTGATCGGCGGACTATTGCCCGCGGGCGTGTTCAACGTCGTGCCAGGCGGCCGCGAGGCCGGACAAAGGCTCGCCAGCCATCCGGATGTCGCCATGATCGCGCTGATCGGCAGCGTGCCCACCGGACGCGCGGTGATGAAGGCCGCTTCCGATACCGTCAAGCGCACGATGCTGGAACTTGGCGGCAAGAATGCTCTGATCGCTTACGGCGATGCCGATCCTGACGACGTTGCTGCTGCCGTTATCGGCGGCATGAACTTCACCTGGTGCGGACAGTCATGTGGGTCAACCAGCCGCGCTTTCATTCACGAGAAGATCTACGACGCGGTCATCGCGCGCGTGAAGGAGAAAATCAAATATTTCAAGCCGGGCATTCCGACCGACCCGGCCACCACAATGGGTGCCATCGTCTCCAAGCAGCAATTCGACCGGGTGATGAGCTTCATCAATTCTGCCAAGAGCGAAGGCGCTGAGCTGATCAGCGGAGGCGGGCCGCCGGCGGATCCCGCGCTCAAGAATGGCTTCTATGTCGAGCCGACGGTATTCGCCGTCACCGAAAAGAACCGCATCGCGCGCGAAGAAATTTTCGGGCCCGTTCTCGGCGTATTCAAATGGAGTGACGAGGCGAAGATGCTGGAGACCGTCAACGCAGTCGAATATGGCCTCACCGCCTCTATCTGGACCAATGATCTCGATACGGCTCACCGGACAGCCATGACCGTGCAGGCAGGCTTTGTATGGATCAACGAGGTGAGCAAGCACTTCCTCGGGGCGCCATTCGGCGGCTTCAAACAGTCGGGCCTAGGGCGCGAGGAATGCTTCGAGGAGATGCTCTCCTTCACCCAGGAGAAGAATATCCACCTGAAGCTCAAGCCAGCCAAAACCTAGGCAGACGGATCGAAGCCCGCGTGGCTCCATGCTGCGCGGTGCGCTGGGTCGGCCATGAAAGCAATGAAAGCCCGGGCCGCATTTGCGTCCGGGCTGCCGGCCGTCACCGCCGCGCCATAGATGGTCGTGAGCTGAACCGCACCCGGCAATGGGCCCACCACAGTCAAACCATCTGTGTTGACGACCTCGCTTTTCGGGTAAAACCCGATCTCGGCCTCCCCGCTCGCGACCAGCTGCACACCGCCTTCGAGGGCCGGCCGGTGAATGATCTTGCCTTTCATCGCATCGGCAATGCCGAATTGCTCGATCAAATTGCCCATATGCGTGCCACTCGGTGTCGCGCCGGGCGTAGCATGCACGACAGCGCGGCTGTTCAGAATCGCCTGCTTGACCTTGTCCGCCGTTGAAAGATCCGGTTTCGGCGCGCCGGTGCGGACGACTGCATTGACGCTGACGAGCCCGAGGATAGCGCGGCCTTGCGCTTGCACCACGCCGCTCTTTTGGTAGCCGTCCAGAATATTGGTCGGCATGACCAGCACATCAGCCTTTTCGCCTGCCGCAAGTTTGTCGCGGAGCGACGACATCACTGCGAAGATGTATTCGACCTTATGGCCGGATTGCCGCTCAAACGGCGGCGTCAGTTGCAGGAAGATCTCTTTCGGCGCGCCGCCGCTGAAAATCCGAAGCGTACTCATTGGGCAACCTAGAGCTTGAAGGTCTCGAGCGTGCCGGGATGGAACATTTCCTCCGGCGTTACCAGGCGCGACGACAGTCCCTGCGAATGATGGTGACGCAGAAAGGTCTCCAGCGTCTTGCGATTGGGGGCAACCCCGTAGGACCAGAAATCCTCGCCCATCAGCGCGCGCGCTTCCATCAACCGTTCTTCCACGAACGGCAACGTTACCTTGGTTGCCGAAGTATCGCTTAGCTGCTCTAGCGCTACCTCTTTCGCCTGTTCGAACGCCTTGAAGACTGCCCCTGGCAGCCAGGGATGCTTTTCAGCCAGTGTACGACGTACGCCGACCAGGTGCATGATTGGAAATACGCCGGTGCGCTTGAAATACTCCTTCGCGGCTGCGACCGGATCAGGGAACAGCCAGCCGACATGGGGCGTACCCTTCGGCAATGACGGGGGACGCGGCGCGATAAACCCATCGATCGCTCCTTCTGCAAGCAACGCAGAGATCGACTTGCCCTTTGGCGCGTCTTCAAGCTTGACGTCGGGCGGCAGCGTTACGCTAATCTTTTCCGGCCGGCCGGCATCTTCGATGCCGCCGCGTACCCAGTGAATATCAGACGGCTTCACGCCGTGATCGTCCTGGAGAATGGCACGCGCCCACACATTCGCGGTCAATTGATATTCCGGCAGACCTACTTTTTTTCCCTTGAGATCGGCTGGTTTCTTGATTCGGTCGGTGCGCACATAGATCGAAGTATGGCGGAAGGCGCGGGACACGAAGGCCGGCACGCCGACATAAGGACAATTTCCCTGTGCGGTCTTAACGGTAAAGCTCGACAGAGAGAGTTCGCAAATATCGAACTCCGCCTGCCGGAAGGCACGGAAGAAGATCTCCTCCGGCGACAGCGTCATGCAGGCCGGCTTGACGCCGTCAATCTGCACGCTGCCATCGATCAGCGCGCGCGTACGGTCGTAAGGCCCGACAGCGACAGAAAGATTGAGTTTGGCCATGAGAAATCCGGCGAGAGGTCAAAACCGCCGGAATGTCATAAGCGAAATGACGCCGGGACGCTACTCCACCCCGCGCTTTTGCGTCTTCTCGTCCGGGGTTACGTCGACGGCTTGCGCGTGTCCGGTAATCTTCACCGGCGGGCCGCAATCCTTCATGCACGGGTTTGGATTCCAGAACGCCTTCTCTGTCTTTTCGCGGTCATCGTCGTAGAACCCGCCCTGGTTCGGCATCTTCACCTGACCCCAGGTCTCCTTCGACAAGACAAATTTATCGTCAACGATATCGTTGAGATTGAGCACGTAGGCGACAACTGCATACAACTCGTCGTTGCTGAGGGACTCCGCGTCACCAAACGGCATCGCCCGGCGGATGTAGTCGAATACACTTGAGAGGTACGGAAAATACGAGCCGACCGTCTTGACCGGATCATGTGACGCGAGCGTGCCCTTGCCCTGCGCAAGCTGCGGCCAACGCCCGGCACTTTCGCCAAACTCGCCGTGGCAGGCGGCGCATCTGTCCATGTAGACTTTCTCGCCATCCTTCACCGAACCATGGCCGGGTGGACCGCCTTGCCCATCGGGACGTATGTCGATGTCCCAACCGGCAATCTGCTCCGGCGTGGCAACGTGACCGATGCCGTAGTTGCGCGGCGTCTCTTTTTTTGTCTGTGCCACCACTGGCGCCGAAAGCGCCAACAGCAGCGCGGCCGAGAGCGCGCACCTAACCCACTTCGACATTTTCGACCTCCCCGTCCGCCTTAAGCGCCCAGGTCTGGATGCCATTGTTGTGGTAGATCGAATTGACGCCGCGGATCCTGCGCAAGGCGTCCTTGCTCGGCTGGACATAACCAGTGTCGTCCATCGCGCGCGACTGCAACAGCAGTTCCTCGCCGTTCCAGTCGAACTCGTAGTAGAAACGCACACAGGCCTTGTCGAAAACAGGTCCGTCGATCCGCGCCGTGCGCCAGTTACGTCCGCCATCAAGTGAGACATCGACCCGCGCGACTTTTCCCCGCCCCGACCAGGCCAGGCCTGAAATCACGTTGAAGCCCTTCTGCTTCACCGGCGCCTGCGGCGATGGTGAGGTAATGACAGATTTGGCGTCCATCACCCAGGTGAACTGACGCGCCTTACCGTTTTCGAGCAGGTCGGTGTATTTTGACGTTTCCTCGCGTGTGAACCACGGCTCGTCACCGATCTTGATGCGGCGCAACCATTTCACCCAGACATTACCTTCCCAACCCGGCACAACGAGACGAACCGGATAGCCTTGCTCGGGGCGAAGCATTTCGCCGTTCATGCGATAGGCAACGATGCAATCATCAAGCGCCTTGCTCATCGGAATCGATCTGTTCATCGCGGCGGCGTCGCCGCCTTCTGCCATGATCCATTTTGCATTCGGCTTCAGCCCGGCTTGCTCGAGCAAAATCCTCAACGGCACGCCGGTGTATTGCACGCAATGCACCATGCCATGGGTGTATTGGCAGCCGTTCAGCTGGGCCCCACGCCACTCCATGCCGGAATTGGCGGCGCATTCGAGGAAATAGATCTTGTTGACACGCGGCAGCCGCTTGAGCTCATCGAGCGTGAATATCAGCGGCTTTTCGACCAAGCCGTGCAGCATGAACCGGTAATCTTGCGGATTGATCTCCGCAATGCCGCCGTGGTGACGCTCAAAGCACAACCCATTCGGTGTAATGATGCCATCGAGCTGGTGAAGCGGCGTGAAACTCACGGAGGATTCCGGCGTTGCGGTAAGCCAGGACACGGTGCGACGGACGACGTCCTTCTCGTATTTGGACGGATTGCCGTAGCCGCGCACGCCGACGCCCTCGCCGAGCTGGCGCGTCCAGTCGGCAACATTCGGTGGAAGATTCTTGGCGTTGTCTGCGCGTGCAGCGGTCGCACCGGTCGCGGCAAGACCGGCTGCACCGGCAAGAAAGCGGCGGCGCGTGGAGCGCGTCGTGTCGATCGGGTCTGTCATCGGCACCTCCCGGGCGGATCGCCTTATGGGCAGGCTCTTATCACATTCCATTTTGTGAATGTAATAGAAATCGCAGCTAAACCCCCGAAATTTTCACGCTGGTATTTGGTGTCACGCGAACGGTCTTTTCTGCAGCGATGTAGCGCTCGACCAGATCCCAGACCGGCGGGCCCTCGGTGCCTTCGTTCACGCTGGCCCAGCCGGCAACGACGTATTCCGCCTTCGGGTTGATGGCTTTGCCGGACTTAAGGTGGGTCATCGCGGAAATTCGCTGGCCGATCGGTTTTGATACGTCGATCGCGTAGCCGAGCCCGCCACAACGCACCATGTCGCCGCCCTGTTGATAGTAAGGATCGGGATTGAACAGGTTATCGGCCACATCCTCCAGTACTTCCTTCAGCCGTTCGCCGCTCATCGATATGCGATAGACCTGCGGATAGGTGATGGCGGTCGCGTTGTGGATGTCTTCGACGGAAATAGGCTGCCCCGGCAGTACACTGGTACCCCAACGGAATCCCGGCGACAGCGCAATCTCAGCGTCGCGCTCCTTCAAGAGCGCCGCGCAAATCAGATCGTCGAAGGTGCCGTTGAAATTGCCGCGCCGGTACAGCAGCGATTCCGAATGGCCAACCACGCGCTCGAGGTCGCCGGCGAACGGCGCACGCGCCTTGGCCACAGCCGCCGCCATCTCCGCATCGGGTTTGATCACGTCCGCGAACAGCGGAATCAACTTGTAACGGAAGTTCTTAATCGACCCGTTGCTGACGTCGAGATCAAGTCGCGAGATAAATTTTCCATGGCTGCCAGAGGCAATCAGTAGAGCGTTGCCGACCTTGATTGCCTCCGGCAAAGCGTCATGCGTGTGGCTGGTGAGAATGACGTCGATGCCCGAGACGCGTGCAGCGAGCTTGCGGTCGACATCAAAGCCGTTATGCGAGAGCAGCACGACCAGCTGTGCACCGGCCTTCCGCGCCTTCTCAACATTGGCACGCACATCCTCTTCGCGGATTCCGAACGACCATTTCGGCATCATCCAGCGTGGATTGGCTACTGGAGTATAAGGAAAAGCCTGGCCGAGGACAGCAATCTTGACGCCGCCTTTTTCGAACATCTTCATTGGTTCGAAGACCGGCTCGTTCCACTCGGTATCCCGGATATTGAGCGCGAGGAACGGGAAGCCAAGAGCTTCGACCAGTTCCTTCATGCGCGCTTCGCCGTAAGTGAACTCCCAATGCCCTGTCATGGCGTCAGGCTTCAACAGCGCCATGCAGTCGACCATATCCTGGCCCTTGCTGCGGTTCGCTCCGAGCGAGCCCTGCCATGTATCGCCGCCGTCGAGGAAAAGGACCTTATCATTGCCGCGTTCGACGCGCACCTGTTTGACGACGGTCGCGAGACGATCGAGCCCTCCGATTCGGCCATATGATTTTGCCAACACCTCGAAGTCCTGATCGGTCAGCGCATAGGCCGATGCCGACTTTTCAGGAATGCCGAAGCGTCTGAGAAAATCCTTGCCGGTAAGATGCGGCGGCTGCCCTCTCGCCTCGCCGACGCCGAGGTTGAACGAGGGCTCGCGGAAATAGACCGGCACAAGCTGACCATGGATATCGGCGACATGGAGCAACGTGACGTTGCCCAACGCGTCGAAACTCAGCAATTCGGATTCCGTGAGCCGCTGCTGGGCGAACACTCTCGTGAAGGCACCTTCACCGGCTGCAAGTGCAGCCGCCGCAGCGCCGACCTGAAGGATTTCACGGCGAGTAATCATCGGTTCCTTGGGGTCCAATAACCGCATCTCCGGCGCGCGGCCGGGGGGCCGGTTCTTGGGTCGCTTATGTGAATGGCCGGATAGCCGTCCGGCCATGATCTAGGTCAATGCCTGATGCCGGGTACGCTCAACTTGAGGCCGTCATTCATCGACGCCAGGTAGATTTCCAGATCGCCATATTCCTTGGCATCGGGCGGCAGCTCATCGGCGCGAATATTGACCTGACACCACTGGAACCGCTGACGAATATCCCAAATCGCCAAAAGACTCGTGCGCCAGGTCGGGAAATGGTCGTACTGGCCTTTCGGCTCACCCAGCCATTGCCCGCGGATCCAATGGTTCGCCGATTTACCGTGGCAATCGGTGCAGGCGAAATTGAGCTCGCCCAGCTTGCGGCTCGCAAGCGCCTTGCCGCGCTCGATCGCCGCTTTCAATTCCGCGCTGGTGGTATCCACTTGAATTGGCGTGCCGTTAGCAAGGTAGTGGAGATAAACGGACATCACACGGTTTTCATCGGTCTCCATTAGCCAAGTGGCGCCAGTGGTAGCCTTGGCATGGCGAGTGACGAATTCTTCCACGCCCAGCACCTTATTCAATCGCGGCTCCCACTTCGGCATTGAGGCCGCCCAGGTTTTGAACGATGCCGCGGGATCGCTGTGACAGGTGTTACAGGAGAACCCGATCGCGCTCTTCTGCTTCCAAAGTTCCTGCGCCTTGTCCACCGCCCACATACCGGGATTTTCGATCGGGTCGAGGTTCTCACGTTTCTCGACAGGAGCCGGACGTTTGTTTGGATCGTCGAGCTCGGTCTTGAACACAGCCGGTTTTTTCAGCGTCTTCAGGAACGCGACCATGTCGCTGATTTCCTGATCGTTGAACACGCCATGGCCGCCCCAGGGCGGCATCACCGTCTCCGGATTGTAGACGCGTGCGTCGTAGATGTAGTTGAACAGGTACTCGTCCTCGCGCCCGCCATTGCCGATTTCCGACAAATCGGGTGCCGCATTGCCCGGCAAATCCGCGTTGCCGGCCTGACCCATCACGTGGCAAGCGAGACACGAGCCGCCACGGTTGCGATCGGCGACCAGCTTGGCGCCATTGGCAGCGTCGCCGGTGACCGGGCCAGCAAGCTTGCGTGGCGTCTTCGGCGCCGGCGGCGATGAGAGATGGTCAAGCGTGTTCCATTTTAACTCGTCCCGCGCAGGCCAGCCGGCAAAGCGCTTCCATGGCCGCGCCGAAGCATCGCCTTTGGTCTCAAGCGGCGCTTCCCTCTTCGCCTGCGCAATTGCGCTTGGCTGACTACCAACGACGATAGCACCCGCGACGAACAGCGCGACCACAGTGCCGCTCGCCAGAATTCCTCCACGAGTCATCGGCTCCTCCCAACCAGATTATTATCGTTGACCGCCCCACGTCTTGCTGCGCGAAGCGGGTGTCAGCTCACCGTGATGTTCTCTTCCGCCGTGGTGACCGTGCCGTCATCGTCGGTCCATGTGAACTTGAACGTGCCGCTTTCTTCCACCTTCGCATGGAACTGCATGTAGGGATTGGCAGCGATCGCCGGTTCGAGGTTCGCCGTGAATACCGGCTTGCCGTTGAACTCGCATGCGAACTTGTTGATGATTTTTCGCGGGATCGTCTTGCCATCCTTATCCTTCCGCTGGCCGGACTCCATGATGTGCGGCAACAGCGTCTTGATTTCGATCATTTCGCCTTTCTTGGCTTCCTTGGGAAGCTTGAGCCGCGGCTTTTCCGCCATGTTTTTCTCCTGAATCGTTCTTGTTGCCGAATCAGCCGCCGCAGCCGCCGATAGTGACCTTCACCAGCTTCTGATTCGTGAAAAACTCGCCCTTGCTGGTCTTGGCGATCGCGATGATGTTTTGGGTGGTAGCGAGGCGGATGCGCGTTGAAGCTTCTGCCTTCCCCGCAAGCGGAGAGAATTGGAAAGTGGCAACACCCGGATTGGGATTGCCGTCAGCGACGACGAGAATTTCGCTGACGTAGTTATCGGCGGTCATTGGTGCATCGACCGAAACTGACAGAGGCACGGTATTGCCGTTCTCCGCTATCTCGGGCAGCTCGATCGAAACCTTGCCCTGCTCGGCCGTCTTGCCGCCGGTAAATTTCGCAATCTGTTCCGCCGCTTCCTTGGCGGCTGCAGAAGCGCTCTCGCCCCAACCTATCAACGTGAGCGCCGCGCCAGAGGCGCCGAGCGCCAATGCGTCGCGACGGGATAAGGGTCGCATCAGTGATTCCTCCCGGATGGTCGTTTTGGGGCACTATCAAGCCCCATCCGTCCGGACCATAGCGATGGTCCGGGGCTAGTTCAAATCATATTCACAAATAAATATACGTTCGCGAACTGATCAGCTCGGCGAAGACTTGAGATAGTCTCGGAAGCTTTTGGTCTCGTAGGCCTTTTCCCGGACGTATCGGAACATGGCGAGGAAGTCGTCGGGCAGCATGTAGCCGGGAGACCGCGCCACCTCGCGCTTGGCTGGCGGCAGGCTTTTCAACCGTTCCGCCCCTTCGGCGAAGAATTGGAATGTAGGCGTGAAACGCACGCCATATTTCGCCGCCATCTCCTTCTCCGACAATTCCGCTCCGTCGAAATCGGTGACCTTGCGCGATCCGATGATGTTGAGCTGCAGCACTTCAAAATTCGCTTTCACGTAGCCCGTGATGCGCGGCTGCGCGAAGTTCACGAAATGTGTTTCCTTGCAGTAGGGACAACCCTTGAGCTCCCACATGACCACAAAGCGTTTGCCCTCTTTGCGGGCGCCTTCGAGGTCGTCGGCAAGGTCGAGGAAGCTCTCCAGGAACCAGGATTCTTTGTATAGCCCATCATCAGTCAAAATCGGCGCTTCAGCGTGCGCACGTGGTGCGGCCAGAGCCGCGAAGGATGCCGCGCCAATCAGGATATTTCGCCGCGAAATCATCGTGCGTATTCCGTAAACCACACGGCCAAGCTTGCCTCGCTGCCAGCCTCGACGAGCCTTATATTTATAATTCTACCGAAGTACGCGTCAAAATCCGGTGAAAACCATGCTGTTCTGGCTTGCGCGCATTGCATGCCTCACTTTGGCTCTTTTGGGTAGTGGATTTGCCGCCAAGGCTGATGACCTCGCGGACTTCAATACTGCGGTCGAGTCGGCGAGCGCTCATAACCGGGTCGCAATTGGCTATCTGCGCACCGGCAATGAAGATCTCGCCTCTCTTGAGATAGATCGGTTGCGCGACGCATGGATCAGGCTCACCGAGCGCTTTTCCGGCACCCGGCCGGAGGTTTTTGCCGGCAACGCCCTCTACGGCAAGCTGTTTACCGCCGTAAACGCGCGGCTGGTCGGCGCCGATCTCATGCTCAAGACAGGACGACTCGATGCCGCGCGTAGCTCGCTCGATGCAATTCGCGGTGACCTCTATGACCTGCGCAAGGCGAGCGGCGTCGTAGTGTTGGCTGATTGTGTGCGGGATGCCAATATGACAATGGACGCGCTTATGGTCTACAACGATCGCGCGCTTGACTGGAGCGATCCGGACACACGCAGCAAAATCGCGAGCACGGCTTCGTCATACGGCTCGGTGCTAGACCGTTGTGACGGTGTTGCGGCTGAAACCATACGTAAGGCACCGGAATTTCGCCGGCTCGTGGATGGCGCCGAAGCAAGTCTATCGCTCGTCCCAAATGCAATTGCCAGCCAGGATACAGATCTCCTGCATCGTATCCTGATCGAGTTGCGCTCGTTCGATAACTTGCTGGCGTTCCGCTACGGCTGATCAGCCGCACCGGCGGACTGACCCGCCCGACACAGCCGAGGTAAAGCGGCACCGGCAGCTAGGTTGAGATTCATCGTCCATTCGGTCGCATCGACATATTCATTTTTTGTGATATATTTTCAAGACGATTTAACATTCCCTTGTTGTCATCCCTCTTTATCCTCCGTTGGCATAAAGAATGAAGTTACTGGACAGGTCGCGGATACGAATATTTTTTTCTCGCATCGTGGTGATCAGCGCAACGTTTTTCGCTTCGTCATTGCTGAAAACGCACGCAGCAGAACTCATCATGTTCGAGCAGACCGGCTGCGCGTGGTGCGAAACTTTCGATCGCGAAATTTCGGCTATCTATCCAAAAACAGCGGAAGGCAAGCGCGCGCCCTTGCGGCGCGTGAATATCGATCATCCGTTGCCGCCGGATTTGAGCTTTATTGAAGTGGAACGGCTTACACCGCTATTTGTGCTTGTCGAAAACGGGCGCGAAATCGGCCGCATCCGCGGTTATCCCGGTGAAGACAACTTCTGGGGATTGCTCGGCGTGATGATCAAGAAACTGGACGCAGCTGGAACGGGTGGAGAACGAATGGCGCCTCGCGAAAAATCGTTGCGCACAGCCAGTTGATCGTCTGTATTCAACTCGGCAGCGGAACATAACTGTTGGTGTACTAATGGAATTGCATCACTTCGAAGGTCGTACTCGCTCAAATGAACTCGACCGAATGGTCGACAACGCAAAGCGCGCGAGCGATTTCCTCAAAGCACTGGCTCATGAAAGCCGGCTGATGATTCTGTGCATTCTCGCTGAGGGAGAAAAGTCCGTCAGCGAGTTGGAAGATTTGCTTAGCCTGCGGCAGCCGACGGTATCACAGCAGCTCGCCCGTCTACGCTCCGACGGATTGGTATCCACGCGTCGCGACGGCAAAGCGATCTACTACAGGCTCGCGAGTGACGAGGCGCGCGTCGTCATCGGCGCAATCTACGACGTGTTCTGCCGCAAGTATCGCAAACGTTAACGCGATTTATCGCACTTACGGCGACGGCAGAAATTCCGCAGTCTTTCCGGTTAGCCAATAAGCGAATAACCCGATCCACTCATGGGCGGCTGCATCCAGCCGCGTCAACCCTTTCGCGAGAGTTCGACCGAGTGTCGGATTGATCGTGCGTTTTGTATTCCATCCGACCGGATAGGCCTCGACCGAAAATCCGGCTTTGCGAAAGCAGCCGATCGCACGCGGCATGTGCTGCGCAGACGTGACCACCAGCCAACGCTCGCCCACCTTTGGCTTCACCAGCTCTTTTGTATAGACCGCATTTTCGGCGGTGTTTCGAGACCGCGCTTCCAAGAGCACGCGCGAACGCGGAATTCCAAAACTGTCCAGAAGCGGATACACGAAATCCACTTCCGGCGGTTCATTGCCGAGCAGGCTAGCATCGCCACCTGAATACACGATGCGTGCATTCGGATAGGCGCGAGCCAGTTTCGCCATGGCTATTATCCGGCCACCATCGCTGTCGAGGACTGGCTCGGCATAGTCCTGCGAAAGCCTGGACGAGATTGCTCCGCCTAAGACCACGATTCCATCCGGCGCGCCGCGGCTTGCATCCCATTCAGGAAAGCGCGCTTCGAGCGGTCGGATGAGCAGATTTCCAATCGGCAGGAAGCCCGCAGCCGCCAGTAGTACAACGCTTGCGACCGCCATACGCGTGCCTGTGCGCTTCCGGTGCGTCGCCATCAACCCTATTCCGGCGAGTCCGAGCAAGATCAGGAGATTGGAAGGCAAAAGAAGAAGAGCGACAGTCTTCGAGAGAATGAAGAACATCAGCGCGTCTTCTTCCAATCCTCGTAACGTTTCTTGTTTTCCTCATTGGGCGGATAAAGGCCTGGCAGCTTCGCGCCCTTCTCAACCTCCTGCACCAACCAGCTTTCCAGGAGCTCGTGTTCCGCGCCCTCATTGGCAACGAAGTCGACCAGATCTTTCGGGACCACCACCGCGCCATCGTCATCAGCGACGATGATATCATCTGGAAAAATTGCGCAGCCCCCGCAGCCAATAGGCTCGTTCCAACCGACAAACGTCAATTGATTGACTGAGGCAGGCGCGGCAACGCCGGCGCACCATACCGGCAGGCCCGTCGCCAGCACGCCATGCTTGTCACGCATCACACCATCGGTGATCAGCGCGGTAACACCGCGCTTGACCATGCGCATGCACAGGATGTCGCCGAAAATGCCGGCACCGGTCACGCCCATCGCATCGGCGACCACGACGCAGTTTTCGGGCATGGCCTCAATTGCACCGCGCGTTGAAATCGGCTTCGACCAGCTCTCGGGAGTCGCGAGATCCTCTCGCACCGGAACGAACCGTAGCGTGAAGGCTGGGCCCACAACGCGTTTTCCGGAGGAGCCGAACGGCATCGCGCCCGCCATCCACGACCGGCGGATGCCCTTCTTCAGCAGCATTGTCGTGATTGTGCCGGTCGTGACGTTGCGCAGAATTTCAAGGGCTGGTGCCATGGTCGGCCTCACGCGGCTTTTAGGCCTAGCCGCTCATCACGGCGGCGCATAAACGCAACGAACGGTACCGCGAGTAATACCATCCAGAGCTTCCCGACAATCTGGCCGAGCAAGAACTCCATCGAACCGAACGCGAGCCAGAGAAACACGATGGAGTCGACCACGAGGCCGACAATGCTGGACGCGACCACAGCGGTCACCAGCCGCCGCCGTGCAAGTGGAGTATAGACCGCGAAATCAGCAAATTCCGAAAGCAGAAATGCGGCGGCCGAGGCCAGCACGAGCGAAGGCGGAGCAAGGCCCGCTGAAATCGCCGCCCCTACAACAATCGCGCCGATCCCGAATTCAACACCGAGCCGCCGCTGCACCAGGTCGCGTAGCACCAGAGCCGCACCGACCATCAGTACTCCGGAAGGCGCCATAATGCCGGGCGCCACCGGCACCAGGCACGGGCCATTGGGAACGCACAGGGTGCCGACATGGCCGATCATCCAGTTTGCCGCAGGGATGGTCAGGCAAAACAGCACGAGAAAGATGCCGCCTTCGATGGTCTTGCGTTTTTCATTGTCGATCATGTCTTCGTCTTTCGGCCCTTGAATTTGGCAAAACCTTGCGCTCGTAGCTGGCAGGCTGGGCACTCACCGCAGCCGAAGCCCCACTCGTGGCGTCTACTGCGGTCGCCCAAGTAGCAGCTATGGCTGTCCTCGACAACGATATCAAGGAATGCTTTGCCGCCAATTTGTTCCGCCATAGCGAAAGTATCGGCCTTGTCGATCCACATCAGCGGCGTATGGATAGTGACGCGCTTGTCGAGGCCAAGGGTGAGCGCAATCTGCATGGCTTTGATCGTATCGTCGCGGCAATCCGGATAACCCGAATAGTCGGTCTCGCACATGCCAGCCACCAGATGACGGGCGCCACGCCGGTACGCCAGAGCACCGGCAAAGCAGAAGAAGATCAAGTTGCGGCCAGGAACAAAGGTGGTAGGCAAGCCACTATCTGCAATCTCTATGGCCGTCTCGCGCGTGAGCGCCGTATCGGAAATGGCGGCGAGCGCATCGAGTTTGACGAGATGGTCGTCGCCGAGACGAGTCTTCCAATCAGCACTCAAGGCCGCCATTCGCTCCCGCAGGCGCGCGCGGACGCCAAGTTCGATGGCGTGCCGCTGGCCATAATCGAAACCGACCGTCTCCACGCGCGCGAAGCGTTCCAGCGCCCAGGCGAGACAGACGGTTGAATCCTGCCCGCCGGAAAACAGAACGAGGGCTGTATCGGTCGAGGTACTCATGGACACTATTTAGCTGTCATGGCCGAGCTTGTCCCGGCCATCCCGATAAGGGACGCACGGTCTTGCCCTCCTAAACGGGATCACCGGGACAAGCCCGGTGATGACAACAAAAACTAATCCCAGTTCGGCGACCAGGTCCAGTCGACGATGCGGCCACTGCGGCGGCCAAGTCCGGCAATCTCCCGCATCTCGCCATCGCTCAATTCGAAATCAAACAATGCGAAATTTTCCTCTAGCCGCTCAATCTTGCTGGTGCGCGGGATCACTACGATCCCCTGCTGGACCAACCAGCGAAGACACACTTGCGCGGCGGTCTTGCCGTGAGCCTGCCCGACTTTTTCCAACACCTTGTCGCCTTTTGCGCCGCCCCGCGCGATCGGGCTATAGGCCACCATCGCCATTCCGTGTTTGCGGCAGGCTGCAATTACCTTGTCCTGATTCAAAAAGGGGTGGCATTCCACCTGATTGCAGACGAGCGGCTCGCTCGAGATTTTACTGGCCTCATCGAGCAGCGCCACGGTGAAATTCGAGACGCCGATCTGCCGCGTGTAGCCTTCGCGCTTCATCTTGGCCATGGCGCCGAGCGTTTCGGAGAGCGGCACGCGCGGGTTGGGCCAGTGGATCAGCAAGAGATCGATCACATCGAGCCGCAATTTCGCGAGGCTCTCCTTCACAGAGCGTTCGAGGTCATGCGGGGCGAGCAGTGTCGGCTGCACCTTGGTGGTCACCATCACCTCGGAGCGCAAGCCAGAAGCGCGTACTCCCTCGCCCACTTCGCGCTCATTGTCATACATCTGCGCGGTGTCGATGTGGCGATAGCCGATACGGATTGCCTGTTCGACCAGCCGCGCACAGTCACGCCCGCGCAATGCCCAGGTGCCGAGGCCGATGATCGGTATTTTGAACCCCTTGGCGTCGATCAGGTTCACCACAGATCACGGCCTCTCATTTTCTTTCGGCGGCATCATCGGCGAAGCCGCGCAGGAACAGTGCATGCCTTCCAGTTTCGCGGCTTACGCATGCTGCCATCATGGGGTTCGCCATGCTGCCTTCAAAATAGTCGTAGATAAAGCCGCAAGTCTTGTCGCGCGATGTCATCCAGGCGCGCTGCATTTCGCGCAACTTGCGCACCTGCTCGTCGTCGAGCCGCTCGCGCAAATGGCGGAAGCTTGCATTGAGGATATCGTCCCACACTGCGCGTTCGCGATCGTAACAGGCTATCACTTCCGATGACGCCATTGAGGTTTCGTTCTTCGAACACGGCTCGGAAATCAGGCCGATGCAGTTTTCCCAGGCCCAATTCCGCCCGGTCTTGGTCTTGATACAATTTTGAATCGTAGCGCTGTCCTTGGCGTTAGGTTTGTCCTGAGCGGACGCCGGCACGTTCAAGAACAGCGCAACGATGAAAAGAATGGCCGACCTGATCACGGAATATCCCATTTCGGCGCGTGCGGCGGATTAACAACGCGCATATTGGTCGCATTGAGCTTTTTGAGCTCAGCCATCTCGGCGTCCGACAGTTTGAAATCAAACACATTGAGATTCTGCTTCAGATGCTCCGGCGTGGCCGTGCGCGGAATGGCGCAAACGCCCATTTGCACCAGATAACGCAGCGATACCTGCGCCGCCGTCTTGCCATGCGCCTTGCCGATGCGCTCGAGCGCGTCGGCCCCCGGCACTTTGCCACGCGCGATCGGACAGTAAGCGACCACTGCCATGCCATGTTTCTTGCTGGCGGCAAGCACCTTGTCCTGGTTGATGAAGGGATGCATCTCGATCTGGTTGCAGACCAGCGGTTCGCTCGTCACGGCCCAAGCCTCATCCAGCATTGTGGTCGTGAAATTGGCGACACCGATATGTTTGGTTTTCCCGTCTTTCTTTGCCTTACAAAGCGCGCCGACCGAGAGTTTGAACGGAACGTCCGGGTTGTTCCAGTGGATTAGCAGCAGGTCGACATAGGGCAATTGCAGATTTGCAAGGCTTTGGTCCAGCACCTTGGCGAACGCGTCCGGCATCAGGTCGCCCTGCCGCACTTTGGTGCAGATGAAGACGTCCTCGCGCTTGATCCCGGATCGGCGTAGGCCCTCACCGTTTTCCTTCTCGTTGCCATAGAAGGCGGCGGTATCGAGATGGCGGTAGCCGACCTGCAATGCGGTCTTGACCGCCTGTACGCACACGTCCTCTTTCAGTGTCATGGTCCCAAGACCGATGGTGGGAATGCGGGCGCCATGAGCTTCAACCACTTGCATTACAATCTCCTTGGATCTGCGTTTGGAACAGTTCTGCGGCGGGCCCGGAAGAATGCCCCGTCACCGCAGCGCTGCCAACCCGGGGGTCCAATGCGCCTCCGTGATCCCCTGACAGCCAGTGCGACGAAAAATCACGGAAATTTTGCGTTAGCGCAAAACGGCACAATACTTTAAATGGCAAGGTCTTCGCACCGGTTCTTACATTGGAATAATTCAAGAGAAGAAAAAAGCTATTGCATCAATGGCTTTTAATGCTTTTGTGAGGACCAATCTCTACTGTGAGGACGGAATGCGCGTCGTTCTTATCGCTTTCGGTATCGTGGGCCTGCTGACCGTTGGGGCGGCTACTGCACGCGCAGATGACTATGTACTGACCATCAAAGAGCACCGGTTCACCCCGGCCGAAATAAAAGTGCCGGCCAATCAGCGGGTGATGATCACGGTGGTCAACGAGGACGCGACGCCCGAGGAGTTTGAAAGCAGTCCAATGAAGGTCGAGAAAGTGATAGCTGGCAAATCTAAAGGCGTGGTGCGCGTCGGCCCGCTCAAGCCCGGCCGTTACCCTTTCATCGGAGAATATAACGAAGCCACCGCCAAGGGCGTGGTAGTCGCGGAATAAATCATGCTCGGCGCACTGATCATCGTCTTTCGTGAAGTGATCGAAGCTGGCCTCATCGTCGGCATCGTAATGGCAGCGACGCGCGGCGTCGTCGGACGCGGGCGTTGGATCACAATCGGTATCGGCGGTGGAGTGCTCGGCGCAAGCTTTGTCGCAATGTTTGCCGGCGTCATCTCGGAGGCGTTCCAGGGTGCCGGCCAGGAACTGTTCAACGCCAGCATACTCGGCGCCGCAGTCCTCATGCTGATGTGGCACAACGCCTGGATGGCGCGGCACGGCCGCGAGATCGCGGACGAAATGCGCCGGGTCGGCACTGCAGTAAGCGAAGGCGCCAAGCCACTGACCGCACTTGCAATAGTTGTTGGACTTGCGGTGTTGCGCGAAGGATCCGAGGTGGTGTTGTTTCTTTACGGTATCATGGCTTCGGGCACCTCCGGCTCGGCTCTGCTGGTCGGCGGTCTACTCGGCATTGCGGCCGGCGCCGCATTCACCGCACTGACCTATTATGGCCTTTTGGCAATCCCGAACCGTTACATCTTTTCGGTGACGAGCTGGTTGATCGCGCTGCTTGCTGCCGGCATGGCGGCGCAGGCTGTTCAGTTTCTCAACAACGCCGGACTGGTGGTGGCGCTCGACCGCACCGTCTGGGATACGTCCTGGCTGCTCTCGGAAGGAACAATCATCGGCCGCCTGATGCATACGCTCATCGGCTACACCGAGCGGCCAACTGAGATGCAGCTCATGGTCTATATCGCGACACTGTTCGCGATGTTCCTGCTGATGCGGGTCGCGCGCTACTCGCCGCGCCAGCGGATGCCCGCCGCCGCCGAGTAACTTCAGCGGCGTTTGCCACCCAATGTGGCGAAAGCCACATCCGGCGCCTGATCGATCAACTTGAGCAAAGCACGCGCCGGCCCGCGCGGATGGCGTTTGCCCTGCTCCCAATTGCGTACGGTTTCGATCGGCACTTCGATCTTCTCCGCGAAAGCGGCCTGTGTCAGCCCACAGCGTGCCCGCACATGGCGCACAAACTGCGCCGGATCATTGTGTTCGATGGTTTTCTCAGCGCCGTCGGGCAGTATTTCCACAATTCGCCCGTCGGCTTTCAGGCGCACCCGCATCATGGCCGCAATCCCCACCGCTGATGATGTCGGCCAATGGGCTAGCTGATTCGCGGAGCGAAAAAGTTAACGCAGGCGTTTTTCACTTGCGCATGATCTTTTCCGAAAACCGGCCCCCACTTTTCGCGATCATGCGCTATCGCGTCTTCTCGAAAATCTCCCGGCCGATTAGCATACGGCGGATTTCGGACGTCCCAGCCCCGATCTCGTAAAGCTTGGCATCGCGAAGCAAGCGCCCCGTGGGAAAGTCATTAATATAGCCGTTGCCGCCCAGGCACTGGATTGCCTCCAACGCCATCCACGTCGCGCGTTCGGCGGCATAGAGGATAGCGCCGGCGGCGTCCTCTCGGGTGGTACGGCCTTCATCGCAAGCCTTAGCCACCGTGTACACATAGGCCTTGGCCGCGTTCATGGTCACATACATATCCGCGAGCTTGGCCTGGACAAGCTGGAAGCGCCCGATCGCCTGGCCGAACTGCTGACGTTCATGCACGTATGGGATCACCACATCCATGCAGGCTTGCATGATGCCCAATGGGCCCGCGGCCAGCACCACGCGCTCGTAGTCGAGCCCCGACATCAGCACATTGACGCCGTTGCCGACTGCGCCCAGCACGTTTTCCTCGGGCACCTCGCAATCGGTGAATACCAGTTCACTGGTGTCCGAACCGCGCATGCCCAGCTTGTCGAGCTTCTGCGCCGGCGCAAAACCCTTGAAACCCTTTTCAACGATGAATGCGGTGATGCCGCGCGCTCCAGCGGTGCGATCGGTCTTGGCGTAAATGACCATCGTGTCCGCCACCGGCCCGTTCGTAATCCACATCTTCGAGCCGTTGAGGACGTAACGGTCACCCTTCTTGTCGGCGCGCGTACGCATCGAGACTACGTCGGAACCGGCGCCCGGTTCCGACATTGCGAGCGCACCGACGTGGTCGCCGGAAATCAGCTTTGGCAGATATTTGCGCTTCTGCTCCTCGTTACCGTTGCGGCGGAGTTGGTTGACGCAAAGATTGGAATGTGCGCCATAGGACAGACCCACTGCGGCGCTGGCGCGCGAAATCTCCTCCATCGCCACACAATGCTCTAAGTAGCCGAGGCCGGAACCACCGTACTTCTCTTCCACCGTGATGCCGTGCAGGCCAAGCGCACCCATCTCCGGCCACAAGTCTCGCGGAAATACATTGTCGCGGTCTATCGCATCCGCACGCGGAGCGATGCGGTCTTGCGCGAACCCGCTCACGGACTTGCGCAGCATGTCGACATCCGGCCCAAGACCGAAATCGAAACCCGACCATGCATTGGGAATCATGCGCCGCCCTCCACTCATTTATTTGCGCATGATCTTTTCCGAAAGCCTGCGCCCAGATTTCGGGGCCATGCGCCCGCGCCCGAACGGGCGCGACTTTGGCAAGAGAGTCTATAGTTTGAAAGTCACGCTGTCAGCGCCTCGCCCGACCCCGGCAATGCCTTGCCGCCGTGCTTTGCCTGCGCCAAGAGCTTATCGATCGCCTTGGCGGGCGCGGGCTTTGCAAACAGGAAGCCTTGCATCTCGTCACAGCCGGCCAAACGCAGCAGCACACGCTGATGCTCGGTTTCCACGCCTTCCACGAGCACTGACAGGCCGAGCGCACGGCCGAGAGCCACGATTGCCTGAATAATCACACCACCATTGGAGGAACGGCCCAGCGCGGCCACGAAGCTCTTGTCGATTTTCAATTTATCGAGAGGAAAGCGCTGCAAATAGCCGAGATTGGAATAGCCGGAACCAAAATCGTCGAGCGCGACGCGCACACCGAGCCCGTGGAGGTCCTTGATGCGTTTGACCATTTCATCCGGGTTGTCGATGAGTACGCCTTCGGTAATCTCCAGCACCAACCGAGAAGGCGCGACTCCGCTTTCTGCCAACGCCGAGCGCACCATGTTGACGATGGTCGCGTCGCGTACCTGCAGTGGCGACAGGTTCACAGCAATATAAAGGTCATCGGGCCACCGCTTGGCTTCCTGAAGGGCTCGGCGCAGTACAAATACACCGATCGTATCCATCAGGCCCATCTGCTCGGCGACCGGAATGAAAGTCGCGGGCGGGATCATGCCGCGCGTGGCATGGTTCCACCGCAACAACGCCTCAACGCCGACCATTCGTCCACCATGCGATGCGACGATGGGCTGATAGTGCAGTTCCAGCTCATTTGCGCTGAGCGCGCGCGGCAATTCTCGATGGATGAATTTCTGATCTGTCGAGACCGTATCGATCGAAAGGTCGAACATCACGATGGCGCCCGGCCCTTTTTTGGCGGCAGCCCGCAATGCCAGTTCAGCGCGGCGCGTGAGTTCGCCACGGGTGGTGGCGTGCCGCGGCGCCTGAGCAAGACCGGCATGCGCGCTGACCCGGATGACTGTATCGATCCAGTGCGGACGCGCGATCGCCTCGACCGCGGTGCGGATAATCGCCTCGGCATCGACCCAATGGGAGGCCGTCAGCGTGACCGCGAATTCATCGCTAGCAATTCGTCCGCACATCGCGCGCGGAGGGAGCGACTCTTTGAGGCTCCTGGCGACGGCAACGATGAGCTCATCGCTTCCCAGCACGCCGTGATGGGCGGTGACGTCTTCCATGCCGTCGATTTCGACCAATGCGAAAGTCGTCCAATCGTCATCAGCCCGCTCGGCAAGAGCAAGATCCAGCAGCTCGAGCATCTTCGCATGATTCGGAAGCCCGGTGAGCTTGTCCTCGTCCGCGGCTCGTGCTGCCTCCACTTCCCTCACTGCAAGTTCGTGCCGCGCGCGCTTGAGCTGCGACAGCAAAAAGGTGACAAGGCTCGCCAAAACGACGGCGATAACGGCGACAAAGGGCGCCAGACGATTCATCGTCTGCGTCGCCGGCGTGGCCTTATCCCAGGTGAAGAAACCTGCGATGCGGCCGTCCGTATTCATGACGGCCTGGACTTCGCGCCCGTTTGCACCAGTTTCGTTCTCGAATCTGAGGTTCTTCACGCCTGCGATCTGCTCGGCCAGTCGCACCAGACGCGGGTCGATCTCGCCTCGCCGGCCAAACGGCGAAGGAAATTCGGCGATGGTACTGCGCAACGCCGCGTGCTGTTGAGACGACAGTCGTATGTCACTTTGATGCGCCAATCGATGGCCGAAGGCCAGAACGAGAAAGGTCGTCGCAAGGAAGACAACTACGAATACGGCGGTCAGCCCCGATACGGCTCGCACGCGTCCGGAAGGTGTTGGCTGTGCCGCAATCGGATTTTGCAAAGCTGTGGCGCGCCGTCGCTCTATCCAAGCCCGCAGCCAGCGGGCGGGACTAAAGCCCGCTGCTACAGTATTGAACTCGTGCACCGGGCACTCCCAGCCTACGCTGCGGCATTGGCGTATAGGGTTACGGATCGGGCTTTAAACGTTGGTCAGCAAATAGGGTGAACAACTCGTAACCGGGCCGAATTGTGGTCAACGCAAGCCGAACCACAGGCTGGCAATGCTCAGAAATGAGAAAAAGCCGACAACATCTGTGACCGTCGTCACGAATGGGCTTGAGGCCACCGCAGGATCGATCTTGAGCCTGTGCAGGGCCAGCGGGATGAGGATCCCACCGAGCGCCGCCGCGATCAGATTGCAGATCATCGCGAGGCCGATAACCATGCCGAGTCCCGGCACCTTGAACCACACGTAGGCTGCTACGCCAGTGATGACTGCAAAGGCGACGCCGTTGAGTAAGCCAACCATGAGTTCGCGCGTGATCACCCGCCAGGCATTCGCGTCGCTGAGATCCTGTGTTGCCAATGCGCGCACGGCGACCGTCATGGTTTGCGTGGTCGCATTGCCGCCCTGGCTCGCCACGATCGGCGCCAAAACCGCCAGTGCCACCATTTTTTGCAGCTGACCCTCGAACAGACCGAGCACCGACGACGCCAAGAACGCCGTCGCGAGATTGACCAGCAGCCAGTTGAAGCGGCCGCGGGCAATGGTCCAAACCGAGTCGGACAATTCTTCGTCGCGGGTAATACCGCCGAGCGCGTGGATGTCTTCTTCCACTTCCTCTTCGATCACGTCGGCGACGTCGTCGAATGTAATGACGCCGACCAGGCGGTCGTTGCTGTCGATGACCGGCGCAGCGACCCAATTATAGCGTTGGAACAATCGCGCCACCTCCTCCTGATCCTGATCGGCGCGCACACGCGGACGCTCGTTGACCGTCAGATCGGAAATCGGCACCGGCCGCTTGCTGCGCAGCAACCGATCGAGCGACACGACGCCAAGAAGGTGTGAGCCCTCGTCCACGACGTAGAGCTCGTAGAACTGGTCCGGCAGTTCGGACGTCTCGCGCATGTAGTCGATGGCCTGACCGACATTCCAATGGGGCGGAACGGCGATGTAATCCGTCTGCATCCGCCGGCCGGCGGTATCTTCCGGATACTCGAGACCGCGCGCGATTGGGATGCGTTCAGGCGACGGTATCTGATCGAGAATCTCGGCGCGCGCTTCGGTCGGCAGGTCTTCAAGGATTGCTACCGCGTCGTCGGATTCCAGCTCGCGCACACCTTCCGCGACGGCCTGCGGCGGCAATTCTTCGAGAATTTCCTCGCGCACCGCGTCGTCGACTTCAGTAAGCGCGGTGAAATCGAAATCGATACCGAGCAATTCAACCAGGCGCGGCCGCTGCTGGGCGTCGAGCGCCTCGATCAGAGCGCCCATGTCGGATTCATGCAGGCGGCCGACCAGCGCGCGCAGGCTGGCTGCGTCAGCGGCTTCGATCCCGCGCGCAACACTCTTGACGAAGGTCTTGCGAATGGAGCCGTCTTTGTTGCGCGGCAGTTGCGCAGTCTCGGCGTCGTTGCGGTCACTTTGTTGAAGCATCTCGGAGCCTGCCGACGAAACAGTGAAAGCGCGTCGCTTGTACGCCCGCCCTCTCACGCGAGCAATTGATTAACGCGTAAGCTCAGCGCTTGGGCGCGGGCTTGCCGGTCGTCAGCCGTTGCGGTCAATTGCCCCTTTCGGGATGACCCATGATGCGCCGTGCCCTGATTGTCGCGATCACCGCCGCTTTCGTTCCCCTCGCCGCTGCCGCCGAATCCTGCCCGGGCAATCCGCAGGCGCTCGGCACTGAGCGGGTGATCGAAGTCGACGTTAAAACCACCCCACGTGTCGGTCGTAAGCAATTCCCATCCACTCTGCCGTTGAATGCCAAGGAGCTGGTGCTCACATTCGACGACGGTCCATGGCCTGGGACTACGCCGAGGGTGTTAGACGCTCTTAGGAGCGAATGCGTGCGCGCGACGTTTTTCCTGCTGGGCAGGAATGTGGCGGCACATCCGGAGATCGCTCGGCGGACTCTCGCCGAGGGCCACAGCATTGGCCACCACAGCTATTCGCACCCGTTGCTAAGCTATATGCCGCTCGCGCGGGCGGAAGCCGAGATCGACCGCGGCATCGCCGCGGATGAACTCGCGCTTTACGGCGCACGGCGGACTCAGCCGACGACGCCATTTTTCCGCTTTCCGGGCTTCGCTTCGAACAACGCCCTTCTCGACCGTGTGAACGCCCGCGGCCTTGTCGTGTTCGGTGCCGACGTCTGGGCAAGCGACTGGGTGCCCATGACGCCCGACCAGGAATTGCGGCTGATCCTTTCCCGCATCGACCATGTGGGCCGCGGCATCGTGCTTTTTCACGATACCAAAGCCCAGACTGCCCAGATGCTTCCGGCGTTCCTGCGTGAGCTCAAACGGCGGGGCTATCGCATCGTGCACGTCGTCCCGGCCAAAGACCGCGACCGGCGCTGAAAGCGTCGCTTTTTTGCCGCACGTGGCCGAAAATCATTGGACAACAAGCTCGCACCGCGTTCACAACGCGTAATCATCCATTAATGTCGCGCGCCATATTGTGGGGCGCCTCCATTCGGAGGCGGAGGGCGCGGGCAGCCCGGGGGCCTGATGCGCGTTTTTGTATTTGTAGTTCTTTGGCTGGCCGCGAGCGTCGCCGCGGCTGTTGCGGAGCCGTGCCCAGGTAACCCGGACGCGTTGGGCACCAGCCGTGTTCTCACCATCAGCCCCGGCGAACTGAGCCGCATCGGGAGCATGCAATACACGCAAACGCTGCCGCTCAACGACCATGAGGTCGTGATCACCTTCGACGACGGGCCGATACCGCCCTACTCCAATGTCATTCTCGACACGCTGGAGTCACAATGCGTGAAAGTCACTTATTTCCTGGTCGGCGAAATGGCGCGGACTTATCCGTCGATCGTCCGCCGCATTTACAATGCCGGTCACACCATCGGCACCCACAGTCAAAATCATCCCTTCGCCTTCCAGCGTCTCTCGTTGCAGAATGCCGAGCGACAGGTTGACGGGGGCATTGCCTCGGTCGACGCCGCGCTTGGCGATCCGAAAGCGGTCTCGCCATTCTTTCGGTTTCCTGGGTTGGGCAGAACCGGCGCGATCGAAGGCTACCTCGCATCGAAGTCGTTGGTGACCTGGAGCGCGGACGTCGTCGCCGACGACTGGAAGCACATCGGCGCCAGCGAGATCGTTCGCCGAGCGATGCGGCGCCTGGAAGCCAAGGGCCGTGGCATCCTTCTGCTCCACGACATCCACCCCGCGACGGCGTTGGCGCTACCGACTTTGCTCAAGGAACTCAAAGACCACGGCTACCACGTGGTGCAGGTCGTATCGGCCGGCGACCGGCCGGAGTCTGTGCCTGAATTGGTCGCGTCACCCGGCGCTGGCAAAGAGTCGTGGCCACGGGTGCTACCAACAGTCGCCACTCACGATACGGCGGCCAAAACGGACTTAAGGCATCGCGTCAAGAAGATGATTACCGGGAAACACCGGCGGCCATCGGTTGCGAGCCTGCACGACTCCGATAACACCGCCGCCGCCCAGGAATGGCGCCAAAGCCAGTTCTAGGCCCTCTCTCAAAGCAGATATTGCTGACTCTCCAGCCGAATCTGGTCATTTGACCGGGATCAATGCCTTTTACTGCGCCGGCAATAATCTTACTCGTTGAGAGTCCAATGGATGGGCTCCGCAACAGAAGGTGCGATCATGTCGAAAACGATTGCGATGTTTTTGACCGCGGCGGCAGTCACGATCGGGTTGATGTCGCAATCAGGCCCTGCGGCGGCCGCACCGGCGGCCAATGCTTATTCGATTGGAAATGTCCTGCCGAGCAATATTGAGACTGTGCGCGGTGGTTGGCACGGTGGTGGCTGGCACGGCGGCCATTGGCGTGGCGGCGGTTGGGGCTACTACGGTGGCGGATTTGCCGCTGGCGCAATTCTCGGGGCAATGATGGCTGCGCCCTACTACTATCCGCCTCCATATTATGCGAGCCCCGGCTATTACTACGATGCCGCGCCTGGCGGCGCCATTGACTACTGCATGCGGCGTTTCAAGTCATATGATCCCAACAGCGGGACCTATCTCGGCTACGACGGTTACCGCCATCCCTGTCCTTAGATAAAAACCGATCTTGCCCCGGGTACCGACAAGGACCGCTGGTGTTGTCGCGATAGTATTTGCCCTGTGCGGCTGCGCCAGCCACCCTTGGGAAGGTGACATCGACGGGAATATCTATGCCTGCCATGAATACGGTTTCTATCCGGGGACGCAGGACTTCGATAATTGTCTGAAGTACGTTGAGACGCGGCGCGCGAAACGAAGCGGTTTCTGATCAACGCCACCCAAAACGGCAAGAGTGCGCTGAGTGCTACGCGGGGGTGCCTTGGAGACGGGCACGTTCCCCCTCGGCCGGTCCACGCTCTCGGCGCTCGGCTGCTACAACGGCAAGGGTGTGTTCGGCAATCATAAGCTCCTCATCGGTGGGAATGATCATGAGCTTCACGCGGCTACCCGCTCGAGAAATAACTGACTTACCGCTGGCATTAGCTTTTGGGTCCAGCTCTGCCCCTAACCAGACAAGCTTTTCGACAATGCGGGCGCGTATTGTCGCCGAGTTCTCTCCAATCCCGGCCGTAAATACGAACGTATCAAGCCCGCCGAGGGCTGCCGCCAACATTCCTGCATGGAGGCCGATGCGATACACAAAATAGTCGATCGCAAGTGCGGCGCCCGGCTCGTCGCCAGTCTCGAGAACGCGCATGTCATTGCTGATGCCGGACAGGCCTTTCAATCCACAATCGTTGTAAAATAGCTTTTGGACAGCATCTGCGCTCATCCCCTTTTCTGAAATAAGATAAAGCACAACACCCGGATCGATTTGCCCGGGTCGCGTTCCCATTGGCAGCCCATCGAGAGCTGTGAAGCCCATGGTGCTCTCAACGCTGCGGCCATTCGCCAGCGCACACATCGAAGCACCACTTCCCAAATGCGCAACGATCAGGCGGGACTTGGCGGCTTCGGGAGAAAGCTCCTCCAAACGCTTGGCAACAAATTCATACGACAGGCCGTGAAAACCGTAGCGCCGGACACCCTCTTTGTAGAAGCGCTCCGGGATTGCAAAATGATCCGCAACTGCAGAGTGGCCTCTATGGAACGCCGTATCGAAACACGCCACCTGGGGCAGTTCCGGATTATTTTTGAGAAGCGAACGTATCGGCGCTAGATTGTTGGGCTGATGCAGGGGCGCGAGTGGAATATACCGCTCCAGCTTTTTGACTATCTCGTCGTCTATCAATAAAGGTCGATGATATTCCGGCCCTCCGTGCACAACGCGATGGCCGACTGCGATAAGATTGACCCTCTGTGACGCTCGCAGCCAGGCACCCGCTTCCCGAATAGCCGCAGGCACATCCGCTACGACATCTAGTTCGTACGCCTGATCAATCAGCGACGTACTGTCAGCCGCTTGAGCGCGTAGACGCGGCCGCGTTCCGATGCCATCCATCTGGCCTTTTAATAGCCTTTTCAGGCTGGACTTTCCGTCTGTCTCAAATACCTGGAACTTCACACTCGATGAACCGGCATTGACGATGAGGATCGTGTCCATGATCGTCACGCTGCCGGCAGAGCGGCTTTGCGCCGACGGGCAGCCGCGAAGAGCACGGCAACCGCACAAGAGGCCATCCGCGTGCGGACTGAATTGGCCCGCGACGTCAAAATAATCGGAACTCGCGCGCCGAGCACCAGCCCTGCCGCATCCGCCTTCGCAAGAAAGGTGAGGTTTTTTGCAAGCATATTCCCGGCCTCGAGATCCGGCACGACCAGGATCTGCGCACGCCCCGCGACTTCCGAGCGTATGCCCTTAACTTTGGCCGCTTCCGGATCGATCGCATTGTCGAAAGCGAGCGGACCGTCAAGCAGCCCCCCCACGATCTGGCCGCGGTCGGCCATTTTGCAAAGCGCCGCTGCGTCAATGGTGGAAGGAATTTTCGAGGTTACCGTTTCGACTGCAGACAGGATGGCAACGCGCGGCACGCCAAGCCCCACCTGGGTGAAAAGGTCGATCGCATTTTGGATGATGTCGCGTTTTGCATCGAGGTCGGGAAAGATATTGATCGCGGCATCGGTGATGAAAAGTGTCTCCGGATAGGTCGGAACATCCATGATGAAGACATGGCTTATGCGACGCTCCGTCCGCAATCCGGTCTTGCTTGATGCCACTTCCCGCATAAGCTCGTCGGTGTGCAAGCTGCCTTTCATCAGCAACTCGCCTTTCGACTCGTGAATCATCTGAACAGCCCTTGCGGCAGCTGCATCGCTGTGAGCTACGTCGACGATCTGGTAGCGACTTATGTCCAGTCGATGCTCGCGTGCCACTGCCGAGATCTTTGCAGCCGGGCCGACGAAGATCGGGATGATGAGGCCCGCTTCCGCCGCTTCGACGGCGCCGCGCAACGACGTCTCGTCACAAGGATGAACGACAATGGTCGATGCGGCCGGAACCTGCTTTGCAAGTGCGATAAGCCGGTCGTACTTCGGCGGATGAGTACCCGGCCTGATTGCGGTGATCTCGCTGCTTTTTGTTGTGGCCATGATTGTTCCTCGTGTTTTTGTCGCGTATCCGGCTCTGCGTCAGGATGCTTTTGCCTGGGGTTTCTTCGGGACCTCGCGGAGGTGTCCGCGTGCCACGCTGGCGTCGAGGCCGAACAGCCGAGCGACTTCACTCAGTCTTTTCTTGTCTTCAGCAGAGAATTCGCCCCGCGCGCTCAACACCTCGTTGATCAGGCCATAGGCCTCTTCTCGAGTCTCTGCGTCGGACGGCAGCATCGATGGAATTGCAGCGAGCGCCGCTTCCTGATCGATCAACAGGATATTGAACTGCTCGCGAAAAAGCCTTTTGAAGTCGGCGATGGGTTTATCGTCGTATTTCTGGCGAATGCGACGGGCTATTTCAAATCCGCGCTCATCAATTGCGCCCCGTGCCATGCCCGCATAAATCAGCCCGCGCACGACAGCTGCGCGAACCCCACCGGCCGGAATACGAGATTTGAGTTCGACGATCCGATTTTGCAGGAGCTCCCGATGCAACGGATTCTTGGTTGCCATTCGCAAGCGGCGGTTCGCGGCAGGATCAATGCCGACCGCCGCCTGAAGCGTCGGCGCACCATAGACTGCAAGGAATGTCTGCTCCGCCACTTTTTCGGTCGCCTCGCGCCAAGCGTCGAGCGCCGCGACGATCTGATTGGAAAGTTTCTCCTGCATTGCGGCGAAAGGATTTTCGCCAGCGACAGTCTTTCTGTTCTTGCGCACTTGATCAGCAAGCGCCGCAACCGCGCCCGTCGCCGGATTGGCATCGGAAAAAAGCTCGTATTGCAATCGCAGTGGATGCAGATTGCGCATCCAATCCGCCACGGGAGCGCTGACCAACGCCCGAACCACAGGCTGCACAAAGGTCCGGTAAAGGGCGAGGTTTGTCTCGGAAATCCGCGCCGCTGTCGCGAAACACCGCTCGTCGGCAGCGTTATTGCCGCCGAGTGCGCGAATGTCATCGAGTGTCCTGGCCTCGCAACGCATCACCCAATTTCCGCTCGCAAGGTCCGGGTTGGCCATGTCACCGGCCTTGTTCTCGAATACTGCCTCGTAAAGACCGGGCGGCAACGTATCGATCAGATCGATATTGCTCGAAAACTCGCCGTGCTCCTTTTTTGCGACGCCTCCGGACACAAAGATGCCCAGGTGACCTACCGATTCATGAATCGTGTAGACGATGGTCTGCCCGTAGGAACGGATCTCGTCCACGTTCTCATACAAGTCGAGAATCCACCCAAGCGCCTGTTGCGGCGGGGTAATATTGTCGCCTTTCGAGCAGAACACGACGATTGGAGAACGGATATTGCGCAGGTCGATCGCGGTGCCATCCGACGTATAAATTCGCCCTGCAGCAAGGTTATTGCCGATAAACAGCTCATCGACGATGAACTGGATTTCCTCGGCATTCAGGTTCACGTGGCCTCCCCACCACCGCTCGAATCCCAGGTAGCGTGGAGCCTCGGTATCTATTTTTGAGTAGAGATTGTACTGCTTGGTCCAAAGGGTGTTTGCAGGATTCTGATTCTCGAAATTTTGCACCAGCCAGGCGCCATCGAACTTGCCGTGGCCGAGATCTCCCGCCAACGCGGTCAGCCAGCTGCCGCCCAGCAGGCCACCTGAATAGCGCATCGGGTTCTTGCCATGCACACCAGCCCAATATGAAAGCGGTGATCCTGCAATAATGATTGGTCCGAACAATTCAGGGCGAATGGCGGCCAGCATCATGATTGCCCATCCCGCCTGGCAATTGCCAATCACGCACGGCTTGCCGTTTGCCTGAGGATGCGCAGCCGTCACTTTTTCTATGAATATCGCTTCGGCACGCGCGATGTCTTCGATGGTCTGCCCCGGAACGGGGTCGGGCGTGAACCCGACGAAATAACAAGGATGTCCAGCCTTCATCGCCACGCCGATCTCACTGTCGGCCTTGAAGCCTCCGATTCCCGGGCCGTGTCCGGCTCGCGGATCCACGACAACAAACGGCCGAAGTTTTGGGTCGACTTCAACGCCTGCGGGCGGAATGACTCGCACGAGACCGTAGTTTACGGGGCGGTCAAGTTTGCGTCCGTCAACGATGAGTTCGACTTTGTAGTCGAGAACGTGCGGAGCGGTTTGAGCCAAATGCTCGCGATACTGATTTCCGCGCTGACGCATCACGTCCCAGAACAAAATGCTGCGTTGTGCGGCGTCGATCATGTACTCCATTGCCGGTGCGAGCATGCCAAACGGCGATGCAGGCGAATCCGTCGCGGACGACTTTGTTTGCACTGACGGCATTGTTGCGCTCCTTCAATGGATTCCTGCGAGCCAGCCAACACATCGTCGAGCGCCGCTCGCATCGATTCGCCTTGACCGGCGTTGATTGCCTGTTGGCATTCCCCGAGAACGCTTCGTCCCTCGAACCCGTAACTTTCTTCTGGCGATTTTTCTGAACGACGAGTTCGCATTCCTGATAGCCGATCGAAATTTGCCGCCAGTTGATGCAGGTCAATGAAATTAATCTTTTGATCAGCATCTTTGCCATGACTCAACAAAATGTGGCTCGAGAGGTAACGTGCTATGGCAAGCAAGGAAACGACAGGTTCAACGGCCGCCAAGAGCGGCCCGATACCGTTCTTCAATTGGGGAAGTGAGCGAACCGAAGCGGCAACTGCTTTGCAAAAGGCAATCCTGGAATCATACGAACAAGCCAGCCGCGCCTGGCTTACGCGCATGCAGTCTGAAATTGCGCTCTGGTCGGATTTGGCGAACAAGCTGAGCACAATGCATACCGTTCCCGAGGCGCTTGAAACGTATACGAAATGTGTCTCGCAGCGAATGCAAATGGCCGCCGACGATGGACGTCGTCTGTTCGACGAGTCCCAACAGATCACACAAAAAATCGCAAAGTCATTGGGCAGCGGGTCGCCGGCCGCGAGCACGTGACGGAAACACAATGTGACAGTGAGGAAATGCCGAACGGAATAGGAGGGCGGCCATGGAACAGGCGCTCGAAAAGAACACTATGTCCATGAATCAAAACCCGAAAGAGTGGACGAAGCTAATTCGTAAACTGCGCTGGATCGGCTTGGAGGACGAAGCCCGCCGCCTGCAAAGAGTCGTGAGCAGCCTGCCCCCGGATGAAAGAGGCACCGTTTCGGCGGGGCCATTCTTCACCGACTGAGGTGGAATGATCGCACCGACCAAGAGGACCGCGTAGTGGAAAACGAGGACGAAAAAAATCCCACCACTCCGCGGACGTGAACTTATTTCTCCAGTCCCAGGCACATACCGGCCAACTGGAGAGCAGAAGGACATTGCGATGCTTCCTGCCGTGAAAGCCAAGCTTCTCGAAGGCAAGAAAGGCCTCATTGTCGGCATTGCTAACGAAAATTCGATCGCATGGGGATGCGCCAAGGCATTCCGGGCGCTCGGCGCAGAGGTCGCGGTCACATACGTCAACGAAAAGGCCAAGAAATACGTCGAGCCGCTCGCGCGCGAAGTTGAAGCACCGATTGTCATGCCGCTCGACGTCAATACGCCTGGACAGATGGAAGCCGTCTTTGATCGGATCACTAAGCAGTGGAACCACCTCGATTTTCTGGTTCACTCCATCGCCTTTTCGCCCAAGGAAGCGCTTCATGGCCGCGTAGTGGATGTATCGAGAGAAGGATTTGCCACCACGATGGATGTGTCCTGCTGGACGTTCATTCGCATGGCGCATCTAGCGGAGCCGTTGATGCACAAAGGCGGCACTCTGTTCACGATGTCCTACTACGGCAGCCAGATGGTCGTTAAAAATTACAACATCATGGGCGTTGCCAAAGCCGCCTTGGAAAGCGCCGTCCGCTATATTGCCGCCGAACTCGGGCCAAAAGGAATTCGGGTACATGCGATTTCTCCCGGGCCGCTCGCAACCCGTGCGGCATCGGGGATTCCCGAATTTGATGCATTGCTCGACAAGGCGAAAGAGAAAGCTCCTGCACGGAGCCTCGTCAGCATCGATGACGTCGGCGTTGCCACGGCCTTTCTTGCGCATGATGCTGCGCGTCTTATCACTGGCGAAACCCTTTACGTTGATGGAGGCTATCACATCATCGACTAGAACCAGTTGCATGATTTTTCGGCATCTCTTCATGGCAGCAGGATGTAACCGCCGAATGTCACCGATCGTACGCTAACCTGTCTCTTATTGTAGAAAACCGGAGGTCAATATGTTTGCTATTTATCGTGCAATGAAGTGCGGTGCCGCCGTTATTGTAGCGGCACTAATGTTGTTTGCGGTCGCTGCACCCTCTCGCGCAGAGACCGGCTCGGTCCGGATCACAGTCACCAAAGTCGGATTTATTGTCGGCGTTGGCGGCGGTAGTGGCACGTTGCATCTTCACGGTCGAAATTACCCTCTGAGCATTGGCGGAGTTAGCGTCGGGACAATCGGAGCCGCCAGTGCGGACCTGGTCGGCCGCGCCTATCATCTACGAAGGCCGGAAGACATCGTAGGAACTTATACTGCGGTCTCGGCTGGCGTTGCGGTGGCCGGAGGGGCAAAGGCTGCGCGCCTGCAGAACGCGAATGGCGTCGTCCTCGAGTTGCAGGGACGGCAGGTCGGCGCAGAATTGTCGCTCAGCCTCAGCGGAATGACAGTATCGATGCGCTAGCTGCGGCACGCGAAACACTAGGTTTCTGAGAAATCCCGCCACCGCGTTAGCGGTGGCGGGCTATTTTACTTTCACAGCTTCCCGACGAAACTGCATTTGATTCCGGCCATTTCAACACTTCCTCGACCGAAACGGGCCGCTGCAGGTCGTCCCGCCGCCGAATGTGATGGCGCCAAAAGTGGCGGGCTGATCATCCCTGCTCGACAGGCCACTCCCGAGCCCTCCACTCGCAGAACCACTGCCGAGCCGCCAATCGGTGTTTCCTTGCGGGCTGTAGGATGGGGACATTTGAATGCTTTGCTGATGAATGCTTTGCTGACTTTTTTGCGGATTGACACCGCAATTGGCACCACCCAGCAAACTGTCGCACGTTTGTGAAGTTGCAGCCCCCGCGATCAATATTAGGCTGAGTACAAGCATGAGAGAGTTGGTGGCAAAGCGAATTTGCATTGTGGCAGTCCAATGTATCCAGTTACCAGCCGGTGCGGAGTTGCTTGCATAGTTCACGCGCGCCGATTGGTGGTTTTTGATCTAAATCAAAGCTTTGCGATCTGCGCCCGAATTGAATGCCCAATTCGCTGGAATTCTGTCTAGGGTCGGGACGTATTTATGCGATACTTTGCCGCTAAAATTCTTGTTGGTTCAGTTGTAATTTTTGGCGCGCTCTACATGGTGTCTGTTTCGGCGCAAGACACCAACGAACGAACGGTCGAGCAATACGCATGTAAGGACATCTTGCGTGAAAGCGGATCCAATCGCGACGTCGCAATAGCGTTCTTGCACGGCTTTCTGCTCGGCAAGAGCGGTACCACAAAATTCAATCTTGAAACTTTGAAGAAACAAACAGACGCCTTCCTGGAGCGTTGCCTGGAAAATCCTCACGACAAGGCCGTAGACGCGATGATGAAGGCCAAGAGTTGAGACAATTGGGGTCGCCATGATTTTTTCAGCACTGAGAGCATCACTATTCGGCCTGCTCGTCCTTATGCCAATGTCCGCATTGGCGCAGGGTCAAAACCCGCCCGCCGCCACCGACCAGCAACTGCTCAAAGCTGAAGAGCTGGATGCGCTCGTCGCGCCGATCGCGCTGTATCCGGATACATTGCTGGCCGAAGTGCTGATGGCTTCGACTTATCCGCTCGAGGTCGTACAGGCCGACCGCTGGGCGACCGAGAACAAGGCGCTCAAGGGCGATCAGCTGAAGGCCGCCGTCGACAAGCAAGCCTGGGATGACAGCGTCAAATCTCTGGTTGCAACGCCATCCGTGCTTTCAATGATGAGTACCAAGCTCGATTGGACGCAAAAACTGGGCGATGCGGTTCTTGCACAACAGCCTGACGTGATGGATGCGGTCCAGCGGCTGCGGACCAAAGCGCAAGCCAATAACAAGTTGCAGTCGACCAAGGAACAGAAAGTCTCCGTCAAGCAGGAGCAGAGCAAGCAGATCATCGCTATCGAACCCGCGGTCCCCGATACAGTCTACGTCCCCTACTATGACCCGGCCGTTGTCTACGGCGGGTGGCCTTATCCCTCCTATCCGCCGTACTACTTTCCCCCGCCGGTGGGATATGTTCCGGGCGCAATCCTCGCAACCGGGATTGCATTTGGCGCGGGATACGCGCTCGGCCGCTGGGCATCGGGCGGCTACTGGGGTGGCGGTGTGAACTGGGGAAATAACAACATCAACGTCAATCGCAACACCAACATTAACAACATCAACGCTGGGGGCAACTGGCAGCACAACCCGCAACATCGGCAGGGCGTGAAATACAACAACACGGGCGTCCAACAGAAGTTTGGCAACAACAACGTTCGAGGCGGAAGTCAGGACCGTATGGATTTCCGCGGCCGCGGCGGCGATCAGGTTCTCAAGCCAGGCGGTGGACAAGCCAATCTTGGCGATCGCGGCGGTGCTGGCAATCGGCCGGGCGGCGGAAGCGGCGGAGCTGCCAATCGTCCAGGCGGCGGCAGCGGTGCTGCCAATCGCCCAAGCGGTGGTGGTGGTGGCGCCCAGCGGCCCAGTGGCGGTCAACGACCGAGCGCAGGGCAGCGGCCCGCCGGCGGTGGCGGAAAAGGTGGCGGAAACGCCCTCGGGAATATTCAATCCGGCAGAACGGCCACTGCGCAATCTGCGCGCGGACACGCCAGCATGGGCGGTGGCGGCGCGCGAGCCGGTGGCGGTGGTGGCGCGCGTGCGGGAGGGGGCGGCGGCGGTGGTGCGCGTGGCGGTGGTGGCGGCGGTCGCGGTGGCGGTGGCGGTGGCGGACGGCGATCCGATATCGCGCTCAAGCACGACATCGTCCTTCTCGGGCGCCTCGACAATGGCCTTGGCTTCTACCGGTTTGCCTATGACGGCAGCAGTAAGCCCTATGTCGGCGTCATGGCGCAGGAAGTGCAAGTCGTCAGGCCGGACGCAGTCAAGCGCGGACCGGACGGCTACCTGCGTGTCTACTACGACAAGCTCGGCGTCCGGTTCCAGTCCTACCAGCACTGGATCGCTTCGGGCGCTCGGGTGCCGGCCACATCAGTTTCACATTGATATGTCTTCACGAAAGCGCTTGTGATCGAGGATGCCATGAACAGAACTCTTGTCTCATTGACGATGGCGGCGCTCTTGTGCGCAACGGCAAATGCCCAGCAAGCATTCAAGACGCCCGACGAGGCAGCCAGCGCACTCGCCGGCGCAGCAAAAGCGGGTGACCCGAAAGCGATCGTAACGGTCCTGGGCCCTGACGGCACGGACATCGTGTCCTCGGGCGACCCGGTGGCCGACGCTGCAACGCGCGAGAAATTTGTCGCTGCGTATGATGCGAAACACCAGATCACGATGGAAGGCGATAACAAAGCGACCGTCGTCATCGGCCAGGATGACTTCCCCCTCCCGATACCTCTTTTCCGGAAGGATGGAATGTGGCGTTTCGACACCGCGGCGGGTCGGGAAGAGATCCTTTTCCGCCGAATCGGCAAAAACGAGCTTGATGCTATTCAGTCGTGTCTCGCGTATGTCGATGCGCAGAATGAATACGCCGACAAGGACCGTACCGGCACCGGTAAAGGCCAATACGCGCAGCGCATCGTCAGCAGCGCCGGCAAGAAGGATGGACTGTACTGGCCAGACGCCCAGAACAGCGATGCAAGTCCTTTAGGAGAGCTTATCGCTAATGCGGCCGCCCAAGGTTACCGCACTGGCGGCGGGCGCACGCCATTTCACGGCTACTATTTCAAAATTCTGACCAAACAGGGAGCCGCGGCTCCCGGCGGGGAACTGGAATACGTCGTGAAAGGCAAAATGATCGGCGGCTTCGCGCTGGTCGCCTACCCTGCCGAATACAGAAACTCCGGCGTGATGACATTTATCGTCAGCCACACCGGCACGGTTTACCAGAAGGACCTCGGGCCGCGTACCGCTGAGTTCGCCGAGCGAATGACGGCATACAATCCGGACAAAACCTGGCAGAAAGCTGATTCAGCCACCGCGGCGCAGTGAAGTTTGCCAGGTCAACCAGGTCAACCGACATACGTAACGCCTACGATGATCGGTCCCAACACCGTCAGGACGATGTTGGCAATGGCATAAGGAACGGCAACGCCCAAAACCGGCGTCTGGCTTTCCGCAACTTCGCAGCAGCCTGTAACCGCAGCATCGACTGTCATGGCGCCGGCGAGCGCGCCGCAAATAATGACCGGGTTCATCCGCAAAACGCGGTGCGCGAACAATGTTCCGACAACCAGCGGGGTCAGCGTGACAACAACACCCACCATCAGCAGCGTGAGGCCGTGAGCCTGAATCGCAGTCCAGGCTGCGGCTCCGCTCACCAACCCGATGGAAGCGACAAATCCACCAAGCCCGATATCAATGAGCGTTTGCTGCGCAGCCGGCGGTATGGCTCCGACCGTGGGCTGGCGAGAATGATACCAGCCACACACAAGTCCGGCCACCAATGCGCCACCGCCGCCGCCAAGCGTGAGTGGGACCGAACCAACGGTGATACTCAGCAGACCAACAAGCAGGCCAACCGCAAGGCCAAATCCGGCGAAGGCAACATCGATGCGGTCGCCCGCCCGCAGCACCTGCCCCACTTTCGATGCCGCTCGGCTTACATCGCGTGACAAGCCGATAAGGGTCATCACGTCGCCAACATAGATGCGCGTTCCCGGGCTTAGCGGCACTTCCTGCCCATGCCGCGTCAATGAGCGCAAGAATACGCCACGAGCATCGTCCCCTAGCCGTTCTGCGATCTCCAAAAGTGTCCGGCCATGGAGCTCGCGGGATGCCACAAGCACATCAAGTACCTCACCGGGCACTGAACTCATGACGCGCTCGCCCGCAATTTCAGGCCCTATGATCGGGTGAGCGTCAATAACGGCTGTTGTCGGTCCGGCGAGCAGAATCTCGTCACCCGCCAGGAGGCGCGCATCAGGACGCACCTCAGCGTCTTCCTCGCCGCGCAAAATACGCTCGACGACAACCCGATGTCCAATTTGCTTTTCGACCTCACTCACAGTCCGGCCTGCCGCTGCGGAAACCTGATAGGCACGGGCCTGGAATTTTCTGTACAAGAGATTTTTGGCTCTCGGTTCAGTGCCACCCGAAATCGCCGTTTCGAGCTTTACCGCCTCCTGCTTCAGGTTGACTCCCATCAGAAGCGGCGCCCCGAGTGGTACATAGAGCAAAACAAGAATGTAACCGAGAATATAGGTGACGGCATAACCGGCGGCGATGTTGGCCTGTTGCTGTTGCAGCACGTCGGCTGGAAGACCGAGCTGCGACAAAGCGCCAGACGCCGTGCCCATCATCGATGATTGCGTCAGGCTTCCCGCAGCAACGCCGGCGGCGGTGCCGGAATCAAATTTCAGCGTGAAAGCGAACGCGAGTACAACGGCAAGGCCGGTCAGTCCGATAACCAGCGCCAACACCACTTGCGCAAGCGTCCGCACGCTCAGCGAGGCAAAAAATTCGGGACCGGACCGATAGCCGATCGTGAATACGAATAAGCTGAACAGAATTGATTTCAGCAGGGAGGGAATGGCGAACGTGCCAAGCTGACCCAGAATAACCGCGACAATCAAGGTACAAGCGGTGGCGCCGACAGAAAAACCGCCAATCCGTATTCGGCCAAGCAGGTCCCGATTGCAATCGCCAAAAACAGAAAAACTTCGGGTCCGCTTTTGACGACGTGTTGTACGAAGGACATGCTACGCCCCCATTTGCCCTACGCGTTGAAACGCTCTTAACGCAACAATAAGAATGAAGCCGGGGGCGCTCGCCCCCGACCAGTCACCATCTCACTTTTTCGTTCCACCTTTCGACGCTTCATACGCGTCGCGATAGCCGCGTGCGATCGTTCGAACGCCTCGCGCAATGCTTTCGTAGGCATCGTCAGGAAGGTTGGCGAGAGACACCCGGAGCGACCAGTTGGGCGCTTCGAACCCGCCACCATTCAGCAGGACTATTCCGTGGCTTTCCGCCAGGCGGAAAGCGAGATCAAGCGGGTGCACGTTTTTCTTCAGCCATTCGACGGCTTCGTCGCCCACGTTCTTGCGCGCCCAGAATTCGAAGTCGATCAAGCCATAATATCCGTCATAGTTTGGGTTCGGATCGAGCTTGAGCCCGAGCCCCTCGACCATCATCCAGAACCGCTTTTTCACGATTTCCATGCACGCGGCCTGATACTTCTTTTCCGTATCCATCATCTCGCTGAGGGAGAACAGGCTCATCATGACCTGCTGCGGAAGCGAAAGGCCCGCGGTGTGGTTGAGCGCGACGTCACGGCTGTCGGCAACGATGCGATCGATGAATTTCACCTTGCGCGGCTCAAGCGTGAGCGCGCCATAACGCTTGTCGAGTGCCTTCACATCAGCCTCAGGCAACTTGGCAATCATCTTGTCATAAATATTGTCCTCATGGACCGCGATCACGCCAAGGCGCCAGCCCGTGCATCCGAAATATTTCGAATAGGAGTACACGCCGATTGTGTTATGGGGCAGCTCACCAAGGATCGAACGGAAGTCGTGGACGAAGGTCCCGTAGACGTCGTCGGTGAGCAGCATCAAATCCGGACGCTTCGTTTTCACCAGGGTCGCGATCTTGCCGATTGTCTCCTTGCTCATGGCCATCCCGGTCGGATTTCCAGGGTTGACGATGAAGAACGCCTTGATCTTCGGATCTTCGAGCTTCTTGAGTTCGGCGTCGGTGTACTGGAACTTGTTCTCCTGTGGTGCTGCGATGCGCACCATCTTGAGGTCGTAGTCCTCAAGATGCGTCATCTCGACGTAAGGCGTGAAAATCGGAGTGCCCAGCGCGATCGTGTCGCCGGCGTGCAACAGCCGGTTGGCCTTGAGCGATTTGAATATGTAGCACATAGCCGCCGTGCCACCCTCGACCGCATAAAGGTCGAATTTCCCTGCCGGCCGCGGCTTTCCGCACATCGCCCACATCAGATATTCGTGCACGATCTTCTCATTGTGAACGAGCATGCGGTCAGGTACCGGATAGTTGTCGCCGATAATCGAATCGACGAGCTCGTGGATGAAGGCATCCGGCTCGAACTTGAATGTCTTGGTCGTGAATGCCGTCATCGCCTTGAGAAAATCGGCGCCTGGCATGTCCGCATGCTTTGTCAGCCAGGATTCAAAACGGGCTGCGATGCCGCTCGCCGCCGGCATGCCTCCAACGCCCGCCGGAAGGTCCATAACCCGCTTGCTTTCGGTGATGGCGAATTGGCCGAGCAGAAAGAACCCTTCGCGTGGCGCCGTCGCGATCCAGTTTGGATTTCCGCGGCCTGCGTTCAGGAATGCAGATTGAGTGGTCCTTGAGGTTGCTTTGGCGAGACTAATCAGTTCGTCCTTGATCTCAAACGGACTCAACGTTTCGAATTTTTTCAGCGTGAGGATGTCTGCCATTGGCCACTCCTGATTCTGACTTGGTTCAAACCTGAAAGGCGCTCTCCCGCCGTCCTGCTATGCCAACAGCATCACGAGGACCATTCCCCAGATTGTCAGCAACGTGTTCCCGACCGCATACGTAACGGTATAGCCAAGCCCCGGAATCTGGCTCTTGGCGCGGTCGTTGATCATGCCTAGCGATGCTGTTGTCGTGCGCGCACCTGAGCAGCATCCCAGCAAAATGGCGTCGTCGAAACGGAACAGGTATTTCCCGACGTACATCGCCAGGATGAGCGGCACAGTCGTTGCGAAGACACCCCACAGGAACAGGCTGAATCCGAGCTCCTTTAACCCGGCAACGAAGCCCGGACCGGACGAGATGCCAACTACGGCGATGAAAACGTTGAGGCCGACGGAATTCATGAACCACACGGTCGGTGACGGGATGCGTCCGAAGGTCGGCTTTACCGAGCGCAGCCACCCGAAGAAGAGGCCGGAGATCAGCGCGCCGCCTGAGGTCGACAGCGTGAGCGGTACGCTTCCGACCTTGTAGACCACCGCGCCGAGCAGCGCGCCGATCGCGATCGCCCCGCCGATAAATGCGACATCGGCCACGTCGGTCGCGCGGTCGGCGACGCCCAGCATCTTGGTGCCAGCCACTATGTCCTGGGTGCGGCCAACGAGTGTAACGATGTCGCCTCGCTGCAATTGGGTTTCCGGCAGAATCGGGATATCGGTCGCGGTCGCTCCTCGAGTGATCTTGCGCAGGAACACACCACGCGCGCCCGGAGATTTTCCCAAATCTTCCAACGTCTTTCCGTCAACATCTTTGTTGGTGACGTAGACGTCGACGCCTTCCGCTGGAACCGCCAGCAACTCGCGGTCATCAACTTCCTGAGCCCCCGCACCAATCAGACTGACCAGCACCTCGCGCCGGCCGGCCAGCGCAACAATGTCTCCTGCCTGGATCACGGTATCGGCGGTCGCGTCTATGATCTTGTCACCACGTCGGATACGCTGAACGAACACGCGCTGTGCGGGAAGCAGCGACTCCGCCTCCTGGGCCGTTTTGCCGACGACCGGCCCTCCCTCCTTAACCCGGAAAGCACGCAACTCGAACTGGTGCCAGGCCGTACCAGGACCGCCCAGCGCCTTCTTGCCCCCATGCGCTTCCTCGTAGCGCTTGCACGCCGCCTCAAGATCGATACCGAGCAGCGCAGGACCGAGTAACGCGAGAACAATCGCAGATCCGATCGTGCCGAAGATGTAGGTGACGGCGTAGGCAACCGGCATCCCATCCAGAAGCTTCTTGGTTTCGTCGGGCGACAGACCGAGGCGGTTGATCGCATCAGTCGCAAGGCCCATCGACGCCGAGATCGTCTGCGAGCCAGCATAGAGCCCCGCAGCTGAACCGACGTCGTAGCCAGCCACTTTGGCGCCGACGACCGCAGCGATCAGACAGAACACGCAGACCACCACGGAAAACAACGCCTGCGGAAGCCCGTCCTTCGCGATGCCGCGCACGAATTGCGGCCCCACGCCGTAGCCGATGGCGAACAGGAACATCAGGAAGAAGGTCGGCTTGAGCGGACCCGTAATCTTGATCCCGAGCTGACCGATGAGCACCGCGGCAATCAGCGTCGCGGTCACCGCACCGAGGCCAAGACCTTTGTAGGTGAAGGAGCCGAAGTAATACCCGAGAGCCAGCGACAGGAAGATTGCGATTTCCGGATAATTTTGCAGTGTATGCACGAACCAGTCGATCATGATGACACCTGTTGACCCGATAAAACACCCACCGTCCTACCAACGGCTTTTTGCTGGAGCGGCGTTCACGCTGCGCGTTTTGGCGACAAGCCGGCAAGCTTTGCCAAAGCTTCGGCGCGCACCAGTTTCAATCCTTCCCCGGCGTCGTAACCGTGGATCTCCTTCACATCCAGTTTGCGCATGAAGTCGATCGTTTCTTTCGTGAGCACCTGTCCCGGCACCATGATCGGGAAGCCCGGCGGATAAGGGATGACGAAGTTGGCTGAGACCAATTCAGGGCCGCTCTTCAGCCGCCGATCGATCTCCGGGTCGGCGAGCCGGATGTATTCGCAGCCGGCCGCGTCATAGGCCGAATAGAACCCGCTGCGAATGTCACCTTCATTGGTCCGCTTGCCCGCGTCTTTCCGGAAGCTTTCATGGAAGTGCGAGAAATTCGGCAGATCCGGCACATCGGTCATCAGACTCTTGATCCGCTCTGCGAACGCTTTGCGCACATTCGCGCCGCCCTGTGTGAGGCGCTGATCGATGTCGTGGCTAATTTCCACCAGGACGCGGATCAGATGCGCCACGTCACTGCGCGTGTTGTTGATATTGGATTGCAACAGGACTGAATTGCGCGAGGTCTTGTTGAGCTGAATGTTGTAACGGCTGGCCAGCAGGCCCTTGAATTGCGTACCGTCGAACCCGGCCGTCCCACAGACGAGTGTCATCCGGGTTGGATCGAGGCAAAATTCGTCATCCTGCATACTCTTCAGTGCAACGGCCCAGTTGGTTCCTGGCGCCAGAAAATCAGTGAACCCGCTCTGCCGATACTGCGCCGGCACCATGCCGTCGGCACCAAGAATGCGGAAATATTTCGAGATCAATGGATGCGACGCAACGGCTTGGCGTATCGCAAACGCCACCTCGATTGCGTTGCCGACCAAACCGTAACCTTCCAGCTCCATCTGCCGGCGTGCGACATCAAGGCTGGCGATCAGTTGCTGGTTGGGGCTGGTCGAAGCGTGAGTGAAAACCGCCTCATGGAACTGGGCCTCGACGGTGTGAAAATCGACATCTTTCACCAGCAGCATCGAGCCTTGCCGAAGCGCGGACATCGATTTGTGCGTCGAGTGGGTTTGATAGACTCGCAAGTGAACCTTGCGCGGATCCGGAATAAGCCGCGTATTCAACAATTTCTCATTCGACGGATTCTTGCCAAGCTCCGCCTGCTGCTTCTCATAGGCCGTTACGGATGCCGGATCGCTCAGCCAGGCTTCGATATCATTGGCCGCGCCCATCGCGGTGCGCGGGCGCAGGAACGGCGAAAATCGGGCAAATCCGAACCACGCTTCGTCCCACAGGAAGATCAGGTCCGGCTTGATCGCTAGGCACTCTTCCATCACGCGGCGCGTGTTGTAGATGTGGCCGTCAAAGGTGCAATTCGTCAGGTCCAGCATCTTGACCCGGTTCAATCTGTTCTCGGCCTTCAGATTGAGGAGCGCTTCCTTGATCGTGCGCAGCGGCACGGCGCCGTACATCGAATATTCCGTCATCGGGAATGCCTCGACATAAAGCGGCTGTGCGCCTGCCAGCACCATCCCGTAGTGATGCGACTTGTGACAGTTGCGATCGACGATCGCGATGTCGCCTGGCCCCAGCAGCGCCTGCACCGCCATTTTGTTGGATGTGGAGGTGCCGTTAGTGACGAAGAATACGTGATCCGCCCCGAAAGCGCGCGCGGCCTTCTCCTGCGCTATTTTGATGTTGCCGGTGGGCTCCAGCAGACTATCGAGCCCGCCGGTCGTCGCACTGCTCTCGGCCAGGAAAAGCGTGGGCCCGTAAAATTCGCCCATGTCGCGAATCCAATCGGATTTAAAGACCGATTTTCCGCGCGCAATCGGCAGGGCGTGGAAAGTGCCAATCGGCCGCTGGGCATATTTTTTGAGATTATCAAAAAACGGCGTGTCATATCGATCCTGCACGCCTTCGAGAATTGCCAAATGCAACTCAAGCAACTCTTCCACGGAGTAAAAGATTTGCCGGGCCACGCCCGCGTTCGGATTGCCGGCCAATTCCTCGACCCGCCGATTCGATACGATGTAGAGATCGAGCTCAGGACGTACCTTCTTCAGCAGCTGCGCCAATTGCAGCGCCGACATTTCTGTCTTGTATTGTTGCTCCATTGATGCAGAAAGCGTGCGCAACACAGGCGCGTCATGGCGCGATCGGAACACGAAGCCCTCATTTATGACGACAGCGGCGATGTCAGGATTAAGCATTGCTGCGCAAAATGCATCTTCGACGCTGCCGACGATCACTGGCTCGTAGATAAATTGGTCAAGCGGCCGGCGGAGCCTGCGCCACTCAGTGCAAAAGCCCTGCCAGCGCTCGGCAGGGAGGCCGGTGACGATCAATGTTTCGAAATAGGGTCGATGAAGTTCACCGCGGCCGAGAGTTGGCGGCAGGATATCCGGTATTGCGCCGTCGCCTTCGTCATTCACTTCCCAATCGCCTGCGTGACGGCGAAATGATCGGGTGAGCAGCGCTGCGCTGATTTTCCTCACAAGAGCGGCAGTGGCGCGAGAATCGTCTGCAGCGGCACTGTCGCGCAACGCCGCCAAAAGATGGGGACCCGGATAGGCGTGATATTCTTCGGTTGCCGACAGTTCGGCGAGCATCGCCTCAAATTTTGTGCGATTGTCCTGGCCGGCGGCCCAGGCCTGCGCCGCGTCCTGTAAATCCCGCCACTGATCGGCGCGCGCGCCTGGCCCTGAAAAAAACTGGTCGATCCGACCTTCGTGTGTTTTCGATTCTTTTGCCATAGCCGTCCCCTATTATCCGGAACGGCGACAGTGACTGCCCTTAAATGATGCAACCTTGACCTATATCAAGCTCGCAACAATTCTCTGCAGGTAAATGTGATGCGAGCGTTTGTCGATTTGCATCAAGGCATTTTGGGCTGGTCTGCGCGACCCAACTAAGGGAGCTTGCAAACACATGATCGGTGACCCGTTCTTGAACTACTTCGCGCTCGGCCTGCTCTTTTTCGTAGTCGCGGTATTATTCTACGGGATCATCGCGATCCACGATGTGCCTTATCTAATTTCGAAGTCACGCCAACATCCCCACCAGGATGCAATTCATGCGGCTGGATGGGTGAGCCTGTTCACGTTGCACGCGCTATGGCCGTTTCTCTGGATCTGGGCGATGGCTTATCGTCCCGAACGCGGCTGGGGATTTTCGCAAGCGGCGACAAATGCGGCAGCTTCGGCGGAAAAGGAATTGGAAGATCTGCGCCGGCGCGTCACAGAACTTGAGTCCAACCTCCAGAAGGGAGGCAAATAATGGAACTCCTGCTGATCCTGATTTATGTGTCCATCTGTTACGTCGTCTTCAAGGCGTTCAGGATTCCGGTGAACCAATGGTCGCTCGCTACAGCAACGTTTGGCGGCATCATCGGCATCGCCTTGCTTCTATTGATTATGAACTACAATCATCCCTTCACAACGAATGCCCGGCTCTATTTTTCTGTGACGCCGGTATTGCCCACGGTGAAAGGCCGCGTCATTGAAGTTCCGGTCAAGACGAACGCACCGCTCAAGGAAGGCGATGAACTGTTTCGGATCGATCCGAAGCCATACCAATACGTAGTCGATCAGAAGAAAGCCTCGCTTGCTGAGGCCGAACAGAACGTCAAGCAGATGAAGGCCTCCCTCGATCAAGCCACAGCGGCCTCCGAGAGAGCGAACGCACAGTTGCAACTCGCGCAGCAGACTTACGATCGCCAGGTTGAACTCCTTGAAAAGAAGGTCGTCGCACAGGCGACGGTCGATACCGCCACACGCAATCTCGAAACATCGAGACAGACCCTCACGGGAGCCAGAGCCGAGGAGGAACGTGCGCGGCTCGCCTTTGTGTCGAACATCGGCGGCGTCAACACTGCGGTTGCACGTCTGACGGCCGAATTGGCTGACGCCCAGTACGATCTCGATCAAACGGTAACACGGGCACCAAGCGCAGGATTCGTTACCCAAGTTGGTTTGCGCCCTGGGATGTACGTAATTCCTCAGCCGTTACGGCCGGTTATGGTCTTCGTAAATACCGACGAGCGCGACCGGATCTTGGGAGCGGCCTTCCAGCAAAACTCTTTGCAGCGCGTGAAGGCTGGCGACGAAGCTGAAATAGCCTTCGATGCTGTACCCGGTCGCGTGTTCAAGGGAAAGGTGCACCAGGTCATCGATGCAATTGCAGCCGGCCAACTACAACCAACGGGGACGCTTGTAGATCCTGGCGCGCTACCGTCAGCAGGCCGCGCGCTTGCAACGATTGATATCGAAGAAAGCCTCTCAGAGTATCAGATTCCGCTCGGGTCTGCCGCGCAGGTTGCAATCTATACAGAGCACTGGGAGCATCTCTCATTGTTGCGAAAGATCCTGTTACGCATGCGCAGTTGGGAAAACTACGTCTTCCTGGAAGGGCATTAAGCAAGCCGCCGCCATCAGCCGCGCCGCTTTGCCGTCACCGGTGGGGCGGGCCCCGAACGATTACTCCGATGAACGTGTACCCTGCTGGCTCGCGGTCGATCCGCGTTCGGCGTTTGGCCGCGCGCCAGGTCGTAATCTTTCGCGGATGGCCTGGAAGGTGACGTACAGTGGCGGTATCGCGAAAATTCCGATAAAGGACGCGAATATCATGCCGCCGAAAACCGGCGTGCCAACGTCCCGCCGCGCCAGTTCCGATGCGCCAGTCGCGATGACCAAGGGAAGAAGACCGAGGATAAAGGCAAACGACGTCATCATCACGGGCCGGAAGCGTAACCGCGCGCCTTCGGTGGCGGCTTCCAGCAACGGAACGCCCTTCTCCCTCTGCTCCTTCGCAAATTCGACAATCAGGATGCCGTTCTTTGCCGCCAGTCCGATCAACACGACCATGCCGATCTGCGCATAAAGGTCGAGCGTCAGCCCGCCGAGGACCATTGCAACAAATGAGCCGAGCAATCCGACGGCAACCGACAGCAAGACGGGCACCGGTATCGTCCAGCTCTCGTACAGTGCGACAAGAAACAAATACGCAAACAGGACCGCAAACCCGAGGATGATCGCAGTCTTACCTTCGGCCCGCTTTTCCTGGAATGATGTATCGGTCCATTCGCCGAAATAGCCTGGCGGCAAGGTGCGCGCGGCCACCTCTTCCATCACCTTAAGCGCCTGACCAGACGACACCCCCGGCGCGGGGCCTCCCTGAATGGTGACGGCCTGCCGATTGTTGTAGCGGATCAATCCAGGTGGTCCCAGAACGATTCTCACCTCCGCCAGACTACGCATCGGGATCATCTTCCCTTCGGCGCTCTTCACATTAATCCGGTAGATATCTTCGGTCTTCGCTCGATCAATTGCCTCCGCCTGTACCTGAACCTGCCAGGTCCGGCCATACAGATTGAAGTTGTTCACGAAGTAGCCACCGAGCGAAGCCTGCAGCGCCTGGAATACCGAGTTCAGTGGCACGCCAAGAATCTGGGCCTTGTCACGATCGATATCCAGATAAATTGACGGATTGGTCGCGGAAAACGTCGAGAATACCCGGTTCAATTGTGGATCCTGGTTGGCGGCAATCACAAGGCCGCGCACAACCTGCCCGAGATCCTTCGGGTCGCCGCCACGCAGATCCTCCAGCACATAGGCAAATCCGCCGCCCGTTCCAAGCCCAAGGATCGGCGGCGGCGCAAGCGGCACCACTGCACCGCCCTGGATCTGGCGGAATTTTGTATTGAGCCTCGCAATCACGTCCGGAACCCCCGATCCTGCGACCTTGCGTTCCTCGAACGGCTTGAGCGTGACGACGAAAAAGCCGGCATTTGGTTGCGAATAATTGTCGATGAAATTCAACCCAATGACCGCGGTGACATCTTCCACCGTGTGTTCCTCACGCAAGATGGCCTCGGCTTGCTGCATCACGTCCGTCGTGCGGGCGATCGAAGCTCCTCCCGGCGTTGACACAACGACGAAAAAAGCACCCTGGTCATCCTCGGGCAGAAATCCCGTGGGCGTAATTTTCGCCAGTCCAATGACACCAAGGCCACAGACGCCGACCAGCACAAGCCCGATGATCGACACCCGGACAAGACGCGCGACGGCCGCACCATAGCGATCGCGCACGTAGTCGATCGAACTCATCACTTTTCCCATGATGCCGCGGCGTGGACCGTGATGCGGCCGCAACAGAACGCCGCAAAGCGCCGGAGACAGCGTGAGCGCATTGATCGCGGACAGGAACATCGAAACCGCGACCGTGACCGCGAATTGCCGGAATAATTCGCCGGAAATTCCCGGAATAAAGGCAACCGGCACGAACACGGAAAGAAGAACGAGCGTGATCGCAATGATCGGCGCCGTGATTTCCGTCATAGCCTTCTTGGTCGCTTCAGCGGGCGAAAGCTCTGGATACTCTTCCATCACGCGCTCGACGTTCTCGACCACGACGATGGCATCGTCGACGACGATTCCGATCGCAAGAACAACCGCAAGCAGCGAAACCGAATTGGCGGAATAGCCGACCGCCAACAATGCAATGAAAGTGCCGATGAGACTTACGGGCACCGCCAGCGTGGGAATCAAGGTCGCGCGTACACTGCCAAGAAAAAGAAAGACAACGAGCACGACGAGAATAAATGCTTCAATGAGGGTCTTTTGCACCTCGTGTATGGTGTCTTTAACGAAGACTGTCGGATCGTACGTAATCTTCCACGCCAGATCCTCGGGAAAATTTTTCTGCAGCTCTTCGATTTTCCCGCGCACTGCGTTCAGCGTGCTGATGGCATTGGCGCCTGGCGATTGATATATCGCGATCGCCGCCGCTGGCCCGCCATTGAATCGTGTCTCACGATCCAGATTCGATGCCCCTAGCTCCACTCGTGCGACATCGCGAAGGCGCAGCACCGAGCCGTCGGGATTCGTGCGAATGACGATATTCTCGAATTCGGGGACCGTGCTGAGCCGGCCTTTGGTTTGAATATTGAGTTGCAGTTGCTGGTCGCTTGCTGCCGGGCGGGCGCCGATGCGGCCGACGGCCCCCTGAATATTCTGTGACTGGATTGCGTCTATGACGTCAGCCGTCGTCAGATTGAGCCCGGTCAGACGATCAGTCTGCACCCAGGCGCGCATCGCATAATCCTGCGGGCCCCAGAGCGTCGCATCACCCACACCAGGCGTGCTTTTGATCTGGTCCAGGAGATTGATGGTAACGTAGTTTGAAAGGTACAACGGGTCGTGCGTGTGCTTGGGTGAATAGACTGCGATAACGCCCAGCAATGCCGAGGACTTCTTCTTTATCGTCAGCCCCTGACGCTGCACATCCGGCGGAAGGCTCGCAATAGCCGTCTGAACGCGGTTGTTGATGTTGACTGTGTTGATATCCGGATCGGTTCCAAGTTCAAACGAAGCGGTCAGTGAATAACTGCCGTCGTCGCCACTGACGCTCTTCATGTAGATCATCTTGTCGACGCCGACGACCTGCGCTTCGATCGGCTGGGCGACTGTCGCGTCCACAACCGTGCCCGGCGCGCCTGGATACCTGGTCGTCACGGAGACCTGCGGCGGAACGATATCCGGATATTGCGCGATCGGAATCGAGAACAACGCCAGCATGCCGGCGATGGTCGTAACGACGGCAATGACAATTGCGAGCCGAGGCCGATCAACAAAGACTGATGACAGCATTGTCTAACTCCGGCCAGCCGCCGGAACCACAGGGCTCGCGCGCACCGGAGCGCCGGGACGAACGCCTTGCAGGCCTTCGACGATGACCACCTCGCCTCCCGTCAGGCCCGACTCGATTACAATGCCCGTACCATTCACGCGGCCAGGTTTGACACGCCGTGTCACTGCCTTCCCGTCGTCGACCACAAACACATAGATACCCCCCTGATCCGCTATGAGGGCCGATTGGGGCACTGTGATCTTTTCTTCAGGCTTTTGGGTTTCGACGATAACGGTCACCAACTGGCCGTCGATAATACCACCCTTCGGATTGGCGATCGTCGCGCGCGCCAGAACCGTATCTGTCGACCGATTTGCCATGACGTCGAGGAAATTTACGCTACCGATCTGGTCGTAGACCGAGCCCTCCGAATAGCGCAATTTAATCTGTAGCCTTGCTAAATCTATAATCTGGCTGGTCCGCGCCACACCTAAAAACTCGCGCAGGCTGACCGGGAATGTCACGTACATCGGATCCTGGCTTACGATCGTAGTCAGCGTGCCTTTGTCGGGGCCAACGACATTCCCTGCCGTGATGTTTGTCCGGCTAATTTTTCCGGTAATCGGCGATACGATATCGGTGTAACCAAGATTGATTTTGGCCGATTGCAGATTGGCCTCAGCCTCCAGAATCGCGGCGTGCGCCTGCTGATCCGCCGCCAGCGCCTGGTCCCTCGCCACGACCGTACCCGAGCTCTTTGCCAGCAAGTCTTCTGCACGCTGCAACTGTATTTCTGTAAGAACCTTGGCTGACTTTGCGCGTTCCAAAGCGCCTTCGGCCTGCTTGACCGTGGCTTCGAAGAGTCCTTTTTCGATTCTGTAAAGCGGCGCGCCTTCCTTGACCGCGTCGCCCTCTTTGAAGAGGACCGCTTCAAGGTATCCAGTCACGCGTGCCTTGATTTCAACGCGGTCGACGGCCTCAACTCGGCCGACAAACTCGATTGACGGCGTAATCGCCTTTCTTTCGGCAACGACGGTGCCCACTGGGACTGTCGTGGGTGCAGCTTGTTGGGCATATGCCGGAAGTATCATTCCCAAAAAAGCAAGCATCGCCAATTGAGCATGACGCATGGCCGTTCTCCGCTCGAAGGAATGCTAGCCCCAGGTCAATGTTACTCCTATGTCACCAGGCACTCCATTAGGCCAATCAACTATTTGAAATTTGACCCGATATCCGCGGGGCTGCAGATACTGCTTCCAGAATTGAAAGAGTTCTTTAGGCAGCCCAGTCAGCGTATCTTCCCAGCCGGGCTCCTGCTGGTTGATGGCGCGGCCATGATCAGTGCAAAGATCATTTGGAAAACGACCAACGAAGACTTCGGTCTGGCCGTTATTGACGGCGCGATTGATGATCGCCGCCGCGCGCTTCATTCGCTCTTCATCGGATATGCCTGACGGTTTTCGCAGCTGATCGAGCAAGGCTTTCTTTTCGGCCTCAGCCGCCGTCTGCTTGCGCATGTATTCAGACGCTTTTTCCGCCTCGGCTGCGGCCATCCGTTTCTTGCATTCGACGGCAGTCGGCAGCAGGTCGTCAATGGTTGTTGTCATGGGCGGCGCTCCCGAACATTGGAATAAACGTGCGACATGTTTGGCCACACCTGTAGTGTCACACTTCGCACAAATGACGCTCCCTTTTAGAAAATTGTGACCGGCAGACTTTGACGTAAGTCAATAAGAGCCAGCCATATCTGATTAAATTTAAAGGTTGTTCTGTTTGGCCGGCACCTCCGGAACCCGTCAGTGTTGTTTGGGTGAAGCAGGCAACGATGGCGAAAGGACGAAAATTGAAGACCTCAGCCAACAAGCCGACAAAGATGAAGCGCAAGGCCTATGAAGCCGAACTGCGCAAGCTTCAAATCAAGCTTTGCCGCTTGCAGCAATGGATCAAATCCAATGGTTTGCGGGCTATCGTTGTCTTCGAAGGACGTGATGCAGCCGGTAAAGGCGGCACCATCAGAGCCATTACAGAAAGAGTAAGCCCCCGCGTATTTCGAATTGTCGCGCTTCCCCCTCCGTCGGAGCGGGAAAAAACGCAAATGTTCCTTCAGCGCTACATCCAGCAATTTCCTGCTGCAGGCGAAGTCGTAATCTTCGATCGAAGCTGGTACAACCGCGCCGGCGTCGAGCACGTGATGGGGTTTGTGGATAAGCCAATCTACCGGCGCTTTCTCGAAGTCATTCCGGAAATCGAGAAATATATTCTCGATGCAGGCATAGTACTGATCAAGTTCTGGTTGGAAGTCGGCAAGGAGGAGCAGGAACGGCGTTTCCTGGCGCGTATCAATGACCCGCTGCGCCAGTGGAAATTAAGCCCTATGGATCTCGAGTCATACAAACTTTGGTATGAATATTCGAAAGCGCGCGACATGATGCTGAAGGCAACAGACAGTAAGCACGCGCCCTGGCACATCGTTCGCTCCGACGACAAACGGCGCGCACGTCTCAACTGCATCTCGCATATTCTTTCGTCGATACCCCACAAAACCATTCAGAATGAAAAAATAGAGTTACCGAAACGGCTGGATAAAAACAGGTACAACGATCAACGGTCCCTGAAGGGACGGAATTTTGTCCGCGAAAGATATTAGCGGAACCGGGATACCCCCCGAGCCAGCGGCATCCCTATTCTTCCCCTATGGTGCGGTCGAGAGACTTCGCACACGTATGGAAAAGCAATGCGTTGCGCCCAGGTGCAGGCGCAATAGGTGGTTTGAAGTGCCATAAATATTTTCGCCGCCGCCGCACCTTTTTGCGAAAGCCAATGTCTGCTTTCAGAGCAACAAAGGACATCGCAATCCAAAACATCATGTCCGCTTTTGACCCAAATCGGACATTTTTTTCCGTTGGTCCACGGTCCTACTTCAACAGGCCGCAGCCGGTCTAAGCAGAGTCTTCTGGCGAAATCAATGAACCATCAGAATCTGGCCCGTAACGGCGTCCATCCGTCGCGGGCCTTTTGTTTGTTTGAAATCTCGAAATCCGAATCCATTTTGATATAGGTCAAAGATTGTTGAGCCATAAGCCATCACTATCAATGGCTCAAAAAAACTCGTCTTGAAGGGAGAAGCGCATGATCAGAGTAATCGCCGCTGCCTTCGCCTTAGTTGTCACAACGTCAGCGCAGGCAATACCAGTTGCGCCGGTTCACGAGCCGGGCAGCATTATCACGCAAGTCGTGGCCGGATGCGGAGCGGGCAGGACACGAGTTAATGGTGTGTGCGTGGCTAGAACCACCAAACGCCACGCCCGCAGGTGCGCGCGATGGAATGGGAGCACTTGCGCGCAGTATTACTGAGAGGCAGAGCAATAACGGCCCGTGATGGCGTGCAATTGTAGCGGGCCGTTTTGATTGAAGCCGATCTAAATCTTTGATGCACAGACGTATCGTTGGCTCATTGCATTATCTAGTTTACCGCAGGACTGGCCCAACATTACTTGCTGTTATAGCTGCGCCAGCTAATGGCGGCTTTGAGGAGATCGCCGCCAATGACCCAAAGCGGACCTGGCAGGTATCACGCGGTGCTGGAGCCAGCTAACATTGCTTTCCGCAACACCTCAAAAATGACAGCAGTGGACCACCCAAATAATAGAACACCATTCATCGCTGTCATTGGTCCAAGGAGTTGCCAATCCTCCACTGGAATTACGTCGCCGTAACCGAGTGTCGTGTAATTCACGAATGCGAAATACAAGAGTTTGGAGCCAGGAGGCACGGCATCCACAACGAAGTAGGCAATCGACCAAACCATTACCTCAGAAGTGTGTGCGGCCATCAAGACGGAGACAGTCGCAATCATTACGCTAATCAAGAGTAGTGACGGGTGTAATGTACGGTTTGCGCTCGTTGCTTGTGCCACCCGTACTACGGCAGTCATAACCAGCGCATGAATTGTGATGGTACAAATGCTGACGATGCCGCCCACCAGAAATTGGTTTAACATGACTACCGATCACCTCATCACTTTGCAGACCTCGCGCCGCCCAGTCCCTGGCAAAGCGCGTATTGTGTGATAGCGTCTGGCGTTTCCAAGTTTAATATGCCTTTCAGCGTGAATTAATGAAAACGGTCGATATTACATATCGATATGGGGACTCACCGCCACGAGGCGGCGCGCGCGGAAAGAACGGCGCCTAAGGACCGTGACCCGCATATGCCATTTCATGGCTGGCCGGCGATCTACCGGCCTTCGGCCACATTGCCGCTAAGATAGGGCTGCATTTGGCCATCGTTGTAGGCGCAACCCCTCATCTTCGTCAGTGTGTCGGTGACGGTTCGGCCCAGCTGTCCAATCGCCTCGTCGGTGACGATCGTCCTCGTGTCTGTGAGCCGGTCGACGCTTACATTGAGGGCGGTCAGCGCCTCTTTCAGTCGCGCAATCTCGAATTGGACGCCTAGGTTCTCTCCCGCCTTGATTTCCCTGAGGGTACTGCCAAGCGTGCGGACTTCCTCCGTGAGGTTTCGGAGATTCGCCAACACGTCTTTGGACGGCAGATCGATTTTTGACAGCACCGCTTCAGTCATTGTCGTAACTACCCTTCCTACAAAATTATCGATACGCACCATCGCGACAAGCGCAAGAATAGCTGCGACGATCACCAGGATCGATGTCGCGTTAATCAGCGCGAGCATAAAATCTACCGGCAGCCTCCGCAGCCGTGCCGAAATCTCATGTCGATCGGGTTTGGACAAGAACGCCTCCTGTCGTGTTTCATCGCCCCGGCCTACTGAACCCTGATAGAAAACCTATCGACCAACCGGTTCTGTCCGCAGCAGGTTGGCCGCGTGACACCATTACTTTGGGGTGACGCTTCGGCCCGCGCTGCGCCCACCTCCCGCAGCGGTCGATCTTGACTCTCACCAGTGTGCGGTTGGTGACAACCTGAAATCAACCGACGTATTTTTTTCCGTCATGTTCATAGCCGACTTTTGCCTCAGTGCCGTACATAGTTGCGCCGGCCGGAAAATAGTGCACGCGGAGGGAGTTCAACTTGGGCTCCGGCGCGCATGACGATATGGCAGTCGATTGAAAAAAATCGTTTTGAAAACTGTCATAGGATTCAAAAAGGAAAGCTAAAGAGACTACGGTGGTAAGGTATCCGAGAACCTTTGACGTTTCTCAATGCGTCGCATTTTAACGCGCGTCACTATTCTTTCCGGCCAAATCGATGCCCGATGATCCCGTTCCCGGGAGGAACCCATGAAGAAACTGAGCACGCTAGGTCTATTGGCCGCGACCGCATTTTTTTGCGCAGTCCCGGTCTCGCTGCAACTCTCGCAAGACAAGTTGTCAGTCTCATTTGACAGCGCCAGCGCTCGCGTCGGGGAGCCTCTGACGCCTGGGAGCGTTGCAGGCGTCCACCGTAGAGTTGAACGACGGACAGCGCGCCGCGCCTACTATGGCGAAAATGAATACGGCGGATACGGCGTCGAGCGAAGAGTTGAACGACGCATGGCGCGCCGCGGCTACTATGGCGGATACGGTATGGCTGCCGCCGGGGCCGTCGGCACATATGCCGGAGGGATGTATAGCGCTGGCACCGACTCTAACTATTATCCCACCCGCGCTAGTTTCACTCAGGGTTACGTTCCGACCGGCTATTACGGCCCGGTGTGCAACCCGAGAGTCGATCGCTTGTGCCAGTGACCTGTCCCCGAAATCAGTGGTACCAAAAAGTAGGAACTGGTTTGGTAACTGGTTTGGTAGATGGCATGATCGGACCAAGAAGCACGCGCGGCGACCTATGGCCGCGCGGCTTTGAAATGCCGCTTGCAGCGCTGAGTGTCCGCTTTCCGCGGTAAAGCAGACTTATCGAGACCGAGTGGTCGAGTGCGCTTTCACGTGCGCAACCTCGCCGCCATGGTGGCTGTAGCTTTTGCCGAGCCACCCGGTTGCAATGATGATGGCGACACAAAGTACGAGACCTGCGGCGATAAAGCCGCCCAAGGCCGAGTTAGCTCGCGGGCCTTTCTCAGGCTTTGTCATGTGATCCGACATCGCCGACGTCCGCGCTAATGACAAACCAAACGAAGCTCGCAGACTCGCAATGCAAATGCCGATCTTCACCTACTTAGTGGTCGTGGGAACGACACTTCTCGCGCTTTTAATGTTGTCTAGTTACGAACTTCCAGATGTTGGTTCACCAATTAAAACATCGCAGTTAGTGGGGCTGCCCAAAGTCGAACCGCGACCGGACCAACAACCATTGATGATGACTTTCAATTTCGCGGCCGAAAAGGAGAGCCCTGCCACGCAAACATCCAGTACGGCCTACGCACAAGAAACAAGCGCGCTTAAGCAGCAGAATGCACACCTAACCAAGCAGCGACAGTCTGCAAGCAAGGACACAAGCGTGCCGCGCGAACATCGCGTTGCAGCGTATTCGCACGACATTATGATGAGCATTCACTAACACCGACCCTTGAATGACGGTGGGTTCGCCTAATCGTGGAGAGCCCAAGCCTAAAATGTCCGCTATTGGCACAAACGCGGACATGGCCAAACAATTGGTACGAATCTAAGCGCACTTACCATTGTCGATTAAAATGAGCCATCCGCCAGCGCTGCACTCCGCGACAAAAAACCCCGGGCGAGTTGCCCGGGGTTTTGAATTTTCTCAGCTGTGCGATGAAGCGCAGCCGTTCGAAGTCGCTCAGTAGAACCGATAGTTCACACCAATCAGGACAGTTGTCTCGGTTGCTTTGGCGCTGAAGGCACACCCTGGCGCACAGGTCGTTCCGACTGCAGTAAATGCGGTCCCGTCGCGCGAGCCGAAGTCCATGTAATTGCCTTCCAGAAATGCCGACCAGTGCGGCGCGAACATCCATTCAACGCCGCCACCGATGGTCCAGCCTGATCCGGTGTTCGAGGTCTGGCCGATTTGAACCCCACCGGCGGTGATATTCGTACTTGTATGACCCCAGGCGCCGCCGCCCTGAAGGTAGAGCAACCAGGCAGGTTGAAACGCATACCCGAGGCGGGCCGTCAGCGTGTCGAACCATTGATTGTTGAAGTTGACGACGTCACCTGCGAGCGGACCACCTGCGATTGTTCCGCTCCTTTTGTTGCTTGTGCCATCGAACATATTGCGGATGCCGATCACCCATCCGCCGCTGAATTGGTAATCGCATCCGATCTGGCCGCCGCCGGCAAAGCCCGAACCGTCTGCGGAGACCGTTCCAGCCGGGCCACTTAAACTGGCGTCGCCAAACGCGCCGCCGATGTTGCCGCCGATGTAGCAACCGGTCCAGGTCATTGGAGGTGGCGGTGGCGGCATGTACGCCGGGGCCTTCCTCGGTAGGTCCGCTGCCGATGCTTGGCTTGCAGCCAGACCAATTGTCGCGGCAGCAAGCAAAATCAGTGAATGTCTACGCATCAAGGTTCTCCTCTAACAATTTGCGTCGGACAGACTCAAATCGCCCGTCGCCTACGTTCTTGTATCGCGCCCAGGTTATGCAGACTAATCAAGCCTGAAGAAAAATCGGGCAGTTCGCATAACTCTTCATCCCGTGTGGCACAAATAGCACGAACATAACCCACCCTGGTACCACAAGAGCATGCCTCCAATCACGGCACGTCGATCCACGGACTTATGACCGCTATTGGCACTTAGCGGATATGCCGATCGCGCCATTCAATGTCCGCTTGTGAGTGAAAAGCGGACATTACAACCCACCCACACAGCGTCCGGTCTTACCCCAAAAGCGGACATTCGCCTGAGGTGTTGAGATGTCCGCTAAGTGCCAATAGCGGACATTCTCATTATTCGATCATCTCGTCAGCATGGGCGAGCCGACGAGGCATCCACCTCAAGGGTTGATCGAAACTTCGTATTTTGGTTAGCGCCCGCGCCGCGCTAGCGATCTCAATTCATAGCTGCCAAGGTTTCCACGACAGGGAGATTGCTCAACCTAATAAGGCCCATGCCCGGGTAGTCCAAGTCTATAGTCATCCACAGAGCGACCGCAAGAACGGCTCCGTAAACGGAGTCGAGTACAGAAAATCGGCGGCCAAGACGACCATTACCGAAGCCCATCATACCAACGCCGACTGCCGCCGTACCCAAAAGCACCGCCATAATTGGAATAGGCAGATGTCTTCTCGCCATAGCAAGGTGCGTCGAATGCAGATCGATGACCTCGTTGATTGGCGGTAGGACTACCGCCATCAATGGAGCGTTGTTCTGAGTGGCTCTGATCGCTGAGCTCCACATTCGTTCGTGCAGGCGACTTACCTTGGCTAGCAAAGGACCAATCTGATCGCGGCCTTCACGACTCAGCAATGTAACCCGGTCGGCAGTGTACTCTTTTAGCGCGGCCTTTAGTTCGCCCCGTTGCGGTTCGGCGATGGTATCGGCTCTCAAGTAGGCGGTACCGAGTGCGTTCGCCTCCGTCACAATGATATCTAGGCGATCGATAAAGCGCGATGCTGCTCCTGAAAATGCAAATCCGATCAAGAACGCAACCAGAGCGGCTGTTGATGTCCGAACCAGGGCTACTTGTCGGTTGAAAGGCTCATCGTTCGAGCGGCTCAGTGAACCTAGCCAAAAACCAATCTCGTGAGCGGCAACAACTCCGGCGATTAGACCCAACGCAACGAGAAGCTCAGTCATTTTCGCCCCCTGAACCGTCCGTCGATCCAGACGCCGTTTGAAAACTTCGGCATTGAGCCAAATCAAAAGGTTCCAAGAGCCGCTGATGCTGCACGCTGATGCTGCACAATGCCATGTCCGCTTTGGGTCATTCGCGGACATACGGACCGGTCAACGCAATGTCCGCTTTTCCGTCGAAAGCGGACATGCTGCGGCGCAAAAGCAAATGTCCGCTAAGTGCGGCGGGTTCAACCGATCGACGCAACACCTTCTAATCTTGTTGGGTTGGGAGGTGATCGATGGGTGTGCATGCACGGTTTACGCCGAAGCAACGAGCAGAGCTCTGGGAGCGGTCCGCGGACTTGAGCGAAGGAACAAGAGCGGCGTCTACCGGGTGTTGGCGCTCAATGGAGGAATCGCTCCACTGCCGCGCCGGAGAGCTGCGCGAGCTCTGAGGCTTGCGGAACGCGAAGAGATCTCGCGTGGCATTGCCGCTGGTCGGTCGATACGACAGATCGCACAGGGCCTTGCACGGTCGCCGTCGACGGTCAGTCGGGAGATCAGACGGAACGGCGGCTGCCGCGCTTACCGCGCAAGTTGGGCCGACAGGCGCGCCTGGGAGCGGTCGCTGCGCCCGAAGCCCTGTCGCCTGGCGCGCCATGCGGAGCTACGATGGCGCATTGCGCAGAAGCTTGCGCTCCAGTGGTCGCCGAAGCAGATCGCCGGCTGGCTGAAGCAGCAATTCCCTGCCGACCCGGGCATGCAGGTATCGCACGAGACGATCTATCGAAGTCTCTTCATTCAGGCCCGCGGTGTGCTGAAAAAGGAGCTGATGGCGCACCTACGCACGGCGCGGCAGATGCGCCAGGCCAAGGGCGGCACGACGAAGAGCGGGCTGGGACAGATTGTCGATGCGGTTTCCATCCGCGAACGGCCGGCCGAGGCTGACGACCGCGCCGTGCCAGGCCACTGGGAAGGAGACCTTCTCTCGGGAGCAAACAACACGCACATTGCGACGCTCGTCGAGCGCCACACCCGCTTTGTGATGCTGCTCAAGATTCCGAGCAAGGACACCGCGACGGTAGTGGCCGCGCTCGCTAAACACGTGCGCAAGCTGCCGCAGGTGTTGCGTCGCTCATTGACCTGGGATCGCGGCAAGGAGATGGCTGACCACAAGCACTTCACGATTGCCACCAACGTGCAGGTTTATTTCTGCGATCCACGCAGTCCTTGGCAGCGCGGCAGCAACGAGAATACCAATGGCCTGCTGCGGCAGTATTTCCCGAAGGGGACAGATCTCTCGCAGTTCTCTCAGGCCTACCTGAACAAGATCGCTCTGCGGCTCAATCAACGCCCGAGGGAGACCTTGGGATTCGAAACCCCTGCCGATAGACTACGAGCGGTGTTGCAGTGACCGGTTGAACTCACCGCCAATAGCGGACATTTAGCCGTCTTGGCGTCGCGTCCGATTTGTGCCGCTGATCTCCCATATCATGGGCGAACGTCTGGTATTGAGGCGCCAGTAATGGGAACAATATGATACGAGCGGACGGCCCTATCGAGGATAATCTTGCGCGATGGCGAACGAGTCTACAAAAGCGTCGAACCGCTTTCTCGATCCAATTGATAGAATCTCCGAGGTATTTTTCGGGCTGATCATGGTGCTTACCAGCACGGGCACACTTAGCGTCCTCACTGCGGGCCGCGTCGAAGTCAAAACGATGATCATGGGCGCGCTAGGCTGCAATCTCGCGTGGGGGATCATTGATGCCGGGATGTATATGATGGGCAGCCTAGAGGAGCGCGGGCGTAACCTCTTGACGCTACGTGCGGTGAGACAGTCAACCAATCCCGATACAGCGAGGCGCGCGATCGTGGACGCCCTGCCGGAATCGCTTGCATCCGCGCTGTCGCAAGACGATCTGGAATCGGTGAGGCTGAAATTGCTTCAGCTACCGGAGCCGCCCAGGCGTCCCGGTTTTACAAAGGACGATTGGCTCGGCGCGCTCGGCGTTTGCCTGCTAGTTTTCATTTCGACGCTTCCGGTCGTCATTCCCTTCCTGTTCGTTGACAGTGCCCATTCGGCGCTCCGGGTTTCCAACGCAGTCGCAATCGTCATGCTCTTCCTGTGCGGTAATGCCTTCGCGCGCTGCACAGGGCTTCGGCCGTGGCTTACCGGGCTTGCCATGGTCGCCGTTGGCGCCGTGCTTGTGGGCGTCGCGATAGCACTTGGCGGATGAAGACGATCGCGCCAACTAGCGCCGATGTATACGCAGCTATCGTTTCGTCATCAGAATCGAGCCCTTCTTCTCTGGCGGCTCGATAGAAAACGTGACAAACGCGTTCCAACCTTCAAGCCGGTTCTGCGCTGCGAACTCGTAGTAGGCCCTGAGATTCAGGTACCCTTGGCGGTCGCCGAGAGGAAGGAAAAATCCGATCTGCGGGCCGATCGCGACCACGCGCGATTTGAATTCACCAAGTGCGGCGCCGGCACCACTGTCGCCGCTTAGTTGATTGTAGAAATAGCCGACAGCGCCGATATGCAGCTTGTCGGACACATAAGGTGAAAAAGCCCAGTCCAGGTGGGCATCGGTGCCACTCCGATATTGGGTGTCGGGATTGATAAAATTGTTGGTCAAACCGAACACCGCTGAAAATTCAATTCCAGCTTTCTCGTTCAGATACGTGTAGCCAGCGCCTGCATCTGCGGCCCAGTGACCCATTCCGAGGGCTGCTAGCCGCATTGGATCATAGGTGCCTACCGGTATGGCGGCCGTGGCGTAGATCATGAAGTTGTGCACGTCGCGATTCCATTTCAGCGTCGCGGTTGGATAAAGGTCGCCGAAACCGAAGACTTGATCCGATTTATTTCCCGACAGTGTGCCTCCGCCGGGCCCAGTTAATGTTGCAGACACGGACGTTACATTTCGGCCGACCAACGCGGTCATACCCAAAGCCGGTTGCCCGCCCAGCACCTGGCTTTCGAAGGAATAGGTCGGCGTTAGCATGATGAAGTCCGACGGCGATTTGACGCCGACCTCAACGTGGCCGCCGCGCTCAAAACTCGCACCCGCACCCGCGGATGCCGTCGCATGGTAAAACGTGGCTTCGAATGACAACCCGGGCTTTCCGGGTACTGCCGCATAACTCCCGTATTGACCGGGAAGCCAGAAACTCACGCCCGCTTCATCGGCGGTTGCGACGCTAACGGGCGCAACGTTCAGCAACGCCGGAAACAGGCCTGCAAAAAAGGAAGATCGGCTCCATAGGCCATGCACAGCCGCGTCTCGAATTCAGCCTCGTGCAAACCATGATGGCTCATTCGACGGCCTGGAATCCAGAGATTTCGGACAAATTTACATGGCACGGCCGGGTGCCAAGAGCGGACCTGGCTCATGCACAATTTAATCGCCTGCGCGAGCAATAGCTTTTCGCAGAACCTCGAATATGACGGCCGTCGACCAGCCGAACAGCAGCACGCCATTCATGGCAGTCATTGGGCCCAGCAGCCGCCAGCGGGTGACCGGAACGACGTCTCCGTATCCCAACGTGGTGTAATTAACGAAAGAAAAATACAGGCGGTCGGCGCCTTCAGGTGCGGCGTTGACGATGAAATACGCAAAGGCCCAGACAGTGACCTCAACTGTGTGCGTGGTCATGAGAACCAGCACGGTCGGGATCATGACCATAATCAGATACGCAGACGAACCAACCTTGTTGGTCGCGCTCGCCCTTTGAACCACCTGCACCACGACCGTCATAACAAACGCGTGGATGGCGATATTCACCACGCTTACGGCACCGCCAAGCAGAATTTGCCGCAGCATTTTCCCTCTAATTCAATTCACCAGGACTGCGCCCGGATGGTGCCTTCCAATCTATGAAGTGACCCTCGGTGGCAGCAGATAAAGGGTCAACGCAAACACGAAGTAGACGACGATGACCAGAACGCCGACAAACCAGGCGGAGCGGCCCGTATTCGTTACAAGCGAGGCCGTCATGCTCGCGATCAGAATCATGGCCACCGCACCGGGCCAGAATTGCAGATTCATCGGCGTCGGGCCAAGCACATAGCTGAGCAGGACGAGGACCGGCGCAACGAAGAGCGCAATCTGCGAGGCGCTCCCCAGCGCAATCCCGACGCTCAGATCTAGCCTGTTCTTGCGCGCTGCCGAAAACGCGGCAACCATTTCGGCGGCGCCACCGACCAGCGCAACGATGATGAACCCGACGAAGGCTGGAGAAAGCCCGAGCTCCGTTGCCGCGTGCTGAACCGATTCCACAAAAATCTCGCTGACGAGTGCGACCAGGACCGTGACGCCCGCGAGCGTTCCCAGTGCGAGGGCCACTGGCCATTCCGCCTCATGAGATTCCGCATGATTCGCGCCGGCAAAGAATTCCCGGTGCGTGTGGAGCGAGAACAGCAGGCCCAGCCCGTAGGTGATAATCAGTAGCCCTGCGAGGCTTGCGCTGAGCGCCTGCACGAATGAGGCTTGAGCCGCGCTAGCCTCCGTGTCGGCGACAACCGACGGAATGAGGATCGCAATCGTTGCAAGGAACAGCAGGCCGGCCTGCAGCCGCGCACTGTTGCGGTTGTAATCCTGAACGCGGTACTTGAGCCCGCCCAGCAGAAGGGAGGCGCCCAGCATGAACAGAGCGTTGGTGACTATCGCGCCCGCAATCGATGCTTTCACAAGAACGTATTGCCCCGCGCGCAGGGCCGCGAGAGCTATAAGCAGTTCTGTCAGATTGCCTAGCGTGGCGTTGAGCAGGCCGCCGATCATGTCGCCTGTACGAGACGCTATCGCCTCCGTCGCGCGGCTCAGCAATGCAGCCAAGGGCACGATGGCCAATACTGAAAGGAAAAATAAAAGCGTATGAGCCCCGGGCTTGAGTGCTTCGGTGACCAGCACGGCCGGGACCAAAGCAAGTAGCCACAGCAGCGGCGTCTTATAGATTTCCTTGAGCAAAGGTGTCATTTCCGGCGACTCGCATGAGTTGGAGTTCGCTGACGCCACGCTGATACGAAAACGGACCTGCCAAAAGGATTTTACGCGAGAAGAATAGCGGTGAACCTCACATGGCTATTTTAATAAGTTTAGGCCCCTTTTTAAAGGACTCCAATCGAGCTCGAAAATAACGTCCGCTTTGGGTCATTAGCGGACATTGACCTTATCTTTAGCCCTGTCTTTCAGCCAGTCTGTGCCGTTGCTAATATGGGCCAATTTGCACCCACCGTTAAGGGAGTAGTTCATGCGAACAAAACTCGTTTCAGGATTTTTTCTCACTCTGTTTTTGATTCCACTTGCTCAAGCGCAGGTGACGATAGACGCTTCAAAAATTACTTGCGACCAGTTTGTACATGGCAAAGTTGGCGAGCCGCGAACCGTTGCCGCCTGGCTGAGTGGTTTCTACAACGGCAAACGTAATAACGCGCTCATCGATACACAAAGCTTCCAGGCGAATCTGAACAAGCTGGAGACGTTCTGCTATGACGAAAAGAACTTCAGCCTTCCCGTTATGCAGGCGATCGAGCGAGCAATGGGATCCGCTAAGTAGAAAAAGCGGACGCCGGGTCGGTGACCGGTCGAAGTCGCAGCAAGGCGTCGTCAGAACACGGAATGAGCCCAAACATCCGCCTAGAGTGCCACTCTTCGGCAGCCCCCCATACGCACTGCCTTTATTTTTTTTCTTCTGAGTCAGTTGGTTTCTTCTTTTTCTTCTTATAGCGCCGGTCCTGACGTCGATCACGCCGATTCGCGCCAGCAACGCTCACGGCTGAGGCTGGATTACCAACGCGGGCCTCGGCATCCGTTGCGGTCATCACCGTCGCTGGCACTATGAGGCTCAGGCTCACCAAACCCAGAAGGGAAAAAGCCCTTCGGCGCGAAATCAATTCCAATTCTATTCTTTCACTCATGGCAACCTCCTGCCCTTTCGGGCTGTTGCCGCCTAAAATTACCAAAGGGTTCCACAGTCAATTTTGATACATATCAACGAATGGCGCGGAATTGTTTGGCGACGCTTTTGCGGCCTGAATGCCGCACCTATTTACCATGCGCCTTTGGCCGGGCATCCACGTCCCGCATCCATGTAGCGAGAACCTTTTTCGCAAGTGTCCGATCGATATATGGACCTATCAGCGTTTTGAACGCGAAAGCAGCCTGCTCATATTCGACATCACAACCTTCCGCTCGTTTTTTTGGCAGGTATCCTTTCTCCACAACATCGGCAAATAATTTTTGATCAGCGCCATACGCAATACACAACACGTTAAAAAATCGCTGCGCTGGAATCCCGTGCTCGTCGGCGTATTTCGTAAGGGGCACCTGCGGGTTCACAACGTCTTCTTTGTATTGATAGGCATTACCCAGGATCAGCCGACGCGCATCCTCCTTACCCAGCTGCAGCATAATGTAGGCAGAAAACAAATCTGCAGCGTCCTCCTCCCGGCCAAGCACCGGCACGTTCAGTTGGTCGAAAACGGCATGTCCAGCTTCATGCAAGAACACGTCCATGAAGGGGCCGAGGATGGCATCATCCCGTGAAATAACACTCGGTAGCGTTCCCTCTAGCGCATTTTTCAGAATATCTGCCAAGTATTCGTAACAGACGGTCACGACACTTCCATCATACCAAGCGTTCGAACTCACCGTCGCAACCGGAAACCTTGAGAAGCAATGGACGAGGAAGTCGAAACGGGCTGAGCAACTTTTGTATTTGCTCGAGGGCACGCACCTGCTTCAGTCTCTCATAGATGGGCCGATGCGCTGGATTCCCCGGCACACCATATTCGACGCGGATCTGTTTCGATTTAGACGGAATGGCGGTTGCGGAACCGGAAAGACCGGTCACCAGGCACACCCCGGCCGTTAGTACGACCAGTACTAACCGGCCCACTGCGGCCAACTTCACGAGCCTTCTCCATCTTTCTTTAGAGTAGTTTCGGACCATACGCAGCAAGAACCGTTGATCTGCATCAAGTCGGTCCACGATACGTGCAAACGAAAGGCAATTCCCTGAAAGAGGACATTAGCTGGCGCAGTTGTTACGGCCAGTAATGTTGGGCCATGCCTGCGGCAAACAATATAATGCCAATAACCAGGGCGATGAGTATGCGGCGCATCCTTGGATCATCCATCTTTTTAGCCCCCGCTTCTGGAGAATTTCGGGCCCGACGCTTGAGCGTGCAGTGGAGATGCGCTGACTCTCGTCTCCTGTATCGCTTCGATTTTAATCGAGTTTCGTGACGTTTTCGAGCATAGCGACCGTTAACGAGGTGCAATCCTGCCGCGCATGGAAAGGAACCCGTGGTCTTCTCCAGCAGCATTGATGCAGATCACCAGCCCAGGCGCGCAACTATCTGGATGCCCTGCGTGGCCTGTTCAAATGGGCCAAGTCTGCGCAGCACGTCACGATTGATCCCACCGATGGCGTCAAAAATCCAAAACGCAATAAAGGCCCTGGCTTCCCGGTTTGGACGGAAGCCGATGTGGAGGCTTACTACAAGCGATGGCCGCTCGGCACCAAAGAGCGTGTCTGGCTCGACGTGCTTCTCTTCACTGGCTTGCGCCGTGGCGACGTGGTCGTGATCGGACGCCAGCATGTGCGCAACGGAGTCGCAACGCTGCGCACCGAGAAGAGCCAAGGCGAAATCACGGTCACGCTTCCGATCCTGCCGGTCCTACAACGGACATTGGATGCTGGACCGATTGGTGACTTGGCTTTCATCTGCGGCAAGAAAGGCAAGCCGTTCAAAAAGGAATCGTTTGGCACGGCGTTTAAGGAGGCTTGTGTCGCCGCCGGTCTTCACAATCGCTCTGCGCACGGTTGCCGGAAGATCGGCGCGACCAGAGCGGCAGAGGAAGGTGCCAGCGTCGCGCAACTCAATGCGATATTTGGATGGACGGGTACCGCGATGGCATCGCTCTACACGCAAGCGGCGGATCGCAAGCGACTATCGCTCGAAGCGATGACGAAGATTGCGGGCCGGAACGAAACTGCAACATCTATTCCCTCACCTAGCCATGAGGTGAGGGCCGCAGCGGCGAAAACGAAATGATATCAACGCCCTATTTTTTGGCTGGTGCGGTCGAGAGGACTCGAACCTCCACGGGTTGCCCCGCTAGCACCTCAAGCTAGTGCGTCTACCAATTCCGCCACGACCGCATGGGGGAAGGACGAAAAGGCTCGAAAACCCCGCGTCCCAATGATGGCGGACCATGTAACAAATAGGATGTTGAGGGACAAGAGCCGCCCCCGGTCAGGCCAACGCTTAATTTCGTCGCAGTTTTAGCCCTTTAGGCCCGTTCAGCGCATGTCGGGAGGTCGCGGCAGGAGCTCGGCGACATTGACGGCGATGCGGTTGCCATTCACGACGACTGTCCCCTTGGCGACCGGCAAGTTGTTCGCAAGGATGCTGACGGCGTCTTCCTCGGAGGCGTCCAGCTCGATGATGGCGCCGCGGCCGAGCCGCAAGACTTGATGGATTGGCATCGATGTGGTGCCAAGAACGACGGTGATATCGACAGCAACTTTATCGAGTGTGGCCACGTTTGTTTCCTGTTGCGCATTCTGCGCGATGGCAGATACCGAACAGGTCATCATGGTATAGTGAACGAGTGGTTAACACGCGAAACACCTTGATAGTCGGCCTTCCTATGGCGGCCGGATCGGCGCCAGTCGAATGGCGCACGAGCGATTCCCTCGTGGCTTACGACGAGGCAGTCGTTGCCATGGAGGCGCGGGCCGCCGAGATCGCTGCCGGACGAGCGGCCGAACTTGTTTGGCTCCTGGAGCACTCTCCTCTTTACACCGCCGGCACCAGCGCGAACGCCGCTGACGTGATCGACGCGCGCTTTCCGGTCCATGCGACGGGCCGTGGCGGGCAGATGACCTATCACGGGCCGGGCCAGCGGGTCGCTTATGTGATGCTTGATCTCAAACGCCGCGGGCCCGACGTACGCCGATTTGTCGCCACACTCGAGGAATGGATCATACGGACGCTGGCGGCTTTCAACGTGCGCGGCGAGCGGCGCGAGGACCGCATCGGCGTCTGGGTGCGGCGCCCGGACAAGGGCGAAGGCTACGAAGACAAGATCGCCGCCATCGGCATCCGCGTGACGCACTGGGTCACGCTCCACGGCATGGCGCTCAATGTCGATCCGGATCTGTCGCATTTTTCCGGCATCGTGCCTTGCGGGGTACATGAACAGAAATATGGTGTGACGAGCCTCACCGATCTCGGCATCCCGGTATCCATGGCCGAAGTCGATATGGTTTTGCGGCGCGAGTTCGAAACGTTGTTCGGCAACGACGGCCGATCAGGTCGTCGGCAACACCGAGAACGTATCGTCCGGCGCGAAGACGCCAAGATCGGCCTCACTGCCGTCGCGGTGATCAATCGCGTCGACGCGAGCCGCATAAGGCCCGCGCCTGCAGGCTTCGATCATAGCCTCGACCGCCTCGCGCGGGCCAGCGAACACCGCCTCGACCGAGCCGTCGCGGCGATTGCGCACCCAGCCGTGCAGACCGCGCCGGTATGCTTCGTGCTCGACGAAAGCGCGATAGCCGACGCCCTGCACCAGACCTCGCACGACAACGTGGCGAATGATCTTCATCCCGTCGCTCCGGCTCTGCGCACGGATGGCAACCAGCGTTGCAACCTGCGCACATAGTCGTCGGGCAAACGCCATTCGCGTGCCGCTTCGACGATCAGTTCCACCGCGCCCGGCCGTGGCCTGCCTTCGCCGCGCCCGACATAGACCATCGCCAATTTCGCAACGCCATCGAATCGGACTGTCAACCGACCGCGCGTATAGAGGCCGCTGTCGACATTTTCGTAGGCATTTAACGCCGCGACATGGCGTGGCGTCAGCCGCCATAGCACGCCGATCACTTCGCTGCCCGGCATGACCGCAATCGAGGCGTATCCGCCGCCGCCGATGATGAAACCCCAGCCGGACAGTCTGGCTACACCCAGCGCCCGCGCGCCCGGGCAGCGCCGGCGCATAGCGGCGCGGCTCATGTTGGAGCCATAGGCGAAGTAGAGGGTCATAGCGACGCCTTGGAAAATATTACGCACGCCGCGACGCGCAACTTTAAGCAAACTCCAGGATGACCGCGTCCACAGCCAGGCTATCGCCAGGTTTGGCATTGATCTTCTTCACTGTGCCATCGATTTCCGCGCGCAGCACATTTTCCATCTTCATGGCCTCCACCACGGCCACCGTCTCCCCGGCTTTTACTTCCTGACCTTCCTTGACCGCGATCGAGACCACGAGGCCCGGCATCGGGCACAGAACCTGCTTGCCGGTGTCGGCAATCTTCTTCGTCGGCATCAGCCTCGCGTAACCAGCTTCGCTCTCGGTATAGACATAGGCCTTGGTTTCCACGCCGCGATAGCTCAAGGCAAAACCGTTCAGAATTGCGCGCACCTGGACTGTCGTCACCTTGTCATTGATCGTCCCGTTCCAGATCGGATCGCCCGACTTCCAGTCGGACTGAAGTCTCTGCGGCCCGGCCTTGCTCCCGTGCAAGCGCACCTCGATGGCGCCGTTCACGCGCCTGACCTCAAGTCTGACCTCGCGCTCACCGAGCCAGACGGCGCGCTGGCTCTCACGCGTAACGCTTTTGCCGCTCAATTGTCCCGAAACGCGCCGCTTGCGCTCACCCAGCACATGGTCAATCGCGGCAGCAACAGCGGCCAGAACCTGCGCTGGCTCGCCTTCCGGGGCGTGAGCGTGAAAGCCGGAGGGAAACTCCTCCGCGATGAAACCGGTCGAAAGTTTTCCGGCTTGCCATCGCGGATGCGTCATCAGCGCGGCGAGGAATGGAATATTGTGCCGTATCCCATCGATCACGAAGGCGTCGAGTGCGTCGCTTTGCGCTGCAATTGCTGCGCTACGCGTCGGCGCATGCGTCACCAGCTTGGCAATCATCGGATCGTAATAGAGTGAAATTTCGCCGCCCTCATAGACGCCGGTGTCGTTGCGCACGGTGACGCCACTTTCGGTCCCCTCTTTCGGAGGCCGGTATCGTGTCAAACGTCCAGTCGAGGGAAGGAAATTGCGGTACGGATCTTCGGCATAAACCCGGCTTTCGACGGCCCAGCCATTGAGTTTCACGTCGCTCTGCTTGATCGCGATCTTCTCGCCGGCCGCGACGCGGATCATCTGCTCAACCAGATCGATGCCGGTGACGAGTTCGGTGACCGGATGCTCGACCTGCAATCGCGTATTCATTTCAAGGAAATAAAAACTCTTGTCCTGCCCGGCAACGAATTCGACCGTGCCGGCGCTGTCGTAGCCAACGGCCTTGGCGAGCGCGACCGCCTGCTCGCCCATCTTCTTGCGCGTCGCCGCGTCGAGCAGCGGGCTCGGGGCTTCTTCGATGACCTTCTGGTTCCGGCGCTGGATGGAGCATTCGCGTTCGCCGAGATAGATGACATGACCGTGCTTGTCGCCGAGCACCTGAATTTCGATATGGCGCGGATCGGTGATGAATTTCTCGATAAAAACCCGCTCGTCGCCGAATGAGGATTTTGCTTCCGAACGGGCGCGCACGAAACCTTCGGCCACTTCGGCTTTGCTGTGGGCGATACGCATGCCCTTGCCGCCGCCGCCCGCGCTGGCCTTGATCATCACCGGATAGCCGATTTCCTCTGCGATCTCGATCGCTTCCACCTCATTTTCAATTACCCCGAGATGGCCAGGCACGGTGGACACCTTGGCGGCGGCCGCGGCTTTTTTCGATTCGATCTTGTCGCCCATAGCGGCGATGGCTTTTGGATTGGGTCCGATAAAGACGACACCCGCAGCCTCAAGGGCTTTTGGAAACGCCTCGCGCTCGGACAGGAAGCCATAACCCGGGTGGACCGCCTCGGCGCCACTCTGCTTGCAGGCGGCGACAATCTTGTCGATGACCAGATAGCTTTCCGCCGCAGGCGGTGGGCCAATTGCGATAGCGCTATCCGCCATCGCCACGTGCAGGGCGTCTTTATCCGCCTCCGAATAGACGGCGACCGTTTCAATTCCCAATTTGCGCGCGGTCTTGATGATCCGGCAGGCGATTTCGCCGCGGTTGGCGATAAGGATACGCTTGAACATGCCGTGTCAGGGGCCCCAAATGCCGGCCATTTGGCTTGCTGCGTTATCGAGGAAAAGTCAATCGCACCGTCAGGCCGCAGTCATTGTCGAGCGTTAGCCATAGCGCTATCCCCGCTGCGGCAAAGCAGGCCGCCGATATAGCCGCGAGATAGAGCGCGAAAGCGCGGCTTCCGAGGACGGCGCCGATCGTCAGCTTACTCAGCATATTGGTCGCAACTGCCGTCAACATAGCGAAGACTGCACTCTGTTCCGACAAGGTCCGGGGCGCCAGCCTCGCGATCGACACCGTGATGGCGTCAACGTCGGCAAGCCCCATGGCAGCCGCACCCGAAATGGCGCCGGTCGCACCGACGCGCTCGCTGATGACGCGGCCGGCGACGACTATGACGCCGAGGAAAATGGCAAATCCGACGACCGACCAAAAAGCAAATGGATTGCGAAATACAGCCCGCTGCGGAATTTTACCGCGGCGTGGACGAAGGCGCAGCGGCAACAGGCTCAGCGCAATCGTGACAGCCGTGGCCGCCAACAGCGGCGGCGCGACGAGCCACAGCAGCGATGACTGCAGCGCTGCGACGATCGCAATGACGCGCAAGAACGAAACCGCCGTCGCCAGCGCTACCCCGGCGGCGAGCAGATCCGCAGTCGCCTCCCCGGCGGCCGCATGCCGAGCATTTGCCACAGTCACGGCCGTTGACGACGCAAGGCCCCCGGCGGCGCCCGATATCAGGATGCCCTGCTGAGCGCCGAGTAAACGGACGCCGACGTAGCCAAGGAAAGAGACGCCCGCGAGGGCGATGGCAATCAACCAGATTTCGCGCGGATTGACCCCGCCGAAAGGACCAATCGGATCATCCGGCACCACTGGCAGCACGATGAACGTCATCGCGAGAAGCACCAGCACCGAGCGCAGCTCAGGCCAGGTGATACGCGCGACCCAGCTATGAATGTCCTCCCGCGCGGCAAGGATGCCCGCCGTCGCCACGGCCGCTGCGGCGGCGACGCGTACGTCGCCAACAAGGGCATAGCCCCCGAGTGCGAATGTAACGATGGCCGCAACGGCGGTCGTCGCCGAAAAGGTATCCGAGGCCCGGTTCTCCTCGCGGCAGAACACCGTGATCACCGCAGCGAACGCCGCGAAGCCGGCCCCCAGCACGAATCCCGCGCCGGCGCCGGCGGCTTGTGCCAGGGCGGCGACCACTGCACCCAGCAAACCCGAGACCGCGAAGGTGCGGATGCCCGCCGCCCGCGTGCCGCTTTCCTTCTCGCGCGCGCGCCAGCCACGCTCGAGACCGATCAGCAGCCCGATACCGAGCGCGACGGCAAAGCGTGAAAGAAGGTTATACAAATCCATAGACGGCCCGTTCTCTGCCAAGGACCAGGCCGTTGCCAACGGAAATTGGTCGCGGATAATCGCCGGCCGTTACAATACTGTCTTGCAGCAGGGGTATCTACCGCGGCAGCCCCACAAAGAATAGCGGGAGAACTGCCATGTCATTAAAAAGTAAAGCCATTTACCTCTGTGCAGTGGCGGCGGTCGGACTGCTGTTTAGCGCTGCGCACGCCGAACCGCCACACAATGTGATCCTGTTTGTGCCGGACGGCCTGCGCGCACTAAAGGTGACGCCGGAAACCGCGCCAGCCATGGCCGCGTTGCGTGACAGGGGTGTCAATTTTAAAAACCCGCATTCTCTCTTCCCTACCTTCACCACCGCCAACGCCTCCGCTATGGCGACAGGGCACTATCTCGGCGATACCGGCGATTTCAGCAACACAATCTTTACCGGCTATCCCGTTGCGCCCGCCGGCGGCACGGTAACGCCTTTTCTGGAAAACGACGCAGTGCTGTTTGATGTCGATGAGCACTTCGACGGCAACTATCTTAGCGAAGAAACCATCTTAAAGATGGCGCGCGGCCAAGGTTTCAGCACTGCCGCAATCGGCAAGCTTGGGCCGACAATGATCTTCGACCACACCGATCGCATCGCACGGTCTGGTCCACATACCATTGTCGTCGACGACTCCACCGGTCGCAAGGACGGCGCGCCACTTTCGACCGACGTCCAGGCGGCGCTTACCAAGGCTGGACTGCCTTTGGTCGCGCCAACGCGCGGCGCCAACGGCAATGCCGGCAAGTTCAACACACCCGGAACGACGGTCGCCAATGTCGAACAGCAGGCCTATTTCGCAGATGTCGCCACCCGGGTGGTGCTGCCGCTGTTCAAAGAACGCAATAAACCGTTCTTATTGGTATTCTGGTCGCGCGATCCCGACGGTTCGCAGCATAATCAGGGCGACAGCCTCAACGCGCTTACGCCCGGCATTAACGGGCCGACTTCCCTCGCCGCCATCAAGAACTCCGACAACAACCTGGCGCAACTACGTAAAGCGCTGGATGATCTCGGCCTTGCAGGAACGACAAATATTATTGTAGCCGCTGACCACGGTTTTTCGACCATCTCCAAGGAAAGCAAGACCAGCCCAGCCGCCAAGGCCGACTATGCTGACGTGCAGAAAGGCCTGATGCCACCAGGCTTCCTCGCCCTCGATCTCGCGAAGGCACTTGGTCTGCCGCTGTTCGATCCGAATGACAAGTATGCGCCGGTCACCGCCACGCATCCCAAGGCAGGCAACGGCGTGATCGGCAAGAATCCGACAAAGCCCGACGTCGTGGTCGCGGCCAATGGCGGCTCGGACCTCGTCTACTTGCCCGGCAAGGACCGCAAACTTGCCGCTCGCGTGGTGCAAGCGTTACTTGAGCAAGATTATGTCAGCGGTATTTTTGTTGACGCGTCGCTCGGCCGCTACCCGGGCACCTTGCCTATGTCGGCGATCAACCTGAGCGGCCGCGCACGTATGCCGCAACCGGCGGTCGTCATAAACTTCAAGTCGTTTAGCACCGGCTGCGAACAGCCGCTGTTATGTACGGCGGAAATCGCCGATACGGGGCTGCAACAGGGCCAAGGCATGCACGGCAGCTTCAGCCGCGCCGAAACGATGAACTTTATGGCTGCCACCGGCCCTGATTTCAAAGCCGGCTTCGTCGACGAAGCGCCTGTAAGCAACGCAGACGCTGGCAAGACCATTGCCCATATTCTCGGGCTGAACATCCGCGCCAAAGGCCATTTGATCGGGCGGCTAATGACCGAGGCGATGCCAGGCGGACGCACACCCCATGTGCTCACCCAGACCGTCCGTTCCCGGCCGGCCGCCAACGGGCTGCGTACCGTTCTGCACTATCAGTCCGTACGCCAAACGCGCTATTTCGATGCTGCGGGATTTCCCGGCCGCACGGTCGGATTGTCCGATGAAAGTGCGACTGCCAGCCGTTGATAGCTCGATCGCCGGGTGGAAAAGCCTTTCCACCCGGCGTCGTAGCGCCGCACTTTTTATTCTCTGCGAAGCGCGATCGGCCACGCGTCGATGCTCTTTGGCCATTGCCCTATTCCACACCCGCTCGGTTGACTATATTAGGTTGCGAGAGTGTCACTACTTGAGTGGAGGTTGATCATGGCGTTGGCGATTGGCGATACCGCACCCGATTTCGAGGCAGAAACCACGGAAGGCAAAATTCGTTTTCACGACTGGCTGGGCACGTCCTGGGGCGTGCTGTTTTCGCACCCCAAGGATTTCACCCCCGTCTGCACCACCGAACTTGGCACCATGGCCAGGCTCAAGCCGGAGTTCGACAAGCGCAACGCCAAGATCATCGGCCTCTCGGTCGACCCGGTCGACAATCACAAGAAGTGGGCCGGCGACATCAAGGACGTGGTCGGCTTCGCACCGAACTATCCGATGATCGGCGATACCGAACTAAAGATTTCCAAGGCCTACGGCATGCTGCCAGCGGCGACGTCCGGCTCCTCCGAAGGGCGCACCGCCGCCGACAATCAGACCGTGCGCAATGTCTTCATTGTCGGCCCTGACAAGAAGATCAAGCTGATCCTGGTCTATCCAATGACGACGGGCCGCAACTTCGATGAGGTATTGCGCGTGCTCGACTCCCTGCAGTTGACTGCCAAGCACCGCGTGGCGACCCCTGCAAACTGGAAACAAGGCGAAGACGTCATCATCGCAGGTTCGGTCAGCGACGACGAAGCCAAAAAGATCTGGCCGCAGGGCTTCAAGGCGCCGCGGCCTTATATCCGCATCGTGCCACAGCCAAAGGCATAAACGCACCTTGGATTGTTGAAAGCAAAGGGCGCGGGCGATAACGTCCGCGCCCTTGGCTATTTTCCGCGACAGGCTGGAGCATTTTATATGAGCGACAGGACAATGAACGACGCCGCCAAATCGCAGCCGCCTTTTGCCGAATTTCTCGGCCTTAAGATCACCCATGTCTCACCCGAGCGCGTCACCGCCGAGCTGCCGATGCGCGAGGAGCTCAACAACCGCTTCAACATCATGCACGGCGGCGCCATCATGGCGCTCGCCGACAATCTCGGCGGCACCGCGACAACTGCCAACCTGAAAGACGGGCAATCCACCACCACGATCGAAAGCAAGACCAATTTCTTCGCTGCGATCCCGATCGGCGATGTCGCCAAGGCCGAATGCACGCCGCTGCATCGCGGCCGCACCACCATGGTCTGGCAAACCCGCATTACCCGCGGCGATGGCAGGCTCTGCGCGCTGGTGACCCAGACCCAGCTCGTCCTGGAGCGGGGAAAATAGCAGTCAAACAGTGCTGGGTTTGGCGGCGCCGCGGTTGGCGAGCACCACGCCACCGGCGCAGATCACCATTCCCGTGATCGAGAGCGCATCGAGCCGCTCCCCGAACAGGATGAAAGCGAACAGGGCGGTCACCACCGGTACGAGATAGAACAAGCTCGCGAAGCCGGTCGCCGCCGAGCGGCGGATCAGCCAGTACATCAACCCGATCGCGGCAATCGATAACACCAGTACAAGCCAGGCTATCGCGAAGATCAATTCGCCGCTCCAGTGAATCTCGCGTGTCTCGAAACTGAAGGCGCCGATCGTGAACAAGACACCCGCGCCAACATATTGGACAAGATTTCCTGCACGCCAGTCGATGCCACCGCAAAATCGTTTCTGGTAGAGGGTTCCTAGCGTGATACCGATCAGCGATACGAAGCTTGCAAACCAGCCGAGCGTAGAACCCGCGAGAACAATGCTGCGGTCGTGCAGTACCAGCACGACACCGACTAGGCCGAGCGCGAGGCCGAGCCACTGAACACGGGTGACGGCCTCCCCCATGAAACGGTTGGCGATGGTTGAGGTCAGGATTGGTTGAAGGCCGGGGATCAGCGCGGATACGCCGGCGGGTACGCCTTGGCTGATCGCCGTAAAGACTCCCCCAAGGTAGAGCCCATGGACGAGGGCCCCCGCGACCAGTGCGTGCTGGACGCCGCGTGCATTAGGTGGGCGCGCGCGCCCGATGAACGCAATTGCGCCCATGATCAGCACGACGAATCCCATCCGCACCGCGAGGAACGTCAGTGGCTCGATGTAAGGCAGGCCGTAGCGCGCACCGATGAAGCCGGTGCTCCACAACAACACGAATAGTGCTGGCGCGGTCGCATTCGCCAGTCGGGTCAGGCGCATGGTGGTCTCTGCGGGGACAGGATCTGATTTGTTCAATATGGCAGGTCGGGCGCCCTATACCACTTTCTGAGCGGCCATGCCTTTCCCTCTTGTCGGGATCATGGCTATGCTAAGGTTCGGTGGGGAAATGCTCCGGGCACAGTTCTCATGAAATTGATCGCGGTTTATGTCGTTTTGGTCCTGATCGGCGAATTGATCGCCTATTTCATCGGTAGAACCGTCGAGCACTGGTCGAATACCGCAAGCTTGCCCGTGTTTCTCGCCTGCTTTTTCTTTGTTTTCTGGGGAGCGTGGCGGATTGCGATCCGCGTGACCTGAATTCCCGGGTTCCGCAAACCGCGCGCACATTTCGGAACCGTAACCAAGGCCAGTGGGTTTCCTCCATTCGAGACGAGAGTCCCGAATCCAGGGAGGATGCCATGACTGATCCGCGATTTACCGATCCGCGTTACAGCGATCCGCGGCTGAGCGACCCGGTGATCCGCCGTGACGAAAGTGTCGGCGGGATGTGGGGCTGGATCGCCGGCGTTGCCGTTCTACTGCTGATCGGCTTCCTGATCGTCGCCGGCTGGAACAACAACCGTACCACTGCGAACAGCAGTTCTTCGCCGGCCAGTACGACGAGCAGCGCGCCGTCGCGCACCGCGACACCGCCGACGACCACCGGCTCGGGATCGTCAGCGTCGCAGCCATTCACGCCGGCGCCGTCGAATACACCATCACGGAGCGGCACGCAGTAACGCGTCAAGCTTTTATCAAGAATTGGTACCCGGCGCCGTTGCGGCGCCGGGACGATGGCGAAAATGGCGCGCAGCCAGCTCAGCCGCACGGCCATTGAAGCCCATTGATTGCGGCCGTAACGCCTCGATGCGTTCGAGCGTACCTTACCCGAAGATCGAATAAATCCCGAAACCGACGGTGGCGCTCAGCACCGCCTCGATTGCCTGAAATTGAATTCCCGACAATTCGTGGCTCACATAAGGAAATAAAATGCGTCCTACAGGCAGCACAATCGCCGCCACGAACGCAACGCACAACAATCTGATCACGACAGCCCTGTCGAGCATGGAACACCCTCCCCCCATTTTTTTACATTGTGTCACGGCGGAGGGTCGTTGGGCAATCTCAGGTCTGAAAGGCCGGGTCGATGGGAACCCGGTAGCCATTGGCTAGCCGGTTCGTCTCATTGGCCATGCCGGTCACGGCCATCAGTTCACCGAACATGGCCTCGGTCATGCCGGCCTTGCGGGCACCGGCGGTGTGGCTGGCGATGCAATAGCCACAGCCATTCGTGACGCTGACCGCCAGGTAAACCATTTCCTTGGTGAGCGGGTCGAGCGCGCCCGGCCCCATCACTTCTTTCACACTTTCCCAGGTCCGCTTCAGCGTTACCGGATCGCGCGCAAGATATTTCCAGAAATTGTTCACGTCCGGCACGTTGCGCGTCTTCTTGATGTCGTCATAGACCGCGCGCACGGCGGCTGAGGCGTCGGCGTATTCGATTGGTGGGGGTGTCGCCATGGGAAGCTCCTTCAACACGCCAAAAGCACTGCCTCGATATTGTCATTGCCGGGACCCGGCAACCCATGATGAGCTGCCCCAAGGGTAGCCTCAAGGTGAGGCTGTTATAAGCCGAAATTGATCATGGATGCCCGGGTCAAACCCGGGCATGACGCCGAGTTAGTTGCACGGCCGGAGAAAACTCATGCCGAAAACACCAGACTATTTCCACGATAAAACCATCGTCATTACGGGAGCAGGAAGCGGCATCGGCCGCGCTACCGCGCTGATCTTTGCGCGCGAAGGTGCCAATGTGGTGTGTGCCGACATCAATGAGCGCGGTGTCGAGGAGACGGCCGAGCAGATCAACGCGCGGTATGGGTATTTGGGCGGCCGGACGCTGGCCCTCACCATCGACGTCACCAAGCGCGCGGCAGTCGAGGACATGATCCAGCTCGCGCTCGACGGATTCGGCCGCGTGCATTTCCTGTTCAATTCGGCCGGCGCTGCGATCCGGCGCGCAAAATTCCTCGAGATCGACGACGAGCTGTTCGACAAGACGTTCGACCTCAACGTCAAGGGCACGCTTTACCCCATGCAGGCAGCGCTGCCGCACATGCTCGCCAACAAATTCGGTGTGATCGTCAACATGGGCAGCATGTCGCACCGGCGCGGCGGGCCCGGAACTTCTGTGCATTATGCGGCGGCAAAAGGCGCGGTCGTGACCATGACGATGGGTGTCGCCCGCGAATTCGCATCGCAAGGTATCCGCGCCTTGTCGATCTCGCCCGGCCCGGTCAAGACGCCGTTTCAGGCTGCTGCCAACACCTCCCAGGAGCTCATGCACCGCTACCTCGAAGATGTGCCGATGAAACGTTTTTCCGAACCGGAGGAAATCGGCGAGCTCGTCCTGTTCGTGTGTTCCGATGCCTGCGAATTCATGACGGCAGACACAATTTATGTGAACGGTGGCGGCGGCTGGCGCTGACAGATTTCAGCGCGCCGCAAGCCAGATACCTGCTGCGACTGCGGCAAGCCCAACGATCAAATTGAGTCCGATTCCCTCGCCGATCGCGAGCGCCCCAACGATGGAAGCAAAAACCGGATTTACGGTGATTGTCACCGCGGTCCTGGTCGGGCTGGTACGCGAGAGCGCAAACACCCAAAGGATAAAAGCACCGGCGCTTCCGATGACCCCAAGATAAGCGACCGCGACCCATTGAAGCGCGCCAAATCGCGCGGCTGCTTCGAAACCGTGGATCGCCAATGCCCAGATCAGCAGACATAACGCTGCCGCACCCATGCCAGCGGTGAGGAATGCAAGCGGATCAGACCGTGCGATGTACGGGCGCGACCACACGTTATAGAGCGACATGCAAAACGTGGCGGCAAACATCACCAATTCGCCGCGCCAGGCCCCGGCGGGCGCACCCGAAAGGCCAAACACCAAGGCCAATAACACCCCTGTCATCGCGACGAGGACACCGGCCGTCTTGCGCAGCGTCAGCTTCTCGATGCCAAGGGCGGCGCCGACCAGCATGGTCATCAGCGGCATGGTGGAGAGCGTAAGCGCACCGCGCGCCGCAGTGGTGTAGCTGTAGGCGAGATTGAACAGGATCGAGAAGGCAAAGAAGAACAGGATCCCGAGCAAGGCGACCGCGATCCAGTCGCGCCCTTTTGGCCAGCGGCTCCGCATATAGAGCGCAATCGGCACTAGGATCAGAAATCCCGTGCCGAAGCGGAACACCCCCAGTGTTACTGGATCGGTGGCGTGAATGACAAAACGCGTTGCGCCCCCGGCGATTCCACCGATAGCGCTTGACGCCACCGCGGCAAGTACGCCGATCTGGTCACGGGTCAAAGGCACGAGTCGTATAGTATTATACGACCGCCGGCCGTCACACCTTGATCGTCAGGGTCTTACGCTCCACGTCCGCGCTGCCAGACCGACGCTTTCTTGACTAGGCGGCGCGTCTTGCCTGCAACAAGCTGGCATTTTCCAGCTCGAGCATCGCTACCTTCTTCGCGTTCGCCATCAACTCGGCGACAGGGATCGTCGCCGCCTCGTTCTCGCGAACCAGCGGCAAACGGAGGTACGGCGGATCGCGGAACCAGACATATTCATACACATGCCCGGACTCGGCGTGCTCGACGGCAATCGTTCGGCCGTGAATCTTGATCCCGAAGTCGCGCACGAACGCATCCGTTGCAAGCTTCGGCGATTGCAGCCCGAAGATCCGATGCAGGACCGCATCGATTTCGGTTGGGAAGAAGGGCTTATGCATGATCGCGGCCGCCCCGAGTTTGACCGCCTCACGCTCGCGCGGCGCATTGTACTCGCCGGATATCATGACAACCTTCGTCTGCGGGTTGGCATGCATCAGGCGGGCGAGCGTCGCGTAACCGTTCAGGCCCGGCATATTGACGTCCAGGAAAACAATGTCGAACGCTTCTGCTTTGCACCGCGCAAGCGCTTCGGCGCCTGTGTTCGCCTCTTCGATGTCGAGATGGAAGACAGAATTGGAAAGCACCTTGCGCATGACTTTCAAGGAGACCGGAGAGTCATCCACGAGCAGCACATGCATCGGCGTGGAAACTCGCCGGTGGGTCGCCAGGATGGCCTCAATTTCTTCCTTGCCGAACGGCTTGGTCAGGAACTCATACGCATCGAGCTGGCGCGCAAGATCGATGCAGCGTCTGTTGGATCGTCCGGAGATCAGCGTGACAAATGTCTTGTTTCCCGCGATCCGCGCCGCCCACAATGCGTCCATGCCGCCCATCGTCGGCATGTGAACGTCGATGAACGCCAGGTCCACGCCATGATCGAGAGCCTGCAGGCATTCGACCCCGTCGAATGCATGAACGATGTTGGCGGAATAATCGTTCGGAAGAGCGTCACGGATCAGTTGATGAACCGGCTTGGAATCATCGGCGATAAGAACTTTCGAGTTTTTCGGCGACATAGAGTTTCCCTTCGTAACCTGCCCAACTAAAAACTCCCCGCATGTCCTTATTGTTCACCGCGGAAACAGGATCGAATGTTTTCTGGATAATCGTGGCTTGGGGTTCCCTCCCCAATTTTAGTCAATAGCGCCTGAGCGGCTCAAAAATGGTAGCGTGACACCGATGCGGGGCAATCGCAGCGACTTGAATCGCAGCACAAATTGTTCCGGAACGAAATTTCACGAAGCGGCGCAGGCCAAAAGTAAAACTCCGGCACCGTCGTGCCGGAGCAAACTTCAGCGCCGCAGTGGACGCGATACCTTCAGCGCCAACGCAGCGTGAGTGACGACACGCCCGCCACGACGTTCAGCGCGACCGAGCCCTGCACCGAAAGCGGTTGAAGCGCGACAGTGCGGTTGGATCCGCCCAGAAGCACGTTGGCGCCACCGCCCACGCCAACGGCAGCAGTGCCGGTCACGCCAACATATTCGCCAGCCAGCGCGCCAGCGGGAACACCTGTGGTCGGCGCAAACACGGCCCAGCCCAACGCGCTGCCGGCGCTGATGCCGATGCTCAGGCCCACGGTATTGAGGGCGCCGTCATAGGATTGGGGCGGCCCTTGCGGCGGGGTCGTCGGAGCCGGCTCGTAGACGCATCGCATCGACTGATGGCCGACAATAATGAAACCGACGTTCGGATCGACCGTACATGAGAGCGCGCCGATCTGGGTCCACGCTTGGGCCGAAGCTGCGGCAGGCACAAAAAACATAGCCGCGAGGGCAAGCGTCGCAAGCAGGAAACGATAGCAGTGCATGATGTCGTACCCCCCTGATACAAGAGATGTAGCGCTCAATATGGAACTCCGGCAGGCGCCCGCGCAAGGCCACCAAACGTATCAATCAAGAAAAATGATCTTTGGTAATCGCCGCAAATGGCGAGGTCGCAGCTTTGGGTCCCCCTTGGAGCGTGCATTCGGGCCGGCGAAGCCGGGCCCGGGTGCGGAGACGAGCGGCCCAAATGACAAGGCGCTGCGCTCCTCTCCCCGCTGACTTAATTTAAGCGGCCGAAGCATAGGCATAAGGGCAGCACGATCACGTCCTCGCCCCCTGCTTTGCGGCAAGCTCCGCATCCAATTCCGGCAGAAGAACGATGCCGTCCTGATCGCTGCCCGATGAATGCACCACAATCCAGGTGCACGGCGCTCCACTTTCATTGCACGGCGCATGCGGCACATCTGCCGGAATGAAAACCTGGTCGCCGGCGCGCGCATGCACCCGCCGCTCTAATCCATCGCCGTAGTAGACCACGCATTCGCCAGCGAGCAGATACGCAATCGTTTCGATACCCTTGTGATAATGGACCTTTGCCCGCGCACCATCAGGCATCGGCAGGACATTCATGCAGATTTGCTCCGCTCCGACGGTCTCGGCAGAGGCACCGGCGCCGTAGGTAAAGCCCTGCTTGCCGACATAGGTCTGACCGGGCGAGATCACCTGCACACGCTCAGTTGCTGCACTTGTCACGACGGCACCTCCCACCTCTCACACCGGCAAATTGTCGTGCTTCCTCGCCGGCATCTCGACATGCTTGTTCTTCAGCATCGCCAGCGCGCGCGCAATGCGGCGGCGCGTGGAGTGCGGCATGATCACGTCGTCGATATAGCCGCGCTCGGCGGCGACGAAGGGTGATAGAAACCGGTCCTCATATTCCTTGGTGCGCGCGGCGATCTTGTCCTTGTCGCCGATGTCGGCGCGGAAGATGATCTCAACTGCACCTTTCGCGCCCATCACCGCGATCTGCGCCGTCGGCCACGCGTAGTTGACGTCGCCACCGACGTGCTTGGACGCCATCACGTCATAGGCGCCGCCGAAGGCCTTACGCGTGATGATCGTGACGAGCGGCACCGTGCACTGGCTGTAGGCGAACAGAAGCTTTGCCCCATGCTTGATCAGCCCGCCGTATTCCTGGTCGGTGCCGGGCAGGAAGCCGGGCACATCGACAAACGTCACAATCGGAATGCCAAAGGCATCGCAAAAACGCACGAAGCGCGCAGCCTTGCGCGAGGCATCGCTGTCCAGCACGCCGGCAAGCACCATCGGCTGGTTGGCGACAAAACCGACCGTACGGCCCGCGACGCGGCCGAAGCCGGTAACGATGTTCTTCGCATAGGCCGAAGAGATTTCGAAGAAATCGCCCTCGTCCACCACCTTCAGGATCAGCTCCTTGATGTCGTAGGGCTTGTTCGGGTTGTCGGGGATTAGCGTGTCGAGCGATTCATCGATGCGGTCGACATCATCCTGCGTCGGCCATTCCGGAACGTCGCTTTCGTTATTCGATGGCAGGAAGTCGATCAGCCGGCGCATTTGCAGCAGACACTCGACGTCATTCTCGAAGGCGCCATCGGATACGCCCGATTTCGTCGTGTGCACGGAAGCGCCGCCGAGCTCTTCGGCCGTCACGACCTCGTTGGTTACCGTCTTCACGACGTCCGGGCCAGTGACGAACATGTAAGACGTGTCGCGCACCATAAAGATGAAATCGGTCATGGCCGGCGAATACACGTCGCCGCCCGCACATGGCCCCATGATGACGCTGATCTGCGGGATGACGCCCGAGGAGATGACGTTGCGCTTGAACACTTCGCCATAACCGCCGAGCGCGGCTACACCTTCCTGGATGCGCGCGCCGCCCGCGTCGAACAGGCCGATGATCGGGCAGCGCGCCTTCATCGCCATGTCCTGCACCTTGATGATCTTCTGCGCGTGCGTCTCCGACAGCGAGCCGCCGAACACGGTGAAATCCTTGGAGAACAGATAGACCGCGCGGCCGTTGACAGTACCCCAGCCGGTAACGACGCCATCGCCGGGGATCTTGCTCTTCTCCATGCCGAATTCGTTGGAGCGATGCTCGACGAACATGTCGAACTCCTCGAACGAGCCCTTGTCGAGCAGGAGTTCGATGCGCTCGCGGGCGGTCAATTTGCCGCGCTTGTGCTGCGCCTCGATCCGCGCCTTGCCGCCGCCGAGACGGGCGTCCTCGCGCCGCTTTTCAAGTTTGTCGAGGATGTCTTTCATAGAATGGAGCCCCTGCCTTCGCGGAATCCGGCCTGAAAGAGGAATAGCATGGGAAACGGCTGATTTCTCCTTGTCGTCACCGGGCTTGTCCCGGTGACCTCGCTTAGGATGGCAAGGACGGTGCCTTCGGGGTGCCGGGTCGAGCCCGGCCATGACAAAAGCGGCGCTTGGCACCACCCCCAAACCCTGCTTACAAGCCCTCATGAGCAAACAGCCAACATCCGCCGAGCTGATCCAGCAGGGCCTGGTTCATCACCGGGCCGGCCAGATTTCGCTGGCCATGGACCGCTATACCGAGGTGCTGCGCAACGACCCGCAGAACGCCGACGCGCTCTATTACATCGCCGTGGTCGCCTGCCACGAAGGCCAGTTCCAGCAGGGCATCGACCTTGCCCGCCGCTCACTGACCTACCGCCCGCGTCAGGCGCGCGCGCACAACCTGATCGGCCAGGCGCTGCACCGCATGGGCCAGATCAAGGACGCGCTGGAGAGCTTCGACAGCGCGCTCGAATGCGATGCCAATTTCGCCGACGCTTACGGCAATCGCGGCAACATGCTGAGCGAACTGGGCCGCAGCGCGGAAGCCGTGTCGAGCTTCGACCGTGCGCTCGCGCTCAACCCGAATTCGGCGAGCGATTGGCTCAACCGCGGTGCGACCCTGCACGGGGCCGGCCGCGCCGAAGAGGCCATTGCTAGCTACGACAAGGCCATCGCGCTCGATCCGCAATTCTGCGTCCCACATTGCAATCGCGCGCACGCGTTGCTCGATGCCGGGCGAGACGCGGAGGCGCTCGCCGGCTACGACGATGCCATCGCGCTGGAGCCGAAATTCGCCGAGGCCTATCTCGGGCGCGCGCTTGTCCTGCGGAAACTTGGACGGCTGGAGGATGCACTCGCCAGCGTCGACAAGGCCATCGAGATCAAGGGAGACCTGGCCAAGATGCACGGCGCGCGCGCCAGCCTGTTGCGTTCGCTCGGCCGGGTGGACGAAGCGGCTGCCGCGGATGCCAAGGCCGCCGAATTAGAGACGAAAAAGCGTGAGGCAAATACATCGGAGAAAACGTCGTGATGCCATCGGCTGTCGCCGGTGTACCGCGTGCCCTGTTGCGCGCGGAAGGCGCGGCTTTGGTCATCGTTGCGGTTGTCCTGTACGCCAAAGTCGGAGCCTCCTGGTGGCTATTCGCTGTCTTGTTTCTCTCGCCCGACCTCAGCCTCCTCGGCTATCTCTGCGGCGCACGCATCGGCGCGGTTGTCTATAACGCCGCGCATACGCTGGTGGGGCCACTGCTGCTCGCGGCCGCTTGCCTGTTAGTGCCGATCACCGTTCTCTTTCCATTTTCCCTGATCTGGATCGCACATATCGGCTTCGACCGCTTGGTCGGATATGGGCTCAAATATGCGGCGGGCTTTGGCTTCACCCATCTTGGCCGCGTCGGACGCGCGTCAAGTGACGTCTCAAGCTGACGGACAAAATAAAAGCTCCGAAATCATGGAACTTACAGGGGTCTCCGCCGTTTGGCGGGGTAGTCGCAAGGACATCTCCATGAATCACGCCACGCCCCGTACCAGCTCGCCGCGGCTTGCCACCCCGACCGACCTCGGCGCCAATGCCGCAAAAGATATCGCCGCCGCACTTAATCGCATTCTCGCCGACAGTTTCGCGCTCTACCTCAAGACCAAGAATTTCCATTGGCACGTCAGTGGCCCGCATTTCCGCGACTATCATCTGCTCCTCGACGAACAGGCTGACCAAATCTTTGCCACCACCGACGTCCTCGCCGAGCGCGTGCGCAAGATCGGTGAGCCGACGTTGCGTTCGATTGGCGACATTTCCCGCCATCAAAAAATCGATGACAATGACACACCTTACGTCGAGCCGTCCGACATGCTGGCGGAATTACGTGAGGATAACCAACGTGTCGTTGCCGCGATGCGGGAAGCCCACGATATCTGCGACGAGCATAATGACGTGGCGAGCGCCAGTCTGCTCGAAACATTCATCGACGATGCCGAGAGGCGCGTCTGGTTTCTCTACGAGACCGGGCGCAAGGGCGATTCGTCGGGGCATTGATCCGGGTGCCATGCATCAGAATCCGCTTGTCCCCGCGAAAGCGGGGACCCAGAGCGATTTAATGCTGACGTGAAATATTTTGGCTCCTGGATTCCCGCTTGCGCGGGAATGAGCGGAGAAAGGTTCAGCGTGTGTGCCTCAGCACCATTACCGCCGCATGAAACTCCGCCTGATGGTAGGCGCGGCGTTCGAGCGCGAGTTCGTCCCTGCCCCATTGTGACATCTGCCAGTCTTCGTCCACATGAGCGGCGGCCCACACTGCATCGGCAGCAAGCGCGCCGCGGGCGAGCGCCAACGCCAGTAATGCCGATCCCGTGGTCGTCGTGATCGATGAAACCGCGGCGAGTTGCCACGGGTCGCCCGGAATTGCGGCACTGACAGCGGCAATCGCTTCCCGCGGCTGCTGAACGTGCACGACACCTTGTGCCAGCACGAAACGCGCGCCGAAATGTTCGCGCACCCAGACGAGCACCGGGTCCCACGCCGCCGATTGCATCTTGACCAGACCGGCGGGCGCATCGGCGCGGTAAAACATCAAGTCTGTTCCGAGATATTTCGCGATCTCCCCGGCGACCGGAGCCGGCGCATCGACGACGGCGTCAATCACCACGTTGGCAAGCCGCGTGAGCGGCATGCGCGCCGGGTCGACCACGTCTTTTTGGGCGTCCCATTCCATGGCGATGGCTTCGGCGAGTGGGCGCACCGGCGCGGCAAGCGCCCGGCGTGCCGGGGTCTTCACGGGTTTGCCGTCGAGCAAAATGTGGACATCGCCGCCCTCGCCAGCTTCGGCGACGTGCGCGCGCTCATAGAAGCGCTTGCGCAACTGGGGCCGAGCCCCGCGGCGCGCCGATTCCATCGGGTCGAGCGGCTGGTTTTTGAAAATCTCGGTAAAAATCTCGCGCATTGGAACCGGTTTTGTGCAACGCAAAATGCATGGAACTCAACACTTAAATGTTAATCCAAAACCCCGATGTTAAGGCCCTAAATGCCATCGTGACGCCTCTTTCGGGGCGCGAAAAGCCTCACCGAGACTTGTGGTTGATAGGCCTCAGCCATGACAGAAGGATAGGTAGCCTTGCGGGTATGTAGCCAATATTATCCCGCCTCGGATTCGTGCCCGTTAACAAGGCCGACCAAAGGGAATAGGACCCGTAAAGGGCTGTGACGCGACACCGTTTTGTTGTGCTGCGGAGTAGCGGGGCGCGTTTCGAGGAGTCAATGAAGAATACCGACATTTCTGCGCCCGACTACTTCCACAAGGTCGTGGACTGCCAATGGGCTTGCCCGGCGCACACACCGGTTCCCGAATATATCCGCCTGATCGCGCACGGCCGGTACTCCGATGCCTACATGATCAACTGGCGATCGAACGTATTTCCGGGAATTCTCGGACGCACCTGCGACCGCCCCTGCGAGCCGGCTTGCCGGCGCGTGCGCGTCGAGGACGAGCCGGTAGCGATCTGCCGGCTGAAGCGCGTTGCGGCTGACTACAAAGATGACATCAAGGCGCGTTTGCCAAAACCGGCGGCAAGGAAGAACGGCAAACGAATTGCGCTCGTCGGCGGCGGTCCGGCCTCCCTCACCGTCGCGCGCGACCTCGCCCCGCTCGGCTACCAATGCGTCGTATTCGACAGCGATCCCAAAGCTGGCGGCATGATCCGTACGCAGATCCCGAAATTCCGTCTGCCGGATTCCGTCATTGATGAGGAAACAGGTTACATTCTCGACCTCGGTGTCGAGTTCCGCGCCGGCAAGCGCGTGGACAGTCTGAAGTCGCTGCTGGCCGAAGGATGGGACGCGGTATTCGTCGGCTCCGGTGCGCCGCGCGGGCGCGACCTCGACATTCCCGGCCGCAAGGAAGCTGCCAGGAATATCCATATCGGTATCGACTGGCTCTCGTCGGTCTCGTTCGGCCACATCTCGAAAATCGGCAGGCGCGTGGTCGTACTCGGCGGCGGCAACACCGCGATGGATTGCTGCCGCTCTGCCCGCCGGCTCGGCGGCGAGCAAGTGGACGTGGTCGTGCGCTCGGGCTTCGAAGAAATGAAGGCGTCGCCGTGGGAAAAGGAAGACGCCATGCACGAAGGCATTCCGATCCACAACTTCCTCGTGCCAAAGGAATTTACTCACGAGAACGGCAAGCTGACCGGCATCACGTTTGAAAAGGTGAAGGCGGAATACGACGCCAAGGGGCGGCGCAAGCTGGTGTCAGCCGGCGAACCAGATCAGCACTTCCCTTGCGACGATGTACTGGTGGCGGTCGGTCAGGAAAATGCTTTCCCCTGGATCGAGCGCGACATCGGCATCGAGTTCGACCAATGGGACATGCCGAAGGTCGACGCCAAAACCATGGCCTCTACGCATCCGAAAATTTTCTTTGGCGGTGATGCCGCGTTCGGCCCAAAGAACATCATCTGGGCCGTGGCGCATGGCCACGAAGCCGCCGTCTCAATCGACAAGCTCCTCAACGGAGAAGACATCGCCGACCGCCCGCTCCCGGCCGTGGAAATCATGAGCCAGAAGATGGGTATCCACGAGTGGAGCTACGACAACGAGATTGCGCTCGACAAGCGCTACAAGGTGCCACACCGCGACAAGGTGGTGGCGCTCAAAGACATCAAGGCAGAGGTCGAGCTGGGCTTCGATGAAAAGCTCGCTCTCGCCGAAGCGGGCCGCTGCCTGAATTGCGATGTGCAGACAGTGTTCTCCGCGCAGCTCTGCATCGAATGCGATGCTTGCGTCGATATCTGCCCCATGGACTGCATTACTTTCACGGCGAATGGCGAGGAAGCCGACTTACGAAAGCGCCTGAATGCGCCCTCGCACAACCTCACGCAGGACCTATATGTCCAGGACGGCCTCAAGACCGGCCGCGTCATGGTCAAGGACGAGGACGTCTGTCTGCATTGCGGCCTGTGCGCCGAACGCTGTCCGACCGGCGCCTGGGACATGCAGAAATTCTTCCTGGATATGACTCACGCAGGGACTTCATGCCGACCGCCACGCCGATCAGCCGCGTAAACGACTTCGTTATCCGCTTCGCCAACGTCAACGGCTCCGGCTCGGCGAGCGCGAACGAGATGTTCGCGCGCGCGGTGATGCGCATGGGCATCCCGGTTGCGCCACGCAATATTTTCCCCTCCAATATCCAGGGCCTGCCGACCTGGTACGAGGTGCGCGTCTCCGAAGCTGGCCACCTGGGCGCGCGCGGCGGGACCGACCTGATGGTGGCGATGAATCCCCAGACTTTCGACAAGGACATCGCCGGCATCGAGCCGGGCGGCTACCTGTTCTACGATTCCACCAAGCCACTGCCGCCGTCCAAGTTCCGCGACGACATCACAGTCATCGGCGTACCACTGACCGCGATCTGTAACCGCGAATACACCGACCCGCGCCAGCGCCAGTTGTTTAAAAACATCATCTATATTGGCGTGCTCACCGCCCTGCTCGACATGGACGTGAAGGTTGTCGAGCAACTCATTGGCGAACAATACAAAGGCAAGGACAAGCTGATCGAGCCCAACATCAAGGCGCTGCATATCGGCCGCGACCACGCGATCCTGAACCTGCAATGCCCGCTCGGCCTGCGCCTGAAGAAATGCGACAAGGTCGGCGACCGTATCTTCATCGAGGGCAATTCGGCGGCGGCGCTCGGCGCAGTTTACGGCGGCGCTACGGTTTGCGCTTGGTACCCGATCACGCCTTCCTCTTCGCTGGCCGACGCCTTCACCCGTCACTGCGCCAAGTTGCGCATCGATCCTGACACCAAGCAGGCAAAATACGCGATCATTCAGGCCGAGGATGAGCTCTCATCAATCGGCATCGTGATCGGCGCCGGCTGGAACGGCGCGCGCGCCTTCACCGCCACCTCCGGGCCCGGCATTTCGTTAATGCAGGAATTCATAGGGCTGGCGTATTTTGCTGAAATTCCAGCAGTTTTGTTCGACGTGCAGCGTGCGGGCCCTTCGACAGGGATGCCGACGCGAACGCAGCAGTGCGACGTGATCTCCTGCGCCTATGCATCGCACGGCGACACCAAGCACGTCCTGCTGTTCCCCGAGGACCCGACGGAAGCTTTCGCGTTTGGCGCGCAAGCCTTCGATCTTGCTGACCGGTTGCAGACGCCGATCTTCGTCATGCTCGATCTCGACATCGGCATGAACCACCACCTGTCCAAGCCGCTGGCCTGGGACGATGCCCGCAAATACGACCGCGGCAAGGTGATGACAGCGGCAGAACTGGAAGCCGGCAAGGAATTCGGCCGCTATCTCGATGTCGACGGCGATGGCATTCCTTACCGCACCTATCCGGGCACGCATCCGACCAAGGGTTCGTTCTTTACCCGCGGTACGTCGCGCGACCGTTACGCGCGCTACACCGAAGAAGGGGCGCCCTACGTCGACAACATGCAGCGGCTGATCCGCAAGTTCGATACGGCCAAGGACCTCGTGCCGCGTCCGCTCATCGCGACGGCGGGCAAGCCGACCAAATACGGCGTGATTTATTACGGCTCGACCGCGCCGGCGATGGACGAGGCGATCCACATGATTGAGGGACGCGGCCATGCGCTCGACCGCATGCGCATCCGCGCCTTCCCGTTCCATTCATCCGTCAACAGCTTCGTCGCCGACCATGATTTCGTGTTCGTGGTCGAACAGAACCGCGACGCGCAACTGCGCTCCCTGATCGTTAACGAGTGCGGCATCGACCCGGTGCGGCTGGTACCGATCCTGCACTATGACGGAACGCCCATCACAGCACGGTTCATCGCCAAGGCAATCGGCGACCATCTGGATCAACTAAAGGTCAAGCCGATGAAGGTAACCTCATGACTTATCTCGCCAAGCCCAAATTCCATCACCCCGAGCTGCCGAAGAACGCGCTTGGCTACACCCATCGCGACTACGAAGGCTCGGTCTCGACGCTGTGCGCCGGCTGTGGGCATGACTCGATCACCGCTTCAATCATCCAGGCCTGTTTCGAACTATCGATCGAGCCGCATCGCGTCGCCAAGATTTCCGGCATCGGCTGCTCATCCAAGACACCGACTTATTTCCTCGGCAATTCACACGGTTTCAACTCGGTGCATGGCCGCATGCCGTCCGTGCTCACGGGCGCCAATCTCGCCAACCGCGATCTGATCTATCTCGGCGTGTCTGGCGATGGCGACAGCGCTTCAATCGGCCTCGGCCAGTTCGCGCACTGCCTGCGCCGCGGCGTGAACATGGTCTATATCGTCGAGAACAACGGCGTTTATGGCCTCACCAAGGGCCAGTTCTCGGCCACCGCCGACCGCGGCTCCAAATCCAAGCGCGGCTTCATCAACACCGACAACTCCATCGATCTCGTGGCGATGGCGCTCCAGCTCGGCGCTTCATTTGTCGCCCGCTCCTTCTCCGGCGACAAGCAGCAGCTGGTCCCGATCATCAAAGCGGCGATTGCGCACAAGGGCGCGGCCTTCATCGACGTGATCTCGCCGTGTGTCGCCTTCAACAACCACGCCGGCTCGACCAAGAGCTTCGATTTTGTGCGCGAGCACAACGAAGCGGTGAACCGGCTCGATTTCATTTCGAGCCGCATGCCAATCGAGGTCAAATACGAGCCCGGCACCGTCGAAGTCGTCGAGCAGCATGACGGCTCCAAACTTGCCCTGCGCAAGCTCGCCGCCGATTACGAGCTGCATGACCGCACCGCGGCGCTCGGGTTCCTTCAGCACCACGCCGCCAAAGGACAAATCGTCACCGGCCTGCTCTATGTCGAGAAGGAGCCGGAGGATCTGCACGCGCATCTGCGCACCGTTGCGGCACCGCTCAACACGCTCGGCGAAAAGGAACTGTGCCCGGGCCAGGCCGCGCTCGACAAGTTCAACGCGAGTTTGCGCTAAATTCTCAATCATGTCATTCCGGGGCGCCGCGAACCGGCGAACCCGGAATCCATAGACCGCAGCGCCGGGTTATGGATTCCGGATCCGGCCCTTCGGGCCGTCCCGGAATGACGACGAGCGTTCACATGCAACTCCGCCGCCTCGGTCAATCCGATCTGCACCTTGCCCCCCTCATGCTCGGCGGCAATGTGTTCGGCTGGACCATCGACGAAAAGACCTCCTTCGGAATTCTCGACGCCTTTGTCGACGCCGGCTTCAACGCCGTTGATACGTCCGACAGCTATGCGCGTTGGGTGCCGGGCAGTCCGGGTGGCGAGTCGGAAACCATCATCGGCAACTGGCTCAAACGCAGTGGCAAGCGCGACAAGGTGTTGATCGCCACCAAAGTCGGCGAGGACATGGGTGAAGGCCGCAGCCTGAAGAAAGAATACATCCTGCGCGAATGCGAGGCCTCGCTGCGCCGGCTGCAGACCGACCACATCGATCTCTATCAGACTCATTTCGACGACGAAGTTACGCCGCCGGATGAGACCATGCAGGCCTATGCGCAACTGATCGCTGCCGGCAAGGTACGCGCCATCGGCGCGTCGAACATGAGTCCGGCCCGCCTGAAGGCTTCACTCTCCGCCAGCAAGAAACTCGGCCTGCCGCGCTACGAGAGCCTGCAGCCGCTTTACAACTTGTCCGACCGGCGCGAATTCGAGACCGAGTTCGAGCCCATCTGCCGACAGGAGAAGCTCGGCGTCATCAACTATTATTCGCTCGCCGCCGGCTTTCTGACCGGCAAGTACCGCTCGCCCGAAGAAGGCGCCAAACACCCAGGGCGGGGCGGCCGGCTCAAGCGCTATCTCGACGCGCGCGGCATGGGGATCCTCAAGGCGCTTGATGAGGTGGCCGCACGCCATGACGCGGTGCCCGCGCAGATCGCACTGGCCTGGCTGATCGCAAAACCGATCATTACCGCGCCGATCGTCAGCGCCACCAGCCTTAAGCAACTCGCCGAACTCCTCAAAGCGCCGGAGATCAAGCTTTCGCCCGCCGATATCGCCGCGCTCGACGCGGCGGGAGTTTGAGTTCCGCACGCGGAACTTGGACGACAGCGCCCGCGTTGACGGACGCATGAGCGCGCGCGCTTCCATCGCCGATCGCAAGCGGCCCCCAACCACCCACCGCGCGCGCAGCCGCCGACGCGGGATCAGCGACAATGAAGTCCGCGACGTCGAGGAGTTGGCAACCCCGCGCACACCCGTCATCTATGAAGTCGTACGCCGCCTGGGCAAAGAAGAAATGGCGCGCCCCGTCACCTCGCTATGGTGGTCGGGGGTGGCGGCGGGACTGTCGATCAGCTTCTCGCTGCTGGCGCAGGCGATCCTGCAGACTCATCTGCCCGACGCTCCTCCCTGGCGACCGCTGGTCACGAGCTTCGGCTATTGCATCGGCTTTGTCATGGCGGTCCTCTCGCGACAGCAATTGTTCACCGAGAGCACCATCACGGCGGTGCTGCCGTTGGCGAAGAATTTTACGTCCGAGAACCTGGGACGTACCGCGCGCCTGTGGGCGATTGTCCTCGTCGCCAATCTCGCCGGCACATTGTTCGCGGCATTATTCTGCGTCTACACGCCAGTGCTGACGCCCGAACTCTACGACGGGATGCTCACCATCAGCCAAGACCTTCTCGCCTTCGGCTGGTGGGACATGCTGTTCCGCGCGATCGCCGCTGGCTTCCTGATGGCGGCCATGGTCTGGCTGATGCCGGGCGCCGAGCGGTCGCAGTTTCAGGTCATCGTTTTGATGACCTGGCTTATCGCTGTCGGTGGCTTTACCCATGTGGTCGCCGGCAGCATGGAGGCCTATCTGCTGGTATTCTCCGGCGACTGGGCGTGGTGGCAAATGCTCGCCCGGTTCATGGCGCCCGTGCTGATCGGCAATATAATTGGCGGCACAGCGCTGTTTGCACTGATTTCCTATGCGCAGGTCATGGATGAGATTTGACAGGGTGGTTTAAAGCAAAACCTTAACTTGAATTGGCAATTTATCAGTACTTTTCCAACCTCACGTAGCAGTTGAAGTCGCTACTGGTTGATGCAGGTGCCGATATAGGCATTCCGGTCGCCGGCGGCCTGGCCATAGACCCCGGCCTGATGAGCGCAGCGCGAGGCGCGGTCCTGGTAGGTCTCGGCTCCCCTCGGGCCCGAGCCTGACACTGTCGGCAGGTTCGGTATCACCTGCCCGGTCTGCGGCACGACGATTGGTGGTGGCACGGTCGTGTTCGGAGGCTGGATGGCTTTCGAGCGCGGGATGACGACGTGCTTCACCGTTCCGCGCGGAGATTTGTATTTTGGCGCCAGCCATGGCTCCGGCTGCGGCGGACGCGCGCCCTTTTCGGGCTTCATGATACTGTAGTCGTCACCAAGAATGTTGTAGCCATTTTGCGCGAGCGCAGGCCCGGCCAAAATGGCCGTCAGAGCCAGCAGCGTGATCATGGTGGGTGCGCGCGTCATCCCTGCCAGATAGGAACCCTGCGGCACACCCGCTACTCCTCCTCCGGCGCCTCTTCGATCGGGTCGTAGCGGGTGGCATCAAAACCGAGCAGATTCCACGTTTGTTGCATGTGGGGCGGCAACGGCGCCGAAACATCAATCACGCCGCCACGTGGGTGCGGCACCGCAATACGGCGGGCGAGCAGATGCAGCTTGTTCTGGATGCCGCCGGGCAACTCCCAGTTCTCGATGTTGAAATATTTCGGGTCGCCGACAATCGGGTTGCCGACATGCGCCATGTGTGCGCGCAGTTGATGGGTACGGCCTGTGACCGGCTTGAGCGATAGCCACGCAACCTTCTGCGCCGCGGTCTCCACCACTGCATAGTAAGTCACGGCGTGCACGGCGTCCTTCTCGCCGTGTTTGGCGATGCGCATGAAGGAGTTCTTCTTCGACTTCCTGCTTGGCGAGATAAGTGGAGATGCGGCCCTGCGCCGGCTTCGGTACACCTGCAACCAGCGCCCAGTAGATCTTGCGGGCTGAGCGCGAGCGGAACGTTTTGGCGAGCGCCGCGGCGGCAAAACGCGTCTTCGCTACGAGCAGGCAGCCGGCGGTGTCCTTGTCGAGCCGGTGCACCAGGCGCGGGCGCTGAGCGTCTGGTCCCGGCCCGCGTAATGCCCCAAGCATTCCATCAATATGACGCGTGGTGCCGGAGCCCCCCTGCACTGCCAGTCCCATCGGCTTGTTGAGCACCAACACATCGGCGTCTTCGTAAAGCGTGATTGACTTCAAAAAGGCGCGGTCTTTCTGTGCTGACGGGGCGTCATCGCGCGGCGCCGGCGCCTCCACCTTTAAGGGTGGTATGCGTATGGCCTGGCCGGATTCGAGCCGCGCTTTCGGTTGCGTGCGCTTGCCGTTCACGCGCACCTCGCCTTTGCGGATGATGCGCTGGATGTGGCTGAACGACAGGCCTGGAAAGCGCCCCTCGAAGAAACGGTCGACGCGCATACCGGATTCGTCAGGGGTAACGGTGACGGTCTGGACGCCGGCGGAAACCGCGCCAGTCAGCAGCTTTGCTTTCTCATTTTTCGCAGCTGACGGCGCCCGGGTTGCGCGTTCGGCATGCTCGTGCACACGCATCTCAGGACGACGTTTAAATCGCTGGCGGTCGCGATCGCGATGCCGTGGGCCAGCTTGTTGTCGGCCGCCGCCAGGCTGGCGAGGGCCGGAGCGTCCGCGGCTCATGCCTCGCCCCGTTCCCGGCGCAGCTTCGCCCAGTATTCCAGCCGCTTTCTTATTTCCCGTTCAAAGCCGCGTTCCGGCGGATCGTAAAATTTCTGTCGTTCAAGCGTATCCGGAAAATAATTCTGGCCGGAAAAGGCTTCCTCGGCGTCGTGGTCGTAGGCATAGCCGCGGCCGTAGCCCTCTTCCTGCATCAATTTCGTGGGCGCGTTGAGAATGTGCTTGGGCGGCAGGAGCGAGCCCGCCTCCTTGGCCGTGCGCATGGCGGCGCCGAAGGCGGCATAACCGGCGTTCGATTTCGGCGCAGTCGCGCAATAGATTACCGCCTGTGCGATCGCGAGCTCACCTTCCGGGGAGCCGAGAAAGTCGTAGGCTTCCTTGGCGGCATTCGCGATCACCAGCGCCTGCGGATCGGCAAGCCCGATATCCTCGATCGCCATGCGCACCACGCGGCGTGCGATATAGAGCGGCGGCTCGCCGGCATCCAGCATACGGCAGAGATAGTAGAGCGCAGCATCGGGGTCCGAGCCGCGCACCGACTTGTGCAGCGCCGAGATCAGGTTGTAGTGGCCGTCCTGGCTTTTGTCGTAGATCGGCGCACGGCGCTGCACGATCTCTTGCAGTTTCGCCGAGTCGAAGGTTTCGTCCTTGCGCGCGGCACGCCAGATTTCCTCGACGAGCGTAAGTGCAGCACGGCCATCACCGTCAGCCATTCGTTTGAGGGCTTCGCGCGCATCCGGATCAAGCGGCAGCCGCCGGCCCTCGATCTTTTCAGCGCGCGCAAGCAGTTTCTCGATCGCTTCCGCATCCAGTGATTTGAATACCAGTACACGTGCGCGAGAGAGCAGTGGTGCATTGAGTTCGAACGATGGGTTCTCGGTCGTGGCCCCAACCAAAATGATGGTGCCGTCCTCCATCACCGGGAGGAAGCTGTCTTGCTGGGCACGATTAAAGCGGTGGATTTCGTCGACAAACAGCAGCGTGCCTTGCCCCATTTCGCGGCGTCGGCGCGACTCCTCGAACACTTTCTTGAGGTCGGCAACCCCGGTAAAGATCGCCGAAATCTGCTCAAAATGGAGGTCGGTCGCCTGCGCGAGCAGGCGCGCAACCGTGGTCTTCCCGGTGCCGGGCGGTCCCCAAAATACAAGAGACCCGAGCGAGCGTGTCGCGAGCATCCGCGTGAGCGCGCCATCGGGTCCAAGCAGATGGTCCTGGCCGACCACCTCATCGAGCCGCTGTGGTCTGAGCTTGTCAGCGAGCGGGTGCGGAGCGTCCTTGTCGAGGCCTGCGGCGGCAAACAGGCTCGGGCCGCTCGCTTTGGCGCGCGAGGTCATCCGCTGAACACCGCAGAAATCTTCTGCCCGCCGCGCAGAATTATGATGCGCCAACTGCGGCTGGGTACACTGCTTAACCGCTCGAGATCCCGAGTTTTCGCAATGCGCTCGCCGTTGACCTCTTCGATCACATCCCCCCGCTGGAAGCCGAGGTTGCTGGCATAGGAACCGGAATCGACATCGACAATGACGACACCCTGCTCAGCGTTCCGCACCTGCAGTTCGTCGGCGAGTGCGGGTGAAAGATTGGCCACCTTGACGCCCGAAAATGGCGAACGCGATCTGATCACAATCTCATCACGCGGCGTTTCCGGCGCGGATTGCAGGGCCACTGTTGTCGCCTGTTCGCGCCCTGCCCTCAGCAGACCCAGACGAGCACTGCCGCCGAGCGGTTTGGTCGCAAAGCGATAGTCGAAGGCATTCGGATCCTCGACCTCCTGTCCGTCTACCGACACAATCAGGTCGCCAGCCTTCAGGCCGGCACGTGCGGCCGGACTATTGGGAACGACATTTGCGATAAGCGCACCCGTCGGCCGCTTCAGGCCCATGCTGTCCGCAATATCGGGCGTAACTGCCTGTAATTTAGCCCCGAGCCAGGGCCGCACCACAGTCCCACCGCCAGTCTTGGCCGAAGCGACGACCACCTGCACCATGTTGGCGGGAATGGCGAAACCCACACCTTGCGATCCGCCCGAACGTGAAAAGATTGCAGTGTTGATGCCGACGAGCTTCCCGCTCAGGTCGACCAACGCTCCGCCGGAATTACCGGGATTGATCGCCGCATCGGTCTGAATGAAAAACTGATAGTCGCTGATCCCGACCTGTGTGCGCGCCAGCGCCGACACGATCCCGTGCGTCACGGTCTGCCCAACACCAAAGGGGTTACCGATTGCCAGTACTACGTCGCCGACTTGCACTGCGTCGGAATCCGCAAAGTCGAGAACTGGAAATCGCTCGCGGCCGTCCTTGATGCGCAGTATAGCAAGATCGGTGCGCGGATCCTTGAGCACCAGGGTGGCCTCGAACTCACGTTTGTCGGCCAGTGATACCTTTACCTCATCAGCACCCTCGATGACGTGATTGTTCGTTACGATTAGCCCCGCTGCGTCGACAATCACGCCAGAACCAAGCGACCGCTGCAGCTGGTTGCCGCCACCACCCGGCACGCCGAAGAAGCGACGGAAAATTGGATCGTCCAGCAGCGGATTGCGGTTCTGCACGACCTTGGCGGCGTACACATTGACCACCGCCGGTGCCACATGCTGCACGACCGGTGCGTAGGACAGGCGCAACTCAGATTGGGTCGGCAGCCGCCGCTCTTGCGCAGCGGCAACGCCCGCGAGCGCGACGGCGGCGATCAGGACGGCAGTCAGGGCTTTAAGGCGCATAGGCTCGAATCCCGGCTCCTTATTTTGTCATGGCCGGGCTTGTCCCGGCCATCCACGGCTCAAAAGTAAGACGTGGATGCCCGGCACAAAGCCGGGCCTGACGATTCAGAGATTTCTGCCAGATATAGGCCTCTCGCCGGCCTAAATGAAGGCCGGCGCTCGCCTTTCCCGATCGCAGAGTAAAGCGTCTATTCCAGTGCCGGCACAGTCCGCAGATAGGCCACGACAGCGTCTAGGTCGTCGACGGTCACAGTGGAATAGTAGTGAAAGCCCATTGGCGGCTTCAGCTTGCTGCCGTCCCTGCTGGTGCCGGTCGTGATCGCGCGCTTGATCTCGTCGTCTGTCCACGCCCCGATGCCCTTGGTCTTGCTTTGCGTGATATTGCGCGACACCGAAACACCCCACGGTCCCGGGAATTCAAAGCCGCCCGCGCCAAGGCGGCTGCCCCACAGGCGCACGCCCTTCTCCATTGGAGTATGGCACTCCATACAATGCGCGATGGTGACGAGATAGAAGCCCTTCTTGAGCTTGTCGCTCATCATTGCTTCAGTAAACGGCTTTTCGCCGCCAGGGATCACGTGCTCGACCTGCGGCATTTTGTAGACCGGATCTGCAACCTTGTTGCTGACAGGCTTGAGCGTGCGCAAATAGGCGACGACCGCATCGAGATCACGGTCGGTCATGATGTGATAAAAACCGGTTGGCATTATCATCGCCACATGCACACCGTTCGGCCGTATGCCGGTGCGCAGCACCGTCTTGATCTGCTCATCGGTCCAAGTACCGATACCAGTATCCTTGTCCGGCGTAATGTTCGGCGCGGTGACCTTGAACGGCGGCTCGTCCCAAGACAGGCCACCTGAAAATGCCTTGTCCATGATGTCGCCGGTCGGCCCTTTCGGCGTGTGGCAATTTCCGCAGGTCAGTATTCCGTTGACCAGATAATCGCCGCGCTTGACCAGATCAGCCTGGGCGGACTGCGCGTTCGCTACGCCCATCAGCACCGTGCCGAACACCAACGCCAACATTGCCGTACGAATTGTCATGACTATCCCCCCGCTAAGCCGGACTATGCCCGTCGTTGAGTGCAATCATACTCACCGGATGCGACGCGGCAAACAAAAAGGGCGGCAACCAGGTGCCGCCCTTTCTTAATTTCATACGTTACAGGCTAAGCCGCCGCAGTTGCCGGCTCCTCGACCTTCTGCTGCAGGACTGGGCCTGAGTCCTTGCCTTTGGCTTCGACGTCGCGGTCTACGAATTCAATCACCGCTTGCGCAGCGTTGTCGCCATAGCGGAAGCCGGCCTTCATGATCCGGGTATAGCCGCCATTGCGTTCCTTGTAACGCGGGCCGATCACGTCGAAGAGCTTTTTGACCTGCGTGACATCGCGAATTTCCGCGATTGCCTGACGGCGAGCATGCAGCCCGCCCTTCTTCGCGAGAGTGACAAGCTTTTCTACCACCGGGCGCAATTCCTTCGCCTTCGGCAGGGTCGTAACGATCTGCTCGTGCTTGATCAAAGCAGCGGCCATGTTAGCGAACATGGCACGGCGATGCGCCGGCTTCTTGCCAAGCTTGCGGTGAACTTTGCCGTGACGCATCGCGTACCCTCTTCGTCCTTGTCTCTTTCTGTCATCACCGCGCTTGTCCCGGTGATCCCGCTTAGGCGGGCAGTGCGCCCCTTATCGAGATGGCCGGGGCAAGCCCGGCCATGACAAGGGGAGCGGCTCAGTAATGATCCTCGAAGCGCTTGGCAAGCTCTTCGATATTTTCCGGCGGCCAGCCCGGCACTTCCATGCCGAGATGCAGGCCCATCTGCGCCAGCACTTCCTTGATCTCGTTAAGCGACTTACGACCGAAATTCGGCGTACGCAGCATTTCCGCTTCGCTCTTCTGCACGAGATCGCCGATGTAGACGATGTTGTCGTTCTTCAGACAGTTGGCAGAGCGCACGGAAAGCTCGAGCTCGTCGACCTTCTTGAGGAAGGCCGGATTGAAAGCGAGGTCCGGAATGGTCTCGGCGGCCTCCGCCTTGCGCGGCTCCTCGAAATTCACGAACACATTGAGCTGGTCTTGCAGGATGCGCGCGGCGTAGGCGAGTGAATCCTCCGGCGACACCGCGCCGTTGGTTTCGATCGTCATGGTGAGCTTGTCGTAGTCGAGGATTTGCCCTTCGCGGGTATTCTCGACCTTGTAGGAAACCTTGCGGACCGGCGAATAAAGACTATCGACGGGGATGAGCCCGATCGGGGCGTCTTCCGGACGATTGCGCTCAGCCGGCACGTAGCCTTTGCCGGTATTGACTGTGAACTCCATGCGGATCTCGGCGCCCTCGTCGAGGGTGCAGAGCACGAGGTCCGGATTAAGCACCACCACGTCACCGACGGTCTGGATGTCGCCAGCGGTGACGGTGCCTGGTCCCTGCTTCTTCACCACCATGCGCTTGGGGCCTTCGCCCTGCATCTTGATGGCAATGTCCTTGATGTTCAGGACCATGTCGGTAACGTCCTCCCGGACGCCAGCGATCGAAGAAAACTCATGCAGCACGCCGTCGATATGCACCGACTGCACCGCTGAGCCTTGCAGCGAGGACAGCAGAATGCGCCGTAGCGCATTGCCAAGCGTGACACCGAAACCGCGTTCGAGCGGCTCGGCGACCACGGTGGCCACACGCGCGGCGTCGGTGCCGGCGGCAACCTGGAGCTTGTTCGGCCTGATCAGTTCCTGCCAATTCTTTTGGATCACGTCTTCACCTTTTCAGCGGCGCGGGCTTGTCGCGCCTAGCGCACCCCACCCGCCGTGTGGGGAAAATCTCGGCGGTAGCACGAACGCGGGATACGAAGCCCGCGCGAAGAAAAAATCACACCCGACGACGCTTGCGCGGTCGGCAACCGTTGTGCGGGATTGTGGTGACGTCGCGGATTGAAGTGATCGTGAAACCGGCCGCCTGCAACGAGCGCAGCGCCGATTCCCGGCCCGACCCAGGGCCTGAAACCTCGACTTCGAGGGTGCGCATGCCGTGCTCCTGCGCCTTCTTGGCGGCGTCTTCAGCAGCAACCTGCGCGGCGTAGGGCGTTGATTTGCGCGAGCCCTTAAAGCCCATGGTCCCCGCCGACGACCAGGCAATCGTATTGCCCTGAGCATCGGTGATGGTGATCATGGTATTGTTGAACGACGCGGCGACATGCGCGACGCCCGACGCGATGTTTTTGCGTTCGCGCCGGCGAACGCGGGTTGCTTCCTTACCCATTCTCGATCCTTTCGCGGCCCGCGAGCCTCAGATAGGCGCGGACAATTCCTGTTACTTGCCTTCGGCTTTCTTCTTGCCGGCGATGGTCTTGGCCGGGCCCTTGCGGGTCCGCGCATTCGTGTGCGTGCGCTGGCCGCGAACCGGAAGGCCTTTGCGGTGGCGCAGGCCACGGTAGCAGCCGAGATCCATCAGCCGTTTGATGTTCAACTGAACTTCACGCCGCAGATCGCCCTCGACCATATAGTCGCGGTCGATGATTTCGCGGATCTGGAGCACTTCGGCGTCGGTGAGTTGCGACACCCGGCGCTCCGGCGGCAGGTTAACCTTGCCCATGATATCCTGGGCGGTCTTGGACCCGATGCCATGAATGTATTGAAGCGCGATCACCACGCGCTTGTTCGTCGGTAGATTGACGCCCGCGATACGAGCCACTTAGCTTCTCCTATATCGGCCAGCGGCGCGAAAGCGCCGAATTCTCGTGTCCCTGAAAGGGGATAGCGCAAAGCGTAACACGACGCCCGTCCCCCGCCTCATTGGGGCCCGGCATCGCGTCAAACTCCTGAATGTGCAGCTTATTAAGGGATTCATCGCGCCTTCGTCAACCTCCGTCGGGTGCGGTTTTTGCGCTTTCCCGGATTGTTTTTCGCGCGCTTGGGTGCGGCGGGCCGTTTCCGGCCCGCCCCGCCCTTGCGGGAGGCCCGTTTAGCTGCCCTGGCACGCTTTACCTTGCGGCGGGCCATCTTCGCCGGGGGCTTCGCTTTGGCAGGGCTGAGGAGGCCCGCAATAACGGCGGTAACATCATCTATCGGTGCCATCCCGTCCACGCTCTTCAACACGCCCTTTTCGGCATAGTGGCCGGCAAGCGGCGCGGTCTGGGCCCGGTAGGCTGCAAGCCGCCCTTTGAGCACCTCAGGATTGTCGTCAGCGCGCACCTTTTCGCCGCGGGCGGTCATGTCGGCCACTCGCTTCTCGATGCGCTGAAGCAGAATACCTTCGTCGACCTTCAGTTCGATAACGGCATCGAGCTTGAGGCCTCGCTCAGCCAGCAGTCTATCGAGCGCTTGCGCCTGCGGCACCGTGCGCGGAAACCCGTCGAGCACGAAGCCGCGCTTCGCGTCGGGCTGGTCAATCCGGTCTGCAATGATTGCCACGACTACTTCGTCAGGAACCAATTCGCCGCGGTCCATGATGCTCTTGGCGCGCAGCCCGACAGGCGTACCGGCGGCCACTGCCGCGCGCAGCATGTCGCCCGTCGAGAGCTGGACAATTCCGTGTTTGGCTATCAGGCGCTGCGCTTGCGTGCCCTTCCCCGCCCCCGGCGGGCCGAGCAGGATCAATCTCATCGCGTGCGACCTCGCAGCTTCGAGCGCTTGATCAGCCCTTCATACTGGTGCGCAAGCAAATAGCCTTGAATTTGCGCCACCGTATCCATCGTTACGCTGACCACGATCAGCAGCGAGGTGCCGCCGAAATAGAACGGCACCGCTGCATAGGAAATCAGGATTTCCGGGATGAGGCAGACAACGGCGAGATAGAGGGCACCTAGAACGGTGATACGGGACAGCACATAGTCGATGTATTCAGCGGTTCGCTCTCCCGGCCGAATGCCGGGGATGAAGCCACCGTGTTTTTTCAAGTTGTCCGCGGTTTCGGTCGGATTGAACACGACAGCCGTATAGAAGAAGGCAAAGAACACGATCAGTGCGATATAAAGAATGAGGAACAGCGGGCGACCGTGACCGAGCAGTGTGGTGACTGTCGTTAGCCAACCGGGCCCTTGTCCAGCGTTGAAATTGGCGACCGTGGTCGGCAGCAGCAGCAGCGACGACGCAAAGATCGGCGGGATCACGCCCGATGTGTTGAGCTTGAGCGGCAAGTGCGACGACTGCCCCTCGAACATGCGATTGCCGACCTGACGCTTCGGATATTGGATCAGCAGGCGACGCTGCGCACGCTCCACGAACACGATGAAAGCGATGACCGCGATCGCCATAACAATGACAGCGAGAATCAGGCCCGTAGATAACGCGCCCTGGCGGCCGAGCTCGAGAGTGCCAGCGATTGCTGACGGCAACTGCGCCACGATTCCCGACAGGATGATCAGAGAAATACCGTTGCCAATGCCACGCGAGGTGATCTGTTCACCGAGCCACATCAGGAACATTGTTCCGCCAGTCAGCGTGATCGTGGTGGACATCAGGAAGAAGATTCCAGGGCTTGAGACTACGCTGCCGGTGCCCTGAAGACCGACGCCGATGCCGTAGGCCTGAAACGCAGCCAGCACCACCGTGAGATACCGGGTGTACTGGTTCATGATCTTGCGGCCCTGCTCGCCCTCCTTCTTGAGCGCTTCGAGCGTGGGCGAAACCGTCGTCATCAACTGAATTATGATCGATGCCGAAATGTAAGGCATGATGTTAAGCGCAAAGATGGCCATCCGGTGGATGCCGCCCCCGGAAAACATGTTGAACATGCCGAGAATGCCGCCGGCCTGTGTATTGAAGATCTGTTCCCACGCGTTCGGATCGATTCCAGGCAACGGGATATAGGTGCCGAGCCGATAGACCAGCAGCGCGCCGACCGTAAACCAGATGCGATTCTTGAGCTCTTCGGCTTTGGCAAGCGCCGAGAAGTTGAGATTGGCTGCCAGTTGTTCCGCTGCCGAAACCATCGGTTGCTCCTTCGGCCCCCCGCCCCGCCTTCTGTCATGCCCCGCGAAAGCGGGTCATCCAGTCGTTACGTCCCTCTAGATAGGCTCGGAGTTACCATTCGGTAGTCCGCGCGTACTGGATCGCCCGCTTCCGCGGGCGATGACATCCGAGGAATTATTCTGCCTTGGCCTCGCCTTCCGTCTCCGCCTTGGGCTTGCCGCCTTTCGGCTTGCTGCCACCCTTGGCCACTTCCAAAGCCTTGCGCTTGTTCTTGCCCTTCGGCTCGGCGTCTTCTTCCTTCGCCGGCGCAAGTATCTTCACGGTGCCGCCGGCCTTTTCCACCGCCGCAATGGCCGATTTCGAGGCCCGCCAGACCGAAAAATCGACCTTGGTCTTGAGTTCGCCTTCGCCGAGCAACTTCACGCCGCCCTTTTCCCGCCGCATCAATCCGGCCTTGACCATGGCTGCGACATCGACGGGGGCTTTGGCATCGAGCAAGCCGGCGTCGATCGCTGCCTGCACTTTTCCGACGTTGATTTCATTGAGCTTGAGCGCGAAGGGCGTGTTGCGAAAGCCGCGCTTCGGCAGGCGGCGATGCAGCGGCATCTGGCCGCCCTCGAAGCCCTTGATGCGCACGCCAGTGCGCGCGGTCTGGCCCTTGCCGCCACGTCCGCCGGTCTTTCCCATCCCGGAGCCAATTCCGCGGCCGATGCGCATACGATTCTTGCGCGCGCCCGGTTTGTCGGCGATCTGGTTGAGTTTCATCGTCCTAAATCCTTGTCCTCGTTGCTCGGGGTGGCCGGGTCAGGCCGGCCATGACCAAGCGGTCACTTCGCGTCGCCGACCACGCGCACCAGGTGCTGCACCTTGCGGATCATGCCGCGGGTCGCCGGCGTATCCGGAAGATCGCGCGTTCGTCCGATCTTGTTGAGGCCGAGCCCGATCAGCGTCGCGCGCTGATCGTGGTGCCGCCGCTGCGGACTGCCCACCTGCTCAACCTTGATGGTCTTCTGTGCCTGAGCCATGCGCTAATTCCTCAATCGGCCGCCGCTTCCGCATCACCGTCACGGCGGCGCGACTGCAAGGTGGAAACCTTGATGTTCCGGCGGGCTGCAACCGAACGCGGCGAGTCCTGATGTTTGAGCGCGTCGAAGGTTGCCCGCACCACATTGTACGGGTTGGACGAGCCGAGCGATTTCGCCACAACGTCCTGGATGCCCAGCGTCTCGAACACGGCGCGCATCGGACCGCCGGCGATGATGCCCGTACCCGGAGGCGCCGCGCGCAAAAACACCTTCCCCGCGCCGTGGCGGCCAAGCACGTCGTGGTGCAGCGTGCGGCCTTCGCGCAATGGCACGCGCGTCAAGCTGCGCTTGGCGGAATTGGTCGCCTTGCGGATCGCCTCCGGCACCTCACGCGCCTTGCCGTGGCCAAAACCGGCACGGCCTTTCTGATCGCCGACGATCACGAGCGCCGCGAAGGCAAAGCGACGGCCGCCCTTGACCACCTTGGCCACGCGGTTGATGTGCACCAGCTTGTCGATGAACTCGCTGTCGCGCTCTTCACGACCGCCGCGTTCGCGGTCGCGGCGGGGTTCTCGTCGAGGTTCATTTGCCATTGGGGACCGATCCGTTAAAAGTTGAGGCCGCCTTCGCGCGCGGCGTCGGCCAGCGCCTTGATGCGTCCGTGATAGAGATAGCCGCCGCGGTCGAACACGACGTCCTTGATTCCCTTTTCTTTCGCGCGTTCGGCAATCAGTTTCCCGACCGCCTTGGCTGCCGCGATATTCGCACCGGTCTTGGCGCTCTCGCGCATCGGCTTTTCAAGCGACGACGCCGCCACCAATGTTGTGCCCTTCTCGTCATCGATGAGCTGCGCATAGATGTGCTTTGACGAGCGGAATACCGACAGCCGCGTACGCCCGCGCGCCGCGAGCTTCACCTTGCGCCGCACCGTCGCCGTCCGGCGCGCAACCCGGTCAGTTAATCTCGACATGGCGCGTCCTCTACTTCTTCTTCCCTTCCTTGCGGAAGATATACTCGTTGACGTATTTCACGCCCTTGCCCTTGTAGGGTTCAGGCGGACGGAAACCGCGGATCTCGGCGGCCACGTGACCGACCTTTTGCTTGTCGACTCCGGTCACCACGATTTCGGTCGGTTTTGGCGTCGCGATGGCGATACCTTCCGGAATCGGGAAGTTCACGTCGTGGGAAAAGCCGAGTTGCAATTGCAGTGTCTTGCCCTGTACCGCGGCACGATAGCCGACGCCCGTGATCTCGAGCTTTTCCTCAAAGCCCTTGGTCACTCCGGCCATCACGTTGGCAACCAGCGTCCGCGAAGTGCCCCACATTGAGCGCGCACGCTTGCCGTCACCGCGCGGCTCAAGCTTGATCGTCCCCTTATCCAGCACGACCGAAACGTCATCGTGCACAATGACCTGAAGGGCGCCTTTAGGACCCTTCACCTTGACGGTTTGCCCTTCCACATTGGCTGTAACGCCTGTGGGGACCGCAACCGCTTTGTTGCCGATGCGTGACATCAGAACACCGTACAGATGATTTCGCCGCCCACATTGGCCTCGCGAGCATCGTGGTCGGCCATCACTCCTTTGGGCGTCGACAGGATGGCGACGCCAAGGCCGTTATTGATGCGCGGCAGATTGCGTACCGCCACGTAAACACGGCGGCCGGGCTTGGAGATGCGCTCGATTTCGCGAATCACCGGCTCGCCGTCGAAATATTTCAGTTCGATTTCGAGCTCCGACCGGCCGCTGGCATGCGCCACGCTGGCATAGCCGCGGATGAAGCCTTCTGTCTTGAGAACCTCGAGCACACGTTCGCGCTGCTTCGAACCCGGCATCGAGACTTTCGACTTGTTTCGCATCTGCGCGTTGCGGATGCGCGTGATCATATCGCCGATTGGATCGTTCACTGCCATCGCGCCCTCCTTACCAGCTCGACTTCACAAGACCCGGAATCAGGCCTTTGGAGCCAAGCTCTCGCAGCGCAATACGGCTCAAGCGATGTTTGCGGTAGTACGCACGCGGACGGCCGCTGAGCTCGCAACGATTGCGTACGCGCGTCCTCGAAGAATTGCGCGGCAATTCGGCCAATTTCAGAGTAGCGGCAAAACGCTCCTCCATCGGCAGCTTCTTGTCGTGGGCGATCGCTTTCAGCTTTGCGCGTCGATTGGCAAATTTCTTTGCCATTTTGCGTCGCCTGTTATTTTTCTCGATCGAACTCTTCTTAGCCATACTTTCGCTCCTTGCGGTTCCGCGTATGAGGGCCGACCCTCACTGCCGGAACGGGAAGTTAAACGCGGTAAGCAGCGCGCGTGCTTCGTCATCGTTACGCGCGTTGGTGCAAACGGTAATGTCGAGGCCCCACGAGTTGGTGACCTTGTCGAAATCAATTTCAGGGAACACGATGTGTTCCTTGATGCCGAGGCTGTAATTGCCGCGACCATCGAAGCTCTTCGGATTGAGGCCGCGGAAATCGCGTATGCGGGGCAGCGCGATATTCACCAGCCGATCGAGGAAGTCGTACATGCGAGTCTTGCGCAACGTGACCTTGCAGCCGATGGCCTGGCCGTCACGCAGCTTGTAGGTGGCGATCGACTTGCGAGACTTGGTGATGACCGCCTTCTGGCCGGCGATCAGCGATAAATCGTTGGCGGCGTTGTCCACCTTCTTGCGATCCGCGACCCCTTCGCCAATGCCCATGTTAAGTACGATCTTGGTGATCTTGGGCACCTGCATGCGGTTGGTGTAGCTGAATTGTTTGGTCAGCTGCTCCCGCACCACCTGCTCGAAATGCGTCTTCATGCGCGCGACATAGTCGGAGCGCTCACGCGGCTTTTTAGCTTCTTTTGGCGCGGCGGCCTTGGCTTGCGCCTGCGCCTTCTTTTCGGCCTTGGCTTCCGCCTTGGCTTGTGCGGTCTGCTGAGTTTCAGCCATCGATCTCAACTCCGGAACGCTTGGCAATGCGCACTTTCTTGCGCGCATCGCCCTCTCCGACGAACTTGAAGCCGACGCGGGTCGGCTTGCCGTCCTTCGGGTCGGCCACCGCCAGATTGGACAGGTGGATCGTGCTCTCCTTGGAGATGATCCCGCCCTCTTGCTGGGCGGTCTGGCGCTGGTGACGCTTGACCATGTTGACGCCGCGTACCAGGGCGCGGTCCTGATCGGGACGCACCTCGATCACCTCGCCAGTGCGACCCTTGTCTCGCCCTGTAAGCACTACAACCTTGTCGCCCTTGCGGATTTTGGCGGCCATCACAGCACCTCCGGGGCGAGCGAAATGATCTTCATATGGTTCTTGGCCCGCAGTTCACGTGGCACTGGCCCGAAGATGCGCGTGCCGACCGGCTCCAATTGCGGCGTGATCAACACCGCCGCGTTGCGGTCGAAGCGGATGACCGAACCGTCCGGACGCTTGATGTCCTTGGAAATGCGCACCACCACGGCCTTCATTACGTCGCCTTTTTTGACGCGGCCGCGCGGTATTGCTTCCTTGACCGAGACGACGATGATGTCGCCGATGGTCGCGTACTTGCGCTTGGAGCCGCCCAGCACTTTGATGCACATGACGCGGCGCGCGCCGGAATTGTCCGCCACGTCGAGATTGGTTTGCATCTGAATCATGATGCGGCTCTCTTTGTCTTAACCGGCATAACGCCTATTACACTTTCTGTTTCTTCTCACCGCGGATGACTTCCCAGCACTTGAGCTTGGAGATCGGGCGGCGCTCTTCGATCCACACCTGGTCGCCGACTCCGTACTGATTGGTCTCGTCGTGCGCGTGGTACTTCTTTGAGCGGCGAATGGTCTTCTTCATCGTCGGGTGCGTGAAACGCCGTTCGACGCGCACGACCACGGTCTTGTCCTGCTTGTCGCTGACGACAACGCCCTGGAGCGTACGCTTCGGCATCTCTAACCCCTTATTCCTTCGACTTTGCCTTGGCGCGCGACTTCGGCTTCGCGGCGGCCTTCGGCTTGGTGGATTTGGTCTTCTTTGCAGGCGCAATCGGTGCCGCCTCGGCTTTCGGCGCGGCCGGTGCCCCGGCCCGCTTCTGCATTGCGATCGTCTTCATACGAGCAATGTCGCGGCGGATGGCGCGCACACGCGAAGTATTCTCGAGCTGGCCCGTGGCGCGTTGGAAGCGCAGGTTAAACTGTTCTCTCTTCAGCTTGAGGACTTCGTCGTCCAGCTGATCGAGCGTCATCGCTCTTGCGTCGGCGGCTTTCATGGCGTCACTCGGCGATGCGTTCAATGAAACGGGTCTTGACCGGAAGCTTGGCGGCAGCGAGCGCCAGCGCTTCCTTGGCGATGGCAATCGGAATGCCGTCGACCTCGAACAGGATGCGACCGGGCTTCACCCGCACGACCCATAGCTCGGGTGTACCCTTGCCCTTGCCCATGCGCACTTCGATAGGCTTTTTCGACACCGGCACATCCGGAAATACGCGGATCCACACCCGGCCTGACCGTTTCATGAAGCGCGTGAGTGCGCGGCGCGCCGCTTCGATCTGACGGGCGGTTACGCGCTCGGGCTCCAGCGCCTTGAGGCCGTATTGGCCAAAGGCAAGCGTAGTGCCGCTGGTCGCGACCCCGTGAATGCGGCCCTTGAATGCCTTGCGGAACTTGGTGCGGATCGGCTGAAGCATGACTTAAAACTCTTTATCGTTCCTCAAGCTGCGGTTTCGCGGCGCGGTCGACCAGCGTCGCCTTCGGCGAGCTTCTTGTCCTGCGCCATCGGATCGTGCTCGAGGATTTCGCCCTTGAAGATCCAGACTTTGACGCCGCAGGTGCCGTAGGTGGTGAATGCTGTGGAAACGCCGTAGTCGACGTCAGCACGCAGCGTGTGCAGCGGCACGCGGCCTTCTCGGTACCACTCCATGCGTGCGATTTCGGCGCCACCAAGGCGGCCTGAGCAGTTGATGCGGATGCCCTCGGCACCCAGACGCATTGCCGACTGTACTGCGCGCTTCATGGCGCGACGGAAAGCGACGCGGCGCTCCAGCTGTTGCGCGATAGATTCGGCGACCAGCTGAGCGTCGAGCTCCGGCTTGCGAATTTCGACGATGTTGATGACCACATCGCTGTCCGTGAGCTTGGCAACCGACTTACGCAGCTTTTCGATGTCGGCGCCTTTCTTGCCGATCACTACGCCCGGGCGCGCCGAATGGATCGTGACCCGGCACTTCTTGTGCGGACGTTCGATCACGATATGCGACACCGCCGCCTGCTTGAGCTGCTTCATCAGTTCCTTGCGGATCTTGATGTCCTCATGCAGCAGCGTGCCGTATTCCGCCTTGCCGGCAAACCAGCGCGAGTCCCAGGTGCGATTGATGCCGACGCGCAGCCCGATCGGATTGACTTTTTGACCCATCGTTTGCTCCTCAGGCTTCCGCCCGCGCCTCGACCTGACGCACTACGATGGTCAGGTGAGAAAACGGCTTAAGAATGCGTCCGACACGGCCACGACCGCGCGGGGTGAAGCGCTTGATCACCAGCGCCTTGCCGACATGGGCCTCGGCAACGACAAGATCGTCGACGTCGAGGTCGTGATTGTTTTCGGCGTTGGCGATCGCCGATTCCAGGCACTTGCGTACATCCTTGGCGATACGCTTGCGCGAGAACTCGAGGTCGGCGAGCGCGCTCGCGACCTTCTTGCCGCGGATCATCTGCGCGACAAGATTGAGCTTCTGCGGAGAAATCCGCAGCATCTTGCTCACGGCCTTGGCCGCGTTGTCGTCGAGGTCTCGCTCGCGTTGGCGCTTGCCCATGACGTTGCTCGTTATCCTTTAACTCGCCGCTGGTGCGGGCGCAGCGGCGGGAGCGGGTGCCCCAGCTGCCGCGGGGGCCCCGGCCCGCTTGGCTTTGCGATCGGACGAATGGCCGTAGAACATCCGGGTCGGCGCGAACTCGCCGAACTTGTGGCCAACCATTTCTTCGTTGACCATCACCGGAATGTGCTTCTGCCCGTTATAGACGCCGAAATTCAACCCGACGAATTGCGGCAGGATCGTCGAGCGGCGGCTCCAAATCTTGATCATCTCGTGGCGGCCTGATGCGCGGGCGGCCTCCGCTTTGCGCAGCAGATAACCGTCGACAAAAGGACCTTTCCAAACTGAACGCGTCATAGCTTTTGTCCTTACTGCTGCTTCTTCTTGCGATCGTGCCGGCTCGCAACGATGAAGCGCTCGGTTCGCTTGTTCTTACGGGTTTTCTTGCCTTTGGTCGGAAAGCCCCATGGCGTGACCCAGTGCTTGCCGCCCTTGGTGCGGCCACCATGCGGGTGATCGACCGGGTTCATGGTGATGCCGCGATTGTGCGGCATGCGACCCTTCCAGCGCTGGCGTCCGGCCTTGCCAATGGTGGTGTTCATATTGTCCGGATTCGACACTGCGCCAACCGTTGCCATGCAACGGCCATGCACAAGGCGCTGCTCGGTCGTGCTCAGGCGCAGGATGACGTAATCCTGGTCGCGGCCGACGATCTGCACATAGCTGCCAGCCGAACGCGCGAGCTGCCCGCCCTTGCCGATCTTGAGCTCGACATTGTGCACGATTGTGCCAACCGGAATATTGCCGATCGGCATCGCATTGCCGGGCTTCACGTCGGCGTGCTCGGACGCGATCACGCTGTCGCCTGGCCCCAAGCGCTGCGGCGCCAGGATATAAGCGAGCTCGCCGTCCTGGTACTTGATCAGCGCTATAAAGGCGGTGCGGTTCGGGTCGTACTCCAGCCGCTCGACGGTCGCCGGCACATCGAACTTGGTGCGGCGGAAATCGATCCGGCGGTATGCCTGCTTGTGGCCACCACCACGGAAACGCGACGTGATGCGGCCATTATTGTTGCGGCCGCCGGTCGAATGCTGACCTTCGGTCAACGACTTCACCGGCGCGCCCTTGTACAGCGACGAGCGGTCGACGTTGACCAGCTGGCGCTGGCCCGGAGTGGTCGGATTGTAGGTTTTCAACGCCATCGCAACGCTCCCTTACAATCCCGTAGTCACGTCGATCTTGTGACCCTCTTCCAGGGTCACGACGGCGCGCTTCTCTTCGGACTGTTGCCCCATCCTGTTGCGAAATACCTTCCACTTGCCCGGCCGCGTAAGGGTGTTGACGCTCTTGACCTTCACGTCGAATAGCTTCTCGACCGCTTCCTTGATTTGCGGCTTGGTGGCGTGCTTGGCCACTTTAAACATTACCTTGTTGTGCTCTGATGCCATCGTCGCCTTTTCGGTGATTACCGGCGCGAGAATGACGTCGTAATGGCGCGGATCGCTGGTGCTCATTTGAATCGCGCCTCCAGCGCATCAAGCGCGGCCTTGGTTAGAACCAGGGTCTTGCGCCGCAGAATGTCGTAGACGTTGATCCCCTGCACCGGCAGAACATCGATATTCGGGATGTTGCGCGCGGCAGCACGGAAATTGGCCTCGATCTCGGCGCCATCAATGATCAGTGCATTCTCGAGCCCGAGCTTGCCGAACTGCCTGGCCAGCGCCTTGGTCTTGGTGTCCTTCACCGTCGCCTTGTCGAGCACGATAATGCCGCCGTCCTTGGCCTTCGATGACAGCGCATGCTTGAGCGCAAGCGCACGAACTTTCTTCGGCAGATCGATCGCATGACTGCGGACGACCGGACCAAAGGCGCGACCGCCGCCGCGGAACTGCGGCACCCTTGCGGAGCCGTGGCGCGCGCCACCGGTACCCTTCTGCGCGTACATCTTCTTGCCGGTCCGCCAGATTTCGCTGCGGTCCTTGGTCTTGTGCGTGCCGCGCTGCCGCTTGGCGAGCTGCCAGTTGACGCAGCGCTGGATGATGTCGGTGCGCGGCTCCAAGCCGAAGATAGCGTCCGGCAGCTTGACCGAGCCGGCTTCCTTACCTTCGAGGGTGGTGATCTTCATATCCATGTCACGCGCCCTCCTTCTCGGCGGGGGCGGCTTCCGGTGCGGACGCCTCGGCCGGCTTCTGCTCGGACTTCGGCGCGGTCTTCGACTCTGATTTGGCCTCGGCAACTTCGGCCACGCGGAACTTTCCAGGCTTCGGCGCTTCCTTTGGCAATTTTTTCTTGATCGCATCGCGCACGGTAACCCAGCCGCTCTTGGAACCGGGCACCGCGCCCTCGACCAGGATGAGGCCGCGCTCGACATCGGTCTGCACGACTTTGAGATTGAGCGTGGTGACGCGCTCGACGCCGAGATGGCCCGGCATCTTCTTGTTCTTGAACGTCTTACCCGGATCCTGGCGACCGCCGGTGCCACCGATCGAACGGTGCGAAATCGACACGCCGTGCGAGGCGCGTAAGCCGGCGAAATTCCATCGCTTCATGCCGCCGGCAAAGCCCTTGCCGATCGTGATGCCGCAAACGTCAACGAATTGACCAGGGATAAAGTGGTCAGCCGTGATCTCGGCGCCGACCGGGATCACCGCGTCCTCGGTCACGCGGAACTCCGCAAGCTTGCGCTTGGGCTCGACCTTCTGCTTGCCGAAGTAGCCACGGTCCGCCTTGATCATGTTGTTGGCGCGGCGCGGGCCCGAGCCGAGCTGGAGCGCCACATAGCCATTCTTGTCCTTGGTGCGGTGGGCGACCACCTGGCACTGCGCAAGGCGCAGCACCGTCACCGGCACGTGCTCACCGGCCTCGGTGAACACCCGGGTCATTCCGACCTTCTGCGCGACTACGCCCGTACGCATTTCTAATCCCACCCCGGCCCTACAGCTTGATCTCGACGTCGACGCCGGCGGCGAGGTCGAGCTTCATCAGCGCGTCCACCGTCTGTGGCGTCGGATCGACGATGTCCAGGAGGCGCTTGTGCGTGCGCATCTCGAACTGTTCGCGGCTCTTCTTGTCGACGTGTGGCGAGCGGTTCACCGTGAACTTCTCGATTCTCGTCGGCAGCGGGATCGGTCCACGGACCTGCGCACCAGTGCGCTTGGCCGTGTTCACGATCTCGCGCGTCGACGCATCGAGGATGCGGTGATCGAACGCCTTGAGCCGGATCCGGATATTCTGGCCGTTCATTGTCGTTTCTCTCGTCCGTCGTGCCCGCCCGTCAGCCGGGCAACCACGGAATGGCTAACTTCAATTAAGACGCGGATGGCCGGGATTGGCCCGGCCATCACGCTTCAACTCGTCACTCGATGATGCTCGCCACCACGCCGGCGCCGACCGTACGGCCGCCCTCGCGAATGGCGAAGCGCAATTTCTCTTCCATGGCGATCGGCACGATCAGGTGCACTTCCATCGCCACGTTGTCGCCCGGCATCACCATTTCCGTGCCCTGCGGCAGGTGCACCACGCCAGTCACGTCGGTGGTGCGGAAATAGAACTGCGGACGATAGTTCGTGAAGAATGGAGTATGACGGCCGCCCTCTTCCTTGGTGAGGATGTAGGCTTCCGCCTTGAACTTGGTGTGCGGCTTCACGGAGCCCGGCTTGCACAGCACCTGGCCGCGCTCGACTTCCTCGCGCTTGGTGCCGCGCAACAGCGCGCCGATGTTGTCGCCCGCTTCACCCTGATCGAGCAGCTTGCGGAACATTTCAACGCCGGTGACGACGGTCTTGATGGTCGGCTTGATACCGACGATCTCGACTTCTTCGCCGACCTTGATGATGCCGCGCTCGACGCGACCGGTGCAGACGGTGCCGCGGCCGGAGATCGAGAATACGTCTTCCACCGGCATCAGGAACGGCTGATCCTTCGGGCGCTCCGGCTGCGGGATGTATTCGTCCACGGCTTTCATCAGAGCCAAGATCGCTTCCTTGCCGAGCTTCTCGTCGGTGCCTTCGAGCGCCTTGAGCGCCGAACCCTTGACGATCGGAATCTTGTCGCCAGGAAAATTGTACTTGGACAGGAGTTCACGAACCTCGAGCTCGACCAGCTCGAGAAGCTCCGGATCGTCGACCATGTCGACCTTGTTCATGAACACCACCAGGGCCGGAACGCCGACCTGACGAGCGAGCAGAATGTGCTCGCGGGTTTGTGGCATCGGGCCGTCGGCGGCCGACACGACCAGGATGGCGCCGTCCATCTGCGCGGCACCGGTGATCATGTTCTTCACGTAGTCGGCGTGGCCGGGGCAGTCGACGTGCGCGTAATGGCGCTTGTCGGTCTCATATTCGACGTGTGCGGTCGAAATGGTGATGCCGCGCGCCTTCTCTTCAGGCGCCTTGTCGATCTGGTCATAGGCGGTGAACGTGGCCCCGCCCTTTTCGGCCAGTACCTTGGTAATCGCCGCTGTCAGCGTCGTCTTGCCGTGGTCGACGTGACCGATCGTCCCGATATTGCAATGGGGCTTGGTCCGCTGGAATTTTTCTTTGGCCATGGGGCTCTCCGTTCAGATCCTTCTGTTATCTACGTTCCCGGTCACGCGAATTTTTTCTGTACTTCGGCTGACACGTTCGCGGGTAGCTCTGAGTAGTGATCGAATTGCATGGTGAATGTCGCGCGGCCCTGCGACATGGACCGAAGATTGTTGACGTAACCGAACATGTTCATCAGCGGCACCATCGCATTGATCACGTTGGCATTGCCGCGCATGTCCTGGCCCTGAATCTGGCCGCGCCGCGAGTTGAGATCGCCGATGACGGAGCCGGTATAGTCTTCCGGCGTAACCACTTCGACCTTCATGATCGGCTCGAGCAGAACCGGCTTGGCCATTTGCAGCGCTTCCTTCAGGCATTGGCGCGCGCAAATTTCGAAGGCAAGGGCCGAAGAGTCGACGTCATGGTACTTGCCGTCGATCAGCGACACCTTGAGGTCGACCACCGGAAATCCCGCCACGACACCGGAACCGAGCACTGAACTCCAGCCCCTTCTCGACACCCGGGATGAATTCTTTCGGAACGGCACCGCCGACGATTTCGTTCTCGAACTCGAATGGCGTGCCAGGCTGTGTCGGCTCGGCGATAATCTTGATCTGCGCGAACTGGCCAGAACCGCCGGTCTGCTTTTTATGCGTGTAGCCGTGCTCGACCCGCTGTGTAATCTTCTCGCGGAAGGCCACCTGCGGTGCGCCAATATTGGCGTCGACCTTGTAGGTGCGCTTGAGGATGTCGACTTTGATATCGAGGTGTAGTTCGCCCATGCCCTTGAGGATGGTCTGGCCGCTCTCCTGATCGGTGGAGACGCGGAACGACGGGTCCTCGGCGGCAAGCTTGGCCAACGCAACGCCGAGCTTTTCCTGGTCAGCCTTCGATTTCGGCTCGATCGCGATCTCGATGACCGGTTCGGGGAATTCCATTTTCTCGAGGATCACCGGCTTCTGCGGGTCGCACAGCGTGTCGCCGGTGCGCACTTCCTTGAGGCCCGCCAAAGCAACGATGTCGCCGGCATAGGCTTCCTTGATGTCCTCGCGGTTGTTCGCATGCATCAGCAGCATGCGGCCGATCCGTTCCTTACGCTCTTTGGTCGAGTTGATCACGCCAGTGCCGCTGGTGAGCGTGCCTGAATAGATGCGGCAGAAAGTGATCGTGCCGACGAAGGGATCGTCCATAATCTTGAATGCGAGCAGCGCCAGCGGCGCATCGTCCTTCGGCTCGCGTACGACCTCTTCATCGTTGTCGGGATTGATGCCTTTGATGGGCGGCACATCGAGCGGGCTCGGCAGATAATCAACCACCGCGTCGAGCAGCGGCTGCACGCCTTTGTTCTTGAACGCGGAGCCGCACAGAACCGGAAAGAAAGCGGCCGTGATCACGGCCTTGCGGATCAGGCGCTTGAGGGTCGCCTCGTCGGGCTCCTTGCCCTCGAGGTATGCGGTCATCGCATCGTCATCGAGTTCGACCGCGGCTTCGATCATCTTCTCGCGATATTCCTTGGCCTGATCGAGCATGTCGGCCGGAATGTCGATGTCCTGGTACTTGGCGCCGAGGGATTCGTCGTCCCACACCACGCCCTTCATGCGCACCAGGTCGACCAGACCTTTGTATGCTTGCTCGGAGCCGATCGGGAGCTGGATCGCCACCGGCTTGGCGCCGAGGCGGGTCTTGATGTCATCGATGCATTTGAAGAAGTCAGCACCGATCTTGTCCATCTTGTTGGCGAAGACGATGCGCGGAACCTTGTACTTGTCACCCTGGCGCCAGACCGTCTCGGTCTGCGGCTCGACGCCCTGGTTAGAGTCGAGCACAACGACGGCGCCGTCGAGCACACGCAGCGAACGTTCCACCTCGATGGTGAAGTCGACGTGGCCGGGCGTGTCGATGATATTGAGCCGCTTCTCGTTCCAGAATGCGGTGGTCGCGGCCGACGTAATGGTGATGCCGCGCTCCTGCTCCTGCTCCATCCAATCCATCGTCGCGGCGCCTTCGTGCACCTCGCCGATCTTATGGCTCTTGCCGGTGTAATAGAGAATCCGCTCGGTCGTCGTCGTCTTCCCGGCATCGATGTGAGCCATGATGCCGAAATTGCGGTAATCCTCGATTGGGTGGTTACGGGCCATAGGGGATCAGTCCTTGAATCTTTTTTCTGCTGTCACCAGCGATAATGCGAGAAGGCCCGGTTGGCTTCCGCCATCTTATGGGTGTCTTCGCGCTTCTTGACTGCGTTTCCCCTGTTATTGGATGCGTCGAGCAGCTCAGCCGAGAGCCGTTCGGTCATCGTACGTTCGTTGCGTTCGCGCGCAGCTGCGATGATCCAGCGAATGCCGAGCGCTTGCCGGCGCGATGTGCGTACTTCCACCGGTACCTGATACGTGGCGCCGCCGACGCGACGTGAACGGACTTCAATTGACGGCATCACGTTGTCGAGCGCCTGCTGAAACACCGTCAGCGGGTTCTGCTTGGTCTTGCCCTCGATCGTCTCCAGAGCGCCGTAAACGATGCCTTCCGCTACAGACTTCTTACCGTCGTACATGATCGCGTTCATGAACTTGCTGACGACGATATTGCCGAACTTGGGGTCCGGGATGATGTCGCGTTTTTCTGCGGCGTGACGACGAGACATGACTCAGATCCTTACTTCGGACGCTTGGCGCCGTATTTCGAACGGCGCTGTTTGCGGTTCTTCACGCCCTGGGTGTCGAGCACACCGCGCAGGATGTGGTAGCGCACGCCCGGCAGGTCCTTCACGCGACCGCCGCGGATCATGACCACCGAGTGCTCCTGGAGGTTATGGCCCTCGCCCGGGATGTAGCCGATCACTTCGAAGCCGTTGGTGAGACGCACCTTCGCCACCTTGCGCAACGCCGAATTCGGCTTCTTCGGCGTAGTGGTGTAGACGCGCGTGCAGACGCCACGCTTCTGCGGAGAAGCCTGCAGGGCCGGAACCTTGTTGCGCGCCTTGAGCGGATGGCGCGGCTTGGCAATCAACTGGTTGATCGTCGGCATCGTTGGCCTTCGCTACCTTCGTTTTGAGGACGCCTGCGCAAACGGAATTGCTTGCGCTGCCCCTCTGCATTCTTCGCGGACATCACCCTTATCCGCGTCTTTTCGGGCTTGTCGCCCCGGCATTCCCACGCACAAAAACTCCGCGCGCTTCAACGTTCCGCGCCTTTTCCACGCGCAAAACGAAATCGCGCCATCCGCCAAATTGCGGCAGGGCGCTCTTCCGTTCGGACGACCACGCTGCGGCTAGGCATCGCGGCCGTTCACTCTTAAGTCTGACAGGTGCTGTCAGAGGCAGCGTTTGAGCTTCATTCGTCGAGGCGATGCGCCAGCCAAACTTCGAGAAAACGCAATATTCTCAAATGATTAGCCGGGCGGCCGTTCCGAGCAAGCGAAGCTCACCGCCTGCCGAAAAGTGAGGGGTATGTATCGGCGCGAGTCCGCTAAGTCAAGCAGAAATGGCTGAAAAATCGAGGATTCGGAGCTGTCGGGCACTCCGCAACCTACCGATGACCATGGCCCCCACCGTACGGTTTTGCGCTATTGCGCCGTCACGCCAGTCTGCTTGATGACGCGCAGGTATTTCGCACTCTCGCCCTGCACAAAATCCTTGAACTGGACGACCGACATCGGCGTGACAACGGCCCCGGCCGCCTCCAGGCGCGCTTTAACGTCCGGCTGAGCGATCACCGCGTTAATCTCCTTGTTCAGGCGGTCAATGATCGATTGCGGGGTGCCGCGTGGCGCGAAAAAGCCGGCCCAAAGCGTGAAGTCGTAATCCTTGATGCCCGTGACTTCGGCGACCGTGGGGACATCGGGCGCAGCGGGCGAGCGCGCGGCCGACGACAACGCCAGCATTTTTACGGTGCCACCCTTCACGTGCGGAGCAGCCGCCGGAAATCCAGGAAAGTAGAAATCGACGTGATTGCCGATCACGTCATTGAGCGCTGGTCCCGCGCCCTTGTAGGGCACGTGAGTCAGGTTTTCATCGAATTTCAGTTTGAGGAGCTCGCCCGCGAAGTGGCCGGGCGTGCCGATGCCTGCAGACGCGAATGTCATCTTTGGTTTGGCCTTCAGTGCCGTCAGAAATTCCGGCAACGTCGAATACGGCGCCTTCGCTGGTACTACGAGCGCCAGCGGCACGACGGCGGCAAGAGCGATCGGCACGAGGTCCTTGTCCGGATCGTAATTCAGGCCTTTGAGCCAATGCTGGTTGACCGCAACTTCCCCGGTTTGCCCTACCAATAGCGTGTAGCCGTCGGGCGCGGCGGTCGTCACCGAATGCGCACCGATCGAGCCACTGGCGCCGGCACGATTCTCGACCACCACCGATTGGCCGAGTGCAGCGCCAAGTCTATCGGAGATTGACCGCGCAACGATGTCGCCCGTCCCACCCGCCGCATAGGCGACGATCAACTGAATGGGACGATTTGGATAGGACTGGCTCCAACTTGGAAATAGAGCAGTGCCGTAAATACCAATCGCAAGCAGGCAAACAGACAGCACACGCATTGGCCGCATGATGAAATTCTCCCTCTAGGTTGCCGCCGCGTTGATTCCAGCGACACGTCGTTATTGGAATTCGTAAAGTCGAGCCGGATTGTCCGAAAGGATGCGTTCGGCCAATTCTGTGGAGCCCACAGCCGCAATGAAATCGTTCAAGAGCTCGCCATAACCAACCTTACGATATGGCGAGAGTAGCTCGCTACCCATTTGCACATTGTGCGGTGGTGTATGCGGCCAGTCACTGCCCCAAACGCAACGGTCCGATGCAGTTGCCAGAATGAGGGCCAGCCAGGTCGGATCCGGCCTGGTCGCCAATGGGTTTGTGCTCACCCGATAAGGAGCCGACAGCTTGATCCAAATATGCGGCAGCGCGAGCAAATCGAGCAGCGTGCGGCCCGCCTCATGATCCGGTGCGTAACCCGTATAGACGCCGTAATGATCGATAACGACGGGCACGTGTGAACGGGCGAGCAGCGTTGCGTTTTCCGCCAGCATTTTCAATGGCGCAATCACTTCGATATGGCAACGGGCCTCGTACGCCAAGTCTTCGATGGCCTTGAATCGAAGATCAAGCGACGTACTATCGCCAATCCGGCTGTAAAAATTAAGCCGCAATCCGCGGACGCCCTGCTCCACAAACTCAGAAAGGGCCCGGCCAGATGTCGTTTCCCGATCGATGACAGCCACACCGCGGCTCCGGCCGGCCAGAATATTCAGGCTTTGCAAGAGCAATCTGTTGTCGGTGCCATAGAAGCTCGGCTGTACGATGATGAACCGCCCTACACCATTCGATGCGGCATTACGTTCAAGTTCGTCGATGGTCGCAATACCCGCGAGATAAGTGCGGTTGGCGACCTGAGGATAGCGATCCGTCGGCCCCACAATATGGACGTGACTATCGCAGCGCATGGCTATCCTTAAGCGGTCAATCGCGCGGCGACAGCGTCTCCGGTCTCGCGCGTGCCCAGCCGGCCACCGATGTCGGAGGTCGCCTCTTTCTCAGCTATCGCAGCTTCTACCGCCTTCTCCATAGCGGCCGCGGCCGCTTCAAAAGTATTGGCCTTATTGCGGCGGCCGTACCAGGCAAGCAACATTGCGGCAGAGAGGATCAGCGACAGCGGATTGGCCACATTCCTGCCGGCGATGTCGGGCGCCGAGCCGTGCGCCGCCTGCGCCATCCCATGATCGGCTCCCGCATTTAGGGAGGCGGCAAGACCAAGGCTGCCCGACAATTCAGCGGTCAAATCGGAAAGAATGTCGCCATACATATTTGTCGTGACGATCACGTCAAAACGTTGAGGATGGCGCACGACGTGCGCCATCATGGCATCGACAATGACGTCGTCGACGGTAATATCGGGAAATTCCCGAGCAACCTTGCGGCATTCCTCGATGAACAGCCCGTCGGTAACTTTTAGGACGTTGGCCTTGTGCACAATCGTAACGCGTTTACGCCGGGTCATTGCCAACTCGAAAGCAGCGCGCGCGATACGTTCACTGCAGGAGCGCGTGATCCGCCGCAGTGAAATTGCGACATCCTTAGTCACCAGAACTTCGCCGTTACCTTCCTCCATATTGCGATCGGCATAGAAGCCTTCGGTATTTTCGCGCGCGACCACGAGGTCGAATTCTCCGCAACGCAGGGGGAAGCCCGCATAGGTCCGTGCCGGCCTAATATTGGCAAACAGATCAAGACTCTTTCGCAGCCTCATCGAGGGATTGACCTCACCGCGCGCCGGGTCCTTGAACTCAAAGGTGGATGTGGGGCCAAGCACAACACCGTCGGCCTTGCGCGCCGTCGCGACGATATCAGGGTGGATCGTGTGGCCATGAGCGCGCAATCCCGCATGGCCGACCGCGGCCTCTTCAAAGCGGAGACCGAGCCCGAAGCGCTCAGAGGCCGTGCGCAATACCGTAAGTGTGGCGGCAGTTATTTCGGGGCCGATGCCGTCCCCGGCGAGAACAACAAGATGCATTGGGCGATTTCCAGCGTGCGGGTGGCCATCTTCTCTCATTCCGGCGCAAAGAAAAGGGCCGCCTTGTGGGCGGCCCTCTCGATTGATGCAATGGCGGTAGATTTACTCTGCCGCCGGCAGCGCCGGGGCCGCCGCCGCTTCCGCTTTGGCGGCGGCCTTGGCCGCATCCTTTTCGCGTTCCTCGAGAATGAGTGCATCGCGTTTGACGGCGACTTCGCGCAGGCTGTTCATCATGGCGCCTGTGCCGGCTGGGATCAGACGGCCGACGATGACGTTTTCCTTAAGTCCATCGAGCGTGTCGGATTTGCCGTTGACGGCAGCCTCGGTGAGCACGCGCGTGGTCTCCTGGAATGACGCCGCCGAGATGAACGAACGGGTCTGCAGGCTGGCTTTGGTGATGCCGAGCAGAACCGGGTGCCCGGTTGCACCTTTCTTGCCCTCCGCTTCGACGCGTGCGTTGATCTCATCCATCTCAGTCTTGTCGATCTGCTCGCCCTGGAGCAATTCGGTTTCACCGACGTCGTCGATCTCGACCTTCTGCAGCATCTGGCGAACGATCACCTCGATGTGCTTGTCGTTGATATTGACGCCCTGTAGCCGATAGACCTCCTGAATCTCGTTCACCAGATACGCGGCAAGTTCCTCGACGCCCTTGATGGCGAGAATGTCGTGCGGAGCAGGATTGCCCTCGACGATATAATCGCCCTTCTCGATGACGTCGCCGTCCTGGAGGTGAATGTGCTTGCCCTTCGGGATCAGGTACTCCTTCGGCTCCTCACCCTTGCCTGACGGCTCGATGGTGATACGGCGCTTGTTCTTGTAGTCCTTGCCGAACCGCACCGTGCCGCCAATCTCGGCGATGATCGCCGCTTCCTTCGGACGCCGGGCCTCGAACAGCTCCGCCACCCGCGGCAAACCGCCGGTGATGTCACGCGTCTTGGCGCTTTCAGTCGGGATACGCGCGATCACATCGCCCGCCTTCACATGACCGCCCGGATCGACCGAGATGATCGCGTCGACGGCGAGCTGGTAACGCGCCTCGCCGCCGCGGGCGAGCTTGAGGATCTTGTTGCCCGACTTGATCACGATCGCCGGACGCAGATCCTGCTGATTGCGCGAGGATCCGGTACGCCAGTCGATGACCACACGTTTGGCGATGCCGGTCGACTCGTCGAGTTGCTCCGACATCGACAGACCGTCGACCAGGTCTTCGAACTCGATGGAGCCCTCCACCTCGGTCAGAATCGGCCGGGTGTATGGATCCCACTCTGCGATACGCTGGCCGCGCTTGATCTTGTCGCCATCTTCGACGCGCATGCGCGCGCCGTACGGGATGCGGTGATGCGCTCGCTCCGTGCCGTCGGGGTCTACGACCGCCACGACCATGTTGCGCACCATCGCGACAACTTCGTTGTCCGAGTTCTTGGCAACGTTCTTGCCCTTGAACTTGATCTTGCCGTCGAAGTTCGACTCGATGAACGACTGTTCGGAGATCTGCGCCGCGCCGCCGATGTGGAACGTGCGCATGGTGAGCTGGGTACCAGGCTCACCAATCGACTGAGCCGCAATGACGCCGACCGCCTCACCCATGTTGACCGGAGTGCCACGGGCGAGATCGCGCCCGTAACAGGCGCCGCAAACGCCGTTGGCCGCTTCGCACGTCAATACGGAACGGATTTTCAGCTCCTGTACCCCGCCATTGGTGATGACTTCGACTTCAGGCTCCGTCAGCAGGGTGCCTCGTTTGATCAGCGTCTTGCTGCTCGATGGATCTTTCACATCCTCCGCCGTTGTACGGCCGAGAATGCGGCTTGCGAGCGAAGCAACCACCGTGCCGGCATCGATGATAGCGCGTACCTTGATGCCGCCCTTGGTGCCGCAGTCCTCGGTGGTGATGATGCAATCCTGCGCCACGTCGACCAGACGCCGCGTCAGGTAGCCCGAGTTCGCCGTCTTCAAGGCGGTGTCTGCGAGACCCTTGCGGGCACCGTGCGTCGAGTTGAAGTACTCGAGCACCGATAGACCTTCCTTGAAGTTGGAAATGATCGGGCTCTCGATGATCTCGCCAGACGGCTTGGCCATCAGGCCGCGCATACCGGCAAGCTGACGCATCTGCGCCGGCGAACCGCGCGCGCCGGAATGCGCCATCATGTAGATCGAATTGACCTGCTGATCGCGACCCTTCTCGTCCTTCTTGGTAGACGAGATTTCGCGCATCATCTCTTCGGCAATGCGGTCAGTGGACTTCGACCAGGCGTCGACGACCTTATTGTACTTCTCGCCCTGGGTAATCAGGCCGTCGTTGTATTGCTGCTCGAACTCTTTCGCGAGCTCGCGCGTGGTCTCGACGATCTTCCACTTCGACTCCGGCACCACCATGTCGTCCTTGCCGAACGAGATGCCGGCCTTGAACGCGTGATAGAAACCGAGCGCCATGATGCGGTCGCAGAAGATCACCGTCTCCTTCTGACCGCAGTGACGATAGACCTGATCAATCATCGCCGAGATTTCGCGTTTCGTCATGAGCTTGTTGACGATGTCGAACGGCGCCTTGACGTTGCGCGGCAGCACATTGCCCAGAATGACGCGGCCTGGCGTGGTGTCGTACCACTTCTTGAACGGCTTGCCCTTTTCGTCCACGCCTTCCCAGCGGTATTTGATCTTGGTGTGAAGGCTGATGACTTTCTCGTGCAGCGCATGGTCGATTGCAGCCATGTCACCGAAAATCTTGCCTTCGCCGGGCATGCCTTCGCTCATCAGCGAAAGGTAATAGAGGCCGAGCACGATATCCTGCGACGGCACAATGATCGGTTGACCGTTTGCCGGATGCAGAATGTTGTTGGTCGACATCATCAGCACGCGCGCTTCCAGCTGCGCTTCGAGCGACAGCGGAACGTGCACCGCCATCTGGTCGCCGTCGAAGTCGGCGTTGAAGGCAGCGCAGACCAGCGGATGCAGCTGGATCGCCTTGCCTTCGATGAGCACAGGCTCGAAAGCCTGGATGCCGAGGCGGTGCAAGGTCGGCGCGCGGTTGAGCAGCACCGGATGCTCGCGGATCACCTCATCGAGGATATCCCAAACTTCCGGCTTTTCCTTCTCAACCAGCTTTTTCGCCTGCTTCACGGTCGTGGACAGGCCCTTGGCGTCAAGCCGCGAGTAGATGAACGGCTTGAACAGTTCAAGCGCCATCTTCTTGGGCAGGCCGCACTGATGCAGCTTGAGCTCGGGACCGACCACGATCACCGAACGGCCGGAATAGTCGACGCGCTTGCCGAGCAGGTTCTGGCGGAACCGGCCCTGCTTGCCCTTGAGCATATCGGCGAGCGACTTCAGCGGACGCTTGTTGGCGCCGGTGATGACACGGCCGCGGCGGCCGTTGTCGAATAGCGCATCCACCGCTTCCTGAAGCATACGCTTCTCGTTGCGGATGATGATGTCCGGCGCGCGCAGTTCAATCAGCCGCTTCAAACGGTTATTGCGGTTGATCACGCGGCGATAGAGGTCGTTAAGGTCGGACGTGGCAAAGCGGCCGCCGTCGAGCGGCACCAGCGGCCGCAGATCGGGCGGAATCACCGGCACGACAGTGAGGATCATCCACTCCGGCTTGTTGCCTGAGGCGATGAAGGCCTCGATCAGTTTGAGCCGCTTCGCGATCTTCTTTTTCTTGATGTCGCTCTCAGTCTCGCCCATCTCCGCGCGCAACTCGCCCTGCATCTTCTCGAGGTCGATGCCTTTGAGCATTTCGCGGATGGCTTCCGCGCCAATCGTGGCGGTGAAGCTGTCGGCGCCGAATTCCTCCTGCGCCTTGAGATATTCGTCCTCTGACAGAAGCTGACGGTCCTTAAGCGGTGTGAGGCCCGGCTCAAGCACCACGTAATATTCGAAGTACAGGATGCGCTCGAGGTCCTTGAGTGTCATGTCGAGCAGCAGCCCGATGCGGCTCGGCAGCGACTTCAGGAACCAGATGTGTGCAACCGGCGCCGCAAGTTCGATGTGTCCCATTCTCTCGCGCCTCACGCGCGAGAGCGTCACTTCGACCGAACACTTCTCACAGATGATACCCTTGTACTTCATGCGCTTGTACTTGCCGCACAAGCACTCGTAATCCTTGATCGGCCCAAAGATGCGCGCGCAGAACAAGCCATCACGCTCGGGCTTAAAGGTACGGTAATTGATCGTTTCGGGCTTTTTGATTTCGCCGTAGGACCATGACAGAATCTTTTCAGGACTCGCGATCGAAATCCGGATCTGGTCAAAGACCTGAGCCGGAGCCTGCGGACTGAAAAGATTCATAATCTCTTGATTCATCGTTCTCTCCTCGACCGGGGAACCGCCGATTCCCCACCTGTCGTTGATCTTTCAACCACGGAGCGGCGCCCTCGCCGCTCCGCAACGCGTATTTATTCCGCCGCTTCGGCCGTCTCCGGACCCTGCCGCTGCTGCTTGGAATTGTGCAGATCGACATTGAGCCCAAGCGAACGCATCTCTTTGACCAGCACGTTGAAGCTTTCCGGAATGCCCGCTTCGAACGTGTCATCGCCGCGCACAATCGCCTCGTACACTTTGGTACGGCCGGCGACGTCGTCCGACTTCACGGTGAGCATTTCCTGCAAGGTGTATGCGGCGCCATAAGCCTCAAGCGCCCACACCTCCATTTCACCGAAACGCTGGCCGCCGAACTGCGCCTTGCCACCGAGCGGTTGCTGGGTAACCAGCGAGTACGGGCCGATCGAGCGGGCGTGGATCTTGTCGTCCACCAGGTGGTGCAGCTTGAGCATATAAATGTAGCCGACCGTAACCTTGCGATCGAACGGCTCACCGGTACGGCCATCGAATACGGTGACCTGCCCTGAATGCTCCAGGCCAGCGAGGTCGAGCATCTTTTCAATGTCGGCCTCCTTTGCACCGTCGAATACCGGAGTAGCAATCGGAACGCCGTGGCGCAGATTGCCGCCGAGTTCGATCAGGCTGTCCTCATTCAGCGACTTGATGGTCTCGTCGTCGCCATAGACCTTCTTGAGCATGTCTTTAAGCGGACGCGAGTCGTGCTTGGCGTTGTAGGCGTCGACCGCCTGTCCGATCTTGAGCCCCAGGCCAGCGCAAGCCCAGCCAAGATGGGTTTCCAAAATCTGACCGACGTTCATACGGCTCGGCACGCCAAGGGGATTGAGCACAATGTCGACATGGGTGCCGTCTTCAAGGAACGGCATGTCCTCGACTGGCACAATCTTCGACACCACACCTTTGTTGCCGTGGCGCCCGGCCATTTTATCGCCAGGCTGGATCTTGCGCTTCACCGCGACGAAGACTTTGACCATCTTCATCACACCAGGTGGAAGCTCGTCGCCACGCTGCAGTTTCTCGACTTTGTCGAGGAAGCGCTGCTCGAGCAGCTTCTTCGATTCATCGTACTGCTTACGGATCGCCTCGATCTCGGCCATCAGCTTGTCGTTCGGCGAAGCGAACAGCCACCATTGCGAGCGCGGATACTCATCCAAAACTGCCTTGGTGATTTTGCTGTCCTTTTTGAAGCCCTTCGGACCAGCGATGCCCTGGCGGCCCTCGAGCAACTCGGCCAGACGGCCGTAGACGTTGCGGTCGAGAATTGCCTGTTCGTCGTCACGGTCCTTCGCGAGCCGCTCGATTTCCTCACGTTCGATCGCGAGCGCACGCTCGTCCTTCTCGACGCCGTGACGGTTGAAGACGCGCACTTCGACAACGGTACCCTGTACTCCGGGAGGCACGCGCAACGATGTGTCCCGAACGTCAGAGGCCTTCTCGCCGAAGATGGCGCGCAGGAGCTTCTCTTCCGGCGTCATCGGGCTTTCGCCCTTGGGCGTGATCTTGCCGACAAGAATGTCGCCGGCATGCACCTCGGCACCGATATAGACGATGCCCGCTTCGTCGAGATTCTTGAGCGCCTCTTCCGAGACGTTCGGAATGTCGCGGGTGATTTCTTCGGGGCCCAACTTGGTGTCGCGCGCCATCACTTCGAATTCCTCGATGTGGATGGACGTGAACACGTCGTCTTTCACGATCCGCTCTGAAAGCAGGATCGAGTTCCTCGAAGTTGTAACCATTCCACGGCATGAACGCGACCAGCACGTTGCGACCGAGTGCGAGTTCACCCAGGTCGGTCGACGGACCGTCGGCGATAATGTCGCCTTTGTCGACATTGTCGCCGACCTTCACGAGCGGGCGCTGATTGATGCACGTGTTCTGGTTCGATCGCTGATATTTCATCAAACGATAGATATCGACGCCAGGCTTGGTGGGATCGGTCTCTCCGGTGGCGCGAACCACGATACGGGTCGCGTCCACCTGATCGACGATGCCGGTCCGGCGCGCGGCAATGGATGCCCCGGAGTCGCGAGCAACTACGCCTTCCATGCCGGTGCCGACGAACGGCGCTTCGGCGCGCACGAGCGGAACCGCCTGCCGCTGCATGTTCGAGCCCATCAGCGCGCGGTTGGCGTCGTCATTCTCCAGGAACGGAATGAGCGCGGCAGCAACTGAAACCAGTTGCTTCGGCGACACGTCCATGAAGTCGACTTTGTCGCGCGGTACAAGATGCACATCGCCAGCCTGACGGCAGACGATCAGGTCTTCCGTGAAGCGTCCGCGCGCATCGATCTGCGCATTGGCCTGCGCAACCGTGTGGCGGCTCTCTTCCATTGCGGAGAGATAGACGACCTCGTCAGTGACACGGCCGTCCTTCACCTTGCGATAAGGTGTCTCGACGAAACCGTACTTGTTCACCCGCGCATAAGTGGCGAGCGAATTGATCAATCCGATATTCGGACCTTCCGGCGTTTCAATCGGGCAGATGCGGCCATAGTGCGTCGGGTGCACGTCGCGCACTTCGAAGCCTGCGCGTTCGCGGGTCAAGCCGCCAGGCCCAAGCGCCGACAGGCGCCGCTTGTGGGTGATCTCCGACAGCGGATTGGTCTGGTCCATGAATTGCGAAAGCTGCGATGAACCGAAGAACTCGCGCACCGCAGCCGCCGCTGGCTTCGCGTTGATCAAGTCCTGCGGCATCACGGTGTCGATATCGACCGACGACATGCGTTCCTTGATCGCGCGTTCCATGCGCAATAAGCCGACGCGATATTGATTTTCCATCAGTTCGCCGACCGAGCGCACACGCCGATTGCCGAGATGGTCGATATCATCAATCTCGCCTTTGCCGTCGCGTAGATCGACCAGCGTGCGGATAACGGCGATGATGTCGTCTTTGCGCAGTACCCGCATGGTATCCGGCGCATCGAGGTCGAGGCGCATGTTCATCTTCACGCGACCGACCGCTGAAAGGTCGTAGCGCTCTGAGTCGAAGAAGAGCGAGCGGAACATCGCCTCAGCAGTTTCCACTGTCGGCGGTTCGCCAGGACGCATGACGCGGTAAATGTCGAATAGCGCATCCTCACGCGTCATGTTCTTGTCGACGGAAAGCGTATTGCGGATATAAGCGCCGACATTCACATGGTCGATGTCGAGGAGCGGCAGTTCCTTGTAGCCAGCCTCGATCAGGATCTTGAGATTCTTCTCAGTGATTTCCTCGCCGGCCTCCATGTAGATCTCGCCGGTGCGGCCATTGGCCAGATCTTCCGCAACGTAATGGCCGATCAGTTCCTCGTCGGTCATGCGAAGGTGCTTGAGGCCCTTCTCCGCGAGTTGACGCGCCTGGCGCACGGTGAGCTTCTTACCGGCCTCAACCACCACGCGGCCGGTGTCGGCGTCGACCAGATCGTTGACGGCCTTGTAGCCCTTCAGCCGATTGGCATCGAACGGTACGCGCCAGCCTTCCTTGGCGCGCTTGTAGCTCACATGCTTGTAGAAGGTGCTGAGGATTTGCTCGCCGTCGAGGCCGAGCGCATAGAGCAGCGACGTAACCGGAATTTTGCGGCGGCGGTCGATGCGCGCATACACGATATCCTTGGCGTCGAACTCGATGTCGAGCCATGAGCCGCGGTACGGAATGATGCGGGCGGCAAACAGCAGCTTGCCTGAGGAATGAGTTTTGCCCTTGTCATGGTCGAAGAACACGCCGGGCGAGCGATGCATCTGCGAAACGATGACGCGCTCGGTGCCGTTGACGATGAACGTGCCATTATTCGTCATGAGCGGAATGTCGCCCATGTAGACGTCCTGCTCTTTGATGTCCTTGACCGAACGGGCGCCCGTCTCCTCGTCGATATCGAATACGATCAGACGCAGGGTTACCTTGAGCGGCGCAGCATAGGTCATGCCGCGCTGACGGCATTCGTCCACGTCATATTTCGGCGGCTCAAATTCGTATTTGACGAATTCGAGTTGCGACGAGTTGGAAAAATCGGAAATCGGAAAGACCGACTTGAAAACCGCCTGCAGACCCTCATCAGGGCGACCGCCCAGCGGCTCTTTCACCAACAGGAATTGGTCATAAGATGCCTTTTGAACCTCGATGAGGTTCGGCATCTCCGCCACTTCTTTGATTGATCCGAAAAACTTCCTAACGCGCTTGCGACCGGTAAACGTCTGCGCCATATTTTTCTCTCTCGATTCGATTTTGCCGGTCAGCGCGGGCGCCTCTCCAAACAGCCGCAATCCATCGCGACCATTGGGACAGGCGTCGGGGCTGTCCGTTTCTATGTGATTCGGGTCTGACCCGAACCGCCGCACACTTCACATTTCGCCGTGACCAGGGCTTGCCCGTTCACGACCGCGTCCAAGGTCCGGCCTAAGCCGTACACTTCGTCTCCTGTCCGAGACCCCCGGGGCCGAAACCCCGAGGACTCGTTACTTAAACGTCCAAGTAAGCAGCCGCTTACTTGAGCTCAACCTTCGCGCCGACCTTTTCAAGGGTGGCTTTGATCTTCGCGGCCTCGTCCTTGGCCACACCTTCCTTGACGGTCTTGGGCGCGCCTTCAACCAGATCCTTCGCCTCTTTCAGGCCGAGCCCGGTGAGTGCGCGCACTTCCTTAATTACTTCGATCTTCTTGTCGCCAGCGCTGGCAAGAACGACAGTGAATTCGGTCTTTTCTTCAGCCGCAGCGGCCGCGCCGCCACCGGCCGCAGGGCCCGCAGCAACCGCCACAGCAGCGGCAGCCGAAACGCCCCACTTCTCTTCCAGCATCTTTGCCAGATCCGCCGCTTCCAGGACGGTCAGGGTCGACAGTTCGTCGACGATCTTTTGCAGGTCAGCCATTGTTCAGTTCCTATAGGTTCGAACCAGAGAATGCTTGTTAAGTCGTCAAGCCGCAGCGCCCTTGGAGGCATAGGCCTGAACAACGCGTGCGACCTTGGCCGCGGGAGCGTTGGCGAGCTGCGCGATCTTGGTCGCCGGTGCCTGAAGCAGGCCGACGATCTTGGCACGCAATTCGTCCAGCGACGGCAGGGCGGCGAGCGCCTTGACGCCGGAGGGATCCAGAGCCGTTTTGCCCATCGAACCGCCGAGAATGACGAACCGTTCGTTCGCTTTGGCGAAGTCGATGGCTACCTTCGGTGCCGCCACCGGATCGCCCGAGTAGGCGAGAACGGTCGGCCCCTTCAGCAGGGGCACGATGGAGGCGGCATCGGTGTCCTTGAGTGCGATCTTGGCGAGACGGTTTTTCGCGACCTTCACCTGCGCGCCCGCCTGCTTCATCTGCTTACGCAGAGTCTGCATCTGGGCAACGGTGAGGCCGGAATAATGAGCCACCACCACAACGTTGGAGGTCTTGAAGACCCCGCTCAGTTCAGTGATGGACTCCGCTTTGGCCGCTCGATCCACTGCAAGCTCTTTCCGGTTTGACGGCTGGCCCGCGTGATCCGCGGGAGCCGCCGGGTTGCTACCAGCCGTCCCGCTTAAAGTTCACGCGCAGCGAACCGGGCAGGACGACGTTTCGAAAAGCCTGCCCCCCGAAACGGCCTTTCGGCTGCAATCGGGTCTCCGAGGTTCGAACCAAACTGGCGCACCTTATCGGTGCACAAACTCGGGTCGCGTCCCCGTCTATGCTGGCCCCGGTTTGGGATTAAGCGTCCGGTCCTTGCAGACCTTCGGCGCCGGCAGTCTTGGACAGGTCGGCCGGCCCGTTCCCGGGACGGCCTTACGCATCTTCACGTTCGCAACGGTATCGGGCTTCTTCCCTTCAGAGCTCCCAGCCGGGTTTCCAAAAGGAATAAGTTCCGATCACCACAGATTTGTAGAGACGCGCAAAGGCGCGCCGACAAGTTGGGCCGGCACGCCCGATGCGCTCCATTTATAGCGTTAGACCCGCTTTGCCAAGTCCTTTTTCGCGAAAATCACCGCAAAATACCGGAAAAGAGGGCTCAGCTACCACTGCCGCTCGAAAACAGCGACGACGGCTCGACTTTGACGCCGGGGCCCATGGTGGACGAGATCGCGACCCGGTTGATGTAGTGCCCTTTGGCACCCGGCGGCTTTGCCTTCTGGACGGCATCAGCAAACGCCTTGATATTCTCGACCAGCTTGTCCTCAGAGAACGAGGCTTTGCCAACTCCAGCCTGGACGATGCCTGCCTTCTCAACACGGAACTCGACCGAGCCGCCCTTGGCGCCCTTTACGGCGTTGGCGACGTCCATCGTAACAGTACCGACCTTGGGGTTCGGCATGATGCCACGCGGGCCAAGCACCTTACCGAGCCGGCCGACCAGCGGCATCATGTCAGGTGTCGCGATGCAGCGGTCGAAGTCGATCTCGCCCTTGTTGACCTTCTCGACCAGGTCTTCCGCGCCGACAACGTCGGCACCGGCAGCTTTAGCCTCGTCGGCCTTGCCGCCACGCGCAAACACGCCGACGCGCAGCGTACGGCCGGAGCCGTTCGGCAGCGTGACGACGCCGCGCACCATTTGGTCCGCATGGGTCGGATCGACACCCAGATTCATCGCGATCTCGATGGTTTCGTCGAACTTCGCCTTCGCCCGTTCTTTCACCAGCTTGACTGCTTCCGCGATCGAATAGGATTTGTCGCGATCGATGCCTTCGCGAGCTACCTTCGTACGTTTTCCGATTGTCATGGCGGTCACTCCGTCACCGAGAGGCCCATCGAGCGGGCGGAGCCTTCAATCATCTTCATCGCCGCTTCGACCGTGTCGCAGTTCAGGTCTTTCATTTTCTGCTCAGCGATCTCGCGCACCTGCTTCTTGCTGACCTGCCCGACCGGTTCACGGCCGGGAGTCTTCGAGCCGCTGTCGAGTTTCGCCGCTTTCTTCAGAAAATAGGAAACCGGCGGCGTCTTCATTTCGAAGGTGAAGGACCGATCCTGATACGTGGTAATGATCACCGGTATCGGGACGCCCTTCTCCATCTTCTGGGTCTGCGCGTTGAATGCCTTGCAGAACTCCATGATGTTGAGGCCGCGCTGGCCAAGCGCCGGCCCAATTGGGGGCGACGGATTGGCGGCGCCAGCCGGCACCTGCAATTTGAGGAATCCAGTAACTTTCTTTGCCATATCTCACTCCGTTAGTGGTGCGGATATTGACGGTTGGCGACCGCCTCACCTCCCACGACTTGTGCGCTACACTTATGCACACGTCCCGGACGTAGCGCTCCGCCCGGATCGATAACCTATAGCTTCTCGACCTGACCGAATTCCAGTTCGACCGGCGTCGCCCGGCCGAAGATCGATACGGCCACTTTCACGCGCGAGCGCGCCTCGTCGACTTCTTCGACCACCCCATTGAACGAGGCAAACGGCCCATCCGACACGCGAACCTGTTCGCCAACCTCAAACGATACCGCGGGTTTCGGCCGCTCGATGCCTTCCTGCACCTGATGCAGGATGCGGTCGGCCTCAGCGTCCGAAATCGGCATGGGCTTTTTGTCGGTCCCGAGGAAGCCCGTAACCTTCGGCGTATTCTTGATGAGGTGATAAACCTCGTCGGTCAGGTCCATCTTCACCAGCACATAGCCAGGGAAGAACTTACGCTCGGTTTCGACCTTGCGGCCGCGCCGGGCCTCAGTGACCTTTTCCTTCGGCACCAGGACTTCGCCAATGTGTTCAGCCAGGCCACGCTGCTTGGCCTGTTCACGAATGGAGTCCGCGACCTTGTTTTCGAAGTTTGAATAGGCGTGGACGATGTACCAGCGTTTAGGCTTGGTCGATGTCGTCGTTTCAGTAGCTGTATCGTTCATTGCTCTTGAACCTTCAGGTTCCAATGCCGAGCACAAAGGTAACGGCAATGCGGATCAACTGATCCGCGACCAGGAAGAAAACCGACGCGATCGCTACCATGACAAACACCATGGCGGTCGTGATCGCGGTTTCCCGGCGCGAAGGCCAGGTCACCTTGCGCGTCTCCTCGCGCACTTCCTGGAGAAATTTGAACGGAGACGTTGCCATTCTAATGAAGCCCTGATTCCAAGTCTTTATTCTACGAGTTCCAATGTAGTCACGGCCGCCACGTTTGCGCAGACCTTGCCGGCAAGTGGTTAGCGCCGGCCCTTTGCCTGGCAGGAGTGGAGGGACTCGAACCCCCAACCCCCGGTTTTGGAGACCGGTGCTCTAGCCATTGAGCTACACTCCTCCGGAAAGCGGATGCGGCGGACCATAAAGGCCCGCCGCGGCGATGTCATGCATTATACAGAGGCCTAATGCAAGCGCCGAAGCGCCTGGATTTACCGGCTTTCCGGGCAAAAACCACCATTTGCCACGACCGAATTGGCCGCGCCTGACAGCATCGGAAAGGCAGGCTCATCGCGCAATTTGGCCCCGATGCGCCGCAGCCACACCTGCGTGACGAGCTTGCGGGGTGGGAGCGGCGCCAGGAGCGCCATACGCATCGCGTGCATTACGATGGGGTTGATCGCCAGCGTAGCGCAGGTTGCGCCAAATGAACCCAACCACAACCGCAAACATTTCGACACCTATGACGAAGGCGTAGATGCTTAGGAGCAATTCTATAAAACGGTCGAGGGCCATGTTGGACAATCAAGCCGTCACATCACCAATAAAACAGTACAGCGAAGAGCACACTTGCAACATAGGGAGAATGGTAAGGCGATGCTCGCCCCCTGAGAAGACACCTGAGTCACGATGTCCGCGCAAGCGATAGGCCGGCGTGGCCGAACCAATCGATGTCGAACTGACCGACCGTGAAACCCGAACGAATAGGACTTTTGTCGGAATAGCAACAGCCGCCCAATTAAATTGGCTCAACCAAAACGGCACAAGTGCTTGAAAAGACTGGAGCGGGTGAAGGGAATCGAACCCTCGTCATCAGCTTGGAAGGCTGTTGCTCTACCATTGAGCTACACCCGCAAGTGCCAGAAACTCTGGCAGAATTCGCGCTCTCTGTCCTCCTGCCCTGCCCGGCGGGACGGCGGCAGGACATACCTACTGCCTAGCTATCGGCGGGACCTGCTACAGCAGGCTCCCGATGGGTGCAAGCGTAGGCCTGTAATAAGTGATTCACTGGTATCCGGGCAGAGCAAGGTCGAATTGGCTTGTGTGCCAAGGCAACATTTAGCCGTCCAGGTAACCCTGTAGCCGGGCGATAAGAGCAGCGTGCAGGTGTCATGCTGTGGCGAGGCTGATGCTTATTGGGCCGATGGCGTGGAAATAAAAGACGAGCTGGTAATCGCGATTATTACCCCCGGCCCGATGAGCCGCTGGGGCGCCCGCATGTTCCGATTGGCGCTCGCATTGTCGTTCCGCCCAATAAAATGAAATGGGATCGTGGAAATCCCACGGGTCATGTTGTTATTTTTCTGAAGTCTCGATGTGTATTGCTATGTTACCGGCACAGGAGTTTAGCAAAACGCCATTTTCACGCCTGTTACCGCACTCGGGCTCTGAGGGGCGCGCGGTTTTTTTCGCCCAGCGGCTGTAACTCTCATGTCCGGTAAGGGTCATCAGCGGACACAATGGCAAGCCCGCGGAATATCGGCTTATCTCTCAGGAGCAGATAGTAGGTCATGTCGGCTTTTCCGGATTTTGGCGTATTTGCCAACTCTCATAGAGGGCTAGTCCTATTACCAGCACACCAACGAGCATAAAATTTATGCTCGCTGCCGGTGTCACAATGCCCAACACCCACGTTGACGCGATAAGCCATGCTCCAAGGGCGACATTGATCCACTCCTGCCAGACACGAAAAAACGATAACTCGACCAATTCGGCCAAAATGATTAGGGCCCCGAGCAGCACAGCGTTTCGCAATGCTGGCGCTTCGAATTCGAAGAATAGCGTCCATGGAGACAGGCATAACCAGATGCCAAGAAGCCAAGTTATCCAGTCGGTCCATTGCTTCGGGAGATAGATTTTCGCTGTTGGCATGCTTTGCCCCTGGCCCAAGTGATAAACGTTCACGAGCCTATAAAATCATGTGAGGTCAGCGTGAGAGTAAGCTGTGTATTTTCGTACACGGGCAACTGTAGCGGCTCACCCGCTTCCGCTTCAGGTCAAAAGTGCACATGGCCAACCTCATCGGCATGTCCACTTACGCAATCTCGGACGTTCGACTACGATTAAGCTATAATACCTACATGAAGCTGCTTGGCGCATTGCGCTACGGTCGTAGATTGATCTGAATCAATGCTCGTCTCAGACTTTAGGAGTATTTTTTACAAAATTCGAAAGAAAAGAAATGAAAGGAGAACTCCCATGACTACAACATTGGAGCGCTCAACTCATTTGCATTTAGAAGACTGGCTTTCGGCAGGTGTGGGTTGCCTTATCATAATTTCTCCATGGATTGCCGGAGGCTCGGATTCGCAGTTCGCGGTCCTCAATGCTTTTGTGGTTGGACTCGCAGTCATATCAGTTGCGGGACTTGAGCTCAGCGCCCTGCAGCGGTGGGAAGAGTGGATAGAATTGGCGCTTGGTCTATGGCTCACAGCCTCGCCTTGGATGCTCGGATACAACAATCTTAGCTCTTTGACGGCCATGCATGTCGCACTTGGCATTGTGGTCGGCACGTTAGCATGTTTCGAGCTTTGGCAGGATAGGAGCGGCATACCCCCTGTTCGTCGAATAAGCTAAGAGACCGAGTGGCCCAATGAGCAGTGCCGTATTCTCTACGAAGAATACTCACGGAATGATGGTCGTCGCAGTATTCGTATTACTGGTCTCTGGAAGGAAACTCGCAGATGACAACGGTCCGGCAGTTGCTCAATGAAAAGGGCCATAACATTTTTACAGTTGGCCCCGATGAGACAGTGTTTGACGCCATAAGTAAGATGGCAAAAGAAAATATCGGGTCATTAGTTGTTTGCGAGGGCACAAAACCCATTGGCATTATTACGGAACGACACTACGCCCGGAACGTGTTTTTGAAAGGCCGCGCATCACCGAGCACGCTAGTGCGGGACGTTATGGAAACCCAAGTCTTGTTCGCCAGACCCGATCAAATTGCAGATGAATGTATGGCGGTAATGAGCGACAAGAGAGTTCGCCATCTCCCTGTCATGGACCAGGGAAAACTAATCGGGATCATCTCAATCGGTGATTTGGTCAAAAATATTATTAGCGATCAAAAATTTACCATCGACCAGCTAATTCATTACATAAGCGCCTAAGGGGAGACAGTCATATAGCGGTGATTGTCAATTCTATGCCACGGTAGCTTCGGGTCATAAGCGGACATGACGCCATCTAAACGAGATGTCTTTACCCCCGAAAGCAGACATTCAACGGCCACGCTTCAATGTCCGCTAAGTGCCAAAGCGGACGTTGGGCCAAAAAAGAAAGACCGCCTCGCGGCGGTCTCTCGGAAATCCGATTAGGTATTTTGATCAGGCGGCTGCGATGGCCGCAGATACTTTCCGCTTCCTGCACAGTCCGCAAAATTACTTCGCTTGCAGGCGGTAGACGTACTCGGTCAATGCAAGAATTTTGGCATGTGCTAATGCTTCCCCATTGTAGTAAGGACTGAGATTAGAGCTCATGGACCTGAAATCTCTGCCCCAAATGGGCATATCCCTCGTGCCATGCGCCTGTATCTCTGCCAATCCATCAATAGTTTCATACACCCGCGCAAACGGGAACACGCCGCCATTCGCTTTGGAAAGCGTTGTAAGGTTGGCAATAGGTTTGCTTAGATAGCCCGAGAAATATCCATCGCCTTTGCCCGCCGAACCGTGGCACACGGCACAATGCGCCGCGTACTCCGACTTTCCCAAATCGACAATTTTCTCTGCGGGCTCACTCTGTTGCGCATTTGCCATTGTGGCGGCGCCGACTACGAATGCGCCCACTGTCAATGCTTTGATTAGTTTGGATCTCATCGTTTCCTCCCGGCCGCTGGATGTGCAGCGAAAGTACCTACAAAATGAGACCACTTAAATCGCTGCGCACAATGATTTGGATCAAATGAGCAAAGCCGACCGTCTGGTTGTTCGTGCCCTCACCACAATGCCAATAATGAAGCCGATGCCGGCAAGAACGGCATGTCCGCTTTGGGTCATTAGCGGACATGACGTCCTCTCACCGCGACGTCCGCTTCCCCCCAGTAGCGGACATCACCGGTCGGGCTGTGACGTCTGCTAAGTGCCAATAGTGGTCATCGCGCCTCGAATCCATTGGCCGTCAAGGCCTGCTTGACCGCGGGTGACGTCAGGTACGCGATAAGCGCCCTGGCGGCGTCAACTTGCTTGCTGTCAGCGTTGATCCCCGCCACATACAAAGAATAGCTCTGGACTTCGGCCGGCAGCACAACGGCCTCGATACCGGGCACAAGCCTCAAATCACTCGCCACGCCGATGCCAAGTTCGGTTTCGCCTTTCGGCACCGCCTCTGGTGCCGGCGACGTCCACCAAATTCTTGAGTGCGATTTTGTGCCTACCGATGGCACTAGGCTGCCAATTGTTAGAAGCGGGGACTTCGTCGCCGCTTTTGGGCAGCCCTCAGGCAAGCAAATTGCTTTCTGTTTTGAACCCTACGCTGATTTTAACCAGCTGCCTCTGGTGAAGAATGTCCGCGTTAGGTCAAAAGCGGACATGGAGCCCTTGAATTTCCGCTGTTACTCTGAAAGCGGACACTGATCGGGTCGCGTTGAATGTCCACTAAGTGCCATAGGCGGACATCAGCCAAGCTTCACTCCGATGCGTGAGCGCAAAAGGAAAAGACCGCCTCGCGGCGGTCTCTCCAAAATTCGAGCAGTGCTTTAATCGGGTGGCTGACATGACAGCAGCGATCATCCACTGCGCAAGCAGAATAATTACACCGTGGCTTGAGGGCGGTCGGTGAACCGAAACCAACTTCCCCGGCGCCGGTCGGGCTATTCCTTCGCCAACTCCTCGTGTTCACAGGCTTGGCCGCGCCTCATTAATGGCCGGCCCCATTGCGCCGCTGCCCTTCCAGCCTTCGCCCTTTTCCTCTTCCAGAGCGAAACAGCTTGGCTGATGCTCCTCCGCTGCTGTTGACAGGAGCGCGCGCTTACATCCACCAGCGTTTTCCATATGGAAGAGACCATGCGGAGCAATGTTCGCCTGTGGCCATCGAGCGGTTACGATTTGTTTCGCCATGTCTTCCCCCTCGCATATGCATCAAAATACCGAGGCGCTCTCAGCGGCCATATACAAGAGCATATTCGACCCAATTTGCATTGATCTAAAGCAAAGGCGCCGGGGGCATATATACCAGGATGCGCTCATCCTCGGAGCGGGCGCAAATGGTCGATGTTCGCTTTGCCCCCAAAGGCGGACATTGATTGGTGGCTGCCGCACGTCCGCTTTGTACGAGAAGCAGACATCTCGCTATTGCCGCCTCGCAGACCTTTCCAAACGCGCCGCACTGCTAGTGTTTCAGCTTGGACGGATCCTTAAAGTCGGGAATTGTCGCGAACTCTACATTATACAATTCGCCGCCAACCCGTTCGACTTTGCGAATGTAGATGTTCTGGATCACCTCCCGCGTCTCGGGATCGATGGTGATAGGTCCGCGCGGACTGACCCAGCTCAAGCCTTTCATCGCCGAGATGAGAGCCTCGCCGTTCGTCGATCCTTTCGTAATCTTCAGCGCTTCGTAGATCAGGTGCATGCCGTCGTAGCTCTGCATCGCCATCAGGTTTGGACGCATTCCGCCGTTCGCCTTCTTGAAATCCGCGACAAAACTCTTGTTTTCAAGACTATTATGAGCGGCTGAGTAATGGTGCGACGTAATAATGCCGAGAGCCGCATCGCCGATCTGGTTGACGATGTCGTCCTCCGTCAAACTGCCTTCCGCAATGAACTTGATGCCGGATTTGTCGAGCCCGCGTTCGACAAATTGCCGCACGAAAATCGGTCCGACGCCGGCCGGAACGAATGCCATGAGCGCGTCCGGCTTCGCATCTGCCACGCGCTGAAGGGCAGGCGCGAAATCTGGGCTTGCCAGTGGCACCCGCAAGGATTCAATGACCTGGCCGCCGGCCGCCTCAAAACGCTGCTTGAATGCCGTCTCTACATCGATACCGGGCGCATAGTCCGAGACCACAGTCATCACCTTCTTGATTCCATTTGCCGTCGCCCAGTTAGCGAGCGGCACGGTCGTCTGCGGGACCGAGAAGCTTGTGCGCACGATATAAGGGGAGCGCTCGGTGATGACCGAAGTCGCCGCCATCATCACGATTTGCGGGATTTTGGCCTCGGTAGCGATAGGCGCGGTGGCAAGTGCGCCCGGCGTGAGCCCAAATCCAGCCAGGAAAGACACCTTGTCATTGACCACGAGTTCCTGGGCGAGCCGCTTGGTCATATCGGCGTTGCCGGTGTCGTCCTTGATGACGAGTTCGATTTTCTTGCCGGCGACGATGTCACCCTTACTCTGCATGTATAGCTTTGCGCCGGCGACCAATTGCTTGCCGGTCGATGTAAAGGGCCCGGTCATCGGTACGATTAGTCCAATCTTGACGACGTCCTCGGCGAAGCACGGCGTTGCGATTGTGACGGCGGCCGCGATCAGCCCGGCCACGCAACGAGCGATTGTCATGGCATGTGCCCCAAGAGCCTTAAATCCTAGCAAATCTTGTTCGATTTCGCGCATATCACTCCCCCGATTAGCGGACTACGTTCATTTTCAGCGACCAATTCGCAGATGATGAGAAGCGCTTACAGAATAGAATTAGATAGAAGCCTCCATCTTCGGAATCCTCGGCACAACGAGATGGAAAAGTTTCAGTGCCGTGGTGCCGCCAGCTCGGATGGTCGCCGTTTCAGAGGGGCCGAGATAGATGCCGTTGCCTTTTTCAACGTTGTAATCGCGATTGTTGAGCCGGATGCTGCCCTTTCCTTCCATAAGGTAGATGAGCTGGTGCTTATCGGTTGCGCCCGGTTCGAATGTCTCAGCCGATTTGAGCCAGCGCAGCGAGCCATGCACGTTCCGTGCGCCGCAGAGGGCCGCGTTGAGCACTTCGGTGACTTCGCCTTGACCAGTCGAGGGCTTTTTCGGGAGCTTGTTAGTATCTATGAATGTGACTGACATGATCGTACTCCGCCCGGGGTGTCTCAGGTCTGTACCCAAAATTTGCCGTCCTTGCGTTCCCAGCGCAGGTCGGCATCCGTACCTTCTAGGATCGTGGTCTTGAAACGATTGGGTGCCTGGAACTCGAAATAGAACAGTGGCTCGCTGGCGCGCAAACGGTGCTTCTCCTCAGCCGGGATGAATATCATATCGCCGGGCCCGACCGGCCGTATGCCCTCATCGGATTCCACTGTCGCCTTGCCATTTATGATGAAATAGAAGTGCTCGCAGTTCTTGTGTAAGTGCAATGGCGACGCCGCACCCTTTTTGTAGTGCATGACGCCGGCCAGCATGTCGTCGATCTTGGCGAGTTCCTGGTTGACGAAGAAAATGCGCTCGCGCATCGCTTTGGCGTCAATCAACGAGGGCAGATCCTCCTCTTTAAAGACATAAGCCATTAGGCGCTCTCCTCCTCTTCAGGTTATTTTGGTTATTGAAACGGTAGATTGCCCCGCCCTTGCGAGCCTTGAGGTAAATCAAGGCGGCCGTCTAATGTCGCTACGGGTCAAAAGCGGACATACGTCAGCGCGAGTGGGATGTCCGCTAAGTGCCAATAGCAGACATTCACGAAATTGCCCGCCCGAAACAGAAAGACCGCCTCGCGGCGGCTCCTCCGAAATCCGATCAACTGTTTGGTCGGGCGGCGGCAAAAGATTTGTCTGGGGACTTCGCACTAATAGTGATCCGGAACTCCCGTGGCAGGAGGTCCAAGAATCGGCGCGTCTGTTCCTCGGTGATCTTGCATACATTCGGTCCGTCAACCACTCTCTGGCCCGCGACCCATTCGTTCACGTCGTCGCAGACATTCTTGACGATCGAGTGAGGCGCGCCAGACGTATCGAATAAGCCGACACAGTCAAACAATACACTCTGGATGGATTTCTGTTTGAGCAAATCGTCGACCGTCAGCTTGATCCCCGGTATTGCCGCAGTATCGACATAGGCCTGAATCAAACGCTCATCGATGTCGGCCTGAATATGCTGACGTATATAATGCGCTAGGCTATCAAAAAACTGATTAATCCAGCCAGTGCCCAGCTCGTCGACTTGGAGCGAAAAGGCCGCATGAGCAGCCTTATCGCTACATGCATGCAGCAAGGTTGCAAGAATTTTGTCGCGCGCGAATGGCATTGCCGCCGTACCCAAGCTCGCGTCCATACAGCGATGATGCCGCAGCTCAAATAAGTCGAAGCCCGACGAAAAGCTTTCGATGATTTTCGAATAAATCGTTTCGATCTCTTGTAACGACAGGCTCCCACCCGCCGCAACGCAACGAGTGCGGAGCGTACGAAATACCACTTCACTTACTGCGCGAGCAGTGCCGATACAGTGGTGCGGTCCTGGCAACTCTGCGGACATCGCGCCCCTCGAGGAATAAGGCGACAATAATGAGCTCGGTTTGAGACAAACTATCGCTGTGCGCTCTCAGCAAAAGATTGCCGTACGCCTTCCATTAGCCGACCGTCATCGCCACACCATTCGCCGCACCATTGATGTCGATCCGTCAAAGGAAATTTTTGAATTACGACCCCACTTTGCGGATGGACATAGATGGCTGGCGGGTAGCGGTGACAATGACCCGCTGTGGCTGGATTGGCGGTATGATCTTCCACCCAGTACGAACAACGAGCACAAATTGGCCGAGCATGATGCATCGGGACAACTCCGGTCGTTTACACGTTACCGTTAAACGCACGAACATTTAGATAATTCCGAGAAAAAATATGACGACGAGGTTGCCAATTCCTGAAAATCATCGCCAAACCAATCAACCCCATTGTGCCACTGACGCGGTCTTGGCGCGGTGACGGGTCAAAGCTGCGAGAATTTGAAGGCCCGGCGCATTTCCGCTTCATGGCCCCTTACCCTTCAAAGCAGACATTCGTCAGCGCGATGGCATGTCCGCTTTGGGTTATTCGCAGACATGTTTGGGGAAATTAATTGGATGTCGCGGCTGATATTTAAGCCGATTACGAAAAATGAATAAGGTCACCCGCCGATGAAGTCTATTCTTCCTCATCCTGCCCAACGACGCGACCGCTTTTGGGATTGACCAGATGTACTCGCTGGCAAGCAGCACAGGTCATTGTTTCATAGTGATTCGCCTCGGCATCATCGCCCTCGGTCCACACATGGACGTGGACACCAGCGTATGGGCAAAGAAATGAAAAACCGGCCATGCAGCACACTCCCATGGCCACCGGAAGAAGCTTTGATTTCTAACAAATTCGCTTCGTTGAATGCATATGCGGGGCAAAAAGAATTCTGAGCCGGGACATGGTCAGCTTCGAACGAGTTCGCGCTATGCCATGCATAAAAACACGCCGGAAAAGGACCAAGTTGGGCAATGCCTAACTGCTGTAGCCCATAGGCCGCTCCCAGCGTGTCGTTCGTGATAAGCCGCTACGCTCGTGCCCGAACAGATGCATTAGCGATTAACACGGCATTTTATACCTGGTGGTGCCATACGAGCCCTCCGCATTTATTTTTTTAATCTATTAGATGACTAAAATGGCGCGTTGACGAATATCAATGTCCGCTCCACAGAAACATGGAAATGGGCCGCGTGGTTAGCGGGACTTAAATCGCGCCCGCTGGCCAAAATCGAACGCAGACGCTTATTCACTCCGGCAGCCCGGCCATTCACCGCAGCCGAGCGGATTTAATGGGGTCTACTGTTTTCGGACTCACGAAGTCGTTCCATCTCCTCTTTCAAATGCAATTTACGGCGTTTTAAATCAGCGATCATCAAATCGTCAGTCGAGCGGTGCCTTAACGCGGCGGCAATTTCGTCTTCAAGCACTTTATGGCGGCGTTTTAAATCAGCCAGATGAGGATCCATACGTGTTCTCCCATATTATGCAGCTACCAAAGCGGGAACATGCTTTCTGACGAGCTCAGTCGGCGCGTTGGCTGTTGGACTAAGATGATCCATCGTCTCAAACTCGCTCCCGCAACTCCAGCAGCACCAAAAATGATGGATTTCTTCAGCACTTTTATACTGAGAACGCACAGGAGCGATGCAGTCCTCTCCACAGGCAGCGCAGCGCGTAGAATGTCGAAAAAATGCAATGGACGTCATCTTGCGCCTCCTCTGCTCGGCAAGCAGCAAAAACTCACCGACCACCAATTCGGCAAACACTAACCGATACCAACCACGAGATAGAGGCTCTCAGACAGCTAACGTAACGCCCTGCCCGAGAGCATCCGCGGTCGCACAATGGGAAGCATGACACTTCTCGATAAAAATCATCATCCACTGTGCTCAAGAAGTGGACCTTCCGTCCTTATGGGCAATATTGATCTGGATCAAACTGATGCGTGGTGATTTGCCGCGGCCATCATCGAGGTGTGCCTCCACCCCCCACTTCGCATAAGGTTCTCGGATCGCTCCAAAGCAGACATTAGTTGCTGGAATTCAATTGTCCGCTATGGGTCAAAAAACGGACGTGGCGGCCGTGAATTGGAACGTCTGTTCCCATATCGAAAGCGGACATTGGTCGGCAACCTTCTGATCAGCGTTATGCTTGCCCCGTTCCTTTCATATAAGTCTCGAATTTCTGACGTAAGACCTGCGGCAATTCGACCGACCGTTAAGTCTCCAATGACGTCATCGCGGTGACCAAGCGGGCACGCAGTCTCTCAACGCCACCGATATGCCCTACGATGACGACGCATAGCGACGAGCGTCCGACCTGCGTGAGGAGCAACGTGAGATCGAGGTGTTCACCCATTCGACTGGGTTTTTTGAAGTCCGTTTCGATATGAACATAGGGAAAACCATGTCGATCACCCAAGATTAGCTTGGAATAGTCGACGCCGAGTTGGTCCGTGTACCAATCCTCAATTAGCCCATTGAACATGTCGAAGTAGTGAGGGAAGTAGACGACGCCGGCCGGGTCGCAGTGGGAAAACCGAATTCGTACCGTGCGCGTGAATGCACCCTGAGGCGGAACGAACTGACTTTCATTCATTTCAATATGCCCCCCGGGCACGTGACCGGAAAAGTCGAATGGCGAATTGGTGGTCGGAGGCTCGCACGTTTCTCCTGAGAACCTTTGATTTATAGCAAAGTCAAAGCTGAGAAAGCATAGGCTGGAGCGCCTCACCAGCACGCGCGCATCGTCAGCGTGATCATTTCTTCCGAGGTAGTCCCGTTTGATTTAGCGCGAAGCACGTTTTAGTCTTATGTGAGGGCGGTAGCACTGCTGGTGGTGGAGGAGCCGTTGTCTGGCGTCACCAAATATTGGCAGACCAACCTCGAGCTGCGGCTGGTGGTACTGTTTGTGCGCGCCGGCAATGACGGCCTGTATTGCAAGGTGTACGCATGAGCGAACCGCTGCTGCAGGTTACTAACCTAGCCAAGCGGTTTGAAGGTATCGTGGCGACCGATAATCTTACGATCGATGTTGCCGCCGGCGAATTGCACGCAGTGATTGGCCCAAACGGCGCCGGCAAGACCACGCTGATTGCTCAGCTCGGCGGCCAGGTCACGCCCGATTCTGGCCGCATTCGTTTTGCCGGGAATGATATTACTGCCCTACCGATACATCGACGCTGCCGCCTAGGCCTGGCACGCTCGTTCCAAATAGCATCTTTGTTCCTCGATCTCAGTGTCCTCGACAATGTGGCGCTAGCGGTGCAGGCACACGCCGGACATTCATTCCGTTTCTGGCGCGATGCGCGCAGCGAGCCGGAATTGCGCCAGCCAGCGCGAGCGGCGCTGGCGCGGGTCGGCCTCGCTCAGCGCGCTGACTTGCCGGCGTCCGCGCTCAGTCACGGGGAGCATCGCCAGCTCGAACTGGCCATGGCGCTAGCCGGCCAACCGCGCATGCTTCTGCTCGATGAGCCAATGGCCGGCCTCGGGCCGGAGGAATCCGCCCGCATGATTGAGATGCTGCGCACGCTGAAGCGGGACTTAACCATCCTTCTGGTCGAGCACGACATGGAGGCGGTGTTCGCGCTCGCCGACCGAATTACAGTCCTCGTTTATGGCCGGGTTATTGCTTCGGGCACGCCAGAAGCCGTCCGCGCCAACGAGGGGGTGCGTCGGGCCTATCTCGGCGAGGACGATGAGGGGGGCACCGCCCGCACCTGAGCCGCACCGCTTTGACACCCGCCCCGAATGTTTTCGCACTAATACCAATGAAGCGGGATGCCACGCTGCGATATGCGTAGGCCTGCTTTGGAGCGAGCAAGTTAGGAGTTGGTCGGGCCAAGCCCGGGGTTTTGACGCAACTTGAAGCGCTGGATTTTGCCGGTCGCAGTCTTTGGTAGTTCCGTTACAAAATTGATCCAGCGAGGATATTTGTAGGGAGCAAGGCCGCTCTTGCAGAATTCGCCGAGTTCGGCCGCGCGCGCGGAGTCACCGACCTGCCCGTCTTTGAGCACGACGAAGGCCGCAGGTTTAATGAGGCCGTCCTTATCGGCGCGTCCAACGACTGCCGCCTCCACGACCGCCGGATGCTCGACAATCTTGGATTCGATCTCGAACGGCGAACACCAGATCCCGCCAACCTTCAGCATGTCATCACTACGACCGCAGTAGTAGAAATAGCCTTGTGCGTCGTGGCGGTAAGTATCTCCGGTGTTGAGCCAACCGTCGACCATCGTCGTCGCGGTGCGCTCGGCGTTGTTCCAATAGCAATGAGCCGTTAAATCGCCGGAAATAAACAGCTGCCCGCTCTCGTCATCGCCAACTTCGGCACCGTGCTCATCGAGGATGCGTGCGCGATATCCTTTTACGACGCGACCGCTTGACCCTGGTCTGATGTCGTTGGGCCTATTTGAAATGAAAATGTGCAGCGCTTCGGTTGAACCGATTCCATCTAAAATCCACAGGCCCGTTTCCTGATGCCAGCGCCGGAGAATTTCCGCTGGAAGCGCTTCACCCGCGGATACGCATACTCGGATCGACGAAAGATCCGGTTTTTCTCGCGCAAAATGTTGCAAGTAGGCGGCATAAAGGGTCGGCACGCCGAAATAGAGCGTTGGCTTGAACCGTTTGATGAGGGGAAAACTAGTCGCAGGGCCGGGGCGTTGCTCATTTAACACCGCTGTGGCACCGACCCAAAGTGGGAAGGTAAGGTTATTGCCGAGCCCATAGGCGAAAAACAATTTAGCCTCAGAGTAAAAGACATCATCCTCACGAATGCCCAAAGTTTCGACACCGTACCGCTCGCTGGTGACGGCCATGTCACGATGACGATGCACCGCGGCTTTCGGAGCGCCGGTGGAGCCGGACGAGTAAAGCCAGAAGCAGTCGTCTTCGGCCTTTGCCGGTACAGCGGCGAATTGTGGCTCACTTTGAGCAAGAAGTGTGACGAGTGAATGCTTTTCGCCTTCAGTACGAAGAATGTAACGCGGGGGGCGGCTCGCGCCCGCAATACCCGGCTCAACTTCGCCGGCATATTCCGAAGAGTAGAAAAGCGCGGCCGCGCTAAAATCATCAATCATAAAAGAATAATTGTTCGACCGCAGCAGCGTGTTGAGTGGGACCGGCACAATTCCAGCTTTTATGGCACCCCAAAAGAGATAGAAGAATTCCGGACAATCCTTTACGACCATTAGCATGCGCTCTCCGCGCCGAAGCCCGAGGCGCATGAGAACGCGAGCACAGCGATTAACACTGCCTACAAGGTCGGCATATGTGATCGCGCTGTCGATGGTGTGGATCGCCACTTTTGATCCGCGACCTTCGGAGATGTGCCGATCGATAAATGGAACGGCGACATTGTAATTGGGCTCGAAGCACAGGCGGGATGGTCGCTCCGAGGCATCGATTGCGGTCGTATTGTCGGGCATCACAACAGACCTGCATTTAGGTTTGAACGCAGCTAGTCATATACCCCAGATAAACGGGCGCTTTCATTGACTTTGGTCAATACTGTTAGCCGGGGTTGGAATTAGTAATAAACAAATATTCGATTGCGAGCGCATTAACATCCTGCTGAGGAAGCATTGGGGAACGTCAGTCATGTCGCAAACGGCCGAGAAACGCGGTGGCACGCCCGTGATGCTCAAGGACGCGGCCTTCGTCTGGGAAGATCCGCTCGATCTCGAAGGTGAGCTCACAGAAGACGAGCGCATGGTGTGCAATACCGCGCGCGGTTTCGCACAGGACTATCTGATGCCGCGCGTCACCGAAGCGTTCCGCGACGAGAAATACGATCCCAGTATGCTGCCCGAGATGGGCAAGCTCGGCCTGCTCGGGCCGACCATTCCGGAAGAATACGGCGGTGCGGGTCTCGGCTACGTTTCTTATGGCTTGATTGCACGCGAACTCGAACGTGTGGATTCCGGTTACCGATCGTCGATGTCGGTGCAGTCATCGCTGGTGATGTATCCGATCTATGCCTACGGCACCGAGGCGCAGCGCCGCAAATATCTGCCCAAGCTTGCGACCGGCGAGATCATCGGCTGTTTCGGCCTGACCGAACCCGACCACGGCTCCGATCCCGGCTCGATGGTCACGCGCGCGGAGAAAGTCCCCGGCGGCTACCGGCTCAACGGCGCCAAGACCTGGATCTCCAATGCCCCGGTCGCCCATGTCGCTGTGGTATGGGCGAAGCTCGATAATGTCATTCGCGGCTTTCTGGTGGAGCGTGGCACCAAAGGTTTTTCGACGCCGAAGATCGAAGGCAAACTGTCGCTGCGCGCCTCGATCACGGGCGAAGTCGTGCTGGAAGATTGCGTTGTGCCGGAAGAAAACCTGCTGCCGAACGTCAAAGGCCTTGCCGGTCCATTCGGCTGCCTCAACAACGCACGCTACGGCATCGCCTGGGGCGCCATGGGCGCTGCTGAATTCTGCTGGCACCGTGCCCGTCAATACGTGCTCGACCGAAAACAGTTTGGCCGTCCGCTCGCCGCCAATCAGCTGGTGCAGAAGAAGCTTGCCGACATGCAGACCGAGATCGCGCTCGGCCTGCAAGGCGCGTTGCGGCTCGGGCGTATGCTGGAAGCTGGCAAGGCCGCGCCCCCGTCGATCTCGCTGATGAAGCGCAACAATTGCGGCAAGGCACTCGACATTGCGCGGCTCGCGCGCGACATGCACGGCGGCAACGGCATTTCCGAGGAATATCACGTGATGCGGGTACTCTCGAATCTCGAGACGGTGAATACCTACGAGGGCACGCACGACATTCATGCGTTGATCCTCGGTCGCGCGCAGACCGGCATCCAGGCGTTTTTCTGATCGCTTTCTTCGCCGCAGGATATTTTTTAGACACCATTAAACAATCAGAATTCACGGCCGATGACGAGTTTGTCTAACGAATAGGCTCCGCCGCCATGAACGAGAAAATAAAACACCGCGATTGTCCACATCAACGTGTATTCGAGCCCGAGCTGGTTCCAGAAATATTTTCCGACGCGCCAACGCTCAATATTTGTCACCAACAGAAACAAAACGACCGGCACTGCAACAAGGCGCGTGAACAAGCCGACGGCAAGCAACGGCCCGCAGACAAGCTGCGTAGCTGAAATAGCCGACGCCCAGAGCTTGCCCGGCCGATAGCCCTGTTTGTCCAAGTAATTGGCGAGAAGTCCGATATTTCGTAAGGGCTGCCCAGTGTTAGGAAAAAAACCGAAGGTCATCCGCAGCCCGTGCGGAACCAGCGCCAGCCCGACAGCACCACGTAAAAGCGCTTCGGCCCAGGGAGCAAAAGCTTGATAGGCTCCGTCGAGTTGCGAAAAAAAAAGAGGGATCGAAGGTTCAGGCATTCAGACCCGCCTCTTCGGTTATTTTGGTGACCTCGGTTGGTTGACGAACTGCCGCAGGATTTAGAGTCTAATCTCGCCGAGATTGATGCTCGCACCGAGCTGCGCCACAACCGTCTTCTTTGCCTGTCCGGCCGATATCTCCACGATGTATTTGCCCGAGTTTTCGCCTAGTCGATCAAATTTGAAATCGCCGTAATTGTCAGTTGCGGCTTCCGCGATCACGGCACCGTCTTTCAGTAGGCGCACGACCGCTCCATCGACGCAATCGATAGTGCCGTCATTCATCTGCTCTGATACTGAGCCGCCGATGAAGCATTTCGAAAAGCGCCACAAATTCTTGTAGTAAACACGCGGCTTTGTGCCGAGTTCAGGCTTTATAACCTCGAGTCCTTGTTCGGCTGCAAGCTTCTCCATCTCGTTGTCCGTCACGCAAACCGCGCGCATTGCGCCCGTTGGGCACGATTGTTGCCCACGCGTCTGTCGCCATCCACTATCGATTAGATGGGCGTCAAACGTCCAAGCCTGCGACACCTGCAACTCCTCATTCCACCAGATGTGGCCATAGGGGCAGGCGTCGACCAGATCCGTACGCCCTTTCGCCTTAATCGGATCTATGAGCACGATGCCATCGTCGCGTTTTTTAACTGCGCCGCCACCTTTTGCGACGCAAGGCGCGTCGTCACAGTGATTGCACATCGTGGGCACGTAGGCGATGTCGACCGTCGGCACCTGCCCGCGCTCCTTTTGAAGGATATTGATCCACTTGTGACCATGCTTCGGCATCGGCGCCGAATAGCCGGGAAACTCGTTGTCAACGTATTCGTCCATGGCCGCGAGCGTGCACAGGTTACAATTGGTACACTCGGCGACGTCGATGATCATGTTCCATTTGTTCATGGAGACGGCTCCCTTCCCTACTTCGCCGGCACCAGTTGGGCAGCCTTGAGCTTCGTGTGGACGTCTTTGTCCTTCGCCATCTTGGCGAACGTTTCGGACATATGCTCAATACGCCCGTCCCAAAGCTCTACCTGCACCAGTGCGTTCGCGCCGGCGAGCGAGTGGGTAGTCTTGGTCTGCGTACGTTCCGGCGTGAGCAGATTGAGGCAGCCACCCCGGTCGATCGATTTGCCAGGCTCGCCCATCGGATCGTAGACCGCAGAGGACTCGTAGCCATGGCAGACGCCGCGCGGCAGACGCTGTGTTGGCAGCGCCGCGCAAAGCACGGCGCCACGATCATTGTAGACTTTGACCAAGTCGTGTTTTTTGATTCCGCGCTCAGTCGCATCCTGTTCGTTCAAGCGCATAATCCAGTAATAGTAGCCGCCGACATTGGCTCGGTGATCCTCAATATTGAGAAGGAACGAGTCCTTCCCGTCGCCCTGCGTGTGATACGAATATTTCGAGTGCGGGGTCAGCAGCTGCAGCGGGTACCGCTCGAACAGATCGCCTGAATGTGGCCCCTCCCACGACGGCACGTATTTGACGATCGGCGGTCGCTCGGGGTCGACGAAACGCTTCAGGCTGTTGCACTCAAACTCGAGCTTGCCCGACTGAGTCTGCAAGCCACGTAGATATTCCTCGGTGTAGTCCGACGGCAACGGCTGGAATTCCGGGACGTCCTTCTTACGGTTTTCCCAGAACCAGCGAAACGACACCGGCGCGCGCAGGTGTTCCTTCTCCGCTGGCACAACGTAATAGCCCCGCTTCATGAACTTCTTCCACGAAATCACCTTCGGCAGGTCTGAGGCATCGAAATGCCGCTTAACCCAATCGATTTCATTGAGGCCTTCGGAAAAGTAGTTGGCAAGGCCGAGTCGTTTGCAGATTTCGTTGAAAATCCAATAGTCGGTCTTCGACTCGCCGAGCGGCGCAATCGCCGGCGCCTGGAAGATAATGACGCGGTGATTGAGCTGCTGCTGGCCGTGATGACCGTAGCCACCGAGACCAGCCCATTCAGAAATATCGACGCGCTCGAAATTGGTACAAGCCGGCAAAATGAGATCGGCGAACTTTGCTTCACCCTCGAACCAGATTGACTGATTGACCACAAATTCGAGATTTTCCGATTGGTACATTCGAACGTGGCGGTTGGTATTGTTCATGGTCGAAAGCATCGAGCCGCCGTACTTGTAGAGCATGCGTACCGGTGAATGGCCGGGGGCGGGATAACTAAACTTTGCGAACTGGTGCTCGATCGACTTGCCAATCCATGGCCAACCCTCCGCCTTTCCGTCGGCCAAGGCCTCGGGCATCCAGATGCGCGGAATGCGTTGGTAGCTTGAATTCATGGTCAGCAGCTGCGGCATCCGCTGATAGAGCTCGACAGGCATCGACGTATTCTCGAGATCGCCCGACATGCCGCCGTCGGCGTAGCCGGGGAAATAGAAATTGAAGTCGAGCGGACAGCCCCATTGCAGATTGCCCATGTTGATGCCCGGCTTTCCCAAGCCCTGCATCGCCGCGAGGCATACCATCACGCGCGCCCATTGGATGCCGGTCTGATTGCGGCAGGCGCCGCCGTGGCCGTTTCCCCATCCGCCGGGAGCCAGATAGACGCGCTTTTTGCCCCACTCGCGCGCGAGCGCACGCACGTCTTTGGACGGGACACCGGTTTCTTTCTCCTGCCATTCCGGCGTCTTCGGGATCCCATCCTCCTCGCCGAGGAGATACGCTTTCCACTTGTCGAACCCGACGGTGTGGGTCTTCACGTAATCTTTGTCGTAGAGACCTTCCCTGATCCAGACATAAGCGATCGCCATCGCCATCGCGACCGACGTCGTCGGCCTGGGTGCAAACCATTTGCCGGGCAGGAATTGCGCTGATGCATTGTAGTACGGATCGATATGAACGACCTTGATGCCGAGTTTCGGATTCTTGAGCCATTGCCGGCGCACGGTGCCTTCCTGCGCACCATATGAACCCGATGTGCTTTCCGGATCGGCGGCCCAGAACACAATCATCTCGCAGTTCTGGAGGCAGTCCTCAACCGTGCCGTAGGTTTCCGACTGACCGACGCGTAGCGTATAGCCCCAATGATGTACCGCGCCCCAGTACCAGCCTTCCCAAGAATCCGGATTGTGATGCACGCGCGTCATACCGACCGCATTGGCGAAGCGGTAGAGCGCGGACAGGTAGTAGCCGATATTGCCCCAGGTATGATGCGAGCCGTGCGAGGTCGCAATCGCGCCCGGGCCATAATCACGCTTCATGCGCTTGATTTCGTTGGCGACCAACCCGAGCGCTTCCTCCCATGAAATTCGGACATATTCCGACCTGCCGCGGTTCTGCTGATTGCGTTTTCCGTTGGGGTCGAAGTCCACACGTCTCATCGGATAGAGCAGACGATTGGGTGCATAGACGATCGATTTCGCGTTCTGCCCATGCGGTGCAAGCGTCGTCTTGCGCGGTGGCGTGAACTTCAAGCCGCGCGCTGTTATCGTCCACGGCTCCGGGTCGGTGTCATCAAAATCGATAGGCGTCATGCGAACGATCTTGTCGTCCTTGACGTAAATAAAGACCGGGCCGCCGTTGGTCATGTTGCAATATCGCATGGAGCCATCCGGCATCGGCGTTCCGAACTTCCACCCGGCGGTCTGGCTCATCATGAGAGTCTGAGCGAACCAGTTCGTGAGGTCCTCCGGGCCGTCGACCGACAGCGTAAAATCCTTTTGCGAATTGATCTGATGGAGCCAGTTAATCGGCGGCGTGAGCAACGATGCGCCGGTCGCGGCGTTTTTAAAGAAAAGTGTGACGTCGGGCTTTGGATGCAGACCGGCACTTGATTTGATCTTGCCGTTGCAAAATTCGATCCAGCGGCCGGTGCCCTCGTCACGCGCCTTGATCTGCGCCGTGAAATTTCTCTCTTTGATACGTGCTGCAAAATGCGGATGCCGCCAGGCCGAGAACCTGAGGAGCTGCGCGAGCCCAAAGAGAATGATTGCGAATTTCAGTTGCGAGAACATCGTGCGTTTCCCCGCCTTGATTGATGCGTAGATAACCGCCGTTGCATTCGCCAACCTGGCGGATGCTCATTTTGAATGATGTCAGGTCATCCGTTCATACGCTAGGTTTCGATCGCTATCAGTTGCCCTGGAACACCGGTTTCTGCTTGGCGACAAAGGCCTCGTAAGCTCGCTCATAGTCCTTGGTTTGCATGCAAATTGCCTGAGCCTGCGCCTCGGCTTCGATCGCCTCCTCGACGCCCATATTCCATTCCTGATGCAAGCACTTCTTGGTCATTGAGTTGGCGAAACTCGGACCGTCCGACAATGCCTTGGCCAACGCCTGCGCGTCGGCGAGCACGTTCTCCGGCTCGCTCAGCTTGTTATAGAAGCCCCAGCGCTCAGCCTCGGTGCCGTCCATGGCGCGGCCAGTATAAAGCAGCTCGGATGCGCGACCTTGGCCGATAATACGTGGCAGGATCGCGCACGCGCCCATGTCGGCGCCGGCGAGGCCAACGCGCACGAACAGGAAAGCGACCTTGCTGCGCGCCGTACCGACGCGCAAATCCGACGCCATGGCGATGATCGCGCCCGCGCCGGCGCATATGCCGTCAATCGCCGCAACGATCGGCTGCGGACAGGCCCGCATTTCCTTGACCAGCTGGCCCGTCATACGCGTGAAGGCGAGCAGGCCCGTCATATCATCCTTGCGCTGCATCTCGACCAGCGGACCGATGATTTCGTGCACGTCGCCGCCGGAGCAGAAATTGCCGCCAGCGCCGGCGATCACGATGTTCTTGATGTCTTCCGCATAGGCGAGGTTGCGGAACGTATCGCGCAACTCGGCGTAGGACTCGAGCGTCAACGGATTCTTCCGTTCCGGCCGGTTCAAGGTGATAGTCGCCACCTTGCCGTCGACCTTCCAAAGGAAATGCTTTGCTTTGAAATTGGAAAAATCGATTCCCGCGGGGCGAAAGCGCGCCGCGGTGTCGCCGCCTTGCACACCTTTAGCCATTGCAACTGCAGTCATCGATGCCTCCATTTTTCTGTGCGCATAATCTATTCCGAAAACCAGCTCCCGCCTTTCGAAATCATGCGCTAACCTGCGAAAGTGAGCCCGCCGCTCACGCTCATCACCTGGCCGGTGACGTAGTCGGCTTGCGGGCTGGCGAAGAACAGCACGGCGTCGGCGATTTCCTCCGGCTTAGCGAAGCGCCGGAACGGGATCGCCTTGAGGAAAGCCTCGCGCAGCTTCTCCGAGCGGGTAGCGAGCATCGGCGTATCGGTCGGCCCCGGGCAAACGCAGTTGACGTTGATCGAGTAACGGGCGACTTCGCGCGCGAGCGACTTGGTGAAAGCGATAAGCCCGCCTTTGGCGCCGGCATAAACCGTCTCGCCGCCGCTACCGACGCGTCCAGCATCGCTGGCGATGTTGATGATCTTGCCGCCGCTAGCGGCGATCATCGGCGGCAGCAGCGCCTGGGTCAGATGCGCCGGACCGGCGAGGTTGATGGCGATCACGCGGTCGATGAAGTCCGGAGAATTCTGAATGTAGGGTTGGATATCGCCCCAGCCGGCACCGTTCACCAGGATGTCGATGCGCGGATATTTTTTCAGCAGTTCGGCGGCGGCGGCCCGAATCGAGTCGGAATTGCCCATATCGATGGCCGCGAAATCGACATTGAGATTGGTACCGGCGGCTTCCTTCTTCAGCTCTTCGCCTTTGGCAGCGTTCACGTCGGCGCAAATCACCGTTGCGCCCGCGCGGGCAAACGCCATCACCGTGGCCTTGCCGATGCCGGAGGCACCGCCGGTGACCAGTACAATCTTGCCGTCGAACTTCATCGCGCTGCTCCCGTCTTTCTCTGCATCGAAGGCTCAGCCGAACCAGCAAAAAAGGCCTCGACGCGCTGGCGCGTCTCGGCATCGTTAAGCAACAGCCGGGTGAATTCTAATTCGTCACTATACCCGCCGCGATCTTTTGCCACGGCCGCTGAGATGCAGTTCTTGCAGGCCGTAAGGGCAGCGGCCGGAAGACTTGCGATACGGTGAGCAACCTCGGCGGCGCGCTGCGGGAGTTCGACGTGCGGCGCCGCCCAATGAATCACGCCGAGCCTTTCCGCAGCTGCGCCATCGATTATCTCGGCGCCGAGAATGAGCCGTGCGGCGAGCGCAGGGCCGCATAAGCGGGTGAGACGCTGCGTTCCGCCGGCGCCAGGGATTAATCCGAGCCGAGCCTCAGGCAGCCCCAAATTGGCTTCGGTCGCCGCGATCCGCAGATCGCACGCCAACGCCAATTCAAGCCCGCCGCCCATCGCCGCGCCGCCGATCTCGGCCAAGGTAACTTGGGGCAACCGCTCAATCCGAGCGTAAAGCCGCTGGATGCTGGCTACGTAGGCATACATACGGTCGGGGCCGTCGGACGCGTCCATGCGCGCGCGAACTTCCTTGAGATCGGCGCCTGCACAAAACACTTTCTGATCCGAGCGGATGTGCAACACGGTGTAGCGTGGGCCATTAGCCAACTGGTCGAGCTTTGCGTCAAATGCTCGCACCCATTCTTCACTGATCGCATTAACCGGAGAATGGCTCAGCGTCAGGGTGGTCACAGCATCTTTTGTGTCCGTCAGAAGCATTTTCAGTTCCGCCGTTCTCGCTGTACGTCGGCGACGATCGCGCGCCCGATGACCAGGCGCTGGATGTCGTTTGTGCCCTCATAGATCTTGCTTCCCCGCACTGCTCGGAAAATCCGCTCAACACCGTAATCGGTCATATAGCCGGCGCCGCCCATCGTCTGAATTGCGTCCGAACATATGCGCTCGGCTGCTTCGGTGGAAAACAGTTTCGCCATCGATGCTTGTTTGAGACAAGGCAATCCTTGACTGCGTAAGGCGGCCGCATGCAGTACGAGCTGATGCGCGGCCTCGAGCTCGGTCGCCATGTCGGCCAGGCGGAAGGCAACGGCCTGATGTTCGATGATCGCCTTGCCAAAACTCTTGCGCTCTTGCGCGTAGCCGAGCGCTATCTCATAAGCCGCACGGGCCATTCCTACGGCTTGAGCAGCGATGCCAATACGTCCGCCTTCCAGATTGGCAAGTGCAATATGATAACCTTGGCCCTCAGCGCCGAGCCGGTTCTCCTCTCCCACGCTGAGATCCTCGAAGCGCACTTCACACGTATCGGACGCGTGTTGCCCCATCTTGCTCTCAATGCGACTGACACAATAACCGGATTGCCGGGTTTCAACGATGAAGCAGCTTATGCCTCGTTTCCCGAGCGTGAGGTCCGTAGCAGCAAAGACCAGGGCAACGTCGGCATTCTTGCCCGAAGTGATGAACTGCTTTGTTCCATTGAGAATGTAGCTTCCATGCCGGCGCTCGGCACGCGTTCGGATAGCGCTGGCGTCCGAGCCGCTTTGCGGTTCGCTGAGGCAGAAAGCGCTCAACAACTCACCCCGCGCCATCGGCCGCAAATATTTTTCCTTCTGCTCCGGCGATCCGTACGCGACCAGCGGCATGCAGCCGACTGAGTTATGGCCGCTCATGATTGTCGAGACCGCACCGTCGCCGGCCGCAATCTCCTCCAGCGCAAGCGCATATGCAACGTAATCGGAACCGGCCCCGTCCCATTCCAGTGGTACTGTCATTCCCATGAAGCCGAGCCTGCCCAATTCACGCAGAGCCTCCTGCGGAAACACAGCTTGACTATCCCACTCGGCCGAATGGGGCAGCAAGGAGCGCTGCGCGAATTCGCGTGCGATGTCTCGAACCTGTTCCTGTTCCTCGGTCAGCAGCATCATTCCCTACTCAGCCGCTTCGCGGCGCATAGCCTTACGTGCTTTCATCACTTCCCGCGCCACGATCAGTTTTTGCACTTCGGTTGCGCCCTCGTAGATGCGCAAGGCGCGAATTTCGCGATAAAGCGCCTCGACTTTAACGCCGAACTCGTACGCCATTACCGCCGAATAACTGCACAGCGCGATCGATCACGCGTTGCGCCATCTCGGTCGAAAACGCCTTTGCCGTCGACGCTTCACGCGTGATACGCGCCGCGCCGCGATCTTTTTCCCATGCGGCACGATAAACCAGCAGAGCGGCAGCATCGATGTCGATCGCACTATCCGCGATAGCGGCCTGGGTGAGTTGGAGATCCGCCAGCGGCGCTCCGAACATGTTGCGTGTTGCCGCTCGATCGCTCATTTCAAAGAAAGCGCGGCGTGCCAGCCCGAGTGCCGCGGCAGCGACTGTAGATCGAAAGATGTCGAGCGTTGCCATTGCGACCTTGAAACCCTCGCCCGGCCCCCCGAGTTCGATTTGCCAACGGCACGCGACAGCCGGTGAAGCGAATGGTGGCAAGCGGATGCGGAGCGATAACATTGATCCGGCCGGCGATCTCGAGACCTGGCGTATCGGCATCGACTATGAAACTTGACAATCCCTTCGCGCCAGGTGCCTCGCCAGTTCGTGCAAAAACCACGTAGTGATCTGCGATCCCACCATTGGAGATCCAGGTCTTGATGCCATCAATGCGAACATGTGTGGGGCCGTCCTTGGTCGCGGTCGTTGCCAGCGCGCTGACGTCGGAGCCGGCCTCCGCTTCCGAGAGCGCAAAAGCCGCAATATGAAGGCCATCGCGCACGGGCGGCAGATATTTGGCCTTCGTCTCCTCGTTGCCGAAAAGCGATATCGAGCCGGTCCCCAAGCCTTGCATGGCGAAGGCAAAATCAGCGAGGCTGTCGTACCAGGCGAGAATTTCGCGCGCGGCGCAGAGCGTGCGTACATCGAGCTGTACCGACAAACCGCCGTATGCTGCCGGCACAACAGCCCGCAGCCACCCCGCCTTGCCCAAGGCACGAACGAGTGCCCGGCAGGATTTATCCACGTCGGTGTGATCAATGTATTGGCCCACCTCTTTGTCAGCCCAATTGGAAAGCGCCGGGCCAAATTGACGGTGGCTGTCGGCAAAGAAAGGCCAAGCAAAATGCGAGAGCGGCGGCATCAGCGCTCTCCGCCATGTGCAATAAGCTCTTTATCACGCAGCATGAAGCGTTGGATTTTTCCGGTCGCGGTCTTGGGCAGATCGTCGACAAATTCAATCCAGCGCGGATATTTCCAAGGACCGATGGCGCGCTTTACATGTACCTTGAGCTCGTCATACAGCGCGCGGCTCGCATCGTTCTCTCGCCGGTCCCTAAGCACGACAAATGCCTTTGGCTTGATAAGGCCGTTGTCGTCTTCGGCCGGAACGACGGCCGCCTCGAGGACCTTGGGGTGGCTGATTAATGCGTCCTCAACCTCGAACGGCGAAACCCATATGCCGCTGACTTTGAACATGTCATCGGTGCGGCCGCAGTAGGTATACACTCCGTCCTGACGCCGCAGGTATTTGTCGCCGGTGCGTGTCCACTTGCCCACAAATGTGTGGCGCGATTTCTCGCGCTGATTCCAGTAGCCGGCCGCTGCCGAGTCCCCGGATACTAAAAGCTCCCCGATTTCATTGTCGGCAACTTCGTTCCCCGCGTCATCAACGAGCCTGAGATCGTAGCCATCTACCGCCACGCCGGAGGTGCCATATTCCACGGCATTCGGAAGATTGGTCAGAAAAAGATGCCCCATCTCAGTCGAACCGACGCCGTTCACGATGTCGAGGCCGAACCGTTGCTTCCAGGCCAGGCCAATATGCGCGGGCAAGGGCTCGCCCGCGGAAAAACAGAGCCGCAATCGACTCGACATGTTTTCCGCAGTGCATTCGGGATCGGAAAGCATTGCTGCATAAAGTGTCGGCACAGCAAAAAACATCGTCGCCTGGTAGCCCCGCAGCATCTCGAAGACTGTCTGTGGGGTCGGCCGTTCGGGATAAAATACCGAGGTTGCTCCCACCGACATCGGACAGAAGATCGAGTTGCCGAGACCGTAGGAGAAAAACAGCTTCGCCGCGGAAAACACGATATCGTCTTCCCGATAGCCGATGCGTCGCTGGCCTGCGTTTTTCGCCATGACCATCGGGTTCGAGTGGATGTGCATGACCCCTTTCGGCATTCCGGTAGTGCCAGACGAATAGAGCCAGTAAGCAACTTCATCCGCACTGGTTCTGGCCGGCGCCGAGCCTTCGTTCTCCGCGGCCAATAGCATGTCCAGCCGCGGCGTCGATGCCGGACCTCCGCCAACGACGACGATTGTCTTAAGGTTTGGCAGGTCCTTCCCGGCTTCCTGAATCACCGGGAGCAATGCAGTTGATACAAAAATAGCCTTGGCCCGCGAGTCTTCGAAAAGGTAGCGATACTGATCGACGGTCAGCCGCGTATTGACCAGAACCGGCACGATGCCGGCCCGGATTGCGCCCCAGAACAACACCGGAAAATCGACGGTGTCGAGCAACACAAGCGCAATTCTATTTTCCGGTTCGATGCCCATGCGCGCCAACATCGGGCCAATGCGCGCTGTAGCATCACGCAACTCTCCGTAAGTCAAATTGCGAGCCGGATCGATAAAAGCGGTCTTGTCGGCCCGCCCTTCAGCGACATTCCGATCTACGAAATCGACGGCAGCGTTGTAGTCGCGAAGCGCCATTATCAGCCTCGCCGAGAACACTCAATTTGGGAAAATCTACAGGCTAACCACCGTCCAATCCTTGACTTCGGTCAGGTAACTCACCCAATGAGGCTAAGCTGCCTTGATTTTTGTCATGGAAAGACCTCAGCAAATGGCGCATTTTTTCTCAAAGGAGCGCTCCGATGCATGCGCCGGGCTCACAGCCAAAAAAACGCCTGTTGAGATTGAAGCTTAACGGCCGATGGCGCGAAGACGCCGTGGCCGAAAGGGAGCTGCTCGTCGACTACTTGCGCGAAGTCGCGCACCTCACCGGCGCGAAAACCGGCTGCGATGGTGGTGAGTGCGGTGCATGCACAGTCCTGGTCGACGGCGAAGCGGTCCCATCCTGCATCACGCTTGCGGTCCGCTGCGAAGGCCGTCACATCGAAACGATTGAAAGCTTGGCGACGCAGGGCCGACTCAGCCGATTGCAGCGCGCCTTCCACGAGAAGCTCGGCACGCAATGCGGTTTCTGCACTCCGGGAATGATCATGGCGGCTGAGGCTCTGTTGCGACGCAATCCAACACCGACCGAAAACGAAATACGCGCTGCCTTATCGGGGAACCTTTGCCGATGCACAGGCTATGTGAAAATCATCGAGTCGGTGCAAGCGGCGGCGGGGTAATCTTATGACTGCTGATTCGATCATAGATGGCCGCCTCTCGCGCCCCGGTGTTCCCCTTATTGACGGCATTGAAAAGGTCACCGGCCGCGCACGCTATACTGCAGATCTCGATCATGCCGACGCCCTGGTCGGACGCATACTGCGCAGCCCGGTAAGCCATGGCGAAATCATCAGGTTGGATGTTGCAAAGGCGCGCGCGCTCGATGGTGTTATTGCCGTCGTTACTGGCGACGATTGTCCGTTCACCTACGGTGTCTTGCCCGTTGCCATGAACGAATTTCCGATGGCTCGCGAGCGAGTGCGCTACCGCGGGGAGCCGATCGCCGCAGTTGCCGCAATTGATGCCGAGACCGCGGAGCGCGCTATTAATCTAATCGAATTGGAGTTGCGCCGATTGCCGGCGTATTACACCTCAGAGGAAGCTCGCGCGCCGGGCGCGACGTTGCTACACGACAATAAGTCCGCCAATCTTGAGCGTGAAGTGCATCATGAATTTGGCAATTGGCAGGAGGGTTTCGCGACGGCAGACCTTGTCCGTGAAGACAAATTCAGTTGCGCGGAAGTCAATCACGCGCAGATTGAGCCGCATGCCTGCCTCGCCGACTATGATCCGATAACCGGGCGCCTCACCGTCCAATCAGTATCCCAGGTTGGCTATTACCTGCACCTGATGCTCGCGCGATGCCTCGAGATGGATTCCTCACGCATCCGCGTAGTGAAGCCGTTCGTTGGCGGCGGTTTCGGCGCGCGCGTAGAAGTCCTCAATTTTGAAATCATAACGGCGCTTCTGGCCCGCGCGACGGCCGGAAAAGTCATCATGCAATTGAGCCGGGAGGAGACATTTCTGACCCACCGCGCGCGCCCGCAAACGGACATGAAATTGCGGATTGGAATGCGTCGCGACGGCAAAATTACCGCCTGCGCGTGCGAAGTGGTGCAGCGCGGCGGTGCCTATGCTGGATACGGCATTGTGACAATCCTATATGCCGGCGCGCTGTTACAGGGGATCTATGACATCCCGGCGATCAAATACGACGGATATCGTGTCTATACCAATCTGCCGCCGTGCGGCGCCATGCGCGGTCACGGATCGGTCGATACGCGCCACGCCTTCGAATGTTTGCTCGATCGCATGGCTCGCGAGCTTGGACTTGATCCATTTGTCGTGCGTCGCGCCAATCTTCTGCATGCGCCGACCCGTACCCTGAATGATCTGATGGTGAATAGTTATGGCCTGGCGGAATGCCTCGATCGGGTCGAGCGTGCAAGCGGTTGGCGCGACCGCATCGGCAAGCTGCCGGCGGGCAAGGGACTCGGTATGGCTTGCTCGCACTATGTCAGCGGCGCGGCCAAGCCTATTCATTGGACCGGCGAGCCGCACGCGGTCGTCAACGTGCGGCTCGATTTTGACGGGGGCATCACCGCGCTGACCGGCGCCGCCGATATTGGCCAAGGCTCCTCGACCATGGTGGCCATTTCAGTCGCGGAAACGCTCGGCGTCGCCCTCGACCGCGTCAGAGTGATCGCGGCGGACAGCGCCGTGACTCCAAAAGATAACGGGGCCTACTCGTCCCGCATTACCTTCATGGTCGGTAACGCCGCAATCGATGCGGCGAAAAAGCTCAAGGCAATCCTGGTAGACGCGGCCGCGCGAAAACTCGAAGCGCGGCCTAACGATATCGAGGTGGTCGGTGAAGTCTTTCGTATCGACAGCGGCCGACAAGGGAGCCTTCCGTTCGCCGAAGTGGTGAAAGCCGCGCTGGTCGATCGCGGCGCGATCACCGTCAGCGGAACCTTTACTTGTCCGCCGGAGTCGCAGGGAGGCCGTCATAAGGGCGGCGCCGTCGGCTCAACCATGGGCTTCAGTTACGCCGCACAGGTCGTAGAAGTCAGCATCGACGACGCAACTGGTGCGGTGAGCGTCGATAAGGTCTGGGTTGCGCTGGATTGCGGGCACGCCATCAATCCATTGGCCGTGGAAGGCCAGATTCAGGGATCGGTATGGATGGGAATGGGGCAAGCAATGTGCGAGGAAACCCGCTACCTCGATGGCTTGCCAGGCCATGCAAGCTTTCTTGAATATCGTATGCCAACTACAGCGGATTCCCCGCCGATCGACGTCCAAATCGTGGAAAGCCACGATCCGTTCGGCCCCTTCGGCGCGAAGGAAGCAAGCGAGGGTGCTCTGGCCGGCTTCCCGCCAGCCTTGGTCAACGCTATCGCTAACGCCATCAATATCGATCTCGACGAACTACCAGTGACGCCTGACCGTATTATGGATGCGCTGATCCAGCGCCGGCGGCAAGCTAGGCTCGCCAGTAGCCTCAAGGTCGCATCATGAGCACATCGTTGGCTGAGTTCCGCCTTGTCCAGCCGAGCACCGTCAAAGAAGCGATTGCGGCCCGCCTCAAACAGCCTGACAGCCGCTTCATCGCCGGGGGAACCGACCTCATCGTCAACATGCGGCGCGGCATTACCCGCCCCGATCTGCTTGTCGATCTTTCAGGCATCGACGAACTGACCGAGATTACGATCAATGAGTTCGGCATAACGATCGGCGCAGGCGTGACCGTCGCCGCGCTTGCTCGCAACCCAGAGATCGCCGGTCGCTACCATGCGCTCGCACAAGCAGCCGAAGCAATCGCTGCGCCTGGCCACCGCGTTATCGGGACGGTGGGCGGCAATTTGTGTCTTGACACGCGATGCGTCTATTACAATCAGAGCGAATGGTGGCGGAGCGCAAATGCTTATTGTCTGAAAAATCGCGGCGATGTTTGCCATGTCGCTCCGCAGGGGCAGCGCTGCCATGCGGCCTTTGTCGGCGATCTTGCGCCCGCCCTGCTTGTTTTCGGCGCCGAAATCGATATCGCGGGCGCACAAGGCCAACGCCGGATTCCTCTGAGCGAGCTCTATGTCGAAGATGGCAAGGCTCATCTCGCTTTGACCAACGGCGAACTCCTTGTGGCTCTTCACCTCCCGTCAAATCCGCCACCATCGGCCTATGCTAAAGTCCGTCTACGCGGCGCTATCGATTACCCACTGGCCGGCGTTGCAGTTGCGTTCGCGGCAGCCGGTCCGAATGTCAACTCGCTCCGCATCGCGCTGACAGGCACGAATTCGCGACCGTTCCTGCTGGCTGGTACGGAAAGCTTTGCCGGCCGACCACTCGACGAAAAACTGCTGCACGAGATCGATCGGCTCGTGCAGAAGCAAGTCCAGCCCATGCGAACCACGATTGCATCGGCTAATTATCGTCGGATTGCAGCCGCGGCGTTGGCCAGGCGTCTGGCCGCAAGACTGTTCGCTGAAAGCGCGGATTGATCCAGCTTTGCGGGGCCGCTTTCTTTTCCAAGTTGTTTCAAAGAGACCCTTCCACAGTTGAATTACCTCACCGGAATAACGGCCGTTGCCTCCAGTTCGATCTTTGCCGGCGTGTCGAGGAGATCGGCAACAAAAATCATGCTCATGGTAGGGTAATGGCTTCCCATGAGCGCCTTCCATATGCGTCCGAGTTCGCGCCGGCCGGCAAGATAGGCGCGTTTGTCGATACAATATGCGGTCAGTCTGCAGATGTGATTCGGCATTCCGCCTGCCTCGGCAAGGATCGCGAGTATGTTCTTGAGCGCCTGCTCGAACTGCGGAACCAGTTCATCACTTTGGAAATGTTGGTTCATATCCCAGCCAACCTGGCCGGCGATGAACACAACGCGGCCCGCTGTCACGCTGATCCCGTTCGAATAACCGACCGGCGGCGACCAGCCCGGCGGATGGAGAGTTTGCATTGGTGACCTCGATCGTGCTTCAACGCACCGATTGCAGGGTGCCGCGCACTGCACTGCGATCGTCGGCAGCCAGTGCACGCAGCTTAGCCACGTCTTTTACGACGACGTGCGAAGCTTCAACCGTCACGCCAACGGATCTCAATCTTGCAAATGCACGCGACAGCGATTCCGGCGTCAACCCAAGTTGACCGGCAATCAAAACTTTGTCGTATGGCAGTGCCACCGCGCACTGGCCTTGCTCCGCTAATGACAGCGATGCGAGAAACTCTGCGACCCGCTGCACGCCGCTTTGTGCCTTGAGGTGCTCGACTTGCTGCACCAGTTGATTCATGTGCTGCGAAATCGACGCGACCATCGCTAATGCGATATCGGGAGTTTCGCGGATGCAACGAACGATATGATCGGCTGGTATGCGTGCGACGCGCGCATGGCTTACAGCTTCAACTGTCGAAAGGTATCGACTTCCGGTGAAAGCGACTGCCTCCGCAAAACTCTGGCCTTTCGTCATAATATCGATCACCGTTTCATCGCCGGAAGGCGTGCTGCGATAAAGCTTTATCCAGCCGTCGATGACGATAAAAAAAGCTGTCGCGGGTTCGCCCTGGCGAACTACCCATTCATGCGGCCGCAACATAACGCCGGTTGCGGGCGCAATAATGTGCTCAACGGTCTCGGGCCTCAGTCCCCGAAACACCGCGATTCGGGAAATGATTTGGAGATCGCCGGCCGTCAATTTTGAAGACATGGGCAGGACCTCAAATCATCGCAGCGTGACTCAAGATTCCGATCGATCTGGCCGCCTTGATCCGGATCAATAAATACGGTGCTTTCGATGCTGCAGTGCACACGATTGCCACACATGCAGGCATTTCAGGCGATCTCTCTCGGGGCGCAGGCTGAATAAGCGCCTTCTCTCTCATTAAAAGCGCGGCAGACTCCGCCGGCGCGACAGGGCGGCTTTCGAACGCGTACCATCGGTAATACCGCGGCGGCTCACGAGCTTTCGCATTGTCGCTATCGTGACCGAGCCTAGGGTCGCTCGGGCGATATTGTCGATTTCGCCCAGAATTTTGCGTAAGGCCTGGCCCTCGAGCGTGGCATCCGCCGTCCCGGGGTCCCGCTCAAGGGCGCTCGCATCTTCGAACAGTTCGACGACGTCCAACAATGTCGTTCGCCTGGCATTTCCGACGAACTGATAGCCGCCCCCCGCGCCGCGAACCGAGCGAACCAGGCCAGCACGGCCCATAACATGCATTACCTTGGCTAGATGGTGGCTGGAAACGCCATACTTCTGGCCAATGTCGGCGACCGAAAGCTGAAGCCCTTCGCGTTCGGTCAATTCCAGAACCGCAAATATGGCAAGCCGGGTAGAGGTCTGCAGCTTCATAACGACGTCATCCGCATGGTAACCCCATTCAATCGAGGTCCTTTTCAAGCTGAATGTAGGGTCCGGCCATCATCCCTTCGCCACGGAAAAACAGCAGAGGGAGACGGGCATCACTCGCCACCATTGTTCGCATCTTGTTGATGCCCACTTTTTTGAATTCGTCGGCGATCGCCTGGAATAGCGCGGTCCCAATATTTCGAAGGCGCATTTCTGGCTCGACCGACAGCGCAAATATCCAGCCGCATGGTGTTGAGCCGAATTCCCAAGCGCGAATCTCGCCGATGATAAAGCCAACCACGCGCGGCCCCGCCCGCTCCGCGGGGCTCTCAGCAACCAGAAAGAAACGCTCATGCAGCCGCCGCTTTCCATAGCGACTGAAGACGTCGCTCCAATAATCGGCTTTGGCTAGTTTTGTTACCCGGGCGTCGAGCGCAATAATCTGCGGAATATCGGCGGCTTGCACGCGCCGAACCCGCATGGCTGCATTGGTTTTCATTGCCCGCGTCTTTTTATCCCATCGCAAACGCGTCACGACTTTAAGGTTAGCACATAATTACGCATTGTGGTACGGATTTATACAGAAATCACTTTGATGCGGGACATCATCGTGAGCTGCGCTCGCGCAACCGAACTCGGCGAACGGGTCCGGCGCCACGGGTTTATGTCATCGTCAAAGTAACTGCCGCGGACGCAAGCTCAGATATATTGCCCTGAATCGACGCGCAGTATTTCACCGGTGATGCAACGCGCAGCATCCGACAGCAGGAACAGCACGGCATTGCTGATGTCCTGCGGATCAGCAAGCTCGCGAAGCACGGCTTCGTCTACGGCTGCGGTCAGAATTTCCTCTGGCAACACGCGCACCATATCGGTCATGACCATGCCGGGCGCAACCGCGTTCACGGTGATGCCCTTCGGGCCTAGTTCCCTCGCCGCCGTCTTGGTCAAGCCGATCAGCCCCGCTTTGGCCGCAGAATAGTTCGCCTGGCCGAATTTGCCGCGCAAACCGTTGATCGACGCGATGTTGACGATGCGGCCAAATCCTTGCTCAACCATAAGCGGCGCAACAGCGCGGATCATATTGAACGTGCCGGTGAGATTGACATTGAGCACTGCCGCCCAATCGGCATCGCTCATCTTCGCAATCGAGCGGTCGCGGGTGATACCGGCATTGTTGACGAGGAGACTCGGCGCCTCTGGAAGCACTACCATCGCAGCGCGGACCGCATTGCTGTCCGCGATATCGATACGCACCAAGCGATGTTGGAAACTCTCGAGGTCTTCTGGCTCGTCGACATCGAAGACGGATACTTGCGCCCCGGCATCGCCGAGCGCATCGGCAATAGCCCGGCCGATCCCGCGGCTGCCGCCGGTGACAATGGCCCGATGATTGCGAAAATTAAAGCGCGGATGGCAAGAAAATTTCAATTCAATGAGCACCAATGACGACCTCAAACAAGGGCTTGCTCGAAACACAGCTGTTGAGAGGGAAGAAAACCGCTGCGATCGAGATAGG
>CAVXLE010000010.1:0-21609 GCA_963762485.1 uncultured Pseudomonadota bacterium | reverse complement strand
ATCCGCGATCAGCATGATCTGATCATAAGCATGCGCATTGAGGTGCGTCGGATCGGCGTTGTATTTCGCCTTGAACGCCGCGCTGAAGTTTTTCACGGCATCGCGGGTCTCGGTCGGATCGAACTGCACGATGCGGATATAACCCAAAGCGGCTTTTCCGGCTTTTTCGCTCAAAGCCGAACGGCAGCCAGATTGTGCCAATCTGAATGGCAGTACCGCCGCCGCCTTTGGTCACCCCGGCCTGGGCCAGCGCCTGCGTGATTTTCAGGCCCTGCCCTTCCAGCGTATATGTCGGGATCACATCGATCTTACCGAGGCCGGCGACGCGGGTTGCGATCGAGGTAAAGTCGTTGACGTCGCGGCCAAAGCCGATTTCCGCCAACACCTTGCCACCGAGCTTGGTGAAATTATCCTTAAACACCTGTGCGTTGCCGATGCCGGCATTGGTGTTTTCGAATAGCAGGACAGCGGTGCGCGCGTTGAGCCGCTTATAGGCATTGTCGGCAAGGTTGACGCCTTGCATGACCTCGTTCGGCATAATCCGGAATGTCCACGGATTGCCCGGCTCGGTGATCTTGATGGCGGACGAGCCGGCATTGAGTAGTGGCACCTTCGCCTGCTCGACGATCGGCATGACGGCGAGCGTCGCGTCCGAACACTCTTCGCCGATGATGACGTCAGGCTTGAATTGTTCAATCAGGCGCTTGGCTGCCTGTGTCGCCGGGAGCGGCCCGCAGCTTGAATCTCTTCGTACTTAACAGCGAATTTATAGCCGTTCACGCCCGTCTTATTGAGCTGTTCCAGCGCGAGCTCGACGCCTTGTTTGTCCTGCGCGCCGAAATAGGAACCCGGCCCCGAATAGGAAACAGCGCGCCGATCTTGATGGTTTTGTCTTGCGCGTGCGCCGCTGGAGCGACCGCCAAAAGACCGATCGCCGCGACGCCTATAAAGAGAGCACGTACTGTCGTGATTATGTCGTCATCCTCCCCGGAACGATCGTCATTGTAAGCAAAAGCCTACCAATGATCCGCCAGCCCGGTAAAGTGACGTTGCGCTTTGTCGCTCTCGGCGCGGGCGCAAAAACCGCCGTTCGCAGGCACTTTCCATCATCGCCGGGTTGCTTTTTTCGACGATTTCACCAAAAAGGACGTCTACATCGCGTGCGAATATTTTTTCAGCAATGGGAATTTCTGTCGCCTGACTGGATTCGGCCCCGATCCTGACCCTCCGGCGCTGCGGTCGCTGGAACCGCGGATCTTGTTGTTCTCACTCTCCTGGCGCGGCGAATTCCGCCGCGATCGCTTTGGTAAGAACAGCAGCGGCGCTGCGAGGAAGGTGCAGTATTTACGACGCTGAAGAACGCCGCGCGTGAAGCAGAACGGTGGTTAATAACCAAGACGGCATGAGCGTCCGGCGTAAATACTGGATCGGTAAGCTCCTTCATCAAATATTCTACGCACACCAATCGCTGGGGGGCTGGATTGTCCGATTGGCGTCCCAATACGACCAAGAATGCGGGCTTGCCGTTGGCCGGCTGCCGCGCAACTATGCTCCAAACGGCGAAAAGCTCGTCCCGACAAAAACAACTTTTTACGATGGAGGGCGTATGAGCAAGTCTGGCAAGATTACAGTGACCGCGATTGCGGCACTCTTTTTTACGATCGCTACAGCGAATGCCGATGCCAAGGACAAAGTCAAAGTCGGCTTCATTGGCCCGCTCACCGGTGGCGTCTCGGTCAACGGCCTCGGCGGACGCAACTCAGCGGATCTCGCCGTCAAACTACGCAATGCCGACCCGAAGGCGAAATACGAATATGAATTGGTAGTGCTCGACGACGAATGTAAGCCAAACGTGGCGGTACAGGTCGCAACCAAAATGGCAGCCGATAAGGATATCATCGCGGGAGCCACACATTACTGCTCGGCGACAGCCATTGCGACCGTTGACGTCTATCACAAGTTCGGTTTCCCGGTAATCGTCTGGGGCGCAGTGCTGCCCGACATTACCTACCGTAACAAGTATGACGAAGTGCACCGCGTCAATGGGACCATGATCAACCAGAATGACGCCAATGCCGAACTAATCTCCAAACTCGGCTACAAGACCGTGGCGGTGATCCACGACACCACCGATTACGGCAAGGGCCATCTTGAGTATTTTAGCAAGGCCCTCGACAAGATCGGCAAAGCCAAGATCGTCGGCACCTTCGGCGTTACCGCCGATCAGCAGGACTTCACCAGCGAGCTCACCAAAATCAAGGCGCTCAATCCCGATGTGATCTATTTTGGCGGACTCGACGCGAATCGGCGTGCGCATTCGGTCGCAAATGGACAAGCTGGGCATCAAGGCGGTGTTCGACGGCACGTCTGGGATCGTTTCGGATGCCTACATTCAGGGGCTCGGACCGCTGGCGGAAGGCACGCTCGCCTTCCGTGAAGGCGCGCCGACCGAGAAACTGCCGGGTGGGAAGTTCTTCATGGAAAAATACAACGCGCAAAAATACGACAATCCGCCGGAAGCCTACGGCGCCTTTGCTTATGCGGCCATGGACATGATCCTCGACACCATCGAAAAAGTTGGCCCAGACCGGAAGAAAGTAATCGCGGCGCTCGGTGACGTGAAAAACCGTGATTCCATCGTGGGCAAGATCACCTTCGACGATCATGGTCAGAACACCGTGCCGGTGATCACCAAATACGTCGTCCAAGACGGCAAGTTTGTGGAATGGGACGATAGCGAATACGCCAGCGCGAAACGCAAACTGCCGGGGCAAACGTAATCTGACACTCGCGGGGCCGCGCTACCGCGGTCCCGTATTCCATTTAAGACGCTTAAGGCGCCCGACATGGACGCAGGCCTGTTTGCCCAATATGTCATGAACGGGCTGATGCTCGGCATGATGTATGCGCTGGTGGCCGTCGGTTTCACGCTGTTCTTCGGCGTGCTCGATATTATCAAATTTTCGCACGGCGACGTGCTCACTGTCGGTGCCTTCTCCGCGCTGGCATCCTATGTCGGCCTACACGCTCTGGGTATCAGTTCGAACTGGCTCGATCTCATCGTCATTCTTGTGGTTTCGACGCTGGCCATGGCGCTGCTCGGGATGGCGATTGCCCGCTATCTGGTCATGCCTCTGCGTTCGGCACCGGCGCTCAACACACTGCTGATCACGCTGATGGTCGGAACCGTGCTCCGCGAATGCATACGGCTGTTCTATCCGCAGGGCGCCAATCCCAAGCCTTTTCCGGCATTGCTGCCCCGCAGTTCGATCGACCTCGGCGACTTCAATCTGCGGCTCGACAATATCCTTATGCTCACAGCCGGCGTTCTGGTGATTGTCGGCCTTCAATACTTGCTCAATCGCACCAAGCTCGGTCTTGCCATACGTGCCGTCGCACAAGACGAGGAAACCGCGCGCACCATGGGCATCAATTTCACCGCCATCGTGCTGGTCACATTTGCGATCGGGTCGGGCCTCGCTGCCTTCGCCGGCGTGATGAACGGGCTGTACTACAACGAAATTAATTTCGGTATTGGCCTTTATCTCGGCGTGATCGGCTTTTCTGCCGCCATCATCGGCGGCCTCGGCAGCGTCTATGGCGCTATCTTAGGCGGCTTCCTGTTCGCCGGACTGCAGACCGTCGGCACGGTCCTGCTGCCCTTTGCGAGTGCCTATAAAGATGTGTTCGCATTCGCGGTCGTAATCGCCATCATGGCTTGGCGGCCAACGGGACTGATCCGGGAAAAGATCAGTGAACGGGTTTAGACCGATGGCGAAGAAGGAGCGAGTGCCGCTGTGGCCCGGGGTCATCGTGCTCGCGATCGCCACAGCCTATCTGATCGCGCTACTGGTTGCCGAGCAACAGGGCTTCATCATCGCACTGCTTGCGGCCGGCATCGCGGCCGTAGTGGCCGCCACCTGGCTCGGCCTGATTGAGAACGTTAGCAGCTCCTTTTCCGATAACGAGGACGCACTCGGCGGCCTTGCAATCATCGCCGCACTTGCGATTGCGGCATTTTTCCATGAAAACCATTTCGTGCTGTTGCTGGTCATCACCGTGCTGATTTATTCGGTGGCGGCGCTCGGCCTCAACGTCCAGTTCGGTTATGCCGGCGTCCTCAATTTCGCCGGCGCCTCATTCTTCGGGATTGGCGCCTATACTTCGGCCGTGCTCAATACGCACACCGCGCTGCCGCATTTGCTGGTGCTACTGATCGGCGGCTTTTTGGCGGCACTGGTTGGGTCGCTTTTGCTGCTGCCAGTGCTACGCACGCGCGGACATTATGCTGCGGTTGTGACCATCGCGTTTGCCTTGCTGTTCAAGACTTTCCTCGAAGTCAATGACGTACTCGGCGGACCGCAGGGCATGCAGGTAAAGGGCATGACCATTCTCGGATGGTCATTTAATGACAATATTGAGATTGGCAGTGTCGCGTTCTCGTTCTACATGAACTATTTCGTGATTAGCCTGGTGCTGCTCGTCGGTGCCTTCGTCCTGGTTCGGCGTCTGGAACGCTCCTGGATCGGGCTCAACTTCGACGCCTTGCGCCTCGATGAAACCGCTGCGAGTTGCTTCGGTCTCAATATAGCGCGCTGGAAGATCACGGCCTTCCTCATTGGTAATTTTCTCATCGGCGTTGCCGGCGCGCTTTTCGGTATGGTTGGCGGCTTCGTCGCGCCAAATAACTACACCTTCGCCGACTCGCTCATTCTGGTTTCGATTCTGTTGCTCGGCGGCATCGGCAACCCTTGGGGCTTGGTGGTGGCGACGATCATCGTCGTGGTCGTGCCAGAGAAACTACAAACCATCCAGGAATACCGATTCCTGCTTTACGCGCTGATGGTAATCGCGGTGCTCCTGTTTCGCCCGGAGGGGCTATTGCCGCGTCCGGTGCGCCGCTATTTCCCGGGATGGCGACCATGAGCGCATTGCTGGAAACCCGTAGCCTGTCCAAGCACTTTGGGGGCGTGCTCGCGTTGGACGGGCTTGATCTCGCCATAGCTCCGAATGAGATCGTCGGGCTGATTGGTCCGAACGGCTCCGGTAAAACCACGTTCTTCAACGTAGTCACCGGGATCTATAGCGCGGACGCCGGGCGTGTCACCTTCGACGGCACCGACATTACCAATGCGAGCGGCCGGGCGATTTACTTGGCTGGAATGTCGCGCACATTCCAGCGCTCGCGCCTGTCTCTGCCGCTGTCGATCTTCGACAACATCATGATAGGAAACCACAAATGCCTCAATCAAAGCCTTTGGTTCAATGTGGTCAGACGCGGCGCTTTCAAACACGAGTTCGAACAGAGCTATGCGTCCGCTCGCGCGCTGGTCGAGGTGTTTGAGCCGGAGCTGGCGGACCGCCTATTCGATCCGGTCGCCGGCCTGCCAATGATCGACCGCCGTCGCATCGAGATCTGCCGCGCGCTGATTAGCGCACCCAAGCTGTTGCTGCTCGACGAACCCTCGGCCGGCATGACGCATGAAGAGACTGCGGAACTGATGAACGATATCCTGTTGGTACGCGCGCGGAATAAGGACCTTACCATCATCATCGTCGAGCATGAGATGGGCGTGATCGAACGCATTACCGACCGCTGCGTCGTCCTCAATTTCGGCCGCAAGATCGCCGAAGGCCCCTACCGCGCAGTCGCCGCCGACGCGCAGGTACAAGAAGCCTATCTCGGAGTGGCATGATGGCCAGCACTCTCAAGATCGAAGGCGTCTATACAGCCTACGACAAGGCCGACGTGCTGCAAGGCGTCTCGCTCGAGGTCGAAGACGGCTGCATCACCTGCCTCCTCGGTTCTAACGGCTCCGGTAAGACTACACTAGTGCGCTCGATCCTCGGATTGACGCCGCCACGCGCCGGCCGCATCGTGTTCAACGGCACCGACATCACACAAATGCCAACGCACAAGATTATCGCCGCCGGTATCGCTTGCATTCCCGAGGGACGCAAGGTGTTCCCCAAGCTCACAGTGGAGGAGAACTTGCGAGTTGGCGCCTATCAGGAGACCTCGGATAAGGCCGCCTCGGGGCGGCTTGCCGAAATCCTGCAGATCTTTCCACGGCTCGCCGAGCGGCGCACGCAGCTAGCTGGTACCATGTCCGGCGGAGAACAAGCGATGGTATCGATTGGACGCGGCCTGATGTGCGCGCCCAAGTTGCTTCTAATCGACGAGCCGTCGCTCGGCCTGTCGCCGCGATTGGTAAAAGAAAACTTCAACATCATTCGCAGCATTAACGAGCGCGGCATCACCGTACTCCTGGTCGAGCAGAACGTGCACCAGACGCTCGCGATTTCCCACCATGGTTTCGTGCTGTCGAAGGGCCGCGTCGCGGCGAGTGGCGCACCAGCAGAACTCGCAGCCCGCCATGAAGTGCGGGATGCCTACTTCGGATAAGCCATGCAGTCTTCAGTCGAGCTGACGCAGGACCTCGTGCGCTTCAATACAATTAACCCGCCAGGTGCGGAGCGCGCCTGCGCCGAACGACTTGCTTTCTTGCTTGAGGCTGCAGGGTTTGCTGTCGACCTCGTTCCTTTCGGTGAAGGACGGGCACAGCTTGTCGCGCGCATCGGCGGCACGCACGGCAAGTTGCCACTGGGGTTTACGGGCCATCTCGATACCGTGCCGCTTGGAGCGCAGCCATGGTCTGTCGAGCCGTTGGGCGCTGAGATTGCGGACGGCAAGCTCTACGGTCGTGGCTCGTCCGATATGAAAAGCGGCGTCGCCGCGTTCATTTCAGCTTGTATTGCCTTGGCAGACCGGCTTACAGGAACGCCTGGCGCCGTACTCGTTATCACAGCAGGCGAGGAGACGGGCTGCTCGGGAGCTGACGCGCTGACGCGCGGCAAGACGCGGCTCCCGCATGTCGGCGCGCTGGTAGTGGCGGAGCCAACCGGCAACCGTCCGTTCGTCGGGCATAAGGGCGCGCTGTGGCTCGAGGCGGTTACATCGGGCCTCACGGCTCATGGTTCGATGCCGGAGAAAGGCGTCAATGCGGTATACAAGGCGGCGCGTACAGTCTCGGCTTTGCAGGACTTCGATTTTAATATTGCGCGGCACGTCGTGCTTGGCGGCCCGACGCTAAGTGTCGGTACAATCCATGGGGGGCTAAACATCAATTCGGTTCCCGACCGCACCGTCATCGGCATAGACATCCGTACAATACCGGGACAGGACCACGCAAAGATCCGTGACCAGTTATCGACCTATCTCGGGAAGGACGTTGTACTGAGTACGCTGCTTGATGCGCAAAGCGTATGGACCAATCCGCACGATGCGTGGATCAAGGAAGTATTCCGTGTTGCACATGAGACCGCCGGCTTCGGCGACGAGATTGGAGCAGCGCCGTATTTTACCGATGCCTCTGTTCTGACCCCAACGCTTGGTTCGCCGCCAACCGCGATCCTTGGGCCTGGTGAGTTGGCGCTGGCGCATCAGACGGATGAATATTGCTTCGTATCGCGTATCGAACAGGCGACCGAAATCTATTCTCGGTTGCTACGGGATTGGTGTGAAATCTAAGCGAATGCCCTATTGGTTTTGTCGTCATTGCTACAAAGCCGTTCTCGTCGCTGGCCACGATGGCCCAATGCGTAGGTCCGCTTGGTGCCAATAGCGGATATCGCCCGGCCTATTCGCTCATGTCATTGACGCGGGCAAGCAGTGTTGGAACCGCTGTAAGCTGCTGGGTTCCTCGGAATGTCTGTCGAGATGCTTGATCGGGTATACGGTCATCACCACCCCGATCATTTGCGCCGCGCGGCCTATTCGCTCGGCTACCGCCGGTCTCAATCATTGGCAATAACGTTGGCACTAGGTCGGCAGGGCCGTTTGTCAGAGCGACAACCAATTGAAAAAGTTGGTGGCGCACGCAGTCTAAGTCTAACCCGTCTCTACGCGCCAATTCCCTGCTAACAGGGAAATAAACAGGGAATATCGTCGAATCCGCCAGTGTTGGAGAATTTTTAAGGCTGACACACGAGCAAATTCAAAAGCTTTCAGCCAAATTCCCTACACACTAGAACGTTTGGTCTCGCGGAAGCAAATACCTGCCTGCAAAGCAATCATCGACGCCGCGATCGTTTTCTAAAGCTGGTACGGCCCAGGACCTGATACATCGTTCGTAAAAAAGTCTCGACCACAGGGGTTCGGTTCGTCGACTTCCAGGCGACTATCAATTTTATTTGGCCGGTCGGTTTTATCTTCCGGAAAACCACACCCGGCCGTTCGACGGTTTGATACGAAGATGCCACCACCGATATGCCGACTCCGGCAGCAACAAGAGCGAGCGTGGTTTGTGGGTGATCAATCATGTACCGAGCTTTCAATTCATAGCCGTTCTGTCTATACAGCGTCCGCACCGGACTATCTCGTGGAATGATGCGGTCAGGCGCGACCACGATGTGAGGCTCTTTTGAGAGGCTTCGCAGCGGAATGACTTTTCGGTTGCATAATTCATGACCCTTAGGGAGGGCTGCGACTAACTCATCTACCAGCACAGGTTCGGTTTCTACGCCGGCCAGCGGCCGTATCGGCTGCGTCATGAAAGCTACATCGATCCGTTCCTCCTCAAGTGCCTGCGCCGCGGCCAACGATGGCATCGAATAAAAATCTACGATGACGTCAGGAGCGACATCCCGGAGATGCCGAAAAATCTCAGAGAATATCTCTGTAATGTCACCCCATGGGATAAATGCAATTCTGAGGTGGCCTGTTTCGCCACTTGCGGCTCTTCTGGCCCGCACAATCGCTTCCTCTGTGTACTTTAGAACGACACGACTATCGTTCACGAGCAGCTTGCCCCCCTCCGTAAGTGCGACTTTTCGTTTCGTTCGGACAAAGAGCTTGAACCCAAGCTCCTGCTCCATCCGGCTGATCATCTGACTTAATGGTGGCTGGCTAATATGAAGCCGCGCAGCGGCCCGGGTGAAGCTCAGCTCTTCCGCCACGACCAAAAAATACCGAAGTCGTCTTAAATCCATGTGGGCTCTCGATTAAAAGGGGCCACCAATAAATATCATTATCATATTAATCGCCGGAAAAAAGATATTGGACACTCTGGTCGGCCTACCAGAGCCTTGTGAGGCAAACCCCGTTTTTGAGCAAGCAAATGCAGAAGAACGCGCAAACCCTGTTTGACAAAATCTGGGATCGCCACGTGGTCGTCCGCCGCGGCGGAAATGAAGCTTTGCTGCAGGTCGATCGAAATCTCCTCACAGACGGTTCTTTCCACGCCTTTGCTGCCCTGCAAGCGAATGGCCAAAAAGTGAGAAAGCCGGAGCAAACGTTCGCCATCGCCGATCATTACGTTCCGACACGCGATCGCGAGGCGGGGATCGAAGGAGTGAAGGACGCGGAGATCCGCAACATACTTGAAGTCTTCGAGCGTAACACTCGCGCTCATGGCATTCGAAACGCGTACGGCATCCATCATCCGCAGCAGGGCATTGTCCATGTTGTCGGCCCGGAGCTCGGCATCTCGCAACCAGGGCTCTTTCTGGTGTGCAGCGATTCTCACACTTCGACGCATGGAGCGTTTGGAGCGTATGCGGTCGGCATCGGCGCATCTCAAAACAAGCAGGTGCTAGCAACCCAATGCCTTTGGCAAACGAGGCCTAAAACGCTTCGTATCCTAATAGACGGCATCATCCCAGAAGCGGTCACCGCAAAGGACATGGCACTTGCCGTCATCGCGCGCATAGGCATCGCCGGCGGCACGGGCTATGCAATCGAGTATGCCGGCAGCGCGATCCGGCCGCTCACAATGGAAGGCCGGCTGACCATCTGTAACATGTCCATCGAGGCAGGCGCGCGGGCCGGCATGATCGCGCCCGACGACACGACATACTCTTATTTAGAGGGCCGCGAGTTTGCCCCGAAAGGTGCGCAATGGGAGCGCGCTCTCGCGCTCTGGCGGACGTTGCCTACCGATGACGGGGCCTGTTTCGATCGCGAGGTAACACTCAATGCCAGCGAACTGGCACCCATGGTGAGCTGGGGCACAACACCGGAAGACTCGCTGCCAATTACAGGGGCCGTTCCGGATCCGGAAACCGTGACGGAGCCCGACCGACGTCGGCGAATGCAGCGAGCTCTCGAGTACATGCGCCTCACGCCGGGCGAGCCGCTCGAAGGGATTCGCGTCGATCGAGTTTTTATTGGCTCTTGCACCAACGGCAGGATCGAGGATTTGCGCGCGGCGGCTCGAGTCGTGCGCGGACGAAAGGTCGTCGTCCCGGCGATGATTTCTCCGGGTTCAACGAGCGTGAAGCGGCAGGCCGAAGCGGAAGGACTTGCTGGCATTTTTCGCGACGCCGGCTTCGACTGGAGGGATTCAGGCTGCTCAATGTGCGGGGGCAACAATGAAGACCTGGTGCCGCGTGGTGAGCGATGTGCCTCTACTGCGAACCGCAACTTTGAAGGGCGGCAGGGTCCGGGAGCCCTCACTCACATTATGAGTCCTGCCATGGCGGCGGCCGCTGCCGTCTCTGGAACACTCACCGATGTGCGCAAGCTCGTGGGGGACGGACGGTAATGCAACCCTTCCGGACGCTCGTCGCCATCGCAGCTCCGCTCGATTTGGCGAATGTCGATACCAACACGATCCTTCCCGGCCGGTTCCTGCGCAAGCAGCGCGGTCCAGGATACGAACGCTGGCTGTTTCACGACCTTCGGTTTGACCCGCAAGGCCAGGAACGGCCGGAATTCGTTCTCAATCGGCCTGCTTTCCGCAACGCAAAGATTCTTGTCGCCGGGCCAAATTTTGGCTGGGGGTCGTCACGCGAAGGCGCCGTGTATGCGTTATGGGATTACGGAATTCGCTCGGTCATAGCTCCCTCGTTCGGCGACATTCACTACGGCAACCAGTTGCAGAACGGCATGTTGCCTCTTGTGCTGCCCGAGCAAACCTGCCGCGCGCTGAGCCGACAACTGCATGAACGTCCCGGAGCTGCAATACGTATCGACCTTGCCGCGCAGACCGTTACCGCACCGGATGGATCGCCGCACCGCTTTGAGATTGATCCCGTGCACAAGGAACGGCTCCTGAAAGGCTTGGACGATGTTGCGCTGGTGATGCAACACCTAGGCGAAATCGAGCGAGCGGAGGCGCGCTTGCGCGACGAAATGCCATGGATAGAGCGGCAGTGAGAAACTCATGGTGAAAAAAAACAGGACGAAGGCCAAGCTCAAGGCGGGTGGCGTCGCATACGGCATCACTGTTGGTCCCGGAGAGTTGACGCTTGTCGAGTTAGGCGGTGCCCTCGGCTTCGATTACGTGATGATCGACTGGGAGCACTATCTCTTCAACGCGGGAGATGTCGAGGACGTCATTCGGGCTGCCGATATCTACGGCATGACGTCATTGGTGCGCATGCAACTCAATCCCGAGCACATTGCTCACGTCCTTAACGCGGGTGCGCAGGGCGTACTGGTCGCACGGGTCAACAGCGCGGCAGACGTACGGACCATCCTGCACGCGGCGAAATTTCATCCAGAAGGAAAGCGGACGATCTTCTTTAATGGACGGGCGACCACCTATCGGCTCGATCTGGCCGGGGCGAGCGAGCGTGAGTTCTGCGTGGACCTGAACCGCGAGACCCTCATCGGTTGCATCATCGAGGAAATTTCCGGCGTCCAGAACCTTGCTGAAATTATGGCCTTCGCTGAGATCGACATGATTCACCTAGGCCCGGCGGATCTCGCGCATTCGATGGCGTGGCCGGCAAAGGAAAAGGTGGATGCAGCGAGCGAGCAAATCGTCGCCGCCGCAGTAAAGGCCGGCAAGGCGATGTCGACGACTTGGGGCGCGCGGAAGGGCACATCGGAGGGCTCCGATATGACAGACGCTTTGGCCAAGGGATACCGAATGTTCGTGATCTCGCCTCGCGCTTATTTTCGCGCGGGCGGTGCCGAATTCCTTCGCTACGCAAAACAGGCGGCTCAATCGCACGGCCTCCCGATCCTTCCAAACACCTAGGGACGGAACAATGAAGTTACACAGGCTCATATTGTTGTCCGCGCTGCTCACCGTTGTCGCCAGCGTGAGTGAGGCGCAAACCTACCCGACAAGGTCGGTTCACATGGTGATTCCATTTTCACCGGGTGGCGCCTCAGACACGGTCGGGCGCCTCGTGGCGGAGAAGATGAGCGATACGCTCAAGCAGCCGGTGGTGGTTGAGAACGTCGATGGTGCGGCGACGAGGATCGGCGCGACGCGCGTCGCAAAGTCGCCGAATGATGGATACACTGTGCTGGTGGCGACCTCAGCGACGCTCGCGATCGCCCCGCATCTTTACAGGAAGATGGAATACGGGCTGCAGGATTTCGAACCGATCACCATGCTCGTCAAGTACCCGATGGCCATGGTGGTCAGCGCCAACAGTCCGATACACGACCTCAAGGAATTTGTCGCCTACGCGAAGGCGCACCCAGGTCAGCTCAGCTACGGCATGGCGGGGATCGGCGGCACCGCGCATCTGGTCGGAAAAATGGTGGAGCAGGCGCTCGGTATCTCGATGACCGGCGTGCCCTATCGGGGATCGGCAGGAATGGTGCCTGACCTGCTCGGCGGACGACTTGATCTTTATTTCGACGCGACCGCGGGAGCGCTCCCGCTTTGGAAGAGCGGGAAGGCTCGCATTCTCGCATTAACCGGCGCTGAGCGTATGCCAGGCGCTGAAAGTCTGCCCACCTTTTCGGAATCGGGTTATCCCAACATCGTCTACTACAACACGCTTAGCCTCGTCGCGCCGGCGCACACGCCGAAGTCGATCGTCGATCAGTTGAACGCCGCCGCCGTTTTGGCGTTGAAAAACGAGGATGTGCGAAGCCGACTGCTCGCCAACGGGACGCAACCCAATCCCACGACACCCGAACGCGCATCCGAGGAGATCAAGGACGAGTATGACGCCACGGGCCCGATGGTCCGTCTGACCGGCGTGCAACTCGACTGACGCGATAATGTCCACTGGGCTCGATACGCGGCAGCCAAAAACCGAATTAATGCTCGATCGCCGCTCTCCCCGAGACGTGACGACCGGATTTCCTGTCGGTTCGCGCCCCCCTGCTCCGACCTTCTGGACGCTTAGCAAACTCAGTGAAGCCCTCGCTTCCCGCGCTTTCGGTGCGACCGACCTGGTCCGCCTCAGCCTCGAGCGAATCGAACGGTCGCAGCCACGGCTTGCCGCGTTCGCAACCGTCGACGCTGAATCTGCGCTGAACGCGGCCGCCGAGGCTGACGCGCGTCGTGCGCAGGGCCGTCCCCTCGGACCGCTGGACGGCGTGCCGGTGGCGGTCAAGGACATGTTCGACACGGCGGGAAAGCTAGGCGCCTGCGGTTCACTGTCCTGGAAATCGCGACTCGCCAAGACGACCTCTGTGGTTGTCGAGCGCTTGCAACGGGCCGGTGCGTGCATCGTCGGCAAGACATGCATGGTTGAGTTTGCATTCGGCGCTTGGGGCATAAATCCCCACCTTGGAACGCCCTGGAACCCCTGGGATCTTGCCGTCCATCGCATCCCAGGCGGCTCGTCGAGCGGCTCCGCAGTCGCGGTCGCAGCGGGCCTCGTCCCAATAGCGATCGGCTCTGACACAGGCGGGTCGGTCCGCACCCCGTCGGCGCTGAACGGCGTGACGGGTCTGAAAGCGACGAGAGGCACAGTCAGCCTTGCAGGGGCGCTGCCGCTGTCCGCAGCACTCGACAGCGTCGGTGTGTTCGCACGCACCGCCGACGACGCTTCGACCGTACTCGCGGGGCTGGCCGAGCATCCGGCGGCGCCGATCGAGGAGCTGACGCTCGCCGGCACAACGATCGCCGTGCTGGACGAACGAGGGTTTGGCGGCAGAGTCGATCCCGAAATCGTCGCCGCATATCATAAGGCGGAGTCGCTCTTTGAGGCAGCCGGTGCGAGGCTGGAAACGCGCGCGTGGCCGTTTGATGTTGCGGAAATAATCGCCGCGGTCGGCGTCGTGATTGCGGTCGAAGGCTGGCAGCAGCATGGCGCAATGGTCAGCGATCCCAATGCATTGATTGGCCCCGCCGTGCGCGCACGACTGCTGGCCGGCCGGGATGTCGACACTGCGACTTACCACGCGGCGCTGGCAAAACACCACGCGCTGATGCGCATGTGGCCGACCTGGCTCGGCGATGCCGCCGCGCTGTTGACGCCGTCGCTGCCGATCGTCGCATGCCCCATCACGGAAGTGGACGAGAGCTCATCCGCTCTCGGACTGTTCACGCGCGCTGGAAACTTTGTCGGTGCCTGCGGACTGTCGCTGCCGGCCGGCTTCTCGACCAACGGGCTCCCGATTGGCGTGCAACTGCTCGCGCGCGCCGGTCAAGAAAGTCGTCTAGCCGCGATCGGCAAGGCGTTCCAGCAAAACAGCACCTTTCACCTGTGCACACCTGAGCTTGATGCGCTCGGCCTCTAACCTATCCATGGTGCGTATGAATGACGCCCAAATCTGTTCGCGAACGCGTCGTCTGAAAATTTGGAGCTTGCCCGGCGGTTGCGCCACTAGAAATTCGATTTAGAAAAGGGGCGTGGTGATCATCCGGAGGGCTGATCTGCCTTTTTGACGACATCTCGTTTCAATTTTTGCCAGGGAGACGATACGATGCAAATACTTACAAGGGAGGCACGCGTGACCGCACGCCAGATCTTTTTCGCATTCCTTGCCGTCATGGCAGTCGCCCGCGTTGCGAATGCAGACGATTATCCAAACCGCGCAATTCACATCATCGTCCCATTTCCCCCGGGCGGCGGCATTGACGTTGCAATGCGCATCATTGGCCAGGAGCTAAGCAATGATTTGGGACAGCCCGTCGTAGTCGATAATCGCGCGGGCGCCGGCGGCATGATTGGTACTGAAGCAGGGGCAAAGGCTGCCCCCGACGGCTACACACTCACTGCCTGCACGCCAGGTCCAACCTCGATCGGCCCGGCCCTCCATAGCAAGCTCCCTTACAATCCAGTGACCGACTTCGAGGCCGTCAGTATGGTGGCGATCGGAGCAAACGTACTTGTTGTGAACCCGGATTCGCCGGTCAAATCGGTGGGCGACTTAATTTCACTCGGCAAATCTCGCCCTAACGGCCTCAACTTTGCGTCGAGCGGCATCGGCACTTCGCAACATCTTTCGGGCGAGCTCCTCAAGCATCTCGCCAAAGTGAATTTTGTTCACGTCCCGTACAAGGGCACCGGGGGTGCCTTGTCCGATTTGATGGCGGGTCGTGTTGACTTTGTTTTCGCAGACCCCTCGGTGCTAGCGCTCGTCAAAAGTGGTCAACTCCGAGCCTTGGCGGTCACGACATCCAAGCGATATTCTGCCGCCCCTGATTTGCCGACCGTCGCGGAATCCGGCGTGCCTGGTTTTCAGGCGACCAACTGGTACTGCCTATTGGCGCCCGCCAAAACCCCCAAGGACGTCATCACGCGCCTAAATGCCGAGGTCGTAAAGATACTTGGCAAGCCCGATATTAAAGCGAAACTGCTCGGACAGAATATTGAAGCAGCTTCCAGCACGGCTGAGGATCTTGAACGCTATCTGCGTGATGACATTGCTCGCTGGACCGAGGTCGTCAACGCGGCTGGGCTAAAACAGGACTAGCCGCGCGGTAACAATAGACGGCATTCGGCACTGAAAAACTTGTATTCCTCGCGTGTGTTGGCGGAGGTTGCGTCCGCTTTACCCCCGAAAACGGACATTGATCGGCGGCTTAGGAATGTCCGCTTTGTGCCACAAGCGGACACGACCAAAATTAGAAAGACCGCCTCGCGGCGGTCTTTCCAAATATAGGCCCGCGACGTGTAAATGTTATTCAGGCGGGCTCCATTCCATGGGCTTTGATGACCGTTGCAGCCTCGGGACTTTTTAGTGCTTTGACCAAGGCTTTCGCAGCTTCCTGTTCTTTCGCGCCAGTCTGAAGTCCGGCGGAAAACACAGTGATCTTCTGAACCTCTGACGGCAGCGGGCCGAGATAATCGATGCCTTTTTCGTGAATCAGTTCACTGATCTGCTGAAAACCGATTTCGGCCTCGCCGCTATTGATCATTGTGCTAATCCGGCGATGCCGCAGTGTTCGATGGTGACGGAAACTGCGACAGCAAGTAATCTACGTACTGTATTCAAGTAACGAATACTGTCGTGATCTCGCTCAGAGTGCTTGCGGCGCTTCAAGAACGAGACAAAACGGACAGGTCAATGACATGGTGCTGCCGCGCTGCACGGTCCCACATACCCAAAATGCGCGGGCTGTCTTTCGCGGTTGATGGTACGAATCAACCTTCTCTTGTTATGCCGAGTACGACCAGGTCATCGCAGGATCGAACTGAGCTGAAACGTTATCGCCCTCGTTGAAATGGACGCGCGAGCCATGCTCTACCGCTTGAAGATTTAGGACCGTCATGTCGACATCGTAGATGGTCGAAATTCCGAGGAAAGTCCGTTTCATAATCCGCCCTTTTAGGGCGTTCTGAACCTCGTACCCATGAGAATGAAGTTCAATGTTGGAGGGCCGTGTTCTTGCAGCGACTGCCCCGCCGACCGGGACGGCATCTATGGCCGTCGCTTCTTATGACTCCAGCTGTCGTCTGAACAAGAACCGATTGCCCTTCCAACTTGACCACTTTTCCGCCAATTTTATTGGTTGCGCCGGTAAAATCAGCGACGAAAGCGTTGATGGGTCGATTGTAGAGACCAATCGCATTGTCGATTTGGACCAGTTTTCCCGCATCCATGACACCAATTCTATCGCCGATGGCTGCTGCCTCCTCTTGATCGTGCGTGACATAGAGGGCAGCTACGTTTGCGAGTTTCAATATTCGCCTGAGATCCGATCGCAACCGTATCCGAAGTTTTGCATCTAGATTGCTCAGTGGCTCATCCAACATTAGCAACTTCGGTTGATAGACCAAGCTGCGCGCGAGCGCTACGCGCTGCATTTGTCCACCACTGAGGGATGATACGTGACGATCCGCGTACAGACTGAAGCCGACCATATCCAGCGCATCGAGCACACGCTGCCTCACGGTTCCTGCCGCAGTCACGCTTCCGCGCCGGTTTTTCAACGGGTATCCCACATTGTCGGCAACCGTCATATGAGGCCATATCGCATATGATTGAAACACCATTCCGATATCGCGCCGCTGAGGTGGAACAAATCGTCTCCGATCGGCGCCATCGACAAGCTGCCCGCCAATGCAAATCGTGCCGCCGCTGGCTGACTCCAATCCCGCGACGGTACGCAACGTGGTTGTCTTGCCACAGCCAGATGGACCAAGCAGCGCTACGATTTCGCCCTCTGAGATCGAAAAGCTGACGATCATCTACGACCAACTGGCCGTGATTGAATGCCTTAGTGAGATTTGCGACCTCAAGTTGTTTGAAAGACACCACCTTGTTCTCAACCCCGAAACCCATAGATGCGGTTCCATTCCCGGACCCAATCGTCCTTCAGCGCCTTGTATTCATCGTCGTTCGGGAACCACAGTTCGAGGCCCGCGGCCGATTGGTCCCGCGCCTTGGGGAGCATGGCTGTACCAACCGCGGCTCGCGAGAAAATCCTCTGGCCCTCTTCCGATAGGGCGAAGTTCATAAACAGCTTTGCCGCGTTCCGATTCTTAGCGGACTTGATGATGCCCGCGGCGGTCGGAGTCGCGGGAATGCCGGACTTCGGATAGAGCGTTTGAAGCGGCGCCCCGTCACGAATAAGCGAATAGGCTGTCGGGCGGAGATGCGACCCCTACCTCCGCTTCGCCGCGCACGATGGCCTCGACAACTCCAGTGGATGCCGGCGCCAGGATCGGCTTCAACGTCGCCTGCTTGGTCCAATAGTCCAGCCCGAATTTCTGGCGTTCGAACATGACACGGCCCCAAGACGACCCGCCGGACCCAGCGACAACGAGCGCGAGCTTTCCCGTGTATTTTGGATCGATAAGGTCCGGCCAATCTTGCGGCGGATTTTCTCCACTAAGGCGGTATTATAGACAATGACGGCGGTGAAGGTAAATCGCGGCCAGAGCTTCCCGAGGTTCTGTCCTACCGATTTGAACTCAGAGGCATTCGGGGGAGCGTATTCCGCGAACTGGTCCGCGAACCGCACCGCAGTCCCCCAATCGGTCAAGTCAATGATGTCGGCGCGCAATTTATTGGTTGAAATTTCGGCTTCAATAATCGGCACCAGCTTCTGACTGGTTTGGCGCACAAGCTCGACTTTTATCTTCGGGAATTTCGCTTTGAAGGCGTTGATCTGCGCCATTTCATCCTCGAGCAGCTCGCCGCTGTAGAGGACAAGATTGCCTTCCGCCTCTGCCTGCGCGACCAGCTCCGGTGTCGCGAACACTTCGGCAGCCCGGCCTGCATTCGTAGCGAGGATAGCAGTGACGACGAACGCGATAACGCTCCATATCTTGAACATATAAGCCCCCTCCACTCTCTGCTGATCTATGTCTTGACGTACGCTGTCCTTGAAACGATCGCCGCAAGCCCCTTAGCGAGCAGCATTATGGCTGTGAACATCCCGACCATGATCAAGCCGAACGCGGCCGTCATCCCGATGCTGGCGGTCTCATAGTGCTCAAGTAGAAGAACGGAGGCCACAACGGTACGGGAGTTCGTAAGGAACAGCGCCGAGCCGTACTCTCTTACGGAGAGCACAAAGAGCAACGTGGTTGCCGCCACAAAACCGGGTCCCACCAGCGGAATGACAACCAGACGGACGGTGACAAAGCGGCTAACGCCGGCAACCCACGATGCCTCCTCGAGATCATTGTGAATTTGCCGCAGCGAGCTCGATAGGGACTTCACCGCGTCCGGAAGGAACCGCGCTACATAAGCCAAGGGCAGGATGGCCATCGATCCCCAAAGCCCGCCAGGCAAACCTATCCAGGCCCAAATGTAGCCGACACCCAGCACGATGCCGGGGACGGCGACCGGAAGAGCAATACAAGCTTCCATGACCGACCGGCCAGGGAGACGAGTGCGTTCTATGGTGTAGGCCGCCAGGAAGGCCAGAAGACCGCCGACCACCGCCGTTACTCCCGACACGATGATCGTATTGCCGAGCGCGCGCAGGGTCGTTTCGCTCTCAAGCAGCCGATTGAAATTCAGCAGTGAATATCCCCGCGGGTCGAAGAGGATCGCCGCGTTCGGTATGAACATGAACTTGCGGAAGGCTGCGATCAGAAGCGCGCCGATCGGCAGAACGACCGACGACGTAGAAGGCAACCAAGACTAGAACGAGGTATCGCCATCCGCCGAGATGGAGCAACCGCGGCCTGAAACCTTTGCCGGTGATCGTGGCGAACGAGCGACCGCGGACGACGAGCGATTGCAGGGCCAGACAGGCCAGCATGAGCACGATAAGCACGAAAGAAATTGCGGCGCCGACGTTGTACAGCGGCGGATCGAGAGAAACGACGCGGTAGATGAGCGTTGTCAGAACGCCGATCTTGGCTGGCGTCCCGAGAACGGCCGGCACAGAATAGATGCCGAGCATCACCGCAAACGACAGTAATGTGCTCGCCAATAGCGCCGGCGTCACGAGCGGCAACGTAATGGTAAGCAGGACACGGAAGCTGCCGCTGCCGGAAATGAGCGCAGCCTCCTCCAAAGACGGATCCATGTTCCGAAGCGCGGAAGAGATGAACATATAGGTGTACGGCGCGTAATAGATGCCCAATACGACGACCATCCCGGTCAACGAATAGAAATCGACCACCCAAGTGACGCCGAGGGTCTTGAAGAGGACGTTGAGAAGGCCGGCTTTGGGTGAAGCGAGCAAAGACCAGGCGATTGCGCCCACGATGGACGGCAGAAACAATGGGAGAATGGCTGCGGCTTCGATGCCGCGACGAAAGGGGACGTCGGTGCGAACCACCAGCAGCGCGAGCAGCGCTCCTATGACAAGCGCGATAGCCGTCCCGCCTAGGCAAATGATGAAAGAATTGATGATTGCAGCGACGAGATTCTGGATCGCCAAACGCACGACGGTAGCTATCGAGAGAAAGATCGATCAGCGAGAACTGATCTTGGAGCGGTCCGTACGTCGAGAATGACCCCAAGAGGAGCATTCCTACCGGCAACAGGATCAGGAACGCGATAATGACCATTAACGCGACGAGCAGCGCCCACTGACCTCTCGAAGCAACGGGGCGTCGGATGATCGCCGAGCTCATCGGGAATTCCCTTCAAATCCTATCAAAGAGCCAGCGCGTCCGCCATTTCGGACGAGCCATAGATCTGCAGGCATCTAGCAAGAAGTGGACCACGCTATCCAATGTCTTTGCCAAGCTCGCCTTCCGCCTTGAGCATGCGCAGCGACGACCGCCAGGCCGTCACCGTATCCGCGATATCTACCTTCGAGTGCACTGCCGACACCATTCCTCCGCGGTAGCTCTTGAGGTCGACGCCATTGATCATCATCGCCAAACGAAGTTTGCTTAAGAGCCCTTCACGCTTATCCGACTTGAACCATGTCAGCGGCGCAACCGAAGCGTCAAAGCTGGTGGACTTGATGTCGGCTCCGACGGGATTGGTGAACACATTGAAGAATGAATGTTCGCCATAGACGGCCCAAGGTACACCTTCATCCTCCAGGACTTCGTTCATTGCCTTTCGAAGCTCCGCAGCTGTGGCGGTCGCCTTTTCGCAGACCTTCGTCGTCCGGAACGATTCCCAACGTTGCGACGCCGGCCGCGGCGGAAACAAGGTTGGCGTTGTTCGTTCCCTGGTGGCTGATATCTTCTCTCGATGCGCCGATTTCGACGCGTCGTGATCAAGCCAATCCAGAATGTCTTCCGCCCGGCGACGGCGCCGCCGGGTAGTCCGCCCGACACGATCTTTGCCATCGTCGTCAGCTCAGGGACAATTCCGTACAGAGCCTGCAGGCCACCCGGCGAGACCCGAAACGCCGTCACGACTTCATCGAAAATCAACGGGACATTTCGCTGCCGCGTGATTTCTCGCAATTCGGCAAGAACGGCTCGCGGCATCGGGATATACCCTGAGCTCGCCCCGATCGGCTCGACAATAACAGCCGCGATGTCCTTGTCCGCATCCAATATTCTCGCGACGGCCGCGGTGTCGTTTGGATCGACCAGAACAATGCCTGCCGCAACCGCCGACGTGACACCTGATGATGGACTGCCATCCATGTGGTCGTTGACGCCAAAAGCAACATGATCGTGCCAGCCATGGAAATGATTGCGGAAGCGAACGATCTTGCTCTTACCCGTGAACGCGCGCGCCAACCGGAAGGCCATATGGGTGGCCTCCGTTCCAGATGAGGTAAACCGGACCCGCTCGGCGCAAGGAACCATCTGTTGGATCATACGCGCCCACTGCACTTCCAATTCCGAGCAGGCTGCGAGTTGTGTGCCCCTTTCAATCTGGTGCTTGACCGCCGCCACCACGTCGGGATGCGCGTGACCCAACAGCATGGACCCGTGTCCGCCGTAGTAGTCGACGTATTCATTGCCGTCGATATCCCACTTGCGAGAACCTTGGCCGCGATCGGCATAGATCGGATAGGGATACATATGACGAGCATCGTGAACGATCCCGCTCGGAATAGCCGTCTTCGCCTCCTTGTAGCGGGC
>CAVXLE010000009.1:0-33714 GCA_963762485.1 uncultured Pseudomonadota bacterium | reverse complement strand
ATGCGGCGTCCGACGGTGCCATCGACTAATGCTTCAGGTCAGGCGCCCAGGGCATTAAGAGCTTTTCGGCAAGCACAACAAGACCGTAAAGAATCATCCCAAGCACGCTCAACACCGTCAGTGAAGCCCATACCAGCGGTGAGTTGAGTTGCGAGTTAGCGGTCAGCAACAGGTTTCCCAGCCCTTCGTTCGATCCTATGAATTCACCGATGACAGCACCAATGACCGACAACGTGACCGCAATCTTGGCGCCGGAGAATATCGATGGCAGTGCCGACGGGAGCTGTATTTTGAAGAAAGTCTGCAGCCGCGTACATTGCAGCGAGCGCGCGAGCTCAAGGAGATCCGGAGAGGTCGAACGCAACCCGGTTGCGGTATCGACGACGATCGGGAAAAAGGCGATGACGAAGGCCATCGCCAGTTTGGACTTGATACCGGTGCCGAACCACACCAAAAGGATCGGCGCCACCGCTACTTTCGGGATCGACTGGCTTGCCACCAGCAGCGGATAGAACATGTGATTGGCGATGCGTGAGTAAGTCATTACAACCGCGATGGGGATACCGATCGCAAGCGACAACGCAAAACCATAGATGCATTCGAGCGCAGTGACCCATCCTTCCTCGGTCAGTGTCTTGGCCTCGTCTACTATCGATTTTAGCACTTGCAGTGGCGTCGGCAGCACCACAATGGGTACCTGCATCAGTACAACATAGTAGTGCCAGATCAGGATAATGATCGCGAGCCCTGCGAGCGGGTAAAAGAATCGGGTGATGGTCCCGCTCATTAGTGCACCAACCCAAGCGCAATTCCGGCCTTGCGTTCCCATTCAGTGAACTGCGGCAGGAAGCGCGTCTTCGCGGAGCGCGGGTAGGGAATGTCGATCTTCAGTTCCTCGACGATGACTGCGGGTCGCTTGGAGAAAACAACGACCTTATCGGACAGATAGATCGCTTCCGAAATACTGTGCGTCACGAACAGCACGGTCGCACCGGTGACCCGCCGGATGTCGAGCAGTAAGTCGTTCATCTCCAACCTCGTCAATTCGTCGAGTGCGCCGAATGGCTCATCCATCAAGAGGATAGAGGGTTCATGGATGATGGCCCGGCACAGGGCGACGCGTTGTTGCATGCCGCCGGACAATTGCCGCGGATAGGCATGCTCGAAACTATCGAGGCCAACCAGCTTGAGGATTTCGTGCGCGCGCTTGTTGGCGCGCGCGTCGTTCTTGCCGAGTACTTCCATCGGGAACAGGACGTTGCCCAACACGGTGCGCCAGGGCATCAAGGTCGGTGCCTGGAAGACCACACCGACGCCGGGAAACGGTGCGCTGATCGCGCGACCTTCTAGCTCGATCAGGCCGCCACTCGACGGCAATAGCCCACCCATCATCTTGAGAACGGTGGTCTTTCCGCACCCGCTCGGGCCGAGTAACGAAATCAGATCGCCCTTTCGGAATTCGAACGACACATCCTTTACAGCCGGAACCGCTTTCCCGGCGGTTTCGAATGTCTTGGTGACGTTGACCACGCGCCCGAAGGGAGACTGTGCGCTCTGGTCGCCCTTCGGGTCTTTTTCGTTGCCGTTCACAATCGCAACATGTTCTTTCTCGGAGCCCATCCTACGGCAGGATAGGTTTCGCGGGCAGGAAGCCCGTGGCGTAGACGTCCTGCGGTTTCGGCGCTTTTTCCTTCGCAAAGCCGCCGTTTTCCGCCATCCAGTCGACCGAGGTCTTCATGCGTGCGGCAGTGAACGAACCGATCCCGTTTTTCTTGACGTCGGGCGTCACGGTCAGGTCCTCGACGATTTTCAGCTCTTCGACTGTGATGTCGTTCTTCAAGGCCTTGGCGTATTTCTGGATGATCTCCGCGGCTTCTTCCTTGTGCTGGAAGGCATATTGATAGCCGCGCAGCGTAGCCTTGACGAAGCCCTTCACGATATCCGGGTGCTCCTTGAGATAGGATTCCTTCGCGCCGATACCGTTCGAATAGAGATCGAGACCGTGGTCGGCGAACAGGAAGGTGACGACCTTCTTGTCCTTGACCGCCCGCTCCATCGCCGGCTTCGTAATGATGAAGAAATCGATCGCTGGGATCTTGCCGGTCGCCAGCATCGCAATGCGGGCTGACGGCTCGATGCTTTCCATCTTCAATTTGTTGGGATCAAGCCCTTCCTTGCGCATCATCGCCTTGGCGATATTGGTGATATAGCTGCCCGCGTTGGAGCCGACCGTGAGCCCTTCGAAGTCCTTGAGCTTCGTCACGTTGGCGCCCGGATCGAGCGAGAAGAAGCAAAATGGCGCCTTCTGGTAGATCACCGCCACGGCCTTGACCGTCGAGCCTTCGGCGCGTGCGACCACCAGGCTTGCGATGTCGGTGAAACCAAGCTGCGCGATCCCGGACTCGACGTTCTGGATGCCCTGCGCCGTGCCTTTGGCCGGGACGATGTTCACATTGAGCCCTTCTTCCTTGTAGTAGCCCTTGTCGATCGCGACGTAGAACGGCGCGTGACGGCCGAGCGTGATAAAGTCGAGCGAAAAGGTGATGTCAGTAAGTTTCTTCTCCTGGGCTTGTGCTTGCCCCGTTCCGCCAACCACTCCACCAAGCAAGAGCCAGGCGGAGCAAAGGATCGTCGCTACTGTTTTGTACATTTCAGCCTCCTGTTCGATCTACCTTTGCCGCCGATAAGCAAGTCTCATTCCATCTTCAGTGTGCCGTCCGTTCGCGTGCAGGGATGATGCGTTGCTCAATCACCGCGCCCGTGAGGTTCTCTGAGGCGTCCGAAATCAAATAAAGCAGCGTCGGCACGACTCCTTCCGCATCTCCGATCCCGATTGAGGAACGATAATATTCTCGTTCGACCTCGGTGCTTGCGTCCATGAAAATTGGTGTCGCCCGTAGCCCAGGGGAGAGCACATTCGCGCGCACGTTGTCATTTTTGAGTTCGTGCGCGACCGACTTGATCATACCAATCAATGCCGCCTTACTGGCAGCATAAGCGCTGGCGCCCGGCCAACCCGTGGTGGCAAGGCCCGATGTAAACGCAACGATCGCGCCTGATTTCTGCGCTTTCATCATCGGGACGATCGCATTCAAGCAATGGAAAACACCGTTCAGATTGACATCAATCACTTCGCGCCACTGCGCGGCAGTCATGACGCCAATTTCGGAGCGGATCTGAATCGCGGCGCCCAGCACCGCGGCATCGAGACGCGGGTACTTCGCACCCACCGCCGCGATCAATTTTGCGACGGCCACATCATCCGAAACGTCGACCTGCCGCAGGTCGATCCGTCCACGGACGGCGGTGTCGAGCCCGTCGAGCAACGCATGGTACTTGCGGTCGACTGCGATCACCGCAGCGCCCGCTTGCGCGCAATACCGCGCCAGCGCCGCGCCGATGCCGCTGCCGGCGCCTGTGATCAGGACCGCCGCGTTGTCGAAGCGATAGGAAACCGAGATCGTCACGCCGGCACCGCCTCTCTGTGGTGCTCAGAAATCGCCGCGCGATAGGCGGCCTGCGCCACGCCAGGCGCCATCGACGCGATAGCGGCGATATGGTCGTCCGGCCGCACCAGAACCATGGTGTCCACCGTGCAGCCATACCGCTGTGTGGTCTTATTGCCGGGATCGAGCAGGGCACGATCGCGAATGGCGGAATCACGTGGCGCATCCCAGCGCGATATCGCGTAGTGCTTGAGCCACGGGTCGTCGTTTGTCGGAATTTTCGGCTGCCGGCGCGTGTCGGTGAAGTAAAGCGCGACGAAAGAACGGCCGAACAAATCGTGCAGCCGTAACGGGCGCCCCCGGCTGTCGTGCACGACGCCATCGGGCGCGCGATCGCCGAGCACGACCGGCGGCGGTTCGGCATAGGGCTTTACCATCGACCAGTCGTCGCTAGCATCGAGGCCGAGCCGCACGCCGAGCAGCGAGCGTGTATAAGCATTGCCCCAGGCATGGCCCGACATCGCTTTCACGTCGGCAACGCGGCTCGCCATATAGGCGCGCGCTCCTTCCGCCATTTCGCCGGAGCCATGTTCGGCGACGGGCTTTTGCTCCATTTCATAGGCGTCGAGCAGATTGTCTTTGCCCCAGCCGCGCAGGATCCATGCAATGCGCCAGGCCAAGCTGTTAGCGTCGAGAATGCCGGTATTGAGCCCAAGCGCCCACATCGGCGTAATGAGATGTGCAGCATCGCCGAGCAGCACGACGCGCCCGTGATGCCATTTGGTTGCGACGCGATGATAGATCTTAAACACGTTGGTGCCGACGACTTCGACGTTTTTTACCTCGCCGATAAAATGCGTCGCCTTCTCGCGCAATTCGTCGAGGGTATATTCGCGCTGGCCCTCGAACACCGGATAGAGGAAGCGCCAGAATTCCGGCTGGCGTACCAGGATCATCCATTCCTTAGCGTCGCTGAAATAGGCGAGATAGGGGAAGTCACGGGGATTCTCAATGTCGAGATCGACCTTGAGGTCGACCAGCGCGAACCGCTCCGGAAGCGAGCGACCCTCGACGGTCACCCCGAGATGGTCGCGCACCGTGCTGCGCCCGCCATCGCAAGCAAGCAGATAGCTAGCGTCGAATGTCTTCATGCCATCCGGCGTGTCGAGCTCGAGTGTGACGCGATCGGCGTGTTGCTTGAATGACGTCAGTCGATGACGGTGGCGGATTTCAACGCCGTGTGGCAAGCAATCGCGTAGTGCGGGCTCCATGTCGTGCTGCGGCAGATTGATAACGAAAGGGAAGCGCGTCTCGTCCTTGAGAAGATGCAGCTTGACGGCGTCGCGGCGGCGGTTGGTGGCGCGCTCGATGTCGCCGATCTCGTCGACCCGCATCGCCTTGCTAAGAATTTTGTCGGCGGCGCCGAAGCGCTGCCACACTTCCAGCGTCCGAATCAAAGTCGTGCCGGCTTTCGTTTCAGTCGAGAGGCCGGGATTGGCTTCGAATATGACAAACGGAATTTCGTAGTAGGCGAGCGCGAGCGCGGACGTCAGTCCGACCGGCCCGGCGCCGACGATTGCGACGGGATACTTGCTAGTCAGGGGGAACGCGCCGCTTCCATCACACGCCACGCCACCTCATACGCGAACCACCCATAGTGGCATGTCCCGTGAGCTGCCAAAGCGCGGCGCGCCCATCCGCCGCACATCGCACTTCCCTCACATTTTACCGGCCCAAAATCATCGCCCCCCGATTTCCAAGTGTCAATATATTTTCGAAAATCCCGGACATTTCCGGTATTTTCATGTTAGACGTTATGGCTCGACGTTACTTTGTATGGCGAACAAACGTGGTTGGGCGGAACATTTCACTGCGGGCAAAGGATGGACACGAACTCGGCGCCTATGAGGCGCTGCCCGCGAGCAAGCCGCGCGGTGGGCTCGTGCTGTTGCAGGAAATTTTTGGCGTTACAGGTCACATTCGCGGGGTCTGCGACGGCTATGCAGCGCAGGGCTATCACACGGTCGCGCCCGCTTTGTTCGACCGCGTGAAGCGCGATACCGAACTCGGCTATTCGAAAGACGATGCCGTGATCGGTCGTGAATTGCGCAGCAAGATTCCGTGGGACCAGGTGTTTATCGATGTCGCTGCGGCCCAGCAGCGGGTCAGTGCGTCAGGCAAGGTGGCGACGCTCGGCTATTGCTGGGGCGGCACGGTGTCGTGGCGCAGCGCCATGCAGCTCGACGGCATCGCTGGCGCCGTATGCTACTACGCAACGCAAGTCGCACCCTATGTCGCCGAGAAGCCACGTTGCCCGGTGCTGATGCATTTCGGCGAACGCGACCCGATTGCGCCGCTCGAGCATGCCGGAGCATTGCGCGCGGCACAGGGTGCGCAGGTCGAGATCCAGGTCTACCCGGCAGGTCACGGCTTCAACTGCGATGAGACCGCAAATTTTGATTCGGCGAGCGCGGCGCTGGCGTTGCGGCGTTCGCTCGATTTTCTCCATGCTCACATCGATTGACGGACATGAAAAAGCATAGCAAGCCGGTGCCGGTATGACCTCTGTTCAGCAACGCCATGATGCCATCGAGCCAACCATCAACGCCGCAGTGTTCCGACAATTGCGCACCGACATCGTCGCGTGCCGGCTCGCGCCCAATGAGAGGTTGCGCGTCGAAGCGTTGCGCGACCGCTACGGGGTCGGCGGTAGTCCGATCCGTGAGGCGCTAATGCGGCTTGAGGCCGAGGGTCTGGTAACGCTCGAGCAAAACAAGGGCTTCCGCGTCTCGCCAGTATCGAAAGAGCATCTGATCGACCTAATGAGGACGCGCATCGAGATCGAATGCATCGCGCTGCGCTGGTCGATCGAAAAAGGGAGTGTCGCGTGGGAAGCCGATCTCGTTGCGGCGTTCCATCGCCTCGCGCATGTAAAAAAGGTCGAACGCAGTACGGGCGTTGACGTGAATTCCGACTGGGTTAAGGAACACCGTAATTTCCATGCCGCGCTCGTTGCCGGCTGCGGCTCGCCGCGTCTTATGGCGATTCGCAACAATCTGTTCGCGCAAGCCGAACGCTATTTTGCGCTGTCTATCGTTTCGAAAGTTTCGGCCCGCAACGATAGGGGTGAGCACGAACAAATCATGCGAGCCGCGCTCGCGCGCAACGCTCCGCGGGCGACCCAGCTACTGTCCGAGCATATCGACCGCACCACCGAGCGCGTTGCGAAGTTTCTAAGCGCTACCGAGCGCAATCTGAAACTGCGGACCCGCAACGGCAAAGACGTGTGATGTCTGGCATTAGCGTAGCGTCAAGCGAACTGAGCGTTTTGGTAGCACGGCTTTTCGTCGCCGCCGGCATTCCGCCGCATAACGCGCATACGGTCGCTGACGCCCTCGTCGACGCCGATCTCGACGGCCAGGCTTCTCACGGCGTCATGCTGGTCGACATGTATCTCGATCGCATTCGCAAAGGTTCGGTGTCGACAACGGCGCAGGGCGTCACGGTTTCCGACAATGGTGCCGCAGTTGTGCTCGACGCGCGTCATGCGCTCGGCCACGTCACCGGCGACCATGCGATGCGGCTTGCTGTCGAGCGGGCGCGGAAATTCGGAGTCGGAATAACAGCCGTTCGTCACGGCTTTCATTTCGGTACGGCGCGCCGTTTTGCCCTTCAGGCCGCGACCGCCGATTGTGTTGGCATCGCGATGTGCAATACGCGACCTTTGATGCCGGCGCCGGGCGGGGCAGAACGCCTTGTCGGCAACAATCCGATTGCGATTGCCATGCCCTCAAATGGCCCGATCCCCATCGTCCTCGACATGGCGACCAGCGAAGCGGCCATGGGAAAGATCCGCATGGCGGAAAAAGCCGGTCAGGCGATCCCGCCTAACTGGGCTGTGAAATCCGACGGTAGTCCGACCACGAATGCAACGGAGGCCATTGCCGGGATGCTGCTTCCCGCCGCCGGCCCCAAGGGGTTTGCGCTGTCATTCTTGATCGATTTGATGTGCGGTCTGTTGTCGGGCGGCGCAACCGGCGCTGCGGTGCAACCCCTCTACGGCAATGCCGCCGTTCCTTACGATTGCTCGCATCTTTTCATCGCGATCGATATCGCCCACTTCGGTGATCCGGCGAGCGTTTGCAAGCTCGCTGCTGACGCCGCCGAGCGTGTTCGCAACGGCAAACGCGCGCCGGGCGTCGACCGTGTCTATGCGCCGGGTGAGCCGGAGTGGCGCAAGCGGCAGGCCGCGGCCGGAAGGGTCAACCTGGCGCCTGCCGTCGCCGAGATGTTGGTTCGGCTTGCCAAGGAATTGGGCGTCTCGCCGGCGCCGCTCGAACAGCAAGGAAAGGAAGCTGGATATGCCAAAGCGTGAAGTTACGACCGATCGGATCAGAAAGCCGTCGGGCGTCTTTTCTCAGGCCACCGTGATCGAGGCGAACGGCCGCATCGTGTTCATCTCAGGGATGACCGCGCGCAGACCCGACGGCACAATCGCCGGCATCGGCGACATCACGGAGCAGACCAAACAGGTCTTGGAGAACATCAAGTCGGCGGTTGAAGCGGCGGGTGGTACAATGGATGACATCTGCCGCGTCGACGTCTATGTCCGCAATATGGAGCATTTTAAGGAAATTCACGCGGTGCGCAGCCAATATTTCAAGCCGCCACTGCCGGCATCCACAATGGTCGAGATCTGCAAGATGACGTCGCCGGACTACTTGATCGAGATCAACGCCATCGCCGTGCTGCCGCAATAGGAACGCGTCATGAGTGACAAGGCCGGGCTCAAGGCGGCAGCCGAGAAAGGTATCACGCTTGGCGAAGTCGGGCAGCGCATCGTGTTCGAGAACGACCACGTGCGTATCTGGGAAATCAATCTCGAACCCGGCCAGGTTCAGGATTTCCATCTGCACTATCACCCCTACATCGTCATTTCACTAGGCGGGGGGGAGAATGAGATTGAGACGATATTTGGCGACAAGCGCATAACGAACGAGCCTATCGGCTCGACCGTGTTCATGAACGAGATGCGCCCGGTACATAAGCTGACCAACAAGGACACAGTGCGCTATTTGTCCCGGCTGATCGAGCTCAAGCATATTCGTTGGACGGCGGAGTGATGCCTCATCTCGGCGGATGGGATGTTCATACCCACATCGTGCCACCAGCCGTAGTCACGGCAGGCGAGCGCGGTGCGTTTGGGATGCGGGTCGTGCCCGGCACGCTTACGATATGCGCGCATGGCGTGCCGTTGCATCCATTGTCCGATGTGAACAAGCTAGTCGACCGTATCAAAAGTGATGATCTCGACGGGGCCATCGTCTCAGTGCCGCCTCCGCTGTTCCGGCCGGACCTCGACATCAAAGACTGCCGTGACTACGCGCGGCTTGTTAACGACGCGCTTTACGAAGCTTGCCGTCACCACGACCATACGCTGCGGCCGCTGGCCTACCTGCCGGTCGAGGCGCCTGAGGTTGCAGCCTCGGTGGCCGGATCGCTCGATGCTCGCTGGGCCGGCGTGGTGATGGGCACCGAGACCGGCGTCATTTCATATGCCTCGGCGGAGCTCGATCCGCTGTGGCAAATTCTGAGCGAAAAGAAACTGCCGCTCTTCATCCATCCTGGCTCGACACCGGACAAGAGGCTCGGCCCATTCTACCTCACGAACCTGCTCGGGAATCCGGTTGAAACGACGATAGCCGCTTCAAACCTTATTTTTGCGGGTGTGATGCACCGCTTCCCGGATCTTAACGTCATCCTAGCGCATGGTGGCGGCTGCGTGGCGGCATTGTGCGGGCGTTGGCAGCGCGGCGCGACGACGAATCGTCCCGACATTCCGAAACTCACGCTTGAGCCGAAGGACGCAGTGCGGGGCTTTTATGTCGACAGCATCGTTCATTCACCGGTGTTTCTCGATGCCATCATCAAAACCATTGGCGGCGACCGTATCCTGCTCGGCAGCGACTGGCCGTTTCCGATGGGTGCGCCCAATGCCGATCACGACCTTGGTCATCTCGACGAGGCGCTGCGCCGGCGTATACGTAAGTTCAATGCCGAACAGGCTTTCGGTAACCGTTTGAAATAGTCAGGATAGGCCATGACAAAGCTCCCAGATAATATGCCCAAGCTCGATGAAATTCTGGTCAGGACGGACACTGTGCCGTGGCGCGAGAAGTCGCTCAAAGGAATCAGCGAAAAGATGCTGTGGCGCAACGAGGAGACCGGCGCCTCGATCGCGCTAATCAAGTTCGACAAGGGCGCAGGCATTCCGCAGCCGCACTATCATTCGTCGAACCAGTTCATGTTCTGCCTGTCGGGCCGCTATGAATATACGTCGACCGGCGTCGAGCTTACGACTGGCTCGTTTTACTGTAATCCGAAGGGCAACGTGCATGGCCCTGCGGTCGCCCATGAAGAGACGGTGGTATTGGAAATCTATGACGGCCCGCATTATCCGGAAAAACCGTCCTGGTACACCGACGAACGCGACGCGCACTGACCGCCAGCGATGAGCGAAGTGCAACTTCAGAAAGTCGCTCCAGGTGTTCACGCCTGGATAGGGACAGGTGGCGACTCCAACGCCGGCGCAATCGAAACGCGCGACGGGTTAGTCGTCATTGACGCCCAGCAGAATCGGGCGCTGGGCGAAAAATTTCGTGATGCACTGAAGGCCTCGATCGGTGCACCGGTTCGCGCGGTCGTCAACACGCATTTCCACCTCGATCACGTTGCCGGCAACGTTGCTTTCGCCGGCATACCGATCGTCGCGCACGACAAGACGCGGCAGTTGCTCGAAAGAGAACTTGGCGCCATGCGGTCGCGGGGCGTCGAGGTCACCGACACAATGACCAAGATCCGGATGTTTTTCGGGGGTAACTTCGAGGAGTTGGTACCGAAGGGCGAGCGTCAATGGTTCATCGACCGCGTCGGCGCATCGAAACCGCTGACCATCCTCGGTCCGACAGAGACTTTCACAGATCGCCTCGAATTCGAACTACCGTCCGACGCGCTGCACCTCGAATATTGGGGACCCGCGCACTGCGACGGCGATTTGGTGATTTATCTTAAAAAAGCGGGCGTGGTCTTTATGGGCGACTTGTTCTTCCACGGGCGCTTTCCGTGGTTCGGTGATTGCGACCTCAACGGCTGGATCGTCACACTCGATCGCATCCTGAAAATGGACGTGAAAATCGTCATCCCGGGGCATGGCGTGCCTGCAACGCTGAAAGAGCTAGCGCAATTCCGCAATCTTCTCGTCGCGGTCCGCGATGCCAGCGATCACGCGATAAAATCAGGCTGGTCCGAGGATGCTGCTGCGCGCAACATTGTGCTCGCCGACTACGCAATGATGCAGCGCTACAAGGAATGGATGCCCTTCAATATCCGCGCGGCTTATCGCTATCTGCGCGGCTAAACGGCATCGACAATCGGCGGCCAGCCGATCGGGTTGGCCTGCTGCACCAGCTTCATCAGGCTGAAGATCTTCGGCTCCTCGAAACGCGGGCCCACCACCTGCAGACCGACCGGCAGCCGCTCGCGCGTCATGCCAGCCGGAACACTGCCTGCCGGCAGGCTCAGCAACGTGATGAGAAAGCATGGCGCGATCCAGTCGATGTAGTCGTCGAACGCCTTGCCGTTTATCTCGTTCGGAAAGTTCATCTCGACCGGGTAAGGCTTCACCGGCGCCGCCGGCGTCAGCAGCAAATCGTAGCGGTCGAACAGTTCACGCGTTTTCTGGAATAGCGCGAAGCGTGTGTGCTCGGCTTTGGCAATGTCTGTCGTTGTCAGCATCAGGCCAGATTTGACGTTGCTTTGCAGATTAGGCCCGAACTCATCGAGCCGCGGCAGATTGTGCAACTGCTGGCCGACCATCCAGGCACCGCGCCAGGTCTTGTAGGGGTCGCGGCCTTCCGAAAGATCGAAATTGATTTCATCGACCGTTGCGCCTTGGTTGCGTAGCGCCGTCGCAGCCTTGCGGCAAATAGTTTCGACTTCGGTATCGACGCCGATGCCGGCAATATCCGGTGCATAGGCGACGCGTAGTCCCTTGGCATCACGCGTCTTGGCGGCGACCTCGCGTGCACTGCTCCACGGCGGGGCGACCGAGATCGGCGAAATGCGACTGAAGCCGATCATGGCGTCGAGCATCATTGCGGCATCCTCAACGGTTCGGGCGAGGGGGCCGTGCACCTGGCCAGGATCCCAACCGAGCGGCATCGGATAATTGGGAGTAAGTCCCGGCGTCGGCCGGATGCCGACGATGCCGCAGAACGCTGCTGGAATACGAATCGAGCAGCCGAAATCGGTGCCTTGTGCTATCGGCAGCATCCCGCTCGCGACAGCGCAAGCCGAACCGCCTGATGAACCGGCAGGGCTAAGCGCAGGGTTCCACGGATTGCGCGTCGCACCAAACACTGGATTGACGGTGTTGGCACCAGCGGCGAATTCCGGCGTGTTGGTCTTGGCGAGCACGATTGCGCCCGCCTGTTTCAGTCGGCGTACTGCCTCAGCGTCTTCAGCCGGAATATTGTTGGCATAGAGTGGCGAGCCATATGTTGTGCGGATGCCGGCTGTTGCTGTGACGTCTTTGACGCCGATTGGCAGGCCATGCAAAGCGCCAATCTTGTCGCCTCGCATCACGGCCTGTTCGGCCGCGCGGGCTTCCTCGCGTGCGTTGTCGGCGACGAGCGTGATGATCGCGTTGAGTTTCGGATTGAGCCGTTCGATCACGCCAAGCTGCGCATCGAGCAGCTCGACCGGACTGATCTTCCGTGCGCGGATCAGGGCGGCGAGCCCATGCGCCGGTTTCCGCCAAAGATCTTCCGCCATCGCCGGACCTCGAACTCTATTCGCCGACGTCGACAATCGCGATCACGGGGCCGCCGCCTTGTGGGCCCTGATGCATGGCGTCGACCGAGACGAAGACGGCGGGGTCGCCGATTGCGGTTGCGGCGACACCACCGACCGCGGCCTTGGAATGGCGGTGATGATGCACGTCGGAATCGTCGAGCATGATTTGCCGTCGCCCGCGCAGTGCACCGGTCCGGTCCGCCTCGCATTTGATGAAGACGTTGACGAGCTTGCCGTTGAGATCGCTCGATCGCGCGCGCTCGGGCAGCGACAGCCCCGCGTTGCGGATCGCCTCGTAAATTCCATCGATGTCGAGCGCGTCTCTCATCACCGAATGACCGATGCGGTAGCGACCGCCGGCGCCCGGCTTGTTCCCTAGCAAAACGATTTGCGCTTGCGTCAGTTCAACACCGGACGAGCACGAGGCGACCGACGAATAGAGGTCGAGGTTGCGGCAGATTTCCTCCGCCTTCGGCATTCTTGTTTCACCGAGTGCGACGGCGATGCCGAGCGCGGTGGTGCCGTTCGACACACCCATCGAATCATGGACTTCGCAGGCGACATGCTTGCCTCGCGATTCTGCATCGCGCACCGACTCGATGGTGAGCAGCGGTGTCTTGGTCTGCACGTAGTGGACGTCCTTCGGATCGTCGATCCCGGCGTCACGCATGGCATCTTTGACGGCGGCGGCAACCTTCTCGACCATCGCTGGCCGGCCGATGTCTTCCGGAAGTAGTTCCGCGCTCATTGCGGTGCCCATCGTCAGCCGCGCTTTCGAAGCCGGGCCGGTCTTGCTGTTGCGAGCGAAGATCGTCGCGTGCGGGGTGATGACACCGTCGCAGCCGCCGGACCACACCATGGGGATTTGGTTGACCGCCTTTTCGTCCCGCTTGCCGTGCTTAAGCAGCACGCGGCGGAACGCCTGGTCGGCAAGGATGCGGGTGAAGTCGTTGACCCCGCCATTTCCTTCGGTTTTTCCAATAACACCAATGACTTGGTCGGCCGTAAAGCCTCCGCTGGTGATGCCTCTTTCGAGGCCCGAGGCGTCGGAAACCGACTTCAATTCGACTTTGAGAACTTCGATTGCCATTTGCCGCCTGACCCTGTGTTGGCGCGCGGCATCGGTCAGGCGTTACGTCCCGACCAGATGCCACGCAATTCTTCGATGGTGGAAACTTCGCCGAAGAAACGGTCGATATTGCGCACGGTCATATCGTGCTCTTCGGATGAATAGGCGGCGGTGCCGTCGCGCACAAGCACGACATAGTAGTCGTTGATGAAGCCTTCGCGCACAGTCGATTCGACGCAGACATTGGTCGAGACGCCGGTGACCACGATGGTTCGCACCCCGTTGGCGCGAAGGATGGTGTCGAGGTCAGTCCTGTGAAACGCGTTGTAGCGATGCTTGGTTACGACGACGTCGCCGGGTCGCGGTCGCACATCGTCGTAAAAGTCGCCCTCCCATGAGCCGTCGCGGCAGACCGGTGTCTGCGTGTAGCCGCCACCCTGTTTGCGCGCCGCCTGCTCGAGCCATACGTCCGAAAGATAGCGGTTGTCTTCGGTCGTGTAGACGCTTCGCACAAAGACGACGAGCGTACCGGCCACGCGAGCGCTTTCAATCAGCGCCGGCAATTGTTTAGCCATGTCCTGTACCGCCGACACGTCGCGGCCGCCTTTGTCGACCAGTCCACCGCGCGCGCAGAAATCGTTCTGCATATCGATCACGATCAGGGCGGCATGGTGTGGATCAACCTTTTCGCGCAAAGATCCGAGTGGGGCGATGTGGGCGAGCTTGGCGGCCGCGGCAAAGTTGTCTTGATAGGAATTGCCCATGGTGCTCCTCATCGCTGCCTTGCGAAACTGGATATGGCGTGCGCTTGCATGGGCCGATATAACCCGTCGCACGTCGCCATGAAGGAATATAGGTTATGAGCAATCGTTTTGCGCCGTTTGTTGTTGCCCTCGAAGAGCATTACTGGGATCGCGATCTCGTGGCGCATTTTCCCGGCCGTGAAGGCAAGCGTCTGTCGCAGGTTGAGGAGCGCCTGCAGGACATTACCAACCTCCGCATTAGGGAAATGGATGAGGCCGGCATTGATGTGCAGGTTCTTTCGCATGGCGCGCCCGGCACGCAAAAAATGGAAGCGGAGCCGGCGGTGCGCCTGTCGCGCCAGACCAATGATCGTCTGGCCGACATCGTGAAATCCAATCCGAAGCGCTTTGCCGCCTTCGGTATTCTGCCGACGCCCGATCCGAAGGCAGCCGCGGATGAGCTTGAGCGCAGCGTCACCAAGCTCGGCTTCAAAGGTGCGATGGTACACGGGCTCACCAACGGCCTTTTCATCGATGACAAGCGGTTCTGGCCGATCTTCGAGCGCGCAGCCGCGCTCGAAGTGCCGATCTATTTGCATCCGTCGTTTCCGCATCCGGCCGTTATCGAGGCCTACTACAAGGACTATCTGGCCAAGTTTCCCGAACTGGTCGGGCCGGCGCTCGGCTTCACCGTGGAAGCCGCGACGCAAGGCGTGCGCATGGTGCTCAGTGGATTGTTCGAGGCCTATCCAAAGCTCAAGGTGATCCTCGGTCATCTCGGCGAGGGCCTGCCTTTCCTGCTCGGACGGATCGATGAGACATTGTCGCGGCCGGGCAATCCTGGCGGCTCGTTTCGCGAGCGATTCTGCGAGCACTTCTATCTCACCACCAGCGGCAATTTCTCGACCAACGCATTGGTGTGTAGCATGATGGAAATGGGCGTCGACCGCATCATGTTCTCGGTCGATTGGCCATTCGCGCCGAACAAGATGGGCACCGATTGGCTGGAAGCCGCGCCGATCTCGCGCGACGACAAGGTCAAGATTTTTGGTGGCAACGCGCGACGTCTGCTGCGGCTCTGACGCATCTTTCGTGGAACGAGGGCGCACGGCTTGCCTCTCTGTCACGCCTGTGCGCTTCTGAACCATTCGAAATGCCGGGCCGGAGCGGGTTTACGCGGCAGATAGCGGCCATTGGCCTTGCCGACAATCTTGCCGTCGCGCGCGACGATCTTACCGGCCTTGATCGTCGCGACCGGCCAGCCTTTTAGCTTCTTGCCTTCGAACGGCGAGAAGTCCGACATGCCTTGCAGGTCTTCCGCGCGCACGACCTTTTCCATGTCGAGGTCGACGACAACGAGATCGGCGTCCGAGCCGACCGCGATGGTGCCCTTCTGCGGATAAATGCCGTAGACGCGGGCCGGCGAGCGCGTCGCCCGCTCGATCAGGATCTCGAGCGGAATGCCGCGTACGCGGCCGTAGTGCAACAGCGCCGGCAGATGAGTACCGAGCGCCGGCAGACCCGGCCGTGAGCCGTGTAGGCCGGCTTCCGGCTTCTTGGTCGCGCGCGCCCGCGACGTGTTGTCGGTGCCGACCGTGTTGATCGAGCCTTCAAGAAAGCCTTCCCACAGCGCCGTCTGGTGCTCGGGCGTGCGCACCGGCGGGACCATCTTCACCAGGAAGCCGTTGGGATCGAGGCTGTTGATGCCGAGATAGGGCGTCGTCGTCTCGACGGTGAAATGCATGCCGGCCCGGCGCGCGGTGCGCACCACTTCGAGCCCCTGGTGGCTGGACAGATGCACGACATAAAGATGCGCGCCGGCAATTTTCGCAAGATAGAGCGCAGTCTGGATCGCCAATGCCTCGGCGATCGCCGGGTGCGCGTCTTCCCAGTCCTTCAGCGTGCCTTCGGGCTTGCGCAGTTTGAGTTGGTTGCGGGCGGCGTCAACCAGCGCGCCGGTTTCGCAGTGGACGCAGGCGACCGCGTCCGGTCCGAGGGACGCAACCGTGCGGAAGCCGTGCAGCAGGACATCGTCGGTGACCGACTTCACGATACCGGGCATGCCCGACATATAGAACTTGAACGAGCGGATGCCGAACTGCTCGGCGTAGCCGGGGATCTCTTCGATCTGCTTTTCGGTGAAAATCTGCGGATGGAAGACGGAGTCGACGTAACTGCGCTCGTCCATCGCTTTGCGGAATGCGGGCAGGTGGTCGAAATATGAATCCTCCAGGCTGCGCAGGAAGATTCCGACGCTGGTGACGCCGCCGAGGATCGCCGCGCGGGTTTCGGTTTCGGCCTCGCTCTCGTAGGACTGTTCGTTGCCGATGTGGATATGCGGGTCGAAAATTCCCGGCAGCACGGTGCGCCCGGTGGCGTCGTAGGTTTCCGCTGCCGGTTCCCTCAGGTCTTCGCCAATCAAGGCGATCTTGCCGTTGGCGACCCCGACGTCGGCCTTGATCTGGCCGACGCCGGGAATAACCAATGTGCCATTGCGGACAATGAGGTCGAGCGGTTTGCTGTCGCTGCCTTTCGCCATGGCTTACGCCCTTTCTGTGTTAGCTTAGGAACTCGTTGGTAAACGTCTCGCCGACCGGTGGCGGGTCCTTGAGGCCGAGATATTTGACCATCAGGTCTTGCGTTGCCTGCATCTTGGCGGTGTCGATCGAACCGAGCGGACCCTTTGCATTGTCGGCGTTGATCAGCTTGTGGATGATCGCGATCTCCTGCACGGCCGTCTTCTCATCAAGCTGCGGCTGGTGCTTCTTGAGCATCTGCACGGCTTCTTCCGGATGCGCGAGCGTGTATTTCACGCCTTCCATGGTGGCCTGCACGAAATTGCGTGTGACTTCCGGTTTTTGCTTGATGAAGTCGTCCATCGCGCCGAGGCCATTTGAATAGAAGTCCGCACCGTAGTCGGAATAGACGAGCGTTCCGACCTTGTCGTTGTTTTGCGCGGCCTTCTGCAGAACGGGAAGCGTAAACAGGTAGGTGATCATCCCGTCGACAGAATGATTGAGCAGAACGGCATTCTTCGAATTGGGGTCGACCGACAGCCAATTGACCTTGCTCTCGTCAATGCCGTTCGCCTTGGCAAAGGCCGGGAACATCAGCTTTGGTGAATTGCCGGGCGAGAACGCAATCTTCTTGCCCTCGAGGTCTTTCGGCTTCGAGATTCCCTTGCCTTCAATGAAGAACACCGTGTGCGGCGATTTCTGGTACATGCAAGCGAGTGCCCTGATCTTGGCACCTTCCTTGGCACGCACCGCCATCATCACGCCGAGGTCCTGGAACACGAACTGCGCCTTGCCGGCAATCAGCGTGCGCAGGCCCTGCATTGTTCCGTTGCCTTGCGCGATCGTAACGTTGAGGTTCTTGTTCGCATAGAAGCCTTTTTCCAGAGCGGTGTAATACGGCGCATGGCGTCCGAACGCGATCCAGTCGAGCTGGAAAAAAATATCTTCGGTGGCGGCGTGCACCGGCCCGATTCGCGCACCGGCCAGCTACCGCGAGACTGGCGCCCGCGGTGTTGCGAAGAAATGCGCGTCGTGACGTCAATTTCCGTCTGTCGTCTGTCATGACCAATCCTCCCACTTCAGCTCCCTCCACCCAGGGCTTCGAGTTGGCGGGCAGAGACATGCCAACGCACCACGATTTTCTCGATTATTTCGATGACGAAATAGAAGATGATGCCGAGCAGCGTCAGCATCAGCACGCAGGCGAACACCAGCCGTGTGTCGAGTTCGCCATTGGCGACCAGCACCAGATACCCGAGACCTTTTTCCGCGCTGACGAATTCCCCGACGATTGCGCCGACGACCGCAAGCGTGCTCGCGACCTTCAGGCCGCCGAAAATCGCAGGGAGCGCGTTGGGAAACCGCACATACCAGAACACCTGGAACGAGTTGCCGCCCATCGAGCGCAGCAGATGGATGGTTTCCGGCTGCGCCGAGCGCAGGCCGACGACCGTGTCGATTACGACGGGAAAGAATGCGATGGCGAACGCGATCAGCACCTTCGAAGACAGTCCAGTGCCGAGCCAGACAATGAAAATCGGTGCGACCGCGGCCTTGGGCACGATCTGGAACGCGACCAGGATCGGATAAAATGCGGTTTCGAGCGGGCGCGAATAAACGATCAGCGCGCCGAGCGGCAGCCCGACCGCGACGCTCAATCCAAAGCCGAGCAGGAATTCCGCCGCGGTAATGGCGCTCATCTGCATCAGCAGCGGAAATTTGACGACCGCCGTATGCAGGATCGAGCTGAGCGACGGCAGTATCAGCGGTGAAACCATGCCGGCGCGCGTAACCGTTTCCCACGCCGCGAACAGGACCAGCGTCACCAGCGTCGGGTAGAGATACGTCGCGACGTGCGCCGTCCAGGGCAGCTTGTCGACATGCGGCGTGGCGGTGTCTGGCGGCATCGCGTTCAATCCTCGTTCAGCAATCCGAAGGCCTGGAATTGCTCGCGGATCAAGGCGGCATAAGCACCAAACTGCTTGCTCTCGCGCACAGACAACCGCCGCGGGCGGGGAAGTTCAATATCGATCATGGTGGCGATCCGCCCGGGTCGGGGACTCATGACCGCGACGCGGTCGGCGAGAAAGATGGCCTCCCAGATACTGTGAGTGATGAACAGCATGGTCTTGCGATTTTCGAGCCAGATGCGCTGAAGATCGAGGTTCATCTGCTCGCGCGTCAGCGCATCGAGCGCGCCGAACGGCTCGTCCATTAACAGGAGTGACGGATCGTGGATCAGGCTGCGGCACAGCGCGGCGCGCTGGCGCATTCCGCCCGACAACTCCCACGGATAGGAGTTTTCGAATCCCGCGAGCCCGACTTCGCGCCAGCAGCGCGCGGGCTGCGGTCTCGTATTTACTGCGCGGCAGGCCGCGCACGTCAATCTGCAGCAGGACGTTATTGAGGACCGTGCGCCATTCAAGCAGGGCATCGCGCTGAAAGATGACACCAACGTCCGTATAGGGCCTGCGGACGGCATCGCCCTTGATCGAGATCTCGCCTGAGGAAACAGGAACGAGACCGGCGACCATCATCATCAGGGTGCTTTTGCCGCATCCGGACGGTCCAACGATCGAGACGAATTCCCCCTCACGCAGGTCGAGCGAGACGTTGTCGACAGCCTTGAGGGCCCGGCCGCGAGTTTTGTAGATCTTGTCGACGTTTTTGATGCGGACAAATTCTGCCGCCCGCGCCACCGCATCGTGTCCCGACACTGCGTGTGCGGTGGCGACTGTCACGGCAGGAGCTCTTGCATCAGCGAGGAGCGTGCAACCGCGCGGCCGTTCCGGAACACATGGCGCCGCGGCGGCTGAACACGTAGGGCCTCATGCACCGACGGGGCGCCGACTACCACCAGATCGGCGCGCATGCCGGGAGCGATGCCGTAATCCTTCAACCGCGCGCATTTTGCGGCGTTGACAGTCACCATGTCCAACACCTGCTCGAGCTCATGCGGCAACGTGAGCTGGGCGACATGCGCCATCATGGAGGCGCATTCCAGCGGGTCAGGCTTGCCGAACGGGTAGTACGGATCGTTGACGTCATCCTGCGAGGTCACGACATTGGCTCCGCGCGCCAGCAGTTCCTTGACGCGCGCACAGCCCCGGCGCTTGGGTTCGCGGTCGAGCCGGGCCGAGCAGACTAGATTGATATGTGCGTTGACCGAGATGGTGACGCCCGCTGTCGCCACCAGGTCGACAATCTTCGCCGCATAGACGTCGTTATATCCCGCCATCGCGCCGCAGTGGCTCGCGGCGACGCGGCCTTCGAAGCCTTCACGCATGGTCTTGATCGCGAGATACTCGAGACTTCGTGAATTGGCGTCGTCAGTGTCGTCGACCAGCATGTGGATGTCGAGATCGTGCTTTTTCGCTAGGCCAAAGCAGATGTCGATATGCTCGCGCGCATCGGCGTCGCTGTATTCGTACCAGGGCAGGCCGCCGACAATGTCACAACCTTCCTTGATCGCCTCATCCATCAATTCGGCGGCGCCCCGGTCGCGCACGATGCCTTCCTGCGGGAAGGCGACGACTTGGATCGTGGCGTAATTTTTCATTTTTTCGCGCGCGAGCAGCAGGCCGCGGGCCGCCTTGAGCCCGCCGATCGTGCCGACATCGCAGAACAGGCGGAAGAAAGTTGTGCCGTTCATGACGCCGGTCTCGATGGTGCGGACAGCGCGTGAGGCGACCTCGGCCGGATCGTAATTGCGCTTGTGGTCGTTGGTGATCTCAATCGCCTCCGGCAGCGTACCGGAGACGTTCGGCCGCATGATCTCGCCGAGCAGGCACTTGTCGGCGTGATAATGCAGATTGAGAAACCCAGGCAGGACAAGGCTTCCCGCAGCGTCGATTTCCTCATGGCCTATAGCCGAAAGCTTTTGTCCGACGGCAGAAATTTTCTCGCCCTCGACAGCGATATCGACCGGTTGCTTCTGGCCACGCACCCGAGCGTTGCGAATAACGACACTCATAAGCGACCAAACTCCAATAGCGGCCCGGCTCCTTGCCGACCTGACGTCATACGCGTTCGAGAATATGGAGACCGCGCGTGCGGTCGATCAGGTAGATCAGGCCCCGGTCGTCGAAGCATACGTCGTTGCTTTGGACGCGCGTAGCGCCGGCCGGTACATCTGGCATGAATGAGGCGACTTCCTTGGGAGCGTGCGGATTTGCGATGTCGACGATGCGTAGACCGTGCGCAAACCATGCAATCGGTATTTCGGTGCTGCGGATGTCCTCGCAGAACTGGTGCAGGCCGGTGTAGTCCTGCTTGGGCGAACCATCTTCCTCGGCCACCTGGAAACTGGCGAAGGGGATTGGTTTTGTTTCGTCTGTGATGTCCACCAGCCACAAAAAGGCCGGAGACGTCGGCCCGGCGAGGCGCACCACGTCCTCATCCGCCACCAGCATGACGCGTCGTCCGCGCAACGGAAAAGGCACCGGTAAGGCTGTGTGCGTTGGCCACGGGAAGGGCGGGCTCCAGTCGAGGCCCGATACGAATTTCGGCTTGGTGATGTCGTCAATGTCGAGGATGACGAATTCGCCGTGCCAGTAGCTCGTGTAGAGCCGGTTGCCGACGCGCATCGGGTGATGGCAGCGGTGCGCGGTGCCTTCCCAGCTCGGTTTTTCGCCACCGCCGGTCCATTGCCCGGGCATCCACCAGCGGCCAACTTCCTGCGGTTTTGCCGGGTTCTGGAAGTCGATGATCGACACGACATTGCCGAGATAGCCGTCAAGCTCCGGCGAGCCGTAAACGTAGTGGCCATCGAACGTAAAACGGTGCATGCCGCGCGAAGCCCAGCTTGTGATCCGGGTCGGCTTTGACGGCGTGCTGACGTCGTAAACCTCGAGCCCGCCGTTGAAATCGGGATCGACGCGGCCAATCGGAAACACTTCGCGATTGACCAGCATCACACCGTTTTCGACGCGCACTTTGTGCGAAAGCGTGCCGTTCGGCACTGTGATTTGCGCAAGCTCACGCGGTTTTGCGGGATCGGAGACGTCAATGATGCTGGTGCCGTTCGGTGGCTTGACGTGTCCGACATAGGCAACGTTGTTGCGAACAACCACTTGCCCACCGCCCGCACAGTCGAAATAGCCGACGACTTTCACGCCCTTTTGCAGTTGCCATTGGGCGCACTCCATTCCACGCGTCCACGCACCGCAGACTGCGACCCGGGTCCGCTTCCTCTGCAATCAAAAACGCTACAATGCTAATTGTATGTCGGTCAATCGAATCTCGATGCTAAGAACGACGAAGATAAATTTGCCGCGGTACTTTCGTCGGCCTGCCATGCAGTTTTCTCTTGCTCGCGTTTGTTTGGAGTAATACAAAAAATCATACAAAGTTTTCGTTTGGTCATGAGTGGCGTCGAATGGCAAATGGGGAAAGGCATCCACGACGGCGGGCGATCGCGCCGAGCGAATTTGCGATCGCGCTGTCAAAGGGCAATGGCCGCCCGCTTTTCCTGCAGGTGCATGAGCAGATCGTCGACCGCATCGCCGCTGGCGAGCTAACGCCCGGCATGCGGCTGCCGCCGGTACGGCGGCTTGCCGAGCAACTCGGCATCAATCAGATGACGGTCGCCAAGGCGTACAAGGACCTCGCCGAGGCCGGTTTCGTTGAAGGACGTGCCGGAGGTGGAACGCATGTGCGAGCGCCGAATGGAAAAAGTTCGAGGCGCGCTCACGGAGCGGAACCGGACGCGGCGGGGCCATTGTTATCCGAGCGTTTGTATGAGCTATCGCACGCGCCCGGTGTCATTGGATTCACCAGCAATTATCCTGCCCCGGATTCCGGTTGTGCCAGGGAATTTGAAGCCTGTTTGCAATCGGTGATAGCGGACGGTCTAGCGCCGTATTTCAGCTACGACCCGCCGAACGGCCGCGTCAGCTTGCGTCGTTGCATTACGGGCTATCTTGCCGAGCAAGGTATTATTACGCCGCCAGAAGATGTGGTTGTGACTTCGGGCGCGCAGCAGGCGATTGAGCTTGTCGTCCGCCTATTGGCACCGCACGGGGCGGCGGTGATTGTTGAACGTCCCGCATACTACGGCGTCCTCAACGTGCTGCGGACCGTCGGGGCGCGCATCCTCGAGGTGCCGCTCGAGTCCGATGGCGTGGATATCGAAAAGCTCGAGGCGCTTTTGTCGCGCCACAGGCCGCGCCTGATCTATACCAATCCAACCTTTCAGAATCCGACGGGGGTGACGACCAGCATCGAGAAGCGCCATAGCATTCTTGCGCTGGCGCGCAAACATGGTGTGGCAGTCCTGGAGGATGACCATAATTCCGAGCTGCGTTTTTCTGGCTCTTCGATCTCTTCTATTCGGGCTTTGGCGGAGCCGGACGACAACGTTTTTTACGTGCGCGGATTTGGAAAAGTATTTTTGCCGGGCACGCGCCTCGGCTATGTCGTGGCGCCAGCGCATGCGCGCCGGTCTCTGCTTGCACTTAAGGCCCATAGCGATCTGCACACGAACGGTATCATGCAGGAGGCGATGGCGCGGTTCCTGGCCCGTCGAAACTATCCGAAAATTCTTGAGCGCATGAAAAATGCCTACTCGGCCAAGCAGCGCCAGCTTATCCGCAGCCTGTCGGCCGGTATGCCGCCGGGCACCCTGATTGGACATCCGGAAGGCGGCCTCAGCCTGTGGGTGACGTTGCCGGAAGGGACCGAAGTATCCGAACTTTACTATCGTGCGGTACGCAGGGGTGTCGCCTTCGTTGCAGGCGAGGTCTTTTATGCGTCGCATGTCAATCCACGCACGTTACGCGTGAGTTTCGGCTTGTTGGACAAGGATGTGCTTGAAGAAGGCGTCGCTAGGCTGTGCTCTGTGGCGAAGGACTTGATGCGGCCGCGTAGCGCGCCAAGCGCGATCTTCACCTAGGTGGACCGTGCCGGCAGCAATTGAAGTCATCGGTGGCGACTACGAGCACACACTTGCGCTTTCGGGCATCCGGGACGGTATCGACATCCGCTACACGACGGCGCTGCTCCGCGACGTCTTCGTCAAGATGCTCAACGAGCGTTGCTATGAGGCGTGCGAATTCTCGCTGTCGAATTATCTCATGCTCAGGGACCGCGGTGCCGATTGGCTCCATGCGATCCCGGTATTTCCTTATCGCGCCTTCCGCCATTCCACGCTTTACGTGCGCAACGACAGTCCGCTGCGCGAGCCGGCCGATTTGCGCGGAAAGCGGGTCGGTGTTCCGGATTTTTCGATGACTGCCGCAGTCTGGACGAGAGGCATCCTCGCCGACCAATACAACGTGCAATGGCAGGACCTGCACTGGGTCGTGAGCGGCCGGCAGCGTTTTGCGACTTTGGACGGCGTAACGCTTCAAGCGATAGATGGCGACCTCGAGACCGCGCTCATTGAAGGACAAATCGACGCGCTCTTGACGCCCCAAACGGGTGATGACCACAAACCTTTCGGCGAACGTAAATTGCGCTCGCTGATTGCCGACGTCCAGGCGGCGGAAGAAGCCTACCTGCGCGCGTTCGGCATCTATCCGATCAATCACGTCGTGGTCATTCGCAGCGATGCATTGCAGCGTTTGCCGGCGCTACCGCTCGCTTTATTCGCGGCCTATGCGCAGGCAAAGGCGCGCGCATATGCGCGCCAGCTCGGGACGACATTGATGCCGTGGGGCGCGCGGCATTGGAAAAAGAGTTTCGACCAATGTGGCGGCGATCCTCTGCCTTACGGGTTGAACGAGATTAACCGCAAGGTCGTGGCCACACTCGCGAAATATCTTTTCGAGCAGAAACTCATTGCGCGGGAACCGGACGTGCAGGCTCTGTTTCTTCCCGGCAACTGAAAAACCCTAGGCCAAAAGCAACACGCCGGACATTCGTCCGGCGTGCTGCATCCAGGGAATTTCGTTCAGCAGGGTGGCGGTGGCGCATCAACCAGCTTGGTATTAATAGCCTTGAGCCCGTCCCCCCAGGTCAGGTTCTTGAAGTCGATTTTGTCGCCGGTGGCCTTCTCGTTTTGCGCCCAACGGCTCAAGCTGCAAAAATCGTCGTAATAGACCTTGTCGATTGCGAGCGGCCGCGTGTTGGTGTCCCACTGTTCTTTAGTGGCTTTCTCGCTCAGACTCAGCTTGGCGGCGGCGTAGGCCGCGACTGACTTGAAGTCCTTTTCGGCGACATCGCGGCCCTTCATCGTCGCGCGTAACCAGCGCGTCGCAATATCCTTGCCTTCGGGTGTCGCAAGCCACTCCGGTCGCGCGCCTGCGACCAGGTAGCCCTGAATGTAGCCGGTTGCGTCGCTCAAATAGTGCGCTTTGTCAGGGCAGATTTCGAGCGTGCGCGAGCCGACCGGCTGCCAGATGAAGAACGCCGCGATTTCACCGCCGCACAGCGCAGCGGGAAGCACCTGGGTGTCGAGATTTTTCACCGTAACCGCTTTCGGGTCGACTTTATTCTTGGTGAGATATTCAGAGACGAACCATGAGCCGGTCGAGCCGACGCGGGTCGCGACTGTCTTGCCGACGAGATCCTGCGGCTTCTTGATGTCTTTGCCGGCGACAACGACATAGCCTTTGGCGTCTCGCTCGATCACCGCGATGGTCCGGTAATTTTGCTTCGAGTTGAAATAATATTGCACGCTCGGCAGGTCGCCGGTCATAATGATGTCGCCTTGGCCGGTTTGAAAGGCCTGAAAGGCGGTCGTGCCCGACGGGAACAGGCGATAGGTGACGTCGAGGCCTTCGTCCTTGTAGAAGCCTTTCTCGAACGCCATCCAGATCGCGTCGTTGTTGACCGAAGGCTGACCGAACAAGGTCATCTTCAGCGGGGTCTGTTGCGCCTGCGCCACAGCGGTGCCGAACACTAGAACGCCGCCAACTGCCGCAAGACCTAGCATTGTCGTGATGTTACGCATGGGGTTCTCTCTCTATTGGTCAGGTTTGCGAAACGTAGGACATGTAACGGGCAAGCACTCTGTCGACGAAGAAACGAAAGATGCGATCGACGACGAAGCCGAGCACGCAGATCGTGAGTAGAGCAACGAAGATGCGATTGGTCTGCAGCAGCATCGATGATTTTTGCAGCAGGTAGCCGATGCCGGAATCGGCGGCCAGAATTTCAGCCGGTATGATGCTCATGAAAGACGACGCCATCGCCACTCGCATGCCTGTGACAATGTAGGGCACTGCCGACGGCACCACGATCAGCACAAAGATCTGCAAATGGTTGGCACCGAGGCATTGCGCGGCGCGCTGCCGCGCAATCGGCGCGCGCCAGACGCCGGCAGTGGTGTTGATCAAGACGATGAAGAACGTGCCCCAGAAGATGAGGAAGTACTTCGAGAGTTCGCCAATCCCGAACCAGATGACGGCAATCGGGATCATTGCGGTCGGCGAAAGATAGCGCAGCAGCTCGATAATCGGGTCGAGCAGTTCATGCAGTAAACGGATGCGGCCGAGCAACACGCCAAGCACGATCCCGGCGATTGAGCCGGTCACGAAGCCGACCAGGACCCGCACCATGCTGATCGCGACATCCGAGACTATTTCGCCGCTTGCCAGCATCGGACCGGCTGTGTGGATCACCTCCAGCGGCGGTGGAATGAGGAAAGGGTTGAACAGCACACTCGAGAGGAATTGCCAGGCGCAAACGGCGAGCACCAGCGAGGCGAGTGTCAGCACAATGGTGCGCGAAAACCCACTGGGGAGCCGGAATTTGCTGGAAATTCGGGCCGCGGCGGCGGGTGTCGTTTCGCGGAGGTCAACCACCGTCACACCGCCCGCGCCAGATCGGGCGCCAGCAAGGCTTCGATCTCGTTAAAAATCTGCGCGACTTTGGGATTGGTCAGGTCGCGCGGCCGCGGCAAATCGATGTCGATCATCTTGGTGATCACCGAGTGCGGACCGAACGACATCACGCCGATGCGGTCGCCGAGCGAAATCGCCTCAGCGATGTCATGCGTCACGAATACGATGGTCTTGTGGGTACGTTGCCAGATATCGAGCAGCACGATATGCATATGCCGCCGCGTCAGTGCATCGAGCGCACCGAACGGCTCATCCATGAGCAGGACTTCCGGCTCGACCGCGAGCGCGCGCGCAATCTGCAGCCGCTGGCGCATGCCGCCGGACAGTTCGGCCGGAAACTTGTTCCGATGCGTGTCGAGGCCGGCCATCCGCAAGTTCTTGTCGATGATCGATTGCCAGTCGGCTTTCGGGACCTTGCGCACACGCAAACCGAAGCGGACGTTTTCTTCGACCGTGAGCCAAGGCAGCAGCGCCGATCCCGCATCTTGAAAGAACATTACACGTTCGCGGCCAGCGCCGGTCACCGGTTTTTCGCGAAACGTCACCCTGCCGGCCGTCACCGGTTCGAAACCAGCAAGGATGTTGAGCAAGGTCGATTTGCCGCAGCCGGAAGGCCCAAGCAGACAGAGAAATTCCCCGTCCTTGACCGTGAGCGACACACCGTCAAGCGCGATGTATGAGCCGCGCGACAATTCAAAAACTTTGCTCACGTTGCTGACGCGTAACAAACTTGCCTCCAAACGAGTGCAAGACGCGCATCCACGGCCTCGCAACGTTACGGTTGGCAGGAGTCCGAGTCAAACGCAGACGATTTCCTTTTATGATATGGGCACGGCAGCTCGTCAGCGCGCTGCACGCGCTGGACACACCCCGTTGTCTTTGCAATGTTTGCTGCAACAAAAAAGTGAAAGAGTTTGTATTAGTCCGATGCGCCAACTTGTATTACTGCTCGCAAAATACGCATCGCTTGCTGCTGTTTCCATCATCGCGGGAGGTTGTAAATGCCCGACGTGAAACCCATTGCGCCAGTACGCATCGGCCACACGGACATCATGTACGCGCAAGGCATGCGCGCGGGATCGTGGCTGTTTTTTACCGGACACGAAGCAAGCGATTACGAGAACGGCATCGCTGCAGATGTGGCGGGCAAGCCGGGGCTGCCGCTCGGCGGTGCGCCGCGCTATCTGCGCGAAGGGAAATTTATCTTCGATCGCTTCGCCAGGTTGATTGCGGCTGAAGGCAGCGATCTTCGCCACATCGTGCGCGTGGACCAATATTATCCCCGCGCCGAATGTGTGAATCCCTATCAGCGTGCGCGCAAGATCTTGCTGAAAGACTATGTGCCGCCGAGCACGTCGGTGCTGATGGAGGAATTGCTGACCGAAGGCGCCAGTATGAACGTCTCGCTTCTGGCGGTATTGCCGGGCGAGGGCCGTGAACCGAAGGCGGCGCGCGCTGAAGGTGTGCCGGTGCCCCAGCATTCCGGGTTCATCGCCTCACTTGTATGCGGCGACTACGTCTTCGTAGCCGGGCAAATGCCGAACAACGAGGCAATGACCGGTCTCGATCCGAAAGCCTATCGTCCGCCCAACGCTCTGTGGAATGGCACGGACATCCGGCTGCAGACGGAATTCCTGATCACCGGCCGTCTCAAGCCAGGTCTCGAAGCCGGCGGGAGTTCGATTAAGAATGCAATCAAGGCACAGGTCTATCTGACCGACATCAACGACCTGCCGGAATTTATGGACGTATGGTACAGCCACTTCGGAGATAATTCCTGCGCCCTGACTGTGGTGGCGACCAAGGGTCTGGCTCTGCTCGAGTCGAAGATCGAAATAAACATTCTCGGCGTCCGTGACGGCGGCAAGGTCAAGAAGCACGTCATTGATCACAAAGCGTCGGCTGCAATGCGGCTCGGTCCGGCCGCGGTACGCGCCGGCGACTTGCTATGCCTGTCGGCGCTCTATGCGGCAGACGGCGAAGGCGCAATTCCGGTGGTGCGAGACTCGGCCGGGCTGCGTCATTTAGGGGCGCCGGCGCAGCATCAGGTACGCGCGATCCTTGGCGTTGCCGAGGACATCTGCAAAGCAGGCGGCACGGCGCTCGCAAATGTCGTGCGTGCGCATCACTTTGTCGGAGATCTCGATGTGGTTTATCCGGCGCTGCGGGTCTGGCAGGACAAGCTCTCCGGTGAGCCAATCCCTTTCGGCGCCGTGCGTACGCCGTCGCCGATGCCGATCCCCGGCTGTGACATCACGGTAGATATGTGGGTGTATCGGCCCGGTAGCTGAGTTTGGTTTTTAATTTTGGCGTCGCGCTTTGCGAGCGGCCGGACTTGGGTGAGACACAGGCGCGCGGACGACCTGTGGCGTGCAACTTGCCGGCGGCCTCAAGGTCGAAATTGAATGCATTGCGCTTGCCTGACGCTCGCGGCAATGAGCGCTGAGCTAAGGGGTGATAGTCGGCAATCTAACAAAGCGGCCCAGCAGGCCGACGGAAAGCGGCACACGATTTCGCCAAGAAATGGAGTCCGAAAAGTCATGAAAATCGTCGATCTCTCCCACGTCATGAACGTGCACACACCCGGTTGGGTCGGCTATGCCGGCAACAAGATGTACTACGCGCAGAATCTGCAGACCCAGATGATCGTCGCGCAACGCATCGATACTGCGCTGCATGTCGGCACGCATTTCGACGGCGCCATGCACGCGACCGATAATCGCAAAGGCGACATGGCGCATTTGCCGCTCGACTATCTGGTCAACCGCGGCGTCGTGGTCGACATCTCAAAGCACATGCATGACTGGGCGGTGATCACGCCACAGATGATCGAAAGCGCTGGCGCCGACATCCGCGAGGGCGACATTCTTATTTTGCACACCGGCTGGCACAGCCATTACGAAGGCCAGCCGCAGCAGGATCTGGTGAAGTACTTCTGCTATCACCCTGGTCCCAATCTCGACACGCTGCATTGGATGCTGAAGAAGAAGATCAAGTGGTGGGGCATGGATTGCGGCTCCTGCGACCACGCCATGAATACGTCGATCCGCTGCATGCGGCCCGATCTTGCTGACGAGTTCACGCGCAAGCACGGCAAGACACCGGCGGAATTCTTCGGCACCTTCGAATACACGCACAAGAAATCCGGCCGCAAGAGTGCAGCAGGACATCTTCCCGTTCCACAGCTGGGCGTTCCAGGAAGGGCTGCTGCACGCCGGAAAATCTCGGCGGTGATATCGAAATGATGCTGGGCAAACGCTGCCTGATCGGCGCATTTCCGTGGCGCTACGAAGGTCTCGAAGGCTGCCCGTGCCGCATCGTGTGCTTTCTCGATGTCGGGCGACAATGTCGAAGCGGTCGGCGACGCGGCGAAAGCGATTTTTTGAATGGAAAAGCGGGCTGCTTGAGTAAAATGGGCAATATTTGTGCACACGGCCTTCGGACTGCGCAATTAGGGCCGCATTTTTGCTGTGCAAATTAGGTCGTCGTGGACAGTTAAAATGAATTCACGACTTTGAAACACGACGCGCTTTCGCTTTTTGAATCAGACGCCAGAGTCGCGGTGGAGCAAGCGGTAATTCATTTGGCTCAATATTGAACTCCGCAAGTGCCGCGGCCACCGCATTAGCGGCGGTAGCTGCAACCGCAACCATTCCTCCTTCTCCGGCGCCTTTCGCGCCCAATGGATTGCTGGGTGAGCGATGCAATTCCATCGTCACGCCACGAATGTTCGGAAAATCGGTCGCGGTGGGCAACAGGTAATCCGCCAGCGACGCGTTCAGCAGTTGCGCGTTGATGTCGTAGATCAGGTGGTCGAGAAATACGCCGCCGAGCCCCTGAACTACCGCTCCGAAGGTTTGTCCGTGCACCAATGCCGGATTAATGGCGCGGCCTACGTCTTCAACCGCGACATAGTCAAGAACCGCAACATGGCCAGTGCGTGGGTCAACCGAAACATGCGCGGCATGTGCGCCATAGCTGTAGGTGCGCTTACTATTCGCGAAAGTGCCGGTAGCCGAAACGGGTCCTAATGCTGCGGCGAGAGCGGCGAAAGTCAACGAGCGGCCATCGGGACCACGAGCAACGCCGTCTTTAAGAGTTACGTCCTCCGGGCGGCAATTAAATTGCAAAGCTGCTGCACCTTGAATCGCCGACGAAAGATTTTTAGCGCCATCCAAAACGGCCGAACCTCCCATTACCACGGCACGCGAGTGGTAAGTGCCGTAGCCTTCATCCACTATTGTGGTCGATCCGTGCAACACTCGAAAGGTTTCCAAGGGCAGCGATAGCGCATCTGCGGCTATTTGTGCGAACACGGTCTCGAGGCCTTGGCCGAGCACGGAGGAGCCGACGGCAAGCGTGATGTGGCCGTCGCGCTCTAGGACCATGCGCACGTTCTCCCGCGGGCCAGCGCCGCCACTTTCGACGAAACAAGTAACTCCTAACCCGTGGTAGCGGCCGCCGATATAGCGGCTTTGAACGTTCTTCTTTTTTTCCCAGTCGAACACCTGAAGGCATTTGTCCAGCGCCGCCTGATAGTCGCCAGTGTCGTAAGCGGTTTCATTTTCGTAGGGCACCAGTGTGCCGATGGAGTAGGGCATTTCGGTTGCCGCGATTAGGTTCTTACGGCGGAACTCGATAGGATCCATCTTGAGATCCCGCGCAACCATGTCAAAAAGCCGCTCACGAAAGAAGTTGGCCTCAAAGCGTCCGGGTGCGCGGTATGTGCCGACCGGCGTCTTGCTGGTCATGAAAGCGGCTACGTCGAATTTGACGGCCGGAATTCGATACGGGCCGTGGAGAAACTGGGCCGCCTTTGCCGGCACGACGCCCGAATTTGTACGGGTATAGGCGCCCATGTCGCCAAAAATCCGCCCACGCAAAGCAATGATAGTACCGTCGCGGCGGCAGGCAATTTCGAGCTCGCAATCGATCTCTCGCGAGTGATTGGCCGCCTGCATATGTTCGAGCCGGTCCTCGATCCATTTAACGGGCCGATTCAATTTGCGTGCGGCGAACGGAATAAGGAAATCCTCAGGATAGAACTCGCCTCGCACACCGAAGCCGCCCCCAACGTCAAGCTCGATGAGATCGATCGCGCTTTCGGCCAATTGCATCATGGCGGCAAGCGCGCGCCGGTTGAAGAACGTGACCTTGGTGGCGCCGTTGACGATCAGCCGCTGAGTGGCCGCATCCCATTCCGCCACCACCCCGCGTGTCTCCAACGGCACGGCGGTATGGCGGTGGGCACGGAAGAACTCCCGGCGCGTATAGTCCGCGCTAGCGAAGACCGAATCCGTGTCACCAAACCCGACAGTGTAACGGGTGGCGACGTTGGTGCCGTTTTGCTCGAACAGCAGGGATTTGTCCCTTTCCGAGGTCCGCCAATCCGGAATTGGGTCGAGCGGCTCGATCGTCACGTCGATCTCCGCCGCTGCGTCTTCGGCGATGGCACGGCTTTCGGCAACAATGACGGCGATCGGCTCGCCGACATAGCGGACCTTTTCTTCTGCAATGACCGGCTGAAGGTATTTTTCAAGTCCGGCTATTGGAGCGAGACGAATGGGAATCCTGGGAATCCTTTCGCCGATGTCCGGGGCGGTGATAACCGCATGGACGCCGGGCATTTTGAGCGCTGCGGAAATTTCGATACCGAGGATCCGGCCGTGCGGGATCGAACTACGCAAGATCGCCGCGTGCAACACGCTTGCGGGCTCATAGTCGTCTACGAAGGTTCCGCGACCGGTCAGAAATCGAAAGTCTTCGGTCCGCTCAATCTCCTGGCCGATGTAAACGTTTCGGATGGCGGTCATTGCGGGCCCTCTCGATCGTTCTTGTAGGCCGCTCGCGCATCCAGCACCGCTTCGACGATCTGTACATAGCCTGTGCACCGGCAAATATTGCCGGATAGAACCTCGCGGATGCGATCCGCATCTGCGTCCGGCTCTTCCTTGAGAAGCGTGTGTGCCGTCGTCAGGATGCCGGCTGTACAAAAACCGCATTGCAAGGCGTGATGCTTGCGGAATGCCGTTTGCAGGGGGCTTAATGTGTCACCGTCGGACAGCCCCTCGACCGTCGTGATCTCCATGCCATCCGCCTGAACGGCGAACATTAGGCACGAGCGAACCGCCAGGCCTTCGGCAATGAGCGTGCAGGCTCCGCAAACTCCGTGCTCGCAGCCTACATGGGTGCCTGTGAGCTTTAGGGTATGGCGCAAGCAATCCGCCAACGTGGTACGCGGCTCGACGATCACCTCATACGTCTTGCCATTGACCTTGAGCCGCACTTTTTCCGAGTTGCTCATGAACATTCCTGCAGGCTCAATCCCGAGGCGGAGGCGAGGGTGCGTTCCGTCAGGACGCGCAGCAAGGCGCGTCGGTAGTCGCCCGGCGCGTGGATATCGTCGACTGGATCGACACTTTCCGAGGCCGCAGCGCCCGCCTCGCGGATGGCCGATTTCGTGATCGATTTATCTTTTACGACAGCCTCGACGGCCGCCAGCCTTATCGGCGTGTCTGCGACGCCGATCGCCCCGATATGGACGTTACTCGCCCGACCGTCGCTATCAACGTCATAAAAGAGCGCAACACCTGCGATGGCAAAATCGCCTTTTCGCCGCGCGAATTCCTCAAAGGCCCAGCGGCGCGTCGGGTGCCACGGCGGCAGCCGCACCTCGATGACCAATTCATCTTTTTGAAGTGCCGTCGACAGCGGGCCGGTGAAGAACGCGCCGGCAGGAATTGTTCTTTGTCCGTGCCGCCCGGCGACGAGGATTTCGGCTTCACACGTGACGGCAATCCCGGGCATTTCCGCAGCCGGGTCGGCGTGGGCGAGACTGCCTCCGACCGTCCCGCGGTTGCGGATCTGATAATGCGCGACATGTCGGGTGGCCTCGACCAGGAGAGGATGCGCGCGTTGCAATTCCGCGTTGCGTTCGATGTCGCGCCAGCGCGTCGAATGCGCCAAGTAGAAGTCCCGTCGTCATCCGTCACCACACGGTTCAGGTCGGGAATTCGGCCGATGTCCACGAGAAATCGAGGGGCGGCAAGACGGAAGGCCAGCATCGGAACCAGACTTTGGCCGCCGGCGATCACCTTGGCCTGGTCGCCATGTTCGCAAGAAACTCGATCGCGGTCTCCAGTCGGTCGGGGCGGATATAATCGAAAGGGGGAGCCTTCATCGCGAGGTTCTATTTGACTCGGCTAGGATGAGATCGTTAGCCTACAAACAATCCGGGGAGGTGCGCAATGCTCGACCGATCCGCGAAAGACAATGTGTGTAGCGCCGTCGACGCGCTACGCG
>CAVXLE010000008.1:0-105406 GCA_963762485.1 uncultured Pseudomonadota bacterium | reverse complement strand
TGCCATATCTGGAAGAGCTTGTTGATGTGACGTCATTATTTCCGGCGGGTCACCGGACATATTTCTGGATGACGCGTCAGGACATATTCAGTTTAGGCCTATTCATTTGCGCGTGCAAAAAAAAGCGGACATTGGCACTCTTTTGAGTATGACAATAAATCATATTCGATTGGTGCGCCGAACGCCGAATTGCATCTGAATGACCTCTCTATATGGAAGGAAGTACTTCTGCTGGTATCTCAGGAACGTCAGCTTGACGCCTATGCGCGTGAGCACGGCTTGACATTTATGCCGATAAACTACGAGCAAATGGTAACGGACCGATCTATGGTTGCACTAAATGTGCTGACTTCGCTTGGCTGTGATACCGAGACACTTGGGTCGTACCTCTTGGGTGCCGTTAACAAAACTAAGCGGCTGGACGCTGGGAACAAGACCAAGAGTTGATTCCGCTTTTCGATAAATATCGTGACGTGATCTTCAGATTGAATCGAGAACGAGGGTCAATCACATGGAATGATTTGTGCAATCACTTGATCAACCAAAATCACTTTACAAAGGAGCAGCTTACAAGTTAGACGGGGTAAGTGCCCGCTGAAGCTCGGCCAATGAGCCCGCAGCCGCGCTCGTAGAGCGTGAGTTATGCGACGGGGCTCAGTAATGCAATCATCCGTTTCAATAGACGGGCGGCGATTTGCGGTCTCATCAGCGCGCCACTGTTGACAACAGTTCAGAGCGCCCGTGCCATTCAGCGTCCACTGGTCGGAGCCATCCGTTGGGATGCGTGGTACGATCCTGTGTCGGTTCAGACGCAAGCAGTTGAGAATTCGCTGTCGCAACCGCAATACGCCTGGCGCGCCCCATTCTTCGCTGAAGTCGATAATAACACGCAGGTGCATGTACCTCAGATCTCACAGGCCGAGATAGACATTGCGATTCGACAGGCCGCATTTGCCGGACTTGATTATTGGGCGTTCGTTAGCTACTCGCCTACAAGCTCGATGTCCCTTGCCTTTAGACAATACCTCTCAAGTTCAATTCGCTCGAAGATTTTGGTTCTGCTTGTTTACCGAATTGCAGAACTGGGGCAGCGCAAGGTTTCAGAGCCCGAGTGTCAACCAGCACCTTGATCTGATGCGTTTGGACAGTTACGTCACCGTTGAAGATGGTCGACCACTTTATTTTCTTGGCTTTATCGACGAAGCGACGGTTAAAGAAAAATGGGGTGATCTTCAGGGGCTGCGCGCGGCGATCGATCGGTTCCGAGCAGGCGCGCGTAGTCGACAACTGGCGAATCCCTATATCGTCGTAGCAGGAAGAATCGACCAGATTCCAAATATCGGACCACAATTAGGAGCTGACGCGCTTGGCGCATATGCGCTGACAGATGCCCGACGCGTTGGAAGCTTCGAAGACCTGGCGCAAATTGTTCAGGCCGACTGGCGCATGCTTGCCCGCTCAGCACTCCCTGTGGTGCCGACAGTGATGACAGGGTGGGATAGACGCCCGCGCGTCGAGCGCCCCGTTCCGTGGGAGAAGACCCAAAGACCGGGCGAGGGGCTGCAGTACTATTTCGGTCCTGCAACGCCAGATCAAATTGCCGATCAATTGCGAGCCGCTCTTACTTGGTCGAATCCAGGCAGCAATCAACAGGCGCCGGTGGTTCGTCATCTATGCGTGGAATGAAAATGATGAGGGCGGTTGGATAATTCCCACTCGGCCATGCGATACGCGTAGGTTGATAGCGATCAGACAAGTCCTCGCCCCAACCCGGTCGGAAGAACGTGACCCAGGGTGCATATATAATGAGGCGGGCGAGAGTTTTAAAGGATCCCATTAGTTAGTGGGCCGCAGGGGGTAAAACGTTGGCGTAAGCCGATAAACAGAAATTTAGTCGTGAGGGAATAGGATCGGCTGGTCTTTTGGTGCGCCTCGAAGCAGGCGTGCTGTCGTGGTCAGGGGGTCCCGTGTTAGAATGAAGCTAAACGAATTTCATTTTGAACATGCCGGTTACTGCTGCGTCTGCGAACGATCTGTCATTTTCGTTGCAGATGATCCTTACTTTCGGAACCATCTTCGATGCCCGCTCTGCAATCTGACGCCACGCTATCGGGCGCTCTTCTATGTCCTGACAAAGTTTTTTCCCAATTGGCGCGAGTGCGATGTTCATGAGTTGTCGCCGGGTGCAGACCTCGTAAGTGAGCGGCTCAAGCGCGAGGCAAAATCATACATTGCGACGCAATGGGATAAATCGATCCCGTTCGGGGCCATGCACCCAGTGGGTATCGGTCGGAGGATTTACAAGCCCAGACTTTTGCCGACGAAAGCTTCGATCTGGTGGTTACACAGGACGTATTCGAACACATTTTCGAGCCGGATCAGGCAATAAAAGAAATCGCACGGACATTGCGGCCCGGCGGAGCCTTTATAGCGACGGTACCTATAATCTTGAAAAACATCCCATCGCGACGGCGCGCATCCTTTACTTCTGGAAAAATTTTACATCACCTTGCGGCGCAGTACCATGGCAATCCGATCGCCAGGGAAGGATCGCTGGTAACCATCGATTGGGGATACGACATTGTTGGGTATCTGCAACACCATTCTGGTCTGAACATGTGCATGATCGAAATTGACAATATCGATCTCGGGATCAGAGCTGACTTGATCGACGTGCTTGTGGGCTTCAAGCGCGGAATTCCTGTGCTTTAGTTTGGCAGTGCTATCTTGGTGAAAAATTGGGCGTCGATCGTGTAGCTCGCAGTCGGCAAGACGATCCATACAGGCAAAATTTTGCTCGTCGAGATCTACAAGCCGCATTCAGTGAGACACCCCGCTCTTAATACGTAAAGTACTTAGTTCGTAAGTTGTCGAGCCAGCCGAGAAGTTCGGTTTTCGGGGGCCATTAAAGAAGCGGTTTACGGCGCGGACGCCTTGATGATTTTGCGTTCGCTCAATGAGCGAAGAATGATGCCGGCGAGTTCGTCGGCGGACTGGCCGAGCGTATGCAGATGGATTTCCGGATCAATAGGAGCTTCATACGGCGCGTCGACGCCGGTGAAATTTTTGAGTTCGCCCGCTTTTGCCTTTGCATACAGGCCCTTGGGATCGCGTTGCATGCAATCTTCGATCGGCGTGTCGACAAACACCTCGATGAACTCGCCGTCGGCGACAAGCTGGCGGACCATCTCGCGCTCGGCCCGGTAGGGCGAAATAAATGAGCAGAGGACGATCAGCCCGCTCTCCACCATCAGCTTGGCGACCTCACCGACGCGCCGGATGTTTTCGACGCGGTCGGCCTCGGTGAAGCCGAGATCCCGGTTGAGCCCGTGGCGCACATTGTCGCCGTCGAGCATCATGGTGTGGTGGCCGTCCAGGTTGAGGCGCTGTTCGACAATATTGGCGATCGTCGACTTTCCCGCGCCCGACAGGCCGGTAAACCAGATGATGGCCGGCTTTTGCTTCTTCAGCGCGGCGCGCTCCGCCTTTCCGACAAGCAGAGCCTGGCGATGAATATTGGTCCCGCGCCGCAGCCCGAACGCGATCATGCCGGCGCCGACGGTCCGATTCGTGAACCGGTCGATGATAATGAACGAGCCCGTCTTGCGGTTATCCGTATATTTGTCGAAGGCAACCGGCACCGCGGTCGAAACGTTGCAGAATCCGATGTCGTTGAGGGCGAGCGTCTGGGCGGCGAGATGCTCGCGCGTGTTCACATTGATCTTGTATTTTATGGCGGTGATGCTTGCCGGGACTGTCTTTGTGCCAATTCGAATAAGGTATGATCGTCCGTGAAATAACGGCTCCTGATCCATCCAGATAATGTGAGCGGCGAACTGTTCGGAGACGTCCGGCCGCGCTTTCGGGGCGGCAAGGACATCGCCGCGGGCAATGTCGATCTCATCGGTGAGGGTGAGGGTGATCGCGTCTCCACCTTCGGCCGCCTCAATCGCCCCGTCGTAAGTCACGATTTTCTGGACATGCGATGATTGTCCGGAACCGGCCACGACGACGGGGTCTCCTTGCCGGATTTGGCCGGAGGCCACGGTCCCTGCGTAGCCGCGGAAATCCTGATTGGGCCGGTTGACCAACTGGACCTGAAACCGGAAGGGCGCCTTGAGCGTATCGCTCTCGATATCGACCGTTTCCAGATAGTCCAGCAGGGAAGGGCCCCGATACCAGGATGTGTTGCCGGATGCCCTGGTGACATTGTCGCCAAAACGGGCAGAAATCGGAATTGGCACGATGGATTCAAACCCGAGCTCGCCGGCAAAGGACGTGTAATCGGCGACAATGCGGTCGAAGGTCGCTTTATCGAATTTCACAAGATCGATCTTGTTGACCGCGAGAACGACGTGGCGAATACCGAGGAGCGAGCAGATAAAGGAGTGGCGCTTGGTTTGCACAAGCACTCCCTTTCGCGCGTCAATCAGAATCACCGCGAGCTGCGCATTGGAGGCGCCGGTCGCCATATTGCGGGTGAACTGCTCGTGGCCGGGCGTGTCGGCCACGATGAAAGAGCGCCGCGGCGTTGAAAAGAACCGGTAGGCGACGTCGATGGTGATGCCCTGTTCGCGCTCGGCCTCAAGGCCGTCGAGCAGGAGGGCAAAATCGATGTCTTCACCGGTCGTGCCCTGGCGCTCTGAATCCTTGACGAGCGCGGCGAGCTGATCCTCAAAGATCAGCTTCGTATCGTGCAGCAGACGCCCGATCAGCGTGGACTTGCCGTCGTCAACAGACCCGCACGTGATGAAGCGCAGCAGGTCCTTTTCGTCGGCCTCGGGCGGCAATCGGGGTCGCAAAGCCACGTCCATCAGAAATAGCCTTCGCGTTTTTTCTTTTCCATTGACGCCGCTTCATCGGTATCGATGAGGCGGCCCTGGCGTTCCGATACCCGCGCGGTTTCCATCTCTCCGACAATAGCCTCGAGCGTATCGGCATCCGACTCGATGGCGCCGGTCAGTGGATAACATCCGAGCGTGCGGAAACGGACGCGGCGCATTTGCGGCTGCTCGCCCGGATCGAGCGGCAGCCGGTCGTCATCGACCATGATCCAGGTCCCGCTGCGCTGAACGACAGGGCGTTCCTTCGCAAAATAAAGCGGCACGACCGGTATGTTCTCGATGGCGATGTAGTTCCAGACATCAAGCTCGGTCCAGTTGGAGAGGGGAAACACGCGAATGGATTCGCCGGCATTGATGCGGGTATTGAACAAATTCCACAGCTCCGGCCTTTGATCGCGCGGATCCCAGGCGTGGCTCTTGTTGCGGAAGGAGAAAACTCTCTCCTTGGCCCGGCTCTTTTCCTCGTCGCGCCGCGCGCCACCAAATGCAGCGTCGAAGCCGTATTTGTCGAGGGCCTGCTTGAGCGCTTCAGTCTTCATCACGTGCGTGTGGATTGCAGAACCGGATTTGACCGGGCTAATTCCCTGCCTGACTCCTTCTTCATTCACGTAGACAAGCAGATCAAGATTGAGCCGGCGCGCCGTCTCGTCACGAAAGGCGATCATTTCGCGGAACTTCCACGTCGTATCGACATGCAGCAAAGGAAACGGCAAGGGAGCCGGATAAAAGGCCTTTATCGCCAGGTGCAGCATCACGCTCGAGTCCTTGCCGATCGAATAGAGCATCACCGGTTTTTTGAACTCGGCCACGACTTCCCGCATGATCTCGATCGACTCGGACTCGAGACGTCGCAAATGTGACGGGAGATGCCCGCGGCTCAGCACCAACGCTGGTCGAATGCTGAGGTGGGTCGTTTCTCATTTTTGTGGCGAAGGACATTGGCGGTGATTGTCTTTGACTAACCAGGCGCGGGTTCCGCTAGCAACTACAATACAATTGAGAACAACCCGTTTCTATCTTCGATTCTCGGCATTCTATTAAGCGAACCGTAACCACGAGCAGCGACGGGGTATGCGCAATTCAGGAAATGGCGTCGCTTTAGGTGTTATCGATCATTCCATGGAACATCGGTCCTAAATGTGGCTGGAAGTGTAAATGTGGGGTTGTCAACAATGCTGATGGATGCCGTTAGCAGCAGTAAAACCGAGGCCCACCGCACGCCTAAGGCGCGCGAAGGTCACAGCCGGTCGCTATTAAAGGCCGTGAGCTGGCGCCTTACCGGTACACTCGACACCTTCGTCATCAGCTTTATTGTCACCGGCAAACCAGCCATTGCGGGTTCGATTGCGGCCACTGAATTGCTGACAAAAATCGCGCTCTACTACGGGCACGAACGTGTTTGGGCAAGAATTCCTTGGGGAAAATAGCAGGAGCGCTCCGACGCGGCTTTGCGGCGGCCTCCTAAAGAAGCGCTAGGATTAAGCGCAATATTAGGCATTAATAACTAAATTGCCGTCGTAAAGACGTTCTATCCAAGTCGCGAGCTCGTTATGCAAAGAAGTCGGGAGGCCGTCAGTTTTTCCGATGCTGCTGATCAATCGGTTAAACGTGTTCTCAATGCCGGTTCGGGATCCTACAGTGCGCGGAAGTTACACCCGTTCTTTGCACGAGATCTCTGGGAGGAGATCCGCGTTGATATCGACCCCCAATCAAAACCGGACATTGTCAGCTCGATCGCAGATATGAAGTCCGCGTGTGCGGCTCAAAGCTTTGATGCCATCTGGGCTTCGCATATTCTTGAGCATCTCTATGCCCATGAGGTTCCGTCTGCGCTCGCGGAATTCAATCGCGTCCTGAAGCCCGACGGCTTTGCATTGATCACTTCGCCCGATCTGGAAGCGGTTGCGTCCTTGATTCTTGACCACGGTCTCGACCATGTCGCCTATACGGCGCCTGCCGGGCCGATCACGCCGCTCGACATGTTGTTTGGCCACTCAGACTCGATCGCGCGTGGTCGCGTCTCCATGGCCCACAAGACCGGATTTACCTGTGCATCGCTGGGACAGCGTTTTGTCGATGCTGGCTTTCCTGTTGCCGTTGTGAAGCGGCAAGGGCTCGATCTATGGGCGCTTGGTCTCATGCAGGAGGCCGACCAGGCAAGCATTCAGCGTGAATTGCTTGCGGCCGGTTTGAATATATTTGAGCAGGCGGATTGATCAAATAGAGCAAGCGCTCAAATGGGACGCTGTCCTTCCTAAGATGAGCGCGGTGCGATAAACCGCGCGGAGAAGATCCCCTAATACGACCAGCCCAAGACCTCAAAAGGCGGCACAGCACGCTGCGGGGCCGCGTAATCGGCGACCGAAGCGGTGCCAAAAGCCGGTTTAGGGGGCCATGCAGGAAGAGATGGGCGCCAATTTATTGACCGGCGAACCGTCTGTGCTAGCGTTTCCAGCCAAGGGCAATGCCTTCCCACAAAGGAGTTCCGCGATGTCCTCCTCGTCCGCCAGCACTGTCACGCGGCTACCCAATCGCGACGCCGCGCTTAAAGCCCTCTATGACGATGTTTCCGCAAAGAAGATGTTTCCCTTCTGGGCGACGTCCACGGAGGTTGAGCACGACGAGGTCAAACAGCTCCTCGCTACGCCAGCGTGCGGTACCTTATTTGTGGCGCTGCGCGGAGGATATCGAACCCATTCTCGATCGTGCGGTTCAGTTGGTCACGATGGACGACTCCGAGCGGCGCTCGCTAATTTTGGTGAACCCCGGTCTGGCACCCAGACGCGCAACAGTTAGCACCATGTACACGGCTTATCGCCTCAACGACGCCAATGAGATTATGCCGCCCCATCGCCACTCTCCGAGCGCGATCCGCTTTGGGCTCAAAGGCAAGGGCAATTTTACCGGCGTAGATGGTGAAGACATTGTCTTCGGTCCGGGCGACATGTTGCTGACGCCGAACGACACCTGGCACAACCACGGCACGGTCGGTAACGAACAGGCGCTGAATTTGTCTGTGCTCGATCTGCCTTTGGTCGAGACGCTCAACGCCATTCACTTCGAGCACGATTACAAGGAAGTAGTGAACGGCAAGCTGGTGTCGAAGAAGCAGCAAACGCCGCGCTTTTCGCCGGACTATTCGCAACGAACCTACGGTTATGGCGGCTTGCTGCCGCGCTTTGCCAGCAAGGCGAAGCGTGGGGCAGGGCTATCCTCGCCGATGTTTGTCTATCGCTGGGAGATGATGCGCGAGCTGCTCGATCGCCACCGCGACAATGAAGGCGACGCTCATGATGGATTGATGGTCGAATACATCGATCCGACCACGGGCGAGCCGGTGTTCAAGACCATGACCTTCTTCATGCAGATGCTGCAACCGGGACAGAAGACGCTGCCGGTGAAGACCACGTCGAGCCTGTTGGTCTCGCCCTTCGAGGGCAAGGGCCACTCGATCGTCGATGGCAAGAAATTTGACTGGAACCAGTTCGACACCTTGGCGATCCCGGGCGGCTCCTGGTTCGAACACAAGAATGACTCATCGAAAGACCCGCTGTTCCTTTTCGTCGCCTCGGACGAGCCGACGCTGAAAAAGCTCGCGCTTTACAAGAAGTGGGGAAAGTCGGCGTCTGGCGAAGTTTCGCAGATCTTCGACTGAACATTCGTCTGACCCTGGCATGATCGCGTGCCGGGGTCACTTGCTTCCTAGTTACCAGTGACGAGTTTCTTTCTTGCCGAGTCAATCGAACACCAAACTCGTATCTCACATCGATTGTCCGGGCGGTGGTCAGGTCTGGGTCGAGGGCACCACGCTCTACGTTGGCCATATGCGACCGACCAGCGGCACGACCATCATCGACATTGCCGACCCCCGCAAGCCGAAAACCCTCGCCAAGATTGATGTGCGGGAAGGCTGGCACTCGCACAAAGTGCGTGTCTCCGGCGGCATCATGATCGTCAATCAGGAGAAGTTTGGCAAAGCAGACCGCTCGGAGATTGGAGGAGGCATCGACATCTATGATGTTTCCAGTCCCTCAATGCCAAGACGCATTACGGGATGGCGAACAGTCGGCGGCGGCGTGCATCGGTTCGATTTTGATGGCCGCTACGCCTATATCTCGCCGACGGTGGAAGGGTTCATCGGCAACATCGTCGTGATTCTCGACCTCGCCAATCCGGCCAAGCCGATTGAGGTCGGCCGTTGGTGGATTCCCGGCCAGTGGGAAGCGGGCGGCGAGCAATACCCATGGGCCGATTGGGTGCCGCCACGCTGCCACCATCCACTGCGCAAAGGTGACCGTCTTTATGTGAGTTATTGGCATCATGGCTTCTTCATTCTTGATATTTCCGACATGTCGAAGCCGAAGCTGATCTCGCAGATGAACACCAGCCCGACCTTTCCGCATCCGACCCACACTTGCCTGGTGATGCCGGAGCCGCTGAAAGGTCGGAAGGTTATGATTGTGGCGGATGAAGACGTCGCCAAGCTGTGGCCGGCGCCGCCGGCGTTCGCCTGGACCTACGACATTACGCAGGAGCGACTGCCGGTCCCGATCTCAACCTTTCAGGTGCCTGGCCTCGACAAGGACGGTAGCCCGCAGCCGCCGATGACTGGTTGCCATCAGCCGTCAGAGCGCTTTGCCGGCGCCATTGTTCCTTTTGCCTGGTTTGCGCAAGGCCTGCGTATCGTCGACTACGCTGATCCCTTCGCGCCCAAAGAAATAGGTCACTATCTGCCCGATCCGGCGCCTGGCAGCGATCGGGCTTCGTCGAATGATGTAACCATCGACAGTCGCGGCCTGATCTACCTGGTCGACCGCGTGAACGGGGTCGACGTGATCGAAGCCGCTGCAATGGCGTGAAGCAGAAAGAGCAGGGCATGAGCGACGACAAGCGCAAGAACGTCTACCCGATCGGCAAAAAGAATCCGAACTTGCCGTTCCATCCGGCCGTGCGGGCGGGTGACTTCATCTTCGTATCGGGCCAGGTCGCCAAGGACGCCAACGGCAATATGTTATCCGGCACCATTGAGGAAGAAACCGCCGGCACGATCGAATCGATCCGCCGCATCCTTGCGGAGGAAGGGGTGACGCTTGCCGACGTGGTGCGGGTGACGACCTACCTTGAAGATGCCCGCGACTTTGGCCGCTATAACAAGGTGTTTTCCGAGCACTTTAAGGACGCGGTACTGGCCCGCACCACCGTCGAGGCGCGTGCCGTCATTAACACCAAAATTGAAATGGATGCTATCGCGTACAAGCCGAAATGAACGTGAAGGTCATGAACGCTGCAGTCGCGAAAACCATTGCGCCGAAAGCCGCGGCATCTCCGCCAGCGACAGATCCAAGTGCTGCGCATATTTCCGCTCGCGGCATTGCCGTCGATTTCGTAGTTGAAGGACGCCGCCAGCGTGCTCTCAACGACATCAATCTGATGGTGCCGAAAGGCAGCTTTGTATCGCTTATCGGTCCTTCTGGCTGCGGCAAAAGCACCTTGCTGAAGGTTATGGCCGGACTCATCACGCCGTCCGAGGGCGAGATGCGCGTCTCGGGCATCTCGCCGCAGGACGCGGTGAAGGCAAAACTCATCGGGCTCGTCTTCCAGGAGGCAACGCTGCTTCCCTGGAAGAACGCGATCGAAAACGCTGCGTTTCTGCTGATGACGGCCGACGAAACCGTGACGCGCGGCGACGCCATGGACCGTGCAGCCGCCATGCTGCGGCTTGTCGGTTTGGAGGGCGCTGAAAACAAGCGCCCGTCACAGCTGTCCGGCGGCATGCGTCAGCGGGTAGCGATTGCTCGCGCACTCGCGCTCGATCCCGAGGTGCTGCTGATGGATGAACCCTTCGGCGCGCTCGATGCCATCACCCGCGAGGAGATGAGCGAATGCCTGCTCGATATCTGGGAGCGCACGCATAAGACGGTCGTGCTCGTCACTCATTCCATCGACGAGGCCGTGTATTTGTCGCGCGAGGTACACGTCATGGGTACCGGCCCCGGGCGTATTATCGAGACACTTCCGATTTTGCTGCCGCATCCGCGCAGCGAAGAAAGTTATTCCGATCCAGCCTTCAGCGCTGCCGAGAGCCGACTGCGCAGTCTCTTGATTGAAAGTCACCGAAAGGGGCGCGCATGACCGATGCAACGCTCGATCTAGCGCCCCGTCAGAGCACCGCCGGCTTCCGACGCGGATTAAACAGCATCATGCCGGCGCTCGGATTGTCCGCGGGCGTGCTGGTTTTCTGGGAAGTCGTCATCCGCCTGTTTCATGTGCCGACCTTTGTGCTGCCGGCGCCAACGGCCATTATTGCCTCGCTGATCGCCAACCGCGGCACCCTCGCAGTAGCCGCGCAGGCGACCGCCCTTGAAGTGGTGTTCGGCTTCGTTTTTTCCGCGCTCGTTGGAATACTTGTGGCCCTTGTCATCGTGCGCTTTGAGCGTTTCGGCAATGCGCTTTATCCACTCATCGTGTTATTCCAGAACGTTCCGAAGGTGGCGCTCGCACCCATCTTTATTCTGTGGTTCGGCTACGATCTTGCGCCTAAAGTGCTGCTCATTGTGGTGATTGCCTTCTTCCCGGTCACCATCGACATGCTGGTCGGGCTGCAATCGGTTGAGCCGGCCTTTGTGGCGTTGATGCGCTCGGTAGGCGCCAGCAAGGGTAAAATACTGCTGCGGGTGCGCATCCCGCACTCACTGCCGCACCTGATGGCGGGACTGAAGGTCGCCATTACTTTTAGCGTCATCGGGGCCATTGTCGGCGAGTTCGCCGGTGCAAATCAGGGACTGGGCTACGTGATCCAGTTTGCCTCTACCCAGCTCGACACGCCGTTGATCTTCGCTGCCCTTGTCGTCGTCTCGGTGCTCGGTCTTGCTTTCTACTACATCATCGAAGTTGCGGAACGGTGGCTCGTTCCCTGGGCGCCGAAATTCGACCCCATCCATTCTGCCGGTTAGTTCCATCCACGCGGGAGGTTTCTCATGAAAGCCCTTTTACTTGCAGCCGCAGTTGTCACGTCGGTCAGTACGGTGTCGATGGCAGCGGACAATGTATCCGTACAGCTCGACTATGTTGTGCGCGGCAACCACGCCATGTTCTTTGTCGCAAAGAAGAAGGGCTATTTCGAAAAGCAGGGTATTAATGTCACTGCGATCCAGCGTGGCACCGGCTCGCCCAATGCGATGCGGCTGGTCGGCAACGGTAACGCCGACTTCGGCTTTGGCGATCTTCCCACGCTTGCCGTAGCGCGTTCGCAGGACGTGCCCGTGGTCGCGCTCGCAGCCGTCAATCAGCATAGCCCGCTGGGCATGCTGGCGCTCACCAGCAAACATAAGCTTACCAAGCCACAGGACCTGAAGGGCCTGAATGTGGGCGTGCAGCCGTCGGGTTCGACATATATCTTTTTAAAGGCGTTCCTGGCAGCCAACGGCATGAGCATGGACGACATCAAGCAGAGCACCGTCAATCCGCCTTATGAGAATTATTTGCTGCTTGGTCACGTCGATACCGTACCTGGCTACATCGACGCCGAGGTGCCCGAACTGGAAGCCAAGGCCGGCGGGCCGGGCTCGCTTTCGATTATGCAGGGCTCGGACTTCGGCTATACGGTCTACGGCTCGGGTCTATTCACGTCGCAAAAGATGATCGCCGAGCACAGTGATGTCGTGCAGCGCTTCGTCAATGCATACATGCAGGCCTTTGCCGACGTCGCCAAGAATCCACAAGAGGCTGCCGATATCATCATTGAAGCCAACCCGGAATACGCTTCGAAAAAGGACGTGCTGGTGAAGCAGATCGAGGCCGATATCAAGGGTACCTTCTTTAGCCCGGACACCAAGACAAATGGTCTTGGCTGGATGACCAAAGACGGGTGGTCAAAGACCACCAAAATCCTGCTGGATCAGGGCGCGATGAAAAAGGCAATCGATCTCGATGCCACTTTCAACGACAAATATCTCACCGGCGCCAACGCGCTGAAACAATAAAATCAATCGTTAAGGGAGAGTACCCACATGATCCGCCTCCTTGGTCGCGCAACGTCGGGCAATGTGCAGAAAGTCATCTTTCTGCTCGAAGAGCTGGGCTTGAAATATGTGCGTGAGGACTATGGCCGGCAGTTCAACAATACGAACACCGATGCCTACCGAAAGCTCAATCCCAACATGAAAGTGCCGACACTCATCGATGGCGATCTGGTATCGTGGGAATCGAATACCATCCTGCGCTACCTGGCCGCCAAGCATAATCCCGGCCTTACCGGCGCCACACCGGCGGAAAAAACCTATGTCGAGCGTTGGATGGACTGGATGCTGGCTTCGCTCAATACGCCTTATGTGGCGGTGTTCAAAGACGCCAAGAAGCCGGCCGCCGAACGTAGTGCCGATTTCGCCGCACAGAGCGCAGATCTGATCGCCCAGCTCAAGATTCTCGACGGCCACATCGCCGGCAAAAACTGGTTTGCGCTTGACCGTCTGACGATTGCGGATATTGCGCTCGCCCCAGTGGTAAAGCGCGCGCTGGAGTTTCCGATCGAGCGTCCGGAATTTCCTGATCTCAGCCGCTGGATGAAGGCAATTGAAGCCCGCCCGGCCTTCGCCGTCGCGATTGGTGCAAAGCCGAGCGCTTTGGCGAGTGCTGCTTAAGACGGTTTGTCCGACGCGAGACTGATTGAGCGTGCTCGCCGTCCTCCGAAAACGGTAAAGGTGCCGCCCGTTCCTGCGCGGGCGGCGCAATGATCGATGAGCGCTTCCTTCGACTACATCATCATCGGCGCAGGTTCGGCCGGCTGCACGCTGGCGAACCGTCTGAGCGCGGACGGGCGCATGCGCGTTCTGCTCCTGGAGGCGGGAGGGTGGGATCGCCATCTATTGCTCAAGCTTCCGCTCGCCTGGGGTGCGGTTCTGCTCAACCGCATGTACGACTGGGGTTATGACACCGAGCCCGAGGAGCGGATGGACGGGCGCCGCATCGAGGTCGCGCGCGGCAAAGTGGTGGGCGGCTCATCCTCGATCAATGCCATGGCCTATGTGCGCGGCAATCGCGCCGACTACGAACGCTGGGCGTCGCGTGGCCTGCCGGGCTGGTCCTACGAGAAGGTGTTGCCCTATTTCCGCAAGCAGGAAAGCTGGGAAGGCGGGGCCAGCCACTATCGCGGCGGCAACGGTCCTTTGGCCACGCGTAAGGCGCGCTATCAGGATCCATTGGTCGAAGCCTACCTCGCAGGTGCGCAGGATATGGGCTACGCGCTCAATGACGATTACAACGGCGTCGGAGCAGGATGGCTTCGTCACGGATGCAGATGACCATCCGGGACGGCCGGCGCGAGAGCGCCGCCACAGGTTATCTGCATCCGGTGCTGTCGCGCGAAAACCTGACCGTGCGGGTCAACAGCCTTGTCACCCGAGTCTGTTTCGATGGCACGCGTGCGGTCGGCGTCGACTACATTGATAAGGGCGAAGTCCGTGTTTCGTGCCGGCCGAGCGGGAGGTGATCCTCGCAGGCGGCGCGATCAATTCACCGCAGCTGCTGATGCTCTCCGGCATCGGCGATCCAGCCGAATTGTCTCCGCACAACATCGCGGTGAAGGCGGAGCTGCCCGGCGTCGGCAAGAACCTGCAGGACCACGTCGCGGCGCTTCTTATCTATGGCCGTCGTGACGAAAGCCCGTTCTTGCGCCATATGCGGGCCGACCGACTGCTGCTGGCGTTGGGGCAGGGTCTGCTCGCAGGTCGAGGTTTTGCCACCGAACTGCCAGGCGGCATCACCGGCTTTGTTAAGACCGCAGCGGACGAGCCAATTCCCGACATCCAGCTTTTGTTCATCGCCGGCTCACTGGCGGCCAAGCCTTACCTGCCGCCATTCACGCCAGCCATTTGCTGACAGCTTTGCCTGCCGCATCGTGCTGTTGCGTCCGGAAAGCCGCGGCTCCATCACGCTCGCGTCGGCAAGTCCCATGGCCCACCCGAAAATCCGCCAGGCGTTGCTGTCCATGGACGCAGACTGGCGCAAGCTCTCCGCCGGCATCCGCATTTTCCGCGAACTGGCGCAACTGCCGCGCCTGGCGCCCTATGTTGCTCGCGAAATAGGCCCGGGCGCCGCGGTGACGACGGCAAAAGAGCTCGAGGCTTACGTCGCAAAAGACCGCGGTGACTGCGCACCATCCCTGCGGCACCTGCCGCATGGGGCCGGCCGGTGATACCGACGCCGTGGTCGACCCCGAAATGCGCGTTCACGGTATCGATGGTCTGCGGGTGGTCGATGCCTCGGTATTTCCCGATCTCGTCGGCGGCAACATCAATGCCCCGGTGATCATGATCGCCGAAAAAGCGGCAGATCTTATTTTAGGCACGCCCGTACATTAGCCGATACCTTGTGTGAGCCATTCAGCACCGATGTTGAGGAACGTGCCGTTATCGGAGTGAAAATGGAAAGGCTGAGCGACGCGGCTGGCGCTTGTGGCGCCGCAGTGTGTCGAGCGTGAGAACAAGTTGTCTGGCTTGCCGCCATAGCATCTGTTCGTAGCGGCTCAGACGAACGTGAGCATTTTTCGGCAGATCCGCGAGGTACAAGAAGCAATGGGCGATATCCCTTTTTGAATTAAATTCTGGTCCAGTTCTCTCCGCCGCATCTGATTCCGACGACGCCTGCAGAAACATTTTCCTGTGATTTGAAGGTTCGTCCGCCCCGCCAAGAGTCGTTTGCGAGGGTTCCTGGTTTTGTCCGCGAGAATTCTCGACGGCTGTCTCGAAAAGGCCGGTCTCGATGAGTGTCGAGCGGCGCAATCGCCACAGAACACTTGCTATTCGGAGTACGAGCTCGCGTTCCACGGCGGTATCGGCGTCATAATCGGCAATCACCGTGGCTTCGAAAGCTTCGTAGTCATCGATGTCCTCCATCGTCGCAATGACGGTCTCGGCCGTGAGGCCATGGCGAACGGCGTTGCTACGTGAACGCAGTTTGCCTTCGACTGTTGTCGGCCCGGTGCTTTTTAGGGCGTTGCGGCGGTTGGCATCGATCTGCTTGAGAGAGCTCATTGCGGACTAGCCGAATAAATTGGGTTCGTTTTGTTATTTTTCGCTCGTTGCCGCATCTGCCTTGGGTGGAATCTCCGCAGCAACAGATTTTGGATGTGTTTGCTCCCAAAGCCCTTTGGCAATCTCGAGCGCATTAATTTTGACCTCTTCCCACCAGGTCACCTCATTGCCAACTTGATGCAGTTGCCGGTGATGACCACGGCAAAGCGGGACGGTGAACTCGTCGCTGACCTTTAGACCGATCGCTCTTGGTTGGGCAAAACGAAGATGATGCGGATCGGAAGGCTGTCGACCGCAGACGACGCAGGGCTGCGAAGCAACGAACTTGAGATGATCTTTGTCACGCAGCCGTTTGGGCTCAGCGATCGTCAGGACGCTTTTATCAATTTGACCCGGGAGCGGCGTAGGAGAGGGCGGGGCCAGCGGTATCTGGTCCGAAAGTTGATCTTTCAAACCAGGTTGGTGGCGGCCTTGCCTAAGGACCTGCGGGGCTAAATCGCGCGTGACAGGATCCTGACGGCGGCCGTAGAAACGCGAGGGTCGTGGAATAGGCGTGGTATCGTCCGGGTGAAAACCGATTGGAATTTTGGCGGCCGTTGCTGGAGGACGTGAAGCTAAAGGTGGTTGAGAGGGCACAGCTTTGCCGCTGCGGTAGAGCTCCAAGCCGAATGGCTTGCCGAAAGTTGCCAACGCTCGTTTGGTAGCATCAGTTTCGGCGGCTTTGAGTGCGATATCGTGTACTTCGCCGGGTGATGTCCCGCGACCTTCTCCGGTGCCGTGCCCTTCACGAACAACAGTTGCTTCATTGGCACGCACCGTGATGCGGACCCGGGCGACATAGACCGCCAGGAAATTTCCATGGCTCTCCCGCGAGAGGACGCACCGGGATTCCACGGTTTCTCGATTCCATGCATCAAAACCGAAAATCCGGTTGGCTTCCGAGATCACGTACCAGCCTTCGAGATAGGAGAGCGTACGACCATTAAGCTCACGCGTGCGGATGACGCGTTGATCCAGATTGCGCCGTAGCGCCACGAGCTGTCTGCCTGAAAATCCCATCACCGTACCCTCACGCTTAGAACGGGTTCAGGCTCGGAGAGAGCTACACCCGTTATTTCCGTGCCCTGTTTGAGGTCGGCGACCAGCCCCTGGCGGTTTAAACGGGGATCCCGTGGCTCCCAATAAATGCTGGGGACCGCTGCTTCATCGATCACCATCAGGGCCGGCATCCCGGGGCGGATCGAGGCCGTAAAATCCGATGCCGTGAGTTTTTTCAGGTCGAGTTCGACCATCACGTCCTTGGCGATCTGCCGCCGTTTGGACGCGCGGTCCTGCAGGCGGTCCAGGCGCCCTTGCATCTCGGCAATCCGGCCCTTGAGCGCTGTTGCCAGGGTTTCGTCGGCGAGCGCCGAGCGGATGATGGCGGTGACGATTTCGTGCAGGTCGGTAAGGCCCTCAACGGTGTCGGCGAGGGTTTGCTCGTCGATTTGGGGGTCCTCTGCGCGAATCCGGTCGCGGATCGCGCGATAGGTTGTTACTGCAAATTCAACGTTCATATTGAAGCTCCAATTCAGACAAGGCGTTGGAGTGAAGATTTAGGAGGCGTGATCCTTTGCGTGGCCCGGTACCCACAGATTTTTTCGAATGGCGAGCGCATTTCGCAATTGTAGGAAAGGTTACGTTGTATCTTTCGCGAGTCGTGACTTGAGCATCGGTTCACCTAGTTTTGCCGTCCAATTAATGATCCAAAATGGATCATATAGAATGAGCCAAAAGGGATCAAGTAAAATTTCATCAATAGTGATCGAGCAGCTCAGGGCAGCCCGAGCCCTGTTGGGTTGGTCGCAGACTGAGCTTGCGGCGCGGGCGGGAACATCGCTTCCCACGGTGAAGCGCGTTGAAACTGAGCGCGGTCCTAGAGTTTCAGAAGCTACCCGTCATGCGCTGCAGCGAGCTCTTGAACTGGGAGGGATCGAGTTCATCGACGAGAACGGTGGCGGTCCAGGTGTTCGTCTGCGGAAGCGCCAACCAATCAAAAAGCGACAATAAAATTGAACGGACGGATCGGACGCCAATCATACTGCCTTAAGCAAGGCGTTGGGTGGGCTTTAGATATCGACATTAGATATCCAACGACACGAGTTGAGGACTCGTTTTTCACAAAATTGCAAAAGTTTTTGCCTGATTTTCAAAACAGAAACTGGGAAAATTGAGCATCAAGGAATCAAGGGGCGAACCTATGCAGCCAAATATGAGTGACAATCCAATATCCCCCGCAATGTTGGAATCTGAAGTTTTTTCACCTGAGCAGATCTTTGGCCCATCACCACTTCTGCCAGGAGAAGATGCCACAGCGTATGCTGAGTTGCTGGATCGTTTTCATCGTGCGGTGAAACCAATCGATATTGTTGAAAAAATCTGGGTCCACGACGTCGTTGGCACCGAGTAATGCTCGTTTGTGCCCCAAAACGGACGTAGCGAGTTTAAGATGCGTATGCGAAATTTACCTCCCAGTCGCAAATGCTGCCAGAGATGATGCGTTCGACCAGCAAACTCAAAGAAATCATGGAACGGCGAGCCGCGACAATTGTGCCGGGCGTTGCCAACGCCATGTTTGCTCGCGCAGTAGAAGATCTTGGTTTTGAGGCTGTCTACGCCACTGGCGCAGGCATCGCCAATATGGAACTGGGGGTGCCAGACATCGGGCTTACGACGATGTCAGAGGTCGCCGACATTGTCGCTCGTCTGGCGAGTGCAGTGTCGATCCCGATCATTGTCGACGCCGATACTGGCTTCGGCAATCCCCTCAACTTGGTTCGGACAGTCCGCACATTCGAGCGGGCCGGTGCAGCAGGCATCCAGATCGAGGACCAGATCTTTCCGAAAAAGTGCGGACACTTCGCTGGAAAAGAGGTCATTCCCGTCGGTGAGATGCTCGACAAGATCCGCGCGGCCGTGGATGCACGACACGATTCTGACCTGCAAATCATTGCAAGAACGGATGCCCGCGCCGTGGAAGGACTCAATCGCGCGATCGAACGCGCTCATTCATTCGTGGAAGCCGGTGCTGATGCGATTTTCATAGAAGCGCCGATCAGTGTTGATGAGCTGGCTCGTATCCCGCGCGAGGTTCGCGCCCCGCAAATAGCGAATATGGTTTTTGGCGGCAAAACGCCGGATCCAGGTCGGGCGAAACTTGCGGAAATGGGATTCTCCATTGTGCTTTACGCGAATGCGGTCCTGCAGGCGGCGCTCAAAGCCGGCTGTGATGTGCTTTATGCTCTGAAAAAAGACGGCAGCCTGGCATCCGTGCAGGATCGCCTGGCATCCTTCGAAGAGCGTCAACGGGCTGTCGGGAAGCCTGAATGGGATGCTCTCGAAGCCCGGTATAAGGCCCAAAGCTAGACCAAGTTCGGTAATCTTCAGCCCCCGCACGCACGGCTGGCTTTGGCTCTTTTAGGCCGCTGATCGCGGTGAAAGAGCAAGCTTGTTGCCTTAAGCAAGATGATCGTATGCTAAGGTTTCAATGACCGCGGCTCGAACCTTGCGGTTATGTCAACAAGCGAATCTCAAATTTCGCCGGTGCGGGAGGAAATTCAATGATGTCATTTGCCAGAACGCTACGCGCTGCGCCTGCTGCGCTGCTCCTTGGGCTGTCGTTTACCTCTGTCAAAGCCGAAACCATCACCGTCACTCACTGGGGCGCGCAGTTCTACGGCGCGCCTTACGCAGTGGCTATGGAAAAGGGCTTTTTCAAAGAGGCCGGAATCGACGTCACGGGATTCTTGACGTCGACGGGCGGCGGCACCTCGGTGCGAAATACGCTCGCGAGCGATTTGCCCTATGGGGAAGTTGCACTCTCAGCCGCACTCGAAGCGATCAACGCTGGGCAGCCGCTCAAGATCGTCAACGGAGGCGTTGAATCGATCGGCGACATTCTGTGGATCGCCAAGCCGGACTCGCCATTGAACGGCATCAAGGACCTGGCCGGCAAACGAGTCGGTTTCACCGCGCCTGGCTCGGTCACCAATATGTTGATTCTAATGTCGCTGAAGAAGGCTGGCGTCGATCTCAAGAGCGTGCAGATCGTGCCTGCCGGCGGGATCGGTGCGAACCTGTCGGCCGTGTTGACCGGCGCATTGGACGCAGCATTCACGGGTGAACCGACGTGGACTCAGGAGCGGGGCAAAGTAAAGGCGGTGTTCTGGGCGAAAGACGTGCTGGGAGCAGAAATGACGCAAACAGTCGGAGTCGTCACCGACGATTTCATCAAGAGCAATCCCGAAAAAATCCGCGCGATCATTTTGGGCCGAGCGAAGGGTGTCGAGTACATCTACGCCCATCCCGATGAGGCAGCAGACATCACCGCCAAGGCCTACAACATGGATCCCAAGTTGGTGCGCCCGGTCTTCCAGCACCTGAAGGAGATCGAGTGGTGGGGCAAAGGCGACCTGCGCTACACGGGAATGAACCGCATGGCCGAGGGCATGCAAATTGTCGGCAAGCTCAAAGGCGACGTCGATTGGAAGAAGATCGTCGATCCCTCATTTCTGCCGAAGGAGTTACAGCCGAAGTCATGAGCGCCGGCCATGCTGAGCTGCGGGGAGTCAGCAAGGTCTTCCCCGCAAAAGGCGGGCAGGGCGATGTGCACGCACTGGGGCCGATCGATCTCAACCTTGCCAAGGGTGAGTTCATTGCGGTCGTCGGCCCCTCCGGCTGCGGCAAAACGACATTGCTCGAGGCCCTGGCAGGACTCGTCACACCAAGTGGCGGTTCGATCGCATTTGAAGGGCGGCCGATAAGAGGCGAGGTCCCTGCCGGAATTGGAGTCGTGTTCCAGGAGGACGCAAGTCTCCCCTGGCTCACCGTTTGGGACAATATTGCCTTCGGACTACGCCGTGAGGGCATCGAGGCCGGCGAAATCAAACGCCGGGTCGAAGACGCTCTTCTATTCATGGGGCTGGAGGACTTTGAGCGTGCTTATCCGGCGCAACTATCCGGCGGCATGCGCCAACGCGTCTGCATCGCGCGGACGCTGGTGCTCGAGCCTCGCCTGATCCTGCTCGATGAGCCGTTTGGCGCGCTCGATCAGCAGACGCGCCTACTGATGGGCGACGAGTTGCTGCGTCTCTGGCGCAAGACCGGTGCCACGATCCTCCTCATCACACACGCCATCGACGAGGCCGTGATGCTTGCCGACCGGGTTGCCGTCATGTCGGCGAGACCGGGCCGCTTCATCGACATGGTAGAGACGGGCTGGGGACCCGATCGCGATTCCCGCGTGGTCGCGGACCCGCGATTTGGAGCTCTCACGGCTCGGGTCTGGACCCGACTCCGGGAGGAATCGCTCAAGTCCGTGGGGCGCAGTGAGGATCGCGTCCCGGCCGTAACCTTGAGCTAGGTCGTAAAGGCCATGAACAGGGTCACCTTAGTCCGCCTCTGCGTGATCGCCGGCGCTGTCCTGTTTATCGAGGCTTTGTGCCGCTTTGGCGTGATCGATCGTCTCACCTTGCTGCCACCCTCCGAGATGGCGACTTACCTGCTGCACCTATTGGTGTCAGGTGAGATCAATAAAGCCATGGTGCAGACATTCTCGAACGTGGTGATCGCGTTCGTATTGTCGGTCGTCCTTGGCTTTGTTCTAGGGGCGGTGATCCACGCGATTCCGAGACTGCGCCGCGCCTGCGATCCGTTCCTGGCGTCGTACTATTCGGTGCCCGTATTTGTCTTTTACCCGCTGTTTATTTCACTGTTTGGCCTAAACCGCTGGCCGTTGATCATGATCGGGTTCGTGTTCGCCATCGCCGCCATGGTCATTGCAACCCTTAATGGGCTCGACCGCGTGCCGCCTGTGCTTCTCAAGCTTGCGCGCGTCCATCGCATGAGCCGGAGCGCTCAAATCCTTTGGATCGTCTTGCCTGCGGCTGCCCCGTACCTATTCACCGGAGGCAAGTTGGCACTGGCCTATTCCTTCATCGGGATCCTGGCCGGCGAGTTTATCCTTTCGGGAGGAGGCCTCGGCTATGCGATCGCTTATGCGTACGACGCTTTCGACAATCAAACGATGTACGCGCTGATGCTCTTCGTTCTGATCGTGGTCACCGCCATAAACTCGGCGCTGTACATTTGGGAGCAACGTCTGCTGCAGCGAAGGGGCAGGGGATGAGATCGCAATGAGTGTTATTCCGGAAACCAGCGGATCCGCGCTTATCCTCGATCGCGAGTCGTCGCCGACGACGCGACGGCGATCCCTGCTGCGTATTCTTGATAGCCTCGTATTCATCCTCGCGCTGGTCGCAATATGGCAACTCGTTTACTGGAGGAACGAGGTTGCGATCACGGGCCCGATTGAGACGGTCAAAACCGCCATCGAGCTCCTCGGTTCCGAAATCTTCTGGCGCCATGCACTCGCGAGCGGTCGCGCTTTCGGTCTTTCATTGCTGATATCCTCGATTGGTGGCGTTGCGCTCGGCCTTTTGTTCGGAGCACACCGCTTCTCAGGTGCAGTGGCGGCTCCGATCCTCACCGCGCTGTATACGATTCCGAAGGTGACACTTTATCCAATGGTCTTGTTGATCTTTGGTCTCGGAATTTCGGCAAAGGTTGCTTTCGGCGTCATGCACGGGATCATCCCGGTGGTAATTTTCACCATGGACGCGGTGCGAAACATCAACCCCGTGTGGCTCAAGACCGCACGGGTTCTCAAGCTCTCGCCGACCGACACGGCCCTGCGCATCCTCATTCCAGCGGTGTTGCCGGAGATCGTGATCGGCTTACGGGTCGGCTTCTCGCTGACGCTGCTCGGCGTCATCATCGGTGAGATGTTTGCCTCGCAGCTGGGCCTCGGCTTTATGATCATCAACGGCATGAATGTGCACAATGTGCGCACGCTTACGGCCGTGGTGCTGCTCCTAGTGCTTTTTGCGGTGATCACGAGCAGCTTGCTACTAGCGCTCGAGCGGCGTCTGCAGCGTCAAAACGCGACGTGAAATCTATTCCGCGGCGTTGAGGACTTTGTATCGGTTGCGGACCACGTCCCATTCGTCCGCACCGAATCGCCGGAACGCTTCCTTGAGCGGCAAATCCTTCGGCGGCACCGGGTGGCGGCCGGTCTTTTTGAGTTCTTCGAGTGCCACCTCGCACGCGCCGACCACGCAGGTAAATAGGAGCCCGGGCACGATCGCCAGCCGGTATCCAAACTCGCGAGCAGTGGCGAGGTCGATATCCGGCGACTTACCGAGCCGCACGAGGTTGAGAAGACACGGGCCCTTGACCCGCTTTGGCACTGCCGCAAGCTCTTCCATCGTCCGGGGCGCTTCGACGAAAGCCATGTCGGCACCCGCCGAAAGTGCAGCATTCGCGCGGCGAATCGCTTCTTCAAAGCCAGCGACCGCTCCACTGTCGGTTCGCGCAATGATCATGAAATCCGGACTCCGCCTCGCCTCTGTCGCTGCGCGGATCTTTGCCAGGTAGGCATCAAGCGGGATGATTTCTTTGTCATCGAGGTGGCCGCAACGCTTGGGAAAGCCTTGGTCCTCGATGTGGATGCCGGCAACACCCATGCGCTCATATTCGCGCACCGTTCGCACGACGTTTAATTCATTGCCATAGCCGGTATCAGCGTCGGCAATCACGGGTACCGACACAGCGGCGCTCACGCGACCGGCGTTCTCGACCATCTCGCTCATCGTCAGGAGGCCATAGTCAGGATATCCGAATGTCGCTGCAGTGCCGGCTCCGGTCATGTAGACAGCCGGAAAGCCGGCCGCCTCGATCAGCCGGGCGGTAATGCCATCGTAGGCCCCAGGCGCGACGATGAGCTGCTCTTGTTTTATCAGCGCGCGAAATCGGCTCGCCTGGTTCATCGTATATCTCCTTCACAATTGCCCCGCCCCAATTCTTCGAGGCTGGACTGGGACTAGGGGCCCCGGTGCATTGTAAGTATCAAAAACAAACTATCACATATGCTGCCGCCGGCTGGAAGCCGCCAAGCCGCTAAAGGTGCATAGGACGGTCGATTTCACGAATTTTGGTCGGCGGAGGGTGTTCTGTTTTCGGGGATCGTGTTGCGCTGCAAATGTCCGCTTTCTGGAGGAATTTCATATTAGATCGTTGTTGATCTTATCGTAAAAAGCAGAATTTAGTTGCGAGCCAATCGTAGCCACCATCACGACGATAACGACGGAAATACCTGCGGCTATTAGCGCGTACTCAATCGCGGCCGCACCAGATTTAATTTTTAAAAAACGCAACAGAAGTTTTGACATCGTGCGAGGCCGGGCATTACGAAAAAACCGCCACGGTTGGTGGCGGCTTTTCCGACATACATGGATGTGCGTCGTCTTACTTCAGCGAGGTTGCGATGTAGTCGAACTTCGCATTGAGGCTTGAGCCGATCGCATTGACGGCGGCAATAATCACAACCGAAATGCCCGCGGCGATAAGGCCATACTCAATCGCGGTCGCGCCCGAACTCGTCCTTCAGGAACATAACGATCTTACGCATGTGTTCTTTCCTTGTACGGCTACAGACCGTGGCGGAAAGTAAACCCTTCGACTTACGATAGAGTGAAACTGATCTCTTAATTGCGGCGAGTTGATTTGCTCTTTGCTTACCATAACGCGGCCACTCTGCTCATTTTGAAAGTGAAAATTGAAACACGACATCAACCGACTGATTGCCGAAGTAAACAATTGTCTGCCGTATCAGGCGCGGAAAAATCTGGAAAAGGTCGACCCAAGAGGAAGGCTACCGCTCACTCCAAAAGAGGCGGCCTTTGTTACAGGCTGCGGAAAAAGGCGGCCGAGACGTATGGGTCGGGCGCCGCTTAGGTGATTGAACTGAAGCTTTCGTTTCCGCTGAGAAAAATCATCTCTGGCCTCAACGTTTATTGCCAGGGATAACTCGGGGTGGAGTTCGACCAAATAAATCGCTCAAATTTATCTCGGCGATCTGGGCCATATAATGTTGTCGCCCTTCCTGTGCGATAAGCCTTAAAAATTCTTGACGCAGATCATCATCCGTCGTTTCGGCCAATTGGTTTCGATACCTGTTTGAATTCATGACGTACATCACACGCACAAATTTTTATAGCTGAAGAGCCTTAAATTCCATGACGTGGATATGACGAATTCTATGTTGCTTGGTATCGAATGATATTCGTTGCGCCGGCCTCCCAGAGCCCATTCGAGGGCTCGGCCGTATTGACTGACGAGCAGGTTGGTTACCTGAACGCCGGCATGCTCTGCATAAACATTCACACCAATACCAACAAAGTTGGCGAACTTCGCGGCCAAGTCACAAGGTAAGCAGGTCGATCCGCAGGGTTTGAACTATTGCTGACGAAATGGTCCGCTAGTCGGACTAAATTGCTCGACTATTGGACTGAAGTCGGACTTGGTCGGGCGGATCGACCGGCTCATGCGCGAAATCTCATTGTTATTCAACGGGCCGTGTCCCAGTTCTTGCCGTTATGCATCCCCAGGACCTGCACTCCTGGACGGTCTGACGGAATGACCGGCAACAAAAGAAACGCTTCGTGGCGTGCGCCTGTGTGAAGTGTCGTTTGGCCGCCAAAAATATCTGCAGGACGATCGTAACGATCATCATGCAGCCAGGGTCCAGACCCGCGGGAACGGAACGCAGGGTTACTATCGGGGCCGGACCGTTCAAAATCTTTGCCCCTTACATTCAGCGCAAGCCGGAATCCGGCTGGTAGGACGATGCACATCGGCCAGATTTCAATGTCGATCTCATAGATTTGGTTGGGCATCAGTGGTTGTTTGTCGTCGTGGGCATGGTAGGGACGATAGGGGAGCGATTTTGCGACGTCGAGCTTGCGATGTGACGCTCGTAGCCATCCTTGCGCCAGAGGCGTGTGTGGGTCGATTGTTCCCTGAAAATCGACCTCGCGTCCGTCAGGTGAGAATGCCTGCACGGTTACGAAAAGATCGGCATCGATAGTCGACGAGGAAATATACAGCTTCAACGCCATTGGCCCGGTAATTTCAGTCTCGCGCTCAAGCGGCGGTGATATCAATGTGATGCCGTCACCTTTTGCGTCAAATGACGCTGAAGACTTCGACTGCTGGAGCAGTCCATGAAAGCTGTCCGCTCTCGGCATCGAGGAAAATCTTGGTCCATTGTGTCCCGGCAAGTGGCCACGCATTCTCCTTGCGCAATTGAAACTCTTTGCTGAAGGGACGACGGAGATTGAGCCAGACCCGTGGCTCACGATCCCAGCCGTTCTGTTCACCTTTGAGGTAATGATCGAAAAAGCGTTTCTGCAGCGCGATGCCGAAGGGAAGATAGAACCACTCTTCGTGCCGACCTGGGTGCCCCTCGAGCCATTTGTGCTTCGAAGCGGCCTGAGTAAAAGCCTCGAAATTGCCGCGCGGATGCAAACCAAATCCGGCCCAATTGGCCGGACTGATGAACGGCACATTCACTTTGGACCAATCAGGCGATTGATTACGATACCAGTCGTCGTCCATCTCGCGCGCCCGCGCATTGGCCAAATTGTCGGCGCGGTTCGCATCAAGCTGCTCCTTCGACAACTTTTCGGGGCCGGTCGAAGCCTCATTCATCCAATGATCTTTGGGAGCATCCGGATTGCCATGTTGTAGCGTCCGAACCTGTCGCGGATACCAAGTCTCCATGAACTTGTTCGACAGGATGCCGCCGTGCCGATACCAGTCCCGGTACATATCAGCGGCGCCTTCCCAGGGGATCATGGCGGTCAAATGCGGCGGCTGCAGTGTCGCTACGTGCCATTGATTGATGGCGTAATAAGAGATGCCATTAAGGCCGACCTTTCCATTCGACCACGGTCGCGTGCCCGCCCATTCGACGGTGTGATAATAATCGAGTGTCTCGCGTGGCGAGAAAATATCGAGGTAGCCGGGGGAGCGGCCGGCGCCGCGCGAGTCGACCCGAACAACCGCGTAACCCCATGGGACCCATATTTCAGGATCGACTGTTTCCCAAGCAAGAAAACTGCGGGTTGACCCTGGGAGAAGATCAGGGTGCTGTTCGACGAGCCATTCCCACATCAACTTGTAATGTTCTTGGTACTTTACGCCTTTGCCATAAGGACCCGAAGTCATGATCACCGGAACCGGCTTCTCGGTCTTTGGGCGATAGACGTCGGCACGAATGACAAGGCCGTCATCCATTGTGATGGGCAAGTCGCGTTCGATGACCATTTTTTCAGCTGGATTCTGCACGGCCATGTTCAGTACTCCCTAGAGGGCGACTTCATGGCTGTGACGATAATACGGTTTCGACCGTTGTGAAAAGCATCGGGCTCTTGATGCTTTTGCAAGGATTGGCCCATATCCATGCCGGTGACGAAGTTGGGAATTGTATCAGCCTGAGTTGTGGCAGAACTTATGTGTCGTATTGGGCTCGTCTTCGGCGGCGCTCATCGGGCTATTATTCATCGTCCCGGGGTTTTTCTTTTACGGATACATGATGCGTAGATCGCGTGCGTGTTTCGGCGGATGTCTGCTTATGGCACAAAGCGGACATTCCAACCGTAGCCGAGAATGTCCGCTTTCGGGGGTAAAGCGGACGTGACATGGACATCGCAGAATGTCCGCTAATGACGGCGGGTTCAACCGATCGACGCAACACCTTCTAATCCTGTTGGGTTGGGAGGTGATCGATGGGTGTGCATGCACGGACGTGGTTTACGCCGAAGCAACGAGCAGAGCTCTGGGAGCGGTGGAAGAACGGTCAATGCGTGGCGGATATCGCCCGCGGACTTGAGCGAAGGAACAAGAGCGGCGTCTACCGGGTGTTGGCGCTCAATGGAGGAATTCGCTCCACTGCCGCGCCGGAGAGCTGCGCGAGCTCTGAGGCTTGCGGAACGCGAAGAGATCTCGCGTGGCATTGCCGCTGGTCGGTCGATACGACAGATCGCACAGGGCCTTGCACGGTCGCCGTCGACGGTCAGTCGGGAGATCAGACGGAACGGCGGCTGCCGCGCTTACCGCGCAAGTTGGGCCGACAGGCGCGCCTGGGAGCGGTCGCTGCGCCCGAAGCCCTGTCGCCTGGCGCGCCATGCGGAGCTACGATGGCGGGTGGCGCAGAAGCTCTCGCTGCAGTGGTCGCCGAAGCAGATCGCCGGCTGGCTGAAGCAGCTATTCCCTGCCGATCAAGGCATGCAGGTGTCGCACGAGACGATCTACCGCAGTCTCTTTATTCAGGCCCGCGGTGTGCTGAAAAAGGAGCTGATGGCGCACCTACGCACGGCGCGGCAGATGCGCCAGGCCAAGGGCGGCACGACGAAGAGCGGGCTGGGACAGATCGTCGATGCGGTTTCCATCCGCGAACGGCCGGCCGAGGCTGACGACCGCGCCGTGCCAGGCCACTGGGAAGGAGACCTTCTCTCGGGAGCAAACAACACGCACATTGCGACGCTCGTCGAGCGCCACACCCGCTTTGTGATGCTGCTCAAGATCCCGAGCAAGGACACCGCGACCGTGGTCGCCGCGCTCGCTAAACACGTGCGCAAGCTGCCGCAGGAGTTGCGTCGCTCATTGACCTGGGATCGCGGCAAGGAGATGGCTGACCACAAGCACTTCACGATTGCCACCAACGTGCAGGTTTATTTCTGCGATCCACGCAGTCCTTGGCAGCGCGGCAGCAACGAGAATACCAATGGCCTGCTGCGACAGTATTTCCCGAAGGGGACAGATCTCTCGCAGTTCTCTCAGGCCTACCTGAACAAGATCGCTCTGCGGCTCAATCAACGCCCGAGGGAGACCTTGGGATTCGAAACCCCTGCCGATAGACTACGAGCGGTGTTGCAGTGACCGGTTGAACCCGCTACCCAAAGCGGACATCTGAATGTCGGATGAAGTATCGGTCAACAATGCTGACCCGGTGTTCCCCGTCACGCACTATAGTAGCTGCGATGTAAGGGAGCGCCTTTGGAGGTCAAACATGGCGGAGGAAGCGAAAAAGCCGGGGAAGATGCGTACTGGCAAAAGAGTTCCGACGCAGTCACTGCTTGTTGCTCTGGCGGCTTTGAGTGTTTCGCTCCAGTTTACTCCAGGGGATTCCGGTGCGGATGCCAATGCGGGCGCTAACACTGCCGAAGGACGGATAAAGCTGGCGAAAACCAATGAGTCCAAGCCCCAAAAACCGGACGGCAGCTTGGATGCAGGTATACATTTCAAGTACGATTTAAAAGCGCAGAAAGAAACAAGAACCAAACCTAAAACTGTGTCGCCTATGCAGAGCAACCAGCAAAAACTAAATCTGCAAAAAAAATAACAACAGCTATCAGCGCTCTGAGCCTTCTTCGCTGTAACGCTCTTCCAGCTTGGAGACCGCATGGTAGAGCAGTTTCAGATGCAGCTGAAGACGATCGTCTATGTTTTCAGGCTCTGACTCGTTGTTGGCCGCGCAATGTTTCGCGATCATGCTGTCCATATCGAGCAAATCGACGTCATCAACGCCTTGTCCCGCCTTTGAAGCACCCGCGGCAGGCGCAAGATCCAGTTGTTTGTGTGCCCAACTAAGCCATTTGAAATAGCCATCTGTCGCGGCCATGAAGGGCTTCGCTACCTGGCTCTCCAGGTAATCATCGACAGTGCCCTGCTCGTGGAACTCGCCTTCCGACAGCGGGTGTCCCTCGAGTTGTAGGTAGTGCTCGGAACCATCCGAGAGCACCTGCCGCCCCAGTGGATATAAACGGCATACCAATGGCCGGTCAGCATGGACTTCACAGCCTTGTGGCCCGAGAAATACGCAGGTGCCATCCTCCTTCTGCCGTAGGGACGTACCAGCGCCATCGACAGTCCAGGCCGTGCGAAATTGACTCGTGCTTTCGCTGCGTGCGCGAGCGAGACGTGCCACTTCATAGGGACCAAGCTGTATGTGTTTGTTCTGGCAGCACCGCGAGCAGCGCCGGCACGTGTAGCCGAACGGAGTCGTACGAGATTTCACGGAAGACCGAGCGCTCATCAGTCTGTATCCGCAATTGATCGTTGAAATCATAGCACTGTTTGCAGAAGATCCAAAATTCCGAAGGCTTCCAAGAAGCTCCTCCGGTTTTCGGTTTCGTCGCTCTCGTGCGCTTTTGACCCTTTGCAGGCATCGCAAAACGCGCTGACGGATGTCCGCTTCTGGCACTTAGCAGACATCGCGCTTGGTGTGCGGAATGTCCGCTATTAGGGGTGAAGGGGACGTGACGTGGGCATCGCAGCGTCCGCTAATGACCCAAAGGGGTCCGCTTAACGCGACGTTAATGCGGCGCATCGAATGGTCACCATGGGAACAACCGATTCGGAGGCCTCGCGATGCTGCCCGAACACCGTGCACTTCTTGAGGATGAGCCCTGTCCTGTCGCCGATGAAATCCTCGGCGAAATGTATCGCGCCAGCGCACATGGGCTAAACGAACTCATTGCGATGGTCTCACCGACATCGAGAGTCTTGCTCGCCGTGTATTGCTACCGTCGCGCCCACCTTGCGTCGATCGGATTAGCGATTGCGGCTACCTGCGACAAGGACGACCTTGCCGACTGGGGTGGCAACGCGGGTGCTGTCCTGTTCGAACGATCGCGGGAAGCTCCGCCATCATTGCCCTCTAATGGCCATGCAACTGGCCGCAGGAAAATTACTTTGGCGACCGGGCTGCTCCGCTGATGCGAACGAAATTGGAAAGCAGATCGCTCTAACCCCCGACGCTGCTCGCCTGGCCGATGTGATGATTGGGTGTGACTTGTCTGACGGTAGTTCTTGTCGATCACACGATCTTTAGATTCTCTGCCGATGTCTTGCCCTTGTTGGGTATTTCTTCGTACTCGACAGTTTGCCCCTCATTGAGGGTGCTTAAGCCGGCCTTTTCAACGGCCGAGATGTGAACGAAAACGTCCTTTCCACCGCCGCTTGCCGGTTGAATAAATCCGTACCCTTTGGTCGGATTGAACCACTTCACGGTGCCTCTAGCCATACTCAAACTCCGGTGTTGACGTGCGAGGATACGGCCAAAATACAACGATGCCAACCGCCGCCGTAGTGCTTACAAAAACTGGTCGCCCAGGCTGGTGAGGTATTCGAGTGAATAGGAGAATGTCCGCTATTGGCACTTAGCGGACATGCCAATGGTCCTGAGAAATGTCCGCTTTCGGGGGCAAAGCGGACATCACGCAACTCTAAAATTCGCAAATAGCTACTGCGAATTTGCTGGCGGTGGAGAGATAGTCCTCACCGGATTGTCGGGCTGCGCCGGAACGGCTGGAGCAGCAGGAGCGGGCGGCCGCGATGCCGCGGGAACGGGTATTACCGTTTTCTGTCCGGCAGCCGCTGTCGGCAGCGGCAATCCGTGCGGGTAATACGTCCAGAAGATGAAGGCTGCCGCAAACACCACGGCAGACAAAAGGGCGCCTAGAAACGCACGTTTGAAAGAGATGAAGTTTCCAATCAAAGTGGACAGAAAAACGAATAGCGCAAGCAAGATGACGTAAAGCCAGTTCACGCTTGCCCAATCAATCGGTACCTTCGGCATCGCTGATCTTTCTGAAGGCTTGTTTTGAGTACACAACGTGAGTACACAAAAAGCGAAACGGGTTCTAAAAAAACAAGCAATTTCAATGACGAATAGTCAGTCTCGCAAATCCTGCCACTTCTACCGGTCGTCTGGCTAGGCGCTGAATTACCACAGCTATTTACAATACATAGCGAACAAGTTCAGTCGATATCGTCGCCGTCATCATCTTCATCAGCGCCACGATCTGGGTCCTCCACTTAAGCCGAGGCATCCTTCATAAAATGAAGTCGCATTGCCGTTTAGCGGGCAATTACTTTCATTGGTAATGTTATGCGCTTCAGCCCAGCAGGTAACCTGCCGCAGGACCCGAACAGTCATCTGTGCATTCATAGCCGCCAAACTCACGCGCGAACCGAAGCGCTTTCCACTCGCATTTTTCGCTTCATGCTTTTTGTTTGCCTAGCAGCCCGCCCACGGCGGTTAAGAACGCCGTCAAAACTGCAGCTACCGAGACTTTTTCTGGCCATGACAACTGTGGGACAAACTGCCAGACAACTGCAGATGTGGCGAGGCCGACGAGGAAACCTGCCGACCTCGCCGCACAATTGCAGCGTTCAGGTGTTACGAGCTCAATGCTTTGCATGTCCCCGCGATCTCCGACGCGCGGCGAGCGAAACGACAAGCAGCAGCGGAACTACGAACAGCATGAGCTCGAACATGCCATTGCCACCGTCCGGGGAGATTCCAAAAATCTTTTCAATGAAGTCCATGGTGCACCTCATCTGATAGGAGCGTTGTGTGGGTCGTCGGGTTGGCAGCCGTCGAGCTCCGGGTGTAGGACCCACTTGTTTTCCGGAGCTTTTTGGTTGTCGGCGACTGTTTGTTGCTGTGCCGAAAGCGCGGCAGAACCTTCGCCGTAAGGCACCTCGGATAGCCTGTCGCACCAGCGATGCAGGTAGTCGCGAAATTCTTTTGGATCGATAGGAACGTCATCACGGTTGATCTTTTGCACGACGCGTGTCGCATGGACTTCGTTCCAGCCAGTATGCCCAGAGTCGTATGCCCAGCGGCCTCGAACGACCACCCAGTCCTTGCTGGTGATATGTCCACCACCCACGAGCGCGTCGGAGTCGCTACCGTCTGTCGCAGCGGCCCAGGCGACGCCGACCGCAATGAGAGCGATGGGCGAAAAGATGGTCTGAAGTACGACACACAGGGCTCCGAAAAACCAATTCTTCTTGCACCACGAGCCCCCAAACGAGAACGCGTTGATGGCATTGAGCATGTCGCGGATACGGGAGCCTTCGAATTCGCAGTGAAGTGTCGGAATGGAGGCCTTGATCGGATCGAGCCAAGCATTCTTGACGAGATAGTCGCCATACGCCGTCTGCTGATCGGGCCCGAAAATTCCACTCCAACCGTAATCGCGACCCACCAGCTCGGTCCACGCATAATATTTATTGTCCTTTTGCTGATATACCATTGTACGGAAATAGCCGGTGAACTGGTTATTATAACTTACCTGCATCTTGAGAAGGTCACCTTGCGGCAAGCTCGGGTCAGTCACAGCTGCTAGCGCTTTGTTCGAATCCTGCAACTGGGCCAGCGCGCGCAAATTGAAAGGCGCTAGAATTACATTCATCGCGTAATCGTTATCGATGTCCTCGATAGGGTTCTTGTCTTCGCCGACCCCTTCTGTATCTGCGACTTCGCCGATCGCGCAAATAGTGTTTCCTGCGTTACCGCAATTGCAGTCCGGCGAATTGCGATGGAGACAAATCAGCTTCCCGTTCAACATGAATTCCAGCACGTAGCGCAGCAATTGCACCAGTGAGGCGATCGAAACAAACGCGCTAATTCCGAAGGTAAAAGGAGCGGCAGCGCCGCCTGCGACGATCAGTGCACTCAATGTGACGATCACCGCTGTATTGAGCGGCTCATAGTCAGCAGGTTCGACACACGATGTATATTGTGGTCCTTCGGACACGGTAGCCCTCAGCTGTGAACGTAAACGGTGACGCCTCCGACCAGTTCCGACCCGTGGAATACGTTGACGTTAATTGGTTGATTACCAACAAAGCCGTCAGTAGCCGTCACTTTTACGGAGACGTCGCGCTGCTCACCTTCGCGTAGCGTGAACTCGGATCCTCCAGGAAACTCGACGCTCCATCCAACAGGTATTGGGTATAATGCCGGGCGGTGCCGAGCGTATGGATCGACATTGTGAAGATTGTCGCGGCCGCCAGAACGCGAAGTTTCGGAGCAGCGCGGCTTCGTCGGAATGACATAAGCATCGGTGCGGAGCGTTAAGGTGCGCGTACGCGGCGAAGAGTTGCGCAGCGCGAATTTGAATGCAGCATTCGGCGAGTTGAGCTTTTTTACATCCACATTTTCCTGACCAAGATTATTAAGTGGATTGGCATCATCAGCCCAATTAAGCTCCGCTTGGATGCAATAGTGGCCGGCGGGTGGGGTAGTCCACGACATGCGTGCTACCGCTGGCCCCAGCGGTGAGCCCTTGACGGGTACGTCTACATAGGTCTCGCCGATGTAATTTCGTATCGTGCCTGCGCCAAAGCTCAGGTAATAGAATCGAACAAGCACGTTGATTGCGGGCGCATCGGTGGAACCGTTCCATATCCGGGCCCTAATTTCATATGTTGTGTCCGGAGTTAGTCCGTGCGACGGGACGGCAACTCCTCCGGTGTTAAATAACTGAATGTCGGGATTGTCCCAAGTGACCGCGAGCCCTTTGGAGATCAGGTAGTACTGGCTGTAGATCATGGGGTCAGGGCGCTTGTAGGTGTGTGGCGGTACGTAGATTCCTTGCGACGCGGGGTGCCCTTCGGAGCCGGCGCCCTTCGGGTCAGAACCTAGTTTCCAGCAAAGCTTCCGCAGAATTGCCCGCGCAAGCCGCATGCCTCCGATCAGTCCGAGCAAAACGAGGGCGCCGAGATATAAAAGAAACAGGCTCCAAAGCCACTCGCGGAGCAGGAAGAGCAAAAGCAAAAGTGCCAAGGCCAAGCCGATCAACCAGCTGGCCCGGTCCTTGAAGACGCAAATGAGCTTTGCCAATCCCCCCACGCGCGCTCACAAAAAAATTTTTGCAACGACGTAACGGTATAAAAAAACTAGACGCCGAACAAATCAAGCGACGGCAAATTTGAAGCCATCTGCAAGAATGTTCTTCGCGCACTTAACGTTTGGCATTTAGCTAAAACTGCTTTGCGCGATTATGCTGGTAGCGCGTTACCGTCTAAAGTTGGCGAGTCGCCACGCAGCTCAGCGTCGGCGGATTCTTTCTTCTCGACCAAAAAATTTCCGAGGTTCACAAGGATGTCAGCCATCAGCATGGACTGTTCATCAGGGGGAACCATCAAAATTAAATCAGCAAGGACTTCCGTTACCTTTGCAGCGGTTTCGGAAAGATTGGTTTCTTGGTTTTGTAGGTGACTTTCCAGTAATTCGTGAATGTCACAATGCAAGCATGCTGACATACGTGGGCTCCTATGGGTGCTCGGATGCCTTGTGTGGTGAACCGACGTTTTGCATGGCTTCCCAATGTTTGAATGCCATTTCGACCGCTAGAAAATATCCATGCTCGCTGTAATCGGGGTGCTTCTTAACTGCAGCGCGCGTCCTTGCGAGTCGGCCACGACTTGCCAGACCAACGGCATTTTCCGCGAGAACGTCCGTTAAGGCATCCGCGAACTCGCGATAAAGTGTCGAAATGTGGGTGCCACTACCCATCTGCATCGCGATGCCTTGATCTAGTGCCCGAAGAAGAATTGGAACGGCAGCGGCGGCCGATCGTCGTTGTAGCGCGGCTGGTACTGTGGCGACGGCGCGCCATAGCTTGGGGCATTTGCGGACAGCGGCAACGACGCACGGTAGCGTGGGTCATCTGCGGTCAGCGGCAGCGGTCGGGAGAGCGCCGCCGCCGGTGACCCAGCATTGGGGATCGCGCCACTCAACACCACAGTGGTGTTGGCCATCTTCTCCCGCTTCACCAGTTCCCACAGTGTGGCGGCGTTCTTCACCGACAGCCGAACGCAGCCGTGCGATACGGCACGGCCGAGATTGCGCTGCTCGTAGGTGCCATGCACGGCGTCGCCGGTCTTGGTGAAGAAGATCGAATAGGGCATCGGCGCATTGTCCCACTCCTCGCTGAAGTGGTCGATTTCCATGCGGAACGGCTTAAAGCTGCCGCTCGGCGTGTCGTAGCCGCGTCCCCCGGTCGACACCGGCCAGTCGTAAATCTGCTTGCCGTCGACCGTTACAGTCATCCGCTGGGCGGATTTGTCGACATTGATCTGAAGCTCGGCGTGGGCGGCTTGGCCAAGCGACAGCACCGCGACGGTAGCGGCGGTCAGCGGCGCGATGAGGCGGTTGATGCGCATAGACGAGCACTCCAGCCCCCGTCGCCTTGGGCTTCGCACCACTAGCATCGTGTCGTAATGCCGCTCTGTCTTTGATTTACCTCAAGTAATCTTGTTAGTTCGGCCTAGTGTTAAAAATTATCATAGGCGCCGAAAGTGAAATAGGAATATAATCCGAAGCAGCTCATTTTGGCAAAACGAACCCAAATTTAGCGAGCTTGCCAAATAGGATTGGTCTCTACCCGATTGCTTGTTCGCGAGGTTTCCACACCTAGGATTTGTTGGCCCGTACCGAGCCGAAATTAATTTTCAAACATCTGAGATGCATGCTCTCTTCCACCGGTGGACAGTTGAGAAATCGAAAGGGAGGAGGGATTTTCGTTGAATAGTCGTGCGACGCTCACGGTTCTTTGTGAAGCACCAGTCTTGGATGGGATTCTCGAGAGCTATTTCATCCGGGAAGTGTTGCTCGGCGCCCTTGAGCGACCCGTACGCTTCGTCCCGGTAATGGATATTGAATCCGCAGCGCTAGCGGACAACGTCCTTGTCATCAACTTGTTCGACAGAATGGTGCCATTAATTCGAAGATTTATTACTGCTGGGTGCCGAAATCTCGGCGTCTATCACATGGGTGACGAAAAGGGCCGTTGTGATCGAACATATTATGGCGAAGTCGATTACGTTCTACGCAATTATTACTTCGAGGCAGCGTTTCAACTGCCAGAAGGTGGCCGCTGCATCGAAGCCATTTGGGTGCCGAATGGCTATCGGATAGGGATTGGCGCGAGACGGCCTGAAACCCTGCTGCCTGCTTCTGCTCGCACCAACATGCTTTTTTTCGCCGGCTTTGTCGGGACGACAGAAAAAATTCCAGCGCGAGTCGAGATGCTTGACGTCATCAATAAGGCTCAGCTGCCAGCCACCGTAATCACCACTCCAGGCTTCGCGAAGGGGCTGGGGCCGGCTCGCTACAGTGTGATGCTCGAGAACTCGCGCTTTGCTCTCGTACCCGAAGGGCAGGCGCCTGAAACGATCCGATTATTCGATGCTCTCGAACTGGGCTGCATACCGATCAGTCTCGAGCTTGCGTTCCTCAATACTCCGAAAGCGATGGGAGGAGCACCAATTGTGCAGCTAAAATCGTGGTCCGATCTTCCGGGCTGGCTCGCGAAGACAATGGCTTCGCCGACCTTTGAATCTGATATCGGCGACCATCAAAAGAAATGCATCGAATGGTGGTCGGAATTCAAACGACTGCAGGGAAAACGTGTAGCGCACCTCATCGAACGGGCGTTTGCTCGTACTTAAACCTTACGTTTAGTTTAGGGCTCGTGTCCGCCAAGGGCGAAGAGCGGACAGATAAATGGCCAACGCAGCAGTGATAACATGACGCCGTCGATCCACACCGCGCGTCGGTCTTTATCGATACGGGAAAAACCGGAAATATTGACGCCAGTTGGCGCTTCCTCTTTGGAATCGCGAAAGGAACAACAATGCGAACGATAACGCTCGAAGAGCACTTTGTGACCCCAGCGTTTCTCGATGGGCCGGGGCGGGAATTTCGGCAAAACATGCTGAGGTCCGGTGGCGCGCGCGCCGTTAAAATCTTTGAACAGCTCGGCGATATTGGCGCCAAGCGGTTGGCGGAAATGGATGCCGCCGGTATCGACATGCAGGTTCTTTCGCTCAATTACCCGGGGACGGAACAATCGGAAGCGGCTGAAGCGATTGCAATTGCAAGCGAGACCAACGATATCCTCGCCGACGCCGTGAAGAAAAATCCAACGCGCTTCGCCGGGCTTGCCGCATTGCCGACCGCGGCACCCAATAAAGCCGTCGAAGAGCTTGACCGCCGCATTCGCCAGAACGGGTTCAAGGGCGCAATAATCAATGGACATAATCGCGGCCGTTACCTGGACGACAAATTCTACTGGCCGATCCTGGAAGGCGCCGAGGCGCTCAATGTGCCGATCTATCTGCACCCGACCCTGCCTCCGAAGGCGGTCATCGAGGCGTCATATGGCGGCTTTTCACCGGAAATGAGTTTTCTGTTATCCGGCCCCGGCTGGGGTTGGCATATCGAAACCGCGACCCACGTCATCCGCATGATCCTCGGCGGCGTGTTCGATCGCTATCCGAAACTGCAAATCGTCGTCGGCCACATGGGTGAAGCGCTGCCCTTCATGTTGCCGCGGCTCGAAACACTGGGCCACACGACAAAGCTACAGCGTTCGCTTGGTGATTATCTCCGCCAAAATCTTCACTACACTTTCGCGGCATTCAATTTTACGGCGACGTTTCTCAATCTGCTGCTTGAAGTAGGAGCCGAGCGGATCATGTTTTCGGTCGATTATCCCTATGGATCGATGGCGGACGCGCTCACCTTTTTGAAGCAGCTTCCTGTCAGCGTCGCGGATCGCGCGCGCATCGCCCAGGGCAATGCGGAGCGGCTATTCGGATTGTAGGACGTAACCCCATACCAGCACGTGCATCGCGCTATGCAACGTACGCCCGCCATACAAAACATTTTACCGCTTGAGGATGGCGCGAGAGTTCTTGCTCTCGCAATCGCCGCGCCTGACTTAAAGCTTCACGTTGTGATCCGTGAAGTCCAATTGCTCGACATTACTGACCTGCAGGCTGCCACCGCTGAACGTGACAGTCGTTATGCCGTGTTGATCGGTGGTGACAGATGCGTTTGCAGAGTTGGTATTGAACACAACCTGGTCGTAACCGGCGCCGCCATCGATTGTGTCATGACCCGCCAGGCGCGCCAGAAACGTGTCGTCTCCGCTGGTGCCGACAACGCTCGCTCCGGCTGGGCCGACCTGCACCCCATAGCTGCCGCCCGGGAGCGTGTCGAAATTTCCACCGGACAACGTGTCGTGGAATTGTCCAATTCCGCCCCACTGGAGTTCGCCGGTCCCCATTGCAGTTGCGACCATCGACCAGAGGTTGGTGGAACCGGCACCGGGTAGATCACCGTTCAGTCCTCCGACAAACTGAAGGGCATTCGCCGCCGACGTTCCCTGATCGACGAGAAAGTCGATGATGGCTTTCCTGACATGCGGATCGGAATTCTCAGCCGCCACAAGGCTGTTCAGTGCGGCCCGGTCCAGATCGTATGCAGCCATAACGCAATGTTCCGAAGGGACCGCGAACTACTGCGGTACCTTGGCTGCCGGCCTCTAATTTTTGGTTTCGCCGAGGTGTCAAGTTAGTTCGATTTTTAGGTGAAATTGATTTGTGGCCCGCATCGAAAACGGCGTGAAACCGGGCTCAGGCACGCTGGAAACCCAAAATTAACCAAGATGCCCCCGAATAGGCCGGGGGCGTCATTCCCATGGGTTTGGGCGCGCCCACACATCGTGACCGCCATTCGTAGTGTCATGTGATCAATTTGTGAGGTGGGTCTGAGATGAAACGGATTTTGACCGGCATATTGGTTGCCGCATCGCTGACTGCCCCGGCTATGGCTGCCGACCTTGCGCCCAAGGGGACCGAGTTCTTTGTCCCTGCTGCAGACTGGACGGGCTTTTATATCGGCGTCAACGGTGGTGGCGGCGTCCTCAACGGCGATATCCTGGACCCCGAATGCTGGACATGCGCAAGCACGACAATGCACACGGGCTTCGGAACGGTCGGCGGGCAACTCGGCTACAATTGGCAGCTAAGTTCGTTCGTCGTCGGCCTCGAAGGTGATTTGAACTGGGCAAGCGCAGATAAATCCACTGGGTATGCCCTTGATGACGGCCGGAGCGCGGGAACAGCCAACCTTAAAATGGACGCCTTCGGCTCGCTCCGTGCGCGTGGCGGGTTGGCCTTTGGTCCCACCTTCATCTACGTCACCGCCGGTCCGGCCTGGGGCCATTTCAACTCGTCGGTGGTTTTGGGAGATCAGGCACGTCCCCCCGTCATCGTCGGTACGGCCTCTGATAACGCGTGGCGTTTCGGCCTCGCGGTGGGTGCGGGCGTTGAATATATGCTCCCCAACAACTGGATCGTGCGCGGCGAATATCTGTACCTTGATTTCCTCGATTCGCAGCAGACGATGAACTTTGTGAATCCAAGCAACGGCTGCTTTATCGGCAGCGGTCCCAATGTTCCCTGCAAAGAAAGCTTTGCCAACACGGCGAGCATTGCGCGCGTTGGCCTGAGCTACAAGTTCCAGTAGCTCCATTCTTGCCGCCAGGGACAACAAAGCCGGCCTCGCACCGCGCTTCGTTCCTGCGTGCTCGCTGCCGGGGAAGGGCCGAATACGGTCCTGCATCGCATATCGACGTTGGGCGCGACGCAGATCCCGGATGTCTGAATTGAATCCCTTCAAATTGAATCAATTCAGCAGCCATTTATTGGGACATTCTCACGTTTCGTCGGTTACGAAACGGAACGGTCGAAACCGAAAAGGTAGTCGCAGGCCAACTGTTTTCTTGCTGACCGTCGTATCAGCCAGTCACTTTCGGGAAAATAGTGATGACCATCACCATTAAAGTCACGACGGTTAACAACGCGACCGATCTTGATGCCGGCGAGGTGGTCACCATTACGCTGACGACCGACACGCCGCCGGCAACCGTGACCGGAATTCCGGAGCTTGCACTCAATGATAGCGAGGTGGCGACATACACGGGTGGCTCTGGCACCGACACGCTGACATTCACCTATACCGTGCAGCCTGGCGACAACATCGCCGATCTCCAGATCATCGGACTTAATTTTCCGAACGGGGCCTCGATCGACGTCAATGGCAGCAACCTGACCACCCTCTCGGGGGATCTCGCGTTGCAGATTGACACGACTGCACCCAGCGTGGTGCCTGCTCTCGGCTTTACAACGATCGTCGATCCATCCGCCGTCAACGCCACCAATGCAAACGGCATCAACAATGTCGGGCAAACCGTCGGCAACTACTACGACGAAAACTTTACGTCGCATGGATTCATTGAAAGCGGCGGTACATTCACGACGATCGACAATCCATTGGCGGCCCAGGGAGACCCGTTAGTCTCTCAAGGGACCGTCCTCAACGGCATCAATGACGCAGGGCAGGCCGCCGGCTACTATTACGATGCCAGCGGTGTGGGGCACGGCTTCATCTACGACGCCGGCAATTTCACAGCGCTCGAAGATCCATCAGCCGCCAACGGCACCTATGCCTTTGGCATCAACATTTCCGGGGATGTGGTCGGCTATTACGTTGATGCCAACAACGTCAGTCATGGCTTTCTCTACAGCGGCGGCAGCTATACGACGCTCGACGATCCGTCCGCCGCTGGCGGCAGCACCTTTGCCTTTGGCATCAACGGCAGCGGGCAGGTGGTGGGCTATTACGTTGATGCCAACAACGTCAATCACGGCTTTCTCTACAGCAACGGTACCTATACAACACTCGACGATCCGTCAGCCGCTGGTGGCAGCACCTTTGCCTTTGGTATCAACGACGCCGGGGAGATCGTAGGGAATTTCCGCGACAGCAATGGCGCGTCGCATGGATTTATAGAGAGCGGCGGCAATTTCACAACGATCGATAATCCATCAGGCACTGATACCGCGCCCGTCGGAATTAACACAGCAGGCGACATTGTCGGATCTTACTATGACGCCACGTCCGGGCGTGGCTTTGTCCTGCATGCACCTACGGTGCCTGTAACGCCCGTTGTGTCTGACCCGGCCGGTGGCGACGAGAACCCGGGACAGACGATAACGTTCACGGTCAGTATGACTGAAGCGGTCATTGTCAATGGTGGCATACCGGCGCTGACGCTCAATGATGGCGGCAACGCGATCTACGACGCGACTGCTACCGCCGCCCTGAACGACGCGACAAAACTTGTATTCGCTTACACGGTGGGGGTGAGCGACACACTCGTTTCCGCACTGGCGATAACCGGCATCAACCTGAATGGTGCGACAATTCAGGACCTGGCAGGCAACAATGCCGATCTCTCCGGCGCCGATGTAACCTTCAATGACCTGAGTATCATTTGCTTCATGCCGGGCACACTTATTTCCACGCCGGGCGGAGACAGACCGGTCGAGACGCTTGCGCGCGGCGATCTCATACTGACCTCGGATGGCCGTGCGTCTACCGGTGCGATGGATCGGCCGCCAGACGGTGTCTACCCGGTTTGGCGATCCTCTTCGCGTTTTGCCTGTCCGGATCAGAGCCGGCGCGATTGACGAGAATGTGCCGTCACGCGACCTGTTGCTGTCGCCCGACCACGCGATGCTGGTGAATGATGTCCTGGTGAGTGCCGGCGCGCTGGTGAACGGAACATCGATCATCAGGGAATCCGATGTGCCCGAGACGTTCACTTATTATCACGTCGAGCTTGACGATCATTCGCTCATACTCGCTCATAATGTGCCGTCCGAGACATTCATCGATTACGTCCAGCGCCGCGGCTTTGACAATTGGCAGGAACACGAGGCCCTCTATCCGGAGGGTAAACCGATTGCCGAGATGTCATACCCGAGCGCAAAGGCATCCCGGCAAGTGCCGCCCGCCATCCGTGAAATGTTGGTTCAACGCGGATTCGCTCTCTACGGCACGCAAGCATCCGCCGCGGCGTGACGTTATTGCGAGCTTCCGTCCAGGTGCCCGGTGATTGAAGATTAACGAGTTGTAAAAGTCGTTCAGATTGAATGCCACAGACTCATGAGTCTCGTACGTACGCGGTGAAGTGCCGGTCGAATTTGGTGTTAAGGGGGTGGCGATTGTTCAGCGGTCGGCCCTGGCGGCTCGTTGTACAAGATTTGCCGCAAAAACTAAACGTTGCCTCAATTGCGTTGGTGGTCGGCGGCTAAATCGGGGGCAGACTGGACATGCGTAAGGCGCGCACTCCGAAAAACTCGCAACAGGCGAACCCTACCAAAAAAGTAGGACCGTCTGCGGACAAACAAACTGCAATTTCGGACGCGGCGAGAAAGGAATTGTCTTTCGAAATCAACTCCATCCAGATCGCAGAATTCTGGAGTGATATTCATAATGGGATGGGCCGATGATCGTTCGTCCCGACTTCGCCAAGTGCGTCTCCAGGGGCAAGCCTGGTCGAAGACCATCGACAGCCAGCATATTGGCCGATACGGGCGTTCGGATGTCGAGGGAGGATCCCTCACTTCACAACAGCGCTTTTCCGGGTTCTGGGCATTTACGGTCCATGATCGCGCATTGATCGATGGAAAATCATGCTCCGTTGAGCTCGTTCTTGCCAACGGAACGTCGAGGGCCAGCGAAGTCCCGATTGAGTTTATTGCAGCCGAAAATCTCAGGGCGCGCTTTGCGACGTTTTGGGGTGCTTTAAGCGCTGCAGATCATTTGCCGCCAGTGGAGCTTACATACCTCGAACATGCGCTCAAGCGGCCGATTTCAACCGCCATTATGCCGAAGCACAACGTCGAGAATGTAACGATCTCGGAAGAGGGCGGCGTTTTCATCAATGGCTGGATCGATGATACGGGTGACAAGCTACGCACTGTGCTCATCAGCGGAAATGACGGATATGTGACACTTGATGGTGGAGCGCTTGCGCGGACGTACCGCGATGACGTGCAAGCAGCCCTTTCAGTTCCAAGCCCGCACGAGTTCGGCTTTTGGTGCTTTGCGGGAAATGAAACTATCCAACGTCGTGGCAATGTCGCCAACGTCGACTTACTCATGGACAGTGGCGCCCGGCAGCGTGTCGAGGTGTCAATCCGAAGGGTGGATCAAACCGAACTCAGAAATGTTATCTTGAGTTATCTCGCATCTGCGCAGCATCTTGGTAACCCGCAAATTGAGGCCGTAGCAGACCTCGAAAACTATATCGGCGGGCAAATTATTGACTTCAACCTCAGAATGTCCCGAAGAATTGCATCGCAGCCTTATGTCGAGCGGTTCGGCGGTCGAACAAAAAAGCACAAGGGCTCGATCGTCGTTTGTCTCTATGGCAAGCCTGAATATCTTTTCCTGCAAAACTCATTGTTTTCAAACCGTCCCGGAATAGAAAATTACGAATTCGTGTACATCTGCAATAGCCCCGAACTTGCTGAGCCCTTGCTCAGGGATGCACACATCGCCTCGAGTGCCTATGACATCGATCAGACCCTGGTTATTTTGCCCGGCAATGCAGGCTTTGGTGCAGCCAATAACGCGGCTGTTAATTTTGCTCAAACGGACCGTCTGCTGATTGTCAATCCCGACGTGTTCCCTTGTGATCAGGATTGGGCGGTCAAGCACACCGACATCGTCGAGCAGCTCCCGCGCGAGCAAACAAATATTTTTGGCGTGCCGCTCTATTATGATGATGGATCCCTCATGCACGGAGGAATGTATTTCGAGGCCGATCGCGGGGTCTCAATGGAGCAGTCTGCATTCAAATCCAGGATGTTTTTGCGCGTGGAGCATTTCGGAAAGGGCGCTCCTCCATTGGCTGCCAGATTCATCAAATCGCGGCCCGTGCCCGCAGTGACGGGCGCGTTTATGTCATTGGACCGCAATTGGTTCGAAAATATTGGCGGCTTTGGCGAAGACTACGTGCTTGGCCACTATGAGGACGCCGATCTTTGCCTCAAAAGTCTGCAAAAGGGAAATTCTCCCTGGATGCACGATGTCAAGCTCTGGCATCTGGAGGGCAAGGGATCGCACAGGCACCTTATCCACGAAGGCGCATCCATCGTAAATCGCTGGCTGTTCAACAAGCGATGGGCAGAAAAAGTAATCCCGAATTTGCTCGGGCAATCTCCGAATCTTTCATTGCTGGAACAGGCAAAGGAGCCGGTCTCTTTTGATCGGACGATGGACTCCGAGGGCGAGCCCGGCGACGGAACTCACGTGAAGGCGAGAAAGCGGCCGAAATCAACCGGCAAATCGATCTCGCAGAACGGCGGCGACAGGGCTTTTTCGGGCTCCCGCGGCATTGAGCTTGTGTTTAACGCAGATAAGACAAAGGGACGTGATGGCGACGCGCCAGCTGTCACCAAGTCGATATGAATAGGTCGGCACGCCAATGAAAGTGCTGCTCATCAGCCTGTTTCATCCGGAACTGGTCCGGGGCGGTTCGCAGCAGGTTTGCTATGAACTGTTTCTGGGCCTGCGGGATCGGGCAGACGTCGAAGCAACATTGCTTGCATCGATAGACAGCTCAATACCGGCGCTTTACAAGAGCGGCGCGCGGATCACGGGATTCGATCGGCGCCCAAACGAATACCTTTTCCTAAGTCGCAACTACGACTACGTCTGGCACAAAGTGCCGGATCCTCAGCTGATCGAATCCTACGTCGAATTTCTCCGCCTCATCGAACCGGATGTCGTCCATTTTCATCATTTTCTGACGCTTGGAATCGATTTTCTCACGATTACGCGAAAGACATTGCCGCGTGCGCGCATCGTTTTCACGTTTCATGAGTTTGCGTCGATCTGCTTTGCCGACGGCCATATGGTGCGAAAATCAGATCGATCCCTGTGCACCGAGGCGTCGAGCGTGCGCTGTCACCAATGCTTCCCCGATCTCTCGCCGGAGTTCTTTTTTATGCGCGAGTTGTGGATGAAGAAGCATTTCGAGGCGGTCGACGTGTTTACCACGCCGAGCCGTTTCATGATCGATCACTATACGAAATGGGGCATCGATGCCGATCGCATCCATCATATTCCCAATGGCCAAGCGGATTACAGCGCGGGTGCTTCGTTGCAGCAGGAACGGCCGGTGAGAAACCGCTTCGGATTTTTTGGTCAATTTGTCGATAACAAAGGCGTTCACGTGATCCTGGAGGCAGTCGAGCATCTGCGCGCGTCCGGGTTCACCGACTTCGTCGTCGAACTTAACGGTGACAATCTACGTTACGCCAGCGCGGACCGGCGCGACCAGATCGAGGCCTTTCTACAGCGCGAAGCGCAAAAGCCCTATCACGAGCAGAATGTCGTCATGAATGGGTCCTATCACGTCAACGAGTTGGCGAGCCGGATGACGCGCGTTGACTGGTGCATCGTGCCGTCGGTGTGGTGGGAGAGCTTCGGCCTGGTGATTTCGGAGGCCTGGATGTTCAAGCGGCCGGTGATTGCATCGAACGTGGGCGGGATGAAGGAGCGGATTACCGACGGCGTGGACGGGCTGCATTTCAATCTCGGTGACGCTCGTTCACTTGCCGAGGTGATGCGCCGCGCCTGCACAGAGGAGGGGCTTTGGGAAAAACTCACGCAAGGAATAAAGCCACCAGAGACTCGCGAGCGCATGACCGAGATGTTTCATCGACTTTATAAGGCAGAATCGGATGTTCCGCGCCGAGCACATGCTTCACCACGCTTGGTCCCTGAGTTGCAATAACTCGACAAAACGAGACGCAAGAGACGAAGGGTATAGCGAAGCCAGACTGAGCGTTCATAATTGCCGAGATCAGCGATACCTACGCTCATAGAGATCGCCTTTGTCTAGAATCACGTCGCGCTTAATCTTTAATCTGCTGTTTCTGATATCAGCAGGTGCGCAGTTCGCATCGGCACAAACCGCACCATTTCAGCAGGAGATCATTTTCAAGCAGCCAACATTAAATGGCATCGCCGGTAATTTACATGTCCCGCTCGCCGAACATAAATATCCGAATGATCATCCGTTCAACGTAATCGTTTGGCAGCCTAATCCGAGCCGGCCCGACGGACAGCTGGTTCCTTCGAATGAGAGTGTTGGAGACCTCACGGGATTTTATCCGACGCAGCCGCTCGACAAACATCAGGTTGCATTCCGAAGTGGGGCAGGCTCCTCTGCGGTCCAGATCGAAGGAGACACGGTGGGGGTCTACTTATCCTCGTCCGATCTTCCAAACGCGTCGCCTGGGCATAAAATGATGATTACGCCGGCTTTTTTGTTTCCGAAGAAAATACGCATTTTCGAGAGAGAAGATCGATCGATTTTGTGCCGGCTAAACTTGCAGGTGCCGACGGCGCAAGATTTAAACCGAGCCGGGAACTTTACCTACGTCTTGGCGGAGTTTGTTTTTGAGGATCGGAAAACAAAGACGCAGATATCGTATGGAGTTAATCTGTTCCACCACAATCCCGCACGCGTACCACCACCAACAAAGCAATATTTGCAACTCACAGAAGTGGGCCCCTATGATGCTCCTTCGCATTCTTTTCAGGTCGGAAATCAGCTCGCACTCGATTCGCGTGTCGTTACCCCATTAGCTGGCACGACGCTCTTTCAAACGCAGCCATGGACTGGCTGGCGTCTCTTTAATTTCGCGATTACTCAACAAAATTTTATAGCCGCGCTGCGGTCGCTCATGGATAAGGAGCCGACATTCGATGGCTCCGATAATCCGGCGGACTATGCCCTCATAGAATGGCATCTGAATGCAGAACTAACGTTTGCGAGTGGCCCGGCAAAACTCGGCTGGTCTCTGAGAGGAGCAGAACTAGCTGTTGTTCAGACTCAGACACTGCATCGGGCTCTCGAAAACTAGCGAAGCTAATGGCCGCAAAGCGCATCAGGCAACCCGGAAATTGGTGTCATCGACGTAATACTGATCATACCCATATCCAAACAATTTCATGACTTGGTCTAGCTCGGTCACAAACAATTCCTTGTCGCTCTGTGGCCAGTTCAATTCAGAAAATCGTGTTGCTATGTATGATCCAGACGTTTTCTCAGGATGGGTATTTTCGATCGTTGTACGAAAGGCCGTCGTCGCGTCTTCTTTAAATCCGAGAAAGTCGCCAATGGTCTTCGTCACTTGTGCAGGATTGTAAACCAAATCGTATTGGTCAACTTCAATCCAGCCGTTGAGCTCGGTTCGTATCGCGGCCCAGGCGTTGAATATATATTTCAGGTCTTTGCAATGATCCGCGAAAGACATGTGCTTAAATTTCTTGAGCCTAGATTCCAAATTCTCAATCGGCCGACGCTTTGCAAATATGATTCTCGCCTCAGGCCAGATTGACTTGAAAAAAGGCAAGCTTCCAATCATGCCGCCGTGAGCTGTCTTATCGAACCACATTTTTCCATCGTGAACCTCGTCCATCATGTGTCGGGCTAAGTGCCGGTATTTCTCAACGACACGATTCATCGCGAGAGCGTGTAACAAGGTTCCGGGTACGTTGTTGTGTGCTTCGTCCGCGTAGTATTTCGCGATTGTCTCTTCAATTCGAGTGAAGAGCATCAAAAAATGGCCTTCGAAATATCCCGATATGCCGGCTGCGGAAAGCCCCAGCGCAAGAGCGGTCGTTCCAGATCGGGGCGAACCAACAATGAGAATCGGATTCATTTGTACGGCCTTAATACTTAGCTAGGGTTCACGTACGGCTTACTTCAATCTTGGCAATCGTGGGACGCACCCCCTCCTTAGCTCGAGAGCTAAGTGTCGTCATTTCACGAGAAATATTAGTTTTGACGAAGTGGGGGCGCTTATAATGTGTCGGAAAATAAATGCCGACAGCGCGCTGCAGTTCCCAGAGCTCGAGCAGGTGGACTTTGTTGAGCCAATCTGCCTCTGCAACCGACAAAACTTGCGTGAATGCTCTTGTTAACAAGCCTGGCCCAGTCGAAAGCCACACGATGTCACGGTCGCCGCGATTGCCGGCTTTCACGGCATTTTCCAAAGCCAAGGCGATAACCGGATGGCCGGGCACTGCGCCTATGAAGTTAGTGCCGATTGCGGCGTAGTGGTCTTGATACCCAGCGAATTCTGCCTGTGCTGATACAAATGTGTCGAGCCGCGCCAGGCATTTGTCATCGGAATCGATGAAATAGCCACCTTTCGAAGAGAGGTAGGCCAACCGCAAGATATCAGCGCGTTGGCCGGGTTCCTGTGCCCGGTGAAATGTCCGGCATATTTCATCCCGAAAATTGGCACGCAAGAAATTGTCTGCGGTCTCGTCGTTGAAGACGATGTGCTGATAATCATTGTGCACGTCGCTCCAGGATCTCATCAACGCTTTGACATCGTGCGGTACAATCTTGGAGTGCCAATATTGAACGATACGCGGCGGGATTTTCTGTGCGGTAATCGGAGTCGGCTTGGTTTGAAAACTCGAAAAGGCGGCAGAATTTCGCATGGCCAGCATCAGAAAAAACGCTGGTGCAGTGTGTTCGGGATTATCGCGGACCAGTCGCTTGAGCGGCTCGATCTGCTGCTCGTCGGGGAGTGCAACGATCTGCTTGAGTGTGGTGAGAACTCCCGGGACCAGAAGAAATTCGTTGATCAATTGGCCGGTGTGATTTTGTGAAATGTTGAAAGTGTGACCGGCTGAAATCCTCTTGGCCTTATCGGACTCGAACGCCGCCCGCAAATGCGGGCGAGCGCTACTAATGTCAGCCCGCAACAAAAAGGCACGCGCGAGTGCGCCGTGGCAGTTGCTATTGTTAGGATCGAGCGCCAGTGCCTCCTGATAATAGGCGATTGCTTGTACATACTGCCGGCGGCCTTCGGCTATTTGTGCGCGCAATAGGTGAACATGCGCGAGTTCGCTTTTTGATTTAGCCGGCGCCAACGTGAGTGCGTTTTCGGCGACTTTGAATTCGCCGACGCTGATTGCAAACGACGTGCTTTCCAGCCAAAGCGAGAAGTTAGAGGCGATCAGTTCGCGCGAGCTCGCAATCAAAGAGCGCGCGGTGTCAAAATCCCGGAAGTGCCTGACAACATGGACATGCACAGCGATAAGCTCGGGCAAGGGACCAAAGATTTTGCGAGCTTGTTCTAGGATATTTAAGGCTTGCTCGCGCTCGAGTACCTGCCCGGCGGCGCGTGCAGCGAGCAAATAGGCACCAAGCTTCCCCGGATGAAACCGGATAGCGCGTTGCGCGAGTTTCAAGGCTTCTTCAGGCCGCTCTGATTGAAAGGCGAATTCCGCCGAAGCCAAAAGGGCGCCAGGATGATCTGGTTGCGTGGCGAGGGCTTTCTGTAGAAGCCGTTCGGCTTCTTTTGGTCGGCCGGCCGCCCAAGTCTCATGAGCGAGTTCAACAAGGCCCTGTGGCTTCAGGGGTTGTGTGGCAACTGCCGTCTCAAATGCGTTCATCGCGGCTTTGGGATCGCGCTTCGCCCGGTAAAGTTGGCCGAGGTGCATCCAGCCACCCCAATGATTTGCATCTGCGTCCAGCACGGATTGGATCAATCGCTGTGCGCCATCAAAATCGCCTTGCTCTCGCATCTCGGCGGCAAGATCCAATCGGAGATCTAGATTGCTGGGATCACGCTCGTTCGCCGAAATGAAGTATTGCAGCGCCGCAGCACCATCTCCGCGTCGGTGCACCAGATGGCCCAGTGCCGCTGCGATGTGGGGATCGGTCGGGTATTTTTGAAACGCCTGATTGAGATACGTTGCCGCTTCGTCGAGTCGGTTCGCGTCCATAAGCAAATGACTCAAAGTAATGATTGCCGGCAAATTGTTCTGTTCGGGTGACGTGAGTCTACGCAGCACGCCTTCGGCATCGCTGAGGCGTCCAAGCGAACGGAAGACGTTTGCGATTTCCATTTGCAGGCCGATATGCTCTGGCTGAATTGTTGCGGCTGCCTCAAACGTCGCAAGCGCTCCTGTGCGGTCGCCACGCGAGAGCAACAGATGGCCGCGCTCAATGAGTGCTCCGAAGTGGCGTGGTTCGGTCGCCAGAATACTGCCAAGCACATTTTCAGCCTCATCGAGACGATTGGCTGCCCGCAAGGAGCGAGCGAACTCGACTTCGATACTTCGGTTACTTGGGTCTGACGTCGCTGCAATCTTGAATGCGGTGGCGGCCTCTTCGTGTTTGCCGCGTTGACGCAAAATAAGTCCGCGTTCGATTAATGCCCCGGTTTGATGCGGCTCGGCATCCAAAATGTTTTTGAGAATCGCGTCGGCTTCGTCGAAGCGATCGAGTGTCCGAAGGTCACGGGCGAGCTCGACCTGGATATTCCGGTTGTGCGGATCGACCGCAGCAGCGACCCTGAATGCGGTGGCTGCATGTTGATGATCGGCCCGTCGGCGGAACAGATGGCCGCATTCAATCAGTGCTCTAAGGTTGGTTGGTTCGCTAATGAGTACGCTGTCGAGCAGCGCCGCGGCTTCATCCAGGCGATCAAGCGCTCGCAATTCCGCCGCGCGCTCGATTTTGACCGTTATATCGAGTGGATCGCGTTCTGAGCCTGCCTCAAAAGCGGCAAGGGTGGCCGGACGATTGTGGTCCACGCCCTCGCGACTCCCTAATTCAAGATCCTCTCTAACTTTAGTCGACAGCGGTGCATCCATATCGCCGATAATCGCCCAAAATATTAACTTTTTAAGCCATATTCGCGCGTTAGACGGCCACGGTCGCCCTCGATCGCGGGGCCATTGATACCGTCCATTCGAAATCCCTGCGGGGGTGTATTCCATAGCCGTGCCATGATTTGGGCATCGGCCGGCATTCATGCCGATGCCCCAATGGACCCCCGTGGACACAGGTTGTGGCCCGCCGGCGGCGGAAGCCTGACCATCGCCTCGGGTGTTTCAGTCACAGGCAGGTGCCGCGGGCTATCCGTGAAAGTTTATCCGAACGGGGTATCGCCCTTTACGAGTTACAGTCCGTGTCGGCAGCGTGAAATCGAAATATTTGCGTCGGGTATGATCCTTGTATTGGGTTGGACCCGGGTCCGGCGTCACAATGTACGCGTCACTTTGCTCAGGTAGGGCGGATTGTCGGGGTCGAAGCCTCGCCGGCGTGCCGCTGCCTCGATGGCGCGATAGGCCGGGACGAGCATGAGGACTGGGTCGCACATTGGGTGACCGTCGCCGATCCAGGGTAGTGCCCCCGTTGCGCCTCCGGCTGTAAAGACCCGCTCGCCCGCGGCCTTCAGGTCACGGACGAGGTCATCGATGACGGCGGCGGTTTGATCGTTCTGTCGCAGCACCAGCACAGGCGTGGCCGATGTAATCGACGCGCGCAGCCCGTGCCGCAGCTCGGCTGCACTGTAGCCGAGAGTAGGGACCCGCAAGATTTCGGCCACCTTGAGCGCGATCTCGCGGACGCAACCGAGGCCGTATCCTCGTCCCACGACAAAGGTCGCGGGCGCGCCCGCCGCACTGTCGGCCCAGGCCGACCAGTCGCATGCGAGTGCGCTGGATAATCGGAGCGGCAGATGTTGGAGGCCGTCGTTCAAATCGTCGTCGTGCGCCAGCGCGGCCACCAACTGCGCTCCGGCGATCATCGAAAGCGCGACAGTTTTGGTCGCCGCGACGGCGTGTTCGGTTCCCGCGCCGATCGGCAAGACCAGCTCAGATGCGGCGGCTACGGGAGAGTTCTCGTCATTGACGATGGCAAGCGTCAGCGCGCCGAATTTGCGCGCCGCCTGCGTGGCGTTGACAAGATCGGGACTATGCCCGGACTGCGACACCACGACGAACAGGGCATCGCGCAAATCCGGAGGCCGCTGGTAGGCAGTCACGACGGAAGGTGCGGCGGCGGATGCGACCAGGCCTAGCCGCACTTCGAAAAGGTAGCGCAGATAAACGCCGACGTGACCCGAACTGCCGCGCCCACAGAAAACGATGATGCGTGGCTTGGCCTGCTCAATCCGTTTGACGATCGCCGCGAATACATCGGTACGCGCCAGAAGACGTTCGGCCGCCGCCGGGATTTCCGCGGTCTCGCGTGCCATCGCGCTTCCGGTATGCGGGTCAGCCATCACCGCCCTTGGACGCCTTGATGGCGGCGCGCAGATTGCCCTCGTGCCGCTGCAGCAGCTGCGCGGCTTCGCCGCGATCCAGTCCCAAGCCGAGCAGGACGGCTGTCTTCACGTCGCCGTCCGCCTGTTCGAGATAGCGCGCCGCGTCGTTTTCCGGACATTGGACAATCTCGCCGACGATGGCTTCTGCGCGCCGGCGTAACTTGGCGTTCCGCGCCCGCATGTCGACCATCAGCCCGCGGTACACGCGGCCCATTCTCACCATCACGGCAGTTGAGAACAGGTTCAGCACGATCTTCTGGGCGGTACCTGCCTTCATCCGGGTGGAACCGGCAATTACTTCGCTTCCCGTATCGGCCAGGATACGATGGCGCGCGACCTCGAACAGCGGAGCGCCCGGGTTGTTGGCGACGGCGATCGTCACCGCACCCGAGGCACTGGATGCCCGCAAGGCGCCGATCGTAAAGGGCGTCGTGCCACTCGCTGCGACGCCGATGACCACATCATTGGCGCCGATATTGGCGTCCGCCATGGCCTGCGCACCGGCGGCCTCGTTGTCCTCGGCCTGCTCGGCACTCCGGACGAGCGCGTCAAGCCCGCCCGCCATGGCAAACACAAGACGATCGGCGGGCCAGTCATAGGTTGGCGGCAGCTCTGTTCCGTCCTGCACGCCGATGCGCCCAGACGAGCCGGCTCCGGCGTAGACGATCCGTCCGCCTCGTTGCAACGCCGGCACCGCGTCCTCGACGGCTGCGGCGATCGCGCCAAGGGCCCCGCGAACCGCAGCGGCGGCGGCAAGCTGGCCCTCATACATCGCCGCGATCATTTCGGCTGCGGACCAGGAATCGAGTTCGACGTAGCGTGGGCTAATTTTCTCGGTGCGCATGACCATGTCTCGGTTATGCCGTAATCGCGGCCGGCATTCGCTCCATTCCGATACGTCGGCCGGCTGACCTTATCCCTTCATGACGGCACTCCGGGCGAGATGCAAGGCGCCATCCACGGCATCGCCCTCGACCGGAACCAGCCGGCGCTCGACATCCGGCGCCAGCCACGGCTGCATCGAAGATGCGAGCCCGCCAAGCAGCGCGACGCGGGAAGCGCCGAACTCGGACAGCCGGCGCACCAGTTCGTCGATCTGTTCCGCGGCGTCCCGGACGATCCGCCGCGCGACCGGATCTCCGGCGTCCGCATGCCGCATCACCAAGGGTGCGAAGGTCGCATAGTCCGTGGCGGTCGCGTGATCCGTCCAGGCAACGACCTCGAACGGATCGTTGTGGAAGCGCATCATCACGTCGTGCGTGAGGCTGGTGCCGACCGCACGTTCGTCATAGGCCCGCAATGCCAGGCGGATCGCGTGCAGGCCGAGATCGGCCCCGCTACCCTCGTCGGATATGGGAAAACCATAGCCGCCAACCCTGAACTCGCGTCCTCCGACAACGGCAAAGCCGACGCTACCCGTTCCGATGATGACGATGCCGCCATCTCGCGCGCCATGCGCCCCGATGCAGGCGATAGTTGCGTCATGAGTGTAAACGACGGAGCGGAAGGGATGCGGCCGCAGCTCGAGCTGATCGAGCGCACCTTTGCGGCCGACCCCGGCAAGCCCGATTACGGCATGCACGGCGCTCAGCGCGTTGGAGCCAAGCCCGGCTTCCTCAAGCGCGAGGCGGCAGGCCTTTTCCACTTCGGCAAGTGCGCGGTCGACCCCTATGCGCAGCGCAGCCGGGCCGGCAATGCCGGTCCCGAGCAAGCATCCCTCCGCGTCCTCAATGCGCGCACGGCAACCTGTGCCGCCACCGTCAACGCCGGCGAACAGCAGATCAGGTTGTGAAGCGGTCCTCATTCTGCGACCCGCTGGATATCCGCACCGCACTGGACCAGCTTGCGGTCGAGCGACTCATACCCGCGATCGAGATGGTAGATACGGTGGACAGTCGTTTCGCCTTCGGCGGCCAAAGCGGCGAGGACCAAGCAAACCGATGCGCGCAAGTCCGTGGCCATCACTTCCGCGCCATGCAGCCGTTCGACGCCACGCACCAGGGCCGTCGAGCCTTGCAGCAAGATGTTGGCACCGAGCCGCCCGAGCTCGGGGACGTGCATGAACCGGCTCTCATATATAGTCTCACGAATAACCGATGCGCCCGACGCGATGGTCATCAAGGCCATGAACTGCGCCTGCAGGTCCGTGGGAAATCCGGGATAAGGTTCCGTCGTTACGTCGGTGGCCTGCAAAGGACCGGAGCGGACAACCATCAGCCCCCGATCGGTTGGCCATATCTGAACTCCTGCATTTTCGAGGGCCGCACCGACCGACCCAAGGTGTTCGAGGTGTGCGCCGAGGATCTCAAGATGACCGCCAGTGATGGCGGCGGCGACGGCGTAGGTCCCAGCCTCGATGCGGTCGGTGATCAGTTCGTGGCGGGCTTGATGGAGAGCATCCACCCCCTGCACCAGAATCCGATGCGTCCCGGCACCCTCGATGCGCGCTCCCATCGCGGCCAGGCAGAGCGCGAGGTCGCAGACCTCGGGATCGCGCGCAGCGTTCAGGATCTCGGTTTCACCCCGTGCGAGGATCGCCCCCATCAGGGCCGTCTCGGTCGCCCCTGTGGATGGCACGGACAGCACAATGCGGCCGCCGTGCAGCCCGTCGCCTTTGGTCCGCGCGTGAATGTAACCGGCCTCTATGCCCACGTCGGCCCCAAGCACGTCCAGTGCCTTGAGATGCAGGTCGATAGGCCGCGCGCCGATTGCGCAGCCTCCTGGCAGGGAAACGCGTGCAGAACCGAAACGAGCCAGCAGCGGCGCGAGGACGAGAATGCTGGCGCGCATGCGGCGAACGATATCGTAGGGCGCCTGCGCGTTGCTGGCTGCGCCGGCGTCGAGCACCAGCATCCGCCCAGGGCCGCGGGTGGCAACTACGCCGAACTCGCGCATCAGCGCGAGCATGGTGTCGACGTCCGTCACTTCGGGGACGTTCGCCAACTCCAGCCGTTCGGGGCTGAGCAACGCAGCAGCAATCTGCGGCAGAGCCGCGTTCTTAGCCCCGCAGATCTGGACCGATCCTTCAATGCGTCTGCCGCCACGAATGACCAACCGGTCCATGCTGTTTCTCGAGCCGGCGCCTTGAGTGCGATCAACAAGTGCGCGCGCCGGCTTTGCATCGGTCGCACGCGATCAATGCATCATCCTGTCGGCAAACGGGCCTTGCGTCGGCGGATGATGCTCTGGGTATTCGCCCTTCTTTAATTTACATTGGATTCGTTGCGCCACCAATCCAGCTGCCATGGTCATAGATGAGCCCTGGTCAAGAAAACCCTTCAGTCGCTGGCGGGCACGCCGTCCTTGCCGACCGTGTTTTTGACGGGCACGGCTGGCATTCCAATGCGGCGGTGCTGATTCGGGACGGACGCATCGTCGCACTTGGGGCGTGGGGCGAGGTACCCCAAGATTGGCCCCAGACGCGTCTCCCGGCCGGTACAGTCCTGGCCCCCGGATTCATCGATCTTCAGGTCAATGGCGGAGGCGGCACCCTTCTCAATGATCAGCCGACCGCCGATGGCATGCGCGCCATTGCCCGCGCGCATCGTCGCTATGGCACCGTGGCGTGCCTTCCAACTCTGATCACCGATACGCGGGAGAAGATGCAGGCCGCCATCGCGGCGGCCCGCTCGATCGGTGGCCGAAGCGGGATCCTCGGCCTGCATCTTGAGGGCCCCTTCATCAGCCTGCGGCGCCCTGGTGTCCACCCGCCCGATCGGATTGCGAAACCTGGTGCGGGCGACCTGGAGGAATTGTGCGAACTCGCCGGCGCCGGCAGGTCATTGGTCACGCTGGCGCCGGAATGTGTTCCGGCGGGCTTTGTCCGCACGCTGGCATCCTCGGGCGTGCGGATTTCGATCGGGCACAGTGAGGCGTCCGCTGCCGTTGTCATGCAGGCTGTCGCTGATGGCGCAACCGGTGTGACCCATCTGTTCAATGCCATGCCGCCGTTGAGTGCGCGTGATCCGGGGATTATTGGAGCGGCGCTGGCGGAGCAACGGCTGACGGCCGGTCTCATCGTCGACGGGATTCACGTCGATCCAGTTTCGGTCAGGGCTGCATTTGCAGCGAAGGGGCCCGACCGCATTGCCCTCGTTACCGATGCCATGCCGACGGTCGGAACATCGCTGGACCATTTTGATTTGCTCGGTCGAACGATCAAGCTGGTCGACGGGCGGCTGACCACGGAAGAGGGTACCCTGGCGGGCGCGCACCTCGATATGGCGTCGGCGGTGCGCAATGCAGTGAGACTGGCCCAGCTTCCCCTCGAGGACGCGCTCCGTGCCGCTTCGCTGACGCCAGCGCGGTTTCTCGGCCTCGACGACGAACGTGGAGCGCTGATTCCGGGCGCTCGCGCCGATCTTGTTGCTCTCAGTCACGAACTGAAAGTCGTCGCAACCTGGGTCGATGGCAGCCCCGATGACGTGAAAAGCGGCAACGGCCTTCAATAGTGCAGATATCCTTGCCGCTCACTCGACCAGGCGCGCTCATCGGGTCGCGCCGCCGCGTCCAGGTCCTGCGGCGTTGCCGATGCATCGTCGACCCATTCCCGCAACAACGGACCGCCGTTGATGACGTCGATGGGGAGCCTGTCGCGCTCGTACTCGTAGGCGAAATCGCGCCATAGCGGGTAGTCCGGGTACAAACGGCGGATCGCCTTGAAGGCGAGCGCCTGAATGCGCCAGGGTTTGAACATCTGGTGATCGTAACCGGGACCTTCCGTGTGTATCTGCACGCCGTGGCAAAGCTGGCCCGCATGTTTGTGAAACGTGGGTTCGAACCAGCACTCGCGCAGGCGGCAACCATCGAGCCACCGCGGCGCAAGTACCTCCATTTCCTTCATGACTGCCAGCGCATCGATATCGGGGGCACCAAACAATTCAAGCGGCCGAGTGGTGCCGCGCCCTTCCGAAAGTGTCGTGCCCTCGAGCATCACCGTTCCCGCATAGGCGCGCGCCATCCATAAGTTCGGTGCGTTGGGACTGGGATTGATCCACGTGCGCGCGCCCAACGGCCAGCCGAACCCCGGCGCGGCATCGGGCCGCCAATCCTGCATCTCGATCACGCGATACTCGACATCGAGCTTGAGCGTTCTGATAAACCACAGACCCAGCTCGCCGAGCGTGAGCCCATGCCGCATTGGCAATGGTCCTGCGCCGACAAAGCTTTCCCAGCCGGCGCGCAGCGTCAAACCTTCGAGAGGCCGACCCACAGGATTGGGCCGATCGAGGACCCAAACAGTTTTGTGATGTTGCGATGCCGCTTCGAGGACGTAGCGCAGGGTCGTGATGAACGTATAGATCCGACAGCCTAGATCCTGCAGATCGACGAGCATCACATCGAATGCGTCCATCATCGCATCGGTCGGCTTGCGTACGCTTCCATAAAGGCTAAAGACCGGGATGCCATGCACCGGATCATTGAAGTCCGGCAACTCGATCATGTTGTCTTGCTTGTCGCCGCGCAGGCCATGCTGCGGACCGAAGGCAGTGCTGATCGTCAGGTCGCCGCATGCTGCCAGCGCATCCAGCGCGTGCGTCAGGTCTTCCGTAACGGAAGCGGGATGCGCGAGCAACGCCACCCGTCTGCCTGTGAGTGGCGCACGCAAATCAGGTTCGGCGATGAGTCGATCGATGCCAAACTTCATGGCTGCATGGCCGGAGAAAATTCATACGCAAAACAGTCCGCGTGATGGAAGTCCGGCTTTCCGGGTGGATGCGCCAACGCCCAATATGACTTGCGGCCGCTCGTGTCTTCGATCAGCGCCGACAAACCGAGGTGCCACAAGGCGTTACGTGGCAAACCTGAAAAGCGATCCAACTCCAGCGAGGCCTGCAACGTGTAGCAATTGGGGCTCGATTGCACTTCGATTGGAGGCGCGCTGATCTCGGCCGCCACACACATCCCGCTTCGGTAGCTACTAAACCGATATGCCGCCCATTGGGTCGAAGGCGCAAAGTTGAGTTCGTAATACTCGGGGCCAGACGAAGCACGGACAAATGCCTCGAAGCAGGTGTGCCGCCAAAGTTCGTCGCTGCGCGCGGCCGCCATGATAGGTGGCATACGGATGTCGCTCATCTTGCCGTTCACGATATAGGACAACACCAAACTATCGGCGCGCGGACGCGCCACCCCCACTTCAATGTGTGCCACTGCAATGCAACGCGAATCCGGATGAAGTTTCAATGACTGGCGCATAGCGGCATTCTATAGGTCGGATCATTGTTGTCACACAGCGCCTTACTCATTGGGCGTGTGTGACGAGAAAGCCGTAGCCTGATCACGATCAGAGATCGGCTAATGCGCGCAGAGTGAGATGCTCGCGGATAGCCCGCGGCACGCTGCCTTACTCCGACAATTCATTCGATTCCATGGCAAACGACGCTATGCCAGCGGGGTTGGCGGGTGGCTAGGCGCTATTCGGCACCGCAGCCCTAATTGTTGGTATGGCAACACAAATTCAGTTTTTCTTGGCCACTATACAATGTGAATATCGCTTTGATGCAAAGTGGAAATTTGGACGTTTTTCACCGTAACTGAGTTGGCTGCGTCCACAGTGATAACGACATCTGGCCCGACCTGGGCCGCGTGCGCCATCACAGCCGCGAAACTGGAAAAAACATTATGGCTGAAATCAATAATATCATGGGCAGAACTCTGCGGTTGAAAATCGGTTATGACATCTTTACCGAACTTCACGCTATTGAACACAAAGGTATCAGTGCCGCCTCCGCCGGTCATAATGTCATTTCCCAAACTGTTACCCAATTTATTGGTGCCGCTGGTGCCATAGATTGCGACGCCGGTGCTTTTTCCGACGTTGCCGGCCACGTCTGTCGCGGTGGATGTGAAGTTATGCACGGTATTTGACAAGGTGGATGTCGTAAAGGTCCAATGTGCATTGCTACTTACAGTGGTTGAGCCGAGGAAAGTCGGCCCGTCGTAAAATTTTAGTATTTCGCCGGTCTTTGCCACCCCATTATCGAGCACAGTTCCACTCAACTTAAAGGAGCCATTCGAGTTCTTGCTGTCGCTCGTAAGAACGTCAGTTGGCGCAATCGTGTCCACGAATACACCAAAGGCCGCCGAGGCCACGCCGGTATGGCCGGCGGCATCGGTGGCAGTGGCTATCAAGCTTTTGTGGGCGCCATCCGCCAGCGCCGGCGTCGTGTAGCTCCACGCCCCGCTGCTATTGGCAACGGCACTACCCAGCAGCGTTGCACCGTCATATGCCTTGACCGTCGCTTTTGGCGCCGCCGTGCCGGCGAGCGTCAGCGTATGGTCGTTGGTAATGTGATCACCCATCGTGCCGCTATCGGTCGAAAACGAGGCGATGGTTGGTACGACAGCCGTCGTGGTGGCGATGGTCACGCTCAAGGGGGTGGATGCTGTGCCGGTATTGCCGGCCGTATCGGTCGCTGTAGCGGATAGGCTATGGGCGCCGTTCGCGAGCACTGCCGAGGTGTAATTCCAGATCCCGCTGCCATTGGTCACAGCGCTGCCTAATAACGTCGAACCTTCATGAATTTTAGTTGTGCTGTTCGCCTCCGCAGTTCCCGTTAGAGTTAGAGTATGGTCGCTGGTTATGTGGTCGCCGACCGTACCAGTGTCCGATGAGAACGACGTGATTGTCGGAGCGCTGGGCGCCTTTGTGTCGACCTTGACGGTGAGTGCCGTCGAGGTCGCGGTCGTGCCGTTCGACGTGGCGGAGATGCTAAAGCCGTGGCTGCCGTCCGCCAGCGTTGCAGTGTTATAGCTCCACGTCCCACTCGCGTTTGCCGTCGTGGTGCCGATCTGCGTCGTACCGTCGAATACTTTTATAGTGCTGTTGGCAGGCGCGTTACCCGACAGGATGAGCGTGTTGTCATTGGTGATACCGTCACCGACGATATTACTGTCTGTCGAGAATGCCGTGATCGCCAGCGCCGCCGCGTCCTGGCCGGGCAGCAACTGGCCGGTGAACTCATCGACATTGCCCGCGTATAAAGGCGAGTTGCCAGTGAAATAGACGTAGCCGAAAGCTCCGCCACCAATGTAGTTGTTTGTGACCTGAACCCCGGTAATTGCGTCGGTGCCGTGCGAGGCATCGGAATAGACCGTGTAGCCGCCGCCGATGAGCTGGTTATTATTGACAATGATGTTCGAGATCGGGCCATTGTAGTTTTGTATCATTATGGCGTCGGTCTGATTGTGCGGATTGTTAATCGTATTGTTCTGAATGGTAATGTCAGAACTGCCGCCCAGAATTAATATGCCGTCATAGTGCGGGTCGGCCTGGGGATTGTTTAAGTCGTGAATGTAGTTGCCTTGAATCGTTGATCCCGATTCCGGAGCTATTCCCTGCTCGACGTCGTGGATGTTGTTTCCTTGAATCAGATGGCCGCCCACCACGCCATGTTGTCCCGGCGCGGCGCCGCTACCGCCACCATAGATCTGACAATTGAGTACAGTGCCGTTTGTCGCCCCGGAGCTGCTGTCGAAAAGCACGACGAACCAGGAACTGCCAGTTATGACGCAGTTCTGTATCGTCACATTGGGTGCTTCGACGACCACGCCGCCGGTAATATTAAGGCCATCGATGACAGCCCCTGGCGTGGTGACGATCAAAGTGCCGTTGTATGTGGTGAGCGTTTTCCCGGCAGGAACGCCTGTGGTCGTGGCATTTGGCCAAATCACGGATTAGTTCCCTCATAATTTACCTTCAGATGAAACTAAATAGAACGAAAAAATGTGCTCATTTTCTGTTTAAAAATCGGCGGCGGTACGAACGACAAATGAATCGCACAAGACATTTTGTTTTCATCACCATATTACCGGCCGCCAATGTTCTCACGGCGGAGCAAACTTGCGAGGCTGGCAGTAAAAATCTAATTCCTGCAATTGTGTCGACGCTGCTGCGAAATGAGTTCTTGTTGTCGCGCTTAATGCTGCTGCGAAACGAGTTCTTGTTGTCCGCTTAATAATGTCAGTTGGCGCGATCGGATGCGCCGTCCACTTGTGCTTTTTATTTTGTTCGTAGTTGTGGCTGGGGAATATAGGTTGCGAACGGTTCGTCGTAATGTTCGCTTTTGGCACTTAGACTCCAAACGCAACTGCGAATGCTCGCTAATGACCAAAAGCGGACATTGAGGCCACAGTTTTGAGGTCGAGAAGGAACGCAATATCTTTGCGCACCGTTCCTAAGCTTCGGTGCCTCGGCCAATCCGACTGTGCGTTAGGTCTATAGAATTCGGTCACAAAGCTGTGATTTTGCGACAAGTTAATAATTCTACTGTTTTTTCAAAGGGTTCCAATTCACCTCTATTTTTATGCGGTGTATATACAGAGATGCCGAGTCCGAGTAATTTGATACCCGTGGCGCGTTTTAAGCGATAAGGGAACTGGGAATGCGTTTGCATCAATGGCTGCTGTTAGGCGCTGTTGGGTTCTTGCCGCTCGTGTCACTCCATCAAGCTGAAGCGGCAACGATAGCAGGCACTGCTTCGTTTACGGACGTAGGGCCAAATGGGAACGGCCTCACATTCTCCGGCACGTTCAATCCATCGAGCGCTTTCAACCTCAATTTGACTTACGGCACGCCAGTGACGCTGGTGGATTTTTTGACGATTACCGCCAACGACACGAACCTTCTGGGCGTGGCGACCGACACGGTTAAGACCACTTTCAATTTCACACAGCCTAGTTCTGCCAGCGGATCGGTGTTCGGTAGCGGCACGGATGCGTCTTTGTTCTTTATATTGAACGCGGGCAACATTACGTGGAACGGACCGGCGGCAGTCAATTTCGGCAATGGTCTGGATCTGACCATCGCTCTGAGTGACGCCTCTTTTTTCAGCCTAGGCAATCCATTCAACACGCGCGTTGCGATCGATGCCACGTTCAGTCTCACCGGTGGTGGTGCCCAGGTTTCTCAGGCGCCATTGCCAGCGGCGCTTCCGCTGTTTGCGACTGGACTGGGCGGACTCGGCCTCCTGGGCTGGTTGCGCAGCAAACGCAAACCGATTGCTGTGCGCGCAGCCGCCTGATCAATAACCTCGGATCGAATTCGGAGAGACTGCCGCGAGGCGGTCTTTCTGTTTGCGCTCCGCAACCCGCCGTTCGCGAGCCGTTGCTTCCTGCGTTTACACACCGCTCCTCCGACGCCGATACACGTCATCGTGTGTTTTGTTGTTTTATGGTCGGTTCTATTGTTTGGTGGCGAGAGGCGTATTTGCAATGACACCTGTATGGCGAATCATCGCGTTCTTAGGGCTACTGCCGGCCATCGGGGGTGCCCTCTTACTCTTATTCGAGCTGGTAAATTTAATCGACGACATCTTGGGTTTTGATTTCATCTGAACCTCCGTTTTCTGTTTGGCCAAAGCCGGTCAATTAGAAACCGGCGATGTAGCGTCTCGCCATTCCATGACGCCACTGAACTTTTCGAAGCAGGGCACGCAAACTCAATCGTAGTTCTCGCCGCGCCCAAACTCTTTGGTGGGTAATTCAAATCGTACAGATTTTTTGGCTATGTCCATTTTGGATCAATAGCCGATGATGACCTCAAATCCTGATGTCCACTATTACCCCCAATAGCGGACATTCAAGAGCGAACGGGAAATGTCTGCTAAGTGCTAAGCCGACGTCCCGCGGACACGGCTTCCGCATCGCAAAATGTCCGCTAGTGACGCAGTCCGGACAGCGGCCGGCCCCTTCCTGTATACAGGTGCGGGTTGATACGATGCCCTGTCCTGGATACCTCGGGGGCGGCAATGAGGCGGCGCGAGTTCATAAGTTTGCTCGGCGGCTTAGCCACGATTCCGCTGGTCGCCGCAGGCGGAGCCAAAAGCTCCGCCGCGGTGCCGGCCCCGGGCGTATCGGGTGGATTGAATAACCTCACGACCTGGCCTGATGAGCCAGGCTTTCGCCCTACTTATACGGCTGCTGACAAGACGCTACGCTGGGTTGGTCCGATTGGTGGCGGCCCATCGACTGCGAACGATGTTGCGCAGGCACAGGTATTAATACAACGTTCGGGCGGCTGGACGATTGACAATAACGTAGTTGCAATGCTTCCGACCGAGATGATCGACGGCGTTCTCCACCGTGTTCTGCAAAACTATTATATTCCTGGCGCCGTCTATGTCGATATTGGTTCTACCAATATTTGCGTCAGGCGCAATCGCATCGACCGTCCGGGAAGCCTTTGGTACTGTCTTCAGTTTGCAAAGGCCGGCCACGTCATTGTCGAGGATAACGAGATTTCCAACGGGGGCTTTGCTACCGGAGCCAACCCTGCCATTGGCGGAAATGCCACTATTGTCCGTCGCAACCATCTGCACAATTGTTCTCCCGGTTGCAGCGTTCCAAATAACGGGCTGATTGTCGACAACTACATTCACAATTTGGCGAATGCTGCCGGTTCCCGCCAGGCGCATTATGACGGGATCACAAGTTTTGGCGGGGGCAATGGCACGCGGATCGAGCACAATACAATCAGCAACCAGAACGGTCAGACTGATTGCATCATCCTCCAGAGCGGCGGCGCAATCGATAATATCACGATTACCAACAACAGACTGCTTGGCTCGGCCCCTTTTGGTTATTGCCTCCAAATCGAACAGAAAGGGGGCCCCGGACCTAGCAATATCCATGTCACGAACAACCGCCTAGCTGGCCCAGGCAACTACCACGGCCGCGGTGGCGGTGTTGGCATTGTCGAGTGGAGCGGCAATGTTCACGATGCCGATGGCAGTCCCTATCCACGCTATTGACGTTTATCCGATCCCCATCCGCGTCGATTTCTTCTGCCCAGCCGTCTCAATTTATCTGTCCATTACAGTTGAATATTCGACGCTGGACGCGCAATGGTGTAACTCACGTCGACGAATGTCCGCAATTGGCGCTCTGCACGGTAGCTGCACACTGGTCCTTTGTGCTTAGATCGTGCCTATGCAGTGATCGTTTTTCTTACGTGCTGAGAATCCATCAGGCCGAAATGGGTATTGTGCGAGCTTTAATGTTTCTAGTCCCTGCGGCGTTTTTAGCCGGTTGTGCAACACACATACCGGTGCACGAGGCGCAGGACGATGCTCCAATGACAACAAGTTCTGTGCTCGAAACGCAGGACGATGATCCGGCTGCGACAGCTCAGCCCGATCGCACCCCAGCCGCCAAGATAAATTTGGAATCGAAGAAACTAAAGTTGTCGGCGCCGAAGCCCCCTACGACATCTACAACATCACATAAAGATACGAAAAAGTTGACGACGACGAATGTCGGTTCGCCCGAAAAATTTGAAAAAGAGCGCGCTGAGGATGATCGCAAGGAGCGACAATTAAAGCAGGTGATCGAGGGTATTTGCCGCGGTTGCTAGGTTTTTCGTGACCTCGCGGCTGTTGCCGCTAATTAATGCGGGGCCAACGTAGCTGCTTCGATATCTTCCAGCCATCGCGCCTTGAGGTCTGCCGTCGCCTGCACGCGGCTCTCTGCGTATCCGCGATCATCTATATCGTGCGGATCGCTGGCGACGATCATCCAAAACCACGGCCTGCCTTGCGGCGCATTATGTGTACGCATGATATGGCCGATGCATTGACCATTATCAAACACGACATAGTCGTCGTCAGACCATTGGTCGAAGTTGTTCTTGGACGCACGCACTAAAGTCAACATAAGTACAAAGTTGGCGGTAGTTTGTGGCTAATCTCTGACGAACGCCTGCTTTGTGGCTCATCCCTCGCGAAAACAGGCCGGCGGAGGTGTATCAGAAGCGGCGAGCGCTGTTCCGCCGCAAGTTTGCAATTTGCTCGCTAGACGCCATACGTCGGCAGGCCGCCGATTAAGCGTAGAGGGGGACGGAAGAACAAACGACACTTTGATCAAATGGACTTAGCGGGCCATACTTGCTATTATAATAATGTGGCGCTTCGCGGCGGAATAATTAGTATGCCAACAAAAAGCGACGCTCTGAAGGTAATCCATTCACGCGACAGCGACGAGCTTAAGGGGTGGGCGGATAAAGCGCTGGTCGTGCCTGACCGTAGCGTCCAGAAAAACACCGATGCTCAAATTAGGCGATCCGGATTTCGTCCGCTTACCGAAAATGAAAAGAACGAATTTGTAAACTCGTTAGATGCCGAAGGTAGGAAGATTCTCGAAGAATTCTTGGGCAAAGAAAGTTCGCCGGATCCTGCTGGGGCGTGAAAGAAAAGTTTTTGCTACCGTCTTTGCAGATTCACGACATGAGCTGCCATAAAAGAGCGGCTTCTCTTATCGGCGATGTGCTGGCGCGTAGTTCAGTCGCGCAATCGGGACGGCTCTCCATTTTTAGGCCAGTATAGTGGGCGAATTCCGCACCATCGCTACCGACCTGCGTTTTTAGCATGTCTCTAAAACGATTTCTGCGCGGCCTTCTGGGTTGCAATAAATATCGCTGTCAGTCCCATGATTGTGGCGAGAGCAAAATCGATAATAACGTGCCCACCCAGGGACGGATTTTCAGTAAGGATAAAAACGTCTGCGGCCGTGCTCAGGACTGCCGAAAACGAAAACAGCTCCAGTGAATGACGACCAGTTAAGGCAAAGAATCTCCCAGCAAACGATTGAATGATTGGACTATTCGGGCCGATGTAGATCGAAAAAAGGAGCGCAATACTAAGAAAATGGGAGAGTCGGATAGGTGATAACGTCTGCTTCAAATGGAAGTCATCCGGAATGAGGAGCCATCCGAAATCAGAACTGATGTGCGTCAAAACGAAAACCGAAAGCCGACAAACAAAGTTTAGCACGACTACAATCCACGCGGCGGTGACGAGCCATTGGTTGCATTTAAACCATGGCTGTTCACGAAGCGCGCAATTTTGCACTCCAACAGCCAGTCCGATCACAAATAGTAACTGCCATGCCAGCGGATTGAGCCAAGTAAATCCAGTGGCGACAGTTCCCAGTTGAGGGAAAAGCTGAACTATCAACCAGAGCAATCCGCTAACGCAAAGCGTGGCAGTAACGTTGTACGTCGTCCCCCAAAAGAACAGAGGCAACACAATCAATGCGAGTGGGAAATAAAGAAGCAAGACGCTAGAAAACGGCGGTTTCCAAACCATTCCAAGTAATAGCCAAGTCGTTGTAAAAATATCGCCCGGCAACGGACTGGCAAAGCTAGAGTGCGAATTGCTGAGGAGGAGTAACATTGCCAATCCGGACAGCACAAAATAGGCATAAATTCGGAACATTCTTTTCGAAAGTGCTGTGAACAGGCTGGACCACCCGCTCTTTTTAAACACGCGATGATACACGATCCCGCAAGTTACGCCCGATACAAAGACAAAAATTTCCGCTGCGTCGGAATAGCCGAGGGCGCGATACGTAAAATGCCTGAACGGATCTCCAATTACATGATCAAACATAATCATGTACAAAGCGAGGCCGCGAATAAAATCCAACCGCACGTCCCGATTACGAACGTGCTGGAAAAGGGTATCCGTTAACATTTTCCCGCCCGAAACTTACAAACAAATTGTACCTCCAGCATCTTATGTTCGTCATTACTTTTCGGTCGTTGGTTAATCCAGGATACGGCCTTGTATCTGCACCGCGGCGAGCCGGCGCTTTGGTCCTTATGCATGGAATGACAAAATTAAAATGCGCGCACGACTGCATTTCGGCTACGATTGATAATTTACACGCAAGAGAATGCGCCGTCAGAAAGTTCAACTAATGGACTCATCGACACTCAATTACGTTGAGGGACATTAACGAGTTCAATTTTGGAGGCTTTCTAACGATGGCCTGCTTTTAACCCTACTTGGTCACGTTACTCAGCGCGCTAGGTCGCAGGGGAGAATGCGTGCGGCTATAAGAATTTGAACGAGGTCTTTCGTAGAGGATTCGTGAATAGGTTTATGCGCGCGGCACCACCGCCGCCGGCCACAGTTGCCGCTGGCGCCAGTTCGACAGCCGGTGCTGTCGCTACCGGTGCCTTTCTTGGCTTGGCCGCCGCACTGCTTGCAGCGGAGATTTTTTGCATTTGGGCGGTCCGTGATTCACTGAACCGGTTGTTGGGAACGTCATGGTTCCTCACGGCCGCCTCTAACGGCAGACGCCATCGCGCTCGGCCAGATCGTGCAATCTGTAGGATCGCCGGGTGGCGGTCGTCTAGGCGCTCAATGTGTACGTAGAGATAGTGACCCAAAAGCTAATGTTTTGTGGGCTTTCAAGCGGTGGAGACGCTTCGACCTCCGGCTATTATACGAGGCGGTCAACCGTTGATGCCCTGCACAAAGATGCAATTGTCCATTAATGGTAGTAGCGTTGGAACGCGTTTCAGCATTCATGATCAGTCAAAGCGGCAAATAAATCTGATCAGAGACTGATACGTAAGAGGCGGTCATGAGTGTTCCGAGCGGCGACGAGTATTCGACGTTTAGAAAATATGCGCCGAAAGAGCTTCGCGAGCAGCCGCAATTGCCTACTGTCGAAGGGCTTTACGTTACGACGCCCGTTGCTTCATCAGAGGAGGAACCTATACCGGAGCCATCGCCACAACGGCAGGAGGGCGCGGCGATGGGGCTGATCAATCGGATCTTTTTAGTATTTGTATTTGCGGGGCTTGTCGCATTGTCTGGCATTTTCGCGAATGCATATCTTAACGCTCCCGCGCTGAATGCAGGTTCGCACACATCGCAAATCTCCAAAATAGCTAACCAACTTACGGCGCGAAAGGCGCCGGCGAATGGCCCAATCGTTTCGCCCGTACAAATTGTGGCGGGCTCGGACGAAGGGGCGCCCCCTGGCTCGACGAAAGCTGCAATGGGCTCGGGACCTGAGTTGTTCACGGGCTCGACGAAAAATTCAACAGGCTCGAGACCGGAGTCGTCTGCTAACGCGACAAAAATTGCAGTGGGCTTGGGGTCGGAGCTGTCTACAATCGCGCAGGCGCAGCAAGCGCCGCCTTCACCGATCTCGCGTCCGCTTGGGCAAGAACCGAGGAGCGTTAGCAGTCCCGTTCGGGGCGTAACCGACAGTGAAATTCGGTTTGGGATTTCCGCACCATTCAGTGGTGCGGCCAAGGAACTCGGGCAGAATATGAAGATGGGCATCGAGGTTGCGTTCCGCGTGGCCAATGCTGGTGGCGGGGTGCACGGCCGGCAACTCCGGCTCATCGCGGCCGACGACGGTTACGAACCCGCTCGAACTGCCGAAACAATGAAACAGCTGTATGAGAAAGACCAAGTGTTTGGACTGATCGGCAACGTGGGAACGCCCACGGCCACGGTCGCATTGCCATACGCCCTTGAACGTAAAATGCTGTTTTTCGGGGCATTCACCGGCGCCAGCTTGCTTAGGAGCGAACCGCCTGACCGATATGTTTTCAACTACCGAGCCAGCTACGCTGAAGAGACTGCCGCCGTGGTGAACTATCTGGTGAAGGTGAGACGGCTCAGGCCGGAGCAGATCGCCGTCTTTGCCCAACAGGATGCGTATGGAGATGCGGGCTTCGCAGGCGTAACCAAGGCTATCCGTTCACTGCGGGGAGGCGACGAAGCCACAATTTTGCGACTCGGTTATCAGCGCAACACTGTGGATGTCGATGAGGCCGTCACGCGCCTCCAAAGGGGCCGCATCCCGATAAGAGCAGTGATTATGGTGCCGACCTATCGGGCCGCGGCGAGATTTATCGAGAAGACGCGCGATCGCTACCCAAACATGATTTATACCAGCGTTTCTTTCGTGGGCAGCACGGCGCTGGCCAATGAATTGATGCTTTTGGGCAAACGGTACGCAGCCGGGGTCATCGTGACGCAGGTGGTACCTGCGGTCGATGGCTACTCGTCGTTGGTCCTCGAATACAAATCAGCGCTCGCCAAATATTTCCCCGGGGAGGCACCGGACTACGTGTCTCTCGAAGGTTACGTGGCGGCCAACGTGTTGATTGCAGCGTTGAAGCGGAACGGCCCCCAGCTTGACACCGAAAGGCTGGTAGAAACTCTCGAAAATCTAGGCCTCGACATCGGGCTCGGGACACCCGTGACCTTTAGCCGATCCGAGCACCAGGGCGTGCACAAGGTGTGGGGTTCACAGCTTGATGAGACCGGGCATTACCAACCGATTGACTTGCAGTAGCGGCGGCCCTGGCATTCACAATACGGTCGGCCGTGTCCGCGCTCGCCAAAATGCCAGCCAAGCCAAACCGCTACCTAATTCCAGTATCCGAACAACGCTTCTGACAGATATCGGCTCTAGTAAATACCCGGCACCAAAAACGAGCCGTCCGCGCCATAGAGTCTTCGTATTCAGAACAACTTGTGACAGTGCCTGTTCTTTGTACGTGCGAGGGCCACTAATTAATTTCTGCTATTGGGGACAAGGCGGACATACGCTGCTCGGTTATTAAGGTTTCTTCCTTACGGTAAATTTGAAGCCCGATTGAAGGAGGATAAATCGTGTTTATGGTGCGGGTCGAACGGTTGATCCGCCATGCTGCGCATTATCGCAAGCAAGCACGACGTTCTTCGGATGCTAGTCCCGAAGCAAAGACCTCCCTATGAGGAGGTCTGGCATCTATGGACGGTCATCATTCCAAGGCGATCAATTACAGGCCGCCTACTGTGGGGAACGGTTTTGCGTCGGCGGGATAGCGGCCGATGGCTTTACAAGAAATATGCGCAGGGCGCTGACGCGACTGAGTACCGGAGGTCAGCGCGGGCGCTCATCAGGGAATATAGAAAGACCGCCACGCGGCCGCAGAATCTCTCGGAGGAGAGATGAAGCTCGCCGCAATTGCTGCCCTCAGTGTGCTCGTCGTGATTCCGGGAGACACCTGGCAAAGTCGTCACCGAAACGGTTCGTCAATGGCCGCCTGCGATAACAATAATGATTGTGCCACGCTCAATGGGACCGCGCCGATTCCGAGTTATCGCGAAAACCAGTCGGAAACTGAAACAGCGACTGCTATTGCTCGGCGCTGGCCGCGCGCGCTCGACGCCAACGGTAATGCAGCCGGGGTCATCAAATCTGCCAAGACCGGTGCGCGTGCTCGCGTCGGCGTCGCCTATGCTGCGCGCTTCCAGGCCTATATCGATGATTTAGAGAACAATTACGGCGCGCGCATTCTGTTTATGGGTGGCATTCGGCCTGGTCGATGTTCGATTTCTAGCGAACACCCGTGTGGAAAGGCTCTAGATGTGTGCCAGCTCCGACGTGGGGTAGTTGATCCGCGCTGCAAGCTGCCCGGACGCGCGGTCTTGGGTCAGATCGCGGCTTCGCACGGCCTCTTCGAAGGTGGGCGATGGTGCAATTCGGATTATGGTCACGCCCAGATCGGTGCTACTGCCGCCGCCTGCGGCGATCGCCGCATCCGCGTGGTAGGGCGATAGACGGCGCTTGGACGTCAGGTGCAGATTGCGCCTGCTGCCCTAAAATGCACATTGCAATCGCGCGTGATGCCTGTGCGCCGTCCACGCTGCTGAGCGATCACTGATTACAAGTAGCGCCAAAAGCGGCGAATTACCTGGTGGCCATTACGCCAAGTTTGGCCATGAACCCAACTGGCAAATGTCCTTGCGACGCCGATGCCGCCTACTTAGCCGGCACCAATGCCTGCTCAATCACCTGCATCACGGGAAGTTTAAAATTCTTTTCCTCATAACAGAACGTTTCAAGCTTGTTGAAGCTTGCCTGAAAGTTCTGTGTATCGATGAGCGCGTTATCGCGGTTGCCATTGTAGAAACCGCTTAACCAGGCAGCAACGACTCGCGGTTCACCAACTTTGCCGTGCACAAATTGATCGCAGGTAATTTTCGAAGCATCTATTGTTACCTGAGCATGAGATAACGACGACGCGCCTGTCAGCATAATTGCCGTTACTAAAGTAGCTGAGCAAAATTGAGTTGCGTGACACCCACCAAGCATTAATGCCTCCCGACTTTTGGAAATTATAGTATCACAACGCCGACGCTCCTGATACTTTGACCAAGATCAATATTTAGCGGGCTGCTCGATGCAGCGACGAATGTCCAATTCTGGCACTTGGTTGACATTAGGATCGCGCCCACGCGCGTCCGTTATTGAAGATAAAGCGGACATCGCCTTCACTGGCCGGTGCGTCGGCTAGTGAATCAGAGCGGACCTTCCAATCGTTCCAATTGATGTTTTTTTGAGGGGGCGACCTTCATGAACTGGTTGACCAATCACTATCAGATGGTCGCCCGCGTTCTGGCGTGGGCTGGAATATTAGCAATTATTGTTTTGTCTGTTGTTCCGGCCGATGACCGCCCCGTTACCGGCACTGGGCAGCAATTTGAACACTTTACCGCCTTTGCACTCGTTGCTGGAACGTTTTCGATCGGTTACCGCTTTTCACCAGTCTGGCTTCTATTGTTAGCTTTTTTCTTTTGCGGCGGAATTGAGCTGGTCCAAGTGCCCCTGCCGACAAGGCACGCGAGAGTGAGCGATTTCGCAATCGACTTTGTTGGATCATGCTTTGCGATTGCATTTGTTTTTGCCGTTAGCAAGCTTCTTTGCGCTCATCGTTGGAATAATTGCTCACGGTGACGCAGCCATTGCAAAGTCTAGAATCACTCGATTGGATATCAAGCAGATTGCTTTGAGACGGTCATTTCTTTTTGCTCAAACCGTTTTTAGGAAAGTCGGTTTCTTTGGTTAACGAGCGGAGGTCTAAGCATCTAACACGTAACCCGTCCTAACTAATTGTACGATCGAGCCATGTTCGTCGTGAGCCTTCGTCTGCGCCGGCCGTAAGGTTGACAAGCCCAAACGGTTCTGATGCTTTTTATCGAACCGACGCGTTTTCAATAGTGGAAGATAACAAAATGATTTCTGCTATAAATAAGATGGGAAAAAATTTCGTACGGCGGCTACTTAAAGCACGAGGATTGGAGATCGTTCGTCCAACGCAGACAGCGAGCAATGGTTCGCCAATTCCGCTCCTAAAGTTACTCATCGAACAAAGTATTACCGTAGATGGCAAGGGAGCTATTCTCCAGGTAGGGGCGAATGATGGATTATATGATGACCCAGTTCACGAGATCATTGCAGCTCTGAACCTTTCCGCGATTTTGGTAGAGCCGTTGCCTGACTTGTTTGAGCGGCTTCAGAAGAATTATGCTGATCAACCCCATATCTATTTTGAAAATTGCGCTGTAAGCACACAGCCAGGAAAAGCAGAAATATTTCGATTTTGCCGGAATGCAACACATTTGCCCGAGTGGACCCAGGGTATGGCGAGTTTTGATAAATCTATTTTGCTCAAACATAGCCATTGGCCGGGATTTCAAAATATAGAGCAGTACATCGAATCCGTTTCGGTTCCGGTTGTCACAGTTGGTCAATTACTGCGGAAACACCCCGATATAAAAAAGATTGTAGCCCTTCAGATTGACACAGAAGGACACGATTTTGATGTAGTGAAATCGGCTGTTGAGGCAGGATGTTTGCCGAAGATCATTAATTACGAGCACAGGCACTTGTCATACCTAGATCAAGTCGCATGCAGAGAATTGCTATCCTCACACGGATATTGTTTCTTATCGAACGCGATAGATACCCTTGCTTTACGAATGCGGACGGATTTGGCTAATTGAGCGGACACGATGTGATGTCTCTTACTTTGAGCAATCGCTCAATAGAAACGGGTTACAGCTTAAGCTTAACCGCTAATTTATATCGCCAAAGTTGGCGGGCCGCCTTCAGCCACTGTCACGCCCGCTAGGCGTAATTCATTTATTGCCGCAGTTGACATTTTCAATTGGATGGGTCGCGTACGAAGTGCGAATCTTCTTGGCAGCGTGATGTAAGTGCAGATCTGTTCGCGTTCAACTAACCTGAGCCAACCAGCTACCAAGCGAGGGGCCGTCATTGTCGTCGGCCTTAAGTGTGATGTATGACACGCTTTTCACCTTGGCGGCCCGGGCTTCACGCGGACTAACGCCATAAGTGTCGCGGAACAGTCGGCTGAAGGCACTGACATTTTTGAAACCGAAGCGATAGGCGATCTGGCCGATTCGCTGATTGGATAAATCTGCCGCGGTAATTTCTTGGAAAGCCTGTTTGAGTCGCTGCTTGCGAATATAGCCTGCAATACCCCCAACGGGCTCGAACAACCGGTAAAGCGAGGCGCGTGAAAGACCGAAATCCCTAGCAATCGTTTGTGGACTAAGATCGCGAGACTTCAGGTTGCGGTCGATGAAACGACGAACGGTGACGAACGATGCAAGTGGGGTGGGGGCGCCAGACGTTGTTGCATTCGCCAATATCGGTGTGATTGCGCTGGCGGTTAACTCGATTACACCATTGGCGATTGCATCTACCTCCTGAACACTCATGCGATCTGCCTGCTCTGCCAGCGACCGCAGGCTCGCGCCGATCAAGGCCCCCGCAGGTGTAGTTCCCTTCACGCCGAAACCATGCAACGCATGTTCGTCACTGATCGACGACAACATGCGCGTGCGGGGAATCCACAGCGTGACGGCGGTCGTCGTTCCGCTGCGCACTGACAGTTGCAGCGCGACCGGTCGTGACAGGTCAATGAAGAAGATATCACCCCACTCAGCGTCGACCTCCGTTGTTTCGGCCAGTCCGGCCGCACTGCCGGACAGCAAAAGCGTGATGGCAAAATGATCAAGACGGCTGCGGACAATCGTTTCCAGCGACCGGATTAGCCGGGTAGGCGAGGCTTTGATCTCGCTCAGCAAAATCTGATTGGTCGCCCAGGCGGCAACCGAACCATCGAACAATCCGATTTCCTTGGGGTCGGCTGCCACATCGAATACGCCCACCATAGTTCGTCGCCAGCTGCCGAACCGCGCTGGCTTCGCAAGTTTGAAATGCAGAGGTACCGCCGGGCGCTCGGAAGTCATGTCAACTCATCGCCGATTGATTTGACTTTTCAGCTCAATTATACGCCATATCGTTTTAACAAATGTGCAAAATGTATCAAATTATATGCGAAATGTATATATGCGATTGCAAGTTCTGAAATTTTCGGGATTTGATTAAAAAGCGCAAGATTGGTTAGCGGCATGGTCGCAACTGGCGATCGTGGTGCTGCTGTTGAACAGGAGAGACGGGTATGGCTGCAACGTTTTCCTACTCCTATGCCGTAACCTACGACACCAATACCGGAACGTATTCGCTCGCCGACACGATCGACCATACCAAAATTACTGACGGGCAAAATCCTGGTGATTATTTCATCACTTTAACCGATAATATTCATGATGGCATAATTGACGACCCTTCAATACTCGGCAACTCGACTAACGCTCCTGATACATTCAGTTGGGCAATTACAGATTCAGACGGCACTCATTGGCAAACTGGTGGAACAGCCAGTTACGTAAATCTTGCGTCTAGTCCCTTCAATAACTCGTCCGGCTTTATCATTGACCTCGGCACTCCGAGCAATCACATTTATTTTTATGTCACGAATGAACAGATCACCGACGCGAATGGCTCCAATGGGCTTTTAACTATTACACCAGGAGAGGAAGTCATTTGCTTCATGCCTGGCACGATGATCCGCACCCCGGAGCGGGAAGTCCCAGTTGAGACACTAAAGCGCGGCGACCTCGTGACAACCACTGACGGCCGCGCAATGCCAGTGACGTGGGTCGGCCGCCAGACCATTTCACGACTTTTCGCGGACCCGGTGCGGGTTCTACCAATCCGCATCAAGGCCGGAGCGCTCGCTGAAGCCACGCCGTCAAGAGACTTACTGATCTCCCCCGATCATGCAGTCCTCGTCGATGGGGCGCTGATCCAGGCTGGAGCACTGGTCAATGGCACATCGATCGTGCGCGAGACTGCGGTCCCCACAATCTTTACTTATTTCCACGTTGAACTCGATGATCATTCCTTGATTCTCGCCGAGAACACCCCGGCCGAGACCTTCGTCGACAACGTTGATCGGCTTAACTTCGATAATTGGGCGGAGCATCAAGCTCTCTATCCAGAGGGCAAGGCAGTGGAGGAACTTCCTTATCCACGTGCCAAGGCGCAACGGCAGGTGCCGGTGGCGATCCGAGTGAAACTCGCGGAACGGGCTCAGGCGATCGGTACAGCAACCGGCGTGGCTGCGGCCTAGAATCGACTTGACCGAGTTTACGCTGCGGCGACTTTTTGCCGTCGCTGCCGCCACGCTTGTAAAAAATCATCTGAAAACTTCGCGGCGCACCCGCTCATTTCGGTTGCGTCAACTCAGTATGCCGACGAGCAGGCCGCGCGTCGTCGCGGGGCCGTCTTTGGGGATGTCGCCTAAGCGGCATTGGCCGGCTCGCTAATCGCGAACGCCAGCTAAAATTCATCCTTGAATTGGGCCTCGGGCGCGTTTCTCAAAAACCAAAGCATCGCGGCCAAGCTTGGTGTCCACGCTACCATGACGCCAAGCAAAAATGATTCCATTGCGCTCATAGAGGGCTTCCTCCGTCGCCTGCGAATCCTCTCCCAACGCTTTTAGTTTCTTATTGTCCCCCGCTAAACTCAGAAAGTTTGCACAAGCTGAAATCAAAAAACGACATAAATAAGCTTATCCCCAAATAACTGACCGATAAACCGCTCCCGCAATCACTAGGGGCAAGGCGGTCGGTCCGATTCGGCGGCCTGATACCCATTAATCATCCTAGAGCATACGGTGCAAATATAGAAGCGGCGTGGCGTCCGGGAAGGAAAAGGCCGCGACCGCGACACGGCCATTCCTGATGGTCATTGACAGCGCTTTTGATTGATCCGCAGCAACGATTTGACCGGCGGTTGATGCATTCAAAATGAACAAGTAGGCGCGCTGACCAAAACGAAAATCGGGTGAGCCGCTTAAACAGCTCGTAAACGTGCGGCTTTCCCCGCTATTTAGGCGACCAACCGCGGCGGAACTACGTCTTGGTTCTTGCTGTCATCTGTTGATTTAGCGGCGGAGGGCAAAAAGGCCGATACCTCAGAAAAACTGGAGCTGCATTTCGTGCAAGACCAGAGATTGAAGATGTGTTGCTCATCCACGTATTGCGACCATTCGGGAGCAATCAACGCATCTCCACATTTGGCGCAGATCTTTCCGCTGTCGGAGTGATGCGTCAATTCGTTTGCTAGCATCGTTGCCTCCTTGGTTCGACTCCACCTGCATCAGCGCAAAACATACCCTCATTACGCAACTTCAGTATTTTACAGTTCGTATTGCTGCGAATTTAAGCCACTAACAAAATCGCGAGAAAAACTCTTCAATGCGCTCAGCTTCTGAAGTTGTCTTCTCGACGACTTTCCCGGTTATGTTCATTTCATGGCCGCAAGCCGGGCAGGGCCAAATAGCGCTCGTTTTCACGCCGCGTTCGTTTTCCGACCATCGAGGAAAAATTGCATACGTGCCACACTGAACGCACTGCGCGGAGCGTCTATGCGATGTCGTTGTTGCCATGGCGATTCTCGATTTTATTTTTGGCGTTTGAGCTTTGTATTGGCCTACGCATCAACTTGAAGCCGCTTAAAGATGCCGCAGAGTGTTTGTATCTTTGCTTGGCCGGGCAGTGCCCGGCCATTGCATTTGGAGAATCACTATGCCGGCCCGAACTAAAATAGGTCGAATTGTTGGGAGGGCAGGTTGGTCGAAGTCGTCATCATGCTCAGTGGGTCGACCGATGTCGTGGTGGTCTGTCTGGCAACCGTTGTATTCGTCGACCAGGCCGTGAACGCGACAACAGCTGCGATGGTGATGGCTAGCAGGGTGCGCATGGATGGTCTCCTTTAGACGTTCCGGAGCTGATCCGGGATCTGGCTGAGAGCTTTTGCTCTCCGTAATTATGACAATAGGCGCACCCGTCCGTCCGGACTGTGTCCGCCATCACAAAAAGACGCATTTGGCGGGACGATGATCAGGTAACTGGAGAATCGGCTTTTGGCGCATAGCGGACGCGCCCACCACGCGGCGAATGTTCGCTTTCACGGGTCAAACGCACATCGACATTTGAAGCCATCACGTTGGCTTGTCATTCAATATGGGCACCAGGACAGCCTGTGTTTGCAAGCTTTTCAGGGCAACGCGCTCGCTTCGGGGATTTATCGTGTTGAATCCCTGTTTCTGGGCGAATATGGGCCGAATTTAAATGGGCTCGGACCGGGCGCGATGCTGCGGGCGGACCGGGAGCGAAAAGTATCTTTCCGGCGGGTTTTCGTCCTAGGTCCTTCGGGCCCCGTTGGGCCGGGTGGTGAGAGGCGGCAGCTCAGGGCGCGAGTGCCACTAAGCGATTGAGATCCCACTATCGCAAGTCGGGCAGGGGTCACCCCGTAGACCCCTAAACTCGTCGCCCAAACCGGGTACCCCACCCCATGGGAGAGCCCGTGCTAAAGGCCAAAAAGGGGCTGGGTCAAAATTCGAAAAAATTCCAAAAGAGCCGATTTTCGGACCGTGCCGCATCGGTCGTGCATGCATTTAGTTGATCTCCACGCAAACCTTGCCCACATGCTTACCGTTCTTAAGCCAGGCCAGCGCGTTGCCGAGCTCCGTCAGAGGAAATACGTGGTCGACGACCGGTCTGATCTTGTGGCGCTCGATGGCGCTCAACATCTCGGCAAACTGCGCGCGGCTGCCAACGGCGACTCCGATCATACGGAGGCTGTTCATGGCGATGAGCGGTAGATTCAACTCTTGCGCTACTCCGCTCACCATGCCCACGAGCGCGATGGTCCCGCCCATGCGCACGGCGCGGATCGATTGCTTGATGGTGCCGGCACCGCCCACCTCGACTACAAGGTCGACGCCACAGCCGTTGGTGAGTTTGCGCGCGGTCTTGCCCCACTCGGCATCGGAACGATAATTAATGAGATGAGCCGCGCCGAAGGAGCGCAGACGCGTGAGCTTCTCTTCGCTCGAAGAGGTGCCGAGCACCGTAGCTCCTGCGGCCACAGCGAATTGCACTGCGAACAGCGAAACACCGCCGGTGCCCTGAGTGAGCACGATGTCATCGGCTTCGGTCTGGTGCGCTGTGTGAATGCAGTTCCACGCGGTTAATGCGGCGCAGGGAAGCGTCGCGGCTTCGATAAAGCTCAAGGACGGCGGCACTGATAGAATCTCATTTCGCCCGAACACACGATAGTCGGTTGCTACGCCGTTGACTGACCCGCCGAGCGTGCGCCGTGTGTTGCGTTGATTAGGAGGGCCTTCCATCCAATCCGGGAAGAAACAGCCGACCACCCGATCGCCGACCTTCCATTCGGTCACGTCCGAGCCGACAGCCGCGACTTCGCCGGCACCGTCGGAAAGCAAGATTAGGTTTTCGTGCTTCTGCAGCGACCCATATTTGCCTTCGAGGACGAGCAAGTCACGGAAATTGAGTGCGGCCGCGCGCAGCCGTACAAGTACTTCGTCAGAACACGGAGCCGGTTCTGGCACGTCGCGAAGTGCAAGATTGGCAGTTCCAGGCGCAGACATGACCATTGCCTTCATGGGCTCCCTCCGCTTCAGGCGATGCGGTCTACCTCCGACTCAGAGGTACGAGTCCTTTGTGCCGGCGAACATGAATATACGAGTGCAATGATCTTGCCCGTTATTTCGGAGAGCGATCGACGTTAGCGCGATTTGCCTGAGTTTCGCGTTCGCTGCTCTTTGAGCCGAATCTCAATAAGTCTCGACATCAACCGCACTCATTGCCTTGATAGACGCTCTACGCCGATGTGCTTTTATGATAGCCGTCGCCGCTGAATCGCACGATCTTCGACCCGGGCAAACATCGGTTCATTTTTTGTGTTGCATCCTACGACTGCCTTTACTTGTGTCCGTAACGCCCATGTACGTTTCCAGCACTGAACGGTCGGCCCTGAGCGCGGTGCTAGCGCCCTGATAGACAATGCTGCCGCGCTCGATGATGATGGCGAGATCTGTTACGCCTAAAATCTTTTGTGCGTTCTGCTCCACCAGAATCGCCGAAAGCCCTTCCTCACGAATAATCTTGCGCAAAACCGCTAGTAGTTCTTCGATGAGGATCGGTGCAAGGCCCTCGAGTGGCTCATCAAGTAGCATAATGCGCGGATTGAGAACGAGGGCACGGGCAACTGCGAGCATCTGCTGCTCGCCGCCGGATAGCTCGTTGCCAAGATTGTGACGGCGTTCAGCAAGGCGCGGAAACAGAGTATAAACCTTGGCAAGCGTCCATGGTCCGGGCCGTTCGATAGCAGTCATATTCTCTTCGACCGTTAGGGAGCGAAAAATATTGCGTTCCTGCGGCACCCAACCAATGCCGGCATGTGCGCGTTGGTCCGGACGCATGCCAGTTATATCGTGGCCATCGAGGCTAATGCTGCCGCTGATGTGACGGGTAACGCCGATAACCGAATTGACGAGCGTGGTCTTGCCCATGCCGTTGCGGCCTAGCAGCGCCAGCGCTTGGCCTTTGGCGATCTTGAAGCTGACGTCTTTCAGGACAATCGCCTCGCCATAGCCGGCAGTCAGCCGTTCGATGTTCAGAAGATCAGGCATCGACCAGCTCCTCGCCGAGGTAGACAGCCTTGACGCGGGCGTCATGGGCGACTTCTTCCGGCGTACCCTCAACGAACAGTGCGCCATTAACGAGCACCGAGATGCGGTCAGCGAACGAAAAGACGATGTCCATGTCGTGCTCGATCAGCAGAACGCTGACATCACTAGGCAGAGCCGCGACTGCGGCCAAAATTTCGTGACGTTCATCCTCGGGGACTCCAGCTGCCGGCTCATCGAGCAACAGCACCCGTGGACGGCAGGCGATAGCGACCGCGATTTCCAGTAGACGTTGTTTGCCGTAGGGTAGAACCGCGGTGCGCTTGTCGATGACATCAGTGAGGTGAAAACGCTCCAAAATCTCGACTACTTCCGCCACCAGGTCAGCTCGGCTGCCAACAATTCGCCACCAGTCGAGCCCTTGTCCCCGCCGTTCGGATACCGCCAGTCCGATGGTCTCCAGCGGGGTTAAATCACCAAACAATTGGTTTATCTGGAAAGTACGAACAACACCGAGCCGAACCCGCTTGTGCGTCGATAGATCTGTGATGTCTTCGCCGTCGAGTAGGATGTTTCCGCTCGTCGGCCGCGACACACCGGTAAGCAAGTTGATCAATGTAGTCTTGCCGGCGCCGTTCGGCCCGATAAGAGCATGCCGGGCTCCTTTCTCAATCTGCAATGAGACGTTATTGGATGCGATGATGCCGCTAAATTGCTTCACCAAACTGATCGTTTCCAGCACGACGGGCATCGTCAAAGTCTTTCGGTGGATGCGACGATCCGGCGAGCCAATGCTCGCCAGTTCAATCGCGTGGCCATCAGACGAATGGGTGTCGTCCACGACGTGATGCGGTCGCGGCCGACCAGCACGATCACCACGAGTGCGAGACCTATCCAGAACGGCCAATACTGCGGTGTCAGCGTCGACAGATAGTCTTGCATGAACTTGAAGATGATCGCGCCGATTAAGCCGCCATAGAGGTAGCCAGCGCCGCCGATGATCAGCACTAGCAGGAGATCGGCCGAGCGATCGAACGAGAACACTTCGAGCGAGGCGAAAGCCGTCGTTTGCGCCAGGAGTGCGCCGGCGATGCCAGCATAGCCGGCGGCAACAGTATAAATCGCAACCATTCGAGCATCGACCGAGATTCCGATCGCCGATGAGCGCAGCGGGTTGCTTTTTACCGACAGCAGCGAAAGTCCGAAGGGTGAATTAACGAGACGACGAGCGGCCAGGAAGAGAATAAACAGCACAGTCAGGGAATATGTGTAGCCAGTGTGGCCAAACATATCGAAACGGAACATCCCGAGCACTGGCTTGACGCTGACACCCTGTAATCCGTCGGCACCGCCGGTGAGCCAACCGGATCGGTTCGCCAACTCGCGCAGCATGAGCGCAACCCCGAGCGTCACCATCAGCCTTGTCAGGTCGGAGCCGCGCAACACCAGGAAGCTGGTGACGAATCCGAGCGCCATTGCGGCGCAAGCGGAGACCAGCAATGCCAGCACCGGTTCGTTGATGATTTCGTGCTTGGCGAGAAGCGCGGCGGTGTACGCGCCGAAGCCGAAAAAGGCGGCATGCCCGAGCGAGATGATACCTGCATAGCCGAGGATCAAATCGAGCGAAAGCGCGAACAAGCCCAGCCAAGCGATCTCGGTGAGGATAAGATGACGGCCCGGAAACAGGTAGATCGCCGCGAATGCGGCGATCCAGAACACGAATTCAAACGGGTGCCAGCGGGCGCGGGCGGCTAGCCACTCGGTGGCGGTGCGGATGGCGACAGGTGGCGGTGTCATGGCGGGCGGCTCATCGCGACGCGGTGCGGGAGAACAGTCCCTGCGGCCGCCATATCAGCACGACGATCATGATGGTGTAGATGACGAAGGCTCCGAGGGTGGGGACGTAATACTTACCGGCGACATCGCTTATGCCGAGCAGGAGCGAGGCGAGAAACGGACCGGTAATGCTCGATGTGCCCCCAACCGTCACCACGATGAGGAAATAGATCATGAATTTGAGTGGGAAAGTCGGATCGAGACCCAATATCTCGGCGCCGAGCGCTCCACCGAGGCCGGCTAGCCCTGACCCAAAGGCGAAGGTGAGCGCGAAAATCCAATTTACGTTGATGCCCAGCCCACGCGCCACCCGACTGTCGTCGACGGCGGCGCGCAGGCGGCTGCCAAATCGCGTGTAGGTGAGTATAAGTTGCAGCGCGAACGTTAGCAGCCCGCAAATGACAATGATCAGAAGGCGATATCGGCCGATACCGATTCCGAATACATCGAATTTCCCCTGCAAGATTTCGGGGACCCCCACAAAGACCTGGCTGGAGCCCATGACATAGTCGACCGCCGCTACCGACATGAAAACGAGGCCTATGGTGAATAGCACCTGATCAAGATGACTCTTGCGGTAGACATGCACGTAAAGCGTGCGCTCGAAAACGAATCCGATAGCCGCGCTCGCCAGGAAAGCGATCGGTAATGAGGCAAAGAAGGGAACGCCGAGCCGGTTGACCAGAATGACGGTAATGTAACCGCCCGCCATGGCGAAGGAGCCGTGGGCGAGATTGACGAAATTCATCAAACCGAGCGTCACCGCGAGCCCGCATGCGAGCACGAACAGCAGCATGCCGTAGGCAATTCCATCAAACAGAATTGTCAGCATATTTGCGCCGCGATGTCGGTTTGTCTCCGCAAGAACGTGCCCGACCGCACAATGACTTGCAAGGTGTCAGCGGTCGATGTCCGCCCCGCGCGGCGGCATTCGACCGCCGCGCGCCATAGAACTATCAGGTTATTTCTTCGCTGCCTTTACAGGATCCTTGACCGCTTCAAAGGTAGCAAACTCGACGTTGTAGAGTTGGCCATTCTTCTTTTCGACCTTGCGTACATAAATGTTCTGGACGATGTCGCGAGTCTCGGGATCGATCGAGATCGGCCCGCGCGGGCTTTCCCATTTCATCGCTTTCATCGCCGCAATGAGCGAATCGCCGTCGGCCTTGCCGCCGGTCTTCTTCAGCGCTTCGTAGACGAGATGCATACCGTCATACCCACCGACTGACATGAAGCCTGGGCGGAAGCCATTGGCTTTCTCAAAGGCGGCGACATACGCTTTGTTCATCGCCGAATTGTGATCGGCGGAATAGAAATGGGCGGTCACCGTTCCGATCGCGGCATCACCCATGGTGGGAAGCAGGTCGTCGTCCGTCACGTCGCCGGGTCCGATCAGCTTGATGCCGGCTTTGTCCAGACCGCGCTCAGCAAATTGCTTCATGAAAGTGCCGCCCTGGCCGGATGGCACGAAAATGAAGATGGCATCCGGCTTGGCGTCCGCGGCGCGCTGTAGGAACGGCGAGAAATCGGGATTGGCAAGCGGCACCCTGATTGCTTCGGCAATCGTGCCGCCGGCTGCTTTGAAGCGGTCGGTGAAGGATTTTTCCGCGTCGAAGCCGGGCGCATAGTCGGAGACGATGGTAACGACGTTCTTGATGTTATTTTTGGCGGCCCAGTCAGCGACGATGACGCATGATTGCGGCACGGTGAAACTGGTGCGCACGATAAAGGGCGAACGCTCTGTAATGATCGAGGTGCCTGCCGCCATCACGAGCTCCACAACCTTTGCCTCGGTGGCGAGCGGCGCGACGACGAGCGCGGCCGGCGTGATCTCAAAACCAGCAATGACGTTGACTTTCTCGTTGACGATCAATTCCTGCGCCAGCCGTTTGGTGTTGTCCGGTACGCTTGCGGAATCGCGGAGGATGACTTGGATCTTCTTGCCGGCGACGGTGTCGCCGTGCTCCTTCATGTAGAGGTCGACCGCCGCCTTGATCTGCTTTCCGGTTGAAGCCTGCTGGCCCGTCATCGAAACGATGAGGCCAATCTTCACTGTGTCCTGTGCTAATGCGCCGCCTGCGGCCATTGCGCCAATTGCGAGTGAAACAGTCGCGCCGATCATGCATCTGGAGAACATTTGGGCCTTCCTCCTATTTGATGAATTCTGTTTTGCTTTGCGCATTTAACGGATTGCAACCTCACGCTTGTGAGTGCCAGTACAGATTTAGACTTGTCGTCGCGGACCGGTCCGCACATCGATAATCATTGACGCCTTCACTCGGGTCGGCCCCGTTATACGAATTTGGTCATTTAAGTCCGCAAAAGGCGTCATTTCCTTGATTGAAATCAAGCCAAGAGCGCAGCAATTGTGTCAACTTACAGGTGTAACGTGCCGCGGTGCGTTTCTGCAGAAATTAGAGACCTCTACCTTGTCGTGCTGGGCACTAGGCAACCGATCCTAGTCTATTTCGAGTCGCTCGCATGAACGTTCAACAGCCGCCGTTGTCCTTACAGGAGAGGGGGCAACAGGCGGGTACCGTCCTCAAGAGCGTATGCCGTAGTTGCCACGGTGGATGCGGAGTATTGCTGCATGTGAGAGACGGCGTTTTGCTGAAGGTCGAGGGCGACCGCGAGTCACCACTCAATCATGGTCGGCTGTGCCCGATAGGAACGGTGACGACAGACCTCGTCTACCATCCGGATCGGCTTAAATATCCGCTTCGTCGCAAGGGAAAGCGTCAATCCGGTGATTGGGAGCGCATCTCATGGGACGACGCGCTCGATGAGATTTCAACACGTGTCCTCGCCATTCGGGAGCAGTATGGGCCGGAGGCTATCGCTATCGGCACCGGCACTGGCCGTCATCATATCCGTTGGGTATCACGCTTCGGTCATGCACTCGGGACCCCGAACTGGTGCGAGCCAGGTTTCGCTCAATGCTTCCACCCGCGGGTCAACACCTCGATTCTGACCTTCGGTGATTTTCCCGTCTGCGATTACACCGGGGACGTGGCGCCGGCCTGCATTCTCTATTGGGGCCACAATCCGGGCTTATCGGGGCCGGATGGCGAGACGCGCTTCAATGTTCTCGAGGCGCTCGAGCACCATCCGCAAACCATCGTCGTCGATCCGCGCCGCACGGGGCTAGCGGAAAAAGCACACATCTGGCTGCAGGTTAGGCCGGGCGCCGACGATGCACTCGCGCTCGCGATGATCAATGTCCTCATTGCTGAGGATCTTTATGATGCACCCTTCGTTACTCAGTGGACGCATGGGTTTGCTGAACTCACAGCCCATGTGAAGGAATACACGCCGGAGTGGGCCGAGCCGATCACATGGATCGCTGCTGACAAGACCCGCGCCGCCGCGCGCTTGTTCGCCCGCAACAAGCCGGCCATGCTGGAATGGGGCTGTGCCATCGAGCATACGCCGAAATGCATCCAGACAGTGCGGGCAGTCTCCATGCTGCCGGCACTCACCGGCAATATCGATGTGCCGGGTGGCTGGGTATTCGGGATGCACGGGCTCGGCCGTTTCCCGAGCCTGATCGAGAACCTCACTCCTGAAGCGAATGCCAAGCGGCTCGGTGGTGAGCGCTTCAAGCTGCTGGGCGGGGAGGGCGCCGATCTGCCAGCCGCTCATATCCCAACGCTGCTACGGGCGATGCGCGACGGCAAGCCTTACCCGGTGAAAGCTTTTCTGGTGTTTGGCAACAACACGCTCACGACCTATGCCAATTCGTTAGAAGTCTATGACGCCCTGATGAAACTCGATTTCATGGTCTGCGCCGACCTGTTCATGACGCCCACAGCGGAGCTTGCCGACATTGTGCTGCCGGCAGCGGCATGGCCCGAGCTCGATCAGCTAGCCGGGCTGCCGACGGTTGCCGCCAATGTTGTGCTCGCCCAGCAGAAGGCGGTGCAGATCGGAGAGTGTAAACCGGACGAAGAAATCTTCGTTGAGCTGGCACGCCGGATGAAACTTCCGGTCTGCACGGAGCCGGTTAAAAGCGTGCTCGATGCGCAACTTGCCGCCGGCGGCCTCAACATTACTTTCGACGAACTCAAGCAGAAAGGATTCGTCAAGGTTCCGTTCAAATATCGAAAATACCTGAACGGCGGATTCAAGACACCGACCGGCAAGATCGAACTCTATTCCACGCGGTTCGAACAGCTTGGTTATGCGCCGCTGCCATCTTACCAAGAACCGCCGGAAAGCCCGCTCCGGACGCCGGAGATTGCGGCAAGTTATCCGCTGGTGCTCACGACAGGCGGACGGATATCATTCTTCTTCAACTCGGAGCACCGACAAATCGCCAAGCTGCGCAAGGCGCAACGCGATCCCGTGGCAGAGATTCATCCCGACACGGCGTCGCGCTTCGGCATCGTTAACGGAGCGTGGATGTGGATCGAAACAAAGCGCGGTCGAATCCGGCAAAAGGCCAAGCTCACGACCGGCATCGATCCGCGCGTCATCAACGTGCAGCACGGGTGGTGGTTTCCTGAGCAGCCGGCGCCGGAATATGGCGTTTGGACTTCGAACGCTAACCTGTTGACCGACAACCAGCCACCTTATGACCCGGCCATGGGGACCTACCAGTTGCGTGCGCTGTTGTGCAGGGTGGCGGCTGCCGATGCGCCCCTGGTCGACACCAGAACGGCTGGTTGAGCAATAAATTTTTTGCCTTGAGGCTTCCGATGTTCGATCGCGAGAACGGGACAGTGTTCCCGCGCGAGGCATTACGCATTCTCGAATCGCTCGACCTCGACAAGGAAATCAGCCAAAAAATATCTAAAAAAATCTTGAGCGTATTAGCGGCCGCAAACTGGTGTCGTGAACGTCATTTCACTGTTTTCTCGGATTGGGCGATTGCTTCCGACCGAAAATCGCCAGCGAGGCTGTCGCCGCTCATCAGGCTTGGATAGTTTGCAAGAAAATCAGCCTTGATGGTGTCGAAGGGGACATCCACAAATGTTCCGCGATCCACCAGGTATTCCATGTGTCGCCGGCCCGCCTGATCAAATGCGTGGAAAAGCGAGTCCGTTTCGCCATCGAACTCGAGCGTCTTGAGTCCGACCCGATTGCACAGTGCGCGATCGAATGCGGGGGTCGCTTTGACCCAGCGTCCCGATAAATATAGCTCTGCGTACGAATGCCAGCGAAACGTGTCGGATTTTATTTTTTCGTATAGCCGAGGCGACGTAAGATGATTTCGCACGTCAGCATAGCCGACGCGCGCTGGAACCCCGATTACGCGTGCAGTTGCGGCCAACAGCGTCGCTTTGCCTATGCAGAAGCCCCGCCCCGCGGCGAGAACCGCGCTGGCCCGATAGTTTGCCGGATCGGCGAAATTGACATATGGATCATAAATTATTGTATCGCGGATGGTGTAATAAAGACGCAAGACCGCGGTGCTTGCGTCGACTGCCCCTGCAATCGTTTGTGTCGTGAACGCGATGACTTGCGGCGAGTCGCTATCGATGAACGTGCCGGCGGCGAGGAATCGTTTCATATCCATCGTAATTTTCCAAACCTGCCACTTGTCTAGCAGAAGAATGGGCGACTTTGCTTGACGGACGTCAAGGGGGTGGACATGGGGCGCGGGTGACGATTTAAGGACGTATTTCAACAACTCGGCCGTAAGATGCCGGGCGCGTGGCCTCTGTGCACCGACCCTTGAGTTTGATCAAGGAGCGCGGCAAACAAGGCGTCATACTGCGTGTGTGAAAATTATCGAAGCACCGACTTTGCGCGACGCCGATGTCGCCTTCTTATACGGCAAGCATGCGGTCGTGACCGGCGCTTCGCGCGGGATCGGCGCTGCCATTGCGTCGACATTGGCGCGGCTTGGCGCCGATCTGACACTGATAAGTCGTAACGAGTCGCTTCTGCGCGGGCAGGCGACGACGCTCACAAAGACTTTCAACTGCAAGGCTCAGGCGGTTGCGGTCGATATCGTTCAGCCGGATCAGGTATCCCGCGCATTTACTCGCGCCACCGATCAGTTTGGGCCGCCACAAATCCTCGTCAACAACGCCGGCATCGCCGCGTCAGCGCCGCTCGCCAAGACCGATCAGTCAACGTGGCAGCGGCTGATAGAAGTCAATCTGACCGGCGCATTTTTATGCATTCGTCAGGTCGTCCCGGAGATGGCGAAAGGCAACTATGGCCGGATCGTCAACATCGCCTCCACCGCCGGGCTTACCGGTTATGCCTATGTCACGGCCTATTGCGCTGCAAAGCATGGGCTCATCGGCCTGACGCGCGCACTCGCACGCGAATTGGCGCATACCGGCATTACGGTGAACGCAGTTTGTCCCGGCTACACCGACACCGAAATCGTTGCCGAAGCGATCAGCAATATCGTGGCCAAGACCGGACGGTCTCAAGAGCAGGCTTTGCGCGAATTGACCGCCCACAATCCTCAAGGCCGATTGGTGCGGCCAGAAGAGGTTGCCGAGTCGGTTGGCTGGCTATGTCTGCAGTCATCCGCCTCGATTACTGGACAGAGTATCGTGGTTGCTGGTGGCGAGCTCATGTGAATTGCGCGCCGGTATCATTTGCGCACGCTATTTTTGCGGCCGGAACGCTTTGCAGCGGGCAGGATCCGTTTCGATACGTGGTGCGCCGATCAGGTCCAGGCAATAAGGGATCGCCGGAAACACCGCTTGCATGCTGACACGGATCGAGGTGGGGCGGCCCGGCAAATTGACGATGAGGGTCGAGCCGCGAATCCCGGCAGTCTGACGGGAGAGAATTGCTGTCGGCACCTGTTTCAAACTCTCCGTGCGCATCAGTTCGCCGAATCCTGGCATCAGCCGGGTGCAGGCGGCTATTGTGGCTTCCGGGGTCAGATCGCGTGGCGCCGGTCCGGTGCCGCCGGTCGTGAATATCAACGCACATTGCTCGTGGTCGGCGAGATCGATCAAGGCATCTCGTACGGTTTCGACGCCGTCGGCGACCAGCCGCCGGATCGCGCGCCAAGGCGTGCTTATCACCTCTTGCAAGAAATCCTCAATGGCTGGGCCGCTCGTGTCCCGGTAAACGCCGCTGCTGGCTCGGTCGGACACAGTCACGATGCCGATCGCGACATTCTTGCTATTTTCCATGGCTGGGTCCTAAGGTTAGACGGTCGGTGAAAATTCGGCTGGCCGCGCTGCCCGCAGCTCCCGCACTGCGTCGCCGCACCATGCGAGGACGCGGCCAAGATCGGTTGGGAGATCGACCGCAAGTCCACCGTGGAATTCCGACCACGCCTCGATGTAAGGGGGCCTGACCGCCGTCAATAGCGGGATGCCAGTCTCGATCACGTGCGCAAGAACCGAGCGCAGGCCGCCTCCCTCCGCTTCGGCCTTGCCGAACTTGTTCAGGACCAGAAGCTCGATAGTTCGGTCGAGGCTTCGATCGAGTAATGCTCCGATTTCAGTGAGCCCATGCGGATCGAGCCGGCATCCCTGCGCCTGGGACCCGAGGTCTTGGGAAATCCCGAAGCGGCTCTGCGACGTGAGATCGATCAAGGTCATCGCCGAGCAAGAGCCGGCGGCATTCCGTGTGTTTTCTTGTAAAATCCCGCTTAAGCGTACGTGATCCGCTCGAAGCAGATTGGCCGCGTGGATCAAAAACTCATCAATTTGAAAGCCAGTTTGATAGGCTACGGCTGCGAGCTTTACGGTGCCGATTTTTGTCATTGCATCGCACCAATGGACAGAAAACTCAGAATAATGCCTCGGTCGTGCCGCTTCTGCCTTGAATTCGGTCAAGTCTAATTTTTGGCCCTGCTGGTATGCTTCACACTAAACTAAACTTTATAGTGGGGGTCCCCATGAAGGTATTTCAACGTTTTCGCGTTACCGCTGTTGTTGGCCTAATTGGCCTACTTGGCCTGCTCACTGCGGCGCAACAGGCATCCGCACAAATCAAAATTGGCGCTGTCCTGTCGGTCACCGGACCAGCGTCATTTCTCGGCGATCCCGAGAAAAAGACGCTCGAAATGTACGTGGAAGACATCAACGCCATAGGCGGCGTCAACGGCCAGAAGCTGCAATTGATCGTTTACGACGACGGCGCCAAGGCCAGCGAAGCGCTCACCTTCGCCAAGCGCTTGGTTGATGAGGACAAGATTATCGCCATGATTGGCGGCAGCACCACCGGCTCGACGCTCGCCATGATCCCGGTGTTCGAAGAGGCGCAAATCCCCTTCATCTCGCTGGCCGGTGCCATCCAGATCATCCAGCCGGTGCGCAAGTGGGTGTTCAAGACCCCGCACACCGACACCATGGCGTGCGAGAAGATCTTCGCCGACCTCAAGCGCCGCAGCTTGACGACCATTGCGATCATCTCGGGCGCTGACGCCTTCGGCAAGTCGATGCGCGATCAATGCGTGGCGGTTGCGCCGAAGGCCGGCATCACCATTGTGCACGAGGAGACCTACGGGCCCAGCGATTCCGACATGACGCCGCAGCTTACCAACATCAAGGGCAAAGCGGGCGTGCAGGCGGTAGTCAACACCGGCTTCGGTCAGGGCCCGGCGATCGTCACCCGCAACTACCGACAGCTTGATATCAAGCTGCCGCTTTACCAGAAGTCATGGCGTGGCCTCGAAGCAGTTCATCAGTCTCGCCGGTCCCGCCGCCGAGGGCGTGCGCCTGCCAGCCGCGGCGTTGTTGGTCGGCGACAAACTGCCTGATAGCGACCCGCAGAAACTGATCGTCGAGTACTACAAGAAGACCTACGAGCAAAGATCCGGCGGCCAGCCAGTCTCAACCTTCGGCGGCCATGCCTATGACGGACTGATGATTCTAGTCGAGGCGGCCAAGCGTGCCGGCAGTTGGGACAAGGCCAAGCTGCGCGACGAGATCGAGAAGACCAAAGGCTTCGTCGGCACCGGCGGCATTGTGAACATGTCGCCGACCGACCACCTCGGCCTCGATCTCGCCGCGTTCCGCATGCTCGAGATCAAGAACGGCGACTGGACCCTGGTGCCATAGACACCGGCTGTTTATTCGCCGACGATGCTAACTGGTGACCCCCGAACTGGGGTCACCATTGAGGGCTCCTGCGCAAAAATTTGGGTCCGCATGGCCGAGCTCCTGCAATTCATTTTTTCCGGGCTCACCGTTGGCGCGGTCTACGCTCTCGTCGCGCTTGGTTTCACCCTTATCTATAACGCCTCCGACGTCGTGAACTTTGCTCAGGGCGAGTTCGTGATGCTGGGCGGCATGACGACGGTGTTCCTTGGATTGGCAGGCGTGCCCCTGCCAATCGCCGCGGCGATCGCCGTCATCGCCACGGTCGCCGTCGGAGTTGCGCTGCATCGCCTTGCCATCGAGCCGGCGCGGGGCGCTGGTCCGGTTGCGCTGATCATGATTACCATCGGCGCATCGATTTTTCTGCGCGGCATCGCCCAGGTCATCTTCGACAAGCGCTTCCACAGCCTGCCGTCGCTGTTCGGTAGCGAGCCGATCCGCGTCGGCGGCGCGGCCATCTTGCCGCAGAGTCTGGTTGTGCTGTTCGGCGCCGTCGTCATCGTCGCACTGCTCTGGATGTTCATCGACCGCACCCTGCTCGGCAAGGCGGTGATCGCCACGGCGACAAACCGGCTGGCCGCGCGCCTCGTCGGAATCGATACCCGCCGCATCGTCGGCTTTTCCTTCGCGGTGTCGGCAGCGATTGGCGCGGTTGCCGGCATTCTCGTCACTCCGATCACGCTCACCAGCTACGAGGTCGGTACTTTGCTCGCGCTCAAGGGATTCGCTGCGGCCATGCTCGGCGGCATGGGCAATGCGATCGGCGCCGTGGTCGGCGGCATCCTGCTGGGGCTACTCGAGGCATTTGCCGCCGGGTATTTGTCCTCCCAATACAAGGACGCGGTTGCCTTTCTCGTCATTCTGGGTGTGCTATTCGCCATGCCGCAGGGCCTATTCGGCCGCGCCAACGTTGATCGGGTGTGAACATGCGCGCGCTGTTCTACTCCCGGCTGATGCCGATTGCCGCAGTGGCGGTGGTTGTTGCCGTGCTGCCAGTATACTTCCCCTCCGCCTATTACTATCGCGTTGCCGCGCTGGTGTTCGTGTACGCGCTCGCCGGGGTCGGGCTGAACCTGCTGATGGGCTTTGCCGGCCAGGTCAGCCTTGGCCATGCTGGATTTGTCGGCATCGGGGCCTATGCGGTTGCCGTCGGCCCGACCCACCTCGGGTTGCCGACATGGCTTTCGTTTTTCACCGGCGCCGCGCTCTCGGCCATCGTCGCCTTTCTCGTCGGCCGGCCGATCCTGCGCCTGAAAGGGCACTATCTCGCCATCGCCACTCTCGGCTTCGGCACCCTGTTGTCCATCGTATTCACCAACCAGGCGAACCTCACTGGCGGCCCCGATGGCATGTCGGTTCCACGCCTGGTTCTGTTCGGTTGGGCGGCGCGCGGATCGGAAACCTGGTACTGGATCAGCGCGGCCAGCTTTGTGATCGGCGCCGCGCTCGCGCTCAACCTGATCGATAGTCCGACCGGGCGCGCGCTCAGGGCGATCCATGATAGCGAGGTGGCCGCGCGCGTGCTCGGCATCGACGTGGCGCAAAAAAAGCTGATGGTGTTCGTCGTCTCGGCGGTTTACGCCTCAGTCGCCGGATCGTATCTGGCGATGTTCAATGGTCTCATTACGCCCGAGGTATCCGGCTTCCTGCGGTCGATCGAACTCGTCGCCATGGTGGTACTGGGCGGCATGGGATCGATCGTCGGTTCGCTAGTCGGTTCCGCGGTCATCGTCGTGCTGCCGCAGGCGCTGAGCTTCCTCCATGATTATGAACACATGGTGCTCGGCCTCATCGTCATGGGCGTCATGATCTTTCTGCCCGGCGGCATCGTGCCGAGTCTCGCCGCCCTGTTTGCCGGGAGACGGGCGTGAGCATCCTGTCCGTTGACAATCTGTCGATCACCTTCGGCGGCGTGTGCGCGGTCGATGGTGTGAGTTTCGATATCGCCGAGGGCCTTGTGTTCTCGATCATCGGCCCGAATGGCGCCGGCAAGACCACATTGTTCAACCTGATTTCAGGCCTTTACGTAGCGCAGGGCGGGCGCGTGCTACTGGCCGGGGAGGACGTGAGTGGATGGACGCCGGAACGGCTTGCCCGCCGCGGGCTGTCGCGAACCTTCCAGAACCTGCAGATTTTCTTTCGTTTGACCGCGCTCGAAAACGTTATGGTCGGCCGCCACCGCCACGAGCACACCGGGATTTTCACCGATCTCTTGCGTCTGCCGGCGGTCGAGCGGCAGAACCGCGCAACGCGCGAACAAGCAATGCTGGCGCTTTCCCGCATCGGCCTGCAGACGATGGCAGACCGGCCGGCAGGCAGTCTTGCCTATGGCGATCTCAAGCGCCTCGAAATCGCCCGCGCGCTCGCGACCGAGCCTTCTGTGCTGCTGCTCGATGAGCCGGCGGCCGGCTGTAACGCGGTGGAGACGGCCGAGCTTGAAGGCGTGATCCGCGGGATCGCCAAGGATGGCGTCACCGTCGTACTGGTGGAACACGACATGCGCCTGGTGATGAACGTTTCCGATCGCATTCATGTCCTTGCCAATGGCCGCACGCTTGCAGAGGGAACGGCGGCCGAGGTGCGCGTCGATCCGGCGGTTATCCAGGCCTATCTCGGCGCGCAGGAGGTTGGCCGTGCTGTCGGTTGAGAACTTGCGCAGCGGCTATGGCCGTATCATGGCGCTGCATGGCGTCTCGATCGTAGTCGCGGCCGGCGAGATTGTCACTTTGCTCGGCGCCAATGGTGCCGGCAAGACAACGCTATTGCGCGCCATCTCCGGCGTGCAGCCGATCAGCGCCGGCAGCATCCGTTTCGAGGATCGGCGGGTCGACCGCCTGCCCGATCATGCGCGGGTGGCGCTAGGCATCGCGCAGGTACCCGAAGGTCGCCAATTGTTCGCCCCGCTCACCGTCGAAGATAACCTGAAGCTCGGCGCTTGGACGCGGCGCAGCGACGACTTCGCGCCCGAGCTGGCCCACGTCTACGGGCTTTTCCCCATGCTTGCCGAGTTGCGCCGCGCCGCCGCCGGTACGCTGTCCGGCGGTCAACAACAAATGCTCGCTATCGGGCGTGCGTTGATGGCCAAACCGCGGCTCTTGCTGCTCGATGAGCCGTCGATGGGTCTTGCGCCCATCTTGGTCGATCAGATTCTCAATGCAATTCAGGGCTTGCGGCGTGTCGGCCTGACCGTTCTGTTGGTGGAACAGAATGCGCGCGCGGCACTTTCAATTGCGGACCGCGCTTATGTGATGGAAACCGGAAAGGTGACGTTGAGCGGAGCCGCGGCGGAAATCCAGGCTGATAATCGCGTCAGGGAAGCCTATTTGGGCATTTAAAACGCTTGGGCATTGACGTTGGTCAAGTCCATAGGTCGGGAATTCAATGTAATTTTGATTACGATCATATCGAGAGGGAGTTTGACGATGAAGGGAAGCCTTCGTCCAGGGTTATCGCGAGTCAACCGTATTGAAGTTGATCGCGACCGCACTATCGGTTTTATGGGGGAAGAGAGCCGCGTTTACGGCACTCCGTATTTAGTCCGCGATATCGAGATGACCTGCCGACAACTAATTCTCGACCATGGTGATGCTGGTGAAGATTCGGTTGGCACCGACATTGCTATAAAGCACCTAGCTCCGACCTTGCTAGGCATGGCTGTAGAAATCACGGCAACGGTGACCGCAGTGGAAGGTCGAAAAGTTAGTTTCGAAGTATTGGCAAAGGACAACGTCGAACAAATTTGTAGCGGGACTCACGGGCGCTTCGTAGTTGTCGTTGGCAAGACGATCGAACGGTTGAAAGCGAAAGCGGCCAAGCTGGTTGGCGCCAGATCAGGATAATTAATATGCCGGGCAAGCCTCCGCACAACGAACGAACTGTCTCTACCTATTGCTACCAGTGTGTTGCTGGACCCGATTTACTGAAAGTGCGCGTTGAAGACGGCATTGCAACGGAAGTGTCTCCAAACTTCGATGCGGCGACCGTCCATCCGGCCGGCGGCAAAGTATGTGTGAAGGCGTTTGGGCTGGTGCAGAAGGCCTATAACCCGAATCGCATTCTCTATCCGATGAAGCGGACGAATCCGAAGAAGGGTCGAGGCGAAGAGCCAGGCTTCATTCGCATTTCGTGGGAGGAGGCACTATCGCTCGTCGCTGACAAGCTTAACACCGTGCGTGCGAGAGGCCTCACCGATGAAACGGGCTATCCGCGCGTTGCCGCGAGCTTCGGCGGAGGCGGTACGCCGACCGCCTATATGGGAACGCTTCCTGCGTTCTTGTCGGCGTGGGGACCTATCGACATGAGTTTCGGCTCGGGGCAGGGCGTGAAGTGTTATCACTCCGAGCATCTTTATGGCGAACTATGGCACCGCGGCTTCACGGTTTCGCCCGATACGCCGCTCTGCGAGTACCTCGTTTCCTTCGGAGCCAATGTCGAGGCCTCCGGCGGGGTGTGCGGCGTCAAACGTCACGCGGACGCCCGCAAACGCGGCATGAAACGGGTGCAAATTGAACCTCATCTGTCGGTGACGGGAGCATGCTCGGCGGAATGGATTCCAATAAAGCCGAAAACCGACTCCGCTTTTCTGTTCGCAATGATTCATGTGTTCTTGCACGAGCATCCGCGAGGTCAGCTCGATCTACCGTTCATCAAACATCGCACATCCTCGCCCTATCTGGTCGGACCAAATGGTCTCTTCATGCGCGAATCGGTTACGCGCAAGCCGCTGGTGATGGACAGGGCGACCGGTCGCGCAATGCCATTCGACACGCCCAATATCGATCCAGAGCTGGAGGGCTCTTTTGTCATCGACGGTGTCGAAGTGGATGCTGACGATGAACTGATCTCGCACAAGGCGGTCACGGTCAGTCCGGCATTCACGCGGCTCGTTGTTCATGTAAAGGAGTACTCGCCGGAATGGGCGGAGCCGATCTGCGACGTGCCGGCTGTTACGATCCGCCGTATCGCCGATGAGTTTCTCGGCCACGCGCGCGTCGGTGAAACGATCGAGATCGAGGGCGTGACGCTGCCGTTGCGGCCGGTTTCGATTTCGCTCGGCAAAACCGTCAACAATGGCTGGGGCGGTTACGAATGCTGCTGGGCGCGGACGCTAATCGGCTGTTTGGTCGGCGCGCTTGAGGTGCCCGGCAGCACACTTGGCACAACAGTCAGACTCAATCGGCCTGCTGACAATCGCTGGTCAAGCGTTAAGCCGGGGCCGGATGGATTCATGAAATATCCCATGAATCCCACCAGCAAAAGCGAATGGATTTCACGTCCGTCGGTGCGCAGCGCACACCGGACGCTAGTGCCGCTGGTGGCCGATTCAGCCTGGAGCCAGGCGCTAGGCCCAACCCACCTCGCTTGGATGATGCAAAGCGAGGACTTCGACAAGCTTCCGGCGGCATTACCGCCCGACGTTTGGTTTGTCTATCGCACCAATCCGGCAATTTCGTTTTGGGACACAAAAGCCGTCGGAAACGCGATTGCGAACTTTCCGTTCACCGTCTGCTTCGCCTATACGCGCGATGAGACGAACCACATGGCCGACGTGCTGCTGCCGGATTGTACGGACCTTGAGGGCCTGCAGCTGTTGCGCATCGGCGGCACGAAATACGTCGAACAATTCTGGGACTACCAGGGTTATGCGCTGCGCGCGCCGGCGGTGCCGCCGCAAGGGGAGGCCAAGGATTTCACCTGGATCGCAACCGAGCTCGCTCGCCGAACAGGCCTGATCGAGGCATACAATTCGGCGATCAATCGAGGTGCCGCCGGCGTTAGGCTCACGGGCAAGAATTATGATTTCTCGCTTGAGCCGCAGAAAGTGCACGACGTCGAGACGATCTGGGATGCCAGTTGCCGCGCTGCTAGTGCCGAGATCACCGATGGCGCCGAATCCGAGGGACTAGATTGGTACCGCCAGCACGGCTTCCGCGTGAAGCCGTTCCCGCGGTTGCAATGGTACCTTTATCCGAAGCTGGTCGAGGAAGGATTGCGCTTCGAGCAACCTTACCAGGAGCAGCTATTCCGCATCGGCAAGGAGCTTGGCCGTCGTCTGCACGAACAGGATATCCATTGGTGGGACAAGCAGCTCGCCGAATACGAGCCGCTGCCGCGATGGCATGATCTTGAGGCGTTGTGGGAGGGTGCGCTCGCGAAGCATTTTTCCGTCCGCATTGCGGATTACCCGTTTTGGCTGATCACCGCCCGCAGCATGCAGTACTCCTGGGGCGGGAATGTCGGCATTCAGATCATCAAGGAGGTCGCCGATAACGTCGCCGGTCACGGTCGTGTCGTCATGAATCACAAAGCGGCCGCGCGCCTTGGTATCGCCGACGGTGACCTTGTGGATGTGCGCTCGCCGCTCAACGATACCAAGGGGCAAGTCATGCTGTGTGAAGGTATCCGTCCCGACACACTGCTGATGATCGGCCAGTTCGATCACTGGGCGACACCTTACGCCAAGGATTTCCACGCCCCCAGCATGAATGCGTTGGTTCCGATGCTGCTCGATCTGACCGACGCGACTGGCTCGAGCGCCGATCTCGTCAAGGTCAAGATTACGCGGCTGGGAGCTGCATCATGACTCGCTGGGCCATGGTGGCCGATCTTGAGCGCTGCGTCGGCTGCCAGACATGTACGGCTGCTTGCCGGCACACTAATGCGACCTCGCCGGCGGTGCAGTGGCGCAAAGTGCTCGATATCGAAGTCGGCAGCTATCCAGACGTCAGTCGCGTGTTCGTTCCGGTCGGGTGTCAACATTGCGCCGATCCGCCCTGCATGCACGTCTGCCCGACGACGGCGACACGCCAGCGCGCGGACGGAATCGTCACGATCGACTATGATCTGTGCATCGGCTGTGCCTATTGTGAAGTTGCTTGCCCCTATCAAGCGCGTTTCCTCGTGCATGAGCCACATTTCGCCTATGGCATGGCGATGCAGAACGAGGTCGAACGTGCCGATGCGGCACGCGTCGGCGTGGCGCAGAAATGTACGTTTTGCTCCGACCGGATCGATTTTGGCTTCGAGAATGGTCTTACTCCGGGGGTCGACCCACGCGCGACGCCGGCTTGCGTCAACTCGTGCATCGCGGACGCGCTGCATTTTGGCGACATCGACGATCCGAACAGCAACGTCTCGCAGCTGCTGCGTGAGCAGAAAAGTTTTCGAATGCATGCGGAGCTTGGAACCGACCCGAGCTTCCACTACGTCTACGGCAAGCCGAACGACACGGAGGTACCGGGAAACGCAGCCGCTCCGGGTGTTACGTCGGCCGCGAGCGAGACGCGTGCGCGCGGTGTCGAGCCCGCGCAACAGCAGCATTGGGACTGGAAGGCCGCCAGCAATTTTATTTGCGGCGGCATAGGAAGCGGGCTGTTCATGTTCAGCGCAATCGCCGGCCTTCGTTATGGCGATGTTACTCTGCTTGGCTGGCCCGCCCTCGGAATCATCGCACTCGGTCTATTTCTGGTGCTGCTGAAGATTGGGCGGCCATTGCGGTTCATTTATGTTTTACGCCAACCGCAACGCTCATGGATGACTCGCGAAGCCTGGATCGCATCTGCGCTTTTCCCATTGGCGGCGCTCGCGCTTGTGTTCGGCGAGCCCGCCCTGTTGATTGGCGCGGCAGTTTTTGTGGGGTTATTCCTGTACAGCCAGGCGATGATCCTGAAGGAGGCCAGGGGGATCCCGGCCTGGCGCATCGTGTGGATCTTGCCGTTGATGATCGCGACTGGCGTTGCGGAAGGCAGCGGCCTGTTTCTCGCGACTATAGCACAGTTTTCGACGCTACTGCCGTTGGCGCAAGCCGTCGCCATGATCACCATCGTTTTGGCTGCACTCCGAGGCTGGATCTGGCGTTCTTATCTTGCGGCGCTTGCAGCCGAGGGGGCGCCGACGCGCACGATTGCGGTGTTGTCTGATTACAAGCCGTGGTTTTTTGCGGTTGGGTTCGTTTTGCCTTTGACTTTGGTCGTTATCGGCTTGATCGCGACGGCGGCGGCCGCACCGCTGTTCGCCGTCGCCGGACTCTTCGTCACGGCTAGCGGCGCGGTCTTGAAATTCATCCTGGTGACTCGCGCCGGGTTCAATCAAGGTTTCGCGCTGACCCATACGCCCGTGCGCGGGTCCGGCAATGTCGGACCGGCGGTCAAACCGGGTTGGTCAATTTCTTGAATAGATGAGCAAAGGGGGGACTTGTCATGGGCACCCAGACTGCGAGCAAAAGTGCAAAGACCTTCATGTTCGATCCCAGCGCCGAAACGATGTCGCGCGAGGTGCTAACCGCGCTGCAGACCGCGCGCCTGAAACGGACACTTGAGCGCGCTTATGCGAACGTACCGTTTTACCGGAAAAAGTTCGAAACTACGGGCGTCCAGCCTGCCGATTTCAAGGCCTTATCGGATATTGCCCGTTTTCCGTTCACGCTGAAAAGCGACCTACGCGACAATTATCCATTCGGCATGTTTGCGGTGCCACGCGAGCAGCTTCTCCGCGTCCACGCTTCGTCCGGAACAACCGGGAAACCGACCGTGGTCGGCTACACCAAAGGCGACATCGACATATGGGCGGACCTGATGGCGCGCTGCTTCGCCTGTGCCGGCGCACAGCCAGGCGATATTGTCCACAATGCTTATGGGTACGGGTTGTTCACAGGCGGCCTGGGCGCGCACTACGGGGCGGAGCGGCTCGGATGCACGGTCGTGCCCGTATCAGGCGGCGGGACCGAACGTCAGGTGACCTTGATCAACGACTTCAAAGCCAATGTGCTCTGCGCCACTCCGTCTTATGCGCTCAATATCGCAGAGATCGCGCAAAAAATGGGTGTCGACCTGAAGCGGTCTTCCTTGCGGATCGGCCTATTTGGGGCAGAGCCGTGGAGCGATGCCATGCGCCGTGATCTCGAGACTCGGCTGGGGCTCAAGGCGGTGGACGTTTACGGCCTGTCGGAAATCATGGGGCCGGGTGTGGCCTGCGAGTGTCATGGCGTTCAGTCGGGATTGCACGGCTGGGAGGATCATTTCTTGTTCGAGATAATCGATCCTGAGACGCTGCAGCCGCTGCCGATGGGGACGACTGGCGAATTAGTTATCACGACGTTGACCAAAGAGGCGCAGCCCATGATCCGCTATCGCACGCGCGACATTACTCGCCTCAGCAACATGCCCTGCGCGTGCGGCCGCACCCATGTCCGTATTCTGCGGGTCACGGGACGCAATGACGACATGCTCATTATTCGAGGGGTCAACGTCTATCCCTCGCAGGTGGAAGCGGTCCTAGTGGGTTTTCCGGGGCTTGCCCCCCATTACCAGATCGTCCTGACGCGCGATGGCGCCCTCGACGAGATGACCGTGGAGGTTGAGCTTGCACCGACTTTTACCGGCGATCGCTTCGACAAGGCCGACCAGGTCAGTCACCACATAAAGTCGTTAATCGGAGTGACGTGCAAGGTTGTGATCAAAGCGGAAGGCGAGGTTCCACGATCGCAAGGCAAGGCGGTGCGGGTGGTGGACCGGCGCAGCAAGGCCAATTGATTACGTATTTCGGCGTGTGGCGTGACGGCAGGTGTACGTCAGGACCGTCATTCCTGTGATACGGGCGGATCCAAATCTTCGGCCCAGGACTCGCTCGGCTGCGGGTAGCGGCGCAGCAGTCGATGAACGAGATTCACGTGTTCGGCCTCCTCCTCGACAAGTTCGGCTGCCATGTCTTTGACCTTTGGATCTTTTGCCGTCTCGACGATGGACGTGAAGTATGCAAGCGCACGTTCTTCGCCGGCGAGCGAGAGTTGCAAGGCATGCCAGGGTGTCATCAGGTAGTGGGCAGAACCGAGGTCGGCCTCTTCCGGACTCTCGCTTTGTTTGAATTTGGCGATCTGGCGCGCATGTGCGGCCACGTCGAAATCGCCTGCGAGACGACGGATTTCCTCGCCATGGATGCCTTCGGCGCGGGCGAGATCGCGGAAGACTTTGACCAGTTCCGGATTGTTGTGAGTTTCCATTTGATCAGCGAGCAGATTGTAGCGCTCAACCGCATCGATCTCGATCTGATAGGCGACCGCCAGCAGATCGTTAAGGTTGGCGACTTTCGGGCTGCCCGCTGCTTTGCTCATAGCTCGAAATCCTTCTCTAGCTCCGATAAATCGACGTTGGTTGGGCCAACCGCGGGCTGAAATGGCTCGCGATTGCCGCGGTACAGAATTCCAAGGTTGAAGCCATCGTCAGTCATGATTCGGCGCGCCGCCTTGCCCGGGTCAGTGGTTGCGTTGACCGGGGCGGGGTGCACCAGGTCTTTCCATGCCTTCTCGTCGGGGCGAAAGGTCACACAAGGGCTGAGGATCTCGACGAACGAGAATCCAGGGTGCTTGATCGCCTCTACCAACACGGCGGCCGTTTCGTTCGGTTCACCGGAGAAACAACGGGCGATGAAGTTCGCTCCTGAAGCAAGCGCGACGACCAGTGGATGGAATGGGCGGACGCGGGTCCCGCCCGGCGACAGCGCGGTGTCAAACTCCGGTTCCGTGGTCGGTGACGGCTGGCCCTTGGTCATGCCGTAGATGCGATTGTCCATGACTACGTAAGTCATGTCGATGTTACGACGGCAAGCGTGCAGGAAATGATTGCCGCCGATCGAGTAGCCATCGCCGTCGCCGCTGGCGACCACGACGGTGAGATCGGGCCGTGTCACCTTCAGTCCGGCGGCTAGAGCTAGCGAGCGGCCGTGCACGCCATGAAAACCGTAGCAATTCGTGTAGGCGGGAATCCGCGACGAACAACCGATACCGGAAACGACCACGATTTGCTCCGGTGGCAATCCCAATTGCGCAAATGCGCGCGTGAACGACATCAGCACGTGATAATCGCCGCAGCCGGGACACCATATCGGTTTGATGTCGGATTTGTATTCGGCGGGCTTGCGGGCGAGGCGCGTATCAACGGTCGACATCACTATCTCCATTCCGTGATCGCACGGTAAATTTCACCGGCCATGATCGGCAGTGGCCCTGGGCGATTCAACACGCGAACCTGCGTCGGCAGGTCATAGTGCGCCCTTAGGTAACGATGGAACTGGCCGCCGTGCGTTTGTTCGACGACCAGGATACGTTTGACGCCGTCGAGCGCGGCGTGCAGTCGTTCAGGCTGGGTCGGCAATAGCAAGCGTGGTGCAATAAGACGAGCATTGGTTCCATCGGCGGCCGCGCGTCCGATGGCTTCGCGCGCGGAGCTGGTGACCGACCCCCAGGTTAAGACGGCGAGATCGCCCGCGCCTTCGACCATCGCCCAGTGGTCGCCAAAATTGAAGTGCTCGAGCTTGTCGCGTCGTTTGTCGAGTTGGGCGCGGTGGTCGGCGGCGCCACTGGTCGGAATCCCGCGTTCGGAATGAGTGAGGCCGTCCGCAGTGTATTGTCCCCCGCGCGTTCCCGGAATCGCCATGGGGGATATGCCATTCGCTGCCAAAGCGTAGCGTTCGTAGGCGCCGACAATATCGGTCGCAACAGACCGCGCGCCAATGAAAGCTACATCCGCGGGCCGATCGATGGCGGCGCGTGCCTGTCCCATAAATTGATCGGACAGAACAATGGCCGGGGATTGCAGCGTTTCTGCGAGGTAAGTCGCCCATTGCGTTGTGAACATGCAGTCACCGATTGATTGCGGCGCAAGCACAAGGTGTGGCGCATCACCGTGCAAGCCATAGACGGCGATATTCAGATCAGCTTGCTCGGATTTTGTGGGGATGCCCGTTGATGGCCCGCCGCGCATTACATCCACGACTACAATCGGGATCTCGGCGGACGTGGCGAGCCCGAGAGCTTCGATCATTAGGGAAAGGCCGGGCCCAGAGGTCGCCGTTAGCGCAGGCGTACCACCAAAAGATGAGCCGATGATCATGTTGATAGCCGCGAGCTCGTCTTCGGCCTGCAATAGCACTCCACCGACTTTGGCAAGGCTTGGTGCCAGCCATTCAAGGACTTCTGTCGCGGGCGTGATCGGATAGGCGGCGGCAAAGCGGACGCCGCCGCGGATGGCACCAAGTGCTGTTGCTTCGTTTCCCGACAGTAACCACCTGCGGGTGGCGCTTGCGTTCGGCGGAGCGAGTTGCATGCCGAAATCGATCCCTGCCGCCACGCCGAATCCGGCCTTGATTCCGGCTTGACTGGCCTCGATGGCGGCAGGCCCCTTGTCTGCAAGGCGCTTCTCGATCGGGGCCACGACCTGGTCGATGCTAAGGCCCAGCAGCCGGCCTGCAATGCCGAGCGCGATCATATTGGGGCGCCCATCGCGAATGTGCTTGGCCATCTCCTTCATGGGGATTTCGACGATGCGCGCTCCGGATTGAATTACCATCGGCGGCGGATCGCCGCCCTGGGGATCACTAATCACCAGGGTCCCGGGACCCACCCTGATTTCAGAGCCGAACCGGTGAGCATTCAGCCAGTCGATGCCGATCAGGAGGTCAAAACTGTCGGGCAGGCATTCGACCGGATGAACGGCTAGCCGAACGAGCGCTGCCGCCTCACCACCGCGAATTTGCGGGCCGAGCGTGCGGGTAAACAACCCATGCCACCCGGCGGCACAGGCCGCCTCGAGTAGGGAATTTCCCGTGGTCAGAGCCCCGGCGCCGCCGCTGCCAACGATCGCAATCGAAATGCTCGGCAAAGCCGCCATAGTCATTGCTCCTTGATCAAGAGCCGGTTTCCGAGGGCGCAGCCGCCCACTCTGTATTTAAGTACTAGAATGCGTTTTTTTTCTTTTCCTTGACGTTGATCAAGGCAGGCCAGCGGTTGCGAACGAATAATGCAAATAGTCGGGGTCCATCGATCGGGCTCAGCGGCCCCGCGAACTGGAGGGCAACGCGATGAATGCCAAGCCGGTACGTTGGATGATGACGGGCGCAGGCAAGCCTTTCATTCCCATGGAATTCGATATCGGCACCCTGGCCCCTGATGAAGTCCTGGTCGAAATCGCCGGCTGCGGCGTCTGCCACACCGATCTTGGCTATTATTATGATGGTGTACGCACCAAGCATGAACTGCCGCTCGCGCTCGGGCACGAGATCAGCGGTCATGTTGTCGATACCGGCACGGACGGTCTCTATTACACCGACCGCGCAGTTATTGTTCCTGCGGTCATCCCGTGCGGCCACTGCGATGCTTGCCGCCGCGGCAAGGGGACGATCTGCCCGAACCAGAAAATGCCGGGCAACGACATTCAAGGCGGATTCGCGACGCATATCGTCGTGCCCTCGCACGGACTGTGTGTTGTTGATGAGCATCGCCTGGCCGCCGCCAGAATCGATCTGGCAGATCTTTCCGTGGTCGCCGACGCAGTGACTACGCCCTATCAGGCGGTTGTGCAGGCCGGCGTCACGAATGGAGATCTCGTCATTGTCAACGGCGTTGGCGGCGTCGGCGGATATGCCGCCCAGATCGCGGCTGCTTTGGGCGGCGTCGTTGTCGCGATTGACGTGAATGATGAAAAGCTCGCCGCCCTTACCGGGCAGGGTGCTGCGCTCACTTTGAATTCCCGGAAAATGTCGCCGCGCGATATCAAGGCAGCAATCCAATCATTCGCCAAAGAGCATAACCTGCGCCAAAGCGAGTGGATTATTTTTGAATGCTCCGGGACCCGCGCCGGCCAGGAAACGGCTTTCAGTCTGCTCAATCACGGTGCGACGCTCGCCGTCGTCGGCTTCACCATGGATAAAGTCGAGATCCGACTATCGAATTTGATGGCATATCACGCGCGGGCGATCGGAAATTGGGGCTGCCCGCCTGAGCTCTATCCTGATGCCTTAGAGCTCGTGTTGAATGGCCACATCAAAGTCACGCCATTCGTCGAGAAGCATCCACTCAACGAGATCAATCAAATATTCGAGGCGGTCCATGCCGGAGCACTCAAGCGCCGCGCCGTCCTCGTGCCTGCATCGTGAGGAGCATTCAATGACCAGCCAAGTAGCCCAGGTGATCCCCGCACGAGAATCCGAATTCAAAGAATCATAATCTTGTCACCGACCTCGTGCGTGAGACCGTTTCGAAGGGCGTGCACTACGAGAAACGTCCGGTGAAGGGTATCGACGGCAAGCCGGTAGCCGGCCTCTTCAATGCATGGATCACGCTCGACAACCCCGGTCAATTCAACTCGTATACGACCGATATGGTGAAGGCGACCATATTAGCCTTTCGTGCCGCCAGCACGGCGCGTGACGTCGTTGCGGTAGTCTTCACCGGCGCCGGCGACAAAGCTTTTTGCACGGGTGGTAACACCAAAGAATACGCCGAATACTACGCCGGCAATCCCCAAGAATACCGGGGCTACATGCGGCTCTTCAACGACATGGTTTCCGCGATCATTGGCTGCGACAAACCGGTTGTCTGCCGCGTGAACGGCATGCGCATCGGTGGCGGCCAGGAAATCGGCATGGCTTGCGATTTCTCAATTGCGCAGGATCTCGCTCGCTTCGGTCAAGCCGGACCCAAGCACGGCTCGGCACCGATAGGCGGGGCGACGGACTTCCTTCCCTACATGATCGGCTGCGAACAGGCGATGGTCTCAGGGCTGCTGTGCGAGCCGTTCTCGGCGCACAAGGCCTATCGTCTTGGCGTCATCTGCGACGTGGTGCCGGCGCTGAAGGTCGATGGCAAGTTCGTCGCCAACCCGACGGTTATCACCGATCGCTTCCTCGATGAAT
>CAVXLE010000007.1:0-419111 GCA_963762485.1 uncultured Pseudomonadota bacterium | reverse complement strand
AACTCGTCGCCGACGTGCCGCCCGCTGATCGAAACATCGAAGGGGTCGGGCGGCGTGTTCTGGCTGACGCAGTCACCAGAGACCTGCGGCTCGCTCGTCACCGTGACGTGGCCGCTTCCTTCAATTGTGCCACGGTCCTTCTCCGAGAAGCTAAACTCGACCACCGCAGTTTCATTGTATTGGCTGCCTTGCCCGTGCCCTCTGAGCGTGCCGTACCAGTCGCCGGTTGGAAAATCCGCCTCTTCAAACGTCCCGAGCCCGACGGCATCCTCGGCATAAACGCGAAGCTTTACGACGGGGGGCGGATTGGCAGGAACGGTGTAAGTCCGCTCAAAAGTTCTCACCTGGCAGGGCGGCGGCTTCATGCCGTAGTCTTCGGCGGGTTCCTCGAGTAATCCATTGGCGATCAGTTGGATCGACTTGACGCCGGTCGGCCAGCTTTTATTGCTGTCTCTCACCGTCGAGTGGACGGCGATCTTCTGGCCCGCTTTGACCTTGGTACCCTTCAGCGGATTGGAGTTGGTCCGGATGATTGGCGGGTCGCGATCGACACCGTTAAATTGAACCTGCGTTTTGTCGTCTTGCCCCAATATCGAGGAGATATCGAAGTCCGTTTTCGGGGCAAGCCCCTTGCCGGTGAAATAATCAGTCAGGGCGGCTGTCCGTGCGTCTCCGATAGCTGTCTTCGGTAAGCCCCCAGCAAGGGAGGGGGGCGAGAAAACCGTAATGCTGGCGGCGGCCGGATAGCATCCGTGGTCGTTGTTCTTATTGGCGTCTTTGATCGCCTGAATGGTGCTGGCCAAGTCCTGATTTTTGGTCGCTTTCAGTTCTACAAGACTTTCATCGAACAAATTTGTAATGGCGCAAGGCGTTGCCGAGCAAGCATTGGCCGAAATTTGCGCCGTTGCGGCAGACGAACAGAACGGATTGATCCCCGCAAAAAGTGCGAGTGCAAGTCCTGTAAAGCAATGAAATTCCCAGCCCCACGGTTTCATGGACGCGCCTCCGTCGCCAAGGCGAAAAACTCTTCCATTCTCACTGCATCTGAATCACCACATCCTGACCTTCAGCAAGATCGACCGGTACTTTTTGATTGTGAATCTCGAGGGTGTAATTCCCCGGCGGTAGCGTCGTCGAGTTCTGCGTCCCAGAAACCTTCGAAACCACGGTGCCTTCCGCATCCATGATCGGAATGCCGTTGACAGGCGCCCCTTCCACTTTGATCGTCCCCGGGTTGAGCACCTTGTGCTCGCCGTCCTCGACCTCGATGTTCCTCCACACCGCCTTATCGAATGTGACCGCGAATGTTGACGGCAGCACGGTCATACGTGGATTGGTCGAGACGATGCCGCCGAGGTCCTCGCCGGTTTCGTTGTCGAGCACCCTGTGTCCGGAAATGCTGGCGTTCCTGATCTCGAGCACCGCCGGCACAATTGTCGTCGTCGCGCCCGACTTGACCTCGATGCTCTTCCAGATCGTCTTGCCGAAGGCGACGTTGTAAAAGCCGGCCGGCAGCTCGATCGAGGTGGTAAACGAACTGAGCTTACCGACCTGTTTGTCGGTCTCGGCCTCAGTCACAATGTGCCCCATCATCTCGGCGTTTTGGATCGCCAGTTTGCCCGGCTTCGGCGGTCCGGCAATAACAATTCGAGTGGTCTCACGTGGCGCGGGTGAAGCCGTCGGAGGCGGAGCAGGAGGCGGAGGAGGCGCTTCGGCTTTGGCCGCTTCGCCTAATGCCTCGGCAAGCTTGCCGGCGCTGTTGGCGTCATAATATTTGCCGCGCGCCACCCGCGCGATGCATTGCAGCTGATATTTCGCCGCGGCGTCGACCGCAAAGCCGATGGTGTGGATCACGAGTGAGGCGTCGGCATCAGCGAGCGCCTTGGCGGTCGCGCACGGGTCGCCCTCGCAGGTCTCCTTGCCGTCGCTGACCAGGATGACGACGCGCGGCTTGGCGTCCTCCTTGCCAACGTCCTCGGCCGCGAGCTTGATGACGTAGGTAATCGGAGTGTAGCCCTGCGCCTTGATTGAATGCGCCTTGGCCAGAATAGCCGCCTTGTTGGCGGCGAGGCCATCGAAGCCAACCATCAGCTGGGTGTCCTTGCAATCGTGCTTGGAAGTCGGCGACTGATGGCCATAGGCGCGCAGCGATATACGCACGTCGGGTGGAAGCTTGCCGACGATCTCGTCAACTGCCGCCTTGGCCGCCTCGATGCGTGTGCGGCCTTCGGGAAGTTGCGCGTTCATGCTACCGGAGGCGTCAAGGATCAGCGCGATGCTTTTGCCGGCGTTTGCGGGCGCACTCACCGCGAGCGACGCGCCGAAAGCAAGGCAGGCGAAACTTCCCAATTTTCTGCTCATGCCACCCCCAATCGGTGTCGCCGACGCAATGTGCGGCGAAGCGAGGCCTGAGCCAGCAGCGGCTGCAGACCCCCGGTCCCGTCAGCCCATAACAATCATAGATCGTTGCTGACCCCTTGAAAATGGGGCTTCGAATGTCTGCTTTGAGGGTAACAGCGAACATCAAGGTTTGACGCCGTTATGTCCGCTAGTAACCCAAAGCGGATACCGCGGTTAGAGGACGCCAGGCCTGCTCTTGCCCCAAAGTGGCCATCCCGCGAATGCCGTTACCACGCAAAGGGCGCGACTAGCGCCTAGCAGGTTGTGCACTTCATCTCGATGGTTCCGTCCACGTTCCAGTTACCGGGTAACGCTGCGTGTACTTCCTGAGTGACGGCATTATCTTTTGTCAGGTGCACCTGCACCGGATTGCCAAATAAAGGGGTAACGCCCATCGCCGGGCTCATTCCTGGAATGCTGTTTGTTCCACCATGCTGACCGGCGCATTGGGCGGAGACTTGGTACGTCACCCGGTCAGGCGTCTTGAGTTGGATTGATAGCTCGTCGCCAGCACGCTCACCACCAACGTTCACGTTGAAATCATCGGACGACTGTGTGCGCGTGTGGACGCATTTGCCTATCGTTTGTGGCGCATGCGTCATACTCGCGCGGCCTTCGCCAGCGATCTTGTGGTCTACACCCACTACGAAGGTGAAAGGAAGTTTCATTTGGTCGTTGTAGATGTTGCCTTGTCCGTGTGCCGTCAAAGTGCCTTTCCAGCAACTCGGCAGCAGCCCGGCGGCACGCATCTGTTCGATCACCCGTGCCACCGCGCTCGGGTCGGGAATGCCAGCCCCGGAAGTAGTGAATGTCGGCACGTGAAAATCGGACCCCTCGATCCCCTCTCCGGTTGGCTTATACGCGTTTTCGCTACACGTGTTCCGGGCACTAAGTTCAGGGCGACCAGGACAGGTAACGTAATAATCGTCGCCGAGCCCGAGGACATGGCCAACTTCGTGAGCCACCACTCCCGCATCAAGTACATCATCATTCCAGGTGCCGCTGACATCCCTTTGATAGGGAAACGGATTGTCCAGCGTGGGCACATTATCGTCCGGCCCCGTGGCATCCCAGCCCGTATAAGCGCTGGTGAGGTCAAGAACGACGTGGTGCCAGCCCGCTTGTTTTGGCGCGCCCTTTGCGCGCGGGACGATCTGGAGATCGAGCCGGAAAGTGAGACAATCTCCCCACTTGAGCCCCTTGAGCGCATCATTCCATATCTGACCAACTTCGCGCTGGAGATATTGTGCAATGTCTTCAGCCTCACCTGTATCGAGGTGTTTCATTCTTTCCCCCAAGAGCCCATCGACCTCGATCTGCACATGAATGACCACTGTCATGCCCTCGACAGTGACGGTGGTCCCTGCGGCAGCTGCAGGCAACGAATAGGTCGCGGCCAGAAAAGCAAGCGCCCATGCGGCCAGTGATAGTCGCCCCATCTTCACCCCCTCGCACATTCCGAATGATGAGCAGCCTCTGCAAATCAATTTGTAACGTCACTCAGAAAAAAGGCTGGTCAAAATTAGCATGATGACCATTGAACTCGAAACGGGGTCATAGACGTCCGCTAATGACCCAAAGCGGACGTACCGCATCAACCTGGCGTGGTTCCCCGGACGACCCAAGCAGTTGCGGCATACGACCGAACGCCATCTTGTTCGCCATCGAGATAAGCCTGCTCGACGGCATCTTTTAGCTTTCGTTGCTGGTCGACACTCAGGGCGCTGACGTAATCGGCCACTGGCCCATCCTTCCCAACGTAGGGAGCCCAGTAGTCGGAGAACGAGGCGAACTCCATACGGATCGTTAGTGTCCCCTCCTGCACGTTTTCAAAGCCGGCTCTGCGCCATGCCGATACCAACTCGCCCGGACGTGTCACGGGGCGAGTATAATTTCGGGCGCGCCGTTCATTCGCGGCAGGGTCAAGCACGGCTGCCGTGTCAAATAAGATGCGGTTTGCAACATAGCCGCCCCGAGCATCCCACACTGCTGCTGCTACGGTCGAACTGGGCCGTGCGACGCGTTGCATTTCTGCAACCGCTCGATCTGTCTGCGGCACAAAGTGCAACATGAGCAGTGATAAAACGCGGTCGAAAGAGTGGTCCGGGAATGGCAATGCGCAGGCATCTCCGGCCTTAAATTCTATCCGCGGATCGGAATTGCGATTCGATGCATAGCGAATGTATTCGGGTGAAAAATCTAACCCACAGATTCCCTTGATTTTCGTCCGTGCTGCCAAAGCAAACGTTAAGCTTCCAGTTCCGCAACCCACATCAAGCACATGTTCGCCGTCGGCAAAACCGGAGAAGTCAAGGAACGGTTCTGCCAGGCGCTGGCTCCAACGCCCCATCTGCAGTTCGTAACCGTCGCCATCCGAAGCCTTGAAAGTTGATGAACTTGTCATTCTAACCCCCCGGGGCCGTCAATATGATTTGGCGTACATCTTGAAAATCATAGGCGGGATTGCACACGTCGGTAAGAGCGGACGATGTCCGCTTCTGACCCAAGCGGACATCAATACTGATCTGCGGCATCGCCAGTGCCATAGGGTGGTTGCGCTTCACCAAACCGCCACATTGAGGGGAGCCGTCCAGGGTGACGGTTAGCACGATTGGTCTTGATATTGCGAAGTCAGTATTTCAGGTGCACGGGGTTGATGGCGCTGGCGCGGTCGTGATGCGCAAGCGCATTAGTCGCGTCAAGATGTTGGAGTTCTTCGCTGACCTGCCGCGGTGCCTGGTCGGGATGGAAGCCTGTCCGTCGGCACATCATGGGGCCGCGAGCTGCAGGCGCTCGGCCATACGGTGAGGCTGATGCCGCCGAGTTATGTGAAGGCCTATCTCAAGCGCAGCAAGAACGATGCGAACGATGCGGCCGCGATCTGCGAGGCGGTGGTGCGGCCATCGATGCGGTTTGTTCCAATCAAGACGAAGGAGCAGCAGGCTGGCTCTGATGCTTGCACCGGACCCGGCAATTGCTGGTGCGTCAGCGCACGATGTTGAGCAACGCCCTGCGCGGGCACCTGGCGGAACTGGGCATCGTCTCGGTGAAGGGACGCAATGGCATCAGTCAATTGCTTGGCATTATCACGGACGTAACAGATAACCGGGTCACCCCGGCGGTCCGCAGTCTTCTCGATGTGCTGGCACGGCAGTACAGCGCGATCGGTGCCGAAATCAGATCAATCGACAAAAGTATCCTCACCTGGCATCGCGCATGCGAGGCGAGCCGTCGCCTGGAGGAGATCCCCGGCATTGGCCCGATCGTGGCCACCGCCCTGGTTGCCGAGATCGGCGACTGGAGGGAGTTCCGATCGGGGCGCAACCTTGCGGCCTGGATCGGGTTGGTGCCCAGGCAACATTCGACCGGCGGCAAGGACAAGCTCGGCAGCATCACCAAGCAGGGTAATCGCTACTTGCGATGGTTGCTCGTAACAGGTGCCATGGCCGTCATCCGCTATGCCAAGAAGCACGGCACCGGGAGGCGACCGTGGCTGGCACCGACTCATGGAGCGCCGGCCCGCGAAAGTGGCTGCAGTTGCGCTTGCCAACAAGATCGCGCGGATGGCCTGGGCCATCATGGTCCGTAGTGAGAGATACAAGGAGCCGAAGCTACTGATGGCAGCGTGAAAACGTCAGCGATCGATCGGCAACACCAATTGGCGAGGGCATGATGACGTAATGCAGAAACGGTCGTTCCGGGGATCGGGAGAGCCCGTTTGGGTCAGCGCACTTTAAAGTGCGTGCTTTCGATTGGGACCCGATCCGCGCAGAGCATTAGGGCCAGCGGCCACATCCGCCGCACAAACAGGCCGGACACGTGACCGCACCCGACCAATGCTGCAGCGACGTCAAAAAAGCTCTTGCCAAGGCGCCGTCCACACGTGACCCAAAGCAGACTTTTTAGACTGCCCAACGGGCTTGCGTGTCGATATGCTCCCAATCTGCCTTTAATGGGAGGCAGCGGTGAACGACTTCTCGGCATTTGGGAGCCTAGAGCGCGGTAGTTGGTCTGATCCGGCCCGAGCCTCTGGCTACGTCGAGTTATTCGCTTCCGCTTCCGATCAGGCGATAGAAAGTTTGCTTGATGCGGGCGGTGCCAAACCCGACATGAAGGTGCTCGATCTGTGTTGCGGACAGGGCAATGTGTCAGAAGCGCTAATCCGTCGCGAATGCGAGGTCACTGGTATCGACTTCTCCCCAGCAATGCTGGCATTTGCGCGTGTCCGGGCACCAAGTGCGATCTTTATCGAAGGAGACGCACAGAAACTGCCTTTCGGCGATGCACAATTTGACGTCGTCGTTTCAAATTTGGGCGTTTGCCATGTGCCTGATCAACCGCGCGCGCTATCCGAAGTGCGACGAGTACTTCGACCAAATGGCCGCTTTGCGATGACGGTGTGGTGCGGGCCGGATGTTTCCCCATGCTTCGAGATTGTTTACGACGCCATCAAGGCCCACGGCTGTGCTGATGTGTCCGCGCCGCCAGGGCCGGATTTTCACCAGTTCGCGAAATGGACAGTCGCCGAAAGGCTTCTGACCGACGCGGGATTCAACAGTATTGATCTAGAGATCGTTGATTGCGCTTGGGAACTTAAAGCGCCGGAAGCTCTGTCTGAAATCTACGAGAGGGGAACGGTGCGTGCAGCAATGCTTCTCGCCAGACAACCCTCACAAAATCTCGCTGCGATCCGATCGGCCCTGGCCGAGGCGGTACGAAAGCGGTTTGCTTACGGCGAGCGCTGGCGCGTTCCTGTGCCAGCGGCACTTGTGTCCGCGACCGTTTAGGCAGCTCTCGGACCGGCCAATTGTCCGCTTTTGGGGTAAGAGCTGATATGGCTTTTGCATCGTGAGATGTCCGCTAATGACCCAAGCGGACATCGGCCCGCGCTCCAAAAGCTCTTGCGCGGTCAGGTTAGGCCTGCGGCGTAGCGCCGATTGGCTTCCTCGAAAATCTGGCGGGCGCGGTTGCCGTCGGAAGGCTGCTCGGACAGGGTGTCCGGGTCCCATTCGCTGCGGTGGGCCGCGAAGAAATCGCCGCCATAGACGTGGATTGCAGCGGTGAACTTAGATGTCGGATTGGTGACCGAGTGGATTATGTCATCGCCAAGCGGCTGGGCGTCCTTGACGGCGAGTGAGCGCGCGCCTGCCGCTTCGAGCTGGCCCACACCCGCCTCAGCGATTCGGCGCCAGAAGATGTTGTCTTCGCGCCCGCCGTAGACGCCAATGATCGCCCACATGTGATGATTGTGCGGCATGATCATCATGCGCGGCGCCCACACCACGTTGAGGATACTCAAGTCCGGCGAGCGGTAGATCTCCTTAATGCCCGCGCGGTCGGGCTCGCCCAGCGACTTGAGCAAGCCGGCCGGGTCGGAGACCGCCCGTTTAACGACCTCGCAGATTGTCTTCGATGAACGGTCCGCGGCGCGCGCGGCGCGGCAATCGGCGGTAAATCGATCGAGATCGAACATCGTATGTGCCCTTGGGTTGGCATTCCACGCGTTCAAGTCGGACGATCTAAGCTTCGGTGGGCTTGATTGTCCAATGCACTAATGGTCAATCTATTCATGTGATTTTTGCATGAGTAGCGGGGCCGCAATGAACCTCCGTCAACTGCAAACCTTAATCACCATCGCCGATGCCGGCGGTTTCGCGAGCGCCGCAGGGCGACTGCATCTGAGCCAGCCGGCGGCCTCGCGCCAGATCCAGGCGCTGGAGGCCGAGCTTGGCGTGCCGTTGTTTGACCGCATTGGCCGGCGCCTTCAACTAACCTCAGAGGGTGAGGACATCGTGCGCCGGGGGCGCCGTCTGTTGCAGGAAGCAGATTCATTGCGCGACCGCGCCCACGCGCTCAGGGGTGGGCTCACCGGTACGTTACGGGTCGGCGGCAGCCCGCAGCATATCGAGACCGTGTTGGCGCCTTTTGTCACTCGCTTCCGTCGCAAGAATCCCGCCATCGAAGTGCATTTCGTCGAGGATGGCGGGGCACGCATCAGTGACCGGCTCGCGCAGGGCGACGTGCAGATCGTGCTTACCACCGCTGACAATGAGTTGTTCTTCAGCCGCTTACTCTACCCAGCTTACGCCTTGGCAGTGGTCGCCCCATCGCATCCCCTTGGGCGCCGTAGTTCAGTCGATGTTAGCGATCTTACGGATGAGCCTTTGCTGCTCCTGCACCGGGGGTTCGGCTCGCGCGGCTGGTTCGACGCCGCTTGTCACAACGCGGACGTGAGCCCACCAATCGTTCTGGAAAGCGGTGCCCCGCATACATTGATGGCGCTTGCGGCCGGCGGCGAAGGCGTTGCAATTGTGCCGTCGAATGTCAGCATCCCGCGCAAAGGCGTCAAGGCAATCTCGGTGACCTACCGCGGCACACCCATCGGGCGCTGGGTGTTGGTCGCCTGGGACAGACGGCGGTTCTTTCCGCCCTTCGCCCAGCACTTCGTCAACGAGCTAGTTGCCCATGTGCGCCGCGATTATCCGAACCGCGAACTGACCAAGCGCATGCCGCCGTTGCGACGACCGAAGCTGCCCGAATGATAAATGTCCGCTATTGGCACTTAGCGGACATGACGCAGACCCCACGCGTCATGATTTTCCGGTTTTACAGTTCAGGAAATTGTCTTTAGCGCCCATAGGCGCCGTTAGAATAGTTTGACACTGCAAGTTATTGAAATCGTTATGCCGTGGTACAACTCTCGGGACCGCCCAACTATTCAAGACGTTCATTGGCCGAAGCCGAACAGCTTGCGTGGGGTGTCCCACAAGAGGGTGCGGCGATCGGCGGGATTTGGGAACAGCGTCTCGACCAGTTCGAGCAGCGGCCCGTAATCCTGTCTTTCCGGCGCGCGCAAATAGGGCCAATCCGAGGCCCACAGGCAGTGGTCGAGGGTAAAAGAATCGGCGATTGCGCGAACGTACGGCCAGGTGTCCTCGAATGGATAGCGAAGCCGGGCGAATTTGGAATAGCCGGATAACTTGACGCTGACGCGCTTCGTGTGGGCGAGGCGCAACAGCGCCCTGAATCCCGGCTGGTTAAACCCGGCGTCCGGTGTGGGGCGGCCGCAATGGTCGATCAGCACGCGGACCGGCATTGCTTCGATCCATGGCACGAACATCAACAACTGGTCGTGCTCGGTCTGGATTTGCAGGAACATGTCGAGCTCTGCAAGCTTTGCGATCAAATCAGCGGAGCCCTTGTAGTAGTCGATGCCATGGAAAGTCGGATTAAACGCCACACCGACGATTCCCTGGCTTTTGTATTTGCACAGTGTCGCAAGATCGGCGTCGAATTCGACGATAGCGACGCCCTTGAAGCGTCCTCCGCCATGCTTGATCGCATCGAGCATGCAGCTGTTGTCGCTGCCGTAGCCGGAGTTCGGTTGCACCAGGAGCGAGTGGCTGACGCCGTAGGTCTTCATGACCTGGCGAAGCTGTGCGGTGGTGCCAATCTCCTGGCCGGACGGTTTGTATTCGATGTCCTCGCCATACGGAAAGTTAGCCGGATCTAAAACGTGGGTGTGGCAGTCGATCTTCGGCTCTGTGAGAATACTCATTGTGCGCGCCACGTGTGGTTCTGGTGTCATCGGGCCTTGCGACCGCCGAGACAGGCGGCGTGGGTTTCCTGATTCGCCGACAACGCGTCGGGCGTGCCGTGTGCGGCCGGGTTTCCAGTTTCAAGCACCTAGCCGCGATCGGCTACAGCCCGCAAGCACTAAGGGATAGTCGCAGCGCAATCCGATCGTCGACCTGCGGTCGAGCACATGACGAGGGCTTGAAAATACATTCGGTTTTGCAGCGCGGCAAAATGCCTTTACGGCCGCGCTGAAGATCAAAAGATATTCACATGCCCAATCGAAAACCGAATATCCAATAGACAAGCCGTTACCATTTCTAGTTGATTGGTATCCAGGACGAGCAAGACGGGCGGGCGATTCTCTTATGAGAAACAGCACTCTCAGTGGAATCCTGCGCTCATTTCCTCAGACCGTCATTTACCTGGGCATCGGCGTGCTGGCGTTCGTCTACGCCAGCGTTGCGTACTTGCTAATCAACGACAGAAATCTGGACGAGCAGCTGGCGCTGCGTCGGACCGGCAATATTGTGAAGATCATCGACAAATCCGTTTCGTACGTTTTCCAAAGCATTGATTCAAATCTTCTATCGCTGAGGGAAATCTATCGGCTGAATCCAACTCATTTCGACATTTCCTCCTGGGCCGCCAACACCGCAACCAAGAACGATTTGACGCTGCATTACACGATCATCGACGCCAATGGCCACATCGTCGACACGACCTCTGGAAAAGAGCGTATCGGTTCCGACCTGAGCGATCTTGACACCTTTAAATATCATGTCAGTTCGGCATTCGATAACCTGGCGATTGGCAAGCCAACGGTCGGGCGCTGGACCGGCATCTGGATTCTCACCGTCAGCCGGAAAATAACTTCCGCAGATGGAAAGTTTGCCGGCGTCGTTGTGGCTATCGTCAACCCCGCCGCACTAGGCGAAAAATTCGGCGGGTCCGACCTCGGCACGAATGGAAATGTTGCCTTGCTCGGCTTCGATGGTCATGTTCGCGCCCGCTCCGTCAACGGGAAAGTCAGCACATAAGACCTCGAGCGTTATATTCCGCCGGGAGCCGGCGTCCTTGGTTATGTAGCGCGCGCGCCATCGGGATTTTACTGGGCCAAACCGGCCTTTTTCGTCATGTCAATCGATTGGCATCGTATACCGTGGTTGAGCCTTTCCCGCTTGTCGCGATTGTATCGATAACAGAAGAGGAGGTTTACCGGCGGTCAAAGGCCAATGCCCGCATCTATGAGGGCGCCGCGGTCCTGCTGACCGTCTTCGTCGCAATCGTGGTGGCGGCAGGCGTTGTGAGGAATCGAAAGCTGCGCGAGATGACAGTGAGCTTGCAGGCAGCGAAGGAGGAACTCCAGCAGAGTCAGGAGCGCTACGCGCAAGTCGAACAGGCGGTCAATGACGGAATTTGGGACCGTAACCTTCTGACGGGCGAAGGTTTCTACTCGGCGCGTTGGAAGAGCATCTTGGGCTTTCCGGAGGACGGACCTCCCCACGCCAGCTCGTTATGGTTTGAACTGATCCACCCTGACGACAGGGCGGCCGTCGCAGAGGCGGTTCGAGCACATCTGGAAGAGGAGGTGCCCTACAAGATTGACTATCGGCTGCTGCGCAACGATGGAGGCTATTGCTGGGTGCAGAGCCGCGGCAAGGCCATCCGCGACGCCACGAATAAGCCTGTTCGGATGGTCGGTACGATCACCGACATCACCGAAAGAAAACAGGCGGAGGCCGTGATTGAGGAAAGCCGAAACAGTCTCGAACGCGCCGAGCGGATGGCGCTTTTGGGGCACTACAAATTTACGGGTGGGTCAGACAAGATAACCTGGTCGGAAGGCGTCTATCGCATCCTGGGCAAGTCGCCCAGGTCCTTCACGCCTACATTAAGCGCCGTGCTGGACATCTATCATCCCGACGACCGGCCGATTCTGAAGAAATATCGCGACGACGTCATAGCGGGTGTAGACCGGACCTCCGTTACGCTGCGTGCGGTCAAGGAAGACGGTCAAATCATTCACGTCGAAGTCTGGTCGGTGCCGACCCGCGCAAGCGACGGCACCATCACCGGCCTGTTCGGTACAATCCAGGACATCACCGCGCGCAAACGAGCGGAAGAGGCCTTGGCGCAGGCCAACCAGGAACTCGAAGCGCGCGTCGCCGAACGCACGGCCGAGCTTGCGCGAGAGATGGCGCGGCGCGAGGAGGCGCAGATAAAGCTCGCGCAAGCACAGAAGATGGACGCGGTGGGGCAACTGACCGCAGGCATTGCCCACGACTTCAATAACCTGCTGGCGGTGATCAATGGCGGCCTTGAGTTTGTCGAAGAGTCAGCCAGACGCGGGCTGCCCGCAGAACCGGAATTGATTGACGCGGCGCAGCGGGCCACCCGGCGCGGGCGGGAGCTGGTGCAGCGGCTGCTGGCGTTCTCGCGTCAGGCACCGTTGAAAGCCGAACCGACGATCGTCGACCAGCTGGTACTGGACACGCTGCGGCTGCTGCAACGGACGCTCGGCGAAGGGGTCGATATCGTGACGCGGTTGGATGCGGCCGGAGCCGCGGCCAACCTCGACCGCAATCAGCTGGCAAACGCCCTGTTGAATCTGGCGGTCAACGCCCGCGACGCCATGCCAGCGGGTGGCCAGCTATTCATTGGCACCAAATGCCAGCCGGCCCGATTTGCGGCCGCCGAAGGTTCCACCCGCTGGCCGACCGGCGAGGAAATCTGCATCACCGTCAGCGACACAGGCGTCGGCATGACCGACGAGGTGCGCCGCCACGTGTTCGAACCATTCTTCACCACCAAGCCGGACGGTCTCGGCACCGGCCTCGGGCTGAGCATGGTGCAAGGCTTTGTTGAGCAGTCGGGCGGGCATGTCGAAATCGACAGCGCCGCCGGGCACGGCTCAACAATCACTATCCGGCTGCCAAAGATCGGCAATATCGGCCAGCAATCCGCCGAGTTCAGCGCAGCGGTCGCTTCTGCCAAGACAGATCAGGAAAAAACCGTACTGCTGGTGGAAGACGATGCCGACGTGCGGACCGTGATGGCGGCCCAGTTGAAGCAATTGGGCTACAGGGTCTATTCGGTAGCGAATGCCAGCGATGCCCTCGACCTGATTGAATCACCCAGCAACATCGACATCACGCTAACCGATGTCGTGCTGCCCGGCGGCGTCGACGGAGTGACGTTGGTGAAGGAAGTGATGTATGCGCGGCCGGGCATGGGCGTGCTGTGCATGTCGGGTTACGATCCGACCCAGACGCACCGCAAATGGCTGAGGGTTCAAAATATCGAACTTCTGGAAAAGCCATTTTCGAGCGCCCGTTTGGCGGAAGCGCTCAAGACGGCCCTGGGCGAAAAGGTTTAAGCGCATTCAAGCTTCCATTGCCGTTTAATTGCCAATGCCGCGCACCACTCGCTTCAGGTGAAGACGCTGACCGAAAGCGTGAGATCGCTTTCCGGTGCGACCCGTTCGTGTTTTTCGGCGATACTCTTGATGCGGTAGCAAGGGTCATCAGGATCCCGGTCCGAGGCGGGAACGAGATGACGAATTTCATATGGACCCGGGGCGGATGAACGAAGAAGTCTCGGCGCAAGCTCGACGATCTGTCCGAGATTGAACTTATGTGCCATGGGGCGTTCCTTTCGCCGTATTTGTTTTGGAAACGCAGTCGGCAGGACGCTCTTCATCCTTTTGCTTATGCAGGAAGCGGGCAATTTGTCCTCTCAGCGCGGCTGATTTCAGCACCTCTCCCATTGAGCCTGCGGTATCGAAGAGCTCGCGCTGGAGTTTCGTTGGTATCGTGTTCCAGTGCATGATGACGGCCGCGCCGAGGCAGCGAAGAATATGCTTCTCGGTTTCGGCGACGGTCGCACTGGTGGCGAGCTTGCCAGCGTCGCCATCCTCAAGAGGGATGCCCTGCGAATGAACGATCTTGTCGAAATTGGTTGCGAGCCAATCCTCGTTTTCCGCCAGCGCACGGAAGCTTTCCTCCGATCGCTGAAATTCGCGGATTTCACTCGGAACGTCGGTGTGTTTGAGTGACTCGGCGGATTTTTCCGCTTTTTCGCGAAATTGTTTTGCCGTGAACATGGGATGCTCCCTGTGCGACAGGCGCCGAGCGGATTACCGCTCGACGGTGCCGTTGTGTCTGCTTGTTGGGTGTTGCTGAGTGTATATGGGGACGATTGGGCCGAATTGCGACGGCTGTAATGCAATTCGATGAAATGGGCTGGTTATTCGACCATTTGCTGCCCAATGCAGCAGATCTTTATTTCAATCAAAGCGGTCGCCTGCCCCTGTGGTTGTGACAATTCCGTCCCCACATAAAGGCGTTGTTTGAATGATGCACATTCAGATGATGTTTCATCAATTTTTGGAGATAATTTTCATGAACCCTGTAAACCCGAATACCGCTTCGGCCAGCACTGGCAATCCTGCTGAGGCGAAGAAGATTCTTCTCAAGGATATCGGCGCCAAATGGAGCAAGTTCTCCGAGCAAGAGCTCGGCGCAATCAAGAACAAGGACGATCTCATCACCCAGGTCATCGCCAAATACAGCATCGACAAGGCGCAGGCGCAACGCGATGTCGACGCCGTCATGAAGGGCCGCCAGATTTGATCTGGACGCAATATTTCGGGGCCGCCGGTTGGCGGCCTCGTCTGCCTTAATCGATATCATGGACAGCAATCATGGCGACAAATATGGCGATCAATTTTCCGAACCGCAGCCGGAGTTACGATGCGACGCGGCGGGCGGTTCGCTTCTGGGGATATGACCGCTCGATGGAAAGTTCATTCTTCATAATGGCGGAGGCCTTGAAGCAAATGCAGCCGAACCTTCGGTTCGATGCGATTGATATTCTGCGGGCCTTCGATGGCAACCGTGAGCGCATCTACGCGATTGCCGCCAAGGTTTATGCCCGGGGGCACAAGGGCTCTTACGATCTCAATGTCGATGACGTTTGAAATCGATATTACAGCTGCGGCGCCGGGCTTACGGCGGCCCGGAGACATTCGCATAATGCTCCAGGCGAGAATGTGGTTTGCAACGCCTGGTAGTCGCAACACACAATAAGGGAATAGCCCATGAACACAGCGAAACCAAAAAATCTGCCTGCGAATGTGATGCCGCCTGACGGCTATGTACTGACTGTCGATGGCAAGTTGAAGACACGATATGAGACTGAGATGGAAGCCGTCGCCGCAGGTTCAAAACTCAAACAAAAGTTCCCCATGATTCTGGTCTCGGTATTTGAAGCGGCCGGACGAACGTATACGCCGGTTGAGTCACAAGAAAAGCAAGCAAGTGAATAAGCTGCAGATATCGTCAGGGAAGTGACTCGGTTCATTTCGTCGAAGGGGAGTCTGCGATGGATATCGTTCAAGCAAATATCGATAGATTTAAATTGCTGCTGATAACCGAGACCGACCCGACGAAGCGAGCAATGGAAATACTCTTGCTTGCAGAAGAACGGGCGAAACAGAGGCCCAAGCCTGGGCAGGTGCGAAACTCGCCATCCCCTTATCTAGATTGATTTTGCCATTTCAGGCACCGATTACCTTCAATGAATTTGATAGGCTGGTTGATCCAGCCCCGAGGGGAATACCCCAACAGTTTTGTATTGCGCACCCGCCGCTCGACCATGAGGGCACCTAGTCGGCTGACATCACGCAAATGTGCTCATCTCCGCTCGATTCCAGGCCCACCGCGCAGCTAGTCCGCCGCAATGTTCGGTAGTAGGCTTTTAAGATCGTTGGCAAGACCCTTGGGCGCCAACGGCTGAGAAACGCGATCATCCGCGCCGCCTTTGAGAGCGGCACGTGCGTTCCCGCCCCGAAAACTCAATCGGCCATATGCGCGCTAGCCGCCGCATGTGCCTGAAAAAGTGGAGGGCGTCATGAAGAGAATTATTGAGGCGAATATCGACCGGTTCAAGGCATTGCTTGAAACCGAAACCGACCCGACCAAGCGAACGATGCTGTTCCGCCTTCTTGCCGAGCAGGAGGCGAAATTGCACGAGGCAATTGAAACGCCGAATAGTGTCAACAAGGCTTACTAGCCGCGATTCTCGATCCACTTGCGCCAATGCGTCGGCTCGATATCCAGCCGTTTCTGCGTTGCGCCGTCAACCCAGCCAGTCGCAGTGCGACGGCATGGAAACACAAGCGCGTGAGCCTCCCGCGCGTCCATCACGCAAACCTCCAGATCGGAGTCAAATGGCGCTATTGATACGGGCAGCCATTTGTCAGGCGGCCATTGATCTTTCAACATTGAATGAATGAACGACCGCAATGATTGCGCCGTGTTGATCTACATCAATGCCCCTCGGTGGGCCGTGAAATTTAGTGAATTTGAATATTTGGGTGCCACCCAGCCCTCGTCCCCCGGCATCCAGATGTCCAGAGCCCCTGGCAGACAAAGCCCGGGGTTTATTATTTTCAGGCTATGAAACGGCTTCGCGTTCTCGAATCCATGCGAGCAGGAGCTCCCATATGACCGCGAGCACAATCGGGCCGAGAAAAAGTCCGGTGATCCCGTAAGCGAGCGTGCCGCCGATAACGCCGACCAAGATCACCAGCATCGGAGTCTTCAATCCGCGGCCCATGACGATGGGTCTCAGAAAATTATCGACCAGATTGACCGGTATCATGTAGGCCGTGAATAACAGCGCAGATGCCGTTTCCATCGACATCCAGCTCCAGATAATGACGGGAATTAAAATAATCGACGGTCCAATCTGGACGATTCCGAGAATCAAGACGGCGAACGCAATCAAACTCGCCTGAGGAACGCCGGCGACCATCAGTCCGACACCTGCAAGCAAAGCCTGCAAAACTGAAATGCCGATTACGCCACGCGATACCGCGCGAATGGTTGCTCCGGCCTGGACGACAAACTCCTCGCCCCGCGCGGGATTGAGCTTGCGCGAAAAATTTTTGACGGCATCAGCGAGCGCGGGTGCCGGCGAAAAAAGAAATCCGGCGACAACTATGGAAGCAAGAAACTTGATGATGCCGATACCTGTGTCTGCGCCGATGCGAAGCAAGCTGCTGCCGAGTGGTTGAAGCAAGCTGCTGCCCAATGGTTTTAGGTGAGGCAAAATCTTGGCGAGGGCAGCCTTGAAGTTAGTCGAAGCAAGATCCCAAAATTGGTAGATCGAATCGCCAATCAGCGGCCAAGTTTTCACAGATTCTGACGGTGGAGGTAACGCCAGAGTGGACAAGTCGAGTCGCTCGGAAATAACGCGGAGGCTATCGATCAGCCCCAATGCGAGCCACGTTGCCGGTCCAATGACAATCACCAGCGTCAAAACTGTGACCAGAAAGGCCGCTAGTCGGCGACGTCCGCCAAGCCGATGTGCCATCCAGTCAAATGCAGGATAAAGCGCGACGGTCAGCACGACGCTCCAGATAACGATTGAAATAAATGGATGGACAAGGACCAAGGTCCAGTAAAGGAGCAGGCCCAGAGCCCCAAGCCGGATCGCCGTTTCGATAAATGGCCCGGTGAGCTGATCACGACTGGATGGATTTTTTCGATCGCGGTTCACGGCTCTACCCTGGACTGGCCTTCAATTGGTCGCTACCGCGATCTTACGTGAAATGATGAAAAGACGGGATGCTAAATACGGCCACCCGTCTGGCTGTCTTTCATGTTTTAGGTGCGGGCGACATTGATATTGGTCAAAGAAGGACTTTGGTCAATCGATACGCAATTTAAAGGCGGAATCTCCGCTTCTGAGTCATAGTCGATGACTGCCGACTCCAGATCGATGTCACTGGTTCTATCGCTGCGATTGATCTGGCATACTGTCGCCGCCGGTATTCGGTTCGTTGCTCAGGGCTCCGCCCGGCCTGCGCTGTGAAACAAAGATTGCGATCTGCGTATTCCAATGATCGAAACCGTCCTGAGCAAGCTCGAGCAACGTCTGGGCGGACGTGTTTATGCAAGGCAACGTCTGGGAATTGAGACCGACCACGAGGCTCGGATTTTCGGCCAAGGACTCAATTTCTTCCACATCGAGAACTGGTACTCAGTTCATTCCGCCATTCGTATGCTGCTCAAGCTGACCGGATTATATTGGCGCGGGCGAGCCAATGCCGCGAACGTGCAGGTGAGATACAATGATATCCACGCGAAGAAGCTACCTTCCGAGTTTGACGGTTTTACGCTGCTTCACATCAGCGATTTTCACGCCGACATGAATGACGGTGCGATGGGGCGGTTGGAAGAAATTCTTCCCGATTTGAATTACGACCTATGCGTTCTTACCGGTGATTATCGCGGGGCGACGTATGGGCAATTTGACGATGCGCTCGCGCGCATGCGGCCGGTGTTAGCGCGCATCAAATCGCCAATCTATGGCGTGCTCGGCAACCACGACACCATCCGCATGGTCCCGGATCTCGAAGTGATGGGGATTCGTCTGCTGCTTAACGAATTTGAACCTATTCCGCGCGCAGGCGCGAGCATCTATCTGGCGGGCATCGACGACGCCCATTATTTCAGGGTCGATAATATCGAAAAGGCTGCATCCGGCATTCCGCATCAAGCATTCTCAATTCTCCTATCGCACACACCTGAAATTTATCGGCAGGCGGCGCATGCTGGTTTCGACCTGCTGCTGAGCGGCCACACCCACGGTGGGCAAATTTGCTTACCCGGATCGATTCCCGTCACGCTCGACTCGGTTCTGCCGCGCAAGTTTGGATCTGGCGCGTGGACATACCACGAGATGGCTGGTTACACCTCGGCAGGCGTCGGATCGTCGATCGTGACAGTGCGGATCAACTGCCCCCCGGAAATCACATTGCATCGCCTGTGGTGTGTAAAAGCAGCTACCGTTCAATAGGGGCGGTCACGCAACCGCAGCCGAAAAAAGAGATGTGAGAGCAATACTTCCCCCACAAAAAAGATCGCGCAGCCGGCCGTAATTTCGATAGCCGTTAACGAAAGCGCGGAACGGCAGGCAAGTAATGGCAATAGCGCTTCCGGGATCTGGTCGAGCCCGGTCGCCTTGCTACTGGGTGCGAGACCGAACCGGCGCTTCAAGAAGCTCGATAGCAGGTCGCCCGCCATGGCGGCGGCCGCCACCAGTAGTCCAATCTTGAATTGAAGGCCGATCAGCGGCGCGGCCAGCGCCGTCACTGCCAGTGAGGTCACAACCCCGCGGATGGTTTTCGAGCGGCCAAACAAAGGCCGTCCGTCGACGAACCGGATATTGCAGTCGATTGGCGTTGCATAGGCATCACCGAAAATCCGCTTGGCAAAGACAGGCGAACCGTTTGCAAACGACAACAGAATCAGCAATTGCGCGAGCGTCACGTAATGCATGCGGACAATTTAGCTCAAGTTGACGCGCAGTGGAGATTTCAATCGGCTGAAGCCGCCGAAAGCGAAATTGCAGGCCCGCGCGTGCCCATCCAGCGTAACCCGCGTTGAATGCCCAAATCTTTGTGCGGCCCGTTCATTTTCCTCGCCTTCGGCCGGCGTCAATCGCAGCTTTGATCGCGTCTGTGCGCGGCAAGGATTTCCGCAGAGTCGACGTTCGCCTTCACGATTGATGCCTGCCGGTATGCCTGTGACGGAACGAGGATCATCGTCACGACCTCGCGATACGACGGAAAGTATGGCTCGGCCATCAATTCGTGATCGGGCACAAGCTCATATTCCCCGGGCGACAACAGCCGATCGATACCTTTGACCGAGAACGGCCGCCGGAATCTCAACTTATGGCGTTTGCGGCGAATAACGATCACCGACGGCTAACGATGGTATTTCGCGGAAATGGCGGTCATTCGGCACGCTGCGGCATATTCACCAGCGAGTCGAGCGTTATATTGATTTAAAATTCTGCGATTCTTTTTAGCGCGGATTGCGATGGCACTACGACAAGTGGACTTTTCGCGTTAAATCACGTATGCAGCATGTATTGAAAACCAGGTTTTCGGTTTTGCCTTGCTGCGCCGCCCCGACTTGGGCGCTTATCAAGTCACCCCCAAAACTCGGACGTTTCGATCGCATGAACGCTCATGCGCATCCCAACTCGAAGCAGCGTCTAACGCAAGGAATGCCATCATGGCCACAGGTACTGTCAAATTCTTCAATACGCAAAAGGGTTTTGGATTCATCACCCCAAGCGATGGTTCGCGCGATGTGTTCGTGCATATCAGCGCAGTCGAACGCGCGGGCATGAGCAGCCTCAACGAAGGTCAGCGACTCACCTATGATGTGGTGACGGAGCGCGGCAAGCAGGCGGCTTCCAACCTGCAGAATGCCTGATCTGGCATCGAATCATGTAAAGCTGGCGCCCGGCCCTCGTGCCGGGCGTTTTCGCTCGTTGGCGTCGTAACCGGCGTCTTTCGTGCAAACCGAAATCAACCCGAAAGGACGCACATGAGCCATAAATATTCCACCGGCCAGAACGTCTATTACGAGCCGCAATACGGAAACAATGCCTCCCGCGGCACATACAAGATCATCCGCCAATTGCCTATCGAAGGCGACCGACGCCTTTCCTACCGGATCAAGAGCACCGCTGAGACCTTCGAGCGAATTGCGGAAGAACACCAGCTCACCCGCACGGAATAACCGTTCGCGGAACATTTTAGCATTGACCTGTTTGCGCGAAACGCAAGCCGATTACGGCTGACCGCTCGCTAAATTTCCGCAACCGAGAGCGTTGGACGGCAGGACAGCGCCGGAACCCGCCTGAACTTTTTGTAGAGTATTGGGGCGACCCCACTTTTGTTGGGGGCGCTGTTTTGCTTGGCTTGGCGAAGCCCCGCGGGGGCGTCAGCCGGAGCCGAATTCCCATGGCATTCTCGACAATCTGGACGCGGGCAGCGCTGGTTGCCGCTTCTGTCGCATTATTCAATATCCTTCCAGTCGCCGCAGCGGACTATCCGACCCGGCCGGTGACCCTGGTCGTCGCGTTTACGCCCGGAGGCCCGAGCGACGTGCTCGCTCGTATCGTCGGCAAGAAGATGGAACAACTGCTTGGGCAGCCATTCGTTATCGAGAATCGTCCGGGCGCCGGCGGCAACATCGCGGCCGAAGGCGTCGCGCATTCCGCGCCCGACGGTTACACACTGCTGATGGGCAACAACAGCATCCTCGCCACCAATGAAGCGCTGTACAAACATCTCAACTACAGCCCGGGCAAGGATTTCGTCCCGATTACGCTGATCGGCACGCAGGCCAATATCCTGGTCGTCAATCCGGACGTACCGGTGCACTCGCTGAAAGAACTGATCGCGCTTGCGCAGGCGCAGCCGGGCAAGATCAATTTTGCCTCGTCGGGCTATGGCGCCGCCGCGCATCTCGCCGGCGAACTGTTCAAGTCGGAGGCCAAGATCAACATTGTGCACGTGCCCTATAAAGGCGCCGCGCCCGCCTTGCAGGATGTCATCGGAGGTCACGACCAGATGATGTTCGCCACAGCTGCTTCCGTGATCGGACATATCGAGGGCGGGCGCGTACGTGCGCTGGCCGTGACGACGCTCAAGCGCACGCAAGTCTTGCCTGATCTTCCGACGATGGACGAGGCGGGCCTGAAAGGCTTCGATGCGAGCACATGGCATGGCTTGGTGGCGCCAACCGGCACACCGCCGCAAGTTGTTGCGGCGTTGCATGATGCCGCAGTCAAGGCGCTGCACGATCCCGGCGTGCAGGCGTCGCTTGGCAAACTTGGCGTCGACATCGTCGGCGACACGCCGCAGGAATTCCAGGCCTATATCAAGAGCGAAATCCCGAAATGGACAGCGATCGTAAAAGCCTCGGGTGCTACGATAGATAAGTAGCGCATGATCCTGAAAAACATGTCATCGACCCGGGTCGAGGACGGAAACCGGTTTTCGGACAAGATGATGCGCGGGCAAAAACTATGAACACGATGGATAAGCCGAACGGCGCGCTTGCCCGCAATGTGCGGCGGGTCGGCCATCTCGATTTGCCCGGCGCGGGGCAGGTGACCGTTTCCGGCCACTACGCGTATGTCGGGCATATCCCGAACAAGCAGAATCTTGGCACTTCCATCGTCGACATTTCGGACCCGAAAAATCCGCGCTTGGCAGCGACCATTGTCCTCGACGATCCGGCCTCGCACAGTCACAAGGTGCGCGTCGCCGGCGACTTGATGGTGGTGAACCACGAGCGCAATCCGACACCCGTCGGGCGGCGCGCGGAGCAATTACCGGGCGTGCGGCGGGAACTGCGCGAATTGCTTGGGCGTGAACCGGACCGCGCCGAACTGGCGCAAAAGCTCAATGTCACCGAGGCCGATCTCGCTGCGATCGAGGCGGCGGAAAAGCAGCCTTATGGCAATGGCGGATTCCGTCTGTACGACGTATCCAATCCCGCGACGCCCAGGCTGATCCACCATCAATTGACCGGCGGCATCGGCGTGCATCGTTTCGATATGGATGAGCGCTACGCCTATATTTCCACCGAGATGGACGGATTCATCGGCAATATCCTGGTCGTTTACGATCTGCGCGATCCAAAGAAGCCCGACGAGATTTCGCGCTGGTGGATGCCAGGACAGCATTTCGCCGCCGGTGAAAAGCCCACGTGGTCCGGCAAGCGGCACCGGCTGCACCACGCGCTCCGTTTCGGCAACGAGCTGTGGGCAAGCTGTTGGCACGGCGGTTTCCGTATTGTCGACGTGGCCGATTTGAAAAAGCCGAAAACGGTCACGTCCTACAACTACCATCCGCCGTTCCCCGAGCCGACGCATACGGTGATGCCCGCGCCGGTCAAACTCGGCGGCCGGCGGATCGCCGTCGCCATCGATGAAGAAGATCAGGCGCAGAGCGTCAATGAGGAGGAAGCGCGGCGGGGCCGGCCGCACGCCGGCATATCGGTTTTCGATGTCAGCGATTATGCGGCCGTCAAGCCGCTGTCACTGTTCGAGGTGAGCGAACTCGACTCGCCGTTTGCCCGTACGCCGGGCGCCCGCTTCGGTGCCCACCAGTTCCATGAGCGCATGGCTGGAACACTGGTATTTGCGGTGTGGTTCAGTGCCGGCCTGCGCGTGATCGATCTGGCCGATCCGACGGCGCCGCGCGAGGTCGGCTTCTTCATTCCGGATCCGGCCGGAGGCCGCCCGGCGCCGCAGAGCAATGACGTGATGCTCGACGCGCGCGGGCTGATTTATGTCGTCGACCGGCACGTCGGTTTCGATGTGCTCGAATTCGACGGTGGCCGCGTGGCCTGACGCGCGGGCCTATTCTCCCGGCCGGTAGAATGCGGCCGCATCGGCGGTGAAAGCCTTGCGCGATTCCGGATCGATATAAAGCATGTGGCCGCCGCGGTAGAGCTTGAGTTGTACGCGGCCAGGCGGGTCGAATGCCGGCATATGGTCAAGGATATAACGCGTCATGGCGTAGGGCGTGATCATGTCGGAGTAGCCATGCGCGATCAGCAGGCGAAATGACGGACTGAAGGCGAGCAGCACGCGGAGATCGTCTTCGGCACTCGCCTGAACGCGGCCTCCCTGCCAGTCCCAATGGCCGGTAACGTCGCCGGCGAGCAACGCGTAGGTCATTTCGGTCTTGAAGCCGAGCTCGTTGCGGGCATAGGAGGCCATGGCGCCGCCATAAGCGCGCGACAAAGCGTCGAGAATTGGATCGGGTGCGCGCGACGAGCGGCGCTCCGGGTAGGGGTCGTCGACGGCAAAGGTCGCGTCATAGCGGCTGACAATTTTGCTGTCGATCGAGCGCAGCGTTTTCACATAGGCATTGGCAGCAAACCCGCGTGCCTGAGTTACGGCATCGAGCGGCAAACCGGTCATCTGTGCGACGCGTCCATAGAACGCGCCGGCGGCTTCACCTTTCGGCGGCGTTCCGGCCAGCGTCACCAGATAGTCCGTCATCGCGAACTTTTCAGCCGCGGCGAGCGCGTCGGGACTGAATGCATGTTTGCGTTCGAGTTCGGCCGCCGCCAGCGACGGCAGTTGCAGCGCCGCGTGCAGCGCCGAACTGTCGTCGCCGAATGTGAGCCAGCCCTCCAGCAGCGGCGACAGCATGACGATGCCCGAAATCGCGATGCCCTGGTCGGTTTGCAGTGCGCGCGCGACCTTGGCCGCGCGGAAGCCGCCATAGCTTTCGCCGAACAGATATTTCGGCGAGCCCGTGCGATTGTTCCTGGCGACATAAAGAGAAATCGCCTTGGCCATGGCGTCGGCGTCGCTGCGCACGCTCCAGAAGTGTTTGGCGTCGTCCGATTTGATCGCGCGGCTCCAGCCGGTGCCGATCGGATCGATCAGAACCAGATCTGTGAAGGCGAGCCACGTGTCGGGGTTGTCGCGCAGACTTGCGCGCGCGGCATCATGACCGTCCGGCCCAAAATCGAGAATGCGCGGGCCGACCAGGCCGAGATGCAGAAAGGCTGATGCCGCGCCGGGCCCGCCATTGAACACAAACGTCAGCGGGCGGTTCGGCGTGGCGTTCTTCGTCACATAGGCTGTGTAGAACACCGACGCGCTTTGATCGCCGGATTGGTCATAGAATGCGAGCGTCCCGGCGGTCGCCGTATAAACGAGCTTTCCGCGCGGCGTATCGATCGAATGTTCGGAAACGGCGTCCGCGGGTAACAGCCGCAGTATGCCTTTGCCCGTCTCATGCCGTTCTGAGGCGTTCGGCGGTGCGTGCTCTCTAGCGGCATCTTGCGCGCTGGCGGCACTGACCGTGCCGGCGAGCATGATCGCCAGCACGGTGCGGTGAAGGGTGGAGAATGTCATCGGCACGCGCGGCTCCAATAGTAGGCGTGCCCCCGGCGCAATGATCCGGCCAGCCCGGCCGGTAAAATGTTCTAACGTCTGCCGCGAAAGTTCGGCCGGCGCTGTTGTGGAGACGGGGACGGCGCGTCGCCCTTGTGGCGGAAGCTGATGCGCCCACGCTGCAAGTCATAGGGCGACATTTCCACAATCACACGGTCACCAACGCCGGTTCGAATACGGAATTTCCGCATTTTGCCGGCAGTGTAGGCCAACACCTCATGCTCGTTGTCGAGTTTCACCCGGAAATTTCCGTCCGGGAGCACCTCGGTCACCGTACCGTCGAACTCCAGCAGTTCTTCTTTCGCCATCCAGTCCTCTCCTAGTCGGCTATTTTAGCCCGGCGCCTGATCTTTTCCGAAAACCGGTTCTCGCTTTTCGGGATCATGCGCTACCGCGGCGCTCGGTGGCCAGCGTTGCGGCGCGGCTCGCCCGGGCGCTGCATGAATGTAACATTTCCGATGCCGTTTGGCTCGCCCTGTGTGGCGGCTTCCGGCCTGGTGGCCGCATGGTGGCCGTTCTGGTTGGGGCGGCCCTGGTGGCCGCCGTTATGTGAACGGTGGCCATTGTTGGCCGTACGTCCGTTGCCGCCGTGACCGCGTTGGCGGTTGCCGCGATGCGGCCGGCCACCATGGCGGGTTTCCGCCGGTTGCGGAGCCGGATGTCCCGCCGGCTTGGCGGTACGGCGGTCGGTCGAGGGGATCGTCATGCGGATGAGCCGCTCGATGTCACGCAAATAGGCCCGTTCCTCATGATCGCAAAACGAGATTGCCACGCCTTCCGCGCCTGCACGCGCGGTGCGGCCGATGCGGTGGACGTAACTCTCGGGAATGTTCGGCAGATCGTAATTGACCACATGGCTTACCCCGTCGACGTCGATGCCGCGGGCGGCGATGTCGGTGGCGATGAGCGTGCGCAGTTTACCGTTGCGGAAAGCGGCGAGGACGCGCTCGCGCTGATTCTGCGACTTGTTGCCGTGGATCGCTTCGGCGGTGTGGCCGGCTTTTTGCAGGCCGCGCACGACCTTGTCGGCACCGTGCTTGGTGCGGGTGAACACCAGGACGCGGTCGGTCTTTTCGGTCTTGAGGACCTCGACCAGCAGCGACGCCTTCGAGGCCTTGTCGGTGAGGATGACGCGCTGCTCGATACGGTCGACGGTTGTGGCTTGCGGCGTGACCGCCACGCGGGCGGGATCGCGCAGCATCGCATCGGCGAGCCTGGTGATTTCCTGCGGCATGGTGGCCGAGAAGAATAATGTCTGCCGCGACTTGGGAAGCATGGCGACGATCTTCTTGATGTCGTGAATGAAGCCCATGTCGAGCATGCGGTCGGCTTCGTCCAATACCAGCACTTCGATCTGGTCGAGGCGCAAGGCACGTTGATGGACCAGATCGAGCAGGCGGCCGGGCGTCGCCACAAGGACTTCGGCGCCGCGGGCGAGGGTGCGGACCTGCCGGTTGATCGGCACGCCGCCGATCGCCAGTGCGATCTCGAGCGGTCGAATGTGCCGGCCATAGGCGCGGAAGCTATCGGCGATCTGGCTGGACAATTCACGCGTCGGCGAAAGCACCAGCACGCGGCAGGATTTCTGCGCGGGGCGCTGACGCTTGTTGAAAAGCTGATTCAGGATCGGCAGCGCGAACGCCGCGGTCTTGCCGGTGCCGGTCTGGGCAATGCCAATGACATCGCGGCCTTGGAGGGCAATCGGAATGGTCTGATCTTGGATCGGAGTGGGAGTGACGTATTTCTCTTCCGCGAGGGCGCGAAGGATCGGCGCTGCGAGGCCGAACTCGTTAAATGAAGTCAAAGAGTCTCTTTCTTATACGGCGAAGCGGCCGTGCTGCCTTTGCAGCCGGCGGAATCGCGGGGTTCTTAAAGACATCCCGCGTGGCCAGGGTTGTCGGTTCGTTGGAGAAACGGAGGAGGCGGGGCGAAATTCGTTTTAATGAGTTTCGTGCACGCAGCCCGCAAACCCGAGATCGGGTCTTTCATCCGCTGGGGCTCATATGACAGCCGGCGATGTCCTTTTCAAGGCGCTGCCGCTCCTTATTCCGTCGAATGATGAATAAAGTGGTTGCAGGAGGCCCTTTTGACCCGATGGACAAGGCAAGGGAGATCGGGGAATGTCGGCCCCGAAAATCCTCGTTCTGGGCCGTAATAGCCACTCCGGAGTCGTAGAAATGCCGTTTCCCAGAGCCTCGCAGGCTCTTTCCCGCTTTACCGTGCTCGATCTCACCCGCGTCCGTTCGGGGCCGACGTGCGTCCGCCAGCTCGGCGACTGGGGCGCCAATGTCATCAAGATCGAGACGCCGCCGCATCTGGAGAAAGGCGAGGGGCCCGGCGGGCCGCGCAATGGTCCAGACTTCCAGAACCTGCATCGCAACAAGCGCAGCATCAATCTCGACCTGAAATCGCCGCAAGGCCTCGCGGCGTTCAAGCGCATGGTCGAGAAGGCCGATGTGGTGGTCGAGAACTTTCGTCCGGATGTGAAGGATCGGCTCGGCATCGACTACGAGTCCCTGCGCAAGGTGAACAAGCGCATCATCCTCGCCAGCATTTCAGGTTTCGGGCAGGACGGCCCCTATCGCGATCGGCCTGGCTTCGACCAGATCGCGCAAGGCATGGGCGGGCTGATGTCGATCACCGGCCTGCCTGGACAAGGACCGGTGCGTGTCGGCATCCCGGTCGCCGATCTGACGGCAGGTCTGTTCTGTGCGCTCGGCATCATGGTCGCGCTGCTTGAACGCGAAACGTCCGGGGAAGGCCAGTGGGTCAACACCTCGCTGTTGCAGGCGCAGATATTCATGCTCGACTTCCAGGCAGCGCGGTGGCTTCAGGCGCATGAAGTGCCGAAGCAGGCCGGCAACAATCACCCCACCAGCATCCCGACCGGCGTATTCAAGACCAGGGACGGCCACATCAACATTGCCTCCACTGGACAAGTGATGTGGGAACGGCTGTGCAACGCGATCGAAGCGCCGGACCTGATCAAGCACCCCGACTACGCGAGCGGCGCCCTGCGGTCGAAGAATCGCGACGCGCTCAATGCCGAGATCGACAAGCGAACAGTGCACAAGACCAGCGCCGAATGGATCGACATCTTCAACAAGATCGGCGTGCCGTGCGGACCGATCTATTCCATCGACCAGATGTTCGCCGACGAGCAAGTCAAGCACCTCGGCATCGCGCAAAGCGCGCAGCGGCCGGACGGCAGCGAACAGATTTTCGTCGGCCAGCCGGTGAAGCTGTCGCGCACGCCAAGCAAGATCGTCGCGACGCCGCCCGAGCAGGGTCAGCACACGGACGAAGTGCTCAAGGAATTCGGTTTCGCCGACAAGGACATTGCGGAATTGCGCAAGGTGCAGGCGGTATAACCGGTCATTCCGGCGGCGCGAAGCGCCGAACCCGGAATCCAGAGGAAGGTTCTAGACTTGGTTCTGGATCCGGTCGCTCGAGCCCGGCCGAATGACGACAGGACGAAGAGTTCGCGAATGACCCAGACCGACAAGATGTTGTCCCGGAAAGAGGGCGGCGTCGGCTATCTGATCTTCAACAATCCCGAGCGGCACAATGCGGTGTCGCTGGAAATGTGGGAGGCCGCTTCCGGCATCCTGGATGATTTCGCAGCCGACAAGGCGATCCGCGTGGTCGTGCTGACGGGCGCGGGCGGCAAGGCTTTCGTGTCCGGTGCCGACATTTCCAAGTTCGAGAGCGAGCGCTCCAACAAGGAAGCGATCGACCGCTACAACACCGCGGTCGATAAGGCCAATACCGCGGTCTACGAGTTTCCCAAGCCGACCATCGCCATGATCCGCGGCTACTGCATTGGCGGCGGCGTCGGTCTCGCGCTGTGCTGCGACCTGCGCATCTGCTCGGAGAATTCCAAGTTCGGTGTGCCGGCGGCCAAGCTCGGACTGGGTTATGGCTTCAAAGGAATCAAAAAGCTGGTCGATCTGGTTGGGCCGTCCTTCGCAAAGGAAATCTTCTTCACGGCTCGCCAGTTCACCGCCGCGGAAGCCCTGCAGATGGGCCTGGTCAACCGCGCGCTGCCGGATGGAGAGCTTGAGAAGTTCGTGAAGGACTATGCCGACACCATCAGTGGCAATGCGCCGCTCACGGTCAACTCGGTCAAATATATCGTCGGCGAGGTGGTCAAGGACGAAAGCAAGCGCAACGAGCAACGCTGCGCCGATCTGGTGGCGCAATGTTTCGCAAGCAACGACTATATCGAAGGCCGCAAGGCGTTCATGGAGAAACGCAAGCCGGCATTCACCGGCTCATAGATGAGAGTCTCCCTCTCCCCGCCTGCACCCGAACTCGGGTTTACCCGAGTTCGGTCTGTAAAGCGGGTCGAAGTCGGATATATCCGACTTCGACTGAGAGGGTCGCGGTGAGGGGCTTTGACAAACAAAAGAAAATACCCCTCACCCGGCCGCTCTGCGGCCGACCTCTCCCCGTAAGGACGGGGAGAGGTGAAGAAGAAAAGGGGAGGAGCGCGTGGCGTCTGTCGAGTTGAGGGACTTGACCAAACGATATGGCAACGTCGCGGTGGTCGACGACATATCGCTCACGATCGAGCATGGGCATCTGGTCTGCCTGCTGGGTCCGTCCGGCTGCGGCAAGACGACCACCCTGCGGTTGATTGCCGGTTTCGTCGAACCGAGCGAAGGCGAAATTCGCGTCGGCGACAAACTGGTTTCCTCTCCAGCAAATACGGTGCCGCCCGAGCGGCGCAACATGTCGATGATTTTTCAGAGCTACGCATTGTGGCCACACATGACTGTGGCCGAGAACATCGTCTATGGCCTGAAGTTACGAAAATTGGATCGCGCCACAATCGGCAAGAAGCTTGACGCCATTCTCGCCACCACGCGGCTGGCGCCGCTGGCGCAGCGTTATCCAGGCGAATTGTCCGGTGGCCAGCAGCAACGAGTCGCGCTTGCGCGGGCGCTGATCGTGGAGCCGGAGACATTGTTGCTGGACGAACCGCTATCCAACCTCGATGCCAATTTGCGCGAGGAAATGCGGTTCGAGATCCGCCGCTTGCACGATGAATATCGGTACACGACGGTCTACGTAACGCATGATCAGTCAGAGGCAATGACCACGGCCGATCTGATTGCGGTGATGAATGGCGGCAAGATCGAGCAGGCCGGTTCGCCCGAGGATATCTACGACCGCCCCCGCTCGGAGTTCGTCGCGCGCTTTATCGGTTCGAGCAACGTCATCAAGGGCAAAGGCCTCGACGCCTCCAGCGTCGATTTTGCGGGCACGCCACTGCGCTGCAGCGGAGAGAAAATCGTGGCCGGAGCGGCGATGCCGATTTCGATCCGGCCGCACGATATCGCTATTTCTGCGGCCCAGCGGCAAGGCGAAAACGTCGTGCCGGCAACGGTGGTGCGGCAGGTCTTTCTCGGTGGCACCCGGGACTATATGGTTGAAGCCAAGGACGGCACACAACTGCGTGTGCTTACCGCCGCGGCTGAAAATATACCGGAAGGCAGCGCTGTTTGGTTGCATCTGCCAGCGGAGCGCTGCCGCGCACTGAGCGGTTAATTCGAGACATTAGCGGGGCGAAATAACAAGGTCATCAGGGAGGATCCATCGATGAAAGGCTCAAGGTTTTCTCGCCGGGAACTGCTGGTCGGCACGGGCGCGCTTGCCGCCGGCAGCGCGTTCTCGACCCGTGTCATGTCGGCAGCGCCGCCTGCGAGTGCTGTCACGCCGGCACTGATCGAAGCTGCCAAGAAGGAAGGCAAGGTCGTCTGGTACACCTCGGTCGACCTGAAGCTCTCGGAGCAGATTGGCAAGGCGTTCGAGGCCAAATATCCAGGCATTACCTGCAAAGTGGAGCGAACCGGCGCCGAACGCCTGCTGCAACGCATCGGCCAGGAATATTCTGCCAACGTGCATGCGGTTGACGTCGTCAACTCGTCGGATGCCTCGCATCTCGTTTACTGGAAAGATCAGGGTATGCTCGCGCCCTACGTTCCGGAGGACGTCGCGAAATTCTACCCGGCTGAGCACAAGGATGCTGACGGCAACTATGCCAGCTTCCGTGTGTTCCTGTGCGTGATTGCCTACAACACCAATCTGGTAAAGAAAGAAGAGGCGCCGAAGAGCTTCGCCGATCTGCTCGATCCAAAATGGAAGGGCAAGATCATCAAGGCGCATCCGGGTTACAGCGGCACCATCATGACCGCGACCTATCAGATGTCACGCGATCTCGGCTGGGGCTATTTCGAGAAGCTCGCCCAGCAGAACATCCTGCAGGTGCAGTCGGCGGCTGATCCGCCGAAGAAGCTGGCGCTCGGGGAGCGGGCGGTTCAGGCCGATGGCGTTGAATACCTGATTCTGAAAGAAAAGGAATCCAACCAGCCGGTCGAGCCGGTCTACGCCACCGAGGGTACGCCGACCATCATTGGGCCCAACGGGTTGTTCAAGGCGGCGCCGAATCCGAATGCGGCGCGGCTGTTCCAGAGCTTCAGTTTCTCGCCGGAATGCCAGCAGCTCTGCATCGATGTCGGTGGCCTGCGTTCGGTGCACCCGCAGACCAAGGAGCATGCCGGCCGCACGCCGTTGAACAAGATCAAGCTGATGAAAGACGACGCGGCGGCGGTGCTCAAGAACGGCGAGCAGATCAAGGCCCGCTACGTCAAGATCTTCCACGTCTGACAGCCGGACCTCCCCCCGCGGGGGAGGTCTTTCTTTGCCAGCAAGGTTTGTTCGATGACAGCGGTCGTATCAACCGCACCGGTCATAAGGCGGCGGCTCGGCTTCGACATGACGAAGCCCGTGCTGCTCGCCTTTGCAGTGATCCTGTGCGCGCTGATTGCGATGCCACTGTCGTGGCTGATCTACTATGCTTTCACGACCAAAAATGGCGCATTCACCCTCGACAATTTTTATCGGCTGGGAACCGACGCCGCCTATCTCGACCCGCTGCTCACTACCTTTGCACTCGCCACTTTGTCGGCACTGATCTGCTGCGCGGTGGCTGCGCCCATGGGCTGGCTGGTGGCGCGCACCGATATGCCGCTGCGTCGTACCATCCGGCTTTTGGTGACGGCGTCTTTCGTCACGCCTCCATTCCTCGGCGCCATCGCATGGGAACTGCTGGCGGCGCCCAACAGTGGCCTGCTCAATCAGCTTTACCGCGAGATTACCGGCACGCCTCAGGATGCGCATCTGCTGAATATCTACAGCTTTGCTGGCCTGGTCTTTGTGATCAGCTGCTACACCTTTCCCTACGTATTCGTGCTGGTGGCCAATTCGCTCGACCGCACGCCGGGTGATCTCGAGGATGCCTCTGCGATTCTCGGCGGCAAAGCCTGGGATACCGCGCGCCGCATTACCATTCCGCTGGCGCTCCCTGCGTTATTGGCCGGCGCGCTTGTTGCCTTTCTGCAGGCGATGACGCTGTTCGGCTCGCCTGCGATCCTGGCGATGCCGGCCGGCTTCCACACCATGACGACCAAGATCTGGAGCCTGTTCCAGTTTCCGCCGCAGCCGGAGCTCGCGGCAGCCGCCTCGCTGCCACTGCTGATCCTCACCGTAATTCTGTTGCGCGCCGAGCACATGGTGCTTGGCCGGCGCGGCTACTCGGTCGTAGGCGGAAAAAACAGCGAACCACGTATCGTGCGGCTCGGCGGCTGGCGCTGGGTGCTGCTGGGGGCCGCCATGCTTGTGCTGATGTGCCCGGTTTTCCTGCCTTATTTCGCGCTGCTCAACGCCTCGTTTTCCAAGGTTGCCTCGCATCTGGTGTGGTTCAACAATTTCACCTTGCAGAACCTGCATTTCGTCTTCTACGAGCTGTCGGCGACGCAGCTGGCGCTGCGCAACACCTTCATCCTTGGCACGCTGGCGGCAACCGCCGGCACGATCCTGGCGGTCGTGATTGCTTACGTCACCACGCGGCAAGCGGTTACCGGCCATCGCGTGCTGGGCTTTCTTGCCACCGCGCCGGTCGCAATTCCCGGTATCGTTCTCGGGGTCGGTTTGTTCTTCACCTATACGCGTCCGCCCTTCGTGCTCTATGGCACCATGTGGATTCTGCTGATCGCCTTTGTGACGCTCAGCTTGCCCGCGGCCTATCAGCAGCTGCAATCCGCATTCAAGGCGGTACATCCGGAACTTGAGGACGCAAGCCGTATTCTGGGCGCTACGCGCCTGCGCGCGCTGTGGCAGATTACTGCGCCGCTGTTACGCACCAGCGTGATCGCCACCTGGTGCTTCATCTTTGTCGGCGTCATCCGCGAATTGTCGGCGGCAATTATGCTGTTCACCTCGGAGACGAAAGTCCTTTCGGTTCTCATTTATGACCTTAACGAAAGTGGCGATCTTGCAGCCATTGCGGTGCTTGGACTTCTGATGCTGGTCATCACCTTTGGCATCGTGGCGTTGGCAAACAGCCTGCGTGGGCGCAACGCGCGCCGCAATGTCGCGGTTGGATAATCCGAGTGAGCGGTAATCTTCCAAAAGTGTCGGTTGCCGAACGCCTCGCCACGGGCATCGCCGCGCTCGATGCCGGCAAGCTGCCGTCGGCCGTGCGGCAGAAATGCGAAGACCTCCTCATCGACGTCATCGGTCTCTGCGTTACGGCGCGCAACGAGGACTACATCAAAAGCGCGCTTGCAGGCTGCGATGACGAAGGGCCGTGCACGGCGGTCGGCCATGGGCGCACGTTAAGTGCAGCGAGTGCCGCTTTCATCAATGGCACGGCGGCGCATGGCGAGGATTTCGATGACACTTTCGAAGGCGGGCCGGTCCACGCCGGCGCGGTGATCGTTCCGGCGGTGCTCGCCGCCTGCGAGCGCCACAGGCCGGAAGGCCGCGCCGCCTTGCTCGGCATTGCGGTCGGCACGGAAGTCATGTGCAGGCTCAGTACCGTCGTGCCGAAGGCGACGCACAAAGCCGGCTTTCATCCCACCGCGATTTTCGGTGTCATGGGCGCCGCCGCCGGCGTCGGGGCGGCGCTCGGCCTCAACGCCAAGCAGATCGTCGACGCGCTCGGCATTGCCGGCAGCCTTGCCGGCGGCATTATCGAATATCTGGCAGAGGGTGCCTGGACCAAGCGCATGCATCCTGGCTGGGCGGCGCAATCCGGCATCCGCGCGGCGCTGCTGGCGCGCGGTGGCTTCTCTGGTCCGCGTACGGTGTTCGAGGGCGTACATGGGCTGTTCCACGGCTTCGCGCACACGACGCAGGGAAATTACGACGCCGTGACCGGCGATTTCGGCGTGCGCTGGGTCACCGAAACGCTCGCCTTCAAACCTTATCCCTGCGGAACGATGGCGCATCCTTATATCGACTGCGCCAAACGCCTTGCAGCGCGCGGCATCAAGCCCGGCGAGGTGAAAGAGCTGATCTGCGAGGTGGCGGAGGGCACCGTGCATCGATTGTGGGAGCCGTTGGCGGACAAGCAACGGCCGCCCAATGGTTATGCGGCGAAATTCGCGACGCCTTTCATCCTCGCCACCGGGTTCGTGCGCGGCGGTGTCGGACTCGATGCCTTCACGGAAACTGCAGTGCGCGACAAGGACGTGCTCGCGCTATCATCGAAGGTGCGATACGTCATCGATCCGAACAACCCCTATCCCAACAACTTCACCGGACACATTCGTGCCGTGCTCAATGATGGCCGCGTGATCGAGGAGCGGCAGCCGCATTTCCGCGGCGGGGCGCACGAGCCGCTCACGCGTGCTGACATCGAGGAGAAATTCGGACTCAGTGTCCGGCACGGCGGCTGGGATGACAAGCGCGCAGCGTCATCGCTCGCGCTGTTGGCAAAGCTTTATGATGGCAAGATCGATCTTGCACCGTTACGGGGATGAACAAGAACTTGATGGCTGACAACAAGGAATTGGCCGGCAAAGTTGCGGTCGTAACCGGTGCCGGGCGCAATATCGGCCGCGCGATCGCGCTGGCTCTCGCACACGCCGGTGCGTCAGTGGTCGTCAACGTGCGTTCGAACCAGGCCGAAGCCGACAGCGTCGTGCGCGAAATCGAAGCGGCCGGTGGCAAAGCGGCGGGCGTCCTCGGAGACGTTGCCGACGAGAAGACCGCCACCGCACTCGCGGAAGCGGCGATCAAACGCTTCGGGCGCATTGACATCCTGGTGAACAATGCTGCGTTGCGCCGCGAGAAGCCGATTGATCAGATGAGCTATGCCGAATGGCGCGAAGTCATGAACGTTATTCTGGACGGCACGTTCCGCTGTGTGCACGCCTGCCTGCCGGCGATGAAAAAGAATGGCGGCAGCATCATCAATATCGGAGGCATGAGCGCGCATATCGGCTCGAAGGGGCGCGCCCATGTCATGACGGCGAAATCCGCGCTCGTCGGCTTTTCACGTGCGTTGGCGCACGATCTGGCCGCCGACAAGATTACCGCCAATTGTGTGGTGCCCGGCGCGATTGACACGACGCGGCCGGCGACTTCGCTCAATCCTGCCCACCATCTCACTCACGGCACGATCACGGGCGAGCGCGGCAAGCCTGAGGATGTGGCAGCTATGGTGCGATTTTTGTGCGGCCCGGGCGGCCGCTACGTCACGGGCCAGACGATCCACGTCAGCGGCGGCGCCTATCTCGGGTCGTGAGATTGTCATGGCCGGGCTTGTCCCGGCCATCTCGCTTAGGGACGCACGACCCTGCCCTCCTAAACGGGGTCACCGGGACAAGCCCGGTGACGACAAGCCGACAAAAGTGCTAATCCACGCCGACGTTTGTTCCGGGTAACAATGAGGCTCGCATGTACACCGATCTCGCTCTCTATATCGACGGAAAATGGCTCAACGGCGAAGGCCGCAAGGGTGAGGATGTCATTAACCCAGCCACGGGGAAGACCTTGGCGCATCTGCCCCATGCGAGCAAAGCCGATCTCGATGCTGCGCTGGCCGCCGCCGAGAAGGGCTTCGCGACCTGGAAAGCGACCTCCGCCTATGACCGCGCGAAAGTCATGCGCAAGGCTGCCGACCTGCTTCGCGAGCGCCACGACCACGTGTCGAAGGTGCAGACGCAGGAACAGGGCAAGGTCTACGTCGAGTTGCGCGCGGAAGTCCTCACCAGCGCTGACATTATTGATTGGTATGCCGAGGAAGGGCGCCGCGCCTATGGTCGCGTCGTCCCGGGCCGCCAAAAAGGCGTACGCCAGATCGTGCTTCAGGAGCCGATCGGTGTCGTTGCCGCATTCACACCCTGGAATTTCCCGACGCTCACTCCAGTGCGCAAGATCGCGGGCGCGCTCGCGGCCGGCTGCTCGATCATCATCAAGGCGTCCGAGGAAACGCCGGGTGGCTGCATCGAACTCGTGAAATGTTTCGCTGACGCCGGCCTGCCGGCGGGCGTGCTCAATCTGGTGTTTGGTGTCCCGGCCAATGTGTCCGAGCATCTCATTCCCGCCAGGGCCGTGAAGAAGATTTCGTTCACCGGCTCTATTCCGGTCGGCAAGCATCTCGCCGGGCTTGCCGCCAAAGGAATGAAGAAGGCCACCATGGAGCTCGGTGGTCACTCGCCTGTGGTCGTGTTCGCCGATGCTGATCCTGAGAAGGCCGCCGACACCATCGCGGCGTTCAAATATCGCAACGCGGGCCAGGTCTGCATTTCGCCGACGCGCTTCTATGTGCAGGAGTCGTCCTACAGCAAGTTCGTCGCGCGATTCACCGAATATGCCAAGGGCATCAAGATGGGTGACGGGCTGGAGAAGGGCATCACCATGGGCCCGCTGGCCAACCCACGCCGGCTCGATGCCATGGAGTCCTTCGTTAATGACGCCAAGCAGCGTGGCGGCAAGATTGCCGCCGGTGGCTCGCGCCAGGGCAATCAAGGCTTCTTCTTCCAGCCGACGGTCATTACCGACGTGCCGGACGATTCGAAGATCATGACCGAGGAACCATTCGGCCCGGTCGCGCCGATCGTGCCGTTCAAGACCTTTGACGAAGTGGTCGAGCGCGCAAACTCGCTGCCCTTTGGGCTCGCTGCCTATGCGTTCACGTCGTCTGGTGTGACCGCGACCGCAATCGGCGACGCCATCCAGTCGGGCATGGTGGGCGTCAACAGCGTCGCCGTCTCGACGCCGGAAACGCCATTCGGCGGCATCAAGGAGTCGGGTTACGGTTCGGAAGGCGGCATCGAAGGCCTGCAGGCGTACATGAACACGAAGTTCATCTCGCAGGCGTGAGAATATCCGCGCCGCTCATTCCCGCGTAAGCGGGAATCCAGTCTTTGTCGCTCTGGGTCCCCGCTTTCGCGGGGACGAGCGGCCTACTTTGCCGCCATCGCCTTCTGGCACGCTTCCCAGACTTTCGCGGGTGTCGCCGGCATGTCCATGTGGTCGGCTGCACCATTCGGGATTGCGTTGGAGATCGCGTTCATCACCGCGGCGATCGCCGCCGTTGTGCCGGCCTCGCCCGTGCCCTTTACGCCCAGCGGGTTGCTCTTCGCCGGCACCGGATGCAGCGCCTCGCGCAATTCGATCGGCATGGTGTGCGCGTGCGGCATGCCGTAATCCATGAACGAGCCGCTCACCAATTGCCCGCTCGTGGGGTCGTAGACAGCGTTCTCCACCAGCGCCTGGCCGAGCCCTTGCGCCAGCGAGCCGTGCACCTGGCCCTCGACGATCGTTAGATCGAGCGGATTGCCGCAATCATCCACGGCCGTGTAGGTGACGAGATCGACAAGGCCGGTGTCGGGGTCGATCTCGACCTCGGCGATATGGCAGCCGTTGGGGAAAGTGAGCGGCGTCTCGGCCTTGTCCTTAGTGTCGAGGCTTTCGCCCATCTCCTTGGCGCGCCGCGCCGTCTCGAACAGCGAAATCCTCCGGTCGGTGCCGACGACTTCGAAATTGCCGTTGCCATACTGGATGTCCTGCTCGGACGCTTCCAGCAGCGAGGAGGCAACCTTCTTGCCCTTCGCCACCATAACGTCGGCGACATGCACGATGGCGTTGCCGGCGCACATTGCCGAGCGTGAGCCGACCGAGGCGTTACCGGTCAGCCCCAAGGCGGTGTCGCCGTGCCGGTGCTCGATCTTGCCGGCGTCGATGCCGAGCTTGTTCGCGAGCAGGCGGCCGAACACCGTGGCATGGCTCTGGCCGGTCGACTGCACGTTGCAGCCGAGGATCAGCCTGTCGCCGCCGGGAAACGCGACCAGCGCCTGTTCCATTGGCGTGGCGCCGGAATGCTCCAGCATGCAGGAGATGCCGATGCCGCGGAATTTTTTGCGGCGCGCCGCCTCGCGCTTGCGCTTGTTGAAATTGGCATAGTCGGAAAGCTCCAGCGCCTGCTCGACGATGCCGGGGAAGTCGCCGCTGTCATAGGTATTGCCGATCGCGGTCTTGTGCGGGATCGCCGATGGCGGGATGAGATTCTTCTTGCGCAGCCGCAACGGATCCATGCCGATCACGCGCGCGGCTTCCTCGACCACACGCTCGAGCGCGTAATTTGCCTCCGGTCGCCCGGCACCGCGATAGGGCGCGATCGGTACCCTGTTGCTGAAATAGCAGGCGACCGACACGTCGACCTTCGGGATGCGGTACATGCCGGGCAGGCAGCGCGCGAAATTATTGGTGTTGATGTTGACGCCGGCGTTGGCCACATAAGCGCCCTGGTTGCACAAGTGGCGCACGCGTAAGGCGAGGAACTTGCCCTTGTCGTCGAGCGCCAGCTCAGCCTCGGTGACAGCGTCGCGTGCCTGCGCGTCGCTGATGAAGGCCTCCGAACGCGTCGATTGCCACTGCACCGGCCGGCCGACTTTGCGTGCGGCCACCAAAAGCGCGATGTATTCCGGATAGCACGTCGTCTTCATGCCGTAAGCGCCGCCGACATCTCCGGTGATCACCCGCAATTTCTCGTTCGGCACCCCCATGATGGAGGCGGCCTGGCCGCGCATACCGTCGGCGCTCTGCGAGCAGGCGTAGAGCGTGTAGCTATCGTTTGCCGCGTCGTATTGCCCGGTAGCGCCGCGCGTCTCGAGCGAGGCCACCACCATGCGCTGATTGGTGACGCGCACGCGCGCCACGTGCGGCGCGTTTTTGATGATCTGGGCGACTTCGCGCTCGTTCTCTTCGCTCGGGATCGTGCCTGGCCAGTCGACGCAGAGATTGCCGGGTGCGTCAGGGTACAATTGCGTCGCGCCTTTCATCGCCGCGTCGAGATCGACCACCGGCGTCAGCTCTTCGTAATCGACCTGCACGAGGTCAACGGCGTCCTGCGCGGCGGCAGAACTTTCCGCCACCACCATCGCGACCGTGTCGCCGACATGCATTGCCTTCTCCGCCAGTACCGGGCGGAATGGCATGGCCATTTTGGCGCCGCTGCGGCCGACGACCGGCGGATGGCGCGAGATGCCGCCGATGCCGGCCGCCTTGATGTCCTCGGCAGTGAGTACCGCCAGCACGCCTTTGCACTTGCGCGCTTCGTCCGTCTTTACCGATAGCACTCGCGCGTGCGCATGCGGTGAGCGCACGAAGGCGGCATAGGCCGTATTTGGCAGGCGCGGGTCGTCCATGAAACTGCCGGCGCCGCGCACCAGGATGTCGTCCTCGACGCGCAGGGTGTGCTTGGTGCGGGCGGTGCTGTCGGTCATGGGAGGATCCAGAAATACGCGTGCGGGGCCTCGTTTATAGCCGAACGGAAAGCCCGCAACAGGGGCTTGCACTTGCGGCGGACGTGCGGCACTCAAGCGCTCCCTGCTGCGTACTGCGTGGCGCCTTTCGGGTGGTGAAATGAGCAACGTGCGAACGATCGATACCCATACCCATGTGCTGACCCAGGAAACCGCCGCGCTGCTGACTAAAGCTGGCGTCAAGGTCACCATCACGCCGGACGATGCCGAGAGCGCAGCGCTCGACGTTGCCGGCGTCGTCTACCGTCCGTTCCCGACCGGCGGTTTCGACATTGCGCGCCGCCTGAAGGATATGGATGCAGCCGGCGTCGATGTGCATGTGCTTTCCGCCACGCCGCAGACTTACCTCTATTCCCAGGAGCCCGCGCTCGGTGTCACGCTCGCGGCGATCCAGAACGACCAGATGGCGAAGCACATCGCCGCCCACCCGACCCGTTTCATGGGCATCGCTACGCTGCCGTTGCAGGATCCCAAGCGTGCAGCCGATGAGCTCCGCCGCGCCATGACCAAGCTCGGGCTGAGGGGCTCGATGTTCGCCTCGAACATCATGGGCAAGAATCTCGACGATCCGAGCTTCGAGCCGGTGTGGGCGACCGCCGAAGAGCTGGGTGCCTTCATGTTCGTGCACCCCAACAACGTGGCGGGCGCCGATCGTCTCAAGTCGTATTATTTGCAGAACCTGATCGGGAATCCGCTCGATACCACGATCGCCGCTGCCTGCCTTTTTTTCGGCGGCGTCCTCGACCGCCATCCAAAATTGAAAGTCATGCTTGCGCATGGCGGCGGCTTTACGCCTTATCAGGCGGCGCGCTGGGAACATGGGTGGGCAGTGCGGCCGGAGCCAAAGAAGAACATTTCCAAACAGCCGGTGAGTATCGCCAAGCATTTCTACTACGACACCATTCTGCATTCGGCGCCGGTGCTGGAATTCATGATCGGGCACGTTGGCGCTGATCGTGTCATGCTTGGTAGCGATTATCCGTATGACATGGGCATGGTGGACTGCGTCAAACACGTGCGCGGCCTGAAAATCCCGGACGCCGACAAAGCAAAGATTCTGGGAACGCGTGCCGAAGCATTGCTGTCGGGAAAATCATGAACGTGCAGGCCACCACAGCCGCGCGCATAGCGACTGCCGCTGTCACCGGGCTGATCGTTGACGCAATGCTGAAGGCCGGTGTCCCGAAGGATGACGCCGCCAGGATCTCCGAACTGATGCTGGAGGCCGATCTTATCGGCGCCGATGCACACGGCGTGTTCCGACTGATGCAGTATGTCCAGCGGCTCAAGCTCGGCTCGACCAATCCACGCCCAAACATCACGGTGAAACGCACCGCGCCGGCGACCGCGCTGGTCGATGGCGACAACGGCATGGGCCACCTGGTCGTCGCGCGTGCGGCGGAGACTGCCATCGAGCTTGCACGTGAATGCGGCGTTGCATGGGTCGGCTGCCGCATGTCAGGCCACGCCGGCGCCGCCGGCGTCTATGCTGCGCTGCCATTGAAGGCCGACATGATCGGTCTCTATTCGGCGGTGGCAAACGCCAATCACATGCCTCTCGCGGGCGGCGCCGAACCGTTGCTCGGTACCAACCCGTTGGCGATCGCGATCCCCGCCGGCAAGGAACCGCCGGTCGTGCTTGATATTGCGACGTCGATTGTTTCTTACGGCACCATCAAGAATCACCGTCTGCAGAACAAGCCGTTGCAGGGCGATTGGATGATTGATCCGAAAACCGGTGAGGCAATTATCGATCCGCACAAGAGCGCCGAAGCGCTGCTCCTGCCGATGGCGGGTTACAAGGGAGCAGGCCTGGCACTGACGCTCGGCCTGCTCGCCGGCACGCTCAACGGCGCACTGTTTGGCCGGGACTGCGTCGATTTCAATGCCGAGCCGGACAAGGTCACGAACACGGGGCAGTTCGTGGTCGCGCTTGACCCGAGCCGTTTCCAGCCGCTCGATCAATTCAAAGCCGAGGTCGATCGTCACATCCGCGAACTGCGCAACACGAGGGCGCTACCCGGCCAGACCGTTCGCCTTCCAGGCGAGCAACGCGCGCAACGCCGCGCCGATCGTCTGAGCAACGGACTGCTAATCGCCCCTGAATTGCTGACGCAGCTCGATAAACTTGCGGCCGAATTGTCGATCAAGCCCTTGCGCGACCGCGCCTAGGGGCCAGGCGCTGCCGGCGCCGGCTGCGTCGCTTTGTCCGCCCGCGAGCAGGGGCCGGACGGCCCCGGCGCCCGCAAAAGGCCCAAAAAGCAGCATTAACCCTTCGTTAACCTAAAAAGGTAAACGGCGTTTAAGGATTGCTACCAATTTGTTAACTTTTGACGGTGTCAGGGGGCGGGGCGAGAGATTGCGCTTAGTGCGGCCCTTGAGTTGCGGCCACAGCTCGCCGATGGGCCGGTGGTGCAACCGTAAAGTCCCGCCGCAACGCATCCAGTCCTGTCTCGGTTCGGCGGCCTGCGAACGGCTAAACGCAGGTGCGCGGCGCTGCTTTGTGGACGGAGGAGTGGCTCGGTGACGGCAGGGACCTTGCTCAGCGGCCAGGTGCAGGGCGACCGGATCGAACTCAGCGCCGGCGGCTCGTGGACGGCCGAGTACGCCGGCGCGATCGAGCCGCAGGTCGTTGCTGCCACCCGTGGCATTACCGCGCGAAGCATCGCAATCAACCTCACCCGCGTCGAATATCTCGACACTTACGGCGCGTGGCTGATCGAGCGCACGCTGCGGAGCTGGACGAGCCAGGGACGCGATGCACGCCTCGTCGGGTTGCGCGAGGATTACCGCGGCCTGTTCGAGAAAGTCCGCGCCGGAACACAGACACTGTCGCCGCCGCCACCGCGTCCCAACAGCATTGTCGCGACGCTGGAAAGCGTCGGCATGACGATGGCGGCGGTCGGCGCTGACCTGATGTTGTTCGCACAGATGCTGGGCTCGCTGATGGTCGCGATCGGGCGCGTGTTCATGCGGCCGACCAGCTTTCGCTTTACGTCAATGGTCAATCAACTCGAGCGCGTCTGCTGGCGCGCGGTGCCCATCATTCTTCTGATCACAGTATTGATCGGTGCCATTCTCGCCCAACAGGGTATTTTCCATTTTCGCAAATTCGGCGCCGACATCTATGTCATCGATATGGTCGGCGTGCTGGTCTTGCGCGAAGTCGGCGTGTTGATCGTTTGCATCATGGTTGCCGGACGTTCCGGCAGCTCCTACACGGCCGAACTCGGCGCCATGCGCATGCGCGAAGAGGTCGATGCGTTGCGCACGATGGGTTTCGATCCGGTCGAAGTGCTGATCCTTCCGCGCATTCTCGCGCTCGTGATTGCGGTGCCGATCCTTACCTTCCTCGGGTCGATGGCGGCGCTTTACGGCGGCGGTCTGGTGTCCTGGCTTTACGGCGGCATCCAGCCGGAGGTCTTTTTGACGCGCCTGCGCGAGGCGGTCTCGATGAATACGTTCGAGGTGGGCATGATCAAGGCGCCTTTCATGGCGCTGGTCATCGGGGTTGTCGCCTGCGTTGAAGGGTTGCAGGTGCAGGGCAGCGCAGAGTCGCTGGGCGAGCAGACCACGAATTCCGTGGTCAAATCGATCTTCCTGGTCATCGTGCTCGACGGCATATTCGCCATGTTTTTCGCGTCGATAGGAATGTAACATGGCAAAAGATCCGCAAGCTCCCGTCATCGAAGTGCGCGACCTCGTCGTCGATCTGAAAGGCAATCGGATCCTCAACGGCGTTACGCTCGATGTTTATCGCGGCGAAATTCTGGGCTTCGTCGGCGCTTCGGGTGCGGGTAAGTCCGTCCTGACGCGCACGATCCTCGGCCTGTTGCCGAAACAGCAGGGACGTATTGACGTCTTTGGCGTCAATCTCGATGAGGCCGGTGAAGCGCAGCGCCAGGAGATCGAGCGGCGCTGGGGAATTCTGTTTCAGCAAGGCGCGCTGTTTTCCTCACTCACCGTCGGCGAAAATATCGAGTTCCCGATCCGCGAATATCTCGATATTTCCGGCAGCCTCATGACCGAAATCGCCATCACCAAACTGGAAATGGTCGGTCTGAAGCCGGACGTATACCGTAAATTTCCGTCGGAACTCTCGGGCGGCATGATAAAGCGCGTCGCGCTGGCGCGGGCGCTTGCGCTCGACCCGGAAATACTCTTTCTCGATGAGCCGACGTCCGGGCTCGACCCTATAAGCGCCGGCGATTTCGATCAGTTGATCCTCACCTTACAGCGGACTTCGGCGATGGCTGTTTTTATGGTAACGCACGATCTCGACAGTCTGCATACAATCTGCGACCGGATTGCCGTGCTCGGCGACGGCAAGATCATTGAAGCCGGCACCATGGATACGATGCTGGCGTCGCAGCATCCCTGGCTGAAGGCTTATTTCCACGGCGTGCGTGCGCGAGCGGGTCTGCAAGCCGCGGCCAGGAACTAATGGAGTAGAGTGATGGAACGAAAGGCGCACTACGCACTCATCGGATTGTTCACGTTCGCCGTGGTCGCGGGCGCATTTGGCTTCATCTTCTGGCTCCACCACTCGTCGGGCAAGAAACAGGCGGTCGCCTATCGCGTGATCTTCGACAGTTCGGTTTCCGGATTGCAGGTGGGCGGCAATGTGCTGTTCAACGGCATTCGCGTCGGCGAAGTCACCAACCTGCGGCTCGATCCTGACAAGCCATCCCAGGTCATCGCGTTGCTGGCGGTCAACAAGGCGACCCCAATTCGGTCGGACACTCGCGTTGGCCTTGAATTTCAAGGCCTGACCGGGGTTGCCGCCGTGTCACTTAAGGGCGTCTCCGCGACGACGCCGCTGATTGAAAGAGAAGAGGGTGAGCCGCCAACCTTGAAAGCCGATCCCAGCGCAAGCCAGGACATGATGCAGGCTGCCCGCGATGTGCTCAACAAGGCCCAAGACGTGATCACCGCCAATCAGGAAGCGGTGCATCAGGCAATTACCGATATTGCCGCGTTCAGCGCTTCGCTTGCGCGCAATACCGACAACGTCGATTCGATCATGAATAACGCCCGCGAGACCATGAGCAACGCCAAGGAAGCGACGGCGTCCGCGCGCACGCTGATCGACAATCTGGACAAGCGCACCGACGATATTACGATCGGTGTCAACAAGATGACCGCGACCGCGACCCGTCAAATCGAGATTGCCGGCAAGGCGATCACGGATCTTGCGCACAATCCGCAGCGAATCCTGTTCGGTGGCGGTAACAACAGCACCACGACTTCTACGGCGCCGCCGGCACGCAGGCCGCAGTAGGGCGGCGCCTAGGCCGCGGCGCGCGCTTCATCCGGATCGAGCGGCAATTTCACCGGCGCCTTGCGCTTGGCCGACAGATCGAGTGCCTTGGTCAGCATCAGATTGCGGTGCGCTTCTTCCACAGTCGCCGCTGCGGTCGGCAGACCAAGCGAGACACGGTTGAGCCAGCTATCGGTTTCCAGCGCCATCGGCCCGCGCAACTCGCCGAGCGCCATGTCGCCGGGCGGATAGCTGCCGAGGAAGTCGACCAGCCGCGTAGCGTCCGGGTTGTAGCCTTCCGACGTGCCCTTGGAGACCGCCAGCACGATGTCGCTGTGGGTGTCGTCGATGGTGAGCGCGCCGGTGGTGCCGATGATGCCGACCGCGAGCGAATAGACCGCCGGCGGCCAGGTGATCGGCAACGCCCAGGACATGTTGAGGTGATAAAGGGTGCCGTCGGAGAAAGTGATCATGCCGGCGGTGGCGTCGATGCCCTTATAGAGCGGCCCGAGTACCTTATCGATCGACCGGGCGTAGATTTCGACCGGTGTTTTGCCCTCCAGGCACCACATGCAGATGTCGAGCGCATGCGTGCCGGAAATCACCATCGGCGAGATGGTGGAGGGATCGTCGGTGCGCTTGTAGTTGTCGATCGCCACCAGGCGGTTCATGAAGGCGCGCGATGTCACCAGCGTGACGTCGCCGAGTGCCCCGGTGCGGCATTTCTCCTTGGCCGCCAGCCAGCGCCGCCGGAAGCGCTGGGTATAGCCAACCACGGCGTCGACCTTGGCCTCCTGGATCGCCTTGAGCACGCGCGCGGATTCGTCGAGCCGCGTCGCCAGCGGTTTCTCGATCAGCAGCGGAATGCCGCGTTCGAGCGCGACCATGATCGGGTCGACGTGCAAATGCTCGTCAGTGCAGATGATCGCCGCCGTCACCTCCGGCCGCTTGAGCAGTTCGACGTGACTCTGCGTGACAAAATCGGCACTGATTTTCGGTCCGACTTCACCGGCACGGTTGGGGTTCTTTTCGGCGAGCCCGATCCACTCGACCGCCGGGTGGCGCGCCGCCACCTCGCCACGGAACAATCCGACGCGGCCGCCGCCGATAATGGCGAGGCCGACTCCCTTGGCCGACTTCTTCATGAATTCACCCCTGCGCGGATCTTCTGCTTGAACTCGGCGATCGCCGAAATCGTTTCATTGGAAAGCGGCAGATCGACCGGCTCATTGCGGTCGGCGGACAAGTCCGCCGCGCTGTAGGTTTCCATCACCCGGCGCGCGCTTTCGGGGGTCACCATCACGGGCGTATCGCGGATGCAGGCCTCCAGAAAGTGTATGGTTTCCGGGCCCATGCCACCGGCGAATACGTTATCGACCCATTCGCCCGGCATGGTCGACATTGGAAACTCCTGGCCGCGCTTCTCGGTGTTGAGCCAGTTGTCGCGCTGGGTATCGTCGAGAAACAGCGAGCCGTCGGTGCCGGTGATCTCGATCCAGGTCGCGCAATAATTCGGATAGCTGGGCGGCAGGTTCCAGCCGCCGCCGATCATCACTGCCACGCCATTATCCATGGTGACGGTCGTGAACATCACGTCGTGCGAGCCGTTGATAGGCTGCATGTAGCCGTAGGCACCCTGCGAATAGACCCGCACCGGCTTGGCCGGCTCCAGGAGCCAGAGCACGAAATCGAGGTCGTGGGTGGATTCCATGACGACAGGGGACAGCCGCACGCGACTTGCGATCTTTTTGCCCAGACTGCGCGAAAGGTGCCGGCTCACAAGCACGGACACGACCTTGCCGAGCGTGCCGTCCACGATCTTCTTCTTTGCGTATGCGATCTTCGGATTGAAGCGTTGCGAGTAACCGATCGTGAATTTCAGATTGTTGCGCTTTGCGAGCTGGATCAGCTCATCGGCTTCCCAAAGCTCCAGCGCGATCGGTTTCTCCAGCATCACATTCTTGCCGGACTTCAGACAGTCGCGGCAGATCGGATAGTGGTTCGATTCCGGCGTGGTCGAGATATAGACCACCGAGATGTTGTTGTTCTTGATGATGTCGTTGTAATCGAGCGTCGCGGTGGCGGGCTTGTACAGCGCCTTCACCTCGGCCAGCCGGTCAGGCCGGATTTCGCACAGGTGCAATTTGTCCACCAGCGCCGTGCGCGCGAGCGTCTCCGCGCGCGTCCCGCCAACCCATCCGACGCCGATTACCGCAGCTTCAACCGTTTTCACCGAGCGTATCCTTCAGTTTCTTGTGATGCCCGCGGCCGAATGGCCGCGCGGGCGGCACCCTAGCTCACGCGCAAATCGACTGGAAGGGCGGGGTTTTCAGCCCGTCAAAACGGCCTGGCCGACGCCGAACACCTGTGCGGCGAACTGCGGGTAGACCTCGGCCAGTTGCGGCGCAACCACCTCACGCATGAGCTTGAGCGTCTCAGGCGAAGGTGGCGGCGTCTCGGGCACCGTGGCCGGCTTGTCGAAATCGAAGCCGGTATTATCGACGACCTCTTCGACCGTATGGCCGGGATGCACGCTGGCCAGCGTGAAGCGGCCATTGGCGAAGCTGAACAAACAGCGGTTGGTGACCAGCGCGATCGGCCCACCCGGACGATAGACATTTTCCCCACTCGCGCCGGGCGCGCTGATGAAATCGACCTTGGGCACCAGCGTGCGGCGCGAATGCTCGGTGCGGAACAGGATCACCTTCGGGACCACATAATAGAGATAGGCCGAGCCGAACGAGCCGGGAAAGCGGACCTTCGGATGCGCATAGTCGCCGGTCGAAACCAGATTGACGTTGCCTTGGCCGTCGATTTGTCCGCCGGAGAGGAAAAAGACATCGATGCGTCCCTGGCCCGCGCAGTCGAATAGTTCGCGTGCGCCGTCGGTGAAGAAATTGTGCTTCCGGCTTTGCAAAAGCGAAACATAGGGCCGCCCTTTTCCACGTTCGCGGGCGAGCAACGCGGCTGTCGCCGGTATCGGCGATGCATTTCCGACGGCCACGTGACGCACATCCCCAATCAGGCGCGCAATCACATCGGCCAGCAGTTCCTCGTCAAGAAAGCGTTTTGCGGTCATATGCCGGCCTCTGCGTTTTACCTCTCCCCTCGGGGGAGAGGTCGGATCGCAGCCGAAGTCGGATGTTTCCGATTTCGGCCGAGAATCCATACTTCCGAAGTCGGGTATACCCGACTTCGGATGCGATCCGGGTGAGGGGGATCGGGCAGATGAGAGTCACTTGCCCCCCTCACCCCAACCCTCTCCCCCAAGGGGAGAGGGAGCGCGCCGTGCTTGCAGCGAACTACGCCGCTTGTTTCTCGTACACATACTTGTCCAAATAGTCGGCGAAGCCTTTGGGTGTCGCTGCCATGCGGGCGTATTCCGCAAGATGTTCTGCATCTGCAGCGTAATGGTCGGGGAGCCCAAGCGGCCAGGCACCGCGCTCGGCGACTGCGAAGTTCTCAACGTAGAAGCCCGGCAAGGTGCCTGCAGCCAGCACGGGATCGTCGAGCAGATTGCCGTCGTGAATTTTTTCGACGGTTGCAATCGTTCGCTCAGCTGCATGCGCCATCGTGGCCAGTTCCCGTTGGCGCCCGATCCAGATATTGCCGAAACGGTCGGCCATCGGAGCATGGATCAGCGCCACGTCCGGCTTGATCGCCGGCAGAAGCACGATCGGGTCGCCGTTGCCGAACGGGCTGTCGATCACTTTCCAGTCGTCGCGATATTTCAGCACGTCGGAGCCGATCAGCCCGCGCAGCGGCATGAATGGCACGCCTTTTTCCGACGCCTGCAGGGCCGCATGCAACGCCGGGCAGGTGGCGTCCTTCATCGTGATCGTGCCCGCAGTGACGGCGGCAATGAAACGCGGCGCCGGTCCGAATTCGCCGAGGCTGACTGCGCTCGTCTCCAGCGTGGCGACGCAGCCGGCGCCGATCAGCAAATCGGCTTGCAGGCTCGAGGTCGGCAACGCGACCAGATGCAACCGCTTCACGCCGCGCTTTATCAGTGCGCGAGTTGCCGCCATCGGGACGCCCGAAACCTCGCGTGGCACGACCAGCAGGCAGCCATCTGCAATCGGGGCGAGAGCCTCATCCACGGATTTCGCCGGTTGAAACATATCGGTCCGCAATGTTGTGCGGCATAGCCGCCACGCCCATTTTTCCCATTGTTGGCCTTGCAACGTCCACTGGATTTTGCGACTTGGGTTGGATGCCAACGACGTTCCAAGACAAGCTGCGCGCCAGGCGTTTCGTTATAACCGCGGAAGTGACACCGCCGGTTTCGGCCGATCGTGCAGAATTGCTGGCCAAGGCGCGACCACTGAAGGGTCTCGCCGATGCGGTCAATATTACCGACGGAGCCGGCGCCCGCCCGCATCTTGGCGCGGTGACGTCCGCTGCGATGCTGGTCGAGCAAGGGATTGAGCCGATCCTGCAACTCACCTGCCGCGACCGCAATCGCATCGCCTTGCAGAGCGATCTGTTGAGCGCCGCCGCTTCCGGCGTGCGAAACCTGCTCATGCTGCGCGGCGATGATCCGAGTGCCGGCGACCAGCCCGATGCAAAGCCGGTATTCGATCTCGACCCGCGCTCGCTGCTCGATACCGCGCGCAAGCTGCGCGATAGCGGCGAGCTGCCGAGCGGCCGCAAGATCACCGGCCGTGCCGATTTCTTCCTCGGGAGCGCCGACAATCCGATCGATCCGCAGCCCGGCTGGAAACCCGCGGGCCTCGAAGCCAAGATCGCCGCCGGCGCACAATTCGTACAAACACAGTTCTGCATGGATGCCGGCGTCGTGCGCCGCTATATGGCGCGGTTGGCGGAGCATGGCGTTGCGGACAAGTTGTTCTTCCTGATCGGTATCGTGCCGCTGCGTTCGGTAAAGTCGGCCCGCTGGATCAAGGAAAAATTGTTTGGCGCCATCATTCCCGACGCCATCATTGACCGTATGGAGCGCGCGGGCGATCCCGCGGAAGAGGGCCGGCGGATCTGTATCGACTTTGTGAGCGAACTGGCGAATGTGCCTCATGTCGCCGGGGTCCATATCATGGCGCCCGGAAACGATGCCGCGGTGCCTGACATCATCAAGGCGGCGCGAAACAGCATTGCCCGACTTATGCCGGCCTAGTTTATATTACGGACGCGCCTGGCCCCTTTCCCCAAGGAAAGCGGTTAAGGCTATATCTCTGCTTCTCATCCCCTATCGCCTGAAATGATGCTAGAATTCTCTTCTAGGGAACTAATGCATTACAGACGCCATTAAGGCGCAAAAGCCCAGGGAGGAAGCGCAGATGACCGCCAACAGGACTTGGCTTGTCGCACTCATAGCCTTGAGCGCTACAGCGATGGCCGCTCCAGCGATCGCGCAAGAGAAAGTTTGGAAGCACGGTCTGATCAACGCGAAGGCAGACGCCGGTATCTTCCTGATGGTTTCGACGCGGGACTTTGCCAAGAAGCAGGGCCTCAAAATTGAAGTCTCGCAGTTCAAAGACGATCAACTCGCGCTCAAAGCGCTCATCGCCGGCGAGCTCGACAGTTTCGAGGGTGGTCCGCAGGGCGTGTTCGCAGCCGACTCCAAGGGAGGCGACGCGAGATTGCTCGGCTGCCACTGGGTTGTGGTTCCGCACGGAATTTACGCCAACGACAAGATAGCCAACGTCCAGGACCTCAAAGGCAAGCAGATCGCCGTATCGGCTCCAAACTCCATGCCCGACATGCTCGCGCGTTCGGCGCTGGCAAAATTCGGCGTCTCCGACACGGATGTGAAGCTCGCCGCAGTCGGTGGCGATCGCGACCGTTATCAAGCCCTCATCGGCGGCGTGGTCGATGCCGCGGTTGTATCGAACGAATATCAGCCGATTGCACCAAAAAATATCCACCTGCTGGTCGCTGGCCGTGACGCGGTACCGAATTTCCTGCGTGTGTGCATGGTGTCCAGCGCCAAGAAACTGGCCGAGCGAGGCGACGATGCCGTGAAGTTTCTTGCCGCCGAGATGAGCGCGTTACGTTTCGCGCTTTCACATCGCGACGAGACCATTGCGCTGACGCGCGACATTATCCACGCCAAACCTGACGATCCGCGCCCCGGCTTCGTGTATGATGATGCCGTCCAGCATCATGCCGTGGATCCGACGCTGCCGCTGCCCGCGGAAAAGATTCAATGGATACAGGAGCAGATGGTGAAGGCCGGCAAGCTGAAGGAGCCGCTGGACCTCAAGATCGTTACTGCGCCGGAATACCGAGAGAAAGCGCTCAAGGTCATCGGCCACTAGTACGCCTTGCATCTTGGAGACATCTCGGAGAATTGAATGGGTGAGGTTACTTTCCTCGACGTGTCCAAGCGTTTTTCGCTGCGGGTAGATGGCGAAGTACACCACGTGCAGGCGCTTGACCGCGTGAGCTTCAGCGTCAAGGACGGCGAGATTGTCGCGCTGATCGGACCTTCCGGTTGCGGGAAGACTACAGCGCTGCGCGTCGCCATGGGTCTCGATCCATCGACCGGCGGCCGTGTCATGGTGGACGGGCGCGAGATCAATGGCTGTGGCCACGACCGCGGCATGGTTTTCCAGCATGCGGAACTGCTGCCGTGGCTCTCGGCCTTGCAGAACGTGATGTTCGGTCTGGAAATGAAAGGCATGCGCGGGGCCGCGCTGCGCGAGACGGCGGAGAAGTATTTGCACCTGGTCGGGCTGAAGGACTCGCAAAACCGGCGTCCGCACCAGCTTTCGGGCGGCATGAAACAGCGTGTTGGCATCGCGCGGGCGCTCGCCATCGATCCCAAGGTGTTGTTGATGGACGAGCCATTCGGCGCACTGGACGCGCAGACGCGCGAGTTGCTCCAGGCGGAGCTGTTGGATATCCACGCCCGTACCGGAAAGACGATTCTATTCGTTACTCACGATCTCGATGAAGCGGTGCTGATTGCCGATCGCATCGTGGTCATGAGTCATGGTCGCGTGCAGGAGATCATGAGCGTACCGCTGAAGCGCCCGCGCGCAGATTTGAGCGTCGTGCGCGGCCTGCCCCAGTTTGCTGAGACCCGCTACAAGATCTGGCGCATGCTGCACCAGGCGCCGACGGTGCACTAAATCATGGTCGATATAACCGATACCCAGAACAAGGCCGCGGCGGCGCCGTCGGAAATGGAGGCTGCCGAACGAAAGCCCTTGCCGCGCTGGGTGATTACGCTCGCCTCGATCGCGGTCGTGTTGATTCTGTGGGAGATATTCGGCCGCCGCGTCAATCCGGTGTTCGGCTCGTACCCGTCGGCGATCGCGGTAGCTTTCTGGGAGCTCGTCGTGTCCGGCCAACTGTGGTCGGCGCTCTATGACTCTTTGCGCCCATTCCTGCTCGGTTATGCGCTCGCCATCGTGATCGGCGTGCCGCTCGGCCTGTTGATCGGCGGATTTCGCGTCGCGGAAGCAGCTCTCGGAATCTACGTGACCGCCGGATATGCCATGCCGTTGGTCGCGTTGGTCCCGCTGCTGATCCTGTGGCTCGGTCTTGGCTTCGCGGTTAAAGTCGCGATTGTTTTCCTGATGGCGTTGTTTCCGATTTGCATCAACACCTGGCTCGGTGTCGTCGCGGTACCGAAAACGCTGATCGAGGTCGGAAAGTCATTCGTCGCCCCCGACCTCGTAATCCTGCGCCGCATCGTCCTGCCGGCGACGCTGCCCTACATCATGGCGGGCGTGCGGCTTGCGGTCGGCCGCGCGGTGGTGGCGATGGTCATCGCGGAATTCTTCACGACAATTTCCGGCCTGGGTGCGGTGATCATCAATTCCGCCAATAATTTTGATACGGCGACCATGTTCGTTCCGATCATTATCCTGATGCTGATGGCGGTCGGCCTGAACTGGCTGATCGGCTGGGTCGAGCGCGTCGTCGCGCCCTGGCAGGCGGAAATCGCGGGCAGGGATCGGGAGTAGGGTGATGCCCTGCAATCTCGCTTCCCCTCTCCCCTTGTGGGAGAGGGGAAGAGAGTAATGTGGCGGCGCTAAACCAATGCCCCGATCGCCTTCAGCAAGTCGCGCACCTGCTGCTCCGAGATATTCCGCGTGATGAACACTACGCGGCTTTGACGGCTGCCGTCCGGCCAGGTCTCCAGCTCAACCGGAGGGTGGGCGAGATGCTGCACGAATTGCACCGCGACGGGCCCTTTGCAGCCTTCGACGTCCAGGAAACCCTTGACGCGCAGCAGGTCCGGCCCGCGCAACTGCATCAGCGTGTCCATGGTTTTTGCGAATACCGCCCACGGCAGCGGCTTGTCCTGCGTAAATACGAAGCTGCCGATTCCATCGCTGTGCTCGGCGTCCGCAACGAAGGCGTTCCGTTGATCGGAAGCGGACTCCGTCAGCCGAGTAGGATCGAGTTCGCCATTGACCGCCTCCAGGATTTCCGCACCTGGGTTGAGAGTGCGCAATCGTGCCGCGAGCGCGGAGCTGGCGCCTTCGCCGGCGATATCGGTTTTGGTGATAACCAGCCTGTCAGCGAGGATCGCCTGCTTGCGCGCTTCAGCCGACCAACCGAGGGTATCAAGCCCGGTCTCCGCATCGACCACCGTGACCACCGTCTCGACATGGAACACACTGCCGAGCGCGCGGTCGGTGGCGAAGGTCTGCAGAATCGGGCTCGGATCGGCGAGTCCGCTGGTCTCGATTACAATCCGGTTGAAGTCGGGCAATTCGCCGCGCTCACGCTCGACCACCATGCGGCGTAACGCCTGCTGTAAATCGGTTCGCGTGATGCAACACAGGCAGCCGTTGCCAAGCAGGACGGTCTCGTCAGCACTCGATCTCACCAGCGCGTCGTCGATGCCGGTTGCGCCAAACTCATTGACGACAACCGCGGTGCCGCGGCCTTCCGGGGTTGCCAGGAAACGCTTGAGCAGCGTCGTTTTACCGGCGCCGAGAAAGCCGGTGATGACGGTCACCGGCAGGCGAGGTCCACGCTCGCGCTTGAGCCTGCGGCCGAAGCGCCCTGCAGCGGGGGAGGGAAAGAGCTCGTTCATCAAGTGACTATAGCGAAATTCGGTCGAGCCACGAACGCTGCCTGCTCCCTCTCCCTTTTGAGAGAGGGGTGGGGTGAGGGGATCTAGGACTCTCGATGTTTGTAACCCCTCACCCGGCGCACTTCGTGCGCCGACCTTTCCCTATGGGAGAGGTGAAGCGAGCTTGTGGCGCGCGCGGCGCTCTTAGAAATCCATCTCCAGCGTGTACAGCCCGCCGGTGTGGCGGTCGACAGTGTACACAATGCCACGCTCGTCGACGAACACGTCGTTGAGCTGCACCGCCCCGACCGGAGTGCCCTTCGGCGGCGGCGGCACGAATGTGCCGACCTCCGTCGGCTGGTACGGATTGGAAATATCGTAGGCGCGCAGACCTCCGTTGAAGAAGGTGCCGATCACGATCTGGTCGGACTGCCAGGCGGTCGGCAACTCCACGTTTTCGTGGATGTTATGCGCGCCAAAGCGTCCGCCGCGATCCTTGTAGGCATCCACCGGTGGCAGCGGGCAGGTCGAAATGGACACCGGATGGGTTTCGTCACGCATGTCGAGAATCCAGATCAATTTCGGCCAGTCCTTGCCGGCGTTCTCGGTCGATTCGTCGGTCACCAACATCAAATTGCGCTCGAACAGCGGCACCGCCGTGTGCATGAAGCCGGTATAGGGCGGTGAATTTGTCCAGTGCGAGATCACTTTCGGATTGGCCTTATCCTTGATGTCCATCACGAACATGCCGCCGTCGATGTAGCAGAGATAAAGCCGGTCCGGCCGCTGCGGATAGACGTTGGTGTTGTGGGCGCGATAGCCTTTATCGAGCGGGTGGCGCGGCGGTGGCGCGACATTGTCGGTGGCGCTCGTTCCCGGCATCCACCAGCGGCCGACTCTCCTTGGGCTTCGATGGGTCGCGCACGTCAATGCAGCGGTAGAACTGGTCGTCGAGCGGGTTGCTCGGCTTGAAGTCGGGCGAGCCGGACGCCATGTGCACATATTCGCCGTCGCAGAACCACAATTGATGCACGCCGCGTGACGTCGGTCCCGAGCAGTCGAAGAACGAGATCGAGCGGGGCTTCTCCGGCACCGAAATGTCGAAAAGTTCGAGTCCGGCCGGCTGCTGTCCGGTCTTCTGCGTCTGATAGGCGACCGCCATGATATCGCCGGCCGTCTCCAGTGAGTTCGATCGCATGTAGGGCTTCGGCAGGTCAGTCTGCACTACCACTTTCGGATTGCGCGGATCGGTTACGTCGACCGCGGTGAAATTCTTCGGCGCGCTTTCGTGTGCGAGCCAGATGATGCGCCGCCCGTCCTTGGCGATCTGTACCGACATGCCTTCGCCCATGCCGCCAAAGCCGCCGAGATCGTTCTGCGCGAGCAGCTTGAAATTCCAGGTAACAGGCTCACCGCTCTTGCTGAGCGGATTATTTTGGGCGGACATGCTTGGCTCCGGGGTTGGTCAGTTCTTGCAGAAAGGCCGGCGCTGGCGCGCCGGCCTGAAATGTCGTGACGTCGCCTTGTGTCAGGCGCCGGCCTTCTTCAGGAAGTCGGTGCGGAGAGCCTTGCTCCAGTCCGGCATTGCCTTGATCTTCTTGGTATCGATGAGGATCTGCGACTGCGCGGTCATGTAGGGCACGATGTCGGCCGGCCAGCCGGGCTGTACCTCGACGCGTCCCAGTGCCTTTGTGAAGGTCTCTTTCGACATCTTGTAGCCCTTCGAGGTGTAGAACGAATAGATCGTGTCTGCGACCTTGGCCGGGCTGTTCTTGAAATCCTTGGCCACTTCGAGCCAGGCTTTCAGATACGCAACCACAGTGTCCGGGTTCTTCTCGACGAATTCCGGCGTTGCCGCCATGAACACCGGCAGCTTGTCGAATTCGTAGAACTCGGAAATGGTGACGGCAAGGCCGTCAGCTTCGGCGATCGCGTTGTAAGGCTCGACATTGACCATCGCATCCACGGTCTTCGCGGCCATGGCGGCCACCATGTCGTTCACGTTCATACGGATCTCTTCGTAATCGCCCTTCTTCAAGCCAGCCTTGGTGGCGATCTGGTCGACGAAGATATTTCCGGTCGATGAGCCTGTCTGGTTGGCGACCTTCTTGCCGCGCAACTGCTCGACCTTGGTGATGCCGAGGTCCTTGCGCGCCATCACACGCGCGGTCTTGCCGACATATTCGATCATGGCGATGGCGACGAGGCCGCCTTTGTCATGGCCGATCGAGAACGACGGGCCGGCATAGGTGCCCATGTCGACCTGGCGCGCCACCATTTGCTGCATGGTGAGATTGCCGGACGGCACCGCGAATTCCTCGAACTTCACGCCGTGTTTTTCGAGCAGGCCGGAACGCAGCAGATAGTAGGTCGGCATTCCCCACATGTTGGTTTGATAGCCTTGTCGTACCGTCTCCAGAGCCGCTGCGGGACGTATGCCAAGACCGGCCGCCAGCACACCGGCGCCGCTTGCCGCCAGATAATGCCGGCGGGTCATTCCCCTGTTCTCAATAGTCATCGTTCGTCCTCCCTATGATTTGGCTTCGCCATTGGTTTTTGCCGGCTTCGTCAGCCCGCCTGCGTCGTAGCCGAGGTGACCCAACAACTCTTTCTGGCATTCGACGAACGCGACGCTCAACGGATCGCGCGGACGCGGCAGGTCGATCTTGATCACGGCTTTTACAGTGCCGGGATGCGCCGACATGACCACCACGCGATCCGCCAGATATACGGCCTCGGCGACATTGTGCGTCACATAGATCACCGTTTTGCGGGTTTCCCGCCACACGTCGGCGAGCAATCGTTGCATGTCGTCGCGCGTCATGGCGTCGAGTGCGGCGAACGGCTCGTCCATCAGCAGCACTGAGGGATTGTACGCCAGGGCACGGGCGATGGCGACCCGCTGCTGCATGCCGCCTGACAAATGATGCGGGTACGAACTGGTGAACTTCTCCAGTTTCACCAGCCGAAGTTGTTCGCGGGCGATCCTGTCGCGCTCGTCTTTGGGGACGCCCTTCATTTCCAGGCCAAACGCAACATTGCCGAGCGCGGTGCGCCAGGGAAACAGCTGGGCAAAATCCTGGAACACCACGCCGCGGTCCATGCCGCTACCGGTCACCGGCTTGCCGCCGATGCGGATCTCTCCGGCGGCTGGTGGAAGAAATCCGGCGATGATGTTGAGCAGCGTGGATTTCCCGCAGCCGGAGGGCCCGACGATGCAGACGAACTCGGAAGCATCGACGTGGATGCTGACGTCTTTTACGCCTGGGACTTTGCCGCCGGGCGTATCGTAGACCAGCGACACGTCTTTAATTTCGATGGGAACCATGTTGTACCGTTTGTTCCGTCTAACCCTTGGCCAGCCGCACCATGCCCCAGCGCTGCACGGTCGCGCGCTCGATCGAGCCGAACACCAGGCGCTCGAAGGCATAGCCGATTGCGCCAATAACAAGCAGCGAGGCCAGCATAACATCGGCGTTGAGGAATTCCTTGGCGTCGAAGATCACCCAGCCGAGACCCCAGTCGGAGGCCGCAATCATTTCGGCGCCGACGACCGCGATCCACGCGCGCAAGAACGCCTGCCTCATCCCTGTAATGATGAAGGGGGAAGCGCCCGGGATGATCACCTTCCAGAACAACTTGTGTTCGTCGGCGCCCATGGCGCCGGCCGCGCGCAGCCAAAGCGGATTGACCGAACGCACACCTGACCAGGTGTTGAACACCATCGGAAACGTTGCCGCATAGAACACGATCAGAATCGTTGTCATGTTCCCGATGCCGAACCACAGCATAAACAGCGGCACCAGTGCGAAGGAAGGAATTGGCATCAGCGCGCTGACCAGCGGGAGGCAGAAGTTCTCGATCGCGGTAAAACGCGCCATCAGGATGCCGAGCGGCAGTCCAACAACGACCGCGAGGCTGAAGCCGAACATCACCCGATACATGGTGAAGGCCGCGTGCTCAATCATCGTGCCGTCAGCGATGCTCGCGAACAATGTTTGCGCAATGGCGGGAATCGTCGGCAGCAGTGCGGGCGCAAAGTAGCCGCTGCGCGCCAAAGCCTCATAGATGGCCGCCGCGATGGCAAGGGTGATCGCGGCGCGGATGAGCGAGCGGTTGCGTTGTTCTGTTTCGGTCATGAGGTGACCATTCCCCAGCGCACGACGGTGTAGTTCTCGATTTTCTGGAACACGAATTTCTCAAGTCCAAGACCGATGATGGCAATCACCGCAATGCCGGCCAGCATGATATCGGTATTGAGAAACTCGCGCGCGCCGAAGATCAGCCAGCCGAGACCCCAAGGCACGGCCGCGAGCATCTCGACCGCCACAAGGATGCGCCAGGCCTGCGCCAGGCCAAGCCGAAGCCCGGTGAGAATATATGGCAACGCGCCAGGAAGGATTACATGGCTGAACATTCGGCGGTCGTCCGCCCCCATGGATTGCGCGGAGCGTACCCAGATCTCCTTCACCGCCTTCACGCCGGTCCAGCTGTTGAAGATGATCGGGAAGGCCGACACGAAACCAACGAGCAGAACGGCGGAAACATTGCCGAGGCCGAACCAGAGCAAAAACAGGGGCGCGTAAGCGAGGCCGGGAATAGGTGCACAAATGCTGACCAACGGAAGACAAATATCTTCCGCCCGGCGCGAACGTCCCATCAGAACGCCGATCGTTACCCCGATGAGCGCGGCCAAAGCGAAACCGCTCAGCAGACGAATGACCGTCTCGATCGCGTGGTGCGGGAGTATCCCCGAGACGGTCAGCTGAACAAAGGAAACCGCTACCTCCTCCAACGTTGGAAAGAGGCGATGGGGAAACACACCGGCCCAGGCGACGATTTCCCAAATTGTACCGACGACCGCGAAAGGAAAGACATTCCGCGCAATCAGCCGCAAGCGCTCGCTGGCTTGCGAACGGCCGGAAACGCCGGTCACGGCGATTGTGGTGACGGCATCCTGCATTGGTGCCCGCTTTCCTCCCGCGATTTGGGCCAAGGCGCTTGAGCGTGGATCCTTGGTCGGCCTTATGACTGGCCTTGATGGAAGGATAATGCGCTTTGAACGCCCACCACAAGCATGCGTCCCGTCGGATTCTCGCCTGGTAAGTCGCCTCTGGCGCAATTGCGGCAGAACGGCTAAAGCCCCCGCCACGCGCGCTTTTACCGCGATAAGGTTTCAACGGGAGAGTTTCGTGATGTCGAAGACTGCACAAAAGATCGGCTGGATCGGGGCGGGCCGCATGGGAACGCCCATGGCGGAGCGCCTGCTCAAGGCCGGCCACGATGTGACGATCTGGAACCGCACCCGTGCCAAGGCCGAACCGCTCGCCGCCAAGGGTGGCAAGCTGGTCGACAAGCCGGTGGAACTCGCCGATTGCGACGTGGTGTTCGCGATCGTCTCTACCGGCAAGGACGTCGAGGAGGTTGTCTTCGGCAAAGACGGTCTGCTGAGTGGCGCGAAAAAACCGAAGATGCTGGTCGACTGCTCATCGATCTCGGTCGAGGAATCGGCCGCCATCCGCAAGCGTCTGACCGAGAAAGGCGTGAGCTTTCTGGCGGCGCCCGTGTCGGGCAATGCCAAGGTGATCAAGGCCGGCAAGCTGTCGTCAGTAGTGTCAGGCCCCGAAGCCGACGCCAAGATTGCAATGCCGCTGATCGAGGTGTTCGCGCCGCAGGGCGTGTCTTATGTCGGCGACGGCGAACTCGCACGCATCTGCAAGATCGCCCACAACGTCATGCTCGGCGTGGTGATCGAGAACCTGATCGAAATCACACTGCTCGCCAACAAGATGGGCGTGCCGCGCCATGCCTTCCTCGCTTTCATGAACAACGGTGTGATGGGCTCGATGTTCACGCGCTACAAGACGCCGGCGCTGGTCAATCTCGACTGGACCACGACCTTCACGCCGGAACTGCTGCGCAAGGATCTCGATCTCGGCCTCGAACTCGGCCGCGAATGGGATGTGCCGATGCCTGTCACCGCCGCGACGCGCGAAGTGCTGCAAACTCACTTCGGTGCCGCCACGCTGCAGAAAAATCCGGAAGAGTATTTGCAGAAGGACTTCGCCGCTTTGGCCGAGACCATGGCGCTTGCCGCTGGCATGAAGCTCGCGCCGGAAAACAAGAATGTGTCGACGGGGCTGGAGTAGACCGGCTGCGCCCGTGCACTGTGTCAACCAAAAAAAGGGCCCCTTGCGGGGCATCACACATCCCGCTTGCGGGATGCGTGAAACAAAAAAAGGGCCCCTCTCGGGGCCCTGTGTGCATAAGGTGGAGGATTCACGCCGCCGTCTAAGCCTTTAGGGAGGAAAACGGCGGCTGCGCACGTTTCCAGTGAAACGGGCTTGAGTGCCTACCACAAGTAAAATGGCCGTAAATTCCCGGTGGGCAGGTTATGCTCGGCCCAACGCCGCTTGTTGCGCGCCGCATTGCGCGTTCCGCCCTCACACAGCGGCCAGGGAGCGTCAAAGTGACACCGCATATCGCCGCGTTGACGGAGAAAATCCGCGCGCTCGAAGCCGAGCTCGACGCCGAACTGGCGAAGCGTCGTGCCGAACTGCGTATCGGCCTGGAGCATGGCCGCATTGCATTTGAGGAAGAGCTCCTGCGCCGCCATCGCGAGCTGCGGCGCAAGCTGCTGCCCTACATCATAGGGGCCAATCCGCTGGTCATACTGACCGCGCCGGTGATCTATGCCGGCATCTTGCCCTTCCTGCTGCTCGACTTTTTCGTGTCGGTCTATCAGGCTGTCTGCTTTCCGATTTACGGCATCGCCAAGATCAAGCGCTCGGACTATCTGGTTTTCGACCGCCATCATCTCGCCTATCTCAATGCGCTGGAAAAGCTCAACTGCGCATATTGCTCCTATGCCAATGGGCTGATCGCCTACACGCGCGAGATCGCCGCGCGAACCGAGCAATATTGGTGCCCGATCAAGCATGCGCGCCGCGTCATCGGCGCCCATGCACGCTACGCGCTGTTCGATGATTACGGTGACGCCGAGGGCTATCAGGAACGGCTTACCAAGCGGCGCAAGGCGCTGGCCAAGGACGAAGGAACAATGACAAACTAAAATTCTCTGTCGTCCCGGACACGCGGTAATGTGCTGAAACGACAAGTAGGGAGTAGCCCATGGCCTTCAGGCTCTACAACGCGCCGCAGTCGACCTGCAGCCAACGCGTCCGCTTTGTTTTCAATGCCAAGAAACTTCAATTCGACGAAGTGAAACTCAACCTGCTCGAGGGCGACCAACTCAAACCCGACTATCTCAAGCTCAATCCCAATGGTGTCGTGCCTACGCTCGACCATGACGGTGCGATCGTGATCAATTCCACCGTGATTACCGAGTACCTCGACGAGGTCTCGCCCGCCGACAGTTTTACGCCGGAGAACCCGGTCACACGTGCGCGCATGCGCGCGCTCATGCACTTTATCGACGAAATGCCGGCCGCCGCCGTGCGGGTGCCTACCTTTAACCTCGCGTTCCTGCCGAGCTTCCAGAAGATGAGCCGCGACGCCTTCGTCGCAATGGCGGAATCAAAGCCGATCCGCCGCGAATTCATGCTCACGATGGGGCAGACCGGTTTCCCGAAGCCGGAAATGGATGCAGCGCTTGCGCGCCTGCGCCGCGCCTATGAGCGCATGGACACCGAGATCGAAAAGAGTGGCGGCCCCTGGCTGCTTGGCAAGGACATTTCGCTGGCCGATGTGGCGGTGATGCCGGCGCTGGTGCGCATGCACGACCTCGGCATGCCGGACTGGCAGGATCTACCGCGCGTCGCTACCTGGTTCGACAACATTCGCGCTCATGATGCGTTCAAGCCGACCTACTACCCAGGTTCACTATTGAGCGAGCGCTTTCCCCATTTGAGAGAGCAGGTTCCGGCCTGACGCGCGCGAGGGGGGGGTGGCCATGGCAGGGCAGGCGCGGCATTTTCGGTCCGGCGAGGGCAAGACCTACCAGCTTGGTCGCATCACACTGACGTTCAAGACCAGCGCCGCCGAAACCGGCGGGGCGTATACCCTTTGCGAGGCAATTGAGCCCCCCGGCGCGTCCGCCGGCCTGCACCGGCACCCGAGCTATGATGAGACCCACATCATCTGCGAGGGCCACTACGAGTGCCGGCTGGGAGATGCCACGCTCATGCTCGGCCCTGGCGAAATGATGTTCGCGCCGCGTGGCACACCGCACAGCATCAAGAGTGTCGGACCGGAAACGGGCCGTGAGCTCATTATTTCGTCGCCAGGCGGCATATTCGACGCGTTTATCGAAGATGTGACCGGCGCGATGGCGGCGGCCGCGCAAGGCGGGCCGTCGGCGGACTTCAAAGCGATCGCGGCGAAATACGGGATCGAGTTTTTGGCGAGCTAGCCCTTGGCAGCCGCCGCCAGCGCCCGCGCCTTCTTCGCTTCTTCGAAGCCGTGCATGCCGCCGTACCATTGGATGGCGACAACGGCGCCCTTGATCGGCTGCAGCAGGCCGAGCGCCATCACCAGCGCGGTCAGCGGCCATAGCGTCATGCTGATCCACATTGCCGGAGCGATTTCAGTTTCCACCACAAGCACGATCGGTACCAGGATGTGGCCGACGATGACGATCACGAGATAGGCCGGGAAGTCGTCGGCGCGGTGATGATGGAGCTCTTCGCCGCAATGGGGGCAAGTGTCGGCGACCTTCAGGAAGGCGCGGAACATGCGACCTTCGCCGCAGGCGGGGCAGTGACCACGCAAGCCGCGCCCCAGCGCCTGCGCGGCGCTGAGCGGTCTTTGTATCAATGCCATTCTCAATACCGGTGGCTGATCGGCAGTTCCTCGGCCGGGAACAGCGAGATCACGCGGCAGCCTTTGTCGGTGACCACCATCTCTTCCTCGATGCGTGCACCGGAATAGCCGTCGGTCGCCGGGCAATATGTCTCCAGCGCGAACACCATGCCTTCCTTGATTTCGGTTGGATGCTCGAGTGAGACCACGCGCGAAATAATAGGCCGTTCGTGCAGCGCCAGCCCAAGCCCATGACCGAATTGCAGGCCGAATGCCGACAATTCATCCGGGAAGCCGAACTCCTGCGCTTTCGGCCAGGCGCGCGCGACTTCATCGGTCATCACGCCGGGCCGGATCAGCTCGATGGCACGGTCGAGCCATTCGCGCGCCTTCTTGTAGGCGTCGTGCTGCGCCGGTGTAGCGCGTCCGACATTGAAGGTGCGGTAGTAGCAGGTGCGATAGCCCATGAACGACTGGAGAATGTCGAAGAAGGCCTGGTCGCCGGGCCGGATCATGCGGTCGCTGAAATTGTGCGGATGCGGGTTGCAGCGCTCGCCCGAAATGGCGTTCACCGCTTCCACATCGTCGGAGCCGTGGCGATAGAGGAACTCGTTCACTTTCGCGACGATGTCATTCTCGCGCACGCCCGGTTTGAGCTCTTCGTTGATCATGTGATAGGCGCCATCGACCATGGCGGCGGCGCGGTTGAGCAGCGCGATTTCGTCGGCCGATTTGATCTCGCGCGCCTCCAACATGATCTGCTGGCCGTCGACGATCTTCATGCCGGTCTTTTGTAGTTCGAACATCATGGCCGGCTCGATGATATCGACACCGACCGGCAACTTTTCGACGCCGGCTTCCTTGAGCAGGCTGAAGATTTCCTTGGCATGCTTGGCCATGAGCCCGAACGAAGGTTGCACGGTGCCGCGCAGGCCGAGCAGGCCGGCCTTGCAGTTTTCCTGCTTGAGCCAGGGCGCATAGAGCCTGTGATGCACGGCCGCAGAACCGAAGTCCCACAGGATCGGTTCGCCGTCGCGGGTCAGCAGGGCCCAGCGGCAGATCTTGTCGCGCTCCCACTCGCCGATCTTGGTCGAGGTCAGGTAGCGGATGTTGTTGACGTCGAACACCAGCAAGGCGCCGCATTCTGACTTTTCCAGCACCTGCTTGGCGCGGCCGAGCCGGTAGCGGTGCATGCGGCGGTAATCGACGCGCTCCTCGAAGTCGACGCCCATGATGCCAAGCGCGGGCAGCGCGCGGCCCCAGTTGTAGCGCGGGTTAACGTCTTCGGCGCGGATCGGCAGCGGGTCGCGCGTTCTCTCGTCCATGGTCGTCTCCTTACGCGGTATTGATTGCCGGCCTTATAGCCGGTGGGGTCGATGCATTATATGCCTTGTCGGCGGCGCTGTCGGCAACAACAGAGCGACGCATTTTACCGCCGCCGGAGCTACCCTTTGACGCATATAGTCCTAGCGATTTCGCACCCGTTTGATGGCGGTGCCGTCAGTGGGCCTCAACATGCGCGTCCCTGATGACGCCGCCCCAGACCTCGGTTTCCTTCTTGATAAAGGTCGCTGCTTCGGCCGGCGAGCCGCCGGCGGCATGCAGGTTGATCTTTGTGAAGTGATCCTGCGCTTCCGGGCTGTGGAGTACCTCGTTCACCGCCTTGTTGAGTTTCGCGACGATAGCCGCCGGTGTCTTGGGTGGCGCCGCAAGTGCGTTCCAGGTGCCTGACTCAAAGCCTTTCACTCCGGCTTCGTCGAGCGTCGGGATGTCGGCCAAGCTGGCGATACGCTTGTCGGTGGCGACCGCGAGAATGCGAGCCTTGCCGGCCTGGTGCAGTTTGATCGCGGATGCGAGCTCCATGAAAATGAAGTCCACATGGCTGGCGATAATGTCGTTGAGCGCAGGTGCCGTGCCCTTGTAGGGCACGTGCACCAGCTTGGTGCCGGTCACGCGTTCGAATAGCGCCGCGGTCAGGTGCGAGGTGGTGCCGATACCTTGCGAGGCATAGTTCACCTTGCCGGGATTGGCCTTCACATACGCAATGAATTCCTGCGCGGTCTTGGCGGGGAAATCGGGCCGCACCAGAAGCACGTTGGCGATTGAGGTCATGATCGCTACCGGCTCGAACTGCGTCGGGTCGAAAGCCATCTTTTTGTAAAGCAGAGGATTGACCGTAAGCGGCGCAGGCTGCGCGGCCAGGAGGGTGTAGCCGTCCGGATCGGAGGTGAACACGGCTTCCGCGCCGATATTGCCGGCGGCTCCCGCCTTGTTTTCAACCACGACCGGCTGGCCGAGCTTTTTCTGCAGGCCGTCGGCGACAATGCGGGTCACGGTATCGACGCCACCGCCGGCCGGCACGCAGACGATGATTCTGATCGGCCGGTTGGGAAACGTGGCTGCTGCATCCTGCGCTAGCGCAGCCGACGCCAAAAGCAGCATGGACGAAATCGAAATTAAAAATTTGCGCACCGTATCCTCCCATAACCGGCGTGTTTTTGGTCTTACGCGACGCGGGCCAGCTTTTGTGCCGGCAGTTTGAGATTGAACAACCTCATTGCATTACCGCCAAGAATATTGCGCTTGGCCTGCTCACTCAAAAACGGCAGATCGTAAATAGTCGAGGGAAGATCGAAATCCCAGTGTGGATAGTCGGACGAGTAAAGCAACTGGCTCTCGGCATTGATCATGCGGAAGGTTTGCTCGAGCGCCGCCATATCGGTCATTTCCATCGGTTGCGAGGAAAAATACATGTCGCGCATATACTCGCTCGGCTTTTTCTTGAGCGCCGGCGCTTCCGACGAGCGCATCATATATTCATTGTCGAAGCGCTGCATCATGAACGGCACCCATGCCAGCCCGCTTTCGACCCACAGCACCTTCAGCTTCGGAAACCGTTCCGACAAGCCGTTGGTGATCCAGTTGGCAAGATGCACCATGTTGTAGAATACGAAACCGAGGGCGTGCACCGAAATGAAACGGTTCATCATGCCCACGGTCTGGTCGTTCCAATTGTATCCGGCATGGAATGCGAGCGGCAGGCCCATCTCTTCCATCAACGCGTAGGTTTTCATGTAGGAATTGTGGTGCACCGGCCGGTAGCGTGCCGACGTCACCATGAATCCGACGACGCCCTTGGCCTCACCGAATTCCTGAACTGTCCGGAATGCGGCGTCGGCGTCATTGAACGGAAGATAGAGCATTGATCGGATGCGCGGCTCGTGCGCCAAGACACGCTCGGTCAGCCAGCGATTGTATGCGCGCGCCAGCGCGACCTCGACCTCGACCTGGGGGTGCAGTCCGAGCTGGAGCATCGGGGTGGGAAACATCACGGCGACGTCGATGCCGATAGCGTCCATCCAGCGCCGCGTCAGCGCTATGTCGCGTTGCACGCCAGCTTCCGTCTTTTCCAGACCGCGCACCGCGTAACGCATGACGCGTCCGCCCATATCCTGATAGCCAACACCGGCCGGCAGCATGCCGACGCTCTTGGCGCTCGCCTGCCGCGCGCTGCGCGCAAGCTGTTGCAGCACCGGATCGTCCATATATTCGAGGATCTCGCCAATCGATTCGCTTTCGTAGTGATGCGAATCCACGTCCACGATTGGGAAATTCTTGTAGCCGCGCTCCGTTGCCTGCCGCGCTGCATGGGCTAGCAGCTTGCTGGTGTCGAATTCCTCGACCTCCATGCGACGAAAATCGCTGAGCGGAAGTTCCATGGCCTTTTTATTCCTCTTCCGCTCGTCCCCGCGAAAGCGGGGACCCAGGAGCGACAATTACATGGTTTTCCATTTTGGCTCTGGATTCCCGCTTGCGCGGGGATAAGCGGAGCATGGTGCAAATGAGATTCTTCATTTTACCGTCCCGACCAGGCTTGCCACATACCGAGCTCGAATACCTGCAGGTTCACGGCCTTGAGCATGGCGGTGACAGTCACCATGACTTCGGTCGCGGTCGCAGCATCGGGGGCAAAGGCGGGCAGGGCCACATCGCGTTCCGCCGTGCGTTCAGCGTAAAGCCGCACGGCTTTTGCCAGCATGTCCTGAATGTCGGCGTCGCTCGGCCGTACGATCGTATCAAGATGCGACGACATAGATGTCCTCCCCACGCTTCACCACTTCGAAGCTTTTCAGTTTCAGTGAGCGGTCGGCGGCGCATTCACCGGTCTTGATGTCGTATTCGTACCCATGCCAGGGGCAGACGAAATGCATTTCATCTCCGGAAAATTTCTGGCCCAGCCAGCTGCGGTCGGGGCCGATCACGTCCTCGACCTTGTGCATCATGATGCCTTCGCACGCCGGGCCGCCCTGGTGAACGCATAAGTTCTCATACGCATAGAACTTGCCCTGCCAGTGGAACACCCCGATCTCGCGACCGCCGTGCGCGACGATGCGACGTTCCCCGTCGAGAAATTGTGCAGCTTTGGCGACAAAAACATCCGGCATGCAGTCTGGTCCTACCCATTGCCTACCCATTGAACGGCCGAAAAGTATGGCATTGAACCACACGGCGCGGCAAACGAAGTCCGATCCGCGCCGATCTGGCATTTCGCGCCGCACTATGCTCGTCTACATGCGGCAACGATCAACCAATCAGGTTTTTCATCTATGAAAATTGTCGATCTCTCCCACGTCATGAACGTGCACACACCTGGTTGGGTCGGCTATGCCGGCAACAAAATGTACTACGCGCAGAATCTGCAGACACAGATGATCGTCGCGCAACGCATCGATACGGCGCTGCATGTCGGCACGCATTTCGACGGCGCCATGCACGCGACCGATAATCGCAAGGGCGACATGGCTTCGCTTCCGCTGGATTTCCTGGTCAACCGTGGCGTGGTCGTCGACATCTCGAAGCACATGCACGATTGGGCCGTCATCACGCCCGAGATGCTCGAAGGCGCTGATGCCGACATCCGCGAGGGCGACATTCTTATTTTGCATACCGGCTGGCACAGACATTATGAAGGCCAGCCACAGCAGGATCTGGTGAAGTACTTCTGCTATCACCCCGGGCCCAATCTCGACACGCTGCACTGGATGCTGAAGAAGAAGATCCGATGGTGGGGCATGGATTGCGGCTCCTGCGACCACGCCATGAATACCTCGATCCGCCGCATGCGGCCCGATCTCGCTGACGAGTTCACGCGCAAGCACGGGAAAACGCCGGCGGAATTCTTCGGCACTTTCGAATACACCCACAAGAAATCCGGTCGCAAGGTGCAGCAGGACATGTTCCCGTTCCATAGCTGGGCCTTCCAGGAAGGGCTGCTGCACGCGGAAAATCTTGGCGGCGACATTGAAATGATGCTGGGCAAACGCTGCCTGATCGGCGCATTCCCATGGCGCTACGAAGGTCTCGAAGGCTGCCCCTGCCGCATTGTCTGCTTCCTGGATGCGGGCGAAAATATCGAGGCAGTCGGCGATGCCGCGAAGGCGATATTGCGCGGCTAGGTTTTCGGTCTTTTTCTCTTTGCCGCCGGTTTAGAATCTTTAAGCCGCGGGTCGGGGCTATTGCTTTGCAAGGTCGATTGAATTGCCTCGCGAAGTAACTTGTATTTCGATTTTGGCCAATGCGCGACATGGATATCGGCAAGCAATTTCGCCGACTTGCCGAACACGACGATGCGGTCGCCGACGCTGATTGCTTCTTCCAGCTGGTGGGTGATCAGGATCGCCGTCGAGCCACACTCGCGCGCCAGCGCCAGAAAGGTCTCGCGCAGTTCCGCCGCGGTCACCTCGTCAAGATGCCCGAACGCTTCGTCCGCAAGCAGGATGTCGGGTTGCACCGAGAAGGCGCGCGCGATCGCAACGCGCTGGCGCATGCCGCCCGACAATTCGTGCGGATAGGCATTGGTGAACTGGCCTAAACCCAAGCGTTTTAGCCAGGTGAGCGCGCGCTCGCGCTGCTCTTCTTCGGACAAGCCGATCAGCTCGAGCGGCAGTTTGGCGTTGTCCAGCGCCGAGCGCCAGGGCAACAGGCGGTCCTGCTGAAATACGGTCGCGATTCTGCCGCGGAAATGGTCGAAGTCGGCATATGGCCTTTTGTCACCGATATGGATTGAACCTTCGCTTGGGGCATCCAGCCCGATCATCAGATCGAAGAATGTGGATTTGCCACAGCCGGTCTGGCCGACAATGGCCACGACTTCTTTCGGCGCAATGGTGAGATCGAGTCGATCGATCGCGATGACGGACTGTCCGGTCGTGGTCTGCCGAAACACCTTGCGCAGGCCGCGCACTTCGATCGGCGGAGGCCCGTCTGTATTGCGATTCATGCACGCCACCGGAGCACGCGCGCCTCGACGCGCGCAACCATTGCCTCAAGCAGGAACAGCAGTGCGACGAGCACGAGCGTCCACGCGAATACGTCGGCGACTGAAAATAGTTCCTGCGCGACGGACAGCTGATGGCCGATGCCGGTCACCGCGCCGACGAGTTCGGCAATGGTGACCACGCGGATTGCCAGGCTGATATTGACTTTCCAGCTGGTGAAGACCGTCGGGACAATCGCCGGCAGCATCAACTTGAAGAAATATTGCCATGTGGTTGGTCGAAACGATTGCATCATATGGCGCAACTCGCGCGGCACGCCGTGCATGGCATCAAGCGTATCGACGAGGAATACCGGGCCGCACACGACCACCAACACGAAGCCAATGCGGAATTCGACGCCGGGAAACCACAGCACAGCGAACAGGATCCACGATACGACCGGCACTGCCATCAGAAGCCGGACCAGCGGATGCAGATACTTGTCGAGCGTATCCGACCGGTACATCGCCATCGCGAGTGCGAGGCCCAGCACGAACGACGCGATCAGCGCGGCAATCACACGTGCCAGCGTCACGACAATGTCGATTGGCGTAATCGTCGTGACGCTCTTCGCGATGCGCACGAGGCTTGGGATCGCAAACGGCGGAATCCCAAGATAGGGCGCCAGATGCGACAGCACCTCCCAAACGACGGCGAATAGAAGAAGGGAGACGAGAGCCTGGCGCGGAAAGGTCAGGACCGGGACAGATTCCCGCAACTCCGTCGTCATCGTAAAGACGCGCTCACGCGCTTATGGGGCATAGATGATCTTCTCGTCCGGCATCTTTTCGTAGAATCCGGCTTTCACCGCGCGCTGCATCATATCGGTGATCGACTTGCGGGTGGCCGGCTCCCAGGCAGGCTTGACGATCATCTGCAGGCGCTTGCTTTCCACCGCCGCGGTGAGGATGCCGGGCGGCAGCTTGAGCGTCTCATTGGCAATCTTGTCGGCCGCCGCTGTGTCCTTCGCGAATATGTCGGCAACCTCTTGCAGCGCCGCCAGAAGCATCTTCGGTGCGTTGGGATTTTTCGCAATCGCGTCGGCACGCATCGCAGGAACGATTTCCCAGCCATCGGTGCCGGTGATCTCCTTCCAGCCCTGCGCGCCTCCAAAGATAACGTGCCAATCCGGGTGCTGCTTGGCGCTGATGCTTGCCAGCGGTTCGATGACCAGGGCCGCATCGACGCGGCCGGCTTCGAGCTGTGCACGGGCGACACCGAAATTGGCATTCACGACGGTGATGTCCTTGCCCAGATCGATGCCTTTGGCGTTGGCGTAGATCTTGACGACCTGGAATTGTGAACCGCCCATATCGATGGCGAGCTGCTTGCCCTTGAGGTCGGCCAGCGACTTGATCGACTCGTCCTTCGCGAAGATCACGAGATCGGCGAGCGTGAAACCGGTGCCAATAATGCGCACAGGCACGCCTTCCTGATAGAGCTTCTGGAAGATGGTCGGGCCGCCGATCAGCACATCGGTCTCGCCGGTGGCAAAGGCCGCATAGAATGCAGCGATCGAGGGATAGGCGTGGATGTCGAGTTCGAAGCCGTGCTTGGCGTCGATGCCGCGCCCCTTCATGACGTTCCACACCAGCGGATTGAACACCGGCAGCGTGAGGCTGGAGACCTTGATCACCGGCTTCTGCTGCGCCTGCGCCGGTGGCGACACAATTCCAGCGATCGCAAACGCGAAGGCAGCGGCAAGCGCGGCAAGGCCGCGTCGAGATAAATTGAGCATGGACAGTTCCCCCTCGTGGTCGCTCAAACAGTGATCTTGCGCGTCACGTGGTTTGAACGCGAGCGCGACTTTACTCTGCTTTTATTTGTGTGCAAATAATCGTCGGCAAGCAACCGGAGGGCGTGATGCCGCATATCACCGCGCGAGACGGGACGCGGCTCTTTTATGAAGAATCCGGACGCGGCACACCCGTGATCTTTATCCATGAATATGCCGGCGATTACCGCACCTGGGAGATGCAGATGCGGTTTTTCTCCCGTGCCCATCGTTGCGTCACCTATAGCCAGCGCGGGTATCCGCCGTCTGACGTGCCCTCGGACGCGGCGAAATACAGCCAGGACATCGCCCGCGACGACGTGCTCGCGCTGATGGACGCGCTCAAGGTCGAGAAGGCGCACATCGTCGGTCATTCCATGGGCGCCTACACGGCGCTGCATGTTGGCATCAATGCACCGGAACGCTGCATTTCGGTTGTGGCAGCCGGCTGCGGCTGGGGCTCGAGCCCGGACGTGAAAAAACGCGAGGAAATGAAGGCGCTCGCCGCCGAAGTCGGTAAGATGTTCGCCGATGAAGGGATCGCTGCGGCGGCTGCGAAATATGCCGACGCGCCGATGCGCCAGGCGCAGAAGAACAAGGACCCGCGCGGCTACGCCGAATTCGCGCGCATGCTCGCCGACCATTCCGCCGAAGGCCACGCGCACACCATGCTCAATCTCCAGCTTAAGCGGCCGACATTGTGGGAGATGGAGGCGGCGCTGAAGAAATTTTCCGTGCCGCTGCTGATCATTGTCGGCGACGAGGACGAGCCCTGCATCGACGGCAGCGTGTTTCTCAAGCGCACGGTGCCGACGGCGGGTCTGTTGGTGATCCCGCGTTCCGGTCACAACATTCCCACGGAAGAGCCGGCGGCGTTCAATGCCGCGCTGGCTGACTTATTCGCTGCATCGGAAGCCGGGCGTTGGATGGCGCACAAGCCGAAGGCTTGAGGGAACGCACCATGGAGCATGTCGCGAAGCTGGGGTCGTGGGGTGAACTCTACGTCATGCTCGGCACCTCGTCTGCGGCGCTCATCGGCCTTTTGTTCGTCGCCACCTCGCTGCATCTCAGTGAGCTAGTCGACAAAGAGGTATTGCGCACCCGGTCGCGCAATCTGACACTTCATCTGGTGGCGATGCTCGTTCAGGCAACGGCCATTCTCACGCCGCAGCCGCTGCGGTTTCTTGGAATCGAAGTCATCATTGTCAATCTGTGCGGCATGTATCTGCCGCTCACTTTTATCTCTCGGGCCTTCAAGAGAGGCCGCGCTGCCGGCAAACGCGGTGGTTTTTCGATTTATATGGGAACGGTCTACATCCTCGGTTATGGGCTCGGCATTGCCGGCGGGGCAGCACTCAGTCAATCGTTGGCATGGGGCCTCTATTTAGTAACTTTGTCGAACGCCGTTTTTTTCGTTTCCGTCGTTTGGAATAGCTGGAAGCTAATGTTGGGCATTCACGAATTGGAATAGACGGCGAGCAAAGTTCGCAAGGGAGTATCGCGATGGACCTCAAACTCAAAGGCAAGACCGCGCTGGTGACGGGCGGCAGCGAAGGCATCGGCAAGGGCATCGCGCACATGCTGGCGAAGGAAGGCGTCGACGTTGCAATTTGCGCACGGCGAAAGGAGCCGCTGGTCGCTACGGCAAACGAGATCGCCAAGGAAACCGGCCGGAAGATCGTCGCCATCCCTGCGGATCTCACGGAGGACGCTGACGCCAAGAGTTTTGTCGAGCAGGGTCACCGGGCACTGGGCCGCGTTGATATCATGGTCAACAATGCTGGTTCCGCGCCTGGCGGCGTGATCGAGCATTTGACCGAGGCGGACTGGGAGAGGGGGCTTCAGCTCAAATTCATGGGTTACGTGCGCTGCCTGCGTTACGTGCTGCCGATCATGGTCAGGCAGGGCGGTGGCCGCGTCGTGAACCTGATCGGCAATGACGGCGTGAAACCGTCGTATTGGGAAATCTGCCCGGGCGCCGCCAACGCGGCAGGGCAAAACCTCACGCTTTCGCTGGCCGGGCAATACGGCAAGAACAACATCAGCTTTGTTGCGGTCAATCCGGGCCCGGTGCGTACCGAACGATGGGCCGGGCTGGTTCAGGCGATGTCGCGCGACATGAAGATTCCCTACGAACAGGCCGACAAGCTTGCGCCTGCCTCTATCCCGATGGGTCGAATTGCCGAGGTGGACGAGGTTGCCGCGCTGGTCGTGATGTTGGCCTCGCCGCTGATGGAGATGGTGAATGGCACGATGATCGAGATCGATGGCGGCCAGGACAAGCCGTTGATGGATCGCTTCCGCGACAAGCCGACCGGGTAATGCCCACAGTCGAGGTGCATTCGGCTATGGTTGGCTTGACAAGTTTGGGGATGCGGTCGGACTATTTGTGTACAAACAAGTTCGCCGGCCGGAGGCGACAGGACGTTGCGACATTCGCAGGGGAGTTTCAGTCATGAGACCTACGCGTCACGTGTTCACTCTCGCGCTTGCCGGCAGTCTTGCCGCCGGCTTCTCGGCGCAGGCTTTAGCTCAGCAGACCATCAAGATCGGCGAACTCAATAGCTATAAGGCCGTGCCGGCCTTCCTGGATCCTTACAAGAAGGGCTGGGAAATGGCGGTCGAAGAGATCAACGCCAAAGGCGGGGTGCTCGGCAAAAAGCTGGAAGTGGTCTCTCGTGACGACGGCGCCAATCCGGGCGAGGCCGTCCGCGTTGCCGAGGAACTGGTCACGCGTGAAGGCGTCTCGATGATTGCTGGCACGTTCCTTTCCAATATCGGCCTGGCGGTCACCAATTTCGCCGGTCAGAAGAAAGTATTCTTCCTCGCCGCCGAACCGCTGACCGACAAGATCACATGGCAGAACGGCAACAAGTATACCTTCCGCCTGCGTGCCTCGACCTACATGCAGGTCGCTATGCTGATGCCGGCGGCAACCGCAGCAAAAAAGAAGAAATGGGCGCTGGTATATCCGAATTTCGAATACGGACAGTCGGCGGCGGAAAACTTCAAGGCGCTGATGAAAAAGGCCCAGCCCGACGTTGAATTCGTCACCGAGCAGGCGCCGCCGCTCGGCAAGGTCGACGCCGGTGCGGTGGCCCAGGCGATCGACGATGCCAAGCCAGACGCGATCTTTAACGTGCTGTTCGGGCCCGATCTCACCAAGTTTGTGCGTGAGGGCAACACCCGCGGCGTGTTCAAGAACCGCACGGTCGTGAGCCTGCTCTCGGGCGAACCGGAATATCTCGATCCGCTGAAAGACGAGGCGCCAACCGGCTGGGTTGTCACCGGTTATCCTTGGGACAAGATCAAGACCAAGGAGCATCAAGCATTCGTCGCGGCCTACCAGAAAAAGTACAACGACTACCCACGGCTCGGCTCGATCGTCGGCTACGTGACGATGAAGTCACTGGCGGCGGGCATCGCCAAGGCGAAGTCGACGGACACCGAGAAGCTGGTGGAGGCCTTCAAGAACCTCAAGGTTGACAGTCCGTTTGGGCCGTTCGTCTACCGCGCGAGCGACCACCAGGCCACGATGGGTGCCTATGTCGGCAAGATCGCGCTGGAGAACGGCAAGGGGACGATGGCCGACTTCAAATACGTCGACGGTGCATCGGTGCTGCCAAGCGACGCCGAGGTCAAGAAGCTGCGTCCAGCGGGGGACTAAAACCAAGCGCAATGTGCTTAGCTTGCCTCTCCCCGCGGCGCGGGGAGAGGAAATCGTCTCATGACCTTCAGCGCATTCCTGTTTCAGGCGCTTAACGGGCTCTCAACCGCCTCTGGCCTGTTTTTTGTCGCGGTTGGCCTGTCGCTGATATTCGGCGTCACCCGCATCATCAATATCGCGCATGGGTCCCTCTACATGCTGGGGACCTACATCGCCTATTCGTTCGCGACGCATATCGGCGGCGCGCTCGGCTTCTGGGGCGGCATCGTCGCGACAACGATTGTCGTCGGCACGATCGGCGCACTCATCGAGATCGTGCTCTTGCGCCGAATCTACCGGGCGCCGGAACTGTTCCAGCTTTTGGCCACCTTCGCGCTGGTGCTGGTGATCAACGATGCCGCGCTTTGGCTATGGGGCCCAGAGGATTTGCTGGGCCCGCGCGCGCCGGGATTGCGCGGCTCGATCGAGGTGCTCGGCCGCCAGTTGCCCAGCTACGACCTGTTCCTGATCGTCATCGGCCCGCTGGTGCTGCTGGTGCTGCATTTTGCGCTCGCACGCACGCGCTTCGGCAGGCTGGTGCGAGCCGCGACGCAGGACCGGGAAATGGTGGGCGCTCTTGGCGTCAACCAGGCAGTCCTTTTTACGAGCGTTTTCGCGCTCGGCGCGGCGCTCGCTGGTCTTGGCGGCGCGCTGCAGGTTGCGCGCGAGCCTGCCAGCCTTGCCACCGATCTGGTCGCCATCGGTGACGCCTTCGTCGTCGTCGTGGTCGGCGGCATGGGCTCGATCACCGGCGCCTATCTCGCCGCCGTGATTATCGCGCAAGTAAAAGCGGTCTGTATCGGCATCGGCGTGGTCGATCTCGGCTTCATCACCGTCAATTTCTCCAAATTCACGCTGGTCGCCGAATTCCTGGTGATGGCGGTAGTGTTGATCGCGCGGCCTTATGGCTTGCTTGGGCGTCCGCAGGCGCAGGTGCGTTCGATTGCCGAGCCGGAGGATCCGATCCGGCCTGCAGCCCCTGCACTCAAGGCACTCGGCGCGGTAACGTTGGCCTTGCTGCTCGGCTTGCCGCTGCTGGCGCAGGCCTCGCCCTACCTGCTCATTCTCGGCATCGATGTGCTGATTGCCGTGATTTTCGCAACGTCGCTGCACTTCATCATGGGGCCCGGCGGCATGCATTCCTTTGGGCATGCCGCCTATTTTGGCCTTGGCGCCTACGGCGCGGCGCTACTCGTCAAATGGCTCGCCGTGCCGATGGGGCTGGCGCTCGTTGCTGCGCCGTTCGTCGCGCTTGGCGGCGCGCTGTTGTTTGGCTGGTTTGCGGTGCGGCTATCCGGCGTCTATCTCGCGATGCTGACGCTCGCCTTCGCGCAAATCGTCTGGGCTTTGGTGTTTCAGTGGGAGGCGCTGACCGGGGGCTCCAACGGTGTGATCGGCGTATGGCCGCCGCCACCGTTCGACAAAGCCTGGGTCTATTTTTTGCTCACATTGGCGCTCGCTGTGGCAGCCATACTGGTCCTGCGGCGTTTTCTGTTTGCGCCTTTCGGCTATGCGATGCGCGCAGGCCGCGATTCTCCATTGCGTGCTGAAGCGATCGGCATCGACGTCAAGCGCGTGCACTGGCTGGGTTTTGCGGTCGCAGGCTGCGTCTGCGGCATTGCCGGTGGCCTGTTTGCCTTTGCCAAGGGCTCCATTTCACCTGAAACGATTCATGTCGGCCGCTCCATCGATGGCCTTGTCATGGTGCTGCTCGGCGGCATCCAGAACTCTGACCGGCCCGATCGTCGGCGCCTCTGTATACGCGACATTGCAGGACACCGTGATGCGGCAGACCGAATATTGGCGCGCACTGCTCGGCATCATCATCCTGCTGCTGGTTCTGGCTTTCCCGCAGGGCATCGTCGGCGCTTTCTCCTCTCTCTGGCGCAGGATGGAGACGAAGCCGTGAGCGTGCTCGTGATCCGCTCGCTGTCAAAGGCGTTCGGTGGCGTACGTGCCATCAACGAGGTCAGCTTCGAGGTGGGGCGGGGTGAATTCCTGGCCATGATCGGACCGAACGGCGCCGGCAAATCCACCTGCTTCAACATGATCAATGGCCAGCTATCGCCGGATTCCGGCGAGATTCTATTTGAAGGCCATAGTATTGCGGGGCGCGAACCACGTGAAGTCTGGCGGCTTGGCATCGGCCGCACATTTCAGGTCGCCGCTACTTTTGGTTCGATGACGGTTTCCGAGAATGTGCAAATGGCACTGATCTCGCACGGACATGAGATTTACAATCTCTGGCAGCCGGCTGGAGAAATGCATCGAAATCGTGCGCTCGACCTGCTGGCGCAGATCGGCATGCGCGAAGCGGCCGACCGCCCCAGCCGCGAACTGGCCTATGGCGACGTCAAGCGTGTCGAGCTGGCCATTGCGCTGGCAAACGAGCCGCGACTGCTGCTGATGGACGAGCCGACCGCGGGGATGTCGCCGCGCGAGCGCAACGAGTTGATCGCGCTGGTCAAGCGGCTGGTGGTGGATCGTGGAATTTCCGTGCTGTTCACGGAACACTCAATGGATGTTGTGTTCGCCTACGCCGACCGGATCATCGTGCTGGCGCGCGGACGCGTGATCGCCGATGGCGATGCCGCCGCAATCCGCGACCATGCTCAGGTGCGTGAGGTCTATTTCGGCACCGGCAAGACCTTCGCGGGGGCCGTGCCGTGAGCGAAGCCATGCTCACCGTGGAACGATTGAGCGCCTGGTACGGCGCTGCGCGCATTCTTTACGATTTGAGCCTCGAAGTTGGCCGCGGCGAGGTGGTTGCGTTGATGGGACGCAACGGGGCCGGAAAATCCACCACCATGAAGGCGATCATGGGTCTTGTCGCGGAGCGCCAGGGCAAGGTGCGCTTTAACGGCGAGGATATCTCCAACCGCCAACCGTTCGAGATTGCGCGTCGCGGACTGGGCTTCACTCCGGAGGACCGACGGATCTTTGTCGATCTCACCGTGATGGAAAATCTCGATATCGGGCGCCAGGCGCCGCGCAGCTTTGCAAGCGGGATGCGAGCTCCATCATGGACGCCGGAACAATTGTTCACGTTGTTTCCCAATCTTGCCGAGATGCCGGACCGTCTCGGGGGGCGCATGAGCGGCGGCGAGCAGCAGATGCTCACAGTCGCGCGCACGCTGATGGGCAATCCGTTGCTGGTGCTGCTCGACGAGCCCTCGGAAGGTGTGGCACCGTTGATCGTCGAGCAAATGGCGCACACGATCCTCGCATTGAAGAAGCAGGGCCTTTCCATCCTGTTGTCTGAGCAAAACGTCTACTTTGCACGGCTAGTAGCGGATCGCGTCTATGTGCTCGAAAAGGGGCAGATTCATTGGCACGGGACGGTCGCCGAACTCGACACCAACCCGGAGGTGCAAAGGACTTATCTAACGGTGTAGGATGTCTGGACGGTCAGGTTACCTTTCCCGATTTGGCAATCCTTACGGCTGTTTTGCACTGCTCGGACTTCTGTGACGGCGACGGAACGGAAACATGAGGACGATGCGGCAGGAAAAACTTAAAGTCGTGGCGGTACCCGCCGATCCGCCTGAGCAAGGGCGCTATGTGCTCGACAATCAGGTCGGCTTCCTGATGCGAGTCGCCATGCAGCGGCACACGTCGATCTTCACCTCACGCATGGTCGAGGGGCTCACGCAGACCCAATTTGCAGCGCTCGCCAAGCTGTACGAAGTAGGCCCATGTTCGCAAAATCATCTCGGCCGCCTGATCTACCTCGACGCTGCTACCATCAAAGGCGTCGTCGATCGGTTGCACGTGCGCGGCTTTCTCACCGCGCTTAACGATCCGAAGGATCGCCGCCGCCGTGCGGTGACGTTGACGGACCGCGGACGGCAGGTGACAGAAGCCGCCATGAAGGTCGCCGCGGAGATAACCGCGGCTACGTTGACGCCGCTGAGTATGGAAGAACAGCGTTCTGTCACAAAATTGTTGCGCAAGCTCGGTTAAGCGATCCGCCGGCCAATCACCAAAGACCTTTCAGCCGCCCACCGTCGAGATTGAGCGATACGCCGGTGATGTAACTCGCCCGTTCAGAGCAAAGAAACACAGTGGCATTGGCCAATTCTTCGGGCTTGCCCATGCGGCCGAGGGAATTCTTCTTCGCGGCGACCTTGCGTGCTTCCGCCTCGGTTGCCACGCCAAATTCCTTCTTCAAGCCTTCGGTGTTGCGCACCCAGAGATCGGTCGCGACCCAGCCCGGGCAGATTGCATTGACCAGGACATTGTCTTCACCAAATTCGGTCGACAGCGATTTGGTGAGATTGAGCAACGCGCTGTTGGTCATGCCGCTGCCGAACATGTAAGGGTCGGGCTCCTTGCCCGCGCCGCCGATCGTATTGACGATGCGGCCCCACTTTTGCGCCTTCATCATCGGATAGACGGCGCGGATCGCGCGCAGGAAGCCGAACAGCTTGGTGTCGAGCTGCGTCTTCATGTCGTCATCTTTGAACGCTGCAAAGCGACCGGAATACATTTGACCCGCGTTGTTGATCAGAATGTCGACGCCGCCGAGCTTTTCCTTCGCGGCTGCGATCATTTTCGCGATGTCGGATTCTTTCGTCATATCCGCAACGACGGCGTGCACTTCGCCGCCGGTGCGCTTGGCCAAATCGTCGCGCGCCTTGTCGAGTTTCTGCTGATTGCGCCCGGTAATCAGTACGCGCACGCCTTCTTCGAGGAATTGCCGCGCAGTCTCGAAGCCAATGCCGCTTGAACCACCGGTGACGATCGCGCGGCGGCCCTTGATTCCCAAATCCATCTCACTCTCCCGTTGACGCCTTCAGGCGCAGCATAGAGTATCGCTCGCGGCAGCAATGCAACAAGAAAACGAGGAACGCAATGCAGCTCGGCCTCCGCGGCAAGGTCGCTGTGGTCACCGGCGCCTCGCGCGGCATCGGCAAGGCAGTGGCGCAGACGCTGCTGGAAGAGGGATGCGCGGTTGCAATTTGCAGTCGCAACGCTGCGCATCTTGACGCCACGGTAGCCAGCTTGTCGGAAAAGGGCCGCGTAATCGGCGTGCCGACCGACGTTACCGACGAAAACGCGGTCAAAAAGTTCATCGGTGCGGTGCTCAAAGAGTTCGGCCGCATCGACATCCTCGTCAACAATGCTGGCACGCATCTGCGTGGCACGGTCGAGAGCACGACACGCGACATTCTCGAGCGCCAGTTGCGAGACAAGGTCTTCGGATTTTTCACGATGATAAAGTCCGTGCTGCCCATCATGAAGGCGCAGCGTGACGGCCGCATCATCAACATTGTGGGACAGGCGGCACGCCATCCGCATCCCGACCGTTTTCCGTCCGGTGTTACCAACGCCGCGCTGATGGCAATGAGCAAGTCGGTTGCAGACGCGGTTGCGCGCGACAACATTCGTGTCAATGCAGTGTGCCCACAGTATATCGAATCCGAGCTGCTGGCCTCGTTGATCGAGAAAGAGATGCGGGAGCGCGGTGTCGACCGCGCGACGGCGGCGGCAGGTTTCACGCGTGCCAATCCGCTCGGCCGCACCGGCCGACCGGACGAGGTGGCTGATCTTGTCGCGTTTCTCGTCTCCGATTGCGCCGGTTTCGTTGCCGGCAGCGCGGTGAGCATCGACGGCGGTTATCACCGTTACGTGTTCGGGTGAGAATGACATGCAACTTGGGCTGACTGGAAAAGTTGCGCTCATCACCGGCGGCACCAGCGGGATTGGGCTTGCCATCGCGCAGACGCTCGCGGCGGAGGGCTGTCGCGTCGCCATTTGCGGGCGTGACAAGGCCAAGCTCGACAGGGCCGTGGCCGCGATCAAATCGCCGGAAGCGAAGGGCTTCATCGCCGATATCTGCAGGCCGGCCGATGTCGCCGCGCTTGTCGACAATGTCGGCAAAGCCTTCGGCGGCATTGATATCGTGGTGAGTAATGCCGGTACTCACCTGCCTGGCCGCCTCGAGGAAGTCGGCGGTGACGCTGGTTCAGCGTCACTTCCAGACCAAGGTGCTCGGCGCATGGGAGCTGGCGCGCCGCGTGGTGCCGGTAATGAAACAGCGCGGCGGCGGCCGCTTCATCGTCATCATTGGTCAGGCCGGAAAGGTGCCGCAGGCGAACGCCATCGCTTCAACGGTCGTCAACGCCGCGCAGCATGCCTTCGTGAAGTCGCTGTCGGACGATCTCGCGCCGCACGGCATACTGGTGAATGCCGTCTGTCCTAGCCGCATCAAGAGCCCGCTCACGCACGCGCTGGGGACACTGCACAACGAAGTCTATTTCGGCCGCAGCCTTGAGCAGCAAGAGAGCAAATGGGGCGCCGAAGTGCCGCTCGGCCGCTGGGGCACGCCTGAGGATATCGCAAAAGCGGTCGCCTTCCTCGCCTCGGAGCGCGCCGCGTTCATTGTCGGCGCCAATATCGACGTCGATGGTGGCCACCAGCGATCGATTTTCTAGCGGAGCGCGGCCATGATCGACCTGCGGCACGTCTCCAAGACCTTCCGGAAGCGGGACGAACTGGTCGAGGCCGTGCGCGATATCAACCTGACCATTGCGCAGAAGGAAATCGTTGCGATCATTGGACCGAGCGGCTGCGGCAAATCCACCTTGCTCAACATGATCGCCGGCCTCTACGCGCCTTCAAGCGGTTCGATCGTCTACAAAGGCGTGCGCGTATCGGATGTGAATACCGACGCCGGTTACATGACGCAAAAGGACAACCTGCTGCCGTGGCGCACCGTGCGCGACAATATTGCATTCCCGCTCGAACTCGCCGGCGTTGAGAAATCCGAGCGCGCCGACCGCGCCGATCAGGTCATCAAGCACGTCGGGCTTGATGGCTTTGCGCATCGTTACCCGCATGAGCTGTCCGGCGGCATGCGCAAGCGCGCTTGTCTAGCGCGCATGCTGCTCTACGGCGCGGAGACCGCGTTGCTAGACGAACCGTTCGCCGCGCTCGACGCACAACTGAAGCTCGCGATGCACGACCTGCTGCTCAAACTCGCTGCAGAAGCTGGGCAAACCGTGGTGCTGGTCACCCATGATCTCATGGAGGCGGTGACGCTTGCCGATCGCGTGGTCGTCTGCACGCGCCGTCCGGCCACGCTGGCGCTCGAGCAGCACATCGAACTTAAGCGCCCGCGCGACGTGCTAAATGTCCGCTTCACAAACGAATTCAAGGAACTTTACGACGCGCTCTGGGAGCGCCTGCGTGTCGAATATCAGGAGGAGCGAGTATGACCGCGCCTGATACGGAACTCGCCGGAATGAATGAGCCGGCAAGCCCGCGCGTGCTCGGCAGCGGGTTCATGGTGATCTGTCAGGTCGTGCTCGGCGTCGTACTGTTATTGCTGTGGCAGGGTGCGTCAGGCCGGCTGATCGACAGCTTCTTCATCTCCAACCCCATTGATGTCGGGACGCGGCTGGTCGGCTGGGTCGCTGATGGCTCGCTCTTCCTGCACATCTGGGCGACGGTCTATGCCACCGTGATGGGGTTCATCGTCGGCGCGGTCGGCGGCGTGGTGCTTGGAATTTGGCTGGGCGTTTCGCCTTTCAGCAGCCGGCTGCTCAATCCCTATCTCAACGCGCTCAATGCGTTGCCCAAGGTCGCCCTCGCGCCGCTATTCGTGCTGTGGTTCGGCCTCGGTATTGAATCCAAGATCGCGCTAGCCGCCGTGCTGGTATTGTTCCTGGTCTTTCTCAACACCTATGCCGGGGTGCGGGAGGTCGATCAGGATTTGATCGATGGGGCACGGTTGATGAAGGCAACGCGCATACAAGTCATTGCGAAGGTCATCATCCCCTCGGCGATGTCGTGGGTTTTCGCAGGGCTAAAAATCTCAGTGCCTTATGCGTTGATCGGCGCCGTGCTGGGCGAGATGATCGCGGCCAACCGCGGCCTCGGCTATCTCGTGCAGTTTTCAGGCTCGCAATTCGATTCCGCCGGTGTCTTCGCAGTACTGATCGTGATCGCACTACTTGCCGTTGCACTTAATTTCCTGGTCGAAATCGTGCAGCATCGCATGCAGCAATGGCGGGTCATTGGCCGCTGATACCAAAAACAATCGGGGAGGACGCGCGATGAAATTTTTGAGAATGGCAGCGATAACCGCGGCCGTGCTGCTGACCGGTGCCGCCCGGGCCGAGACCGTGAAAATCACCAATATCGGCCACGGCTATTTTTCCGGCGCGCTTTATGTCGCGGTCCAGGAGAAGCTGTTCCAGAAATATGGCCTGGAGCCGGACGTTTCCTACGTGCAGGGTGGGCCGCTCGCTCTGCAGGCCGTGCTGACCAAGCAGGCCGACGTCGGCATCCTGTCGTATGAACACGTGCTCACCGTCGCGGTGCAGGGCAAGCGCATTGTAGCCTTTTTCAATATTGCCAATCGCCCGGTCAACAATGTGATCGCGAGCGAAAAGCTTATGGCCGGCTCGGAAAAACTCAGCGTTGCTGACAAGATCAAGAAATTGAAGGGCCAACGCGTCGCCATGCCGTCGGCCAACGGTTCCGGCGAGAAGATGCTGGGCGTGCTGGCGAAGAAATACGGACTAACTCTGCCGGGCGATATCTCGACTGCTTATCTCGGCGCCGAAGCACCTTCGTATGTCGCGGCCTTCCAGAAAGACCTCATCGACGCCGCCCTTCCGTTCGAACCGGCCGGCGTACTGGTGCAGCAGTCCGGCAAAGGCAAAATCTACCTCAACATGATGAACGGCGAGATCCCTGAATTCCGCGACATCCTTTTCATGACACTGGCGACTCATCCCGACATCATGAAGGAAAAGCCGGACATGATTCGCAAGGTTGCGCAGGTGTTCGCAGAGGCGCAGAAAATCCTCAAGGATGATCCCAAGCGTGGCATGGCGATCATGGCGAAGGAATATCCGACCATGACGCCCGAGACCAACGCGGAGGCCTACAAAACCGTAAGCCAGATCTGGACTCGCGACGGCCACATGACCGAAGCACAGGCGCGCGGAACGTTCGCCTATCTTCAGCCGAAGGGGCCGGCTGAAGTCGATTTTCCGTCGACTTTCACCAACGATTTCTTGCCGAAAAAGTAAGTCGCGACGGGAGGTGCCGGTGTTCAGTGTAGGCGATGCGACGATCACGCGGGTCGAGGAAACCAATCTTCCGAGCTATCCGCTGCGCGATATTTTTTCGGACTTTACCGAAGCACACATGGCCGAACACAAGTCCTGGCTGGCGCCGCATCATTATGAGGCCGAGACCGGGAAGATCAGGCTCTCGGTCCACAGCTGGCTGCTGCAGGTCGGCGGCAAAAAAATCCTGATCGACTCGTGCTGCGGCAACAACAAGGCAAAGCCGGGCCGTCCGTTCTGGCACATGCTCAATTTGCCGTATCTCGAGCGCCTTGCTGCAGCCGGCGCGCGGCCGGACGAAATTGATATGGTGATGTGCACGCACCTGCATCACGATCATGTCGGCTGGAATACGCAGCAGAAGGACGGCAAGTGGGTTCCGACATTTCCCAATGCCCGTTACGTGTTCTCGAAGCCGGATGTCGATTACTTTTCGAAAGTTGACGCAGATCCCAAGGAGGGTCCGGCGGAACTTGGCACGTTCCGAGAATGCGTCGTCCCGATCCTTGAATATGGCAAGGCGGACCTCGTGAGCGGCGGGCCTTACCGACTCAATGACTTCATCGAGATCGAACTCGGCGCCAGGTCACTCGCCCGGACACGTATTCTTCAAGCTCGAAAGCAAGGGCAAGCGCGCCGCTTTCATCGGCGATGTCTGGCATCACCTGCTGCAGGTGTACTATCCGGACTGGAATTTTCCGAAGAACTCGGATGCAGCGCAGGCGCGCGTCAGCAGGCGGAAGGTGCTCGACTATTGTGCCTCAAGCGGCGCCCTCGTGTTTCCGGGCCATGTCGGTCTGCCCTTTGCGGGCCGGGTCGAGGCCACTCAAAAAGGATATCGGCCGCACTTCACGCCCTGAGTGGTCAAAATCCGTAAAGTTGCGCGGGGTTGTCGACAAGCGCCTTCTTGCGCGCAACTTCGTCCGGAATCCAGTCGAGCAGCATGTCGAGCATCCAGATGTCGTCCGGTACCGGCGCGCCGGGCGTCGGATGCGGCCAATTTGTAGCCCATAACATCCGCTCGGGAGCTGCCTTGGCCAGCGTCTTGGCGAGCTTTCCGACATCATCATAATTTGGTGGTCCGGCCTTGGAGACCTCGTAAGGTGCCGACAGTTTGACCCAAGTACGGCCGGCGTCGATCAGCCTTTGAAGTGTGATAAACCCTGGGTGGTCGAGCGGCACCGGTTCGAGAAATTTTCCGACATGATCGATCACCAACGTGCTGGTCAGCCGCTTGAGCATGGCCTCGCGCTCAGGCAACGCACGACCGTCGAGCTGTAACTGCACGTGCCAACCGAAAGGGGCCACGCGGCCCGACATGGTTTCGAGTATCTCCCAAGGGAGCGGGGCGCCCGCCAGCATGAAGAAACGGATGCCGCGGGCGCCGAGTTTGGTCAGCCGGTCGAGTTCCGCGTCGGTCACGCTCTCGTCGACAACGACGATGCAGCGCGCGTTCGGCCCCATTTCAGCGACCGCTTCCAATGTGCAGCGGTTATCTTTGCCATAGGTCGAAGGCTGGATCACCACAGTACGCTCGATGCCGAGGCGCGCGCACATCTTCCGGTAAGCCGAGACGGGGGCCGCGGGCGCATCGATCTTGGCGGTGGGCGCCTTGGGGTATTTGGGATCGTAGATATGCATATGCGTGTCGCAGGTGCCCGGAGGCGCCGTGAGCTTCGGCAATAGCGTGCTTTCAATGGCTGGCATCTCGCAATCCTATGGGCAGATATAGCCGGTGCCATTCGGGTTGGGGAAGCAGCCGACCGATTGAGGTAACAGTGTTTTCGGCAGCCACAATACGACATCGGGGAAGAAGATGCAGAAGGCAATGGCCGCAAAGAATACAACATAAATCGGCAGCGATGCGAACATCGCTCTGGAAAATTTTATGCCGACGAATTTCGACGCCATCAGCAGCGCAAGTCCGTATGGCGGTGTGATTAATCCGAATGCCAAAGTGACAATGATCACCACGCCCATATGAACCGGGTTGATGTTGGCATTCTTGGTGAGATCGCTGATGATCGGCATGAAAATGATAATTGCGGGAACGGCGTCGATGAAATCGCCAACGATCACGAATAGCGCGACCAGCAGCAGCATGATCATGAACGGGTCGCCACCCGCCGCACTCGAGATCCATCCCGACACCATTGCCGGGCCGCGCAAATAAGCGAGCATCCAGCCGAACACTGAGGCGGCGCCGATGGTGATGAGTGGAATCGAATAGAGCAGCCCGGTCAGCGCCATGTCGCGCGGCAGCTTCGTGACATGGCGCCAGTTGAGCAATGGGATCGCTACGAAAACGATGTACGCCACGGCGATCACACCGGCCTCCGTCGGGGTGAATTGGCCGGTGAGAATGCCGCCCATGATGATGATCGGGATCATCAGCGGGACCGCGGCTTGCTTGGTCGCCGTGGTGAACTGGCCGAATGTCGCGCGTTTGTGCTTGAAGCCGACCGGCCCGAAGAAGTGACTGTAGATCATCAGTCCGATGCCGACGAGGACGCCCGGCACCACTCCGCCCAGAAACAGCCCGCCGATCGAGACATTGCCGGTCGCTCCGTAGACGACTGCCATGATGCTCGGTGGGATGAGGTTGGCCATCGTCGAGGCTGAAGCGATCAGCGCCGCCGTGAAAGCCTTGTCGTAGCCTTCACGATTCATTTCCGGCGCAAGCGTTCGTGTCAGCACCGCGACGTCGGCGGCGGACGACCCGGAAATGCCCGCAAAAAACATGCTGAAGAGAGTCACTACCTGCGCCAGGCCGCCGCGAAAATGACCAACCATCGTCTGCGACAACTTGATCATGCGGACGGTGACGTTCGCCGACGTCATGAGGTCGCCGACCAGAAGGAAGAATGGCACCGCCATCAGCGCTTCGATGTCAACACCGTTAAACAGCTGTGCGATCATTGAAGCGAGGCTGACCGGCGTGAACGCTGTGATCAAAAGCACAGAGGCGATCAACGCAAACGCGACCGGCACGCCCATGTAACCCAGGAACAGGAACAGGAAGCCCATCAAGACGATAAGTGTGCCGTTGGACATCACAGCGATGTCCTCCGCTCGTCCACCGGGATATCAGGGAAGCCTTTGCGCCAGCCGTTCACCATCTGCTCGATCGTGAACAAGGCCACCAGCGCGCCACAGATCGGAATCGCGACGTAAAGGTACGCCATCGGTGTCATCGATGGCATGCGAAGGCTCTTGAAGCCGTCGAGAACGTTGAGATAGCCGAAATAGATCATGCAAAACGCCACGCAAAGCACTACGAAGCGATTGAACATCTCGAAAAACAGACGCTTGTTGCCGCTCATCGATTCGGCGAGCACTGCGAGATAGAGGTGGTCGTTGCGCCGTGTTGCGGCAGCGACGCCGATAAATGTTCCGTAGATGAAGAAATCCATCGTCGTTTCCTGCAGCCACAGCCAGGGATGGCCGATCGCGCGGGTGACGATGTCGCAAAGGACCAGCACGCTGAATGCGGTAATGACGACTCCGCACAGAATCATCAGGAGGTTTTCGAGTGGATCGAGCGCGCGCCACTTCAAATGGCGCTGCTCCTGCAAGACCAGCCCGTCAAAACGGCGCATCGTTCAGTTCCACGAAATTCAAAAGTGGAGACGAGCGCGGGGAACTTTGTGGCTCCCCGCTTTCGCGAACGTGCCGGTTATTTCACGTTGCGGACGAGTTCGAGAACTTTCACGGCGTGCGGGCCGAGGTCCTTGGCGAGCTTGTCCTGGATCGGCTTGCTGATCGAAGCGAAGCCGCTCTTGTCGACATTGCTGACGACCTTGACGCCCATCTTCTGGAGCTTTGCCAGAGCCTGATGCTCGAGGTCGAAAGCGACCTTCGGCTCGTTCTTGCTGACCTCGTCGGCTGCCGCCTGCACCCATTTCTTCTGTTCGTCGCTCAGGCTCCTCCAGACCTTGTCGCTGACGAACAGGGCAGCGTTGTTGGCTTCGTGCTCGGTGAGCGAAAGCACTGGCGCGACTTCGTAGTGCTTGTTGATCAGGTAGTTGTTGATGCCATTCTCGGCCATGTCAGCGACACCGGTCTGCAGCGCTGTGTAGACTTCACCGAACGCCATATGCACAACTTGCGCGCCGTAGGCCGGGAAGGTCGCGTCTTCGGTCACCGTGGCCTGCACGCGCATCTTGACGCCCTTGAGGTCGGCAACCTTCTCGATCGGCTTCTTGCCGTACATGTGCCGCAGGCCTTGAGAGCCTAGCCCGAGCATGTGTGCGCCCGTCATTTTGGCGGCGTACAAATCCCTCATCGCAGCGATCACGGTCGGATCGCCGAGCACTTTGATGGCGTGTGCTTCGTCGCGGAAGATGAAATGGATCGAGAACACGCCTGATTCCGGCTGCGCGGTCGAAGCGTTCGCGGTCGACAGGAACACGAAATCGATGTCGCCCGTCTGCACCTTCTGAAGCGTCTGCGCTTCAGTGCCGAGCTGGGCGCCGGGATACTTGTTGATGGAGAGCGTGCCCTTGCTCAGTTCCATCAGCTTCTTGTTGAACATGTCGGCGCCTACGTCGTAGCCGCTATCCTTCGGCTGGTCGTAGGCGAAAGAAAATTGCCGGTTCTGGGCAAGCGCGGCAGTGGATGCCATTGCGAATGCTGCGCCAAGCACGAGACCGCGCAGCAAAGAGATACGCGTAACGGACATGGGGACCTCCCGGAATGAATTCTGCGTCTTATCGGGCGGGATCGCCGTGTGACGCTATTTGCGCTTGGTTGCGCCTTTAAAGTGCAAGTGTGTCGGCACGTCCGGCATTGTCAATGCCGATCTCAGGCCCCAGTCGTCGGCTTGGGTGCAACTTGTCCGCTATTTACCGGGTGAATTCCGCAAGATGGCCTTGAGCCGTTGCGGCGTAATCGGAAGTCGCGTCACGGCTCCGGGAATGCCGATGGCGTCATCGATTGCGGAGGCAATGACAGCGCCGACAGGGTTCGCGCCGCCTTCGCCGGCGCCTTTCAAGCCAAGCGGATTGAGCGGGCTTGGCGCATCTTCCGACACGATAATGGATATCTCCGGCACTTCGCGTGCCGTTGGCATCAAATAGTCGGCGAAGGTGACCGAAAGCGGCTCGCCGTTCTCATCGTAATGGAATTCTTCCAGCAGAGCGCCACCGATACCTTGCGCCAGGCCACCGGCGATCTGACCTTCCACCAGTTTCGGGTTCACCGCCTTGCCGATGTCATAGGCAATGACATAGCGCTCGATGGCAACATTGCCAGTATCGGCATCGACCCGCACAGCCGCGACGTGAACGCCATAGGGATAGACCATGTGCGTGGATTCGAAAGTGTCCTCGGCGATCAATCTGTCGGGGAGCGCGCGTGCAAGCTCGGCCAGTGGCATCGAGGGTCCGGGTGCGCCAGGCCGAACGATTTCTCCATTTACAATATCAAGTGTCTCGGCGCTGGTTTGCATCAACTCCGCTGCGGCGCGCAGCGCTTTGTCGCGCAATTTTGTAGCCGCAAGCCGCGTGGCCTCACCACACATCACCGTTACGCGTGAGGCGAACGCGCCCATGCCGCGAGCAATGCGGTCAGTCTGCCCATGGACTACGCAAATATTGCCATAGTCGACGCCAAGCGCGTCGGCGCAGATTTGCGCGATTACGGTTTCGACGCCTTGTCCAATGGATGCGACGCCGGTGATCACTTCGACGGTGCCATCGGGCTTAACTTCGACGCGCACTGTGTCGAACGGGCCGAGCCCGCTCTTCTCGACGAACATCGCAACGCCCGCGCCCACCTTCTCACCGTTCCTGCGGCGCGCGTTCAGTTGCTTCTGAAGCTCGGTCCAGCCTGCGGCTTTGAGCGTCTTGTCGAGCAGCAGCGCATAGTCGCCGGAATCGTAGACGATCTGCGTGCCAAGCGTGTCGAGCCCGAGCGTATAGGGCATTGCGCTCCTGGCGATCAGATTGCGCCGGCGGATCTCGATCTTGTCGACGCCGACCTTGGCCGCGATCGCGTCAAGCAGCCGTTCGCGCACGAAAGTGGATTCGTATCGGCCCGGTGCGCGATAAGTGCCGCACGGTGTCTTGTTAGTGAGGCGGATGTGGCCGGTGGCGCGGTAGGCCGGTACGCGATAAGGGCCAGGCAACATTGCAGCGGCGAGGTCGGGGACGGTCGCCGCATGCGTGCGCATATAGGCGCCGTTGTCGTGGAAGAATTCGTCGTCGATTCCAAGGATATGGCCGTCCTTGTCGATCGCGGCGCGGACGCGGTGGTACTGGTCGCGTGAGTGATTGGCCGCGATTAAATGCTCGCGGCGGTCTTCGATCCATTTGACGGGCCGGCGAAATTGCAGTGCCGCAGCACAGGCGATGACGTCTTCAGGATAGATCTCGCCGCGGATGCCAAAGCCGCCACCCACGTGGCCTTCGTAGAGCTGAACGGACTCTCTTTTCCGTCCGAGCATTTGCGCGATGGCGTCGCGATTCCAGTGCGGCACCTTGGCGGCGCCGTGCAGCTCCAGAATGTCCCGTTCAATGTGGTACCGGGCGATAGCGCCACGTGTTTCAAGCGGCACGCCGGTATGGCGGCCGACGGAAAGCTCAAGTGAAACAATGGCATGGGCCTCACGAAAGGCGGCGTCCACATCGCCATAAGCTTTTTGCAGGACACACGGTTCTGTTGAAAGCTCAAGCTTGTAAGACACTGGTTGTTCGGTCGCGAGCATCGTTGCTGGCAGGGGCTCGATCGAAAGCCCGGTCAAGTCGGCCGCGTCTTCTGCATGATATGCATTTTCCGCAAAGATAACGGCGACGGGTTCGCCGACATACCGGACAACATCTTTTGCGAGCACAGGCTGTCGATAGGGTTCGAGCGTTGAGAGGCCGGTGAGACGAAACGGGATCGGCGGGATGTGCGCGACATCAGTATGCGTCCACACCGCATGCACGCCGGGTAGGGCGAGCGCGGCACCGGCATCAATCGATTTGATTCTTCCATGTGCGATCGGCGAGCGCACCACACGCATGTGCAATTGGCGGGGAAATGAAATGTCGGCTGCGAAGCGGCCCTGACCAGTGAGGAGAGGGCGGTCTTCCAGACGTGGGACCGAACGGCCGACGTATTTTTGTTTAGCCGACATGAGCGAAACCGCTCATCGTTTTCGCATTTCTTTCGCGGCCGCACGGACGGCCTTGATGATGTTTTGATAGCCAGTGCAACGGCAGAGGTTAGACGAGAGCACGTCGAGCAAATCGTCGTCGCTGATGTCAGGTTCGCGCTCAAGGACGCCAACTGCCAGCATCAAGAAGCCAGGCGTGCAGAACCCGCACTGCAGCCCATGGTGATCCATGAAAGCTTGCTGCATTGGATGCAGTTTGTCGCCGTCGGCCAATCCTTCGACGGTTCTAATTTTTTTGCCGTCCGCCTGCACGGCGAACATCAGACAGGAGCGTATCGGCTCGCCGTCGACGATAACCGTACAGGCGCCGCAAATACCGTGCTCACAGCCGATATGAGTTCCAGTCTGCCCGCAATCCTCACGGATGGCGTCAGCCAGCGTACGCCGCGGCTCGACGCTGATCGCGTAATCGCGGCTGTTGATGGTCAACGTAATGGCGGTCTTGTCGCTCATGCGGCCTTCTCCGCCTTGCGCAAGGCGGCGCGTATGCGCTGCGGCGTCGCCGGCATCTCGTCGATCTGCACGCCATAAGGTGATAGCGCGTCGTTGATCGCATTGATCACTGCTGCCGGCGCGCCGATGCAGCCACCTTCGCCCAGACCCTTGGCCTTCGTGATCGAATTTACGCTTGGCGTCTCGATGTGATGCAGTTCGATTTCAGGAATCTCATGCGCAGTGGGAGGCAGGTAATCTGCAAGTGTCGCCGTGAGGATACCGCCGTTTTCGTCGTAGATGATTTCCTCCAGCAGCGCGTTACCGATACCCTGTGCAATGCCGCCATGAACCTGACCGTCGGCAATCATCGGATTGATGATGCGGCCGGCATCCTCCGCCACCAGGAATTTCTCGACTTTCACGTGGCCTGTCTCCACGTCCACGTCGACGATGGCGATATGGCAGGCATTGGAGAAGGTTCCGGGCGGATCGTAATGACCCGTTTCCGTCAGGCCCGGTTCGATCTCGCCCTTGAATCGATGCGTTTGCGTGTAGGCCTCGCGCGCAAGTTTCGCGATCGCGATGGTGCGGTCGGTGCCGGCGACCTTTGCCAACCCGTCCGCGAGCACGATGTCGTCAGGCGCAGCCTCCAGCAGATGGCTGGCGATTTTGATCAGCTTGGCACGCACCTTTCGTGCCGCGATCAGCGTTGCGCCGCCTGAAATGACCAATGAGCGGCTGGCGAAAGTGCCCCACCCATAGGGCGCGCGGTCGGTGTCGCCATGCACCACCTTGATCATCTCGGGAGCGATGCCGATCTCGTCGGCAATGATTTGGGCGAGCGTGGTGCGTAGACCCTGTCCGTGCGGTGAGGAGCCAATACGCGCCTCGACAAAACCGGAGGGATCGACCGTAACGATCACCGTTTCCCAGCCCGGCGTGATCTCCATGCCGCGGGCGGCAAAGGCCGGGCTTCCGTAACCGGTACGCTCGGAAAAAGTGGCAAAGCCTATCCCAAGATGCGTACCCTCGGCGCGCGCTTCCTTCTGGCGCTTGCGGAACGCTGGCACGTCGACCGCCTTCACCGCCATTTCCAGCGTCTCTTTATAGGTAGCCTCGTCGTATTCGAGGCCCATGGCGGATTTGTAAGGGAATTTGTCGATCAGGTTGCGACGGCGGATGTCGACCGGATCGAGATCAAGGGCGTGCGCGGCCTTATCCATCAGCCGCTCCAGCGTGAAGGTGATCACCGGTCGCGACACCCCGCGATAGGGTGCCATTGTGCACGTGTTAGTGATGACGCCGCGCGCCAGGCATTGATACTGCTGTACGTCGTAGGGGCCCGGCATCTCCGCCATCGCCATCAGCGGTTCGACGCCGCATGTAGTGGGGAAGCACGAATAGGCGCCGACATTGGAGACGATATCGGCGTTCAGCGCGAGCAATTTGGCGTTGATGTCGAATGCTCCTTCGAGCGTGATGTATTGATCGCGCGAGTGAAAGCCCGCAATCAGATTCTCGCGCCGGTCTTCGGTCCAGGCCACCGAGCTTTTGAGTTTGCGCGCAAGCCACACCAGCACGACATATTCGCCTGCAAGCGACATTTTCTGCCCGAAGCCACCACCGACATCGGGTGCAATCACGCGCAGATCGGATTCCGGAAAACCGAGCACATCGCAGATGGCCGTTCGCATGAGATGCGGCATCTGCGTCGTGCAAGTGAGCGTCACGCGTCCAGTCAATGCATCGTGTGCTGCATGACCGCCCCGCGTTTCCATCGGCGTTGCGTTCTGGCGGCGCGAGCGCGCTTCAATCTTGATAACCTTGTGCGCACTTTTCCAGACAGCGTCAAAGTCCGGCGTCTTCATTTTGCCTTCGAGAATGACATTGCCGGGCGCTTCGGCGTGTATTTGCGGTGCGTTTGCTGCAAGCGCTGTGCGCGCATCGGTCACTGGGTTTGTCTCGTCGATCGACAGTTCGACCAGATCGGCGATGTCCTCGGCTTCTTCTTCGTTTGCTGCCACAACTGCCGCGACCGCCTCACCGGTGAAACGAACGACAGCGTCAGCCAGCACCGGCTGGCCAACCGGCTTGTAGTTGAATTTGTGCAGCATCGGCGTGATCTTCTTCACGCTTTTGAGGTCTGCGGCCGTGACAACCATCGCGCCGTTCGGCGTGCTGATTTTCGTCAATGTCCCGGCGGCCACCGGACTGCGAACGAAGCGAACCCAGTGGGCAGCGGGAAGGTCAGCAGTAAAATGCCCTTGGCCAGAGATTAGCGCCGGGTCTTCCAGCCGCCGGATGGCGCGGCCCACCCAGGTCATCCCGGTGCCTTTGGTGTGCGCAGTCATGGCGCGAACCAAACTCCGCTCATTCCCGCGCAAGCAGGAATCCGGGGGCCCAGGGATAGGCTAGTAGATCGTTGCCCTGGGTTCCCGCTTTCGCGGGGACGAGCGGTAGAATGTTCGTGCGCGATCATGACAGAGAATGCTCCAGCGCGCGCCGCACCACCGCACGTACAAGATCGCGCCGGTATTCAGCGTTGGTCTGGTGATCCTCCAGCGGATCAATTGCCTTGGCAGCGGCCTCCGCTGCCGCTCGGAAAACCTTGTCGCCCGGTGCCTGGCCATCGAGCGCGGATTCGGCCTCCGCAATACGGCGCGGAGTGGCCTCGGCGCCGCCAACTCCGACGCGCGCATCAACGATCTTGCCGCTCTGCGATCGATACGTGACGAGCGCGGCGCTCATTGCGAAATCACCGGCGCGGCGACTGAATTCGTTGAATCCGAATTTGGTGTCGTTCGAAAGCAGAGGCAGCCGCGCTTCGGCGAGCAATTCATCTTCCGCCAGCGCTGTTGACATGATCCCTGCGAAAAAGTCCTTCGCTGCAATCAGACGCTCACCACGCATGCTCTTGGCAACCAGCGTGGCATCGAGTGCCGCTGCGACCAGACACCATTCCGAAGCGGGGTCGGCATGGGCGAGGCTGCCGCAAAACGTGCCGCGCATGCGGATCGGATAATGTGCGATGTGGCGTGCGACAAGGCTCAGCAATTGGCTGAGCGGCCCGTCGACCACGGATTTATGAAACGCCGCATGGCGCACGCGCGCACCGATGGAAAGAATCTTCCCATCGGTCGCGATCCTGTCGAGGCCCGCAACTTCGTTGATGTCTACGAGATGCGCCGGCTTGGCGAGGCGAAATGCCATGATCGGCACGAGGCTTTGACCGCCCGCCAGTATGCGGCCGTCCCGCGGCGCTACTTCGGCCAGAATCTTTAGCGCCTCATCGAGCGTCTTCGGCACGTAACGGACGAAGGGCGCGGGCTTCATGCGGCAAGTCTTCCGGCAGCCGGGGGCTAATTATTTGTACGCAAACGATAAAGAGCGCCCTTAGATTGTCAAACGCGGTCGGCACAAGGCGGTGGGAATACCCGCCTACCACCCACACTTTCGTTGAACGCGTCACATTCGTATCCTATTTGTTGAATATCTCGGGTCGCGAAAGGGGGGGGTCGAGTATGCCGGTACCACGCTTGATTGTGACTGCCTGTCTTGCTGGCGCTGTGCTGGCAACGGTGCCGGCGTTGGCGAAAGACGCCATACGGCCCGGCAAGGTCTCATTCTATTTCGCGGCTCACGAGGACGACTGGCAGCTGTTCATGAATCCGTCCGCCTTTCAGGACGTGACAGGGGGCGCGGCCAAGACTGTGTTCGTGCATCTCACCGCCGGCGACGCCGGGCTCGGCGTTGGCTTGGGCGGCCGTAAACATCCATTCTACCTCGCGCGCGAGAATGGCGCGGAAACCGCGATCCGCTTCATGGCCGACGCTGATGCAGCTCCTGGCGAGCGCGTTGCCGCGCCAAGGGCTTTTAATGGCCACGAGATTTACCGCGTGAGTTATCGCAATACCGTGAGCTATTTCCTGCGCGTGCCGGACGGCCATTGGTCGGGCGACGGCTATTATGAAACCGGATTTGAATCGCTCAAGCGCCTGTCCAGCGGGGAGAACGATGTATTGCGAGCGATCGATGGCTCGGCGACCTACCATGGCTGGGACGATCTGGTAGCCACGCTGAGAGCCATCATCGCTTACGAGCGCGGCAGCACCACACTCATCCAGATCAACATCGCCGAAACCGATACGCGCATCAATCCGAAGGACCACTCGGATCATCTGATGACGGCCAAGGCCGCTCTCGATGCGGCAAAGGATCTTTCCTGTGTGCGCCGGGTTTACTACGTGGATTATGCGAGCTCGCACCTGCCGCAGAACCTCGACGCGCGGCAGCGCGACATGGAAAGCTCGGTGTTCGCGGTGACCCTTGCCGGCGTGCAAGCGCTCGACCACAGCACCTCTTGGCATCGCTACGACGAATCGTTTGTTGGACGGAACTATTTCCGTGTCCTGGAACCGGGGGACCGGTGTGACAAAGCCGTGACTACTATGGCCGCAACCCGGCACTAGGTTGTTTGCGTTAGATACCGGCTACCAGACGACGCCGATTTCGCCTTGTTTTCCGTCTTTTGACGTGAATCAAGAATTCCTCACAGCGAAGGTCTAGTTTTTTCGCGACCATTTTTCACGCTGGCCGGTTTTCGTCCGGCCAATACTTGCGTCCGCAACCGTAACCGGCGCCCGATGCGCTACGCAGAAGTGCCGCTCGCCATTCAAACCGGCCGCGTCGTATCGGTCGATGCGCTGCGCGGGTTCAATATATTCTGGATTCTTGGCGCTGACGGTGCGATCTGGGCTCTCGACCGGATGCTTCACGACAAAGGGCCGGAGCTAGGTTCGATTGGCAGCTTCCTCAGAACCCAAATGAGTCACGTGATGTGGGAAGGCTTCCGTTTCTACGATTTCATTTTTCCATTGTTCATTTTCATCACCGGCGTATCGATTGCGCTCGCCTTGCCGCGGCTGGTCGAGCGCGAAGGCAAGGGGCGGGCGCATTTGCGCGTACTGCGCCGGGCGTTACTTCTTTACGCGCTTGGGTTGATCTTTTACGGCGGCGTCGGTCAGCACTGGAGCGACATTCGTTATGTCGGCGTGCTGCAGCGGATCGCCATCTGTTATTTCTTCGCATCTCTTCTGTTCATGAACCTCGGCGGGCGCGGACTGATCGTTGCGCTCGTGGCGCTGCTGGGCGGCTATTGGGCGCTAATGACTTTCGTGCCGGTGCCGGGTATCGGTGTCGGTTCCTTCGGGCCCGACGCCAACCTCGCCAACTGGATCGATGCGCACTATTTGCCTGGGCGGCTGTGGGACAAAACACGGGATCCGGAAGGTCTGCTGAGCACGTTGCCGGCGATCGGCACATGCGTGCTCGGTGTTTTGGCTGGCCTCTTGCTGAAAGATGATCGGCTTATCCCGACGCAAAGATCGCTGTGGTTGATCGGCGGCGGCATCGCGATGGTGGCAGCCGGTTACATGTGGGGCCTGCAATTCCCGATCGTGAAAGCAATCTGGACATCATCGTTCGTGTTGGTTGCCGGCGGCTGGAGCGCGATCCTGCTCGGTGTCATGCATCAGGTGATCGACGTGTGGGGCTGGAAGGCCTGGGCGACCATCTTCGTATGGATCGGCGCCAACGCCATCACGCTATACTTCATCAACGGCGTGGCAGGTTTCGAGCCGTTCGCATTGCGTTTTGTGGGCGGCGAAGTGTCGGCGTGGCTTGACCGCGCAGTGACGCCAGGCACCGGCCTTTTCGCAGCACATGTGGTGGGTCTTATCCTGGCAGTCGCGCTTGCAGGGTTCCTTTATCGCCGCAAGATTTTCCTACGGGTCTGAGCGTCTCCGTCTGCATTGAACCTTTTGCATCGCGGTGGCGACCAAAGGTTATCGGAAACTCGGTCATAGGAGAACGTCATGTCCCGCAAGCTCATTCTCAGTCTTGCCACCATCGCGACGCTTGCGACTGCGGCAATCGCGCCCGGCCAGGCCGATGCCATGATCATTCGCGGCGGCGGTCATTCCGATCACCCCGGTCATCCCGGCGGCAACCCGCACTTTCACCGCCACTTCCACTTCCGCTATGTGCACGACCGTCTCTATGTGCGTCCCGTCGGCTATGCGGTGCGTGCGGTCGAGCCGGGCCCCTGCACCTGCCTGACCAAGAACTACACGCCGGAGGGCATGGTGGTGTTCCAGGACCTGTGCACCAAGGAAATGGCGAGTGCGCCGGTCGACGGCAGCTCCGATCAGGCGCAGGCCGAGCCGCAGCCGAACAATTTCGCCGGCCGCACCTATCAGGACTTCCTGAAGTCCAATCCGCAGAAAAAAACCGAACCGCAGAAGAACTGACGCACCGGTCCGCAACGCAACGAATGGCCACCGCGCGCTTGCGTGCCGGTGGCCTTTCGCGTCAGGTCCCGACCTTAAGTTCGGATACGAGTGCTCGCAGCGCGGCGACCGTAGAGGGCGCGACGCTTTTCCCGGTGCGCGGATTTTCCGACGGGATGTTCTCGATCGTCATCGTGAAACGCGCAGTGTCGGCATCGACCGTGATGGTGTGAGTATTTCTGGTAACGGTCGGGTCGGCCCAGATTTCGAGCTGGGTACGGTCGGGCCCGATGCCGGCCAGGCTCAGCGCCGCCGCGACGTTGACATTGGTGGGGAAGCCGCGTGCCCCTTCGCGCGCGCTGCCATCGAACACTTTCCGCGGCTCTTTCAGGCCGCTCACCGAAATTCCGTGCTCGCGCAGATAGGGTGCGCCTTCGAGCCCCGCCGGAGGCTTGCGTGTCACCATTTTGACCGAATGAATTGTGCCCTCGGCCGCCGCGCGAACCGCATCGAGGCCGATCAGGGCGCCGGTCGGCACCAGGATGCGCGCGCCCTTCTCTCTGGCCCGTTCGATCAAGTCGCCATTCTCCAGCAACTGCGCGACCGAGAGCGGCATGAAGATGCGGCCCTTGTCGATTGCCGAGATCGCGACGTCGCGGAATAGCGCCGGCGGCAAGCACTCCACCACCACGTCGCAGTCGTTTGCAAGCTCGGTGGCCTTGTGCGCGACGATATTCTCGCCGATTTGCGGCAGAGCGCGCCGCGCCTTCTCGACATCGCGTACCGCGACAGCGGTCAAGGTGAGGCCGGGCACCCCGGCGATCAGTCGCTTTGCGACTTCCAGGCCAACCGCGCCGAGACCGGCAATCCCGACGCGCAACGACTTTTTGTCCGTGGTCCCAGTCATTTCTTACGGCCTGTATAATTGGGTTTGCGTTTTTCCATGAAGGCGCGCACGCCCTCGGCATAATCGGGCATCAGGCTCGCGGTACGCTGCAAATCGCGCTCGAGATCGAGCTGAGCGTCAAGTGTGTTGGTTGCGGACGCATTGAGCGCGCGCTTGATCAGCGCCAGTCCTTGCGTGGGAGCCTGCGCAAAATGCTCGCAGATGCGCGTTGCCTCGTGCATGAGCACCTCGTCCTCGACCGCGCGCCAGATCAATCCCCAGCTCGCCGCCTTTTCAGCAGACAGCTCCTGCGCCAGCAGAGCGAGGCCGCGTGCACGCGCATCGCCGACGAGACGCGGCAAAAACCAGGTGCCGCCGGAATCGGGGACGAGGCCAACGCGGGCGAACGATTGAATGAAGCTCGCCTTGAGACTGGCAATCACGATGTCACAGGCGAGCGCGATGTTGGCGCCGGCGCCGGCGGCAACGCCGTTGACCGCTGCAACCACAGGAAAGGGCAGGGCACGCAACTTTCGCACGAGCGGGTTGTAATGCTGCTCCAGCGAATTGCGCGCCACCGGCGTTTCGCCGGGCTTCAGCAGGCGATCGCTGAGGTCCTGGCCAGTGCAAAAGCCGCGTCCGGCCCCGGTGAGCAGCAGCGTGCGGCAGCTTTCATCGGCTTCCGCGTCTTCGATTGCCCTGCGCAATGCCTCGTGCATTGCATCATTGAAGGCGTTGAGCTTGTCGGGCCGGTTGAGGGTAATCACGCGATAACCGGCGCGCTGCTCGACGAGGATAGGGGAGTCCGCGGTCATGACTTGTTGAGAAAGCGGTCGAGCTTGCCGACCTCTTCTTTTTGTCCGTCAAAATCCTCGGCAATGCGCTCATAGAGGCGGGCAGCGGCGGACAGCATCTCGTGCTCGGCATGATCGGTCCCGACAAAGTTCGCGATTTCGTCGAGCTCTGCCACCCAGCGGTAGGCCTTGGAATACATGGCCGGCACCTGGGTTGAAAGATAGCGCAGCAGGTCCGGGCGGCTTTCGGCGAGCTCTGCTTTCAACGCCTCTGCCGAACCGCCGCGCGTTGCCGCCAGCATCATGCTGGCGCCGAGCGCGGTGAAGCCCTTGGTGATGCCGGCATAGGACATTTTCAGCGCGGAAGCGGCCGTGAGCGAACCTTCCAGCACGCGTACGATCAGCCCGTAGTCGTTGAGCCTGCGCAAAATCCTTCGCTGCAGGACCGGACGCATAAATCCTGGTGTTCGTGCTGCCCGGCCTTGGCGGCGGGCCGATGATGCCTGCGCCGACGAATGGGCAGCCGGTCGTCGCGATCTCGTCCGCGATTTTCAACATCGTCGGCGGGCTAACCGCGTTACATTCCACATAGACTGGCTTCTTGTTTGCTGCTGTGAGCAAAGGGGCAAGACGTTTGGCGAGTTCGAGCGCATCGCCCGGCGGTACGATCGACATCAGGAAATCGGCTTCCGTGAGCGCACGCTCTTCGACGGGTTGCATTCCGGCTTCGCGCGCGCGTCTGGCGCTGTCCTCGCTGCGGCCGGCGAGCGAGGTGAGTACCGTGACCTTGTTTTCGGTCAGGCGGCGCCCGACGCCGGCGCCCATATTACCCGGCGCGATGATGGCAACTGTGGGAGTCATTCGCATGTCCTTATCATGACCCAGTCACGCCGCCGTCGAGATTGATGCTTTGCCCGGTGACAAAAGCAGATGCCTCGGAGGCCAGGAACAACACTGCGCCGACCAGATCTTCCGGCACTTCAGCGCGCGGGACACATTGCATGGCGATGATGCGTTCCTTTTGCGCCGGTGTCACAGTCTTGCGTTCGATCTCGGTGAAGGTCGCGCCCGGTAGAATGGCGTTGACGGTGATGCCGTCGGCTCCGAGTTCGCGCGCCATCGACAGGCTCATGCCAGCGAGCGCTGCCTTGGTTGCGATGTAATGTAGGTAGTTCGGCCGTCCGAGGCGTACTGCGCCGGACGCGACATTGATGATGCGGCCCCATTTCGCGCGGCGCATCGCAGGCAACACTGCGCGGGCACAGAGAAACGGGCCGGTCAGATTGACGCGCAGGACGCGTTCCCATTCCTCCAGCGGTATTTGGTCGAAAGGGCGCATCTCCAGCGTCGAGAAGATCGCCCGCATTATTGATCAGCACGTCGATGCGGCCGTATTCGTCCTCGACCACCTCGATCATTTCCTTGATCGAGGCCTCGTCCGCGACGTCCGTCGAGACTGCCAGCGCCTGGCCGCCAGCCTTCATGATTTCCTCGGACACCGCTGCGGCCTTTTGCTCGTTCAGTTCGGCGATCACGGCACGCGCGCCTGCCGCCGCAAAGGCCTTGGCGAAAACGCGGCCGATTCCTTGCCCCGCCCCGGTGATGATGATGACGCGATCTATTAGGCCTGGAAACACGACGTTCTGTATGTCAGCAGTCATGCCGCGCCTCGTTCCAACCGCGGCAATTGTTCAAGTGCCACGCGCGCATCCCAAGGCGTCCACCACGGCTTTAGGCCGAGATCGTTTGCAATAACGCCCGCGCTGATATAGCCCGCACCGCCGGAAATGGCACCGCCGGGGTGGCCGGCAGAGCCGGCATTGTAAAGGTTCGGGATCGGCGAACGGTAGCCGAAATGGTTGTACATCACCTGTTCGGCATTGAAGGCGCCCATGAAGATATCGCCGCCACGCATATTGATCATTTCCTGCACATATTCGCGCCCGGTGTACACGTAGCGCCCGAGGATGTTCTTGCTCGTCATGTTCGGGCAATAGCGCGCGAAGCATTCGATAATCTTGTCGGAGAATTCTTCCTTGAAACTTTCATAGCTCTTGCCGTCCGAGATCCGGATCGAGCGGCATCACGTGCCAGCAGTAAGTGGTGTGCTTGCCGGGCGGCGCCTGTGTCGGATCGAGCAGGCTCAACGGACCGGAGCCGAACTGCACGAGCTTGGGCACGCGGCCAGCCTGCACGTCCTGATGGGCGGAGAAGAGGTCCTCCATGGTCTCGGCGCCGATGCTCCATTTCAGCGACCGATTGATGTTCGGATCGAATATTTCCGCCGCAAAGCGCGGGCTTTCGTTGAGCGCCAGATGCAGGCCGAACAAGCTCCAAGCGGTGTACTGAAAGTTATCGAGCTTTTTCAGGAATGCCGCGGGAAGTTGCTCGCGTCCGACCATGCTCTCGAATGTCTGATGCACGTCGAGCGTAGAGGCGACGAATTGCCGGGCGCGCACGGTTCGTCCATCCGCCAATTCAATGCCGGTGGCGCGACCGTTTTCGACGACGATGCGGTCGGTGTTCACCTGCGGCTGAAACGTGCCGCCGGCGGCAATGAAGCTATCCATCAAGCCGCGCGCCAGATTGAACGAGCCGCCCTGGCAGAGCTGGTAGCCGCTTTCCAGGTCGAAGGCGCGGATCACCGAACCCATTGGCGACGTTTTCGACAACGTGTCGACCAGCCAGGTGCCGAACAGCGACACCTTGAACAGGAACAGGAGCCGCACGTGTTCGTTCTCGAATAATTCGCGCACGACATCGAGCGGCTGGCGGTTCGACACCTCAAGGAATTCGCGCCCCAGCGCGGTGCGCGACAGAAATGCCTCGCGCTCCTCTTTGGCCAAGGGCTCGGCGTATCGCTCGGGCAGGAAAATCTCGCGCGTGATCTTCTCGGCCTTGCGGTTCCAGTCGCGGAAAGTCTGCGCGTCCTTTTTGGAGAAGCGCGCGATATTGGAGACCGACTCTTCAAGATCGCGTCCGAGCACCAGCGCCGAGCCGTCGCGATGCGCCTGGCCGAATTCGTAACGCGGCGTGATGTAGGTGACGCGCTCGTCCAGATTCAAATCCTTGAACCAGGGGGTCTCGCTGATGTGGAAATGGTTGATCGAGTGCAGGTTGTGATAGAAGCCCGGCAGCGTCACTTCTCGCGTGCACAGGCCGCCGCCATAAGTAAGCCGCCGCTCGACCAAAAGGATGTCGAGACCGGCGCGGGCGAGATAAGTGCCGAGGATCAGGCCGTGATGCCCGGCGCCGATGATGATCCCGTCATAGGTCTTTTCGAGCGATTTCGACAAAGGTCAAATGTCCCATCGGTGGGCCCGCTTTCGGGTTCGCCGCGGCTAGACTGCCGGGCCCCCGGAGCGCCGGTCAATGGCCGCAGCCGCATGGCCGGCAAACCGTAATTTCCGTCGATATCGAAATTGCCGGACGGCCAGAAATATAGTTCGGGTGCGCGGCGGTGGACCTTTTGGCACTTCTGCCGGTACATTAGACTATAATGAATAGGGCCGAATGGCCCTTGGGGAGGATGTCATATGCGTAAAGCACTCTTGGCCGCGAGCGCTGCTCTGCTGCTCGCTGCGGGCCCAGCCATGGCCCAGCAAAAATCCATCAAGATCGGCTTCATCAGCACGTTCAGTGGTCCCGTCGCCGTCATCGGCGAGGACATGCGCAACTCGTTCGAGCTCGCGCTCGATCACATGGGCCGCAAGATGGGTGGCCTGCCGGTCGAGGTCATCTACGAGGACGACGGCTTCAAGCCGGAGGTCGGCAAGCAGAAGACCGAAAAGCTGATCGAGTCCGACAAGGTCGATTTCATCGCCGGCTATATCTGGTCGAACGTGCTCCTGGCTTCGCTCAAGCCGATCGTCGACTCAAAGACCTTCCTTGTCATCGCCAATGCAGGCCCGTCTCAGGTCGCGGGCGAGCTGTGCTCACCGACAGTGTTCTCGACCTCCTGGCAGAATGACCAGACGCCGCAGGCGATGGGTCATTACATGAACCAAAAAGGCGTGAAGTCGGTGTTCCTGATTGGCCCGAATTATGCGGCTGGCAAGGACATGCTCTCGGGCGTGGCCGCGACCTTCAAAGGCAAGATTGCCGGTGAGGAGCTCACGACCTGGCCATCACAGCTCGATTTCTCGGCCGAGCTGGCGAAAGCTAAAGCCGCCAACCCGGACGCGATCTTCGTGTTCTATCCGGGCAGGGCCGGAGTGCAGTTCCTGACGCAATACGCGCAGGCAGGCCTCAAAGGCAAAATCCCGCTCTACACGGCCTTCACCATCGACGAATTGTCACTGCCCTTGCAGAAGGATCTGGCGCTCGGCGTGCCCGGCGCTCAGGAATGGGTGAACGACCTGCCGAACGAGGCCAACAAGAAATTCGTCGCCGACTATGTCAAGAAGTATCCCGGCAAGAGGCCCTCGTTCTACGGTGCGCAGTCCTATGATGCCGCCAACCTGATCGCGTCGGCGGTGAACGCCACCAAGGGCAACTTGTCCGACAAGGACGCAGTCCAGAAGGCGCTTGAAAAAGCCGATTTCAAATCGGTGCGCGGCAACTTCAAGTTCGGTAACAACCACATCCCGATCCAGGATTTCTATCTCCAGGACGTGGTGAAGGACGCCAAGGGCGACTTCGTACTGAAAACCGTCGCCACCATTGTCAAGGACAACCAGGACGCATTCCATACCAAGTGTCCAATGAAGTGATCCGGGGTTAAGCCATCGACGGCGGCGGCGCTTGCGCGCTGCCGCCGTTTGTTCGTCGGAACACCGTCCACTATTTCGCACAGCGCGCCATGACGCTTTTCATCGAGCAATGCCTGAACGGATTGCAGTTCGGACTGCTGCTGTTTCTGTTGGCGGCGGGGCTGACGCTGGTTTTCGGCATCATGGACCTGGTGAACTTGGCGCACGGCTCGCTCTACATGATGGGCGCCTATTTCGCCGCGACGTTCGTGGCCTGGACCGGGAACTTTGTTATTGGCGTGGTGCTGGCGTTGGGCGCCACCTTGCTCGTCGGAATGGCGGTCGAAGTGATTGCAATGCGCAGGCTTTACGGCCGCGATCATCTCGACCACGTGCTCGGCACTTTCGGCTTGATCCTGTTTTTCGATGAACTGGTGCGGCTGGTCTGGGGTCCGGAAGGCCTCACGCTGTCGCTGCCGTCGTGGCTCAATACATCAGTGCAGATTCTTCCGGGCGTCGACTACTCCGCCTACAAGCTGTCGATCATCGTGGTGACGCTCGCTGTTGCGATATTCCTTTACGTGCTGGTGATGCGCACGCGCATCGGCATGCTGATCCGCGCCGGCGCCAGCAACCGCGAGATGGTCGGGGCGCTCGGCGTCAATATCAAGCTGCTCTATACGCTGGTGTTTGGGCTTGGGGCAGCGCTTGCCGGTCTTGCCGGACTGATGCAGGCGCCCGTTCTCACCGTACAGGTCGGCATGGGCGAAAACATCCTCATTCTGGCGTTCGTCATCACGGTGATCGGCGGCATCGGCTCGATCCGGGGCGCGCTGGTGGCGGCGATTTTCGTGGGCTTTGTTGACACACTTGGCCGCGCCTTCTTCCCCGATCTGCTGCGCATGGCATTCACAAAAGAGGTGGCAGCGACGGCCGCACCGGCGCTCTCGTCGATGCTGATTTACCTGCTGATGGCGATCGTTCTGGTGGTCAAGCCGGAAGGCCTGTTCTCGGCGAGCGGCAAATGAGCGGCTGGCTGTCCGTCCGCAATGTCGCAATCGTGGCGCTGCTGCTCGCGCTGGTGCTGCTGCCGGTCTATGTCGAAATGGGCGGCAGCCGGTTCCTGCTCACATTGTTTACGCGAATCGTGATCCTGGCGCTCGCGGCGGTGAGCCTCAACTTAATCCTCGGCTACGGTGGTATGATGAGCTTCGGTCACGCCGCCTATCTCGGCATCGGCGGCTATGCGGTCGGTATGCTGGCGCATGAGGGCGTATTCAGCGGCTTCGTGCAGTGGCCGGCGGCGCTCGCCGCATCCGCACTGTTTGCGCTTGTTATTGGCGCGCTCAGTCTGCGTACGCGCGGCGTTTATTTCATCATGATCACATTGGCCTTCGCGCAGATGGCTTACTACATCGTCGCTGGACTGGCGCGCTATGGTGGCGACGACGGCCTTACCATCTACAAGCGTAGCCAGTTTGTCGCGCCGTTCGATCTGTCCAACAAAGTTCAGTTCTACTACGTCTGCCTCGCGCTGCTCTTTGCGTCGACCTATCTGGTCTGGCGCATTGTCAACTCCCGGTTCGGTCTGGCGATCCAGGGTGCGCGCTCGAACGACACGCGCATGCGTGCGATCGGCTTTCCGACCTATCGCTACAAGCTTGTTTGCTTCGTCATCGCCGGCACGATGTGCGGGCTCGCCGGCGCGCTGCTTGCCAACCACACCGATTTCGTCAGCCCCGCAATGATGTATTGGACGCGTTCTGGCGATCTCATCATCATGGTTGTTCTCGGCGGCATGGGCTCCGCCTTCGGTGCGCTATTTGGTGCCGTGGCGTTGCTGGTGCTGGAAGAGGCGCTTTCCGGCATTACCGAATATTGGCAGATCATCCTCGGTCCGTTGCTGCTGCTGGTCGTGCTGTTTGCGCGCGGCGGTATCGACGGCATGCTCGGCAAGGTACGCCATGGCTGATTTGCTACGCGTGGAAAATCTTGCCAAGCGCTTCGGTGGCATCGTCGCCACCGACGATCTCGTTTTCAGTATCGCCGAGGGCGAGCTGCATGCAGTGATCGGTCCGAACCGTGCAGGCAAGACCATGGCGATGCTGCGCGAACTGAAAAAGGAACTGACAATTCTTTTGGTCGAGCACGACATGGAAGCGGTGTTCGCGCTCGCCGATCGCATTACGGTTCTGGTTTATGGCCGTGTGATCGCCACTGGAAAGCCCGAAGATATTCGTGGCAACGCCCAGGTGCGTGATGCCTACCTTGGCGAGCAGGAGGCCGCACATGGCTGAACCTGTGCTTGCGCTCGAAGGCGTCGAGACCTGCTACGGCCTGAGCCAGGTGCTGTTTGGCGTTTCGCTGTCCATCGCACCCGGCGAAATGGTGACGCTGATGGGCCGCAACGGCATGGGCAAAACTACCACCGTACGCTCGATCATGGGCCTGACGGCGGCGCGAGCCGGCACGATCCGATTCATGCGAGAAGAGATTCGCGGCCTGCCCTCATACAAGGTGGCTCAGCGCGGCATCGGACTGGTGCCCGAAGGCAGGCAGATCTTCCCGAACCTCACCGTGCGCGAGAACCTGCTGGCGACGGCGGTCAAGCGTGATGGCGAGGATTGGACGCTTGCCAAGGTCTATGCGCTGTTCCCGCGGCTGGCCGAGCGCGATGCCAGCATGGGCAATCAGCTTTCCGGCGGCGAACAGCAGATGCTGGCGATCGGCCGCGCATTGATGACCAATCCGAGCCTGCTCATCCTCGACGAGGCCACCGAAGGTCTGGCGCCGCTGATCCGTGCCGAGATCTGGCGCTGCCTCGCGAGCCTGAAGCAATCGGGACTGTCGATCCTGGTGATCGACAAGAATGTCGGCGCGCTGATGCGCGTGGCTGACCGGCATTTCCTGATCGAGCGCGGGCGCGTGGTGTGGAAAGGCTCGTCGAGCGAACTCGCCTCCGCGCCTGACGTGCAGCACCGCTATTTGGGCGTTTAATTCTACTCCGCCGGCTGTAGCGGCGCGCCGCGGCGGCGAATGAAGGTGAAACTCGCGCCACCGAGCTTGCGGTGCAGCCGGTCGAGCAGCAGATAGATCACTGGCGTCGTGTAAAGCGTAAGCACCTGCGACACCAAAAGACCGCCGATAATGGTGATGCCGAGCGGCCGCCGCAGTTCCGAGCCCGGCCCGATTGCGATCACCAGCGGCACTGCGCCGAGCATGGCGGCAAGTGTGGTCATCAGGATCGGCCGAAATCGCTCTAGGCAGGCCTCATGAATGGCGCGCTGAGGCGACAATCCCAACCGTCGCTCGCCGTCGAGAGCGAAGTCCACCATCATGATGCCGTTCTTCTTCACGATGCCGATCAACAGGATGATGCCGATGAAGGCGATCACTGACAATTCGGTGCCGGAGATCTCCAGGGCGAGCAGCGCGCCGAGGCCCGCCGACGGCAAAGTCGAGATGATGGTCAGCGGATGCGCCAGGCTCTCGTACAGCACGCCGAGCACGATATAGACCGCGATCAGCGCAGCCAGCAGCAGCAGCGGCTGCGCGCCGACCGCGCGCTTGTACGCCTGCACGTCGCCGGAGAAGTCCGCATGGATGCTATCGGGGAGGTGCATCTCGGCCACCGCCTGTTCGAGCGCTGCGGTGGCATCTTCGATCGTGGTGTTGGGGGCGAGATTGTAGGTAATCGTTACCGACGGGAACTGGCCCTGATGGTTCACAACAAGCGGCGCGATCCCGCGTTCGACCTGCGTCACCGCCGATAGCGGCACCTGCGCATTTCCGTTGCCCGGGACATAGACGCGGCTGAGGTCCGTCGGATCCCGCTGGTAGGACCGGTCGACCTCCAGAATCACGCGATACTGGTTGCGCGGCCCATAAATGGTCGAGATCTGCCGCTGCGAGAATGCATTGTTGAGCGCATTGTCGATATCCTGGACGCGCACGCCAAAGCGTGAGGCCGCCTGGCGGTCAATCGTAACGTTTGCCTGCAAGCCACCTTGTTCGCGGTCGGTAGTGACATCGACGATGCCGGGAATCTGTTTCACGCGATCGACCACCTGCGGCACCAATTTTTGCAGTTCGTCGATGTCGGCGCTCCATAGCGTAAATTGATACTGCGAGTCGCTTTGCCGTCCCCCGACGCGCAGGTCCTGCGCCGGCACCATGAAGACACGGATGCCGGGGATCTGATTCAGCTTATTGCGCAACCGCCCCACGATCTGCTGTGTGCTGACATTGCCGCGCTGGTTGAGCGGCTTGAGGTTGATGAACAGGCGCCCGCGGTTGACCGAGGCGTTGAACGGCGAGGCGCCGACCGAGGACCCCAGGCTCGCCACTGCCGGATCGGCGAGGACGATATCCATCGCCTTGCGCTGTAATTGCTCCATCGCCTCGAAGGAAATGTCGGTCGACGCTTCCGTGCCACCAAAAATCAGCCCGGTGTCGCCCTGGGGGAAGTAGCCTTTCGGCACCTTGATATAGAGTCCAATCGTCAGCGCGATGGTTGCGGCGAACACAATCAGCATCAGTGCGCGATGATCGAGTGCGAAAGTCAGCGTGCGGTCGTAGAAGCGAATCAAGCGCGACAATACGCCTTCGATTCGGCGATCGAGCCAAGTGGTGTCGTGGCTCGGCGGCTGCCGCACGAAATACGCGCAGATCATCGGCGTTACCGACAGCGACACGACCGTCGAGATGGCGATGGCAAAGGCGAGTGTTACCGAGAATTCGCGGAACAGCCGCCCGACGATGCCGCCCATGAACAATAGCGGGATGAAGGCGGCGATGAGCGACACCGAAATCGACACTACAGTGAAGCCAATCTGCTTGGCGCCCTGCAAGGTGGCGCGCAGAGGCGACGCGCCGCGCTCGAGATGGCGGAACGCGTTTTCGATCATGACGATGGCATCGTCCACGACGAAGCCAACGCTCACCGCCAGTGCCATCAGCGACAGGTTGTCGATGGAAAAACCGGCTGCCCACATTGCTGCACAAGTGCCGGAAAGTGCGAGCGGCACCGTCACGCCGGCTGCCGCGGTCGGGGCCGCGCGCCGCAGAAAGAGAAAAACCACCATCATCACTAGGATGATCGTTGCCCCGAGCGTGAGCTGCATGTCGTGCACGCTGGCGCGGATGGTCTGCGTGCGATCGGTCAAAACTGAAATGTCGAGGCCTGCCGGCACCCATTGCCTGAGTTCCGGCAGAAGCGCGTAGATTCGATCGACCGTGTCGATGACGTTGGCGGTGCCCTGCTTGGTGATGATGAGCAGGACCGAGGGATCCTTGTTGTACCAGCCGGCGGCGCGGCTGTTGCGCACGCTCGGGCGGATCGTGGCGATGTTCGACAGACGAATGACTGTGCCATTCGCGGTTTTTACGACAAGCGGGTCGTACTCGCTGGCGTCACGCAGCTGGTCATTGATGCCGATGGTGACGGCGCGTTTGCCGCCGTCGAAGGTACCGAGCGGGCCCGCAGCGTTGGCATTGGAAATCGCTGAGCGCACATCTTCCATGGACAATCCCATGGCGGACAGCCGCGCCGGATCGACGCGGACCCTGATTGCGGGCTGCTCGGAGCCGGCGACCGTGACATCTGCAACGCCTTCGGCCTGCGATAATCGCTGGGCGATCACGCTGTCGGCGGCATCGTAGATGGCGCTGGGCTGCATTGTCTTTGAGGTCAGCGCCAGGATCAGGATCGGGGCTGCCGACGGGTTGGCTTTGCGGAAGGTAGGCAGCGTCGGCATATCTGAGGGCAGGTCGCTAAGCGCGGCGTTGAGCGCAGCCTGCACGTCGCGGGCGGCGCCGTCGACGCTGCGGCTCAAGTCAAACTGCACAATGATGCGCGATTGGCCGAGAGAGGTCACCGAGGTGAGCTCTGTGACGCCGGAGATTTCGCCGAGTCGGCGCTCAATCGGTGCGGCCACCGTTGCCGCCATGACATTCGGGTCGGCACCGGGACGGCTTGCGGTCACAAAGATGGTGGGAAATTCGACGTTCGGCAGGCTGTCAACCGGAAGGAATGCGTAGGCAACCGCTCCGACGAGGAACAAACCGACGGCCAGCAGCGTGGTGCCGATCGGACGGCGAATAAACGGGTAGGAAAAATTCACTGCCGGCCTCGAGCGGGGCGACCGATCCGGCGCGGCGCGGGCGGTGGAGCCGGGGCGAGCCGTGCGCGCAGGCGTTCCATATAGAGGTAGATCACCGGCGTGGTGTAGAGCGTGAGCAGCTGGGACAGCAGCAGGCCGCCGACGATGGTGATGCCGAGCGGATTGCGCAGCTCAGATCCGGTGCCGCCTTCAAGGGCCAATGGCAACGCGCCGAACAGCGCCGCGAGCGTCGTCATCATGATCGGACGGAAGCGCAACAGGGCCGCCTGCACGATCGATTCCTCCGGCGAGAGGCCCTGGTGCCGTTCAGCCTCGATCGCGAAGTCGATCATCAGAATCGCGTTTTTCTTCACGATGCCCATTAGCAGGACGATGCCGATCAGCGCGATCACCGACAGGTCATAGCCGACCAGCATCAATGCGAGCAGCGCGCCGACGCCGGCCGAGGGCAGGGTGGAGAGAATTGTGAGCGGGTGGATGAAGCTTTCATACAGGACGCCCAGCACGATGTAGATCGCAATCGCCGCTGCGAGGATCAACCAGGGCTCGCCGGCCAGCGACTTGGCGAATTCGGCGGCATCGCCGGAATAGCTGCCGGTCACCGACGACGGCATGCCGATCTCACGCTCGACCGTGCGGATGGCCGCAACAGCGTCGGAGAGCGCATAGCCGTCGTTCAAGTCGAAGCTGATTGTGACTGAAGGGAACTGCTCCTGGTGCGCAATGGCGAGCGGCGCCGATGTCGGCACGAAGCGGGCGAAGGCAGCCAGCGGCACCTGATTGCTGCCGGTGATCGCATTGGGCGTGGCTGTGATGTTTGTGTTCGTTGTGCCCGTTGCCGTGTTCCCGACGGTCGCGGCGGTGCCGGTAGAAGTGCTGGCGCCGGTGACGTAAAGCTTCGATAGCGCGTTCGGATCCTGCTGATAGCGCGGCTGTGCTTCCAGAATCACACGGTACTGGTTGGCTTGGCCGTAAATCGTGGAAATCTGCCGCTGGCCGAAAGCATCGTTGAGCGTGTCGGTGACGCTCTGCATGGAGACGCCGAGCCGTCCGGCCTGTTCGCGGTCGACATCAACCTGGATGCGCGGGCCGCCTTCCTGCGCTTCGGAGGCGACCTCCTGCAGCGCCGGGTTACCGCGCAGGCGGTGCACGAGCTTGTCGGCCCATTCGATCACTTCGGCGCGGTCGGTCGAAACCAGTGTGTATTGGTACTGCGCGCGGCTGACGCGGGTAGATATCTGGATGTCCTGTGTGGCCTGGAAATAGACGGTCATGCCGGCGACACCGGCGACGGCGTGCTTGAGCCGGGCGACGATCTCTTCGACCCGCGCGCTACGCTGGTCGCGGGGCTTGAGGGTGATGGAGAGCCTGCCGGCATTCGGCGTCGCGTTGACCGGGCTGACGCCGATCACGCTGACGACACTGCTGACATCAGCGTCGCTGCGTATCGCATCCTCCACGAGCCGCTGCCGCCGCTGCATTTCGCTGAACGAGACGTCCGTACCGGCTTCCGTTACCGCGGTGATGAGGCCCGTATCCTGCAGCGGCAGAAAGCCTTTTGGTATGGCGATATAGAGCAGGATGGTGGCGGCGAGCGTCGCCAGCGTAACGATGAGGGTTTGGCGTTGACGGCGCAGCACCCATTCGAGGCTTCGCCGGTAAGCTTCGATCGTGCGCTCGGTCAATTCATGGAAGCGGGCGGTGAACGCGTTCTCGGTGCCGGAGGCGGTGTGGCGCAGCAGCCGTGCGCACATCATTGGTGTCAGCGTCAGTGATACGATCGCCGACGCTACCACCGCGATGGTGAGCGTTGACGCGAACTCGCGAAACATGCGGCCGACCAGACCCGTCATGAACAACAGCGGGATGAACACCGCGATCAGCGACAGCGTCAGCGATATCACCGTGAAGCCGATCTCGCGCGCGCCGCGCAAGGCCGCATCCAGCGCGCCTTCCCCATCCTCCATATGTCGGACGATGTTCTCGATCATGACGATGGCATCGTCGACCACGAAACCGGTGCCGATGGTCAATGCCATCAACGACAGATTGTCGAGCGAAAAGCCGCAGAACCACATCACCCCGAAGGTTGCGATCAGCGACAACGGCAGCGCCACTCCGGCAATAATGGTGGCACGAATGGTGCGCAAGAAGATCAACACGACCAGCACCACCAGCGCGATGCTGAGCACGAGCGTGAATTGTACATCGTGGATCGACGCGCGAATCGTCGTGGTGCGGTCGTTGACGATGGTGAGCTGAGCGCTGGCCGGCATCGCGCGCCGCAGACGCGGCAACTCGGCGCGGACGCGTTCCACCGTTTCGATCACATTGGCGCCGGGTTGACGCTGCACGTCGATCACGATCGATGGCTGACCGCGGTACCAGGCGCCGACTTTCGTATTCTCCAGTCCGTCGAGCACATCGGCGACGTCGCCGATCTTGACTGGTGCGCCGTTGCGGAATGCGACCACGATGTCTTTGTATGTATCGGCGGCGGTGATCTGATCGTTGGCCGCGATGGTGTAGGATTGATGCGCGCCATCAAGCGCACCTTTTGGCCCGGCGACATTGGCGCCGACAATAGCCGTGCGCAGGTCATCGAGCGCGATGCCGTAGGAGGCGAGCCGTGACAGATCGGCCTGAATGCGGATCGCGGGCCGGATACCGCCTTGCACCGAAACATGGCCGACGCCGCTCACTTCGGAAAGCCGCGGTGCCATGATGGTATCGGCCATATCGCTGAGTGCGCGCTGGTCGATCGCCTGCGATGTGAGCGCAAGCGTGATGATCGGCGCGTCGGCCGGGTTCACTTTCGAGTAAAGCGGGGGATAGGGCAGATTGCGCGGCAGCGTGGAGGCGGCGGCATTGATCGCCGACTGCACATCCTGCGCGGCGGCGTCGATGTCGCGATTTAAGTCGAACTGAAGAGTGACCTGGCTGATGCCGAAGGAGCTCGACGAGGTCATCGTCTGGAGCGCGGGGATCTGGCCGAATTGCCGCTCCAGCGGCGCAGTTACGAGCGCGGCGATGGTATCCGGATTGGCGCCTGGCAGTTGCGTCGTGACCTGGATCGTCGGGAAATCGACTTGCGGCAAAGCCGATATCGGCAGCCACCAGTAGCCAAGGAAGCCGCCCAGCATCACCGCGACGCCGAGAAGGGAAGTGGCGATCGGCCGGTGAATGAATGGCGACGATACGCTCATTGTTGTGTGTTCGGCCTCGTCGTGTTGCCGCTCCGCTGCCGTTGCTGTCCATCGCGCGGCCGCGCGCCTTGTCCGCCTGGCGCCTGAGCCGCCGGCACATTGGCGTCGCCGACCGAAATTTTGCTGCCATCGGTCAAGCGGACGAAACCGGTGGTGACCACGCGCTCGGACGGATCGAGGCCGCTTTTCACGACAGTCTGTGTCTCGTCCTGCTTTTGCACGGCAATCGGCCGCATCGCGACGGTGCTATCGTCCTTGACCACGTAAACGAAGGTGCCGTTCGGTCCGCGCTGCACCGCGCCGGTCGGGATCACTACCACCTGTTTGAGGGTGTCGATCAACAGGCGAACATTGACGAACTGCCCCGGCCAGAGCTGCAGGTCGGCATTGGGAAACTCGGCCTTCAGCTTGACGGTGCCGGTGGTCTGATCGACCTGATTGTCGACCACTTTGAGCAAGCCGCGATCGATCACCGCATCATTGTCCGAGCGTTGCGCCTCCACGTTGAGCGGGCCCTTGGCGAAGGCGGCGTTCACTTGCGGCAATTCCTGCTGCGGCAGGTTGAACACCACCGAAATTGGATGCAGCTGGGTGATCACCACGATTGCGGAAGTAGTGTCGGCGGCGCGCACGAGATTGCCTTCGTCCACCATGCGGATGCCGGTACGGCCGTCGAGTGGCGCCGTAATCGTCGTGTAACCGAGCATCGCCTGCGCGTTCTCGATTGCCGCCTGATCGGCTTTCACCAGCGCGGTATTCTGCGCCACCAGCGCGCGCTGGGTGTCGGCCTGCTGCTTGTTGATGGCGTTGGTGGCGGCGAGCTTTTCGTAGCGATCGAGATCGATCTTGGAATTGGCAAGCTGCGCCTCGTCCTGCGCCTTCTTGGCGGCCGCCTGATCGAGCTGTGCCTGATAGATGACGGGATCGATCTTGGCCAGTACGTCGCCTTTCTTGACGTCATCGCCTTCCTTGAAGTTGACGCTGAGCAGCTTGCCGTCCACTTGCGGGCGAACGGTGACGGTGTTGAGTGCCTTGATCGTGCCGACGGCGTCCAGATAGACCGGTACATCCGCACGCGTCACAGCGGCGGCGAGCACCGGCACCGGCCCTTCGGCGCCGAAGCGGTTTGCGCGCCGCTGTTGCGCGGACGGGCCAGCAAAGACGTAATAGAGTGCGGCGACGACCGCGATCAGGATGATGATGGTCGCAAGCGTGCGGTGTTTGCTTCCGCGCGCCTTTGCCAGCAGCTGCTTGGGAAATTCACCGTGCATCGGCGGCTTCTACGGGTTTTGGCAGCCAGCCGCCCCCTAGCGCCTGATAAAGGCTGACGATCGCCTGCACGTGCGCGAGCCGCGCCTGCACCAGCGCATCCTGCGCCTGATAGAGTGTCTGCTGCGTTTGCAGTACGGTGACCAGATCGACCGTGCCCTCACGCAGGCGCTGCTCCGATATGTCGAAGGCGCGCTGTGAACTCGTTACCACCTCCCGCTGCAGGCGCTCGCGCTGTGCGGTCTGCCGAATATCGTCGAGCGCATTCTCGACATCGGCGAAACCGGAAATCACCGCCTTGCGATAGTTCTGCAGCAGCTCATCCTGTTTGCCCTTCTGCAGATCGAGGTTGCCGAGCAGTTTTCCGCCCTCGAAGATCGGTTGGGTCAGACCGGAGGTTAGCGTGAAAAACGCCGATTCCGGTCGCAGCAACGTTCTGAGTATCGCGCTCTGATAGCCGCCTTCGCCGGTGAGCGTGATGCTCGGCAGCAATTGCGCGCGCGCATTCTCGACGTTGGCGTTGGCCGCGGCGAGGTTGGCTTCAGCTTCGCGAATGTCAGGGCGCTGCGCCAACAGCTCGGACGGCAGCCCTGGCGTCACGCGCGGATATGCGATGCTGCGCAAGCTTCCGCCGCGAATGCTCACACTCTCGGGCGAGCGTCCCATCAGCACCGCAAGTGTGACCCGGTTTAGCCGCAAAGTCTGTTCCAGCGGCGGAATGACAGCGCGCTGGTTGTTCACGAGGCTTTCCTGCTGCGCGGTGTCGAGTGCGGAAGCGGTTCCTGCCTGAAGCCGCTGATTGATCAAGTTGAGCACGCGAGTGGCGCTCTCAAGATTCTGGCGCGCCACGCGCAGGCGGTCTTGCGCGGCCAGGACCTGGAAATAGGCGTTGGCGGCAGCAACTACTGTGGAAAGGCCCACCACTTCGCGATCGAAGCGGCTGGCAACCGCGACCTGCTCGGCGGCGCGCATGGCGGAGCGGTTCTTGCCCCAGAAATCGATCTCATAGCTTGCAGTGAGCGAGGTGGAGAGGAGGTCGCGTTCGGAGCCGCCGAGCGAGCCGGTGGTGCCACCCGCCGTTGTCGCCTGCGACGTCCGTATTCGCGACGCGCTGCCGTTGAGATCGACAACCGGCAGCAGCGCGGCCCCGGCAATTCGGGCGTTCGCATCGGCCTGCACAATGCGGGCGATCGCTGCCGCAATGTCGAGATTGGAGGACCGGGCCTCTTCGACGACCTCGGTCAATTCGCGCGAGCGGAAGGCGCGCCACCAGTCGAGCGGCGGAACAGCTGCCTCCGCAACCTTCGGATTGCGCGGGCCGGCGCTATAGGCTGGCGGAATGTCGAGCCCCGGCTCCGGCGGTTCCCCGGTCAGCAGGCAGCCCCCAAGGGGCACCGTGAGACATAGGCCCTGAAGCATGGTCCAAAACGGGCGCCCCCACGTTTTCGATCCCGCCTCCTTTTTATTCCCACCCCAATGCATTCCAATGACTTTCAAAATCCGGCCGGAAAGCGACTCGGTCAGGAAATAATACTACTGTTTGGCAGTGGCAGGCTTGCGGCCCGGGGGCCAATTGGCCAGCGCCTGGCGCCCGGCCGGTGAGATTTTCGCTGCAATATTGGAGAACACACCCTGGACTGCCTGGTCGAAGGCCAGTCGCGCCGCCCGCGTCTGTGCAGTCGCCGCGCGCATTGCCTCGACGTCGAAGGGCTCTTGCCGCAACACGTCATGAATATGTTGGCGAGCGGAATGATATTTTGTCTGCGCATCGTCGATGGCTGCGTGGTTTTCATTGATTTGGCCGCGCAGGATGTCCGCATCTGCGGGCGGCAGCGTTGCTGCCAGCCGCTCGACGCGTACGAACACGTTGGGATCCCAATAGGACGGCGCCGGCGCGCGGATCGCCATGGCTACGGCGACGCCGACGAAGAACAGGTTGAGCGCGAGCGAGCCGAGCAGCAGCCAGCGCGAGGAATCGCGGGTCACGGTCGGAACGGCATGGGCGATGCTCATGGCCGCCCTCCAGTAAAGGCATCGGGCTCGAAGGTGATCGCGCCGATGCCGCCACCGCCGACATAAGCGGGCGGCGCACCCGGGCTGTCAAACTGTCGGTCAAGCCCGGCGATACCGACAAAGAAACCAAGTGCGGCGCAGCACGCTAAGGCGGCCATACGCGGCCAGGCAGGCGCGAACTGCCAGTCGAGCAGCGCGCCGGGCAGTCGCCACAGCGGTCGCTTTTGCGGCGGCAGCGGCCCGCTCAGCCGCTTGAGCACACGTTCGACAGCGGCCTCGTCGGCTGGTGGCGCCTGCATGCGACGTTCCAGCGCCGTTTTGAGGAATTCTTCGAACTGTTCGTCGGTCATTTCAGTCATCCTTGTCGATCATATTGCCGAGCGCTCGGCGCAGATTTTGTTTTCCACGCACCAGCAAGGTCTCGACCGCCGATACCGACGTGTCGAGAATTTCGGCCACCTGCGCATTGCTCATGCCTTCGCCGTAAGTGAGCATGATCGCGTCGCGCTGACGCGCAGGAAGTTTTTCAATTGCCGCGGCGACCATGCGCTCGCGTTCATCAGCTTCCGCCTTCTCGCCGGCGCCGGGTGCCGGGTCGACGATGTCGCCGGCCGCTTCAAGATCAACCCAAGGCGCACGCCGTTTGCGGTCGAGGCAAAGATTGACGACGATGCGGGTGAGCCAGGTCCGGAATTGCGCCAGAGGTTGCCAACGGGGCGCATGCGTCCAGACCCGCAAGAAAGCCTCTTGCGCGACATCCTCGGCTTCTGCGGCGTTCCCAAGGATACGGCGGGCAAGCCCGAGCATGGCCGGCAGGTGACGGCGCGAAAGCAACTGAAATGCCCGTTCGTCGCCACGGGCGACCCGGGCCATGAGCGCCTCGTCGCTGTCATCCATCGCAATGAGGTAGCTGCCATAGGGGATGCCCGTCCATTCTAGTCCTTGGCCTGTTCGATAAACGGGCGAAGCGTCCGAATCCTGTGCTGGCGGTATAGCGAGGACAGGCCGACGCGCCGGTCGCTAACCTATTGAATTATCGTTGTTTTGCAAGCTTTCTCTGGGCCGCTTTTTCGAGGCCTTTCATGAGGCGATAAACCGCCGTGCAGTTCGGCACCGGTATTTTGAGCCGCTCGCCCTCACGCACGATAAAGCCGGTCAATTCGTCGATTTCCGTCGGTGTGCCGCGCGCTATATCGAGCGCCATCGAACCGGCATGCATCGAGAGGGGAATCTGGCCGGTCCGGACCTTGTCGACGAATTCCATGGGCGGAAACGCGAATGTCCCGCCAAGTGCTCGCACGACTGACATGCACTCGGCCGCCATGTCGTCGATCAGCGCGCGCATCTCGGGCGCGTCGTAGCGGGCGGCGTTGTCGCCCATCATCAGCGCGCCCAGTGGATTCATGACGCAATTGAACACGAACTTCGACCAGACCGCGCCCATCGGGTCCGCGACGGCTTCGGTTTCCATGCCGCTCTTGTTGAGCAGGTCGGCAAGCGGACGAATGTCCTGAACGCTGCCGCGCGCTGGCCCGAGCCAGGTCTTGCCCTCGATCAGGTTCTCGACGCAGCCCGGCTCGATATAACGACCGGCATTCATAGTAACCCCGCGGATGACAACCGCGTTTGGCTCGGACAGCAGCACCTCTGCGTTGCCCATGCCGTTCTGCAGCGTGACCAGCATAGGACTACCGGCGAGCACGGCCCGTAGTTGGGATAAGGCAGGGGCGGTCATTTTCGACTTGATGAGAAAAATGACCGCGTCGAATGCCGCGCCCTTGAGCGAGGCGGCATTGTCGGTCACCTCGATGCGGGCCGTCCGCGGATTTTTGCCGGCGATGCGAAGACCCTTCGCGTTGATAGCCCTCACGTGCTCGGCGTTGGCGTCGAAAGCGGTGACCCTGGCAACGGACGACAGCGCCGCTGCGAACAGCCCGCCGATGGCGCCGCAGCCGACAATGAGGATTTTTGAAGTCATTCTGTCTCCGCTCGTCCCCGCGCAAGCGGGGACCCAGTTCTTTTATCTGGATTCCCGCATGCGCGGGAATGAGCGGTGTTGTTGTTTACCGCCCCGCCACATCGGCGAGCGCGAAGCCGGCGATGCGCTTGTAGTTTTCCGACAGGGCGCGCAATTCGTCTTGCGTGATGTATTTGTCGAGATCGTCGAAGGGCTTGTCACCGACCAGTTCCTCGACCTTGATGTTGATGAAGTCAGGCGGGTGCTCACGGTTGGTACGCACGACTTTGGCGGCGGGGCCAGCGCGTGTGGCTTCGTAATCCTTGAGTGCGTCGCGCGGATCGGAACTTTTGTGCAGCAGATCGGCTAGCGTGCGCGCGTCAATTGCCGCCTGTGCTGCACCATTGGAGCCGCGCGGATACATCGGATGGGCGGCGTCACCGGCGAGCGTGACGCGTCCGAACGTCCATTTGTCGATGGGGTCCTTGTCGACCATCGGATATTCCAGGACCTGGTCGGCATCCCGGATCAGCTGCGCCACATCGAGCCAGTCGAAGCGCCAGCTTTCGTAGAGCGGAAAAAAGTCGGCGAGATTGCCTGGCTTGTTCCAGTCGTTCTGCTCGTATGTGTCGCGCTTGATCTCCGCCATCCAGTTGATGAGCTGGCGGCCATCTCCGTCGATGTCATCGATGATCGGATAGATCACGATCTTGCCAGTGAGGATGGACCCGACGCGCATATAGGTACGCCCGTCGAGGATCGGCTTCCGGCGGGTAATCCCGCGCCAGGTGTTGATGCCGGCGAACGCCACCTTGTCGGTGGGGTAGAACTGCTTGCGGATTGCCGAATTGATGCCTTCGCAATCGATCACCACGCCGGCCCGAACGCTTTCTCTTGCGCCACCCGTGCCTGCTCTGAAATGCGCGGTGGCGCCGCGTTCGTCCTGTTCCACGCCAGTGCATTCGTGGTCGGTGCAGATCGCTTCGGGGCCCAGCCGGTCGCGTGCCGCCCTATAGAGAATCATGTGAAGGCGGCCACGGTGGATGCCGACCTCGGGGTATTGGTAACCGGCAAATTTGCCGCGCGGTTCCTTGTAAATCAGCTGGCCAAAGCGGTTGTAGAAGCGGCTCTCGCGATTCTCGATGCCGGCCTTGAGCAATTCGTTGCCGAGGCCGAGTGCGCTGAATTCGCGCATGGCATGCGGCAGCAACGTGATGCCGACGCCAAGCTCCTTGATTTCCGGCGCACGCTCATAGATGCGGCAGGCAATGCCGCGCTCCTTGAGATTGAGTGCGAGAGACAACCCGCAAATGCCGCCGCCGATGATCGCTACTTGCATTCCGTCACGCCCGCCCGCTGCGCCGCCACCTTACAGCGGCTTGAGCTCCACCTTGCGAAACTTGATCGCTCCGGCGCCGTGCTGCAACACGATCGGACCTTCCTCGAACATGCCATTGCGCAGCTTTGCAGTGGTCTGGCCATTGAGCACGACTGTGATGTCACGGCCGTTGGCGGTGATCTCGTAGGTGTTCCATTTGCCGCCGGCCTTTGGCATCGGATCTATTTCGACGTAACGTGTGATCGCGCCGGTGCCGTAGCTCGGATCCTTACGTTGGTCGAAGATATTGGCCTCGTAACAGGTCCGGTCGGTGATCTTCTTGGGATCGAGGCAGCGGAAGTAGATGCCGCTGTTGGCGTCGTCGCTCGGCCAGAATTCGACGCGCACGATGAAATTCTTGTACGGCTTGTTGCTCACCAGATAGCCGGCTTCCTTGCCTTCCATCTTGTCAGCAATCAACACGCCGTCCGCGACATGCCAATTGGATTGGCCGACTGTGCTCCAGCCGTCCATGCTCTTGCCATCGAACAGCGTGACCCAGCCGGCCTCCTGGCTCGCCGCTTTCGGTGTGACATAACTGGCCGTAACGCCCAAGAAGATGAGGGCGAGCGCCAGACGGATTGCGCGAGTTGGTGTTGTGAGCATGCTGTTTCCCCCTTTTTTCGTTTGATGCGGAGGCCCGGCAAGGGCCGCAAGAATGGACGAAATCGTCCATTCTCTGTCAACATACGCCGACCAATGCGGAATATTCCGTCATCAGGGAGGAAACCATGGACAAGGCACTCTACGACAAGGGTATGGCGATGCGCCGCAAGGTGCTGGGCGACGAATACGTCGACCGCGCCGTCGCCAATACCGACGATTTCAATCGCAAATTCCAGGACCTGCTCAACGAATTCTGCTGGGGCGCGGTGTGGACCGACGAGGACCTCAAACCGCGCGACCGCAGCTTGCTCAACCTCGGTATGATCGCCTGCCTCGGGCGCATGCATGAATTCGAGGCGCATTTCCGCGGTGCGCTGCGCAACGGCCTGACGCCCAAGGAGCTGTCCGCCGTGCTGCGCCAGGTCGCGATCTATTGCGGTTTCCCAGCCGCGGTCGACGCCCACCGGGTGGCCAAGCAGGTTCTGGCGGCGGAGGCCAAGAAAACGTGAGGCGGCACGGAAAAATCACGTTAACGAGATAGCCCTATTCTGGTCTTGAATGTGCCTTCATCCCGGGGCAATCAGGGCGCGGTTTGGCGGCGGCTCCGCCTGCCGCGCAGGGTGGACGATGATCCGATTTTCGGCTGCTTTTCTGCTGGCGCTGCCGGTTGCGGTGGCATTTACGGCTGCGCCGGCGCGGGCGCAGTACAACCTGTCGCCGCCGGGGGTCTATCAAGAGCGGTTGCCGCCGGTCATGGGCGGTTACGACGATGACGACAATTCGCTATCGCCGCCGGGCCGCGGTCAGGCCCAGCGCCGAGTTCCAAGCCGCGTCCTCCCATATCCGGATGACGAGCCGGTCCCACCGCCGCCAACCGGGTTGTTTGGCAGCCCCGAAAGGGGTCCTGCAGGTTACGGCCACCAGCTCGATGCGCAACAGCCGCCGGCCGTCTCGCCCCCGGCGCCGCGGATGACCAACGATCCGGACGCCGTACGCCCCCCGGCCGCGGTCGGTGCAGCCCCGAATGTTGCTCCACAGCCCGGACAGGCGTCTGGCGCCAGCGTCATGACATTGCCGCCGGAGGACCAGCCGGAAGCCGGAAAGCCGAAAGAGCTACCGCCTAATTTGAAGAAGCAATTGGTCGACTTTGCCAGCAAGGAACCGGCCGGGACGATCGTCATCGATACGCCCAACACCTATCTCTATCTGGTACTCGGCGGCGGCAAGGCGCTACGATACGGTATCGGCGTCGGCCGCGAAGGTTTCACCTGGGCCGGCACCGAGCGTGTCTCCAGGATGAAGGAATGGCCGGACTGGTTCCCGCCGTCGGAGATGATCGACCGTCAGCCTTACCTCCCCCGCATGATGGCGGGCGGTCCGGGCAATCCGCTTGGCGCACGCGCGCTCTATCTCGGTCACTCGCTCTATCGCATCCACGGTACCAACCAGCCGTCGACCATCGGCTCATTCGTGTCGTCGGGCTGCATCCGGTTGCTCAACGAAGATATCGAGGATCTCTATAGCCGCGTGCAGGTCGGAACGCGCGTGGTTGTGTTGCCGGGCAAGGCGCCCGATCACGTCGCCAATACCGGAGCGCCACCGGCTGCAAATGTTCCGGCGCCCGCGGGTGCTCCAACAAATATCGCGCCTACCGGTGCCAGCAACTCCGCAGCGATCTCGTCCTCGCCTCTGCCGCCGGTGCGCTAGCCCCCACGGCGCGCCGGCCTTGGCGCGCCCCTTGCCACTGAATTAACATTGCCATCTGCACGGTGCGGATCACATCGGACCGCGCCCCGATATTATGCGGAGGCCGTCATGACGCGTGAGCTGTCGCGAACCCGATTAAATCGGCGCAGGTTTTTGGCGGGCGTGGCGGTCGCCGGCGCGGCTGGCGCGCCGCTACCGGTCGATGCGGCGAGCGTTGCGGCCCCGGCCGCACCGGGTGAACCGCGACCGTCCGCCTTGCGGCCGACCGCACGAGTCGCTGCTGCAGAAACCGGCACGCCGCAGGCTACGGTGCAGGCGGAAGGCACGCCTAATTCCGACTTCATGGTCGATGTCATCAAGTCGCTCGATATCGACTACGTCCCATGCAACCCCGCCCAGAGCTTTCGCGGATTGCATGAATCGCTGATCAACTACGGCGGCAACAAGAAACCGGAGTTTCTCACCTGCACGCATGAGGAATCGTCCGTCGCGCTCGCGCATGGCTATTTCAAGATAGCCGGCAAGCCACTGCTGGTGCTGTGTCATGGCACTGTCGGCCTCCAGCATGCCGCGATGGCAATTTACAACGCCTGGTGCGATCGCGTTCCGGTCATCGTAATGGGCGGCACCGATCTCGACGCCGCCAAACGGCCGCCGGGCGTGCCGACCTTCCATTCGGCGCAGGACATCAGCGCGCTGGTGCGCGACTTCACCAAATGGGACGACCAGCCGGTGTCGCTGCCGCATTTTGCGCAGTCCTTCGTGCGCGCCTACAAGCTGGCGATGACGCCGCCGCACGAGCCGGTGATGATCGCGCTCGACTGCGGTCTGCAGGAAGAGACGGTGCACGACCGCGCCAAGCTCACCATCCCGCGCTATGTGCCGACGGCGCCGCCGCAGGGCGACATGAATGCGGTGCGCGAGGCGGCGCAGCTGTTGGCAAATGCCGAGCGCCCGGTGATCGTCGCCGACAAATGCGCGCGCACGGCCGACGGCGTGAAGCGGCTGGTCGAGCTCGCCGAAGCCTTGCAGGCGCCGGTGGTCGACCAGAAGGGCCGCATGAATTTCCCCAACACGCATTACCTCTACCAGACCGCGCGCGGCCGTTCGCTCATCGGCCAGGCCGACGTGATCATCGGACTTGAGTTGTCCGACTATTGGGGCACGGTGAACGGCTACATCGACAACGGCGAGAACGACGGCGCCGGCTTGCAGGAATCCCACATCAAGCCGAACGCCAAACTAATCAGCATCAGCTCGATGCTGCTTAACACCAAGTCGAACTACCAGGACTTCCAGCGCTTCCAGTCGATCGACGTCGAAATGGCAGGAGACGCCGAAGCGACGCTGCCGGCGCTGATCGAGGCGGTGAAGCAGGCATTGCCGGCGAGCCGCAAGGCGGCGATCGAAGCACGCGGCGAGGCGCTGAAGAAAGCCTTTGCCGAGACGCGCGAGCGCACGCGGCAGGCCGCCAGCTACGCCTGGGATGCGAGCCCGATCAGCACGGCGCGCATGTCCATGGAGGTCTATGCGCAGATCAAGGATCTCGACTGGTCCTCAGTCGGCGGCGACCGCCAATTTTCCTCCTGGCCGACCCGGCTGTGGCCGATGGATAAGCACTATCATCACATCGGCGGGCCGGGCGGCTATGGCATCGGCTATAACGCACCGGCCGCGGTCGGCGCGGCGCTCGCCAATCGCGACGCGGGGCGCTTCTCGGTCAACTTCCAGCCGGACGGCGATCTCATGTTTGGGCCGGGCGTATTGTGGACGGCGGCGCGGCACAAAATTCCAATGCTGTCGGTGATGCACAACAACCGCGGCTACCACCAGGAAGTGATGCACGTGCAGCGCATGTCGAACCGGCGCAACCGGGTCGCCTATCTCGGCAAGGATTTAGGGCCGCTCGGTACCCGCCTGGAAAATCCGGCGATCGACTACGCCAAACTCGCCGGCTCGCTCGGTCTGTGGTCGGCCGGCCCGATCACCGATGCGAACGAACTCGCCCCGGCGCTGAAGAAGGCGGTCGAGGTAGTCAAGGCCGGCGAGCCAGCGCTGGTCGATGTCGTGACGCAGCCGCGCTGAAGGTGCCGTGATGCGAATGTATGTGATTGCGCTGGGTCTGATTGCGGGCCTTGCTGTCGGAGAGAACAATGCGCTGGCTGCGTCGGCCGAGCACGGCAAGACGGTTTTTGTCGAGAAAGGCTGCTGGCAGTGTCACGGCACCATGGGGCAAGGCTCGATCATGACCAGCGGTGGCAAGCGGCTTGCGCCCGATCCGCTGCCTTGGGACGCGTTTTCTGTTTTCGTTCGCTCGACAAATCGCTCCATGCCGCCATTCAGTGAAAAGATTCTCTCCGACGGCGATCTCGCGGACATCTACGCGTATTTGCAATCGATTCCAAAGCCGCCGGACGCGAACAGCCTTCCGCTGCTCAATCCCTGGCACGGTCGTAACCCTGCAAATTGACGTGCGCCAGCCTTGTGATCGCTTCGATCATGGCGCCGGGATCGGCTTGGCCTTTCCCGGCAATGTCATGCGCGCTGCCATGCGCGACCGAGGAAAACAGAATTGGGGAACCGATCGAAAGCCCCGCGGTGCGGTTGAAGGCCTGCAGCTTAGCGGCGATGTGGCCCTGGTCGTGCAGCATCACGATGAAGGCGTCGGCGCCTTTCTTGCGGAACATGGTGTCGGCACCGAACGGGCCAGACACATCGATTCCGGCCCCGGCCGCCTTGCGAATTGCCGGTTCGATGATCTCGATCTCCTCGCGACCGAACATGCCCTCTTCGCCGGCGTGCGGGTTGAGGCCGCTGACGAAAATCTTCGGGCGCGGAATGCCGAGCTTCTTCAGTGACGCGTCGGTGACGCGGATCACGCGCTCAATTCGCTCCGGCGTGATCAACGCAACCGCCTCGCGGACACTCACGTGCAAGGTGGCATGCACGATGCGGGACTGGTCGAAACAGATCATCAGATAGACGTCGTTCACCGGGGTGCCGGTTTCGCGCGCAACGAAGGATGGATAGCCGTCGAAGGTGACACCGGCCGCGGCAATCGAGCGTTCGGTCTGCGGGGCCGCGACCACGGCTTCGACTTCGCCGGCAAGGGCGATTTTGATTGCGCGGCTGGCGCTGGCAAGCGAGGCGCGGCCATAGGCGGCGTCGACCTTGCCGAAGGTAAACTGAATATTGCTGCCATCGCGCGCGTCCAGCAGATTGACCGCGCCATTCCTCCAATCTGCGTCGCCGGTCTTTTCGACCACATGCAAATTGGGCGTGAGGCCTGCCGCGCGTGCATGCAGTTCCACCGCCGCCGGGTCGCCCACAAGCAGCGGACGGCACACGCCACGCACACGCGCATCGAGTGCAGCCTTGATCGCGATCTCCGGCCCGATTCCGGCCGGATCTCCCGTCGCAATGGCGATGCGTGGCAGAGGCATGGCGCTTGGCTTCCGTAACCGGCCTGGCTGCTTATAATGGCTGCCAACGCCTGCAATAAGCATAGCAAAGACTTGAGGAAACGTCGCCATGATGTCGCGTGAACAAAACGATCAGCTAAGCCGCGTCGGCCCCGGAACACTGATGGGCAAATTGTTGCGGCGCTATTGGGCACCCTTCCTGCTGGTGTCCGAGATCCCCGAGCCCGATTGTCCGCCGGTGCGCGTGAAGCTGATGGGCGAAAATCTGGTCTGCTTCCGCGACAGTAAAGGGCGCATCGGCCTGATCGACGAGTTCTGCGCCCATCGCGGTGTCTCGCTCTGGTTCGGTCAGAACGAGGAATGTGGTCTGCGCTGTCCCTATCATGGCTGGAAATACGACGTGACCGGCCAATGTGTCGACCTGCCGTCGGAGCCCGAGGAATCGGGCTTCCGCAAGAACATCAAGCTGAAATCCTATCCGTGCATCGAGAAGGCCGGAATCGTATGGGCCTATCTCGGACCGCCGGCCCTGCAGCCACCGCCGCCGGCACTGGAATGGACCGATGTCGAGCCGCCGCAGCGTTTCGTCTCCAAGCGCTTGCAGGAATGCAACTACCTGCAGGCAATGGAAGGCGGCATCGATTCCAGCCACGTATCGTGGCTGCATGGCAGCGAGCTCAACAAGGATCCGTTGTTCAAAGGCTCGAAGGGGAACGTCTACAACGAGCAGGACCGCATGCCGCTGTTCGACGTCGAGGAATTTCCCGGCGGGCTGTTGATCGGCGCGCGCCGCAATGCTGACGGCGAGAAATATTACTGGCGCATCACGCCCTGGATCATGCCTTGGTACTCGATCATCCCGCCGCGCGCGGGCCATCCGTTGGGCGCGCATGCCTGGGTGCCGATCGACGACGAAACCTGCTGGGCGTGGAGCATCAACTATCATCCCAAGCGCGCGTTGACGAATTCCGAGGTCTCCGCGATGCAGGACGGGGAAGGCATTCACGTTAAGTACGTGCCGGGCACTTTCATTCCGCTCGCCAATAAGTCCAACAACTACCTGATGGATCGCGAGTCGCAGCGCCACGGCCATTCGTCTACCGGCGTCGACGGCATCGCCATGCAGGACGCTTCGATCCAGGAAAGCATGGGACCAATCCAGGACCGCACCAAGGAGCACCTGTGCGCGACCGACAGCGGCATCATCATGACTCGCAAGATTTTGCTGCGCGCGGCGAAGGCAGCTGCCGAGGGCGGCGCGGTGCCGGCGATCGAACCGGAGGCGCAGCGCGTGCGGTCGGCGTCGATCGAGCTCGACAAAGATGTTCCGTTTACGCAAGGCGCCAAGCACGGCCTTTACGCCGCACTCGGCACCGATCCGTTGTCGGTGTAATGACTGGCTGCGCGGCGCACTCTCTTCATCGAGGTGATGCCGGCGTTCAGGTTCGTAGCTCGCAAGCAGTTTCGGCCCAAGCCGCCCTTGCGTTTAAGCGAGACGGCCGCGACAAGTCCGGCCATGACAGTTTAAATCACTCCGCCGCGGTCTTGGCCGGCTTTCCGATTGCCGCGTTAACACGCGGCATAACTTCTTCGGCCATCAACTGCATCGACCGCTTGCCGAGCGCCGGATCGACCCAGTCCATGCCGGCATAAACGATTTCGCCAAAATCACCGGTTTCCTCGCGCAGCTTGAGGATGGCATCGACCACCTTGTTGACGCTGCCGAACGTCACGCAGTGCTTCATGACGTAATCGAGGGTGATCTCGTCGTCGGACTGTTCCTTATGGCTCTTGAACACATAGAGCCGGTTGCCGCGCTTCATTTTGGCGCGCATTTGCTCGAAGTAGAATCGGTAAGGGCTATTGGCGTCGTCGTTGCCATAACGCGCCGCGATCTTGTCGTCATCGGCGACGAAAATCGTGCGCGCCACGCGCCAGTCGGCGATGTTGGCCTTGGCTCCGGCCTCCGCCTTGCCCTTGGCGTAGTTGGTCCAATGCGACTTGAGATGGTTCGACAGCAGGAAGTTCGCCGACAGCGGATGAAAGTCACGCTTGCCCATCAACACCACGCCGGGAGAAAACGGCGCCACGACGGTGCCGACGATTTCCGGCCGCGGTTTCTGGAAGGGCTTTGCCAGAATGCCGACACCCAGCTCGAGCGCGGCAGTGCGCGCGAAGCCGACCTTGAAGCGGTTATCGGGGAAGTCGATGTCGTAGGGCGGATCGCGCTCCCACACAGCCAGGATGACGTCGATCGCTTCGGCGAAGATTTTGTTGCGATCGAGGTCGAGGATACCGATCGCTTCCGAATCAGACGTAAGCGCGCCGGCGCTGATACCCATCACGAAACGGCCTTGCGACAGATGGTCGAACATCGCGGCATTCACCGCGATCACCACCGGATGCATCTGCGCCAAATTGGTGGTGCCGGTCGCAAGCTTGATGTTCTTGGTGCCGTGAATCAGCGTGGCCTGGAACAGCATGCTGTTGGTGATGTTTTCGCAGGCATCAGTCAGATGCTCGCCGACGAAAGCATCGTGAAATCCGAGCTTGTCAGCGAGAATAATCGCCTCGCGATCCTCGCGCAGCGTCTGGGACCAGTCCCGGCCCATCGGATGCACGGGCATGGTGAAGTAGCCCAACCGCATTGAACGTCTCCGCCTCGAATTCCTCTTTGCCCGGCAAACTAACCGACCCGGCGCGCCGATGCAGCAAATCTTCGGTTGAGCGCGCAAATGAACGCCCTCACGAAGTCCTTGTTTTCACGATATTAAACTTGGCCGTTGTGCTGCCTTGGAAATGCGAGTTGCCTGCGCGAACGATGTTTCCACAGGCGAGGCTTTTGCGGATTTCGCAACCGCACGCTGAGCGACTAGGTTGCCCTCACTAGCCACTTACCGGCCACCGGGGTTTGCCATGCTGCGCTGGTTCCACGCCTTAATGCCGAAGGAGGAACGCTTCTTCGAGCTGTTTGCCCGCCATTCGCAGGCCGTGCTCGCGGGGGCGCAGGCCTTGCGCGCCATGCTGGAAGGCGGCGAGGCAATTCAGCGGAACTACCAGATCGTCATGGACCGTGAGCACGATGCGGATGACGTAACCCGCGAAGTACTGATCGCGGTTCGCCGCACCTTCATCACACCGTTCGACCGCGGCAATATCCGCGACCTGATCACTTCGATGGATAACAGCATCGACCAGATGCAGAAGACGGCCAAGGGCATCATTCTTTTCGACGTGACCGAATTCACGCCGCAAATGAAAGAAATGGCCGATGCGATCGTGAAATGTGCGGAACTTGCGAAAGAAGCAGCGCCGCTTTTGCGGAGAATCAGTTCCGAAGCGGTGCACATCAGTGACTTGACCGCGCAAATTTCGGCGATTGAAGGCCGCGCCGACGAATTGCACGACATCGGCTTGCGGGCGCTGTATCTGTCCAAATCCAAAACGGATCCGATGGCGTTCTTCGTCGGCAATGAGGTCTACGATCATCTCGAGAAAGTCGTCGATCGCTTCGACGACGTCGCCAATGTCATGCACGGCATCGTCATCGAACACGTCTAGCGCTTCCGGAGTTTGGCGACGATGGACGTCATGTTGTCATTTCCGGTCCTGGTCGGGCTGATCGCGGTCGCGCTCGCGTTCGATTTTCTCAATGGGCTGCATGATGCAGCGAATTCCATTGCCACCATCGTCTCCACGCGTGTACTGCGGCCGCAATATGCGGTGGCATGGGCGGCGTTTTTCAATTTTATCGCCTTCCTGTTCTTCGGTTTGCATGTTGCGAATACGCTCGGCACCGGCATTATTTCAGCTTCGATCGTTGACCCGCGCGTTGTGTTCGGTGCGCTGATGGGCGCCATCATTTGGAATTTAATTACATGGGGTTTGGGCATTCCGTCGAGCTCATCGCATGCGCTCGTCGGCGGCCTGGTCGGAGCCGGCGTGGCCAAGGCGGGTCCAAGCGTCATCGTATGGCACGGCTTGCTGCCGACCACCCTTGCGATCGTGGGATCGCCGCTCATCGGCTTTCTGCTGGCGCTGGTGATGGTGTTGGTGTTGTCGTGGATCTTCATGCGCTCGACGCCGTTTGCAGTCGACCGTACATTCCAGCATCTCCAATTCGTCTCCGCCTCGTTCTATTCACTTGGCCATGGCGGCAACGACGCGCAAAAGACGATGGGTATCATCGCCGTGCTGCTCTATTCGCAGGGCCATCTCGGCAGCACTTTCCACGTGCCCTTCTGGGTCGTCATCGCCTGCCAGGTGGCAATGGCGCTCGGCACGCTGATCGGCGGTTGGCGCATCGTGAAGACGATGGGCTCGAAGATTACGCGTCTGACGCCGATGCAGGGTTTTTGCGCGGAGGCCGGTGGCTCGGCCACGCTGTTTGCCGCCACCTGGCTCGGCATTCCGGTGTCCACCACGCACACGATCACGGGGTCGATTATAGGCGTCGGGGCCGCGCGCAAGATGTCGGCGGTGCGCTGGAGTGTCGCCAACAACATCGTCGTTGCCTGGATTATTACAATCCCGGCGTCGGCGGTGATCGCCGCGCTGTTTTATTGGCTGACTGGACTTTTCAGCTGATCACGCCGCCACGCGCGCGAGGAAGCCCTCGACTTCCCTGCGCAGCTCGCTGGCGGCGGCTTCCACTGCCTGCGAGGCCGTAAGGACGCTTTCTGCCGATCCACGCGTCTGCGCCGCAGCCCCGGACACATCTCCCAGCACCGATACCACCACCTTCGCTCCATCGGAGGCACTGGCGACGTTCTGAGAAATCTCACCGGTGGCGGCGCTCTGTTCTTCGACTGCGGCGGAGACGGCGGTCGCACAGCTGTCGATTTCCTGCATGCGACCGGAGATGCGTCCGATGGCAGACACTGCGCTTGTCGTTGCCGCCTGCACGGCCAAAATCAGCTTGGAGATGTCTTCAGTCGCCTTGGCTGTCTGCACCGCTAATGACTTGACCTCCGACGCAACGACCGCAAAGCCTTTGCCCGCCTCGCCGGCGCGCGCGGCTTCAATGGTCGCGTTGAGCGCCAGCAGGTTGGTCTGCCCGGCGATGGCGCGGATCAACTTGATCACGTCGCCGATCTTTTGCGCGGCCTGTGCCAGCGCAGTGATCTGATGGTTGGTGTCCTGCGCCTCGCTCACCGCCGCGCGCACGATCTCTGTGGTCTTGGAGAGTTGTCGGCCGATTTCATTGATCGAGCCAGACAATTCGTCGGCGGCGATGGCGGCGGTCTCCACGTTTGTGGAGGCCTCGTTCGAAGCCGACACCGCGCCATCGGCACTCTTGGACGTCTGTGCGGAATTGCCGAACAGCGTGGTGGCAGTTGAGTGCATTGTCCTGGCGCCCTCGGCCACCGTTTTCAGGTGATCCTCGACGCGCTGGCGGAAGGTTGCGATGGCCTGCTCGATGATGGTGCGCCGCTGCTGCTGCTCCTGCATCGAAATACGTTCGCGCTCGGCGTCGCGCCGCTCGGTAATGTCCTCATGTGTCGCGACCCAACCGCCGTCCGGCATCGGGCGGTTGATAACCGTAATCGATCGCCCATCTTTCGATTTGACTTCATTGCTTGTCGTTGTGCCTGCGGCCATGGCACCGACCAGTTCGCGCCGGTACCCCGCGGGATCGCGCGAAAAGGTGCCGTTGTGGATGCGATATTCGAGCAAGCTTTGCAGGGTGCAGCCGGGCTTAACGACGTCGGGAGAGAGGCTATACATTTCCATGTAGCGCTGGTTGCAGACGACAAGGCGCTCATTGCCGTCGAACATGCACAAGCCCTGCGACATGTTGTTGATCGCCACGCGCATGCGCAGATTGTCCAGACGCAACTTTCGGGCGAGCAGAACCGTCGTGAACGACATCGCCACCAGTGCGATCACTGAGGCAAGGAAAAAAGAGACGATGGCCTCGGCCTCGGAGGCCACCCAGACGCCGATTGGCAGGACAAAATGGAAAACCGCGAAGCTGATGGCAAAGCTGGCGCAGCCGGTCAGGACGACCATACGCCAATCGCGCGCGTCTGCGTGTGCGGAGGTATGTTCGCCCATTTTTGCGTCCGGGTAGGCGGGCACGGTATTCCCCAACCCGTTTTTTTGCAGTTAATTGCCGTGCATAAAGGGTTAAGCAAAGCTTAATAATGCCGGAGGGGTGGGGAATGGCCAGATTGCGTGCGGCAGAATGCCGTGAGTTTATCAAGGCGGTGGTGGAAAAAGCCGACGCTATGGCCGTGCCGGTTTCGATCGCGGTGGTCGGTCCTGAAGGCCACCTCATTGCAGTTGAGAGAATGGACGAGGCCGGCTTCATTACCCCGGAAACCGCCATTGCCAAAGCTTTCACCGTGGCGGCATTCCGCTCGATGAGTCCGCGCTTTCCCGACGGCCTTGTGATTCAGCAGTGGTTCAAGGAGCGCAACCCGCAACTGCTGGTCAGTCTCGCTGCCATGACGAATGGCCGCATTGCAGCGAGCGGCGGTGCGGCCCCAGTGTTCAAGGGCGACGAGATGATCGGCGCCTATGGAATTTCCGGCGGCACCTCGCAGCAGGACGAAGAAATGGCAATCTACGCGCGCGCCAAAGTCGGTTGGGCCCATGCGCCTGAAAACGACACCACGGCCCCCGAGGTTAAAGCGCATATCAATGCGCTCTACGCCAAGGCAGGCATCACTGACCGCAAGCTTTAATTTTTTTTGCCGGAGCACCGCATGACGCAATCGACCGCCGCCCACAACGACGACCATGCCGCCTGGTCTGGCCGCGTCGAGGATGATGCGCTTTTGCGCGGGCAAGGCCGCTTCGGTGACGACGTCAAGCCGGAGGGTGCGCTCGCAGCATTTTTTGTGCGCTCACCGCACGCCTTTGCGAGAATAGAGCGTATCGACGTGTCGGCGGCGAAATCCGCCCCTGGCGTCATTGCGGTGCTGACCGCAGCCGATCTCAGCGATGCCCACTACCATTCCATTTCGCATGGCCATCCGATCCCCGGCCGCGGCGGCAAGACAGCAATCTCGCCGCATCGCCCGTCGCTTGCGGAGATGCGCGTGATGCATGTGGGCGAGCCGGTGGCGATGGTGATCGCGAAGAGCGCGGCCGCTGCCCAGGATGCCGCCGAAAAAATTGTCGTGGATTATGAGCCGCTGACACCGGTGACCGATGCACGCGAAGCGCTCAAACCGGGCGCGCCGCAGCTTTGGCCAGAAGTGCCCGGCAATATCGGATTCGATTGGACCGCGCCTGCCGACCCAGACGGGAAGAAACAGGCCGGGCTCGACCGCGCCTTCAAGGAAGCCGCGCATGTGGTGCGCGTCGAGCTTGTAAACCAGCGGCTGGTGGTGGCCTCGCTCGAGCCGCGCTCGGCAAGCGCAAGCTACGATTCCGCCAGCAAGCAGTTCACGTTGCGCGTAGGTACACAAGGTGTCGCCGCCGTGCGCGGGCAAGTCGCCGGCGCAATGAATATCAAGCCGGACGAGCTGCGCGTCATTACTGACGATGTAGGGGGCGCCTTCGGCATGAAGGGCTGGTGCTACCCTGAATATGTCCCCCTGTTGCATGCCGCGCGCGCTCTCGGAAAGCCGATCCACTGGGTTTCGACCCGTGCGGAAGCCTTCCTTACCGACAATCAGGGGCGCGATTCATTTTTTACTGTGGAGCTTGCGCTCAATGCACGTGGACGCTTTTTGGGATTGCGTGTCGATTGCATCGGCAATCTCGGCGCCTATTTCACCGGCGTCGCGCATTTCGTGTTCACGACCCACATCTCCGGCTGCCTGCCTACGGTCTACGATATCCCACATGCTCAGCTGAACACGCGCTGCGTGTTCACCAATACGCTGCCGACCGGGCCCTATCGCGGCGCCGGCCGTCCGGAAGCAAGCTATCTGATCGAACGCGCGATCGATGCCGCGGCCGATGCTACCGGCATCGATGCCGCCGAATTGCGCCGGCGCAACCTTATCAAGGCAGAGAAGATTCCCTACACCACCGCCTTCGGCAACAGTTACGACAGCGGCGACTTCCCGGCGGTGTTCGAGCGGGCGCTCGCGGCCGCCAATTACGCCGGCTTCCGCGAACGCAAGAAGGCCGCAAAGAAGCGAGGCAAGCTGCGCGGCATCGGCATCGGCTGCTATCTCGAGATTTCCGGCGCATTTCCGGAAGAAGCTGCGCGCATTTCGTTTCCCGGCAGAAATTCCGTCCAGGTCAGTGTCGGCGCCGGCGCGAGCGGGCAGGGGCACAAGACCGTATTTGGCCATGTGGCGGCACGGCGGCTGGGTATTGCGTCGGAAGCCGTCACTGTTACATCCGGCGACTCTGCGCGCGATGTTCCCGGTTTTGGCGCGGTCGCTTCGCGCTCGGCAATGATGACGGGCGGTGCGGTTGCGCGTACCGCCGATGCCGTGATCGAGAAGGGCAAGCGCGTTGCCGCCATGCTGCTGCAGGCAGGCGAAAGTGAGATCGATTATCGCGACGGAAAGTTCAGCGTGAAAAATTCGAGCCGCGAGGTTTCTCTGTTCGAAGCGGCCGAACGCGCCGCCGAACTTAAACGCCAGGGCGTGATTCCGGAAAGCCTTGACACCCAGGGCGGCATCAAGGTGCCACCGTCCTTTCCAAATGGCTGCCACATCACGGAAGTCGAGGTCGATCCATCAACCGGCGCAGTAGAGATTGTCTCATATGTAGCGGTCGACGATTGCGGCAACGTGCTCGATCACACGATCGTCGAAGCGCAGATCCACGGTGGTGTGGCGCAGGGTCTTGGTCAGGCGTTGGTCGAGAACACGGTCTATGACGCCGGTGGCCAGCTCGTTTCCGGCTCATTTATGGATTATGCGATGCCGCGCGCGGACCTGATGCCTGAAATGACGCTCGCGCACCATCCCGTTACCTGCCGCACAAATCCGCTCGGCGTGAAAGGCACCGGTGAGGCCGGCACGACGGCAGCGCCGCCGGCGGTGATCAACGCCATCCTCGACGCGTTGCCGGAGGGCGCTCAGCTCGACATGCCGGCGACGTCGGAACGGGTCTGGCAGGCGCTGCAGCGGGTGAAATAACATTTCGTGGGCGCGAAAGAAAAAAACCCGCCAGAGGTCTGGCGGGTGAGGGAGGAGTGCGAAGAGAGTTTGGCATCTTCGCGAAAACCAATCTGCTTGAAAAACCAGAAGCAGTAAGTGAGCCGCTTCACACTCGCTGGCAGCAGGCTTTGCTACTTTCCTGGTGCACCGATCCGATGGGGACCGCGACGAGCGTGCGAACGGTGAGGGGAGTTGCCTGAGTCAGCCAGGAGTAGCTCCATGTTTGCTCTCATACTTCAAAGCTCCAAGCTCATAATGATGTTCGTGCTTTTCGGCACGATCATTGGGCTATCGCAGTTCGGCAGGCAGCCTGCGAACTCGACGCGTACAAGCCGCAAGTAGCTCTTACTGCGCCACGTCGATTTTCACCGTACTGGTGATGGTCTGCCAGTGCTTCATTTCGCCATTCAGCCAGGCTTGGGCATCGGCCAGCGACTTGTTCGGCACGACATTGAAGTTCTGCTTGTTGAGTTTTTCGATGGCTTCCGGCGAATTCAGCGCTTTACTCACGGCCAGGAACAGCGCTTCCAGCACCGGCTTTGGCGTTGCGGCCGGCGCGAACAGTCCGTTCCATGCGACCGTGCCGACGTCGGCGTAGCCGACTTCCTGCATTGTCGGGATATTGGGGTATTCCTTGAGCCGCGTGTGGTTGACCACGGCCAAAGCATGGAATTTGCCGGCTTGCACTTGCCCTGCGGTCGAAGCGACATTGAGGAAGGCCGCCTGTACGTCGCCGCGCAACATGTCCTGGATTACGCCGGAAGCGCCGTTCTTGTTCGGGAGACCGACCAGATCGAGATCGCCCGCGCGCTTGGCGAAATAGGCCATGTCATAGTGTGGATAAGAGCCGATGCCGACCGTGCCGTAACGGACTTTTCCGGGATTTTTCTTCGCGTATTCGATGAGCGCAGACGTGGACTTCACCGGGAAGTCGTTCGCCGTAGTTACCAGCAGAAAGGCGGGCACGTCGATCAGGTTTGTCACCGCCACAACGCTCTTGGCATAATCGAAATTCATCTTCTTGGCATAGATGATCGGCGTGATCGCATTGGTCGAGACATTGCCAATCATCAGTGTGTAGCCATCAGGCGCCGCTTTCACCATTTCCTCGATCGCCAGCATGCCAAAGGCACCGGGCTTGTTGAGTACGATGAAGGGTTGCCCCGTGACTTTCTGGAACTCGTCGCCGACGATGCGTGCAACGATGTCGGTTGCACCTCCCGGCGCATAGGGCACGATCACCTTGACTGGCCGGCTTGGATACTTGTCCTGTGCCGTAGCAGCGCCCGTGCTCAGCATGAGAGCGGCGAGCAGCACTGCCGTTAAATGTTTCATGCGATCCTCCCCCCAGGGATGCTTACGCGCCAGAATTTCCTGAACGTTTCCGTTACGCGGTTGTTCAGGTGGCCTTGATGCCGTGCAGACTGTGTGAGGCGTCTTTGACCGTGAAAAATACGACGTCGCCATCGGTCGTCGCCTTGCCGGCATGCACAGTGTTGGCTGGAATGTAGACGACCGAGCCTGGCGTAACGTCGATCTCCTTCCCGCCAATGTTGGCGTGGAAGGTTCCTTCCAGCACGTAAATCCATTGTTCGTTTGGATGCGAATGCGGCTCGGCGCCGGTGCCGGCCTTCATGCGCATGAGGCCGACGATCATGCGGTCGCCTTCGACACATGGGCCGTGAGCGGTCGAATAGGCAGGGCCGCCCATGATCTTCTGCATTGCTCCGAGGTCGAAAACATATTCGCCCGGTGCGGCGCGCTTGGCGCCCGGCGTGCGTGCGGCTGGCTCATTCGGCATGGCGTTCTCCCGCAGCGATTGATCTCGCGAAATGTTAGTTGACGCTGCGCCGACGCGCCAGTAGATGCGGGACCTCCGCTGTACCGCGTTGCGGGCGTGCCGGCATCACCATTCGGCCACGGTCAGCCCATTAAATTCATTCGGGTTCGTGATTCGGGGAACAATCGCCGATGATGCCGGTTCGCCTTACTGTGGTGCTGTTGGCCTTGGTCGTGCTCGGCGGTTGCGCCGAGACTTATGTGCCGAAGGCGGAGCCGAGCTTCTATCGCAATCTCGCGCAACCGGGAGCCGAACTCGACGCGACGGCCGCAGCGTCGATGATCTCGGGCTACCGGGCCAACAACGGGCTATCGGCTGTTGTGCTCGACCCCGAATTGATGCGGCTGGCGCAGGCGCAGGCCGAAATCATGGCCAAGCGCGACAAGCTCGACCACGGCGCCGGCCGGCCATTCGAGCAGAGGCTGAAAACCTCTGGCTACGACGCCAAGAGGGCGGCCGAAAATATCAGCGCCGGCTATCACACCTTGGCTGAGGCATTTTCCGGCTGGCGCGATTCGAGTCCGCATCGTGCCAACATGCTGCTGGCCGGCGCCACTCGCATGGGAATCGCTGCCGTCTATACCCCCGCGTCGAAATACAAGGTGTACTGGTCGCTGATCCTGGCGGAGCCCGACGAGAATAAGAGCCAAGGCAGCTGACGCCGAGTCGCCGAGACGCCTATGAGTAAGGCGTTACTTTTGACTAAGGCGTTACTTTGCACCTTTGCTTCGAATCAACGCAGCGCATACGGTTCAGCGCTTACGGGCTGATTCGCCTCATTCAGTTCTATTCCCCGATCCGCCAAATTCGAATTCGCTGCGGCAATGTGAACAGGAAAAAATGCTGTCGCCTTACCTCGTTGAAAATCGGCACGTAGCGGTCAAGCGGTGCAAGCATGGCCTGTTCATGTATAACCGCAATGACACATTTGTCGGGCGCGGCCTCGATCTTTACGGCGAGTGGTGCGAATTCGAGATTCAATTGCTTCGACTGTTTATCGAGCTTGGAGATATCGTCGTTGATGCCGGTGCAAATATCGGCACGCATACAATAGCATTCGCCAACCTGGTCGGGCCCGGCGGCCTCGTCCATGCATTCGAGCCGCAGCGCAGAAATTTTCTGATGTTGGCAGGCAACATTGCGCTAAATGGGCTCGAGAATGTTATCTGTCATCAAAAAGCGGTGGGCGAAGCCGACGGGGAGATCAGCCTGCCGCCTTTGCCGCCACCAGAAGTCACTTTCAACTACAGCGCCGTGCCGCTCATGCAAGGATGGGCGACCGGTGAAAGCGTGCCGCTGATTGCACTCGATTCGCTCAACTTGCCAAAATGCCGGTTGATCAAGATCGATACCGAAGGCATGGAGCAGCAGGTGCTTGGTGGCGCGAAATCCCTGATCGAACGCTGTCGTCCGCTTTTGTATGTCGAAAACAACGAGCCAGGGGCCTCGAAGAGACTGAATCAGATTCTTAATGAGATCGGCTATGCCGCATGGTGGTCGATCTATCCGTATTTCGACGCGCGCAACTTTTATTCGAATATGGAAAACATCTGGCCGAACATCATGCCGTCGGCGAATATGCTGTGCGCACCCAGGGAGCTCAATCTCAATCCGCCCGATCTTGAACCATTTCTAGGCGAGGCCGACGAATGGAGGGATTGCGCCCGACGGATCACCAGTCGCGGATAAAGTGACAGCTGCCGCTATGGACCTCGTGCTGTCCACTGACTAGCTTTGCGCCCATGCCGGTATTGCCTCGCGTCAAGGACTACGATTCGCTTTATCGCGAATTCCGCTGGCAGGTGCCGGCCCGTTATAACATCGGCGTGGATGTCTGCGACCGCTGGGCGCAAGAGAGCGCCCGATCGTCTCGCTATCCTGCATTCGCGGCCAGACGGACGTGACGAACAAATCACCTATGGCTGGCTGCGTGAAACTTCAAACCGGCTTGCCAATGTGTTGCGTGCACACGGTATTGTGCGGGGTGATCGCGTCGCGATCCTGCTGCCGCAGTCGCCCGAGGTGGCGGCAAGCCATATCGCGATCTACAAACTCGGCGGCGTTGCGCTGCCGCTGGCGGTTTTGTTCGGCACCGATGCCCTGTCATACCGGCTGCAGAATTCCGGCGCTGCCGCGCTGATCACCAACGCGCGCGGAGTGGAACGCATTGCCGAGATCAGGGCCGATCTGCCGGCGCTCAAGCTGGTGCTTTCGCTCGACGGTGCCGGCCATGGCGCGCTCGACTTTGCCGCGGCGCTGGCACGTGCGTCGTCCGATTTTGTACCGGTCGACACATCCGCCGACGATCCGGCGATGATGGTCTATACTTCGGGCACGACCGGCCAGCCAAAAGGTGCGCTGCACGGCCATCGTGTTCTGATCGGCCATTTGCCCGGCGTCGAGACCCACCACGACTTCTTTCCTCAACCGGGCGACCGCATCTGGACGCCGGCCGATTGGGCATGGGCGGGCGGCCTGCTCAACGTGCTGCTGCCCGGCCTGCACTATGGCGTGCCGGTCGTCGCGCGACGTTTCGAAAAATTCGATCCGGAAGAAGCCTTTGCGCTCATGGCGCGCGCGCAGATCCGCAATGCCTTCATCCCGCCGACCGCGTTGCGCATGCTGCGTGCCGCGCCAAATCCGGAAGGCCGCCATGCGATCAACATGCGCTCGATCGCGTCGGGCGGTGAATTGCTCGGAGCGGAGACCTACGAATGGGGCAAATCGGCGTTCGGCCTCGTCATCAACGAATTCTATGGGCAGACCGAGTGCAATATCGTGCTGTCGGCGTGCGGCGTGCTCGGCGTGTCCAAGCCTGGTGCAATTGGCAAGCCGGTTGCCGGTCATACGGTGGCAATCATCGACGCCAAGGGAAATCTACTGAAGGTCGGGGAGACCGGACAAATTGCGATCAAGCGCCCCGATCCAGTGATGTTTCTCGAATACTGGGGCAAGCCCGAAGCGACGCACGACAAGTTCATCGGCGACTGGATGACCACCGGCGATCAGGGCGTGCTGGACGACGAGGGCTATATCAGCTTCGTCGGCCGCGACGATGACGTCATTACCTCGGCCGGCTTCCGTATCGGGCCCGGAGAGATCGAGGACTGTCTCATCCGTCATCCGGCCGTCGCACTCGCCGCTGCCGTCGGCAAGCCCGATACACTGCGCACGGAGATTGTGAAAGCCTTCATTGTGCTGAAGAAAGGTTATACGGCGTCCGATACGCTCGCGTCCGAGATTCAGGGCTTCGTGAAGACGCGGCTATCGGCCCATGAGTATCCGCGCGAAGTCGCCTTCATCGACGACATGCCCATGACGACAACGGGCAAGGTCATCAGGCGTTTGCTGCGTGAGCGCGCGTGAACTAGCTGCTCCGCGCACCGCCGATAATGAAGACGTGGAGCCCCAGCCGCCGTTTAGCGACGCGATAGAGCATCATCGATTCGGCCACCAGCGCGGTTGAGGTTGCAACCGCCGCACCTTCGATGCCGATGTGCGGAATGAGGATGACGCAGAGCGTGAGGTTAATCGCAAATGCGATCGCGTAGACGATCGCGCATTGCCTGCGTTCGCCGAGCATGTTGAGCAGCCGCTCGGCCGGGCCGACGGCAGCGCGCGCCAGCATGCCGATCGCCAGAATGAACATCACGCCATAGCCCGCCTCGAAGCCCGCGCCGAAAAGCGACAACAACGGACGTCCGAAAGCGAGGATCGCCGCGCAGGCAATGAGCGAGGGCCAGAATGTCCAGCGGATGGTTTCGCCGAAGAATGCAGCGAGCCGCTGCCGGTCGCCGGTCACGTGATATTCGGTGAATTTGTGGGTGGTAGCGCCGGCGATGGCGAAATAGACGAATGCGACGATCGCGAGCAACCGCGCGCCTGCATAATAGATCGCGACATCGTGCGGCGAACGGAAATGCTCGAGCGTGATGATATCGACGTACGTGAGCAGCAGGTAGAAGCCTTCAACTACGAAGATCGGCAGCGAGGTAGCGAACCAGGTTTTTGTTTCGTAGGTCTTTGGGCCGTTCGGTACTTTTTCCCTGAGGCGGCGATTGAGCACTGCCAGCTGTCCGATTGTCACCGCCCAGGTAGTAACGACGGCGACGACCATGGCGGTTACGGCGTTGGTCGGCGCACCGACCAGCCAGATGAGGCCCATCAGCACGGTGATGGTCAGCTGCCGCCAGATGTAGAAGGGCATCAGTGCGAGATTGGGCCAGTCGTAAGACTGTGCGATGCCCGCCTGTACTTGTACCAAACCGTAAATCGGAATCGTGACGCATGCGAGATAAAGTGGAATGATCGCGAAATGGTCGAGCCATGGCGCTAGCAACGTCACGGCTAACGCGCCGACGGTGCCGATTCCGGTAGCGATGAAGAACGCGAGCCAGCGCGAGCCTGCGAGAAAGCCGCGTAACCGGTCGAGGCTCTTGAGCTCGGTATATTCCGGAATGAAGCGTCGCGCGGCGGACGACAATCCAACGTCGGAAAGCGCGCCGATCATCAGCACCCAGGTCCAGACGTAGATGTAAATACCGAACTCGAAGCTGCCCATCCAACGCGCGAGCAACACCTGGGAGGCGAGTGCGAGCAGCGCGCTCCCGACGCGAACGAGGAAAACTTTTCCCGCAACGAGCTGCGCCAGGCGGCTATCGCTGCGATCGGCGAGGATGGATTTGAGACGCGTGACAGCGCGCGCGGCCATCGACGGCGGCGTGGGTGTCGTTTGTTCGGGACCGACCAGTGTCGCGGTTTCCCTCCGCGCCGACTGCGGCCCGGATGCGAGCGACGGCAAGGCCATCCAGTTCGACTAGCAAGGAACCGTTAAGATTCGGTTGGGCGACGTGATTTCTGTCGTTAAATCAAGCCGTTTCGAGCTTCGCAACGTCGGCAAGAATAGCTTCGACCGCCTCGCGATCCGCAGGCGCGAGCGCGGCCTGCGGCGGCACCGGCTCACCGACTGCATAGCCCTGAATCTGTAATCCAGCTTTGATGCATGCCGCGAGATTGAAACGTGCAAAGGCTTCGTTGATGCGCCAGAGGTCGCGCTGAAGCTTCATCGCTTCCGGCCATTTCCCGGCGCAACACAGATCGTAGAGCCGCACGCTCTGACGCGGAACAATGCACGCAGGGCCTGCCATCCACCCGACCCCGCCGATCAACATCACCGCTGCCGGAATATGCGCGGAGGCGGAGAATACTTTCATGCGCGGTACGCGGTTCATGATCGACAAGAGCCGCCCGGTATTTGTCGATGCGTCCTTGATGTACTGGATGCGCGGGTGTTCCGAGAGGCGCGTGATGATGTCCAGCGAAAGATCGCTGCGCTGGAAATTTGGATTGGTGTAAAGCACCACAGGAATGTCGATCAGCGTCGGCAATGGCACGAAAATAGGATTCGACCTGCGCGTCTTTCAGCGGGAAGTAGGCTTCCAGAATGGCGAGAATGCCGTCGGCGCCGAGCTTTTGATAGGCTTTGGCCTGTTCGACTGCATCTGCTGTGGCCGTCGATGCAACACCGGCGATAACGGGCACGCGTTTGCCCGCTGCCTCGATCGTCGCCTGCACAACAGCTTCGCGCTGGACGCGATTGAGATAGGCGAATTCGCCGGTCGAACCGAGCGGCGTCAGGCCGTGCACTCCGGCTTTGATTAGGTCGGAGGCGAGCTCGCCCAGCACGTCGGTCAAGATGCGTCCCTGCGCATCGATCGGGGAGACGAGATAGGGAAAAACGCCGCGGAAGTCAGATGAATTTGTCATAGTCCTCGCAATCGTCATGGCCGGGCTTGTCCCGGCCATCCACGTTTTGTCAGCGGCACAGCATTAAAGACGTGGATGCCCGGCACAAGGCCGGGCATGACTGTTTTTAGAATTAAAACACCCACAGTGCTTCGGGTGGAAATTCGACGTAGTGCTCACCCGGTTCGAGAGGCGCCGAGGCATAGGCACGCACGGTGAGGGCGTCGCGCGCGAACACGAGTTCCCAGCGTTCGCCGAGATACATTGGCGCCTTGAGCTCCATTTTAAGCCGGTTCGGGCCGGCACCTGACGCACAACGCACGCGCTCTATGCGGATGATGCCTGTCGCCTTTGTGCCGGCAGCAGCCTTGGTGCGCGCTATTCCGGTCATGCGTTCCCCAAACAGTTCGATGGTTGCGCGGCCACCGGAAATGTCAGCCAGCTTGCCATCGAGCCGATTGTTGCTGCCCATGAACTCCGCTGCGAAAAGTGTCGCCGGCTCATTATAGAGCGCGGTCGGCGGCCCTTCCTGCGCGACGATGCCCGCGTCGAGCAGGACGACGCGGTCGGCGATCGCCATCGCTTCCACCTGATCGTGAGTGACATGGATGGCTGAAAGCCCGAGCGTGACAATCAGCGTGCGGAGCCAGGCGCGCGCTTCCTCGCGCAGCTTGGCGTCGAGGTTGGACAAAGGTTCGTCAAGCAGGATCACCGGCGGCTCGTAGACGATGGCACGTGCAATGGCGACGCGCTGCTGCTGGCCGCCCGAGAGCTGATGTGGATAGCGCGCGGCGAGATGTCCGAGCCCGATTTGCGACAGCGTCTTGTCGACCCGAGCCTTGATTTCGGCGGCCGTTACATTGCGCAGCTTCAGGCCATAGGCGACGTTGTCGAATACGGTGCGGTGTGGCCAGAGCGCATAAGACTGAAACACGAGGCCGAGGCCACGCTGCTCGGCGGGCAGTTCGATACCGCGCGCGGCATCGAAGAATACGTTGTTTCCGATCGCGATCGAGCCGCCATGTGGCGTCTCCAGCCCTGCGATGGCACGCAGCAGCGTCGTCTTGCCGCTACCGGATGGCCCAAGCAGCGCCACGACTTCGCCCGCCGGTACCGCGAGCGAGACGCCCTTGAGAATTTCGTTGTCGCCAAGCCGAAGAGCGACGTCCTTGACGATGAGTTCAGCCATGCAGGCGCACTCCCAGCCGGACCGCGACGGCAAGGCCGACGCCGATCATGACCACATTAACAACCGACAGAGCCGACACCAGATCGATGGCGCCGGTGCCCCATAGCGACACCAGAAGCGAGCCGATCACCTCGGTGCCGGGCCCGAGAAGATAGATGCCGGTTGAATATTCACGCACGAAGATCAGGAAAATCAAAAGCCAGCTGGCCAGCATGCCGTACTTGATCAGCGGCACGGTGACGTCGCGCTTCACGCGCAGATCGCTGGCGCCAGCGGTGCGCGCGGCCTCCTCCAACTCGGGCGCTACCTGCAGCAGCGTTCCCGAAACGAGCCGCATGCCATAGGCAAGCCAGACGATGGAATAGGCCAGCCAGATCGACACCATTGTGGATCTGAGCGGCGACAGGAAAGGCACGAACAGAAATACCCACAAAAGCGCGAGGCCGGCCACGAGGCCGGGCATGGCCCGTGGAACCATGACGAGATAGTCGACCAGCCGCGTCCAGCCTGAATTCCAGCGATGCACCGCAAGCGCAATGGCGGTGTAACAGGCAACCGCTACCGCGCCGCCGATCACGCCAATGCCAAGCGTATTCAGGATGCCGCGCACCACGTTCGGATAATCGGTGAGTTCGCGGTAGTGATCGAGCGTGAGGACATCGAGCAATTTCACGCCTTCGCCCCAGGTCACCACGAACGAGCGCAGCGTGATGCCGAACAACGGCACGACTACGGTGACGAAAAGCCAGAACGCGATGCTGAAGAAGGCAAACCAGCGCCAGCCGTGCAAGCGGAGCGGCTGTGTCTTCAGGCCCTTGCCGCGTACCGAAACATAGCGTTGCGCCTGGCGGAGCAGCAGGCGTTGCATGAACACCAGCGGCGCGGTGACCGCGATGATGACCACGACGACCACCGCCATCAGTTGATAGGACGGCACGCCGAGTTTGTTGGTGAGCTTGTAGAGATACGTGGAAAGCACCAGCACGTCTTGAGGATCCCCCAGAACGAGCGGCAGGCCGAACAGTTCAAAACCGAGAAAGAACACCAGCACGCCGGAAAACAGGATCGCCGGCAGGATCATCGGCAGGCTGACATTGACCGCGACCTGAAAAGGATTGGCGCCGGACACGCGCGCTGCTTCCTCCAGATCGGTGCTCAAGCCGCGCAAGGAGGCGGCGCTATAGAGATAGACATGGGGCACATGGGTGAGCCCCGCGATCGCAATCAGCGACCCAAGCGAATACAGATTCCACGGCACAAAGCCGAACACGTCCTTCGCGAGCGTCGAGAAAATGCCGACCGGCCCAACCGCCACGACATAGCCGAAAGCGATGACCACCGCGGAGACGAAAAGCGGAATCAGGATCAGCGGCTCAAGGTATTGCCGCCCCGGCACGTCGGTACGCACCATGAGAAAGGCGAGCAGGGCACCGAGCGGTACCGCGATTGCTGCCATGCCGCCGGAAATCGCAAGGGTGGTCCAGAATGCTTGCCAGAAATCCGGGTCAGCAAAGACGAAAGAATAGGCGAGCAGCCCGAGTTGCGCCGAATGGTCGAAAAACGGCGCCGTGAGGAAGCTCTGGTACACAACGAGCGACAGCGGCGCCACCACGGCAAGCGCGGTGACGCCGAGGACGAGCAACCGGTACACGACAATGGGCATATGTTTTCGTCATTCCGGGTCGCGAGCACGGCGAGCGAACCCGGACATCCAGACTTGAGCACCGAATTCGTTTCTGGACTCCGGGTCCGGACCTTCGGCCAGCTCCGGAATGACCAGATGAAAGTCCCTACTGTCCCTTCTTCGCCTGCTGCCACTTCGACAGGAAGGCGAGCCGCTTGGCCTGATCGAGATTTTCCAGCAGCGTCTGGTCGATCGGAACCGGCCGCGCCTTGTCACCGATTAGTTGGGTGACGCGTTTGATCGTTGCCTCGCCGTCAACGTCTGAACGCAGCGAATAAAGATCGGCCTTGTTGGCGATGATTTCCTGCCCGCGCTTCGACAATATGTAGTCGAGGAACAGTTTGCCGGCATTCGGGTTCTTTGCGTGCTTGGAGATGAAGGCGACGCGCGAGGTCACCATTGTGTAGTCCTTCGGCAGGATGATGCCGAGGTTCGGGTCCTTCTTGGAACGGCTGAGTGCGTAGGAGCCGAAGATGCCATAGGCGATCAGGTGTTCGCCGGAGGTGACCCGCTCCATCATGGCGCCGGCGCTGGTGTAAAGTTTCGCCTGCGCCTTTCCCATGGCCTTGAAGAGATCCCAGGCCTGCGGGAAGTCCTTGATATCCTCGTTGCAGAACAAGTAGCCGACACCGGAGCGTTCCGGATCGTAAGCGGTGATCTTGCCCTTGTAGAAATCGGTCTTGGCGTTGAGCAGCTTCAGCAGATCGGTGTGATCCTTCGGCACGTCGGCTTCCGGCACCAGGCGCTTGTTGTAGACGAAGGCGATCGGCTCATAGGTCGTGCCGTATGCGGAATCCTTCCACACGGCCCATTTCGGCAGCGCCTTGATTTCCGGCGAGGGATAAGCCGCGGCCTGGCCGTCAGCGACGAGTTTCACCTGCAGGTCCATGGCGGAGGACCACAACACGTCGGCAGTGCCGTTGTTGGCGGCGGCCTCGGCAATAAAACGGTTATAGAGCTCGGTGGAGTTGAGGTCGGAATATTCAACCTTGATGCCGGGGTAGAGCGTCTCGAAATCCTTGATCAGGGGATTGGACGACGACGCATCGGTGGTCGAGTAGATCACCACCTTGCCTTCCTTCTTGGCGGCCTCGACGATCTTGGCGTAGTCGGCCGGATAGCCTTGCGGCACCTGTGCCTGCGCGCCAGTGCCGAAAATCAAGGCGGTTGAGATAAAAGCGGCGGAAACGACGTGTCGCATGACAGCTCCCTAATGACATTTTCTCGGCGCCTGCCCCGCAGCGGCCGTTCGGCCATGATGCTACTCCAGGCCTTCAGGGGCCGCCTAGAGGCGAGCACACGCAAAACCTCGCCGCCTTGAGGCGGCGAGGTTGTTTGCATCGAACAGCCGTCAGTGCGCCAGCGGATCGGGCCGCACCTGAATGTGCACGGCGCGCGGGCGCGAGCCCTTGCCGGTCTCCATCAGCCACGGCGTCCGATCGCCGTTCGTGCTCCACAAGCCGCGGCCTTTCCAGCCTGCATTCGGATCGTCGATGCGCCCGTCGAGGCCTTTGGCATAGAAACCCATCGGGTAGGGGATGCGAAGCGAGATCATCTGGCCGTCCTTGAAGGCAACAAAGCCGTCACTGAGATTGGCCGTTGAGATCGGAACGTTCTCGCCTAGACCCAATGTGTTGTGCTGATCGACCCATGTGTAGTAGCTCGCCTCCGCGCTGGTGTTGGGAAAGCCTTCAAAGCCCGGGCCGGGATATTTGTAGAAGGACCAGCCTTCCGGACAGTGGTTGCCGGTCGCCGTCGGTCCGCTGAGTGGACCTTTGCACTTGCGGCGGTCGAAGCTCATCAGGTGGCCGCTTGAACCCGATCCCCACAGCACTCCGTTGCCGTCGATGTCGCCACCGCGGATGCCGAAGCCCGGCTTCGGGATGTAATAGACCTCCGACAGTTTTGTTTTTGGATCGAAGCGCAGGAAGCCCGGCGGTCCAGCGAATGTGCCGACGGCGTACCAGATCGAGCCGTCCTTCGGGTTCGGCATGACGGAGTAGGGGCCCGATCCGGCGGTAATGCGCATGTCTTTATTCGGGTCGGCCGGCTGGCCCGGCTCGGTGAAATCATCGAGCCGACCATTGCCATTGGTATCGAGCACCCACGGTGCCCAGCCTTGCGCCGTCGCCGCGTCGCCAGTCTCGAGAAACGCTTTGGTATTGAGCCAGCCCGCCACCGGTCCGGTGCCGCTGAACCACAGCGTGCTATCGGCGTCATAGCCGAACTGCGGATGATGCGTGCCGAAGCACGTGTCGACGAAGGTGTACTTCATCGTCTTGGGATCGAGCATTGCAACCTGCCGCTGGCCCTTGTCGATCGGAAACACCTTGGCGGAAGGATGGTCAGAGCCCTTCTTGCAGAAGTCCGGATTATCCGGGCCATGTACGTTCGCTGTGAGCCAGATACGGCCGTCTCTGTCGAACATCGCATTGTGATTGTCGGCCTTCGAATCCCAGATCACCTCGTCGCCCCAATACGCCGATGGCGCGTTCACAGTCGGCATGGCGCTGATGTGGAACGGAGGCCCGAGCGTCGGCGCCATGTTGGTGTCGCGCACCGGCAGCTTGAAAAATGTCACCTTGTTCGTTTTGGGGTCGAGGATCGGCATGTTGTCGGTCGAATACTCGGGCGAGCCAAACAATGGCCCATAGGCATTGACCGTTGGGTTACGTCGATCCGAAGAGATCAAGTCATGCAGATATTTTTCGGGCGCCGACCATTCCCAAGACGTGATCACTACGTTGCGTTCGACGCCTTGCGGCCGTGGCGGCTCGACTTTGGGCACTTCACCTTTGGCGATACGATCGGTCCACTCGCCAAGATATTTGTACGGCACGCCGCCCCATTGTCCGGCGAGGCGATTGGTCATGAAGGCGCCGGCCTGGCCAGCCTGCGTCCGGCGCATCCAGGCCTCTTCGCCCGAATTGAAATGACCGAAATTGGCGGGGATCGTGCGCGTCGATTCCTGTCCAAGCTGATGACAGCCGACGCAGTCGACATTGTTCATCTGCTTTAGCCAGTCGTTCTGGGTCAGCTTCTCCGGAATTGCGCTCTTGCCGCCGAACTCGCTTGCCGGCGGAATCTTCATCAGCGTGTACCAGTAGATCGCGGGGTAATAATGCGCCGCTGCTGCCGCATTCGGCGCAAGCACCGCGGTCAGGTCGAGATGCATGCCCGGCTTGCCGCGCATCTTCGGCGAATCAACCAGCCCGTAGCCGCGGACCCAGATGGTGTAATCGGCGTTCGGCAATTCGGGCAGTAGATAACGGCCTTGATCGTCGGTGACGACGATCTTGGCGAATTTTGTCGGCGTTTCGGTCGTCTCGGCAATCACCCAGACGCCGGCTTCAGGTCCTTTCGAGCTGGTCACAACGCCGCCGATCTCGTTGGCGCCGACGTTAAGTGAATCTTGTGCGTAAAGACCTGGACCGAATGTCATTGCCAGTACGAATAAACCGGCAAACATCATCGAGCGCCGAAGCGCTCTCGCCACAAGCACCATAGGTCGCCTCCCTGGCATTGATCCGGCACACACGGCCGGATTTTTGATTGCCGAAAGTCTAGCAACACGGTGGGTAGCGTCCCAGCGGGATTATTCAGCCGCTGAAACCACCCTCATCGAGGAATTTCTGTTCTTCAGGTGTTGTGGTGCGGCCAAGCACGGCGTTGCGGTGCGGAAAACGGCCGAAGCGGCGAATGATATCGGCGTGGATTTCCGCCCATTTAAGGCCGTCGGCGTCGCCAATTGCCTTATGAAAAGCCACGCACCGTTCCTGGTCGGCGAGATCTTCCGAATGCTCGAACGGAAGATAGAAAAAGCCGCGTAAGTCCTTTGGGACCTGGCTGTCGAAGCCGCGGACGATCGCGCCGGCGGCAACAGCGCGCGCCAATGGGTCGGTGGCAAAGGCGCGTGCATCGCCCCGGAACATATTGCGCGGAAACTGGTCGAGTAGAATGAGAAGAGCAAGCGCATCCTGCGCACTTTTTTCCCAGTCCGAAAGCTTGCCGGCGGCGGCGGCTTCATATGTGTCGAAAAACCGCTCGCGGATCTGTTCGTCGAAGGCAGCGTCCTTGGTGAACCAGCGGTCCGGCCCGGCATCGCGCCAGAACGACACTACTTCGGCTGCACTCGCTACCATCGGCTTCCTGCGTCAATTGGCCGGCGGTCGACCGGCATCATCGCGCAGGGCCCGACGCAAGATCTTGCCGACATTTGTCTTCGGCAGTTCGTCGCGGAATTCAATGTGCTTTGGCACCTTGTAGCTTGCGAGCCTGGTGGCGAGGAACGCGCGTAAATCGGTTTCGGTGAGCTCTGGCTTTTTCCTGACCGCATACATCTTTCCTACTTCACCTGAATGTTCGTCAGGTACGCCGACCAATGCGCATTCGAGCAGCCCGCCGTGGCTCATGGCTACATCCTCGACCTCGTTGGGGAAGACCTTGAAGCCCGAAACCGTGATCATGTCCTTCTTTCGGTCGACAATACGTACGCGGCCCTGGATGTCCATGACGCCGATGTCGCCTGTGCGGAAGAAACCGTCCGAGGTCATTGCCTGCGCGGTTTCATCGGGACGCCGCCAATAGCCCAACATCACTTGCGGACCGCGCGCGCAGATTTCGCCCTGTTCACCGTTCGGCAGTTCGTGACCAAGATCATCGCGGATCGAAATATCGGTCGACGGTAGCGGCAGTCCGATCGTGCCGGTCCATTGGGTGATGTCGCCGCGGTTGCAGGTAAGCACCGGCGAGGTTTCCGACAGGCCATAACCTTCGATGATCGGCTTGCCTGTGGCCTTCACCCAGGCGTCCGCGACCGATTTTTGCACCGCCATGCCGCCGCCGATCGCGGCTTTGAGCATGCTCCAGTCGATCTTGCCGAAATCCGGATGATGCAGCAGCGCGTTGTAGAGCGTGTTCACTGCGGGGAACAGGCTCACTTTGTAATGGCGGAGTTCCTTGACGACGCTGGCGATATCGCGCGGATTCGGAATCAGAAGACACATTCCACCCGTGCGTATTCCGAGCAGAAAACACGCCGTTAGCGCGAAGATGTGGTAAAGCGGCAGCGCGGTGACGATGATCAGGCGGTCGGTTTTGGGCGGGATGTCGACCATTGGCTGATTCCACGCTTCCACCTGCAGCATGTTGGCGACCAGATTGCGATGGGTCAGCATTGCGCCCTTCGCCAGGCCGGTGGTGCCGCCGGTATATTGCAGGAAGGCAATGTCGTCGGGCCCAACGGCCACCGGCGAGAAACCGGACTTGCGGCCGGCTTTGAGCGCGTCGTTGAACATGGCGGCGGCGGGAATCGCGTAAGGCGGCACCATTTTCTTGACATAGCGGACTACGCTATTAACCAGCGCGCCTTTCACAACGCCAAGCATGTCGCCCATGCTGGCGATTACTACGTGCTTGACCGGCGTGCCCGGCAGCGCTTGCTGGAGGACCGCGGCGAAATTCTCCAGGACGATGATCGCTTCGGCGCCCGCGTCGGCGAGTTGAAATTCGAGTTCACGTGGTTTGTAGAGCGGGTTGACGTTCACCACCGTGCAGCCGGCACGCAGAATGGCGGCGATAGCCACCGGATATTGCGGTACGTTCGGCATCATGATGGCGACCCGGGCGCCACGTTTTAGTCCGCGGCTCTGCAGCCAGCCGGCAAGCGCGCGCGAGGCCTCGTCAAGTCCCGAATAGGTCAAGGCCTTGCCCATGCAGACGCAGGCCTCGCGAGCAGCATAGGCCTTGAAGCTTTCGTCAAGCATCGACACCAGCGACGGGTAGCGCGACGCGTCAATGTCGACGGGAACGCCCGGCGGGTAATGCCGAAGCCAAAGCCGTTCCATCACGGTTCTCCCGCGCCGGCTCCAAAACGTGAACTACCGGCATTCCATTCTCGGTAAGCATGGGTTCAACCAGCCTTGCATGCAAGGCCGGTGACGACGGGGCACGGAGCGTTAACGGCCGCCGAACGGAATGAGCGGGTTGTCGATCAGGGCGGCGCGGTCGGGGCGATCGGGGGCGGCGACACCTAGAAACGCCTCGAATAGCTCGCGCACTGCGCGTTCGGGCAGGTCACGGGTAATGAATACCAGTCGGGTGCGATGGTCGTCGTCTGGCCACCGGTCGAGCCGGGCCGTTGGATGGAATACGTGTTGCACGCCGTGCACGACAACCGGTGTGTCGGGCATTTCGGCGAGTTTCACGATGCCCTTGATGCGCAGGAGTTTGGCGCCATGCGTTGCGCGCAGCAACTCGAGAAACATTTCCAGCGTGCCGGCCGGGACAGCTTCGTCGGTTGTGAGAACGAATGAGCCAATATGCTCGTCATGCCGGTTGACGTCGTGGTGATGGTGGTGGTGATCGCCGGCATAGGCTTCGGCGGCGAGCCATTTTTTGACGTCGGGAATCTTCTTCTCCGGATCGTAAAGGCCGCTGCCGAGCAGCCGGTCGGCTGTCGCCTCGCCCTTGGCCGCATCGAGGATAGGCGCCGCCGGATTGAGCGCGCGCAGCCGCGCGACAATTGCGTCACGTTGCTCGTTATCGGCGAGATCGGTCTTGGTCAGGACGATGCGATCGGCGACCGCGGCTTGCTTCACCGCTTCGGCGTGTGCGTCGAGAGTAGCCCCGCCGTTTATCGCATCCACCACCGTGACCACGCCGTCGAGCCGGTAGCGCAGCAACAGATAGGGATGCGACATGGCCGTGTGCAACACCGGCGCTGGATCTGCCAGACCGGTGGTCTCGAGCAGCACGCGGCGGAATTTGCAACGCCGGTTATCGAGATCACGCAATAGCGTCTCCAGCGCATCGACCAGATCCCCGCGCATGGTGCAACACAGGCATCCCGACTGCAGCAGGACCATGTTGTCGCCGATATATTCGACCAGAAGGTGATCGAGCGACACTTCGCCGAATTCGTTGATGATGACGGCGGTATCCGCGAGTGCGGGATCCTTCAGCAGCCGATTGAGCAAGGTGGTCTTGCCGGCGCCGAGAAAGCCTGTAAGCACGGTCAGCGGAATGGGCGTCGGCGGCGCATTTCGCTCAGCCCGTGGCGCGGGCTCGCTCATTGGGTAGCCGAGGTGACTTTCGGTTTGGTGTGTTTTGCGGGCTTGGCCGTCTTTCCGGCGTTTTCCGTCTTGGCCGGTTTCTCAGCGCCATCCGTTTTTGCAGCAATCTTCTTTTTCTTTTTTTTCGGCGCGGCACTGGCAGTCTGAACGGCCGTGTCCGGATGGTCGGCCGGTCCCGTGAAAACAACCACAGGGGGCGTCGTCTCAACCGGGGGTCCGAGCACGAATTTGCCGTTCGCCGGCTTCAAGCTGGACAGCAAGAACGCCTGCGAATTGTTGGATTCACCGCTGGCAGTCGTGGCCGCTTCTTCCGGCTCTTCTTCATTCTCCTCGGAGGGAGGCTTGCGCCGGTGACCCCCGCACATTTCCTCGCGCAGATTGGGTGGTTGCGCGTCGATTGGCGCCAGTGCATCGACGGTGCCGAGCGAGGGCGTGAGCCAGGACAGGCCGCCGCTGTTGAAGCCGCGCTCAAGGAGTTGAGCGGCCTTCTGTGCGCGTACTGCGCCGGACCAGGCGCCGAGCACAACCGCGATCAGCCGGCGGCCGTTGCGTGTAGCGGAAGCAACAACGTTATAGCCCGAGGCGCAAATGAATCCCGTCTTCATGCCGTCGGCGCCGGGATAGCGATCGATCAGTGCATTATAATTGTGCATCACGCGGTTGCCGTAGCGGATCGACGAGATGTGCCAGTAACTGTCGTATTCCGGAAATTCACGGATCAACGCGCGCGCCAAAATCGCAAGGTCTCGGGCCGATGTGACATGGTTCTCCGCGGGAAGCCCGTTCGGATTGACGAAATTACTCTGCGACATGCCGAGCCGTCGGGCGTTGGCGTTCATCAGATCGGCAAAACCTTCGATCGAGCCGCCAACGCCTTCGGCGATCGTAACCGCCATGTCGTTGGCGGATTTGACCATCAGCATCTTCAGCGCATTGTCGACAGTCACGGTGGTGCCGACGTTGAATCCCATTTTGGTCGGTTGCTGCGCGGCCGCATTGCGCGAGACGGTCAATAATGTATTGAGCGAGATGCGGCCATCCTTGATCGCGCGCAGCGTCGTGTAGGCGGTCATCAATTTGGTGACCGAGGCCGGGTACCAGGGGTACGTCGCGTTCTCGGCATGCAACACTTTTCCGGTGGAAGCTTCGATCAGCAGTTGTGCTTCCGCCTGCGCTCGGTCCGCGCCGGCAAGCGACAGTATGCCGACAACAAGGCCAAGGGCCATCGCGCGAGAGGAGTGGCTTGAGAATCCAACCATTGTTCGCGGTTCAGGGTCCTAAGGCTTCAAAACCGGAGAAGTTCCATAATCGGGCAGCGCTAGGCTATCTAAGCTTTCGATGGTAGGCAAAGCGGCTGAAGCGCGGCTGAATATATGGTGACTCAGACCTCATCGCCGAGGAAAAAGACTAAAGTTCGGCAAAGGAGGCATTAATGACGGCCTGCATCGTCGGGTGGGCACATACCCCCTTCGGAAAATTGAGCGACGAAACCGTCGAAAGCCTGATCGTGCGGGTGGCTGGCGATGCGCTGGCCGACGCCGGGATCGGCCCCAAGGACGTCGATGAGATCGTGCTCGGCCATTTCAATGCGGGCTTTTCGGCGCAGGATTTTACCGCCTCGCTTGTGCTGCAGGCCTCGCCCGATCTGAGATTCAAGCGCGCAACGCGCGTGGAAAACGCCTGCGCCACCGGCTCCGCCGCCGTGCACCAGGGCATAAAGGCGATCGAAGCACGTGCAGCGCGCGTCGTGCTTGTCGTCGGCGTCGAGCAAATGACGACGACGCCGGCGCCGGATATCGGGCGCAACCTGCTGAAAGCGTCCTATGTTCGTGAGGAAGCCGATATCGACGGCGGCTTTGCCGGCATTTTCGGGAAAATCGCCGGGCTCTATTTCCAGAAATGGGGCGATCAGTCTGACGCGCTGGCCATGATCGCCGCCAAGAACCACAAGAACGGTGTCGGCAATCCCTACGCACAGATGCGCAAGGATCTCGGATATGATTTCTGCCGCACCGAGAGCGAGAAGAATCCTTTCGTGGCCGGTCCGCTCAAGCGTACAGACTGCTCCCTGGTGTCGGACGGCGCTGCCGCGGTCGTTCTTGCCGATGTCGAGACTGCACTCAGGCTGAGGAAGGCGATTACCTTCCGCGCCGTCGAGCATGTGCAAGATTTTTTGCCAATGTCGAAGCGAGATATCCTGAAATTCGAAGGTTGCGCGCACGCATGGCAGGGCGCCCTGGCGAAGGCAGGACTCAAGCTCGACGATTTGTCGTTTGTGGAAACGCATGACTGCTTCACCATCGCGGAGTTAATAGAATACGAAGCCATGGGCTTGACCGCCGAGGGGCAGGGCGCTCGTGCCGTCCTGGAAGGTTGGACCCAGAAGGACGGCAGGTTGCCGGTGAATCCTTCCGGTGGACTGAAAGCGAAAGGGCACCCGATCGGTGCCACCGGTGTATCGATGCACGCGCTTTGCGCGATGCAACTCACCGGCACCGCTGGCGACCTGCAAGTGAAGAATGCCCGTCTTGGCGGCATCTTCAATATGGGTGGGACGTCGGTGGCGAACTACGTGAGCATTCTCGAGCGCATCAAATAGTGCGCCGGAGTCGCCGTTTCGTGAGCCTAGTTGTATGCGCGGGCGGCGGCCGCCGGCAGGAATGACGAATTAAAAATATCTTCCGGCTTTGGCTTCGCTTTGAACTTATGGGTCAGCGCGATCTGTTCGATAGCGTGGGCGAAACGGCCCTCGTCGATGCTGCCATAGCCATTCGCCTTTACTTCCGGCGTGATGATATTCTCGCGGATCGACATATTCAGCCGTTCGAGCTCAACGTTTTTTCTGGCTTGCCCATTGCGTTTGAGCACCGAGTTGACCGCGATCGAAGGCTGTTTCACAGTCTCCTTCAGGCCTTTCATGAAGGCGCGCAGGAAACCCTTTACGGCGTCGGGGTGCTCGGTTGCGAATTTCGAATTCACAAGGATAGCGTTGCCGTAGAGATCGACCCCATAATCGGCCATCAGCAGCACGACGACGTCGTCAACGGGGACACCTTTGTCCTTGAGATCGATAAAGGAGGAGAAAGAGTAGCCTGTAATTGCATCCACTTGGCCAGCCGCCAACATCGGTTCGCGCACCGGAAAGCTGACATTCTCGATTGCCACCTTTGAGACGTCGATGCTGTTAGCCCTCGCGAATATCGGCCATTGAGCATAAGCGCCGTCGGCCGCGGGCGCGCCGAGCGTTTTGCCTTCAAGGTCTTTCGGGCTGCCGATGCCGCGGCTCTTCCGGCCAATGACTGCGAATGGCGGGCGGTTATAGAGCATGAACACGGCCTTGACCGGCGTACCAGGATTGGCGTCGCGGAACTTGATCAGCGAATTGATGTCACCGAAGCCCATGTCGTAGTCGCCTGACGCTACGCGCTCGATTGGTTCGAGCGAACCGAGCGCTGGGTCGATGGTGACGTTGAGGCCCTCTGTCTTGTAGTAGCCCTTGTCGAGCGGTAGCAAGAATGGCGCCGACGGCCCTTCGAATTTGAAATCAAGCGTGAATTTGACGATCGTTTCAGCAGCGGCGCTCGTCGCCACTGTCACGGCAAGAAGCAACGCCACCCAGGCCGACAGTTCGGCGCGGCGAGCGCTCATTGCCTGGTTCCTTTGTTAACGGCCCGCGCAGCCTGCGGTGCGTATCTCGGCCACGACCAAGCAAAAAACATAAAGCCGCAGAGGGCAAGGCGGCACAGATGTCCGCCGGACAATTTGTCGCGATATGACTAACGCCACCGCTCACGAACCTACGCAATGTCATTCTCAAGCCGCAAGAATCGAACGTTTAGGGTAAGCTTGCATACCGGTTCGGAGGTTCGACTCATGCCGCCGGCAAAGACCGAGAGCCTCGCCCGCGGCATTCCGCGGCTAAACGCTGCCTATGCGCCGCCAGATGAGGCTATTGCCGCCACGCTTTTGGCGTCGGCCGGCCGCTCGCGCGACGCTGAGGCACGCATCGACTTGCGCGCAAGACATTTGGTCGAAGCGATCCGGGCTCGCACCGGAATGCTCGGCGGCGTGGAGGATTTCCTGCACGCCTATGCGCTGTCGACCAAGGAGGGCCTGGCACTGATGGTGTTGGCCGAGGTCCTGCTACGGGTGCCTGACGCCGAAACCGCCGACCGCCTGATCGAAGACAAGTTAAAAGCGGGCGACTGGACCCATCACGATACTCGCTCGTCCGCACTTCTGGTGTCGGCGTCGGCCTGGACGCTCGGTCTTACGGCACGCGTCATCCATCCAGGTGAAACGCCGGAAGGCATTGTTGACGCGCTCGTCAAACGACTTGGGTTACCGGCAGTCCGCGTAGCCACACGTCAGGCCATGCGATTGCTTGGTTCGCATTTCGTGCTTGGGCAGACGATTCAGGAGGCACTGTCGCGCGCCGGTTCGCACCGCGAATTTCTTTATTCTTTCGACATGCTCGGCGAGGCTGCCCGCGCGCGCAACGACGCAGAGCGCTACTTCGAATCTTATGCCAATGCCATCGATGCAATCGGCAGAAACGCAGGCAACGAGGCCTTTCCGAAGCGTCCGGGTATTTCGGTGAAGCTGTCGGCGCTGCATGCGCGCTACGAACCGCTGTCGCGCGACCGGGTGCTCAATGAATTGGTGCCGAAATTGCTGGAATTGGCACGGCTGGCAAAGACGCACGAATTGAATTTTACCGTCGATGCCGAGGAGGCGGATCGCCTGGAACTATCGCTCGACGTAATCGCCGCCGTGTTGAGTGATTCGTCTCTTCGACATTGGGATGGTTTTGGCCTTGCCGTGCAGGCCTATCAGAAACGCGCCGGCGCTGTGATCGACTGGGTCGTGGAGACGGCCGAGGCGCTCGACCGCCGCTTGATGGTGCGTCTTGTCAAAGGCGCTTATTGGGACACCGAGATCAAGCGCGCGCAGGAGCGGGGCCTCGCGGACTATCCGGTGTTTACGCGCAAGGCGATGACGGACCTCTGTTATCTCGACTGCGCGCGCAAATTGCTTGCGGCGCGACCACGGCTCTATCCCCAATTCGCCACTCACAATGCGCTTACCATAGCTTGCGTGGTCGAGGATGCCGGCGGAGCGAGTGGTTTTGAGTTTCAGCGCCTCCATGGAATGGGCGATGCCCTTTACGAGGCATTGCTCGCTGAACTGCCGAAACTGACTTGCCGCATCTACGCTCCGGTTGGCGGATATTCCGACTTGCTCGCCTACCTCGTGCGGCGTCTCCTGGAAAACGGCGCCAACTCGTCTTTTGTGTCGGTCGCGGCCGACCCGGCGGTGCCGATCGATTCCATTCTGCGGCGCCCGCAGAGCTGGATTGCTGACGCTTCGCGCGCGCGCCATTCCCATATTCCGCTTCCGCGCGATTTGTTCGGCACGGCGCGGCGCAATTCGGCTGGTATCGAATTCGGCGACCGCACTGCGGTCGAAATGCTGCTAGCCGAAATCCGTGCGGCACCACAAAGCACGCGCGCGATGTCGCTGATCGACGGCGTTGCGGTTGCCGGACGCGAGCGGGCGGTCAATTCGCCGATTGACGGAAAATCCATTGGCACCGTGCAGGAAGGCGATGAGGCCATCGTCCTCGCGGCGCTGGCCGCTGCCGAGGCCGCATTCCCTGCGTGGAATGCGAGACCAGTCGGAGAGCGCGCGGCGGCCCTTGAACGCGCCGGGGATTTGATCGAGCAGAACCGCGCAAGGCTGATCGCGCTGCTGCAGATCGAGGGTGGCAAGACTCTCGACGATTGCATCTCGGAGGTTCGCGAAGCCGCTGATTATTGCCGCTACTATGCCAGTGAAGCGCGCCGAGCGCTTGCGCCGCAGCCGCTGCCCGGCCCGACCGGCGAGAGCAACGAACTGCGTTACCGAGGGCGCGGCGTCTTCGTTTGCATCAGCCCGTGGAATTTTCCACTGGCGATTTTCACCGGTCAGATTACGAGCGCACTTGCTGCCGGCAATTGCGTTGTTGCCAAGCCTGCCGAGCAGACACCCCTCATCGCTTGCGAGGCCGTGAAGTTGTTTCATTTAGCGGGCGTGCCAGTGGGCGCGCTGCATATGGTGCCGGGCGACGGAAAAATCGGCGCCATGCTGGTCGCCGATCGCCGTACGTCTGGCGTTGCGTTCACCGGCTCGACGGAGGTTGGCCGCGCAATCAACCGTGCGCTCGCGGCGACGAATGGACCGATCCCGTCGTTGATCGCCGAGACCGGCGGCATCAACGCCATGATTGTCGATGCTACTGCATTGCCTGAACAGGTGACCGACGACGTGATCGTTTCAGCGTTTCGATCTGCAGGTCAGCGGTGCTCGGCGCTGCGGTTGCTGTGCGTGCAGGACGATGTGGCTGAACGCGTGCTCGACATGATCGCGGGCGCCACTCGCGAGCTCAAACTTGGCGATCCGCGTGATCCGGCGACGCATGTCGGCCCGGTAATCGACGATGAGGCCAAAAACAGACTTGAGCGCTGGATCGCCACTATGGAATCACGTGGCGCTGTGCTGTTCCGTCTAGACGCTGTCACGCCAGACGGTGGCACCTATGTAACGCCCACGATTATTGAACTCGATAGCGCGCGTGAGCTTAAGGAAGAAGTATTCGGTCCGGTGTTACATGTTGTGCGGTGGCGCGCCGGCGGGCTCGATCAGTTGCTCGACGACATCGCCGCTAACGGCACCGCGCTGACGCTCGGCGTCCATTCGCGCATCGAAACGACGGTCACGCGCGTCGCGGCGCGCCTGCCGCATGGCAACGTCTATGTGAATCGCAATATGATCGGGGCTGTTGTCGGCTCGCAGCCGTTCGGTGGTAGCGCATCGTCCGGCACCGGGCCGAAGGCCGGCGGCCCCAATTATCTGCACCGTTTTGCCCGCGAACAGGTGGTGACGGTGAACACGGCGGCTTCCGGTGGCAACGCCGCGCTGCTGTCAGAGGACGAATAAGGCGGCCTCAGAGACGGACCGGATGGACCGTTAAGTGGTCCTAGATGCTCATCTTTTCGGTATAAGAGGCTTCGCGGTCATGGAACCATCGCCGCCATTAATCGTCTAATAACGGTGGCAGCGCGTTACCGCGAAACTTTCACGTATCGCCACAGGCGTTAACCGGTTTCGCGCCTGGATCGGATATTCTGACTTTCATGAGTGATTTGGTCGCCCGCCTCTATGACGCTGTGATTGCGGCCCGCGGTTCCGACCCGGCCAAATCACGAACCGCGCGGCTTTTGCGCGCGGGCCGCGCCAAGATGGCCAAGAAGCTTGCCGAAGAAGCGGTCGAGGTCGTCATCGACGCAATGCACGGCCAGCCCGAGGCCGTGGTCAAGGAAAGTGCCGACCTGCTTTATAACCTCGTGGTGCTTTGGGTGCACGCCGGCGTGCATCCCGACGAAGTCTGGGCGGAAATGCGTCGGCGCGAGCTGATGTTCGGGATCGCCGAAAAAGTGCCAAAAGATTTGGTACGCGGCGGTGCGCGGCGTAAAGTGGTCGCGCTGGAGACCAGGCGCGTTCGCAAGCGCCGCTGATCCGTCACAATTCTCCTCACGAGTGTCGCAATGACTGCTGAGGCCACCGAGCCGCGTTCCCTGCTGCGCCGTCTTTATGACTGGTGCATTGCTGCCGCCTATAAACCACACGCGTTGTGGACAATGGGGGCAGTATCGTTTGCCGAAAGCTCGTTTTTTCCGGTGCCGCCGGACGTGATGCTGATCCCGATGGCGCTGGCGCGACCGGAACGGGCCTATGTGATGGCGACCTGGTGCACGGTGACGTCGGTTGCCGGCGGCCTGCTTGGCTACACCATCGGCGCGGTGCTCTATGATTCCGTCGGTGCCTGGCTCATCCACCTTTATGGCTACGGCGACAAGGTTGAAGCCTTTCGCCAGGCTTACGCGCAATGGGGCGCATGGATCATCCTTTTGAAGGGGCTCACCCCGATTCCCTTCAAGGTCGTGACCATTACGTCCGGCTTTGCCGGCTACAACCCTGGGCTCTTTCTGCTTTTTTCGGTCATCACCCGCGGCGCCCGCTTTTTCTTGCTGGCATTTCTGCTGCACCGCTATGGCGAGCAGGCGCGTCATATTATTGAAAAGCGGCTCGGGTTATGGGTACTGCTCGGCGCCGCGGTTATCGTCATTGGCATCGTAGCGGCGCTATACTTGATTTGAGGAATAGGCGTCCTCAATTTCGCCACCGGTCAGCCGTACATGGCGCGGATGGGGAACTGGCTGCCGTTAGACGGCAGACCGGGCGCCAGGCTTTGGCGGGCCATGGGCATCAAAGAGGCTTTGACCTTTCATCGAAATCGGGCCGCAGCGCCATCTGCGCTTGCGTGCGTTTTTGCTGCCATCGTGATGCTGATGTCGGCGATGGCTGCGGCGCAGGACACGGCAGCCCCGTCCCAGAAATCTAATGACGGCGGCGGATTTCTGGCGGCCGTTAGCCGCTGGTTCAAAGAGCAGAGCGCAAGCGTCAATTCGTCATTCGAAAGCGCGCGCAAGAAGGTCGAGGGCATCGGCCGTGATGCAGGCGACGTGGCCAAGACGACGGTCGAGGGTGCCAAGGATGCCGCCGGCGCCGTTGCGCGCATTCCGGCGGCGCGCGCCGTCAGCGGCCACGAGAAATGTCAGCTGGCGCCAAATGGCGCGCCTGATTGCGTCGCCGCCGCCAGTGCGATGTGCAAGGCAAAAGGCTTCGATTCCGGAAAGAGCCTCGACATGACAACGGCCGAGGTCTGCCCGCCCAAAGTGTATATGTCGGGCCGTTCGACCGGGCCTGAGTGCAGCACAGAGACCTTCGTCTCTCGCGCCTTCTGCCAATAGCGAATAGGTCCGGCCGGACTTGTTTCGTTGCTGAGGCTGTGTTTCCGTTTCGCGCATGAACCTCTATGCGAAACTGCTCGAGCGCGAGGCCGAAGGGCGCCCAGTCGCAGTCGGTGTGATCGGCGCCGGCAAATTCGGCACTATGTTCCTTTCGCAGGCAAGACTGACACGCGGCATGCATGTCGTGGGCGTTGCCGATCTCGACGTTGCCCGTGCACGCAATCAGCTCAAAACCGCCGGATGGCCAGACGATGCTTATGCTGCAGGCTCGCTGGCCGATGCGCACAAAAAGCGGACAACACTTGTCACCGATAATTCAGAGGCCTTGATCGCCGATCCTCGGATCGAAGTTATCGTGGAAGCGACGGGGGTGCCCGGCGCCGGCATTCATCATGCGCTCATGGCAACGGCCAATGGCAAGCACATTGTAATGGTGAACGTCGAAGCCGACGCGGTTGCGGGCCCGCTGCTGGCGCGTCGCGCCAAGGCTGCGGGCGTCGTTTATTCGCTCGCCTGGGGCGACCAGCCGGCGTTGATTTGCGAGCATGTCGATTGGGCGCGGGCAGCCGGGTTCAGAGTGATCTGTGCCGGCAAGGGCACACGCTACGAGCCGCACTACCACAAGTCCAATCCGGACAATGTCTGGGACATCCTCGACAAGTATCTGAATATATCCGACCGCAAGTCGATCAACCCGAAGATGTTCAACTCTTTCGTGGATGGCACCAAATCGGGCATCGAGATGACCGCGGTCTGCAATGCGACCGGTTTGGTGCCGCAGGCAGACGGGCTCGGTTTTCCGCCGGCCACGCGCTTCGAGCTTGCGGACATATGCAAGCCGAAAAGCGACGGCGGTACGCTGGAGAAAGCGGGCGTCACCGAGGTCACGTCGTCAGTCTATCGCGATGGGCATGACGTGCCGCATCACCTTGCGCTCGGCACCTATGTGGTGTTCGAGGGCGATACCGATTATGCGCGCCGCTGTTTCAAGGAATACGCGATGTTGCCGGATAAGACCGGCAAGTATGCCGCGCTGTATCGACCGATCCACATGATCGGTCTCGAGCTCGGCATTTCGGTTGCAAGTTGTGCGCTTCGCCATGAGCCGACCGGCGCGCCCACCGGGTTCCGTTCCGACGTGGTGGCGACAGCCAAGCGCGATCTCAAGGCCGGTGAGATGCTGGACGGAGAAGGCGGGTTCTGCGTCTGGGGAAAGCAGACACCGGCCAGAGTTTCGCTCGATCGCGAATTGTTGCCGCTCGGCCTGGCCCACAACGTCAAGCTCAAGTGCGATATCGGCGAAGGCCACCCGCTGAAATGGTCCGACGTCGCCTACGATCCCGATGATTCTGCGGTGAAAGTACGGCGCGAGATGGAGGCGGCCTTCGGCCGGCAGAATGCCGGCGCAGAGACGGTGACCTCCGTATAAGTCCCTAGGCGCCGATTTGATCGGTATCAAATAATCGCATCCGAAAACCACGATCCTCCGTACTGTCGAGTAGGAGGACTATGCGATGCGCAAGTTGACCAAAGCGATGGCTTGTGACGTCCACGACGATTTCGCGATGTGGATTATCGCAGCGGGCATCCTCGTCGGCACCTATCTCGCGCTGGCGATCTAGGGGAGGGCATCATGAATGCGTCTCTGCTGACCGCGGATCGTAACACTCACATGAAAATTGTCGCGATGGGCCTGTCGGCGGCGCTCACGATTGCGCTGTTGGCGCTTGTCATGCACTGAGTCCGCGCGACTTTTCTATTCCAGTTCGATGGTGCCATCGACCTTGTGATTGAGGCCGACCTTGCCGATGGTAAGCACCATCTGCGCGTCGACCGCCTTCGCGCCCTTGAGCCGGCCGTCCGCCACCGCCGCGCGGATCGCTTTTTCAATCTCCTGCTGCGAGGTCACGCCTACAACCTTGAGGAATTTGCGCAACGACATGTTGAGGGCTTCTTCATTCATTTTGGGGCTCCTTGAATTCGGGTGTTTCTGGTCAATTTTACGGTGCGGCTTGCGCTTGTACCACGAGCCTTATCTGGGCAAACGCACATCCCGCATTTTTGTTTGGCGTCTCAGAAACTTGACGCTATAGCTAGGCCCCCAAAAGCCGGTGTGGCGGAATTGGCAGACGCGCACGACTCAAAATCGTGTTCCCAAAAGGAGTGTCGGTTCGACCCCGACCACCGGCACCACCCAACGCCACCATGGGACGATCGCCCGAACGATGAATGAATATGTAGCTTTGCTTCGGCGCGACCCACCGCTTTCCGCAGCGGCGATCGTGGTCATCGTCGGCGGATCGGCGATCTGTGCGGTCTATTTCTTTCAATATGTCCTCGGGTACCCGCCTTGCCCGCTCTGCTTCGAACAACGCAATGCCTTTTACGTCAGCGTCCCCCTTGCGGCGCTGCTCTGGCTCGGAGCCAATCACGGCGCCTCGAGCAAGGTCATGGTCGCGGGCTTTGCCGTGATCGTCGCCGCGATGCTCTGGAATACGGGACTATCCACGTATCACGCCGGCGTCGAATGGAAGTTCTGGCCGGGCCCGACGGATTGTTCAGGGCCGATCAACAGTCTGGGTTCGACCGGCAATCTGCTAAAATCGCTCCAGGACATCAGGATCGTGCGCTGCGACGAGGCCGCCTGGCGCTTCCTCGGGATTTCGCTCGCCGGCTATGACGTGCTGGTGTCACTGTTTCTGGCTGTAATTGCCGCCTGGGGCTTCAAGACGGCCCTCGCGCGCCGCGCTTCGTCCGATTAAAATCAACCATTGGGCTGGCCTTAACCAGCCGCCTTTGACCTGACGGGAACAAGACAGCATGGAAGTCCTGATTATCGGTGCCGGCATCGGCGGACTAACTCTCGGCCTGATGCTGCATCGCGCTGGCATCGCTTGCCGTATCTTCGAGGCGGCTCCCGAACTCAAAGCGGTCGGCGTCGGCATCAACATCTTGCCGCATGCTTCGCGCGAGTTATGCGCGCTCGGGCTGGAGGATGCACTCGCCAAGGTGGCCGTCACCACCCGCGAGTATTGCTTCTACAATCGCTTCGGCCAATTCATTTACAGCGAACCGGCCGGGCGTTTTGCCGGCTACGACGTGCCGCAATTTTCCATCCACCGCGGCGATCTGCAAATGGTTCTGCTTGATGCGTTCGTAAAGCGCGCCGGCGCGGACAAAGTGATCACCGGCTGGCGGTGCACGCGCGTCGAGCATGACGGGTCGGAGGCGATCGCGCATTTCGAAGACGTCAATGGCAAACCGCTTCCTTCGCAACACGGCAGCGTCGTGATCAGCGCCGAGGGCATCCATTCGGTGCTGCGCAAGCAGCTTTACCCGAACGAAGGGCCGCCGAAATATTCCGGCATCAACATGTGGCGCGGCGTCACCCGCTGGAAGCCATTCCTGTCCGGCGCCAGCATGATTCGCATCGGCTGGCATCACCCGGCGAAGCTTTTGATCTACCCGATCCGCAATAACGTCGATGCCGATGGCCGTCAGCTCGTCAACTGGGTGTGCGATATCGAAACGCCGCAATACCAGGCACGCGACTGGAACAGGCGCGGGCGGCTCGAAGACTTTCTGCCCGCGATGGCGGACTGGCATTTCGATTGGCTCGACGTGCCGCAATTCATCAGCAGTTCTGACGCGATCCTCGAATATCCGATGGTCGATCAGGATCCGTTGCCGCGCTGGAGCTTCGGCCGCCTGACGCTTCTGGGCGATGCCGCGCATCCGATGTATCCGCGCGGGGCCAACGGCGCGGCGCAAGCCATTCTCGACTGTCGGGCGCTTGCCGATGCACTGTCCGCCAAGTGCCGATCCGATCGCAGGCGCTCAAAGTCTATGAAGCCAAACGCCTGCCGGCGACCAGCGAAGTGGTGCTGGCCAACCGCAAGGCGCCGCCTGACGCAATCCTGCACGAAGTCTATCGCCGCACAGGCGACAAGCCGTTCAAGAATATCGATGACGTCATCAGCCGCGACGAGCTCATTGCGCTGTCGGAGAGCTATAAGCGCGTCGCGGGCTATGACAAGGAACGGCTGAAAACGCGCGCTTAGCGAGTTTAAAAAAATTCGACCACGAAATGTGAAGGCGCGCGTACATCCGGCGTCACCCACTCAATTCGTGGCCGCTCGATGATAGAGCCTTGCGGCTCGACATCATCACTGGAACTCATATAGGGAACGTTCGTTCCAATACAAGAGCTTGAGGAATAATGGCGAATACCGGCGGCTATACCTCCACCGCAAAATTCCTGCACTGGCTGATCGTGGCTGCTGCTGGTCGCCCAGTTCATTGTCGCCTGGACGATGCCGCATATCGGCCGCAACACACCGGTGACGACGCTGATCAGCCTGCATTTTACGTTCGGAATCGTAATCCTTGCGGTTGCGATCGTGCGTCTTGCCTGGCGGGCGACTCATGCTGAACCCGCACCACTCGACGGCGTGCCGCCCTGGCAGGTGCAGAGCGCGCGCGTCTTGCATTGGTTGCTCTATGCGCTGCTATTCGTGCTGCCGGTTCTCGGCTGGATAAACGCCTCCTGGCGCGGCATGCCGATCGTGATGTTCGGTGCGGAACTGCCGAAGCTGGTCGGCACCCGTGTGCCGGGCTGGGGCTGGACGGGCGACGTGCACGACTTGTTGGCCAACTATCTGATGCTGACACTGATCGGCCTGCATGTCGTGGCCGGGCTCTATCACTATTTCATCCGCCGCGATGGTGTTCTGCAGCGGATGCTGCCGGGCGTATGACCAATTTTCACTCATAACGCAGCGCCTCGATTGGATCGAGGTTCGCGGCCTTGCGCGCCGGATAATAGCCGAAGAAAATCCCGACTGCGGCCGAGAACAGGAATCCGCCGGCGATGGCGGCGGCCGAAATTGGCGCTGGCCAGCCGGCGATGATCGAGATCGCCAGCGAAAATGCCACGCCCATGACAATCCCGGCGATGCCGCCGGTCACGCTCAGGAACACCGCCTCGGCCAGGAACTGCAGCAGCACATGCAGACGGCGCGCGCCGATCGCCATACGCAGGCCGATCTCGCGCGTGCGCTCGGTCACCGACACCAGCAGGATATTCATGATGCCGATGCCGCCGACCACGAGCGATATCGAGGCGACGGCGGCGAGCAACAGCGCCATGATGCGGCTGCTGCTCTCGGCGGCTTCTGCGATCTGGCTCAGATTACGCACGGAGAAATCGTTGTCGTCGCCGGGCTTGATACGGTGGCGGCGTGCGAGAATCTCGGTGATCTGACCGATTGCCGGTTGCACATCCGTCTGATTGGTGGCTTGGACATAAATCTGGTTGACGTAGCCGGCCAGGTGCGCCTGCAGACCGTAGGGGTTGGGCGGGCTTGGATAGATCCAGTTGAGCTGCGTCTGCGCTTGGGATGGCGCGGCTACGCCGAGTACCTTGCGCTCGGCGGTGGTGAACGGAACCATCACCAAGTCGTCCTGGTCCTGGCCGAACGACGTTTGCCCTTTGGACTCCAGTACACCGATCACACGCAATGGCACGCCCTTCACTTGGATGAGTGCACCCACCGGGGTCTGCGATTCGCCGAACAACTGGCGGGCGACCGTCTGTCCGATGACGACGACGAGCGCCGCGTCTGCGTCGTCGTCTGGCGAAATCTCGCGTCCGGCGTCGATCCGCCAGTTTGTCAGCGGTGGGTAGTTTGCGCTGATGCCCTGGATGCTGGTGGCCCAATTCTGATTGCCGTACTGAACCTGGCCCGACTGGCGGATGAGGTAGCTGACCTCACTGACGGCCGTGCTCTCGCGCCGAATGGCTTGCGCGTCGCTTGTCGTGAGAGTGGAGGCGCTGCCGGATCCCGCACGCATGCCGCCTGACGTCCTTGCGCCCGGTAACACCACCACGAGATTGGTGCCGAGCCGCTCGATCTGCTTGCGCACCGCCTCGTTAGCGCCTTGGCCAACGGCGACCATGGCGATCAGGGCCGCGACGCCTATAAAGACGCCAAGCATCGTCAAACTCGATCGCATCATGTTGCGCCAGATCGCCTGCATGGCAGCTGCCATGATCATCAGCCCGAAGCCCAGAAAGGTATTGGTGCGCCGTGCGGCGGCGGGCAATGGCACTTGCGGCTGCGGAAGCGATAGGCCTTCGGTCGATGCCTCGGCGCGCTGCGAATCGGCGATCTTCACCGGCTTCGGATTTCGCACGTCCGATACGACCTGGCCGTCGCGCATGGTCAGGGTGCGATCGGCGTAAGCGGCAATATCAGATTCGTGGGTAACGACGATGATAGTGACGCCTTGCTCGCGGTTAAGCCGCGTCAGCGTCTGCATGATCTCGTGCGAGGTGCGGGTGTCGAGATTGCCTGTCGGCTCGTCGGCCAACAACAAGCCTGGCTCGTTGATCAGCGCGCGCGCGATTGCGACCCGCTGCTGCTGGCCGCCCGAGAGCTGGCCGGGGGTGTTGCGCTCGCGGTCGCTCAAGCCGAGCAGTTTGAGCGCCGCGCGGGCCCGTTCGACCCGCGAAGCGGCGCCGGCCGGCCCGGAGGCGGAGTAGAACAAAGGCAACGCCACATTCTCGATCGCGCTGGTGCGGGACAGCAGATTGAAGCTCTGGAAAACGAAGCCCAGGCGTTCGCTGCGCAGCCGTGCCCGGTCGGGCTCTTCGAGCCCTGCCACGTCGACGCCCTCGAAGAAATAGCGACCGCTGCTCGGGCGGTCGAGGCAGCCGACCACCGCCATCAGTGTCGACTTTCCAGAACCCGAGGAACCCATGATCGCGACGAATTCGCCGGTAGTGACCGTGAGGCTCACGTCGCGTAGCGCGTGCACGTCGACATCGCCGACGTGGTACGTCCGCGTGACATGCTCGAGTCTGATGATCGGTTCCGCCATGGTCGATTTTCTGGCTGTTGGCGGCATCACAACTGCAAGCGCGGCGCCGCTGTCTTGGTGCTGTTGGTGCGTTGCTCGGCGACGATGACCTCATCGCCGGCTTTCAGCTCACCTTTGACGATTTCCGTATAGGTGTCGTCGTCGAGACCGGCGGTTACCGCGACCCGCACTGGCTTGCCGTCGCGCAGCACCCAGACCCTGGCGTCCGGCGCCGCCCCAGTTTTGGCGGAAGTACCGCTTCGCCGCGTCGCAGCGCCGCTGGCACTGACCGGAGCATAACGCAGCGCCTGGCTTGGCACCCGCAGCACGTCGTCTCGTTGATCGATGATAATGCGGTTGGCCGCCGTCATGCCGGGCTTGAGCGTCAAGTCGGAGTTATCGACGCTGACCACAACATCGTAGGTCACAACGTTCTGCAAGTTCTGGGGCGATTGGCGTACTTGGGAAACCGCGCCCTCGAAAGTGCGCTTCGGGAAGGCATCGACGGTGAAGTTGGCCTTGTTGCCTTCATGGATGCCGCCGATGTCGCTTTCGCTCACATTGGTATCGACTTGCATCTTGGTGAGGTCGGTGGCGATCAGGAACAAAGTCGGTGTCTGGAAGCTCGCTGCCACCGTCTGCCCGACGGTGACGTTGCGCGACACCACAGTACCGTTCACGGGTGACACGATGTCGGTGTAACCGAGATTGACTTGCGCGGCTTCGAGCTGGGCCTGGCGCTGCGCGATGGTTGCCTGGTCGACGCCGATCTGCGCAAGCGCCTGGTCGAGTCCGTTCTTGGCAATGTCGAGTGTGTCCTTGGATACGGCGTTGGTCTGCGCCAGCCGTGCGTTACGGTCGTAGTTGAGCTGTGCATAGGCGAGGTTGGCTTTGTCTTTTTCGAGCTGCGCCTTGGCCACGTTGAGATTGGCCCTGTTTTGGTCGACCACGGTTTGGTACGGGCGCTGATCGATCTGGGCGCAAATCTGGCCTTTCTTCACTTCTGTGTTGTAGTCGCAAGTCAGGTTCTGGATGACGCCTGAAACGTAGCTGCCGACGATAATCGTGAGTACCGGATTGACCGTGCCGGTGGCGACTATGGCGCGCGTCACCGCGCCACGCGTGACCGGCGCGGTGGTGTAGCGGACGGCTCCATCGCTACCAGACAGCCACCAGGCAAGGCCGACGGTGACGATAACCACCAGGGCCGACAGCCCGCCGATGACCCACGGCGTTCCCAGGTGGGAACGGGCGGGCGTTGACGCCTCCGATTTTGGCACAAGCGTCACCGGCGCCGACGGTTCGGCGCGCAACGCCTCAAGTGCCACGGGCTTGGTCATGCGCTAACTCCTTGTGCCATCGGGCAAATGAATAGCGCAGGAGAGGGCTCGCGCCTTTGATGCGCGTCAAATCCTTAAAAGAAAGGGGAAAGTGGGCCCGGACGGCGCGAGATGCCGCCGATCCGGAACTTTCAAGGCTTGCCCATCGCCTTGCGTTTCCATGCTTCCCAGGCACGGCCGAGTCCGTAGCCTTCGCGCTCCTCGATCTTTCTTGCTTCATCGGCGTCCAGATAGGTGACCGGCCCGCCGAGCGAGGTTGCTTGCAATTGCAAAGTTGCATTGAGCGGCAGGAAAATACTGCGGCCGACCACCCGTTGAATCGATGGACCGACGACCACTGCGCCGTGGCCGCGCATTAGCGCCGCCGGATGATTGGCGAGCGCATCGGCGAGCGCACGCCCAAGCGCTTTGTCGCGTATCAGCATATCCGTCATGCCTGCGCGTTCGCGAATTTCGAACACCGGAATTCCTGCGGCAACGAAGGCTGACCGATGGTAGACCGGTTTGAGAGGGACCTTGCTGATACCGAACGGGATCAAGGCGGGCGCATGTGTGTGCACGATCGCCATGACGTCGGGCCGCGCCTTGTAGATTTCCCCGTGGATGAAGCGCTCGGTGTAAAGCGGCCGGCCCTTGCCATCAATCGGATTGCTGTCGAGGTCGAATTCCATGATGTCGTCTGCCGCGACCAGTTCAGGCGCGCGGGACCGGGATAGCAGGTAGCGGTTGGGATCGCGCGGATGGCGGACGCTCACATGGCCCCAGCCGTCCAGCACGCCCTGGTCGGCGAGGATGCGGTTGGCGGCGACGAGATCTTCAATTAGTTGCGGGTCGACGGGACCTGCTGAAACCGGCGCCTGCGCGGCAGCGGCACTTGCGACGACGATCGCGGCGACAACCGACACCGCGAGCAAGGTTGCATGCCCGCTGCGACAAGGCTGCAGCTTGCTGATCATGGCAAACTCCAATGCAGATTAGGCGTGGCGCCTCAGGGCTCGAGTTCGGTATCCCAATAGAGATAGTCGAGCCAGCTTTCGTGCAGATAGTTCGGCGGGAACAGTCGTCCGTTCCGGTGCAGATGATGCACTGTCGGCTGAAACGGCATTTGCGAGGGCCACATCCTGGCTTCGTCCGGAGTTAGATTGCCCTTGCGCAGATTACACGGCGAGCAGGCGGCGACGACGTTGTCCCAGGTGGTGTGTCCGCCGCGCGAGCGCGGCAGCAAATGATCGAAGGTAAGGTCGTCACGATCGCCGCAATACTGACAGGAGAAGCGGTCGCGCAGGAATACGTTGAAGCGGGTGAAAGCGGGGTGAGTCGAAGGCTTCACGAAGGTTTTGAGCGAAACCACGCTCGGCAGCTTCATCTCGAAGGAGGGGCTGTGCACCGCGCGGTCGTAGTTGGCGACGATATTCACGCGCTCCAGGAATACCGCCTTGATCGCGTCCTGCCAGGACCACAGCGAAAGGGGGTAATAACTCAACGGCCTAAAGTCAGCGTTGAGCACCAGAGCCGGAAAACCAGCGGGCGAAACGTGCACGTTCAAGCGACGCTCCTCGACCTCCTTGGAACGCTGCCGCCACGCAGCTAACGGGCCTAGTAATAGGGCAGCGTGACAGGATTGTGAAGCCGGAACGGGGAGTTACCCGCAAGGCGGCTATCTCCGGCGCGCAAAGCATTTGGCCAGGAATTCGCCACCCTGGCGTAAGCCCTCCTGGTCGATGCCGTGGCCAATTCCGGCCGAGATGTGCCATTGCGCCGGTATATCCAGCGCGGCCAGCCCTTGCGCCGCGTGGAACAGCGCCTGCACCGGGATGAGCTGGTCGGCGTCGCCATGAATCAGCAAGATGGGTGGCCGGCTGCTGATCTCGGCGGCAAAGGCATCGGGATCGACGTTCTCCGGCACCACCAGCATGCCGGAAAAGCCAACAATCGCGGCTGGGGTGACGGCACGCCGCAACCCGACATGGAGGGACATCATGGTGCCCTGGCTGAAACCGACCAACGCAAGCGCTGATGGCGGAAGGCTGCGCCGCTCGAGCTCGGCGTCGAGAAAGGCTTCGAGAATAGGTGCGGCCTGGTTGACACCGGTCCAGCGCTCTTCTGGATTGCGGAACGTGAGCGGAAACCACTCCCGGCCGACCGGGGCCTGTCCGCATGGGCGCGGTGCATGCGGCGACACAAAAGCAGCGCCAGGCAGCAATTCCTGCCAGGCGCGGCCGATATCGATGAGATCGTTGCCATCGGCGCCATAGCCATGCAGGAAAACGACGAGTTGGCGCGCGAGTCCTGAGCGTGGCTCGAGTCGCGGGCCGTCGAGTTCAGCCATTCCGCTTTTTCCTTTTTGTCGTTTTCTTCTTCCTAACCGCATTTTTCGGCCGGCCGTCCGGCTGAACCGGCACCACGTCGCGTTTCTTCACGGCATGATAGTAAGCCCAGAGCAGATGCGCCGCCACGCCGCGCCAGGGCCGCCAGGCCTCGGCGATTTTCGTGAGCGCCTTCGCGTCGGGCCGCTTGCGCAAACCAAACGCGATGCGCGCGGATTCCTGAACCGCAAGATCGCCAGACGGAAATGCGTCGGCGTGACCGAGACAGAACAGAAGATAAATGTCGGCGGTCCATGGTCCGACGCCATGCAGTGCGGTCAGCGCCCCATGCGCCAGATCGGCGTCCATGTTTCCGACCGACGTGAGGTCGATGCTGCCCTTGGCAACCGCCTTGCCGATTTCCCGGATCGATTTGATTTTGGGTGCCGAGAGGCCGAGCCGTTTGAGCTTGTCGGTGCGTGCTCGCCGTACCGTGTCATGGTGAAATGGTTCAAAGGCCGCGAATAGCCGAGCGCGGATTGCGGCAGCGCTGGCGGTCGAAAGCTGCTGCCCGCACACGATTGCGCACAGGCCAGGAAAACCCGCCTCGCGTCTGCGCAAGCTAAAGGCCCCCGCCTTTTCGGCGACCGGCGCGAGCCGTGGATCGGCAAGGATCAGCCGCGCAAGTCCCGCCTGCAAGTCGGCGTCGGTGTGGAGGAAGTAAGTCATGGTTTCCTTAGTATTATGCCGCTCGTCCCCGCGGAAGCGGGGATCCAGCTAAAGCCGCTTGACTGGATTCCCGCTTACGCGGGAATGAACGGAGAGTTTGGCACCGTCAGATAGAAACCATGCCACCCGTTTTCCGCTTTGCGCCATCGCCAAACGGCTATCTGCATCTCGGCCATGCGCTGTCCGCGCTGCTCAATGCCGACATGGCGCGCGCCAAGGAGGGCCGGCTGCTGCTCCGGATAGAGGATATCGACACAACACGATGCCGGCCGAAATATGAAATGGCAATCTATGAGGATCTCGCCTGGCTTGGGCTTGAATGGGAAACGCCGGTGCGGCGGCAATCCGAACACTACGACGACTACCGGGATGCGCTGGGCAAGCTCGAGGCGACGGGGCTCGTCTATCCGAGCTTCGAAAGCCGCGCTGAAATTGCGCGTTTGGTTGCGGAGCGAGAGATGATTGCCCCATGGCCTCGCGATCCCGACGGTGCGCCGCTTTATCCGGGCGACGCGAAGACCATGTCGGGGGCGGAACGGAAACGACGCACCGAATCAGGCGCGCCCTACGCGTTGCGGCTCGACATGCAGGCCGCATTGTCGCGCAGCGGCAAACTCACATGGACTGAAACGGGCGCCGGACCAAACAACGAAACCGGCGTCATTGCCGCCGACGCTGCCGCCTGGGGCGACGTGATTCTGGCGCGCAAGGAGACGCCGACCAGCTATCATCTCGCGGTGGTTATTGATGACGCGGCGCAGGACATCACCGACGTGGTGCGTGGCCGCGACCTGTTTCATGCGACCGCCGTACACCGCCTACTGCAGACGCTGCTTGGCCTGCCGCAACCGCGGTACCATCACCATCGACTTATCCTCGATGCCGATGGCAACAAGCTTTCGAAATCCACCCAATCCACCGGCTTGCGCGAACTTCGCGCGCGGGGTGCGTCTCCCGGCGAGATCCGCCGGCTGGCAGGGCTCGATTGAGCGCGGCTTCCATGGCATTGTCCGCGTCGGGTAAGGGAAATGGCGAAACGCAAGCGCAAGAGTAAGGCTGTCAAGCGGCGGCGCGCGCCATCGCGCGCAAACGCCGCAAAAACGCGCGACGCGCAAATGCCCGCCATCGAAGCCGCCCTCGCGGGAATTGCGCACGACATTCGTACGCCGCTTACCGGAATCGTTGCGCTGGCTGAATTGCTGGCCTCAAGCGATTTAGGTGCGCGAGAGCGCGAGTGGGCGAACGCGGTCAAGAGCGGCGCCGATCATCTGGCGGCTCTTGCCACGCTGATTGTCGATGCGGCCAAGGCCGACGCCAAAGGGCTCGTGCTGCGTAACGAGCCGTTCTCACCACGCGAGCTCAGCGAGGCTGTGGGCGCCGCGCTTGCCGCGCGCGCCGGTAACAAGGCCATCAAGGCCCAGGTCAAGATTGCGCACGATCTGCCCGCCGTAGTGTCTGCCGATCTCCTGCGGCTGCGGGCTGCACTGGAAAATCTCGCCGACAATGCGATGAAATTTACCCATGAAGGGATCGTCACATTCACCGTTGCGGCGGAGGCGGCTGCACGCAACCGCATACGTTTGATATTTACTGTTGCCGACAGCGGCATCGGAATGAGTGCAGGCGAGGTGAAACAATTGTTCCGTCCGTTCGCGCAGGCAAGCGTGGAGATTGCCAAGCGTTACGGTGGGGCCGGTCTTGGCCTTTCATTTGTCAAACGGATCGCAAATGCGATGGGTGGTGACCTTACTGTCACCAGTAGTCGTGGTGACGGTTCGACGTTCCGCCTCACGGTATTGGCTGAGCGCGTGGATGCACGTCCTGCGGCAAGCAGCACGGATCCACGCCCGGTATCCGTGCGGCCACTGTCGGTTCTCGTTGCCGAAGACAATCCGTACGGCCGCGTCGTGATGAACACGATTCTTCGTGAGCTCGGTCATCGTGTCGATTTCGTTGAAACCGGTGAGGCAGCGGTAGCGGCGGCTGTGCGCGGCGGCTACGACGCCGTGCTGATGGACGTCACGCTCAGTGGTCTCAATGGCATCGAGGCCACGCAACGTATTCGCGCGCTGCCGGGTAGCGCAGGGAAGACACCGGTAATCGGAATTTCCGGCCGCAGCGAACGCGGCAACGAACAAGCGGCACTTGCCGCCGGTATGAATGTCTATTTCGTGAAGCCGGTGAGTCCGGCAAAGCTCGCGCAGGCGTTGGCCACTCTGTCGTCACCGGGCTTGTCACCGTAAGTCGGATTTATCCGACTTACGGCGCTCAATTATGCGGAAGTCGGGCAGGCCCGACTTCCGTTGTGATCCCACTCAGGTGGCAATACTGTGCAAATGAACCGGGATGGCGGGGGCATAGGCGAGCAAAGCGACGCCGTCCTTCGGACGGCTATGCCCGGCCATGACGGGTGTGGCTCAATTACACGTTATTTGCGCCGCTCGCCCGTTCCACGATCCGCACCACGTCGGACATGATGCGGTTCAACTCAAAATCTTTTGGCGTGTAGACGGCTGCGACTCCGGCCTTTTCCAGTTCGGCGGCGTCCTCCGGTGGAATTATGCCGCCGACGACGACCGGCACATCCAGCCCCGCCTGCTTCATCCGGCCGACGACGTCCTCGACCAGCGGCAGGTGGCTGCCCGATAGCACCGAGAGGCCGATCACATGAGCCTTCTGTTTGCGAGCGGCGTCGACGATCTCTTCCGGCGTCAGTCGGATGCCTTCGTATACGACTTGCATTCCGGCGTCGCGCGCACGCACGGCGATCTGCTCGGCGCCGTTGGAATGACCATCGAGACCGGGTTTGCCGACCAGGAAAGTCAGCCGGCGTCCCAGTTTACGGGAGACGCGATCAACATCGGCGCGGATGTCGTCGAGGCCAGTGACGTCGTTGCGCATGGCGCTTCCGACGCCGGTGGGCGCGCGGTATTCGCCAAAGGCCTCGCGCAACGTCCAGCCCCACTCGCCGGTGGTCACTCCTGCTTTTGCGCACTTGATCGACGCCGGCATAATGTTGGCGCTACCTGCAGCGGCGCGTTTGAGCTCGGCGAGCGCCTCCTGCACGGCCCTGTTGTCGCGTTGTGCCCGCCAGGCTTTCAGTTTTTCGATCTGCCCGCGTTCGGCACCTTCCGACACGGTGAGGATTGCATCGGCCGCGGCGGCCAATGGAGAGGGCTCACTCTCGAGATATTTGTTGACGCCGACGACAATCTGTTCGCCGCGCTCGATCGCTTCCAGGCGCGCCGTGTTCGATTCGACAAGCTGCTGCTTGAGGTAACCGGTATCGACCGCCGCGACCGCACCGCCCATCTCTTCGATGCGCTTGAGTTCTTCCTTGGCCTGCCGCTTGAGCTCGTCAACCTTGCGCGTTATCTCGCCAGACCCATCGAAAATGTCGTCATAGTCGAGCAGGTCGGTTTCGTAGGCGAGGATCTGCTGCATGCGCAGCGACCACTGCTGGTCCCAAGGCCGGGGCAGGCCGAGCGCCTCATTCCATGCGGGCAGCTGAACGGCGCGTGCGCGCGCGTTTTTCGACAAGGTTACCGCGAGCATCTCGATCAGGATGCGCGCGACGTTGTTTTCGGGTTGCGGCTCGGTCAGCCCGAGCGAATTCACCTGCACGCCGTAGCGGAATAGCCGCTGCTTGGCATCGGCGATTCCATAGCGCTCGCGTGTGATCTCGTCCCAAAGTTCGGTGAACGCGCGCATCTTGCACAGTTCGGTGACGAAACGCAGTCCGGCATTCACGAAAAAAGATATGCGTCCGACCACGTCGCCGAATTTGTCCGGCGGCACCTCACCGGAATCTTTCACGGTATCGAGCACCGCGATTGCCGTGGCGAGCGCGAAGGCGAGTTCCTGAACAGGCGTCGCTCCCGCTTCCTGCAAATGATAGGAGCAAACGTTGATCGGGTTCCATTTCGGAATCTCTTTGGTCGTGAACAAGATCACGTCTTTGATCAGCCGCATGGAAGGCGCTGGCGGAAACACGTAAGTGCCGCGCGACAGATATTCCTTGATGATGTCGTTCTGGATAGTGCCTTGCAGGCTGGCGCGCGACGCGCCCTGTTCGTCGGCGACCGCGATGTAAAGCGCCATCAGCCACGCAGCGGTGGCATTGATGGTCATCGACGTGTTCATGGTGCTGAGCGGGATACCGTCGAACAGCGCGCGCATGTCGCCGAGGTGGCAGATCGGCACTCCCACTTTGCCGACCTCGCCCTTCGCCAGCACATGGTCGGAGTCGTAGCCGGTCTGCGTCGGGAGATCGAAGGCGACCGAGAGGCCGGTTTGCCCTTTGGCCAGGTTCTTGCGGTAAAGCGCGTTGGAATCCACCGCCGACGAGTGGCCGGCATAGGTGCGGAAGATCCAAGGCTTGTCGCGTTTAATTTTGTCGCGCATCGGTCGCCTTAAGCCGTCAGTGTGGCCCACCATTTGTTGCAATGCAACATCAGCCACGCAGCCGGGCCTGCTTGGCCCGGCGGGCCGTCAGTTATGAGCGTTTAACCCGGCGCGACGCGGCTTTAGGCCCGCTTCACCAGGCCAATAATGAACAAAAGGACCACGGCGCCAACGGTGGCATTGATAATCGCGGCGATAATGCCGCCTCCGATGGAGACGTTAAGAATCCCGAGCAGCCAGGTACCGATAAAGGCGCCGACGATGCCGACGACAATGTTGCCGATCAGGCCAAACCCAATGCCTTTGACGATCAAGCCAGCCAACCAGCCGGCAATCGCGCCGATGATAATCAGAATGATAAGGCCTTGAAGATCCATGACGCCCTCCCTGACCGCAGCCCGCCCCGACGGTGGGCCGTCGATGGAGCGATTGAATACCAAAGCGGTGGCTGCGTCGACTGTGGTGTGCCGTGACTAGTTTTTACGAGCTGGCGCTTCGGTGCGCCGCACATGCACGACCGCAATGTCGTCGGCGTAGACTCGTTGCCAATCCGGCAGCCGGTCGAGCAGAGCAACCGCCGGCGTTGAGGGCGCGAGCAAAGTTGCACCGATGTGATACTCATCGAGCAGCCGCAGGAAGTCTGGGAGATTCTGCAAGCTCAGCGCGCGGTCATGGCGGAGCATATAGGCCTCGCCATAAAGTTCAGCCCGGCCGTCGATGAATGGCTGAATTCCGACAAAGTCGAGATAGCCGCCAAAATTGTAATCGTTGAGGATCGTGCCGGTCTTGGCGACATCGATCGAATGAATTGCGCTCGCGGGTGTGTTCTTGACCGACGGAAACACATCGTTCCGTAGAGATGCCAAGCCGGTGACGAGGATCAGAAGCAACATCGCTGCGGCCTGAGGCCATGCCGCGAGACGCGTCACTGCGCCGGTCCGGTTGGCCGCAAGCACGACAAGCTGTTCGGCTAATGGCCGCGCCAGAAATATCGGCGCGAGCAATCCAAGAAGATCGGCGTGGCGCACTTGCGACAGGCTCAGATGCAAAATGCCAAACACCATCAGTAGCCGCAGCAGCGGCAATGTGATGCCGCGATAAAGTGCGAAGCCAAATCCGCCCAGCATGATGAGTTCGAAAGTGCCGAGGTGGCTGAAATCCTGCGGTCGCCATTCGGTGACGGTCGTCAAGGCCGCACCCAAGGCCACGGTCCGGAACGTCACGAGAATCATTTCGGGGCCATAAGGGTTGATGCAGGCCGCAGCCAACGAGAGGACGCCAAACAGCGCCCATTGGCGGGCAACATTCAACCGCTCGGAATGCGGAGCGCGCAAAAGCGCATCGCATGCAATCGGCGCGATCATCGCAAGACCGAACGTAAAGCTGCCGTGCAAATTCGCCCACAACACCATGAGCGGAACGAGAAGGAGCGGCGGGGGGCTGCGCGTATCGACGGCGCGGATCAACGTCGCGATCCACGCAACCATGATCGGAAGCGCGAGTATGTGCGGCCGCGCCAGGATATGCGGCGCAGTCAAAAGGAACGCGACGAGCACTGCAGCCAATGCCGCGGTCGGCTGCCATTCACGCAGCAGGAATCTGGTGAGCAGGGCGATCGTGATGGAAACGGCGGCTGCCGAAAGAACGACAACCGCGTTCCAGCCGCCGATCGCGTAGGCCGCCGCGAACGCGATCTGGGACAGCCACTCAAACGCGACCCAATGTGTCCCGTGCAGTGTCGCCGAAAACGGGTCGGCCGTCGGAACCGTATGATATTCGAGGATCCAGCGGCCAAGTGCGATATGCGAGTAAGTGTCGGGGTCGGCGAGTAGCCGTGGTCCCAGCGCGATAAGCAGTACATACACGCCGGCGGCTACGAGCCACGGCATGGTGGCTTGCACGTCCGCGATCCGTCCGGTCCGGCGAATGATCTGTTCGGACATCCTGTGCTCTGGGTGAGTCCCTGGCACGCTAGGCGGCTGGCATTGCAAAAACCTTAAGAGTGGCGCCGTGGATTTTGCCGACGTCTGGGGAGGCCGAACACTAACCCGCTGCCGTATCGATATTTTTTGCTGCGTCCAACCAAATATTGCGATGCAACATAATTTGCGCCACACTGTTACGAGGGCAGGGAGAATTTTGATGCCGGCTGTCGCGAAGGCGAGGAGTGTTGCTCCGCTCAAGGATCTTTACGCGATCGGGGAAATTCCGCCGCTCGGTCATGTGCCCGAGAAGATGCATGCCTGGGTGATCCGCAAGGAGCGGCATGGTCCGCCCGATAAATCATTCCAACTCGAAGTCGTGCCTACCTGGCCGATCGGTGATGACGAAGTGCTCGTCTACGTGATGGCAGGCGGGGTCAACTACAACGGCGTCTGGGCCGGGCTTGGCATTCCGATCTCGCCGCTCGACGGCCACAAGCACCCATTCCACATCGCCGGCTCCGACGCCTCGGGCGTGGTCTGGGCGGTCGGCGCAAAGGTGAAGCGCTGGAAAGTCGGCGACGAGGTGATCGTCCACTGCAATCAGGACGACGGTGACGACGAAGACTGCAATGGCGGCGATCCACTGCTGTCGCCGTCACAGCGCATCTGGGGCTATGAAACGCCTGACGGCTCGTTTGCCCAGTTCTGCCGTGTGCAGTCGCGCCAGCTCATGCACAAGCCGAACCATCTCTCCTGGGAAGAATCGGCCTGCTACACGCTCACGCTGGCAACCGCCTATCGCATGCTGTTCGGCCATTCGCCGCACACACTCAAGCCCGGCGACAATGTGCTGGTGTGGGGTGCTTCCGGCGGCCTTGGCGTTTTTGGCGTGCAGCTTGTCGCGGCGTCGGGCGCGAACGCCATTGCGGTCGTTTCGGACGAATCGAAAGTCGAATATGTTCTCAATCTTGGCGCCAAGGGCGTGATCAATCGCAAAGACTTCAAATGCTGGGGTCAGATGCCGGCAGTGAACACGCCCGAGTACAATGACTGGACCAAGGAAGCGCGCCGGTTCGGCAAGGCGATCTGGGACATCACCGGCAAACGCGATGTCGATATCGTGTTCGAGCATCCGGGCGAGCAGACATTCCCGGTGTCGTGCCTCGTGGTGAAACGCGGCGGCATGGTCGTATTCTGTGCCGGGACCACCGGCTACAATCTCACTTTCGACGCACGTTACGTCTGGATGCGGCAGAAACGCATCCAGGGTTCGCACTTTGCGCACCTCAAGCAAGCCTCGCAGGCCAACCGTTTTGTGCTTGAACAGCGCATCGATCCTTGCATGAGCGAAGTGTTCGCGTGGGATAACATCCCGCTTGCGCACATGAAGATGTGGAAGAACGAGCACCCGCCCGGCAATATGGCGGTCATGGTGAACACGCCGCGCATGGGATTGAAGACATTCGAGGACGCGCAAGAAGCGTCGGCTGGCTAGTCTTTCTTCGTGCGGCTTTGGGCGATCACTGAATTCAACTCGCCGCCGTAGATAAAGATCGACGCGCACACGTAGAGGAACACCAGCGCGATCATGGCCGATGCCAGGCCCGCATACATCGAGACATAGGCAAAGGCGTATCCGGCGAGATAGCGCCCGAAAACGGCACCGCTGATCAACCACAACAATAAAGTGGCGATTATTCCCGGCGCGATCTGGCTAAATGTGCGCCGGCCCGCTGGTAGCCAGAGATGCACAATCATCAATGCGACGATAAGGACCACGGCCGCCACTGCATAACGGGCAAACGTTATGAGATCGCCGAACTGTTCGAGCGCCGGGACATACTGCACAAGTTTCGCCAGGATCAGCGGCGCAAACACGACGAGAAAGGAAAACGCCAGGATCGCAACCGCACCCACCATGACGTAGACGATCGATTCAAGCCGTAGCAGCCACCACGGGCGGGCTTCCTTGATGTCATAGGCGCGGTTAAGCCCGATGCGCAAACCCTCCACTCCGCTGGACGCGAAATAAAGCGCGAACAGAACACCGAGCGTGAGAATGTCGCCGCGGGTGGATGTGAGCACGCCCGAAATATCCAGAGCGATCGGAGCCGCCACCTGCTTTGGCCAGGCCTCAAGCAAGATGTGTGCAGCTTCGTCCGCCAATTCTTTCGAGCCGAAGAAGAATCCGGCAAGCGCAGTCACCACGATCAGAAACGGAAACAGGGCCATCAGTGTGGAGAGGGCGATATGGCTCGCGATCGCCCAACCGTCGTCGGCGATGAAGTGCCGGAAGGCGCCGATTGCAATCCGCAGTGCCCGATCAAGAAAGTGCAATGGACGCTCCCGTGGGGGCCCTTCAGATCATCCATTGTCGCAAGCTTTGCAAGGCCGTTCTCGCTCTCATTCCGCGCTGCGGAAGAACGGAACTATGCCGCTTGCACGTTGGTCAGGAACTGGCGGACCTGCGCTTCAAGGCCCTCGGCCTCGGCCGCAACTGAGTCGGCGAGATCCTTAACGCCAGACGCCGTGGACCGGGCATCGGTCGTCGCGCCGGCGACGCGGCTCATCGCCTCTGCGCCCACGCGAGCCTCGCCTGAGGCGCGGCTGACGCCCTCCGCGATCGATGCTACCGCCGAGTTCTGTTGATCGACTGTTGCCGCGACTGTTGTGGCGATAGACGACATATCGCGAATGATGGCGTCGACCTGTCCGATTGCCTGGGAAGCATCGGCAGCGGCCGATTGGATCGCCCCGACTTGTTCCGCGATTTCCTCGGTCGCCTTGGCGGTCTGGCCGGCGAGTGATTTCACCTCCGCCGCGACCACAGCAAATCCTTTGCCGGATTCTCCGGCCCGTGCTGCTTCGATAGTGGCGTTCAGTGCGAGGAGGTTGGTCTGCCCGGCGATCGCCTGGATCAGTCCCACGACCTCGCCGATACGTGTAGCGGCACTGCCCAGCTGCGACATGGTCGTGACGGTGCGCTGGGCTTCCGAAACGGCGCGACCGGCAACCTCGGTCGATTTTGCCGCCTGCGAAGCGATTTCGCCGATCGAAGCGGCCAGCTCTTCGACCGAGCTCGCAGCCGCTGTGACGTTTTCCGACGCGGCCGTCACCCGGCTCTTGGCCGTGTCGGCTTCCGACGAAACCGTGTCGGCGGATTTGTTGAGATCGGAAGAACTCATTTCCAGCTTCATCGATGCGGCACGGAGCTTGCTCAGCGCGCTTTCGACGGAATGTTTGAACTCCGAGATCGTCATCGCGATCATGTCGCTGCGTTCTTCGCGCGCGCGACTTGCTTCGGTCTGTGTCTGCGTCAGGCGTTCGCGTTCGATCATGTTGTCGCGGAACACGATAACGGTGCGTGCCATCTCGCCGATTTCATCGTGTGCATTAGTGGCCGGTATGCGCGCGGTGGTGTCGCCGTTGGCAAGGCGCTTCATGACTGTTGCGAGGCCGTTCAGCGGCCGCGTGATGCTGCGCCCGATCAGCCAGCTGAAGCCAAGCCCAAGCGCGACCATGGCAATGCCCACCATAATGATGCCGGTGCGTGTCTTGGCTTGCGATTTGGCCAGACGCCGCGACGCATCGTCCGCGGTATCACGCGCGTACTGAATGATCTCGTCCGCGCGCGGCAACATGTGCTGGCTGTCTATATCGATGACTGCGCGCAATGGATGCACACGGTCAAAACCCTCGACCCATTTCTCAAAGGTGGTGACATATGTCTTCACCTGCTGCTCGAGCGACGCCTTCGTCGCCGGGGTGCCGTCAACCAGACTGAAAATGTCGTTGAACTTTTTGTTATCGGCAAGGAATTGCAGCCGGGATATATCGCTTTGGTTGAGGCGGTAGTCAGTTTCATGATGCCGCATCGACAAGAGCGTCAGCATCAATTTTGTGGCGTCATCTTTTGCCAACCACGACATATTTTCATTGATGACGCGCTCGACGGCATTGCCGGCTACCTCCAGATTGCCTCGCAGGCCGGACGCGTCATCGAAGCCGAGAGTTTTCTGCTCGCGCACCAGGTCATCGAAGTTCTTGCGCAACGCCGTCACATCTTTGCGCATACTGACGATATTTTCGGCGCGGCTTTGATCGATCAATGCCGCGATAGTGTCGAGAGCCTTGAGTGCCAGCGCGTGTGCTTCATCGAAGCTCATGACCAGATTGTTGTTAGGGCTGACGCTGAAGTCCTTCACGATGATACGCATCGATGCGACCGCGCTCTTGAAATCGCGGCTGGCGTCCGCCAAGGCATTTGATTGCGTGACTATTCCGAACGCGCGGCCCACGTCTCCTTCCCCTGAGACGTAGGTGAGTCCATTGGCGAGAAAACCCACGACCGGGATAAGCGCCAGCACGACGATGCGGGTGCGCACCGAAACCGATGCGAGCATCCGGGTCAGCCAATTGAACGGAAGCGATAAATCGATTGAGCGCATGCAGCTGGTTCGGAGGTCTCGGCAGAGGCTCTGCGCAGAGGTACCTGCGTAATAAAAGCGGGAAATAGTTAATTATTATAGCAATTTGCCCTAATTCCGCGCCGAAACGCCCAGAAAGCCCCGCTTTTCGGTCCACTTTGCTTTTGTGCACTGCACGCGTAGTGTCAAAGGCGCCGGCGCTGTCGCTCGAGGACTCCATGCAGATCGCTGCTTCCCGCCCAGTCGCGGACCATGAACTGGTCGAACTTGCTCACGAGGCCAGTGCGGCCCTCGATGCCCTTTTGGCTGATGCAACGGCCAAAGTACGCGAGCGCGTGGTTGTGGAAGGCCATGTGATCGGCCGCCTGTTCGATCGCGAGCAACGTGCGACCCACGGGTTGGCCTGGTTCGCTACCTATGTGGAGGCCGTGCGGCAACTCGCGGCCTATGCCGCCCGCATGGCCGGCGAAGGCAATCTCGGCGAAGTCGAAGACCTCCTCATCCGCATAGGGCTCGGCGAATATCTCGCACAGATCATGGGCGGTATCCCGATGAGTCAGGGCGAGGTGGTGCGGCCATTCGATCTCGGCCTGTCCCCGGCTCAGGTTGCCGCTCGCATCAACCCGGTGATCGAGAACCTCATCGTCAGCGGCAACAACGCCGAACGGCGCGCCCGGCTGATCGAATTGATACGCTCAAGTCACGGTGCCACCATTGGCATTTGCGGCCTTGACGAAACGCTGGAATCGATTCGCGAGGAAATGCGCAAATTTGCCGACAGCGAAGTGATCGGTAATGCGCAGGGCTGGCATCGCACCAACAGCTACATTCCGCTCGACATCATCGCGCAGATGTCCGAGCTCGGCGTGTTTGGCCTTACCATTCCCGAAGAGTTCGGTGGTTTGGGACTCGGCAAGGAATCGATGTGCGTTGTTTCGGAAGAGCTATCGCGCGGTTATATCGGCGTCGGCTCACTCGGTACGCGCTCGGAAATCGCTGCCGAACTAATTCTCGGCAGCGGGACCTCTGAACAGAAGCAAAAATGGCTGCCGAAGCTTGCGTCCGGAGAAGTGCTCCCAACGGCTGTCTTCACCGAGCCCAATACAGGTTCTGATCTCGCCTCGATCAAGACCCGCGCAGTGCGCGAGGGCAATGTCTACAAGGTTTACGGCAACAAGACCTGGATCACGCATCCGGTGCGTGCCGACCTGATGACGCTGCTGGTGCGCACAAATCCAAAGGAGGCCGGCCACCGCGGCTTGTCGATGCTGCTTGCCGAAAAGCCGCGTGGCGATGACATGAATCCGTTCCCCGCGCAGGGAATGAGTGGCACCGAAATCGAGGTGCTCGGCTATCGCGGCATGAAGGAATACGAGATCGCTTTCGACGGTTTCGAGGTGAAGGCAGAAAACCTGCTTGGTGGCGTCGAGGGGCTCGGCTTCAAGCAGCTTATGCAGACATTTGAATCGGCGCGGATCCAGACTGCCGCGCGCGCCATCGGCGTCGCGCAGGCTGCAATGGAGCAGGCACTCGACTATGCGCAGAACCGCGTCCAGTTCGGCGGCCCGATCGTCGGCTTTCCGCGAGTCGCCGACAAGATCGTCATGATGGCGGTGGAAATAATGATTGCGCGTCAACTCACATATTTTGCCGCGCGCGAGAAAGATTCGGGGCGGCGCTGCGATCTGGAAGCCGGCATGGCCAAGTTGCTGGCTGCGCGGGTCGCCTGGGCGGCCGCCGACAACGCGGTTCAGGTGCACGGCGGCAATGGCTTCGCCCTCGAATTTCCGGCCTCGCGCATTCTGTGCGACGCACGCATTCTCAATATCTTCGAAGGTGCCGCCGAGATTCAGGCGCAGGTCATCGCCCGCCGGTTGCTCGACGGTACGAACTGACAAGGCCGTCCGCTCCGGTTTGGCAACGAAACCAGGGCGTGGCACGTTTGATCCAGAGCAAAACCATGCAGGCGCATCTGTCTTAGGTTGTTGGCGTAAATTTGAGGAGGAAATAATGTCTGCACTTTTGATTAAGCATGGCGAATGGGTTGTGGTCTGTGATGGCGCCAAAGCGCTGGTTTTGGAGAATACCGGCGATATCAAGTTCCCCAACCTGAAGACCGTGCAAGTTTTCGAGCAGAAGGACTTGCCGACGCACCTGCTCGGCGCGGATAAACCTGGCCGCAGCCATAGTTCTGTCGGCCCTGGCAGCAGCTCGGTCACACAGACCGATTGGCACAATCAGTCCGAGCAGGTCTTCCTCACTCATCTTGCACAGCGGCTCGATGCCGATGTTGCCGCCGGCAAGGTAAAATCGATGATCCTTGTGGCGCCGCCGCGCGCACTCGGCATGATCCGCCATGCTTATTCGAACGCACTGCGCGGTGCCATACGCACCGAGATCGACAAGGATCTGGTCAAGCACCCGGTGCACGATATCGAAAAGCACCTGACCGCCTAGCTCAACCGTCCGTGTTCAAATGTGGCTGGCCCGCCGCCGCGGCGATGCTATGGTCGCCGCGATTCCCCCTAATTAAGGCTGGCGAATGAACTGGACGAGCGGGCAAAACTTGCGTGGCGGCGCTGTCGTCATCGTTGCCGCTATACTGGCGGCGGCGATCGCCACGGCACAGGCGCAGCCTGTCAATCCGCCGCAAGGCGCATCGCCCGCGCCACCGACCGTCACTCCGCCGCCAGATACAATGTCGGTGCCCGGGTTCTGGGATCCGCGGCGGCGGCCGGAACGGCCGGACCTGTCGCGTATCAGTATTATTCGCTTCCTCACCGAAACCGACTACCCGCCATTCAATTATGCCGGCCCCGACGGTTCGCCTACCGGCTTCAATGTCGAACTGGCACGGCTGATCTGCGAGGAGCTCAAGATCGCATGCACGGTGCAGATGCGCCGCTTCGACACGCTGATTGGCGCGCTCAACACCAACAATGGCGATGCCGTCATCGCCTCGATCGCGGCAACGCCTGAAATGCGAACCCGCGTCGATTTCAGCGACCCCTATTACCGCACGCCGGCACGATTCGTCGTGCGACGGGACAGCCCGATCGATGACGTGCGCCCCGAGGCGCTCGAAGGCAAAAAAATCGGTGTGGTTCTCGGCACCGCGCACGAGGCCTTTCTCAAAACCCTGTTTACCGAGGCCGAGCTGCATCCTTATCCGGATGCGGATGCCGCGCGCTTTGCGCTGAAGCGGGGCGAAGTCGATCTCTTGTTCGGCGATGGCGTTTCGCTCGCGTTCTGGCTCAATGGCACCAACTCGGGAAACTGTTGTGTGTTCCGTGGCGGACCCTATCTCGAGAGCCGCTTCTTTGGCGAAGGCGTTGGCATTGTGGTGAGGCGCGGCAACGACCTGCTGCGGCAGGCGTTCAATTGGGCGCTATTCCGGCTATGGGAAAAGGGCCGTTTCACCGACCTGTGGCTGCGATATTTCCCGGTGAGCCCCTTTTGAACTGCGAATTTGACGTGGCCGCGCGGCATTTCTAGTGTCCGCGGCCCGGAGACCATGATGTCCGTCACAGATAACGCCGCGTCCTTGCGTCAATTTGCCGAGCAATCGAATGCCTGGCCGTTCGAGGAAGCACGCAAGATCATCACGCGACTCAAAAAGCATCCCAAGGATGAAGTGATCTTTGAGACGGGCTACGGCCCTTCAGGGCTGCCACATATAGGGACCTTCGGCGAGGTCGCGCGCACCACGATGGTGCGTCACGCTTTCCGCGTCCTCACCGGCGACAAGGTCAAGACGCGGCTGATCGCATTTTCGGATGACATGGATGGGCTGCGAAAAGTGCCCGACAACGTTCCGAACAAGGAAATGCTGGAGAAGCATCTCGGCAAACCGCTCACCAAGGTGCCGGATCCGTTCGGGACGCATGCGAGCTTCGGCGAGCACAACAATGCGCGTCTGCGCACCTTCCTCGATCACTTCGGCTTCGAATACGAATTCCTGTCCTCGACGGAATGCTACAAGTCGGGGCGTTTCGATCAGGCTTTGCTCACCGTGCTGGCGCGTTTCGACGAGGTGATGGGCATCATGCTGCCGTCGCTGCGCGAGGAAAGGGCAGCAACCTATTCGCCATTCCTGCCGATCGACCCGCGCACAGGCCTGGTGCTGCAAGTGCCGGTGGTCGCGCATGACGCCAAGCGCGGCACGATCACCTTTGAAGATCCGCAGACACAGGAGCGCTTCACGGTGCCGGTCACCGGCGGCCGCTGCAAGCTGCAATGGAAGCCGGACTGGGCCATGCGCTGGGTGGCGCTCGGTGTCGACTATGAAATGGCCGGCAAGGACCTGATCAACTCGGTAAAACTGTCTGGCGAAATCTGCCGCGCGCTCGGAGGCACTCCGCCGGAGGGCTTCAACTACGAACTCTTCCTCGATGAGAAGGGCCAGAAGATTTCCAAGTCGAAAGGCAATGGTCTGACCATCGAGGAATGGCTGCGCTACGCCAGCCCGGAAAGTCTTTCGCTCTTCATGTATCGCGAGCCGAAAGCAGCCAAGCGGCTTTATTTCGATGTCATCCCGCGCACTGTCGATGAGTACTACCAGTTTCTCGATGGCTACGAGCGGCAGGACCAGCGTCAGCAACTGTCGAACCCCGTCTGGCACATCCATTCGGGCAAGCCGCCTAAGATCGACATGCCGATCTCGTTCGCCATGCTGCTCACGCTGGTGTCGTCATCGAACGCCGAGAATGCCGAAACGTTGTGGGGCTTCATTGGTCGCTATCGGCCGGGCGTGACGCCGAAGACGCATCCGAAGCTCAACGATCTCGTCCAATATGCCATCCACTATTTCCGCGATTTCGTTCTGACGGAAAAGAAATTCCGCCAGCCGACGGATGCCGAGCGTGCGGCCCTGATCGACCTGCGCGATGCGCTGTCGCAGCTACAGCCCAATGCCACGGCCGAGGATATCCAGAACGTGGTCTATGAAGTCGGCCGTCGCGAGCCGTTTCTGGACCAGAAGAAAAAGGCCAAGGACGGAAAGCCGGGCGTCTCGCTCGACTGGTTCAACATGCTGTACCAGGTACTACTGGGCCAGGAGAAAGGACCGCGCTTCGGGTCGTTCGTGGCGGTCTATGGCTTGCAGAACACCATCGACATGATCGACGGGGCGCTGGCGCGCTCGGCGTAGCCCCAACCGTTCGTCCCCGGCGAAAGCGGGGACCCAGCATCTTTCAATTGGTTCTGGATTCCCGCATAGGCGTGCGAAGCACGCCGTCCTTCGGACGGCTATGCGCGGGAATGAGCGGCATCGAGAGTTATGTCGATCTACTGGCTTGCCCAGACGATCCGTGCGACCCACACGACATCGGACGTCGGCAGCGTGCGGTCGCGGTGCTCGGCGTTGAGCGATTTGAGCTCGATAGACTTTGCGGTCTTGCGCTTGAGCTCCTTGACCATCACCTCGCCATCCTTGGTCTTGACCACGACCCGGTCGCCCTTGTGCACCGTCGCCGCCGGCGAGACGATGATGACGTCGCCATTGCGGTAAGCCGGCTTCATCGAGTCGCCGGAGATTTCCAATGCATAGGCGTGCTCGTCCGTGACGGAAGGGAAGGCGATCTCTTCCCAGCCTTTGCCGGCCGGGAACCCGCCATCGTCGAAATAGCCGCCCGTGCCGGCCTGGGCGAAGCCTATCAGGGGCACATTGGGCATTGCCGATTTGCCGCCGTCGGTAATCAGGGTGACGAAAACATCGAATTTGGTGCTCGTAGCCTGCAGTGCCTTGGCAACCGATTCCGTCGACGGCCACCGTGGCCGCCCTTCCGGCGTTATGCGCTTGGACTTGTTGAACGTGGTCGGGTCGAGGCCAGCCTTCTTGGCGAGGCCGGATGGCGTCAGCTTCGCGCGAGCGGCCAGCCGGTCGATGGCCGTCCAAATCTGGTTGTGAGTCAGCATAGCCATAGGAGCCGGGCCCGTCTGCGAGGATAGGAATTATAGCCTTGAGTCACCCCCCTTACGCAACAGTTTCCTGTGATGCGCCTTGAATAAGCCGTAGCCGGGCCGATAGGGTCGATTCTCGCTGAGGTTCGGAGGCCAACTGGTGATCGGTCTTTTCGACCGCCTGTCACGTCCGCTGCTGCGGGCGCTGGATCCGGAGGGTGCGCACGCGCTGGCAATCAAGGCGCTGCGCTACGTGCCGGTGGCCAGGGGCGCTGCCGATGCCGATGAGCTTTCCGTACGCGCCTTCGGGCTCAAGTTTCCCAATCCTGTCGGCCTTGCGGCAGGATTCGACAAAAACGCGCAGGTGCCGGACGCACTGCTGCGCCTCGGCTTCGGTTTTGTCGAGGTCGGCACCATCACACCGCGAGCGCAAGCCGGTAATCCAAAGCCGCGTCTGTTCCGTCTCGAGGCGGATCAGGGCGTGATCAACCGGCTCGGCTTTAACAACGATGGCGCTGCAGTGGCACACATGCGGCTCGCCAGACGCCGCAATATTGCAGGTATCGTTGGCGTCAATATCGGCGCCAACCGTGATTCGGTGGATCGCGCCGAGGACTATGCACGGCTGATCGAGACCTTCTCCGGCGTTGCCAATTATTTCACGGTCAATGTCTCCTCGCCGAACACGCCTGGTCTGCGTGACCTGCAGCAGGCAAAGGCGCTCGATGACCTGCTCGCACGCGTCCTCGACGCGCGTGAAAGAGTCCGTTCGCGCGCGGGGCTCACTCCGGTGTTGCTCAAGATCGCGCCGGATCTCACGCTGTCGGATCTCGACGATGTCGTTGGTGTCGCGCGCAAACGCTGCGTCGACGGCATGATCGTCGGCAATACCACCATCTCGCGGCCAGGCTCGTTGCGCGACCGTGAGCGCGCGCGCGAGCAGGGCGGACTATCCGGCCGGCCGCTGTTCAAGCTTGCGACCCGCATGCTGGCGGAAACATTCGTACGCGCCGAGGGTGCATTCCCGTTGATCGGCGTCGGCGGCATCGATTCCGGCGCGACCGCGATTGCCAAGATCAAGGCCGGCGCCACGCTGTTGCAGCTCTACACGGGCCTCGTCTATCGCGGCATCGGTGTCGTGAACGAAATAAAGGCCGATCTCACGGCAGCGCTCAAGCGCGGCCATCGAAATTCGCTCATTTCAATGGTCGGCAGCGATGCGGCCGCGATCACCGCGGAAAGCTGGCCGGGTTAAACAATTTCCGTTCATTTGCGCGAAAGCGGGAATCCAGAAGAACCAAGGACTGGGTCTCCGCATTCGTGGGGATGAGCGGTAGGAATTACCTTCCACGCGGCGCGTTGAACAGCCGCACGAGAATCCAGATCGGGATCACGATCACCGCGCCGAGCAGGAAATAGCGCCACAGCCAGCGGAACGCATCGAAGCCCATGTTCCAGATGGAGCGGATCAGGCGTTCGACGCTGTGAATAATGTCGAACGGGTCAAGTCCGAGCGCCGACAGGATCACGCCGACCAGGATCGATACCAGAATAAGGCGTCCCAGCACCGCGAGCGGCGAGCCGCCAAATACCTTGGTCACCGTTTCGTTGCTCATGGCCTGATGCGTCCTCCTGCGGTGGTAATGCTAGCACGCGCGCGGATTACAGATATGCCCTAAAATCGCCGCGGCCAAGAACCGACAAAGAACTGACAAAGAACCGAGGTTTCAAGCGTTGCAGTTGCAGCCTATCCATCTGTCGTCAGGCAATCTGATCGCCGACCGCCGCTTCGAATGGGCGCGCGATTGCGAAGCCAAGGGCGATCTCGCGGGCGCCGCGGATCTGCTGGTGCAAGCGCTTGAGCTTGCGCCCGGGTATGCCCCGGCGTGGTTTGTGCTCGGCGAATTGCGCGAGAAACTGGGTGACCGCGCGGGCGCAATTGCGGCTTTCAGGCAGGCGAGGGCGGCCGACCCGCACGATCGTCACGGCGCTGCGCTTCATCTTGTGCGGCTCGGTGTCCAGCCGGCTGCCGCCATGCCGGAAAGCTATGTGCGCACATTATTCGATGGCTATGCGGCGGGTTTCGACCAGGCGTTGACGGAAGGCCTGAACTACCGCGCGCCGGAGCTTCTGTTTCGCGCGGTCGAGGCCGCATACGCCGGGCGGCGAATGAAATTCGGTTCGGTGCTCGATCTCGGCTGCGGGACGGGGCTCGCCGCATTGCCGTTCCGGCCATTCTGCGATTGGCTGGTGGGCGTAGACCTTTCGCCAGCGATGCTCGCGAAGGCGCGCGCCAAAGGTCTCTATGATCGGCTGGCCGAAGGTGAGGTACTGCGGTTTCTTGCCGATGAGGCGGCGCTCAAGGCGCACTATCATCTCATCCTCGCCGGCGATGTGTTCGTCTATCTCGACGATCTTGCGCCTGTCCTTCGTGCGGTGGCGCAGGTGCTCGCGCCATCGGGTGTCATGGCGTTCAGCGTCGAGACACATGACGGCGACGGCGTCCTCCTGCGCGAGACCTTGCGTTACGCTCACGGCAAAGAGCATGTTCAGGCGGCTTTGGTCGTGGCCGGTTTGAAACCGATCAGCCTCGATTTTGCCTCTACCCGCACCGAAAAAGGCGTTCCTGTACCCGGACTGGTCGTAGTGGCCGGAAACTGAAAATCGATGGAACTTGCACGCGATCTCTTCGACATCACGCCGCAGCTGCCGGACGCCTTCGCGCGCTGGTTCGCGAGCCGCGGCTGGCGGCCGCGCGCGCATCAGCTTGAACTGTTGGCAAAAGCGAAAGCCGGGCGGTCGGTGCTGCTGATCGCGCCGACCGGCGGCGGCAAGACGTTGGCCGGATTTCTGCCGACGCTGGTCGAGCTGTATGAGCTTTACCTGTCCCCGCGCGCGGGGAGAGGTCGACCGAGCGAAGCGAGGACGGGTGAGGGGGCGTTGAGGTTTACGCAAAACGGCGAGGCCCCCTCATCCGGTTCGGCGCTGCGCGCCTCACCACCTTCTCCCCGCGCGCGGGGAGAAGGAAGAGGTCTGCACACGCTTTACATCTCGCCCTTGAAGGCGCTTGCGGTCGATATCGCGCGCAATCTGGAAATTCCGGTGCAGGAGATGGGCCTGCCGGTGCGGCTCGAAACACGCACCGGCGACACGCCAGCTTCCAAGCGGCAGCGCCAGCGGCGCGACCCGCCCGATATTCTGCTGACGACACCCGAACAACTCGCGCTTTTGTTGGCGAGTGCCGATGCGCCCTACCTGTTCGGTACGCTCAAGCGCGTGGTGCTCGACGAATTGCATTCGCTGGTCACGTCCAAGCGTGGCGATCTGCTCTCGCTCGGGTTGGCGCGTTTGTTTGCGCTCGTGCCGCAACTCACAACAGTTGGTCTTTCTGCCACCGTTGCCGAGCCGGCCGAGCTCAGCCGTTTTCTGATGTCGCAGCCGCTACACGGCAAAGACAACATCGTCGCACGCGCCGACGTTGTGATTGCACAAGCCGGGGCGCAGCCGATTGTCACGATGCTCGACACCGAAGAGCATCTGCCCTGGGCCGGACATTCCGCCCGTCACGCACTCGGTGAAATTTACGCACTCATCAAGTCTCACAAGACGACGCTGATATTCGTCAACACGCGCAGCCAGGCAGAATTTCTTTTTCAGGAGCTTTGGCGCACAAACGACGACAATCTCGCCATCGCGTTGCATCACGGCTCGCTTGATGTGGCGCAGAGGCGACGTGTCGAAGACGCGATGGCGGCGGGCAAGCTGCGCGCCGTGGTGTGTACATCTTCGCTCGACCTCGGCGTTGACTGGGGTGACGTCGACCTGGTGATCAATGTCGGCGCGCCAAAAGGCTGCTCGCGACTAATGCAGCGAATCGGGCGCTCCAATCACCGGCTCGATGAACCATCCGAAGCAGTGCTGGTGCCGGCCAACCGCTTCGAGGTGCTGGAATGCCGGGCCGCAATCGACGCAGTTGCCGAAAATGCGCAAGACACGCCGCCCCTGCGCACCGGCGCGCTCGATGTGCTGGCGCAGCACATTCTGGGCCGCGCCGTCGGTGCGCCATTTCTGAGCGATGAGCTTTACGCCGAAGTGCGCGCCGCCGCGCCTTACGCCTCGCTCGCACGTGCCGATTTTGATGCAGCGGTCGATTTCGTGGCGACCGGCGGCTACGCGCTCAAGGCCTATGAGCGCTTCGCCAAGATCAGGCAGAATAAGGATGGCCGCTGGCGTGTCACCCATCCGCGCGTGGCGCAGCGCTATCGCATGAATGTCGGCACCATCGTCGAGGCCGACATGATCAAGGTGCGCCTGGTGCGCTCGCGCCGGAGCGGCGCCATCGTTCCGCGCGGCGGGCGCATTCTCGGCGAAGTCGAGGAATATTTCATCGAGACGTTGGCGGTGGGCGACACGTTCGTGTTCGCCGGCGAAATTCTCAAATACGAAGCCTTGCTCGAAGACGAGGTTTACGTCTCGCGCTCGGACGCCACCGATCCTAAAGTGCCGGCCTATGAAGGCGGAAAATTTCCGCTGTCGACCTACCTTGCCGCGCGCGTGCGCGCGCTGCTGGCAAAGCCGGAAGCCTGGCGCGCGCTGCCGGAGCAAGTTCGTGAATGGCTGGAAATCCAGCAATGGCGTTCGCTGCTGCCGCGCGCTGGCGATCTGCTGGTCGAGACCTTTCCGCGCGCGGCGAAATATTATCTGGTCTGTTATCCGTTCGAAGGCCGGCTCGCACATCAGACGCTTGGGATGCTTCTCACGCGCCGGCTGGAGCGCGCGCGGCTCAGGCCGCTCGGATTCGTCGCCAACGAATATGCACTTGCGGTGTGGGGCCTTGGCGATGTCGCGTTACGCGTCGAACGCGGGGAACTCTCCCTCGCCAAACTGTTCGACGAGGACATGTTGGGCGACGACCTGGAAGCGTGGCTTGCGGAATCGGCACTGATGAAGCGCACCTTTCGCAGTTGCGCGATCATCGCCGGATTGATCGAGAAGCGCTTTCCCGGCGAGGAGAAATCGCGCCGCCAGCTCACCATCTCGACCGACCTGGTCTACGACGTGCTACGCAAGCATCAGCCTGACCATATTCTCTTGCGTGCGGCGCGTGCGGATGCCGCCACCGGTTTGCTCGACATCAAGCGCCTCGGCGAAATGCTCTCGCGCATCAAGGGCCGAATCGTCCATAAAGCGCTCGATCACGTCTCGCCGCTTTCGGTACCGGTGCTGCTGGAGATCGGCCGCGAGACCGTCTATGGCGAGGCGTCCGATACGCTGCTGGCCGAGGCCGCTGACGAACTGGTGAAGGAGGCGATGCAGTGACTGTTCCCGCTCATTCCCGCGCAAGCGCGAATCCAGAGCCAGAAAGTACTGGATCCCCGCTTGCGCGGGGACGAGCGGATCATGTTGTCGCGCTGGCCGGCGTCACTCTTATTGCCGACCCAGCCGGCGTTCTCTATTGGCCCGAGCACGGCCTGCTTGCGGTCGCCGATCTGCATCTGGAGAAAGGCTCGAGCTTCGCAGTCCGTGGGGTTTTGCTTCCGCCTTACGATACCGCCGCAACCCTTGCGCGGCTTGCGCGCCTGATCACGCATTACGCCCCGCGTTGCGTTGTCGCTTTGGGGGACAGCTTTCATGATGGTGGTGGCCCAGCGCGGCTTGCCGAGAGCGACCGCGAAGCCCTGCACATCATGCAGCGCGGACGCGACTGGATCTGGATCACCGGCAATCACGATCCCGAGCCGGCGACGAACATCGGCGGCGCCTTCCACGAGACGTTGCGTGTCGGTGCGCTGACCTTCCGCCATCTGCCGACCGGCGTGACCGGCGAAATCAGCGGGCATTTGCATCCGGTCGCGCGCATCGCGCACCGCGGACGCGCGGTCAGCCGGCGCTGCTTCGCCGCCGATGCCACGCGTCTGGTGATGCCGGCCTTCGGCGCCTTCACCGGCGGCTTGAACATCCGCGATGCCGCTTTCGCGGATCTGTTCGGCACGCTCAAGTTCACCGCGCATATGCTGGGCGAGGATCGGCTCTACGCCTTCGCCGCCAAGCGCTGCCTGCGGGATTGACGGCGCGGCCGATCAGGCCACCTTGCGCGGGCCGAGCGCGGCACAGAAATCTGCCAGCAACTCCGCGAGCCGGCGCGTCGCCGGGCTGGCATTTTTGGCCGCGGCCAGCACCATCTCGGTGTCGGTGATCGGCGTGAACCCGCGCTTGAGCGCGATCACCTGATGGTCTTCCCGGATTGCAATCTCGGGAAGGATGCTGACGCCGAGGCCCACCGAAACTGCCGCCTGGATGCCGGCGAGGTTCGGACTGGTATAGGCGATGTGCCAGGTCCGCCCGGCCGCCTCGAGGGTGTGGACTAGCCGTTCGCGATAGAGGCAGCCTTGCTCGGCGACGGCCAGCGGCACCGGGTCGCGGTCGAGGTTCACGGGATTCTTGCGGCTAGTGACCCATTGCAGGCGCTCGGGCCATGCGGCGATGACGTCGCCGTGGCCGGCGTTGCGCTTGTACAGAGCGAGGTCGAGTTCGCCGCGATCGAGCGCGCGCTGATGCGTGACGCTCAGCCCGCAGCGCACGTCGAGGCGCAAGGTCGGCCGCGAGCGTGCGAAGTCGGACAGCAATTCCGGTAGCCGGTAGGCCGCGAAATCCTCCGGGATGCCGAGCCGCACGATACCGTCGGTGACGGGCCGCGCCACCACGTCGCGCGCTTCCTGTTCGAGCGCGAGAATCCGCCGCGCATACGACAGGAGCCGCTCACCCTCTTCGGTGAGCGTCGCCTGTTTGCCGTTCCGCTCGAGCAGAGGACGGCCGAGCATGTCCTCAAGCCGCTTGATCTGCTGGCTCACCGTCGACTGTGTCCGGTGCACGCGCTCCCCCGCGCGCGTGAACCCGCCGGCATCGACCACGGAGACGAAACTGCGAAGAAGTCCAATATCCATCATGGTTTTCTATCCATTCGAAAACCAACTACTATATATTCTATCATTTAATTTCCAAATAGGAAGGGCGAGGCATATTTGTTGCGGTGCGAAAGGAAATTCCCATGCAACCCGCAGCTCTCACATTCCCGGCCAGACGGCCGCTGCTCGCCGCGGCCTCGCTCCCGCTCATGGTTGGGGCCTTCCTTATGCTCTGGAGCTCGGCATTTTCGGTTGCCAAGCTGGCAATCGGCGATTGTCCGCCGCTGCTTCTGCTCGCCGCGCGGTTCCTGATCGCGGGCGTATTGATGTTCGGTATCGCCGCGATCAAGCGCGTGCCATGGACGCTAAGCCGCCGCGACGTCCTCCTGTTTGCACTGCTCGGGATTGCGAACCAGGCCATCTATCTCGGTGTCGGTTACGTCGCATTGCGTGATATCTCGGCCGGGCTGTCGGTTCTCATCTTCAGCGCCAACCCGATCGTCACCGCCGTGTTCGCCGCATTGGTCCTCGGCGAGCGCATGACCTGGGCTAAGGCCGCCGGCCTGGTGCTCGGCATCGCCGGCGTCGCCTTCATCGTACAGAGCCGCCTCTCGCTCGGCGCCGATCATTTGCGCGGAATCCTGCTCACGATGGTGTCGCTGCTGTCCTTCGTTGGCGGCACGATCCTGTTCAAGCGCTATGCGCCCAAGGACGGCCTGTGGATCGGCAATGGCGTGCAGAGTTTTGCGGCCGGCATCGCATCGCTGCCTTTTGCGCTCGGCTTCGAGAGCGTCGGCGACATCGTGCCGACCTGGCGGCTGCTCGCGTCCTTCGCCTTTCTTGTCCTGATGGTGTCGGTCTTTGCCTATCTGCTGTGGTTCAAAATTCTGACCGTGTCGGGCGCGACCGTGGCGAGCAGCTATTACTTCCTGCTGCCGCCGCTGGGCATGGTGTTTGGCTGGCTGCTGCTCGGTGAGCATGTCGCGTTGTCGGACCTGATCGGGATCGTGCCGGTGGTGCTTGGCATTTACCTCGTGACGCGGCCGGCTCCGGCCAGCGTCTGACACACGGAGGATCGACGATGACCGCTCCACGTTTCACCCTGATCGGCGGCCCAACTGTCCTGATCGACATCGCCGGCTTTCGCCTGCTCACCGATCCGACCTTCGACGAACCCGGCGATTACAAGCTCCCGCACGTCACGCTGACCAAGACCACGCGTCCGGCGATTGCGCTTGCGGATATCGGACCCATCGACGCAGTCCTGCTCAGCCACGATCAGCACGCCGATAATCTCGACAATTCCGGCCGCGATTTCCTGAGCACGGTTCCGCGTGTCTTCACGACGGCAGCCGGCGCCAAACGGCTCGGTGGTCACGCCGAGGGATTGCAACCATGGCAGTCGGCAAGTCTCACCAAGCCGGATGGCAGTTCCATTCAAATTACCGCTGCACCGGCGCGGCACGGTCCCGCGGGAATAGAACCTTTAGCCGGCGACGTGGTCGGCTTCGTTTTGACGCTCGAGCGGCAGCGAAACGCGCCCGATTTACATCACGGGCGACACGGTCTGGTATGACGGCGTCGCCGAGGTCGCGCGCCGTTTCAAGGCCGGCATCGTGCTGCTGTTCGCCGGTTCGGCGCAAACGCGGGGGCCGTTCCATCTCACCATGGATAGCAACGACGCCATTGAGACCGCACAGGCGTTTCCCGATGCAACGATCGTCCCCGTTCACACTGAAGGCTGGGCGCATTTCAAGCAAAGCGGGGATGATCTGCTAAAGGCGTTCAATGCGTTGGGGTTTGGGTCACGCTTGCGGCTGCTGCAACCCGGCGTTGCCACGCCGGTTGAGCCGGTGCACTAGTCACGCGCGAAAACCAGGCTGGCGAACCAGCCGATCAGCAGCGCCATCATCGCCGTCAATGCCCCATAAAGCAGGCCGTAGTCGCGTGCGGCGTCGGCAACATATTGCTCGAAGCCGGTCTTGATTACTTCCAGTGCCGAATTGGTGCGTGCGACCAAAAGGCCGCCAGCAAACAGTTCGACCTCGATCCCGTAGTTACCGGTCGGCACCGCGGCCGGCATGGGAATTGCGGCACGAAAGACCGTCGGCGTGAGGAAAGTCACAGCCGTGCCGGACTCGCGGTAGAGCCCCTGCTGGCTTTCCAGCCTGACAAAGGCGCGCCGGAACGGATCGTCGCGCACAGTATCACCGAGGTCGGGGCCAATTCGCTGCGGCAGCAGAAAATAATCGAGGCCGACCTGTAGCCGCCGCAAGGTGTCCTCTTTGGCGATGTCGTTGACCGGTCGATTGCTCAGCAGCGCGAGATAAGCCGGCACGCCAACAAACTCGCGCGAGTCGACATTGACCCAGATGCCGAGCATGCGTTGCTTGCGCCGCGTGCGCAGCGTCTGGCGCGGCCCGGCCACGGTCACGACGAGATCATAGGGCGGGCGCAGCGGGGCCGTGACCGGGTCGGGCTCGATGGTGCCGAACAGCACCAGTTCTTCGCCGACAAAGCTCGACGTAACGGCGACCCGATGGTTCGACAGCGACACCACAAGCCGTTCGGCAATGGCGGGCCGGGTGCCGCCAGCCAGCACAACAAGCATGAGTATGAGCGCGAAGCGGCGCATCATCCGGTCCTGACGTAGCGAAGCGAATAAAGATCGTCCGGCTGAACGACCAGTTCATACGCAAAGCGGCAGCCGACCGCGAAGACCAGCAGGCCGAGCAGCAGGCGCAGACGCTCGCCGCGCATCTTCTGTCCCATGCGTGCGCCGAACTGCGCGCCAATCACGCCGCCAACCATCAGGATCAGCGCCAGCACGGCATCGACCAGATGGTTGGTTGCAGCGTGCATCACCGTTGCAGAGGCCATCGTGATCAACGTGAGTACCATCGAAGTGCCGATGACGGTTGCGGTCGGCACTCGCAAAAAATAGATGAGCATCGGCACCAGCAAAAAGCCGCCGCCGATGCCCATGATCGCACCGACAAACCCGATAATGAATCCGATCGCCCAGACCGGGATGGCCGACACGTAGATCTTCGAGCGTTTGAACCGGAGTTTGAACGGCAAACCGTGAAGCCAGGTATGGCTGCCCGGCCGTCGCAGCGTTGCCGGCATGCCGCGGCGGGTGCGCAACTCCGCGCGCACGCTCTCGTAGATCATCATGCCGCCGACGATGGTGAGCAGTGTCACATAGGACAGGCCGATCATCAGATCGAGTTGGTCAAGCGCGCGCAGTTCGGTGAACAGCCAGACGCCGGTGGCCGTGCCGACGATTCCCGCGCTCAGCAGCATCATCGCCAGCGCGATATCGAGCGCGCGCCTGCGCCAATAGCTGATCGCGCCGGTGAACGAAGACGCCGCTATATGGCTGGACACGGTCGCCACCGCGACTGCGGGCGAAATGCCGATGAAGATCAGCAGCGGCGTCATCAGGAAGCCGCCGCCGATGCCGAACATGCCGGAGATGTAGCCGACAGCGAGCCCCATCCCGAGCACGAGGAAGACATTTACGGGCAAGTCGGCGATGGGGAGGTAGATCTGCAAGCGTTTCGTCCGAGGTTGAGACCGGTGCTCCAGCAGCCGACGCCGCGCTCCAGAGCCGCTTACATAGCAGTAAACACCAAGACGCGCCGAAACGTCAGCGGCGCTGGTCGATATATGACAGCCTTGAGGAGAACTGAATCGAGGCTCAGGTCAATTTTATCGGATGAATGCGCCGGTGATCACGCCCTTGGGGCCATAGACCGCCGCAGTTCACAGTTTCCCCGAATTGAAAGCGCTGATCGAAAGCGGGCTGCCTGCCCGCGGCTTTTCCTGCGACGGCGCGGTCGCACGATCCCAGCCTCCCGGCGGCTGCCGGGACCGCGATGGCTTCGGCCGGTTGCGTCTGGGCCACAAAGCTTTTTGCCGCTTGTTGGGCGCCTGCAAGTGCCTGAGCGTCCAGCTGAGTGGCGACCTCGTCGCGTTTGCGGCCCGCGTCGCGGTCGCCTTGGGCGGCCGCCAGCGAGAACCATTTGTAGGATTCGGCAATGTTTCGTTCGGTGCCTATGCCTCGCGCCGCCAATACTCCGAGATTGTATTGGCTGTCGGCGACGCCGTGCTCTGCGGCCTTGCGGAACCATTCCACGGCGCTGGCATAGTCCGGCTTGCCATTCGTGCCCTCGGCATAAAGCACCGCGAGATTGTGCATCGCCTTGGCGTGGCCCTTGCCGGCGGCGGCCACATAGAGCTTGCGGGCCGAGTTCAGGTCCTTTTTCACGCCCTGGCCCTTTTCGAGCATGCTGGCATAGCGGAATTGTGCGGGCGTCAGGCCTTTGCCTGCGGCCAACTCATACCAATGCGCGGCCTCCTCGAGATTGGCCGGCACGCCGCGGCCCTCGGTGAAACGCGTCGCAACCTCATAGGCGGCGCCGGCATCGCCGCCGAGTGCTGCATTGCGCAGCCGCAGTCCGCCGATGGCGGCAGGCAGACGGTCGGCTGTCGGCGGAGTCGGCTGCTGCTGCCGATTGCTCCGGGTGTCCGCGGGCGCGCGTGCGAGCGATCCGGTCACATCGGCTTTCGATTCAGGTGGTGCGGCCAGCAGCGGCGCGCTCAGGGCTGCTGGGTTCGCTACCGGCGATGATGCCTGCGCGGGCTGATTTAGGTTCAAAGAAGGCGGGATCGCAGAATTTCCGGCGCCGGTAGCGGCCTTGGCGGGAGCCGAACTCGGCAAAGTCGGGGGCGCCAACAAGGTTGCGGTGAGATCGGCGTCGGCCTTTGCCGGCGCCGTCGCCGGAGCAGCGGGGGACGCCGGCTGACGGTCGGCGAGGGCGGCTGACGTTTCGGATTCTGCTTCAGCGGTTGCGCCGGTCTGGTCACCATTGGCGGAGTCGATCTCGATGTCCTGCGAGAACTCTCGCGTCATTCAAATCGAAAAATCCGAAATCGAAAATATTTCCGGCGAATTGAATTGACCCGATCACGATGGCGACAATGCTCGCCGCCAGGAACAGCAATTTGACCCGCTTCATCACCTTGGTGCGCAGCGACGGGTTCTCGCCGCCTTTCGACAGGTCGGAGCGCGATGGGCGGGCCTTCGGATCTTGTCCTGCCGCTTGTGCGGCGCGGCGGGCCGCGGCGATGAAGCTCGACTTGCCGCCGGGCGTTGCCGGATTCGGCCGCGCGTCGCCCAGGTCCGCTTCCGAAGCGGTGATACGTGCGCCCGTATTCGCCGGTGGCGGCCCCGATCCAGGCTCGAGCGGTTGATCCGGTGGCAGACCGCTTTCAATCGGCGCGAGGTTTGCCGGCGGCATCCGTTGGGTGCGGAGTACGGGAGCCGGCGGCTCTGAAACCGTGGGCAAAAGTGCAGCCGAGATCGACGCCAGCATATCCGATTGTGCTTTTGCTGACGGCTGCGGCATGAACACCGGTATTTCCGCCGCTGCTGTCACTGGCGGCGGCGGGGCTGTTTCGGGGATGTCAGATGCGACGGCGCCCGCACCTTTGCCGACCGGTTGCGCGCTTTCAAGGACGGCGGTCTCGGTCTTCGCGGGCGGCTGCTTCTCGCCGCGGATGTCTTTCTCGATCACGGCGAGGCGGTCGACCACATGATCGAGCGTGCCGTGAATCGATTCTACAGTGTTCTGGGTGCGAGCGATGTCCTGCTTGAGTGCGTCGATGCCAGAGGTGTCTTCTGCCCGCAGGGCTGACGGCTGCCTGTTTGCGCGTAAATCTTCGATATGCACGAGCAGGTCGGCCAGCCCGCGTTCGATTGCTTCCAGATGTCCGAGACGGGAGTCCGAAGCGTCCAGCCTCTCCACCAGCTTGACGATACGGTCCTCGAAATGCCCAAGCGCAACAGGGTCGCTGCGCGACTGCTGCATCTGCTCGATCTTGGCGGATAGCGACTTCATCTGCGCCTCGAGGCGCGACGGCTCCACCAGCTTGACGATTCGGTTCTCGAGCTGCTCAAGCGCGACAGGGTCGCTGCGCAATTGCTGCATCTGCTCGATCTTGCCGGACAGCGACTGCATCAGCGCCTCAAGGCGCTCAGGCACAACGTCGCCAATATGCGCACGTTCAGCCAGTGCCCGACTGACTTCATCGATGCGCTTCTCAAGCTTGCCGATCGCATCGCTTGCGCCACTCGTGGCGAGTTGATCGACCTTCCCGGCCAGCGATTGGACTTGCGCCGCAAGGCTGTTCATCGTTTCGTTTGAGGCGACATGTGTCGCCATTTCGCGCAGCGTGGTGATGGAGTTTTCGAGCTGCATCATTGTCGCCGGGTCTTGCTGGGCGACGATGAGATCGACCTTATGTGCCAGCGCAGAGATGGCATCGTTGTAGCCGACAAGATTTTCCGCTGGCGTCAAAGCGCGCAGAGCATCGCGCACTTCGGCGAGGCCGTGCTCGATTCCGGCCAGCGCGCCGCTGCTAACACCGGCCTGCCGGCCTTCCGCGATGCGCTGGTTCAAACCCTGAATTTGTTTTTCGATAGTCTCGATGGCCTGGCGCGGCATCGCGTCGTTGAGCGTGCGCCCGATCTCGCTGAGTTCAGCGCGTAGCGCAATGATTGCCTCCTCCACCCCCGGGCGCCGCAGTGTTTCAATCTGGTTGGTGATCCGGCGCAATTCTTCTTCCAGGCCCGACAAGTTTTGTGTTGGGACAGGCGCGGGCATTGGTGCGACGGCTGGGACGGGTTGCTGTTGCGCAGGCGCCGTCTCACCGTTGAGCGCGCGCCGACGCGCGCTGACTTCGGCGACTGCACGTTCGAGGTCCCGCGGCAATCGAATATCCGGCGTCGGCGGCATAACCGCCGGGCGCGCAGCAGCAAACTGGTCGAGACGTTGTTCGAGGCGGGCGATCAGATCGGCGACGTGATCGGCTTCCTCACGGCTGTGCTTTGGTGCGTAAGCGGCCGGTCCGCTGCGCATGACCTGATCCATGCGGCGGGCAAGATCGTCGAGCCGCAGATTCACCTGGTCCACATCGGAATGACTATGGCCGGCGTCATCGTATGTACCGTGCGCAAGCGAAGGCGAATTGGCGCCATGCCCGGCAGCCTGTTGCAGGACGACGGAGTTGAGCCATTCATTCAGCGGAAGGCCCGCGCGGCGCGCCGCTTCCCGTGCGGTGTCGCGGGCTTCCGGCCGAAGATCATCGACGCTCCACGGAAAGCCAAATTTCATGCTCACACCCACGTCCGAGGTGGAGACTCAGAGTCGGATTGACTCTCGGAGAACCAGCGCGCGTTAACAGCTAGTGGATACGGGGCTCGGTCCTACGTCCACGCCCCGACTTTTTGCCCGTTGCGGTAAACAAGTCGTTAACGTTTTTCAAAAGCGCGACGGTTTCTGGGGAGTTAGTGCGCGCAGGCCTCACGGGGCTGCACTTCTGGACGGGAATATCCCCGCCGATTGGCTGTAATATTTTCTGAGAAGAACACCCGAGTGCCACCGCTCCTGCAGGTTGCAGAACTAAAATTCGCGCGAATCGAGTGAAGGCCGCACGCATATGGACAAGGAATACCGCACACATAATTTCGGCGGCATCGATCAAGCCGGGGACAGTAGCGAAGCCCCCGCGAGCGCGCGCGAGTCGGACGGTCTTACCATTGGAGAACTTGCCCGCGAGTCGGGCGTTACGCTGCGGGCCCTGCGACTTTATGAAAGCAAGGGACTGCTGACGCGCCACCACAGCGGCGGCGCTCGGGTCTTCACCCGGGACGATCGCGACCGCCTCGCTCTCATCCTTCAAGGCAAGCGACTCGGCTTCACGCTGAAAGAGATTCGCGAAATGCTCGCGGCGCGGGCGCGCGGCTGCGAGAAGGCCCTGCCGATTGACCGCAGGAAATGCGTCGATCAGATCAATATGCTGGAGCGGCAGCGCCGCGACATCGATCGGGCGATCGCCGAATTGCGCCAGATCTATACCGAAATGTTCATTAAATCCGGCAACTTGCCCGCCACCCGGATGTCCGGGACCCGCTGATTCCGGCGTTTCCACAGCCCTTAACGCAGGTGTAAACCGGCTTCGCCATAATGCGAACCGATGTGGCTGTTAGGTCGCGTCGGCCTGGCCCTTGGGGACTCCGGCCAGCATTACCGGGTAAGCGGAAACCGTTCGCTTCATATTCTGTTAACACCTCGCGGCGTGCTGCCGGGGAGAGGACCATGCCGACATATAAAGCCCCCGTGGACGATGCGTTGTTCCTGCTCAACGACGTCTTTCACCTCGACCATTACGGCAATCTGCCTGGTTTCTCCGATGCATCCCCCGATGTGGTAGAGGCGGTACTGCGCGAGGCGGCCAAGTTCAGCGAGGAAGTGCTGACACCGCTCAATCGTGTCGGCGACAAGGAGGGCTGCAAGCGCGCTGCCGACGGGAGCGTGACCACACCGACCGGCTTCAAGGACGCCTACAAGCAGATCGTCGAGGGTGGCTGGATCGGTATTTCAGTGCCGGCCGAGTTCGGCGGGCAGGGTCTGCCAGCGACCATGACCGTCATGGTCAACGAGTTTCTCTGCTCCGCCAACATGGCCTTCGCGATGTATCCGGGTCTCACGCAAGGCGCCGTCGCTGCGCTGCTCGCGCATGCTTCCGATGAGCTGAAGGCGAAATATCTGCCGAAGATGGTGGAAGGTGTGTGGACCGGCACCATGAATCTCACCGAGCCGCACTGCGGCACCGATCTCGGGCTGCTGCGTTCGAAAGCGGTGAAGCAGGCGGATGGCAGCTACAAGATATCCGGCACCAAGATATTCATTTCCGCCGGCGAGCACGATCTCTCGCAGAACATCATTCACCTGGTGCTGGCGCGCATCGAAGGCGCCCCTGCCGGGATCAAAGGCATTTCGCTGTTCGTGGTGCCGAAGATCATGGTCAAGGATGACGGGTCGCTCGGTGCGCGCAATGCCGTCAGCTGCGGCTCGATCGAAGAGAAGATGGGCATCCACGGCAATTCCACCTGCGTGATGAACTACGACGGCGCTACCGGCTGGCTGATCGGCGAAGAGAACCGCGGGCTCAACGCCATGTTCACGATGATGAACGAGGCGCGGCTCGGTGTCGGCGTGCAAGGTCTTGCGCTTTCGGAGGTCGCCTATCAGAACGCGGCCATCTACGCGAAAGAGCGTTTGCAGGGCCGCGCGATCTCCGGCGCGAAATATCCGGACAGGGCGGCCGATCCGATTATCGTGCATCCGGACGTGCGGCGGACGCTGATGAGCATCCGCGCCTTCAACGAAGCGGCGCGCGCGCTGGTTTTATGGACGGCGCTCAAGAGCGATGTCGCGCATCGCTCCGAGGATGAAAAGGAACGCCAGAGCGCCGACGATCACATGGGCCTGCTCACGCCAGTGATCAAAGGCGTGCTCACCGACGGCGGTTTCGCCAATGCGGTGCTGGCGCAGCAGATGTTCGGCGGCCACGGCTACATCGCCGAGCACGGTATGGAGCAGTTCGTGCGCGATGCGCGCATTGCGCAAATTTACGAAGGCGCCAACGGCATCCAGGCTCTCGATCTGGTCGGGCGCAAGCTCGGCAAGGATGGAGGCCGCGCCATCATGGCCTTCTTCAATGAAGTGCAGGCCTATCTCAAGGAACGCGTCAGCAATGACGCGTTGAATGTCTATCTCAAGCCGCTTGGTGCCTCGCTGGCGCATCTCCAGCAGGCTTCGATGTGGTTCATGCAGAATGCCATGACCAAGCCCGACAATGCCGGAGCCGGGTCATATGACTACATGCATCTCTTCGGGCTGGTGGCGCTCGGCTACATGTGGTGCAGGATTGCCGAAGCCGCGATCGCCAGGAATGCCAACGGCTCGGCGCAGCGCATGAATGCGAAGCTGGTCACCGCGCGCTTCTTCATGGAGCGCATGTTGCCGGAGACCGCGACGCGGCTTGCCCGCATCCAGGCGGGCGCTGCCTCGACCATGGAATTGCCCGACGACGCGTTCTAAACTTCACGTCATGCCCGGCCTTGTGCCGGGCATCCACGACTTTCCGGAAACAAACAAGCAAGACGTGGATGGCCGGGACATAGGTGTGCGAAAGCACGCCGTCCTTCGGACGGCTATGCCCGGCCGTGACGACTCGCTATTGAACGGCTGCAAACAATCGGAAAATCAAACCGCCGCCAGCTGGTCGCGCTTGCGCGACCGCTGCAGCAGCCACGTCATGATCGAGACATTGACCAAATTCCAGCCGATACCGTTGAGAAACGCGGCGCGGTACGAACCGGTGATGTCGAAGATAAATCCCGACAGCCAGCCGCCCAGCGCCATGCCGAGAACCGTCGCCAGGATCACGAGACCCACGCGCGTGCCTGCTTCGCGCGGTGAAAAATATTCGCGCACGATGATCGCGTAGCTCGGCACGATACCGCCCTGGAACAGGCCGAAAAGTGCCGAGATCACGTAGAGCGAAACGAGACCGTCGAACCAGAGATACAGAAAAAGCGCCGTGCCCTGCAGCACCGAGCCAAGGAGCAGCGTACGCACGCCGCCGATGCGGTCGGCGATGAAGCCTGACGCGATACGGCTCACGATGCCGAAGCCGAGCATCAGCGACAGCATCTCGGCACCGCGCGCAACGCCGTAACCAAGATCGCCACAGTAGGCGACGATATGCACCTGCGGCATCGACATTGCGACGCAGCAGGCGACGCCGGCGATACAGAGGAGCACCTGCAGCGTCAGCGGTGAAAACGGGACTGCGGCCTGCCGCTGCGCGGCCGCCGCGCCGGCTTCGTGACTGTGGTGGTCTTCGATCCGCGGGCGCAATGCCCACACCAAAGGCAGAATGGTGACGAGGCAGAACAGGCCGATGCCGACATGGGTCGCGCGCCAGCCGTAGCCCGCAATGAAGTGCTGCACCACCGGGGGCCAGATCGTTCCGGCGACATAATTACCGGCAGCTGCGACCGCGACGGCAATGCCGCGCCGGCGCAGAAACCAGTGCGAGATGTCGGCCATCAGAGGTCCGAAGCTGGTCGAGCAGCCGATGCCGATCAGGCCGTGCGCGAGCGCAACGACCCATAGGCTTGGCGCCCAGCCTGCCGCCACATAGCCCGCGCACAGAACCAGGGTGCCAAGGGCGAGCGGGGTGGCAATGCCGAAACGGTCGGCCAGCCGGCCCATCAGCACGCCGCCGGTGCCGAATCCGATCATGACCATGGTGAAGGGCAGGGTAGCGTCGGCGCGTGCGACCGCGAACTCGGCCTGGAGGGCGGGCAGGGCCACCATGACCGACCACATGCCGACGCCGCCGATCGTGGAAATCGCCACTGCGGCACTCAGGCGCAGCCATGCGGCCGTGGAATTGACCGGCGAGACGGTCTGGCCGGCGACTCCTTGCGACACAGTCATGCTGACGAGAAACCCGGCTGTTACGGGGTCCGCTCCTAGCATTCCCCCGCCATCGCGGCTACTTACGTTTCGGTGAAGGTCTCGCCGCGAGGTCCGGCGGGCTTTATGGTGCTGCACAGAGAATTGCCCATGGACGCCCTCAATCTTCCGCGCCCGGCCTGGATGAGCGAAGACCTTGTTCTGCTTGAAGAGCAGGCGCGGCGCTTCATCGCCGACGAATTTGTGCCTCATATCGACCGCTGGCATGCAGCGGGCATCTATGATCGCGATGTCTGGACCAAGGCTGGCGAGGCCGGTCTGCTCTGTGCATCGATGCCGGAAGAATACGGCGGCGCCGGCGGAAGCTTCGCGCATGAGGCGGTGATCAACCGCGAATTTGCGCTTGCCGGTTTCGACACATTCGGCGCGCCGCTGCACTCCGGTATCGTCGCGCCGTATATTCTGCATTACGGCACCGAGGATCAGAAAAAACGCTGGCTGCCGAGACTCGCGACCGGCGAACTGGTCGGCGCCATCGCGATGACCGAACCCGGCACAGGCTCCGACCTGCAAGGCGTCCGCGCGTCCGCAAGGAAATCCGGCAACGGGTACGTGCTCAACGGCTCGAAGACGTTCATTACCAACGGCCAGCACGCCAATCTCATCGTCGTCGTCGCCAAGACCGATCCGAAGGCGGGCGCAAAGGGCGTCTCGCTGTTCGTGGTCGAGACCGACGATGCGCAAGGCTTCCGTCGTGGCCGCAAACTGAAGAAGCTCGGCATGGACTCCGCCGACACCTCGGAGCTGTTCTTCGAGGATGTGCAGTTGCCGCCATCGAGCCTGCTTGGTCCCGAAGAAGGGCAGGGCTTCTACCAGCTGATGAAGGAATTGCCACAGGAGCGGCTGATCGTCGCCATACACGCCGTCGCGATGATGGAGCGGGCGCTTGCGCTCACCATCGACTATGTCAAGCAACGCAAGGCATTCGGGCAGGCCATCATCGAGTTTCAGAACACCCAATTCGAGCTTGCCGAGTGCAAGACGGACGCCACGATCGCCAAGGTCTTCCTCGACCACTGCATTGGGCTCCACGTCGAGGGCAAACTCGACACCGTTACCGCCTCGATGGCGAAATACCGGCTCACCGATACGCAAGGCAAAGTGATCGACCGCTGCCTGCAATTGTTCGGCGGCTATGGCTATATGGATGAATATCCGATCTCGCGGATGTATCGCGATGCGCGCGTTTTGCGCATATATGCAGGCACCAACGAGATCATGAAGCTGCTCATTGCGAGAAGCCTGTGACGGCAATCGCGCCAAATTCATCGTCATGGCCGGGCTTGTCCCGGCCATCCACGCCTTTACCTGAGCAAGGAAGACGTGGATGCCCGGGACAAGGCCGGGCATGACGGCAGAGAAGCTGGAGATACACCCATGGCCGATGCATTTATCTACGACGCTGTCCGCACTCCACGCGGCCGCGGCAAGGCCGACGGATCGCTGCATGAGGTCACCGCGCTCAATCTCGCTGCCCAGACGCTGGCCGCAGTGCGCGACCGCAACAAGCTTGACCCCGCACTGATCGATGACGTGGTGCTTGGCTGCGTCGACCCGGTCGGCGAAGCCGGCGGTGACATCGCGCGCGCGGCGGCGTTGGTCGCCGGCTTTGGCGACGGCGTGCCGGGCGTGCAGATCAATCGTTTTTGTGCGTCCGGTCTCGATGCGGTCAACTTTGCCTCAGCGCAGGTCATGTCCGGCCAGCACGAGATGACGGTCGGCGGTGGCGTCGAGTCCATGAGCCGTGTCGGCATCGGTGCTTCCGGCGGTGCCTGGCCGGTCGATCCCTCCATTGCGGTAGCGACCTATTTCTTGCCGCAGGGCATTTCCGCCGACCTGATTGCGACCAAATACGGTTTCACGCGCGACGACGTCGATGCTTATGCGGTTGAAAGCCAGAAGCGCGCGGCCAAGGCGTGGGACGAAGGCCGGTTCAAGAATTCGGTGATGCCGGTGAAGGACGTCAACGGCCTCACGATCCTCGCCAAGGACGAGCACATGCGGCCGAACACCACCATGCAGACGCTGGCCGCCTTGCAACCGTCTTTCGTGCAGATGGGTGACATGGCGGGCTTCGACGCGGTCGCGGTGCAACGCTATCCGGAAGTCGAGGCTGTCAATCACGTGCATACGCCCGGCAACTCTTCGGGCATCGTCGACGGCGCCGCCGCAGTGCTGATCGGCAGCAAGGGCGCGGGCAAGGCGGCTGGCCTCAAGCCACGCGCGCGCATCCGCCAGTTCGCCAACATTGGCTCCGAGCCTTCGATCATGCTGACTGGCCCGATTCCGGTAACCGAAAAAGTCCTGAAGAAAGCCGGCATGACCAAGAAGGACATCGACCTGTGGGAGCTCAATGAAGCCTTCGCGTCGGTGGTCCTGCGTTACATGCAGGCGCTCAACATTTCGCACGACAAGATGAACGTGAACGGCGGCGCCATCGCCATGGGTCATCCGCTCGGTGCGACCGGCGCCATGATCCTCGGCACTGTGCTCGATGAGCTCGAGCGCCGCGACAAGGAAACCGCGCTGATCACCCTCTGCATCGGTGTCGGCATGGGCACCGCGACGATTATCGAGCGCGTATAGATGGGAATAGAAATGCCGAAGATCGATATCGGAAAAATCGCAATTGATACCGCGACCGGGTATCCGCCGCCCTTCAACAAGGCGGTCGAGGGACGTAGCCGTAAGCGGCTCGGCAGGGCTGCCGGCCTCACGCACTTTGGCGTCAACGTCTGCACACTCAAGCCAGGCGCGGCATCATCGCAGCGCCACTGGCATGAGAATGAAGACGAACTGGTCTACGTGCTCGAGGGCGAAGTGGTGCTGCGCGAAGACGGTGGTGAGACCGTGCTCAAGCCGGGCGATGCCGCGGCCTGGAAGGCCGGCGTGCCCAATGGTCATTGCCTGATCAACCGTTCGGATCGCGACGCGGTTTTCATCGAAGTCGGCACGCGCGCTGCGTCCGAGCGCGCGTACTATTCCGAAATCGACATGATGGTCGTGCGTGATGAAAAGGGCGCGCGTTACACCAAGAAGAACGGCGAGCCATATCCGAAATAGGAGCCCACGCTGATGGCGAATTTCAAAATCGACGTCGACGCTGACGGTATCGCGCTCGTCACCTGGGACATGCCCGATCGCTCGATGAACGTCATTACCATGGGCATCATCGAGGAGCTCGGCGCGGTTGTCGAGAAAGTTGCGAGCGACGCTGCCATCAAGGGTGCGGTCATCACATCCGGCAAGCCGACATTTTGCGGCGGTGCCGATCTGACGATGCTCGATCGGCTCGCCGACGTCTTTGCCACCATGGCCAAGACCCAGGGCGAGCTGGCGGCGGCCGGCATGCTGTTTGAGGAAAGCCGCAAGCTTTCGCTGCTCTATCGGCGCATCGAAACCTGCGGCAAGCCGTGGGTCTGCGCGCTCAATGGCACCGCCATGGGCGGCGGCTTCGAACTCGCGCTCGCGTGTCATCACCGCGTCGCGTCCGACGCCCCCAAGACGCGGCTGGGCTTGCCCGAAATCAAGATCGGATTGTTTCCCGGCGCCGGCGGCACCCAGCGCGTCGCGCGCATGTTGCAGCCGGCAGACGCACTGCAATTCCTGCTTAAAGGCGACCAACTCAAGACCGACCGCGCCAAGGCGATGAAGCTGATCGACAACGTCGTGCCGGCAGTCGAGCTCATCAAGGTCGCGAAGGACTGGATCAAGGGCGGCGGCAAGGGCGTCGCTCCGTGGGACGTGCAGGGTTTCCGTCTGCCGGGCGGGCCGGTCTATTCCAAGGCGGGAATGATGACGTTCCCCGCCGCCAATGCGATCTACCGGCGCGAGACCTACGACAACTATCCGGCGGCGCGCGCCATCCTCCAGGTCGTTTATGAAGGCTTGCAGCTGCCGTTCGATACGGCGCTGCGCGTGGAATCGCGCTGGTTCGCCAAGATTCTGCGGTCGCCGGAAGCGGCAGCGATGATCCGCTCGCTGTTCGTGTCGATGCAGGATCTCAACAAGGGCGCGCGCCGCCCGCCAGGCGAGCCGCCGACGAGCCTGAAAAAAATCGGCGTGGTCGGGGCCGGCTTCATGGGCGCCGGCATCGCGCAGGTGAGCGCGGCGGCCGGACTGCAGGTGGTGCTGATCGACCGCGACCAGGAAACCGCCGACAAGGGCAAGGCCGGCCTGCACAAGTCGCTGAGCGACCGCGTGATGAAGGGCCGAATGAAAGGCGCCGAACGCGACGAGCTGCTCGGCCGCATTACGCCGACGCCAGACTATGCGGCGCTGAAGGACTGCGACCTCGTCATCGAGGCCGTGTTCGAGGATCGCAAGGTGAAGTCCGACGTGATCGCCAAAATCCAGGCAGTGATCGGTGACAATGCGATTTTCGCGTCCAATACCTCGACGCTGCCGATCAGTTCGCTCGCCACCGAATTCAAGGATCCGGCGCGCTTCATCGGCATTCACTTCTTTTCGCCGGTCGACCGCATGATGCTGGTCGAGATCATTCTCGGCAAACAGACCGGCACCAGGGCGCTCGCCGCTGCACTCGACTACGTGCGCGCCATCCGCAAGACACCGATCGTGGTCAACGACTCGCGCGGCTTCTACACGTCACGCGTGGTTGGCACTTACATTCGCGAAGGCCACCTGATGCTGACCGAAGGCGTGCCGGCGGCGATGATCGAGAACGTCGGGCGCATGGCCGGGATGCCGGTCGGTCCGCTCTCGCTTAACGACGAGGTCGCGGTCGACCTTGCATGGAAGATCCTCAAGGCCACCGAAGCCGATCTCGGAGCCAAGGCGGTCGACCCGCGGCAAAAGAAGCTGCTTGAAGAGATGGTGGAAAAGCGCGGTCGCTTCGGCCGCAAGAACGGCAAGGGCTTTTACGACTATCCGCCCAACGGGCCGAAGAAACTGTGGCCGGATCTCTCCGAGTTGCAGCCGAAGCAGCTTGATCCCGAGAAAATCGACATTGAGGAACTGAAACTGCGCCTGCTCGGCATTCAGGCACTGGAAACCGCGCGCTGCTTCGAGGAAAAAGTGCTGACCGATGTGCGCGAGGCGGATGTTGGTTCAATTCTCGGTTTCGGATTCGCGCCGTTCTCCGGAGGTACGCTGTCCTGGATCGACATGATGGGCACCAAGCGCTTTGTTGCGCTCTGCCGCAAGCTGGAAAAGAAATACGGGCCGCGCTTTGCGCCCAACAAGCTGCTGCTCGACCTCGCGGAACACGCGGAGACCTTCTATCAGCGCTTCGCGCCGGCGAAGAAAAAAGAGGCGGCGTAGGACGGAGCAGCGTTCTCACTTTCCCGAGAGGGGAAGTGAGTTTGCGTTGCGGTCGTGCCAGACTTTGTGCTGTCGACAATTGAGTGTTGCATGCCCTCCGAAACCCGCTCCCTTTTTCGCTGGCGCGAAATTCCCGGCGGCGTCTGGGCGCTGGGGCTGGTCTCGCTGTTCATGGATCTCTCCTCCGAGATGATCCATGCGCTGCTGCCGCTCTATCTCGTCACTGTGCTCGGCGCTTCGACGCTGACCGTCGGCTTCATCGAGGGCATTGCGGAAGCAACGGCCTCGATCACCAAGATCTTTTCCGGCGCACTCAGCGACTATCTCGGCAAGCGCAAATTGCTGGCCGCGCTCGGCTATGGACTCGCCGCCGTCACAAAGCCCGTGTTTCCGATGGCCTCGAGCATTGCCGCGCTGACGGCAGCGCGCTTTGTCGACCGGATCGGCAAGGGCATCCGCGGTGCGCCGCGCGATGCGCTCGTCGCCGATCTCACCCCGGCGGACCTGCGCGGTACAGCCTTCGGCCTGCGGCAGTCGCTCGATACGGTCGGCGCTGTGCTCGGCCCGCTTGCCGCAATCATCTTTATGGCGGCGTTCGCCGATAATTTCACAACCGTATTCTGGATCGCCGTGGTGCCGGCCTTCATCTCGCTCGCAATTATCGTGTTCGGCGTGCACGAGCCGGAACGGCACGGGCGCGCGCACCCCGTACGTTCACCATTCTCGCGTTCCGAACTCGCGCGGCTCGATGTCCACTATTGGATGGTCGTGGGCGTGTCGGCCATCTTTACTTTGGCGCGTTTCAGCGAGGCTTTCCTTCTGCTGCGCGCACAATCGGTCGGCCTGGATGTCACCATCGTACCGGTCGTGATGGTCGTGATGAATATCGTCTACACGGCTTCTGCCTGGCCCGCTGGCGCATTGTCGGACAACAATGGCCGCTATGGCATTCTTGTCGTCGGTTTCGGGCTGCTGATCCTCGCCGATCTGGTGCTCGCGCTGGGAAACAGCGTGACCACAGTGATGATCGGCGTTGCGTTGTGGGGCCTGCACATGGGCCTGACGCAGGGACTACTGTCGGCGCTGGTCGCCGATACCGCGCCGCCAGAACTGCGTGGCACGGCCTTCGGGATGTTCAATCTGGTGAGTGGCGTCGCATTGCTGGCAGCGAGCATTGTAGCCGGCGCACTATGGGATTTGGTCGGCCCGGCCGGTACGTTTCTGGCCGGCGCGCTGATAACGGCGATTGCGCTCGCGGCGCTTCCGTTCGCGCATCGGAGAGTGGGGCGACGTTAGGCAATCCCGGCTCGCGCTCGCTAACGCTCGCTTGGCCGGGACGACAGCAAAATATCTACACCACCACCGTCAGCTTCTTGGCTGCGCGCGTGACGCCGGTATAAAGCCAGCGCTCGCGGCTGTCGGGGAATGCAAAGCTCTCATCGAACAGCACGACGTCGTCCCATTGCGAGCCCTGCGCCTTGTGCACGGTCAACACGTAACCGTAGTCGAATTCGTCATAAGGCTTGCGCCGCTGCCAATCGACCTGTTCGATGCCGCCAGTAAAACACTCGGGGCGCACCGATACCTTGACCCCGCGCGTCGCAGTTTCGTCATCGGGCAACAGCCGCATCGTCATGATCCCTGTCTTGACGCCGCCTTTGCGCGCGCCGCGCTCTTTCACCATCCAAAGGCCGCCGTTGAACAGACCCTTCTTGCGGTTGTTACGCAGGCACACCAGCTTGTCGCCGGCTGAAGGCATATCGTCTTCGAAGCCGCGCCGCTCGCGCATGCGCTTGTTATAGGAACGCCGTGTGGCGTTGCGCCCGACCAGCACCTGGTCGGCGTCGAGCACACGCTGCGGATCGAGGTCGACCTTGCGGATCACCTCGGTCTCGCCGTAACGGCCAGGTTCGAGATACTCGCCGGCGCGGATGTCCATCGATAGCCGCACGATCGGATCGTCCTGCGCCTGGCGGTGCACCTCAGTGAGCATCGCGTCGGGCTCGGCTTCTGTGAAAAATCCGCCGCCCTGTATCGGCGGCAGTTGCGCGGGATCGCCCAGCACGAGCACCGGCACGCCGAACGAGAGCAGGTCGCGGCCGAGCTCGGCGTCGACCATCGAACATTCGTCGATGATGATCAGCTCGGCCTTGGAGGCGGGCGCCTCGTCCCACAGATCGAAGCTGGGCACTTCCTCGCCGCTCTCGCGCGCCCGGTAGATCAGGCTGTGGATGGTGGAGGCGCCGCGGCAGCCTTTGCCACGCATCACGGACGCGGCTTTGCCGGTGAAGGCGGCGAACTTCACCTCGCCATCGGCCTCGTCGGCGATGTGCGTGGCGAGCGTGGTCTTGCCGGTACCGGCATAGCCGAACAGGCGAAACACCTGCGGGGTGCCGTTCGTGCCGGGCTTGGCCTTGAGCCATTCGGCAACGACTCTCAGCGCCTGGTCCTGGTGGGGCGTGAACTGGGGCATGGGGCACGATCAATAGAACAAGCGTGCCGCAAGGCAAAGAACAAAATATGAACAATCTTCTCGACTATATTCCTAAGGTATGTTTTCCTATGTTTATCCCGCCCCGTTACCGAGGGGTGTCTGATCAGCGTCTCCAGACGCGGGGCGGGGAGCGGTGGCCGGGGAATTCCATGCATCGGAGATGCGGTGTCATGGCCCGGCGGTCCAAGCCGCTTCGTCCCGGCGCGCCGGCCGCGCGTCACTGGGCCCCGTTGATGGTGGGCGCCGGCAAACCGGTCAAAGGTTCGCCGGCCCCGTCTGGGCCCGCAGCGGTGGGTGAAAAGGTATGCCCACCGGGGGCGATGCGGAGCAAGCCTACAAACACCGCGCGCGGGACGCCTTGGGTTTGGCGGACTTGCGGCGTGCCTGGCCGACCCTCCTAGCGAGCGAAGGCTGGCACTCAACGACACTCGACAAGCCTCGATGTCGCGAGGCGTCGAGGCCCGTGGGTCCGAGCACCCTTGTTTGCGCACACGGCGTAAACTTGCGTGCGCCCGCGACCCCTGGCGTCCCGCGCGCCCTCGGTTCTTTTTTCCGGGCGGGCGGACAGTTTGTTGCCGGATACCGGGCAAGCCCGGCATCCGGTCCCACCAGACGACGGCGTACCCGGCGCCGCAAAGAAACAGGGCGATGGCGCTTGCCTTGACAAGTCCTGGCGCATCTTGGCGCGAACCGGCTCAAGCCGGCGCGTTTATTCGAGGCGCGAACCGGCTAAAGCCGGCGCGCGCTGCGTTGGCTGTTTGAAAATTGAATCAGTAAGGCGGGCAGAGCGTGCAACGAATCCGCTCATCCCCGCGAAAGCGGGGATCCAGCGCGACATTCAACGCTGTACGCCTGGCTCCTGGGTCCCCGCTTTCGCGGGGACGAGCGGGGGTTTGTGGATCGGCCCCGTCGTAATGCGCTCGCCCGAGACGACGACCCAGACAAAATTACGGTGCAGGGTCCGCAAATTCGCATAGGCCGCCTCACATTGCCCTTTACCGGCTCCCATGTTTAAGGTCGCGACCTTTTTTGCCCGGATGCCTGCATGGCGCGTGACCAGATCGATATGACCCCGATCGAGACCCGCGACGAACTCGTCGCCTGGCTCGAAGCGGGTTGCAAGCCGGCGACGCAGTTCCGCGTCGGCACCGAGCACGAAAAGTTCGCGTTCACGGTATCCGACCACCGGCCGGTGCCCTATGCGGGCAGACGCAGCATCCGTTCGCTGCTCGAAGGCATGCATGATCTGCTCGGCTGGGAGCCGATCATGGAGGGCGACAACATCATCGGCATGTTCGACGTTACAGGCGGCGGCGCGATTTCGCTCGAGCCGGGTGGCCAGTTCGAACTGTCCGGCGCGCCGCTCGACAATGTGCACCAGACGGCCGCAGAGCTGATGGCGCATCTGGCGCAAGTGCGCGAGGTGGCAAAACCCTTAGGGATCGGCTTTCTCGGCCTTGGCATGACGCCAAACTGGACGCGCGCCGACATGCCGAAGATGCCGAAAGGCCGCTACAAGATCATGACCGCCTACATGCCGAAGGTCGGCTCGCTCGGCCTCGACATGATGTATCGCACGTGCACGGTGCAGGCGAACCTCGACTTCTCGTCGGAAGCCGACATGGTCAAGAAGCTGCGCGTGTCGATTGCGCTGCAACCGGTGGCGACCGCGCTATTTGCCAATTCGCCGTTTACCGAGGGCAAGCCCAACGGCTTCCTTTCATTTCGTTCGGAAATCTGGCGCGACACCGATAACCAACGCGCCGGCATGCTGCCCTGGGCCTTCGAGGACGGCATGGGGTTCGAGCGATACGTCGATTACGCCATGAGCGTGCCGATGTATTTCATCAAGCGCGGCGACAAGTACATCGACGTTTCGGGCAAGTCGTTCCGCGATTTCTTTGCCGGCAAACTGGCGGAATTACCGGGCGAGCGCCCGACCATTTCCGACTGGGCCAATCACCTGAGCACGATCTTCCCCGAAGTGCGGCTCAAGCGTTACCTCGAAATGCGCGGCGCCGATGGCGGGCCGTGGCGGCGGTTGCCGTCACTGACAGCCTATTGGGTTGGGCTGCTTTATGACGACGACGCGCTCAATGCCTGCTGGGACATGGTCAAGGATTGGACCGCGGCGGAACGGCAAAAACTTCGCGACGACGTGCCGAAACTCGGCTTCAAGGCGGAGATCCGCAAGAACAATATTTTCACGCTGGCGCAGGAGACGCTGCGGCTTTGTTCGCGCGGGCTTGCGCGCCGCAAGCGGCTCGACCGCAACGGCCGCGACGAAACGCGCTATCTGCGCCCGCTGGAAGAATCGATCGCGCGCGGCATCACGCCGGCCGAGGAGTTGCTGGAGAAGTTCCACGGCGAATGGAACGACTCGGTCGAGCCGATTTTCGACGAATACGCTTACTAAAGCTGCTCCTACTGCAGCCGGAGCGTCGTTAAGCCCAAACAACAGCCTTTAGCAACGCAGACCTTCATTTCGCCGTTCGGACAGCGGAGGCGGGTTACAGGTGGTTTGCCACGCGACGGCCTCGTCAATTCCCTTACTGCGTGTACAATATGCAATTGCACCTCATGAACAGGGGCCTGTCATGAAGCGCCGCGATTTTCTCAAAGCGTCCGTTGCTGTTGCTCTTACTGCCGGCGGCTCGCTCCCGGTCGTAAAGGCGCGAGCGGCCACGCCGTCCAGATTAATCGATGCACATTGTCATATTTTCAATGCGGACGATCTCCCGATCGTCCAATTCATCGAAAAGGTCGCTTTGCCGCAGCAGGCAGATTTCAAGCAGTACGCGACAAAATATGGTCACGCGCTCCGCTTTATGGTTCGTTTTCTCGCCGACTGGATGAAGGAAGATGCGCCCGGTGCTGTTGCGGAAACTGATCTCATCCAGAAAATTGACAGCGGGCTCGCACAGCCACGCACTCGGGAACAAATTAGAGAACAGGAAATCGGATATTTAGCCGACCTAATCGAAAGATTTAAAAACCTTCGGATTAGGGAAAAGAGTTTCCCGTTCCAGGATCAGTTGATCGCTTACTATCTTCCGGGCGCTGTCGTCGCCTTCCTGCATCGCGAAGCCTATCCAGAATCTTTTACTGATACAGGAATTGGCAATATCGATCACGCCTTCGACCCCGACTATTGGCGTGATTCAAAAGACCTCGCCCGCCAAGTATACTTGCAAGCTAAAGGCCCGATGTCGCGCTACTTGCGCTGGGGGTTGATTTTCACGCGCCATCGTTTCGAAATCGCTGATGAATTGAACCGAATTCACGGCGACCGCGCAAAATTGATGACGCCCGCTTTGGTTGATTTCAGCCGTTGGTTGAATGACAAATATGAGGTCAATCTTCCCGCTCAAGTAAGAGTGATGGGAATGATTGCGCGCCGAAAAGGCACACTGCGTATCCACGGGTACGCGCCGTTTGACCCGTTGCGAGAAGCTGTCCACCGGAAGACCAATCAAGGCGACGAGTCACCGTTTGCTCTGGCGAAACGAGCTGTCGCTGAGGAAGGTTTTATCGGTATCAAGCTTTATCCCCCGATGGGGTTTCTCCCACTCGACAACGCGAAAAAGCTGTCTGCCGGCGACTATCCTCGCAGGCTCCAAAAGATATTCGGCACCAAGCTCAATGTCGCACTCGATGCGGCGCTAAGCGATTTGTATTGCTGGTGTGTCGCGGAGGAGGTTCCAATCCTGTCTCACGCAGCAGATTCCAATGGATCGGATGAAGGTTACGAACATCGCGCTAACCCGGATAACTGGGCGGTCGTCACACAGAATTTTCCCGGTGTGCGTTTGGCTCTTGCACATTTCGGTGACTTCCAGGCTGGTTTCGATCGACCTGGAAATCGGCGGCCGAAATTAAGTAATACCTGGGAATGGAAGATGGCGGCGCTTTCAAAACAAAGCACGGAAAGCCAGGTTTTTATCGATATAAGTTATATGACTACGCCGCTGTTGGATAAAAACCATGCGCGACGGCAAGAAGTATTGCGGATGCTGCGCACGCTCCGGACAGAATTCGGCAGTATTGCTGAAAGGCTTTTGTTCGGCACGGATTGGCTGATGTTCGGAAAGGAAGGCGGCTTCGCGGCTTTCAATCGCAACGCACGATTTGCCGAACAAGTCGTAGAACTTTTCGAGGAAGCTGGATTTCTTCCGGTAGAGTGCGAGCGTATAATGTATTTCAACGCAGGAAATTTCCTCGGTCTGGCTCTTCCGCCAAATCAAGTGGGAAATCGGCAGCGGCTGAATAAATTCTATGGTGAAAATTCACTGCCTGCTGGCTGGCTCGACGATTTTCCTATCCAACCAGGAGGTACGCCGGCAGGCAGGCAGTGTCCCTCGGTACTGTGAGTAATTTACTCCGCCGCCTGAGCTGCTTCCGACAAGTTATCGAGCGAGGAGATGATGTGCTCCGCGAGCGCGTCTGCGAGCGCCGAGCTTTCGTGCGCGTTACGCACCAGTCCGATGCGGCAGCTTGGCAGATCGGGAAAGCCATCGGAGGCGGAGAGCACGCGCATGCCGGGACGCAGACCGGATTCCGGCAACACCGACACCGCGAGTCCGGCCAGCACGGCAGCCGCGACCGCGCCGGCGTTCGAACTCGAGTAGAGCACGCGGAACGGACGGCCGATCGATTCCATCCGATCGATGGCGATGCGCCGCCACGAACAGCTCGGGCGACCGAGCGCGAGCGGTATGCGCTCTTCCAGATGAGTCGAATGCCGGTTCGAGGTCACCCACAGCAACCGCTCGCGCCGAAAGGTCTCGGACGCGCGCTTGCTTTCGCAGTTGGTGACGATGGCGAGGTCAATCTCGTTTGCGTCGATACGTTCCAGCAGATCGACCGAAGGCTCGCAAAGGACTGACAGTTCGACGGCCGGATAGCCATGCGAGAAGCGCGCCATGATTTCGGGGAGGTAGCGGTCGGCGTAATCGTCCGGCACGCCCAGCCGCACGCGGCCGGACAGTTCGGCATCCGAAAACGCGGCCAGGGTTTCCACGTTGAGCTTGACGATGCGGCGCGCGTAGTCGAGCAGGCGCTGCCCATCCTCCGTCAGCTTCGAGGCACGGCCGTCGCGCGAAAAGATCGGCCGCTCCAGCCGCTCCTCCAGCCGCTTCATCTGCATCGATACCGCGGACTGGGTTTTGTTCACGACCTCGGCCGCCTTGGTGAAGCTGCCGGTCTCCGAAATGGCGATGAAGGTGCGCAATTGATCGATATCGAGCATGGCGGTCATCGGCGTGGGTCCCTGAAATGCCGGCCCTTTTCGGGCCGGGGAGCCATATCATCGTTTCTGATCGATCAGATTAAAAACATTCGTTTCACTAATCAATCCCCGCAGTGCAATATACCACCCGCTTCCGAGGAATCGGGTGGGGATTTCGGGTGGTTCTGGGCCGTGCCGGAAGGGATTCTGGCGCGGTAAGCGAACTGGATGGAGACTGATATGAGCGCCAATTACCCCGTTTTACCCGTCGCCGGCAGCGCTCTGTTGCGGGTATTTGCCGCGTTGCTGGCCTTGGTCACGCACTGGCTGAAGGAAGTGATGCGCGCCCGCCGCCACCGCCGTGAGGCCAATGTGCTGGCCGGCCTCGATCGTCGGATGCTCGCGGATATCGGCATCACCCGCACCGATCTACGTGACGCTTTCTCGGAGCCCTTCTGGGACGACCCGACGGCGCTCCTGCGCGAACGCGCCCTCGAGCGCCGTCTCAGTGAGTCGGTGAGGCGGCACAGAGTGACTCGGCCTCGACAGTGGCTTCCGGCGGCCGCGGACAGACCGGCCCGCGCGCCAGGCACTGTAACGAATCAAGCAAACGGCCGATCCCTCTCATCGGCCGCTCGATCCGACCCCCGCGAACATCCCCTCTCGCGACCGGATCCAGCGCCCGCCGGCCCCTCCGGCGGGCGCTTTATTATTTGCGCTCGAAAATCTTTTCGGCACTCAGCACCTGTCCTCGTGACACCTGCACAATTTTTAACCGGCGCGCTAACATGCACGCGGGCGAAGCTTCACCAACTCACAAGTTTCGAGCGGGCGCGCATGCTATTTCCGATCAGGTCTTGGATGGCGCTCGCGCTGTCCGTTTTTGTGTTGACTGGTCCCGCACAAGCCCAGAACGGTTTCGATCGCCGCGGTGGCGACTATCTCAGGTTCGAGATTCGCAATGGAGATCCTGAAATCTGCGCGGCCAGCTGCGAGCGGGACTCGCGGTGCCGGGCCTGGAGTTTCTCCTACCCGAGAACGGAAAATGCCGTTGCGGCCTGCTGGCTGAAAAGCCACGTGCCTCCGCGTGTGGAAGACAAATGTTGTGTGTCCGGCGTTCGCGGCGCCGCCGTAATCGAACCACGCATCGGACCAGTCGAATATGCGATCGACCGCTTTGGTGGCGACTATCACGGTCTGGAGATTCCGCCAGATCCCACCGGCGCGCCTTGCAAGGCAGCTTGCGAGGCCGAGAACAAATGCCGCGCGTGGACCTATGTGCGGCCGGGTTACATCGGAGCCGCCGCGCGCTGTTATCTCAAGGACAGGATCACGCGGCCACGGCAAAAGCCGTGCTGCATTTCGGGTGTCGTGAGGTAACCGCGCTCAGTGCACGCCGGTGAAAAATCGCGACAGCCGCAAACCGGAAGGCCATTCCGTCAGCGGCCGACGCTTAACGGCGAGATCCCACGAGCCGACAACTGCGTCGACGCGACCGACCAGATCTTCGATCGGCAGCAGGCCAACACCGCCTGCGCGCACTGGCACGCGGCTGTCGGCGGAATTGTCGCGATTATCGCCCATGACGAATAAATGGTCCGGCGGCACGACCACGTCAGGCGTGTCGTCATATTCACTGCGGGCAATCAGCTTGAAGATCGGGTGTTCACGTCCGCCCGGGAGCGTCTCGATGTAGCGCGCGGCCGAGACGACGCTGCCATCTTCCACTTCTGCTTCACCGACGCCGGCTGGACGGATGCCAACTGGCACATCGTTGAGCCATACGCGCCCATCGCGAAGGCCGATGCGGTCACCCGGAAGCCCGATGACGCGTTTGACCCAAACTTGCGATCGGTCGCCGGGCCAACGAAAGACGACGACGTCGCCGCGCTTGGGCAATGCGGACAGGACACGCCGTGTTTTCGGCCCCACAAAGAATGATGGAAGCGAGGCGCCGCTGTATCCGTAAGGGAATTTTGTCGCCAGCAATTCGTCGCCGATCAACAAAGTCGGCTCCATGGAGCCGGACGGCACGTAGAAGGGCTCGGCGATTGCCGTCTTGGCCGCCAGTACGATCAGCGCGATGACCGCGATGTCGGCGATGTTCTTGACCCAGCCGCGCAAATTTTCCTGCACGTCGATTCACTCCATAAATACTAAGCTGTGCCGCCTACGGTGATCTTGTCCATGCGCAAAGTCGGCTGGCCGACGCCAACTGGCACGCCCTGGCCGTTCTTGCCGCAAGTGCCAATGCCGGGATCAAGCGCGAAGTCGTTGCCGATCATGCTGATGCGATGCAGGTCCGTCGGCCCGTTGCCGATCAGCATGGCGCCCTTCACGGGTGCAGCGACCTTGCCATTCTCGATTTTGTAGGCCTCGGTGCACTGGAATACGTATTTGCCCGAGGTGATGTCGACCTGACCGCCGCCGAAGCTGACGGCATAGAGGCCGTTTTTCACGGAGGCAAGGATCTCCTTGGGATCATGCCCGCCCGCGAGCATGTATGTGTTGGTCATGCGCGGCATCGGCACGTGGGCATGCGACTCACGTCGTCCATTGCCCGTCGGCTTCATGCCCATCAGGCGCGCGTTCTGCCGGTCCTGCATGTAGCCGACCAGAACGCCGTCCTCAATCAATACAGTGCGGCTGGTCGGCGTGCCCTCATCGTCGATCGACAATGAGCCGCGCCGAGCCTGCATGGTGCCATCGTCGACGACAGTAACGCCCCTGGCAGCGACCTGCTGGCCCATCAGACCAGCAAAGGCGGAGGTCTTCTTGCGATTAAAGTCGCCTTCAAGACCATGGCCGACCGCTTCATGCAGCATCACACCCGGCCAACCGGAGCCAAGCACGACATCCATTTCACCAGCTGGGGCAGCGACGGCGTCGAGATTCACCAATGCCTGCCGAATCGCTTCATCGACCGCGCCTTGCCAGGCCTGCGGCTCGATGAAGCGTTGAAAACCTTCGCGGCCGCCGAAGCCATAGCTGCCGGATTCCTGCCGATCACCTTCTCCTGCAACCACGGCCACGTTGACGCGCACCAACGGACGTATGTCGCGATATGTTTCACCGTCCGCGCGCAGGATTTCTACCACTTGCCAGCTCGCAGCGACGCTGGCGGTCACTTGCCGCACGCGCGGGTCCTTGCCACGCGCATAGGCGTCGATCGATTCCAGTAGCTTCACTTTCGCATCGAAAGCCGGAGTCCCGAGCGGGTTGTCATCGCCATAGAGCTTGCGGTTGGTGCGGCCCGGTGCCTCGGCATAGGTCCCGCTGTGGCCTCCGTTGACCGCTCGCACCGCCTCGACAGCGCGCGCAAGCGCGCCTTCCGACATATCCGAAGCATGCGCGTAACCGACCGCTTCGCCCTTCACCGCACGCAGGCCGAAGCCTTGCGCCGTATCGTAGGTCGCTTGCTTGAGGCGTCCGTTGTCGAAAGTGAGCGCTTCGGCCTGACGATATTCCAGGAACAATTCGCCATCATCGGCGGCTTCGAGCCCGCGTCCAATGAGCTGGCGCACTTTGCCGCGGTCCAGTCCGGCGCGGTCGATCAGGGAAGAGACGGCGGAATCCATTTGTTGCTCCGGAGGGGGGCCTCTCACCGCACTAGATAAGACGACCGTGGCAATTTGGCGAGGGCTGGCACGTCCTCATGGGAGGAAGCTTTCATGGGGTTTTGCGGCGAAAACCAGTTGCCGAATATTATTGGCGGTGTCAGATGGCACTAACGTCAGTGAGTCGGCGCGGAATTGCGCTATCTGGTCGCCCCGGTCATCCAAATTCCTGCGTAGCTCCCATCCTCGCGGAAATGCCAGAGGCAGATGAACCGCCACCAGCGCCGAGCGGAAAAAAAGCAGGGCAGGTCAATGACGGGTGGCGACCCGTTGGGCCTTCAAAATACGCTCGCCGAGGGGCTTCGCCATCATCAGGCCGGGCGCATCAACGAAGCGGAACGGCTCTATCGCCAGATTCTGGCAATCGATCCCAACCACGCCGATAGCCTGCACTTGCTCGGGATGATCGCCTATCAAATGGGAAGTTACGATGTCGCGGCTGATCTGATTGGCAGAGCGATCAAAGGCAATGCCAAACTCTCATTCTATCATTGCAATCTAGGCTTGGTCCTCGGCGCCCAGGGAAAGCTGGACGCGGCCATTGCCTGTTATCGTCAAGCGCTTGCCCTCCAGCCGGACTATGTCGAGGCGTGCAACAATCTTGGCAACGCGCTCATGGACCAGGGAAGGCTGGGAGAGGCGATTGCCTCTTATCGCCGTGCGCTTGTCCTCAACCCGAACATTGCCGACACCCACAACAACCTCGGCAATGCGCTCAAGGACCAGGGAAAGCTGGACGAGGCGGTTGCTTGCTATCGCCGGGCGCTTCTTCTCCGGCCGGATTACGCCGAAGCCCACAGTAATCTCGGCATTGCGCTTACGGCGCAGAAAAAGCTGGATGAGGCGGTCGCTTGTTATCGCCAAGCACTTGCTTTGAAGCCGGACATTGCCGAGGTTCACAACAACCTCGGAACGGCGCTGAAAGATCAGGGAAAACCGGACGAGGCGGTCGCTTGCTATCGCAGAGCACTCGCGCTCAAGCCCGGCTATGTGGACGCCCTTAACAATCTCGCATTGCTTCTGACGGCGCAGGGCGACGCGGTCGCCGCGCTGATCGCGGTCAAACAATCCCTGCAGATCAAAGAAGCGGCAAAGACAAAGTGGATTTTTGTCGACTGCATCAAGAATTACCGTTGCGCCGACGGTGACAGCGAAATCCAAACTGTATTGGTACGCGCATTGACGGAGCCTTGGTGCCGGCCAGGCAAACTGGCACGCGTCAGCACCGATTTCGTCAAGCGTGATCCGGACATTGGCGAGTGCGTTGCGCGTGCCGCCAAAGCTTGGCCACGGCAGCTATCGGTGCCCGAGCTATACGGGACAAGCGGGCTCGCCGCGCTTGCAGCAAATGAGCTGATTCAAGCGTTGCTCTGCTCGACCCCTATTTCCGATGTCGAATTGGAGCGCTTCCTGACGATGGCGCGCTGCCTCATGCTCGATGCGGCAACGTCGGGTGGCGACGTCGGCGAGGCTTTGAATTTTTACAGTGCCTTGGCCAGTCAGTGTTTCATCAATGAATATGTTTTTTGTTACGCCGACGACGAAATTCAAAAGGCAAGTGAATTGCGCAATTTGCTCGCTGCGGCCCTGGCCAGCGGGACTCAGGTGCCGGTTCTTTGGGTGCTAGCAGTAGCTGCGTATTTTCCGCTCTCTCTTCTCCCGCTAGCTGCCCGGCTGCTGGATATACAGTGGCCTGAGCCTGTCAGGGCCATCCTGATACAGCAGGTTCGCGAGGTAGAGCACGAACAACAACTACGCATATCCATTCCTCGGCTTACGAGCGTCAAAGACGACGTCTCGAAATTGGTTCAGAACCAATACGAGGAAAATCCATATCCGCGCTGGGTCAAAACCGAGCCTGCTGGAAATCCCCGTACGATCGCGGAATATTTGTCCCTGCAATTTCCCTTGGGTTCGTTCAAAGATTCCAGCGGTGACACAACTGATATCTTGATTGCCGGTTGTGGTACAGGCCAGCAGTCGATCGGCATGGCGCAAATATTCAAGAACGCGCGCGTGCTGGCGGTTGATTTGAGCTTGAGCAGCCTGAGTTACGCAAAGCGAAAAACGCAAGAATTGGGATTGACGTCGATTGAGTATGCCCAAGCTGACTTGCTGGAGCTTGGCTCGCTTGATCGTCAATTTGATGTCGTCGCGTCGGTGGGGGTGCTGCATCATCTGGCCGATCCATTCGCCGGATGGCGGGTGCTGTTGTCCCTGCTTCGCCCCGGCGGGTTCATGAACCTCGGCTTCTATAGTGAAGTCGCGAGACGAGATCTCGTAAAGACGCAGGCTTTTATCGCTGAGCACGGCTACCGGGCGATTGCCATCGATATCCGGCGGAGCCGTCAGGATTTGATGGACTTAAACCAACCCGCAAATTTCGCCACGATGTTAAGCTCGTCGGATTTTTACAGCATGAGCACTTGCCGCGATCTGCTGTTTCACGCTCAGGAACATCTAATGACGCTGACCGGCATAGATGCGTTTCTCCGCGACAACGGCTTAGCGTTCCTGGGCTTCGAAATCGACGGCGCTGTGCTCCATGCTTATAAGCGGCGATTTCCCGACGATCCTGCTGCCACCAATCTCGGTCAATGGCAGATTTTCGAGGACGACAATCCCTATACGTTTGCCGGCATGTACCAGTTCTGGGTCCGGAAGGTAGATTAAGTCCGGCCGCAGCAATATGCGGGTCAATCGCGGCTGAACTGAATCGACACCTCGCCAATCGGTTCCAGCGCATGGACCAATTCAACTTCATCCGGTTCGATCACGAGCGGCGGGGTGATTGCGCCGGTGATGATCACATCGCCTGCGGCAAGCTTTTCACCGAATGCTGCGAGCGTGCTGGCAACGTGGGCAACAATGGCCGGCAGCTTGCCGGTCAGAGCTTCGGGATCGGTAGTGACATTTGTCTCGGCGCCCCGCCGAAAAACACGCGACGTCAGGCCCGACGTGCTCGCGCCCGCGCGAGTATTTCCGCACAAGATGACATGTCGCTGGAAGATGTCACCTTCCAGCACTGCGTCGAGATTGTCTGGCGCCGGCACGGGGTCGAGGTCGGCCAATTCGATCGCCGGAAAAATCTCCTTGACCGCCGCCGCCGCTTCATCGGCAGAAGCGTCCGGCCGGCAGATCGCGTGCCATCCGTACACAGATTTCAGGCTCTGCTACTGGCTTGGTGTAGCCTTTGAGTGATGCGGTGCTGCCGGACAAGAGCAATGCGCGTTGCATCAGGAATCCGACAACCGGCGCGCTGAGTCCCAACTTTTCCATTGTTGCCGGCGCGCCCAAACCAACCTTCCAGCCAATCGGCTTCTCGCCGGCGGCAATGCGCGCCCGCCGCTTGGCGAGCTGCGCGGTCATGCCTCGTTTAATGAGTGGAGCGTCCCAGGGATTCACTTGTGGCTCTCAGGGTGCACTTCATAACCCGACGCCTCGATCGAACCTGCGTCCATCCACCCCCAGACAAGAACGACGTCCTCGTTCGATGTGTTGTTGAAACCGTGCCAGCAACCGCGCGGCGAGTAGACGACGTCGCCTTCGCCTGAGGGTACTTCGCCTTTGTCGGTGTAGATATGACCCTTGCCCTTGAGCACGATGAAGAACTCGTCGCAATTGTGATGGCGATGGTTCTCGTGACGTGCGCCCGGTTTGAGCACTGTCCAGCCTACAACGTGATCCGCACCGGCCGTTTTCTTGTCGATCAGGAACTGGACCTGCATGTCAACCCAACCGTCGTCACGCTTGAGCCCTTCGACCTTCGGGACGTTACGCAGATTTGTGCGGTACATCGTTGGTGCCGGATCGCCTTCCTTCCATTTCGCCGCTGTACCTCTTACGGCTTTTGCCAGCGCGGCTCCGATTTTTTCGCCTTGCGACGTCATGTTTGTCCTCCTAAACGGCGGTAGACCTGATGTGCGACGACGAAATCGTTGCCGTCGATACCAAGCCCGCGGCAGGCGTTCATCATTTCGTTGGCTGCAGCCGCGAGCGGTACCGGACTTCCGATGGTGCGGCCGAGGTTGAGCGCCAACATCATATCCTTTTGCTGCAAGGTGACGTCGGCCAGTGGCACGGCAGGCATTTTCCCTTCGAGAATAAACGGTCCGCGATAACCCAGCACCGGCGACGCCGCTACGCTTTTGAGGATTGCATCGAGCGCAACATCGCGCGCGACGCCGCCTTTTTCTGCCAAGGCGACCGCCTCGCCGAAGGCGATCACTTCGACCATAAGCAAGAGATTCACAGCGATTTTCATCTGGCAGGCGAGCCCATTGGCGCCGATGCGCGTCACCTTCGGTCCGATTGCAAGCAGCACCGGCCTGGCGCGTTCGAAAGCCTGCTCGTCACCGCCGATCATCACCGAGGCATTGCCTTGCGTAACCGTAACAGGCGAACCGGAGATCGGCCCATCCAGCATGATAGAACCGGCCTTGGCGAACTCGGCGGCAACTGCCCGGCTTTCGTCGGGCTCGATCGTACTCATGTCGATGTAAATGCTGCCTTTGCGCAATCCGGCGACAATGCCGTCCTTGCCCAAAGCGACCGCGCGAACCGCCTTCGAATCGGTCACGATCGAGAACACGATCTCGGATTGTTCAGCCACTGCGCGCGGCGTGTCCGCCCAGCGCATGCCGGACTTGATCAGCGCTGCTGCCTTCTCGCGTGATCTATTCCAGCCGGCGACATCGTGTCCGGCTGCCATCAGGCGCGGCACGATCAATTGCCCCATGGCGCCAAGGCCAACAAAACCTAAATTCACTCACACTTCTCCCGCGCACTAGATTGCGTGCGCAGTATCCACTGATCGGGCGGTGAAGGCGAGGGTGGGCAGATTGGGACTTAGGGCAGCTTGTCGTAGCCTTCGCCGAAGCCGGCCAGGCTCATTGGGAAGCCAATGCCTTCCTCCGGCGTCTGGAAAATAATGAAGGTTGCGGTCTTGCCGGTGCGCAGTTTCTTGAGCAACTCATCGTCCATGACAACTTCCGCGATGCAGCCATTGGGCAGGCAACGTACAAATCCGGCACGCCCGATATCGGCCTGGTCTATTTTCAGGCCGAGGCCGGACGGCAAGAGTACGCCGAGCGGTGCGACCACACGCATCAGGCGGCTCTTCTGATCGGCGGTCTTCAGGACGATCACGGTCAGGCCGACATTGGCGCGGTCTTCCGCAGTTACGCTCTGGATCAGCGCGCATTGCTCGGCCTTGGCGCCGGGTGGCGTATCGCAGCGGATCTGCCAATCTTTATGCACAGACTTTACGGCGCCCTGCGCCAGTGCGCGGTCTGCGGGTGCAAGCGCAAAGGCCGCAACCAGGATTACCGGTGCGAGCCGAACCGCGCCGCCAAAGATGCGCCTGCCATGGTCTATAATTCGCATCATCCGATTCCTTGGCCCGGGGTCCGCCAGCCCTTACTCCGTCGAAGGACCGGCGAATCGCCGCTCTTCCGGTGTTTTATGCATCCTCGTTGACTCATGCCCGGCCGGCCTTTGTCAAGCAAGGGATGGCCGGGCGGGGCCTCCATGGCACTGGCAGCGTCCATAAATACGGTTGGCGGAGCGGTTTTTGGGTACGCCGTTTGTCGCATGTAAGAGCTTACGAGGTGCATTGCGGCAGGGCTGGAATTATGGTTTGAGAAGCCGGGATTTTCCCCCGTCCCGCCGCACCGCCCAAGCTGCCACGCCCGTGGCAAATGTCGTGCTCGGCGGGGCCGCGCCGAACATCCTGCCTGTGGTGGGCGGCAAAAGGGGCCTGAGCAGGGCCGTTTTTCTCGTCGAAGGAGCGCATTGGACAATGCTGGTGCTCAAGCGGTTGATTGCATTCATGGTCGTTAGCATGACCGGACTTGCCGCAAGCGCGGCGCTGGCCGCAACGGGTCAGCCAGAAGCGTGGCAACTCGGCATGCAGAATGGCGCCACGCCGGTGATGGACGACATCATCTGGTTCCACAATTACCTGCTGTGGGTGATAACGGCCATCGCGCTGTTCGTCCTGGCGCTCCTCATCATCGTGATGGTGAAGTTCAACGCGCGCAGCAACCCCACTCCGTCGCGCACCACCCACAATACCTTCATCGAAGTGATCTGGACGGTGGTTCCCGTTCTCATCCTCGTTACGATTGCGGTGCCCTCATTCCGTTTGCTGTTCTACCAGCTCAATATGCCGAAGGCGGACGTGACGGTGAAGGCTACCGGCAAGCAGTGGTTCTGGAGCTACAGCTATCCGGACAGCAAGTTTGAATTTGACTCGCTTCTTGCCTGTGATCAGGAGCGTATCAAGTGCGAGCAGCCACGCCTGCTTGCGGTCGACAACGAAATGGTCGTGCCGGTGAACAAGGTTGTTCATGTACTTACCACTGGCGCCGAGGTGATCCACTCATTTGCGGTGCCGGCGTTCGGTATCAAGATCGACGCGATCCCCGGACGCATCAACGAGACCTGGTTCAAGGCCGAGCGTGAAGGCAAATATTACGGCCAGTGCTCCGAACTCTGCGGCAAGGATCACGCCTTCATGCCGATCGTGGTGCGTGTTGTGAGCGATAAAGATTATACCGCCTGGATCGAGCAAGCGAAGAAGAAGTACGCAACTGACGACAGCCATCCGACTGCGGTGGCCGCGGCTGGCGGCGCAAACTGACGAATACGCGGGCGACAACGACGAGGTCGAAGGACAATAACGATGGCTAGCAATACGGCTGCTGCACACGGCGCACACGAGGCCCACGAGCACCATCCTACCGGGTGGCGGCGGTTCGTTTATTCGACTAACCATAAAGACATCGGAACGATGTACCTGGTGTTCGCGCTAGTCGCCGGCGTGATCGGCGCCCTTATGTCGATTGGCATCCGCCTCGAATTGCAGAACCCGGGCATTCAGTTCTTTCCGACTCCGCACGAATACAATGTGTTCGTCACCGCGCACGGACTGATCATGATCTTTTTCATGGTGATGCCGGCGATGATCGGCGGGTTCGGCAACTGGTTCGTACCGCTGATGATCGGCGCCCCCGACATGGCTTTCCCGCGCATGAACAACATCTCGTTCTGGCTGCTGCCGGCCTCGTTCGCGCTGCTGCTTACTTCGGCATTCGTCGAAGGCGAGCCGGGCTCCAATGGCGTGGGCGCCGGCTGGACCTTGTACGCGCCGCTCTCGACCAGCGGTCATCCTGGTCCGGCTGTAGACTTCGGCATTCTGTCGATACACTTGGCTGGCGCGTCATCGATCCTAGGTGCCATCAACTTCATCACCACCATCTTCAACATGCGCGCGCCTGGCATGACGCTGCACAAGATGCCGCTGTTCGTGTGGTCGATTCTGGTAACCGTGTTTCTGCTGTTGCTGTCACTGCCGGTGCTTGCCGGCGCCATCACCATGCTGCTGACCGACCGCAATTTCGGCACGACGTTTTTCTCGGCCGAAGGCGGCGGCGACCCGATCTTGTACCAGCATCTGTTCTGGTTCTTCGGCCATCCGGAAGTGTACATTCTGATCCTGCCCGGCTTCGGCATGATCAGCCAGATCGTCGCGACCTTCAGCCGCAAGCCTGTGTTCGGCTATCTCGGCATGGCTTATGCGATGGTCGCCATCGGCGGCATCGGCTTCGTGGTGTGGGCGCATCACATGTATACGGTCGGAATGTCGACCGGCGCGCAGGCCTACTTCATCGCTGCCACCATGGTGATTGCGGTGCCGACCGGCGTGAAGATCTTCTCGTGGATCGCCACGATGTGGGGCGGCTCAATCGAGTTCCGCACGCCCATGCTGTGGGCGCTCGGCTTCATCTTCCTGTTCACCGTCGGCGGTGTTACCGGCGTGGTTCTTGCGAATGCCGGTGTCGATCGCGTGTTACAGGATACCTATTACGTTGTGGCGCACTTCCACTATGTGCTCTCGCTCGGAGCCGTGTTCGCCATTTTCGGTGGCTGGTACTACTGGTTTCCGAAGATGACCGGCTACATGTACAACGAGACCATCGGTAAGCTGCACTTCTGGGTCACCTTCATCGGCGTGAACCTGGTGTTCTTCCCGCAGCACTTCCTTGGTCTCGCCGGCATGCCGCGTCGCTACATCGACTACCCGGATGCATTTCACGGCTGGAACATGATCTCGTCCTACGGCTCGTACATTTCGGGCTTCGGCGTTCTCATCTTCTTCTTTGGCCTGATCGAGGCCTTTGTGAAGAAGCGGGTTGCCGGCAACAATCCCTGGGGCGTTGGCGCAACGACACTGGAATGGACGTTGTCCTCGCCGCCGCCATTCCATCAGTTCGAGACCTTGCCGCGGATCAAATAGAGCGGAAAGTCGCACAACCCCATGTCTCTCGTCAGCGAAGGCGCAAACTTCCGCGGCCAACTTGCCGCTGGTTCTGACATCGTTGAGCCCAGTCTGGCGAGCGTTGGCGACTATTTCGCCCTGATGAAGCCGCGGGTGATGTCGCTGGTGGTATTCACCGCTCTGGTAGGGCTTGCTGTTGCGCCGGGGTCGCTGCACCCGGTCACCGGTTTCACGGCGCTGCTCTGTATCGCGGTCGGCGCGGGTGCCGCCGGCGCGCTCAATATGTGGTACGATGCCGATATCGACGCGGTCATGACGCGCACCGCTCGTCGTCCTGTGCCGATGGGACGCGTGCAGAAAGGCGAGGCGTTGGCTTTCGGCCTCACGCTCGCCGGTTTTTCGGTGGCAACGCTCGGCCTGCTAGTGAACTGGGCCGCCGCGGCGCTGCTTGCCTTCACGATCTTCTTTTACGTCGTCGTCTATACAGTCTGGCTAAAGCGCTCGACCCCGCAAAACATCGTCATCGGCGGCGCCGCCGGCGCCTTTCCACCGATGATCGGCTGGGCGGCGGCGACCGGCTCGCTGTCTCTCGAGCCCGTGTTGCTGTTTCTCATCATTTTCTTCTGGACGCCTCCGCATTTCTGGGCGCTGGCGCTTTACCGCACTGACGACTACGCCCGGGCCGGCATCCCGATGTTGCCTGTCGTCGCTGGCGAGATCAGCACGCGGCGCCAAATTCTGCTCTATACGCTGATCCTGGTGCCGCTCGGCGTTGCGCCCTGGTTGCTCGGCTATGCTGGCGCGCTCTATGGAGCAACCGCACTCGGCGCCGGGTCGATTATGATTGCTTTGGGCTGGCAAGTCCTGCGAGAGCGGCCTCCCGCTGAAAGCGCCAGTCGCAAGCTTTTTGCCTTTTCGATCCTGTACCTTTTTCTGCTGTTCGCGGTACTGCTGGTCGAGCGCGGATGGGGCGGGCTGATCGCCCGGTTGGCGGCGTGAGCATCGGAATCGCCATGAGCGAGAAACCCGACGACGAAGGCATCGTTCTCACCGAGGCCCAGAAGCGCGCGCGGCGTTCACGCTCGATTGCTATCGCGCTGGCCCTCGCGGCGTTGGTCGTCCTGTTCTACGTCATGACGCTGGTCAAAGGGCCGGGCGTTCTGATCCGTCCGATCTGAGCGAAACGCAATGACCGCACCAGTCCATCCTCGCGAAAAAAAACCGCTGCGGCGCGACGTCCTGGTCGCCGCCTGCTGCGGGGCGGTCGTTGCCGGGATGGTCGGCGCGGCCTATGCAGCGGTTCCGTTCTACACATGGTTCTGCAAGACGACCGGCTTCGGCGGCACCACCCAGGTCGCCGAAAAAGCGCCCGATCACATCCTCGGCCGTACAGTCACCATCCGGTTCGATTCCAACGTCACGCCCGGCCTGCCGTGGAAATTCCAGCCGGAGCAGAACGAGATTCAGGTGCGCATCGGCGAAGTGACGACCGTGCATTATAAAGTCGTCAACGAAGCGGCGCGCGAAATCGCCGCGCAAGCGTCTTACAACGTCTCGCCGCCGACGGTCGGCGCCTATTTCGACAAGATCAACTGCTTCTGCTTTACGGAGCAGCGTCTGAAAGCAGGCGAGACGCGCGAGATGACTGTGGTGTTCTACGTCGATCCGTCGATCGTGAAGGATCGCGACCAGAATGATCTCAATACCATCACGCTGTCCTACACCTTTTACCGGCTGCGCGAGCCGGAGCAGCCGGTTGCCGAGGCGCCGGAAAAAAGTTCGAGCAAGCTTTAGTGCACATGATCCCGAAAATCGGGAACCGATTTTCGGACCAGATCATGGGCCAACTTTAAACGGAGACGAAGACGATGGCCGACGCTCACGCCAAACACCACGATTACCACCTGGTTGATCCGAGCCCATGGCCGGCGGTCGGCGCGGTGTCCGCCTTTGTTCTGGCAGTTGGTGCCATCAGCTGGATGCATCATATGTACGCCGCTGCACCGCTGGTGTTCGGCGTAGGCGTTCTCGGTGTGCTCTACACTTTCGTCGCCTGGTGGCGCGACGTGATCCGCGAAGCGCAATTCGAGGGCTTCCATACGCGCGTTGTGCAGATTTCGCACCGCTACGGGATGATTCTGTTCATCGCTTCCGAGGTGATGTTCTTCGTTGCCTGGTTCTGGGCCTATTTCAATACGGCCCTGTTCCCCGGGGAAGTTCATGATGTCGCGCGCATCGCCGCGACCGGCGGCGTATGGCCGCCGAAGGGCATCGAGACCTTCGACCCCTGGCACCTGCCGCTTCTCAATACGCTGATCCTGCTGACGTCTGGCACGACGGTGACATGGGCGCATCATGCGCTGCTGGAAGATGACCGGCAGGGGCTGAAATGGGGTCTGATCCTCACCATTCTGCTGGGCCTCACCTTCACGTGCGTGCAGGCCTACGAGTATTCGCACGCGGCCTTCCACTTCAGCGGCAATATCTATGGCGCCACGTTCTTCATGGCGACGGGCTTCCACGGCGCGCATGTGATCATTGGCTCGATCTTCCTGATCGTCTGCCTGATGCGCGCGCTGGCCGGTCACTTCAATCCCAAGCAGCACCTCGGCTTCGAGTTTGCCGCCTGGTACTGGCACTTTGTCGACGTGGTATGGCTGTTTCTGTTTGCCTGCATATATGTGTGGGGCTCAGGCGTGCCGCACCCCGAATGACCATTTTGGTTGGCTTATAGAAAAGGGCGGCGTCATTACGCCGCCCTTTTTTCATTGTGAGATGCATTCATGACTGACCAGATATCGACGAACAATCTGCCGATTGGCCGCGGCTTGCGCGGCCGCTGCCCGCGGTGCGGCGAGGGTCGGCTGTTTCGGGGATTCCTCTCGCTGCGATCGGCGTGTGAGCATTGCGGACTCAATTACAGCTTTGCCGACGCCGGCGATGGGCCGGCCGTGTTCGTGATCCTGATCGGCGGCGCCATTGTCGTATTCGCGGCGCTGATCACCGAAGTAGTCTATCAGCCGCCATATTGGTTGCATGCGGCGCTATGGCTGCCATTGATCTTGATCGTGACGCTCGTTCCGCTGCGGCTGATCAAGGGGTTGTTGATTGTTTTGCAATACCACCACAAGGCGGCAGAAGGCCGCCTTGAACGCCGGGGCGACGTGTGAGCAAGGCGCCGCGCAAGCGCCGCTCTGGTGTGCTTGACGCGACGGTGTTCGCGCTTGTCGGAATTGTAATCCTGAGCGGTCTCGGTGTCTGGCAACTTGATCGCAAGGCCTGGAAAGAAGATCTGATCGCGCGATTGAACGCGCGCCTGTCGCGCGCTCCGCAGGATTTGCCGCCGCGTTCCAGTTGGCCGCAGCTTCGCGAGGATGGCGAGGAATTTCGCCGCGTGACATTTCCAGCTGAGTTTCTCGATGGCGAGGAAGCGCTCGTTTACACAGCGGGTTCGCCTTTGCGCCCCGACGTGAAGGGGCCTGGTTACTGGGTATTTGCACCGGCGCGGCTTGCCGGCGGCAGCATCGTGCTCGTCAATCGCGGCTTTGTCCCGCCCGATCGCAAGGATCCTGCCGAGCGCGGAGATGGCGTGCCGCACGGGACCGTCGACGTCGTCGGTGTCATGCGTTGGCCCGAGGCGCGAGGCATGTTCACGCCGGCCGACGATCCGAAGAAAAATATCTGGTATCTTCGCGATTCAAAGTCGATTGCCGACTTCAAGAAGTGGGCGACCGCTGCACCGTTCTATATCGATCAGGAAGAACCCGCGCCGGTCGGCGGGTGGCCGAAGCCGGGCAAGCTCGAAGTGCACTTGCCTGACGACCACCTGCAATACGCCATCACCTGGTTCGGTCTCGCGCTGGCTCTTGCCGGCGTTTATGTCGTTTGGCTCGCGCGCCGCCTCGTTCGGAGGAACTGAGCGTTTCTTGTGAAAGCGGATGCCCAAGGCTACTGTGCGGCTCGCAATGCGGCCGCTCTCGAACGATAAAGCATAGCTAAATCAATGCGTTATATCTCAACCCAGGGCGAGGCTCCTTCGCTCGATTTCGTCGAGGTGATGCTCGCGGGCCTTGCCCGCGATGGCGGTCTTTATGTGCCTGAGCGCTGGCCCTCACTGGGCCGTGCCGCGATCGAAGGCTTCGCCGGAAAGCCTTACGCCGAAGTGGCGGTCGAAGTTATCCGCCCTTTTGTCGGTGATGGAATTTCCGAATCCGATCTCGCGCGCATGGCGCGTGAGGCCTACGGCGCTTTCCGCCATCCGGCGGTTGCACCGCTCACACAGCTGAATCCAAACCTGTTTGTGCTCGAACTCTTCCATGGACCGACGCTTGCATTCAAGGATCTGGCGATGCAGCTGGTGGCGCGGCTCATGGATCATGTGCTGCATCAGCGCGGTGAGCGCACCACCATCGTGGTTGCGACGTCGGGGGACACCGGCGGCGCCGCGGTCGAAGCTTTTCGCGGCCGTGCGCAGGTGGACGTTGTGGTGCTGTTCCCGCAGGGCCGTATCTCCGACGTACAGCGGCGGATGATAACGACAGCGCGCGACGCCAACGTTCACGCGGTCGCCATTGAGGGAACCTTCGACGATTGTCAGGCTTTGCTGAAGGCAATGTTCAATCATCACGCCTTCCGCGATCGTGTGCATTTGTCCGGCGTCAATTCCATCAATTGGGCGCGCATCGTGGCGCAGGCGGTCTATTACTTCACGGCGGCGGTAGCGCTTGGTTCGCCGCATCGAAAAATCGCCTTTACCGTACCGACAGGAAATTTCGGCGACGTGTACGCCGGCTATGTCGCCTCGCGCATGGGGCTGCCTATCGATCGTCTGGTCGTAGCAACCAATGTCAATGACATCCTCGCTCGCACATTCGCGACCGGCGATTATGAAATCCGGGACGTGATTGCAACCTCCTCACCATCGATGGACATCCAGGTTTCCTCGAATTTTGAGCGGCTGTTGTTCGATGCTTACGGCCGCGATGCCAAATCAGTGCGCGCGCTGATGGCCTCACTCGCGCAGTCGCGACGCTTTGCAGTCTCGGCACACGCACTCCAGGAATTGCGCGCACTGTTCACTGCCGACCGCGCCGATGAGCAAGAGAGCGCCGCCGAGATTCGCGCCTGGATGCGAGAGGCCAACTATTGTGTCGATCCGCATACGGCGGTTGCTTTGGCAGTGGCGGAAAAAGAGACCCGCGATCCTTCCGTGCCGATGGTGGTGCTGTCGACAGCGCACCCGGCGAAATTTCCGGATGCGGTCAAGGCTGCTTGCGGCCTCGCCCCAGCGCTGCCCGAGTGGCTCGCCGATCTGCCAAAACGGGAAGAGCGCGTCACCGTGCTGCCTGCGAATCAAGCGGCGGTGGAAAAATATGTGACGTCGGCCTCGCGAGCGGCGCGTGAAGGAGCAGTGGCATGAGTGTTGAAGTGACCCGTCTTCCCTCCGGCCTGTCGGTGGTGACCGATCGAATGCCGCATCTCGAAACCGCTTCGCTCGGCGTCTGGATCGGCTCGGGCAGCCGCAACGAAAATCCTGACGAGCATGGCATTTCTCATCTGCTTGAACATATGGCCTTCAAGGGCACCAGGCGCCGCACGGCGCGGCAGATTGCGGAAGCGATCGAAGCAGTAGGCGGCGATCTCAATGCAGCTACGAGCGTGGAATCGACGGGTTATTTCGCGCGCGTGCTGAAAGCTGACGTGCCGCTTGCGCTCGATGTGCTGTCCGACATCCTGTCCGACCCGACTTTCGATGCGGAAGAATTGCGGCGCGAGCAAAACGTAATTGTCCAGGAAATAGGCGCCACCGAGGACGCACCGGACGATCTGGTTTTCGACCGGCTGCAGGAGACTGCGTTCCCGATGCAGCCGGTTGGCCGGTCCATTCTGGGGACGCCAGACACGGTTCGCTCGTTCAATGCATCGCGTTTGCGCACTTACCTGTCACGCAATTACCGCGCCCCCGGCATGGTCGTAGCGGCTGCAGGTGCTATCGAGCACGATGCGATCATTGCTGAAGTGGCGAAGCGCTTCGCCAGCTTTACCGGTCCGGGCGCGCCGGCCCCGGAACCGGCGTATTTCCGCGGCGGCACCCGGGTCGAAACACGTGATCTCGAGCAGGTACATATCGCAATGGCGCTGCAAGGCGTGCCGGTGCGCGACGAACAACTTTACAGTTTGCAGGTTTTTACGAGCGTTCTTGGTGGCGGCATGTCATCGCGTCTGTTCCAGGAGGTGCGGGAGAAGCGCGGGCTCTGCTATACCATCCAGGCGTTTCACATGCCCTATGCCGATACGGGATTGTTCGGCCTTTACGCAGGCACAGATGAATCCGATTCGCCTGAGCTCATGCGCGTGGTGATCGATCAAATAGGCAACGCTACAGAAACGCTCAACGATTCCGAGATCAGCCGGGCGAAGGCTCAGATGAAGGCAGGCCTATTGATGGCACTGGAAAGCTCCGAGGCACGTGTCAGCCAGTTGGCGCGGCAGATGCTGGCCTATGGCCGTCCCATTCCGCTCGAAGAGATCGTCGCGAAGGTCGATGCAGTCACGGTAGAAAGCGCCCGCGCCGCTGGTCGTGCGTTGATCCGGCGCGCCAAGCCTGCGATCGCTGCGCTCGGACCGGGAACCGGTCTTGCCAGCACCGCCGCAATCGCTGAAAGTCTCGTTCGGCACGCGGCCTGACCCGCGGGCGCTCGACCGATATTGTCCATGGCGTTCTTCCGGACCGTCAGCTTCAACGAAACGATGCCGGGTATCGCCGGCGCTGGCGTCACGCTGCGTGCGCCGCACAGCGGTGACTTCGCTGAATGGTCGACCCTGCGCGAATCCAGCCGCGATTTCCTGGTGCCCTGGGAACCAACCTGGCCGGCCGACGATCTCACGCGAAGCGCGTTTCGCCGGCGACTCAAGCGATACGCCGAAGACCAACGCGGCGACGCGGCGTATGCCTTCCTCATCTTCCGCAACGAGGACAACGCGATGGTCGGTGGACTTACACTTGCCAATATCCGCCGAGGTGTGGCTCAGGCCGGAAGCATCGGCTACTGGATTGGCGCGCCATATGCCTGCAAAGGCTATATGACCGCTGCAGTCCGCGCCTTGATTCCCTATAGTTTCACCGCGCTGCGGCTTCACCGGTTGGAAGCGGCCTGCATCCCGAATAACACCGCGTCGATCCGGTTGTTGGAAAGAACCGGCTTCAAGCGGGAGGGCTATGCTCGCGGCTATCTGTGCATAAACGGAGTCTGGCAGGATCATCTGCTGTATGGGCGGCTTAAGGACGATGTCGATTGAGCGCCCGCCTTTGGGCTGCCACGCTTGGCTTGTTATAAAGTGTGGCCGAGGCAATAGCGCCGAGAAACGCGAGACAAGAAAATGGCTGGGGAACGAAACGGACATACGGTGCAGGAGCGAACAGGGCTCGTAATAATGCTGGGCTTGACTGTGCTGCTTGCCGGGTGCGGCACCAGTAATTTGTTCAGTTCTTCTGCCTTGGATCTTTTCAGCACGTCGTCGAAAGCGACCACTGGCGACGCCGCTGCAGGCGGCGAATCCGTCACGGATGTCGAATGCCCGACTGTTGATGTGCGTACGGGCGCTGCGACGCTAATGATCGGCAGCAAGCCGGGTGAGGGGGAGCCATCCGCGCTCGATCTCCGGTATCAAGGCACGATTGTTCGCACGGCACGCGAGTGTCATGTGAACGCCGGCGTAATGACAATGAAAGTGGGAATCGAGGGACGAGTTATCACCGGCCCGGCCGGTGGCCCCGGCACGCTCGACATACCGCTGCGCATCGCCGTGGTTCACGAAGGCGTCAATCCAAAAACCATCACCTCGAAATTCGCGCGCATCCAGGTCGGCATAACAAACGCGGTGGATCGCGTTCCGTTTACTCATGTTGACCCTGACATTTCATTTCCGATGCCGCAGCCCGCGGCGGACATCGACGCTTATGTGGTGTATGTCGGGTTCGATCCACAAGGCGCGCAGCCAGAAAAGAAAAAGCCGGCGCCCAAATCGAAACCAAAGCCGAAATCGGCCGCAAAACCTCGTCAAAGCTGAGTGAAGGTTACCAGCCGCGAAGGTCGATGATCGCGCTCTTGAGCGCGCGCAGATCCGAGATCACGGATCGGGCGCCGGCCGAGCGCAAATGAGTGTCGAGCTGGCTGCCGGCATGGCTGCCACCGACAAAGCCGATTACCATCATTCCGGCGGCAACACCGGCAGCGACGCCTACGGCTGAATCCTCAACCACAATGCAATCGCTTGGGTTCACCTGCAGCTCGCGGGCGACGTGCAGGAACAGGTCGGGTGCCGGCTTTCCGTTGCGAACGTCACTTGCCGAAAACAGATTTGGCTCGAAGAAGCGGATCAGGCCCGTACTTTCAAGGCTGGCGCGGATGCGCTCGTGCGACGACGACGAGGCGACACATTTCGGTCCGCGGAGCCATGATAGCGCGTGTTCGGCGTGATGGGTCGCGCGCAATTCACGACGAAATCGGCGCAAGATGATGCTGGCAACTGTGTCGGCGAAATTTGGCGGCAGTTTCCGCCGGGCGGCGTTCTCCACTTCGGCGAACATATCAGCGGGACGGCGACCGGTGAAATAGCGTGCAATGACGTCCGGCGCGAGAGGGAAGCCGGCGCGCATGAACTCCTGCGATACAATGGCTGTAGCCAACGGCTCGCTGTCGACCAGTACGCCGTTGCAATCGAAGATGACCACGGAGGCCCCCGACGCCTCGGCCGGCAATTTCCGACCGTTTTACGCACTGCGGACGAATCAATTAGCCGGAGAATAGGGGTGGGGCTGGAACACGCAATGATCGCTGGCTAGTGGCCAGCAGTTTTGCACATGGTCAAAATGAATAGCGGGGAAAACCCACTCGCGCGTGTGCCGTCTTCCAAACGTGGCACGGGCGATGCCGTCGCTGCCCGGGATTGCAGAGTCCAATCCCAAAACTCAGGCGATCCGCTAGTTCAGCTTCTTGCGGACGTCTTCAATGCCTTTGGCAATCAGCTCGCCCGCGAGCTTTCCCTTCGTCTCCGCAGTGAGAATTTTCTCGGCGGCGGCGATGGCGGCTTCTGCGGCGGCGCTACGTACGTCGGCGGTTGCCTGTGCTTCGGCTTGGGCAATCTTGGTTTCGGCCATCTTCGTGCGGCGGGCGACGAAGTCCTCAATCTTGGTCTTAGCCTCGGCTGCAAGCCGCTCGGCCTCGGCCATGGCGCCGGCGATGATGTCCTGCGCCTCGCCTTCTGCTGCCTGCCGCTTGCGTTGATATTCAGCCAGCAGCTGGGCGGCCTCATCCTTCAGTCGACGGGCCTCATCAAGCTCGGACTTGATGCGTGCGGCGCGGTCGTCCAGGGACTTTCCCAGCATGCGGTGTACGCCGAGATAACCGAGCAGGCCAAGGAAGACGACGAAGGCCAGCGCGACCCAGGTCTCGGCCTCTTGCAGCAATTCGTGCACGAATCGTCTCCGTTACTGCTTGAGTACGTCGCTAACGGCGTCGGCCACTGCTTTGTCAGTTGGTGCAGTGCCGATCAGCCGCTCGACGATGGCGCGCGCCGCGTCCTCAGCGATGCCGCGAACGTTGGCCATCGCGGCCTGCTTGGTGGCAGCGATAGTCTTTTCCGCATCGGCCAGTCTAATGTTAAGCTGGTCCTCGAGCGCCTTGCGACGGATTTCCGCCTCTGCAGCTTGCCGCTCGCGTGTGTCATTGGCAATTGCCTGCGCGCGGTTGCGAGCATCGGCCAGCGCCTTCTCGTAGGCGGCCGCTGCCTCGTCGGATTTGGTCTTCAGCTGGCCCGCCTCGGAGATATCATCTTCAATGTGCTTCCGCCGGCCTTCGATGATTGCTCCGACGCGCGGCAGCGCCAGCTTCGCCATCAGCACATAGAGCAGGACGAAAGCGATCGCGAGCCAGACCAGCTGGGACGCGAAGGTCTGCGACTGGAATGGCGGAAAAGCGCCATGCCCGCCCTCAGTGTGCCCAGTGCTCGTGGTGTGTGCCGGCTCGGCCATCGTCAGCTCCAGCGCGCGCGTCTCAACTTAGAGCGCGAACAGCAGCAGTAGCGCGATCAGCAGCGAGAAGATGCCAAGCGCTTCGGTGATGGCAAACCCGAAGATCAGGTTGCCGAACTGGCCTTGCGCGGCGGACGGATTGCGCAGTGCCGCTGCCAGATAATTGCCGAAGATGATGCCGACGCCGACGCCGGCGCCGCCCATGCCAATGCAGGCAATGCCCGCACCGATATATTTTGCTGCCACTGGATCCATAACCAAGCTCCTTCTGGTTCTGCTTTTCCGTTGGGGCCTTTAGTGGCCCGGGTGAATCGCATCGTTGAGATAGATGCACGTGAGGATGGCGAAGACATAGGCTTGCAGGAACGCGACCAGTGTCTCCAGCGCAAAAAGAATGACGATCATCAGGAACGGAAGCACGCCGCCGATCCAGCCGACGACGCCGAGACCGGCTCCGAGCAGAATGATAAAGCTGGCGAAGACCTGCAGCGTGATGTGGCCCGCCAGCATATTGGCGAACAGACGCACGCTGTGCGAGATCGGCCGCGACACAAACGAGAGTATCTCAATCGCGACAATCAACGGCAGGATGTAGATCGGCACGCCCTTCGGCACGAACAGATTGAAGAAGTGAAACCCATGCCGCATGAGGCCGTATATCAGCACGGTAAAGAACACCGTAAGCGCGAGTGCTGCAGTAACGATGATGTGGCTGGTTACCGTAAAGGAATAGGGGATCAGGCCGATCATGTTCAACGACAGCACGAACATGAAAATCGAAAACACGAACGGGAAAAACTTCATGCCTTCGGAGCCCGCGGTACTGCGCACGGTCGTAGCCACGAATTCATAGGCAATCTCGGCGGCCGATTGCAGGCGCGAGGGGACAAGACCGCGGCCTGCAGTGGCGCCGACCAAAAAGAAAGTGAGGCCCAGCACCGCAGCCAGCATGAAGGCGGCCGAATTAGTGAAAACGATTTCGGTGCCGCCGATCTTCGCGACCGGAAACAGGTTTTGGATCTGGAATTGCTCGATAGGATCGACGGCCATGGTCGCTAATCGTTCAGATGTCTGTCACGCACGACCCCGGCCGCGCGCATCACGTTGAGTACCCCCGCGGCGAAGCCGAGCAGCAGAAATACGATGAGCCCCCATGGCGAGATGCCGAGCCAGCGATCAAGCAGCCAGCCGATTACCGCACCCACGAGCACGCCGGCAACCAGCTCGGTCGAAAGCCGGAAACCGCGGGCGAACGCCGAAGCGTCGGCGGTCGAACGAGGACCGGAGCCGTTTTCGGATGGTCGGTTCGCAGTTGCGAGCCGTTCGCCGAGCCGCTGGAGCCTCGCGGAGAGAGCAGCCTCGTCGTCCGGCGGTTCTTTGCCTTCGCCTTTGCCGCGCGTGCCGTCAGCCATGCTTTCGACTCGCGTGGATTTCAGGTTTCGCGCGTCCCGCCGCCCTAAAAGCCGCGCGGACCATACTTATGGGGTTTCTGTAAGTCAAGGAACCGCTCCTGCGGCATAAGTGTTTGATAATAGTGCAAAAACCCGAGATTTCTCGATGATGAAAGGTGGGTTCCAGCGTGAGTTTTAAAGAGCAGCAGCGCTCGGGTTCAGCGGACGGACACCCGGTGGTACGCTCGCGCATTCCCCGCGCTTCGCTCAAGGAAAATGTCATGCGCGTCACGATGCTCGCCCTTGCCGCTATTCTCGTCTGCGCCGGAACTCCGACACTGGCGCAGACCGTCATCGACGTCGAAGGTCAGAAAGCGGCATCTCCGTCGGTGCCGGATCAGGACAAGGTCCAGACTCCAGACCAAGTTCGGGATCAACCACACGAAGGTTCGGCGCCAGTTCCGCCAAGCCGCTTTACCTTTAGCCGCGTCAACAATGGATTCCTGCGACTCGACAACGACAGCGGTCAGGTTGCGTATTGCAGCGTCCAGGGCCGTGGCTGGACCTGTCAGGCAGCGCCGGAAAACCGGCCCGCATTGGAGACCGAGATCGCCGGCCTGCAAGACGACGTGGCAGCATTGAAAAAATTGAAAGCGGAAATCGCGGCACTGCAGGACGGCGTTACAGCTGTGAAGAAATTGCAAGCCGAGAACACTCGCTTGCAGGACGAGGTTGCTTCGCTGAAGAAGGAAGTTCTGGCCCTGAAGGAGCCGCCGCCCCCACGGCCGCCGGCAGATCTCACGCCGCCGGCTGACAAAAATGACGACGTGACAATAAAATTGCCGACGCGAGAAGACATGGCGCGCGCCCGCGCTTTTATTCAGGATACATGGCGTCGTCTGGTCGACATGATCAACACCGTGCAGAAGGACGTGATGCGCAAGGGCTGAGAAAGCCTTGATCGTCAGCTTATGTCCATGCCGGGTCGGATGTCCGCCATCGTTGAAGTCGCGCCGCAGTTGATCGCGAGCGCGACCTTGCGCGTCGAAACGCCCGGCGTCGGTTTGACCGAAATCACTGAACATGCCGTGAGCTTTATTGATCAGATCACGGCGGCCGATGGCGTATTGTTGATATATCTGCGCCACACCTCGGCTTCGCTGACCATCCAGGAAAACGCGGACCCGGACGTGCAATCGGACCTAATCGCTGCGCTCGATCGCCTGGCTCCGGAGAGCGCGCCCTGGATTCATGACGTGGAAGGTCCAGACGATATGCCGGCCCACGTGAAGGCGATGCTTAACGGCGTATCGCTGCATGTGCCCGTCGTCGGCGTCCAAGCTGGCGCTCGGCACCTGGCAGGGTATCTATCTTGTCGAGCACCGCCGCAGGCCGCACAGCCGCGAAATCATTCTGCAATTCATCGGCAGCCGGAATATGAAAACGCCCCGCAGCGCGGAGCGTTTAGGAGAGAATGGCCGGCGGCGAATGTATCGCCGCCGGCCGTTAGCGATCTGTCATTTCTGGATCGCAACACCCGATCCGGTCGAGATATCCACGCCCTTGGTGTCGCGCAGGAAGATCAAGCCGATGACGAGCGTCATCGCCGACGACGATGATCGGGTACCAGAGGCCGTAATAGATGTCGCCATAGACCGCGACCAAAGCGGTGGCGGTCAGTGGCAACATGCCGCCGAACCAGCCGTTGCCGATGTGGTAGGGCAGCGACATCGAGGTGTACCGGATCTTGGTCGGGAACATCTCGACCAGGAAGGCTGCGATCGGCCCGTACACCATGGTCACGTAGATCACCATGATGATGAGGATCAACTCGGCCATGAACCAGTTGATCTTGGTCGGGTCGGCCGACTTGGGAACGTTGACGGCGTTGAACGCGGCGTTCCACTTCGCCGCGTCGAAACCCTCGACCTTGGTCGAATTGATCGTCAGGTCGACCTTGTCGCCCGCTCCCGGCGCGTCGATCGTCTTGAACGACAACCCGAGTTTGCTGACGAAGTCCTTGGCCCGATCGCAATTCGAGAACTTCGACCAAGGCCCGACGAAGATCTGGAAGTGGCAGGTTGCCGGGTCGGCCGACACCGAGATCTGATTTTTCGCCTGGAAGGCTTCAAGATCCGGGTTGATGTAGTGCGTGAGCCCAGCGAACAGCGGGAAGTAAGTGATCGCCGCGATCGCGCAGCCGGCCAGGATGATCTTCAGCCGGCCGATGCGGTCAGAAAGCCAGCCGAACACGATGAAGAACGGCGTGCCGATGACCAGTGAGATGCCGATCATGATGTAGGCGGCGACGTAGTTCATTTTCAGGATGAGGATGATGAAGAACAGGGCATAGAACTGGCCCGTGTACCAGACCACGCCTTGACCGGCAGTGGCGCCCAGCAGCGCGAGCAGCACGTATTTGTTGTTCGGATAGTGGAAGAAGCTCTCGGTCAGTGGCGCCTTCGAGCCTTTGCCCTCCTCCACCATCTTCTGGAAGATCGGCGTCTCATTCAGCCGGAGCCGGATGTAGACCGAGAACACCAGTAGGATCAGTGAAATGAGGAACGGAATGCGCCAGCCCCACTCGGCGAAGACCTTGGCGTCCATATATTCGCGGCAACCGGCGATGATAATGAGCGCCAACAGCAGTCCGAGTGTGGCCGTGGTCTGAATCCAGCTGGTCGCATAGCCTCGCTCATGCGGCCGCGCGTGCTCTGCGACATAGGTTGCCGCTCCGCCGTACTCGCCGCCGAGCGCGAGGCCCTGCAACAGACGCAACGTCACCAGCAGGATCGGCGCCAGCCATCCAACAGCGTTGAATGTCGGCAACACGCCGACCAGGAAGGTGGCGCTGCCCATCACCATGATGGTGACGAGGAAGGTGTATTTGCGGCCGACCAGATCGCCGATGCGTCCGAAGATAACGGCGCCGAACGGGCGGATCAGGAAGCCCGCCGCGTAGGTCGCGAAGGCGGACAACAGCGCGGCTGTGTCGTTCCCGGTTGGGAAGAACAGTGCGGCAAAGAACGGCGCCAGCACCGCGTAAAGATAGAAGTCATACCATTCGAAGATCGTGCCGAGCGAAGATGCGAAGATAACGAATTTTTCGTCCTTCGACATGCCGCCGACGCGGGTAGCGGTACCGGCCATTGCGCTCATCTTGGGTCCCCGTTGTTGCGTTTTTACAGCTATGCGCGCACCGCTGTTTGCGGAGACGCAATACCGCCGGAAATTCCCGACCGGCCCTGCGCCCCCGCCGGCGGTGGTCATGAAACTTTAGTCCCGGGAGCACCCAAGCCCATATTCGACTTTTGGCTGAATTGTCACCGTAACGCTTGGATTTATCAGTAGTTTTTCCGCACTGCAATGTAACCACGGCAAAGCGATTTTTTGCCGCGCAGTGAAAGACTTGCGCCCAAAGCGGTGGCGGAGGAACATGCGTTTGCTCGCGCGTTCAGCCGCGAAATATGCTGTGGTGCAAGGCCGCACCGTCGAAAACTCCAAAGGATCGTACCGGGTTGAATGAAGTCTTGCAGTACCGGTTGGTGATCGCCGATGACCATCCCCTGTTTCGCGGCGCTTTGCGCGAGGCTGTGGGAGGATTACTGGAGCGAGTAGACATCGCTGAAGCGGGCACCTTCGACGAGCTCGTCAATCTGCTCGAACGGGGCAGCGATATCGATCTGGTGCTGCTCGACCTTACAATGCCGGGCGCGCGCGGATTCTCGGGTTTAATGTATATGCGCGCGCAATATCCGGGCGTGCCGGTAATCGTGGTCTCAGCGAATGACGACCCAGCCGCCATACGTCGTTGCATGGAGTTTGGCGCCTCCGGATTCATTCCAAAAACACTCGGTGTCGACGCGATGCGCGCAGCGATTTCGCGTATCCTCGGTGGCGGCGTGTGGACGCCACCCGATGTCGATCTTGCTGCCGGGTCCGATGCAGAAGCAACCGAGCTAATGGCGCGAATGGCGACGTTGACGCCACAGCAGGTACGCGTGCTGATGATGCTATCGGAAGGACTTCTCAACAAGCAGATCGCCTATCAGCTCGGAGTGTCAGAGGCGACGGTGAAAGCTCACGTTTCCGCAATTCTTCAAAAGCTCGGTGTCGAAAGCAGGACCCAAGCCGTGATTGCCGCAGCCAAAATTGAAGCCGGCCAATGGCCGCAAAGTGTAGGCGCTGCCGGCTAATCGCTTTTCACTATTCCGCGGCCACGCGCAGCACGCGCCACTGCGCGAGCAACGCGCGAAGCGCCGCCGGCTTGATCGGTTTGTGGAGGACCTGGATGCCCGCTTCGCGGGCTTGCTCGCGCACAGCCGGTGAGCGGTCGGCGGTAATCAAGATCGCCGGCAAATCGCCATAGCGACGGCGTAATGCAATAATGGCCTCGATGCCGTTGCCGTGATCGAGATGGTAATCAACGAGGAGACCGTTCGGCATCGTCGGACTTTCAGAAACCGCCGTCAGCGCGAACGCAAGGTCCGAAGCCTTGATCACCTCGCATCCCCAGCCACGCAACAAAGTTTCCATGCCGTCGAGGACTGACGGTTCGTTATCCACGCAAAGCACCGTTAGACCGGCAAGCTGGCTGGGGTCGACACGCGCACTCTCGCGAGCCAGCAGCTCGATTGGCGGTTCGTTTGACAGCGGTACGGTAACCGTAAAATGCGACCCTCGTCCGCTTTCCGATTCAAGCCCGATTGCACAATCGAGCACTCGAGCCACGCGCTCGACAATTGAAAGCCCTAACCCGAGGCCGCGAGCGATCTTCGCGCCCTGATCGAGACGATGAAATTCGATAAAAATGTCGCGCCATTTGGATTGCGGAATACCGACACCGGTATCGTAGACGTCGATACGCAAATTCTCGCCGCGTCGTCGGCAGCCAACCAGCACTCGGCCCTCCGGCGTATATTTGATCGCATTGGAGACGAGATTTTGGATTAGTCTGCGCAACAGGCGTCGATCGGAACGTACCACCAGGGTGCATGGGACAATTGCAAGGTGGATGCCCTTCGAGGTGGCCAGCGGAGCAAATTCGAGCGCAATTTGGCGCATCAGTTCGTCGACGCGGAAGCTCGCAAATTCAGGCCGCAGTGCACCAGTATCAAGCCGCGACATATCGAGCAAAGCGCCCAAAATTTCCTCTACCGCTTCGAGCGAGGCATCGATGTTGTCGACCAAGCGACGATCGTCTTGCGCTCCGCGTTCGATGAGGCTGGTAACATAAAGCCGTGCCGCGTTGAGCGGCTGCAAGATATCGTGGCTCGCCGCCGCGAGGAACTTTGTCTTTGAAATATTGGCGGCTTCAGCCTCGCCCTTGGCGTGGGCGAGCGCGCCGTTGAGGCGGGTCAGTTCCTCGGTACGTTCACGCACCCGCCGTTCCAATGTTTCATTCGATCGCTCAAGGGCCTCGGCCGCCTCAACGCTGGCGGTAATGTCGGTGAATGTGGTGACGATTCCGCCATCCGGCATGCGGTTCGCGCGGACTTCTATCACCACGCCTTGTGCGGAACGCTCCAGGAACGGCTCGCAACCGGAAACGTAACGCTGGATTTGTGCACTCACAAATTCTTCAGTCCCGTCGGAGGAGTGTTCGCCGCGCCCGCTGTTGAAATGCAGGATGTCTGCAAGCCCGACGCCGACCCGGATCAGGCTCGGCGGCAGGTCGAGGATTTCACCGAACTGCCGGTTCCAGCAGATAAGCTGAAGCTCCTTGTCGAAGACCGCGATTCCTTGGCGCACATGATCGAGTGCCGTCTGCAGAATTTCCCGGTTGTATTGGATCGCGGCATTGGCGTCGTCGAGCAATTTCAGCGCCGCCTTGGTAGACACCGTGCGCTTTCGGAGCAAAAGCGACAGAACCAGCCGTGAGGAAGCGCCGCCAATTGCAGAAGCGAGAATGTGTTCGGCGTAACGCACCAGCCGGAAATCGGCCTCGTCCTTCGGTTCAAGGCTGATGCGTTGTGCACTGGCGAAGCTGTCGAAAGCTGAGCGTGAACGTTCCTCTCCGAGATAGCGGGCAACTGTGGTTGTCAGTTCCTCCACGGTCACGGAGGATCGCCAACGGCGGAAGGTAGGTGCGATCGGTGTGAGATCCGAAGGCACGAATGTGTTCGCCTGCAATCGTTCGATCGGGGAGGGTACGCGGCGGAAGGAGAAGCCGACATAACACAGGATATTGACCAACAGGCTCCAGACCACACCATGGACGAGCGGCGGCAGCTCAAGGCCGAGCAGGTGTTGCGGGCGCAGCATGCTCAGGCCCGCGGGCCCGTCGGTGAGGATGCGTTCGCCGATCACGCCAATGTCAGAGAGAGTAGGAAGCAGCAGCGTATATGCCCAGACCAAAAAGCCGGCCGTCATGCCGGCAATGGCACCGGCGGCCGTGGCGCGCCGCCATAACAATCCGCCGAAGAAGGCCGGTGCCAGCTGCGCGATCGCGGCGAACGACAGGAGGCCGATCGAGGCGAGCTGAGCCTCGCCGGCCGAACGGTAGTAGACATAGGCGAGCAGCAGGATCGCAAAGATCGCAATTCGACGCACCGTCAGCAGCAGTGACCCGATATTTTCGCGTCCGCTAATCAGCGCCTCGCGCCGCTGCAGCACCAGCGGCATGACGAGATCGTTCGACACCATGATCGAGAGCGCGACCAATTCGACGATCACCATGGCGGTGGCGGCCGACAGACCGCCGACAAAGGCGACGATGGTGAAGAGGCTGGAGCCGCTTTCGAGCGGCAGCGCCAGTACAAACATGTCGCTGTCCACGCTGCCAGATTGAAAAGTCAGCAGGCCAGCGAGCGCGATCGGCACTACGAACAGATTTATCAGCACCAAATAGACCGGATATAGCCAGATGGCGCGCTTGATCTCGCTTTCGTTATTGTTTTCAACCACGGCAACGTGGAACTGCCTTGGCAGCAAGATAAACGCCACGAAAGACAGCAGCGTCATTGCCACCAGCGTATCGACGCGCGGTTCGTGGCTGAAGATAGCGGCTGTCGATGGCCGCTGCATTGCTTCGTTAAAGAGCGCTATGGGACCATCGAACATCCAGAAGGTGACGAAAATCCCGACGGCCAGGAATGCAACCAGTTTGACGATCGATTCGGTGGCAACCGCCAGCATCAGGCCGTCTTGGTGCTCGGTAGCGTCGATATGACGAGTACCAAATAGCACTGCGAAGGTTGCCATCGACAACGCCACGAAAAGCGCAATGTCGCCAAGAAGCGGACGGGTAACTTCGGTCGCCGTCGTAATATGGGCAAGAATGGTTTCGAGCGATGACGAGACCGCTTTGAGCTGTAATGCGATGTAAGGAATGGTCCCGACAATCGCGATGAGCGCGACAGTGGCGGCCACTGCCTGGCCCTTGCCGTAACGCGCAGCGATGAAGTCGGCAATCGAAGTTATATTGTGCGCCTTTGCAAGCCGCACGACGCGCATCAGCAACGGGCTGCACAGGCCAATCAGGAGTGCCGGACCGATATAAATCGTAAGGAAGTCAAAACCTGTGCGCGAAGCGAAACCGACCGACCCGAAAAAAGTCCACGATGTGCAATAGATCGCCAGCGACAATGGGTAGATCAGCAGCCGCGTGCGGCCCTCGCGACCGAGCCCGCGCCTACGGTCACCATAGCTTGCCACCAGGAACAGCAACCCGATGTACGCAAGCGCGACAACGATGACTACCCAACCCTGCAGCATGTACTCTCCAGATCGGGAATACTTCCGATTGGCACTTTAGCGGGCTGCCTCACCACAGAATACCCGGACAGCGCGCTCCGCTTCCTGCGCCAAATAAGCCGCAGGTCACCGTTCAAAAGAATGTGCAGTCGCACCGAAGTACCACTTTGCCACCCCATCATACCATAACCTATTGTAATTCCTAATTTTCTTTAACTTCATCCTCCTGCTTGTAGTGCACAGTCCGAGGGAAGCGGACTGTGCCTTCGAAGGTGATTACTTATGGCTTCGCACGATTTACAGACAAACGAGCTGTTCATCGTCGACGACGATGAAATGATGCGCGACGCGCTCTCGAACGTATTCACGCTTGCTGGCTATCACGTCACGGGTTTTGCGGACGCTGAGACGTTTCTTGCAGCCGCGCGTTTTCGCACGCCCGCCGGCATATTGCTCGATTTGCACCTTCCGGATAAATCCGGACTAGTGGCACTCAAGGAACTCGGTGCGCAAAGCTATCCTGCACCAATTTTTATCGTAACAGGCGACGATGACATTGGCTGTGCAGTTGAGGCAGTGAAAAGCGGTGCGTTCGACTATCTGGTCAAGCCATTTGACGCACGTTCAATTGTCATGCGTGTCGCCGGCGCCATTGCCGTCTACAACCAGCGCGGCCTGTTCTCTAATGGGGTTAACGGCTCATTTTTTGAGTTCCCAGGTCAGACATTACTGACGCCGCGAGAACGCGAAGTGCTTGCGCAAATTGCGGCGGGGGCCTCCAACAAGGAGGTTGGGCGCCGTCTTGGCATTAGCCCGCGCACGGTCGAAGTTCATCGCGCCCGCATCATGGAGAAGATCGGCGCCCGAAATGCAGCCGACCTGGTGCGTATTGTTCTCAGCGGCGGCAGTGGTGGCTCCTTAGCCGTGTCATCGCCGGAAATCATGATCCAGAATTTCGCCAACCCCCATCGGCATTTGACGTAAAGGCGCGCGCGCGGCATTGATCGCCCCGACGAGCTGCGGCGCAGGGGCGCCTGGCTCCGTGAGAGCCTCGGCCGTGTCCGTGCCATCAGCCAATAGCCGCATCGCAATCCTGCGCCACCTCACCGAAACACTGGTTATTGCAGCAATCGGCGGGGCTGCGCTGGGGCTTATCGGCGTTCCCGCGGGCTGGTTGTCAGGTTCGATCCTGGCGGTCGCCGGAGCCTCGCTCGCCGGCCGGCCGATGCAGATTCCAACGCTACTGATGCGCGCGATCTTCGTGCTGATCGGCATATCGTTGGGAGCCGTGGTGACGCCGGAAACACTGCACGGCATGGCGACTTACCCGCTCAGCATCGCTGTTCTGTTACTGGCCATGGCCTTCATCTCAATCGGCGGCGCCGGGTATCTGCGCCTCATTCATCGTTGGGGTAAAGTTGATGCATACCTCGCGGCAGCGCCGGGCGGTATGTCGCAAGTTCTGGCGCTCGGCGCGGAGCTCGGTGCCGACCTGCGCGCGATCGCAATTGTGCAAAGCATACGCGTCGTCGTCATAGCTGTCGGCTTGCCGGCCGGACTGTCGCTGCTCGGCCTTGTCGGGCATGCCGCGCCAAGGAACACCGTCGCGCTAAACCTCGCGATACTCGACGAGTTGGCAATCCTCGTGGCCGCTTCAAGCGTGGTCGCAATTATCGCGTATCGCGTCCGCTTTCCTGGCGGATTGCTCTTCGGCGCCATGCTCACATCCGCGGTCCTGCATGGCAGCGGACTGATTCATGCGGTTATGCCTTGGTGGGTTGCAAATACGGCCATGGTTGCCATGGGGGCAATTACCGGATCGCGCTTTGCCAATACACCCTTGCGGTTATTGGTAAACTTTGTCGGCGCAGCTTTCGGGTCATTTGCCGTCGCAGTGACAATTGCCGCAATATTCGCTGCCGGCTTGATTAGCGTGTTGTCATTGCGGGTAGCCGAAGTAATGATTGCGTTCGCGCCTGGTTCAGTCGATGCAATGATGCTGCTGGCGCTCGCGCTCAACCTCGATCCTGTCTATGTCGGCGCGCACCACCTCACGCGTATCTTCTTCGTATCGTTGACTATGCCACTGATGGCACGACGCAGCGCGCGCACTCTGAAGATCGGGAATGAAGCGGCCAAGCCACCTTTGAAGCGGCCACCCTTTCAGGACTGACGCTATCCGATGTGTGGCTTATTCCGCAGCCGCTGCTTGCTGGCGCCGTGAGAGGCCGAGGCGTTCCCACACGTCCACCAGCGCTTCGGCAAGCGCGTCGATCAATACGTCGTCGTGATAGGGAGAGGGCGTAATGCGCAGACGTTCCATCCCACGCGGTACGGTCGGATAGTTGATCGGCTGGATATAGATGCCATGGTCGGACAGCAGTAAGTCGCTCGCCGCCTTGCACTTCTCCGCATCGCCGATCAGCACGGGCACGATATGGGTTGTGCTCGGCATCACCGGAAGGCCGGCGGCGTTGAGCACCGACTTCACGCGAGCAGCACGATCCTGATGCCGTTCGCGTTCCCAGCCTGACGTTTTCAAATGCCGGATCGCGGCAGTGGCTGCCGCGCAAATTGCGGGCGGCAGGGCAGTGGTGAAGATGAAGCCGGGCGCGTAAGAGCGAACTGCATCGACCAGTTCTTCGCTCGCGGCAATGTAGCCACCCAGACAGCCAAAGGCCTTGGCCAGCGTACCCTCGATCACGTCGACGCGGGCCATGGCCTCTTCGTGCTCGCAGATGCCGCCGCCGTGCGGACCGTACATGCCGACCGCGTGCACTTCGTCGCAATACGTCATGGCACCGTAGCGCTCGGCAAGATCGCAGATTGCGTGCACCGGTGCGACATCGCCGTCCATAGAATAGAGGCTCTCAAATAGAATCAGTTTTGGGCGCGCAGGGTCTGCAGCCTTCAGCAATTCCTCGAGATGGCCGACATCGTTATGTCGCCAAATCTGCTTCTCGCAGCCTGCCTGGCGCACGCCCTCGATCATGGAGTTGTGGTTGAGGGCGTCGGACAGCAGGAGGCAGTTCGGCAAGAGCCTGGCGATGGTGGCGATGCCTGTCTCGTTCGACACGTAGCCCGAGGTGAAAACCAATGACGCCGGCTTGTTGTGCAGGTCCGCAAGCTCGTGCTCGAGCTCGACGAGAGGATGATTGGTGCCGGCAATGTTGCGCGTACCGCCCGCGCCGGTGCCCATGCGGGCAGCCGCTTCGACCATGGCGCCGATCACCTTTGGGTGCTGCGCCATGCCGAGGTAATCATTGGAACACCAGATCACGACATCGCGCTGGCCTTGGGGAGAATGCCAGACTGCATGCGGGAACCGGCCAGCAATGCGTTCAAGATCGACGAAGACCCTGTAACGACGCTCGTCCCGCAATTTATCGAGCGCTGCCGCGAATAGACCCTTGTAATCCATGTTCATTATTTCCCGCCCGAAGCAGTTATCTTTTAGAAGGGTTCCAGGGTATTTGTCGAGGCGAGATTTGACGCATCCCAAAGCGACGTATTGATCGATATCAAACGCTTACGACCTAGCGGAAAGTGGCCAAATCGAGATGGCCGTACATGCCTGCTAGCAGCAGTGCGCCGAGATGCAATTGCAGCACAAAATCTCGGGCCTGAATGAGTGCGGCCAATTCATGCGGTGTTACCAGCTTGAGCTCGATGCCTGACTCGGTTGCCGACTGGTGGACGCGGGGGCCAGTCTCGACAAAGAACGAATGTATTTGGTTGGACAGCCGTGCAGTACAGGGGGCGTAGCTACCGAGCACGTGTACTGTTTGTGCTGGAAAACCAGTTTCTTCCAAAAGCTCTCGGCGGCAACAGTCGGCGGGCGATTCATCTTTGTTATCGAGCGTGCCGGCAGGTAATTCCCAGGTGAAGTTTTCGAGTGCCGGCCGATATTGCCGCACAATAGGGATCGTTCCATCCGGCGTGCGTGCGACTATCGCGACGTAATCCGTTTGGCCGATGGCGTGATAGACGTCGGGTGTCGCGCCGGAGGTGAACTCAACCTCACGCTCTATGAGTTCGACCCATGGCGATAGGCGTGTCGCGCGGCGACTCACGATCTTCGGCCAGGCCATACTCGTCACCCCGTGTCAGGCCGCGTACTTACGGTGCACGCTTCTCGCCGGTCGCCGAAAATAAGTGGTGGCGAATGCGTAAATGTACCAGCGCAGGTAGGACGGAATCCACTCTATCACCTGGAAGCGGCTGGCGCCGTGCGCCCGTTCAAACCAACGCGCCGGCACCTCACCAATGCGCCAGCCAAGCCGGTGGCATTTCACAAGCAACTCAATGCTGTAGCAAAAGCCGCGCTCCGATTCGATCACGATCTCGTCCAATACGCGGCGCGAAAACAAGCGGAAGCCATTGCTGGAATCGTGTGTCGGTATGCGGGCAATGTGGTAGAGTGTGAAATTGGCCGCGCGCAACAGCGCAGCTTTCAGCCATGGGCAGCCGACCATGCTGCCGCCGGCCATGAAACGGCTGGCGCAAACGATGTCGCAGCCCCTTGCGCCTTCGCTCACCATCGAATTGAGGATGCCGGCGTTGTAGTCGTCGTCAGCGGGAAACACGAGTACGAACGGCGCATCGCTTGCTGAAAATCCGGTCAGCACGGCGCCGTGGGCGCCGCGGCCGCGGTTGCGTACGAACACGATAGTGAGCGCATTGAGTGCTTCACTGTTGTTCTTGATCGCCGGAAGCGTGTCGTCGTCCTCGCGGTCGTAGCAAATCAAGATTCGGTTTGGAGCCTTAACGTCGCGCGCAAGCGCGCTTAGCGTCGGCACGATATTGGCGCCCTCATTGTAGACCGGGATGATAATGTCCAGGCGAGGCGCAGTACTATTCATTGGATGACGTCGGCTTCTTTGAACGCGTTCATGGCCGGTCAGACAATCCTGGTTTCTCTCCACTGGTGAGCACAAAGGGACGAAACGGCTTCAAGATCGCCAAATTAAACAGGACATTATCGATGAAATTGTACACCGGCAGCAGCATGCGTGTGCGCTGCGAGGCGACATAGCGATAAGCAAGCCCGGCCAGGTAATCGGTCTGCACTCGGAATCCTTCGGCGCGAAAAATATCGGCGACTTGCCGGGCCAAAATCGGCCGCTCGTTTTCTGTTACTCCCACAGAACTATAAAAAGGTGAGGTGCGATCTCGATAGAGCCACATGAAAGGATTCGCGCGATTGGGGTCGAAGGCTACGAATTGGCCGCCGGGTTTGAGCACGCGCTTGACTTCACTGGCCAGCCGCCGCGGATCCGGAAAATGGTGCACGAGGCCGCTCAACAGCACGCCATCAAGGCTTGCGCTCTCGAACGGAAGATTTTCGGCGTCGCCTTCGATTAGTTCGAGACCGGGATACTTGTGGCGGCCAAGCGCAATCAATTTTGGACTGATATCAAGGCCGACGCTTTGATAGCCCCGCCGCCGCAACAATTCGGTGAACACGCCCGAGCCGCACCCGAGATCGGCGATGCGTGTGCCGCGCGGCAAGGCGCTCAGTCGCTGGAATGCCGCGATCAGCCGATCGTTGGCTTGCGGCGTAAACACATCGTATTCATCGCTATCGGCATGGGCGTCGAAGAAGGCGATTTCCTTGCCTTTGTCTTGCGTGCCGTTCCCGTTCATCGGAGCAATTGCCTACAGTACCCGCGGCACGGGCAGGGGTGTAATCAGTCGTCCGCGGAAACCCTTGGCCTTGAGCCTCGGTGCTAGTTCGTCGGCGATGTGCCAGGAAAATATGACGGCGCAGTCGGGTTGGTCAGAATATAGTTTCGATTCGTCGACCACAGGTATCTGCGTGCCCGGCATGTATTTGCCGATCTTCAGCGAGCCGGCAATTTCGCAGACATAGTCGATCAGTCCTTCGTCGAGACCCACATAGTTCACAAGCGTGCTCGCGCGCGACGGAGCGCTGATACCGACGACACGCGCGCCCTTTTCCTTCAATTCGCGCAGCATCGAGAGTAAACGGAGTTTGGAGAGGATGACGTCATGACGGAAGGCCGCCAAGCGCTTGACCAAGGGTTCACCGCGCGGCTCGGCTGAGAGCATTCGCCGCACGCTATCCTGCACGGTGTGGCCCCCGTGGCGCGCGGCGTAGACCCTTATCGAGCCACCGTGACTTGGAATCGGCCGCGCGTGGAATACCTCGAGATCGTGCATCTCAAGCAGATGTTTTAGACTCGTCAACGAATAGTAGCGCAAGTGCTCGTGATAGATAGTGTCATATTGTAGGGTGTCGAGCAGCGGGATGAGATAGTGCGACTCGGAGATGAATACGCCATCGTCTTTCAACATCTCAACGATGCCATCGACGATGGCGTGCACATCCTCGATATGGGCGAAACAATTTGCAGCCGTGATGACGCTGGCCGGCCCATACTCGCGTTTAACCTCGCGCGCCACCTCGACTCCGAAATAACGCTTGATTGTGGGAATCCCGCGCTGGTTGGCGATATCGCCGACGTCGGTCGGTTCGATGCCAAGAACGCGCTGACCACCGTTCTGGAAATTCGATAACAGCGTGCCGTCGTTCGAGCCGATGTCTATGACGAGGTCCTTGTCGCTCAGGCCGAGCATCGCCGCGCTCTCGCGCTGCAGATCGGCGAAATTATCACGCAGCAACTTGGTGGTGCCACTGGTGTACGGATATTCCGGCGGAAAGATGATGACTGGGTCGACGGCGAGACCAAGCTGGACTAGTTCGCAATTGCGGCAATGCAGAAGCGTGGTCGGAAACCAGGGCTGTTGATGTGGCACCTGGCCGATCGGGACCATTTGATTGACGGGCGGCATATAGCCAAGCGAGAGCACGCTATCGAGCGGCGCATGGCCGCAAACCTGACAGTATTCGATTGGAACGCTGGCGCCGGTACCGGCAGCGCGCGCGACTTTAATGGGGCGCAAGGCTCGATATCTCCTTCGGCATCACTTTGGCGCAAGCTGGACGTTGCGCCAGTACCAGTTGAGCGTTGGCTTCAGGCCATCGCTTAGCGTCACGCGCGGCTTATAGCCCAGGTTCCCGAGTTTCGAAATGTCGGGACAGCGGCGCGCCGTGCCCCCCGGTGCGGGCTTGCCGGCAATCAGCTCGACCTCGCGCCCGGCCTGCGCTGCCACGCGCTGTGCAAGTTCGGCAATGGTCACTTCTTCAGTGGTGCCGATATGATATATGCCGAGATGGTCGCCTTTCTCGCGCATGACCATGACGCCAGCAACGAGGTCGTCGATGAAGCAGAAGCTGCGCGTGTCATGTCCGGTGCCCTGGATCTCGAAGCGCAGCTTGCCGTGCGGTTGCTGCTCTCCGAGCGCGTGCAGGCGCAGCGCGAATTGCGGGATGACGTGCTCCCAGCCCATGTCCGGACCATAGACATTGTGCGGACGAAAGATCAGCACACGTTCGAAATATTTGCGGCCGAAATTGATTGCCATCAGCTCGCTGATCAGCTTCCCGCCGCCGTAGGAATAACGCGGGTTCAGTGGGTCCGGGATGGTGAGCGGGGTGCTCTCGTCGGTCGGTATTTTCGGCGGTGTCTGATACACCTCGGAACTTGAAGCAAGGACAAGATTGCGGACATTATTCTTGCGGCAGGCGTCAATCACATTGATCATGCCGCGTACGCCAACGTCGAGCACGAGATCAGGCTGGCTGTAGAAGAATTCAGTTCCGTTGACAAATGCGAGATGATGGACCTCATCCATGCCCTGCGCGGCTTTTTCAACAACAGCGGCATCGCGAATATCGCCGGCAATGAACTCGATATTCTTTTCGACTTCGTTCAGCCGCCTAGGCGCGCCACGTGAATTGTCGTCGAGCACGCGGACCTGATGGCCAACACGGACCAAGGCTTTCACAAGTCCGGAGCCTATGAAGCCGCTGCCGCCCGTGACGAGAATGCGGCTCACGCGTGCACCTCTTTTTTGGCGCCCTCACGTGCGACATCAATCCACGTGCCTAGCTGGTGCGAACGCCGTGCGGCATCGATTAGCACTTGCACGCGATAACCCTCAGCGAAACCTGGCGAGGCTGTGCCGCCGCTTTCGATTGCATTCAAGAAAATCTTCACCAGCCGCGACACCGGCGCGATACGGCCATCTGGATATTTCGCGTCAACCGGATCTTCTACCAGAATGCGCTCAAGTGCCGCCGCTCTTCGAGCGTGGGACAATTCGAAGCCGCGCATGTAATCGGCGCCCGGATTATGCAGCACCAGCGTGCCGTCCTCGCCGAAGAATTCAATACGATGGCCAATGCCCAGATAGGACGCGCAGCTCATTGACAGGCTTACCAGCGGGCCGGCGGCCAGTTGCAGCGCCATTGCGACAGTCGTTTCCAGTTCGCTGTCGTCCGGCAATCCGGAGACGCGCGCCGACAGCCCGGCGATCGGCCCGCAAAACCATTCGAGATAGTGGAAGCAATGCGAAATGAAATTGCCGAGCACGCCGCCGCCGTCGTCGCCTACAGTCTTCCAGTTGCGCATGCGGAGCTGGATGGCCCGGCTCTCGACGTGCCAATGCACGGCAACGTGACGGAGTGCACCTATAGCATTGGCAGCGAGCATCGCATGGGCGCGCTGCCAGCTCATGATCTGATGGAAATTGAAGTCGATCATGGTCGGTTTGCGGCTCAACGTAGCTTGCTTCAGCATCGCGCTCGCGCTGGCGAGATCGCTTGCCATCGGTTTTTCGGCGAACACTGGCTTACCTAGCTCCAGCGCCCGGATCGCGACCTGTGCCTGCAGGCTCGGTAGCGTGGCGATGGCGACCGCCTGCACGTCCTTGTCTTCAACCAGTGCCCGCCAATTGCCGTGAGCTTTGGCGACGCCTTCCGCCTTGGCCAGCTCGGCCGTGCGTGCCGCATTGCTGCCCGCAAGCGCAATCACTTCACAGCGCGGGTCGGCGCGGAACGCGGGTAGCTGGACGGTGCGTCCATAATTGCTGCCGACGATGCCTACACGGATCACGGTTTTGAGGCCCCACCAAACAGAGATTTTGTCAGTCGCGGCATGGATTTGAGCCAAATCGACATGCTACGCAAGGGCGATTTGGCGCCGGGCGGGGACGACAATCGATGACCGCAACGCATGAGGACGTCCCCGGCTCCGGGTGGCACAAGGTGGCCGCGCTCGTCTTGTGCATCGTCGTGATTGGCCTGCCGATTAATAATTTTTCCGACTATGCGCTGCTGGTGATTTTAGCGGTAGTCATTTTTGGCAGTGATGTGCGCACGCATGGGCGTGCCTGGTTGGCCGCGGTCGTGATTGCCATTGTTGCTGCATTATGTCAGGCGCTTTTGTCCCCGCCGCGAATTCAGGAAGGGCACAATGTTTTTCTTCCGAGCCCCACGCTTGAACGTAGCTTGCCAAGCGATGTCTATCGGCATCTGGCAGCTGAGTTCGATGCGCAATACCCGCCGGAGAAACGATGTGATCCGAAACAATCCGGCTGCTGGCAGAGCAATGGCTTTCCTGATTCTCCATTCGCCTTCTCTGCAGATGGTATTTGGTTCGCACCAAGTTATTCGCGCTCGGTGAACGCGCTCGATTTCGCCAATCCGGTTTGGCTGCGCCTCGGGTTCGTCAACGAGTTCCGCTACAACTGGACTGCCGATACCGATGTGAGCCGCGCACAGCGCGACCGGCGATTCTGGATGGGGTGGGATCGCTGGCATCTCACAATGCCTTGGTTCGAAATGATCAGTCTGCCGGCCGCCTATGCGGGGGGCGAATTATGTTGGCGTGGCGAGGTGATGTGGGAAGGAGAAGGCCAGCATTTTGCGCCACTCGCCGGGAATAATTGTCGAGGTATTCGCGCTGCTGATATTGGCAAACGCATCGTCGGCGTAGCCATCAAACCGGAAACGCTTGCGATGAGTTCTCACGCCGCCGTGGCGCTTGCGCCTGCAGAATTTTGCGCGCGGTATTCTGCTATTGGCGGCGGCGGCCGGAATGGTTGGAGTGCTGGTTCGCGTCAGAACAAGGCGGATCGTGGTCCCGGCCATTATTGTTGGCCTGTCAGTTCTCGTTATAGCAGTGGACGACGCCAGCTTCCTCGGCGGCCTTCGGCCCTTCGATGGTGGCGATGATGGTCTTTTTTACGACGGTGTCGGACGTTTGATTTTACAAAAGCTATTGGCGGGCGATATTTATGGAGCGTTGGAAGGCGGCGAAAAAGTTTTTTACTACGGCGGCCCCGGGCTGCGATATTTCCGCGCGATCGAACATATTGTGTTCGGCGAAAGCTATCTTGGTTACCTTTCCATCGTTCTTTTATTTCCCTTTCTGGCCTACGGCCTGTTCCGCCGCTTCTTGCCGGAATGTTGGTCGCTGGCGCTGATCTTCTTGTTTGTCGCTATCCCGGTTGGCACTCTATTCGGCACCAGCTTCGTGCAATACGAACAATGGGCATCTCGTGGATTTGCCGATCCAGCAGCGTACATCCTATTCGTTGCCGGCATCGTACAAATCGTAAGTGCGCGATCTGAGGCGCGCCGAAATTTTCATCAAGCATTTTTTGGCGCCTTGCTGTTGGCACTTGGAATTTTCATGAAGCCGATTGTTGCGCCGGCCGCAGCGGTTTTGCTCGGCGGGGCAGGTATCGCTGCGCTTTATTTGCGGCAATGGACGCGGCTTGTCGCCCTATGTGCCGGATTTATTCCAGTATTTTCCATGGCCGCTCACAACTGGGTGTATGGCCGGGTTTTTGTGCTCTTCAGCGCGAATGCAGGAAACTCGATAGTGCTAGTGATGCCGCCGTCGGCCTATGCCGCTGCCGCACGTGAATTGGCGATGCTGGAACTGCATGGCGATCATCTAATGCAGGCTTTGCTGCAGATCGCGCATTGGCTAAGTGGCCCGGCGGAATCTTATTTCACCATCCCAATAAATGCCGCCGGTGTTGCCATCCTCATTTACGTCGTCGTCTGCGGGCGCCAATTCGAGCCCTGGCTGCGCCTGATAGGCGCCGCGACACTGGCGCAGCACGCTGTAGCTCTCTTCTATACTGGCGCCATTGCCCGGTATCATTACCTCACCTGGTTCCTCACCATGCTGGTGGTCGCCGTCTGGCTTCACCGGGTCGGAATTGACCGGCTGAAACTGTACTTTCCGGCCCTCTCTCGGCAATTCGTCGTGCATCCATGGTCGCAGCGGCTTGCATCTGGCCTCGCGCGGCTGCAAAAAGTATCGGCATGAGCAACAAACCGACCGGTATCGCCAACGGCCTTACCAATTACGGCGACCGCGATTTCTCGCTTTATCTGCGGCGATCTTTCGCGCAGTCCATGGGCTATTCCCAGGAGATGCTGGCCAAACCTGTGGTTGGCATTGCCTATACGCCGTCGGGCTTCAACAATTGTCACCGTCATTTCCCGGAAATGCTGGAGGCGGTGAAGCGCGGCGTGTTGGCAGCGGGGGCGCTGCCAATCGAATTCCCCACGATTTCACTCGGTGAAGTTTTTCTCAATCCGACGAGCCTGAAATTCCGAAACTTGATGTCCATCGATACCGAGGAAATGGTGCGCGCGCAGCCGATGGACGCGGTCGTTCTGATGGGTGGCTGCGACAAAACGGTGCCGGCCCAACTCATGGGCGCGGTGTCGGCCGGCAAGCCTTCTGTCATGTTGGTGGCCGGGCCGATGATGACCGGACGCCATCGCGGCGAGCGATTGGGAGCCTGCACGGATTGCCGGCGCTTCTGGGCGCAATATCGTGCCGGCAAGATCGACGATGAAGAGATATCCGAGGTGGAAGGCAAATTGGCCACCACCGCCGGCACCTGCGCCGTGATGGGTACAGCTTCAACCATGGCCTGCATCGCGGAAGCCCTCGGCATGATACTGCCGGGAACTGCCGCGATCCCTGCCGTGCATGCTGACCGCCTGCGAGCCGCGGAAGCCACCGGTGCTGCCGCAGTCAAATTGATCGGTTCAAACCTCACGCCCGATCGCATCGTCAACCAGAAGTCGGTCGAGAACGCTTTGCGCGTCCTGCTCGCCATTGGGGGCTCGACTAACGCGGTCATTCATTTGACCGCGATTGCTGGCCGCGTGGGGATCCCGGTTTCGCTTCAACGCCTCAACGAGTTGTCCGATACGACGCCGGTGTTGGTGAACTTGAAGCCGGTCGGAAACGGCTACATGGAGGACTTCTTCGCCGCTGGCGGTATCGGCGCGCTGCTGCGCGAACTAGACGATCTGCTGCACCTCGATTGCCTGACCGTGACAGGAGAGACGCTCGGAGAACGGCTGGCTGACGAAAGCGACGGATGGATAGACCGGACCATCATTGCAGAGCGCAAGAAGCCGCTGGAGCCGCATGGCGGATTGGTTGCGCTGTTCGGAAATCTGGCGCCGCAAGGCGCAATCCTCAAGCGGTCGGCGGCAGACGCAAGTCTGTTCGAGCACGAAGGCCGAGCTGTGGTCTTTTCCTCACTTGAGGATCTTGCCGCCCGCGTCGACGATCCGAAACTTGATGTCGACGCTCAGGACGTTCTCGTTTTGCAAAATGCCGGGCCGCATTCTGACTCAGCGATGCCGGAGGCAGGCTATCTGCCGATCCCAAAGAAACTTGCCACCAAGGGCGTCAAGGACATGGTGCGGGTGTCTGACGCTCGCATGAGCGGAACTGCATTCGGTACCATCGTATTGCATGTGACGCCGGATAGCGCCTCGGGTGGGCCACTTGGCCTTGTGCGCACGGGCGACCGTATCAAACTCTCGGTCAAGCAACGACGTATCGATCTCCTGGTCGACGATGCGGAACTTAAACGGCGGGCGGCGGCGTCCAAGCCGTCGGCGCAGCAGCCCACGCGCGGCTACGCCCGGCTTTACGCTCAGGAGATTCTTGGGGCCGACCAGGGTTGCGATTTTGCGTTTTTAAAACCGCGCTGATTTTCGCTCATCCGAGTTCTCCAAATGCGACGCGCGCGTTTACGCGCGCGTAGTGTTAATGCGGATTAACCATCCCTTACTGCGGAATTTAATACGGTCAAAGAATTGATCCGTCAGAATTGCCAAAAAACTGGTGACTGAGGGCCAACGCGTCGAAACCATTCCAGATGCAGGGTCCATGTCCAGGGCGCTTAGTTATCTCAAATTGAGCCGCAGCTGGCGAAGATATTGCGTGGCCGGTGTGCTTATGCTTGCCATCGCTCTTGCGGTGGTGGAAGCCGTCTACGCCTATTCAGTCCCCGTGCGCTCAATCTTATTCGCATTTGTCGCACTTACTGGTCTTCTGGGGATGTGCTTTGTCGGATCGATGTCGGCGCGTATTCGGCAAAAGCTGAGCGAGCAAAATCTGCAGCTCGACGTCGCGCTCAACAATATGAACCAAGGTCTGTGCATGTTCGACGCGCAGAACCGGTTGGTTGTCTGGAATGAGCGCTATCGGGATATGTACAACATCGATCCGCGCCACATATGGCGAGGATGCACTATTCGCGATCTGCTTGACGCGCGTATTGCAGCGGGCACTTTCCCGCTTGATCCGGCGCGTTACGACGAAGAGCTGCGCGCAGCGCTTAAACAGAGGAAGACCTTCACTCTCAACATCGAGTTGAAGGATGGCCGCACGATAGCGGTCGTCAACCAGCCGATGAAAGACGGCGGCTGGGTTGCGACGCATGAGGACACAAGTGAACGCAAGCGGGCGGAGCGGGAGCTCGAGCGCACCCGCTCATTCCTTGATACGATCATCGAGCACGTGCCGTCCCCGATCATTGTGAAGAGCATCCCAGATTTGCGGTACCTGCTGATAAACCGCGCCGCCGAGAAATACCTGGGTATCGACCGATCCGTCATGCTGGGAAAAACCGCGGCCGACGTCATGCCTCAGTCCAGTGCCGAAAAGATTGAAGCTGAAGATCAGAAACTGATCGCGTCGGGGGAGGCCGCCTTCCTCGACGAACACGCTGTCGTTACTCCGGCCAATGGGACGCGAATTGTGACGGCAACACGGTTGCCGGTGAAGGCAGTGGATGGGAAGCCGCAATATCTTATCAGCGTGATCAGCGACCTTACCGAGCGGAAACGCCACGAGCAGCGTATCGAGCATATGGCTCACCACGATCCGCTTACGGACCTGCCCAATCGTGCGGCATTCAACGATTGCATTGTCTCGACGATCGGGCTGGCCGCGGGGACGGGCGAGAGTTTTGCCTTGCTGTGTATGGATCTGGATCGATTCAAGTCCGTGAATGACGTATTTGGGCATGATGTCGGCGACGCGTTGCTGCGCGAAGTGGCGCGCCGTCTCGCGTCGGTGTGCCATGGCACCTTCTTCGCTCGTCTTGGTGGCGATGAATTCGCCGTCATCACCCCGACCGGTTTGCAACCGGCGGCAATCGAGACGTTGGCCGAACGACTTTCCGCGGCGCTTGATTCCGATATCGAAATCAACGGCAACACATTGCGTGTCGGGCTGACGATCGGCATTGGCATTTATCCGCAAGACGGCGTCGACGCACCGACGCTAGTTGCAAATACAGATGCCGCATTGTTCCGCGCGAAATCGGAAATGCGCGGATCGATCCGTTTCTTTGAAGTGTCGATGGACAAACAGCTGCGCGAGAGGCGGGCGCTACAGCAGGATTTGCGCTCCGCGATCTCGCGCGATGAGTTGGCGCTCCACTATCAGCCGCAAGCGCATATTGACGGCGAAATTACCGCATTCGAGGCGCTGGTGCGCTGGCATCATCCTCGTCACGGACTGGTGGCGCCGGGCACCTTTATCCCGCTCGCTGAAGAAAGTGGACTTATTATATCGCTGGGTGAATGGATCCTGCGTACGGCGTGCCGTGAAGCGGCTGCATGGCCGCGGCCGCTGCATATCGCGATCAACCTGTCGCCGGTGCAGTTCCAGCATGGCGATTTACCGCGCCTCGTGCACCAGATTCTGCTGGAAACCGGGCTCGCGCCGTCGCGATTGGAGCTCGAGATCACGGAGGGCGTGCTGATTGGCGACTTTACGCGCGCGGTCGCAATCCTGCGGCGCCTGAAGCATCTCGGCGTGCGCATCGCCATGGACGATTTCGGCACCGGTTATTCATCGCTCTCCTATTTGCAGTCGTTCCCGTTCGACAAGATCAAGATCGATCAGGCCTTCGTTGCCAATCTCGGCCACAGCCAGCAGGCGGCCACCATCATCCGCGCGGTGATCGCGCTCGGCCGCGGGCTCAATTTGCCGGTGGTGGCGGAAGGCGTCGAGACGGAGGAACAGCTTCGATTTCTCGCCAGCGAGCACTGCAACGAGATCCAGGGCTATTTCGTCGGCAGGCCGAAGCCGATCGAGGAATATTCAGAGGTTGTCGGCCGCGGGCGGGCGCCGCGCCGGCCGCGAAGGAAGCCGCTGGCGGCAGCGGGCTGATCCGACGCTTGCATCGCCTTGCAAGAAAAAATGGTGCTGCCGGAGTGGATTGAACACTCGACCTCCCTCTTACCAAGAGAGTGGTCAACAGGTTTGATCGGGGCGTACCCACAACTACATCAATGGCTTGTCTGAGAGCGGCTATTCGGTGATTTTCACCTGACAGCACGCTGACAGCACCGAGCTTGGAGCGGCCCGAAAACACACCTCCTGCCCTGCCATCCCACCGACTTACAGCTGGAAGCGGGCGCAACCCTTGCCGACAAAATTTTCAGCGCCAGGACGTTTACTGTCCGCTTTACCCACAAAAGCGGACAGACCATAAGCGGACATCAGGTATTACGAAGGGCTGCAATGATCGTCTCTAAGACCCGTAATGCATCAACCGTGCCGCTGGCCTCGCCTGTCTCAAAATCTTGTTCGGCCACAGCCATCGTATTGGTGACATGCGCAAGGCATAGAACTCTTTTGTTGCTGGCGCGGGCGAACGCATAAAGCGCCGCGGCTTCCATTTCCACTGCCAGTATGCCCTTGGAGCGGGCAGCGGCGATTGCCTCCTCGGTTTCTCGAAACGGGGCATCTGTGGTCCAGCTAGACCCGGTGACCACATCCAAACCCCTTGGCCTTCACTGCGTCCGAAGCTATGGCAACTGATAGCAAGGCCATTCGTTAGCGAGCTGCGCCTGACCCGTAGCTTTTAGACGACGGCAATATCCCCGTCCGGGTCCAAAATGCAGATAGATGGCACGGTTGTCGCAGAGAGAGTCTTTTGTCGACGCGCTTCGCGCAAAAGTGCAGCGGGGGCAAAAACCGATGGAGCCGATGGGTTCTTGTTGTCGAGAATAGGTAGCTTTGTAGTTCTCAAAGATTGCCTCTCGAAGGCGAAATAATCGCATCTGAAATCACATGATCGCAATCATGTAGTCCTCCGGTGCTCATCCCCAGGGTGTGGCAATTACTTCTCAATTATTCGGAGGAACGCCATGAAAGGGCCTAGCATCCTCGCCGTCATCACTATGTTGCTGCTGCCTGTAGGTATCACCGCGTTTGCAGGTTACGCAATCGATCAGGCAAAGGCTCAGCAGACATCAGATGTCGAGCGCGTGAACGCTGCAAGCCAAGTTTTCACCGCAGCCATAGCCGCACGCGACATTCTTGCCATGGACAAGGTATGGGCACACGAGACCTACGCAGCATTCATTGGTCCGCTCAGCACCGCCGTAATCGTAGGCTGGGATGGTGTCAGGAAAGCATGGGAGATGCGCTTCGGTCAGTTTGACAAGGTAACGATCTCGGCCACCGAACCTCACGTTCGCACGAATGGAAAGGTCGCCTGGGCCGTCGGTATGGAAAGCGTCCAGTTGCTGCGCAAAGATGGTAAGACCATTGCCTTCAATGCATTCGTAACGAATGTATTCGAAAACCACGACGGCCGCTGGCTATTGGTTTCCCACCAAGCGACGCCGGTGTTCAGCGAGGCCAAGTAGCTCGCGCGCCTCAATGGGGAAAAGGGCAATCATACGCCAAGCGATCTCTTGAGCAGAATGTGGGTGCCCTCGCGAATGATAGCACCCGCGCGCTCAAGGCTGGCGAGTGTCCTGTAGAAGGCTTCACGGGTCAGGCCCAATTCGCCCGCCAGTTCCTGAAGCTCTCCTTTCAACTCCACCGTATGGCCGTCAGGGCCGACGTTAAGATCAAGATAAAGCAAAACGCGCTCCGTGGCGGAGCGAACCTTCATGATCTCCATACGCTGCCGCACCTCGATTACTTCATGCGCCAGGAGCTTCAAGAACGATATGGCGTTTGACGGATTTGTGCGAAGGGCTTCCAGCACAGCTGGTTTGGGATATATGCAGACCTGCGAGGGTTCTGTCGCCACGGCGTCGCAATGGAAGATTTCCGCGAAAAGAGCTGCCTCGACGAAAAACCGGCCGGCGGAAGTAGTACCAAGGACCAACGTCCGGCCGTCGAACGTTCGCCGATCCAAGCGCAGGCGTCCGGTCTCAAGAAAATAGATTGCAGTGATTGTGTCGCCCTGTTTGAAAAGCATCGCGTTGCGAGCAAGCGTTCGTCTTTCAAGCGTCTGTGGGTCAAATCCTAGCATGCTGCATCAAGACATTGGTACGCAGTACGCGATGATCTCTTGCGCGAAATCGAATTCGGCGACAGTCTCGAATTAGGCTGGATTCTTGCCTGATATGACCCACGAAGATGAGTCCATCACGATCCCGTCAGCATCTTTCTTCTCTGAGTTGATGGCCTCCGCCAGCGCAGCTTCGATTTGATCTCGCTTCGCCTCGGCCTCTTTGCCAGCTTCTCTAAAAACTTCTCCAGCAGGGCCGATGGCAAGTTGGAAATTTACGGCGTCGTCGACGGTTTTCCCAACTAGCACGGGAGCGTCGACCCTCTTGAAGGTGATGTCACTGTAACCCGCTATCTCCATCATCTTGGTGACCATTGTTTCGTCTGCCATCGAAAATGGTCCGGGGCCGCAAGTGAGAGCATCCTCACCGGGCGGCGGTAGAAACTTCAAGACGACGTCCTTGGCCATACTGAGCCAGGGATTATCCGTGCGCGTGCGCCAAACAATGTGCGTCATAATCCCGCCCGGTTTCAGCGCCTTTCGCATGTTTCGCAATCCGGCCACCGGGTTAGCAAAAAACATCGTGCCGAAGCGCGAGAATACGAAATCATATTCGGGTTTGAACTGATCGAGCATCGCATCGCTATTGACGAATGAAATATTTTGCAAACCACGATTTGCCGCATCCTTTCGACCGTACTCCAGAAAGGCCTCGCAGCAATCCAAACCAACGACCTTGCCGTTCTTGCCTACAAGCTGTGCGAGTTTGATAGCAGTATCGCCAAAACCACATCCAACATCGAGAACGCTATCGCCCTTCTTGACCGGCAATGACGGAAAAATAGCTTCACTGTGATGAGTTAACCCATCGACTAAGATGTGTTTGTATTTGATAAATTTTGGAACCAGAATCTCATTCCAAAAATCTACATATTGGGTGCTTTGCATGTTCGTTTCGACTGCGCTCATGATCTTCCTCCCAACATTGCAAAGACAGCACAGTTTCGTTTTCACGCGCTTCCGGTTACGACGGGCAGTCTAGCGGCGCGCCACTCCGGGAGGCCATCCTCCAATCGGCGGACGTTAAAACCACGGGCACGAAGCAGGGCGACCGCCTCAAACGAAAGCACACAATATTTGCCGCGGCAGTATGCCACGATTTCTCGCGCAGGATCGAGTTCGGCAAGGCGTGTCTTCAGTGCATGAAGCGGAATGTTGATCGCCCCTGGTAAATGTCCCAATTCGAATTCATCCGGAGGGCGCACGTCTAAAACTGTGACAGTTCCCGCACGTAGTCGCTTCAGAAGGTCTTTGCGAGAAACCGGCTCGAGTTCGTCACGTTTGTTGAAATAGCTGCGAACAATACGTTCGACTTCGGACATATTGCGTTCAGCAATCCGGCGGAGTGCCGTTAGAACGTCGAGAATGCCGTCGTCGGCGAGAGCGTAATAGACGAACTTGCCCTCACGCCTCGTTGTTACCAGCCCAGCGCGTCGCATGTGTTGGAGATGCTGTGAGGCATTGGCGATCGAAAGACCGACGCGGTCGGATAGAACTTCCACGCTCCGCTCGCCTTGAGAAAGCTGCTCCAAGAGTTCCAGGCGATGAGCGTGGCCCAACGTTTTCGCAACCGCGGCGAACTGTACAAACAACGCTTGTTTCGGGCCTTGCCTTGACATAGCACCTGCTTCGTTGAATCATTCAAGTGAATAATTGAATAACACCTGCTGGTCAAGAGCCAGCGCGGTCCTGCGGTTGAGAGAAAATCAGAGTACGGAGGCTTCACATGATTTTGCGGCAATATCTGCATTCTGATCCGGTTGGCGCATCCTACTTAGTGGGATGCGCCGGACGCGCCGCGGCAGCCGTGGTCGATCCTACGGGTGAAATCGCGCCCTATCGTCGTGCAGCCGAAGAAGTGGACATGCGCATCCGATACGTCATCGACACGCATCTGCATGCCGACCACGTTTCCACCGGCCGAAAACTCGCGGAAGCAACCGGCGCCGAATACGTACTTTTCGAAGGCGCTAAAGTGACATTTCCATTTCGTGCCGCCCGCGATGGCGAAATTCTTGAAATCGGTAACGTTACGATCGAAGTTGTGCACACGCCGGGCCATACGCCCGAGCATGTCTCGCTGCTGGTCACTGATCGCACACGATCCAACGAGCCATGGTTCGTGCTGACGGGTCATACGCTGATGGTGGGCGATCTCGGCCGCACCGAGCTTGCGACAAGCGCGGAGGAGGGCGCGCGCGCCTTGTTTGGCAGTGTGCAACGGCTCAAGGCGTTGCCCGACTATCTGGAGGTTCTGCCGGGAGCCTACGCGGGTTCGGTGTGCGGACGCAGCTTGAGTGGCAAGCCCGTATCCACCATCGGCTTTGAGAAGCGTCACAACAAGGCATTCGCGATCGAGGACGAAGGCGAATTCATCCGGGCGATGATTGCCGATGTGCCGCCACCGCCACCGCAGGCTGCGCAATTGCGCGCCATCAATTCTGGCATGATGGCAGTCGCCGAATGAGCGACGCGGTTTCCAGTCCGTTATCCCGCGGCGTCATCCTCGGGCTGCGCGCCAACTGGCAGCAGTTCTCGCTGCTCGTCCTCATCAATGCCTTCGTCGGCGGCATGGTGGGCTTGCAAGGGACGGTCGTTCCGCTGATCGGCTCGCAGGAATTCAAGATCGCCTCCACCACGGCCGTGCTGTCATTCATAGTCAGCTTTGGCGTTATCAAGGCCGTCGCCAATTTGGTTTCCGGACACTTTGCCGACGTCTACGGCCGCAAGCGCATGCTCGTGCTCGGCTGGCTCATCGGCCTGCCGGTCCCATTCATGATCGGCTGGGCACCAAATTGGGGCTGGGTCGTGGCTGCCAATGCGTTGCTCGGTATCAACCAAGGCTTCGCGTGGTCGATGACGGTAATCATGAAAGTGGATCTTGTCGGCCCCAAGTCGCGCGGCCTTGCCGTGGGACTGAATGAATTCGCAGGCTATCTGTCGGTCGGGCTGACGGCCTTCCTCGCCGGCTATATTGCCCAGCACTACGGTCTTCGTCCGCAGCCGTTTTACCTCGGAATCGGTTATACGCTGCTTGGGCTTATTCTCTCCATACTGCTGGTGCGCGACACGCGGCACCATGTTGGTCATGAAATCACCCACCATCATGGCTCGGTCGGTGAAGAGCTCGGTTTCTGGGAGGTCTTTCGGCGCGCTTCATACAAGAACCGCAACCTGTTCGCGACATCGCAGGCAGGGCTGGTCAACAATCTGAATTTCGGCATGAGTTGGGGGATTTTCCCGCTCTTGTACGCGAGCTTCGGTCTCGCCGTCGGCCGGATCGGCATCCTCAACTCGGTCTATCCGGGCGTGTGGGGTGTCTTGCAAACCGTGACCGGCCCACTGAGCGACCGGTGGGGCCGCAAGGGCCTGATCGTGGCCGGGATGTGGGTGCAAGGCTGCGGCCTTTTCCTGATTGGCATCACACAAAGTTACGGCTGGTGGTTGGCTGCCAGCGTTCTGCTGGGGGTGGGGACTGCGATGGTCTATCCGACCCTGATCGCCGCCGTCTCCGATGCGTCCCATCCGTCCTGGCGGGCGCGTTCGCTCAGCGTCTATCGCTTCTGGCGCGACCTTGGTTACGCGGTCGGCGCATTCTCTGCGGGAATGATTGCCGACACCCTGGGCATGGCGTGGGCGATCAGAATTGTCGCCGCACTGTCATTTATTTCGGGCGTGATCGTAGTCCTGCTCATGCGAGAGACGAAGCGGTGATCGGCCATGAAAACGCTGTTTGTGCTCAACGATCCGCCTTATGGCACCGAGCGTGTCTACAACGCGCTTCGTCTGGCGCAAGCATTGCTGAAGAAGGAACCGCAGCAGGACGTGACGATCTTCCTGATGGCCGACGCCGTCACTGCGGCGAGGGCCAGCCAAAAAACGCCGGAGGGTTATTACAATATCGAGCGCATGCTCAAGCGCGTGCTGGCCGGCGATGGCAAGGTGCTTCTTTGCGGCACCTGCATGGACGCACGCGGTCTCGAGGATGCTGCTCTGTTGGCAGGCGCACGGCGCAGCACCATGGACGAACTGGCGACAGTCACAGCCGACGCCGACAAGGTCCTAGTCTTCTAGACTTGAAAGTTGTCATGACATGAGCATGCGACGCATCTACCTGGATTACAACGCAAGCACGCCAATTGACCCCGCTGTTAGCGCCGTGATGAAGCCGTTTCTTGCGGATCATTATGGCAATCCGTCGAGCGGACATTGGGCCTCGAGCGGAGCAAAGGCCGCTATCGAAACGGCACGCGGCCAGGTGGCGGCCATGCTTGGTTGCCACAGCGACGAGATCATCTTCACCAGCGGCGGCAGCGAGGCCAACAACCTTGCGCTCAAGGGCGTGGTCTTCAAGCTTCACGAAAAGGGTGACCACATTATTACGACTGTGATTGAGCATCCGGCTATTCTCGAGCCGCTCCGTTTTCTGTCCCGGCTGGGCGTGAGGGTCACGTTTCTGCCCGTTGATGGCACGGGCCGAGTCAATCCGGATGACCTTCGAGCAGCGATATCGCGATCCACGATGCTAGTAAGCATCATGCACGCCAATAACGAGGTCGGGACCATTGAACCAATCGAGGAATGCGCCCGCATTACCCGTGAGCGCGACATCGTGTTTCACACCGATGCAGCGCAATCCGTCGGCAAGATTCCGACGGATATAAACCAGCTCGGTGTCGATCTCCTTTCGATCGCCGGCCATAAGCTCTATGCGCCAAAGGGGGTGGGTGCCCTGTTCGTTCGCCGCGGCATATCGCTTGAGCCCTTCATCCATGGTGCTGGTCACGAGGGTGGCCGGCGCGCGGGCACCGAAAGTGCCCTGCTTGCGGTCGGCCTGGGCAAGGCCTGCGAGCTTGCGCACGATCTTACAGCGATGGATCGGATACGGGTGTTGCGCGATCACTTCTGGATGGAATTGCGGAAACGATTTGGCAACCGCATCACTCTCAACGGGCATCCAATACACCGCTTGCCGAACACCCTGAATGTTTCATTTATCGGGCTGATCGGAGCCGAAATATTGGCGCGCCTCTCTGGCATTGCCGCCACAACCGGCTCGGCATGTCATTCCGGTCATGTCGAACTGTCACCGGTTCTAAAAGCGATGGGCGTCGAGGCCGACGTGGGTATGGGTGCCGTCCGATTTAGCCTCGGCCGCGGCACCACACTTGATGAGATCGATAGCGTGGTCGGGCAACTTAGTGACATATTTGCCCCCGCCTGATGATCGCTTTGGGTCACGTGTGGACGGCGCCATGGCAAGAGCTTTTTTGACGTCGCTGCAGCATTGGTCGGGTGCGGTCACGTGTCCGGCCTGTTTGTGCGGCGGATGTGGCCGCTGGCCCTAATGCTCTGCGCGGATCGGGTCCCAATCGAAAGCACGCACTTTAAAGTGCGCTGACCCAAACGGGCTCTCCCGATCCCCGGAACGACCGTTTCTGCATTACGTCGTCATGCCCTCGCCAATTGGTGTTGCCGATCGATCGCTGACGTTTTCACGCTGCCATCAGTAGCTTCGGCTCCTTGTATCTCTCGCTACGGACCATGATGGCCCAGGCCATCCGCGCCATCTTGTTGGCGAGCGCAACCGCAGCCACCTTGGTGTGTCGGCGCTCCATGAAGTCGTGCCAGCCACGGTCGCCTCCCGGTGCCGTGCTTCTTGGCATAGCGGATGACGGCCATGGCACCTGTGACGAGCAACCATCGCAAGTAGCGATTACCCTGCTTGGTGATGCTGCCGAGCTTGTCCTTGCCGCCGGTCGAATGTTGCCTGGGCACCAACCCGATCCAGGCGGCAAGGTTGCGCCCCGAGCGGAACTGCCTCCAGTCGCCGATCTCGGCAACCAGCGCGGTGGCCACGATCGGGCCAATGCCGGGGATCTCCTCCAGGCGACGGCTCGCCTCGCATGAGCGATGCCAGGTGAGGATACTTTTGTCGATTGATCTAATCTCGGCACCGATCGCGCTGTACTGGCGTGCCAGCACATCGAGAAGACCGCGGACCGCTGGGGCGACCCGGTTATCTGTGACGTCCGTGATGATGCCAAGCAATTGGCTGATGCCATTGCGTCCCTTCGCCGACACGATGCCCAGTTCCGCCAGGTGCCCGCGCAGGGCGTTGCTCAACATCGTGCGCTGACGCACCAGCAATTGCCGGGTCCGGTGCAACATCAGACCAGCCTGCTGTTCCTTCGTCTTGATCGGCACAAACCGCATCGATGGCCGCACCACGGCCTCGCAGATCGCGGCCGCATCGTTCGCATCGTTCTTGCTGCGCTTGAGATAGGCCTTCACATAATTCGGCGGCAGCAGCCTCACCGTGTGGCCGAGCGCCTGCAGCTCACGACCCCAGTGATGCGCCGACGGACAGGCTTCGATCCCGACCAGGCACCGCGGCAGGTCAGCGAAGAACTCCAACATCTTGACGCGACTGATGCGCTTGCGGATCACGACCGCGCCAGTGCCATCAACCCCGTGCACCTGAAACACTGACTTCGCAATATCAAGACCAATCGTGCTAACCTCGCCCATGGACGGCTCCCCTCAATGTGGTTTGCTTCAGCGCAACCACCCTATGGCACTTCGATGCCTCAGAGCGGGCGCCGTCCACAGCATCAAAAGTGGACATGTCGCACCGCTACCGATCTCGCCCTTCGCAAGGGAGAGGTCATCAGTCCAATCTGTAGTTGGCATCAATGTTTTAGCCTGCAGCCGCCTGAACGGCTCCGACTTTGAAAGCACCATAACAGTACGGTGCACGCGCGGGCTGCCGGCCACCTAGAGTGCGTTTATTATCTGGGCTATCAGACAGGAAAGATTGGCAGTACCCTAGACAAATACAATTTGAATGCGTTTTCCCTATTTGATTCCGAAGAGGGCCTTACGGAAACGTTAGCCCATCGGTTCATCGACTTTGAGCGCAATAGATAGACACAAAAACTGATAATCCGCGCACGACAAACGCAAACCCCTGTTTTTTCCGCGCGAGGGCAAAGACGGCGCAGCAACGTAAAAACTGTGGATGCGGATCGCAACGTGAGGTGCTGTCAAACCAAAATTAGGTCTGGTCCGGTCAAGCTAAGTAACTGATTTAATGGTGCTGCCGGAGTGGATTGAACACTCGACCTCCCCCTTACCAAGGGGGTGCTCTACCACTGAGCTACGGCAGCAAGAAATCGCGCAAATGAAAATGACGCGGCGCGAACGCGGCGGAAACTGCCATACGGCTTCCGGTGGCGCAAGGCGATGGCTGGGCTTGCGAAACGATACGACGAGCGGATAAATGCCGGCATGACGCGCCCGGATAAAGACCACGACAAGCCCAAGAAAACAGGCAGCCGTGACCAACGCCTGGCAGTAGCGCTGCGGGAAAACCTGCGTCGTCGCAAAGCACGGGAACGCGGGCGGGGTGCTGCGGCAGGAGCCGATGGGCCGGTCAAGCCGGGTCAGGCGCCTGATGGCGAGCGAATTCCCTAAGGGAACCGGACTTTCGCCGCAATTTCGCGACGAAGGTGCTAGGCTTCCGGCGTGCGGCTTTGCAAGAGGCGGTCGCGAGCCAATAGGTTAGGCGCGCCGGTAAAAGCGGAAAGTAATCAGGGGCGGGCATGGATCGGATACGTATAGTCGGCGGACAACGCTTGAGCGGCACAATTCCGATTTCAGGCGCGAAAAACGCGACGCTGCCGCTGATGATCGCAAGCCTGCTCACCGAGGATACGTTGATCCTCGAGAACGTGCCGCGACTGGCCGATGTCATCCAGCTTCAGCGTATTCTTGGCAATCACGGCGTTGATGTGATGATCGCCGGCAAGCGCGCGGGCGATGACTTCAACAATGGCCGTACGATCCACATCTCGGCCAAGCATATCGTCGATACCACCGCGCCTTATGAGTTGGTTTCCAAGATGAGGGCGAGTTTCTGGGTAGTCGCGCCGCTGGTCGCCCGCATGGGCGAAGCCAAAGTGTCTATGCCCGGTGGCTGCGCGATCGGCACGCGGCCGGTGGATTTGCTGATTATGGCACTTGAGAGACTAGGCGCGGAAATCGAGATCGAGGGCGGTTATGTAATCGCGCGCGCCAGGAAAGGCCTGCGCGGCGGCGAAATCGTTTTTCCAAAGGTGACTGTCGGCGGTACCCATACCGCATTGATGGCGGCGTCATTGGCAGCGGGCACTACGGTGATCGATAATGCCGCGCGTGAGCCTGAGATTGGCGATGTCGCCGATTGTCTCAACAAGATGGGCGCGAAGATTTCCGGTGCTGGCACCTCGCGCATCATTGTAGAAGGGGTTTCTCAATTGCATGGCGCACGTCATGCCGTTTTGCCCGACCGGATCGAAACCGGGACTTACGCGATGGCGGTGGCGATGACCGGTGGAGACGTGTTGCTGCAAAATGCACGTCCCGAATTATTGCAGGCTGCGCTCGACGTGCTGGTCCAGACTGGAGTTACGGTAACCCCTACCAACGAAGGAATTCGCGTCTCTCGTAACGGCTCGGGACTCGCGCCGGTGGATGTGTCCACCGCTCCGTTTCCTGGATTTCCCACCGATCTACAGGCACAATTGATGGCCTTAATGACCCGCGCCAAGGGTACCTCGCATATCACCGAGACCATTTTCGAAAATCGCTTCATGCACGTGCAGGAGCTGGCGCGGCTTGGCGCGCGTATCCAACTCGACGGTGAAACCGCGACCATCGAGGGTGTCGATCGCCTTAAGGGCGCGCCGGTGATGGCAACCGATCTACGGGCTTCCGTTTCGTTGGTTATTGCGGCGCTGGCTGCCGAGGGCGAGACCATAGTCAACCGCGTCTATCACCTCGATCGTGGCTTCGAGCGGCTGGAGGATAAGCTCGCCCGCTGCGGTGCGGCGATCGAACGTATCAGCTCCTAGACGAAATTGTTTTGCTCGGCCACGATGCTCCCTCACAAGGAGAGGTTCGTCGTGGCTGAAATCAAAGTAATGAGTGCGGGCGCGGTGAAGTCGATGGTAGCCACGCTGGGCGCCGAGTTCGAACGCGAGACCGGCAACAAGCTTAATTTCAATTTCGGTACGGCCGGCTCGCTCCGCGACCGGATCAAGAACGGGGAAGTGGCTGACCTCGTTATTTTGTCAGAATCTGCGATCGCCGAGTTGGGAAAGCTTGGTCTTGTCTTTCCTGACAGCCGCAGCGATCTTGGCCGGACCGTCACCGGGGTCGTGGTGCGCGATGGCGCGCCCATTCCGGATATTTCCACACCTGAGGCATTCAAACGGGCGTTGCTGAACGCTCGTACCGTCGCCTACACAGATCCCAAGGCAGGCGGGTCGGGTGGCATCATGTTTTCCGCCCTGCTGCAGAAGCTCGGTATTGCCGACGAAATTAACAAGAAGGCAATCCTCGGAAAGGGTGGCCATGATGTAGCGGTATCGATTGCCGAAGGTAGGGCCGAGTTCGGCACTACCTTCATTAGCGAAGTCCTGCCGGTAAAGGGCGCCAAGGTGGTCGGCCCGCTACCGGGCGAACTGCATAACGCCAACACATATACAGCCGCTATTCACACGCGCGCACAAGACCGCGCGCTCGCATCTGACTTCCTGCGCAAGCTCACCGATCCGGCGACCCGTCCGCGCTGGACGGCAGCCGGTCTGGAGCCCGCGTTCCCGGATCGCTAAGTATCTTGCGCGGTCTAACGGCCTTGCCTAACTACGCGGGGAGGGGAGCGCAAACGCCATGGATCCGCTGAAGTTCGTGGTCCTCGATGAAGAAGATCTCGAGGTCGCCTCGACCCACCTGCAGGATGCGGTGGTCAAGGTTTCTGACATCATGTGGCGCCCGCAGGAAAAGCGTGTCGTGGTCGCGCTCAACCGGTTTGATTGGGAGTGCGCTCAAAGTGCTAGTCCTGAGTATCGGCGGCGGCGGGCAGCCTTGCGCTTCGAGCGCGTCTTGTCCTGTAAGTGCCGGCAGATCGACCCGGCAAGCCGGGACGCGGTACTCAATCTTTTGGCGGTCGAATTCTCCGAAACGGATGCTCCGTCGGGCGCGGTCACGCTGACCTTTTCAGGCGGGGCGACGATGCGAATAGAGGTCGAATGCCTGGAGGCCGAACTGGCCGATCTCGGCCCATCCTGGACGACGGCTGCATGCCCCGCCCATGCCGGCCTTGATGAAGCCGCGACGAAATCCGGCCGCGGCTGACCTCGTTCCCGGCCACCAAGCGAGGGCAGCAGAAATTTCGGTTTAGAACTGGGGTCCGCAAGGCCTTCCGGGCCGTGCATCGCTTGATATTTGGGAACTCTGATGGCGTAGTGGCGCCGCTTCTCAAACAGGGGTGCACCTATGCGGAATTTCTTCTTTTTAACGGTACTGCTGACGGGCGTAGCGCTGTTCACCGGCACGCCGGCCAAGGCCGATGTCGGCTGCGGATGCGTCAAGCTCGGGTCGCCCTCGGTCTGCACGGCTACCGTAGCGGACTGCAATATCAAGGTTGGCGGCATCTGCCTGGCGCCGTGCGATTATCAGCCACCGAAAAAGGCCAAGATGCACAAGAAGAAGAAATCGGCATAAAATAACCCTATCGCCCTGCGTTAAGGCTCCGTCTCGCGGCGGAGCCTTTTGTTTTGTGCGCCGCGTGAGGGTTGACGCCAAGGCGCGCATCACCCATTGACCTGTCGTCCCGGCTACAAGCCGGCGGGATCAGGCCATGCCCCTTCGCTTGGATAGCCAAAGTGCGGATTTTCCTGAGCGTTTTCGCAGCCTTCTCGCAATCAAGCGTGAAGCAGCGCAGGACGTGGAGCAGATCGTGCGCGGCATCGTGGCCGACGTGGCTGCGCGTGGCGACCGCGCATTATTCGAATTAACCGCCAAATTCGATCGTATCGATCTCTCCAAGGCTGGCTTACGGGTGACTTCTTCCGAAATCGGAGCGGCGGAGAAGGCCTGCCCCGGCGAGGCGCTCGAGGCGCTCAAGCTCGCCCGTGACCGTATCGAGGCCTATCACCGCCGCCAAAAGCCCAGTGACGAGCGCTTTACCGACCCGCTCGGAGTAGAGATGGGCGCAAAATGGACTGCGATCGAGGCGGTTGGCCTTTATGTACCGGGCGGCACCGCGGCCTATCCTTCGTCCGTTCTCATGAACGCGGTACCGGCCAAAGTCGCCGGCGTCCCGCGATTGGCGATGGTGGTCCCGGCGCCCGACGGCAAGCTCAGCCCCCTGGTGTTGGCGGCTGCGAAGCTGGCCGGCGTTGACGAGATTTACCGCATCGGCGGCGCGCAAGCAGTGGCCGCGTTGGCCTACGGCACCGAAACGATCGCGCCCGTGGCCAAGATCGTGGGCCCTGGCAATGCATATGTTGCAGCCGCAAAACGCCTGGTGTTTGGCAAAGTCGGTATCGATATGATTGCCGGGCCGTCCGAAGTTCTGATCTTGGCTGACAAGACCGGCAATGCCGATTGGATCGCCGCCGATCTGCTGGCGCAGGCAGAGCACGACGCCAGCGCACAATCGATTCTGATCACCGACGATCCTGCGCTCGCGACACAGGTGGAAAAGGCTGTCGACGCTCAGCTCAAGACGCTGTCGCGGGCAGATGTCGCCGGCGCATCATGGCGCGATTTTGGTGTCGTCGTCGTCGTGCCCAGGCTTGCCGAGGCGGTCTCTCTGGTCGACCAGCTTGCGCCCGAGCATCTGGAAATCGTAGCCGCCGATGCCGAGACGCTTGTTGCCCGCATCCGTAACGCGGGCGCAATCTTCATCGGCGCTCATACTCCGGAGGCGATCGGTGACTATGTTGCAGGTTCCAACCACGTGCTGCCGACCGCGCGTTCGGCCCGCTTCTCTTCCGGTCTGGGCGTACTCGACTTCATGAAGCGCACTTCCTTGCTCAAATGCGGGCCGGAGCAATTGCAGGCACTCGGCCCCGCTGCGATCGCGCTCGGTCAAGCGGAAGGCTTGAGCGCACATGCACGCTCTGTTGCCATCCGCCTCAATCAGAGATGAGCCCGGCTAAATCAACGCCTGCAGCAATGAAGCGGCGCCTCGTTGCTGTCGTTCTCGACGAGGAATCGATCGGCCGATCCAATCCGGATGTTGAGCACGAGCGTCAGGTCGCGATCTATGACCTGCTCGAGCAAAACTCATTTGCGCCGGTGGGACATGAGGATGGACCTTACGCGCTTCATCTGAGCATTAACGGCAATCGCTTGGTGTTCGATATTCGGCGCGAAGACGGCACGCCGGTCGTCGCGCATTTGTTCTCGCTGACACCGCTGCGCCGGATCGTCAAGGACTACTACATGATCTGCGACAGCTACTATCAGGCAATCCGCACCGCCACGCCGGACAAGATCGAGGCAATCGATATGGGGCGCCGCGCCATCCATAACGACGGCTCAAATATCTTGATGGAGCGGCTCAAGGGAAAAGTGATCGTCGACCTCGACACCGCGCGCCGGTTATTCACGCTGCTCTGCGTGCTGCACTGGAAGGGCTAACGCATGATCCCGGAAAGTAGATGCTGGTTTTCAGGCAAGATCATGCCCGGGAAATAATCTGCGGATGACCGCGCCCGAGCCTTCTTCGCGACCCCACGCGGTGTTGTTTGCCTGCGGCATGAACGCGGTGCGTTCGCCAATGGCTGCCGGACTGCTCCAGCAGATGGTCGGAACGAAAGTTTATGTCGGCTCAGCCGGGGTTCAGAAGGGCGAGCTCGACCCCTTTGCGGTCGCCGCCATGGAAGAAATAGGCATCGACATTTCTCGCCATAAGCCGACTACGTTCGAAGAACTGGACGAGCTCGAAGGGCTCAATTTTGATTTGATCGTGACACTTTCGCCGCCCGCACACCACAAGGCCCTGGAATTGACCCGTAATATGGCAGCAGAGGTGGAGTATTGGCCGACGACCGATCCGACCGCTATCGAGGGCAACCGCGAGCAGCGGCTGAACGCTTATCGCGAAGTGCGAGATCAGTTGGTGGCGCGCATTCGCGAGCGTTTTGGGCGGCCGAGCGGTGGCAATGAATGAGACTGTTGGCGTCGGTTCGGGTTGTGAAAGTGGGCCTGTTCCGCTAGTTTCCGCGCCCACCCATAGCGTCCCTTAAATCATCGCTATCACGCCAACAAATGATCGGTCGTCCCAAATTTGTGCTTGCTTCCGGGTCGCCTCGCCGGCTTGCTTTGATCAATCAGGCCGGCATTGAACCGGACGCGCTCAAGCCGGCGGACCTCGATGAAACCCCGCGCCGCGGCGAGATTCCACGCGCCTATGCAACGCGGCTGGCACATGCCAAGGCTGCTGCGGCGCTGGAAAATGTGAAGCTCGATGATGAGTTGCGCGGCGCTTATGTCCTCGCCGCTGATACTGTCGTGGCGGTCGGCCGTCGTATTCTTCCGAAGGCAGAGTTGCTCGACGAGGCGGCGCAATGCCTGCGATTGCTTTCGGGCCGCAATCACCGTGTCTACACCGCTATCTGTCTGGTCACCCCAAAAGAAACATTCCGCCAGCGTCTCGTAGAAACGCGCGTGCGCTTCAAGCGGCTTTCTGAAGAAGACATCGAAGCTTACCTTGCTTCTGGCGAATGGCGAGGAAAAGCCGGCGGTTACGCGGCACAGGGCATTGCCGGCACGTTCATTGTTAAGATAGTCGGCTCCTACACGAACGTTGTCGGGTTGCCGCTTTATGAAGTCATGACGTTGCTGGGCGGCGAGGGCTATCCGATCCGCTTCGGCTGGCTGAACGCGGTGTAGCGCGTGCCCCCGGAAAGTGGGAACCGGTTTTCGGTGGAGATCACGCGCCAACAAAACGATGCAGCAAGGGCTTTGACCTATAGCAACGAGACTGGCGCACGATGAACGAAGTCGACCGCAAGATACCCTCCAGGCGGTCCTGCCCGATCTGCGGCAAGCCTATGGAGCTGGCATTCAAACCCTTTTGCTCCAAGCGCTGCGCCGACATCGATCTTAACCGCTGGCTCTCCGGCGTGTATGCGGTTCCGGTCAAGGACGATGAAGACGAGGACGGTCAACGGCCGTCCGACGGCGAGGCTGGCGAGACATGAGCGCACATGCCAACCATTGGCCAGATCAGCTGTTCGAAACGCTCAAGCGCGGCGGCATCCGGCAGATAGGTTATGTGCCCGATGCCGGCCATGCGCGGTTGATTGACCGTTGCCGTGCTGATGGTGAAATCCGCGATGTGGTTCTCACCACGGAGGAGGAGGGTGTGGCATTGGCCGCGGGCGCGTGGCTCGGCGGCGAGCGCGCCGCACTGCTCATGCAATCGAGCGGCGTCGGCAATTGCATCAACATGCTTTCGCTTTCGCGGACCTGCCGCTTTCCGCTGCTGATGTTCATCACAATGCGCGGTGAATGGGAGGAGTTTAATCCCTGGCAGGTGCCGATGGGGTCCATCGTGGAACCCGTACTCAAGCTTTGCGAGGCGGAAGTCTACCGCGTGCGCACGCCGGATGAAGTGGCGAACACTGCCGAGCGCGCGGTCCAGAAGGCCTTTGGCGACGAACGCATTGCTGCTGTGATTCTGTCGCAGCAGCTGATCGGCAAGAAGGTGTGGACCAAATGAAGCTTGAGCGCCGCGCTACCATGGCCAGCCTCCTCGCCGACCGAGGCGATGACCTTTTGGTTGTGCCCGGCCTTGGCTCGACGGCCTGGGATGCGGCCGCCGCCGGAGACAGCGACCGCAATTTCTATCTATGGGGCGCGATGGGTGGCGCCGCCATGATTGGTTTGGGCCTCGCCCTAGCGCAGCCCAATCGGCGCGTTGCGGTGATTACCGGCGACGGCGAGATGCTGATGGGGCTCGGCTCTCTCGCCACCATTGGCATCCAAAAACCGCGCAATCTCGCGATCATCGTTTTCGATAATGGTGTCTATGGCGAGACCGGCATGCAGCCGAGCCATACCCAGAGCGGGGTCGATCTCATCGGCGTAGCTGGTGCTTGTGGCATCGGAGCCTGTCTCGATATCCGTGACGAGGTTGCATTGGCCGACCTTTCCCGCCGGCTGAAAAGCCTCGGTGAACTAATCTTCGCCCGTGTACTGATTGCCGCTGAGGAGCCGCCTCGCGTGTTGCCATTGCGCGACGGCGTCGCACTGAAAAACAGGTTCCGCGCCGCTGTTGGTGTTAAGCCATGATTTCCGCGCCTGTGAGCAGTGTTCTGGACAGTGTGGAGTCGAGCCTCTATAACGCCCGCGCTTTGCTGATTGGCCCAATTCCGGCCAATCCGGCGCCCAGGTAGCTCAGTTGGTAGAGCACGTGACTGAAAATCACGGTGTCGGTGGTTCGATTCCGCCCCTGGGCACCACTTAACGTTCGCAGATGTTCGCAGACGTTCGAAACATCCAATCGAGCAGTGGCTACTGTGCGCTCGGGCGGGTTTCGATCGTCAGGTTGTTTGAGACCTGACGCACGCCGGGGGTTACCTCAGCCGCAACTCTGATCGCATCCCGCGCAGCCGGAGAGTCGACAAATCCCCACAGTTCCACGACTCCGTCTTTGACAATGATATTGATGTTATTCGTCCACCAGGCTTTTGACTGCAATTGGCTAAGCAGATTGGCGCGCAGGGCAGAATCATTTGCCGATACGCTCGGCTTAATTCCTGTGCCAAGCGTAACGAGTGCCTGGATGAGATTGGCGCGGCTCACAATGCCGACAATTTTTCCGTCCTTGACAACCGGCACGCGCTTGATTCGATGCTTATCGAGCAGCGAGGCAAGTTCGCCCAGCGGAGTGTCCGGGTTGACCGTGACGACCGGACGCGTCATCACGTCCGCGGCCTTGCGGGCATGCGACTTAACAAATTCACGCGCCAAGGCTTCTTTTCCGGCAAAGATTTCGAGCCACCACGCACGGTGTTGCTCGGTGTCGGTCTCAACGCGATGAATGAGGTCACCCTCGCTGACGATTCCAAGCAGGGCGCCGCTCTTTTCATCGACGACTGGCACGGCGCTGATCCGATTTGCGAGCAACGTCTCTGCAATTGTCGCTACTGAGGTATCGGGGCTCACCGTGATAACTTTGGTGATCATCACATCGGCGGCATTCATTGTCCCTATTCCTCTCAAAAATAATGAAATTTTTATGCCGATTGAAAGGTTGGTGCCTTGATTTACGTCAAGTCGTTTAATTATGTCGTTACCAGCCAATATTGATGATCGACGACCGTGGCGTAACCGTAGAAAATAAATGCATGGGCGCCATTTGGTGCGCCGGAGTCGAAAGAAATGCCTCTCATTGACGTCCACCAACACGTTATTCCCGACATCTATAAGCGTGAACTGGCCAGCGTTGGCGTACTCGGGAGCGGGGAGAACCCCTGGCCAGCCTGGAGTACAACGCGGCAGCTCGAGTTGATGGACGAACTCGGGATCGATGCCGTACTGCTGTCGATCGCTTCACCCGGCGCCTATTTCGGCGATGTCGTGTTCACAAGGCGATTGGTGAAGATGTGCAATGAGACGATGGCGCAGATGGTCAACGACCATCCGGGAAAATTCGGCGCTATGGGTTTTGTGTCGCTGCCAGATGTCGCGGCCGCCTGCCGTGACGTCGAATACGCGCTCGACGTGCTCAAGATGGATGGCATCAATCTGCAGAGCCATACCGGCGAGCGCTATCTGGGCGATCCGGAAGAAAACGAGCTTTATGCCGAGCTCGACCGCCGCCGTGCTGTCATCTTTGTGCACCCGCAACGGCCGCATGTCACCGGCATGCCGCGTTATGCGTTCCCGGCCGGTTATACCGAACTCACCTTCGACACCACGCGTGCCATCACCAATATGCTCTACACCGGCATGCTGGCCAAGTTTCCGAACATCCGTTGGATCATGCCGCACATGGGTGGCGTTGCGCCGTTTCTGCTCTTCCGGCTGAGCGGGATCGAGGACGATCCAAAGGCGCGCGAAAAGGTTCCGGAGGGCGTTGCGACTTATCTGAACCGACTCTGGTACGACGTCGCGCAGTCGCCGTCGCCGTTGGCGCTCAATGCACTCCTTGAGATCGCCGACCCTTCGCGCATCCTGTTCGGCACCGACTATCCATCCGCGCGCCCCGCCGAGAAGGTGATGCGCGACACTGTCGCGGCTGTGCGCACTTTTGACGGCTACGATGATGCGCTACGGCGCATGGTGATGGCCGGCAATGCGCAAGCTTTGCTGCCGCGGTTCGCGAACTTGAATTGATCGCGTCTAGCCGGCGCGGCCAAGCTGGTACTGACGGAGCAGATTTCGTCCGTAATCGTTGCCGTTGGGCGTACGCACCAGCGCGTGAGCGTGCCGGCGGTTATAGCCGGTGTTTGGCAAGGCGACGCCGGGCTGGTGATAGAATTCGATGAAAATCACCGGACTGTAGATACGGTAATAGAACGGGCTCACCGGATCGAACTGTCCGATCCAGGCGAAAATGGTCTGGTCGAGGTGTTGCCGGACTTCACCCAGACGAAGCGCCGCATGCGCCGGCGGGAGCCGATCCGTATACAGCGCGATCAGATCGATAAACTGTTCCTGCTGCGGCGACGTCATTTCGGCGGTCGGCAATCCGAGGTAGGGGACGACGATATTGTCCTTGAAACCCGAAGCGTAACCGTCGAATGGAAGGTCCATGCCGATCAGCGCCTTGGCGCGCTGGTTCGGCGTCAGCGAGTTCATGAAAGCCCAGCCTTGGACCTCCTCCTCGCGCAGTACCGTGGTGCCCTTGTAGATGCCGGATTCCGCAGTCACCGGTTCGGAGCCGAGCAGCATCGGCGTCAGGACCATCTGATCGCCAAGCACGAAGCAATTTATGTTGCAGTGGTGCCCATCGAACTGCCAGCCCCACGGTTGGTCCGTAGAGGGCTCGCCGAATAAGCTGATCCAATAGTAAAGTTCGCCGAATTCCTCGGGCAGCTTGGTGAGTTCGGCGAGATGCCCGTTGAGCCTCATGGCGTTGCGGGCAGTCTCGTAAGCGCGGGCGCCGAGGCCGGCGCGCAATATGCCATACGCAAGTTCGCGCCGCTGCTCGTTCAGTTCAGCGAGACAAAGGCCGTGGCGCATCAGATTGCGATGGATATTGCTCCAGGTCCGCCACACCTCACCGTCGACGTCGAAACAGACCGCCGCGCGTTGCACCGGATCGAGCGACAATAGAAATGCATTTGCGGCGTCGATCAGCGGTTGCACCGATGTGCCGGTGCTGTGCAGCGGAAATAGTCCGCGTTCGATTTCGCCGGCCGCGGTTATGCCCTTGAAGGGTTCATTCAGTGACCGTCGCCAGCCCGCGAACAAATCCTGCAGCGCTGGCGAAACTTTTGTTTCGTCAATTCGTGGCGGTGCGCGGCGCGGGCGAGTATTGAGTTCAGTGATGTCGGTCATTGCGTGATCTGGGGTTACGCGCTCAAGCATCGCCCGAAGCCCGAGCGGACGCAATCGGCTTGCAAACCTGCCTTCGTTGCGCGCGACTGGCTGGGTCGGCAGGGATGTGCTGTATTGCCAAAAAACGACAGGAGGAATTTGTGAAGCTCGTACTATTCCAGATCTCGCCCAACGGGGAGGTTCTGCCCGGTCTGCTCACCGATCGCGGTGTCGTCGATATTTCCGCTGCGGTGCAGAAAGGCTATTCGCCGCAGCTCACCATGCAGGGCATCATCGACGGCTTCGATCAACTGCGTCCCACGCTGGAGAAGCTCGCCAGGGACGGGGCGGCTGTTTCGCTCGATAAGGTACGGCTGCAGCCCCCGCTGCCGCGTCCCGGCAAGATACTCGCCTGCATTGCCAACTACTGGGAACACGCGCAGCGCGAAGCACGCCCGCTCAACATGTTCATGAAGAACCCCGATGCGGTGATCGGGCCCGGCGACACCATCGTGCTGCCGGAATACACCGTGCCCTGGATGTTCATGCATGAGGCGGAGCTGGCCTTGGTGATCAAGGGGCCCGCCAAGATGGTGAAGGCCAAGGACTGGAAGAATGCCGTCTTCGGCTATACCGCGATGATCGACGTCTCGGCACGCGAACAAGGCCGCCGGACCTGGCCAGCGACGCCGCATACGAGCTGGCTCGGCAAGTCGTTCGACACTTTCGCGCCTATCGGTCCCTGCATCGTCACCGCCGATGAGGTAAAGGACCCCAACGACTTGATCGTGCGGTTCTGGAATGACGGCCAGCTCCGCCACAACTACAACACCGACGATATGGAGCACCGCGTTCCCGAGCTGGTTGAATTCGCCACAACGGTCATGACCATGAATTCGGGCGATCTCATCGCCTGCGGTACCAACCATGAAGGTCTGGGCGCCCTTCAGGATGGTGAAACCGTTGAGATCGAAATTCAGAACATCGGCAAGATGACACTGAAGGTTTCCGACCCCCTGAAAAGAAAATGGGAGCGCGGTATCTATATGGGCGTCGACTTTACCAATCCCGACGCTGTGAAGCGGCACCGCCCCCGGTAATTCCAAACCTGCCCACCAAACGCAGCGGTTGCAGACCGCGCGTTGCGCACCGCTCTGCGCGGCAGCGATACCGTGCACGCCGATGGACAATAAGGTTCCCTCCAGACATAATTTGCATAAGCAAAAAGATATCAGGGAGAGACGCCATGCAGGCCTCAACGAGTTCTGCCAGTGCGCGCAAGTTGGCCATGGATCCAGAGGAATGGAAGGCGCGCGTCGATCTCGCTGCGGCCTTCCGGCTCGCTGCGTTACAGGACTGGGACGAATTGCTTTTCGCACACCTGTCCGCGCGCGTTCCGGGCCATCCAAATCAGTTTCTGATGCACCCGGCCGCCATTTTGTTCGAGGAGGTAAGGGCGTCGAACCTCCATAAGCTCGATGAGCACTGCAATCATGTCGAGCCGAGTGACGAATTGCCGCACAAGTTCGCCTTTCCATTCCACAAGGGCATCTACGATGCCTTTCCGCAGGCGCAATGCGTTATTCACCTGCACACCAAATATGCAACCGCAGTGGCCATGCAGGAGCAGGGGCTCATCCCCGGCAACCAGTACGCTTTATGGCTCGGGCCGGTCGGCTATCACGACTACGAAGGGCTGCTGTCGACGGACGAGGAAGGCCGACGACTGGCCAAGAATTTCGGCAACAAGCAGGTCGTCCTGCAACGTGGCCATGGCTTCGTGCTTTGGGGGCACACAGTCCACGAAGCCTACATGCTCGCCTTTCTGGTTATTCGCGCCTGTGAGACGCAGGTGCGGTCTATGGCCGGCGGCATCAAGCCATACGTTCCGCCGCAGCAGGTCCTCGACGCAACCATCGGGCAGGCGCGTATTATCACCGACGGCAATGCACCGTTCAATCAGATGACCTGGCGGGCACTGCTGCGAAAACTCGACCGCGACGCACCGGACTACAAGACCTGATTCTCTTGCTCACGTACGGCAAGAACCGGCGGGCGCCGGCGTAACCGTCGTGTGGAACTCCTACGGAGACTGAAATGTCGGTTATGGAGCGCACGCTCACAGAGAGCTCGCTGCCGATCTATCATCGTTCGATTGACTGGGATGCGCTCTACAAGCGTTACCCGGTGCCGGACGTGTTCGCCAATACCCGGTGGAAATGGTCGGCCGATGAAATCCGCGCGTTCCAGAACGAGCAGTTTCTCGATCTGATGAAGACCGGCTGGCAGAACGAATTCTATAAACGGCGCTGGAAAGCCGAAGGTCTCGAGCCGGGCGATATCAAAAGCATCGATGACATCGTCAAACTGCCGATGTTCGATTCAAGCGATATCAAGAAGGATCAGGAAGAGAACCCACCTTTCGGCCTGATCAACGGCGACGTTACCAAGCGGATGCAAACGACGCCGATGAAGTTGCAAACAAGCGGCGGGACGACCGGTAAGCCGCGGCCGACGCTTTATGCTCCGCAGGAATGGGAGCTCAACGGGCTCACCCACGCGCGCGTGCTTTATATTTGCGGCGTGCGCCCCGGCGACCGCGTGCAAATCCCGCATACCTGCTCGCTCGGGAACGCCGGTTGGTGCTGCTACAAGGCTTGCCACGACTATCTCGGTGCGCTGCCGGTTACCACGGGCACAGGCGCGGTCACGTCATCGCGGCGACAGATCGAAATCGCACAGGAGTGGGGTACCAATGTCTGGTACGTGCGGCCGGAATACGCCACTCAGCTTGCCAAGGTCGCGCGCGATGAGCTGAATTTCGACGTACGCGATTTGAAAACAAAGTTTCTCGGTTGCGGGCTTGGACCCGACACTGACAATGCCTTCCGTAACCAGCTCGAAAGCCTTTGGGGCTGCGACGTCTACGACATGTACGGCACGCATGAGATGGGCATGGGCGCCTTCGAGTGCCAACACAAGTCCGGCATGCATTTCCACGAGGACAGTACTTTCTTCGAGGTCGTCGGCGTTGAAGACAATAAGCCGATTGCGAATGGCGAAATCGGCAACATGGTCTGCACGATCCTGCACCGTCGCCAGCAGCCGATGATTCGATTCAATCTGCGCGATCTGACTCGCATTGTTGCGACTGATCGCTGCGAGTGCGGCAGCTGCTTCCGCCGCATGGAGAAAATGCTCGGCCGCAGCGACACAATGGTGCGCATCCGTGGCGTCAGCATCTGGCCGCAAGCTTGCCTGCCGGCAATCAAAAGCGACAATCGCACCACCGGCGAATGGTTATGCATCGCCGAACGCAATGTGAGCGACGGTGTCGTGCGCGACGAGATGACGATTAAGGTCGAGGTGCGGGAGGATGCGCCGGGCTGGGAAGGGCTGAAGGAGCATATCGAAAAGCGGCTGCATTCCGATCTCGGGCTGAGGCTCAATGTCGAGCTGGTGCCGGAAGACGCGCTGATGGAATGGTCAAACCGCGGGCGCGAAGGCAAGCCCAAGCGAATTCTCGACAAACGCTACGAGAAAAAATGATCGCATCCATGCGCTATTTCGATTGCCATTCGCATTTCTCCACGAAGGCCGGGCTGCACCACGCCACGCAGGAGGATTACGAGCAGGCGCAGCGTGTCTTCAAGCGCAAGCGAACGTTCGAGACCGAAGAGCAGATGGCCGACAGCTTCCGAAAGCGCAATGTGCGCACGATCCTCGATATCTACCGCACCTGGCGGATGACCGATGAGGATGAAATCCGCGCCTCCAACGACTACGCGACGGATTTTGCGCTCAAGAACCCTGACATCGTCTATGGCAACTGGCTCGCCGCCAATCCGACCATGAAGGACTTTTGGTTGAAAGAATACAGGCGGCTGGCAGCGAAAAACTGCGGGTTTCTCGGTTTTTGCCAAAGTCAGAATAGCCTCGGGTATCCCGCAAGCGATCCGATTTGGGACCCGTTCTACAAGCTATCGATCGAAGTTGGCGCGCCCGTGCTGCTGATGACCGGGCTCACCGGTATCGGCCAGGGCATGCCCGGCGGCAAAGGGATTCTTCTCGAGGACGGTCACCCGCGCCATGTCGACCGGGTCGCTGCCCGCTTCCCGGAGCTCAAGATTCTCGCCGGCCGCCCGGCTTGGCCATGGCAAGACGATATGATTGCCGTGCTGCTACATAAATCCAATGTGCAATACGAAGTACACGGGTGGTCGCCGAAATATTTCACGCCGGCCTTGAAGAAAGAGATCGGATGGCGGCTTCAGGATCGCGTTATGTTCGGCTGGGATTGGCCGACGCTGACATTGGAGCGGCTGGTCGATGATTGGCGTTCGCTCGGCTACTCCGAAGATGTCTACGAGAAGGTTTTCCATCGGAACGCCGAGGCGTTCTTTCCGAACACCGCGCCAAAGTGAAAACCGCCATGGCAGATACTGCAGCGCTAGCCGCAAGCCTTCGCAAAATCGCGTCGAGCGAGCAAGTGAAGCCGTCAGAGCTTTCGGGCGTGGCGTCAGATGTGTTCGCGCATTGCGGCGTTCCACGCGCGGATGCGGAAATTGGTGCCGAGGTCGCGCTGTGGGCACAATTGCATGGTTCGGATTCGCACGGCATCGTCCATCTGCCGCTTTATGTGCGCGGGCTGCTCGATCGAACTATTAAGGCGCAGCCGGCCTTTGCGATCTCGCAAGCTATGTCGTGCTGCGCCGTCCTCGACGCTGATCACGGGTTAGGGCTTGTTGCGAGCCGCCGTGCGACCGACATGGCGATCGACATCGCCAGGCAATACGGGCTTGGTGCCGTTGCGGTGCGCAACAGCAGCCATTTCGGCGCTGCCGGCTATTATGCAGACCGTGCCGCCGAACATGGCATGATCGGCCTCGCTTTCACGAATGCCATGCCGGCGATCGCGCCGACCGGAGGCACCGAGGGATTGCTTGGCACCAATCCCATCGGCGCTGCCTTCCCGATACCCGACGCAGATCCGATCATCGCCGACATGGCGACCGCCGTGGTCGCGCGTTCGCGCATACGTCATGCGCTTGCGGCGGGGCAAAAGAACATTCCGGAAGGCTGGGCGCTCGATCCGAGCGGGCGGCCGACGACCGACCCGGCCGTAGCAGTGAAAGGCTCGTTGCTGCCTATTGGGGGGCCGAAGGGCTACGCGCTGTCTCTAATGGTCGAGATCCTGTGCAGTGCGTTGTCCGACGGTGAGCCTGGCTTCCAGGTTACTTACGAAAATATGGTCAAGCGGCCGAGCAACATTTGCCAGTTCTTCCTGGTCCTTAACCCGGAGGGCTTCGTCGGCAGCGAGCGCTACGGCGCGCGCATGACACATATCGCCGAGGTCATCGGGAAGGCGAAGGCCAAGGAGGGCGAAGCGCCGCCCCGTTTGCCCGGTGCGCGCGGCCATGCCGTCAAGCGCAAAGCCACGGCCGAGGGCATTACCATGTTCGGTAATTTGCGCAGCGCACTCAATAATGTCGCGGGCATGCTCGAAAGCCACACGGAGACGGCATGAAAGCCTACGAGGTCCGTGAGACGACCGGCCTCGATGGGCTGTTCCTCAATAGCTCACGTCCCGAACCGCAGCCGGCGCACGGACAGATTCTTGTGCGCATATGCGCTGCCGCGCTGAACTACCGCGATCAAGGGGTCATCAAAGGCGCCTATGGCTACACGAAATTTCCGGTGATTCCGCTATCCGACGGGGCCGGCGAGGTTGCGGCCGTCGGCGGCGGAGTGACGCAATTCAAGGTCGGCGATCGAATCACGAGCACCTTTTTCGTGAGCTGGACCGGCGGGCGTATGCCGACAGATGCCTCGCGCAATTCACTGGGTGGAATGATCGACGGCGTGCTGTCGGAATACGCACTTCTCAACGAGACTGGTGCGATCAAGAATTCCTGAGAATCTAAGTTTCGAAGAAGCGGCAACGTTGCCGTGTGCAGCGCTAACGGCCTGGAATGCTTTGGTCGAGACCGGGCAAATTAAGGCTGGCGAGACCGTCGCCATACTTGGGACCGGCGGCGTATCGTGCTTTGCACTGGCCTTCGCCAAGATGCACGGTGCGTTTACTTTTCTGACTTCGAGCAGCGAAGAGAAGCTCGCGCGCGCCAAAACGCTTGGTGCCGATGCCCTGATTAACTACCGCAGTACGCCGGATTGGGAGCAGGAAATCCTCAAGCAGACCGCCGGCGCTGGCGTCGATCTGGTAATCGAGGTCGGCGGTGCCGGTACGCTCGAACGCTCCATGAGTGCCGTCCGCAACGGCGGCACCATATGCATCATTGGCGCTGTCGCAGGCCCCGGCACGATCAACCCACGCATGATCAATCGCAAAGCTATCCGCCTGCAGGGTATTCATGTCGGCTCCCGCGACATGTTTGCCGCGATGAACAAGGCGGTGGCGCTGCACAGGCTCAAGCCTGCGATCGACAAAGTTTTTAGTTTCGCGGATGCCAAGGCGGCCTACGCCTATCAGCAGAGCGGCAAGCATTTCGGAAAGATTGTGATTTCGATTACGGCGTGATTCCGGCTACTCGCGCGATTAGGCGAGCAGATGCATGATCCAAAGCGAAATGGCAGGGATATAAGTGACGAGCATCAGGGCGAGAACCGCGATTGCTACGAATGGAACAAGCCCCACGTAAAGCGTTGCGGACGGCGTTTTGAACAGCGCCTGACAGACGAAGATGTTCAATCCGAATGGTGGATGAAATGTGCCGATGGTCAAATTCATGACCACGATGACACCGAAGTGGATGGGGTCGATACCGAGCGATGCCGCTACGGGAGCAAGTAAAGGCGTCAGCATGATCAGCGCGGATGCGGGGTCGAGGAAACAGCCGACGAATAAAAGGAAGGCATTGATGACGAGCAAGACCACCCAACGCTCGGAATGGAGGCCGGTAATGAGCGAAACGGTATCTTGCGCGATGCCGCTGATCGTCAACAGCCATGCGTAAAGACCCGCTACGGAGACGATAATGAAAATAAGCCCCGTAAGGTACATTGCCCGTGCGCCGGTTTCGAATATCTGGCGCGCCGTGGTTTCGCGATAAATGAAATAACTGACGAAAATTGCATAGACACTCGCGACCCCGGCGGCCTCAGTCGGCGAAAAAACACCGGAATAGATGCCCCCAAAGATGATGGCGATGGCACCAATTGCCCAAACCCCGTCGCGTGTGGCGAGCAGGAATTCCTTAAGCGAGAACTTGCCGCTTTCCATGATCCCGCTGCGCCAGGAATGATAGTAAATGTAGAGGCCGAACATTCCCGCCAGCAGCAGGCCCGGCCCAATACCGGCGGCGAACAATTGGATCACCGAAGTATCCGAGGCGATGCCATAGATGATCATGGCGATCGACGGCGGGATGAGATTGTCGAGGGCCCCTTCAGCGGTAACAAGCGCCGAGGCGAAACGTTCGCTGTAACCGGCCTCGCGCATACGCGGATAAGTCAGCGTGCCAACCGCCGCCGTTCCAGCGGTCGTCACGCCCGATATTGCGCCGAACAGCGCCGCAAAACCGAGCGACGTCAATGGAATATGCGCGCGGAATCCGCCGATCATTGACGCGACCCAACGCAATAGACGCTCGGTAAGGCCTCCGCGAGACATCAGGTCGCCGGCAAAAATGAAAAATGGTACAGCAAGCAGCGCGTATTTGTTCAGACTGTTGAAGATGTTTTGATGGACCGCCGTCATCGGCAGGTCAAAAAAGCCGGTCAAAATTACCAGCGAGGTCGTCAACAAAAGCAGGAAAATTGGAAAGCCCAGCAGCAGAAGCACGAAGGGCAAGATGGCCATAACCCAGTACATCGCCGCCGCCTATTCAAATTTGCCGGTGATGTAGGATCGAATGCGTACGATAGCGGCCAAAGCCATGAAACTGAAGCCGAACAGCACGGCAGCGTGCGGTATGACCAACGGGATGTCCGTTCCCGCCGTGACGCTGTGGTTGCGATAGTGCACCAAAAGAACTTTCCATGACTGCGTTGCAGCGAACATTGTGCAAGCTATCAATGTAAGCGCAATGGCGATGTTGATCACTCGCTTCCAAAATGGGCTCATTCCGGAATAGATCAGATCCATATTCAAATGCGCGCCTCGATAAGTGATCGAGCCCGCGACGATAAATACGGTCCAGATGACGATGAAGATCAGAACTTCTTCCGCCCAGAAAACCGGGTCCGAAAACACGTAGCGGGCGATCACATTGATTATGTTGATGGCCACAGCAATAAGAAATAGGACACCAGCAAGAGCATGCGGCACCTTGATGAAAACAATTTCTTCGATTTGCTTCGACCTGGACGGTCTCTGATCGTCGCTCATAACAAAGTCAGGCTCCGAATCTTCGCCTCATTGCACGCCGGGGCCTGAACCTAATTGCCTTCACCGGAGGCCCATCACAGTAAAACCTGCACGCCTCACCGGTGGTGAGGCGTGCCGGGGCATTCACCATTCAGCGGCTCAGTACTTCGCCTTGATCGCCTGGATCTTTTCGTAGAACGCCTTGAGCACCGGGTCGCCTTTGGTCACCTCGGCGCCAATCGGCTTTAACCGCTTCTCAAGTTCGGCCTGCTCGGCCGCGGGCAGGGTGACGATTTCACCGCCGCGCTCGGCCCATACCTTGCGCAGTGCCGCGACTTCATCGACCGCGGTTTGTCGCGCCCACGGCTGCAGCTTGCGTGCCTCATCGACAATGATCTTGCTTAGATCCGGTGGCAGCTTGTCGAGCCAGGCCTTGCTCAGGCCGCCGAACGAGACCAGTAGAGTGTCGTGGGTCTCGAGCAGCGTCTTGCCTACGTTCTGCAAATTAAAGTTGGTGTAAATCGACATGCCGCTCATTGTGCCGTCGATCACGCCATTTTGCAGCGAGGTGATCATTTCCGGCAGGCCCATTGGGACTGCAGTCGCGCCCAGCGCACCCATTCGCGCGCGCTCGGCGGGCGTGGCGTTAACGCGCAGCTTCATTCCCTTGAAATCTTCGATACTGCGCAAGGGCTTTTTGGCGCCGAAGTAGAGTGATTCAGCCGCAACTGCGAGGTTGACGCCGACGATCCCCTTGGCTTCCGCGATTTTCAGGACGTAGTCATTGAATTCCGGATCGGCGAGTACCTTGTTGGCTTGCTCTGTGTCGCGAAACAGGAACGGAATGCTGAACACGCCGAAACGTGAATCGACGCCGACGAAGAAATCGGCCGGATTTTCGTACCCCTCGATTGTGCCGAGCTGCAAGCCTTCAATCATCGCGGCTGGGCTGCCGAGCTGGCCGCCGGGAAACACCTTGACCTCGACGCGGCCGTTTGTGGCCTTTGGAAGAATTTCGGCGAGCTTGTGCCCGAATTTTTCCTGCATGTCGCCACGCGTGACGACGGCCCATTTCAAAGTGTACTCGGCTGCTAGCGTCGGCGCGATGGATGCGATAGATGCCGCCGCTGAAACAATTGCGAGTGCGGCGAGTCGAACACGGATTCTCATGACGTCCTCCCCAAGGACAGCGGCTGTTATTTATTCTCTGGTTGCCGCACGATTTGCTGGTAGCATTGAGACGATACAGACTATCCCAGCAAAGACCGCTGTCAAATAAGAAGCAACCACATTACGCGTTGTATAGCGCGCAGCACGACCGTGCGTTGCAGTAAAGGGGATCACATTATGAAAATCGGCTTGATTGGCCTCGGTCGGATGGGCACCGCGATGTCCCAACGTCTGTGCGAGCATGGCTTTGACGTGGTGGGCTGGGATGTGAGCCCTGACCGAAACAAGACTTTGGCGAATAGCGGCCTGCCGATCGCAGCCAATCCCCGCGCTGTCGCGGCAGATGCTGAAATCATCATTTCAATCATTACGGAGGACCATGGGGTCCGCCATATATTTAAGGATGCGCAGGGCTTCTTGAGTGGCGATGTCAAAGGCAAGCTGTTCATTGAAATGAGCACATTGCAGCCGATGACCGGGCGGGAGCTCGCGCCGCTGGTTGAGGCCAAGGGTGCGCGCCTGCTTAAATCGCCGGTACTCGGCACGATCCCGCAAGTGAGAGACGGAAAATTATTCGCGCTTGTTGGCGGTCGGGTTGAGGATCTCGATCGGGCAAGGCCGGTGTTGGAAAAGATGACGCGCCGCATTGCGCATATGGGCCCAAATGGAAGCGGGTACGCAATGAAACTCGCCGTCAATCTTGGACTTGGTGCCTATATCCAGGCGCTGTCGGAATCGCTTGCGCTCGGTGCCAAGCAGGGCCTCACTCTCGATCAGATGCTGGATGTGCTGCAGGAAGCGCCTTATGCGAGCGGCTGGATGAAAAGCAAGATCGGCGTGATGAAGGGCGAAAAGCCTGAGATGACACTCGATATTCGCACGTTACGGAAAGATATCATGTCGGCGGTTGCGACTGGCGCATTGAGCGGCGTTCCGATGCCGCTGTCGGCGGGCACGCTCGCTTCACTGTCGGCGGCGGTTGCCAATGGCTATGGTAATGGCGATCTCGGTGAAATGCCGAAATTTCTGCGCGAGGCGATGCTGCAGAATTTTGAATAGCGCGCGGCGGGGTAGAGACGAGCATTATGGGATCGCAGCTCTACATAGCGACCAACGGGCTCGGAATGTGGACGAGCGACGACCTGGGCGAGACGTTGGTGCGCATGGGCAGCCGCGCAGGCATGTACAGCGGGTATCAGATCTGGGCACTCGCTAACGATCCTTCGAATCCGAACATTCTGCTCGCCGGGACCAATGGCGGTTTGTTCCGTCTCGATCGCCAGAGAATGCAATGGACGCACGTGCCGTCGCCGATGGACGAACGGTTTAAGATCACGTCGCTTGCATTCTCGCCGAAAAATCCCGACGTCATCATGGCCGGTACACAATTCGCCGCTCTGTATCGCTCGGAAGATCACGGGCTTACGTGGCGTCAGCTCGACGTCGTAGTACCGGAGATCTGCTCCAATCAGGCGCAGTCGCGTTTCACCCAGATTCTGTTCGACCCGACTGATGAGCGGCTTGGTTGGGCCGGCGTCGAGCTCGACACCGTGTGGCGCACGACCGATGGTGGCGTGACCTGGCACAAGGCCAGCCAGGGTTTGGCGAGCCAAGACATTCACGGTCTCGGCGTAATGAACAGCGGCAGCCGTCGCGTTTTTGCGAGCACCGACCGCGGCCTCCACATCAGCGACGATGACGGCGAGAGCTGGGAGTTGCAGCCGCTCGACTCACCGTCGAAATACACCCGCGCCGTCGTGCCACGCAGCGACAATTCCGGCGTCGTGTTCCTCACCAATGGCGACGGCCCACCGGGCTCATGGGGCCGCCTCTACCGCAGTCGCGACCGCGGCTCGCATTGGGAGCGCGCGGTCCTGCCGGGTGAGGTGGAGAGCTCGATGTGGTCAGTCGCCGTCCATCCGGCCGATCCGAAGCTTATCTTCGCTTCGGCGAGCCTCGGGCAGATTTACCGCAGCTCCGATGGCGGCGAAACATGGACTGGCTTGAAGCGTCGGCTAGGCGAAATACGGCATGTAATGTGGCTGCCAAGCTGATGACTCAAGGGTTCGGCGCTAGATCAATTTTTTAAACGCTTTTCGGATAAGATTGCATTTACTTACTGTTAATAGACGGCACAGAAGTGCCTAAACCAGTTCCAGTAGGGCTCTTTCTATGTATCAACACAGGTCATTAATTTCCGAACTCGAAAACGCCGTACGGCGGGGCTCCCAGGAAAAACGGGTCGAGACCCTTAGACGCGTCACCGATTTATTTTTGGGCGAAAACGAACAGCTCAGTGAAGAGCAAATTCAGGTATTCGACGAGGTTTTGGGGCATTTAATTACGCGGATGGAGTCAAAGGCCCTCATCGAACTCAGCGAGCGTCTTGCGCCGATCAACAACGCTCCTATTAATGTCGTCCACACGCTTGCACACGACGATGAAATAGCCATCGCGGCTCCAGTCCTGTCGCTGTCGGATCGCCTGACCACACCCGACCTTATTGAAATTGCCTTGGCCAAAAGCCAATCCCACCTGCTGGCAATCGCCAAACGAAGCAGTCTCAGCGAGATCTTGACCGACACTTTAGTCGAGCGTGGGGATCGAGAGGTTATCAATAAGCTGGCCGAGAATGCAGGAGCCCGGTTCTCTGAAAAAGCGTATGCGCATCTTGTAGATCAGCCCGAGGCTGATGAGTCGCTTTTAGAAAAACTCGGTTTGCGCCTCGACATTCCGCTCCATATCTTCCGTCGCCTTTTGGAGCGAGTCACCGACGCAGTGCGAAACCGTCTTTTGGCGTTGGCTACGCCAGAAAAGCGAGACGACATTAGCGAGATTCTGGCTAGTATTTCAAATGAAGTCATAATTGAAAATGAAGAATTGGATCGTGACTTCACGGCGGCACAGCGCCTTGTCCAGATGATGCATGAAAACGGCGAACTCGATCAAGTGGCGCTTCTAGAGTTTGCGAGAGCGCGCCAATACGCTGCAGCAGTGACTGCGCTTGCAACGTTATGCTCTGCGCCAGTTGATATGATCAAGCAGATGCTGAAAGACGGCCGCAATGATCCGCTGCTGGTACCATGCAAAGCTGCAGGGCTTTCATGGCCGACCTTACGTGCTTTGTTGCAGGATGGTTTACTCGGGCGATCAGCCACGGAAGATGAGCTCAATAAGTTGAAAAGAGACTATATTAAACTGTCGCACTCGACTGCAAAACGATTGCTTGAGTTTTGGTGCGAACACCAGACGCCGCAAAGACCATAAGACGGATTTTATTGTTACGTGAGCGTCATTAGAGGAAGTCGCGGCGCATTCGCTTGATGGGCGTAAGCAGCGAGCGGCCTGTTTGCCAGGAACAGACATCGGGCGCCGCTTATTCGGTCGAGTGGTCGACGCAGACATTATCGACGTGGCCGCAATAGCTGCCTTTAGAGTGTCTGTTAAATCAATACGGCGGAAAGCCTGCCTTTAGCATCCAAGTTTTCCTTGATTTATGCGGGTTTCCGCCGGAATTAAAATGTGATTACCGAATTGGCCTTGATTACGCCGCCGATAATACCCAGTCCCGAAAGGCTTTATCGTCTAATGGACTCCGGCCAAGTGATTTGGAGTGTACCCATGAGCGAAAAGCAGGTTTCCAACACAATCGGCATGATCAAACGCCTCGACGAATCTACTCGCGACTACATCGCCCTCGGCATCTGGTTAGTTGTGCTGGTCAGCATGCTCTTTCTGAATACCCAATCAAAGTTGGTGACGACAGGACTCATGTTTCAACTAACAGGAGCGTATTCGACGTTCTTGTTCTGCGGAAAATTAAAATACGGGCCGTTCATCCACTGCGTTCCCTACGCTTTCGCGCTCGCGGGTGCCGTGCTGCTATGCGTGGCCCCCAACTTTCGTGATGCTGTCGAAGCTAGTCTGGTGTTTTCGACGGTCATTGCGATGATGCATGGGACTGTTATCTACGGCATGCGAAAAGATGCCCAGGAAACAGAAGGTAGCGCCTGCGTAGGCGAGTGCGCGACCTGACGGAAACGACATGGGTCAATTAGCCAGAGGCAGTCGGGATGCAGGAGCGCCGTAAGACTGCCCGTGCACGTGTGCATAAGCGTGCAGAGATCTTTCTGGAGGCATCGTCGGTCATCGACTGTGTCGTCCGCGATCTAAATAGTTGCGGCGCCCGCATAGATGTGCCGCGCGCAATCAAATTGCCGGAGAATGTGGATATGACATTTGATGGCGGCCACTCCGTCCGACCGTGCCGCCTCGTGTGGCGCACGCTCGATGCGACTGGCGTTAAATTTCTAAATAGTGAGCGCGCCAATGAATGCTGAGCAATACAGGAGACAGGCTGCGCAATTGCGCGCCAGAGCGCGCGGTGAAGAAAGCCGGTCCGTCAGGGATGAATTGGAAAGCCTGGCTCAATGCTACGTCCTGCTCGCAGAACAATCTGATCGGAAGAGTTGGAGCGAGGGTGCGTCCAAGACGGCCACGCAAGCACTCAGCCCAACTCAATAGCGTACCGTATCGGCGCGCGCATTCTATGGCTGCCGCCAGGCATTGATACGGCCCGATCAACACATCGCGTGGCGTAGAATAACCGCAACCCGAACTAACATTATTCCGGTGCAGCCTGGACCTGCGTCACTACCAGAGCGGTAATTGCGTGCTTCATCATGCCGATACTCTCGTCGTGGATATATGAAAGCGTAATGGTGGCAACGATAATCAGGTACAATAGAGCCAGTTTGCCGTCGGTCATTCCCAACCTCTTCATCCGCAGCCCCGTCTCGCGTGCAGTAGCAAAAAGCAGGCCACGATAGTTCCACGCGTGCGGTCCCCGATGACTACGAACTAGGCTGTTTGATTGTTGTGGCGCTTGTCTTGTAAGCGGCGAGTGCGGCGCCCGCCGCTTCGGTGGGACTTCGATCTAGCTAAAGTCCTGAAAAGCCTTCGATCGTCGCTCTGGCACATCGAGGAGACGGCGTCACAATATTGAGATGACACTGCCCGCCGCGAATGTCGGTGACCACAGCGGTGGAAGATCTAGGGAGCTACGCAAGAAAACCCGGCTTCAAGGGCCGGGGTTTTGTTCATTTTTGTTTGTCCGGAGACCTTAGGCCGTCTTGTCGACGGCAGTTCCAGTGCCCGGCGGCGGAGCCGCTTGAACCGGGGCTTTAACGCCCGCGTCGTCGGCGTCCCCATCATGGTCCGGACCGGGCCCTTCGGCCTTTTCCGGACTGATCGGCGTAACGTGTGCCGAGCCGATGGCTGCGATACTCATGTACTTATCCCTCTTTTTGAGAGGCGATGAGCCTTACGCCCCAAAACTGAAGGAGGTCCTAAGAGCACCAATGGACGATTTTCATAAGCCGCCAATAGCGCCTTCAGCTGTCGTCGTCTTGTTTCAAAGCCGGTTCATTTCGAATTCTTCGATGGAATAGCCCAACAGAGAAAGGCCTTCTTCGAGGAAGTCGCCCAAGAGCGGTATGCCGAGCAGGTAGCGCGCGGTTCGTTGGTTGTGAGCGCGCGCCGCTTCTGCCCGAACCTCCGCCCAGTCTTCCGCGGAATAGTCATCGCGTCCCAGCCAGGCGAGGGCAACAAGATCGATCTGCTCGTCTTCCGATAGCGAATTGATAAACGACGTAAGCTCTTCGACTACCGGATCATCCGTGTGGTCTTCAAGGACGGCTGCGTCCTTATCGTCGGAGGGATTCGACCCTGGGTCGGGGTCCGTTACGGCATCCTTGACGTCGAATTCACGCGCTTTGACGATCGCGAAGAAGACCTTCTCAGGCGAGATCGTGAGTCGATCGCCGGGGTCGTCGGTGGACAACGGGGGTTGCCTTGTTTTCGGCATTGGGTCACCTGTCGATTGGCCGGTTCTTGTAACCGGCGCATTAATTGGGAAATCATTGCGCGGCCGCCCGCCTTTGCCTTTGCGCCAGATCAACTTTCCTGGGTGGTATTTACCTCGATGCTTTCGGCATAAAGTTCGAGGCAAGCCACTGTGCTTCATCGACCTGCGCCGCCGTCAATTTCGCGGCGATCGCGTCGCGAATCCGGGTATAGTATTCCTTCGCTCTTGGAGGAGCGTGGGCCGCCGCTAAATTGAGCCACTTGTAAGCCAGCATATCACTTCGCTGCACACCGTGGCCTTTGTCATACATAAGGCCTAGCAGATACTGCGCGGTCGCATGGCCTTGCTCGGCGGCGCAGGTATACCAATGCACAGCGGCGACGTAGTCCTGTGGAACGCCCCGACCATGCTCGTACATGAAGCCAAGGAACGCCTGTGCCCGGGCGTCGCCGCGCTCGGCCAGAGGAAAAGCCCTGTTCAACTCTGCGCTATAGTTATTCCACGCGAAGGCTCTCGTATTCCCTCGTGATGTTGCAGAGGCGAGTCCGTTTGCCACGAACAGGGCCGCAAGTCCGGCGACTGCTGTTTTTGCGGTTTTTTTCAATTGCGTTGACCTCCCGCCAAGACCTGCATCACGCCGCATCAGCGGAGCTTTGTTGTCAGCGGGCCGCCTGGCGCCTCTGCACCGGCGATCCCCCTTAACTTCGATCGCATTTCTTCGGCCACGAAGTGTGCATCCACACCGTCTCGAATGATCTGCGGTCGAATGAAGATGATCAGTTCTGTCCGAGTCAGAGCGTTCGTGCGGCTCGTCGCAAAGATATCCCCCAGCGGCTGCGGCAGCTGATCGAGCAGGGGAATGCCATTGCTGCCGCGCGTCTGTCGTTCGCTGATCAACCCTGCAAGCAGCACAGTTTGGCCACTCGCGATGGATACAGAACTCTTGACCCTGCGTTGCGAAACCGTCGGAGTAAGGTTGGTGGCGCCTCCAGATGTCGGCGCGACGTTGCTGATCTCTTGCTCGACATCTAGCCGCACAATTCCGTTCACATTGACGCGCGGTACGACGCGTAGAATGATTCCGGTGTCGCGGTAGTCGATCGTGTTTACGATCGTGTTACTGGTTGTCAGCACGGTCGCACTACCGGTTGAGACCGGTACCTGATCGCCGACCTGGAGAATGGCGGGCTGGTTGTCGATGACAACTAACGACGGATTGGAAAGCACCTTGACGCTCGTGACGGCATGCAGCGCATCGAGAATGACGCGTGGTTGCGCCTCCGGGCCGACGAGGAAATTGAAGCCGGGGAACGTACGATTCAGGAACGCGCTGGCAACGCCGGATGCGTCAACCGTTGGCGGTTGGTTTGCCGCGGTATTTAGCGTCGAGCCATTGTCGGGCCTCAACCCCAAATTATGGCTGGTCAGAAAAAACTGAACGCCATAGTTCAAGTCATTGTTGAGTGTGACTTCCGCGATGGTCGCATCGATTGCGACCTGCATCTGCGGCCGGTCGATTTGCTGAAGAGCGCGTTCGATGATTCGATATTTTTCCTGGCTGGCGTAGATAAGCAAACTGTTGTTGACGACATCAGGTGTAATCCGCACGCCAGCAAGCATCGGCGCGCCGCCAGCCGCAGAGGCTCGCGCGTCAGTTGCAATAGGGCTGCTGGCGGCAGGTGCAGGTGCCGCGTCGGTTGCGCCTGCGCGCTGATTGGAAGGCGCAATTCCAAGCTGTTGTCTCACGCGGCTGTTGGCATTTGACGGCGTGCCGAACCCGGTTCCCAGTTGCCCGTTGGAACCCATTTGATCGCCGCTCGATATCGCAACGGCGCCGGAGCCGGGGGCAATCTGACTGGCTGGCGATTCAAGCCCACCGGCCCCGCTGCCGATGAAGATGTCATTGAGCACTTTCGCCATCTGGCGTGCTTCGCCGTAGCGAACCTGGTAGACCCGTACGCTCACGCCTGAATTGTTGTCACCATTGTCGAGACGCTTGATCCATGCCGCCGCCGTTTTCAGAAGTTGTGGCTTGCGAGCAACCACGAGGATCGAGTTCATCCGGCTGATCGACTGGAATTTGACAAGATTCTGGCCAAGGCCTCCTTCACCGGCATCGACGATCTTTTCGAGTTCTGTGATGATCGGCTCGGGGGTACTGTTACGCACCGGAAAAATCCCGATGGACTGGCCCTGCATCCATTCGGCGTCGAAGCTGAGGACGGTTTTGATGGCGGTACGGCGTTCGGCTCCGCTGCCCTGAATGAGCAGCATATTCCGAGCGGGATCGGCGCGGACTGTACCCGGCCTGGTCGCGAAGCTGTCGAGCAGCTTGATCAGAGTTTGCGCGGAGACGTACTGGAGAGGGACAACCGAAATTCCGTAGCCGGGCTCGGCCCGTGCCGGGTCGCTGTCGACGTTGCCTGTGCCGATTGCTTCGCCAAGCGGAACTATTCGGTAGCCCGCCATCTGCCGCACCAGAGCGACATTGCTCACGCGCAAGGCGTTTTCGAGCACGAACAAGATGTCCGCTTTCGGAACGGGCCGTCCAGATGCAAGGCTGATCGTGCCTTGGACGCGCGGATCGATCGTGTATCCGACGCCGAGAATGTCTCCAAGCACGACCTTCGCAACTGCCGTGACGGGGGTGTTTTCGAAGTTGAGTTCGTAGCCATCGCCCCCTTCCGCCGGCTTTGTCAGCTCGCGCAGATCGCTGGCCGCGAGCGCGGTGACGCTCTCTCCCGTGTAGACCGCCGCCTGCCGCTGATCTGGCGTGTTCGAGTTAGGCTCCGGCGGGACTGGAGAATGCGGCAGCAGGTCTATGGAATTGACCCGGTCAAAAACGTCAGGAGGCTGGGTGTCAGCGTCATTGAGGGTGGTCAGATTGCAGGCCGCAAGGCACGCGCAACAGAATGCAAGGGCTGGAACAAATAACGCGCGGCGCGCCGATTGAAACCGGCGCGGTGGTTTATCGACTCGTAAAATGCAACTCCACCATTGCTGCAGAGGCACGAAAGCGTCCTGCGAAGGGCGGGATGTTGTTGTGGGCTGAAGATGAGTAACGGGGTTATTTGACAGATCTTTAGAGCCCGAATCAGAGCACAGGTTACGGAATCCTCGCGGTTCGAGCTTGGACTTGACCGGCACTCTTCATGCTCAGGACGACGGGGCATTGACGGATCAACGGTGAGCACGATCGCCGTGGCCATAGCCACTATCGCGGCTCGTAATTCCAAAAATACGTCGCAGTATTGCGATGGAAGACATCTGATAAAGCTTTAGACGACAACAGATACGCGTATAGCGCTAACCCCAAATTCATTTGTCGACGCATGATTAATGGGCTGGGTACAAGATTGTTCGTCATGTGCCCGTTACATCTCTGTTACACGGTGAAATTACGTTCCCTCCCGTCGCCCTTCAGCAACAGGAAATTCCGACGCTATCCGCCGAGAAACAGGCGGCCGACAGCGGGATCGCAAAGTAGAGTTTGCGCGGTACCCGCAAGCGCGAGTTTTCCGGAAACCAAAACGTAGCCGATGTCGGAGAATTCGAGCCCTTTCTTGGCGTTCTGTTCGACCATGATAATGGTCTTGCCCTCGTTGTGCTGAAGGTCGCCCAGAATGTCGAAGACCGCGTCGATGAAGCGTGGTTCCAGACCAATTGAAGGCTCATCCACGAGCAGTATTTGCGGATCCATGACCAACGCACGGCAGATTTCGAGCAGCCGGCGTTCGCCGCCCGACAGGACCTTGGCTGGATGTTTACGACGAGCTGCCAACCGCGGGTATTTTTCAAATATCTTGTCAGCAGCCTGTTTCGCCGCCTTGCGATCCATGAGATAGGCGCCCAGCCATAAATTTTCTTCCACTGTCATGCCGGGAAACACCGACTTGTCTTGCAAAATGTACGCGATACCGGCCGAGCGCAGCTTTTCGTTTGACGACAGGCGCGTCACGTCGACGGACTTGCCATTCTGCTCGGTCGTAATCGAGCCGGAATAGATGTTTGTGAAGCCGAAGATGGAATGCAGAACGGTAGATTTGCCCGCGCCATTCGGCCCTATGAGACAAAGCGACTGACCGCGTCCGACCCGCAGATTGAACTCATGCAGGATCTCCATCTGTCCGTAGCCGGCATCGAGCGCGTCGATGCGCAGAAGAGGCTTGTTGCTGACCATGGCGTCAAGCTCGTCAAGACCCACATCCTGCGCGATTTCGAGCGCCTGGCGTGCGACTTCGTCAACGGAAATCACCGCGCCCATTCCGTCATGACGTTGGGGACCGGCTGATTGCGCGTGCTCAAGAGCGGCCATCAGTGCACTCCGAGATAGGCGTCGATTACGTTCTGGTCGCGTTGAATTTCAGCTGGCTCACCGGCGGCCAGCATCTCGCCATGCGCCAGACAATAGATCTTGCTCGCCATGTTCATGATCACGCGCATGTTGTGTTCAATGATCAGCATCGTGATGCCGAACTCGCGGTTAGCGCGCTTGAGACGATCGATCAGGCCATTGATCAATGTTGGATTGATGCCTGCCGTTGGTTCATCGAGCAGAAGCACAGTTGGCTCGTTCATAAGAGCCATGGCGAATTCGAGCAGCTTTTGCTGGCCGAAGGACAGAGTGCCGGCGCGCAGGAAACGTTTTTCGTAAAGTCCGACGAACGCCAGCAGATGCTCCGCGCGCTCGACGGTTTCGGGGTGTTCATAACCAAACATATCGAAGAAGCTGGCCTTACGGTGCGGAATTGAGATCTGCATGTTCTGCAAGCAGCTCATCTTTCCGTAGATGCGGGTGGTCTGGAAAGTCCGCAACAAGCCGAGCCTCGCGATCTCCTGCACGCGCAGCTTGGAAATTTCTTGTCCTTCAAAACGAATTGAGCCTGAGTTGATCGGATGGTAGCCAACAATTGAATTAAACAATGTCGTTTTGCCTGACCCATTCGGGCCAATGAGCCCGGTAATGCTGCCGCGCGGCACAGTCAAAGAAACATCGCGGTTGGCGATCACGCCACCAAATGATTTGGATACATTCGAGAGTTCGATAATCGCGGGGTTCATTCGGCGCCCCCGGGATGGGGCGCGAGGTCGAGGCCGTGAACCGCTCCTTGATCGCCTTTGGCCACGATCGGGGTCCCGAAGCGTTCCGGATATTTTTCTATCAGCCAGCCCACTATGCCTTGCTGGAAGTACACCACGATGATCACGATCAGCAGACCCAGGGCAACGAATTGCCAGCCGAGGAAATAGGTCCAGGTCACTTCCTTGATAACGTGAAACACCACAGCGCCGACGACCGGCCCCCAAAACGTGCCCTTGCCACCGAGAAGAACCATCAGGATCATGAAAATGTTGAAGGTCGTGGTGGGAAAGGCAATGTCGCGCGGCTCGATGAATCCGGTCATGTTACCGAAGACGGCGCCGGCGATTCCGAGGAAAAATGCAGAGATCGCCCAAGCCGTACGCTTGTAGCGGCGTGTGAACAGGCCCATGGCCTCGGCCTTTTCTTCGTCGTCTCGAATTGCATTGATCGCAAGTCCGAAATTCGTCGAATACAGCCATCGCAGAAAAACGAGCACAGCGAACGCGAGAGCAAACAACAGAAAATAAAAGAAGAGCTTTTGTGTTTCCGGCGCGCCGGGGAATACAGGCATTGATATTCCAGCGGCGGCGCCGACCCACTCCCACGACGCCGTCAGTTCCGCGCCAGCAACCGCCACGCCAAGCGTGCCAATGGCAAAATAGGGACCACGCAAACCAAACACGATCCAGGACGTCGCCCACGCGAGCAAGGCGGCGGCAATGCCTGCCGCGCCGATTCCGAGAGCAAAGCCGGTGAAGTACTGGGCCGTGCTGAACACGATGTGGGTCGTGCGGGCGCCGGAGGTGTACATTCCGACATCGTAGAAAAGACCGATCTGTACAACGGCGCAAGTGTACATTCCGGCGCCAAAGAAGAAGATATTCCCGAGCGAGTTGTAGCCCATCTGACCGCCCAGGATGTCCCAGGTCGATGCGAAGACGATCATCAGCCAGAGGATTGCGACTTGATTGGTATACGCGGGGAACAGCAAAGGCGCGGCAACGCCGGCAAGTAGCAGAAGCCCGATCGTGAGCGGTTGCAACGATACGCGGTTCATTGCACGGCCTGTCGCACGCGAAGTTGCTGCAACTGGCGAACAGCGAGCACGGCCAACAGCAACAGGACAATGAGGGCTTGCTGAAATTCGGCTCCCAGCACAAATCCGCCAAACTGCTCGAACACTCCCATGCCAAATCCGGCGGCGATTACGCCCGGAAGATTTCCGAAGCCGGCCGCGGTTACGATCACGAAAAGGCGAATTGAGTACGTGGTGCCAAGAAACGGCTGAACGTTCCAGATCACGGCGACGAGCGCACCAGTGGCCCCGCAGATTGCTGCGTTAAGGCAGAACGTGAACGAGTAGATTTTTTCCGTGTCGATGCCGAGCACGCGAGCCGCTCTCGAGTCCTGCGCAGTCGCCCGGATGGCCTGGCCCATGCGACTTTTCTTCATGAACAGGATAACCGCCACCGCAAGGATGATTGCGAACGCGAAACCAATGATACGAGTCATGGCGATGGTAATGAGCCCGCCGGCCAGGTCTAGCGTCGGCAGGTCGACGTGCGCCGATTGCGTATCAGGGCCAAAAGCAAGATTGAGTCCTTGCTGGATCACGATGGCAATGCCGAACGTCGCGAGCAGCGAAGTGAAGAGATCGCGTGTGATGACCTTGCTGATGACCGTCCGGTAAAGTACCCAGCCGATTGCCCAAAGGACAACGATGGCGAGCGGCACGCCGAACAGAGGATCGATTCCGTGGCGACCAAGGTCCCAGGTCAAATAGCCGCCGATCATGATGAAGTCACCCTGCGCGAGATTCTTTACGTTCATGACGCCCCACACCAAGGCGAGCCCGTACGCGGCGAGTGCGAAGATCGAGCCGACCAACAAGCCGTCGATCAGCAAGCCGAGATTGAAGATTGGCGCGGCTGCCAAGAGCGCGATATTACCGATGACCTGTTCCATTGCGGACGTCCCGACCGGTCATGGAATGGGCGAACCGCGCGGCTTCATCGCACTGAAATCGGCCGACGCGCGGATGCGATTCGGAAGCGGGCAGGATGCTGCCCGCTTCCGTCTACAGCTCAATAATGCGCGTCACGCGGATAGATCAGCGGCGCCGCCGCCACCTCAGCCGGTGAAACGACCACGTATTTGCCGCCTTGAATCTGTCGCATCACGATTTCTTTGCCCGGATTGCTGCCATCTTCGGCAAACTTGACGCCACCGTAGAACGTCGAGAGGTTCGTTTTTGTCAGCGCTTCGCGTACTTTCTCGGTATCAAGCGATTGGGCTCGTCTAAATGCGTCAGCCCAGACATATACAGCAGCCGTGGCCTGCGCGGTCTGGTAGGGGACCACCTTGTATTCGGGATGCGCAGCGAGCATCGCCTTATCATATTCAGCTGCCGAGCCGAACATTGGATCGCTCGCCTTCATCGTCTCATCCCACTGCGTCGGGCAGACAAAGCCCTCTGCAACCTTCGGGAAATCGCTGGCAATCTTTGCTGCCTCGCAATGCGTCACGCCTACGAGCGGCACGGCAGTCTTGAACTCGCCCATTTGCCGCGCGGCGGTGGCTGCGCCCTTTTCGTGTCCCGAGATCAGTAGCACATCGGGCTGTACCGCCTTCACTTTCGTGAAAAACGTCGTGACGTCGTTGAGATCCTTTGGCATCCGGTCGTCGATGACCGTTTGCATATTGTATTTCTTGATTTGCTCGATAACGCCTTGCCGTACGTCGAGTGAGAATGCGTCGTCCTGGTAGATCATCGCGATCTTGACCGACGACGGATTCTTGCCGGCCTTTTTCGCCAATTCGGCGGCCATATTGATGACAGGTGTCAGGTATTTTTCGGACGTCGCTACGATTCCGAATTGATATTTGTAACCTTGGGTGAACAGCGATCGCGATGCCGCCTCGCCTTGCACCAATGGAATTTTATATTTTTCCGTGACGGGCAGGATGGCCTTGGTTAGTGGCGAGCCGTAAGGGCCAAGCATGAACTTGACCTTGTCCTGATCGACCAATCGTTCGACAAGCTGCGCCGCACGAGCGGGCGTCGACTCGTCGTCGTAATATTTGACGTTGAGGTGATAGCATTTGCCGCCGATCTTGATCCCGCCGGCGTCGTTGATTTTTTTGACCGCGTATTCGTAGCCGTTCTTGGTATTTGTGCCGTTGGCGGCGTAGATACCGGTGGCCGAAAGGGCGGCCCCGAGGATCAGATCCTCACATGTTTGTGCTTGAGACGCTGCCGGTGCGCAGACGACCACCGCCGCTGCCAACACAGGCGCAAATCTTGCGCTGTTGAGCATTGGTTGTTCCTCCCATGGAATCGCATGTCTTCCCCTTGTCTTCCCTGCCTGGTTGGTTCCAGAGCTTGGTCTCAAGTATAGCGTGAATATTCGAAGGGACAATCGCAAGAATAGCACGGCCGAATCGCGTGCAACCGTCGCTGAAAAGCGCCTATCGTCAGCGTCGAAACTTGTTCCGGCCCGTCAGACCTGTTCCGCGTTGAGATAGGCGAGCCGTGCACCGCAAAAGGCGCACACCAGCCCAAGTCCCAACGCCGCCAAACCCGCGATCACATCGACCGTGCCGCCAAGATTGCCGGTCTTGCTCATGATGCCTCCGGCGGTGGCGGCCACAAATACCAATGCAATCAGGAAGCGCTGGGCCAGACGGTAGACCAGCTCGCGTTCGCGAGCCGCGGCGATCAGATAGGCGGCGACAGCCCAGCCGCCAACAAAACCTGCGCCACCGACCGCCCACCAGGCCATGGCAGAGACAAATTGCTGCTTGTTGCCGGCGGCGCTGTCTCGCAGCACGGCATCGAGGCCGAGGCCAAACACGGTCAGCAGAATGTGCATAACCAGCGCCGCGAATACGCCGCAGGCGATGGCCGCGGCATAATGTAGTCGGCGGAGGGCATCGGTGTCCATTGCGATTCGTCCGAAACAGGATGCGGCGAGTCTAGCCGCCGCACCATAACCGATGGGACGTTGAGCGCGAACTGTGAATTTTCCGGCGATTGATTAGCGCCGCTCAACGGCCCGTAAATGAGGTCTCAAACTTTGCGCGGGGGCCGTGCCGGTTTCCCGGTCAATGATAAAACGAGGCCGTGATTTTGCTTCGAAATAAATCTTGCCGACATATTCGCCGATCACTGCGATTGCGAAAGTCTGGAACGAAGCGATCAGCAGGAATAGCAACATGACCGAAGTCCAGCCCTGCACAGTTTGCCCCGCCACCCAGGTACCAAATACCCAGATGCTCATCCCCATGAAGACGACGAAAAGTATGATGCCCATCAGGGCAATCATGCGGATCGGCCGCACCGACAATGAGGTGATGCCATTGATGGCGAGAGTGGCCATTTTTGCGAGCGTATATTTGGTCTCGCCGTGCAGCCGGGGGAGCCGGTCGAATTTAACGGTCGCGGTTTTGAAGCCGAGCTGAACAACAAGCCCACGAAGGAATATGTGCGTTTCGCCATAGAGCGAAAGCGCACGCAGCGCCCGATCGCCCATCAGGCGGAAGTCGGCATGGTGTGGGATTATCTCTGCGCCGAGCCAGTTGAGGGTGCGATAGTACAGGCCAGCGGTGGCGCGTTTGAACCAGCTGTCGGTGGAGCGCTCCTTGCGGACGGCGAATACAATCTCGGCGCCATCGTTGAAATGTTCGATCATCCTTGCAACAACGGATATGTCGTCCTGCAAATCGGCGTCGAGTGAAATGACGGCATCGGCTTTGCCGATCTGCGCGAGCAAGCCGGCCAGGAGTGCATTTTGGTGCCCAACATTGCGCGACAGCTTGAGGCCATGAACGCGTTTTGCGTTCGCTTGCGATGCCGTTTCAATGAGATACCAGGTCCGGTCTGTGCTACCGTCATCCACAAGTACGATGTAGCTTTTGTGTGAAACGGCCTTTGATTTTTCCAGCTTGTCGAGATCGGCGAGCAGACGCGCCAGCGTGTGCTGAAGGCCAGCTTGTTCGTTGTAACAGGGGATGACAAACGCGACGGTGGGTGGTTTGACGGCGTTCATGGTCAGATATCAGTCGTTGGCATACGCGCTACTGGGACCTACTTTTCAAGCTGGTTCGGCGACCACGACCGGCGGGAACTCACGAACCGATGCCGCACAACCGTGTTGTATGGCAGTATGCCCCGGCAACGTTTACAAAGGTTTTACTCCGGTAAATACGGCTCAGCAGGGCCTGAAACCGGACCGTTCCGCATTCCGGTGCACGGGGATTGATTGTATTGTCGAGCCGTCCTAATCCTCAGGTCGGGCGGGGGATTAGAACGATAAAAAGGTGGAGGAAACTTTGCGTTCCGCACGCAGTCCGGTCGCACAGCTTGTCCAGAATCTCGTGCGCAAGCGCGATTTTTATGCAGGTGGGCTGGTCATTCTCTTTGGTCTGGTAATGGCGTTGAAAGGGCCGAGCTACCGTCTCGGTACCTTGATGCACATGGGGCCGGGCTTCCTGCCGACGGCGCTCGGTATCATTCTAATTTTTCTCGGGCTCCTAATCGCTGGGACCGCGGCGACGACGCCCGAAGGCGAGGATGAGCGTATCTTGCCTGAGCATCCTGAGTGGTTCGGCTGGGCCTGCATTCTCGCGGGACCCCTGTGCTTCATCCTGTTCGGTAGCTTGTTCGGCCTGATCCCGGGCATTTTCGCTTGTGTCTTTGTTTCCGCACTTGGCGATCGCACAGCGACGCTGAAGAGTTCGATAGTGTTGGCTACGATCGTAACTGTTTTCGGCGTCGGGTTGTTTTCGTACCTGCTGCAGGTTCCGATGCCGCTGCTGGCGTGGAGAGGCCTGTGATTGAAACAGCACTGACAGATCTCTGGTACGGATTCGGCGTCGCGCTGCAGCCGCATAACCTGATGTGGTGTTTTATCGGTGTGCTCGTGGGCAACATGGTCGGCGTGTTGCCGGGCATGGGCCCTCTGGCGACCATTTCGATTTTGCTGCCGCTTACGTTCGGTATTAAGCCCGTAGGCGCGATTCTGATGCTCGCCGGTGTGATGTACGGTGCGCAGTACGGCGGCGCGATCTGCTCGATCCTGCTCAATTTGCCATGTCATCCGCCGCACGCGGTGACGTGCCTCGACGGCTTCCCGATGACCAAGCAGGGCAGGGGCGGTGTCGCGCTCGGCCTGACCGTTATGGCGTCGTTCGTCGGCGCCTCATGGGGCATCACGGAAATGATTTTTCTGTCGCCGATCCTTGTGCGCGTTGCGCTTGAGTTCGGGCCGGCCGAAATTTGCTCGCTGATGTTGCTTGGCCTGCTGGCGGGCTCGACGCTGGCGCGCGGCTCGCCGCTTAAAGGCGTAGCGATGACGGTGCTCGGGCTGATGCTCGGCATCGTCGGTACCGATCTTGAGACCGGCGCAGAGCGCTTCACCTTCGGGATGACCCATCTCGATGACGGCATCGAGTTGGTCGCGCTGGCGCTTGGATTGTTCGGCATCGCCGAGTTCATGAATAGCGTCAACCAAGTGTCGCAGATCAATACGAAATATACGAACGTCCGCCTGCGCGACATGCGTCCAAACAAGAAGGAGATTAAGCAGGCAATTGCGCCGATGTTCCGGGGCACGCTGGTCGGCAGTCTGTGCGCGCTTATTCCCGGCACCGGACCGACCATCGCTTCGTTCGTTGCCTATGCAACGGAAAAGAAAATCTCAAAACATCCAGAGAAGTTCGGCACGGGCCTGATCGAAGGCGTGATTTCGCCCGAGGCCTCGACACATTCGTCGGTGCAGGGCGATTTCATCCCAACAATGAGTCTTGGTATCCCTGGCGACGCGGTGATGGCGCTGTTGCTCGGCGCACTAATGATTCAGGGGATTGTGCCCGGTCCTCAGCTGATCAAGGAACATCCGGATATCTTCTGGGGCCTCGTCGCCAGCTTCTGGATCGGCAATATCATGCTCGTTCTGCTGAACGTGCCGCTGATCGGAATCTGGGTAAAACTGCTGACGATCCCGTATAAGTACCTCTATCCGAGCGCGCTTTTCTTCGTGAGCATTGGCGTCTATGCCGCCAATAACGACATGTTCCAGGTTGGCGAAACGGTAGTCATCGGCATTCTGGGATATGTGTTGCTGCGGCTCGGTTTCCACCCCGCGCCAATTTTGCTCGGGTTTGTGCTCGGGCCGCGCTTTGAGGAGAACTTCCGCCGCGCCATGTTAATCTCACGTGGTGACATCGGTGTGTTCGTGGAGCGGCCAATCAGCGCGGTATTCATTTTCCTGTGCGCGCTGCTGATCGGATTGCAGATCTATGTTCGCCTCCGCGGTCCCAAAGCACCGATCGAGATACCGACCGTACTGGAAGGTGCGGAATAGGGCCTAAAGCCCTGCCAGTTCGCGCATGATACGAAAAAGTCGGATCTGGCCCTCGAAGCCAATGCCGGGCCGGTCGGAGAGCGATATCGCGCCATTTTCGATGCGCGCGTCGTCGGCAAAGCCGCCGAAATCGCCGAATACTCCAGGATAAGATTCGGCGCCACCAAGGCCGAAACCGGCCGCGATGGCGAGTGACATCTGGTTGCCGCCGTGCGGAAACATGCACGAGCGGGGCCAGCCATGGCCTGCCAGCATCTCGAGCGTGCGGGCATATTGCACAATGCCATAGGCCTGCGGTGGATCGATCTGGATGACGTCGTTACGTTCAGGCCGCAAGCCGCCGAATTGGACGAGATTTTCGACGTCCTGCGTCGAAAATAAATTCTCACCGGTCGAGAGCGGCGGTTTGTAAATCCCGGCAATTTCGGCGAGCAAGGCGAAGTCCAGCGGATCGCATGGCTCTTCGAGCCAGCGCAGGGCGAAAGGTTCAAGTCCACGCGCATAGGAGAGTGCCGCGGCGCGGTCAAATTTCGAGTTGGCATCGACCGCGAGCAGTACGCCCGGTGGCAGGATTGATTTCACTGCCTCGACACGGGCGAGGTCTTGGGCGAGCGGCATTCCGCCAACCTTCATCTTCACCATCGTGTAACCGGCATCGAGATGGCGGCGCATCTCGTCCTGCAGGTCCTTGGTGGTCTTGCCCGGCGCATACCAGCCGCCGCCCACATAGCAGAACACTTTGCCGGGCAACTTCCCGCCGTTGAAGCGTTCGGCCAGCACGCGATACAGCGGCTTGTCCGCGATCTTGGCGATGGCGTCCCAGATCGCGACCTCGATTGTGCCAATGCCGATGGAACGTTCGCTATGGCCGCCGGATTTCTCGTTTTGCAACATGACCGCGAGAATTTTTTCTGGGGCGAAATTTCCGGCGTCGTCGAGCAAAGAGTCCGGGCGTGCTTTGAGGATGCGCGGAATAAAACGCGCCCGCATCTGTGCGCCGCAAGCATAGCGGCCGGTGGAATTGAAGGCGAACCCGCACACCGGCTTGCCGGCGCGCACGACATCGGTGATCACCGCGACCACCGAGGTCGTCATCTCGGAGAAATCGATGCTCGAATTGGCGAGCGTCGAATTGAGCGGAACCGCCGTCTCGCGGATATCGACGATACGCATCGCTTTGGGCCAAGCGGCGGGCTTACTGGATCTGCGCGATCTTGGCGTCTTTGATTACCTTGCCCCACTTCTCGACTTCTTTCTTGACGTAGGCAGCAAACTCGTCCGGCTTGTCGGCCACAGGATCGAAGCCCAATTGCGCGCATTTTTCCTTTACGTCCGGCAGTGCCATCGCCTTGGCGATCTCCCGGTTGAGCAGGTCAACGACAGGCTTGGGGGTGCCGGCGGGCGCCAACACGCCCTGCATGGTCTCCGATTCCTGCTCCTTGAGCCCGACTTCCGCCATGGTCGGCACGTCCGGCAGAGCGGCCGAACGCTTGGCCGAGGTGACCGCGAGCCCACGCAACGTGCCGGCCTTCACCTGCGGCGCGGTTGGCGGCAGGGCAGTGAACGCGACCGGCGTGTGACTGGCAACCGCTGATTGGATCGCCGGGCCGGCGCCGTTGAACGGCACGCTGGTGGCGTCAAGCTTAAGCGCGAGCTTGAACAGCTCGGCGGCGAGCTGCGGCGTCGTGCCAATGCCGGGATTGGCGATAGTGTATTTGCCGGGCTCCTTCTTGAGGACCTCGATCAGCTCCTTCACCGACTTGGCAGGGAACGAGGAGTTCACAACCAGGATATTGGGCGAGGCAGCGGCGAGCGTTACCGGAGTGAAATCCTTGAAGGGATCGTAAGGGTTCTTGGCGTAGAGGCTCGGGTTGACGACGAAGCTCGAGCTCGCGACGAGGATTGTGTAGCCGTCGGGTGCGGCACGCGAGGCTTCGGTCATCCCGATATTGCCGCCAGCACCCGGCCGGTTCTCCACGTAGAACTGCTGCTTCAGGCTTTCCGACAGCTTCTGTGCGATCAGGCGGGCCATCACGTCGGTTGGCCCGCCCGCCGCGAATGGCACGATCACCTTCACCGGTTTATCGGGATAGCCGGCCGCAGAAGCCGGCAAGATGGCGGCGGCCAAAGTGAACGCGATGCAAGTGAGTAGGGTCCGAAAAATCGAGCGCATTAAATCCTCCCGTAATGTTTTATGCAGCGTAGCATTGCGCGGGACGAGCGCCAGTAGGGCTTGCATCGCGCCTCCGCAAAGGCTGTATTCCCGCGGCCCTCCCTTTTCGTCAGAGGAAATTCAATGCCTGCTCGAAAGATCACCCGCCAGGACATGCGCGACGCCGCTGAGAAGTACAAGAATTGGGGCAAATGGGGCCCGAATGATGAAATCGGCACGCTGAACTACACGAGCGCGGAAGACATTGTCGCCGCCACGCGCCTGGTGAAGAAGGGCAAGGTGATCTCCCTCGCGCTCAATTTCGATCACCTCGGCCCGCAGGGAGCCAAGAGCAAGTACCCGGCGATGGGCCGCACGAACCCGATCCACACGATGCTTCGCACTGGCACTGACGCCTATTCCGGCGTGCTCGACAAGCGCGGCATTCGCGCGGCGGATGACATGGTGACCATGCCGCTCCAATGCGGCACGCAATGGGACGGCCTCGGCCATGTGTTTTATGAGAACTATATGTGGAATGGCTACGATTGCCGTGAGGTAACTTCGGCTGGCGCGCAGAAATGCGGGATCGAGAAGACCAAGAACAAGATGGTGGGTCGGGGCGTATTTCTTGACGTGGCGCGTTTTAAGGGTGTCGAGTCACTAGACGATGGTTACGGCATAACCAACGACGATCTCTATGGCACCGCAAAAAAGCAAAAGGTCGAGCTCAAGTGCGGCGACTACGTCGTCGTGCGCACCGGCATGATGGAGCGCTGTCAAAAGGCGGGAAGCTGGGATGGATATCCGGGCGGCGATGCGCCCGGCTTTTCATTCGAGACGCTCGATTTCGTCAAGGACACCCAGCTTGCCGCGCTTGCCAGCGATACCTGGGGCTGTGAGGTGCGTCCGAACGAGAGCGAGGAGGGGATCAACCAGCCTTGGCACTGGATCACGATTCCCATTATGGGCATGACGATGGGCGAGATTTTCAATTTGAAGGAACTCGCCGACGATTGCGAACAGGACAAGGTCTACGAATTTTTGTTTGTCGCGCCGGCCATTCCCATCACCGGGGCGGTGGGCTCGCCGGTCAATCCGCTTGCGATCAAGTAGCAGCAGTTTCCGGAGCGTGATTATGGCAAAGCAGTATCAGGTCACCCACACCGAAGCCGAATGGCGCAAGCTTCTCACGCCTGAGCAATACGAAATCATGCGCGAGCATGGTACCGAAATGCCGGGAAGTTGCGCACTATTGCATGAGAAAGCGCGCCGGCACCTTTCGATGTGCCGCCTGCGACCAGCCTTTGTTCGTTTCCAAAATGAAGTTTGAGAGCGGCACAGGCTGGCCGAGCTTCAACGATCCGTTACTCGGCGCGGTCGAAGTCCGACACCGACACCAGTCATGGCATGGTCCGCGACGAGGTCCACTGTAGCCGTTGCGGCAGTCATCTCGGCCACGTGTTTAACGACGGGCCACCGCCGACGCACCTGCGCTATTGCATCAATGGCGTCGCTCTGAAATTCGAGCCCGCGTGAGAACAGCATGGTAACAGTCGGACATAATGTTAGACGTGTTGGCGCTGAAGTTCTCGCCGACATGCTGGCAGGCTACGGCGTCACGCATGTTTTCATGGTGCCGGCCGTATTGCGGCGCACTTTTGCCGAAATGGAACGGCGGACGAAAATTGCGCGCGTGCATTGTCACGGCGAAAAGTCAGCCGCCTATATGGCAGACGGTTATGCGCGGGCTTCCGGAAAGCCCGGCATATGCATGGCGCAGGTGATCGGCGCCCTCAATCTCGCCGCCGGTCTGCGCGATGCACACCTGGCTCATTCGCCGGTTATTGCCATGACCGGTGGACGCGACCCCAGGACCAAATTTCGCAAGGTCTACCAGGAAATCGACGATGTGCCGGCATTTGAGCCGGTGACAAAGATGAACGTTACGATCGACGATGTCGCCCGCATTCCGGATATGGTGCGGCAAGCATTTCGCGTTGCCACCACCGGCGCACCTGGCCCTGTGCACCTGCAATTTCGCGGTAATGAAGGCCAGGTAGACGTCGAAGAGGCCGAAATGGAAACGCTGGTAGAGGCGCAGTTCGCCAGCGTGCCCCCGTTCCGGCCAGAACCGGAAAGTGCACACGTCAAGGCCGCGCTCGATCTGCTGCAGAAGGCTGAGCGGCCGATCATCGTCGCCGGCGGCGGCGCGCGTGCATCGGGCGCCGGGCGCGAACTGGTCGCGCTTGCCGAAGCCTTGCAAATTCCGGTTGCCACCTCGCTTAACGGCAAGGACATCATTCCGGGCACCCATCCGCTGTCCGTCGGCGTTGTAGGGAGCTATTCGCGCGAGAGCGCCAATCGTGCAGTCAACCGCGCCGATCTCGTTTGCTTCATCGGCACAGAGACCGGCGGCATGACCACCCATTTCTGGGCGGTGCCAAAGATCGGCACACCGGCGATTCAGATCGATATCGAGGCGGAATCGCTTGGACGAAATTATCCATTACAGGCGAGTGTCCTGGGCGATGCCAAGAACGTACTGGTGCGCATGTTGGGCCAGATCGACAAGTCGAGTGCGGCGAAGCGCGAGCCATGGATCAAGGAAATTTCCGCGCTGCGTGGGGAGTGGTACGCCAAATACAAGCCGATGCTTGAATCCGACAGCGTGCCAATTCACCCGGCGCGCATCTGTGGTGAACTCACTCAACATGTACCCGATGACGCCATTGTCGTAGTCGATACCGGCCATGCCGGCATGTGGATGGGCGGCATGTACGATTTACGTAAGCCAACCCAGAGCTATCTGCGTAGCGCCGGCCATCTCGGCTGGGCGTTTCCCGCCGGCATCGGCGCCAAGGCGGCCTGTCCGGAGCGGCCGGTGGTGGTTTTCACCGGCGACGCCGGCTTCTGGTACCACATCGCCGAAGTCGAAACGGCGGTGCGCTGGGGCATCAATTCCGTCACTGTCGTCAACAACAACGGTGGCGGCAATCAGTCGAAACGCGGTTTCGACCGCGCCTATGGCGGCGAGCAGACCGCACAGGCGCGCGAGTTGTGGACTTACAATCCAATGAATTTCGCCAAGCTCGCCGAGGACATGGGTGCGCTCGGCATCCGCGTCGAACGGCCCGGTGACATCGTGGCCGCGCTGAAACAGGCGCTCGCCGCCAACCGGCCGGCGGTCATCGACGTGGCGACCGACATCGAAGCGCTGGCACCGACTGCGGTCGCGTAGCGGCAACTATTTCAGCGGCGGTCCGATATAGCGGAATTTCTGTGCGCGCTTTCCGGTGTCGACCTCGGTCGTGTAGACGTTGCCCTTGCTGTCCACCGCGAGATTGTGAACCCAATGAAACTCGCCGGCATTGCGGCCGTTGCGGCCAAAGGCGCCGACCACCTCGCCATTTTCGCGCACTAGCGTGCGCACCTCGTTATTGGTGCCGTCGGCGTTCATCAGGAAGGTCTGCTTGGCATCCGGCCAGAAATCGAGATCCCACATTGATCCCTGTCCGGGCGTTTCCTTGGCGACAAAGAACTCCTTCACGAAGGTGCCGTCCTTGCGGAACACCTGGATGCGGTCGTTCGAGCGGTCGCAGATATAGACCAGCCCGTCCTTGGCGATCTTCACGCAGTGCACCGGATTGGCGAACTGCTGCGGCGCCGCGCCGGCCGGATTATAGGGCGGCTCCTTGGAGTCGCTCGGCGGCTTGCCGTAGGCGCCCCACATCCGCTTGAAGGCGCCGGTGTCGGCGTCGAACACGATCACGCGGTGATTGCCGTAGCCGTCGGCGATGAACACTTCGTTGGTGGCGGGATCGACTTCGGTGTCCGCCGGCCGTCCGAGCCGCGTAGTGTCGGCGCTGCCGGTCTGCGGGCCCGGTTTGCCGATTTGCAGCACGAACTTGCCGTCCTGGGTGAATTTCAGCACCTGGCCGTCGTTGTTGCCGTTGCCGCCGAGCCAGACGAAGCCTTTGTGGTCGATATTGATCCCGTGTTCGTTCTCGAACCAGTCGTAGCCTTGTCCCGGTCCGCCCCACGAGCGGAGAAGGTTGCCCTCCTGGTCGAATTCCAGCACCGGTGGCGCCGGCTTGCAGCACTTGGAGCGCGGCGGATTGAAGCTTGCAGCCTTTTCGTCGTTAGTGAGCGAGTGCGGGCGCTGGATCACCCAGATATGATCCTGCGCGTCGACCGCGACACCGGCGGCCTGGCCCATGATCCAGTTATTCGGCAGTGTCTTCGGCCAAGATGCGTCGACCTGGAATTTCGGCAAGTCGTTAGCAAAGGCAGGCGCAATAGACAGTGCGCACGCAAGAAACGACGGAACAAGTTTCATGAGTCTCTCCCCGGCGCCGTCGGCGGAAAGCATCGGCGTTGCGCCAATGCTCCGCCTTCAGTCAGACGCAATCAAGGGGTGAGCAGTGCAATGCGGGAGACTCAGCCTTCGTCGATCTCCCGCAAGATTTCTGTCGTGTGCTGTCCGAGGAGCGGGGCGGGGTGTTCGCTCGCCGCTTTCCAGCCGTCGATGACGATCGGCGTGCGCACACCGGGGATGCTGCCGGACTTGGCGGCTTCGCTTGGCAGTTCCAATTTCATACCGCGGTGAATCACCTGCGGGTCGTTGAACACCTGCTCGAGATCGTTGATCGGGCCGGCCGGCACGCCCTGCGCTTCCAGCTTTTCAAGCAGATCGTCGCGTTTCATGCGCGCGGTCAACGCCGACAATTTGCCGATCAGCTCCTCGCGGTGCTTCAGACGGCCGACATTGCCCTTGTATTTGGGATTCTGCGCGAGCTCGGGCGCGCCCAGCACGTTGCAGAATTTGATGTACTGGTTGTCGTTGCCGGTGGCAACGATGGCGTAGCCGTCGGCGACGGGGAACACCTGGTAGGGCACGATGTTGGCGTGCGCATTGCCGATGCGCTTGGGCACCTTGCCGGAGACCAGATAGTTGAGCGCCTGGTTCGACAGCACGCCGACCGTGGAGTCGACCAGGGCGGTGTCGACGTAGCAGCCCTTGCCGGTCCTCTGGCGCTCGTTGAGCGCGGCCAGGATGCCGACCACCGAATAGACGCCGGTGAAGATGTCGGACATCGGAATGCCGATGCGGGATGGCTCGCCATCGGGCGCGCCGGTCAGGTCCATAACACCACCCATGCCCTGTGCCATCAGGTCGTAGCCGGCGCGCTTGGCGTAAGGCCCGTCCTGGCCGAAGCCGGTCACCGAGCAATAGATCAAGCGCGGGCATTCGGGTGCGAGGCTTTTGTAGTCGAGCCCGAATTTCGCCAGCCCGCCTACTTTAAAGTTTTCGATCAGCACGTCCGATCGCGCCGCCAGCTTACGCACGATACGCCGGCCTTCCTCGCTCTCGAAGTCCATCTCGATCGAACGTTTGCCGCGGTTGGCGGCATGGAAATAGGCCGAGCCAATGTGTTTGCCATCCTTGCCCTCCACGAATGGGGGGCCCCAGCCGCGGGTGTCATCACCGGCGCCCTTTCGTTCGACCTTGATCACGTCGGCGCCCAGATCGGCCAACACCTGCCCGGCCCAGGGCCCGGCCAGGATGCGGGCAAGTTCAAGGACGCGGAGGCCCGCTAATGGCTTCGGCATGTATAGAAACTCCCCGGAAGGACACGGAATGGGTAGCGATGCCGGGGGGTTATAAGGTCATCGGCGCATGCTGGCCATAGCGGGAATTATCTATTAGTCGCATGCGGTTACAGGCAAAATTAATGCCGAGCCTATGGCGCTGTGTCGCACCGGCGGCTAATGTGAAATGGGGCGACGAGGGGGCATTTTGTTATTGTTCGGACACCGATCAAACGTGGCGCAGTTTCCGCCGCCAGAAAAAACCCCATGGAGGAACACAGGATGAAGAAAATCTCGACTTTTTTTGCCACAGCCACTGCGCTGATCGTGCTGTCTGCGTCTGCGCACGCGCAAATGACGATGAAAGCGTCGCATCAGTTTCCGGGCGGTAAAGGCGACGTCCGAGACGACATGGTGCAAATGATCGCCAAGGAAGCCAAGGCCGCCAATGTTGGCCTCGACATCCAGGTCTATCCGGGCGCTTCGCTGTTCAAGCCGAACGACCAGTGGAACGCGATGGTCAACGGCCAACTCGATATCACGCTTTTCCCGCTCGACTACGCCAGCGGCAAGGTACCGGCCTTTAGCGCGACCCTCATGCCGGGCCTGATCCGCAGCCAGGAGCGCGCGAAGCGCATCAACAACTCGCAGTTCATGAAAGACGTGCACGCCGAAATCGAGAAACACGGCGTGATCGTGCTGTCCGACGCATGGTTCGCCGGCGGCGTCGCCGCAAAAGGCGGCTGCATCGTCCATCCGAACGACATGAAGGGCCGCAAGTTCCGCGCCGCCGGTCCGACATTCGCTGGCATGTGGGAAACCGCTGGCGCCAGTATCGTCAGCCCGCCCTCGAACGAAATTTACAATGCCTTTCAGAGTGGTGTCGTAAATGGCACAGATACCAGTCTCGGGACATTCCAGTCCATGCGCCTCTACGAAGTCACCGACTGTCTTACGGCGCCTGGCAACAACGCACTATGGTTCATGTACGAGCCCGTGCTGATGTCTAAAAAGAGCTTCGACAAGCTCGACAAGAAGCAGCAGGAAGTCGTGCTCGCCGCGGGCAAGAAGGCGCAAGCCTATTACGAGGGCAAGGCCGACGCGGTGAACAAGGAAGCGATCAAGGCGTTCGAGGACCACAAGGTAAAGGTGGTCTCCCTCAGCGATGCCGACTACCAGGCTTGGCTCGATGTCGCCAAGAAGAGCTCCTACGCGAAATTCGCCAAGGAAGTACCGAACGGTCAGAAGCTGATCGACGAGGCCCTCTCGGTGAAATAGCAGTGATGGCGGCCGGCGGGCGCTCTGCTCGCCGGCCGAAATCCGGCGCGGTCATGCCGCGCGCGGTTTGGAATTCCGGAACAAGTTAAAAAGACAAGCCCATGGACACTTACATTCGGGCTGTAACCTTCCTGTCGCGCGTCGCGGGTGTTGTTGCAGCATTTCTTATTGCACTCGCGGTGCTTGTCATTTGCGATATCGTGGTTGAGCGCTTCATTCTGGGTCTGACAACGATCTGGCAAATTGACGTGGTGACATACAGCATCGTCGGGGCAACTTTCGTTGGCAGCTCCTACGTCTTGATGACGCGCGGGCATGTCAACGTCGACATTCTGCCGCTGCATGTTGGTCCGCGGTTCCGGTATTGGCTTGCTTTGTTCACCAGCCTTCTGGCGCTTGCATTTTGCGTCGTTATTTTCATCCTGTGTACCGCTTACTGGTATGAGGCCTACTCGGAGCGCTGGCTATCCAACACCGTTTGGCGTGCGCGCCTCTGGATTCCTTACCTCTCGATGCCGGTTGGTCTCGGTCTTCTCATCCTCCAGTATCTTGCGGATTTGCTCTGTCTGGTGACCGGGCGGACACCACCATTCGGCATTAAGGATCAACTGGCGGCGGAAGATGTGGCGCGGGCCCAGGCGCAAGAAGCGCTGGGGGGCGCACCATGAGCCCGACCACGCAAGGAGGGCTCGTCCTCATTGTCACGTTGCTGATGCTGGTATCGGGTATCCCGGTTGCCTTCGGGCTCGGCGCAATCGCCATCTCCTTCCTGGTATTTTTTCAGGGCTTCGACGCTCTGCACGTTGTCGCTGAAACCTTCTGGTCCGGGCTCGATGAATTCACGCTCGTTGCTATCCCGATGTTCGTGATGATGGGCGCGGCGATCGGTTCCTCGCCGGCCGGCAAAGACCTTTACGAAGCGCTCGACCGCTGGCTCTACCGATTGCCTGGTGGCCTTGTTATTTCAAATCTCGGCGCCTGCGCGATCTTCGCCGCGCTCACTGGATCATCGCCAGCCTGTTGTGCGGCCATCGGCAAGATGGGCATTCCGGAAATGCGCCGGCGTGGCTATCCAGATGACGTTGCCACCGGCTCGATCTGTGCCGGCGGCACGCTCGGCATCCTGATTCCGCCGTCGATTACCTTTATCCTCTATGGCATTGCCACGGAGACTTCGATCGGCCGTTTGTTCATAGCTGGCGTCTTGCCGGGCCTGATGCTGACAGGCCTGTTCATGCTGTGGACGGTTTTCATTATCTGGAAGCGCGGCTTTCGTTCGCACGCCATCGATTTCCGCTATTCGTGGAAGGAAAAATTCCAGTCAATCCCGAAAATCGCGCCGTTCATTTTCATCATCGTCGGCGTCATGTATGCGCTCTATGGCGGTGTGGCGACGCCTTCGGAAGCGGCCGGCGTAGGCGCTGCGTTGTGTCTCTTCCTGGCGATTTTGATTTATCGCCTTTGGAAGGTTGAGCAGATCTGGCTGATCTTGCGCGATACGATGCGGGAATCGGTAATGATCCTGACCATCATCGCGACCGCCGTGTTGTTCGGCTACATGCTCACGTCGCTCTATCTTACCCAGACTTTGGCGCAGGCGATTGCCGATTTACACGCCAACAAGTGGATGCTGATGTTCCTCATCAACATCTTCCTTCTGGTATGCGGTTTCTTCATTCCGCCAGCGGCCATCATCCTGATGACCAGCCCGATCCTGCTGCCTATTATTACGGCAGCGGGTTTCGACCCTGTCTGGTTCGGCGTGATCCTGACCATCAACATGGAAATCGGACTGATTCATCCGCCGGTCGGCCTCAACATCTACATCGTCAATGCCATCGCGCCGGACGTGCCGCTCGCCCAGGTCATGTGGGGCACGTTGCCCTATGTTATCTGCATGATGCTGGCGATCGTCATCTTGTGCTTCTTCCCCGAAATTGCCACATGGTTGCCGAACTATCTGATGGGCGTTGCCATAGGGCCTAAATGAACACCTCGTTTTTCGGCGAGCTGTTGCAGACGATTTCCGAACGCGGCCGTGCGCTGCTCGCACGCGACCGGCGCGGCGTGGCCTCCGCCCGCTCGGAAAGCCTCGTGGAGCTTTGCGAGGATTTACTATCCATCCGCGGCGAAGCCTCGGGTGTGGCGCTGGCGCGCGAAATTCTCGGCCGCTATGCGACGCTCACAATCGGCCCTCGCATTGCCTTCTTTGAGGCGTTGGCGCAGCGCTTCGGCGCCGATCCGGCCCGCATGGAGCAGGCAATTGGCGCATGGCGTGCGGCGCCTTCGGATTCCACCGCTGCCGAAGTGCATACTGCCTCCGAGCCGCGCCGGCAGGAGTTGTTTCGTAGACTCAATCTTGCGCCGGGCGGGACCGCCGCGCTGGTACGTATGCGTGAGCAGTTGATGGACTCGCTCGACCACCGCGAAGACCTGCGCGCGGTCGACGACGATTTTGTCCATTTGTTCTCATCCTGGTTCAACCGCGGCTTCCTGGTGTTGCGCCGGATCGACTGGTCAACGCCGGCAATCGTGCTGGAGAAAATCATTCGCTACGAAGCGGTGCACGAAATTCATGACTGGGATGACCTGCGTCGCCGCATCGATTCATCCGACCGGCGCTGTTACGCCTTCTTCCATCCGGCGCTGGTGGACGAACCGTTGATTTTCGTCGAAGTGGCGCTGACCCGCGACATTCCGGCCGCGATCGCGCCGATCCTCGGCAAGGAGCGAGAGGTCGTGGAGACCGACAAGGCTCGCACCGCGACGTTCTATTCGATCTCCAATTGCCAGCGTGGTCTGGCCGGCGTTTCATTCGGCAATTTTCTGATCAAGCAGGTGGTTGAGGAAGTCAGCCGCGAAATGCCGAAACTCTCGACATTCGTGACGCTGTCGCCGGTGACGAATTTCGCTGACTGGCTCAAGCGCGAGCGTGCCGAAGAAAAATCGGCGGCATTGACCGAAGCCGACAAAGCGGTGCTTGCCGTGCTCGACCAGCCAGATTGGTGGCGCAATGAGGAAACAGCGGGGCAGATGCAGGATACGGTGATGCGCGCGGCTGCCTGGTATTACCTGCGCGCGCGCAATCAGCGGGGCTCGCCGGTCGACGCGGTGGCGCGTTTCCATCTCGGCAATGGCGCGCGGCTTGAGCGAATCAATTGGCTTGCCGACACTTCGGACCGGGCGATGGCGCAGGCATACGGGCTGATGGTGAACTATCAGTACGACCTCGATGACATCGAAAAGAACCACGAGGCCTATGCGGAAGGTCCTACTGTGGTCGCTTCCGGCTCGGTGCAGCGCCTATTGCGCCCACCACTCGAACTGGTTCCTATCGCTGGCTAGGACTTTCCGTACACCGGCACGATCGCGCCGCGCGTAACGCGATTGTCGGGCGAAGCGAGGAAGAGAATCGTGGCCGCAACCTCTTCGACTTTTGGCCACGCATCGAAATTCGCTTTTGGCATCGCCTTGCGATTGGCGGGCGTATCCATGATGGACGGCGCGACCGCATTCACCAATATGCCGTCCTTGGCAACTTCCTCCGCAAGCGCGATCGTGAGTGCGGCGACCCCAGCCTTGGCGACGGTATAGGCAGTCATGCCGGCGCCGCTCCGCCATTCAAGTGCCGGCCGCGCTGCGATGTTGACAATGCGCCCGCCGCTGGCACCCAGCATGGCTTTGACGGCAGCCCGGCAGCACAGGAAGCAGGACGTGAGGTTGCTGTCGATCTGCGCCATGAGTGCCGTCTTGTCGGTCTCGGCGACTTTGCCTGCAGCAAAACCGCCTGCAATGTGGATTGAAGACCAGGGCCTTAAACCCGCAAAGACCTTGGCAACCTGCGTCTCGTCGGCAAGATCGGAAACTGCAATCAGCGTGACGTTCGGATCACCGCGGCTGGGAAAGCGCTGCGCCTCCGCTTCATGTACATAGGGAACGGTGCAGTTTGCACCCGCCGCGAGCAGCTTGGCCGCGACTGCTGCACCAAGCGTGCCAGTGCCGCCGGTCACCACTACCTGCTTGCCGGAAAAATCCATGCTCATCCTCGCCCGCGCTTTACTCGTGTCGGCAGCACCTGGAATTCGACCCAGTTTGCCACCTCGCTGACGCGCAGTTTTTTGTCGAGCACGTTTTTGCTCACGCCGTGCCGCCACGCCAGCCGCTTGCAGGCAGGGTCGCGGTCGAGCGTATCCAGATCGTGCGCAAAGGTTTTGATGTCGGATTCGTCCGCAAAGAAACCTTCCTCGATCAGGCGCGTCCCAATACGCCGCACGATCGCCGCGACCTCGCGCAGCGGGTATTCCGGGTGATATTGCACCGCCCAGGCGACCGAGCCGTTGGTGCGGATTTCAGCGCTTTGCACATCCGATACAGCATTAGTTGCGAGTACGGTGGTGCCGGGCGCGAGCGCTTCGACCTCGTCGAGATGCACGGTGGGCGCGTTGAACACGTCGAGCTTGCCAGCGTACATGGGATGTTTGCGGCCGGCCTCCGTAAGGCGGATGCCGCGGCCGAAGCCGATTTCACGGCCTTTCGGATTCTTTCGGACACTGCCGCCAGCGGCCGCGGTGATCACCTGCAGGCCCCAGCACGAGCCGAACAATGGGGTGCCGGTCTTGAGCACCGCGCGCACCAGCTCAATCTGCCGCATGACCTCCGGGCCGGCATTATAAACATGGAGGCCCGAACCGGTGATGGTGATGCCGTCATAGCCCTCCAGCGACGAGCCTTCCGGCAACAGCGCTGCCGGCTCGCCCGGATAGCAGATGTCCACCTCGGCGCCCGGAAGAAGCTCGCGCAACAGGTCGGAAAAGCCCTTGCTCGCCACGGTGCCACCGACCGCGACGTGGTCGGCCATGGTTTGCGGTGAATTGCCTTCGATGACGAGCAGGCGAGGCGAGGGCATCGGTGCTGTTTTCAGGTTCCCTGGGGGCAGCCAGGATACGCGCGACAAGGTTTAGGTTATTCGAGATATGGCTGTGCCACCGCCGTTTTGCAATCGTCGCTGATTTTTCGCTCAAACTCGGGGTTAACGCCGTCTTGTTCTTGAGTGCGCCCCATAAGCCGCTCATCCTGCGGTACGAAAGCGAATCAGCGCGCAATGGCCGACTTCGACCTCGCCATCATTGGCGGCGGCATAAATGGAACGGGCCTCGCTCGGGATGCCGCTGGCCGTGGCATAAGCGTTCTTCTTGTCGAGATGAACGATCTTGGCTCCGGCACTTCGTCGGCCTCCAGCAAGTTGATCCATGGCGGCTTGCGTTATCTCGAGCGTCGGGCGTTTCGTCTGGTGCGTGAGGCGCTGAACGAGCGTGAAGTGCTTTTACGCATGGCGCCGCACGTGGTCCGCCCCATGCGCTTCATGCTGCCGCCGCTGCCCGGGTTGCGCTCACCGCTCACGCTGCGTTTCGGATTGATCCTTTACGACCTGTTGGGCGCGCGCAAATTGTTGCCGGCTTCCAAAACAGTAGACCTTACCCATCAGGTCGTGGGTCAGCCTCTGAGGCGGGAATTCCATTACGGCTTTGAATATTCCGACTGCCGGGTCGACGATTTACGGCTGGTCGTGCTTAACGCGCTCGATGCGGCCGAGCGTGGCGCCGTCATTCGGACGCGCACGCGTTGCACGCGCGTGGAAAGGCGAGACGAATGGGAACTGGTGCTCAACGCGCGTGGTCGGCGCGACGTGAAGACTGCGCGCGTGCTCGTCAATGCAGCCGGTCCCTGGATCGGCGAGGTGGCCGACACCATTATCAGACAACCGCTGGCTCGGCCAGTGCGATTGATCAAAGGAAGTCATATCGTGGTGCGCCGGCGTTTTGACCACGACTACGGGTATCTCTTTCAGGCTCCGGACCGGCGGGTGGTTTTCGCTTTGCCATTCGCGGAGGATTTCACCCTGATTGGCACCACCGACCAGAATTTCGTTGGCGATCTCAATTCGCCGGCGCCCGATCCGGACGAGATCATCTATCTCTGCGACGTTGTGAATCACTATTTCCGCGAAAAGGTAACGCCTGATGAACTGGTGTGGTCCTTTTCGGGCGTGCGCGCGCTTTACGACGATGGTTCCGATAAGCCGGAAGATGTCACTCGCGACTACGAACTCGTTCTCGACAAACGCGACGGCGAAGCGCCGCTGCTCACGATCTATGGCGGCAAGATTACCACCCACCGCAAATTGGCGGAGGCCGCAATGGCCCGGATTGGCATCTTCTTTGAGGCGTCGCCGCCATGGACCGCAACGTCCAAGCTTCCCGGTGGCGAGTTTCCTGCCGAAGGATTTGACGCCTTGGTGAATGAATTAACGCAGCGATGGCCATTTTTGTCTGGACCGCACGCGCGGCGGCTGGCGCAGGCCTATGGTCACCGGGTTGAGCGGTTCCTCAAGGATGCGCAAAGCATGGACGATTTGGGCCCGTGCTTCGCAGGCGATTTGACCGGCGCCGAGGTGCGCTACCTGGTGGAAAATGAATGGGCACAAAGTGCCGACGACGTGCTTTGGCGACGTAGCAAGCTTGGATTGAAGGCTACGCCCGAGGAGTGCGCGGCGCTGGATCGCTTCATCGCATCGCTGGGTGCATCGAACTGAGGACGTCACGTGCCGACCGCTCTCATCGCTATCGATCAGGGTACGACGTCGACGCGAGCGATCGCATTCGACAGTTCGCTACGACCGCTCGCAACCGCACAGCAAGAGTTGCGCCAGATCTATCCGGCGCCAGGTGAAGTCGAGCACGATCCGGAAGAAATCTGGACGGCGGCCGTCGCCACGGTGCGCGGGGTGATGGCGCAAGCGCGGATCGCTGCGAAAGACATCGCCGGTATTGGTATCACCAACCAGCGTGAGACTACCGTCATTTGGGACCGTGAAACCGGGAAACCCATTCACAATGCAATCGTCTGGCAAGATCGGCGCACCGCGGATTATTGCCAAGCGCTTCAGTGCTCCGGCCACGAGGGCGAGATTGCCAGTAGGACTGGATTGCTGCTCGACCCATACTTCTCCGCCAGCAAGATCGCCTGGCTGCTCGATAATGTGGATGGGGCGAAACAAGCGGCCGAAGCGGGCAGGCTCGCCTTCGGTACTATCGATTGCTTTTTGCTTTGGCGCCTCACTGGCGGCAGGGTGCATCTGACCGACGCGACCAATGCCGCGCGCACGTTGTTGTTCGATATCGGAACTGCCGCCTGGGATGGCGACCTGTGCCGATTGTTCGGCGTGCCGCAACGTCTGCTTCCTGACGTTCGCGATTGCGCATCCAATTTCGGGGAGACTCTTTCAGACTTATTCGGTGCGCCGATTTGCATTTTGGGCGTTGCCGGTGATCAACAGGCGGCCTCGGTCGGGCAGGGCTGTTTCGCGCCGGGCATGGTGAAATCGACCTTTGGGACGGGTTGTTTCGCGTTGCTCAACACGGGCGCGGAGCGCGTCGTTTCGCGCAACCGCTTGCTCACGACCGTTGCCTATCAGCTTGAAGGAAAACGCAGCTATGCGTTGGAAGGCGCGATTTTCATCGCGGGCGCCGCTGTGCAATGGCTACGTGACCGGCTAAAACTTATTGCGAAATCGTCGGACATTGGTGCGTTGGCGCAACAGGCCGACCCCGCCGAGCAGGTCTATCTGGTACCTGCCTTTGTCGGCCTGGGCGCGCCCTATTGGGACGCGCAGGCGCGCGGCACGATCTCCGGCTTGACCCGCAATTCGGGCGCCGCCGAGTTCGCACGCGCAGCGCTGGAAGCGGTCGGCTATCAGACGCGCGACTTGCTCGAAGCGATGCGCGCCGACTGGCGGGCGTCGAAAAGTTCTATGACGGTCCTCCGCGTCGACGGCGGCATGGCCGCAAGCGATCCCACCATGCAGTTTCTCGCCGATATGCTTGCGAGTCCGGTGGATCGCCCAGTGGTCATGGAAACGACGGCGTTGGGTGCTGCATACCTTGCCGGGCGCACGGCCGGGGTTTGCCCCGACCTCGATGAATTTGCCGCGCAATGGCGGCTCGATCGCCGCTTCGAACCGCGCATGGATCCGGATACGCGCGAGCGCAAATATTCCGGCTGGAAACAGGCGGTGCAGCGGGCGCTGACAAACCCGCCGCAGTCGAATTAGCCGATTTTTCTTGGGTTGAGTGGGCTCATGCCTCCCGCTAGCGTGCGCGCCACGATACGGGGAATCGATGGCGGACGACGAGGAAGCGGCGCAGAAGCGGGTGGCCAGCGAAAAGCCACCGCTGGTGCGCTTCGAGGCAGTCGGTAAACGCTTTGGGCCGATTGCGGCGGTCGATGCGCTCACCCTCGAGATTGCGCAGGGCGAGTTCTTCGCGCTGCTTGGCCCCTCCGGTTGTGGCAAGACCACGCTGTTGCGTCTGCTTGCGGGATTTGAAACGCCAAACGAAGGCCGAATCCTGCTCGACGGCGAGGATATCGTCGCTGTGCCGCCGCACCGGCGGCCGGTCAACATGATGTTCCAGAACTATGCGTTGTTTCCGCATCTCACAGTCGAGGGCAATATCGCCTTCGGGCTACGCCAGGAGAACGTAAGGTCAGCAGAGATAGCCAAGCGTGTCAGCGAGATGCTCGCGCTCACGCGCCTGCAAGGGTTTGGTGGCCGGCGGATTGATCAGCTCTCCGGCGGGCAGCGCCAGCGCGTGGCGCTGGCACGCTCGCTGATCAAACGTCCACGGGTGCTTTTGCTCGACGAGCCCTTGGCTGCACTTGACAAGAAATTACGCGCCGAAACGCAATTCGAACTGATGGAATTGCAGCGAAAGCTCGGCACCACCTTCGTCATTGTCACTCACGATCAAGAGGAGGCGATGATCGTTGCCGACCGGATCGCGGTCATGGACCGTGGCAAGCTGATGCAGGTTGCGGCACCGGCGGAAATCTACGAACAGCCCAATTCGCGTTGGGTTGCCGATTTCATCGGTGAAGTGACAATGATCGAGGGTCGGATTGCTGCAGGCGCAATTATTGAAACCGCGCTTGGGCAATTGCGTATTGTCGATGTCGGCGCAGCCAAAACAGGGGATTCAATCTGCCTGGCGTTGCGACCGGAAAAGATCAGCATAAGCATCGAGCGGCCGAATGGAGAGCTTAATGCGGTTGCCGGCACCGTGTTTGAGATCGGCTATCGCGGCGATATGTCAATCTACAAAGTACGGCTTGCCGATCGTTCGCTTATGAAAGTCGCGCTTGCCAATATGAGCGCGCGCGGCACGGCGCGCTTCGCGGTGGATGATCTGGTGTGGCTGTCGTGGCCGCCCGATTCCGGCGTAGTGCTCACGGGATAGTCGATGAGACCACACGCCGATAAACGAAGCTGGAGCGCGCGGGTGATTGTGGCCGTGCCTTATCTATGGCTCGCAATATTCTTTCTTGCGCCCTTTGTAATCGTGCTCAAGATCAGTCTGTCGCAAAGCGCGCTGGCCCAGCCACCTTATGTGCCGGTGTTCGATCTTGCCGCAGGCTGGGCAGGACTGAAAGAATTCGCCTCGCAGCTTTCTGCCGATTCTTTCAGGCTTCTAACCTCCGATGCAATTTATTTTCTGTCCTATTTCAAGAGCCTGGAGGTGGCGGCGATCTCGACGGCCATCCTTGTCTTGATCGGCTATCCGGTTGCCTATGGCATCACGCGCTCACCGCGCGTCTGGCAGCCACTCCTCGTGATGGCGGTTATTTTGCCATTCTGGACTTCGTTTCTGATTCGCGTCTACGCCTGGATCAATATTTTGCAGCGCGAGGGGCTTCTCAACGACGTTTTGATGCGTTTGCATGTGATCGACGCACCGGTCACGTGGCTATCCTCCGACACCACGATCTATATCGGCGTAGTTTATTCCTATTTGCCGTTTATGGTGCTGCCGCTTTACGCCACGCTGGAGAAGATGGACGAAAGTTTGTTGGAGGCGGCTGCCGACCTTGGTTGTCCGCGTTGGAAAACGTTCTGGCTGGTGACTTTTCCGCTGTCGCTGCCGGGCCTCGCTGCCGGAGCGCTACTCTGCTTCATCCCGATCGTTGGCGAATTCGTCATCCCGGATTTGCTTGGTGGTTCGGAGACGCTCATGATCGGGCAGACCCTGTGGACCGAATTCTTCTCGAATCGTGACTGGCCAGTCGCCTCCGCTATCGCGATCGCGCTGTTAATTCTGCTGCTGGTGCCGATCCTTTTTTATGAGCGCCTTCAGCAGCGGTCGCTGGAAGGAGAGCGGTAATGCGGCGCGGCGCTTCACCCTTCAATATCGTATCCGTCGCCCTCGGCCTGGCATTCCTCTATTTGCCGATCACCATCCTTGTGATCTTTTCATTCAACGCGTCGCGGCTCGTAACAGTCTGGGGCGGCTGGTCGCTCGCATGGTACCGCGAGCTCCTGTACGATGATGCCGTACTGCAAGCAGCCTGGATCAGCCTGCGTGTGGGCGTTTTGTCGGCCAGCGCGGCCACCGTTCTCGGCACGCTCGCTGCTATTGCACTCGCGCGAATGAGCCGATTCCGCGGCCGCTTGCTTTTTTCCGGCATGATTTATGCGCCGCTGGTAATGCCGGAGGTGATAACCGGACTGTCGCTGCTGCTGCTGTTCGTCGCGTTCAACGTCGACCGTGGGTTCTGGACCATAGTCATTGCGCACACCACGCTGACCATGTGTTTCGTTACTGTGATCGTGCAGTCACGGCTCGTCGATTTCGATCGCAGCCTGGAAGAGGCCGCCATGGATCTTGGTTGCCCGCCGTTCAAGACCTTCCTGACCATCACATTACCGCTGATCGCGCCGGCGATTGCTGCGGGTTGGATGCTGGCGTTTTCGCTTTCCCTCGACGACCTGGTGATCGCGAGCTTTACTACTGGACCGGGCGCTACCACGTTGCCGATCCGGATTTATTCGGAAGTGCGTCTGGGAGTTAAGCCGGAGATCAATGCGGTGTGCACGATCATGATCGTGATTGTTGCGCTCGGTACGATCGCATCATCATTTATGGCCAAGCGCGGCGCCGCTCGGCGCGAACGCGCGGCGTTGGGCGCGCAGGTTTGAGTTTTTGCGGAATGTAGCCTTAATCGCTACTGCTCTTGCCAGGCGGACGGAATAAAAAGACCAGGAACCAGACCGGCACGATCACCACCGAACCAAGCAGAACATTTGGCCAAGCCCACGCGACACCTTGCCTTGCGTATTCCTCGATGCGTTCAGTCGAAAGTCCGACTTCATGCATCAACTGGTCGGCTGTGATACCGAAATGGGCGAGTATGGTCCCCACCACGAGCGAGGCGACGGCGACCTTGACCAGAGTCCGAAAGAGAGGATGCAGCATTCGTAGCCCGTACGCGCCGGCTTGCCAGCGGGTGATTCGCCTTCAACGCGATAATAATGCAATGGCTGGCCGGCGGCACGTGCACGGACGTTAGCCCCGGCCCTTGGGCTTATTAACGCTTTTCGGCCGCTGCCGCCGGTTCGGTCGATTGATCGTTCGTGGGGATGGTGCCTGACGATGGTGCCCCACCTGTCAGCCGATCGATCGCCGAGCGCACTGAATCGCGGGCGCGTCGCTCACGCACGGCATTCAGCAGCGGCGCTGCAGCGCCCGAACGCCGGATTAGCGCCTCCGGATCGGGTAGCATGATCGGATCGTCCCACGAGCCCTGCACGATGAACGGCAGTTCGAACGGCGAGACGCCAGGTTTGGGCGGCGCGACCAAGGCGGCGGTACCTTTTAAATCGAGCTCGCGCGCCGGAATTGACGCCGACCCTGCGAGTGCCAGCGTGACCGCCGCACCCTCGATCTTCACGTCCTCAACCGTAACGGTGCCTTGTGAGATCTTCAGCGCAACCGTGATTTTGTCGTAGGGCGTGCGACCGCTTCGGAATTCGCCACCACCCGATAGAGGCCGGCGCTCCAGGCGGCGCAGCAACTGCTCGACGTTCAGACCCGCCAGCGCGCCGTCTGTTCCAACCAAGGTGGCAGTGCCGTTCAGCGTGTGCGTCACAGCGAGTACGCTGTCGCCAGCGCCTTCAACGGCGAGCGATATATTGCCTTTGCCCTCAAGCCGACGCAGCCCAAACAATTGCCCGAGGCAACTTTCCAAGTCTACATCAGTGAACTGCAATTGCGATTTGACGTCGACGCCTTCGGCGAAATTGGCAAGTGCCAGCGAACCTTTGATCACGCCGCCATAAGCTTGCGCCTCACCTACGGTGATCACCAGCTGGCTGCCGCGCAGATTTGCAGCAATGGCGGTTCGGCCGAGTTTGGCGTTGGATACCACCACATTCGCTGCTGACAGCCTGAGGTCGAGATCGATGCCGGCCAGACCGTCAAGCGTGATGCGGCCATTATTCCACGCACGCTCGTTGGCGGCGAGCAGGCGGACTGTGGAGACATAGGGTGTCAAGTCGAGCGTGTCCGCCGCGAGCGTGCCTTGCAGTATCTGTCTTCCATCGGCGGCGAAGGTGAGCACGCCTTCAACGCTATTGCCGTCGAGTTCGGCATTGACGTTGGACAGGCTAATGGTCCCTCCCACGACATTGGTTCGCGCCTTAATGGCGAAGCGGCCGAACCCGCCACCAGGGAGTGGCTTCTGTCCGGCCCAGACCAATGTGTTTCGCAGCGACGCAGTGTCAGCCGCGAGCGTGCCTTCGATCTTGAGCGTCGGTTTGAGACTGATTGCCCCTTCGAATGCAGCCTTCCCCGGCGAGCCGGAGATGCGCAATTTCAAACCGCTGCGGCTGCCAGCAAGTGCCGCTGGAAAATCTGCGAGGGTCAGGCTCGCGTCCATCGGAGCGTCGTGCCAAATGAAATGGCCGGTGGCGCCAAAGCTCTTCGAGATCGAGGGCCAAGCCAGCGAAAACTCCACGCCGTACAGCGTTTCGGTAAGCTTGCGGGTCTCGTCATGAACGACGACGGTGCCACCCTCAATGCGCATTTCGGAGAAAGCAGCGAGGCGCTGCGTAGCCGTTTGGCTTCGCGTCAGCGCTTCGATCAGGCCCGACCAATTCGACATGCCATTCGGCTGCAGTTCGACCGCAATATTCGGGTGATCCAACGAGACATCTGCTATTTCGACGCGGCCAATAAGCAACGGGAAAAAGCGCAGGCGCGCAGTCAACCGCTCGGCGGTAAGGGCTGGCTGCTTGGCATCGCCGAGCACTACGTCGGCGAAGCTGACGCTGCCGGTCGGAAACAGCGACACGCTGGCCTTGCCGCGCAAGACCGGATCGAGCCCGGTGACAGCGCGGATTTCGCCCACGACCTGTTGGCGTACCGCGTCGGCCGAAATCAGGTACCCGGCAGTCGTGAGTACGGCTAGCCCGCCCGCAATTACGGCGAGCAAGACAATTCCCAGGCGTTTTAAGCCGGTTGCGGCTGTCAAAGGGAGTGTTCCGGTTGTATCAGCGTCAATGCCGGCGGACTATAGCATCGGCCCCGCTGCGGCCATACCTGGACGGGCTATGTGACCCTTTCATGGCTGGCGACCTGCCCGCTCAGGCTTACCGCTCGATTGGTCCGGCTTGGCGGGCGTCGGCAATTTCTGCGATCATTTTTTTGATAATTGCCTGGCCGAATGAGTTGAAGTCCTTGGCCTCCAGCACGAAGCTGCTCGGCCCGCCGGTTACATTGTCGCGATAGTATTTGGCCAGGCCGCCGGGGGGATTGGTGTGCTCGGGATTCCAGGGCAGCGGCGTGTCGCTCAGGATTACCAGCCCGTTGATGGTGATGCCGAGGGCCAGCGCCTCGTCGCGCGCCTGCCCAATATCGCGGCCGGCATTGTTGGTGCCGTCGCCGGAGACGTCAATCGTGCGCCGTTCGGCCGTAAATGGTGCCCGCGCAAGCTGTGCCACGGCGGCATCGATACCGCCGCTGATGGAGGTACGATCCGCGAACGAGCGCGGCGATTCCAGGAGCCGATCACCGAATGCCTGGGCCGCTTTCGCCCCATCAATCATCATCCAATCGATCACGACCTTCTGGCTGCCAAATCCTGACCACTCGAGAAACAGTACGCCGATACGGCCGTTACGGCCGGCACGGATCGCGTCGAGCACCCGAGGATTGGCGAGCGCGGCGGCATAGCCTTCCCGCTGTAGCTGGAATTTCTGGCTATCGACACTCCGCGAAACGTCGGCTGCCAGAACCAGGAGCAGATCGACCGGCTCAGCTGCTCTTGCACGCGAAGCAGGCGTTGCAAGCGCGATGGCCAAGACAAAAATCGCGCAACGAAACAAGCGGCTCATGAAGAGAGCCTAACCGATTTCGGAATTACTGCGCCAGCACCCGCGTGGTCGGAAACGCCAATTCGACCAGCGTACCGTCGTCGACGTGGCTGGTTATGCGGAAGCGGGCATGATTGGCCTCGGCCAGCGCCTTGGTTATCGGCAGTCCGAGGCCGGCCCCGCTCGAGCCCCAGTGAGCCGCGGTCGCAACTTGGCGGAACGGTTCGAGAGCAGTCTGCAGCTCTTTTTCGCTCATGCCGGTGCCGGTATCGCGCACGCGTAGCACGACTTCTTGGTCGTCGGTCAAGGCGGTCGAGATGATCACCTGGCCGCCCGCCCCAGTGAACTTGATCGAGTTCGACAACAGATTCAACACGATCTGACGAACGGATCGCGCGTCGGCGATAATCTGCGGCAAATTTGCTGGCAGCGAGGTGCGAATGATGGCGCGCTCACGGTTTGCCTGCTGCTGCATGATGGCTACGCACTGCTGCACGAGGTCGTTGAGATTGACGCTCACAAATGTGAGTTCGAGCTTTCCAGCTTCGATCTTCGACAGGTCGATTAGGTCGTTGAGCAGCGAGATCAAATGTCCGCCCGAGGCATGGATATCTTTGAGATATTGTCGGTAACGTTCGTTGCCGATGGGGCCGAAGCGTTCGTCCATCATCACCTCCGAAAAGCCGATGATGGCATTGAGCGGCGTACGGATTTCATGGCTGATTTTGGCGATAAACTCGGATTTGGCGCTGGATGCCTGTTCGGCCGCGCGCTTGGCACCGATCAGCTCCTCCTCACTGCGCTTCCAGGCGGTAATGTCACGCAACACCGCGCAAAGCTTTTCGCCGTCCTCGATGCGGCCCATCGTCATGTACAGCGGAACCAGTCCGCCCTGGCGCACGCGGCCGATTACCTCGTAGCCGGCATCGAGCATGTCGGTACCAGTGTTGCGCGCGAGCCTATCGAGATGTTCGAGCACGGCGCGTCGGCATTCCGGCACCAATACTTCGCCAATCGAAAGTTTGAGGAAATCCTTTGCTTCGTAGCCAAACAGCGCCTCGGCGCTGCGGTTTGCGGAAAGCACGCGACCGGCGCGGTCGAGCACGAGCACGCCATCCGTGGCCGTGTCGAGGATCGCTTTGAGCTCGTCGTTTTCGCGGCGCAATGAAGCGTCCGCAGGGGGGACGTTTCCTTCGACTCCAGTATTGATCATTAGTGCCAGGGCACTTTCGTCGTTCCAGACGACACCGAACAGGCGACCTTCGACAGGTTTTTGCTTTCCATTGACGGTGGCGATGGTCAGCGATTTGGCACCATTTCTGGTGTCCTTGGACAGAGATTCGCTCTTCGTATCGATGAAAAGGCTATCGAGGCCGCCGGCTTCGCTCAGTGCTTCCAAACTGGAATAGCCCGTCCACTCCAAGAATGCTCGGTTCGCATAAATCAAACTATTGAGGCGATAAACCAGAATGCCAACCGGCAATCGATCGAGAATTGGCCGGCTTTCCTGCGCATCGTGACCGGTCTTCGGTGGTTGGCGCAGCGGTCGGGCCGGTGCTGAAAGCAGCTCGACACCGAAATCGTCAGCTGTTGCCTCTGTTTTGTCCGGCGGTCTTTTGAGACGTTCGCTGAGCTCGCGTGCGAGTTCCTGAAACGCGCTTCGCTCGCGAGCGTTAAGTGTAGGCTTCTCCACTGGCGGCGGCGCGGACGGAAATGGCAGGACCTTGGATTGAGGTTCGGTGACCATTGGCTGCTGCGGCTGCACCATGCGTCGAAGGCGAACAGCCTTCAGCCAGTCTGCGTTGCGGCAGATGCCGAAACCACGGAAGCCCTTGAATTGCCGGTCACGGTCGAAGACCGGCAGGCCGGACATTTCGATTGCTACGCGCTCATCGGTGTCATCGGCAGGCCAAGAGATGACAATTCCGCTGAAGGTTTCCCGCGCTCTGAGCGCATTCGCGATTTTCGCTTCCGGATCGAGGTTGAGAATTCGGGCAATTTCACGCCAGCTGCCTTTGATCGCGGCGGCGGTTCTCGGGCCGAGCAGATCAGCGAATTCCGGGCTCGCCAGCGTGAAGAGGCCGTCAGCATCGGTCTCCCAGACGAAACGAAAGGGCAAATGTCGTGAAGCTGTCTCGGAACCTGTCGAGTTTGGTACCGTCGGAGGCTCGAATGCCAATGCAGATGTACGCGTGCCGGCACTTTCCATGGACCGGTGTGCGGCGAAAGCGACAAGCAACACAAAAGTTGCGCCGGCGCCAAGCTTGAGCACGCTGATGTGCCCGGCCCGGCTCTCGCCCTCGGCGGAGCCATTGAGGCTCGCCTCGCGGGCGAGTTTTTCCGCGCGGAGCGCTATGAGGTCGAGCTTGTCACCCAGCCGCGCTCGTGCCGCAGGCTGTGCCTCGATCAACTCGCCATCAGCAGTGAAAATTGCGGCGGGCGGCTCACCGTTATCGAGTAAACGGCGTGCTCGTTCTGGCAGGGCAAGGTCCTTGCCGGCCCGCTCGGTCGACACCACCAATATTGCAGTTCGGTTGTCCGCGAGACTAATGCGCGAGCACAGGCAGATCAGAGTACCGCCGATGCTTGCGCCAAAGCCGCGCAGACGCTCCAGCCGCGGTGCGCCGCCTTGCGGCAGCGTACCGACGAGACGCGCGATCTGTGCGGGTGCTGCATGACGTGAATCAAATCGACGCACAGCAATTGCGCCTGGCGAGCCAGCGTCGAAGATCGCGGCGCCGGTCGGATTTGCCCAGAGAATGCGATCAGCATCTTCGCTCCAGAGCCAAACTGGCGCAGGATTGAGTGCGTGGGCCGCGAGCCGCGGATCACGCAAAAAAGTGAACTGGAGCTCGAAATCCGTCATCGTGGTGTCGCAGGAGTTACGGCTAATAAACCCTTAATAGGGCTGCCTGTGAGCGACGTCCACGACGTGGCCACAGGTATCAAGCCACACGCGGCAATAACCTTAATGAAGCCAAGTTCCATCGCTGGCGCGTGCAACATATCGCCTTGAATTAGGTTAACGCCGTAGGCGGGATAGTGATCGATATGCAGGAGGGATGTCATGGCAAAGGAAGGCGGCACGCCGTTTGAAATTCCGGCCGACATGCGCGCGTTGGCGGAAAAGAGCGTCGAACAGGCCAAACAGGCTTTTGATATCTTCATTTCCGCGGCACAGCACGCGGTCAGTACGGCCGAGACTCAAGCGGCGAGCGCGCAAGCTGGCGCCAAAGAGGTGGGCGAACTCGCAATGGGCTTTGCGGAGAAGAACATCACCTCTTCCTTCGAATTTGCCCAGAAGCTGCTGCAGGCCAAAGAGCCTAAGGACGTGATGGCGCTGCATACCGAATATGTGAATAGCCAGATTGCGACGCTCACAGATCAGGCCAAGGAATTGAGTAAGCGGGCGGCTAAAATGACTGGGCACGACACCCATCATTGAGGCCGCGTTCAACTTAGATGGCTATCAACCCCGCCGGGCTCTGCGTTCCCGGCGGTAGATGGTTGTGACCGTTTTGTGCAACGCAATATTTTTTATTGCAATGCATCAAAAAAACGATTATAAGAGTTTTTATAGTCCGCAGCGCCGCGAGGGGTGTTCGCGCACGGCGGGCATCGAGGCAGCGCGGGCCGATTTGTCGAGGGTGGACGGCCCGATCGCGGATATTTCCCTCCCAAGTCAAGGATGACTGTCATGGCCGAAACCACTGCTTCTGCGGCTCCCACGCCGAAAGCCAAGCCGAAGCCGGTCGCCGTCAGCGCGCCCGCCTTCGACATGCCAAAGTTTGAAATGCCCAAGTTCGAGATGCCCAAATTCGAGGTACCGACGGCTTTCCGCGAATTCGCGGAGAAGGGCATCGCGCAGGCCAAGGAAAATTACGAGAAGGTCAAGAGTGCGGCCGAGCAGGCTACAGACGTGCTTGAGGACACTTACTCCACAGCGTCCAAGGGCTGTGCGAGCTACGGCCTCAAATTGATTGAGACGACGCGCGCAAATAGCGATGCGACCTTCGACCTGATGACCGAGCTTATGAGCGCCAAGTCCTATTCCGAGGTGGTCGAGCTCTCCAGCGCCTATATGCGCAAGCAGTTTGACGCCATGATCGCTCAGGCCAAGGAGCTTTCTGAGCACGCGCAAAAGGTAGCGACCGAGACCGCCGAGCCGATCAAGGAAAGCATCAGCAGCACCTTTAGCAAGGCAGCCTGAAGTTTTCGACATAAACCGCTCTGCTTGGCAAGCAGGCTAGCCAAAGCCCGGACCGGAATGTCCGGGCTTTGTTTATGTGGGCGTGGTAAACGCGATGCGCCGCTTGCCAAAAAGGCGGGCGGCACCTAGGTTCCGCCCGCTTGGATCGAGCATCAAACGAAGCCGATCACGCGTGCAGGCGTAGCTCAGTTGGTTAGAGCGCTGGTCTGTGGAACCAGAGGTCGGTGGTTCAAGTCCACCCGCCTGTACCATCTGCCACTGTACATTGCCGAAAACAAAACGCCGGCGAAGCATTTCGCCGGCGTTTGTTATTGAGCGTGAATCTTGCGTCTAGCGAGAACTGTAGCGGCCGTTTCCATTGCCGCGCGGAGAAGTGGGAACATTGCGCGGCGGGTAGGGACGTGGGCCGCTTTGCGGGCCACTGAACAGCCAATCAAAGAAGTTCGATCCACCGCCGTAGCTGTAGCTTCCACCGCCGCCATACATACCAACCGGCATGCGCACTGGCTTGGACGAGGTATTCGGCGCACGCTCGATTGCAATGTCGGCAATCTTGCGCTCGCTGCCCTTAAGGATCGCGATCATCCTGGCGTCGCGGCCATAGACATCCTCGCGAAGCTGCAGCTTGCCTGCATCATCCACGAAGGCAGTCTGATACGTCAGATGGACCGGAATGAACTTCGGGAAGTTGATGTTGATTTCGCTGCCGCCAAACATGCTCTCCAGTCGGGCCTCGGTGTAATGTTCTTTTGGCAGCACCAGCGAGAGCAGTTTTTCGCCATAAGTGAGAGGATTCTGCACCCGCATGCAGCCGTGGCTGTAAGCGCGCTTGTCGCGCGCAAACAGGTACTTGTCCGGCGTATCGTGCTGGTAGACCAGGAACTTGTTGGGGAAATTGAAACGGATACGGCCGAGCGCATTGCCGGCGCCCGGCGGCTGCGAAATGTGGATGGTGCCGTCCGCGTCCTGCGTCAATTTCAAACCAATGCGGTCAAGCGCCTGCGGATCTTCCTGCAGGGCCGGGAGATATTCTTTCTCGATAATTGACGGTGGCACGTTCCAAGTCGGATTAACGGTGATGAATTTCATCTCCGCACTGACCATCGGTGTCGCCTTGTCGGGCTTCCCGGCAACAATTTTGGTGTGCCAGTAGACCTTGCCGTCGTTGTAGAGAGTCAAAGTGAAATCCGGCACATTCACGACGACATGCGGATTGCCGAGGTCGCGTGGCAACCAGCGCCAGCGCTCCATGTTGACGATGATGGTGTCAACCGGGTTGGCGGTCGGGCGGTGCGTTTCTTTTTGCTCTCCATTGAGAGCGCGCACCGTATTGGGTCCGAGATTGCCGTCGACGCCGATGTCACTCTCGGTCTGGAAAGTCTTCACGGCGTCGCGCACCGCGTCGTCGTATAGTTGGTTGTCTTTGTCGCCGGCGATGTTGAGACGCTTGCGCAGCGCGACAACGCGCGCATCCTTCATGCCGGGGCGTAGAATCTTGCCTTCGGCCACATACACCCGCGGCTGTTCCGGTTTGTCCTCAACCTTCCTATCGGCAGCTTTTCCGCTGCGCAGCTCGGCGAGCTTGGCCTTGAGCGCTTTGAAGCCAGGCTGAGGTGGATTGAAGCTGTCGAGCACGTTGCCGGCATCATTGCTCTCGGCGAGCTTGGCGAGCACGTTGGCAGGATCCGGAGCAACGAGGTCGTACTGAATGTCAGCGCCGACGCGCGTAAAATGGATGCGGCCGATCTGCGCCTGACGAGCGAAGGTGAGTGCAGATGCAGTGAGCTTCAACTCGGCCTCGGCCAGCGCGTCAGGTGTAGACGCCGATTTGAAATCGGGTGCGGGGTAGTCGCTTGGGTCAAGACCAACAGCGTCGGCCTGCGCCAGATAAGCGATAGCTGCTTTCGCGCGCTCGTTCGCGGCGTTGTCGCTCACCCATAGCGGAGCGAAGTTGTGCGAATTGTAGAAGGCCTCGACACCGGCGCGGTCGGCCTTTCGGCTGACCAGGCGCTCAAATTGTCGGCCCGAAATCAATTCGCGCAGCTTGTCGGCGACGCCGCCGTCGGCGGTCACCGTCGGCGACGCGGCCGGCACGGTGGCAGCCTTGGCCGGCTCAGCAGTAGGAGCAGCGGTGTCTTGCTTCGGCGCGACGGGCGCCGCTTGGCGTGGGGTCGCCTCAACATCCTTCGCCGTCAGGGGTGGGGGGAGCGTAGTGTCTGGCATCGGCACCGATGCCACCGCCCGGGTTTCGTTTTGCTGCGCCATGCCAGCATGACTGGACAAGGCCAGTACCAGCGCGAGCGCGGTCGAGGCCAGCAGGCGGTCAAATCGAGCACTTTTCACCACGTTTCTCCCAAAGGTGCGCGGGGGCAGGCGGGCCCCCTTATAAATCCAGGCCACTCTAACTGATAGTGCATAGCCAGTTACGTTTTTCCCAATATTCCGGCCAGAACAGCTGTGGACTGTGGCTATTTTGCATGAACGGGCCAACCCGGACATTTCGTGGCGGTTTTTGGCTGGTCGGGCAGTGGAAGCCTAAGGCAACGGCTGGCTGGGCAGGCGGTTCCTAGACGGTTTTCGCCGGTATTTCCTATGACTTTTGCGTGAGGTGGATCTGGTTAATTCAAAAATACGCCTCAGACATGACGATAAGGCAACGCTGCTGGGCGGCCGCATCAATTCACCCCTTGCAGCGTTTTCGGCCTGCGCTAAGGTTGGCCGAAAGCGCCGACAAAAAAGCTGCTGTTGAAAGGAAACCTCATGGCTTGGACGACCCCGACCCTCGTTGAAATTTGTATCGGACTCGAGATCAACGGCTATCTGCCTGCCGAGTTCTGATTCACTGAACCTTCCCAAACAACCCCGTTAGATGGGGCGCCTCACCGCCATCGTGCTCGGTTCGGCGGCCGGAGGGGCCTTTCCGCAATGGAATTGCCGCTGTCCGGTTTGCAAACTGGCTTGGGCAGGCGATCCGCGCGTTAGTCCGCGCACACAGGCTGGTATCGCTGTTTCCGCGGGTGATGGGCTGTGGACCCTGATCAACGCCTCGCCCGATTTGGCCGCGCAAATTCGCGCAACGCGTGCGCTACATCCCCAAGGCGGCTTGCGCGGCAGCCCGATCGACGCCGTGGTTCTTACTGGTGCCGAGATTGACCAGATCGCCGGCCTTTTGTCGCTGCGCGAGAGTACGCCATTCACGCTTTACGCTACGCCTGCAAGTCACGCCGCCGTCGCCGCCAACGCTATGTTCGACGCGATGGGCTCAATGACACGGCGCGCCGTCAGTCCGGGCGAACGGTTCATGTTGGCGGGCGGCATCGAGGCAACATTGTTCATGGTGCCGGGCAAGCTACCGCTCTACCTCGAAGGGGAAGCTCTCGAACTCAATACCGAAAGCGCGGCCAACGTCGGTATCGAATTGGCACGCGAAGGCGCACGGCTTGTATTTGTGCCCGGCGCTGCGGCGGCGACCGATTCAATGCGCGAGCGTTTCACGCGGGCCGACGTCGTGCTGTTCGATGGCACATTGTTCTCCGATGACGAGATGATCCGCACCGGAACGGGGCAAAAAACTGGCCGCCGCATGGGCCATATGCCAATCGATGGGGAGGGCGGTTCCCTGCGCACATTCGACGGACTATCGACGCGGCGTATTTTCGTCCATATCAACAATACCAATCCAATATTGGTCGATGGCTCGGCCCAAAGACGCAAGATTGAAGCGGCCGGCTGGCAAGTCGCTGAAGACGGTATGGAGATCGCGCTGTGAAGCTGCTTTCGCCGGAGGAACTTGAAGGCGCGCTGCGCGACATTGGCGCCAGGCGCTACCACCGCCTGCATGCGTTTCACAGCCTGCTGCATGGCGGAAAATGTACGAAGGGCCAGGTGCAGGCATGGGCGCTCAATCGCTACTATTACCAGGCGATGATCCCGATCAAGGACGCAAGTCTCATTGCGCGCTGCGAGGATTCAGCCGTGCGCCGTGAATGGCGCTCGCGCCTTGTAGACCATGACGGCGAGCACGAGGGTGACGGCGGTATCGCACGCTGGCTCAAGCTGACCGATGGCCTTGGACTCGATCGCGAATACGTCATGTCACTGCGCGGGCTGCTGCCGGGTACGCGTTACGCGGTCGAGGCTTATGTCCGCTTCGTGCGCGAGAAGTCGTTACTCGAAGCGATCGCGTCGTCGCTCACTGAGATGTTTTCGCCGGGAATCATCAGCGAGCGCATGGCCGGCATGTTGGCGAACTACGATTTCATTACTCGCGAGACACTGAGCTATTTCGACAAGCGTCCTCCGCAAGCCCAACGCGACGCCGAGTTCGCGCTCAATTATGTCAAGCAAAACGCCAGAACTCCGGAGAAGCAGCAAGCGGTGCTCGCGGCGCTCGAATTCAAATGCGATGTGCTGTGGGCTATGCTGGATGCGCTTTATCACGCTTATGTAGCACCCAAACACGCTCCGCCTGGCGCCTTTGTGCCGAAGGACTAGCGCAAGAATCCGAAAAGTGGTTTTCGGAAAGGATCATGTGCAGAGCCAAATGATGGACCAGCCCGCGACGCAAATTTCAGACACTGCCCGTCCGCGATTGCCACGCGGCGTGCGGCTGACGCAAAACGATGCGCAGGGCGGCTGGGTGCTACTTGCGCCGGAGCGTGTGTTCAGGGCGGATGCGGTTACGGCCGAAATCTTGAAGCGTTGCACCGGCGAGTCGACTCTTGATGCAATTGTGGATGATCTCGCCAAAACATTTGCCGCGCCGCGCGAGCGTATCCACGCCGATGTCGTGAAACTGCTGGGTTCGCTCGCGGACAAGAAATTGCTGGAGCTTTAACGTGGCTGCGTTGGACTCGCTGCCGGCGCCCCTCGGTCTGCTTGCCGAGTTGACGCACCGTTGCCCGCTCGGCTGCCCCTACTGTTCCAACCCATTAGCACTCGACAAACGTGACGACGAACTCGACGTATCGACCTGGGCGCGTGTCTTCCGCGAGGCGTCAGCGCTTGGCGTGTTACAGGTGCATCTTTCAGGCGGTGAACCTGCGGCGCGACGCGATCTGCCAGAGATCACCAAAGCCGCGCGCGAGGCAGGTCTCTATAGCAACCTGATTACTTCGGCGGTAGGGCTGACGCCGCAAACGCTCGGCGTCCTCGCCGACGCCGGCCTCGACCACGTGCAGATTTCCATTCAGGACAGCGACGAGCCGTCCGCCGACCATATCGCCGGCTACAAAGGTGCTTGGGCGCGCAAACGTGCGCTTGCCGGCGAAGTCGTGAAGCTCGGCCTGCCGCTCACGATCAACATGGTGGTGCATCGCGCCAATATCCGACGCATCGAGCCGATGGTAGAGCTGGCGCTGGCGCTCGGCGCCAGCCGCGTGGAAATCGCTCATGTGCAGTACTACGGATGGGCGCTAAAAAATCGTGCCGCACTCATGCCGTCGCGCGAGCAAGTTGATGAAGCGGTGCGTCAGGTCGAAATGCTGCGTGCCAAGCACCACGGCCAGATCGTTATCGACGCGGTGGTGCCGGATTATTACGCGCGCTTTCCAAAGCCCTGTGTCGGCGGCTGGGGTCGCCGGTCGCTCAATGTCACGCCCGCGGGCAAAGTGCTTCCATGCCATGCCGCGGAAGTCATTCCTGGCCTCGAATTCTGGAATGTACGCGAGCATTCGCTGGCCGAAGTCTGGCGCGCTTCACCGGCCTTCGCGGCGTTCCGTGGTACCGACTGGATGCAGGAGCCTTGCAGGAGTTGCGAGCGCCGGGAGCAGGACTTCGGCGGGTGCCGCTGCCAGGCCTTCCTGATCACGGGCGATGCCCGTGCTACAGATCCGATTTGCCACCTCTCGCCTCAGCATGCCTTGGTCGAGCAATTGGCGGCGGTACGTGAGGATGTCCCGTACAGCTACCGAAGCCCCTGACCACGCGGAATCGCCGGTCGCTCAAATCATTGATCGCGGTGCACGAAAAAAACCGGGCCCCACGTGGGGCCCGGTCTCAGTGATTGCCGACGTGGGGGCCGGCAACATCTTCCAGAGGGGAACATGCTGTACACCGGCGATTCTGGGAGGATATACATCCGGCGCAACAGCGAGTTCGCAGTATGCGAAGCATGCACGACTCCGACAATGTCGATCCCCGCATGACTGCCATGCGCAGGTTCAATGGAAATTCGACGGTGCCCGCTTGTGGGCAGTGACCCCACATACCGAATCGCGAATGTTTTTACTTATTTTTGCGGTGGCGAAAATCAGAAATGCCAGCGCTGCGCGTTAGCCACCAGGAAATCGCGGAAGACCTGGATTCGCGCGACCGACTTGAGTTCTTCCGGATAGACAAAATAGGCATCGAGCGCGAGTGTGTCGGCTTCGCCGAACAGCTGCACCAAGCCACCATTTTCCTCTACCAGATAATCCGGAAGCATCGCGATACCGAGTCCGCGCTGGCACGCCCGCAAAACCCCAAGCACGTTGTTGACCGTCAGATTCGGCGCGCGTGGCCCTTGTCCATCGCGGCTGATTTCCAGCAGCCAGCGGCGGTTTTGCAAATGTGCCGGCACCACGCCGCCGCCGAGCAGGACAATGCGATGTTTGTCGAGTTCTTCGTGAGCGCGTGGGGTGCCGAAACGTTTGAGATAGTCGGGTGAGGCGTAGGCGTGGAAATGAACCGAAAACAGCTTGCGCTGGATCAGGTCCGGCTGTGTCGGCTGACGTAGCCGGATCGCGACATCGGCCTCGCGCATTGCGAGATCCAGTTCTTCGTCCGTCGTGATGAGCGTGATGTGAATGTCGGGGTACAGGTCGAGGAATTCGCCGAGCCGCGGCGTGAGCCAATGAACGCCGATACCGGGCGTCGTCGACACTTTGAGCTCGCCATTTGGTCGTTCGCGACTATCGGTAAGCTTTGTGCGCGCAGCCTCCAGCTTCATGAAGACTTCATGAGCCGTTCGGTAAAGCAATTCGCCCTGTTCGGTGAGGATCAAACCGCGCGCATGGCGATGAAATAAAGAGACAGAAAGCTCGGCTTCCAAAGCCGAAACCTGACGCGACACCGCCGATTGTGACAGTCCCAGCCGCTCACCGGCATGAGTGAAAGAGCCGGCTTCGGCTGCGGCGTGAAACACCTTCAGCTTGTCCCAGTCCATCGAGGTGCTTGTCGCGGCCATGATCTATTCCGCCGCCGCGCGTTCGTGTTCGTGGGCGGCCAGAAATTTCTCAGCTTCGAGCGCCGCGATGCAGCCTTGTCCGGCGGCAGTAACAGCCTGCCGGTAAATGTCATCCGTCACATCGCCGGCGGCGAATATGCCGGGCACCGAGGTGGCTGTAGATTGGCCGGCGGTGACGATATAGCCGGACGGCTTCATCTGTAGCTGGCCGGCGAACAGGTCCGAGGCTGGCTGATGACCGATGGCGATGAAGACACCGTCGACACGACGTTCGGTCACGGCCCCCGTCTTCAAGTTCTTGAGTCGCACGCCGCTGACCTTTAACGGGTTGTCGCCGCCCGTGACGTCGTCGAGCACGCTGTCCCAGATCACCTCGATCTTGGGATGTTTGAACAGGCGGTCCTGCAGAATCTTTTCGGCCCGGAACGTATCGCGCCGGTGCACCACCGTGACTTTGGAAGCAAAGTTCGTCAGGAATAACGCCTCTTCTACTGCAGTATTGCCGCCGCCGATTACGACGACTTCCTTATTGCGGTAAAAGAAACCGTCACAAGTCGCGCATGCCGATACGCCGTAGCCCTTGAACTTCTGCTCCGAGGGCAGATCGAGCCAGCGTGCCTGCGCGCCAGTAGCAATGATCAGGGCGTCGGCGAGATAGACGTCTCCGGAATCGCACGTCAACCGGAACGGCCGCTGCGAAAGCTCCACCTTGCTTACATGGTCGGTGACCATGCGCGTGCCGACATGTGCAGCCTGGGCCTGCATCTGCTCCATCAGCCACGGGCCTTGGATCACGTCTGCGAAACCCGGATAATTTTCTACGTCGGTGGTAATTGTGAGTTGGCCGCCAGGCTGGATGCCCTGGATCAAGATCGGTTCCAGCATCGCGCGCGCGGCATAGATCGCGGCCGTGTAGCCCGCGGGCCCCGAGCCGATGATGACGACCTTGGCGTGCGTAGTTTTTGGCATGGTTGCGCCCCCCTGGTTGGGCGTCGTCGGGCTCCGTCTTGCCCGGGGTGGCCGGACCGTCTGCCGGCTCTTGTCCTAGCCACGATTTATGGCTTCCGACCGAGCTATGCAAGTTACGCAACCCCCTGACCCACAAGCTTTGCCCTTTAGCGGGATCACAATGTGACGAGTGCGCAATATTGTTTCGCGAAATAATATTTCGCGGTATGAATGTTCGCGCCAATTTCGACCCATTCCCGCCAGAGGTGCATGCCGTGCCCGCCCGTCTCGATGCCATTGACCGCAAAATCCTCAAAGAGCTTCAGGACGATGGCCGCATCACCAATGTTGAGCTGGCGAGCCGGGTGGGGATTTCCGCGCCGCCATGCTTGCGCCGGGTCAGAGCGCTGGAGGAGGCCGGCTACATAAAGGGTTACCGCGCGCTGCTCGACGAGAAGAGACTCGGTTACGAGGTGACGGTATTCGCGATGGTGCATTTGGCGAGCCAGGCGGAGGCCGATCTGGTGGGGTTCGAGGAGTTCGTGCGCTCACAGCCTCTGGTGCGCGAGTGCTGGATGCTCTCGGGTGAAATCGACTTCGTGCTCAAATGCGTCGCGCCCGACCTCAAGACCTTCCAGGCCTTTGTCGAAAAGCTCACCGCCGCGCCTAACGTGCGCAACGTGAAGACCTCACTCACGCTGCGCAATTCGAAAGACGCGGCCATGGTGCCGATGGAGTAGGATTTCAGGCGGCGCGCACACGGTTGAAGAACGTCGACACTTTCAGTTCGAGATCGTTCGCGCGCGCCGACACCCGCGCGGTCAGATCGGCGATGTCGCTGAACGCCTTGGCGCTGCGACCGGCGGCTTGCTCGACCGACAAGATCTCCGCCGATGCACTCGCGGTATGATCCGCTGCCGTCTGGATGCTGACCGCGATGTCGCTGGTGGTCATGCCTTGTTGTTCGACCGCCGAGGCGATGCTGGTAGCGGCGGCCGTCAATTGCTCGATCGAGCGCGCAATCGAGGAAATCTCATCGACCGATTTTCGCGTGGCGTCCTGGATACTGGCGACCTGCTGGGAAATTTCGTCGGTGGCGCGCGAGGTCTGATTGGCGAGCGCTTTCACCTCGGAAGCGACCACCGCGAATCCCTTGCCGGCCTCGCCGGCACGCGCCGCCTCGATCGTCGCGTTGAGCGCCAGCAGATTGGTCTGCGACGCGATCGTCGAAATGATGTTGACGATCGAGCCGATACGTTCGGCGGTGCTGTTCAGCGACAGGATCGCCTGTTGCGCGCGCTGTGTGTCGCCGACAGCCGCTCTGGCCATTTCCAGGCCGCGCGTTGCTTCCTGCCCGATGTGCTGTATCGAACCCGACAGTTCTTCGGTCGACTGACTGGTGATCATCACTCGTTGCGTAGTTTCCGCCGCTGCCGCTGATGCCACCGCCATGCGGTTAAGCGTATCGTCGGCGACCTCACGCATCGTCGAGCATGTCGACGTCAGCGATGTGGAGGCATCGGTGATCGCCTTGAGCACGTCGCCGATGGCGCTGCCAAAGTCGGCAATGGCTTCGTCGATCGTCATCCGCCGTAATTGCGCGGCCTTCGTCGCCGCTTCCCGGTGCAGCGTCATCGCGTTTGCGACGTCGAATGCGAGCGCCTGAGACAGAAGTTTCGTACCTTCGGCAAGCTTGCCGGGCGCAAACCGGTGTTTGCGCACCAGCGCGTCTATCGCCGCCCGCAGCACGTAGTTTCCAGCGGTGCTGCGAAGACGGGCATCGAACCCGAGCGCCGCTTCCTGCTCGACGGTTTTCCGGCACGACTCGAAATAGGGCGCGTCGAGTTCCCCGTTCAGGAGCGCTTCCAGGTGCGCCAGCTCGAGCTGCTTGATCAGGGCCCGATGCTGTTTCGTGATGGCCGCAATGTTCGGCAAGCCCGCCGTCGCATCGAGGATGGCGTCGACCGCCTTGTCGAGATGCGGCGCAATCGCTGGCCATAGCTGCTTGATCGCGCAGCGAGCCTGCGCATCGAGCCCGTAAAGCGCAAACCGGAACTCAGCCCCGTCGATGGATTCACGTGGCGGCATGACCGCAGATCCGGACGTCTGACGAAAAAATGGGCGCTAAGTGAAGGTACTACAGGTTGGTTGTGCCAACCTTAACGATGGATAAACCATTCGGTTACCGGCGGGGTCCTTGGCGGAAGAGGGTCATTTTGCCGATGGCCGAACGCGCAACGGCCGGCGTTCCAGCCGGCCGTGACGAGATGATGACGTGGCGAATTGATTACGAGGGTTAGCTCTGGAATCCGGTGCTTACTTCCAGTCGACCTTCTTGATCTCGTAGGCCTTGGCGCCGCCGGGCGTGTTGACCTCGACCGAAGCGCCCTTGGTCTTGCCGATCAGCGCTTTGGCGAGTGGTGAGGTGATCGAAATGCGGCCCTTCTTGGCGTCGGCTTCCGGCTCGCCGACGATCTGCCATACTTTCTTTTCGTCGGTATCCTCGTCGACCAAAGTCACGGTAGCGCCGAAAGTGATCGTGTCGCCGGAAAGCTTCGACACATCGATCACGTCGGCGCGCGCGAGCTTGTCCTCCAGCTCGGCAATGCGGCCCTCGTTGAGCGACTGCTGCTCCTTGGCGGCGTGATATTCGGCATTTTCCGACAGGTCGCCGTGCGTTCGCGCGTCGGTAATTTGCTGAATGATGCGGGGCCGCTCGACCTGCTGACAGTGCTTGAGTTCGGACTCGAGCGCGGAATAGCCCGCGGCGGTCATCGGAATTTTTTCCATCATCTCATCTCCTCCTGGCGGGCGCCCGAAACAACCTGAGCGACTTTCACTGCCGCCAAGCCCCTTTCACCCTCGAAATCCCGTCCAATCGACTCGTAATACAACTCCGGCCACGGTCACCCGCGAAACCGGAGTCATGTGAACGAGGGCCGGTCAAAAAAACCCGTCGCGGCCAGCCTCACCTGATGCCGCGACCATGGACTTGCCGGCCTCACTCGTGCCGTCACCCGGGTCTGGCAGCCTAAAACCGCCGTCAGCCCCGACTGCCGTAGTAGCTCTGCAGCGCGTGCACCTCGAGGTCGCCCTCGAGATACGCTTTGATGCCCTGCGCCGCGGCAACGGCCCCTGAAAGAGTGGTGTAGTACGGCACTTTATGCAAGAGGGCCGCGTGGCGCAGGGAGCGGCTGTCAGCCAGTGCCGCCGCCCCCTCCGTGGTGTTGAAAACAAGCTGAACACCGCCGTTTTTGATGGCATCCACGATGTGGGGCCGCCCTTCCAGAACTTTGTTAATTTTGGCCGCCTCGACCCCCTGTTCTACGAGATAACGCTGGGTTCCCGAGGTCGCGATGGTCTTGAAGCCGAGTGAGGCAAGCAATTTTACCGCCGGCAAGATGCGCACCTTGTCGGCGTCTTTGACCGACACGAACACGGTTCCATTGCGCGGCAGGTTGGTGCCGCCGCCGATCTGGCTCTTGGCGAAGGCGATCTCGAATGAGCCGTCGATGCCCATCACCTCGCCAGTGGATTTCATCTCCGGGCCGAGCACGGTGTCGACGCCGGGGAAACGCGCAAAGGGGAACACCGCTTCCTTCACCGCGCGGTGGCGAAGCTGCGTCTGCTTGAGGTCGAAGGCCTTGAGCTTTTCGCCCGCCATGATGCGCGCGGCAATCTTGGCGACCGGCAAGCCGATCACCTTGGCGACGAAGGGCACCGTGCGCGACGCACGTGGATTGACCTCGAGCACATAGATTTCGCCATCCTTGATGGCATATTGCACGTTCATCAGCCCGCCGACATTGAGCGCAAGGGCCAGCGCGCGGGTCTGCCGCTCCAGCTCCGCAATCGTCTTTTTGCTCAACGAGTGCGGCGGTAGCGCACAGGCGCTGTCACCGGAATGGATACCGGCTTCCTCGATGTGCTCCATGATGCCGGCGATGAAAGTATCCTCGCCGTCGGCGAGACAATCGACGTCGACTTCGGTGGCGTCCGATAAATACCGGTCAATGAGCAGTGGACTCTTTTTTGAAACAACCAGCTCGCTGGGCCGGTCGAGGTCGCCGGCGAGCCGCGCGACATAGCGGTCGAGTTGTGCGCCGTCCCGTACAATCTCCATCGCGCGCCCGCCGAGCACATAAGACGGCCGGATCACAACCGGGTAACCGATCTCTTCGGCTATGGCGCGTGCCGCGTTTGGCGACGTGGCGATGCCGTTCTGCGGCTGGCGTACTTTCAACTTGTCGAGCAGCTTCTTGAAACGGTCGCGGTCTTCCGCGAGATCGATCATGTCGGGCGAGGTGCCGAGGATGGGCACCTTCGCTTTCTCCAACGGCTCGGCAAGTTTTAAGGGCGTCTGGCCGCCGAATTGCACGATCACGCCGTGCAACGTTCCGTTCGAACGTTCGGTATCGATGATCTCCAGCACGTCTTCCGGCGTGAGCGGCTCGAAATAGAGCCGGTCCGACGTGTCGTAATCGGTCGACACGGTTTCCGGATTGCAGTTGACCATGATGGTCTCGTAGCCCACCTCTTTCAGCGCAAATGCGGCATGGCAGCAGCAATAGTCGAATTCGATGCCTTGGCCGATGCGGTTCGGCCCGCCGCCAAGAATGATGACCTTCTTTTTGTCCGAAGGCGCCGCCTCGTCCGCGATCTTTCCGGCAAATGGTGTCTCGTAGGTCGAATACATGTATGCCGTGGGTGAAGCGAATTCGGCGGCGCAGGTGTCGATGCGCTTGAATACCGGCCGCACGTCGAGCTTGCGGCGCTTGGCCATCACGGTATCCACGTCGGTGCCGGTCAGCTTGCCGAGCCGTTTGTCGGAAAAACCCATGGCCTTGAGCCGGCGAAACGGGCCGGCAGTCGTCGGCAGACCCTTGGCCTTGATTTCGGCTTCCGCTTCTACGAGGCCGCGGATTTCCGCAAGGAACCATGGGTCGATACGGCAGGCATTGTGAATCAACTCGTCGCTGGCGCCGAGGCGGATGGCTTGCGCGACCTTGAGCAGCCGGTCCGGCGTGGGCGTGCCGAGCGCGGCGCGGATCGCGGCCTTGTTGTCGTTGTCGTCGATGCCCTTGGCGGCGTCGAAGCCCTCGATGGTGATTTCATCGAGGCCGGTGAGGCCCGTTTCCAGTGAGCGCAGCGCCTTCTGCAGGCTCTCCTGGAAGGTGCGGCCGATGGCCATGGCTTCGCCCACCGACTTCATCGAGGTGGTGAGCACCGGCGAGGCGCCGGGGAACTTCTCGAAGGCAAAGCGCGGGATTTTGGTGACGACGTAATCGATGGTCGGCTCGAAAGAGGCAGGCGTCGCGCCACCGGTGATGTCGTTCGCAATTTCATCCAGCGTGTATCCGACCGCCAGCTTGGCCGCGACTTTGGCGATCGGGAAGCCGGTCGCTTTCGACGCCAGCGCCGAAGAACGCGACACGCGCGGGTTCATCTCGATCACCACCAGCCGCCCGTCGGCAGGATTGATGGCGAACTGGACGTTGGAGCCACCGGTTTCGACACCGATTTCGCGCAGCACCGCGATCGAGGCATCCCGCAGGATCTGATATTCCTTGTCGGTCAGGGTCAGCGCCGGTGCGATGGTGATCGAGTCGCCCGTGTGCACGCCCATCGGGTCGACGTTCTCGATCGAGCAGATGATGATGCAATTGTCTTTCTTGTCGCGCACCACCTCCATCTCGAACTCTTTCCATCCGAGTACCGATTCCTCGATCAGCACCTCGTTGGTCGGAGAAGCATCGATGCCACCCTCGACGATCTCGATGAATTCGGCCTTGTTGTAGGCAATGCCGCCGCCGGTGCCGCCGAGCGTGAAGGACGGACGAATGATCGCGGGCAGCCCGATGTCGTCGAGCGCTTCCAGTGCTTGCGGCAGGGTCTTGATCTGGTGAGAGCGCGGCGTCGGCAGGCCGATCCTGGTCATCGCCTCACGGAAAAGCTCGCGATCTTCCGCCTTGTCGATGGCGTCGGCCGTGGCGCCGATCATCTTGACGTTGAACTTCTCCAGCACGCCCATCTTGCGCAGCGACAGCGCGCAATTCAGCGCGGTCTGGCCGCCCATGGTCGGCAGCAGCGCGTCCGGGCGTTCCTTCTCGATGATCTTGGCCACGATCTCCGGCGTGATCGGTTCGATGTAAGTCGCGTCGGCGAGATCGGGGTCGGTCATGATCGTCGCCGGGTTGGAATTGACCAGGACGATCCGGTAGCCCTCTTCCTTGAGCGCCTTGCAGGCTTGTGTGCCGGAATAGTCGAACTCGCAAGCCTGGCCGATGACGATCGGGCCGGCGCCGATGATCAGGATCGATTTGATGTCGGTTCGCTTGGGCATGCGGCGACGCTACAATCCTTTCGTCATTCCGGGACGGCCCCATAAGCGCGTTCACGCGCGTCTTCGACGCGCTATGGGGCCGGACCCGGAATCCAGAAGCGAGCACAGTGCTTGTGTCTGGATTCCGGGTTCGCACCTTCGGTGCGCCCCGGAATGACGAAATATCCAGGCACAAAAAAAGGGCGCGCGTATCGCGCGTCCTCTCGCCCCTGGCGGGGGACAAACCCCGCGCGAGCGGTGCTTAGACCAGAATCGACGGGGAGGGAAGGGCAACCGACGCATAAGTGGTGGACGGAAAGTTGCGTGTTGACGCGGAAAATTGGAGGCCCGGCGCAGTGAGTTGCCGTTGGCGGCGCATTTGTGCAAGGCCCGATGGCAGGCTCCGGCCGGACCCGAGTGCCGGGCATGACGACCTCCAGATCATGGGCGATGGACGCGGCAAAGAAACGTCATGCGACGCTGATTGTGGCCGATATTGTGTCCGGCGCGTTCCGGCGCATAGCCCGCTTTTTTGAGCTTCTCCAGCATCGCGGCTTCCGCGTAGTGCGATAATCCGACGGTCTTCTTCAGTCGCAAGTAATCGGACACGAAGATCCGCATCAGCCCGAAGGCGGCCGCCCAGAAGAATCCATTCGCGGCGCCAAAACGCAGCAATGACAGGGCGGCTGCCGGCGCTGCAAAATGGGGTGGCACAATATCGCCAATCACGAACAATCCGCCTGGCTTGAGCAGGGAGTGGAACATCGCGAGCAGGCGATCGAGTTCGGTTGCACTGAGATATTGCGCGACCGAATGCATGACGATGAGATCGAACGACGCCTTCGGCAGCGCGGCCGCCTGCTCCGCGGCGACGACGGCGATCTTCGGATGGCCGGCATAGCGAAGGGTGAGCGATGCGCGCACATTGGGTGCGGCTTCCACCAGTATCAATTGGGAGCACGCCGCGGCGACCAGATCAGCCGACGTCGCTTCACCGCAGCCATAGTCGAGCACATGCGCGGTGGGTGATGACACCAGCTTGCGGATGTCCTCTGCAATGGTGCGGTAATGCACGTCGCGGTGACGCGCATTCACATAGATCACCGAATGCTTGAAGTCGTAGAACGAGACCCAGTCGGTCATCGCTCAGGCAATCTTGCGCTTCGCCTGTCGCATCATCTCGACGAAGCGGGTGAAGAGGTAGTGGCTGTCGCGCGGGCCCGGGGAGGCCTCGGGGTGGTACTGTACCGAGAATACCGGCTTATCCTTGAGCGCAATGCCGCAATTGGAGCCGTCGAACAGCGACACATGCGTCTGCTCGACATTCTTCGGCAGTGACTCTTTATCCACGGCGAACCCGTGGTTCATCGATGTGATCTCGACCTTGCCGGTCGTGAGATCCTTCACCGGATGATTGGCGCCGTGGTGGCCCTGATGCATTTTCATTGTCTTGCCGCCGACCGCGATGCCGAGCATCTGGTGGCCGAGGCAAATGCCGAAGGTCGGCGTGCCGGAGTCGATCAATTTCCTGATCACCGGTACCGCGTATTCGCCGGTCGCCGCCGGATCGCCCGGGCCATTCGACAGGAATACGCCATCGGGCTTGAGCGCCATGATGTCTTCGGCCGAAGTCTTGGCCGGGACCACCGTCACCTTGCAGCCGGAGCCTGCGAGCAGGCGCAGAATGTTGCGCTTAATGCCGTAGTCGACCGCGACCACGTGAAATTCCGGATTGGTTTGCCGCGCATAGCCCTTGTCCCAGGTCCACGGCGTTTCGTCCCAAGTGAAGCGCTGGCCGCTCGTCACCATCGGCACCAGGTCCATGCCAACGAGACCCGGCCATTCCCTGGCTTCTTTCTTCAGCGCGGCGAGATCGAACTTGCCATTGGGCGCATGGGCGATCACCGCGTTCGGCATGCCGTTGACGCGGATCAGCGCGGTCAGCGCCCGCGTGTCGATGCCGCAAAGTCCGATGATGCCGCGCGCCTTGAGCCAGTCATTGAGGTTCCTGGTCGCCCGGTAATTCGACGGCGCGGTGATCGCGCTATGCAATATGGCCCCGCGCGCGCCCGGGGTTGCCGCCATGTTGACGGTCTCGATGTCTTCTTCGTTGGTGCCGACGTTGCCGATGTGCGGGAACGTGAAGGTGATGATCTGCCCGGCATAGGATGGGTCGGTGAGGATTTCCTCATATCCCGTCATGGCGGTGTTGAAGCAGACCTCGCCAACTGCGTGTCCGGTGGCGCCGAAGCCGAAGCCCTCAAGGACAGTCCCGTCGGCCAGCACCAAAAGCGCTGTCGGCTTGGGCTCGGCCCAAGCCTCGCCAGAGGTCCCGGCGGGGGCGGCTTTCGTCTGGGTCATGGGCTCTTAGTTGCGTATAATGTGCGGGAACGCAAGAACCGCGGGGGGCGGATTTCAGTCATTATTCCCTGATCTTCCGAGCCCGTCAGGCCCCTGATTGCGGCCGCTCTTGGCCCGTCGTCAGGCAATCTGCCGCACCGACAGGTTGAGATGCGCCTTCACGATCGGCGCCAGGTCTTCCGCGTCCAGTGCGCACCCGTCGATGAACGATGAGCGCCGCCGGCGCAGGAACGTCAATCCCAGCACGAACAGGCCGGCTGCAGCTGTCACGCCGCCGCGGTGGACGAGCTCGCCACGGTGATCGAGCACCGGCGCCTTGAGCCATGGATAGCGGCGGACATAACCCGTCGCCCAAACGATCGAGCGGATGCCTTCGCGTTCGAGATCCAGGGTCAGCGACTCACTTTCGGCGAGCACCGGCGCCCGAGCGGCCAGATCGGCGGCAGGCGCGCCCCATCCTTTGTCTCTGATCGCGGCATCGATGCGGTCGAGGGTGCGCAGCATGCGCGTGTGCGAGGCTTCGGTGGTGCGCGCGAGGTCGCCGCTGAATCCAAGCTTGGTCGCGTCGGCTGCCGCGAGCCTGCCGACAAGGCGAATGCCCTGCCGGCGCAGGATTCCGAGATCGATATCGCGGTTATCGGGGCGGCCCACGAGTTGCAACGACGGCTGGCGGCGGGCAGACGCGAGGTTCCCGCTCTCGACGACGGGGTCGTCGAGAATGCCCGCCGCTTCCATCCATGCGAAGATGTCGCGTCCTCGGTAACGGCGGGGCACGCGCGTGTGCTCGCCGACCGATATCACAACCGGACGTCCCGACGCATGAATCTCCTCGGCGAGCTGCACGCCCGTCGATGATCCTCCGACCACCAGTACGCCGCCTTCCGGCAACTGCGCCGGCTCTCGATAGTGCGAGGGGAAAATCTCGAATATCGACGGATCGATCGCCGTCGCCATCGGCGGACGAAACGGCACGTCGCATGCGCCGGTTGCGATCACGACCGCGCGCGTGCGCCAGATGCCGGCGTCTGTCGAGACGCGGTAGCCCCCCGCAATCGGTTCAACGGCGGTCACGCTGACTCCGCAGATGACCGGCGCGGCAATCGCCCGCGCGTAGTCGGAAAGATAGGATGCGAACGCGCTCGCCGGCATGAACGCGTGTGGATCGCCGCTTTGGGGCAAACCTGGAAGCGCGCTGTAGGCATTGGTAGTGAGCAGATGCAGCGAGTGCCAGCGCTCCGACTGCCAGCGCTCACCGATCCGCCCGCGCTCCAGCACGACGTGATCGATGCCATAAGCACTGAGGCTGCGGCTCATCACGAGGCCGGACTGGCCGCCGCCAATGATGACGACATCGGGATTTCGCATGATGATTTGTCCTTCGCGGAAAGATCGGGGCCGCCGCGCGAAAACGCGGCGGCCGATGCGTCACTTGGCCGGTGTCCTGGCTTCGACCGAGACCGGAACACCATTGGTGAGGCAGTCGAACACGGCCGAGCGCGCCTTCGATTGTGCAACGATCTGCTTGAGCTGTTCGGGGCTGGCATCGCCGTCGATATCGAACGACACCTTGATGCCCTCGTAGCCATTGCGGACGCTCTTCGAGAGGCCAAGAATGCCCTGCAGATCGATGTCGCCTTCGACGGTTGCTTCCACCCTGTTCAGCTTGATGCCGCGCGCGGAGGCGATGTTGGCGATGCCAGCCGTGAGGCATGACGCGAGCGCGTGCAGGACCCACTCTACCGGCGTCGGACCGGCATCGGCGCCGCACAGAACCGTCGGATGATCGCCCGCGGCCTTGTACGGCGTGACATGCTTGTGTTCGCCGCCCGCGCCGGAAAATCCGTGCATCGTGCTTTCACTATGCGTGCCGGCAAGCCAGCGGCTCTTGGCGCGGAACTGGAATTTGGCGAGCTCGGGCTGCGCACCGACGGCATTGATCGTGGCGAGCAGCGTCGGCGTATCAACGCCGTTCATCCGAACAGGCGTACGCGATATCTTTTCGGACATTTTGACTGCAGCGGTCATAGTTCACTCCTCTGTTGGACGGCATCGCCGTCCTGTTGTTCGCGGTCAGGCAGGCGCGCGGCCGCATTCATCCGTCGCGCCGTCAGGCGCTCCGCATGTGGGTTCAGCTTTCCTCTGGTTTCGGGACCTTGCCTCGATCAGCGCGATCCGCGGCGCAGGCGTGTCGGAGTCACAGATAAACCGCCCGATGCCTTACGGCTTTTGCCGTTTCGTTCAGAGGTGCCGGCGTTCTTGTGGCGCCGGCCGTGGCGAGGATGTACGCTTGCGTTCGGTTGATGCGAATGATCACTCAACCGGATCACTTGACCGTTCGTCCAATTCTGCGAGCCAGCATTGTGATGGATCCGCTGTCCGAATTGCTGCTTTCGGTCCGCCTGGAGGGGGGAGTGTTTCTCTGCGGGGAGTTCACCGCGCCCTGGTGCATGAGCGTGGGGATCACGCCCGAAGACTGCGCGCCATTTTTGGGCAGGCGCGCGCATGTGATCGTCTATCACGTCGTCACCGAGGGTGAGCTGCTTGTCGGGCTTGAGGACGCGCCGATGATGGATGTGCGCGCCGGCGAAATCGTGCTGTTCCCGCAGAATGCGCCCCACACTCTGGCCAGCGCGCCGGGGCTCAAGCCGGTCAGCGGCCGCGTGCTGATTCAGCAGTCGGCCGACGGCGGCCTGCATCAGATCAAGCATGGCGGCGGCGGCGCCGGTACGCGCATCTATTGCGGCTTTCTCGCCAGCGGCGATGTCTACAACCCGCTGATGTTGACGCTGCCGAAGGCGCTGAAGATCGACATCCGCACGGCCGGTGCGCGCGAATGGATCGAGGCATCGGTCCGTTTTGCCGCCGGCGAACTCGCCGAAGGGCGGCTGGCATCCTCGGGCGTGATGTCGCGGCTCGCCGAGTCGTTACTGACCGAGGCGATCCGGCACTATTCGTCAACGCTCGACGAGGAGGAGGTCGGCTGGCTCAACGGCCTGAAGGATCCGCAGATCGGCCGCGTTCTTGCCCTGATCCATCAGCGACTCAGTGCGCCCTGGTCGGCGGAATCGCTCGCGCGCGAGGCCGCGCTGTCGCGCAGTGCATTTGTCGAGCGGTTCACGGCGCTCGTCGGCGCGCCGCCGATCCGCTACCTGACAATGTGGCGCCTGCAGACGGCGAAAGTGGGTCTGAGGGACAGCGGCAAGACGATTGCGCAATTGGCACATTCGGTCGGATACAATTCCGAGGAAGCGTTCAGCCGCGCATTCAAGCGCGAATACGGATTGTCGCCGGCCCAGTGGCGCGACCAGCAGGCTTAAGGGCGGACCTGATAGCCCTCGTTCGCGCCCACCCAGATCATCGGAATTACCTTCCGGTCGAACCGCTCGCCATCGAGCGTCTGCATCGCGACAAAGTTGAGGCCGAGATCCTCATAGGCCGTGCACATCAGGTGCCCGAAAAATTTGCCGACATCGTGCCCTACGAGCTCGCGCAGTTTTGCGCCTGCGCGTCATCGACCGGCTTGCCTTCGGTGGTCACGAATTTTGCGGCGTCAAGTTCGCTTTGCAGCATCACGCTGCAGACCTTGTCGCCCTTGATCTCGACCGGCTCGGTCACTTCCATAATGATCGTTTTGGTAACGACCATCAGCGTGACCATTTCAATTACGCCGCTGTCCATGCGCCGGTAGCGCGAGGTCGTTCCGCAAGTCTTGCGCCGCGTGTCCGGCATGTAGCATTGAATCGCGCCGGCACCGGCACGGCCGATCGGTTCGGGAAATGCGGCCGGCTGCGCCTGTGCGGCGCCGCCGGAAAGGAAAAGAGCGGCGGCAAGAATGGAGCGTTTCATGACAAGGCCCCCCTGCATCGGGGCCGCCATATACGCGAAATTTCCCACGCCGCTTTTAAGCAATTAATTCAAATTGTCCGGTTTGCCGGTGCGGATCATCGCGTATGATGCGAGATGACAGGGCAGGCCGGCCTGACGGGGCCGGCCAATCGAAAGGAAAGGGGTCCCCGTGCTGCGCGACGACATTAACAAAGCTTTGACCGAGGCGATGAAGGCCAAGAACGAGCGGGCGGTTTCAACGCTGCGCATGGTCAATTCGGCGCTCAAGAATGCCGACATCGAGGCGCGCGGCGCCGGCAAGCCGGCACTGACCGACGCCGATGTGCTGCCGCTGCTGCAGAAGATGATCAAGCAGCGGCAGGAATCGGTTGAACTCTACCAGAAGGGCGGCCGCGCCGACCTGGTGAAACAGGAGCAGGAGGAGATCGCCATCATCTCCGGCTACCTGCCCAAGCAGATGTCGGAAGCCGAGATGACGGCGGCAATCGAGGCGGCCGTCAAGGAAACTGGCGCGGCCGGAATGAAGGATATGGGCAAGGTCATCGGCGTCCTGCGTGGCAAGTACGCCGGGCAGATGGACATGGCCAAAGCGAGCGGGATGGTGAAGGCGCGCTTGCAATAACCGTAGTTCGACACCCTGAGGTGCGAGGCGGTGAAACCGCCGAGCCTCGAAGGGTGGCGGCCGATCATCCTTCGAGGCCCGGCCTTCGGCCGGGCACCTCAGGATGACGGGGAGAGTCAAAAAGCCAAAGAAGACTAAGGGGAGGACGACATGAAGAAGTTTCTAGCCGCTACGATTGCCGGCGCCGCGCTATTCTCAATTCCAGCCTTCGCCGAGGATTATCCGACCCGCCCGATCCACGTCCTCACCACATCGAGCGCGGGGGGCATCAGCGACATCTTCATGCGCGTGCTCGGCGAGGAGATGCACAAGAGCCTCGGCCAGCCGATCATCATCGAGAACCGCCCCGGCGGCGCGGGCAACATCGCCTCGCGCGCCTGCCAGGATGCGCAGCCTGATGGCTACACGATCTGCATCATCAATGCCGATCCGATGGTCTACAATCAGTACCTCTACAAAAATATCCCGTTCGATCCGGACAAGCTCACGCCGATCATCAACCTGTTTCATCTGATCCAGGCGCTGGTGATCAATTCCGATCTCAAGGCCAAGACAGTGGACGAGCTGGTCGCGGTGTCGAAGGCGAAGCCGGCCACGCTCTCCTACCTCACCGCATCGATCCCGTGCGTTGTCTACATGGACAGCCTGAAGACGGACAAAGGGGCTGACTGGGTCCGCGTGCCGTTCAAGGGCGGCGGCGAAGCGACCAACGCCATTCTCGGCGGTTCCACGCCGATCGGACTGCTCGGCATTGGCAATGTGATGGGGCATCTCCGCGCGGGTAAAATGACAGCGCTCGTGCTGGTCAACAACATCCGTACGCCGCTCCTGCCCGATGTGCCGACACTCGCCGATCTCGGTTACAAGGGTGCGCCATCGCAGACCTGGTACGGGCTGTTTGCGCCTCCCGGCACGCCGAAGGCTGTCGTCGACAAGATTGCGGCTGAAGTGACGCGGGTGTTCTCGGACAAGACATTCGTTGAGAAATACGTGATCAGTCGCGGGCAGGTGCCGGCGATCAATACGCCGGAGCAATTCGCCGCTGAGATCAAGGCCGACCGCGCGGCGGCAAAGGACGTTGTGAAGGCGTCGGGGCTGGAGCCGCAGTAAAGCGGTCTCAGGTTCTTACCGGCGTGGTGCGCCGGCGAAATCATCCAGCACGTGGATGAGCGCCTCCGGCTCGACTTTCACGCTGCCGGCGAACGGGTGGTCGATAACGACAACTGTCAGCAATGCGGAGAAGACCAGAGCGGCCAGGGCTCCGGTCATCAACGATTGTGCGCGCAGGTTCTGGGTGCCGAAAAAGAACGTAAACCCCACCGTGACGAGGGCGCCACCGAACAGCACGAACCAGAGAATCTCCGGCACATTGCCGTCGGCGGTGACCAGTCGGGCGCGGCGCGCTACGCTGATCTGATCGAGCTGGCGCAAAATCTCCGCTATCAGGAAAGTGTCCTGTCCTCCGCCGGCACGGGAATTCAGCAGCGTCGCATAAACATTGCTGAGCGCGCTCGTGACATCGCTATCCAGCGTTCCCCGTTCCATGGCCGGCCAGTCCTTGCTGATCGCTGAGCTCAGGTAGGCGTTCATCGCGCTGCGCAAGGCGGCGCGGCGCTCGGTGTTCAATCCGTCCGACAGGCGGAAGATCGTCGCCGCCGCGCCGGCTTCCTTGGCGACATCGTTCTCCGCGACGTTGAATTTTTCCCATACGACAACGATCGCGAAGGCGAGCAGCACCGCGTAGAGCACGCCAACCGTCGCAAACTTGAAGCCGGCAACTTCATTATTGGTGCGTAACCGGTCCAGCCGGACGAAACGCCGGACGACGATCGGGCCCGCCATGGCGATTGCGGTTGGCAGGACGACCAGGAGGAGGGTCGAGAACCACAAGGGCAGCGTGGTGAGGGACAGCATGCGCGTCTCGCGTTAGGGCGGCCGATCCAAGCGTATCGCAGAGTGCATTGAACGTCATGGCTGCGCTCATGCGACTTCGAGCAAAGAGCATTCCCCAAGGTTGTCATTCCGGGACGGCCCCATTGGCGCGTTCACGCGCTATGGGGCCGGACCCGGAATCCAGATGCGGGCACAAATTGTGGTTCTGGATTCCGGGTTCGCGCCAAATAGTACCCAGGTCGGCCAAGGCCGACTTGGGTGGCGCGCCCCGGAATGACATCGCGAGGTGCTGCGTGGCGCCCCGGAATGACGGCTGCGCTCACGCCACCTCGAGCAAAATCTCCGTCAGCCGGTCGGGTTCGTCGACCATCACATCGTGGCCGCAAGGCACTTCGTAGGTGCGCCAGCTCGGGTCGGCTTTCGCGCGCGCATATGCCTTTTCAAAGGAAACGTTCGGATAACCCGACGCGCGGATATAGGTCTTTTTCGGTATGCGCTCGCGGGCGCCGGTGAGCCTGATCTTTTCGGTCATGGTGCCGATCGGCTGCGGCCCCGCAAGCGAATCGACCCAGGCGCGGTCTTTCATATTGACACGAAATGCTGCGGCATCGCGGACCGGCACGGTGGTGTCGCCACGTTCCAGCGCCGCCTGGATGATCTCCTGCACAGCCGGCTGGACCAGGTCGAATGTCGCGTCGCCATTGTCGGGAATGAAGGCGTCGAGGAAGACAATCGAGCGGATAGCGTCGGGCATCGCTTCGGCCACGCCGGAAATGACGCAGCCGCCATAGGAGTGCCCGACCAGGACGAAATCGTTGAGTTGCTCGTACTTGGTCACGCCGAGTACGTCGGCGATGTGCAGCGAAAGGTCGATACCGGGACGAAGCAGGTGCGCTCGCTCGCCAAGGCCCGTCAGCGTCGGCGTGAACACGACGTGGCCGCGTGCCCTCAACCGGTCGGCGACGCGCACCCACGCCCAGCCTCCATGCCAGGCGCCATGAACAAGGACGAAGGTTTTTGCGGTCATGGGTGTCTCTCTCGGGCGATGCTGTCACAGGCCTATCGCCAATGTCATGGCTTGTTCTGCACTGTCATTCCGGGACGGCCCCATTGGCGCGTTCACGCGCTATGGGGCCGGACCCGGAATCCAGACTTCTGGCATTAAGCCAGAATTTCCGGATACAGGTCACGCCAGCCGGGGTTTTCTTTTTCGATCAACTCGACTTTCCAGCTGCGGCGCCATTTTTTTATTTCTTTCTCGCGCTCAATCGCGGTTCGCGGGTCGTCATGGCATTCAAACCATACGAGACGGTCAACGCCGTAGCGTGCGGTGAAGCCAGGCGCGATTTTGTGCTTGTGCTCGTAAGTTCGACGGACGAGATCGCGTGTCACTCCGAGATATAAAGTCCCCTTTTTTTGACTGGCGAGAAGATAGACGTAATAGGGCACGGCCAGACTCGTATCTGGATTTCGGGTTCGCTCGCTGCGCTCGCGCCCCGGAATGACTGTGAGGCGAAGGCGGCCCGCCCCGGAATGACAAACCAAAGGGTGGATCCGGCAGTGACGATATGCCGGGGTGGGTCCGGCGATGACAAATTTCGGGTCGATATGTCCATCGGCCGACCAGATGAAATTTCAGGGCACACCCACGCGACTGTCATTCCGGGACGGCCCCATAAGCGCGTTCACGCGCGTCTTCGACGCGCTATGGGGCCGGACCCGGAATCCAGATGCAGGCACTGACTTTGGTTCTGGATTTCGGGTTCGCTCGCTGCGCTCGCGCCCCGGAATGACTGTGAGGCGAAGGCGGCCCGCCCCGGAATGACAAACGAAAGGGTGGATCCGGCAGTGGCGATTTGTTCCTCGACAGACGCGTGCCCGCCTGTGGAAAACTAGGAAAGGGCCCGAAAGGGCCGCTGGCCGCGCGGGTTTCGCGCTTCGCCCCAGAAAGTCTCAATTCGGGGGCCTATGATGGTAGGAACGAATCGGCCCAAAACCCATGCGCTTCACGCCCCAGTTCCTCGACGAGCTGAAAGCCCGGCTTCCGGTTTCGGAAGTCGTGGGCCGGCGCGTCAAGCTCGTGCGCTCGGGCCGCGAGTTCAAGGGATTGTCGCCGTTCAACAAGGAGAAGACGCCGTCGTTCTTCGTGAACGATCAGAAGCAGGCGTGGTTCGATTTCTCCTCGGGCAAGAACGGCAGCATCTTCGATTTCGTCATGGAAAGCGAAGGCGTCACCTTCCCGGAAGCCGTGGAACGTCTGGCGCAGATGGCCGGCGTGCCGCTTCCGAAAGTCTCGCGCGAGGATGAGCAACGCGATGCGCGTCGCAAGACGCTGCACGACGTCATGGAGCTGGCGGCGAAATTCTTCCAGGACACGCTGGCCTCGCGCGCGGGCCCGAAAGGGCGCGGCTATCTCGCCGACCGCGGGCTCGATCCGGCGACGCAGTTGAAATTCCGGCTCGGCTATGCGCCGGGCGAGCGCTTCGCGCTCAAGGAACATCTCGGCTCGCACGGCGTGTCCGTCGAGGACATGGTCGAGGCTGGCTTGCTGATTTCCGGCGACGACATTCCGGTGCCGTTCGATCGTTTCCGCGACCGCGTGATGTTCCCGATCACAGATTTGCGCGGCCGCGTGATCGCCTTCGGCGGGCGCGCGCTCGAGAAGGACGCACCGGCGAAATATCTCAATTCGCCGGAGACGCCCCTCTTTCACAAAGGCGCGACGCTCTACAACATCGCCGCCGCGCGTCAGGCCGCGCACGATGGCGCGCAAAAAGGCGAACAGGTGATCGTGGTCGAGGGCTATGTCGACGTGATCGCCATGGTGACGGCGGGCTTTCCCGCAACCGTCGCGCCGCTCGGCACCGCGTTGACAGAGGATCAGCTCACGCTGCTCTGGAAAATGGCGGACGAGCCGGTGCTCTGTTTCGACGGCGACAACGCGGGCTTGCGCGCGGCTTATCGTGCGGTCGATCTCGCGATGCCGCGGTTGAAGCCCGGCAAGAGCCTCAAATTCGCGCTGCTCCCGCAAGGGCAAGACCCGGACGATCTGGTGCGCTCGGGCGGGCGCGAAGCCGTGGCCGATGTCATCGGCGCGGCGCGGCCGCTCGCCGCCATGCTGTGGGCGCGCGAGACCGAAGGGCATTCCTTCGATACGCCGGAGCGCCGCGCGGCGCTCGAGGCGCGCATCAACGAGGTCACGTCAGGGATCGGCGATGAAGCCGTCCGCCGCTACTACCGCCAGGATTTCAATGCGCGCCTGTCGCAATTCTTCGCACCCGCGCAGGCGTCCCGCCGCGAGCCGCGCGCGGGTGGTGGCTGGCGCGAGCAACGCGCGGGCGGAAACTGGCGTGACCGTAACGCCGGCTGGCAGCCGCGCAACGGCGCGCCGCAACGGCCGGCGACCGGTGGCCGCAGCACGCCCTATGTGGTGGTGAGCCAGCAGCTCGCGTCGAGCCCGGTACATCGCGGCCATCGTCTGACGGTATCGCTGCGCGAGGCGCTGATCCTTCAGGCCGCGCTCAACCATCCCTGGCTGCTGCACGACCACCTGGAGGAATTCGCCTCGCTCGAGTTCCGTCACCCCGACGCCGAGCGGCTGAAAGGCGCCCTGATCGACATCGCGGCGCATGCCGCCGCCCTCGATGCCGCGGCGCTCAAGGCGGAATTGGCGGCCCGAAACCTCGTCGAGGTGATGGACCGCATCGCCATGTCGATCACCACCCCCTCGGTCTGGGGCGCGCGGCCCGAAGCCGCACCCGACGACGTTCTGGTGACCTGGTCGCAGCTTGTCGCCTTGCATCGGCAGTGGCATTCACTAACTAAGGAGCTCAAGGACGCCGAGCAGGCACTGGGCCAGGACGCCAGCGAAGCCAATTATTTGCGGTTGCGCGACGTCAAATCCCGCCTGGAACGGGTGGAGGGAACCGAGGCCCTCATTGAGGGCTTTGGAGCCTCTTCCGGTCGGGGCGTTCGTAGCTTATGAGCATGTCCCGCAGTCGGGCGCGTGCGCATGATCCTGAAAAGCCGGCCCTCGGGCTTGACCTGAGGGGGGCGCCGGTTTTCGGACAAGATCATGCGCTTAACGGACTTGGTGGCAGGGAAGTTTGCCGGGCCCGCATGGAATAAGGGTCGATTCCAGCGGTATTCTTTTAGGTTAATCGGAGCTTAAGCGGGTTCCGACGAAACTTGGGTGACCTGATTCGTGGGCGGTGCTCTGTGCGGGCGCGGCCCTTTTTGGCCGTCCGCCAGGGGGCGACGTGCCAGGCGTGAGACGACCGGGACGGTCCAGGAGATACGGATGGCGAGCAAGGCAAAGGCGACGCAAGTAAAAGAAAAAGAACCGGCCCAGGAGAAGGAAGAAGGCGCGCCCGATTCGCCGCTGCCGCTTCTCGATCTCTCCGATGCGGGCGTCAAGAAGATGATCAAGGCCGCCAAGAAGCGCGGCTACGTCACCCTCGACCAGATCAACGAAGTCATGCCGTCGGGCGAGGTGTCTTCCGACCAGATCGAGGACATCTATTCGATGCTCAACGAGATGGGCATCAACGTCGTCGAGACCGAAGAGGCCGACGGCGAAGAGGGCGAGAAGGCCACCGACGAGGACGATGACGACGACGACACCGGCACGGAAGTCGTCGAGGCCAAGACGAAGTCCCTCGCCACCACCGAAAAGAAAGAGCCGTCCGAGCGCACCGACGATCCCGTGCGCATGTATCTGCGCGAGATGGGCTCGGTCGAGCTGCTGTCGCGCGAGGGCGAAATCGCCATCGCCAAGCGCATCGAGGCCGGCCGCGAGGCGATGATCGCGGGCCTGTGCGAGAGCCCGCTTACCTTCCAGGCCATCATCATCTGGCGCGACGAACTCAACGAGGGGAAGGTCTTCCTCCGCGACATCATCGATCTCGAAGCGACTTACGCCGGCCCCGACGCCAAGCAGATGCAGGTGCCGGTGATCATCGGCCCCGACGGCAAGCCGGTCGCGCAGGCCGTCGGCACGCCCGTTCCCGGCGCGCCGCACCTCCAGGTCGTGCAGACGCCGGCGCCGCCGGCAGCGCCGCCCGCCGCCACGCCGTTCAAGGCGCCGGGCGAAGCCGGAGCCGACGGAGAAGAGCCGAAGGATCCGGGCGAGGCCGCGGCCGAGAGCGATTACGACGAAGACGACATGGAGAATTCCCTGTCGCTCGCCGCCATCGAGGCCGAGCTCAAGCCGAAGGTGGTGGAGACGTTCGACACCATCGCGGATTCGTTCAAGCGCCTGCGCCGCCTGCAGGAGCAGGACATCGAATTCCGCCTGAAGAATTCCTCGCTGTCGCCCGCCCAGGAGCGCAAGTACAAGAAGCTGAAGGAAGAGATCATCTCCGAGGTGAAGTCGCTGCGGCTCAACCAGGCGCGCATCGATTCCCTCGTCGAGCAGCTTTACGACATCAACAAGCGCCTCGTGTCGAACGAAGGCCGGCTGATGCGGCTGTCGGAAAGCTACGGCGTCGCGCGCGAGGAATTCCTCAAGCAATACATGGGCGGCGAGCTCGACCCGCGCTGGCTCAACCGCGTGTCGAAACTGTCCGCCAAGGGCTGGAAGAATTTCGTCGCCAGGGAGAAGGATCGCATCAAGGAGATCCGCTCCATGGTGCATGACCTTGCCGCGCAGACCGGCGTGGAAATTTCCGAATTCCGCAAGATCGTGCACATGGTGCAGAAGGGCGAGCGCGAAGCGCGCCAGGCCAAGAAGGAGATGGTGGAGGCGAACCTGCGCCTCGTCATTTCCATCGCCAAGAAATACACCAACCGCGGCCTGCAGTTCCTCGACCTGATCCAGGAAGGCAATATCGGCCTGATGAAGGCGGTCGATAAGTTCGAATACCGCCGCGGCTACAAGTTCTCGACCTACGCCACTTGGTGGATCCGGCAGGCGATCACCCGTTCGATCGCCGACCAGGCCCGCACCATCCGCATCCCGGTGCACATGATCGAGACGATCAACAAGATCGTGCGCACCTCGCGCCAGATGCTCAACGAGATCGGCCGCGAGCCGACCCCGGAAGAGCTCGCCGAGAAGCTCGGCATGCCGCTGGAGAAGGTGCGCAAGGTCCTCAAGATCGCCAAGGAGCCGCTCTCGCTCGAGACGCCCATCGGCGACGAGGAAGATTCGCATCTCGGCGATTTCATTGAGGACAAGAACGCGATCCTGCCGATCGACGCGGCGATCCAGTCGAATTTGCGCGAGACCACCACGCGCGTGCTCGCCTCGCTCACGCCGCGCGAGGAGCGCGTGCTGCGCATGCGCTTCGGCATCGGCATGAACACCGACCACACGCTGGAGGAAGTCGGCCAGCAGTTCTCGGTCACCCGCGAGCGCATCCGGCAGATCGAGGCGAAGGCGCTGAGGAAACTCAAGCATCCGAGCCGGAGCCGCAAATTGCGGTCGTTCTTGGACAACTGACCTTTTTTGGCCGGGCTTGACCCGGTGATCCATCAGAATCGAAGCGGCGGGCCAAAAGCCCGCCGTTACTGTTTCAGCTTAATCAGGTCGTTATCGCGTGGCTTGCGATTCCCGCCGCCCCAAGTGTTTTCAATTTTCCCAGCCTTTGCTAGTTCAACGCAAATATCTTTCACGTTTGTAACACGCAGCATGTAGCTCTGAAGGAGCATTGTCCAAACTAGGAAAAAATCGAGGCCTACGTCCTCTAGAGCCTTCAATAAGTCCTGCGTAGCTAGGACCTTTTGTTCTCCTACGATGTCATCGATGCTCATTTCTTGAAAGTCAGCCTCGACTCCCTGAAATAGGTCACGTACTCCAATGTTCTCTTCACGCTGTCGTTCTTTTGCGTTAGCACGATCACGTGCATGACCGCGAAGGGCGCGGTATTCAATTTCGCGGAATGTTTCCAAGCCATCGCGCGATTTTGTTCCGTAAGCGATGAAGAAATGCGGTCTGTCAGTGGTGGCGCGATCGATCTTAGTGGAAATTACATAATCAAAGCTGCCCGCATCTCTCAATGTGTCGCGGAACAATTTTTCAACAGCACGCCCACGTGGCAACCTTCGATCTAAGCGGTCTTGCCAATTCGGCCCACCAAGAATCGGATTTAAAGATGCAATAGTTTTTTCATCGCTCATAGAAGCGGCACGATTCACGAAATCATACATGAAGTTTATGAGAACCTCGCACTTAGGGCGGTCGAAAAGGACTTTAATTTTGTCAAACGGATAGCCGGTCCAGCCGGTTGGATCGATAAAGATAAGAGGGAATGACCGGTCGATGAATGTTTCTATTTCCGAGACGGCATCTTCGAAGTCACCGCAATATGTCTTAATTTCAAAATCTTCTTCGGGCCTGTGAAAGGGCTCGATCGCTGTGGCGAGTTTGGCAAAAGCTGCGCGATTATTTTCAGAGAAGAAACAGCGTACTTTTGGCCGCCGGCTAGTTTGAGCGAATATTTGTTGCTGAGCGTCCTTCAAAACATTTATCGCAATCATGAACGACGAATCAGCAAAATCTTGTGTCTCGGTTTTCCATGGGCCTGAAAATCCGTCGACGTAGGTAATATCGAAATAGCGGAGAACCTTAAACGCGAGTGCCTGCAGATAATGCTTTAGGATAAAGTGCTTTGTTTTAGTTTGCTCGCGGTCAATATATGGGTCGCTCACGTTCTCCTCATTTTATTCTGCCGCTACTAATATCGGTTTTTGTATCTTCTGAATTCGCGGGTACTGATTTCATTCTCGCTTTTGCAGCAGGCGACCGCCTGACTTCGGTCTTGTTCCGCCCCATTGTTTGAAGAAAAAAGCGACCTTCGATAGCCTGCATTGATCGCGAATTTCCAACGCCCATGCCTCAGCCATGGGGCGCGCCTTGGGCCCACTTTCTCCGCCAACGATTGCCCAATGTATTCCAGTAAGGTCCAATCGGCCGACCGGCCCGAGAAGCGGCTCAAAAGAGATAAATTTGACTGACGCTGGCGCTGCACGCAGGTGCTTAATGCGGACCGCATTTTTCGCATCTTCGACCGACACACCTAGCCAAATATGTGATGGCGCGAGTCCAGATGATCCATAGCGACCGCGAAGATATCTCATCATCAAGGAGCTACGTTTTGTCAGGACTTGGAACGTATGCCAGGTGGCTGCTTCCATAGTGTCGAAGACGCGGTCGATGAATGAGCACGGCACTTCTTTATGAAAAAGATCACTCATTGAATTTACGAATATTCGCCTAGGTTGGCGCCAACGGAGCGGATGGGTGAGACGCTCAGCTCTGAGAGTGAGATCGAATCCGTTTTCAAAAGGATGGCCGACCACTCCGCGAAATCGCTCCGAGAAGCGTTCCGCGTAACAAAAGTCGCAGCCCCGTGTGACCTTCGAGCAGCCGGTCACTGGATTCCAGGTCGCGTCTGTCCATTCGATTTCGGTAGTGCTGGCCATTTCGCACCTATAGAACAGATCAAGAACAAAAACTAGAGGCCAGATAAGCTTATCAAAACAGAGGACAATTTTGGTTAACGAATTCCGTCGCTCCTCCCCCTCTCAGCCTGCGCCACGGTCGCCGGCTGGTCGCGCCAGAGCTCCGGAAACATCTTCTTCAGGTTCTTCGCTCACCAACCAACCCATAAACCTCAACCCAGAACTGCGCCTTCGCCCGGTCGCAGTCACGTTCGGCGATGAAGGCGCGCAAGAGTGCCTCGGTGCCTGCCGCGTCCTTGTAACAGTCGAGCAAAATCTTGCAGGCCGTTTGCGGGTCGGTGGGCAGTGTTGGCCGATGCGCGGTCATGGCGATTCTATTTGCGCTATTCTTGCGTTCTACAAATTCTTCATTTTGAAGTGTACAAAATGTACTTTTTATACTACAAAACGAACATAGACGCAATGGTCCCGGCAGGAACATTTAGTTCCCATGGACCGATTCGCTTCTCAGTTGAAGCAAAGGGCGAAAGAGCTCGGCATTTCGCAGACCGAGGCCGCGCGACGCAGCGGTCTTAGCGAGGGTCGCTATGCGCACTATGCAAACGGCCGGCGCGAGCCGGATTTGTCGACCTTGCTGCGCATAGCGAAAGGTTTGCAGACCACGCCGAATGCTTTGCTCGGCGTCGACAGCAAGAAAAAAGAATCATCGAACCGCGCGTTGCTTCAGGAACGGCTCACCTCGGCCGCCGACGCGTTGCGCGACAGCGACCTCGAAACGGCGATCGTGCAAATCGAAGCGCTCGCCAATTTTCGCCACCGGTCGCGGTAGTAGGGCGGGCAGGAATCAATCGGGAATGCTTTCGACGATCTTTCTCGTTACAGCAAGGCATGAATCCGCGATGGGTTTCCATCCTGGCTCAATGTCCAGCTCGGCGAGTTCTCGGCGGCAATATTCTTCTGAGAGGTTTGCCAACCGCTTTAGAGTAGCCTGCTTCACGTCACTTGCGCGATGAAGATTGGCGCGCAGTTCCTCGCCGTGGAGAGAATTCGACTACCGCGATGTCGAAAATATCGCGAACTTTCAATGAGCCTCCACGGTAGACGAGCTTCTTGAGGGCGATTTCGACGGGGTGCTCGACCTCGATTTCAACAGCAGACAGACCTTGCTCTTTTGGGATCGTCTTCAACTCGGAAGCCAAATCGGTAATGGGGAGCGCAACGATGAAGTCAATTTCGCCCTCGGGGTACACCAATTTGAGGTGGTTGGCCGCCTCGGTGTAAGTGTCGCAGTGCCAAGTATCCTCTCCGCCCAGCCGTGGGGAAAGAATCGAAAGATATTGTGCGTCTGTGATGAAGGCGTCGATATCCTTGCTCAGCCGATGGCCGGCATGAAGCATGAGGGCCGTGCCACCGCCAAGAACCCAGTCAGGGGTGTTTCTTCCCTTTTTTCGAAGATGAGCCAGGCCGTCGGTAGTTCGACCGAGAAGACGACGCCACTGGGACAAGATCGGCCTCCAATTTCGGATTTTGCTCGCCGGTCCTTCTCTTCATTGCCAGATAGGCCTTGGCAAGTTTTAACCTGGAGATACCGTGCTGATCCGCAAATTTAAACACCAAATCTGGCGCGACATCTGTAAAGAAGGTCGCAATGTGGACTAGCCATTGATCGAGCTTGAGGCCAGCGAGACAAGCTTGCAAGGTCGCCGCATCGATATTCCGTTTGTATGGAGCATTGATGGTGGCCAAAACGAGTTTGTCGATGGCTAAAGTATTTGGCTCAAGGCCGGATACGGCACCTGCAGATGCCTCGGTAAGTTCACGGACGCGGGCCGCCACTGCCTGCGGATAAGTTGCGAGATGCGCCCTGGCTTCCCGCCCCTGAATTCGAACGAACTCATCCAGCGACATCATCACGTATCGAGGCTTATCGTGGTACGTGAGAAAGACAGGTCCCATCAAAGCCGCTTTTTGAATCTCGGCGGAATTCCGTTGGAGTTCTGAGGCGGGGAAGGAGTGCATGGTTTTCCTCTTTCCCTAAAATATGTAAATTATGTATTTTGTCAAGCTGCCCGATCAATGCCCGTTTCTTCAGCGTTATCAATAACTTGTTCGGGCGATTGTCGGGCAGGGGTGGTCTCTCAATTCCCCTTCTCAGCCTCCGTCACGGTCACCGGCTGGTCGCGCCAGAGCTCCGGAAACATCTTCTTCAGGCTCTCAACCTTCGGCGCGTCGTTGAACACGATGTAGGGCTGGTAGGGATGATGGATCGCGTAGTCCTGGTGATAGGCCTCGGCCGGGAAGAATGCCGCCTTCATCGTGCCGGTTTTCGTGACGATCGGGCGCTTGAAGGCATGCGCCTTGTCGAGCTGCGCGATGTAGTCTTTCGCGGTCTTCAGTTGCGCCTCGCTCTGCGGGAAAATTTCGGAGCGATACTGCGTGCCGGAATCCGGCCCCTGACGATCGAGCTGCGTCGGGTCGTGCGCGACCGAGAAATAGACCTGCAGGATCTTGCCGTAGGACACCTGGCGCGGGTCGAAGGTCACCTTCACGCTTTCGGCGTGGCCGGTGCGGCCTGAGCTGACGGTTTCATAGAAGGCCTCCTTCTGCGCGCCGCCGGCATAGCCGGACACGGCATTGGTGACGCCTTTGACGTGCTGGTAGACGGCCTGAATGCCCCAGAAGCATCCGCCCGCGAGCACGGCGGTTTCGAGTTCGGTGTTCTGCGCGGGCTGTTCGGCCGCGGGCGGCGGGATCGCCACGGCGGATTCCGCATGGGCCGCAAAGGGCGCGCAGGTGAGGGCGGCGGCGAAGAGGAGGGCGGAGCGGCGCATCATGATGAATCTCCCGGATCGGATTTCGTCTTCATATACGGGCGAAACCGCCCGGCGGCACCACACAAAGTTACACGACTGCGTGACGCGGGCGTTATTATCGTCCGTCATTCACCCCCGCCCGCTGATGGCCTGTCGTCTACTGACCGTTCGTCCCCGCGAAAGCGGGGACCCAGTTCTTTTTCGCATCGCTGGATTCCCGCTTGCGCGGGAACGAACGGGTGAGGGTGACTCCGCACAATTTACCCCGCGAATGGGGGACTCACTCCAGCCCGCTGATGATGCGGATGTCGCGCACGGCGCCGTCGCCGAGCGCGCGCAGGGCTTCCTGATAGCCCGGGCTGTCATGCCCGGCGACCGCCTTCTCGAGGCTGGGGAATTCCGACACGACCAGCCGCTCTTTCAGCCCGGCTTCGAAGGTCGCGTCGGGAACGCCGCGGCACAGATAGCGCACGCCGAAGGGCGCGAGCGCGACGGGCGCAAGCCTGGCATAGGCTGCGACCTTGGCGGGGTCCCTGATCTCGCGGTAGGTCGTTATCCAGTAGGCCTTGGGCATTCGCTCCCTCCATTTTTCCGACGATGTTTATGAAGCGATCCTAACCGCCACACGCGTGTGCGAGGAAGTGATGAGCTTGCGTCTAGCCCGCCTTGCGATGCACGCGCACGGGCGCAGTCTCCCGCTTCCCGTTCCCGGCGCTCCCATCCGGCGGCCTGCGGCCAAGCGCCATGATGGCGCTGCCCATGGCGGTGCTGCCGAAGGTGACGACGAAGCCGAACAGCAGAACGATGAGGCCCGCGCTGCCGTCGGCGAAGATGAGGTCGCGCAGGCCGCCGGGATTGAGCAGCAGCAACCCGCCGAGCATCAGCAACGCCGCGCCGACACCGATCGCCAGATTGATCGCGAGCAGGCACAGGAGCGGCTGACGGAACAAAGCTGGGCGCATGCGCGGTCCTCTTTTTGTTTCTTCCTCATTTAGGTGCCCGCCGGCGCGCGGGCAACCGGGGAGGGGGAATCCCAACTTTCTTACAGCTCGCGCGGGAAAATGGGCGGAGGGGCCAAGCTACGCAACACACTCGGCGTCATGCCCGGGCTTGACCCGGGCATCCATGATGAGGTGCCACTTACGCAAGCCTTACAGATTTTTGCCGTTGCGATTCATCATGGATTGCCGGGACGTCAGGCGCGAAGACGGCGCTTCGCGCCTTTTGCCCGGCAATGACAGCGGAGAGGATGTGCTCGCTCACTCCAGCCCGCTGATGATGCGGATGTCGCCCGCTTCAACCCAACGCCACAACGGCGAACGATGTTTCCGCCGTTCGTAATCTACATTGTCAATTTGCAATGTTGCGCTCGGAACAACAGCTACAACTCAATAAATGCCCGTCATGCCTAACCAATTTTTAGCGCGCGTCTTCTTAACTGTAAGACAAGCGAACAAAAAATTTCTCTAACCTAAAGTGTGCCGTTATGAACCCTCAAAACGGAATCCATGACGGCGACACAAACGCGCCGGCTGCCATTCAAAATCATCAGGCAGACGCGCTGAGCGGCGCGACCGGTCGGGCGCAATTTGTCAGCTTCGCGATCGGAGACGACCAGTATGGCGTCGACATCATGTCGGTGCGCGAAATCAAGGGCTGGTCGGAGATCAACGGACTGCCGAATCAGCCGGACTACATGCGCGGAGTGGTCAACCTGCGCGGCATTATCGTGCCGATCATCGATTTGCGCTGCCGCTTCCGCCAGGGGCTGACGGAAGCGACCGCGCTCCACATCATCATCATTGTGCAGATCGGCGAACGCCACGTCGGCCTGCTCGCCGACCGTGTGCTCGATATCGTTTCGATCAATTCAGCCGATATCCAGCCGGTGCCGAGTATCGGGGAGGGTGCCGAAGCTGCCTTTTTGTCCGGCCTGGTTTCGATCGAGGGCACCATGATCGCGCTCGTCGACCTGCTTCATCTCATTCCGGAAGCGGCCCTTGGCGAGAAGCCGGCAGTGAACTGAATCGGATTTTTGGGGCAATCGGGGGATGCGATGTCTGCAGTCATGTCACGTATCAAGATCAGCCCTTGCGTTAACGTTATCAACGTGTTCGCGGCGATCGGCCTTGCCATCATCGGCGCGACCCGAGGCAACCCCGCTACGTCGACCGCGTGCTCAAACTCTCGAAGTGACTGATAGGGATTCCAACGCCGCTTAAGGCACCAGCCAGAAAGAATGATCGGAGATCGACATGCTCCCGTTTAAGAAAAAGTCTTCCAGTGGTGGCGCAAGTGGCCACAACGTCGCAGCGCTCAAGGCCGATATCGTCGACAAGGTTTCGTCCGCCGTCATGATGGTGGACCGTGATTTCATGGTCACTTATGTCAACGGTCCTACGCGCGAACTGCTGAAGAAAAACGAAGCCGCGTTCCGCTCACTCTGGCCGACTTTCGATGCCGAAAAGATCATCGGCACCTGCATCGACACGTTTCACAAAAATCCGGCGCATCAGCGCAAGCTGCTGGCCGAGACTTCGCGCCTGCCGATCCGCACCGAAATCACCATCGGCGATCTCAAGATCGCGCTGCTCGTCAACGGCGCCTTCGACTCGAAAGGCAATCACGTCGGCAATATTCTCGAGTGGCGCGACGTTACGGCCGAACGCATGAATTCCGGCAAGCTGGACGCAATCAACAAGGCGCAAGCCACCATCGAGTTCACGACCGATGGCAGGATTCTGCAAGCCAATGAAAACTTCCTGAAGACGATGGGCTATACGCTCGACGAAGTCCGCGGCAAGCACCACTCGATGTTCGTCGAACCGGCCTATCGGGAGAGCGCGGAATATCGGCTGTTCTGGGAAAAGCTGGCGCGTGGCGAGTTCGATGCCAATTCGTACAAGCGAATCGGCAAAGGCGGCAAGGAAGTCTGGATTCAGGCCAGCTATAACCCGATCCTCGATGCCAACGGCAAGGCATTCAAGGTCGTTAAATATGCCACCGATATCACGGCGCAGGTTCGCGCCAATCAGGCCCTGCAGCTTGCCGTCCAGCAGACACAGGACGTGGTCAAGGCCGCCAAGGACAACGACCTGACCCAGCGCATCCCGATGGAAGGGAAGACCGGCGAGCTCGAGGCGCTGTGCTCCGGCGTCAACGGTCTGCTCGATACGATGACGACCGTCGTCAAGAAGATCAAGAATGCCTCGCTCGAGGTGACCAACGCCTCCGCCGAAATCTCCATCCAGCACGACCGATCTGTCGCAGCGCACCGAGGAGCAGGCGGCCAGCCTGGAAGAGACCTCGGCCTCGATGGAAGAGATCGCCGCCACCGTGAAGAAGAACGCGGAGAACGCCCAGCAGGCCAGCCAATCGGCCAGCGGCACCCGCGAGGTCGCCGATCGCGGCGGCCAGGTGGTCGCCAAGGCGGTCGAAGCCATGGCGCAAGATCGAGGACTCCTCGCGCAAGATCTCCGACATCATCGGCGTGATCGACGAAATCGCCCGCCAGACCAACCTGCTGGCGCTCAACGCCGCGGTCGAAGCTGCCCGCGCCGGTGATGCCGGCCGCGGCTTCGCGGTGGTGGCGTCCGAAGTGCGCAGCCTGGCGCAGCGTTCGTCGCAAGCCGCCAAGGACATCAAGGACCTGATCACCAATTCGAACGGTCAGGTGAAGGACGGTGTTGAGCTGGTCAACCGGGCCGGCACCGCGCTCAACGAGATCGTCGAGTCGATCAAGAAGGTGGCGGATATCGTCTCCGACATCGCCACTGCCAGCATCGAGCAGGCGACCGGCATCGAGCAGGTCAACAAGGCGCTGACCCAGATGGACGAGGTGACGCAGCAGAACTCGGCTCTGGTCGAGGAAAACGCCGCCACCGCCAAGACGCTGGAACAGCAGGCGGCGACCATGAGTGCCGAGGTCAATATCTTCCGCGTCGACGGAGGATCGCCGGTCGTCGCGGTGAAAAAGACCGTCGTGGCACCCGCGCCCGCTCCATCCCGGCGTCCCGTGCCTGAGGAGCGTGCCGCTACGGCGGCCTAGGCCTTAGATGTTCCGGCCGTGCGCAGGAAACCGCCCGCGCACGGCCAGCAATCAGCTTCCGCCTGCTGCGTCCGCATGCCATCCTCGGCCCCCGGCTCAAGGGCAACAACGAGGACTGGTATGATCGGCCGAGTGGTCGCGGCTTTCCTGTGCACGTTTGTCATCGCCGCGCCCGCCGGCGCGGCGCAATGCGGTGGCGATTTCAACACCTTTCTGTCCGCGATGGCGCGCGACGCGCAGGCAGCCGGTGTCTCGCGCAGCGTCGTCGATCAGGCCTTCGCCGGCGTCACGCTTGACCAGGCGGTGCTGTCCTTCGACCGCCGCCAGCGCGGCATGTTCCATGCCAAGAGCTTCGAGGAATACGCCGCCACGCGCGTCATCCCGCCGCGCATCAAGCGCGCCAAGGGGCTCATGCTGAAGCACGCGCAGCTGCTGTCGCGCATCGAGCAGCAATTCGGCGTGCCGAAAGAGCTGCTGATGGCGATATGGACGCTGGAAAGTGACAACGGCACCGGCGACATGGGCAAGCTGCCGGTCGTCCGCACGCTGGCCACGCTGGCACACGATTGCCGGCGCACCGAGCTGTTCCAGAACGAACTCATCGCGGCACTGAAAATTCTTCAGCGCGGCGACCTGCCGTTGCGCGATCTCATCGGCGCCTATGCGGGCGAGATCGGCCAGACGCAATTCCTGCCGTCATCCTACATCAAGTACGGCGTGGACTATGACGGCAACGGCCATGTCGATCTGCGGCACAGCGTGCCCGATGTGCTCGCCTCCACCGCCAATCTGCTGAAGACCAATGGCTGGCGTGCCGGCGCGCCCTTTGGCGAGGGGACGGAGAATTTCCAGGTGATGCGCGAGTGGAACAGGTCCGAGGTCTATCGCAAGACGATAGTTCTGTTCAGCGAGCGGTTGAGGGAGTAGCCACCCCGATCCGCTCGTCCCCGCGGAAGCGGGGACCCAGTTCTTTGGCAAGAAAGTCTGGATTCCCGCTTACGCGGGAATGAGCGGGGAAATGGCGCAAACCCCGCCGTTTGCCGTGGAACCGCAACTACATCGCTCTGTTCGAGGCGCGCAGCCGCCGTGCCAGCACCCGCATCACGTTGAGCGCGAAGAACGGCGTCTGGCTGACAAGAAACAGGAATTGTTTTTCCGAAACCGGAACCACCGTGACGTCGGTCACCGCGATGGCGTTGGCGCTGCGCGGCGCGCTATCCACCAGCGCCATTTCACCGAAGATGGTGTGGGTATCGAGGGTGTCGAGCAGCCGGTTGCCGGTCTGGATGCCGACCCGCCCGTCTTTTATGACGTAAAGCTCGCTCGCCGCATCGCCTTCCTTGAAGATCGTTTCGCCCGCCTTGAAAGATCGGCTCGGCACCTGCGATCCGACGAGAACGCTGAAATCAATATCATCGGACATGTGCGGAATCCCCTACGCGCGCGATAGAACGCGACTTCGCCCCGGGACGCACTAAGCGACGGAAAGATTACAGTTTGATGACAGCTGATTGGTGTGGCTTGAACAGCAGGTTCTGCCTATTTCCCGATATTGATCAGCTGGACGCGGCGATTTTCGGCGGCCTCGGGATTGGCACGATTGAGCAATTGCTCCTCGCCAAGACCAACGGCCTCGATCCGCGCCGATGAAATTCCGAACGGATCAATCAGTGCTGCGCGAATGGCGTCGGCGCGCTGTTGACTGAGTTTCAGATTGTATTCGCGGCTGCCCTTTGCGTCCGTGTGTCCGATGATCAGGAAGCGATACCCTTGCAGATACGGATGATACAGGGCGTCAGCCATAAGGCCGACGGCCCTGAACGAATCCGGGCGGATATTCGCGGAGTTGTAGTCGAACTGGATCGCGATGGTGAATTGGGCAAGCTGATCGAGTTGGCCGAACAGCGGTGCGCGATTCACGCGATTGGTGCGGCTTGGATCGGCGAGCGATTGACTGACAAGCTGGCGCAGTTGCGCGGCGCTGACGGTTGTCGCAGCCGATTCCACGCCTTGCAGACTGCTGACGAGCTGGCCGGCGTTCAGATTGATTTTGCCGGACCCCGATGCAGAACCGAGCGCCACTTCATAACCCGCGTCGGCAACGGCCTGTTGGCACGCCGGGCTGATGTTTCGCTTCGCCTTGTAGAAACACTCCATGAGATTTCCGTCGCCGGGCTCGATGCCCGCGCAAATTCGCCTGATATCCGCATCGCAAATGCGCGGAACGGCGGCGCGTGCTGTTGCCCTCTTTTCAAGCAGGCTGGTCAACGCTGCGATCGATCCGCCGCAGCGTGGAGAAATGCTGGCCTGTTTTCGCAGGAGACATTGACGAACCCGGCCGCCACCGAGCGGTTCTTTTTTGCAGAACTTGGCAATATCGGAGCCGCAACTCACCGCGAGCTGATTGAGCGCGTCGGCATAACCGATTGTCTGGGCAGACGCCGTTACGGCCGAAAAGACAAGAGCGGAAAAGCCAAGTGCAAGGCCAAGTGCAAGGCCAAGTGCGAGGCCAGACGCAATGGTCGTGCGTTTCAACATGTGCATGTCCCCAGGGGTTGCGGTCGCGGAACGGACATCGCGCCGGTGCAACCTCTTATGTCTTTGCGCAACGGCACCGCTCTTGATCTAGATCAACATCGGAGTGCCGTCTGCCGTCTGTGTGCGAGCTTCCTCGGGGGAGGTTACCGTGCACCACCGGGCGACAGCTGTAATCGGCTATGCCCGTCAGCCCTGCGGCTTGAGCCGTACGACTTTCCAGCCGAGCTTGCCGATCTCGGCCTGAGCCATCGGGCTCACCGCGCCGCTCGAGGCGAGCACCGGAGTCGCGCCTGGCTTTATGCGATGAATTTCGGCGGTGGCCGCTTTGAACGTGCGCGACTGAACTTCAGTCCAGACGATGTCGTCGAATGTGAAGGCCGCGACGATGTTGCCGTTACGCGCGACGTTGATCGGCTGACCCGCGACCATGATGAAGGACGCCAGGCCGCCCAGCTCCTTGCTGCGCGCCGCCAGTGTCTGCGCGCGGCGCCGGAAATAGAAGGCGACGTTGCGCGAACCGACGCCGGCCGCTTTTTCAACAAAAACGGTGGTGTTCTCCGCGCCGAGCTGCTTGAGCGCACGCGCCATGATGAGCAGGTCCGCAGGCGTGAAATTCCGGTTCTCGACCAGGCGATCGGCGATCGCCTGGTCGATTTCGAGCGCCAACAGAATGCCGCGCACCTCGGCGATGACCTGCGCCGCTGTCTTGTCGCGCAATGTGTCCTTCGCGCTGCTCACGGTCGCGACCGACGAAACTGCGATTCCGATTCCGCCGGGGACAACCGACAGGCCGGCTCTGACCGGGAGGCCGCCGCTCGCCATGGCGCCGGCCATTTGCTTGAGCCGCTGCGCCAGCGGCGGAAAATCGGTGTAGGGATCGACGTCCAGGCTCACCGCAAGCTCGCGTTGCGTGTCGCTGATTCCGAGCAAGCTCTCCATCAACGGGTCGCGGTCGGCACGGCTGTTTGAAAGCCCCGCGCCGACGCGGTCGAACATGTTGCCGATGCCGGAGAGCGAGCGTTCGACGGTGTCGGCGGGATTGGTGATGAGATCGGCGCCGAACTTGATCGGGCCCAGCGCAGCCTTCCCGAACGCCTGGCCGAAGGCTTCGGACTGCGACATTTTCTCGATAGCGGCGACGGCGTTGAGCTCGTGCAGGCGAAGCTTTGTGAACTCGACGCCATCGAAGGCAAATTCGCCATACGATGTGTTGACGTCGAAGACGCGCATCACGCCGTCGCTGCGCACCATCGGCTTGACCTTGTAGTTTTCGCCGGTGGCGGCGGCGCCGAGAAATTTCTCGACGGGTTCGGGCTTCGGCATTTCGAGCGCGGCCGATGTCGAGGACATGGCCGTAACGCCCAAAGGCGCGGCGACGAGCAGCGGAATGATGAACCCGCCCCAGATGCTTTGCGCCGTCCGGCTCATCGGCCGCACGGCCGCAGCCCCGATTGTGACGGAATAGCCCCGCTGCATGTCAGACCCCCAACAACCCCAAAAAAACCACCCTCAGCAGCCAAATCCTAGCACTTTTCGGGCGCACCGCGACCGCAATTTGCCCACCCGAGCCATTGGAGCGGCATCAAAGTAAATGTACTAATTGCTGGTGGTTCAGCGTCAGGCGGAGTAGCGCGATGGTTGCGACGGACAAGGTGTTCGCAGGTTCGGTCCCTGAGATGTACGACCGGTTGATGGTTCCGCTGATCTTTGAGCCTTACGCGGCGGACCTTGCCAGGCGCATCGCCGAAACGGGGCCGCGGGATGTGCTGGAGACGGCGGCGGGAACGGGGGCCCTGACGCGTGCGCTGGCATCCCGGCTTCCGGCAGACGCCCGCATCACAGCGACCGACCTCAATCAGCCGATGCTCAACCATGCAATGGCGCGGCAGCCTGACGATGGACGGGTGACGTGGAAACAGGCCGATGCGCTGGCGCTGCCGTTTGACGATCGAAGCTTCGATGCCGTGGCGTGCCAGTTCGGCGCGATGTTTTTCCCGGACAAGGTGCAGGGTTACAGGGAAGCGCGCCGCGTGCTCAAACCGGGCGGCCGGTTGCTGTTCAATGTGTGGGACAAGATTTCAGACAACGACTTCGCCGATGTCGTTACGGAAGCGCTGGCAAAGATGTTTCCGAATGATCCGCCTCGTTTTCTGGCCCGCACGCCGCATGGCTATCATGACGGCAATCAAATCCGCGAACAGCTGAGCGATGCGGGGTTCACCACAATATCGATCGATGCCATGGACGCCAGAAGCAAGGCTCCGTCGGCGCGCGATCCCGCCATTGCCTATTGCCAGGGAACTCCGCTAAGGAACGAGATCGAGGCACGCGACGCATCGCGCCTCGAAGAAGCGACGAACTTGGCCGCCGAAGCGATCGCGCGGCGATATGGAACCGGGGCCGTCGACGGCCGCATTCGCGCTCTTGTGATCACGGCCGTCCGGCCGTGATCGCGTACTCTTGCTGGGCCCCGTTCGCAGCTTTAAGGTTGTCGTGCCGGTAAGACATTGTGCAAGAGTGTTCATCGCGTGATGGTGTCGAAACGACCTGGCGCGGTTTCGGTCGTTTGCGTCGGCTTGCTGGCGCTGACCGCCGCCGCTTTCACTTCCACAGCCCGCGCGCAATCAGCCGATCTGGTTCTCTGCGACCGGATTGCCGCTGATCCGGCCGATCCGGACAAACCGGCCGACATCAAAGGCACGCCTGCAATCGCGCAATCCGATATCGCGACCGCGATCAAGTTCTGCAAAATCGCGTCTGCGTCATCGCGCCGGGCGCTTTACGAGCTCGGCCGTGCCTACGCCGCCAATCGGCAAATGCCGGAAGCGCTGGCGACGTATCGCAAGGCCGCGGACAAAGGCAGCACGTCGGCAATGGTCGAGCTGGGCGTGCTGCTGGGAACCGGGGCGGGCGTTGCCAAGGATGAAGCGCAGGCGCGCAAGCTGTTCGAGCGCGCGGCGGAAGCCGGCAATCCGCGCGGCGTTACGAACCTCGCAGCGCTCGGCGGCGGTGCGGCGTCCGATCCCGTGAGGGCGCGCGCCTTGCTGACGAAAGCGGCGGAGACGAATTCCGCGGAGGCGCAGTATCAGCTCGGTTTGATGGTTGCGGATGGCATCGGCGGCCCCAAGGACGATGTCGCGGCGCGGGCGTTGTTTGAAAAGGCGGCCGCACAGGGGCATCCCGCGGCGATGGAACGAATGGGCGAATTTGCGAAAAGCGGACGAGGGGGCCCGCAGGATTCAAGCGCGGCGAAATCCTATTACGAAAAGGCCGCGGCGCTCGGAAATGAGGATGCGAAGGCTGCGCTCAAGCGCGCGGAATGCCCCTACGTGATCAAGGACAAGAACGGGAAGTTCGTCACCAACCTCTGCTTCTAGCTGGAGTGGCGGGGCCGCAAATCCGCGAGCGATATTACGCCGCGTTATGGATCTCGGGGTCGCCACAAACGCCGCTGAAATCGATTTCCGAGGCGGCGGTCGGCCGGTAGAACAAAAACCCTTGCACGGATGTGACGCCCGCCAGCCGCAGGATCCGGAATTGTTCGGCGGTCTCGACACCTTCTGCCGTCGTGACGATATCGAGTCCGCGCGCAAGCGTCAGCGTGGCTGAGATGATAATCGCGCAATCGGCGCGCTTCGTCAGATTGCGGGTAAATGATTTATCGATCTTGATCTTGTCGAAGGGGAACATCGTCAGGTGGCTGAGCGAGGAATAGCCGGTCCCGAAATCATCGAGGGCGATCGACACCCCAAGATTCTTGAGCTGGCGCAATACGGTCAGACAGTCCGTCGCGGATTCAATGAGGGCCGTTTCCGTGATCTCGAGCTCCAGGCGCTCGGGCGGCAGCCCGGACTGGGCCAGCGCACATATGACGACGTCGACGAGGTCGCGCTTGCGCAATTGCACCGGCGACAGATTGACCGCAACACGGACATTGGACGGCCATTTAACGGCTTCAGCGCAGGCCGTTTGCAGGACCCATTCGCCGATCTGGGTAATCAATCCGGATTCTTCGGCAAGGGGGATGAATTGATCGGGAGAGATCATGCCCTTGGTCGGGTTGCGCCAGCGCACCAGCGCTTCGGCGCTGGTAATTTTCCGCGTCTTGGAGTCGACGATCGGCTGATAATGCAGCTCGAACTGATCCTGCTGAATGGCGCGGCGCAATTCCGTCTCGAGCTCGTGGCGCCTGCTCGCGGCGGTGCTCATTTCCGGATCGAAGAAGCAAAAACCGTTTCGGCCCGCTGACTTGGCGCGATAGAGCGCCATGTCAGCCATCTTCAAGAGGCTATCGGGCTTGGCCGCATGTTCCGGCGCCAAAGCGATGCCGATACTCGTCGCGATATTGACTTCATTGCCTTCAATGTTGAACGGCTGCGAGATCAGCTCGATGACGCGATTTGCGAGCAGCGTTGCGGCTTCGCGCTGGTTGCCTTCGCCGATTTGTATGATGGCGAATTCGTCGCCACCAAGCCGCGCCAGAACGTCCGTCTCTCGCAGCGCGCCTTTGAGGCGCGCGGCTGCTTCGCGGAGCAGGGCGTCACCGGCGGGATGACCAAGCGTGTCGTTGACGTTCTTGAATCGATCGAGGTCGAGCAAAAATACCGTGAATTGTTCGCCCCACCGGCGTTGGCGCGCACCGGCGTCCTCGATTTTTTCGACGGCCGCGGCGCGATTGGCGAGGCCCGTGAGGGCGTCGTGGTGCGCCATAAATGCAATGCGCTGCTCGGATCGCTTGCGTTCGGTGATGTCGTCGATGACGAGTGCGAGGTAACTTGGCTCTCCTCGCGCATCGCGGATGACGATCCGGCTGGTCGCCAAAACACGCATGCCGCGTTTCGGCATTTCCACTTCGTATTCGGCTGAGGTCACGCCGGAATTCAACGCAACTGCCTGGCGGTCGGCCTGGTCAAAAAGCTCCGCGTCATGCAGCGTTGTAAATATCGAACGCATGCCGGCCCAGAAGTGCCGATTGCGGCATACCCAGCATTGCCTCGAATTGCCGGTTCACAAGAACGAATTTGCGTGTCTTTGCGTCTTTAACGACGACCGCAACCGGAATGTTCTCGATGATCGAATTGAGAAAGCTCTTGGTCTCGTTCAGTTCCTGTTCGGCACGGCGCTGCTCGGTGATGTCTTCGTGCGTCGAGAGCCAGCCGCCGCCCTCCATCGGCCGATGGACGACCGAAACGAAGCGACCGTCAGCGAGCTTGCTGATCCCCTGATAGCGCTTGTTTGCGACAATTTCAGTGATCCAGTCATCGACGCTTTTGGTGAAATCCTCCCGCCCGGTCCCCTGCGCGGTCCGATATTCCAGAATTTCGCGGAGGGTCGTGCCGGGTTTTATCTGCTCCTCGGTCAGCCGATAAATCTCGGCATATTGCTTGTTGCAGACGATCAGCCGCTGTGCCGCGTCATACATCGACAGGCCCTGCGACATGTTTTCGACGGCGGCATTGAATCGAACATTTTGCGATGCCAGGTCCTGTTGCCGTTTCAATTCCGCTTCGGCGAGAGCGCGGTTCTTGCCTGATTGAATGATCTGGGCGCGCGCCGCATTGAGCCTGTCCTGCTGTTTCCTTGAACGCGCGATCAGATGCGCGGCAGCAATGATGAGGAGAATCATCGCCGCCGTGATTGCGCTCATCTTGAATGTTGTCGCGCGCCAGCTTGCAAATGCGGCATCTTCGCTTTGCGTCACGATAACGACGAGCGGAAAATCAGAAAGCTTGTAGGCCGCGGCAATGCGAGCCAGATGATCGACCGGGCTTACAGAGCGCGAGAGTGCGGATTTTGCTGTCTCGAGCATCTTGAGGCTTGCAACCGGATGCACCGCTCCGATCGTTCCTGCGGTCGGGTATCGGGCGAGAAGTGTGCCGTCGGTCCGCATCAATGTTGCCGCGTAGCCGTCGCCGAGTGACGTCTTGTGGAAGAGCTCCGCGAAGTAGTTCAGGCGTGTCGAGCCAAATACGACACCCAGGAATTTACCTGCCGGCGTCAATACAGGGCGGGCGAGAACGATCGTCCACGTTCCGCTGGAGGTGCCTTTTACCGGCTCGCTGACAAAAGACGTTACTCGCGGATTGTCTTTGACGGCCTTGAAATATTCCCGATACGAGAGGTCGAGATTTTCACTGGGCCAGCCGCGCGAATGGTTCAGCCTGATTCCGTTCGCGTCGAGGACCCCGAGCGTATCAATTTGCGGCAGGCCGGACATCTTCTCGTTGAGGAAAAGATAAAACGCCTTGTCCGTGAGCTTCTTCAGGTCGCGATCCGTCGACGCCTCGCTGCGAATCTTGTCGGCGACGCTGGCGAGCACCAGGTCAACGGATTGGATCGTGCGCTCCGCCAGTTCCGACAAAGTCAGGCTTTGCCGCAAGACGTCGCCCTGCACATCTTCCAGAACGTCCTGATGCAATTGCGTCAGTAAGACTGCGTTGACACCGACAATGGCGGCAACGGTCAGCGCTGTGCCGACGACCAGGCCGCGAAAGCGGCCCGGCGACAATTTTTTGGTTGCGGATTGCAATTGCATTCGCAGGCCGGCGCGCAGGATGCGATGTACAGGCTATACACGGGCAATCGTGAATATTTGTGTATCGGCCGAGCGTCGAGCCGGGCGTTGCTTGTGTGTATTACTGGCTATGACGTGGTGTCAGAAAACGCAGTTAAGCATTCATTACGAGTCGATTCCGGTACGGTTAAAGCAAAGTGAGCAAATCTGACAGACTGATTTGAAATCCGGCGCGCCAGCATCGAACAGGCCTGTGCTCGATGCCGAATCCCGTCATCCCCAAAGGTCCCCAAAATTGTGGAACTTCGGAAGGATGGGGTCGGAGCGCGTCGGCTCCATCAGCGGTAGCAGCCGCCTCAAGACAGCGTTGATAGGATCGGATGTGTGCCGCGCATAGAGGTCGACGGGATAAAGCGACTGGCGCAAATGCCATTTCGGATCGTAGTTGAGGCTGCCACTGTAGAAACGTTTGTAGCCATTCGACATGGCCCATTCGACGATGTCGTGAAACACCCGGTAATACAGGTGCAACTTGAACGCGACGGAATAATCGAAGCCCACGTATTCGTGCCAGATGCCGTCGCCCTGCACCATGCATAAGGCGAATGCGATGATACGGTTATCCTGGCGCCAAATGAAAAACCGGACCTTGTCGGGCATGCGGAGTCCGATTTCACACAGGAATTCCCTGGTAAGCTTTTCGAATTGCAGCGGCGAGCGTTCAAAGACCTTTTCGTACAATGGATAGATGTCGTCGATGATCGCGGTCACGTCGGCAACGACACTGATGGCGATCGCCGGCTGCGCGCGCGCGGCCGCGCGCAGCTTTCGCCGCAATGTTGCGCGCGTTCCGGGGCTGAGAGTGCTGGATAGATAGTCTTCGAAATCCTTGAAGTCGATGGCGAGCGTGGTCATCGGCATGCTGGGCACGCGGGTGAAGCCGACACTGCGCAGGCATTCCAGTGGCGCGCGGTACCTGGCAGGGAATTCCTTGAGGACGACCAGCGCGCAATTCAATTGGCGCGCACATTTCACCAGCGACCGTGCCAGCGACGCGGCATTTGTAAATTGAGACGGTTCATCGCCATCAAGGTGGCCTTCGCCGGCGGCGCATCCCATCATCAGCGTGCGTGCGTGCATGAAGCGAGGCCAAAAATGCCGGATGCCCGCGATGAGCCTCCTCGTGAATCCGGTCATGCCGGCGAGGAGATCCTGGTCGACCAGAAAATAGGGCTGGATCGCCGAGACGGCGCCATCGCTCTCGAAGACGAAGTAGCCGTAGTCGAACCCGTTCTTCAGCGTGTCTTCGACAAGTTCGTAGTAACGATGATCCTTGCGCTCGTCGGCGAATGCCGTCTGCCAGTATGACGAGCCGGCAATCTCGTTTCGGGAAGCGATCCGGATTGTCGCGTGCAAGAGCGGGCGCGATGCCGGGCCGGCGCTGTCAGTCCGCTGGTCCATCGATGCACCTCGACGGGGCAGGGGCGCCCTCTGTCACGCGACGGCGCGGTCGGACGCAAAATCGTTGTAGTAGGGAAAGCCTAATCCGACGCCGAGTTGCCTGCGCCCTGAGCGCAAGGCTCGCCGTGCGATATAGGCGTCGCTGGCGACGCGGATGAGATCGGGAAGCTGGCTCGGCTTTTGCCGGAGTGAGCGGAATACCGCGGGAACATCCGGCGTCCCGTCGAGACGCAAGCCCAGCGTGGCAGCGGGTGGAAGTGTCCTGTGGGCTGGATCGATGATGACACGGCAGGCAACGAACGGAATGCGATGTTCGGCTGCGATCTTCGCCGCAATGTGCGATTCCATGTCGACGGCGGCTGCGCCCGTCTCTTGATGAAGGCCGCGCTTTTCCACCGCGCTCGCCACTACGGCGTCGGCACCGGCGACCTCGGCGTGAACGGCGCCCGGAAGCATCTTGAGCAGCCGCTGCGTCCAGGGGCGATCGGTCGCGATCACGTCATTGCCGTTCCGGACGCCGGACGCGACGACCCAGTCGCCCGGCACGAGGTGGGGCGCCAGTCCGCCGGCAATTCCGAAGCTGATGATGCCCGAAACGCCCCGCGCGATCGCCGCGCTCAGGCCCGTGGCAAGCTCCAGACTGTGATTGCAGAGCACGGATACGCCCGGGCCGCGTGCAATACGGGCCTCAAGCGCAAGACAGGTAACGGCAACGACCCCAGCGTGCCTCGGCATCCGTACCCCCGTTTCCAGGGTGCCAATCTTCCTCACAGCGCCGCGAGGGTCAATGCCATCGCTCTGTTATCGGATGCCGGACTGCACAGAATCCGTATAAGGAACCGCGTGTTGTGTCCGGCATGACATGCCCGCCCGGCGGGGCTACCATTGCCCATCGCTACGGGGATCGCTGTCGCGGGGCGGTATTTGGAGACTGGAATGAGCCTTGATATCGAACGCCTCTTTGCCGAGCGTGAGGCGGAACGCTACGCGCTGCACGCGCGCTATCTGAACGAGCAGATGGTCCGCGTGCTCAAGACGATCGGGTTCGACCAGGCGTATCGGCGCGGGCAAGGCCAATACCTTTATGACCGCAACGGCCAGCAATATCTTGATCTGCTGAGCGGGTGGGGGGTGTTTGCGCTCGGCCGCAACCATCCGGTCATCCGCGACACCCTGAAGAAGGTTCTCGACAGCGACTTCCCGAACCTCGTCCAGATGGATGTGTCGGCGCTGGCCGGAGTTCTGGCCGAACGCCTGCTGCGCTACGTGCCGCACCTCGAAAAGGTGTTTTTCGCCAATTCGGGAACCGAATCCGTCGAGGCATCCCTGAAATTTGCCCGCGCGGCGACGGGCCGCGACGGAATCGTCTACTGCGGTCATGCCTATCACGGGCTGACGTACGGCTCGCTGTCGCTGAACGGCGATGAGATTTTCCGCAAAGGCTTTGGCTCGCTGTTGCCCGGCTGCGTCGAAGTGCCGTTCAACGATCTCGCCGCGCTGGAGCGGGCGCTCGCCTCGAAAACGATCGCGGCGTTCATCGTCGAGCCGATCCAGGGCAAGGGTGTCACGATGCCGGCGGACGACTACCTGCGTTCCGCGCTCGAGCTGTGCCGCAAGCACGGCACCTTGTTCATCGCCGATGAAATCCAGACCGGGCTTGGGCGGACCGGGCGCTTTCTCGCCTGCGAGCACTGGGGCATCGAGCCCGACATCGTGCTGTTGTCGAAGTCGCTGTCCGGCGGCCACGTGCCGGTCGGCGCGGTGCTGACGCGCAAGTGGATCTTCGACAAGGTGTTCGACCGGATGGACCGCGCCGTCGTGCACGGCTCGACATTCGCAAAAAACGACATGGCCATGGCGGCCGGCCTCGCCACGCTCGAGGTGCTCGAATCCGAAAAGCTGATGCAGAACGCGGAACGGATCGGCGCACGTTTGCTCGCGACCTTCGAGGGCATGATCGAGCGTCACGAACTGGTCAAGGCGGTGCGTGGCAAGGGCCTGATGATCGGCATCGAGTTTGGTTCGCCGCGTTCGCTGACGCTCAAGGCATCCTGGAATCTGCTCGAGACGGCGAACAGCGGATTATTTTGCCAGTTGATCGTCATTCCGCTGCTGAAGGACCACAGGATTCTCACGCAGGTCGCGGGCCACGGCAATCATACGATCAAGCTGCTGCCGCCATTCGTCATTACCGATGCAGACTGCGACTGGATCGAGAAATCCTTCGAAGCCGTCATCGCGGATGCACATCGCGTTCCCGGCGCGATCTGGTCGCTTGGAAAGACTTTGATCGAAAATGCGGCGAGGGCACGGGCTAGTGGCTGAGGCTCGTGGCCGCCCATGAAGAGGACCACCGGCCCAATCGTCAGACAACCGTTCCGAAAACCCTCCCGATACCGGCGGTGAGAACCATCGCCAGCGCGCCCCAGAATGTCACGCGGGCCGTGGCGCGCAGAACGTTTGCGCCGCCTGCTTTTTGCCCCGATCGCGCCTAGAAGGGCAAGAAAGCCCAAGGATGCAGCGGACACGATCGGGACGGCCAACATTCGCCATAGCGGCTGCCGTCGTAGGTGTAGCCAGGATAGTAGCCGCGAGGCAGTGGCCGCACATAGACCGGTCCCGGCTCATAGGCATAAGGCCCCCGTAGTAGCCAAGCCGGTAGTAGTAGCGGTTACTGGCGGCGATCGAACCGATGATGGCACCGGCGGCAAGCCCCCCTATGATACCGGCGGCGACGCGTCTGTCATCCGCTTTAGCCTGGTGCGGCGCGGCTACGGTTGCGACAGTGACTATCGCAGCGACCGCAATTGCGGTCAGCGTTTTGTACATGGCATCACCTCTAATCTGGAAAGGAATCAAACCGTCGACGTTTCGTGACTTTGAAACGTCTTTTGCAAAAATCAAAAGAGTTTGCCGCAACGCAATTTGATCTACCTCAATGATGAAATTGATTCCGGAGTTATTCATATCAATAATTATCGAAAATTTGCGAATTCCTGTGGCCGCGGTTCACCCCAGGCAAGTAACAGGAGGCTCAAATGTCAGAATTGTTGGTCAATCTGCTCGTTCAAGTTGTCGCGGGCGCGGTTGGCGGTAATGTTGCAGGAGCGGCGAAGGACATCAATCTCGGAATGCTCGGAAACACGATCGCCGGGGCGATCGGCGGAGGTGTTGGCGGGCAAATCCTGACCGCGCTGCTTCCGATGCTCTCCGATGCCGGAACGAATCTTGACGTCGGCACACTGATTGGCCAGGCGGCCGGCGGCGGAGTGGCCGGCGCGATCCTTACAGCCGTGGTTGGGTTCATCGTGAACAAGATGGGCTCGCACCCTGTCACGCATTGAGGCACCGCGTGTTTTAGGCTGCTAAACACGGGCTGGCGATAGCGATCAGCCGGGATCCTGGTTTGAATCAAAAGTGGGGTCTGCGCGCGTCGGCATGGTCGGCGATTTTTTGGCCGCTGCGTCTGCGGCAGACTAATGCCGATGACTCAAAAATAATTCACAGAGGAGGCAAGACCATGAGCATCTTCGGTAACATCATGTCCGCAATTTTTAAATCCGCGACCCCCGTGAGTGCGACGCCATCCGCCGCGCCCCCTTCGGCCGCGCCGACCACGGCCCCCGTATCAATGGCGCAGGTGGACGTGGCAGCTACCCTGACGAAACTCGCCGAACAGAACAAGGAAAAGCTGGATTGGCGAAAATCGATCGTGGACCTGATGAAACTCCTGAACCTGGACAGCAGCCTCGCGGCGCGCAAGCAGCTCGCACAAGAGCTGCACTACACTGGCGACCCTAACGATTCCGCGTCGATGAACGTCTGGCTTCATAAGCAGGTCATGCAAAAACTCGCCGAGAACGGCGGCAAGGTGCCGCCCGAACTCAAGGCGGCATAAAAGCCACCGGTCGTCGCGCGTGTTATGGCGCCGACCGGCGAGTTACTGGCGCCGGGGAAGCACTCCCGGCGCCAGTGAGTGGTGGAATTGTTTAGACACCGGCCCGAGCCGCGCCATGTTGCACCATCGCATGTTGGCCGTTTGTATTGCCGTCGTATCGATCGGCGCCGACGCATCCGCCCAGGACTGCGATCGTTACCAATGGGCATGCGAAGGATGGAGCGGACCGCGTTCGCCATCAAACCTTCCAGGCGCGCCACTCCAGATCACACCAGGCCCTCAATCAGATTTGCGAAGCGCACCGGCTCAGGCGGCGACCCTCGATGCGGGATTTGACGGGCGATACGCGAGCCTCTACGCGCCAGTGAACGGCGAGCCCTTTGCCATTCCAGCGGTGCGCTTGTCCGAAATTGATCCGGCCTATCTGCGAAAATCTGTCTATTATCCTACGAGCGAACCAGCCGGCACGATCATCATCGATCCGCAAAATCATTTTCTTTATTTGATTCAGGAAAGCGGGCGCGCACTACGCTATGGAGTCGGGGTAGGCCGTGATGGCTTCGGCTGGTCGGGGGTGGCGACAGTCCACGACAAGCAGGGGTGGCCAGACTGGTATCCGCCCAAAGAAATGGTTCAGCGCCAGCCCGAGCTCAGGCGACAACTGGGTGAATTGCGAGGCGGGTTGGGCATGCCTGGCGGACCGCGCAATCCCTTGGGTGCCCGTGCCATGTATCTCTGGCAGGGCAACAAGGACACACTTTTCCGCATTCACGGAACAATCGAGCCGTGGACGATTGGAAAAAGCGTTTCGTCCGGGTGCATTCGCATGATCAACCAGGACGTTATTGACCTTTACGAGCGCGCGTCAGTCGGCACCAAGGTTGTGGTGCTCTTGTCGCGCTGAGGTGACATTTTGGATGTGAATGCGCGGCGTAGCCCAGAGCGCCTCATCGATTTTCTCGATTGCCGGCCGGGCACATCGGCGGCAGTGACTCTCTCCGCCGGGTTCTCCTGTTAATTGCGGCAATCGACGTTTGTCCTGCATGACCTTGCAGATGCGCACTATCGAGTGCAGCACGAAATGGAATACCGAGCGCGCGGGGATCGAATGGCAGCGGCGGCCAATTTCGATTTGGGAATGGCGCGTACGAGCGGGTGAAGAACTTCGCCTATAGTCTGCTTGACAACTCAGCTACGTGGTCCAGAATTTCGTCGCAACCCTTCTGGCGCGGAGGTCTCAATGGTTCCACCGGATCAGATGGCCGCCATGATTGTTGCGGAACTCGCTCGGCTCGCAACATAGCGGCACCTACGCGGACGTTTCGCCGGAGCGATCCCCGGGGTCGCATCAGTCAGGCAAGACCCCAATTCGGTTGCTCCGGCGCATAATCTTGCACGATCGCCTCAGCGCTTTTTTTGATAAGCGGCCATGAATCCGCGCACCGCGATGTCGACGACATGGCGGACACGCTCGGGTGACGGCGGCGGCGCAAAATTGAAAAGCACCGGCTTGAATAACGTGGATTGGCACGCGTCGATGAATTGCGCCGCAGCGACTTCGCAATCGTCGATCGCCAGTGTTCCTGCGCGAACCTGCACATCTAGATACTCGGCAAGCCGTTTGATTCCGTAGGCAGGGCCAGTCTCGTAGAAGGTCTTGCCGATTTCCGGCATGCGATCGGCAATGGCGATCACAATGCGAAGGGACGACGCTTTCTCGGGCCGGCACATAAAGCTGATCATTTGGGTACCGAGCCGGGTGAGGACACCTTCGACATCGGTTTCATTGTTGTCGTACGGAAATGCCCCTTCGGCGTGATGACCGCATTCCTGCTGCACGATCGCCGCGAACAGCTCTTCCTTGTTCGTAAAATAGACGTAGAGGGTGCCCTTGGAGACGCCGGCCGCCTTGGCGATGTCACCCATGCTGGCGGCATCGAAGCCCCGTGCAAGGAACACTGAGCGGGCGCCATCCACGATTTGACGCCGCTTCGCATTCTCTTCCTCACCCTCGACCGGCCGGGTCTGGGTTATTTCTGCAATTTCAGACATGCCAGGCACTCCCCTCGAATGCCGATCCTAAAGCCGAGTCGGCTCCGTCGGTGACGGTTCCTATCAGACTTTCGGCTAATGACCGAACCGTTCGGTCAAAAAAGCGTTGACAGCCGATAAAGGCAAACATAGGTTGACCGAACCGTTCAGTCAACCCCTAGTTCCTACTTGTTATGGAGCGGATCATGCAGCCGCAACGCGTCACAGAAGACGAAGTTTCCCCCCTCTCGGGTCGGTTGGTAGGCGCCCGCGGTGCGAATGCCGCGCGGAGGGCTGCCCAGGCCTTCGAATTTGCAGCGGTCGCGAAAGCCAGCAACGACGGTAGCGGCGTGGGGCAGCCGATCACTAAAATGCCGGCTGCCCGCGGCCCCGAAGCCCCCGCCAAGGAGGGTTCAACCGCCGCAAAGCCCGCACGCCAGGGTGCGCACCGTAAGCTCGCGTTGATCGTATTCGCGGCGGCGGTCGTGCTCGCTGCCGGCGGTTGGTACGGCTACCACTGGCTCATGGCCGGACGCTTCATCGTCTCCACGGACGATGCGTACGTCCATGCCGACGCGACCACGCTGGCTGCCAAGGTTTCCGGCTACGTCTCCGAGATCGGCGTGACCGACAACGCCTATGTCCACACCGGCGATGTGATCGCCCGTATCGACGATGGCGACTATCGCCTCGCGGTCGATACGGCCCACGACAAGCTTGCCACCCAGCAGTCGACCGTCGCGCGCATCGGTAAGCAAATTCAGGCTCAACAGGCTTCGGTCGAGCAGGCGAGGGCGCAGCTTGTCTCGGCACAGGCCGTCCAGACACGGACCCAATCCGAATTGCAGCGGCAGCAGGAATTGGCCGCCAGGGAATTCGCGAGCAAGCAAACGCTTGAACAGGCGCTGTCAAACCGCGACCAGGCGGTTGCCTCCGTCCAAAGCGCGCAGGCCGCGCTCGATTCCGCCATTGCGAATGTTGATGTGCTCGCAGCCCAACAGCAGGAAGCTACTCGCCAGCAGCAGGAGCTCAAGACGGCGCTGGCCAGGGCAGAACGCGATTTGTCATTTACCGTCATCCGCGCGCCAATCGACGGCGTGATCGGCAACCGCGCAATGCGCGTCGGAGATTTCGTGCAGACCGGCCAGCGGCTCGCGAGCCTTGTGCCGCTCGCGGACGTCTACATCGATGCCAATTTCAAGGAGACGCAGCTCGCACGCCTCAAGCCCGGTCAGCCCGTCTCGGTGAGTGTCGACGCGCTGCCGGACCACGAGATCACAGGCACCGTGGCGAGCGTGTCGCCGGCCTCCGGTTCGGTATTCTCGCTGCTGCCGCCGGACAATGCGACCGGCAATTTCACCAAGATCGTGCAGCGGCTTGCCGTGCGCATCAGCCTTCCCGCCGACGTGACTGATCAGCGCCTGTTGCGGCCTGGCATGTCGGTCGTGGTGGACGTGAACACCAAGCCGCAAGCCGCGGTCGCCGCCAACGGTCGGTGGCCGGCCGCCGAGACTCCACATTGGCAAGCTGCCCGGTGGTGAGGCGAGTGTCATGAGTTCGCCCGCCACCTCGAACGCGCTTCCGGTTTCCGCTCAGTCCCCGTTGGGCGGCGCCGGAAGCGCGGACGAATTGTCGCCGCGCCGGCTCTTCGCCTTCATCGCGATGTGCTTCGGCATGTTCATGGCGTTCCTCGACATCCAGGTCGTCTCCGCCTCGCTGGCTGAAATTCAGGCCGGTCTGTCGGCTTCCGGCGACGAAATCCCGTGGGTGCAGACCTCCTATTTGATCGCCGAAGTGGTCGCCATCCCGCTCTCCGGTTTCCTGTCACGCGCGCTCGGCACACGCATATTGTTCACCGCATCGGCGGCTGGCTTTACGCTGGCCAGCGTCATGTGCGGCCTGAGCTCGTCGATCGACAGCATGATCATTTGGCGGGCGGTGCAAGGCTTTATCGGAGGCGGCATGGTGCCAACCGTATTCGCCTCGGCCTATCTGATCTTTCCCGGTCCGCGGCAAAAATACGTTGCGCCCGTCGTCGGTCTCATCGCGACCCTGGCGCCGACGATCGGACCGACTGTCGGCGGCTACGTCACCGAAGCCTTGTCGTGGCACTGGCTGTTTTTCATCAATATCGTGCCCGGCATCGTTGTGACGCTGATGACTTATGTATTGGTCGATTTTGACCGGCCGGACCTCTCGTTGCTGGAGAATTTCGACTGGTGGGGTCTCATCAGCATGGCGGGCTTTCTCGGCGCGCTGGAATACGTCCTGGAGGAGGGCCCGCGCAAGGATTGGTTCGATGATGGCGCCATTGCAGTGCTTGCCATCGTCTCGGTGCTGTCGGCCATCGCTTTCTTCGCCCGGGTCCTGACCGCGCGCGTGCCGATCGTCGATCTGCGCGCCTTCGGCAACCGTAATTTCGCGGTCGGAAGCTTGTTCTCCTTCGTGCTTGGAATTGGCCTTTACGGGCTGACCTATCTCTATCCGGTCTATCTCGCGCAGATCCGCGGCTACGACGCTTTGATGATCGGCAACACCATGTTCGTGTCGGGTCTAGCGATGTTTCTGACCGCGCCCATTGCCGGCCAACTCAGCCAGAAGCTGGATCCGCGCCTGGTGCTGATGGCGGGCTTTGTGCTGTTTGCAGTCGGCACATGGCAGATGACTTCGCTGACGCAGGATTGGGATTTCTGGGAAATGCTGTGGCCGCAGATTTTCCGCGGCGTTGGCCTGATGTTTTCCATCGTGCCCGTGACCAACACCGCGCTCGGCACGCTCGCGCCGGAGCTCATGAAAAACGCCTCCGGCCTGTTCAATCTCATGCGCAATCTTGGCGGCGCCATCGGCCTCGCCGCGATCAACACCCTGCTCAACGACCGCATGGACCTGCATCTGACGCGGCTCCACGAGGCGGTGAACTGGTCGCAAGTGCCGGCGACCGAGACGCTCTCTCGGCTGTCGTCCAACTTCCAGGGCTCCGATGCGCAGTCAATGGCGCTCAAGCAGATGATGGGCATCGTGCGTCAGCAGGCAACGGTGATGAGCTTCGCCGATGTTTTCATGATCTTGACCGTACTGTTCGTCGGATTGGCCGTGCTCGGCGCCATCATGCGGCGTCCGCAGGCAGATGGAGCGGCGGCCGAAGCTCATTAAAGCCGCGAACCGGCGCGAATTTTTTTCGCCTCAAATAATAAAGGGTACCTGTTCAATTCTGAATATGGGCGGCCTCAAAATAAGATCAGGAATGAATGAGCGCCGTGCAAATCGAATTTCCGAATCTGCATCGATCTCGCAGCGATACTGAACAGCAATTCCATATTGCAGGACAAAAATGTGATCGAGAAGAATATGAGATGAGCATGCAAAATCCAAGAACGCGAACAGCATTTTGTCAGTTGTTCTTTTTCCCTCAAGGCTGGCAACAACTGTGTCTTCAAAGGCGCCTCCGGGCGCGGTCAGGCGCAGGCTTTGATTGATGCTTGCGTCACGTAAATAAAGTCGATTGGTGTCATAGGCATCTCTGTATCGTCCAATCGTCAGGTAGCCCGGTCTCTTGTAACTCTTCAGCGAGACCGCGATTTCGCCGCCGTCATCCTGGGGACCTAGTGGCGGCTCGAAGGAAATTTCCAGGTCTCTTCGTTTGTTGATCTTCAGCCACCGTTTCAGGTCGGCCAGGAATGTCTTGGACGCCTCCGAAATTGGAGCCGCGGCGGAAATCCACGAAGCGTCTTTTTGATGTTTGGTCATGGCCGCTCTAGTGGCGCAGAGCTCGGAATCTATTGAATACCGGAACAAGAATGACTGACACGATCAGGCCGGCCGCCAACGCCGAATTTATGCTCCAGCCAAGTTCCTTCTTCAGAAAGACCATGAGCACGCCAGCGCTTGCAAAACACAGCACCGATAGAAACGCTAATGGCTGACCTTTTCGGACGGCCTTGTGAAATGCATAGCGCTGCGGCGGCGTTGTGCCGGGGCCGGGCAAATAGGCGCCGCAAAAAAATTTATTGACGATCATAATGAGCAGCCATGTCGCACCGACAAACAGCAAGGCCAAAGCTTCTTCCCACGGCAGCCACCCGGGCGGCATAAAAGGTTTCGCCGCGACAAGGCCAAAGACCGCGGCAGCGGCAATCACCACAACGATGTTACGAATGTAGGTAATCATAGCTACTCAACTGATAGGCGAGTAGCTCCTTCACCTTGATTAAAAGCTTAATTCAAATTGTATCGATTTTTTGGAGCCCGCCGCGAAGCACGAGCTAGAGCCGCCAGTCGTTCTGGGGTTGGTTTTGCGAAGGTTGGCTCTGCGGTTACTTCGGCACGCCGCAGGCGATGCGAGCGCCGCCGCCACCGAGGGGTGCCGGCTGGTCCGAATAATTATCGGCACCGGCGTGAATCATAATTGAGCGACCTTTCACGTCGGCTACCGTGAGGTGCGGCGCGACGAGGGTTTTGGTCGCCTTGCCGTTTGCATCGACGGTCAGCGCCGGCAAATCGCCTTTGTGGCCTTCGCCAATTGGGCCAAGGTGCTTGCCGGTATTGGCCGGGTCGTAGTGGCCGCCCGCCGCCATACCAGCCGCTGGCTGGCCGTTCGGGCCGTTTCCGGGGCCGCAGTTCGGATTGACGTGGACATGGAAGCCGTGGTCGCCCGCCGGTAGGCCGACGAGTCGCGGCGTGATCTGCATTCCGGCTTTGGTGTCGGACAAATGGATCGTGCCAATCTTTTTGACGCCGCCGTTGGCATCAATTGCGGTCATGGTGACCGTCTTGTTCGCGGCATCGGCCGCGCCGGCGCCAACTGCGACGATCGCGGCAGCCAGCATTACAACGTAGCCTTTCATCATTTCCCTCCCAAATAAGCAAAGCCGAGCGTCAGCTTGCTCCCTTCCCGCCCTTGCGACAATCCAACGGCGAAGCCGATATTGGCAAGAAACTCATTATGTCTCGGATGGGGGTATCAGCAGGCATTGCGTCAACTTCGTGTGATGTCTGCTCTTGTCCCGAAAGCGGATATTCAGTCGGCGGCGGACGCCAATTGATCTGAGTCAATGCCAGTCGCTGCGATGATTGCCTATCATTACAAAAAATAGGAGGGGTCTATGAGATCGCTCCCGAAGGCGAAAGAAGAATCGTTGTCACCAAGGGAAATCGTCGCGGCAGGTCTTGCCGTAATTGGGTTTGTTGTCTGCTCGGTCGTCTTCGCCAAGCTCGCATACACCGTCGTGGCTTTATTTCTCCACGGCGCGACGTATGCCGTGGTCAGCTTGTACTAGCAACACGCCCTAGTTCAGCAGCGGCATCGGCACTCGCGGTCGGGCGAGCGGCTACTTCTTCTTTGCGCCGGCGCGGACGATGCTCTTGATTGCCAGCGGAGCGCGGCCGGATTTTTCGGCGATCTCGCGGTCCTGCTCGATGATGAAGCCGCGCGCGGGTTCGTCTTTTTCCAGCCCGCCGAGCAGTTCGGCCGGCACGCGCCGGTTCGAGCGCTGCGAGCCGTCTTCATAGACGACGTCGAAGAACACGAATTCGCCCTTGGGATTGGTGCCCGGCTTTTTCGCCATACGCGTTGTCCTAGCACAAAAAGGAAACGCCAGCGCTCGCGCGCTGGCGTCGTCTTCAAATCGGAAATCAGACTGCCTGGAGATTCGCGGCAGCGGACTTGCCGCTGCGCGGATCGGCCTGCACATCGAACGAAAGCTTCTGGCCTTCGTTGAGATTATGCATGCCGGCGCGCTCGACTGCCGAGATGTGAACGAACACATCGGGGCCGCCGCCGTCCTGCACGATAAAGCCGAAGCCCTTTTGGGCGTTGAAGAACTTAACGGTACCTGTGGCCATAGTGGCCTCCTTAAAAAACGCGCAAAGGCGTTTATGCCCCATGCAAACCATTCGCATGGGCCTCATATCCGGATTTTGCGTGTTCCTGGGAAAAGGCCGTTTGGCCGAAACTGCAAGGGCAGGCTCAATCTCGAATGCACCTGTATATAGGGCTGAGGCGCCTTTATTGCAATCACCGTCAATAGCGCCGGCGCGGGCAGGGCTGAATCGCTGCTGGCGCGTGTTTCATTCGTTAACGAATGCTTGCGACTTTGCGGCGGAGGTGTGGCGCAGGCGTCGAATTGCTGCTCGTGCAGGCAAAGCGTGCTGAATTCAGAATCAGTTGCATGCAATTGCGACACGAGCGCGACGCTTTGCATGAGTCGCGCGCATGGAACGTATGTCGCGTTACGTCTGGTAGTAATGAGTTACTACGCCTATGTTGCGTGTAACAAAAAGAAGAAACGGGAAACGCCTGTGGAGTCGTCGGGCCCAACAAAGGGAGATGACCCATGGCTTACGCCCCGTCCACCGTCGCCTCGCGTGACTTCATTGCTGAAACTCCCGCGCGCGCTCGCCCCGGATTTTTCCGCTGGTTCTTCGATGCCATGATGCATTCGCGTCAGCGCCAGGCCGAACGCGAGATCGCGCGCTATCTCAACAACGGCAAATTCACCGACGAAGCCGAGCGTGAAATCGAGCGCCGCTTCCTGTCGTCGCCGTCCAACTTCTGAACTTCAAGGAGACCAAAAGAAATGACTACGCTTCCAATCCGCGCGCCGATCGTACCTTCGCTTACCGGTTTTACGCGCGTGATTTCATTCGTTACGATGCTGGTCGATGTTTTTGCCGACGCGCAGCGCGCCGCCGCGGACGCGCACAAGAAATATCCATTCGCCGAGTGGTGAGGGCGGCTACGCCGCGCCTTCCACGACACGCATGTCGCGCTCGACATTTCCGGTGCCGAGCGCCTTGAGCGCCTCCTTGTAGGCAGGCGTATCATGGCAGGCGATGGCCTTGTCGAGACTGTCGAACTCGACCAGCACCACGCGCTCATTCATTCCCGCCTCGTAGGTTTTCGCCGGCTTGTTGCGGATCAGGAAACGGCCGCCGGCCGACTGGATCGCCGGTGCCGCGAGCTTGGCATAGGCCTGCCAGGCTTCCGGATTTTTCACGGCACGATAGGTCACCACCCAATAAGCCTTCGGCATTTCACGCTCCCTGTTTCGTTGTCGTCTATTTTGTTTACGCCCGCGAAAAACCTATGGCGCAATCGCGCGCCGCAGCAAGGTCCGCGCGTCTTCGCTGCCGTCGAGTGGACGCAGCGTACGCCGCGTCACCTTCCAGCCGTCCTTGCCACGCTTGAGCTCCCAACGGTTGGCGCCGACGCGGTGGATGCGGAATCCGGTCGACGTGCCGTGACCTGAGAGTTCGCGCGGCGCAGCCTGCCGGTCTGGTGTGATGATCTGCAAATATGACGTTGCCACCGCCGTGTCGCCGTTGAGCTCCACGCGCGGCAGGCCGGCGAAGTGGCAAAGGCCTCCGGCAATGGCGGCCTGGTGCTCGGGAGTTCCGACAATCGCGGCAATCGCCTCGTTTCCGTTCGCGCCCTTGCCTCCGCCGAGATCGACCTCGCCATCGGCGGTGAACGCATCACGATAATAGCGGCCTGTGCCGGTGTCGGCGGCGGGCGGGTGGCTCGCGATCAGATTATAGATCGCGAGCTTATCCTCAACGGCGCGCAGCCGGTCTTCCAGAGAATGCGGCGTACTCATGCAGAATTTCCCCATACCAAAATGTGCATGGGGAAATCCTACACACGCAGGTACCGCCGCGCGACTGGCGATGGAGAGATTTCTTTACTCACCGGCCCCCGGCGCCCGGAAATTTCGCGTATAGAAACTGCCCCAGGCCAAGGCAATTGCAAATGCTGCGAACGCCAGAACGATTCCGGCAATGACGATCGCGGTATCTGTCGGCATGTATTTGAGCCCCCTTACTTTAATCGTGAATCGCGAAAAAAATTAAAGCGACAGGGCCATCAATGACATTGATCCCAATCAATGCGGGCTGCGCGGCAAAATGTGTCGCGCGGAGCCACAATAAGGCGCATGCAGCGGTAAATCTGGACCATATGAATTAAATCGTGATGGAACTAATAAGGATTATCGGGGTTTCGGTCACAAAGTTGCCGGAGTTTCAAATGAAAAGCCGCACTTCCCCAACACATATGCACATCTGCAACACCGGAGCCGCCATGATCCGCACTCTCAGTCTCACAACGATTCTGGTTGCGCTCGCCGTCGCAGCGTCGCCGGCGTCTGCGCAGAAGCAGCGTCTCGCGAGTCTCGATGCCAATGGCAACCTTGATTCGCTGATCGCGCAGCACGCCGCCGCCAATAACTTGCCGGAGGATCTGGTACGGCGCGTGATCAAGCGCGAAAGCGGCGGCAATCCGCGCGTTGTCAGCGCGGGCAATTACGGGCTTATGCAGATCAAGCTCGCGACCGCCCGGGCCATGGGGTATAGCGGCACCGCCGCCGGCCTGCTCGACGCCAATACCAACATGACATATGCCGTGAAATATCTCGCCGGCGCCTATCGTGCCGCCAACGGCAATTCAAACCAGGCAGTTCATTATTATGCCGCCGGCTACTATTACGCCGCCAAACGCAAAGGCATGGCGATGCCGGGGAGCAATCAGGCGCTCGACTCATTTGCCTCGGTCCCGGTGGCCAACGTCAAATTCGGCTCGGAGCAAGGTCTGCGTGGCGCGATGTCACACGGCGAAAGCATCGCGTCGTCGTCGAGTCTCTATAGCGGCCGCGTCGACTACCACTGATCGCGGAGTCGCGGTAAACGCTCGGAATTGATTTGAAGAATTATCGCCCGACCCTAATAGGTGGATCGGGGAACCGGGTATATGTAGGTCATGGGCGGCTGAGACGCCTGCTGCGTGTTGAATGCCGGCTGTTGGTATTGTTGCCCGCCGAACAAAATCTCAAACAAATTAAACTGCCGCTGCGATGCCGGGTTGGCTGCCGCCCTCACATGGCGAGTCCGACGGGTGGCGCGGTGCCGGGCCTCGCGTGGCGGCCTGGCATGTTCAGGTTTTTTGACCGCCGGCGGGATTTCCTCCTGCGTGGTCACAGGCACCTCGGCCGATGACGGCTCGCCGAACTCGATCGGCAGGCCGGCGCCAGGCGGCTCGCTCGCGGAACTCGTTTCTTCCGGCTCGACGTCGTCTCGTTCACTGGGCAGGCCCGCGACCTTGGCTGCTTCCGGCGGGCTTTCGGTCCGGACCGGCGTGTCCGGAATATCGCGCAGGCGTTTGAGCTCATTCGCGCGCCTGAGGGCGGCGAGGATCAGGAATTGTCGCACTTCCGGATGCCGGTCGCGATCGACCAACGCGCCGCGGGCAGGCGCGACGACAGTGTTCAGAGACGAACGCGACCCGTCCGGCGGACTAAGCGCGAGGACCAGGATCAAAACGGCTAGGAGTACGCCGCCCACTGGAAGAATGCGGAGAATCGGCAGCATCAGTTGTGATTAACTGAGTCGGCGTCAACGCCAAAGCCCCGCTTGCACACTGTTTACTCGACAACCGTGAGTGTGAGGCATTTTTATCACGGCGATCTGTCACACGACGGTCATGGAGAGACCGTGACAGCTCAGGTCGCGGTTGCTAGGAAGCTGTTCCAATAATTTTGCTGGGGAAGCGTCATGATGAAGAAGCCGAATTGCCCGATCATCGCCATCGAGGAACACTATTGGGACCCGGAACTGGCCAAGCATTTCACCGGTCCCGAGGCTGGCCGCGGCAATGAGACGGACGAGCGGCTTTACGATCTCGGCAGCCTGCGCCTCAAGGAGATGGACGAGGCCGGCATCGACATCCAGGTGTTGTCACATGGCGCTCCGTCCACCCAGAAGCTCGGAGCTGACATCGCCGCCGACCTGACCCGGCAGGTGAACGACCGCCTGGCCAAGGTATGCGCGGCCAATCCCAAACGCTTTGCGGCTTTCGCGGCGCTTCCGACTGTGGATCCGAAGGCGGCAGCCGACGAGCTCGAGCGCGCAGTCACTAAGCTCGGCTTCAAGGGCGCCATGTTACATGGCATGTCGAACGGCGAGTTCCTCGACCTGAAGAAATTCTGGCCGATCTATGAACGGGCCGAGAAACTTGATGTGCCGATCTATTTCCACCCCTCACTCCCGCACCCGAAGGTGACGGAAATCTACTACCAGGATTACGCCAAAGATTTTCCGCTCGTTGTGCGGCCGGCTTGGGGCTACACGGTGGAGACGGCGACACAGGCGGTCCGCCTGGTGCTGTCCGGTGTTTTCGATGCGCACCCGAACCTGAAGATCATTCTTGGCCATTTCGGCGAGACGCTGCCATTCCTGGTGTGGCGCATTGATTCATCGCTCAAGCGGCCGGGGCAGAAAGCGATGAGCTTCCGCGATATTTTCTGCAAGAATTTCTACGTGACGACGAGCGGCTTCTTCTCCGACCCGGCGTTGATTTGCTGCATGCTTGAGATGGGCGTCGACCACATCCTGTTCGCCGTCGACTGGCCCTTCGTGATGAACCCGCCGGCGGTCAAGTGGATGGAAAACGTGTCGATCTCTGATTCCGACAAGGTCAAGATATTGAGTGGCAACGCCAAGCGGCTGTTGAAGATGTGATCAGCCAGGGCATGATCCCGAAAAACCCATCCTCGGCTTGTTCGGGGATGGAAACCGTCTTCCCGCCTTCGCGCAGCCCGCTTTGGCGGGCGAGGGAAGGTCGGTAAATATCATACGCCCTGAATTGGGTGACGCCGGTAGTAGTCGGCGTCAGCGGGGGACTGCTTCCAGTCTTTGTTGCCGCGCCAGTCGCAATGGTGCGCGCGCATATCGGCGCCGTACCGTACGCGGAAAAGCAATGTGCGGGCCGGCCCATTTTCATATTCGTGCACTTCGCCGGGCGGATGGACCACGAATGCTCCAGGCATAACCGCAATGGCTTCGGACGGTGTTCGCATCGTCCCGCCGCCGGAAACGCAGAAGTAGATTTCAGTGGCCTGCGGATGACAGTGGTAAGGGCTGATCTGGCCGGGCTCCCAGCAAGCCACGGTGACGTCGCCATCGGCGACCCTGCCCAGGATCTTTTCGACGTGGTGCTTGGGGTCCCACTGCTGCTCGCGTTCGAGGCTGAAGGCATGCATATCGATGGGCTCCGGCTAGCGGTGAAATGAGATTTACAGCCTAGCGCAATCATGGGGCTGGCAGGAGAGGGCGGCGTTGCGCATCGCCCGCGCACATTGATAGAAGGATCGCACAGGGCCCGTAGCTCAACTGGTTAGAGCCGACCGCTCATAACGGTCTGGTTGGAGGTTCGAGTCCTCCCGGGCCCACCAGTGATTTCAGTGTGTTGTGATGATAGTGGTCGGCGTGCACGGTCGCCGGCCAATGTTTCGGCCAATGATTGCCGCCGACGGCCATAGCCGATTGCGTGTGCCGCGACGCACAAATGATTGGGATGATGGTGACCGTAGACCTTTTATGAACTATTGTTTCCTGAACGGGGTATTTTCTTGAGTCCCGCAAAAGTATGACAAATTGGGGTCGCTGATACTTGTACATGACTTGCCAGGGTTAGTCGTGCAAAACGGTAACGGACAGGTCTCGGTCGTAGCTGTTAGTGTCTTTTTTTCTTTTGCCGCGGCGTGTGGCACTGCTTGTTTCCTGAAGGGGATGTTTTTTTGAGTCCCGCAAAAGTATGACAAATTGGGGTCGCTGATACTTGTACATGACTTGCCCGGGTTAGTCGTACAAAACGGTAACGGACAGGTCTCGGTCGTAGCGGTTAGTGTCTTTTTTTCTTTTGCCGCGGCGTGTGGCACTGCTCCAACGAAAAAGAAGCCCGCCGCCACGCCGACTGTCAATGCTTTGATGAATTTTGATTTCATTGTTTCCTCCAGTTCAGTCTGTGCATGCGGTAGTCATAAAAATAGTCAATCTATCGATACCAAAATCATTTTTTAAGCTGTGCCCAAACATGTTGAGCCATTTTTCCTGCGCTTCATAAGCAGGCCTTTCTCGTGCCTGTGGGCACTCGAAGGTGGCCGGGTTTAGATTTTGCATGTGATGAACCATCTCGTGAACAAGAAGAGAGAGGTCCGCTGGCGTCTGGCCGGTCCACTCCGGCAGCAAATAGATGGTTTTTCTCTCAACACTATAGAGAGACAGAACCGGCCGCTGTTTATCGATGCGCATCGCTTGGCGCTGATCGGCGGGGATATTCTGATAGAGGAGGTTCGTCATCTCGATTGATGACATTCGCTCGACGCGTGGCAAATCATACGTGGCCAGAAGACCGAAATTGGCGGAAAGCCAGAGCACGATCGCAGTCAATAGCGGTTCCATGATTCATGAAACTGAAAACCGTGGAAATGTCATTGACTTGGATCAAACGCCCTATTGTCCGACCGACAGCATTCTTTTGCCAAAACTTGTTTGGTAGCGGTTGATCAATGTCATGTCCGCTTTGGGGCGTTAGCGGTCATTTCGGCCAGTTAAGGGGATGTCTGCTTTACCCCCAAAAGCCGACATTCATCGCGACCCGTTTGGACCGAAAATCGAAGCCGCCATCGCATTCAGGCTGAACCAGCTTTAGTCGCGCGACCGGCAAGGCTTTTGCGGCCATTTGTCCGCCACGCAACTCCGCAACGTCGGCTAAGTTATCCGGCACGCAAGTGACAAACTTCGCATTAGACGTCAAACCCTGCCAGACGCCACTAACATATGAGGTTTGACGGCAACGACGACTGATTAAGAAATGAGACTTTCCTTATCAGTCCATCAAATCGCGATCTGCCGGCGATGCGATGAGCAGGCTAAAGCATGGCGGAGACAGCCTCTTTTTGATTGTAAAGCCAAGTCATTGACCGGGCTTGTGATCAATTAATTGAATTTACGATACCCACAAACCTACCCGCGAAGCGAGAGTAACAGGGGGTGAGGGCCGTTAGCGGTCATATCGAACGCGCCCACCAATGTCCGCTTTCGGAGGTAAAACGGACATGACGACATCGCGCAAATGTCCGCTAATGCGGCGGGTTCAACCGATCGACGCAACACCTTCTAATCTTGTTGGGTTGGGAGGTGATCGATGGGTGTGCATGCACGGACGTGGTTTACGCCGAAGCAACGAGCAGAGCTCTGGGAGCGGTGGAAGAACGGTCAATGCGTGGCGGATATCGCCCGCGGACTTGAGCGAAGGAACAAGAGCGGCGTCTACCGGGTGTTGGCGCTCAATGGAGGAATTGCTCCACTGCCGCGCCGGAGAGCTGCGCGAGCTCTGAGGCTTGCGGAACGCGAAGAGATCTCGCGTGGCATTGCCGCTGGTCGGTCGATACGACAGATCGCACAGGGCCTTGCACGGTCGCCGTCGACGGTCAGTCGGGAGATCAGACGGAACGGCGGCTGCCGCGCTTACCGCGCAAGTTGGGCCGACAGGCGCGCCTGGGAGCGGTCGCTGCGCCCGAAGCCCTGTCGCCTGGCGCGCCATGCGGAGCTACGATGGCGCATTGCGCAGAAGCTCTCGCTGCAGTGGTCGCCGAAGCAGGTCGCCGGCTGGCTGAAGCAGCAATTCCCTGCCGATCAAGGCATGCAGGTATCGCACGAAACGATCTACCGCAGTCTCTTTATTCAGACCCGCGGTGTGCTGAAAAAGGAGCTGATGGCACACCTGCGCACGGCGCGGCAGATGCGCCAGGCCAAGGGCGGCACCACGAAGAGCGGGCTGGGACAGATCGTCGATGCGGTTTCCATCCGCGAACGGCCGGCCGAGGCTGACGACCGCGCCGTGCCAGGCCACTGGGAAGGAGACCTTCTCTCGGGAGCAAACAACACGCACATTGCGACGCTCGTCGAGCGCCACACCCGCTTTGTGATGCTTCTCAAGATCCCGAGCAAGGACACCGCGACCGTGGTCGCCACGCTCGCTAAACACGTGCGCAAGCTGCCGCAGGAGTTGCGTCGCTCATTGACCTGGGATCGCGGCAAGGAGATGGCTGACCACAAGCACTTCACGATTGCCACCAACGTGCAGGTTTATTTCTGCGATCCACGCAGTCCTTGGCAGCGCGGCAGCAACGAGAATACCAATGGCCTGCTGCGACAGTATTTCCCGAAGGGGACAGATCTCTCGCAGTTCTCTCAGGCCTACCTGAACAAGATCGCTCTGCGGCTCAATCAACGCCCGAGGGAGACCTTGGGATTCGAAACCCCTGCCGATAGACTACGAGCGGTGTTGCAGTGACCGGTTGAACTCACCACCCAAAGCGGACATTCCGGAACCCCAGCGAGAAACCGGCCGGAACCGCACGATGCACCAAGACATTGTGATACCGTGCATTGGTATCATTTTCATATTGTTGACGGGCTCGAAGTTTTCGACAGTTTAGGAGCGGTGCCTGCCGACGATGAAGCAGCTCGCACGCGAGCCACATCGGCGTGGCCGATTGACAAGAAATTCCTCCGCGAGCGGACAGGCGCGCGCCATGGTCAAAACGTTCAAAGTCGGCGATCACGTGAGCTGGAATTCAGAAGCCGGGCGCGTGCGTGGAAAAATCGTGAAAGTGCATCGACGCAACGTCAACTACAAAGGCTACGTTCACCACGCCAGCGCGGATGAACCGCAGTACGAAATAAAAAGCGACAAGACGGAGCATGTTGCCTTACACAAAGCCGCAGCGCTGAAACACGTCGAGTAGGGCTGAACGCTCATTTGATAGTAAAGTGGTGGCAAGAGTGGGTCTTCCGTTCTTCACCGTAGGCCATTCCATCCGCTCCATCGGCGAATTCATCGAATTGATTGCCGCCTCGGAAATTGGCCACATCGTAGATGTGCGCTCCGTCCCGCGTTCGCGCACAAATCCTCAATACAATATAGAAACGCTGCCAAAGTCATTGTCGGAATTTCAAATCGCCTACGAACATATGGCCGAACTCGGAGGCCTTCGGCCGCGAGCGCATGACATTGCGCCCGGTGTCAACGGCTTCTGGAAACACCAGAGCTTTCACAATTATGCGGATTACGCGATGGGCCTCGGCTTTCAGTCTGGCCTGGCCAAGTTGCGCGAGCTCGGCGGCGTCCAGCGCTGCGCAGTAATGTGTGCAGAGGCGGTATGGTGGCGGTGTCATCGTCGGATCATTGCCGACTACCTGCTCTGTGGCGGCGAGCAAGTCTTTCACATACTTGGGCCGGACAAGATCGTACCCGCAAGTTTGACGAAAGTTGCTAGGTCACATCCAGACGGAGCGTTGACCTATCCAGCTGAAGCGCCGGAACTAGGCAACATTGGCGACTCGGTGTCGTCGTCTTAACAATTTAAACGCCTGGCCATCGGCGTACCTAGCCGTCTCGTGTCTGCTTTCGGGAGTAAAGCGGACATGCGTCGGATAGCTTGAAATGTCCGCTAATGACAGCCGGCTCAACCGGTCGATGCAACACAGGCGTTAAATCTCTCTGCCGGGGTTTCGAATCCCAACGTCTCCCGTGGTCGTTCGTTGAGTTGACGCGCCACTTTGTTCAGATGTGCTTGCGAATGCACCGACAGGTCAGTTCCTTTTGGAAAGTACTGTCTCAGCAGACCGTTGGTATTCTCATTCGATCCACGCTGCCACGGACTTTGCGGATCGCAGAAGTAAACGTCGATGTCGGTCGCCAACGTGAAGCGTCGGTGATCCGTAAGCTCCTTGCCGCGGTCCCAGGTCAGCGACTTATACAGCTCATTCGGCAGCTTTTTCGCCTGCTTGATGAGCGCAGCGATGACCGTCCGGGTGTCCTTGTTGGCGACCTTCGCTAGCATCACGTAACGCGTGTGACGTTCAACCAAGGTCGCGATGTAGCTGTTCTTCGACCCGGACAGCAGATCGCCCTCCCAATGACCAGGGACCGCCCGATCTTCAACCGCTGCCGGCCGCTGACGGATTGAGACGAGATCCTTGATTTGCCCCCGGCTGTCGCCATCAAGACCCGCCCGCTTCGATCGACGGATCGTCCGTCTCGATCGAAGATGGCCCAGCAGCTCCTTCTTAAGCACCCCACGGGCTTGAACAAACAGGCTGCGATAAATCGTCTCGTGCGACACGTGATAACTCTCATCGTCAGGATGCGCTCGCCTCAGCCAGCCGGCGATCTGCTCGGGCGACCAATTCAATCTGAGCTTCCGCGCCACGGCCTGTCGTAGCTGCGCACTGTCCGCCAACTTACACCGTTTCGGGCGACGAGCTCGCAGGAAGGCCTTCTCATCAGCCGGCGCCGCTCGGTAGCGATCATAGCCACCATTGCGGCCAAGTTCCCGGCTCACCGTCGAGGGCGAGCGACCCAGCAGCCTGGCCATCGAGCGGGCCGACTGATGGCCCGCTATGCCCCTGGATATCTCCTCGCGCTCTGCGAGCGTCAACGCCAATCGCGAGCGACGCCGGGGAGCCGGACGAATCCCTCCGTGTGGCGCGACTTGGTAATAAATGGACGACGACGGCTTACCAAACGCTCGCCCAATCGCTTTGAGTGACTCCCCACGCTGCCAGCGGTCCCAGAGCTCTGTTTTCTCTGCCGCCGTGAAGCCTCGAAAATATCCTCGACGCATCGCCATACACTCCTTTCCCTTTCAGGATAGAGTGTTGCGTCGACCGGTTGAGACCACCACCCAAAGTGGACATAAGGTGTGGCGGCTGCCCGCAAGCAATGACACGCCTGCACGCTCACACGCGTACGAGCTCTTTCCCTTTATTGGCGGCCACGAAGCGACACCCCAGCGCCGTCGAAAATAGTTAGCAACGGTGAGTTCGTCGCCGTAGAGATATTTGGTTTTCGGCCCGATCCATCGCTGATAACAAATAATAAATTCGAGTGGTTTTATTGACGCGTTGTTAAGCAGCTTCTTGGAACCCAAATCTTGTTTGGTAGTGAACAGCGGTGCAGTATGTATCCTATTTCTCGTTGCAAGACTTCAATGAACCAGCACTGATGAGCGCAACACAAATTAATAAACGATCGTTCCAAGGGGGCACGCTATGGCAAAACACGCCGCTAGATACGCAGTGGATTCTTTCGACCACAGTTTGGCGCTGGGTCCGCAATTTGACGAATCTTTTGGGGCTGCCCAATTTTCTCACAGTGGAGTTGATGTTCCGCCAAGTAGTGACTCCATCAATAATACCGGCCAATCCATCGACAATATCGATCACTCTGTCGGCATCGCTGATTTCTTCGTTGTCCAAGATTCGGCCACCGGATCTGGCGACAATGCCGATCACTCGGTTACTGACGAATCGGAAGATTCGGCCAACGCTTCTGGCAACGTTCATTCAATCGATCAGCAACATTTGGTTACTTCGAGCGTGGTCGAATTTGCCGACTTGCCAGGGACCAGCCAGGGCGTAATTGTAGAAAGCTATACAGGCTCTGGCGGCAGCCTCAATAACGATCACCTCTCAAGCATATTTGACCACATTAACAGCCTCACGGATGTATTCACCAGCTCTACAGCCCGTGAAGCATTTAGCACGCCTTCCGGCCACTCTATCGATCCACCAGAGACAAATCCTGTTGGCGTTCCCGATGTTGTCTCGGACGCCAAAGGTCATGGTGGCGGTGGTGGCGGTGGTGGCGGAGGCACCACGCCCGCGCCTTACACCACAAACAGCGGAACGGGTGTTGACATCCATGTCACGTATGACAGTTCCGTCGGCAACGCGCCTGCCGGATTTACGTCAGTCGTACAGAAAGTCGCTGATTTCTTCGCAAGCTCATTCCAGGATTCGACTCCGATAACGATCAATATCGATGTCGGGTATGGCGAGGTTGATGGAATGCGATTGGGCCTGGGAGCGGTCGGTGAAAGCGTAACCAATCTTCAGCAGTTGTCATATTCGCAGCTAACGTCCGCATATTCGACAACGGGTCTGAGCTTGGGGAGCAGCGTCCCATCGGGTAACTTATATGTTTCATATGCTGAGGCGAAGGCGCTCAATATCGCGATAACAAGCCCGCAAACAATTGACGGGTACGTCGGATTTAGCAGCAAAAGCGGCACTTTCGACTACAATAACGCCGACGGAGTTTCGAGCAATCAATACGATTTCTACGGCGCTGTGGCGCATGAATTTTCAGAAGTCATGGGACGAATATTGTTGGTGGGCGGTCAAATAAACAACGCGCCCTCTTATATGGCCTACGACCTCTTCCATTTCTCCAGCCCTGGCGTGCAAGATTTCTCGGGTGACGGCGGCTATTTCTCGATTGATCAAGGCACCACCAACCTTGCTAATTTCAACAATCAATCGAATGGTGGTGATGCTGGCGACTGGGCCAACACCGGCACCAGCAACAGCGGTGGTAGCGTTTATGACGCTTTCAACGCGTTCGATGCAACCGGCCATGTCGCGCCAGTCTCTCACACAGATTTGCTGGCCCTTCAGGCGCTTGGTTACCAGCTACACACCCTGGTCTAAAAACCACTGTCGCAAGCTTGGGTGAAGCCGCCGTTTCCGGCGGCTTCTTCTTTTCCATGACGTTCTCGTTGCAGAGGCGCTTTTGCGGACGGTGCGCTGACAGGTCTGCTAGACCGCTAATGGCCCGAGCGGACCTACGCATTGGCCATCGTGGCCAGCGACGAGAGCGGCTTTGTAGCAATGACGACAAAAACCAACAGGGCATTGGCTTAGATTTCACACCAATCCCGTAGCAACCGAGAATAGATTTCGGTCGCCTGTTCGATACGCGATACGAAGCAATATTCATCTGTCTGATGCGCCAGCGCCAACTCACCAGGCCCAATGATCGCGGTTGGCGGCGAACCAAGTGCTGGGGTCAGAACAGAGGCATCTGTAAAATACGGCGCCGCTCCAATCTCATCGCCGAAGCCGGCGATCTCATGCGCAACACGGAACACGTCCTTGATCCACGCATCGTGCGGATTGGTCCATACGCTTTGCGCATCAAGCAGCGTACTCAGTACGACGTCCTTCCCGAGATAGGTCGATAACTGGTCACGGATCTTTGCGTGGTCCTGTCCCGGTATTGTACGGATGTCTATGCCAATGACGGAGCGGTCGGGGACCGAATTGATGTTTAGTCCCCCGTGGATTGTTCCGACATTTAGTGTCGGCCCGCCAAGCACGACGTGTCGCGCAATATTAAAATCGAAGTCCTGCAAAACCGAGACTGCACGCGCCGCCTTGTATACCGCATTGTCGCCTTTCTCCGGCATCGAACCATGAGCCGTGAGACCCGATGTAACCGCCTCGAGCCACAGCGCGCCCTTATGCCCGACGAATGGGCGGTTGCCGGTTGGCTCCGCCACTACCAGCGCGCCGACATGTGGGAGCCGCGTTTTACCGTGCGTCAGCGCGTCAGCTCCCGAGCAACCCGTCTCCTCGCCTGCTGTGATAACGAGTACGGCGCCAGGCGTTCCTGTAAGCCGGTCTGCCAAGGCAATACAAGCTGAAATGAATGCGGCGACGCCGCTTTTCATATCGGACGAGCCACGGCCGTAGAGCTTGCCGTCCGCAATCTCAGCGCCCAACGGCTCGACAGACCATGGCTGCGCTCCAAGCGGCACGGTATCGAGATGACCAGTAAACCCCAGCGGCAATTTGCCGTGCGTACCGCCGATGCGCGCAACAAGCTGTGCCCGTCCTTCACCGAAAGGAACGAGGTCGACAGCAAACCCTGCAGCCTCAAGCAAGAAAGCGAGTCGTTCGGCGCAGGCGCGCTCCGCGCCTGGCGGGTTAATTGTATTGAAGCGCACGAGGTTCTGCGTCAGCTCGACTGAAGACTGCATGGCTTATCCGAAGTAGGCATCCCGCACTTCATGGCGGGCTGTGAGTTCTGCTGGTGCACCACTCGCCGCGACGCGGCCCTTCGACAGCACGAAACCATAGTGGGAAATCGCGAGCGTCTGGTGCACGTTCTGCTCGACTAGGAGCACAGTGATGCCGCGCTCGTTAATGCTGCGAATGATGTTGAAGTTTTCCTTTACCAATCGCGGCGACAGGCCGAGCGACGGCTCGTCGATTAGAAGCAACTTGGGCGCGCACATCAGGCCGCGTCCAATCGATACCATCGCTTGTTCTCCGCCGGACATGGTACCAGCTAGCTGCGTGCGCCGCTCGGCGAGCCGTGGAAAGATCTGCAGGATTTCGGCAAGCCGCCCCGAGGCGGCCTTATCCGAGGTCTCCTGATAGGCGCCGACTCGCAAGTTCTCCTCCACTGTGAGCTTGGGGAACACCTTGCGTCCCTCGGGAATGCAAGCGATACCGGCGGCGATAATCTTGTGCGTTGGCATTTGTGTGATGTCGGTGCCGTTGAACACGATGCGGCCGGCGCGTGGCGGCGTCAATCCGAGGATCGAGCGCACTAGTGTAGTCTTACCGGAGCCGTTAGAACCGAGGAGGCAGGTGATGCAGCCGTCTTCGACCTCGAGCGAGACGCCTTGCAGCACGTCGGCCTTGTCGTAGGCTGTATAGACGCCTTCGATCTTGAGAGTGCTGGCCATCATGCCACTCCGAGATAGGCTTCTTGTACCTGCGCGTCGGCGGCGACTGCGCGGTAGGGGCCTTCGGCGATCTTGCGGCCGAAATTGAGGACGACGCAGCGGTCGGTAATGCGTTCGATCACGCCCATCTCATGCTCGACGATGATGATGGTAAGGTCCTTATTCCGCGCGCGTACCAACAGGATATCGTTCATCAGTTCCGCAGTCTCTTCATGCGTCATGCCGGCCGAGGGTTCGTCGAGCAGCAACAGCTTGGGTGCGCTAATCAGCGCGCGGCAGATCTCGATGCGACGGCGGTCGATCATTGGCAGGCCGGCGACCGGATCGAATAGGCGGTCGGCCAGCTCCGGCTCAAACACCTCGACCAGCGCGCGAGCGGACGCATAGCTCTGTTCGAACTCGTGTTTGAAAGCGCCGCGTCTGACCACGTTGAACCAAAGGCTTTGATTGAGGCATTTGTGGTTTCCTATCATGATGTTGTCGAAGATCGACAGCGGCAGAGACAGGCGCGAGCGCTGGAATGTGCGCGACATTCCAGCCAAGTAAATCGCCCGGCCGCTCGCATTGGTAATGTCGGTGCCGTCGAAGGTGACACGCCCGGCGTCGGCGCTATAGATCCCGGTGACTACGTTGAAGAACGTGGTTTTACCGGAGCCGTTCGGACCAATCAGCCCGACGATCTCATTCGGAGCTATGGCGAGATCAAGCCCGTCCAACGCGAGCACGCCCCCAAAGTGCTTGGACAGGCTACGGGTTTCCAGCAATGCGCTCATGGTCGCCATCCCGGGAAATAGCGGCGCACTGGACGCGGCAATAGCCCCTCCGGGCGAAACAGGAGCACCGCGATTACCATCAGCGCATAAAGCAGGAATCGGTATTCCTGGATGGTTTGTAGTTTCTCTGGCACGACCACGACGATGATCGTCGCCACCACCAAGCCCCAAGGGTTGCCGATGCCGCCGAGCAACAGAATCGAAACCAGAATGAGCGAGTCGGCGAAGGTGTAGTTATTTGGCGCGACGAAGCCGCCAACCATACCGAAAAGCGCGCCGGCAACGCCGATGAGAAAATTACCAATGAGGAAGGCCGTGATCTTCCAGCGCGTTATATTGAGACCGAAGCAACTCGCAGCGGTTTCATCGAGGCGCAAGGCGTCGAAGTTGAGCCCGATCCAGGAGCGTTCCAGACGCCGAACCAGGACGAAGGCACCGACGAGCAGCACCAGGCTAATCACGAAATAGTTCATGTAGAACGAGAACGCGACACTGCCAATCTCAATATTGTCATTAAATGACCATCCGAGAATGGTCATGCCCTTCACCTGCATGCCCTGCGGTCCGCCGAGTACGTCATTGACTTCGAGGAAAGTCTTGAACAGCAAGGCAAACGCGATGGTCACAACCGCAGCATAGTGTCCGCGCGTGCGTAGCACTGGCAGCAGCAAAAGCGACCCAATCAGTGCCGCCAAAAAGCCGCCGATCAGTAGCACCAGCAAATGCGGCAGCGCGGTCTGCGTATTGAGCACGGCCGAAGTATAGGCGCCAATCCCGAAGAATGAGGCGCCGGCGAAATTGAGGACGCCGGCATAACCGAACTGGACGTTGAGGCCGAGCGCCGCCACCGAATAAATCAGCACGGTGATGACCAGCAACAGCACGAAATGGTTTTCATGGAAAAATGCCGCAATCGCAAGTGCGGCGATGATTGCAAGGCCGCCGAGTGCGTCCTCGTTATCGGAAAAGGAGCTGCTAACGCTCTCAATCAGGCCGAGCCAGGTGGCGGCTACTACGGCCGCGATGCCGGCCGCAAGCAGTGCGATGATGAAGCCCTGTTGCTCGGCAACCAGTAGCGCGATCAGATAGGCTGTGGCGATCGCGAGCACGATGAC
>CAVXLE010000006.1:0-722289 GCA_963762485.1 uncultured Pseudomonadota bacterium | reverse complement strand
GAAATTGCCATCCACGCGCCTTTGCGACCGGCATCGGACAAACTTCGGGATATTTGGCTAATCTGCACATAGCATCTTGGTTCGGTGCGCGGAATTGATGGCGATCAATTCGTTCCTGCGGCGAAAGCGAAAATTACCGCGGCACGAAGCCGGTATCAGGCTTCGCACCAGAATTCCGGTGGAATACCGTTTAAAAACCGCCGCCGGACAAACACACCCCTTCCGCCGCTTGGTGAACAGGCCAACGCCCAACGCCTGCGGTCGCGCACCTCGTAGATCTACCAGCTCGTGACCTGTCGAGTTACCGCGAGGGGGAGTGGTCGGGTTAGATGAATCCTATGAAAGACAAAAATAAGAGAAGAAAGCGATGGATCTGGACGTCTTTCTGCGAGGAAAACATCAGGCGTGGACCGCAGACTGCTCGAATCCTCGATAGGCCAGACCGAACGTAAAGCGATATTCAAGCTGCTAGCCGAAGAAGTGGAAAAAATAAAAGGGGATCATCGTCCAAAAACCGGCGAACAGCGACCTGCCTGAATAGGTCGACGATGCGTGTCATGTTGCCTTTGCGTGACTAGCCTCTCAGGCCCCCGTCCCCGAATCCCTGGTGGCCTATGGAGCCCCGACCGCGCCCCCGTTCGGGGCCCCATTACTTCAAAAAAAAACACGGACGACCATGTCCGCCGCGCGACTGAAAAAAACAAGCGGCAAGAATACTCAGTAACTGGGCTGGTGTAGAACTCGACGTTTTCGGCAATGGCGACGAATACAATATTCATCTACGTACTGACACCTCACGCAACCTTGGCAATCATATCGCCAGAGCTTTCGGGCTGATCCAATGGCAGACGGTTCAGTTCCGCGTTCAAGATTTCACACCCTACCGACACCGATATTGCCCTCGATGTTCGTCGTTTGCGCCGCATCGGCATAGTCGCGATCGGACGCGCGTTTTCGGCGGACATCTGCGTTGGCGGGCTGCGGTCTATGGCGCCATAAGGCTCAACGTTCGGCTCAACTAGCTATATATTGTGACGTGATCTCAGATGGCGAAATCTTCATCAAACTGGTCGGAGCAACGCCGCGTTCTGGCGCCGCGCATCGCCTCGGTTCTTTATGGCGTAATTGCCATTATGACCGCCGATCTTATCGTTGAACCGGGCAGGCTCAAATATGCCGAGTCAACTTGGGGTGTTCTTCTCATTGGCCTTGCCATGACTATAACCCGCATCTTCGTCAGGGTGGTTACCAAGGAAGCTGAAATTGGTGCACATTTGTTGATGAAGGAATACGGCGCAATCGTATTCGATTCACTGTTGGTCATGTTGTTTCCTGCTATTACCGCCATACTGATCGTGGTAGCCGCTTTGGCGTCTACGCGATGGGTGCTTCTGCTCGAAATTATTTTGTATCTCAGTATCGCCGGTGTGTTCGTCATTAGCTTTTTATCGAGTTACATCCTGGATCGCGATATCCGGCTGGCCTTATCGCGCGGCATCGTATGGGTCTCTATGACGTTAGTTCTCGTAGCCGTAAAGAAATTAGTTTAAGAGCGCAGTTGTATCGCAATGTCCGCTATTGGCACTTAGCGGACGTTCAAATGACGCCGCTCGATGTCCGCTTTCGGGGGTAAAGCGGACATAGCTTTTTGCGGTGCGAATGTCCGCTTTGCGCCGCAACCAAGCCGGTTCGGCGGTCGGTAGTAGGCCACGACGCTGCTGACACCTCAAGAAAATGCCGTCATCGGATCGATGACGATAAGGGCTTCGGTGATCTTGTTCGCCGGAAAACCGGCCAATCGAGCATGCTCAAGAATTCGAAGCCTCGCCGTCAGCGAGATAGACGCAGAAAGTCTTGTCGCCCGCAATATAGGAGTGCTCCCACTGGATTTTTCCGTAGAGCTTGGCCGCCGCCTCGCAGGAGGTCATGGCAGTTTGCTTGAGCTGCTCGCGGCTCATTTTTCCGACGCCCGGTATCTCGCGTTCGATCACGTAGCGTTTCAAGGTAGGTATCATGGGTTATCCTTTGCATGTTGATTCGGTGCGTGCGCACGGACCAGAGCGAGCGGTCGACAAGTGTTGTCTATCTATCGACCAAGACCGTATGTTGAGTGATCCTTCAAACTGCCTTCGGCAGATAAGAAATCGTTCCGGCTAGGTCGGTATCGTCGATCAGTTGGATGCGGCTGTTGCTGCCCTCTTGGCGGGCCGCGACATAGGGCGTGTACTTGGGATCGGCGAGGAAGGCCGTGACGGCGGCGGCCGATGGAAACTCTATCAATGCGATCAGAGTGGTTTCTAACGGTTTGCCTTCCAACGTCTTCACGTTGCCACTGCGAGCCAAATACTTGCCACCGTGCTTATGCACGATGTCGTGAACCGAGGTGGCATAGGCCGGGATCCACTTGTCGTCTGTCACTTTGATATCTGCGATGAAGTAAACCGACATTTGTTCATCTCTTGTGGTTGGTTGTTCGACATGGATTTAACGACGCTCGCCGCGGCGCTCATCGCTTGGTGACGATCACCTCGAGGTATTCGCCAGGCACGACCATCGAGTTGTCGCCGGATTTGTTGAAACGGCCGATCAGCTCGATGATGTCTTTTGACAGTGCTTTCCCGCTGACGGCATTGAGGGCTTCGAACGCCTTGAGCATCGGGCCGTAATACGCGCGGAAGACCTCGAGGAAGTGCTGCGCCGAGCGGTAGCGGAACACGAAGTGGCGGGATTCAGCGATCAGCAAGGACGACTCGGCACGGAAGGCCTTCTCCATCCACTCTCTGGTGCCCCATAGCGCCGGTGACTTGAGGCCGGGCGGCGGCGGAAGATATTTGCCAATCGTCTTGAACATCTGACCGATGAAGCCGTCGGGCGTCCAGTTGGCGAGCCCGATGCGCCCCCCGGACCGGCAGACGCGCAGCATTTCGCTCGCAGTGCGGCCCTGGTCGGGACTGAACATTCCGCCGAAGGTAGACGCGACCGCATCGAAGGACCCGTCGGCGAATGGGAGGTCTTCGGCGTCGGCCTTCTGGAAGTTCACTGCATGGCCCTCAGCCTCGGCCCGCTGGCGTCCGCGCTCCAAGAGGGTCTCGACATAGTCCGTGGACGTCACGTCGCACCAGCGACGTGCGGCGGCGAGCGTGAAATTGCCGTTGCCGGCGGCGATGTCGAGCACCTTCTGGCCGGCGCGCAAATCCATCGCTTCCGCCAGCTGCTCGCCGACGATCTGGAGCGTGGTGCCGACAACGGCGTAGTCGCCCGAAGACCAGGCCGTCTGCTGTTTAGTCTTGATCGCCTTCAGGTCGGGCGTTGCGGCTTCAGGACGGCACTCGATAATCGTGGTCATAGTCATCTCCGATGTATTTTGTGGGCCCATGTGGCGGGCATGCGAGCTTGGTGGCGCGAGATGACTATGATGGTATGGCGTTCGAGCGAATGATCGCGCTGCCGGACTTCTTGCTCGCGCGTCCAAACTTGATAGGGTCCCGCTTTCTTCCAGGCCGAAGCGCGCTATTTTGCGATAAGCATCGTTTGAGAACGCCAGCTTTTTTTCGGAGCTTCCCTGGCCATGATGGCCGACGTGTTATCGGAAGTTTTGTCGGCGGTTCGGCTGACCGGGTCGGTGTTCTTCGACGTCACCGCGGCATCGCCGTGGGTCGCGGAAGCGCCGCCGTCGGCGCAGATCGCCGATGCCGTCAGGCCGGGCGCGCAGCACGCGATCGAATATCACGTGATCACCCGCGGCTCCTGCTGGATCTCGATTGTCGATGGTGCGCCTTTCGAGCCCGTCCGGCTTCAGGAGGGCGACATCGCCGTCATTCCGCACGGCGAGCCGCACGTGGTCTCGAGCGCGCCAAGAATGCGGGCCGAACCGAACCTTCCATCTCACCGGCGTCCCAACGACGACAGCGACCTGCCGTTCAAATTGCGGACTGGCGCCGAGGGCGCGACCGACACGCATCTGATTTGCGGGTTCTTCACTTGTGACGTGCGGCCGTTTAACCCCTTGCTGGAGGCGTTGCCGCGCTTCATGCGCATCGGCCGCGGCACGTCGGCTGCGACCGACGCATTGCTCGAGCATTTTCTGCATTTGGCGTCGCTCGAAAGCGCCGACAAGCGCGCCGGCGCGCAAAGCGTGCTTAACAAGCTCTCCGAGTTGATGTTCATCGAGGCGATCCGCACCTACATGGATCAGCTCAGCAGCGCGAACACGGGCTGGCTGTCCGGCTTGCGCGACCCCTTGGTGGGCCGCGCTCTCTCCATGTTGCATGCTCAGCCTGCTCGGTCCTGGACGCTCGACGAACTCGCCGCCGAGTGCGGGGCGTCGCGCTCCGCCCTCGTTGGCAGGTTCACACAGCTGATGGGCTATCCGCCCATCCAGTATCTCACCCGATGGCGCATGCAGCTTGCGGCCAAGCGTCTGAGCGAGCGAGGCGTTAAGGTCGCCGCTGTGGCTCAGGAAGTCGGCTACGACTTCGAGGCTGCATTCAGTCGCGCGTTTAAGAAGTTTTCAGGTCAGTCGCCAAGCGAATGGCGATCCTGATGAGATGCCCCGGGGAAGGCTCAGTGGCTCTATGTCCCCCTTCAGACGAGCTAAGGAGCTTCTAATGACGGCCGAAATTGGCCCAAAGCGGACATTTGATTTTGCACCGCGCATGTCTGCTTTCGGGGGTTGAGCGGACATAGGCTAGTGCGCCGCAAATGTCCGCTTCTGACCCAAAGCGGACATTCCGCTTGTGGCGCTCACTGGCTCGCGGCAGGGGCCCTCCCTGGGACCCAACACTGTCGAGCGCCTGAGCCTCGTAGTTTCCCGAGCTCGTAATCAGCCGAGTTACCGGGGACCGGTTTTTATTTTAGTTGAGGTCTTATGCTGACGCTCAAACGCACCTACGAAAGCCGCCCGGTCGGACCTTCGTCCTACGAGGATTACGACGTGTTCGACGCCGACCAACGCGTCGGGCGCGTCATGCGCCACCCTCAGGGACCGGAAGAACGACCGTGGTTCTGGCCCATCGGCGCGCGCTGGCCGCAGAGCATGCATGATTGCGGCTACGCAGTGAGCCGCAAGCAGGCGATGGCGGATTTCAAGGCGCGGTTACATCCTCACTGAATGCCTCAAATTTTAGCTGCCGCGTAAGCCGGCCGCGTAAGTAGGGAACCCGATAAATGGGAATGATCCTGTGAATTGGTCGATGTACACCGCAGACAGATCCACCCACCTTAAGATCGTGATGGTTGGCCTAGTCGCTGCGCTGCTAATTGTCGTCATCGGAATTTCCGGGCGCGAACTCAACCTTGGCATCGACATCATGACCACAAACGCCCCGACTGTGATCAAGGCTGGCGGGCCTATAGTCTTCGCCGACCGTAGCGGTCTGGTGGTCCGTTAGCTCGGCGTCTGCCTCGCGGTGATTCCGCGAAAAAACAAGGAGAAATCACCATGGCAAACATTGCATTACTTCGATCGCCAAGATGCGTGCAATGTGGCAACACGGTTTTTATTTCTCCAGAATGGTCGGAAAGCGCAAAAGATCAAAAAACTATTCACATTTGGCACTGCCTTGTGTGTGGACATGAATTCGAGACGATAGATGAGCTCCTTGAGCAGAAGCCATCTGACGCTGAGTTAATTGAAAAGTTCATGCCGAATTTGTTAGTGGCGTGAGTTTTCGCTGCTTCGCAAAATAGGCAGTCAACATTGCAGCGAACAATTCCAAATGCCGGCACGATGTCACCCACGATCCTCAGCGACATGGCCGCAAAGGTATCGCGGCATGGCGGCTTGCCAGCGTCGACTTCACCGCTTAGGGCAGAAAGGAAGGAGCCAAATGTGCGGCCTTGCGCCGCGTCGGCTCCGATCTCTCTACGCAAACATCCGGAATTGATTGAATGCCATCGCTTTGCATTGATTCGAGCCGTGGCGTTAGAGGGGGCCGGAATTAGGAAGCCCCATGCAGACTCAAACTGCTGCGATTGCGCCGACCGCGCGAGCGCCTGCAGACGACAAGCTTGTTCATTAAATTTGGCCATCTGCAGTGATAGCTTTTGGATTAGGGCTCACTGTGGCTTGGGCAGGCCTCTTGGGATATGGGCTCGTTAAACTAATAGCGCTCGCAATTTAATGCCAATACGTCAGGTTAGGAATCTGAGCCCATCAAAGCTGTGTCCGTCAAAGCAGCCAAGCTAACGCCAAAAATAAAAAGGAGATTTGCCATGACAACAACCGCATCACTTAGACGTTCAGCGATATGCGTTGAGTGTGGCACGGCTTTGATTTTCCCTAGATGCAATAGCGAGGGTACTATTGATATTGGGCGTTGCCCAGTTTGCGGACATGAATTTGAGAAGATCGATAACGCGTTCGAGGGAATACCTTCTGATGCTAATCGTATTGAAGAGTTTTTTTCTCGGTTTTGTTAGGGCATGAATTTTCACCGTTAGCTAAACGACGCAGGCCGACAAGCGGCTGATGTCTGCTTTTGGCACTTAGCGGACATTGAACGCGACCCGATCAGTGTCCGCTTGCGGGGGTAAAGCGGACATCGCATTGAGAGGTCCAAATGTCCGCTAATGACCCAAAGCGGACATCGGCCAACAGGATCAAATTGGTCAGCTATCCTGTCACGTTTATTATATATATTGCGGTGTTCGCACTAAAGTTGTTTAGTTTTCCAAAGCGCACAAGTTGCTAAGGGCGGTTAGTTGCGCAAAATATAAAGGAAATGCTTCAAGCGCTCGCCCTAGAGAGCGCTCGCCTTAAAGGCGGACCTTTCTGCAGAGCAGAATTTTGCGCTCCGCATCGATTGCAATAATCAACCGAAAAATTCCGAACACTGCTCTTCAGGCACAGGTTATGCCGAGGGCTGTTAGGGAGGATGCAATGGCGCTGGAGCTACAAACGATACTTAAATTCGCTCACCGAGCGAACATCGACAGATATAAAAAGATCCTGGCGACGTATTTGACTGACGAAGAGCGCCACTTTGTTGAACGGCGTCTTGCTGAGGAGCGAGCGTCCCTTGAGCAGCCCTACTTGGACCTAGGGCTTCGCGAAGTGCTCGCTTGTCCGCGGGTCGACGAAATGCCGACTCCAGCTATGCGGTCATTCATTTGCCAATGTGTTCAATGCGACGCGCGTATATGGGTCGCATGTAGCAGCCCGATCGAGCCTATCCGTTTGTGTCTGTCTTGCAGCGCGGCGCACAAAAGCCAGGCAGATCCGCACGCTTCGGAAGTGCGCGAATGATTTTGCTTCAGCGGCACCGACGCAGCTTATGCCTGCTTTTGGCACCAAGCGGACATCCGAGGCAAAGTCTCGGATTTTTCTTGATCGGATTTCGGAAAGACCGCCGCGAGTGTGATCAGAACCGCTGACCTATTGATGTGTGTCATTGCGCGATCGAGGCGATCTGCCTAGCTAAAGCTTGATCGATGCGCATAGAGGGCCGGCCCGATAAATTCGTGGGAGGACGCCATGATCTCATTGGAGGACTGCATCGCCTTTTGCGGACTGGACAAAGACCAAGTCGCCGCCATTAGCGAGCACGAGCACATTCCGGAAATTGCGGCCACCGCCTTGGCAGGCTACCTGCTGAAGCAGCCCCGTGGCGGGGAAACCATCCGGAACATGATTACTGACGACATTCACCAGGCGCTCTGCGCCGGCCGCATTAGGCATGCGCAAGAACTGTTCATGGCGCTGCGGCATTTCCTTGACCAGCATCCTGAAGCGCGCGCCGGTGTGGAGGTGATGGTGCAGGACGCCAACGGCATTAAAGCGCGTTGCTAGTACAAGCTGACCACAGCGTACGAGCAATCAGCGGTTCACCACATTTAGCGCAGGTCGTCTCTGCTTTCGGGGTAAGAGCGGACATCAAGATTTGAGGCCGTCATGCCCGCTTTGCACCCAATAGCGGACACAACCCATCCGATTTTGCGACCTTAGTCCTTTTCTTCCGACACCAATTCACGCAGAAGCATCTGCGCTAACCTTTCGGCGGGTAAAATTCCTAACCGCGCTGTCTTGGTGCCGGTCCACGCAGCCACCGTGACTTGCCCATCGGCGACATAATATTTGCCTTGCACGGACTTGCCGGCACGCCGGATTGCTACCTCTTTCCACTGTTCGGAAGTCATCTGAACTTCCGGAAGTCGCTCGCTATCCATTGGTCGCCTGCGGACTGAATTATCGTTGCGAGACTAAAGTGGCCCTAGTCGTAGCGGCACGGGCGGCGCCGTTCGGCTAGGACCGCTTCGAAGCGAAGCATGCAACTGCTCCGCTCGACCGACATCCATAGCGAAATAGACCAGCCGTGGCTTTGATGTAGCGCAAGCGCGCGCGCATTTGGGAATGTCTGCTTCTTGCACTTAGCGGACATTGCAGCGCCGCCGTGTTAAGCCCGATACTAAGGGCTCTTCCGGCGGGACTCGACCCGTCGTTATCGCCCATTCTATCTGTGTGACCCGCTTGCTACGTTATCTTCCATGCTTGTTGTTGAAATCTGCATCGTTATGGTGCTCATCATACTCAATGGCTTACTCGCGATGTCTGAGTTGGCCATTGTCTCGTCACGCCGAGGTCGTCTCCGGCGAATGGTTGATATGAACGTCCACGGGTCACGCCGTGCGCTCTCACTCGCGTCCGATCCGGGCAAGTTTCTTTCAACGGTCCAGATCGGAATCACCCTCGTCGGTGTGCTCTCGGGGGCCTTTTCCGGGGCGACTATTGGCCTGCGCTTGGCGAGCTGGCTGATGGGTTTCGGAATGTCCACAGGGGTTGCGGACGCGATCGGCATCGGCGCGGTGGTCGCGGTGATAACCTACGCGTCACTCATCATTGGTGAGCTGGTTCCCAAGCAGATTGCTCTACACAATCCCGAGGCCGTCGCAGTCAGGGTCGCTCCGGCCATGACCTTCCTCGCGAAGGCCATTTCGCCCTTGGTCTGGCTTCTGAATGTTTCGGGCAAAGCCGTGCTTTGGCTGCTTCGGCAGCATGAACGGCCCGCCGAAAAAGTCACTGAGGAAGAAATTCGGACCCTAATCGCAGAGGCCGAGCATGCTGGAGTTCTCGAATCCGGCGAGAAGGAGATGATCGTTGGAGTCATGCGACTCGGTGACCGACCAGTGCGCGCAGTCATGACGCCGCGCCGAGAGGTTGACATGCTCAACCTCTCAGACAGCGCGAAAGCAATTCGTGCGGCGATCGCCAAGAGTCCGCATTCCCAATTGCCGGTGTATGAAACTGACCCCGACTACGTCCTCGGAGTCGTACAAGCCAAAGACTTGCTGCACGGGTATATGAGTCGCCGGCGACTGGATATTAGAAACGCTATCCGACCTGCCCCACTGATTCCGGATTCTGTAGATGCTCGCGATGTGGTTTCAATTCTCAAGGCATCGCCTGTCCACGTCGGTCTCGTCGTCGATGAATACGGCCACTTTGAGGGCATAGTGACGTCGGCCGATATTTTGGAAGCGATTGTCGGCGAATTCCGCACCGAAGAAGGCCCGATAGAAACGGCGATCGTGCGCCGCGATGACGGATCCTTGCTGATCTCAGGAGGGATGGCAGTCGATGAGTTCGCAGAATTCACGGGGATTCCGCTTCCCGAGGACCGCTCTTACCACACTGTCGCTGGCTTTATACTTGAAGGATTCGGAAAGCTGCCAGCGGTGGGCAATAGCTTCGACATTTATGGCTGGCGCTTTGAGGTTGTCGATCTCGATGGCCGCCGCGTGGACAAGGTGCTCGCAACGAAATTGCCGGCAACCCGGCGCGTGCTTACATAGTCTCGAACCGCCGAGCTGGGGATGACCGCTATTGGCACTTAGCGGACATTCCAGTGCGACCGCTCAATGTCCGCTATTGGGGGTAAAGCAGTCATGGCTCTCGCAGCGCAAAATGTCCGCTAATGACCCATTCCCGACATTGGTCGGGGTAGCTGCGCCTGAACAGCGCGTTGGAGCCGTGAAAAGAGAGTGCTAATACTCGGCTCACATGAAATTCTCGCGCGCTTTTTTCCCCTTCATAACGCCAGCCATGACGCTCGAGCGACCTGCCCTCCTAAAATTCGATATGCTCCATTTGCTCAGGGGATTTGGCGGAATTTATCTCGTCAATGCCGTCGTCGCTTTTCTCTTCGCGGCGTCGGCCCCGGTTGCGATTATCTTGACCGCGAGTGAGAAAGGCGGGTTGGCCGAGGCGGATATAGCCTCGTGGCTGTTCGGCTGCTTTTTTGTCAATGGCTTGATTTCAATTGGCTTCTGTTTGGCCTATCGCCAACCCTTGGTCTTTTTTTGGACCATTCCAGGTACGATTCTGGTCGGCCAAGCGCTCGACCATCTCAGCTTCGCGCAAGTCATCGGCGCCTATTATGCGACTGGCGCGTTGATGTTTATCCTCGGACTGAGCGGGTGGATCCGTAAATGCATGAGCCGATTGCCGATGCCAATTGTCATGGCGATGGTGGCAGGGGTGTTTCTGCAATTCGGCTTGAATTTGATCTTTGCGATCCGCGACGGCGTCATGATCGCCGCCCCCATGACGGCGGTGTTCTTGTTGCTCTCTGCGCTCCCCAAGTTCGCTCGTATATCGCCGCCGCTGATTGGCGCGCTAATCGCCGGCATTGTTGCGATCACTCTCTGTGGCGAGTTCGACCTGCGCGGACCCGTGGCATTCACTTTGGCCAAACCCAATCTTTATGTGCCGGATTTTTCATGGGCCGCCATGGTGGAGCTGGTGTTGCCGCTGGCGATCACGGTGCTGGCCGCCCAGAACGCGCAAGGCTTTGTGATACTCGAGGCCGCCGGTCACAAGCCGCCGGTCAATGCGGTCACAGCTGCGTGCGGCCTCGGCTCTCTGATCGCCGCCTCGGTCGGCACGGTATCGACCTGCCTGACCGGTCCGGTCAACGCGATCATCTGCAGCGCGGGCGATAAAGATAAGCATTACGCAGCGGGTGTCATGGTGTCCCTACTGGCCTTGTTGTTTGGGATATTTTCGCCGGTCTTCACACGGTTCATGCTGGCGACGCCTAAAGTCTTCATCGCGACGCTCGCGGGTCTCGCCCTCTTGAGGGTTTTGGAGCGTGCCTTTGTGGTCTCGTTCAATGGCGCCTTCACACTCGGCGCTGCGGTCACTTTCCTGGTGACGGTGGCTAATGTCCCGATCTTTTCGATTGGCGCGCCATTCTGGGCGGTGCTCATCGGCCTTGCCGTGTCCTGGGCGCTTGAGAGAAACGATTTCAAAAATCTTACCGTGGAATAGGTCGACCGAGCGGTACCCAAAGTCCGCTGTTGGCACTTAGCGGACGTCACGCGTGCCACCCGGAATGTCCGCTTTCGGGGGTAAAGCGGACATTGTTAGCGCACTGCGAAATGTCCGCTAATGACCCAAAGCGGACTTCTGGCATTTGCGGTCAGCTCATCTTGATGCCGGCGGACTTTATTACCTTTGCCCATTTTTCGGTTTGTTCGGCGATCAATTGCCTGAACGCTGCCGGCGAGCCGGCGAAAGTTGATGCCCCCATGTCGGCAATCCGTGCCTGCATCGACGCGTTTTCGAGGGCAGCATTGATGGCTCGGTTGAGGGCGTCGATGATTTCGAGAGGGGTGTTCGCCGGTGCGCCAAGGCCAAAGAACCCACCGGATTCATAGCCCGGAAGAAACTCAGCCATCGCTGGCACGTCAGGTAAAATATGCGAACGCGAGGCAGTGGTAACGGCCAGGGCGCGTAACTTGCCGCTGCGGATGTGCTGTGTCGCCACCACCGGCGCGATGAACATGGCCTGCACCTGCCCGGCAACTAGGTCGGATATTGCCTGTCCTCCGCCGCGATAGGGCACGTGAGTGAATTGGATACCCGCCATCAACTTGAGCAGTTCAGCCGACATGTGCGGACCCGACCCGATCCCGGGGGACGCCATACTTATGGTTCCGGTGTTGCGTTTCGCGTGTGAAACGAACCCATCAATAGTGTATGCGGGCACCGATGGGTGAACTACGAGAACTTCCGGCGTCCGCATAAATGATGCGACCGGTGCGATGTCGCGCAGGAAATTGAAATTGAGATTTTCGTACAGCGTAGCATTGATGGCATTTGGCGCACCGACGAGAAGGAGGGTGTAGCCGTCAGCCCGAGAGTGAACGACCGCTTCGACTGCGATATTGGTGCCCGCGCCCGGTTTGTTTTCTACGACGAAGGGGTGGCCTATCCGTTCTGAAAGAGCTTGAGCCATCAATCGCGCGGCGATGTCCTGTGCACCACTGGCGGCCTGTCCCACGATCACGCGCACCGGCCGTGCCGGATATGCTTGCGCTATTGCGATGCGTGGCACCGCGGGCAGACGTGGCGCACCGGCCTCCGGACTAATCCACTTTCGCGCCTGACGCCGCAACCACATCCTTCCACACGGCACGTTCCTTCGCCGCGAAGGCGATTGCTCCCTCCGGGCTGCTGGACAGGACACGTGCACCGGCAACGAGGAAACGGTCCTGGACTTCTTTTTCAGCCGCGATCTTCCGCTGTGCCGCGGAGAGCTTGTCGATGATCGGGCGCGGTGTCGCCGCCGGCAGCACGAAGGCAGCCCACGAAGTGACCACGAAGTCCTTGATGCCGGCTTCACCCATGGTGGGCACATCCGGCAAAGTCGGCCATCGCTGGGCCGAGGTCACCGCGAGGGCACGCATCTTTCCGGATTGGATGACCGGAACGTAGGACGCGAGATTATCAATCGCAAAAGTCACGTCGCCTGCGAGCATAGCGGGAATCGTCTGGGCCGCACCACGGAATGGCACATGAACGGCGTCCATGCCGGTGCGCTTGGTGAACAAGACTCCGGAAAGGTGCGGTGAAGTACCGACACCCGGACTTCCGAAATTGGTGCGTCCCTTTTGCTTTGCCCAGACGAGGAATTCGGACACCGACTTGGCCGGACAGTGATCGCTGGCAACAACGAAAACGTTCGGCAGTTCCCAGGTCAACGATGCCGGGATCATGTCATGCTCGGGATCGAACGGCATCCTGCTGTAGAGGAATTGATTGATGGCAAAATGCCCGATCGTCGCAGCACCGATGGTGTAGCCGTCGGGCGGACTGCTGGTGACCGCGGCAATTCCGATATTGCCGCCGGCGCCGCCGCGGTTCTCGATGACGAAGGACTGGCCAAACATGTCCTTCATTCGTTCCGCCAAGATGCGAGTCAACACATCGGTCGAGCCGCCTGCCGGATAAGGCACGATGATCCGCACCGGATGATCGGGCCAATGGTCGTCGTCGCTATGCGCTCCGGTCGCCGCCATAACGCCGGCGGCGGCAACTGAGGTCAGGAATGTGCGGCGGCTCGGCGCAACGCGGCGCGTTTGCATTGATTTCCTCCCCAGCGGTTATGATGACATCCGCAATTATTCTGTCATTCTAGCGCTTCGCCGCGTGGCTGCCATCTCTATTGACGGACCTGTCGGCGCGACCGGCAGTCTTGTGCATTCAGCGTATGTCATTTCCCAATCCCGCCTCGGTCATTTCGGCCGCAATTCTTCCCCTCCTCGCGTGCAGTGCGGTCGCACAGGAACCCTGCAAGCTCACCACCATCGGCACGGCGACAGTCGCCGGCATACGCGACGGGCGTACCCTGTTGCTCGCCGATGGCCGGGAACTGCGCCTGGCCGCAATCGAGGTCAGCAGCGGCAGCCGCGATGCACTTCAACGACTTGCCGACGGGCGCAGCGTACGGCTGGAACAGCTCACCACCGAACGTGATCGCTACGGCCGCATGGTGGCATTTGTTTATACGGAAGATACGCAGCAATTGGTGCAGGAGGCAATGCTGGCGCAAGGTCAAGCACGCGTTTCGGCGAGAATCGGCAACAAGGCTTGCGCCGAAATGCTGCTAAAGGCCGAGCGGACCGCACGCACCGCACACCATGGAATATGGGCCGACCCAAATTTCGCCCCTTTGCGGTCGGAAAATGTTACCCGGATTGGGGCTGCGCGGGGACAATTTGCGCTCGTAGAAGGTAAGGTCTTGTCGGTGCGTGAAAGCGGCGCCACAATATATTTGAATTTCGGGCGGCGCTGGGCACAGGACTTTACCGTTACCATTCTCAAGCGCCATCGGCGTGAGTTCTCTGCCGCCGGCGTCGATCCGAAATTCCTGGAGGGTCGTCCCATCCGGGTGCGCGGCTGGATCGAACAGCGCAACGGTCCCTTCATCGAGGCCGACGCGCCGGAACAGATTGAGCTCGTCGAGTAATCGTAATTGTGAGTAAGAGCCGAATGGCTGCGGCACTGACGACCAGATCGGCAAACCGGGCGCTCGGATTGGCGGCCGTGCTAGGCATTCTGCTGGCCGGTTGCACCAGCGCACGAGACAGCCGCTTCGTTTCGCTGCCGGTGGCGCAAGTCGCCGCGCAGGCCGAACCGCAACCGGCGGCGCAGCGCGAGCACGCGCGCATACTCGCTTCATACGGCGGGGTTTACGAAAACGCCCGCCTGCAAAGTTTGATTGAAAAGACCGTCAACCGTCTGGTGGCCGCGTCCGAGCGGCCGGATCTGAAATATCAGGTCACGATCCTCAACTCGCCCGCAATCAACGCATTCGCGTTGCCGAACGGCCGCCTTTACATCACGCGCGGACTGATTGCGCTCGCAAACGACAAGGCCGAACTTGCCTCCGTGCTCTCGCATGAAATGGGCCATGTGATTGCGCGCCATGCGGCGATCCGCGAAGAACAGGCCCGGCAAGTCGCCATCATCAGCCATGTCGTCAACGACGTGCTCAGCGACCCGCAGGTGGGAGCACTGGCGCTCGCCAAATCGAAGCTCACATTGGCGGCGTTCTCTCGTGCACAGGAGTTCGAGGCCGACGGCATCGGCGTCGGAATTTCCGCGCGCGCCGGTTTCGATCCGTTCGGCGCCTCACGGTTCTTGACCGACATGCAGCGCAACGCCGACTTGAAGACTTCCGCTGGCGGCGCTGATCCCCGCTCACTGGATTTTCTTTCATCACACCCGGCAACGCCCGAGCGCGTGAAGAACGCGCTCGCTAATGCGCGCCAGTTCAGCGGACCAGGCGCTGGTGAACGTGACCGTACCGAATATCTCGGCAGCCTGAACGGTCTGGTTTTTGGCGAAGACCCCAGCGAAGGCTTCGCTCGCGGCCGGCATTTTCTGCATCCGAAGCTCGGATTCACTTTCGTGGCGCCGCCAGGTTTCACACTAGACAATACGGCACAGGCAGTTCTCGGCCTCAAGGACGGGGGTAATCAAGCGTTGCGCCTCGATGTCGTGAGCGTTCCGGCCGAACAATCTTTGCCCGACTACCTGAAGTCGGGGTGGATGACGAATGTCGATCCTGCGAGCGTTGAAGACTTCGAGATCAACGGTTTTCCCGCGGCGACCGCCACCGCGACCGGCGATCAATGGTCGTTCCGCCTGTTCGCGGTGCGATTCGGCAGCGACGTCTACCGATTCATCTTCGCAGCCAAGACCATGAACGCGCAAAGCGACCAGTCATTCCGCGAGTCGGTTGCGAGTTTCCGCCGGATGAGCCTGAAGGAAAGCGAACAGATCCGTCCGATGCATCTCAAGATCGTTATTGCCGCGCCCGGCGACACTGTAGAAAAGCTCGCGCGGCGCATGGCGATCAGCGATCACGCCATCGAGCGCTTCCGCGTGCTCAACGGACTGTCCGCCACAGACCGGCTCAAGCCGGGCGAAAAGCTGAAGATCGTGGTGGAATAGCTCTTCGCGGTCACAGGCGTACAACACACCCACAAACGAAATGGCCGGCCATTACGAATGTAAGGCTCGGCTCCTCGTCAGCTCTCGCCGGCTTCCGGGTTGAGCGTGAATTCACGCGGCACGTCGGGGCCCCAGAGGTAGAACGAATCCTCGGGTTTATGGTCGCCCGCCGCCCAGCGTTCTTCCTTCGGGATGTAGTCGATGTCGCAGGAATATTCCGAGAAGCTACCCCAAGGATCCATCACGTAGTGGAAGTAATTGGAGCCGAGCACATGCCGTCCGAGACCCCAACCCTTGGTCCAGCCTTTGTCGTGCATGCGCATGGCGCCGAGGCCGATATCCTGGATGCTGGCCGTATCCCAACTGCAGTGATGGAAACCGGACCCGCTCGATTTCACCAGCGCCAGCATATGATGATCGCTGCCGTGGATGCCGTGCATGAAAGCGACAATGTCCGAGGCGCGGTCGGATAGTCGCAGACCGAGCGTCCGCTCATAGAACTTGATCGAGGCGTCGATATCGCGAGTGAAGATCAGCACATGCGACAGCCGGCGCGGCCGCACCGGCGGCGCCTTGTCGCGCGTGGTTGCAGCGGCGACGCCAGGGCCGACCGTGTTCCATTCGCTCTGCGCCTTGTGATCTGGTGAGACCTTGGGTCCGACCTTTACTTCAATCAGCACACCCTCGGGATTGCGGAACCAGAAGCCGTTGCTTTCGAAGCCGGGCGGCGGATCGATCAGCTTGGTGCCTTCGCCCTCGATGCGAGCCTTCAGCCGCGCCATGTCATCGGCGTAACAACCAAAGGACAGGTGATGGAGCGCCTTGGTCTTGGTGCCTTCAACCACCGAGCCCCAGCGGTGATCGTGACCGAAGGTCTTGATCGCCAGCACGTTACCGTCGCGCCGCACGTCGAGGCCGAAATTGCCGTAGAAATCCTGCGCCACCAAAGCGTCCGGTACCGCGAGCACAAACTGGTCCAGCGAATGCACGCCGAGCGCGTCGCTTTCGGTCGTCGGCGCAACGTAGCCGCGTATAGCGGTCATCGATTACTCCATTGAACGTCTATTGGGGTGATTGGCCGGCATATAGGCCAGAGAGATGGCCGGAGCAACTGCGGCCGCGACCTACGGGGCCCAACGCAAAAGCCCGGCGCATGCGCCGGGCTTTCGGTTTTTCGTATGGGCCGCGTGGGCGTTACGCCGCCTCTTCCTCGACACCCTCTTCGGATGAGCCTGCCTCTTCGGCCGGCTTGGGACCGCGGCGCGGGCCCTTCGCGAGCGCCGCCTCGATCTCCTTGATCGCCTCGGTCTCGGTGATGCGCTGTACTGCCGCGATTTCGCGCGACAGGCGGTCAAGAGCGGCCTCGTAGAGCTGCCGCTCGGAATAGGACTGCTCCGGCTGGGACTCCGACCGGTACAGGTCGCGGACCACCTCGGCGATGGCTACGATATCGCCAGAATTGATCTTGGCTTCGTATTCCTGAGCGCGGCGGGACCACATGGTGCGCTTGATGCGCGCGCGCCCCTTAAGCGTCTCCAGGGCACGCTTCACCAGCGGCGCCTCGGCCAGCTTGCGCATGCCGACCGACACGATTTTGGCGGTCGGAACCCGCAGCGTCATCTTGTCCTTGACGAAATTGATGACAAACAGCTCCAGCTTGGCACCTGCGACCTCCTGCTCCTCGATCGCCATGATCTGGCCCACGCCGTGGGCTGGATAGACGATGAATTCGTTGGTCTTGAAGCCTTGTCGCTGGGTAGTCTTCTTATTGCTGGTCATTCCGGGCACGACTCCTTCACCGGCCCCTTTGCGGGCGCCGGCCATCTTGGCTGCGGGAGCCCCGGCGCGAACGGCACCGCGTGGGGCGTGGGAGGTCCGCCGCGTTTCGGCAGACTTTTTGGAACCCCGGCTCATGCCGGCGGAACCTTTCTTTCCTTTATAACGCGATTTTCCTGCCACTGCTCACGCGTGGATCGCACGCCCTCTGGTCTGGGAACCTGGGAACTCAATCACCGAAAAATAAGGCTCCCGAAGGGGGAGCTCGCCGGTGAGGTCGTTCCTATCCATTTTTTATATATATAGCACATTTTTAGGCGGAATCAAAGCCTTATGCCGCCCTAGAATGACTATTCTGCGGTAATAATCCTGCAATTTCGTCGAATCGGTTAATGGCCTCCGATACTGCGGCCCCAGGGCCGGCATCCAAGGCGGTGCCAGGGTGCACTGGTGCAGGACTGGTGCGGACACTTGGCTCAGTCGCCGGTTCCGGGGTCGGCGGAGAAGAACTTCTTGAACTTGTCCGGAACGCCGTCCCAATCTTTAGCGTCTGCCGGTGGTTCACGTTTAACCGTTATATTTGGCCAACTTTTGGCGTACTGGGCGTTGAGTTCGAGCCACTTTTCGAGTCCCGATTCGGTATCCGGCTTGATGGCCTCGGCGGGGCATTCCGGCTCGCAAACGCCGCAATCGATGCATTCGTCCGGGTGTATGACGAGCATATTGTCGCCCTCATAGAAGCAATCGACCGGACATACCTCCACACAGTCCATGTATTTGCATTTGATGCAGTTTTCGACGACGACGTAGGTCATTCCCCGCTCCGGACAGCTGCTGGCAGACGCTGCGTATCGTAACGACAGATAAGCCGCAACCGGTGCCCCCGCTACCGCGAACCCGGCTTTAACGGCGATTCGCCGTGAAATGTCGTGGCATTGGCTGCGTGGTGGGTCAGCCCAAGGTGAGCCCAAGGTGAGCCCAAGATCAGCCCAAGATCAGCCCATGGTCAGCCCATGGTCAGCCCAAGTCGCGGTAGAGCATGCGGGCGGCCGGCGCATTACTCCGTCTCTCGCAAAGACCCTCGACGCGAACAACCCTCACCGAGCGATCAAGCGCGAGCGTCACCACATCGCCTACGCGCACCAGGTGGCTGGCGGCGGTCATGCGCTTTCCGTTGAGGCGCACAAATCCGGCCGTAGCGAGCGCCGCGGCGTCACTCCGGGTGCGCACCATGCGCGCATGCCAGAGCCATTTGTCGATGCGTTGGCGGTCGAGGTCCTTGGAGCCGGCGCTCAAGACGATTCTTTGCTGCTCTGCTCAAGTTGCTGTTTGAGCGCGGCGAGCTTGGCGAACGGCGAATTGGGATCCGGCTGCTTGTCGCGGCCGCCGGCGCGGTTGCCGAACGGCTTGGCGTAATATTGCTCGCGCTCCGCGCGGTCGACGCGCTCGCCGCGGTCGCGGCGTGGCCGTTCGCGACGCGGGCCGCGGTCCTGCCGCTCGCCGCGGTCGCCCTGGCGCTCGACCCGCTGCTGGCGCTCGTGACGCTCCTGCCGTTTCTCGCGTTCCGGACGATCGCCGCGCTCGTGGCGCGGACGGCGTGGCCCGTGGGCCGGCTGCGCGGCATCCGAAGATGGCGATACTGCCACCGCTTCTCCTTCCGCCGGCACAGCAGCTGCGGCGGCGGAATCGCCGGCGGCAACTTGTGTCTGCGCCGGACGATGCAGACGGCGCGGACGATGCGGACGGCGTTCCGAACGGCCGGCGGGCCGCCAGACTTCGATGAAGGCCTGCTCGTCGGTTTTCGTTTCGGCCGGCTCGCTTTCGGATGGTACAGCGACCGCTTCCGCCGCAACGTCTTCAGCAGGCGCGGCCTGCTGCGTTGGTAAGGCGGCTTCTTGCATCGGCACTTGCGGCTCTTGCACCGGCGGCGCGGCATCGGCCGCCACAAATTCAGGCTCTGGCAGCAGTGAACGCGATGGGACGTCGGCAGCCGACGCGGATGCGATCGTCTCACCCGGCGCCGGCTCTGCCGGCGCAGCAGGCGTGTCGCTTGCCGGCGCGACTTCCGCCACAGCGCCCGTCGCGGCGGCCGCCGCGGAAGCAGACGCTACCGGCTCAACAGGCTTCGGCTTGCGATCCATGCGATAGCCGAGTGAGCGAAGAATCGACGCAAAATCCTCGCCCGATGCGCCAGTGAGCGAAGTCATCGCCCCGGTGATCACGAAGCTGCGGCCATCGAACACGCCGTCCGGTTTTGGACCTGGCGCACCTTCGCGCCACGACAGTGCCGGACGGATAAGGTCAGCCAGCCGCTCCAGAATGTCGACGCGTACCGCCCGTTCACCGCAAATACGGTAACCGGCGGTGCGGTAGAGCGCCTTCGGCGTTTCCTTGTCGACAGGAATCGATGTGCGTCCGCTGGCAGCAAGATGCAGCAACTCGCCGACGCCCTTGGCATCGGGGCTCTCGTGCTTGATCGCCCACAATTGCGTCGCGAGCGCACGCGGCGCCGGCTTGAGCAGGATCGGCAAATAGATGTGATAGGCGCCGAAGCGCACACCGTATTTGCGCAAAGTGGCACGCGCGGGCTGGTCAAGACCCTTGACCTCTTCGGCCACCTTTTGTCGCTCCAGCACGCCGAGCGCCTCAACGAGTTGAAACGCAACACCGCGCGCCATGCCGGTGACATCCTCTGCGGCGGTCAGCGAGAACAGCGGCGCCAGCAGCTTTTCAATATAAGTCTTGAGCCAGAGATCGAGCCGCGTCTGCACCAACTCACGCGCCGGACCTGTGAGGTGCTCATCGGCAATGACTCGTACACGCGGGCGCAGGGTATCGTCGCCAGCAATCAGCTTGCCGACCAGATCGCCCGTCCAGCGCAAAGCGCCGTCGGTCGCCAGCACAATCTGATCGTTCGAGGCCTGCGACAGCTTTGTGGCGCGCGCTTCAATCTCGCCTGCCAACGCCTTTTGCGCCGCTGCATTGAGCGCTTTCGCTTCGGAGCCTGCGGCAGAGGCATCGGGCGCAAACATAAATCCATCAAGCCGACCGATCACGTGGCCCTCGATGGTTACTTCTCCAGACTTTCCGATTTCGGTTTCCAACATCGTGTTCTCTCGTAGCCGCCGCATCAATACGCTGGTGCGGCGGTCCACGAACCGTTCGGCCAAACGTTCATGGAGTGCATCGGATAACTTGTCCTCGACCGCGCGTGTGACCCCTTGCCAATGGTCCGGGTCGGCAAGCCAATCCGGCCGATTGGCCACGAAAGTCCAGGTCCTGACATGCGCGATCCGGTTGGAGAGAGTATCGATGTCGCCGTCGGTTCGGTCGGCTTGAGCAACCTGACGAGCGAACCAGTCGGTCGGGATGTTACCCTCTCGCATCAGGAATCCAAAGAGGGTCACGACCAGTTCGGCATGGGTTGCGGGCGCGATCTTGCGATAGTCGGGAACCTGACAGGCATCCCACAATCGAGCGATGGCCGCCCGGTTGCTCGCAAGTGTCCGCACATCCTCGTCTCGCGCAGCGTGCTCGAGGACGAGGATGTCCTCGCCGATGGGTGCACGGGTCAGGCCCGGCTCATTCGGCGTCGCAGCAAGCGAAGCTTGCAAAGCACCGATCGATGCAAAGTCGAGATCGGTATTGCGCCACTGCAACAGGCGAATCGGTTCGAAGTTGTGGCTTTCGAGGGCCTGCACCAGCTCGGGCTCGAACGGGTCGCAACGCCCCGTGGTACCGAATGTACCGTCGCGCGTGGCCCGGCCGGCGCGGCCGGCGATTTGCGCGAGTTCGGCCGGATTGAGCTTGCGGAACTGATAGCCGTCGAACTTCCGGTCGGATGCGAAGGCAACGTGGTCGACATCGAGATTGAGCCCCATCCCGATCGCATCGGTGGCCACGAGATAGTCGACATCCCCCGACTGGTAGAGCGCTACTTGTGCATTACGTGTGCGCGGCGAGAGAGCGCCAAGTACAACCGCCGCGCCGCCCCGCTGCCGGCGGATTAGTTCAGCGACGGCGTAAACTTCCTCCGCCGAAAATGCGACAATGGCGGATCGCCGCGGCAGCCGCGTGAGCTTTTTCTCGCCCGCATAAGTGAGCGTCGATAGCCGCGGCCGGCTGATGACGTGTGCGCCGGGAAGCAGCTTCTCGACCATCGGCCGTACGGTGGCAGCACCCAGCACAAGGGTTTCCTCGCGCGCCCGGGCGTTGAGCATGCGGTCAGTGAAGACATGGCCGCGTTCGAAATCGGCGCCGAGCTGGATCTCGTCAATCGCCAGAAAGGCCACGTCGAGATCGCGTGGCATGGCTTCTACGGTGGAAACCCAGAATCGCGGGTTCGGCGGCTTTATCTTCTCTTCGCCGGTGATCAGAGCCACCGCATCCTTGCCGGCCCGATCAGCGACTTTGTTGTAGACCTCGCGTGCGAGTAGCCGCAGCGGCAGCCCAATCACGCCTGACGAATGCGCCAGCATGCGCTCGATGGCGAGATGGGTCTTGCCGGTATTGGTGGGGCCGAGCACCGCCGTGACCCCGGCGCCGCGGGTTCGCGATGCTCGGGCAGGCTGTTGGGAAAAAGTGATGGCCATTACGCGTCCAGACTGATGGCGGAGTCCTCAATCGGGCCCTGCCACGACTTCCCTGTACCACAATGCGACGACAAACATGCGTGTAGTTAAGCTTTAGAACGAGTCTGGAACGAATCGCGCCCGAATCACTGACTCCGGTGCTGTATAGCTTCGTTCACGGCGACATCTGGCGAGCGCTAGCTGCGCAGCTACAAGATGGAGTAGTGGATCCTCGATTCAAGTGTGTTTTTGTGCCTCTAATCGTTAACGCAGCCGTGGATTCCCCATTGGCCCGAGAGTCAAGGCCAATGTCGTTCACTGCGTCTTCGAGCCGTTGACCGAGGCCTTGGCCGGAGCAGAGGCGGAAACGAATTCAGACGCCTCGAGCACGGCCTGGCCAATCGGAGTTGGACCCTGGGCGCGATATGGGACAAGCACACGTGTTCCCGTAATCGGTGCGAGCCAGACTTCCATGTCGCGCTGCTCGGACAGGTATCTGATCGCTGCGCGCGAAGGGATAAAGCCGGCTACGGGGGTGAAATACGCCGAGCAAACCACAACCGGACCGGCGTAGCCCTTGTTCGCCTTGACCTTATCCATGCGCTTGAAGGCGAATTGGAAGTCGAAGCGCATCCGGCCGTCAAAGATCGACAACGTCCGCTGGCATGCTTCCGGTACCAACAGATCGCCGGTGCCAGGCACGCGCATCAACATCGCAGACATTGGGTCGAAAACGCCGTGCTGATGCGCCTCGGTGAGGGGCACACGTTCAGGGTCGTCATCCAGTGGTGGATCGACTTTGAGGTCTTTGATGTTGCCGTTGTTGATCGTAATTCGGACCGTGTCGCTCTTTTTTCGGGTGCTGATAGTCGAAGCATAGATCGACGAAAGAAGCCGCCCGCCATTAAGCGTGCCATGTGCGGTGCTGTCGCCCTGCCCACCCGTAAACGCGCGCAACAGGCCACTTGTCGACCCATTCGCGGCAGCAGTGTATTGCGCATCAGCAATATCGACGGCCCAGCTGCCATTGCCTATCGGAATGCCGGCAATCGTCGCGGAATAACGGGCTTCCAGCCGTCCCTGCGCCGATGCCGGGACGAGCAACCAGAAGAGGACCAGCGCCAGCGTGCCTGACGCCACGAACAAGCATCTTATGGCTTGCCGCAAGTTCCAATCCTTCCGCGCGTCGACACCGGACGTCCCGCGACCGGGCGGCCGGACACTATCACCCGCAGCGCAATCCAGCATGCAAGGAGACCTTGCCGCGCGAAGTGATGGCTGCAGAGTTAACGCAGGACCGCCGACAGCGCGAGTATGTCGTCGGCGCGGATTTCGTCGAATCTGTGTTCGCGGTCATTGGAAGCCCGTTGAACCGCCTTGAATTTCCGGTAAATAGTGCGCAATCGCTCGGCTTGACGCCTTTAACCCCGCTCTCTATACGTCCGCCATCTTAGCCCAGACCATTGACCGCAACCGGCGCGCTGGCGCCGGTATTATTCGAGGAAAGAGCCATGTCCTGGCGTTGCGACCTGACCGGTAAGAAGCCACTGGTCGGCCACAAAGTAAGCCACTCCAATATCAAGACCAAGCGGCGGTTCCTGCCGAACCTGCGCAATGTCACGCTCATCTCTGACACGCTCGGCCGCAGGATCAGGTTGCGGGTATCGGCTAACGCGCTCAAGACGGTCGATCATCGTGGCGGGCTCGATGCTTTCCTGCTCAAAGCCAAAGACGATGAACTGGCGCCGCGGGTGCTCGAGATCAAACGTCAAATCGTGAAAAAGCGCGAAGCCTCGGCCGGCTGAATTTTTCGCGGCATCGCAGTTAGTCGTCATGCCCGGCCAGGGCCGTCCGAAGGACGGCATCGCTACGCTCGCCTATGTGCCGGGCATCCACGTTTTTGGACCTTGCAATCTCGTAAGTCGTGGATGACATCGGAAGGCGAGCTTGCTCGCCTTCCGCGCAATAACGTGCTGCAAGTCGGAAAAACCCGACTTGCAGTGACAAGCCCGGCCATGACGCAGAGCTTCACTCTCCCACGATCGCAAACTGCAGCAGCAGGTTGCGCTGGATAACAGAAAAATTGTTGTCCGATACAAGCGTAATGATGGTTTCGCCGCCCGCAGCGCGATGCACGGCGATGCCTTCCATATTGTCGATCTGGTAACCGAGATCCGCCTCGATCATTGAACGGCCATCCGCAACAGTGTCCGCTTTGATATCGGCCAGCGGGATACGGCGGATACGCATCGCGACACCGCGCGCCGGCGAATACCGGCGCTCAAGCAGCAACAGATCGCCGGGCGAAAGTATCGTGCAATCGCTGACGTCGAAATCGTCGGTGCGCTTTACGCTGAAGCGAGTGACGAGGTCGCCGGAGAGCAGGAACGATCGTAAATTGCCCGCTTTGTCGAGGCTACGTTCGGTAACAGCAATCAAGTCACCCGAATGCGGCGAACCCTGCGGCGGCGACGCAAGGCACTCGAGACTTTTATTATATGCAAAAGTCTTGAAGTCGGGCGGGACCGTGATTGGCTGTCCACGCGCGCTCAGCCCGTCACGACGATAGTCGAAGCGCACGATCTGCTCGACTCGCTCGATCCCGATATAGAACATGCCGTCGCGCTCGGTGAGCGACTCGACATCGTACCAGCCGCGCGCGGCCAGCGGCTTGCCGTCGGATCCCAAAATCGGCGCCATTTCGGCGTCGGCGATACCGGTCGGTCTGCCGTCGCGATAGACGATTCGGCCACGGAGCCACGAACCGCGATCGGTTATCGCAATAAAGCGGCTGCCGTCCGGCTCGACACGAATGGCCGAGATGCCGCCGAACGCCGGATTACGAGAGGTGAGCACGAGCCCGCCCCGAAATTCCAACGTGCCGAAACGCGTGAGCGATGAATCACGATTGTCAAATGACGCGATCGGCGTCGCATCGATCTGTACGTGCGTTGGAGCAACGGGGTAGCGCAGCACGTCGGCCAGGCCGAAGGAGCCGACGGCCGCCGCCGCCAAGAATACACCAGCGACGAGCCAGCGACGGCGCGGGAGCTTCAAGCGACGCGCCTTCGCACGCGCGGGCTTGGCCGCTCTGCGGCGGCGTGCTCCTCGAACAGCTCGGCGAGCTTCTCGGTCATTGCGCCGCCGAGTTCCTCGGCGTCGACGATGGTGACGGCGCGGCGATAATAGCGCGTGACGTCATGACCGATACCGATGGCGATCAGCTCCACCGGAGACCTGGTCTCGATCTCCTCGATGACCCAACGCAGATGACGTTCGAGATAATTCCCCGGATTGACCGAGAGCGTGGAATCATCGACCGGCGCTCCGTCGGAAATCATCATCAGAATCTTGCGCTGCTCGGTGCGCGCCAACAGACGCTTGTGTGCCCAATCGAGCGCCTCACCGTCGATGTTCTCCTTCAGCAGGCCTTCGCGCATCATCAGGCCGAGATTCTTGCGCGCGCGCCGCCAGGGCGCGTCCGCCGATTTATAGATGATGTGGCGCAGATCGTTGAGCCGGCCGGGATTGGTCGGTTTGCCAGCCGTGAGCCAATGCTCGCGCGACTGGCCGCCCTTCCAGGCTCGTGTGGTAAAGCCGAGAATCTCGACCTTGACGCCGCAGCGCTCAAGCGTTCGCGCGAGGATGTCGGCGCAAGTAGCGGCAACCGTAATCGGGCGGCCGCGCATCGAGCCGGAATTGTCGAGCAGCAGCGTAACCACTGTGTCGCGGAATTCGGTGTCTTTCTCGGCCTTGAACGAGAGTGGATGCAATGGATCGATGACAATACGTGAAAGTCGCGCCGGGTCGAGTTGCCCCTCCTCCAGATCGAATTCCCAGGAACGATTCTGCTGCGCCATGAGGCGTCGCTGCAGACGATTGGCAAGCCGCGCCACGACCCCCTGAAGATTTGAAAGCTGCTTGTCGAGATAGCCCCTGAGCCGATCCAGCTCCTCCGCCTCGCACAAATCTTCAGCGGCAACGGTTTCGTCGAATTTGGCGGTGAACGCGCGATAGTCGGGGCCGCGCGGTTCGTTGGCCCCGAAATGACGTGGCCGCTGGGGCTCGCCGGGCGTTTCGGCATCGCCCATGTCGGTGTCGTCGGCCATATCGGCAGTTGGCGCCTCGACCGCTTCGGCGGCGGCATCCGGCATATCCTCGGAAGACACCTGGGTATCCTCCATGCTCATGCGCTGCATCTCGTCGGAATCGGCGGCCTCGCCGTCTTCGCCGGATTCCTGTTTACGGCGGTCCTCCTCGCCCTCCTCCTCTTCCTCCTCGGAGTTGTGGCTGCGGTCCTCGCCCATCTCGAGCGCGTCGAGCAGATCGTGGACGACGTCGCCAAACTGGCGCTGGTCCTCAACCAGGTATTCCAGCCGATCGAGATCGCGGCCGGCGCGGTCCTCGATCAGCGGACGCCAGAGATCGACCAGCTTTTTCGCCGCCGGCGGCGGCGCCATGCCGGTGAGACGCTCGCGCACCATCAACGCCAGCGCATCCTCGATCGGCGCGTCGGCGCGTTCTGTGATTTCGTCAAACTTGCCGCGATGGAAGCGTTCGTCGAGCATGGCGGTGAGATTTTGGGCAACGCCGTCCATGCGGCGCGCGCCGATCGCCTCGACCCGTGCCTGCTCCACTGCCTCGAACACCGCGCGCGCCTGCTGGCCAGCCGGCTGCAGACGGCGATGCATCGCGGCGTCGTGACAGGCGAGACGCAATGCGATTGAATCGGCATGACCGCGCACGACCGCGGCTTCCGCCTTGCTCAGCTTGCGCGGCGGCTCGGGCAGCCGCACTTTGCCGCCCATCAGGCCGGGACGCTCGGCCGCAAAGGCCACTTCCAGTTCGGGCTTGCGCGCGAGCGCGCGCAGGCACCCGGAGACCGCCCGCTTGAAGGGCTCGGTCGGCGATTCCTTCGACGACGTCTTGCTTTTTATGTTGGAGGCCATGGACAGATTTGGTGTTTGTCATTCCGGGGCGCGAGTGAAGCGAGCAAACCCGGAATCCAGAAACAACCCCCGTGAATTAATCTGGATTCCGGGTCCGGCGCTTCGCGCCGTCCCGGAATGACCAGCCATTAGCTTAGCGCCACGTTCACCGACGATTCCGGCAGTTCGACGCCGAAGCAGCGCTGGTAAAATTCGGCGACGATCGGCCGTTCGAGCTCATCGCACTTGTTCAGGAAGGTGAGCCGGAAGGCAAACCCGACATCGTTGAAGATCTCGGCATTCTCCGCCCAGGTTATCACAGTGCGCGGGCTCATCACCGTCGAGATGTCGCCGTTCATGAAGGCGTTGCGTGTCAAATCGGCGACGCGCACCATCTTGTTGACGATGTCGCGGCCTTGCTCGTTGCGATAGTGCTTGGCCTTGGCCAGCACGATTTCGACTTCGTTATCGTGCGGCAGATAGTTGAGCGTCGTGACGATCGACCAGCGGTCCATCTGGCCCTGATTGATCTGCTGCGTACCGTGATAAAGGCCCGACGTGTCGCCGAGGCCGACGGTGTTGGCGGTGGCGAAAAGACGGAAGGCCGGATGCGGTTTGATCACCTTGCTCTGGTCGAGCAGCGTGAGCCGGCCGGATGCTTCCAGCACGCGCTGGATAACGAACATCACGTCGGGACGGCCGGCGTCGTATTCGTCGAAGCAGAGTGCGACGTTGTTCTGCAGCGCCCACGGCAGGATTCCTTCGCGGAATTCGGTGACCTGTTGACCTTCCTTGATGACGATGGCGTCCTTGCCGATCAGGTCGATGCGACTGATGTGGCTATCGAGATTGACGCGCACGCAGGGCCAGTTCAGCCGCGCCGCCACTTGCTCGATATGGGTCGACTTGCCGGTGCCATGGTAGCCGGTGACCATCACGCGCCGATTCTTGGAAAAGCCGGCGAGAATGGCGAGCGTGGTCGGCCGGTCAAAGCGATAGTCCGCATCGATGTCGGGCACGTGCTCATCCGCCTTCGAATAGGCCGGCACCTCCAAATCGCTATCGATTCCGAATACCTGCCGGACCGACACTTTCATGTCTGGCAGGCCGGCAACTTCTTGCACTGCGGCAGTCATTGATCCTCCGTGGCTTCGGAATGCCGAAGCCCTCTAATGCGGTCCGACTCGTACGGTCCGGCTGATGGCGGCGGCAACTTAGCAGAGGCTAAGGCGGCGAAAAACCCGCTGCTTCTGAATGGCACCATCAATTATTTCAATAAGATAGGTACGCCCAGCCCTGTGCGGAAGGCGGGGCTGGGTTGTCCGGCGGACCAAAAAGGCCTGTCAGCCAAATCCGACCGATTTCAGGTAATTGTAGGCCTTAATGATCTCCACAAGCCGGTCTTCAGTGGAGCGATCGCCGCCATTGGCGTCCGGGTGATGCCGTTTCACAAGGTCCTTGAAACGCGTTTTTACCTGTTGCGAGGTGGCCTCGACATCGAGCCCGAGTGTGTCGAGCGCTTTGCGTTCTGCATTGCGAATCTGCCGGGTCTCGGCGCGCGCCTTCTGTTCCGCCCGCACGCCTTCGCCAAAAAGGCTGAATGGATCTGCTTGGCTGCCGAAGTTGCGCAAATCCGGCCGGACCTTTGCTTTGCCGGTTCCCATCTTCCAGGTGGGTCGATGCCCGGTGAGCGCGTCCTTCTGGTAGGCCATCACCGCGGCATCATTCATGCCGGTGAAAAAGTTGTACGACTGATTGTACGCGCGTACGTGCGCGAGGCAGAACCGCCAATACTCGTTTTCGCGCCCCCGGCCTTTGGGCGCACGATGATCCGCCTTCTCCTTGCAACCATGCCATTCGCAGACGGGCCCGCCGGTTTTCGGCCGGCGATCCTTCTCCGGTTTGACTCGGATGCGATCAAAAAGGGGTGAGTCGAATTTCATGACCAATCATTATGCGCTTTTGCTGGTGACGCCTTCAAGACTTGTTCGCAGTGCCATGCACGATTTCAACCATTGACCGGCGGGCCGCCCTCTCCTAAGCGGGGCAGAATGCAGACCGCCGATCTCATCACAAAGAAGTTGACCGAGGCTTTCGCGCCGCAAAGCCTGAAGGTGCTTGACGAATCCCACCAACATGAAGGCCATGCCGGGCACCGGCCGGGCGGACAGACCCATTACCGTGTCTATATCGTGTCGGAAGCGTTCAAAGGAAAGACCCGGCTCGAACGTCACCGCATGATTAATCAATTGCTTTCGGCCGAGCTCGCAGGCGGCGTGCATGCACTCGCCATCCATGCGACCGCGCCAGGCGAAGGCGGCGTTTAGCCTCACCGTGCGGGCTGCGTCCGGGTCAGCGGCTGGATGCGAAGTGCGGTGATGCGGTTGCGTGCGCGGCGCAGCACGCGGAAGCGGAACCCGTGGAAGGTGAAGCTCTGGCCCACTTCCGGTATCGAGCGCGCCTCGTGAATGACAAGGCCGGCAATAGTTGTTGCTTCCTCGTCGGGCAAATTCCAATCCATGACGCGGTTCAAGTCGCGGACCGGCACCGCGCCATCGACATTCACAGACCCGTCAGGTTGACGCCGCACGCCGGGCACGGCGACGTCGTGCTCATCGGTGATGTCGCCGACGATTTCCTCCAGAATATCTTCCAGCGTCACCAGGCCTTCGACTTCGCCGTATTCGTCCACGACCAGCGCAAATGGTGTCTTGCGGCGGCGGAACGCCTTGAGCTGCTCCGATACCGGGCGCGTGTCAGGCACAAACCAGGGTGGCGTCATCAACGACGCAATATCGACCTTGGCAGCGTCGCCATCGACCGCATGCAACGCGCGCAGCAGATCTTTCACGTGCAGGATACCAACGATGTTTTCCGGATTCCCGCGCCACAAAGGCAGGCGCGTCACCGGTGACGCGATGACCGCGTTGACTATTCCCTCCGGCGAATCGTCGGCGTCAATTGTGATCATGTTCGTACGATGGATCATCACATCCGAAACCGCGAGCTCGCGTAAATCGAGCACGCCGCCGAACATATCCCGGTCGAGCGTCTCCACGTCGCCTTCACGGTGCAGCAGATCGACCGCGCCGCGCAATTCTTCCCGCGCCGAGAGCACCTGTTGATCGTCACCCACTGTCATTCCGACATGCTTAAGCAGCCAGCGCACCAGCGCCTCGACAGCCATCAGCACCGGGCCGAATAATTTGACGAACAGATAGATCGGCCGCGCTACCGCCAGCGCAATGCGATCGGGCGCATTAAACGCCGCCGTCTTCGGCAGGATCTCGGAAAACACGACGACGATGATCGTCATCACCACAGTCGCATAGACTACGCCGGCATTGCCGAACCAGGTCAACAGCACGCCGGTCGCCAGCGCCGAAGCGGCGATATTGACCGCGTTGTTGCCGAACAACAACGCGCCAAGCAGCCGCTCGCGTTGTTCCAGCAGGCGGTTGACGATTCCAGCGCGCCGGTTTCCGTGCTTCTCAAGGCGAGCCATGCTAGCGCGCGAAGATGCGGTCAGCGCCGTTTCACTGCCGGCAAAAAAAGCTGAGAGCAGCAGACAGATCAGAACGATAGCAAGGGAAAGCCAGTCGTTCGCGGTCATCGGATTCTAGTTTGGCACATGATCTCTTCCGAAAATCGGGCCCCGCTTTTCGGATTCATGCGCTAGCGAGTTTTTGGGCAAGAAAAGCACGCACCTCTGCGGCATCGACATTGTTCTCGACGAATGCACGGCCTATGCCGCGCACCAAAATAAAGGTGAGCGTGCCGCGCCTTACCTTTTTGTCTTGAGCGATCAGATCCATCAAAATGTCGACAGCCGGTACGCCGCCGGGGACATCCTTCAGATGGGTGGGCAAGCCGACCGCCGCAAGATGGGCGGTTGCGCGTGCGGCCTCTGGGGCTGCAAGCAGCCCCTTTTGGGCCGAGAATTCGAAGGCCAATGCCATGCCAAGGGCCACCGCCTCCCCGTGCAGCAATCGATCGGAGAAGCCGCAGCCAGCTTCCAGCGCATGGCCAAAAGTGTGTCCGAGATTGAGCAGCGCGCGTTCGCCCGTCTCGCGTTCATCGCGCGCGACGATGCCGGCTTTCGCGCGGCAGCAGACTGCAATCGCGTGCTCGCGCGCCGAGCCTCCGGAAGATTTGCCGCCGGAGAACACATCCTGCCAATTCTTTTCCAGCCAGGCGAAAAACGCCACATCGCCGAGCAGTCCATATTTGGCGACCTCAGCATAGCCAGCGCGGAATTCGCGCTTCGGCAATGTATCGAGTAGCGCGGTATCGGCGATCACCAGCAGCGGCTGATGAAAGGCGCCGATCAGATTCTTGCCCTGCCGCGAATTGATGCCGGTCTTACCGCCAACCGAGGAATCGACTTGCGCCAGGAGCGTCGTCGGCACCTGCACAAAGTCGAGACCGCGCCGCACGCAAGAGGCCGCAAAACCAGCCAGATCTCCGATCACGCCACCGCCGAGCGCAACGACAAGATCGTTACGCTCGACACGCGCGCCAATGATCGCCTCACAGACGTTCTCGAACGATGCGTAATTTTTGGAGCCTTCGCCCGCCGGCACAATAATACGCGCGCTATCAATGCCGGCCGATTTAAGGGCAGCCTCAGTCGCGCCGAGATGAAGTTTGGCGACCGTCTCGTCGGTCACGATCGCCACCCGCGCGCCAGGCCGAAGCGCCTTGATGCGCTCGCCGAGCGAAGCGATCAGCCCACGACCGATGACGATATCGTACGCGCGCGCACCAAGCGCGACCGGCACCTGAATCGGCTCAGCCTGTCGCAGTTGCGCGGTCATAACGATTTCTCAGCGCCAAGACCGAGACGCTTTGGCAGTTTGGTCATGATTTCGTCGATTATTGTATCGTGCGGTTCGTCGCGCGACTGCACGACGATGTCAGCTTGCGCATAAAGCGGCTCGCGCAACGGCAGCAGGTCCTTGATCTTTTCCGCCAGTGGACGATCGTTGCGGCGCTTTGTGCGTTTAAGCAAGACGTCGATATCGGCCCTCAGCCAAATCGATATGCCTTTTTCTCCGATCAGCGCACGCGTTTGGGCGTCCATGACGGAGCCGCCGCCGGTTGCCAGGACCTGCGGACCGTTCTCCAGCAATCGAGCAATCACGCGGGCTTCTCCGGCGCGGAAATAAGGCTCGCCGTGTTTGTCAAAAATTTCCGGAATGGTCATGCCGGCAGCGGTTTCGATCTCGGTATCGGCATCAATGAATGGGATCCCAAGCCGGCCGGCAAGTCTCCGGCCGATCGATGATTTGCCGGCGCCCATCATGCCGACGAGCACAATAGAGCGGCTGCCGAGTGCACGGACTACCGCCGACTCCAGGCCATTTTCCGCCGGTTTTTGAATGGCACCGTTAACCATGCTATGGTTCCGAAGCGAATCCACGGTTCCATATATCAGCAATCGAGCCAACCGCGAGGCCGGTCTTGTCAGCGGTTCCGGAACGTGATCGTAACTTGCCTGCGATCGCTGGGCGCTGGTGCGCGGACGATTGCCGGATTTGATCATGCCGAGTCTATTCAGATTTCTGGTCTTTCTCGGCTTGCTCGGCGGGCTAGCCTACGGTGCGGTGTTCTCGCTCGCCACGTTTGTCAAATATCAGCCGCGCGAGATCATCGTGACTATTCCGCCCGATAAATTTCTCAAGAATCACTGACGCCGGAGGCAGGCAAGGTGATGGCCCGCCGGCCAAAAGCATCTGACGAAACCCTGGTCGAACTGTTTCTCGACATGCTGTCCGCCGAGCGCGGCGCCGGCGAAAATACCCTTGTCGCCTACCGCAACGACCTCGATGATCTGTCGGCGCATCTGCGCGCGGCACACCGGACAATCGCGGACGCGACCACCGACGATCTCCGCAAATTCATCGCGAGTCTCGCCGAGCGTGGCTTCAAGGCCTCGTCGCTGGCGCGGCGGCTCTCGGCGGTTCGGCAGCTCTATCGGTTTCTCTACGCGGAAGGAAAACGCACCGACGATCCGGCGGCCGTTCTGGAGGGACCGAAACGTTCGCGCTCGTTGCCGAAGGTCCTTTCCATCGCCGACGTCGATGCGCTCCTCAAGCGGGCGCGTGCAAATAGCGAGAACGCGAAGCAGCCACTGGCTCAGCGCCTGCGTGCCGCGCGCCTGCTGTGTTTGCTGGAAGTCGTCTATGCCACCGGCTTGCGCGTGTCCGAACTGGTGGCGTTGCCGGCGTCTGCCGCGCGGCGCGATCAGCGCATGTTGGTGGTGCGCGGCAAAGGCGGCAAAGAACGGCTTGTACCGCTCAACAGTCAGGCCAAACGCGCCATGGCCGAGTACCTTGAGCTGCGTGGCGGTGCCGGGCGCGATGCACAGTCGAAATGGCTGTTCCCGTCATTTGGTGAGCAGGGCCACTTGACCCGGCAGCATTTCGCACGCGAGCTCAAGTCGCTTGGTCAGACTTGCGGCATTCAACCCACGCGCTTGAGTCCGCATGTGCTGCGTCATGCCTTTGCAAGCCACCTGTTGCACAATGGTGCCGACCTGCGCGTGGTACAAACGCTGCTCGGACACGCAGATATCTCCACCACGCAAATCTACACTCACGTGCTGGAAGAACGCCTGAAAACGCTGGTGCGCGATCTGCACCCGTTGGCGGATGGCTAGCCAAGAGCCCGCGTAAAAGCGAAATTAACCCGTTTTGCTTGACTTAGGGGGCTTGCCCGCGTCAGTTCGCCCCGAAAAACCCCTATCGCCCGGACCCAATGCGCAGCTATCTCGACTTCGAAAAACCGGTGGCCGAATTGGAGGCCAAGGTCGAGGAATTGCGCGCGATGGGTGAGAGCGACACTGCGGTCGCCGTTGGTGAGGAAATTTCCCGGCTCGAGGTGAAAGCTGCACTCGCGCTGAAAGAACTCTATGCCGAACTCACGCCCTGGCAGAAAACCCAGGTCGCCCGGCATCCGCAGCGACCGCACTGCCTCGACTATGTGGCCGGACTGATTGCCAATTTCATCCCATTCGCCGGCGACCGTAAATTTGGCGACGATGCCGCAATTGTCGGCGGCTTCGGCCGCTTCCGCGGCGAAAGCGTCTGCGTCATCGGTCATGAAAAGGGATCCGATACTGAAAGCCGGCTCAAGCACAATTTTGGGATGGCGCGCCCGGAAGGTTATCGAAAGGCAGTCCGGCTGATGGAAATGGCCGACCGTTTTGAAATCCCGGTGATTTCGCTGGTCGACACCGCCGGTGCTTACCCCGGGATCGGCGCAGAGGAACGCGGCCAGGCAGAAGCAATTGCGCGCTCGACGGATGCATGCCTCTCGCTGGGCGTACCGAATGTCGCTGTGATCCTGGGTGAAGGCGGTTCGGGCGGCGCGATCGCCATTGCTACCGCCAACCGCGTCCTGATGCTGGAGCACGCCATCTACAGCGTGATCTCACCGGAAGGTGCCGCGTCGATCCTGTGGCGCGATACGACCAAGGCGCAGGATGCGGCGACCAACATGAAGATTACGGCCCAGGACATGGTGCGCTTCGGGGTGATCGACAGTGTCGTGCCGGAACCGACCGGCGGCGCGCACCGCGATCCGCAGGGGGCCATTGCCGCGACCGGGGACGCAATCGCCAAGGCATTTGCCGAACTGCACGGGCTCGACCGCGAGGCCGTCCGCAAACAGCGGCGTGAGAAGTTTCTCACAATGGGCCGCATTACCAGTTAACAGCGCAGCGATTTACTTTTGCTTTACCATAGACTTAGCGGTAATCTGGGAGGGTGGGGACCGCCTTGCAGATGCCACATCTTAAGGATAACGATTACTCAATGAGGGCCCGCCCCTTCGGGGAGTACCAGGTTTGAATCGACCCTTCGCTCGCGCCTTGCTGGCGTCTGCGGCCGTTGCCGCTGCTATAGCCCTTGCCGGTTGTGACGCTGACAGCATCACGCCCACCGGCCGCGCGCGGGCTCCGATCTCAGAAAAAACGCTCGCCGAGATCGCGGCGAAAAATATGGACAAAGAGTCTCCGATTCTCGCTCGCATCTTCAAGGAAGAGGCAGAGATGGAGATCTGGAAGAAGAACCGCGACGGCGAATTCGTACTGCTCAAGACCTTCCCGATCTGCCGCTGGTCGGGCGATCTCGGCCCGAAGAAGAAGGAAGGCGACCGCCAGGCGCCCGAGGGCTTTTATACGATCACGCCCGGGCAGATGAACCCGAATTCGAACTATTACCTTGCCTTCAACACGGGCTTTCCAAACGCCTACGACCGCGCAATGGGCTACACAGGTTCCGAACTGATGGTCCATGGCGACTGCTCCTCGCGCGGCTGCTACGCGATGACCGACGAGCAGATCCAGGAAATCTACGCGTTGGCGCGCGAGTCGTTCTTCGGCGGGCAGAAGTCGTTCCAGCTGCAAGCCTATCCGTTTCGAATGACCGCGCTGAATATGGCCAAGCACCGCAACAATCCGAACTTTGCGTTCTGGAAAATGTTGAAAGAGGGCTACGACCATTTCGACGCGACGCATCAGGAGCCCAAGGTCGCGGTTTGCGAAAAGCACTACGTGTTTGACCCGGCAGCGCCTGACGATTCAACGAAGTCGCTGTCGTTCAATCCGAAAGGCGCGTGCCCGGCCTATCAACTCGACAAAACGGTCGCCGACGCGGTGCTCGATCATCGGCGGCAAGAGCAGTTCAAGATGGCCGAGTACATTGCCAGCGGTGTCTCGACTGTTCCGCCCCGCGATGGCATCGACGGTGGCATGAACCCGGCGTTCGCCGACAAGCTCGGCACGCAAGAAGGTTACGATAGCAAGGGCCGCCTTATCCGCGTCGCGACCGCGCCAGGCGCGTTGCCGCGCACGCCCGACAAGCCGGCTCCAGCGCCGATCGTTTCGGTGCCGGAAGCCGCACCGCAGCAACCTGAAAGCGCGCCGGTGGTGATGGCGAGCGTGCCGATGCCCCGGCCAGCGCCGCAGACCAAGCAAGGCGAAGCTCCGGCTGCGCAGCGGTCGACCACGATTGCCGGCTTGATCGGCAAATTGTTTGGCCGCTCGAAGGCCCAGGCAGCTACGGCAACGGCAGGAAACGAACAGTCCGCGGTGCGGACCGGCAGTACCGATCTCGCTGCAAAGCCGAAACATCCTGCGCCAGTGCAGACAGCGCCCGTCTCCGTTCGTACGGCTTCGGCGGCACCTGCGCCAAAACCGAACGATCCCGCGCCACCAGCGGCGACCGAGATCGTCAACCGCCCGGCATTGAAGCCGTCTGTACAGCAAGCAGCCAAATCCGAAGCGCCGCGCGCTCAAGAGCCGGAAATTCGCACCGCATATTCCACGCCGCCTGCGAGCAACAACGGCTTGCTGGCGGGCGCGCAGCCGGTTGTCCCGGCCGGTACGTTCAACAGCTTCCGTTAGCAACCATCAACGCGCCACGGCCGGACGAAACATGGACTGCTACGTCTATGTTCTCGGCACCCTCACGAACAGCCGCCACCTGACCTATGTCGGCTGGACGGACGATGTCATGCGCCGTCTGGCCCAGCACAACGCCGGAAAAGGCGCACGTTCGACACGCGGCCGCACTTGGGTACTGTTGTATTCGGAACGTTGCGCGAGCAGGCGTCACGCCATGAGCCGCGAGTGGCATCTCAAACGCGACCGCGCTTTTCGCAAAAAACTGGCGCTCAGCCAGCTCGGCAAATGACGCCGATGTCTTATTTCTCGATGACCCGCACCTTGGAGGCGATCGGTCCAGTATCGCCAGCCTGCTCCACGTAGGAAACCTCGTCGCCGCGGCGCAGACCATCGAAGTCGCCGCTAAGCAGGCTATTGCGGTGGAAGTAGAGCAGCCCGCCTTCCTTGGTCAGCACATAGCCGAAGTCCTTTTCGGGCGTCATCTCGGCCACCTGGCCGCGAAATTCGTTAGCCGCTTCGTGCCCGCGCTCGGCAATGCCATGACCGGTCAATTTGTCCTTGTATTTACCCAAGCGCCGCTCGGCGATGCGGAAGGCCTCGTTGATGGCATTGCGCAGGTCGGGCACCTTATATTTGCGCTGGAGATGATCGGCCTCGTGGGCGATCACGATATCCTTATGGCCAGGCACGGAGATATCGATGTGCACAACCGGCGGCATGGTCTCATTGACATTCTGGTTGCGCTGATCAACTCGCACGCGGCACGTGGTCATGCGGCCATACATACGCTCCAGCCGCGCCACGTGATCGCGGATTGCGGCCTCGGCTGCATCGGATGATTCGATATTACGAAATGCGATTTCGACAGGTCTTTGCATGGACACGCCCCGACATGAACCGGTGGAACGATAATTCTTGATCAACAGTCTGGTTGCAGGGCAGTTCCGCCGCCTTGATCTCGGTCAAACACGGCGCTTTGCCAGCTGACGGGCGGCGCTTCGATCGACGCTAAATGATGTATGCAGAAGCCGGTATCGCGGGGTTTACGCGAACTTGCCGTGGCAATGCTTGAATTTCTTGCCGGAACCGCAAGGGCACAACTCGTTACGGCCGACCTTGCCCCAACTCGACGGGTCATTCGCATTGCGTTGCGTCTGCGCGCCATTGCCGTTGCCGACCAGCGCCGGCGCCAGCGATGCCGAGCTCAACGCCATCTCATCCTCGCCCGTTGTCGGATCGACCTTGTGCGCCTCCATATAGGGAAGCGTCGCGGCCTCCTCGACCGGCGGCTGCTGTACGACCTCCACACGCATGAGCTGTGCGGTCACCGCTTCACGCAGATGCGCCACCATTGCCTCGAACAATGAGAAGGCCTCGGCCTTGTATTCGTTGAGCGGATCGCGCTGACCGTAGCCGCGCAAGCCGATGACCTGGCGCAAGTGTTCGAGCATCACAAGATGCTCGCGCCAGAGATGATCGAGTGTCTGCAGCAAAATTGACTTCTCGACATACCGCATGACGTCGGGGCTCCATTTGGCCACCTTCCCCGCCATCCATTCGTCGGCACGCCGCGTAATCCGTTCGCGCACATCTTCGTCGGTAATGCCTTCCTCTTTCGCCCAATCCCGAACCGGCAATTCCAACGTCAGCATTTCGCGCAGACTGGTATCGAGGCCCGCAACATCCCACTGCTCAGGGTAGGCATTCGCTGGAACGTGCTTGGCGACCAGGTCTTCGATCATCGAATGACGCATGTCCGCAATCGTTTCATCAACCGTCTCGTCGCGCATGAGCTCGAGCCGCTGCTCGAATATCACCTTGCGCTGATCGTTCATGACGTTGTCGAACTTGAGCAGGTTCTTGCGGATATCGAAATTGCGCGCTTCGACTTTCTGTTGCGCCTTTTCGAGTGCCTTGTTGATCCAGGGATGAACGATCGCCTCGTTCTCCTTCAAACCCAGCTTCTGCAACATACCATCGAGTTTGTCGGAGCCGAAGATGCGCATGAGGTCGTCTTCGAGCGACAGGAAAAACTTGGAATGACCTGGATCGCCCTGACGGCCTGAACGGCCGCGCAGCTGGTTATCGATGCGGCGGCTCTCGTGCCGCTCGGTGCCGAGCACATAGAGACCACCGGCGGCGAGCGCCTTTTCCTTCAGCCGCGCAACTTGCTTGCGGATTTCATCGGCGCGCGGACTCTTTTCGCGCTCGCGCGGATCTGCAATGTCGGTAATTTCCTGGCGGATCCGCATGTCGGCATTACCGCCGAGCTGGATGTCGGTGCCGCGGCCGGCCATGTTGGTCGCAATCGTGATTGCGCCCGGCACGCCCGCCTGCGAGACGATGTAGGCTTCCTGTTCGTGATAGCGGGCGTTGAGGATGGCGAAGACCTTGGTCTTGGTGGCGCCGTCATCGCCGGAGTAAAGCGCAGCGAAAGCGTTGGGATCGGAGAAGTCGTGCGCCTCCCAGCCGGCCTCGCGTAGCATGTCGGCGAGCTGCTCTGATTTTTCGATCGACGTTGTGCCGACCAGCACCGGTTGCCCGCGCAGTTTGCAGTCCTCAATCAGCGTAATGATCGAGCGGTATTTCTCCTTGGCCGTGCGGTAGACCTCGTCGTCGTCGTCGAGGCGCACCAGAGGCATGTTGGTCGGTACTTCGAGCACTTCGAGGCCGTAAATGTCCATGAACTCTTCGGCTTCCGTAAGCGCCGTACCGGTCATGCCGGCAAGCTTCTCGTACATGCGGAAGTAATTCTGGAATGTGATTGAGGCGAGCGTCTGATTTTCGGGCTGGATTGGCTGATGCTCTTTTGCTTCCAGCGCCTGATGCAGGCCTTCCGAGTAACGACGGCCGGGCATCATGCGGCCGGTGAATTCGTCGATGATGACGACTTCGCCGTTGCGCACGATGTAATCCTTGTCACGTTGAAACAGCTTGTGGGCGCGCAGTGCCTGGTTGACGTGATGAACGACGGACACGTTCTCGACGTCGTAGAGGGACTCACCCTTGAGCTCACCGGCGGCGCGTAGGCGCTGCTCGAGCTTTTCCATGCCGGCTTCAGTCAGCGTCACCGTGCGCTGCTTCTCGTCGACCTCGTAGTCGGTCTTGTCGAGCAGCGGAATATAGCTGTCGATGGTGTTGTAGAATTCGGAGCGGTCGTCGAGCGGACCGGAAATGATCAGCGGCGTGCGTGCCTCGTCGACCAAAATCGAGTCGACTTCGTCGACGATGGCGTAGACGTGGCCGCGCTGGACCATGTCTTCCATGCGGTACTTCATATTGTCGCGCAGGTAGTCGAAGCCCAGCTCGTTATTGGTGCCGTAGGTGATGTCGCAGTCGTAAGCTTTCTTTCGTTGCTCGTCGTCGAGCCCGTGCACGATGACCCCGACAGTGAGCCCGAGGAAATTGTAGATTTGACCCATCCACTCGGCGTCGCGCTTGGCGAGATAGTCGTTGACCGTGACGACATGCACGCCGCGGCCGGAGATTGCATTCAGATAAACAGGAAGGGTTGCGACCAGCGTCTTGCCTTCACCGGTCTTCATTTCGGAAATCTTGCCCTCATGCAGGATCATGCCGCCGATCAACTGTACATCGAAATGGCGCTGACCGAGCGTCCGCTTGGCGGCTTCCCGTACGGTAGCGAAGGCAGGAACCAGAATGTCGTCGAGAGAGGTCCCCTCGGCGACCTGTTTCTTGAACTCGTCGGTGCGCGCTTTCAGCGCATCGTCGGAAAGAGCTTCCAGCTCTTTCTCCAGTTCATTGATCTCGCGTACCCGCGGCTGATAGCTGCGGATTCGTCGCTCGTTGGCGGAGCCAAACAGCTTGCGGGCAACGGCGCCGATCATACGGAGAGCTCCTAACGTAGGCCGGGCGCTTATATCATGCCGCCACGGCCGGATTTGCTTCCGGCGCTCCGGAATGCGGCACTTTTCGGGCAAATTCGACGCGAAACGCGCCAGCGATTAGCGAATAGCCAATGCCGAGCGAGAGATATGAGGGGGTCGGATTGTTGTCAATCGGCGGCTTACGGAGGTTTAACGATCACCCGCTCACGTGGACGTTAAATGGCGCGTACCAGTCGGCCATTGCAAAGCCGTCGTTGTTGGGCGAATAGTCCGGCCACCGCCTGCCCGAACCGGCGGACCCTTCCATTTCCAAGGATAGCGCTATGACGATTTCAGTTCCCGCCGGCATTTCGGTCCGATCACATAGGGGCGGTTTCATTGCAGCCACTCTGGCGCTGCTGATGGCTTCGGCCGGACCGCTTTATGCCCAGGACAAGGATCCGCTGGTGGCCAAGGTCAACGGCGTCGAGATCCACCAAAGCGACCTCACCGTCGCCGAAGAAGAGGCTGGGCAAATCCCACCGATGTCGCCAGAAGCCAAACAGGACTACCTGGTCCAGTTTGTGGCCGACATGATTCTGGTGTCGAAGGCCGCAGAGGATAAGAAATTCGGCGACGCCGACGCGTTCAAGCGCAAGCTCGACTTCGCCCGCAAGAAGCTGCTGATGGAAGGGTTGCTGACATCGGTCGGCAAGGAAGCCCTCACCGACGACGCGATGCACAAAGTCTACGATGAAGCGGTCAAGCAGATCGGCGACGAGAAGGAAGTACACGCCCGCCACATCCTGTTCCGCGCGCCCGCCGGCGACGAGAAAGCAGCCAAGGAAGCCGAGGACAAAACCAAGGCGGCCATCGTCCGGCTCAAGAAGGGCGAGGACTTTGCCAAGGTGGCGGCCGAATTGACCGAAGACCCGTCCGGAAAAGCCAACGGCGGCGATCTCGGCTATTTCACTAAAGAGCAGATGGTGCCGGAATTCTCCGAAGCCGCCTTCAAGCTGGAGAAGGGGCAGATCTCAGAACCGGTGAAGACCCAGTTCGGGTGGCATGTGATCAAAGTTGAAGACAAGCGCGTGAAGCCGGCACCGAAGTTCGAAGAAGTGAAACCGCAAATCGAGAATTTCGTGGTTCGCAAGGCGCAGGCCGAGCTGGTCACCAAGCTGCGCGCCGAGGCCAAGATCGAGCGCATGGACAAGCCGGCAAAGACCGAAGACAAGCCCGCTGCACCGACACCGGCGCCGGCGAAGAAGTAGCTTTCGCCTTCGTCGACGCCACACGCGCCGCGTCATGCCCGGCGCTCGGGTCCGGCCTTCGCCCGGCCCGAGCACAAGCCTTGTGCCGGGCATCCACGTCTTCTAAGTATCGCTGCACTGCAAAGACGTGGATGGCCGGGACGAGCCCGGCCATGACGACATAGTGAACACCGTGACAACCTCAATCTCCCCCCTCGCCCCGCTCCACGTTCCGGACATGCCGGCAATCGCCGGTGTACGGCTCGCAACCGCGGCGGCCGGAATCCGCTACGCCGGGCGCACTGACGTGCTGCTCGCGCTGTTCGATCCGGGCACGACCGCCGCCGGCGTGTTCACGCGCTCGAAATGTCCATCGGCGCCGGTCGAATGGTGCAGGGCGCACCTGAAAGTGAGTAAAGCGCGCGCGCTCGTGGTCAATTCCGGTAACGCCAACGCCTTTACCGGCAAGAGTGGACGAGATGCCTGCAAGTTTACGGCGCAAATCGCTTCTCGCGCCATCGGCTGCAAACCCGGAGATATCTTTCTCGCCTCGACCGGCGTGATCGGTGAACCGCTGAAAGCGCAGGCGTTCGAGGGCGTGATGGAAGGATTGGTTGCGCGCGCGCAAGCCGGCGATTTCCTCGCCGCCGCGCGCGCCATCATGACGACCGACACTTTTCCAAAAGTGGCGACCGCAAGGGCAAAGATCGGCAAGACCAACGTAACAATCAATGGAATTGCCAAAGGTGCGGGCATGATCGCGCCCGACATGGCCACCATGCTTTCCTTCATCTTCACCGACGCAGCGATTTCTGCACCTGCACTGCAGGCGCTCTTGAAGGAGAACGTGGCTGACACGTTCAATGCCGTGACGATCGACGGCGACACCTCTACTTCCGACACGCTGATGATGTTCGCCACGGGTAAGGCGGCCGGCGCGCCACGCATCGCACGCGCCGCCGACCCACGCCTGAAGGCCTTCGCAAAAGCGCTGCACGCGGTGCTGGCCAATCTCTCCGAACAAGTGGCGCGCGATGGCGAAGGAGCCCGTAAGCTGGTCGAGATCGTGGTAGAAGGCGCGGTCTCGAAAGCCTCAGCGCGTCGCGTCGCCATGTCGATCGCCAATTCGCCACTGGTGAAGACCGCGATCGCCGGTGAAGACGCAAATTGGGGTCGCGTTGTAATGGCCGTCGGCAAGGCTGGCGAGCCGGCCGATCGCGACAGGCTTTCAATCTGGTTCGGCGGTATTCGTGTGGCGCACAAAGGTGCGCGCGACCCGGGCTATGACGAGGCGACGGTCAGCGCGGCGATGAAAAAACCCGAGATCAGCCTGCGCGTGGCGCTCGGAATGGGCAAAGGCCGCGACCGGGTTCTCACTTGCGATCTGACCAAGGAATATGTCGCCATCAACGGCGACTACCGATCATAAGAGCTGTCGAGGCTGTAGGGCTGTGGCTGCCAAAATCGTCCTAGTTGCCGCCTGCGCCCTCGTTGACGCCGATGGCCGTGTGCTGATCGCGCAAAGGCCGGAAGGCAAGCCGATGGCCGGCTTGTGGGAGTTCCCCGGCGGCAAAATCGAAAATGGCGAGCGGCCCGAGGAAACATTGATACGCGAACTGAAGGAGGAGCTCGGTATCGCTGTCAGCGAGGCCTGTCTCGCGCCGCTCACATTCGCGAGCCACAGCTATCCGGATTTTCATCTCCTGATGCCGCTTTATGTTTGCCGACGCTGGGAAGGAACAATCACTCCCAGCGAAGGCCAACGCATTGCCTGGGTGAAACCAAACCGGCTGCGTGACTATGAAATGCCGCCGGCGGACGTCCCGCTGGTCTCGCACCTGATGGCGCTCTGTAGATCGAACCCGCTCAGCGCTCCGGCTTTTCGCCCGTCGATATTTCCCTGGTGCCGAGCGCGTCTGCAAGACGCTGCGCTGCCGAACCGGGCCGGAGCGGCTTCTGCTGACTCTCGTGCGGCGCCCAGCCTGACAGCCAGATGATTTCGAAACTCGCACGCACGCGGCCATCTGGATCTGAAAAACGTTCAGCATAGATTTTCGCCATGCGCTCAAGCGTCGCGCGCTTGAGCGGCGCGCGGCGGCGCTCATGGATCACATTGGTCGCACCCATGCGGCGCAGGTCGCGCATCAGGGCGAAGACTGACTCGTAGCGCACAATCAGTCGTTCACTGTCGACGACCGGCAGCGCGAAGCCGGCGCGTTGCAACAGCGCACCGATTTCCCGAACGTCGGCAAAAGGCGCGACGCGAGGCGACAGGCCGCCGTCGACCGCGCTTTCAGCGTCGGCGAAGGCTGCGCGCAGCTCGGTCAGACTTTCGCCGCCGATGAGTGCCGCCATAAACAATCCATCCGGTTTCAGCGCGCGGCGGATCTGGATCAGCGTCCCCGGCAGATCATTCACAAATTGCAACGCCAGCGCCGATACGACCAGGTCGAGCGAAGCATCGGCGAATGGCAGCGCCTCTTCGTCGGATGCAACGCGCAAGAATGAATTATCGAAAGCAGCCGCATTTGCGGCAGCTGCGACAATCGTCCCAACCTTTTCGCTCGCAAGGAGTACGCGGCGCACTGCGTCGGTTGGCGTGCCGAGATCGACCGCAACATCGAAGCGGCGCAGCACGGCAGAGAGCCGCTCACCCAGTTCGGTGGCGGCCCGGTCGAGCAGGAACGTCGCGGGCCCAAGCGCATGCGCGCGCTGTTGCCGCGCACGAAGCAAGAAACGGTCGAACAATAAAGGCGTCATCGAGGACGCTTATACGCCGGTCGCGCCGGCTATGCTGCCCCCTTTGCGTTTTTGCTCCAATCAGAGGGGCAGCATCTTGCCGTTGGTCTTGATCTCCGGCGCATCCTTGTTGTTCACAATCTTGAGCTCGAGCTCGCCACCAGCGCCCTCTTGCCACTGGCCGCCGACGAGCGGAGTGGTAGCAACATTCGGAACCGGCCCTTTCTTCCACTGCACCGGCCCAACAATCGACTCATACGATGTCTCTGCGATCGCCTGCCGGATCGCCTCCGGCTCCAGCGCCTTGGCGCGTTTGAGGACGTCGGCCGCAACTTCGAAAAGCGCATGTTTGAAGCCGAGTGGCATGGTCCAGGTCTTTTTGGTGGCCGCAGTATAAGCCGCTGCGAGCGCCGCCGAAGATTGACCGGTCAGATGCGAAGAGAATGGATGATAAGGCGACCACCAGACCTCAATGCCGATGTTCTTGCCGAGCGGGCCCAGCGCTTTAACCGCGGCCGGGAATTCCGCCGATTTTCCAGGAGTGACGATCTTCGGCCTGAACCCCTGTTGCGCGGCTTGCGTCCAGAAGTTTGCAAAAGTTGGCGGCGGCAACACCGACGTAACAATCTCGACGCCCGCCGATTTGAACGCCGCAATCTGCGAGGTGAAGTTCTCGGCAAATGGATCGAAGCTGCCGGTATTCACGACCTTGTAGCCGCGCTTTTCCAGCACCGGCGGCATGCCGCGCTGCGGATCGCTGAAGGCATTGCCGTCGGAATCATTCGGCCATAGCGCCCCCACAACATGATTGGTCGTAAGGTCGTCGTAGAGATTGATGAAAGTGGAAATGAGCGCCTCGGCTCCCCAGAAGAAGTGATACGTCCACTTGAATCCTTTGCCCGGATCGCCCTTGCGGCCGAAAAAATAAGGCTGCCACGGCGCGTCGGTGGAAACGCAGGGCACCTCATTGATCTCGCACTGATCGGCGACCGGGTTGACGGTGTCGGGCGTGTGCGCGACCACCATGAGGTCAATCTTGCTGGAGAGGATTAGCTCGTTTGCAACTTCGGCGGCACGATTGGGATTGGATTGACTGTCTTTAACGATGACTTCGACCGCGTGGGTCTGATTGCCGATTTTGATGCCCGGGCCGATCGCTTTCTTGAATTCGGCGAGGACGAATGCATCCGGCTCCGCAAAAATAGCGAGTGGCCCCGTCGCCGGGGTCACCAACCCGATCTTGATCGCGCGGCCCTGCGCGCGCAGTACGGCTGGCGTCATGACCGAAACAACAGCAGCCGTACCGGCCTTGAGAACCCGCCGGCGGGTCAACGCTAACTTGTTTTTTTGGATACCAACCATTTCGCCCCTCCCACGTTCGGATGATAAATTTATCGCTTGGCCACTTCGCAGATGGCAAGGCAAACCGTTGCCGCTGTGCAGCACGAATGGGACATTGAGGAACGCGCGCCGCGCAGATAGCCTGTCACCATGCCAATGATTTCGGCTGTCTCACCATTTCGGGCACCGGTCGTGCGCGTCGCCGCGGCATTGCGCCGCGCTGGACGCCTCGTGCTCGACGTTGCCCTGCCGCCGCTGTGCCCGTCGTGCCGCGAGCCACTTGGCGACGGCATCGGCCTTTGCGCGTCCTGTTGGTCCGAGCTGTCACTGATCGAGCCGCCCTACTGCGCGCGGCTCGGCATTCCCTTCCTCTACGATCCCGGTCCCGGCCTGTTGTCGATGGAGGCAATCGCCAATCCGCCGGCCTATGATCGGGCACGCGCGGCGGTGCGCTACGACGACGTCGCCCGCTCGCTGGTGCATAGCTTCAAATTTGGCGATCGGCTCGATCTCGCGCCGATGATGGGCCGCTGGATGGCGCGCGCAGGCTGGGAACTATTGGCCGATGCCAACGCCCTCATCCCGGTGCCGCTGCATTGGCGAAGACTCTGGGCGCGGCGCTTCAATCAATCGGCCGCGCTCGCTGGCGCGGTCTCGGCTCTTTGCGGCGTCCCGGTTGCGCATGGCGGGCTTAAACGCGTGCGCGCGACGCCGCAGCAGGTCGGACTGTCGAAAGCCGAGCGCGCAGTCAATGTCCAGGGCGTTTTTCGAGTGCCGGCCGACCATAAAGCCGAGATCGTGGGGCGGCGACTCGTGCTGATCGACGATGTGCTCACGTCCGGCGCCACCGTCGATGCCTGCGCCCGCGCCCTGCTTCGGGCCGGCGCAGCCAACGTGGATGTGCTGGTTTTTGCCCGGGTTGTAGCGCCCGCGCGCACTCCCATATAAACGGTACCAGTATACGCAGAAACGCTGATGCCGCCCGTCGAAATCTACACCACCGGCTATTGCCCCTATTGCCACGCTGCCAAGGCTTTGCTGAAGAGGAAAGGCGTTGACTTCACCGAGATCGACGTTAGCCGCGATTGGGAGCGCCGCGAAGAAATGATTCAGCGGGCGAACGGACGCATGACCGTGCCGCAGATTTTCATTGGCACCGCGCATGTCGGCGGCAGCGATGAACTGTATGCGCTCGATCGCGCCGGTAATCTTGATGCTATGCTGGCGGAAGACAGGGCATCCCGATGAGCGTCGGCACCTTCAAAGCTGCGATGATCCAGATGCGCTCCGGGCTCACCCCTGCGGCCAACATCGACGCCGCCGCGCGCATGATCGGCGAGGCGAAATCAGCCGGCGCCGACTACGTGCTCACGCCCGAGATGACCAATATCCTGGCGGCCAAACGCGAACAGCTGTTTGCCGCCGTCGTCGAGGAAGACGTTGATACCTCGCTTGCGGCCTTGCGCGAGCTTGCGCGCAAGCACGGCATCTACGTTCACATCGGCTCGCTGGCGGTAAAACTCTCGCGCGACAGAGCAGCTAACCGCTCATTCCTGATCGACCCCAGAGGTGAGATCGCCGCGCGCTACGACAAAATCCATATGTTCGACGTCGATCTTGCGGACGGTGAGAGCTACCGGGAGTCGCGCAATTATCGGCCGGGTGAACTTGCGGTGCTGTCCGATTTACCGTGGGGCCGCCTGGGGCTAACGGTTTGCTACGACCTGCGCTTCCCTGCGCTCTACCGGGCGCTGGCCGAAGCCGGTGCCACTATGCTCGCAATTCCCTCCGCATTCACCAAACAAACGGGTGAAGCGCACTGGCACGTCCTCATGCGCTGCCGCGCCATCGAAAACGGCTGCTTCGTCTTCGCAGCCGCGCAAGGCGGCAAGCACGAAAACGGCCGCGAGACCTACGGCCATTCACTGGTCGTTGACCCTTGGGGGCGTATCATTGCAGAAGGCGGCACCGAGCCCGGATTGGTGATGGCTGAAATCGATCCTTCGGAAGTGACCAAGGCACGCGCACGAATTCCGTCGCTGCAGCACGGACGGCGTTTTGAAATCGTCGAGCCGATGGCTGAGCCGACTCATCTCCACGCCGTGCGGAGCGCAGAATGATCCGTTACGCACTCGTCTGCGAAAAGGGACACGACTTCGAAAGCTGGTTCCAGGATTCCGCGGCTTACGACAAGCAGGCCAAGCGCGGGCTGGTGACCTGCCCGCAATGCGGTTCAGCCAAGGTCGAAAAGGCGATCATGGCGCCGCGGCTGTCCACGACCGCGAAGAAGCACCGCGCGTCTATCGAGGCGCCGGCGGCAACCACCGAGACGCCTGCTGCTCCGGCGACACCTGCGCCGGTGGCAATGATTTCGCCGCAGGAGCAGGAGTTTCGTGCCAAGCTCAAAGAACTGCGCGACCACCTCACCAAGAATGCCGACAATGTCGGTGCAAAATTTCCAGAAGAAGCACGCAAGATGCATTATGGCGAAATCGAGCACCGCTCGATTTACGGCGTGGCTTCGCCCGAGGAAGCCAAAGAGCTATCCGAAGAGGGCGTCGAATTTCATCCACTGCCGCTCTTGCCGGACGAGCGGAACTAATACGCCCACACCAGCAGCGCCACCCCGACTATCACCAGCACGATACCGACAAGCTCGCGTTTGGTGGTCGGCTGCTTGAACACGAAGCGCGTCACGCCTTGTGCGAACAGCACCTCGACCAGCGCCAGCGTGCGCACGTTGGCCGCGCTCGTGATAGCGAAAGCGAGAAACCAGAATTCCGAGGCAAAGGCGCCCATAAATCCTGCGAAAAGCGAGGGCTTCCATGCTCGCGCAATTGCACGCAACACGCCTGGATCGCGCAGCGCAAGATAGGCCGACAGCAATGCTGCCTGAATCACCAGCCCGACAGTGACGGTGAAGGTGGCCGCCAGCACGAAATCCGGAAGGCCGAGCGAAAGGATCGCGCCGCGATAGCTGATGGCCGACAGCGCAAACATTGTGCCGCCACCGAGCCCGATCAGCGTCGAGCGCGTGGTACCGGCTTGGCCTGCGCCCGGCTTTAATGACATCACGATCACGCCCGCGGTTGCGATCAGGATTGCTGCGGCGGCGAGCGGCGTGAAACGGTCGCCGAGAAAGATCAGGCCGAACAAGGCCACCTGCACGGGCTCGGTCTTGATATAGGCGTAGGCCACGACAAACGAACGCTCGCCCATGGCGGATAGCATCAGTGCAGTGGCGGCGATCTGCCCGAGCGCGCCGCCAATCACCCAGGGCCAGAACGCCGGCGGCGTCGCCGGCAGCCGATCGCCCGTTACCGCAATCAGGCCGGACAGGAACAGCAGCGCGAACGGAAAGCCAAACAGAAAACGCACATGCGTGGCGCCGACCGTGCCGAGGGTCGCGGTCAGCTCGCGCTGCATTGCGTTGCGCGCGGTCTGCGCCGCCGCGGCAATCAGCGTAAAGACGGCCCAGAGCATTTTGAGTCCCTGACACAGTCATGCCCGGCCTTGTGCCGGGCACCCACGTCTTGTCTTCCTTACTAAGGCGTGGATGGCATGTGCAACTCAGGCTTGCCTGAGTTGCGCAAAATATTTCGAGTGCCGCATGTCAGGTATACCTGACATGCGGTGACAAGCCCGGCCATGACCAGAACAGCTATGCGTTACGCGGCAGCGGGTTGGATTTCCGCCGCTTCGGGAAATTCCGTCACGGCGCCCTTCTCATTGTCGATCAGCAGGAACAAATCGAAATAGCGGATGGTCGGCGCGCCACCGGTGCGTTTGATCACCGATTGCCGCCACTCCTCATTATGTGCGCGCTTCGCGGCTTCCACCGACGGCCAGATGTAAACGCCGGCGCCGGTCTTGCCATTGAGTTCGAGCAGAAAATGCTTACGCAGCAATTCCTTGTTGGCGCGCCATTTCGGAATCACATTGCGCGCCTCTTCGGCGACCTGTTGGCGGGTCCAGCCCTTCGGCGAGTTGAATTCGACCAGTTCGAGGATCATGCAGCCTCTCCTTTGTGCTTTGGGCGTTGCGCGACCAGCATGTAGTTGACGTTCATGTCGGATGATAACTGCCAACGGTCGGCCAACGGATTATAGATCACGCCGCGTTCTCCGATGACGTAAAGCCCGCCATCCTCGATCGCAGCCTCCAGCTCCTCAGGCGTGACGAACTTGTCCCATTGATGCGTACCGCGCGGCAGCCAGCGCAGTACATATTCTGCGCCGACAATGGCCAAGGCAAAGCTTTTCAGCGTGCGGTTCAGCGTGGCGGCGATCATCAGCCCGCCGGGGCTGACCATCCCGGCACAGGTCGCAACGAACGCATTCACATCGGTGACGTGTTCGACCACCTCCATGGCCAATACGACGTCGAAGCGCTCCTTGGCAGCAGCCAGTTCCTCGGCGGTGGTGGCGCGATAGTCCACCGCAATGCCCGTTTCCTCGGCGTGTGCCTGTGCGGCGGCAATATTTTCCTCGGCCGGGTCGGCACCGACTATTTGCGCGCCCAGCCGCGCCAGCGGCTCCGAGAGAATGCCGCCGCCGCAGCCGATATCGAGCATGCGCAGACCCTTGAGGCAGTCGAGCTTCTTGGGGTCACGGTCAAAGCGCGCCGCCGCCTGGTCACGGATATAGCCGAGCCTGACGGGATTGAACTTGTGCAGCGCCGCCATTGGCCCGCGCGGATCCCACCAATCGGCGGCATGGCGCGAGAAGCGCTCCACTTCGGCCGCATCGACGCTGGATACGCGGGCTTTTCGGGTTACCATTCGGGCTATCTCGTCAAATCGCCGCCGGCCGTTGTTGCAGGTGGGCCGACCCGCCGGTATGTATACGCGCCTTTTGGGGCCGGCGCCTCAAGGCCAAATAACCTTTCGTCGGCCGCTTGTTAGCGCCTTGCGGCGCATCCGGGAACGCCAGGTTCTTAAAAGTCATGGCTCGGCTGGTAATGAAATTCGGCGGAACGTCGGTCGCCGATCTCGACCGCATCCGCAATGTGGCGCGCCACGTCAAGCGCGAGGTCGATGCCGGCTACGACGTGGCCGTCGTGGTCTCGGCCATGGCCGGCGTGACCAATCAGCTGGTCGCCTGGTGTCGCGAGGCCGCCGTACTGCACGACGCGCGTGAATACGATGCCGTGGTCGCTACCGGCGAACAGGTCAGCGCCGGGCTGCTCGCAATCGTGCTTGAGGGGATGGGCGTCAATGCGCGCTCCTGGCAGGGCTGGCAGCTGCCGATCCTGACCAACAATGCGCATGGCTCCGCGCGCATTCTCGACGTCAACGGGGCTGAACTGATCAAGCGCTTCAAGGAGCGCAAGCAGGTCGCGGTCATCGCCGGTTTTCAGGGTATGCACAGCGAAACCGGCCGCATCACCACGCTTGGCCGGGGCGGTTCTGACACGTCTGCTGTCGCTATTGCTTCGGCTATCGGCGCTGACCGCTGCGATATCTACACCGACGTCGATGGTGTTTACACCACCGATCCCCGTGTCGTGCCGAAGGCGCACCGCATGGACAAGATTGCCTACGAAGAAATGCTTGAACTCGCCTCGCTCGGCGCAAAAGTCATGCAGGTGCGCTCGGTCGAGCTCGGCATGGTGCACAATGTCCGCATCTTCGTGCGATCGAGCTTCGAAAAGCCGGAGGACATCGATCCCAAGAGGCCGCCGTCCGGCACACTTATTTGCGACGAAGGAGACATCGTGGAACAGCAAATCGTCACCGGAATCGCCTTTTCCAAGGACGAGGCGCAGATTTCGATCCGCCGCGTGCAGGACAAGCCCGGAGTCGCCGCCGCTATCTTCGGTCCGCTCGCCGACAATAATATCAATGTTGACATGATCGTGCAGAACGTCTCTGCCGACGGCGCCACGACCGACCTCACCTTTACGGTGCCGTCTGCCGACTACGAGCGCGCCCGCGTCACGCTCGACAAGGCAAAGAGCGCCATCGGCTTTGAACGGCTGGACGGGGCGACCGACGTCGCCAAGGTTTCGGTCATCGGAATTGGCATGCGGAGCCATGCGGGCGTCGCAGCGCAGGCGTTCAAGGCCCTGTCCGAGAAGAAGATCAATATCCTCGCTATCACCACCTCCGAGATCAAGTTTTCGGTGCTGATTAAAGCGACCCAAACCGACCTGGCGGTCCGCACCCTGCATACGCTCTACGGGCTGGACAAGGCGTAGCAGCGGCTTGGAGGCGATCGTTCGCGACCCTTTTGGCTTGCCCCTTGCATATGCCATTGGTTATAGCCTGAGGCGTACGCGGCCGCGGATTCAGGATCTGGCGGTCGCTATTCGTACATGATTTGGCCGTAGACGAGGCTGCGGCCCAAACCGTGGCTAGAGGACTTCTATAATGCGTGGCGCGCTCGGCGGTCCGCGCGTGCTGTTGCGCCGGCTTCGCGAAGTGATGGCGGAGCCCGTCAGCGCACAGGATCGCCTCGACAAGGTGGTGGTGCTGATCGCCGCCAACATGGTGGCCGAGGTGTGCTCTGTCTACGTCCTCCGCGTAGACGGAACGCTGGAGCTATATGCTACCGAAGGCCTCAAGCACGAAGCCGTCCACCAGACCGTCCTGAAGGCCGACGAAGGCCTGGTGGGCCTTGTGGCCAGCGAAGCCAATCCGATGAACCTGTCGGACGCGCAGGCGCATCCGGCCTTCTCCTACCGCCCGGAAACCGGCGAAGAAATCTACCACTCGTTCCTCGGCGTTCCGATTTTGCGCGCGGGCAATACGCTTGGCGTGCTGGTGGTACAGAACCGCGCCCGTCGTACCTATACGGAGGAGGAAGAAGAGGCGCTGCAGACCACGGCGATGGTGCTGGCCGAGATGATTGCGTCCGGCGAGCTGTCCTCGCTCGCTCGCCCCGGTGCGGAGCCCGCCGCACGCCACGCGATGCACCTCACCGGCAGCTCGTTGTCGGATGGCATCGCCCTTGGCCACGTCGTACTGCACGAGCCCCGCGTCGTCATCACCAACGTCATCGCCGACGATGTGCCGCACGAACTCAAGCGGCTCGATGCCGCCATAGCCACCTTGCGCGCCGATCTGGACCGGCTGGTCGAGCACCGCGATGTCGCCGAAGGTGGCGAGCATCGTGACGTGCTCGAAGCCTATCGCATGTTCTCATATGACCAAGGCTGGCTGCACAAGATCCGCGAGGCGGTCATGACCGGCCTCACCGCCGAGGCCAGCGTCGAGCGCGTGCAGTCCGATACGCGCGCGCGCATGCTGCGCGCCTCTGATCATTACTTGCGCGACCGCCTGCATGATCTCGACGACCTTGCAAATCGGCTGATGCGCGTTTTGATGGGGCAGGATCACGCGCCGACCAAAGAGCAATTGCCGGAAAACGCCATCGTCGTGGCGCGCTCCATGGGGCCGGCCGCCTTGCTGGACTATGACCGTAAAAGGCTGCGCGGTCTGGTGCTGGAGGAAGGCGGACCGACCTCGCATGTCTCCATCGTGGCCCGCGCGCTCGGTATTCCGACGGTGGGCGAGATCGACAATGCCACCGGTCTGGTCGAGCCGGGCGATGCCATCATCGTCGATGGTTCGACCGGCCACATTCATATGCGCCCGCCGCAGGACATCCAGGCCTCCTATGGCGAACGGGTGAAATTGCGCGCCCGGCGGCAGGCGCAATATCGGGCGCTGCGCGAGCGGCCTTGCGTCACCAAGGACGGCCAGAAAATTGCGTTGATGATCAACGCCGGCCTCACAATCGATCTTCCGCATATCGAGGATACCGGAGCCGCCGGAATCGGCCTGTTTCGTACCGAATTGCAGTTCATGGTGGCGGACACGCTGCCGCGCACCGGCGAGCAGCTTGCACTTTACCGCGCGGTGCTCGACGCCGCCGGAAAAAAGCCGGTGACGTTTCGCACACTCGACATTGGCGGCGACAAGGTGCTGCCGTACATGCGCAATATCGATGAAGAAAACCCGGCCCTGGGTTGGCGGGCGATCAGGCTCGGTCTCGACCGGCCCGGCCTGTTGCGCAGCCAGGTACGCGCGCTGTTGCGTGCGGCGGGCGGGCGCGGCCTCAAACTGATGTTTCCGATGGTTGCCGTCGTGGAGGAATTCGACAAGGCGAAGTCGCTGGTCGAAGTCGAACTGACCCATCTGCGGCGGCATGGCCACGAGCTACCCGAGCGGGTCGAGATCGGCACCATGGTCGAAGTGCCTTCGCTTTTGTTCCAGCTCAACGAATTGCTGGAGCGCGTCGATTTCCTCTCGGTCGGCTCCAACGATTTGATGCAATTCCTGTACGCCGCCGACCGCGGCAATCCGCGCGTGTCGGATCGGTTCGATCCACTTTCGGCGCCGGTGCTGCGCGCGCTCAAGGACATCTCCGACAAGGCGAAAAATCATGGAAAGCCGGTGACATTATGTGGCGAACTCGCATCGCAGCCGATCGGCGCGTTGGCGCTCGCCATTATCGGCTATCGCACACTGTCACTCTCACCGTCGGCGGTAGGGCCCGTGAAGGCGCTGCTGCTCGATCTCGATTGCCGCAAAGGCGAAGCCGCTCTCCTGCCCTGCCTTGAGCAGCCGGTCGGCAGCGTTTCCATCCGTCAGAAGCTCGAAAGCTTCGCGGAGGCGGAGGGGCTGCAGCTTTGATCACTCTGCCGCAACAGAAACTTGACGCTCTGCTCGCCCGCCATGCACTGGTGGAGAGCGAGCTCGCGAGCGGCCTGAGCCCCGACGCCTATGTCAAGCTGTCTCGAGAATTCGCCGAACTCGGCCCGGTGGTTGAGACAATCAAAGCCTATCGCAACGCCGACAATGAGATCGCTGAACTTGCGGCACTCGTCGGCGATTCCACGACCGATGCGGAAATGCGCAAACTCGCCGATGCCGAGCGGCATGAATTGCAACAGCGCCGGGAGAAACTGGCGGAACAGATCCGCCTCGCTTTGCTGCCGAAGGACGCGATGGACGATCACAACGCGATCCTTGAAATACGCGCAGGTACCGGTGGCGATGAAGCCGCGCTGTTTGCCGGCGACTTGTTCCGAATGTACGAACGCTACGCCGCCAAACAGGGCTGGAAGACGGAAATCCTCTCGATAAGCGAAGGCACCAAGGGCGGCTTCAAGGAAATCGTTGCCGAGGTGCGCGGCCGTGGCGTGTTCGCCAAGCTCAAATTCGAGTCAGGCGTGCACCGCGTGCAGCGCGTGCCCGACACTGAAGCTTCGGGCCGTATCCATACCTCCGCAGCAACCGTCGCCGTGCTGCCCGAGGTGGAGGACGTCGATGTCCACATCAACGAGGCCGATCTCAAGATCGATACCATGCGTGCGCAGGGCGCTGGCGGCCAGCACGTCAACAAGACTGAATCCGCCATCCGCATCACCCACATGCCGAGCGGCATTGTGGTCTTCGTCCAAGAGGAGCGTTCGCAGCACAAGAACCGGGCGAAGGCGATGACGATGTTGCGAGCCAAACTCTATGACCAGGAACGTACCAAGCGAGACGCCGAGCGCGCGGCGGAACGGCGCGGCCAGGTTGGATCAGGCGACCGTTCCGAGCGCATCCGCACCTACAATTTCCCGCAAGGCCGCGTTACCGACCACCGTATTAACCTCACGCTCCACAAATTGCCGCAGGTCATGGAAGGCGAGGCACTCGATGAGGTCATTGACGCGCTGGTGACCGAGCATCAGGCCGAATTGCTGGCGGCGGAAGGCGCAGCGTGAGAATTCCCGGCCTGAAGGCTGGCGCGTCGGTTTCCGAGACGCTCAATCTTTTGGCGCAATCTTTTCGGACCACGGGCATTGAACAACCGGAAGTCGATGCGCGCATACTCGTCGGCCACGCGCTGCACCTCGATCGTGCCCGGTTGATCGCGCAATCGGACCGCATCCTCGAGGCGCGCGAAATTGCCGTAGTGTCCGCGCTCGCCGCGCGCAGACTTAAGCGCGAACCGGTATCGCGCATTCTGGGACAGAAGGAATTTTGGAGTCTGCCGATCCGAGTTACGCCTGATGTCCTGGTACCGCGACCAGACACGGAAACGATAATTGAAGCCGCACTTGATTTCGTCGTACGCGGCGGCCTGCGCATGGAAAAGCTGCGCATCCTCGACATCGGTACCGGCTCAGGCGCATTATTGCTGGCACTGCTGCGCGAACTACCCAACGCAACGGGCATCGGTACCGACGTGAGCGCGGCCGCACTGGAGGTCGCGCGCGCCAATGCTGTGCAATGCGAACTCGAACCGCGCTGCAGCTTTGTCGTTTGCGATATCGCGTCCGCCGTACAGGGCCACTTTGATCTGGTCGTTTCGAATCCGCCCTATGTCGCGCACGACGAAATCGCGTCGCTTGCACCGGAGGTGCGGGACTACGACCCAGAAGTTGCACTCGATGGTGGTGTCGACGGGCTCGCCGCCTACCGTGCCATCGCAGGGGAGGCCCAACGCCTATTGGCAGCTGGTGGGCGGCTGTTCGTGGAATTGGGTGCAGGCCAGGAAGCTGCGGTACGCGCGTTATTTACCAATGCGGGATTAACCGTCGCCGCCGCGCGCAACGATTTGGCGGGGATTCCGCGTGTGCTCGGCGCAGGTCGTTTGCCATGAGCAGGTCGCATTCCCACCTGATGAAAAGTGCAGAGCTCAATTATCGTTGAAAAAAGCACTTGGATTATGGCTCGGAAACGACTAGCTTCCGGTCACGGAATCGACCCGTAACGGTTGCATCGCCAAAAACCCCGGAGCCAGAAGCTCTGTGAGGTGCGGCGCGAGGCGGATGACGGAAAGCCGGCGTTCGAAAAGACGGCAAACGAAATCGCCAGATACGGGTCTGGATGCTTCACCGGTTGGGCGCATCATTTTCGAAACCTAGGACGGTGCGCGTAACGAAAGGTTGGCAACGCCGCGACTGGATTGCGGCAATGGGGTTGCTGCGACTATCGCGATAAAGAACACAACGTCTCTATCATTGGCGCGGATTGCTAGTGCAGGTCCGGCCGCGCAATGAGATTTGTATGGACTTGCAATTTGAACTGAGCGTTCGGCGGTAAATGCCGAGGCAGATTGAAAGGTCGACGAACAGGCACATCATGAGAAACGGTCAGAAGCGCATGCGGGGACGCGGTAATCACCGCAAGAGTCAAAATCCGCTGACGCGTGTTTATGAATCGAACGGTCCCGACGTAAAAATCCGGGGCACCGCCTCGCATATCGCAGAAAAATACATTCAGCTCGCACGCGATGCGCAAAGCTCCGGCGATCCGGTAGCCGCCGAGAACTACTATCAGCATGCCGAGCATTACTTCCGCCTGATTGCCGCCGCGCAGGAACAGTTCCGCCAGCAGAACCCCTATTACAACCAGCAGCCCCAGCAGCAGGGCCAAGGCGGAGCACCGCAAGGCGCAGCCGACGACAACTACGACGACGGCGAAGACGACGGCCAGCCTTTCATGGGCCAGAACGAGCCGAGCTACGCACCGCAGCCGCAGGGGCAGCAGGGGCAGCCCTATTTGCCGCGCGATGCCCAGCAGCCGTTCCCGCCGCGCGATCAGCAGGTCCAAAACCGTCCGCAGCATCAGCAGCAGCCCTATCAGCAACCGGTCCAGGGCGGACACGAAGGCGGAGGACAAGAGCTAGGCGCTCTGCCGGCGTTCATCACCGGCGGTGGCGCGCAGCCGCAGCAAAATCCTGGGCCGAACGGCCACGACCAAGGCGACCGTGGTCAGGATCGTTACGGTATGCATCGCCGTCGTCGTCGCCATCGCGGCGGTGGTGGCTATCGTCCCGACCGGCCTGATTTTGCCGGCGGCAGTCCGCAGGGCGCCACGCCGCAGCATTCCGCTCAGGATGAAGGCGGTGATGAGCCGCGGCAGCCCGACTGATCGAAAGCTGTCCGTCGCTTAGACGGCAAGTTGCGAGATCAAGCGCCAGGTGACGGCGCCAGTGCCGGTTCCAGCGCCGGTACCAATCGCCGCTTCTCGCGTCGCGCCGGAATTGCGCGATAAACCTGCTTGGTTGCTTCCACCAGATGCACGCCGGCGAACGGTGCCGATAGCGTCGCACCGGTCCGCTCCCAGGCAACCGCGGTGCGCAAGAACCAGCCGCGTGCGATTGGCGGTACATAGAGCGCCTCACTCCACCCGGTCGGCGTGAACCAGGTTTCGCGCAAGAGCTGGTTGATCTGACTCCGCGAATAGGGTCGCCCATGGCCGAAGGGCGTTGTGTCCATGCGCGCCCATAGTCCGCGCCGGTTGGGAACTACCGCCAAGAGCCGCCCGCCGGACGCCAGCACCCGCCACACTTCGCGGAGCAATGCGCCCGGATCGTTTGTCATCTCCAGCGCGTGCACCAGCATGACGCGATCGACCGCCGAATCCGCGAGCGGCAGTTCATTTTCGTCGACCAGCGCGGACAGCGCCGGACGCGTCGTCGGCCATTTCACCACTCCCTGCCCCGCCGGCATGAGCGCGAGACATCGCTCCGCCTCCTCGCGGAACAGCCCAAGGTAGGGCGTGGCATATCCGATCCCGAGCACGCGTTGGCCGACGGTATCGCCCCACAACGAGCGAATGCCGCGGCCAATGAATCGCCGGGCGACCACACCCAGCCGCTGGCCGTAGAAATTGCGCAGGTCCACGACGTCGATTGACATGGGCCGAAACTACCATGAAACGCGTAGCAAACCGCTAACGGCGCGGAACGCACGGAGGTGCATGACTATTCGTCCGCGTGTTACGGTTAATCTGTTCCAGAATGCGAAGAGGACCATTATGCCCGCGGAAATCCGCCTGTTTCGCTGCCGATCCGACAATTTTGGAGTGCTGCTGCACGACCGTGAAAGCGGGGCGACAGCCTCAATCGATGCGCCTGAGGCAGCACCAATCGAGGCGGCGCTGAAGGCGACCGGTTGGAAGCTAACCGACATCCTGGTCACCCATCATCATGCCGACCATACCGACGGCATCAAGGCGCTGAAGGAGAAGTACAAGTGCCGCGTGGTCGCACCGGCCGGTGAAGCTTCGAAGATTCCGGCGGTCGATGAGACAGTGCGCGAGGGCGACAAGGTTTCAGTTGGAAAATTGTCGGCAAACGTGATCGAAACGCCCGGCCACACGCTCGGGCACATCGCCTATTGGTTCCATGGGGAACAGATTGCGTTCGTCGGAGACACGCTGTTCTCGATCGGCTGCGGGCGTGTAATCGAAGGCACGCCTGAACAGATGTGGCACTCCCTCGTGAAACTGCGTGACCTGCCGGGGGACACCGAAATATATTGTGGGCACGAATACACGGCCGCCAATATCAAGTTCGCGCGCACCATCGAGCCGAATAACAAGGTGCTTGCCGCGCGCGATGCAGAGGCTAAGCAGCAGATCTCGCGGAATGACGCGACCATTCCGGTGACTATTCGCGAGGAGAAGCAGGCAAATCCGTTCCTGCGGGCCGATATTCCCGAAGTGGCAGCAGGCATCGGAATGTCAGGCAAGCCGGCGGCACAAGTGTTTGCCGAAATCCGCGAACGTAAAAACAAGTTCTAGCGGCTCGCATGCCTACACCGACAGCCGCCGACATGATCCGTGCGCTGGAGCTACAACCGCATCCGGAGGGCGGCCACTATCGCGAAACCTTTCGAGATCCCCGGCAGATTGACGGGCGCGCCGCCTCGACCGCGATCCTGTTCCTGCTTGCACGCGGTGAGCGCTCGCACTGGCACCGCATCGACGCGGTCGAGATCTGGCACTACTACGCAGGCGCGCCGCTGCGGCTGTCGCTGGTCGACGGCGCCAAGGAAGAGATATTCCGGCTCGGCGCCGACGTGCAGAGAGGTGAGGTCCCGCAGGTGACGGTGCCAGCGCGCGCCTGGCAGGCCGCGGAAAGCCTTGGGGCTTGGACGTTGACCGGCTGCACGGTCGCGCCCGGCTTTTCCTTCGAGGGCTTCGAGCTGGCGCCAACGGGCTGGTCGCCGCGCAATCAAACGAGCTAAAACAACCAAAATTATTGAAAGGAAACGCCGTGGCCAGCCAACTCGACCAAGCGCGCGAACTTGTTGCACGCGCTAACCGCATGATTGCCAACGAGGGCGTGCTCGACGCCTTCGGTCATGTCACCATACGGCATCCAACCGATCCAAAACGCTATCTGATGTCGCGGTCGCGCGCGCCAGAACTGGTTCAGCCGGATGACATTCTGGAGTTCACGCTCGATTCACAGCCGGTAAAGCCGACGGACGTGCGGCTCTATGGCGAGCGGGTGATCCACGGCGGTATTTATCAGGCGCGGCCTGATGTGAACGCAGTATGCCACCATCATGCGCCGTCGATCCTACCGTTCTGCATCTCCGGCATGGACCTCAAGCCGGTTTATCATCTCGGCGCCACGCTGGGAGAGAAGGTGCCGTTTTGGGATTCCCGTGACGATTTCGGCGACACCACCCTGATCGTGGCCAAGCCGGAAGAAGGCGCCTCGCTCGCGCGCGCACTCGGGCCCAATTGGATCGTATTGATGCGTCGTCACGGCGCGACGGTAGCCGGAGTCACGCTGGAAGAGCTCACCTTCCGCACAATCTATACAGCGCGCAATGCGGCGCTCCAGATTCAGGCCCACACGCTCGGTCACGTTTCGCCGCTCAGCTCTGCCGAGACCCGCCTTGCCGGTGAATACAATTTGCGGCCGGGCCCGGTTGCGCGCGCGTGGGAATATTGGAACGTACGGCTGGACAAGGCCGAAAACACCTGGCGGCCCCAGAAAGTGAAAGCCGCTGCGCCGAAAAAATCTGCGGCCAAACGAAAGACGAAGCGACGGCGCTGAACGCAAGGCTACTTCAGGCCTTACTTGCGCCCGTTACGATGCATGCAGGTCAAATAGCCTTCAAGGGCTTGGCTTCGACGGATCTTGAAGCCTTCTCGTCTGTAATACTTGGGGAACGCAACTCGCCCCCCGTCCAGCGTTCGCGTCGATTCCGGACTCTCTCGCGGCTGTAATTTCAATCCTTCGCGTTTGACGCCGACTGGCGGAGGAACGATTCGCCCCCCATTCTGCAGGGCGCATTTACAGGCAATTTTGTCGTAGATCTCGCTGCACCGCGCATCGATGTCCTGCGCCGCCACGGACCATACAATCGACGACACGGACAGGCAGATGACCGTTGCTCCGACCAAAAATGGCTTCATGGGCCCGCCCGCCGATTGGCAATGATGCTCAGGCTATCATGTTGCGCGGGTCAGGTCCCAAGTTCGGTCGCGACATCCAGGCCGCACTTACTTTGGAATGTTGGTAATGCCTAGACGAAATACTGCCCGCCGTTTGCGGTGAGCGTCGAGCCGGTGATCAACCCAGCATCGTCGGAAGCGAGAAACACGACACAACGTGCGATCTCCTCCGGTTCGCCCAGGCGGCCGATCGGAATGAGCGGCAGGATCGATTTCTCCAAGACATCTTTCGGGACCGCCTGCACCATCTCGGTATTAATATAGCCCGGCGCGATTGCGTTCACCGTAATGCCGGCGCGCGCGCTTTCCTGCGCCAAAGCCTTGGTGAAACCAAGCTCGCCGGCTTTGGCAGCGGAATAATTGGTCTGACCAAGCTGACCTTTTTGGCCGTTGATCGAGGAAATATTGATGATGCGGCCGAATTTGCGCTCGCGCATCCCCTCGATGACGTTGCGGCACATATTGAACAGCGAGTTAAGATTGGTGTTGATGACCGCAGTCCATTGATCGGGCTTCATGCGGTGCAGCGTCGCGTCACGCGTAATGCCCGCATTGTTGACCAGGACTTCAACGGACCCGACGTCGGCTTCGATTTTTTTGATGCCCTCGGCGCACGCCTCGAAGGACGAAACGTCCCACTTGAAGACCGGGATGCCGGTCTCCGCCTTGAATTTCTGCGCGGCCTCGTCGTTCCCGCCATAGTTGGCGGCAACTTTGTAGCCCGCCGCCTTCAACGCCCTGGCAATCGCCGCGCCAATCCCGCGGGTGCCACCAGTAACCAACGCAACGCGCGCCATGAAGTCCCCTCCCAAAGATTTCTCTTTTCGTCACAAACGGGGCGAGCCGTCGATGACGTAGATCAAATTCGGAAGCGCCGGTGTCCCCGAGCCGACACGCCGCAATTCCCACTAACGCTCAACGCACATGGCAATGCCCATGCCCCCGCCAATGCAAAGCGTGGCGAGCCCTTTCTTGGCATTGCGCTTTTGCATTTCGTACAGGAGCGTTGTCAGTACGCGCGCGCCGGAAGCGCCTATCGGGTGACCGATGGCAATCGCGCCGCCATTGACGTTGACCTTCGCCGTGTCCCAGCCGAGGTCCTTGTTGACCGCACAGGCCTGCGCGGCAAAGGCTTCGTTGGCTTCAACGAGGTCGAGGTCCTCTTTCTTCCAGCCGGCTTTCTTGAGCGCGGCGCGCGACGCAGGGATCGGGCCAGTGCCCATGATCGCGGGATCGACGCCAGCCTGCGCCCAGGATACGATGCGCGCGAGCGGCGTCTTGCCGAGCTTCGCGGCCTCAGACGCTTTCATCAATACCAGCGCGGCAGCGCCGTCATTGATGCCTGAGGCGCTGCCGGCGGTTACGGTGCCTTCCTTGTCGAAGGCGGGGCGAAGCTTCGACAGCGATTCAAGCGTGACACCCGCCTTCGGATATTCGTCGGTGTCCACTACGACATCGCCTTTGCGCGACTTGATCGTAACGGGCGTGATTTCGTCCTTGAACTTGCCCGCCTTCATCGCAGCTTCGGCCTTGTTCTGCGACTTGACCGCGAATTCGTCCTGCTGCTGACGCGTGATCTGCCACTGCCTGGCGACATTCTCGGCCGTGTTGCCCATGTGATAGCCGTTGAAGGCATCCCACAAGCCGTCCTTGATCATGGTGTCGACCATTTCGAACGAACCCATTTTCACTCCGGTACGCAGATGTTGGCAGTGCGGCGCCATGCTCATGGACTCTTGACCGCCGGCGACGACGATCTCGCTGTCGCCGTTGAGAATTGCCTGATAGCCGAGCGCAACTGCTCGCAGACCGGAACCGCATAGCTGGTTCACCCCCCACGCAGGCGTCTCGACCGGAATTGCTGCTGCAATCGACGCCTGTCGCGCCGGGTTCTGACCCTGTCCGGCGGTAAGTATCTGCCCCATGATCACTTCGCTGACACGACCGCCTTCGATACCCGCGCGCTCCAGGGCAGCTTTGATCGCAGCCTTGCCAAGCTCATGGGCCGGCAGGTTCGCAAACGCCCCGTTGAAAGCGCCGACGGGGGTGCGGGCAGCGCTTACAATCACGATGTCGTCTTTCATCTGAAGCTCCTGTTACGGCCATGAAGGGCGGGCGGACCATTTTGGCACTGCCGCATCCTCGGCAGGCGATCCCGGTCTGTCAACAACACCTGCCTTTTAGATATCCGCGAGAATTGGCGCTTTTTTGACGTTTCCGCAAGGGAGGGCGCCGCGTTTTGCGACCTGCCGCGCCGCCACAAAACGGTGGCCCATGGAAGCGGAAATTGGCTATGCTCAAAATCTGGGTAGGGGAAACGTGTGATCCAAATGGCAGAAGACAAAAAAGAGCCGGTTACAATCAAAAAATACGCCAACCGGCGGCTCTATAACACTGGGACCAGCACTTACGTCACGCTCGAAGACCTCGCCGCGATGGTGAAAACCGGCGAGGATTTTATCGTCTTCGATGCCAAGACCGGCGAGGATATTACGCGCTCGGTGCTCGCGCAGATCATCTTCGAGCAGGAGAACAAGGAAGGGCAAAGCCTGCTGCCGATCACTTTCCTGCGGCAGCTGATCCGGTTTTACGGTGACAGCATGCAGATGCTGGTACCGCGCTTCCTCGAACAATCGATTGATTCGCTCACGCGCGAACAAGGCAAGTTCCGCGAGCAGATTACACAAGCCTTCGGGGTCGGTGGGTTCGGACCGCTTGAGGATCAGGTGCGGCGGAACATGGAAATGTTCGAGAAAACATTCGCAATGTTCGCACCATTCGCACGCGGTCAGTCGAAGCCAACGGAGAAGCCGCAGGGCCCGAGCAGCGAAATGGACGAGCTCAAGCGTCAGCTGGACGAGATGCAGAAGCGGCTGGACAAGCTCGGCGGCAAGGAATAGCTGGCGGCCCGTCCGGCTACGCCGACGCGGCGCGATCCCTTTCGTCCCGCCACGGCCGCTCGGATGTTGCGAGACCGATCAACGCACCTTGCAAGTAGTCGCAGCCCCAACTCCCAAGCAATGCGGCGGTCTCTTCATCCTGCACCCACTCCGCAACACTCTTGAGGCCGAGCCGTCGCGATAGATCAACCAGGGTGTGCACGAATGCACGATCGTCATTCGACTTCACGATGTTCGGCACAAAGGCACCGTCGATCTTCACGATATCGACGCCGAGCTTGCGCAAGTTGCGAAAAGAGGTATGGCCGGCGCCGAAATCGTCAATGGCAATACGGCAACCCAGGTCCTTGACCCGCGTGACGAAGCCGCGCGCGTCATCCAGATCGTGAATCGCCGCAGTTTCGGTGATCTCGATAATCAGCCGCCCCGCGGCGTCGCTATTGGCGCGCAGCAAAGCTCCCAAACCCTGCCACCAGTGCGGATCAATCGCCGAATTCGGCGAGACATTGACGCTTGCCCGCAGACCCGGTGCAGCGGTCAATTCAGCGACCACCAGTTCAAGCACGCGAAAATCAAGCATGCGCACCAGCCCGACACGCTCCGCCACTGGGATGATTTCGCTTGCCTGAGCAATGCCGCCGTCGCTGCGGTTGATACGCATCAGGCATTCATAGAAGGCAATCTTGCGGCTTTGCGCCTCGACCACCGGCTCATAGGCGAGTGCTATCCGACGCTGATTGAGTGCGGCCACGATCTCATCGGCAGCACGTACACTCTGCCGGCGTAGCGCATCACGTTCGACATTCGGCGCGTAGGCAATAAAGGAACCGTGGCGCTTTGCGCGCGCGGCATATAAGGCATCCTGCGCGCGTGCGAGGACTTCCGTTGCGGTGCGCGCGTGGCGCGGTGCAGTCACGCCTCCAATTGTGATCGTCGCTGCCAGGGGGCCGGCAGCGGTGTAGAATGGCTCATCGCGCACGCCTGCTAGCAGACGCTCCGCTGCGATCGACAATTCCTCGGGCGTGCAACTGGTCATAACCACGCCGAACTTGTTTCCGGAATAGCGGCCGAGATGATCCTTGCTGCGCAGCCGCGCGCGGATACGCTTTCCGACTTGGGCAATGACCGCGTCGGCAACATCAAAACCATAGGCCTCGTTTAGATGTCCGAGGTGATCGATTGCCACAAGCATAAATCCGCAGGAGCCACGAAAACGCACGGCCTCGTCCAGTGCAGCGCCAAGGGCTTCCATAAGGCAAATGCGATTGAGCTCGCCGGTCAGCGGATCGAACTTCGCTCTCTGTTCGAGCCAGCGCTCGCGCTCGTGCCTCTCGTTGATCGTGCGTATGATGCCGTATGCCCGCTGTGGCTTGCCGTCCGGGCCCGTGAACCAGCGACCGGTGTCCTCCAACCAGATCTTTTCGTCGCCGCGCTTGAATGCATATTGAATCTGGTAAGGGACGCCCTTGCCGCTATCGCGTCGCGTTGCCTGCTGGATAATATCGGCTCGCGATAACCCGCCAGCGGCGTCGACATGGCGCGCAAAAGCGCGGCCATTGGCGATTTCCGCCGGATCGATGCCGAGTACCTCACCGGCATTGCCACTCCAGCTCAAGGCATCGGTATCAAGTTGCCACTCATAGGTAACGTCGCCGACCGACCGCAGAATTTCTGCGGCATCGAGGGGAGGCGTCGATTGATCGAAGCGGGTCACAATCGCCCCTTTTTGGAACGGCAAGGCGTGTCTAGGCGTTGCTTGGTGCGACGAATGAGCCTGAGAACCTAAGGCGAATCGTTAAACAAACTGAAAAGGTGGGGTTTTTTGGGTCTGGGCGCGGTTAACCGCTGCACGGCACGCGCTTTGCCCATTGAATGACAGAACACGGTTGGTTGTCCTGAATCGAGACGGGTAGCGCGATGCGACTTGGCGACATTAACGCATCAACTTTTCGGCAATCTGACGCGGTCGGGCGGCAAACCGAGCCGGACTGCGCCGCGCCCGCGCCCGAGAGCCGCGCACTGGTCGCGCTCGCACCCAATGCCGATGGGGCAGAGGGCCAGCCCGCTTATCGTAATGCAGCCTTCCTCGCCCACCTGATTGCCACGAAAGACCAGCACCCGCAGACCCGTGAGCGCCGACGCGCCGACCCGGCCGAGGCGTTAGCCGCCTACCGGGCTACAGCCGCGCTTAGCCGAACCTAGCCAAGTCTAATAGCCAAGCGCGCAGCCATCTTTACGTGGCTCCGAGCCGGCAATCAGCACGCCACGGTCCCAGTCGATCTTGATTGTTTGCGCGCCACCCCAGGGCGATGTCGCCGCGACGACCTCGTGGCCGCGCGCCTTCAGGCCCTCGATGGTTGCCGCCGGCGTGCCGCGCTCGACGTCGGTCTTTTCGCCCTCGAAGAAGAAGCGCGGGCAATCGATCGCCTGCTGCACGTCCATGCCGTAATCGAGCATGTTGAGCACGATCTGCACATGCCCCATCGGCTGATAATGCGCGCCCATGACGCCGAAGCTCATGTCGCAGCGTCCGTTGCGCATGGCGAGCGCGGGAATGATGGTATGCATCGGGCGCTTGTCAGGGCCGAACGTATTGGGATGATCCGGCTCAAGCGTAAAGCAGGCGCCCCGATTGGTCAGCATGATGCCGGTTTTTTCCGTGCAGATCCCGACACCGAAGCTCGAATAGAGGGAGTTGATGAACGACACCGCCATACGGTCGCGATCGACGATCGTGAGGTAGACCGTATCGTTGCCCGGCGCCGGCGCACTCGGCAATTTCGCACGCTTCTTCATGTCGATAAGCGCGGCAAGCTTCTTGCCGAAGCCTTTGTCGAGCAGATCGGCGACCGGAGTACGCATGTGCGCTTCGTCGGCAATGTGCGTGTCGCGTACAGCGAAACCTAGACGCGCAGCCTCAAGCACAAGATGGAAACGTTCGGGGCCAAGAGGATCGAGCGAAGCGACGTCAAAGTTCTCCAGAATATTCAGCATCACGAGCGCGGTGAGGCCCTGCCCGTTCGGCGGAATCTCGACGAGATCCAGCCCGCGATAATTGGTCGATATCGGCTCAACGGCATCGCCGCGGTGACGCGAGAAATCCTCCGCCGTGAGGAATGATTTGCGCGCGGCCAGCGTCTTGGTCATATCGTCGGCGATCTCGCCTTCGTAGAACGCGCGCGCACCTTTGGCAGCAATCGTTTTCAACGTCTGCGCCAGTGCGGGAAAGCGGATGACATCGCCTTCCTTCGGCGCGGCGCCATTGAACAGATAGTGTCTGGATGCGCCGGGATCGGCTTTGAGCTTTGCGATGTGCTTGTTCCAGTCGAACGCTACACGTGACGCCACGGGGAAACCGCCTTCGGCGTATTTGATCGCAGGCACGAGCGCGCGATCGAGCCCGAAACGGCCATGTGCTTTCAGAATCGCGTCCCACGCATCAATCGCGCCCGGCACTGTCACCGCATGGATCGAATTGCCGATCTCCGCCAGCCCTTGGGCACGCAGCGCTTGGTCCGAAGCTTTCGCACCTGCGCGGCCGGAACCGTTATAGCCCCACACCGGCTTGCCCGGTTGCGATACGAGACAGAAGCAATCTCCGCCGATGCCGGTCATGTGCGGCTCGACGACGCACAACGCAGCAACCGCTGTAACGGCGGCATCGGCCGCTGTACCGCCGGCACGCAAGGTATCGACTGCGGCGAGTGTAGCGAGCGGATGTGAGGTCGCGGCCATGCCTTCGCAGGCGATCACGGGCGAGCGGCCGGGGAGCTGAAAATCGCGGCTCATGACAAAACCAGAAGTGGGAAGATCAGGACGAGACGCGCTCGACGCCCTCGACTGTCAGGTCGCGCTGGGCCGAGCGCAAAGTCACAGCAAAACCGCCGATCACGTCGATGAAGCTCACGACGAGTAACAAGAAGAACGTCGCCGTTGCGGCCTGCTGAACGAGGAGAAACTCGACCAACATGCCGAGGAACAAGATCAACGACAGCGCGTGGTCGACAACGGTGCGAGTACCGATACGGGTTGATTTCATCACTTCGCCGCACAGCAGCAGAATTGCCAGGGTGATGAGCATGTCACCGGCGGACATCGTCCAGTCGGCGCCCGAGACCATGTGCACGGTGGCGACCACACCGGTCCAGGTCACGCCCGGCATCAGAAAGGCAATGATGTTGTAGATAGCGAACGGAACCAGCAGCAGCGGAAAGCCGAGCATAAACATGGCACAGCCTGCCTCTCGGCCCCCGGCCGTCGGGTTACGCCTCGGTCTTCGGCTTCAGGACCTGGCGGCCTTTGTACATGCCGGTCTTCAGGTCGATGTGGTGCGGGCGGCGCAGTTCGCCGGAATCCTTGTCCTCGACGTAGGCCGGCCGTTTGAGCGCGTCGGCGGAGCGGCGCATGCCGCGGCGCGACGGCGAGGTTTTTCTTTTCGGCACAGCCATGGGACGAAACTCCTGAAAAAACGCGAAATGTTGGTTTGAAGCCGGGCTTATAGAGGAAGGCCCGCGCCAAAGCTAGTGGCTTTGCCGCACACAAGCGGCCGCCGTTGGCGCCCTTGCCGTACGGGTCTCATAAAGCCCGGCAAGACGCCGCAATCCCGGCCCGGGCTGCCGCGCATCGCGTTCGACCGGGTTCGGCAACACCGCCGCCATCAGCGCCGATTGATAGCGGGTTAGATCGCGGGCCGATTTACCAAAGGCGCGTTGGGCACCGGCCTCGACGCCAAATTCGCCGTTGGGACCCCACTCCGCGATATTGAGGTAAATCTCCAGAACCCGCCGCTTCCGCAGCACCAGGTCGATCCAGAGCGCCAGCGGAAATTCAAGCGTTTTGCGCACCAGACTGCGGCCCGGCCACAGGAACAGGTTCTTCGCAACTTGCTGTGTGATGGTCGAGCCGCCACGCATCTCATCGATGTCGTCGGCTTCGGCGATGGCTTCGCGGATTTCGACAAAATCGACGCCGTGATGGCTACAAAAGCGGCCATCCTCGGCAATGATCACCGCAAGCGGCAGGGACGGTGCGATACGCACCATCGGCACATAATGGCGCTCGACTCGCGCCCCGCTCAGACGGCGCCAGAGCATCACGGTCGAGACGGGGTTAACCACCGTGTAAAGTGGTGTGACCAGGTAAGGCAGCAGCAGCACGGCCAGAATAGCGATAGCGAGATTTCGCAGCGCACGCGGCAGCCGCAAAAGACCCCATTTTTTGTCCGGTCGGCGCACGTGCGAAGATTAGCCCATTCGACCCGTCGATTGCTGAGCTTACGGCGCTTTGCGGGGTGCGAGAAACCAGCTTGCGAACTGGTTCCTACTTTTCGGGGCGATGCACAGCGGCTAACAATGGGGCGATGAACAAGCAAACCACCGACTTCGCCACCCGGCTCGCCCCGGTCGCCGCCGAAATCGAAACACTGCTTCAGCGCCTGCTGACCGATGCGCCGCTCGTTGGCGAGATCATGCGGCCGCCTCGTCTTGTGGCGGCTATGCGCCATGCAGCACTCGATGGAGGGAAGCGGTTACGCCCTTTTCTGGTCGTCGAGACTGCCGCGCTATTTGGTGCCGCGCGCGCAGGCGCACTGATGGCGGGCGCCGCGCTCGAATGCGTGCACTGCTATTCGCTGATCCATGACGATCTTCCCGCAATGGACAACGACGACCTGCGCCGCGGACGGCCGACGGTCCACAAGGCCTTCGATGAAGCGACCGCGATACTTGCCGGCGATGCGCTGCTTACGCTCGCCTTCGATATCACGGCCCGGGTCGAAGTGCACCCCGACGCGGCCGTGCGGGTTGCGCTCGTCGCGGAACTCGCACGCGCCGCGGGACTTGGTGGCATGGCTGGCGGACAAATGCTCGATCTCGCTGCCGAAGGCCGTTTCGAAAAAAAGCGCGTGCTGAGCAAAAACGAAATTGCAACGCTGCAGGCAATGAAGACCGGAGCACTGATCCGTTTCGCCTGCCGCGCCGGCGCGATCATCGGCCAAGCCGACGCGGATGCACATGCGCGCATGGACCGCTACGGCACGGCAATCGGACAGGCGTTCCAGATCGCCGACGATCTGCTCGACGTCGAAGGCGACACCAAGACGCTCGGCAAGGCTGCCGGGAAAGATGCCGCCGCCGGCAAGGCCACGCTGGTCGCCACGCTCGGGCCTGACGGCGCTCGCGCGCGTCTTAAAGAGCTGGTCGCAGAGGCGGACGCAGCGCTGGCCCCATTCGGCGCAAAGGCCGATACTTTGCGCGCTGCTGCACGTTTCATTGCTGAGCGGACGACATAGAGGGAGCGACCTGTGGCCCGCAAGATTGTCGGTCAACCCATTATGCCGGTTCGCCTCGCGCGGCTGCATGCGCGGTTGCTGATTTCCATCGCCGTCGGCATGACGGTGACGCTCGGCCTGGCGATGACCGATTGGAGCATGGCGACCAAGCTGCTGGTCGGATGGGACATCGGCGTCGTGCTGTATCTTGTATTGGTCTATCAGTTGATGATCAGCTGCGGCATCGACGACATTCGCCGCCGCGCCGCCGAAGACGACGAAGGCGCGCTCGCTTTGCTGATTCTCACCGGCCTCTCCGGGCTGGCGATCATGGGCGCGATCATCGCAGAGCTTGGCATTGCCAAAATTTCCGGCCAGCCCCGCAGCGGGCTCGGAGTTACGCTCGCAATGATCACGATCTTCGTGTCGTGGGCTTTCGTACACACGATCTTCGCGCTTCATTATGCCCACGAGTACTACGGCGAACGCGGCGATCACGCGATCGGCGGGCTGACATTTCCCGGCCGGCAACCGCCCGACTATTGGGACTTTCTCTACTTTTCGCTCGTCATTGCGATGACCTCGCAGGTCTCCGACGTCGTGATCACCAGCAAGATCATCCGCCGTATCGTCACGGTCCATGGCGCGCTGGCGTTCTTTTTCAATGTCGCGGTGTTTGCCTTGACCGTAAACATCGTTTCCGGCCTGATCTGACGTGCATGAATTTGTAAGTCCCTGAATCAATGACCGCGATCATGGGAACGCTTCTGTTCATGCTGGCGGTGCTCGCCGCCGCTGCAGTTATTGCACAACGGCTCAAGACCGCGCCATCGATCGTGCTGATGATCGCCGGAATTGGCATGGCGCTGATTCCCGGCCTGCCGAAAATCCAGCTCGCCCCGGAATTCGTGCTGCTGGTCATATTGCCGCCGCTGATTTATTCGGCCGGGGTTTCCATGAGTTGGCGCGAATTCCGTTTCAATTTGCGCCCGATCACGTTGCTCGCATTCGGCTGCGTGGTGTTCACAACCTGCGCCGTCGCCACGGCCGCTCATTACTTTCTGAACTTCGATTGGGCGATTGGCTTCCTGCTCGGCGCGATTGTTGCCCCGCCCGATGTGGTCGCTCCGCTTGCGATCGCACGCCGGCTCGCGCTGCCGCGACGGTTACTCGTCGTGCTGGAAGGCGAAGGCCTGGCCAACGACGCGACCGCGCTGATCCTCTACCGCTTTGCCGTCGCGGCGGCGGCGACCGGAAGCTTTTCGCTGCCCGCGGCGGCCGGCACATTTGCACTCATTGTCGTCGGCGAAATTCTGTATGGCATTGCCGTCGGCTGGCTGAGCTTGCGGCTGCGGCAATGGGCGCGCGAGCCGCGCGTCGAGATCACACTATCACTGATGACGCCCTATCTTGCGTTCTGGGTACCGGAGCATCTCGGCGGATCCGGCGTGCTGGCAACCGTCGCGTGCGGCCTCTATGTGAGCTGGAACGGGCCGCTGCTGATCTCTTCGGCCACACGGCTGCAAGGTATCTTCTTCTGGGACTTGTTGGTCTATCTCGTCGAAGGCCTCGTGTTCCTGCTCACCGGCTTGCAGGTGCACACGCTCATCGATGAGGCGCAGGCTTTTCCTATCCGCGAATTGGCTATTGCCACCGCTTGGATCACGCTGATCGTGATCGTCGCACGCTTCGTCTGGGTATTTCCGGCAACCTACATTCCACGCTGGCTTAGCCCTTCGCTCGCCAAACGCGATCCGCCGCCGCCGTGGCAAGGACCGTTCATAATATCATTCACGGGCGTACGCGGCGTGGTTTCGCTCGCCGTTGCGCTCGCGATTCCCTACACCATCCTCAATGGCCAGCCGTTTCCGCACCGCGACCTGATCCTGTTCATCACCTTCGGCGTCATCATCATTACGTTGGTCGGCCAGGGACTGATGCTGCCCTACGTGGTGCGCCGGCTCGGCTTAAGCCGCGCGGGAAAACAGGAACACAAAAACGAGATCAAGGCCGAGTTGCGCGCCCGCAAAGCTGCCTTGAAGCAGGTTGCAAAACGGCTTGATAAGGCCATCAAGGAACACGACCTCCCGCCCGAAGCGATCGCGCATCTGCGCACGCGCAATCAAAGCCGGGTGCAAATACTACCCACAAACCTGACCGAAGGCCTCGACCACATGCGCCAAACCGCCAGGATCAAGACCGAGCTGATCGAAGCCGAGCGTGAATTTATCTATCAGCTCTTGCGCGATGGTAAGATCACCGACGAAGCGCGCCGCCGCATCGAATACGAACTGGATCTGGAAGAAGCGAGTGTCGCGAACCGCGCCAAAGACGGCGGCGGCTGGATGTAGTGACCTCATGGCGAGGACACGTCAGAACGGGCGCTCGCCTTTCACCGTGACGCGATTTCCCGAACGAGTATGTGGCCAGTAATCCCACATTGCCCGGTGCTGCGAGCACCGATTGTCCCAGAAAGCGATTGCATTTTCGGTCCAGCGGAACCGGCATTGGAACAGCGGATTCTCTGCGTGTTGATAAAGATAGGCCAGCACAGCATCGCTTTCGTCGCGCGGAATGCCGACGATATGGTGCGTGAAGCCGCGGTTCACATAGAGTGCCTTCTTGCCCGTCATCGGATGCGTGCGCACCACCGGGTGCTCGGCGCGCGGATATGTCGGCTTGTCTACAATGCCTGCATTCGAATAAAGGCCGCGATAGACCGGCTCTCCGTCATGGATCGCAGTGAGCCCGTGGAGATAGGTTTTCATCCGGTCCGAGAGCGCGTCGTAAGCCGCATACATGCTGGCGAACAAAGTATCGCCGCCATGCGGCGGGCATTGCTTGATGTAGAGAATACTACCCATTGGCGGCTCGACGTCGCATGACACATCGCTGTGCCAACCTTCGCCGTTCGCCCGCGGGCTGTCCTTGTCGGCGTAGATTTTCATCAGCGCCGGTTCGCCCGGCTCGTGCGGTGCAGCGGGATGGACGTGCAACTCTCCGAACAGGCGGCCGAAGGCCAGATGCTGTTGCGGCGTGATGTCCTGATCGCGAAAAAAGATGACGATGTTCTCGGCCAAGGCCCGATGAATTTCGTCCACCATTTGGTTGGACAAGGGCCTTGCGAGGTCGACACCGCCGATCTCCGCGCCGATGATGGGCGTGAGCTTGTCGACGCCGATCGTCTCGTAGGGTTTCGCTTCGTCGGCTACGTGCCGATAGCGAGGGCCGTCCTTGCCGCTCAGGGAACTCATGAGGCACCTCCGGCGAAATGCCTTGAACGAGGATCGTAGCGCGGACGCAGCCCGGCGCAACCCGCCCGTCTATTCGGCCGCGGTACGTTCCGCGCGGCCAAATCGCCGCTCGATGTAATCGATCACCATTTGCTTGAAATCGGCGCTGAGCGTGGGCCCGCGCAAGGTGGCGGCCTTCTTCCCGTCGATGAACACCGGCGCGGTCGGCTGCTCGCCGGTGCCGGGCAACGAAATGCCGATGTCGGCGTGTTTGCTCTCGCCCGGCCCGTTAACGATGCAGCCCATCACCGCGACGTTCAATGTCTCCACCCCCGGATAGCGTCGTTTCCAGTCGGGCATCGAGTCACGAATGAAGCCCTGGATGTCAGACGCCAACTCCTGGAACGTGGTCGAGGTCGTACGTCCGCAGCCGGGGCAGGCGGCAACCAGCGGCACGAAGGTCCGCAGCCCCATGGTCTGCAACAGTTCCTGAGCGACCTGCACCTCGCGGGTGCGGTCGCCATTGGGCTCGGGCGTCAGCGAGATGCGGATGGTGTCGCCGATACCCTGTTGCAAAAGAATGCCCATCGCTGCCGAGGAAGCAACAATGCCCTTCGAGCCCATTCCGGCTTCGGTGAGGCCGAGGTGCAGCGCGTAATCGCAGCGGCGCGCAAGCTCGCCATAGACTGCAATAAGGTCCTGCACCGCCGAGACCTTGGCGGAGAGGATGATCCGGTTTTTCGGCAGGCCGATCTCTTCCGCCCGCGCGGCTGACAGCACGGCCGACTGGACCATGGCCTCATGCATTATCTCACGCGCATCGCGCGGCTGTGGTGATTTCGCGTTCTCGTCCATCAGGCGCGTGAGCAGTTCCTGGTCGAGCGAGCCCCAATTGACGCCGATGCGAACCGGTTTGTCGTAGTTCAACGCCGTCTCGACGATCTGGGTGAACTGCGGATCGCGCTTGTTCTTGAAACCGACGTTGCCGGGATTGATGCGGTATTTGTCGAGCGCTTCGGCGCAGGCCGGGTGATCGGCCAGAAGTTTGTGGCCAATATAGTGGAAGTCGCCGACCAGCGGCACGGCCACACCAAACTGCGCAAGCCGCTCCTTGATGCGCGGCACTGCCGCAGCCGCCTCGTCGCGATCGACGGTAATGCGCACGAGTTCGGAACCTGCCGCCGCCAGCGCCGCAACCTGCCGTGCGGTGCCCTCGACGTCGGCGGTGTCGGTATTGGTCATGGATTGGACGACAATCGGCGCGCCGCCGCCGACTGCGACGCCGCCGACATCCACTGCGGCCGTTCTATGCCGTTGCTGCGCGCTCGTGCTCATCGGTTATCCTCAATAACGGGTGCCAGACAAATAAGTTGCGGTCAACGCAGCCTCAAGAAGTCCGGTGAAATAGGCCTAACTTGACCGGTTCGCCGGCACGCAGCGGCTTCGCTTGTGGATTGCAACCGAATTCCACAATATCGGCCGGCAAAGCACGAGGGCCCCGATGGATGAAATGAACCAAGTGACGGTGAAGTTTCGTTGCCCACCGGAAATGGAGAAGATCTTGCCGCGGCCGATTCCGGCCGTTCGCGGATTGCCTGACTGGTTCAAAGCTTTGCCGCAAAATTCCTTCAGCGCGATCTCAAACAAGGAATTGATGACTGTCAAAAAATGTCCGCCGTTCATCGACGCGATGACGTATGGCTTTCTGATGCCGCTGGTTGCCGACATCAAGGTCGACAACGGCGAATTCAGCTGGGACAGCGAAATCCCCGTCGCCGGTAAATTGCGAAATCTCACCCGATCGCCGATCGACTATCATGACAGCGTCCAGGTCAAGGGCACGCCCTTTTTCGACGATGATCGCTTTATCATCAAGTTCAATAATTTTTGGACCATCGAACTTCCGCCCGGTTATTCGCTTTTTGTCACGCATCCGGTCAACCGCACCGATCTTCCATTCACGACCATCACCGGTCTCGTGGATTCCGATCTGTATGCCGACAGCCTGGTTCATTTTCCGGCGCGGTGGACTAATCCGGAATTCAACGGAGTTCTTCCCAAAGGCACGCCCGTCGCCCAATGCATTGCGATCAAAAGGGAGATTATGGTCGAACAATTCGAGGTTCTGTCCGAACAGGCCGCTGAACGCTTGCTGGCAACCGCAGGCGCCATTGCCGGCGAGACCGGTATCTACCGCAGAGAATTCCGCGCCCCGAAACGCTAGTTTGTCTCGCCTCTGAAAAACTTGGCGGCCGCGGTCGGCCGCAACCAGAAACGTCCGCGGCTGGACGAACTCAGAACCTTTAAGGCCTTGCCGTAGAAATCCGGACCGCCGCGTGTCGCTAGCCGCAAACAGGCGGACGCAGTGCCTGCCTGTCTTAATTCGAGCAAACACGCGCCGAGATAGAGACGTGACTGCTGGTCCGATGGATTGCTTCTCAAAGCCTGCTGGAAATAGTCAGAGGCTGGCGCAAATTCGCCTGCGTCCATCAGCACCAGCCCCATGCCGTAAAGCGCATCGGGATGATTTGGTGCCACGCCAAGAGCGCGAGCGAAAGCTGCCTTTGCGCTAGCGCTGTCGTTTCGCGCATGGAATACCCAGCCAAGCATCAACGGCAAGTCGACCATCCAGGGTGCAGCCTCGATCCCGCTTTTGAGAACGTCGATCGCTTCATCGGTGCGGCCGAGTGAATTAAGCAGATAGCCAAGTTCATGAATGGCGGCCGGGAATACCGGCACCCGCTTGGCCGCGCGCGTAAGCCTGTTCAGGGCGTCGTCCGTACGACCGGCTTTTCGCAGAGCGATTGCAAGTTGAGTCTCGATGGCAGGATCGCGGAGAGCTCGAAAAGCTTTTTCAAGCGGCGCAATCGCCTCGTTCGCGCGCTCCTGCATGAGCAACGCATAGCCAAAGAAGTGAAGTGCGTTGGGATGGCTGGGGTTTCGTTTTAGGACCTCTTGCGCCAGTCTTGCGGCATCTGCCGGCCGCTGACTCTGGATCGCAGACATTGCTCGCTGCAAAGTCTCTTCGATTGCGGCGGCCTCTTGTGCCCTGCTTTTCGGAATCTCGCCGCGGTTGGCCATGTTGATTATACGCGCAAACACACAATCGAAAACAATTGCATTTTCAAATCTATCATCAGCGCGCTCTATTCACCAGCACGAGGCCGGCCGCAACCAGCGCCACCGCTGCAGCAAAGGCCGGCGTCAGGGGCTCATTCAGCACAAGATGGCCTGCCGCAACGCCGAAGAGCGGGGTCAGAAATGTGAAGGCCGAAAGACGGCTCGCCGAAAAACGCGCGATCAGCGCGAACCAGACAACGAAGGTCACGCTCACGACCCACACAGTCTGGTAGGCGAGCGAGCCGAGCGCCAGCGCCGATGGCATATGCGTGATCCGCTCGCCGATGGCAAATGCAGCGGCAGCCATGACCGGCGCAGACACGACGAGCTGATAGAGCATCACCTTCTCGGCCGAGACGCGCGTGAGCGGGCTCGCCTTGATGACCAGCGTGGTTGCGGCCCAAAACAGCGCTGCGCCGACCATCATCAGGTCGCCGACAAGCTGCCGTGGATCCATCGCCGGCGTCGGCACGCCGAAGGCGATGAGCATGCCCGCGAATGATAAACCGAGCCCGAGCCACTGCGCAGCGCCGAAGCGGTCGGCCGGAAGAACTATACGCGCGCCAAGCACGACGAAGAATGGCGCGAGATAGATGAACAGCACCGCACGCGTAGCCGTGGTGTAGATGAGGCCTTGATAGATCAAGATGAACTCGGCGGCGAACAGGAGGCCGGCTGTCAGTCCAAACCACAGTGTGCCGTCCCGGGTGAACATCGGAATGCCGCGCAACCGGCACCACGCAGCGATCAACAGCGCTGCAACGACCGAACGTACCGCAGCCTGCGTCAGCGGCGGGATATCATTGATGGCGAGCTTGGTCGCAACCTGGTTGAAACCCCACGACAGACACAGCACCACCACGATGGGGGCTGCGATCGCGTCGAGTGGACGCGTGGTGGAAGTATAGGTTGGCGTGGAAGACAATTGAGGATTCCAGGAGAGTGGCCGATGTTTTATCGCGGCAACACCGACAAGTCATGGCCGGACTTCGGCGCAGCCCGACGATGACGAGTTTGGGATCACGCCGCTTTGCAATGCGCGCAGATGCCGGAGATTTCGATTACCGGCGTCTTCGGTGAAAATCCGGCGGCGCGCGAGGCGTTCCTGATGGTATCTGCGACCGCGGCAGAAGCGGCCTCGCCGACCGTGCCGCATTTCTCGCAGATCAGGAACACGACCGGATCGCCGCTCTCGTGATTGCGCACGCACGCAATAAAGGCGTTGCGGCTTTCGATACGGTGGACGAGACCCTGCTCGCGCAGGAAATCGAGCGCGCGGTAGACGGTTATCGGCGCCGGCCGTGCGCCGCGTACCGCCAGCCGGTCGATGAGCTCATAGGCGCCGAGCGGCTGATGGCTCGCCAGCAGTGCCTCCAGCACGCGGCGGCGGATCGGCGTCAACCGTTCCTTACGCGAAGCGCAGATCGTTTCGGCATGGGCGATGGCGTCGCTCGCGCAGCGGTCATGGTCGTGATCCGGTTTCGGGAATACCGCGTGCGCGTGTGATTTTCTGGCCAAGGCAATTTTCCGAATTTCGACGCAAGTCTAACGCCAAAGCACTGCGATCTCGATGGGAGCAACATATATATTGCACCGCAACAAAAATAGGGGCAGGTTCCGCCCGCAATTCCAGGAACCGCCGGCCGTCAACCACGCGAGGACTCCATGCTCAAAGGCAAGACAGCACTCGTCACCGGCTCGACCTCCGGCATCGGCCTCGCCACCGCCCGGGCGCTCGCGCAGGACGGCGCGAATGTCATGCTCAATGGCTTCGGCGACAAAACCGCCATCGAAGCAATCCGTACCGCTATCGAGAAGGATTTCGGGGTCAAGGCGCGATACTCGGCCGCCGACATGACCAAGCCGGCGGAGATCGCTGACATGGTCCGCGCGACCGAAAGAGAATTTGGCGCGCTCGACGTGCTGGTCAACAACGCCGGCATCCAGCACGTGGCGAATATCGAAGATTTCCCGATCGAGAAGTGGGACGCAGTGATTGCGATCAACCTGTCGTCATCGTTCCACACCATCCGCGCCGCGGTGCCCGGGATGAAGCAGCGCAAATGGGGCCGCATCATCAACATCGCGTCCGCGCACGGGCTGGTGGCCAGCGCGCAGAAGGTTGCCTATGTCTCGGCCAAGCACGGCCTTGTCGGCCTCACCAAGGTGGTTGCGATGGAGACCGCGAACGCGGGCGTGACTTGCAATGCCATCTGCCCCGGCTGGGTGCTGACGCCGCTGGTTCAGCAGCAGATCGACGCACGCGCCAAGGCCTCCGGCAAAAGCGCGCGCGAGGAGGAAATCGCGCTCCTGTCGGAGAAGCAGCCGATGCATCAGTTCACGAAGCCGGAGAACATCGGCGCGCTCGCTGTGTTCCTGTGCAGCGATGGCGCGGAGACCATCACGGGTTCGACTTATTCGATCGACGGCGGCTGGGTGGCGCAGTGATATACAGGCAATGATCGAATTTCTCGCGCGCGCCTTCGGCGGCGACAAACCGGAAAAGCCAAAAGGCGCCAAACGCATCAACCTCGCCTTGCAGGGCGGCGGCGCACACGGCGCCTTCACCTGGGGTGTGCTCGATCATCTTCTCGATGATGGCCGGCTGGCCGTTGAAGGCATTTCCGGCACATCTGCCGGCGCCGTCAACGCCGTCATGGTGGCTGACGGCCTCAGACGCGGCGGCGCGGAAGAGGCACGCAAGCGGCTTTCCGATTTCTGGAAGGCGGCGAGCCTCGGTGGCGATCTGCCGCCCGTGCAACGCGCCGTGCTCAACCGGCTGTTCTCGCTGCTGCCGAGCGAGGGCTCACCGACGCTCGACTGGCTTACCGCGTGGTCGCGCTATCTTTCGCCCTACGACGTCAATCCGCTCAACATCAACCCACTCAAGGACCTGATCGAACGCTTCGTCGATTTCGACGGGCTGCGCGGCGATCCGCGGCAGATTTTCATCGCCGCCACCAACGTGCAGACCGGCCGTCTGCACATCTTCCCGCGTGACAAGATATCTGCCGAAGCCGTGATGGCTTCGGCCTGCCTGCCGGCAGTCTTTCGTGCCGTGGAGATCGATGGGGTGCCCTATTGGGACGGCGGCTACCTCGGCAATCCCGTCATCTATCCTTTCTTCCGTTCGACCAGCACCGAAGACGTGTTGATCGTCCAGATCAATCCGCTGGTGCGCAAGAAAATCCCGACCACTTCCCGCGCGATCATTGGCCGGGTGAACGAGATCACTTTCAACTCGTCGTTGATGGCGGAACTGCGCGCGATCGAATTCGTCAACCGGCTGATCGATCAGGGCCGCATTCCGCACGGAACCGGCACAAACGTATATCGCCGCATCAACGTGCATCGCATCGTGCTGGAAGGCCTCGGCGAGCGCTTTTCAGGCGCAACCAAACTGCGCAACGATTACGAATCCTTCGAGCTGCTGCGCAAGCTCGGCCAGCGCGCCGCGCGCCGATTTCTTGATGCGCATTACGATGACATCGGCGCTCGCTCGAGCGTCGACCTCAAGGCAGAGGTCTATTCCGAGCGGGGGTGATATAGTCGCGCCCATGGCTCTGCTCACCGCCGAAATCGGCCACACACAGCTCGATATCATTGTCGCCGACATCACCACGCTCGACGTCGACGCGATCGTGAATGCCGCCAATCGCACGCTGCTCGGCGGCGGCGGGGTCGATGGGGCCATTCATCGCGCGGCAGGTCCAGAATTGCTGTCCGAATGCGGAACCCTCGGCGGCTGTGACACCGGCAGCGCCAAGATCACCCACGGCTACCGGCTCAAGGCCAGGCACGTCATTCATGCAGTCGGGCCAGTGTGGAGCGGCGGCAATAAAGACGAAGAAGCGCTGCTGGCGAGCTGCTATCGCACCGCGCTCGATCTTGCTGCCGACAACAGGCTGACCTCCATCGCCTTTCCGGCGATCTCTACCGGCGTTTACCGTTTCCCGGCCGATCTCGCCGCGCGCATCGCGGTCGGTACCGTCGCAGCCGAAATTGCGGCGGGGCCGCGTGGCATCACGCGCGTGGCTTTCTGTTGCTTTGCAGCCGAGAGCGCGGAGCACTACAAGGATGCATTCGCGGAGCTGGGGCTAGTCTAGACTTTCGGCTCGACGTCCAGACGTACGATCCAGTTCTCCAGTCCGGATCTTGCCGCCGGATAGAGTTTCAGCACTTCCGGATCATGCCCCGGCACGATGTGCTGGCGCGAACTCGCGAGCTTCTGGATCGTCTTATAGCCCTCAAGCGTGTCGCCGACGCTGTAGGTGATCGGAAACACGCGGCCTTCATCGATGTGCGAGTAAAGGTGGATGCAGTCGGACGCGACCACGACATAACCGCGCCTGGTCTTGACCCGTACGCATTGCAGACCTTTCGAGTGGCCGCCGATCCTGTGTACGGTGATCCCGGGCGCGAGTTCCTCCGTACCGTCGTGGAATTCACAGCGATAGGCGAACACCTTGCTGACCATCGCGTGCACGTCATTTTCGCTGAACGGAATGCGCAATGTCTGGTGACACATGCAGCGGCCCGTGGCGTAGGCCATCTCGGTATCCTGGATGTGATAGCGAGCATTTGGGAACAGGTCGTAGTTGCCCGCATGATCCCAGTGCATGTGCGTGGCAATGACATGATCGACCTTGTCGGGCGCAACCCCGAGCGCCTTCAAGCCATCCCCGACCGGGTGAATGATCTTGCGCGCGCGTTCCTTGGCAGCGGCTTCATCGAAGCCGGTATCGCACACGAAGGTTCCGTGCGGCCCTTTGATTACCCACACGTAATAGGCGATCGATGTCATTTCGTCGTGCGGGTCGCCGAAGATGTAGTTCTCGGAACGTTTGCGCGCGTGGCTCGCATAAGCGACGGCATAAACCTCGTGAATGTCGTCGCTCATGATTTCTTACCCACAATGACGCCGGCGCGCTTCTCGATCATTTTGACGATGGCAGTGAAATCGCTGTCCCCGCCGTATTCCGTATTGGTCGTTTCCCATTGATCGAGGACGGCGCTCATCACTGAATTGGGGACATCCAGGCCCTTCGCTTCCTCGACGCACAATCGTACGTCCTTGAGCATCAGCGCGGTGGCAAAACCATAGTTGAATGTACGCGGCAGAATCGCCTGCGGAAATTTCCCGTCCGAGGCGGTGGTGCGGCCGGAGCCGGCATTGATGACGTCGATCATCACCGCCGGATCGAGTCCGGCTTTCACGCCCATTGCCACTGCTTCGGAGGTTGCAGCCATCGCTGTGGCGGAGAGGAAGTTATTGGCGAGCTTCATGGTCTGCGCCATGCCAGGCTTCTCGCCGATGATGAAGACCTTGCCGAACACTGCGAGCACGTCCTTCACCAGATCGATTTCGGCCTTTGGCCCTGAGACCATCACCGCCAGCGTTCCCTTCGTGGCGCCGCCGACGCCGCCGCTCACCGGGGAGTCAATCTGCACGATGTTTTTCTTTGCCAGGGCCGCTGCGATCTTTGCCGCAACGCGCGAGCCGGTAGTCGACAAATCGATGAAGCGCTTGATGCGCTTGCCGTGAACGACACCGCCCTCGCCGGTCGCGACCTTTTCAGAAATCTGCAACGACGGCAGGCTCGCCATCACCGTTTCGACCCGATCGGCGACGTCGGCGGGCGACGATGCAAGCTGCGCGCCGAGCGCCACTAACGGCGCGACCGCATCGTTGCGTGTGTCGTAAACGGTGAGTTTGTGGCCGGCCTCGATCAGCCGGCGCGCCATCGGCTGACCCATATTGCCCAGCCCGATGAAGCCGATCTCCATGTGAAATTCCTTGGCTTGCGTGGAATGAAGGGGCCGCGACTTTGCCCCACGTCTCGGTCTTCGTCATCCGCGCGCTATGCGCGTGGCAGCTACGACGAATTAGCATATTGCGCTTATTATAAGCTTGCTTATCATATTTCGATCCTGACCACGAGATCGAGCATGCCGTCACAACCCATAAAACGCGAATTCGCATTTACAATCATGGATGTAGCGCGGCTGCTGAAGACCTACGCCGATCAGCGGGCGCGCCAGTTCGGCATCTCCCGGGCGCAATGGGCGGTGCTGATCCGCATCGATCGCAATGAAGGTCTCAAGCAGTCGGAACTCGCCGACATGCTCGACCTTCAGCCAATCACGCTGACGCGTCTGCTCGACCGCCTGGCGGACAACGAGCTGATCGAACGCCGCGCCGATCCGAACGACCGGCGCGCCAACCGGTTGTACCTGAAGCCGGCGGCGAAGCCCCTGCTCGAGCGGCTGTCCGATCTCGGCGCCGACATGATGGAGACCGTGCTCGACGGACTCCCGCAGTCCGCTATTGAGCGCACGCTCAAGGAACTTGGACTGGTGAAAGACAACCTGCGCTCCGCGATCGCCCGCAATGCCAACCACCCGCAAGCAGCCGCCGGATAAGTCATGAGTGAGAAAACATTGAAAATTGTTCCGGCGCCTGAAGCCAAGACATTGCCGGATGCGAAAGCCGACGCGCCCGCAGGCTCCAGCCTGTTCGCACGGATCGGACAAAAGCGTCTGCGCACGATCCTTCTCGTCGCATTGCCGGCGCTCGCCGCCGTGATCGTGCTTGCCGTCTATCTGTCCGGCGGACGCTATGTTTCGACCGACAATGCCTACGTCGGTGCGCAAAAGGTGCTCATCACGCCGGACATCTCCGGCAAGACCGCCCACGTCGCCATTCGCGAGGGCCAGCACGTCAACCCGGGCGACGAGCTGTTCACGCTCGACCGCGAGCCCTTTGATCTCGCGCTGCGACAGGCGAAAGCCAAGCTCGATACCGCGCGCAGCGACTACGACAAACTTAAGACGAATCTCAAGTCACTGGAGACGCTGGCCGACCTCGCCCAGAAGAACGTCGATCTCAAGCAGCGTGACGTCGACCGCAAAAGCAAGCTGGTAGCTTCGCAAGCCGGCTCGCAGGCGGACGTCGACACAGCCGCCAGCGCACTGGTGAGTGCGCAGTTGCAGGCCGAGTTTACAGCCCAGCAACGTGACTCGACGTTGAACCAGCTGCTGGGCAATCCGGATCTTCCACTCGCGCAATTCCCCGAATACGCGCAAGCCAAGGCCGCGCTCGACAACGCGCAGCGTGACTACGACCACACGATTGTCCGCGCACCGATATCCGGAACTGCCACGCAAGTGGACAATATCCAGCTCGGCCGCTTTGTATCCGCCGGCACGCCTGTGTTGAGCGTGATCGATGACCAGGCGCCGTGGGTCGATGCCAACCCGAAGGAAACCGACATCACTTATTTGCGCGTCGGGCAAAAGGCGACTCTCGATATCGACAGCTTCCCCGATCACACATTCACCGGCACTGTCGTGGCGGTGAGCCCCGGCACCGGTGCGCAATTCTCGATCCTGCCGCCGCAGAACGCTACCGGAAACTGGGTGAAAGTGGTCCAGCGTGTGCCGGTACGGATTGCCTTTGACAAGAGCGAGGACACGCGGTTGCTGCGCTCGGGCATGAGCGTGAACGTGGAGATCGATACCGGCCACAGCCGCCTGCCGTTCATGTCGGCACAGGCGAAAGAATCAAAATGACCGCGCGCTTCGCTTCGATGGATCCGAAGCTACGGCGCATGCTGCTGACGGTCTGTACCATGACCGCCACGGTCATGCAGGCGCTCGACACGACAATCGCAAACGTCGCCCTGCCGTATATGCAGGGCTCGCTGTCGGCCTCGCTCGACCAGATCAACTGGGTGCTTACGTCTTACATTGTCGCTTCTGCGATCATGACCGCGCCGATTGGCTGGCTCTCCGACCGCTTCGGCCGCAAGATGCTGTTCATTATCTGTGTCGGCGGCTTCACGGTTGCTTCGTTTCTGTGCGCATTGGCACAAAACATCGAACAAATAGTGCTTTTTCGGCTGCTCCAGGGCATGGCCGGTGCCGCGCTGGTGCCGCTGTCGCAATCAGTCCTGCTCGACGCCTATTCGGCGGAAGAACGCGGACAGGCGATGGCGATCTGGGGCGTCGGCGTGATGCTGGGGCCGATCATGGGTCCGACCCTGGGCGCCTGGCTCACCGATAATTATTCCTGGCACTGGGTGTTCCTCATCAACCTGCCGATAGGCGTGATTACAGTGCTTGGCCTGTCGATATTCATGGACGAGACGCAGAAGCAGGGTCATCTGCGTTTCGACTGGTTCGGGTTCGTCGCGCTTGCAATCGGCATCGGCTCGCTGCAATTGCTGCTCGACCGCGGGGAGCAGGTCGGCTGGTTCGATGCAAATGAGATCTGGATTGAGGCCATTGTTTCGGTCGCCGGGTTCTACTATTTCTTTGCGCATTCCCTGACCGCCACCGAGCCGTTCGTGCGGTTCGAAATGTTCAGGGACCGCAATTTCGTCAGCGGCTGCATTTTCATGGTGGTGATCGGCGTGGTGCTGTTTGGCACGATGGCCCTTGTCACGCCTTTCATGCAAAACCTGCTTGGTTATCCAATCCAGACCGCAGGCTTCCTGCTCGGCTCGCGCGGTGTCGGCACGCTCCTCACCATGATGGTGGCGCCGCGGCTGATGCAGATGGTGCAGCCGCGCTATCTTATTCTGTGCGGGCTGCTGCTGGCCGGCGGTACTTTGTACTACATGACCGGCTTCTCGCTCGACGTGACGCGGACGACGATTGTCGTCACCAGCATCGTACAGGGCATCGGCCTGGGCCTGCTGTTCGTACCAATCTCGACTGTTGCTTTCGCCACGTTGCCTGGCGAATTTCGTAACGGCGCGACCGCGATCACGACACTCACGCGCAATATCGGCTCGTCAATCGGCATCTCGATGGTGATCGCCAATCTGACAAGCAAGACCACGGAGATGCACGCGCGACTGACCGAACAGGTGACGCCGTTCAACGACGCGCTTCAAATGCCGGATGTGGCTGGAAACATGGATGTACACACCGATGCCGGCCGGGCCTTGCTCGACATGATTGTCACGCAGCAGGCGTCGATGCTCGCCTACATCAATGACTTCAAGCTGCTGATGATTCTGACGCTGGCGGTCATCCCGCTGGTGCTGATCATCGGTACCGTGCGGCGCATGCCGGGTGCGAAACCGGAACCCGCGGCGGTCGACTGACTGTTATTTCGCGGCAAATTCCTTGCGCACCAGCTCGGTATGTTCCCCGAGCGCCGGTACCGCGCCGTAGTGGCGCATGACACCATCGTGGATCGCGGTCGGCGCCGGCATGCTGACCGGGCCGGTCGGGCTGTCGACCGTCGTGCGCCGCAAGTGCGGATGGCGGCCCAACAGATTCAGATCGTTGATGCGGCCGAAGGCGATATCGTAACGCACGAGCTTTTCCACCAGCGGATCGACATCCATGGACGCGAAGGCGGCAGCGACGCGGCCGTCGGTCTCGGCGCGGCGCTTCACGCGCTCGACGTTGGTGGCGAAATTCGGATCATCGGCGAGCGCCTTGTCGCCCATGACCTGCTCCGCAAGAATGCGCCACTCGCGATCGTTCTGGATCGAGATCAGCACGTCAGCACCATCACGGGTCTTGAATGCGCCATAAGGCGAAATCGACGTATGCGCTAAGCCGATGCGTTTCGGAGTGTCGCCACCTTCGTGCTGCAGCAACGGCACGGCCATCCAGTCCGCCATGGCGTCGAACATCGAGATCGCGATTGCGGCGCCCTGGCCGGTGCGGCCGCGCGCCAGTAGCGCTTCCAGGATCGCCTCGTAGGCATTCATGCCGGCAGCGATATCGACGACGGAGACGCCGGCGCGCGCCGGGGCTTCCGGGCCTCCGGTAATCGAGGCTAGCCCCGATTCGGCCTGGATCAGCATGTCGTAGGCCTTGCGCTGCGCGTAAGGCCCGCTCTCGCCATAGCCGGAGATCGAGCAGCAGATCAACCGCGGATAGTCGCGGCGCAGACGCTCAAAGGAGAAACCGTGCCTGGCCAGCGCACCGGGTTTCAGGTTCTGCACGAACACATCGGCCTTGGCGAGCATGGCCTCGAGCAGCGCCTTGTCTTCGGCTTTGCCGAGATCGAGCACCACAGACTGCTTGCCGCGATTGAGCCAGACGAAATAGGCGCTTTCGCCGTGCACCAGCGCGTCATAGCGGCGGGCGAAATCGCCTTCCGGCCGCTCGACTTTGATCACGCGTGCGCCCGCATCCGCCAGCCGGCAGGTACATTGCGGCGCCGCCACCGCTTGCTCGACTGAGACGACGAGAAGACCAGAGAGAGGGAGGGTCATTTTATCTACACGCTAGCCACACTTTCCGACGTCATCGCCGGGCTTGTCCCGGCGATCCCGATTCATTGACTACGTGATCTCCGCATAAAGATCACGCCATTCAGCATTGCGCTCTCCAATGAGTCGGGTTTTCCAGGCGCGCGGCCAATGTTTGATATTCTTTTCACGTTGAATTGCCTGGTATGCGGTCGAATAGATCTCAAAGTAAACGAGTTTGTCGATGCCGTATCGCTTTGTGTGCCCCGGAACCAGCCCATTTTTGTGCTCATAAACACGACGAGGCAAATCATTCGTTACACCGGTGTAAATCGCGCCGCCTGACCGGCTTGCAAGGATGTAGACATAGTATTGGGACAGACTGTGCCCTCCTAATCGGGATGGCCGGGACAAGCCCGGCCATGACAAGTCAGAATATTATTTTCAATAAGAGCGCGGCAAGCCAAGCACGTGCTCGGCCAAAAATGAGAGAATCATGTTGGTGGAAATCGGCGCCACCTGATAGAGCCGCGTTTCACGGAATTTACGCTCAACATCGTATTCCTCGGCAAAGCCGAAGCCGCCGTGCGTCTGCACGCACATGTCGGCAGCTGCCCACGATGCATCGGCGGCAAGAAGCTTGGCCATGTTGGCTTCGGCTCCGATATCTTCGCCCGCTTCGTATTTGCGTGCAGCTTCATGCACCATCAATTCGGCGGCGCGCATCTGCGCATAGGCACGCGCGATCGGAAATTGCACGCCTTGATTTTGACCGATCGGGCGGCCGAACAATTCGCGGTCCTTGGCATATTGCGTTGCCTTGGCGATGAACCATTTGGCGTCGCCGATGCATTCCGCTGCAATCAGAATGCGCTCGGCATTCATTCCCGACAGAATGTAGCGAAAACCCTGACCTTCCTCGCCAATCAGGTTTTCCGCCGGTACCCGCAAGTCGTCGAAGAATATCTGCGTGGTTGCATGGTTCATCATGGTGCGGATCGGATTGATGGCGATGCTGGAACCCTGCGCGAGCCGCATGTCCACCAGGAACACCGATAAGCCATCGGTGCGCTTCTTGACCTGTTCCTTCGGCGTGGTGCGCGCGAGCAAAAGCATCAGATCGGAATGTTCGGCGCGTGAGGTCCAGATCTTCTGGCCGTTGATGATGTAGTGATCGTTGCCTTCGCGCCGTGCTGCCGTGCGCAGCGAAAGCGTGTCAGTACCTGATGTCGGCTCAGTGACGCCAAAAGCCTGCAGGCGAAGTTCACCGCTGGCGATCAGCGGCAGATAGCGTTCCTTTTGGGCGGCGCTGCCGTGCCGCAGAATCGTGCCCATGGTGTACATCTGCGCGTGGCAGGCTGCGCCGTTGCCGCCAGATGCATGTACCTCTTCAAGAATTGCGGCAGCAGCGCCAAGACTGAGCCCGCTACCGCCATATTCCTCCGGGATCAGCGCGGCGAGATAGCCAGCTTTCGTAAGTGCGGTGACGAATTCGGTTGGATAGCCACGTTCGCGATCCAGCCCGCGCCAATAGTCGCCCGGAAACTTGGCGCATAGCGCGCGCACGCCGTCACGAACGTCGGCAAATTCATCATGTTCGCTGCGTTTTTTCATCGGACCATTCTATGCAGCCGCGCCCGGCGCATGACAAGTGCGAGCTAGATCGGATCCCAATTGAAGACGTCTTCCGAGCGCTCCATCGGCGTGAAAGAGGGCGCGAAAGCGGCCTTGAGTTCGGCTGCAAGGGTGTCCGGCGTCCAACCCTCGGTACGATGGATGGTCTTGATCGGACGCGGTTGATTGAACAGATAGATCTCATTGTTGCGGACCGAGAAGATCTGCCCGCTGATGTCGGCGGCCGCATCCGAGCAAAGGTAAACCGCAAGTGGCGCGATCTTTTCCGGTGTCATGCTCTGAAACGCTTCAATGCGGCGCTTGTCTTGCTCCGATTGCGCCGGAATCGATTCGATCATGCGCGTGTAGGCAAAAGGCGCAATGCAATTTGAGCGGACATTGAATCGCGCCATGTCGAGCGCTATTCCGCGCGACAAGCCCATGATTCCGAGTTTTGCCGCCATGTAATTGGCCTGACCGAAATTGCCGACGAGGCCGGAGGTCGAGGTCATATGGACAAAGGCACCGGAGCCTTGTTCGCGGAATAGCGGCGCGACCGCGCGGCTCATGTTGAAGGAACCGTTGAGGTGCACGGCGATCACATCGGACCAGTCGGACCAGCTCATCTTGTGAAATATAACGTCACGCAAAATGCCGGCGTTGTTGACCAGAATGTCGACCCGGCCAAAGGCATCGAGCGCGGATTTAATGATTTGCTCGGCGTTCTTTGGCTCAGTGATTGAGAGTGTCGAGGCAATCGCCTCACCGCCGGTTTTTTTAATGGCGTTGACAGTGTCTTGGGCCGGGCCAGCGTCATTGCCTTCGCCTTGCAGGCTTGCGCCGATATCGCAAACCACGACGCGCGCGCCTTCCTGAGCAAGCAGCATGGCAATGCCGCGCCCGATACCTCGTCCCGCCCCCGTGACGATGGCGGTTTTGCCGGCAACGATACCTGCCATCAATTCCCCCACACCTCGTCGGCAAGTTCGACGATCATGCGCAGTTTCGCCCACTGCTCATCTTCGGCCAGCACATTGCCTTCCTCAGTCGAGGCAAACCCGCATTGCGGCGACAGACACAACTGGTCCAGCGAAACGAATTTCGAAGCCTGCTCGATGCGGCGCCTGATCTCGTCTTTCGGCTCAAGTTGTCCGCTCTTGGTAGTGACAAGCCCGAGCACGACACAGCGATCCTTCGGCAACATGCGCAAAGGTTCGAAGCCGCCGGCACGATCCGTGTCGTATTCCATGAAGAAGCCATGCACCTTGATCTTGTTGAACAGGATTTCCTGCACGGCTTCGTAGCCGCCTGCGCCCATATACGTGGACTTATAATTTCCACGGCACATATGCATGGTGACTGTCATATCGGACGGAATATCCGACATCGCGACATTGATGAGATCCCCATAAAGCTCGCCGAGCCGTTCCGGATCGTCGCCGCGATCTTTCATCGCCTGCCGATATTTCGGATCGCACAGCATGGCGATGAAGACCTCGTCGAGCTGAAGATAACGGCAGCCGGCATCGGCGAAGGCGCGTACCGCCTTTTTATATGCCCGGCCGAGATCGTCGAAAAATGCGTCAACCTGGGGGTAAATGGATTTGTCCATGGGGGTACGCATCGGCCGGCCATAGGCCGCGGACGGAGAAGGAATTGTGATCTTCGGCGTACGCTTGGTGTGCGCGGCAACGAACTTGAAATGCTCGATCATCGGATGGCTGGAAAAGCCGACCTTGCCCACGACCTTGAGACCCTCATTGCGCGTGGTCACTGCGGCAAAGGCAACGCCTTCGTTCATCACATGCTTCTCGATCCCATCGAGGCCCCAGAGAAAATCAAGATGCCACCAGGAGCGGCGGAATTCACCGTCGGTGATCGACTGAAGTCCGACTTCTTCTTGCTTCTTGATGACGCGTTCGATCTCGCGGTCTTCGATGTTCTTCAATTGCGCGGGCGAAATTTCGCCTCTGGCACGCTGCTCGCGCGCTTTCTTCAGCGTGGCCGGACGCAGCAGACTGCCGACATGATCGGCGCGAAATGGTGGCTTGGTGCGTTGAGACATTGTCTTATCCTTCCATCCGCTCGTCCCCGCGAAAGCGGGGACCCAGCACTTTCTTGCTGGATTCCCGCTGGCGCGGGAATGAGCGGAGTTTGTTGCTATCCCCAAACCTCGTCCGCGAGCTCGACGATCATCCTCAATTTCCCCCATTGCTCGTCTTCGGCGAGGATATTGCCCTCTTCCGTGGAAGCGAAGCCGCACTGCGGCGAGAGGCAAAGCTGCTCCAGCGGCACGAACCCCGCGGCCTGCTCGATGCGGCGCTTGATATCGTCTTTCGATTCCAGACGACCCGATTTGGACGTCACCAGACCCAGCACAACCGTCTTACCCTTTGGCACGAAACGCAGCGGTTCGAAGCCGCCGGCACGATCGCTGTCATATTCCATGAAATAGCCGTGCACGTTGATCGTATTGAACAAAATCTCAGCTACCGGCTCATATCCGCCCGATGCAACGAATGTCGATTGAAAATTGCCGCGGCACAAATGCATCGCAATCGTCATATCGGCAGGCATGTCGGAAATCGCCGCGTTGATCATCCCGGCATAGATCGAAGGCAACTTTTCGGGATCGTCGCCGCGGTTGGCCACCTGGGCACGCAATTTCGGATCGCAGAGATAAGTGAAATTGACTTCGTCGAGCTGGAGATAACGGCAGCCGGCGTCTGCGAAAGCGCGCACGGCTTTGCAATAGGTCTGCCCGAGATCGCGGTAAAAATTGTTCATGTCCGGATAGATCGATTCAGGCACTGCATCGCGGCCATAGCGGAAATGCAGCGATGACGGTGACGGGATTGTCATTTTCGGAACGGCGCGCGCGTGTTCTTTGACGAACTTGAAATGGTCGAGCATCGGATGGCCGGAGAACGTACCGAGCTTACCGATGACGCGCAGCATCATCGGCTTTGGATTGATGCCCTGAAACTTGATCTTGCGCTCGCCAAGATAGGCCTCGACCCCGTCGAGCTCGCCAAGAAAATCATAATTCCAGAATGCGCGACGGAATTCGCCGTCGGTTACGGCCTGAAGACCGACCTCTTCCTGTCTCTTGATGATCGCGGCAATCTCGCGATCCTCGACTGCCTTGAGATCATCAGCGGAGATTTGACCTTTCTCGCGCTTCGCGCGTGCTTCCTTCAGCGGCGCCGTGCGCAAGAGGCTACCGACATGATCGGCACGGAAGGGCGGATTAGATCGCCTCATGTTCATCAAACTCCGCCGTCATGCCCGGCCTTGTGCCGGGCATCCACGTCTTAGCGCCCTAAAGTAAAGGCGTGGATGGCCGGGACAAGCCCGGCCATGACGCACGGATGATCTTGGGACCGTATCACGATGTTATTTTACGATCGCCTTTTCGTAAGGATAGATAACCTCGCCGCTTTTATACTTTGGCGGATAGATGATGACTTCGGTTGTCAGATCCCGAAAGTCGTCGACTGTCTTGCCTTTGATGTTCTGGAACTGGGCTGCCAGAGTACGCTCCTCCGCCCATTCGCCCTGCTTGCCGAACTTCACATCCCCAACGACGGTCTTGAACGTAGTCTTGCGGATATAATCGGCAAGCACATCGTCATTGAGACTCTTGGTGTTGGCGATGGCGTCGCCGAGCACTTGCAGATAGGCATAGGCCCATACCGGCATGTAATAGCCGAGCGGGTCGGTCCCGGCGGCTTGTGCGCGACCCTGATATTTCTTGAGCAGGTCGAATGCACCCGGGAAATCCATCGACTTAACCGGCAGCCACGTTTCGAAATTGACGACGCCATTAAGCAGCGGGCCAAGCTGGGTCTTGAACACCGTCGCTTGCAGACCGACCATCGCGCCGCCCCACATCTTTGGCTTGAAGCCGACTTCGCTCATCGCCTTGACCATGCCGACGGTGTCGAGCGGGTACGAACAGATCACCAGCAGATCCGGATTCGAAGCCTGGATCGCGCGCACGATCGGGGTGAAGTCGGTGGTGGATGGAGGATAGGCCTTTTCGTAGACAATCTTGAAACCCGACGCCTGGGCATTCTGATGCGCGCCCTCGCAAGCGTTGCGACCGAACTCTGCGTCTGCCATTGCGATCGCGATCGTCTGAGGCTTCGGCTTCTGCACTTCCGCCACCTTGAAGAAGCCGCGGGTGAAGGCAGGCTTCGGCGTGGGGCCGTTCGGGATCATCGAGAAATATTTCGGATACTTGAAGGTGTCGTTCACGCCGGTGCCGAACAGGCTCATGAACAGCCTCTTCTTCTGGATCGCGATCGGCATTGCCGCAGCGATCTGGGTCGAGGCATAGCCGCTCACGATAAAGTCGACCTTGTCGATATCGAGCAGCTTGGCGTAGATGCCGGGCACCTGCGATGGATTGCTTTGATCGTCGTAGTAGACGAGCTTGACCGGCCGGCCGAGCAGCCCACCTTTGGCATTGATGTCGTCTTCCCAGATCTGCATGGCCACCAGCGACATTTTGCCATTGGCAGCGAGGGGCCCGGTTAGCGCCATGCCAAATCCGATTTTGATCGGATCGGCTGCCTTGGCCGGGGCCGCCGTCAGCAGGAGCGCCGCGGCAATCGCCGACAGCGCCACGCGGCTCATGCTAAGCCATTGCGATCTCATGGACATTTTCATCCCTTTCCGTTGAATTTGGGGATGCCATACAACCTCAAAATCGTCACGGGCCGCAAGTCGACGGCATCCCTCTCCAAGAAAGCTAGTTGGCGTCCGGACGGCCCGATTTGCGAAATATCAATTCCCTCCCCAGACCTCGTCTGCGAGTTCGACAATCATGTGCAGCTTGGCCCACTGCTCCTCCTCGGCCAGGACGTTGCCTTCTTCGGTCGAGGCAAAGCCGCATTGAGGCGACAGGCACAGTTGTTCGAGTGGGACGTATTTGGTGGCCTCGTCGATGCGGCGCTTGATGTCGTCCTTTGGCTCCAGCCGCCCGCTCTTTGACGTGACGAGGCCGAGCACGACCCGCTTGTCGCCCTTGAGATGGCGCAGCGGCTCGAAGCCGCCGGCACGGTCGGTATCGAACTCCAGGAAATAGCCGTCGATATTGACCTTGCCGAGCAATTCCTCGGCCACGAACTCGTAACCGCCGGACGCGATGAACGTGGAGCGGAAATTGCCGCGGCAGGAATGCATGGTGATCACCATGTCCGCGGGCTTGGCTTCCAGCGCCTTGTTGGTCATGCGCGTGTAGCGCGGCGGCAGCTTGTCCGGATCGTCGCCACGCTTGCGCGAATCTTCGCGCTGTTTCGGATCGCAAATCATCGACCAGGCCGTATCGTCGAGCTGCAGGTAGCGGCAACCGGCATCGTAAAAAGCGCGAATGGCCTTTTGATAGGCGATCGCCACGTCATCAAAATAGGCATCGAGATCGGGATAAACCGTTTTACTGATCGACTGACGGCCCTGACGGAAGTGAAACGTCGAAGGTGCGGGAATGGTCATCTTCGGCGTGACCCGGGCGTGGGCCTTGAGGAATTTGAAGTGTTCGATGTGCGGATGGTTCGAGAAGCCGACCTTGCCGACCACGCGTACGCTTTCCGCCTTGGTATCGACGCCGGCGAAATGGATGCCTTCGCCGGTCTGATACATTTCGACGCCATCGAGGCCCTTGTAGAAATCGAAATGCCACCAGGATCGGCGGAACTCGCCGTCGGTCGCGAGTCTGAGCCCGACCTCTTCCTGCTTCTTGATGACGATCTCGATCTCGCGGTCTTCGACCGCCTTTAATGCATCGGTGGAGATTTCGCCCTTGGCGTGCCTGGCGCGCGCTTCCTTCAGCGCCGCAGGGCGCAGCAGGCTGCCAACGTGATCGGCGCGAAAGGGCGGCTTGGTTCTTTGGGTCATTTGCGCCATTCCGTTCGTCCCCGCGGAAGCGGGGACCCAGATCTTTGCTGGATTCCCGCTTACGCGGGAATGAGCAGCCCCTTCAGTTTTTTCCCCACACTTCCTCGGCCAGCTCCACGATCATGCGCAGCTTGGCCCATTGTTCATCCTCGGCCAGAACATTGCCTTCCTCGGTCGAGGCAAAGCCGCATTGCGGTGACAGGCAAAGTTGATCGAGCGCGACAAATTTCGTTGCTTCATCGATGCGCTTCTTGACGTCGGCGCGAGGCTCCAGCCGTCCGGACTTCGATGTGACCAGCCCGAGCACCACGATCTTGTTGCCCTTCGGCAGAAAGCGCAGCGGTTCGAAGCCGCCAGCGCGGTCGGTGTCGTATTCGAGGAAATAGCCATCGTATTTGCACTTGGCCAGCAGGGTCTCGGCCACCGGCTCGTAGCCGCCAGACGAGATGAAGGTGGAGCGGAAGTTGCCGCGGCAGACATGGGTCGTGATCGTCATGTCGGCGGGTTTTGCTTCCAAGGCCTTGTTGATGCACTTGGCGTAGCTCTCCTGCAAGTGATCGACGTCGAGGCCGCGGTCGCGCGCCTTCTTCAACTCTTCCTGCGAGCAGAGATAGGCCCAGGCGGTGTCGTCGAATTGCAGATAGCGGCAGCCGGCGTCGTGGAAGGCCTTGATCGCATTCTGATAGGCGACCGCGAGATCGTCAAAGATCGCGTCGCGGCTGGCATAGGCGCTCTTGCTCACCGCATTCGGCTCAAGCCGGAAGTGGAAGGTCGACGGCGCCGGGATGCACATCTTCGGCGTCTGCTTGGCGTGCTGCTTGAGGAATTTGAAATGCTCGATCATCGGATGGCTGGAGAAACCGATCTTGCCGGTGACCTTGATCGAGCGCGGCTTGGTCTGCACACCCTGGAACTGGATGCCGTGGTCGAGTTCGTAGATCTCGACGTTGTCCATCAATCCGTAGAAGTCGAAATGCCACCACGAGCGGCGGAATTCGCCGTCGGTAATGGCCTTCAGCCCCACCTCTTCCTGCTTCCGGATGATCTTGATGATCTCGCGGTCTTCAATTTCCTTGAGCTGGGCCGCGCTGATCTCGCCCTTCTCGCGCTTGGCCCGTGCCTCCTTGACCGGTGCAGTGCGCAGGATGCTGCCGACATGGTCGGCACGAAATGGCGGTTTGGTTCTTTGCATATCGTCCTCCGCGAATGGCCCGCCCTTGCCGGCGGGTCTTAGTTGGTTCGAGCCATAGCACGGCCGGCACCGTGCCGTCCTGCGGCGGCTTCGCATGCGTAGCGTGCGGTTTCAAGCGTTCCGCCGAATGAAAAATAATGCAGGGCGACGTCGCCCAGATCGTTCGCGCCAGCAAGTGTTTCGATAATGCGGTCGGGCCCGACATGGCCGACCAGGCCGCTGGCAACGCCAGATACCAGCCCGCGCAATGAGGCCGCGACGCCGCAGCGCTTGGCGTATCGCAGCAACGCGGGAATGCTGGTCGGTCCGGCCATGCCGATTTTCACGGGCTTGCTGATGCCGCACGCGCGCAATTGCCCGAGCCAGTCCAGGATGCGTTCCGGCGAGAACGAAAACTGGCTGACGATGTGAACGCGCAAACCCTGTGCGGTTGCGGAAGCGATCTTTTCATCCAGCGCCGCTTCGAGACGTCCTGCCGGGATGCGCGGGTGCCCTTCCGGATAGGCGCCGATACCGATCTCTTCGATGCCGGCCTCGCGCAGGCCACCTTTCTGGATAACCGATAGTGCATCCGCAAATGCCCCTGGCGTGTCGATATCACCGCCGATCAATAACAGCCGGCGCATATCGGCTTCACCGCGAAGGCCAGCAAGCAGCTCTTGCAGCGCCTTTGCGCTGGCAAGCCGCCGCGCGGCGATGTGCGCGACCGGCTCGATCCCTGCCTTGCGCACGGCCACAGCTGCCTTGATGAGCTCGCGCGCATCTTGCGTTGGCACGGCAGTCAGATAAAGCGCCGTGCCCTGCGGAAGAATGTCCGCAAGCGCGGCAATTTCGGCCGTGTCTGGCCGCGTGGCTTCGAGCGAAAAGCGCCGCGCGAGAGCGGCAGGATCATTTGGCACGGGCACACACATTTTTCTGACGCATGATCTTGCCCGAAAACCGGTTGCCATCCCCGATCGGGGGCGAGGACATGCTTTTCGGGATCATGCGCTTACTCGCGCCGGCGCGAGATGACGAAAGACTCGTCGTAGAACCACAATCCGCCGTGCTTCTGGAGAGCCTCGCGGGTCGCTTCGACGTAACGGCGGTCACTGTTCACATCGGACAGGCGGTCGTCTTCCACTTGCGCCACATAGATTGCGGCATTCCACGCGGCGAGCAGAGTCGATGTGCCGATAGAGGAAGAAATCTCCGACGGCAGCGTGTGCATGTCATAGCGGAACAGCGATCGCTGATCGGCATAGGCATTGAAATTGAGGTCGCGTCCTGCGGCGCCCAGGTCGTGCTTCACTTCCTTGAGCAGATCGTGGCGGCTATGGACGAACGGATTGTCGTTTGGCCAGACCTTGTGGATGATCTCCATACCCGGGTCATGCCCGTAGGAATGGATTGCGATCATGCGGCCTCCGGGCCCGAGTGCGCGGGCGAGCGGCGCCAGCACGCGTTTCGCCTTGAACTCGAGTGATGCGCGCGCGCGATAAGGCTGCGACGCGATCACCAGATCGTAGTCGGCAACAGTGCCGCCCGGCTTTGGCACGATCTGGTCGAGCAGGAAGCGGTGGTCGTTGCGATAGATCACCAGGATCACCGGACGCTCGTAGATCGGGTTGCCGCTTTTCGCGCTAACCTTCGCCTTCCAGTTCTCGGCCAGGAACGGCTCGAGATCGGTGATCTGCTCTTCGAAGCTATGCGCGGTACTGCCTTCCATCGCGAGCTCTTTCCAGACCAGGCTGGTCGCCGCGCTCAACGACTTTACAGCCAGCCACGGCGCCTCGGCATAGGCGAGATTGGTGAGCACCAGCACGGTGGAAGGATGTTCGATGAAACGGTCCGCCATCTTGTGCAGCGTGAGGCGGATGTCTTCGAGGCTGATCTCCTTGCCGACAATATAAAACGGCGTTGTCGGAAAACGGTCGTGCATCGAGCGCATGACACGCGCGAGAACGGTGCCGTCGCCGACGCCGGCGTCGAACACGCGCACCGCCGGCGGCCGCGGATGAATATTGGCGAGCTCAAGCGAGACGCGCGAGGCGACCTCCCATTTCTCCGAGCAGGTGTTCACGAACAGCAGATATTTCTGCCGGTTGTCGAAGAAACGGAAATTGCGCTGCGGGTCGTCGCTGGCGAGGCCGGAGGCCACCGGCGGCGCCGGCGGTTTCACGACGGGCAGGACGCCAGGAGGAGTCGGCTCGAACAGCACGCGGCGGCGGGCCGGCGCGCCATCGGAATTGCGCGACATGAATGCGCGGATGCGTTCGAGTGTATCGGTGGTGATGCGGCCGCCGTTGCGCAGGCGACTCGCCAGCTTGCCGTCATTGACGGCGCGCCGGCCGAATGTCGATTCCGCAAGCCCGCGCGCGCGGCAAAATTCGGTGATCTCCTGGAGGATTTGCTCGTTCATGGCAGCGTTTCCCTGTCCGGCTCTCAACGGCCGTTACTGCTCAAAGCGAACCAACTCCCCCCGCTTTCGTCAATAACAAAAGTCATGTTGGGAAAAGTGGGCGAAGTGGGTGGGCCAATTGCCCACCACTAAATTACTGGTATTGAGGCTGAAACAGTCAATAAATTTGTGATAGCCCCGCCATACGCGCACAAGTATTGGGATAAATCCCACTATTTCAGGCAGCTATATGGGCAGACGTGGGCGCGGCGGCGACTGATGGTCGTGCGTCAACGATCCGAAAAAGTGCTGCTTTGGCCCGGATTGGGATCAGCTCGGGATCGATTGGGTCAGATATCGAAGAAAACCGTCTCGCCCTCGCCCTGGACCCGGATGTCGAAGCGATAGATCGCCTGGTCGCCCCGCATCTCTTTGTGGGCAACGAGAGTCCCACGGCGGTCTGCCGGAACGAGCACCAGGATGGGATCGCTATCGTTGGCCGCCTCGTCGGGGAAGTAGAGCCGGGTATAGATCTGCCGCAGCATGCCACGCGAGAAGATGCAGAACACGATATGCGGGGCCTGAGGCTTACCGTCCGGCCCCGGCACAGCGCCGGGCTTGATGGTGTCGAAGCTGTAGGCCCCGTTCTTGTCGGTGGCCGAGCGGCCGAAGCCCATGAACCTGGTGTTCGGCCGTGTGCGGCCATCGCGCGGATGGGCGTAGCGGCCCTGCGCATCCGCCTGCCAGATCTCCAGCATGGCGTCGTTGATCGGCATGCCGTCGCCGTCGAGCACGCGGCCCTCGATGCGGACCTTCGTGCCGGAGGCATCCGGCGTCACCAGGTTGGCGCCGACCGTATCTTTCCAGTCGTAGATGTCGCTCGGCTTCCAGTCGCAGCGGCTATGGGGTGCGAGGCCATAGGCGAAGAACGGGCCGACGGTTTGTGAGGGAGTGATGTCCGACATGGAAAATCCGTTTATTGCACGTGAGGATTTGGCCAACGACGACCACGTTCCGCTCATTCCCGCGCATAAGCGGGAATCCAGAGCCGCGATCTCGGAGCCTGAGACTTTCCGCTCTGGGTCCCCGTTTTCACGGGGACGAGCGGGGTATTGGGCGATTCGAACCGGGCGAAGCATGCGCTAATGCTTGTCCGTTCTTGCGGCGTGGCTTCACGCCCGCGCAACACGATGTCGAAGCGGAAGCAAAGCGCCCAATCGGGGATGGTGTTTTCCAGATCGAAGCTCGAGACCATGCGCAGCCGCGCCTTCTCGTCGGTCACCGAATTGAAGATCGGATCGAACGGGAACAGCGGGTCGCCGGGGAAATACATCTGCGTGACCAGCCGTGACAGGAACGAATGGCCGAACACCGAGAAGTGGATATGGTTCGGCCGCCATGCATTGTGGTGATTGCCCCAGGGATAGGCGCCCGGCTTCACCGTGATGAAGCGGTAATAGCCCTTCTTGTCGGTGATGGTGCGGCCCGCGCCGGTGAAATTCGGATCGAGCGGCGCCGGATGCTGGTCGACATTGTGCACGTAGCGGCCGCAGGCATTCGCCTGCCAGATTTCCACCAGCGTATCGGGTTGCGGGCGTTTGTCCTCATCGTATACGTGGCCGTGGACGATGATGCGCTCGCCCAATGGTTCGCCTTTGTGCTGCTTGGTGAGGTCGGCATCGCCTTCCTGTACCGCGTCGTGGCCATAGACCGGGCCGGTCAGTTCCGACAGCGTATGCGGCACGATGATCAGCGGTTTCGACGGTGAGCGCCTGGCCGTGCTCCGGTAATCGGGAGTGAGATGCTTGGGAAATACACTCAAGCTCTCCTTGGGAAAAATAAGCGTCATTCTTGCTTGTTCCTTTTTTATTGCCCCTTCACGCGACCCGTTCCAGGGCCAGCGACACACCTTGACCGACACCGACGCACATGGTGGCAAGCCCGAGCTTGCCACCATTTTCCTCGAGACCGTGTGCGGCCGTCAGTACCAGGCGAGCACCCGACATGCCGAGCGGATGACCGAGCGCGATCGCACCGCCATGCGGATTGACGTGTTCGGCATCATCGGCAAGCCCGAGCTGCCGCAAACACGCTAACGACTGCGAAGCGAAGGCTTCGTTGATCTCGATCAAATTGTAGTCGGCGATTTTATGCTGGAGGCGCGCCATTAATTTTTGAGTCGCCGGTACCGGCCCAATGCCCATGATGCGCGGCGGCACCGCCGCCGAGGCCATGCCGAGGATGCGCGCGCGCGGCTTGAGTCCGTGCGCCTTCACCGCCGCTTCCGAGGCGACAATGATGGCAGCAGCGCCATCATTGACGCCCGAGGCATTGCCCGCGGTCACCGTGCCGGGATTGCGGAAGGGCGTCTTGAGTTTGGCGAGCTGCTCGAGCGTCGTGTCGGGGCGCGGATGCTCGTCTTTATCGACCTTGACGGGACCTGCCTTGCCGCCCGGCACTTCGACCGCAACGATCTCCTTGGTGAAATAGCCGGATGCGATTGCCTTGCCCGCGCGCTGCTGCGAGCGAATCGCAAAGGTATCCTGGTCGGCGCGGGTAATCTGGAATTCTTCCGCCACGTTCTCGCCGGTCTCCGGCATCGAATCGACGCCGTATTGCTGCTTCATCAGCGGATTGACGAAGCGCCAGCCGATCGTCGTGTCGTAGATCTCGGCCGTGCGCGAGAAGGCCTCCTGCGCTTTCCCTTGCACAAGGGGCGCCCGCGTCATCGATTCGACGCCGCCGGCAATGGCGAACTCCATTTCGCCGGCGCGGATCGCGCGCGCGGCGGTGCCAACCGCTTCCATCCCCGAGGCGCAGAGCCGGTTCAAGGTCACGCCCGGCACGCTCGTCGGCAGCCCGGCGAGCAGCAGCGCCATGCGCGCAACGTTGCGATTGTCCTCGCCGGCCTGGTTGGCGCAACCGTAATAGACCTCGTCGAGCTTCTCCCAATCGATCCTGGGATTGCGCGCGATCAACGCCTTGATCGGCACTGCGGCAAGATCGTCGGTCCGCACCTTGGCGAGGGCCCCGCCATAGCGCCCGATCGGCGTACGTAGGGCGTCGCAAATAAAGACGTCACGCATCTTTGCCAAACCTCTCCCCGTCATCCAGAGGTGGCTTCGCGGAGCGAAGCCCTCGAAGGATGAACGGCCGTCGCCCTTCGAGGCTCGCCGCTAGCGCGACTCGCACCTCAGGGTGACGGCTCAGTAAGTGCAGGTGGGCCATCACGCGGCCTCCGCATGCGCGCGGTTGGTGCGGGCGTGCAATTCACGCAGCACTTCAAGCTCGCGTTGCGTGGGCGGCGAAGTCTCGGCGACCTTCGCTGCGAATTTGACCGGCCAACCGGAATTTTCCTGGATCTGCTCGCGGGTGACGCCGGGATGGATGGAAACGACGGTCATTTCCTTCGTTTCCGGATCCGGTTCAAACAAGGCCAGGTCCGTGATGAGCCTGGTCGGTCCTTTGGTTTTCACCCCGAGCCTGGCGCGGCTGTCGCCGCCGGACACATGGCCGATCGAGGTCACGAAATCGAGCTTGTCGACGAAGCTGCGTTTGCCCTGCGCCATAATAATGAAGATCTCGCCGCACGAGGTGGCGATCTCCGGTGCGCCGCCGCCGCCGGGCAGCCGCACCTTCGGCTTGTCGTAAGGGCCGACCACAGTGGTGTTGAGATTGGCGTATTTGTCGATCTGCGCGCCGCCGAGGAAGCCGACCTTGATGCGGCCGCCCTGCAGCCAGTAGCGGAACATCTCCGGCACCGACACGGTTGTGAGCGCAGTCTCGCAGAGTTCGCCGTCGCCGATCGACAACGGCAAAATGTTCGGCTTGGTGGCAAGCGTACCGGATTCGTAGATGAGCGTGATGTTCGGCGCGTGCGTGAGGCGCGCGAGATTGCACGCGGCCGACGGCTGCCCGATGCCGACGAAACAGACATCGTCATCTTTCAGCGCACGCGCCGCCGCGATGGTCATCATCTCATTCGGCTTGTAGTCAGCCATATTGTTCACTCCGCCGCGACGCGGTGCTTGCGCGCGTATTTCGCGAAAGCCTCCGGGCCTTTCGCCAATACATTCTCTTTCATCCAGGCCAGGAACGAGTCGCGCTCGCGCGAGACCGCATCCCATTCTTTATAGAAGTTGTTGTTGCGCGGATAATAGCCCTGCGCATAGGACGGATAGGCGCCGCCCGGCACCTCGACGACGTGGCCGACCGTCCAGTGCGGGAGCACCACAGCGTTGAGACTGCGCTCCGGGTAATTCGTCGACGATCTCTTCGACCGTGACAACCGAACGCCTGGAGGCGAGCACCGCTTCCTTCTGCACGCCAAGCACGCCTTCGATCATCACATTGCCGGCCTTGTCGGCGCGTTGGGCATGAATGACTGCCACATCCGGGCGATGTGCCGGAATGGCGGCAAGCTCCTCGCCGGTGAATGGGCAGGTCACGCGCTTGATCTTCGAATTTACCTTCGGCAGATCGCCGCCGATATAACCCCGGAAGATCGCGCACGGCAGGCCAGCCGCGCCGGCCTCGTAAGCGTTGGCCATGGCGGCGTGAGAATGCTCTTCCAGCTCGAGCTTGTGCGGCCAGCCGTTCTCGATCGCGTCACGAAGACGATGCAGCGAACCGACGCCGGGATTGCCACCCCACGAAAAAACCAGCCTGGTAACGCAACCCATTCCGATCAGCTGATCGTAAACGAGGTCCGGCGTCATCCGGATCAGCGTCAGCCCTTTGCGGCCCTGGCGGATGATCTCGTGGCCGGCGGCATGAGGAATAAGATGGGTGAAACCTTCCAAGGCCACGGTATCGCCGTCGCGGACGGCGGATTTAATGGCTTCGGCGAGCGAGGAAATACGCGCCATGTGCGAACTGAATCCCGGTTGCGGACCCGTATTTACGGCTGGCCACCGGCAGGGTCAAATGGCGCGCGAGTATCAAGTTGGGGCCCCAACGGATCACCATGCTGAGCAAGCAGCCTATCTTTACGATAAATGCCGAGCTCGAGAGGATCACCAGTCTGGGCCGTACGCCCTATGGCGAGCGCCGGGTCATCGGCATCCTCGGCGGCAGCGTGCGCGGACCGAGGCTTGCCGGCCGCATCCTGCCGGGCGGCGCCGACTGGCAGATCATCCGCAGCGACGGCGCCGCCGACATCAAAGCCCGCTACACCATTGAGACCGACGCCGGGGCGCTTGTCATGGTCACCAGCGAAGGCCTGCGGCACGGACCTCCCGACGTGATGGAGCGACTGGGGCGGGGCGACAATGTGGATCCTCGTCTTTATTATTTCCGTACGGTAATGCGTTTCGAGACCGCCGACCCCGGCGTCGACTGGCTCAATCGAATTCTGGCCCTGGCGCGGGGCCAGCGCGAGCCGCGCGCGGTAACACTGGATGTTTATGAGGTCTTATGAGTTTTATCGTCATGGCCGGGCTTGTCAGCGTAAGTCGGGTCTACCCGATTTACGCTATTTTATTCACGCGGAAGTCGGGCAAGCCCGACTTCCGGTGCCATCCACGTCTTTCATTCTTGCCACCTGCAAGACGTGGATGCCCGGCACATAGGCGTGCGAAAGCACGCCGTCCTTCGGACGGCTGTGGCCGGGCATGACGCCGGAGAGTAGTGTGTCTGACAACGTGAAAGATGTTTCCGCCGTTTCACTCCCCGCCTCACTGGCTGCCGAACGCATCGGCGCTGTCGCCATTCTGCGGCTCAACCGGCCGCAAAAGCGCAATGCACTCGATGACGAGACAATCGTCGGAATAGAGCAATTCTTCACATCGCTTCCGGAAGGCATCGGTGCCGTCTTGCTCTCAGGCGAAGGTGAGCATTTCTCCGCCGGCCTCGATCTGTCCGAACTGAGCGAGCGCGACGTCACGCAAGGGATCGCTCATTCCGGTCTGTGGCATCGCGCATTCGAAAAAATCCAGTTCGGCAAAGTGCCGGTGGTTGCCGTGCTGCATGGCGCGGTGGTTGGCGGCGGCCTTGAGCTTGCCGCGGCAGCCCATGTGCGCGTCGCCGAGAGTTCGGCCTACTACGCGTTGCCGGAAGGCAGCCGCGGCATCTATGTCGGTGGCGGCGGTTCGGTGCGGCTGCCGCGGCTGATCGGCGTCGCGCGCATGATGGACATGATGCTCACCGGGCGCACGTATTCAGCCGACGAAGGCCAGGCGATTGGACTGACGACATATCTTGTCGAGCCCGGCAAGGGTTTCGCCAAGGGCCTCGAACTCGCGCAACGCATTGCCGGCAATGCGCCGCTGACCAATTTCGCAGTCATGCACGCCCTGCCGCGCATCGCCGAAATGGATCCGGCGAGCGGTTATGCCGTGGAAGCCTTGATGTCGGCGATTGCACAGGCCGACCCCGACGCAAAGGCACGTCTGAAGGATTTTCTCGAAAAGCGCGCGCCGAAGGTGACGCGCAGTTGATGACGATGGCCGGGAGCCGATGTCGAACGTAGCGCGAGAAGTGGAAAGCCAGGCCGCGGCACCGCTCCGTCCGGTGCGGCTGGGCAGGCTCGATCCTGTCGTCGAGCAACGCACCGGCGGCGTCATCCATATCCGCGCGACGCAAGCGCTCGGCGGCTATTACCGCAAGCTGAGCGAACCGCTCGAACATTGGGCAAAGGTGGCGCCCGACCGCGTATTCCTGGCGCAACGCGATGCGCAAGGCGAATGGCGCAGGCTCACTTACGCGCAGGTCCTTGCCGACGTGAAGCGTATCGGTGCGGCGCTGTTGCAGCGCGGGCTCTCCGCGGAAAGACCGATCGTCATTTTGTCCGGCAACGACATCGAACACGCGCTGCTTGCGCTCGCCGCGATGTATGTCGGCATCCCCTACGCACCGATTTCGCCGGCATATTCGCTGCTGTCGAGCGATTTCGGAAAGCTGCGCACGATTATCGAGCTGCTCACGCCCGGCCTGGTGTTCGTCAACGATGGCGGGCCATTCGCGCGCGCGCTCTACGCAACGGTGCCGGACGAGATCGAGCTGGTGGTGACGCGCAATCCATTGGGCGACCGCGCGACAACGATGTTCGCCGATCTTCGTGGTGCAAGCGACGGCGCGGGCGTCGCGGCCGCGCACGCCAAGGTAACGCCGGACACCATCGCGAAATTCCTGTTCACCTCCGGATCGACCGGGAATCCGAAGGCCGTCATCAATACTCACCGCATGCTGTGCTCGAACCAGGCGATGCTGGCGTCCGGCTTTGCCTTCGTCACCGACGAGCCGCCGGTGGTGGTGGACTGGCTGCCCTGGAGCCATACCTTCGGCAGCAACCACAATTTCAATATGGTGCTGGTCAACGGGGGCTCGCTCTATATAGATGACGGCAACCCGACGCCGCCGGGCGTGCCGAAGACCGCGCGCAATCTTCGCGAGATCGCGCCCACCATCTATTTCAACGTCCCGAAAGGCTACGAAGCATTGATCGCGCACTTCCGCGCCGACGATGCGCTGCGCCGTAACTTTTTCAGCCGGCTGAAGGTGCTGTTCTACGCCGGCGCCGGCTTGAACCAGGCCACATGGGACGAATTGACCCGGCTCGCCATCGAAACCACCGGTGAGCGCATTATTTTCCTGTCGTCGCTTGGCTCCACCGAGACTTCGCCGCTGGCGCTTGCGTGCAGTTGGGATTTCGACCGGCCCGGCAACATCGGCCTGCCGGCGCCCGGCGTTGAGCTCAAGCTGGTGCCGAACGAAGGCAAGCTGGAAGCGCGCCTGCGCGGCCCGCACATCACGCCCGGCTACTGGCGGCAGGCGCATCTCACGCGCGAGGCCTTCGACGAGGAGGGCTACTACAAGATCGGCGATGCGCTGAAATTCGTCGACCCGAACGATCCCGGCAAAGGCCTTTTGTTCGACGGCCGCATTGCGGAAGACTTCAAGCTGTCGACCGGCACCTGGGTCAGTGTCGGACCGATGCGCGCACGCTTCCTCGACCATTTCGCGCCGTATGCCCGCGACGTCGTGTTTGCCGGCGCCGACCGCGACGACATCGCCGTGCTGGTGTTTCCCGATGTCGAAGCCTGCCGCAAGCTCGCCGGCCTTGCCGCCGATGCAGCGCCCGCCGCGATCGTCGACTCGCCGGCCGTGCGCGCGAAATTCGCCGACTTGCTGGCGAGCCTTGCCGCCGCAAGCCCCGGCTCATCGACGCGCGTCGAGCGCGCAATTTTGATGGCAGAGCCGCCATCCATGGATAAAGGCGAAATGACGGACAAAGGCTCGATCAACCAGCGTGCCGTATTGAAGAATCGCGCCGCGCTGGTGGACGAACTCTACGCGGTGCCTTTATCCTCGCGCGTGATCGCGGTCGAAGGAACACACTGATGGAAACGAAGGGACAGGCCGCCATTGTGACCGGCGGCGCATCGGGCCTGGGCGCTGCAACCGCGCGCGCGCTCGCTGCGGCAGGCGCGAAAGTCGCGATTGTCGATGTCAACGAGAAAGCCGCTGCGGACATCGCAGCCGAGCTTAAGGGCGTAGCCATCACGTGCGATGTCGCCGACAGCGCAAGTGGCGAAGCGGCCGTGAAGAAGGCCGCGGCTGCGCACGGGCCGGCGCGCATCCTCGTGAATTGCGCCGGCGTCGGTCCTGCCAGGCGCATCGTCGGCCGCGATGGTCCGATGCCGCTTGCCGACTATGAGCGCGTCATTCGCATCAACCTCATCGGCACGTTCAACATGATGCGCCTGGTTGCCGCTGCCATGCAGGCCGTCGAACCGCTCGCCGGCGGCGAGCGCGGCGTCATCGTCTCGACGGCGTCGGTCGCCGCATTCGAAGGCCAGATCGGACAGGCCGCATATTCGTCTTCCAAAGGTGGCGTCGCCGCACTGACGCTGCCGGCCGCGCGCGAATTCGCCCAGTTCGGCATCCGCGTGCTTGCCATAGCGCCCGGTATTTTCGGCACGCCGATGCTGCGCGCGCTGCCGCAGGAGGCGCAGGACTCGCTCGGCGCCTCGGTGCCGTTCCCCAAGCGGCTCGGCGAGCCGCGCGAATTCGCCGCGCTGGTGCTCCACTGCATCCACAACGGCTATCTCAACGGCGAGGTCATACGCCTCGACGGCGCGCTGCGCATGGCGCCGCGGTGACATGAAATCACAGCGACAAAACAATACGACGCGCACGTGTCACGGCCTCTTGTTCGTCATGCCCGGCCTTGTGCCGGGCATCCACGTCTTTACGGCTGGCAATTCAGTAAGCCGTGGATGGCCGGAACAAGTCCGGCCATGACTAATGAGGGGTCGTCCACGTCTTGCTTTTCTCAGACATCTGCTTGAAGACCTGCATAAAGACAGACGCCAAATCGTGACGACATTCACCAATACCCGCACGGTGCGGATCGAATGGGGTGATTGCGACCCGGCCGGCATTATCTTCTATCCGCGCTATTTCGAAATTTTCGATGCCTCGACGGCGCATCTCTTCGAAGCCGTGCTTCATATAACCAAGTATGAAATGTTCCGGAATCTGGAATTCGCCGGCTTTCCACTTGTGCGTACGCATGCGCGGTTTTTGAAACCGACGCGTTTCGGCGACGACGTGATCGTGGAAAGCACAATCGCCTTCGGCCGTTCCAGCTTCGATGTCGAACACAAGCTGAGCCTCAAGAACGACCTTTGTGCGGAATGTTCGGAGAAGCGCGTGTGGGTTATTCGCGATGCGGACGGCCGGCTCAGGTCGCATCCGGTGCCGGAAGCGGTGCTGGCGAGGTTTCGCGCGTAGCGAAGACGTGGATGCCCGCGACAAGCGCAGGCATGACAGTGGAAAGGCCACAGGCACAAATCCGCGCAGTGATGGCGGAGGCTCTCAGCCGTCATGGCCGGACTTGGTCCGGCCATCCACGTCTTGGGACTTTGAAACGCAGCAAAGCAAGACGTGGATGCCCGGCATGAAGCCGGGCATGACAGTGGAAAGACCGCGGGCACAAATCCGCGCAGTGATGGCGGAGACTCTCAGCCGTCATGGCCGGACTTGGTCCGGCCATCCACGTCTTGGGACTTTGAAACGCAGCAAAGCAAGACGTGGATGCCCGGCATGAAGCCGGGCATGACGCTGGAGAGGCCGTGCGCTTCAGCGCAGGGTTAAGCTCAAAAATCCCAGGTAAAGGCGCCCTTGATGGCGTGGGCCTGCGCGTGCGCGGCAAGCTCGCCCTGATAGAACGCCCCGAGCTTGGCCCACGGGCTCAGGCGCCAGTCAAAGCCGCCCTCAACCAGCGCCGCGTTGCGCGCAATCGGAATGCCGGCAACCGAGAACGCCGTGCCCGTGCTCTGGAACGCCAGTGCCGTGGTCGGCGTCGCATCGCCGAAGGCGTGTTGCCACTGCACCGAGCCGCGCGGGATGAGCACCGTGCCGTTGGCGAGCGGCATGGCTGCCGCCGCGCGCAGGCCCAGCGTCGAATAGCCGAGGTTCTCGGTCGAACTGCCCGCCGACAGCGCGGCAAGCCCGCCGCTTTCCTGGAACGAACCGTCATGCACGTGCACGTAAGCCAGCCCCGCAAACGGCTCGAGCGCGAGATGGCCCAGCGCCATGCCGTAGCCGAGTTCACCGAACAACTGCCCGACACTTCCGTGGAAGCGCGCGTGCGTTGAATCCGTGAAGCCGGGGAAGGCAATGCTGCGGCTGGTGTCGATGCTGTCATAGGACAGAGAGCCACCCGTGCGGACGTTGAAGGCCCCGAGCCTGCCGCCGGCATAGGCGCCGAACTGCACGCTGTCGATGCCGGCGCTGCTCGAACGTGCATCGACGTTGAGATCCGTGCGCGTGTAACCGGCAACGAGACCCGCCCGCCAGGCCTGCCCAATGCGCATGTCGGCGCCGGAGAGGAAGCCGCCGAAGCGGCTCTTCAATGAGGCAGCATTGCCGTCACTGTCCGCATGCCCCCAGCCGCCCAGCCCCTGCGCCCAGAAGGTGAGACCGCGCCCGCCAATGTCGCGGCCACGCGGGCGCTTTCATCGGCATGTCCGCCGCCATGCTGCCATTGGCATCGGCGGCGTAAGCCGCACTGCCATTATCTGGCGCGTAGGCGCACCCCCATCGGCATAGGCCAGTTCCGGCCCGGCGTAGCTCAGCGCGCCGAGTTCGTCCGGCGCATCGGCATAAGAGGCCTGCCGCAACCGGCCGAGGATCGCCGTGCGCGCGAACGAACCTTCCTGCGCCTGCGTGTTGTGAACCGTGCCGAATAGCTCACCCGACAGTGCATCGAAGGCTATGCGGGCGCCTGCGATCGTCTGGTTGAGGACGCGCAGGACGAGCGAATTGCTGAGCGAACCACCCGCAAGCGAGCTTGCAACGGCATTCTGATTGCGGGTCTGCGCGACAGCGGCAAAAGCCGGAGTCGTCACTGTGCCGCCGCCAGTTCCACCCGTGCCGCCACCCGTACCGCCGCCACCACCAGTGTTGTTGAGCGCCATGGTCAGGAAGACGTTATTGGGGTCGTAAGTAAGCGTCGGTGTGAGAAAGGCGAGATTGCTGGTGACGCCGCCGAATTTATTGGTGCCACCCAAACCGCCGGGCGCGGTAAGAATCGTGTACTGCGTCGAGAGCGCATAGGTGCCGTTTTGCGCCAGCACATTCACTGTGCCACCCGTCAAGGTAACAGTGTTGCCGACCCCTGTGACCTTAAGCTGGTCCGTCTGCCCCGCGGCATTGACGTTGACCAAAAAGACCGAACTGCCCTGAAAGTTGACGCTGCCGTTCACGGTCAAGGTGCTGAAAGGCACCCCCGCGCCGGGCGCCACAGTACCGGTGGGAGTCACCACGAGTGGTCCGGTAATGGTACCGTGGCCCGCCAGCGTGGCACCGGGTAGAACCCCAACCGCGCCGCTGAGACCGCCATCGACCACAAGCGTTCCAGTGTTGACATTCGCGAGGCCAACACCGGCGTTCCCGCTCAGAACCCACGAGGTGTCCGCCTTCACGGCGAGCGAATCAAACTGGATGAAATTATTGCTCGCGGTACCGTGGCCCTGAAACACGAGGTTGCTGACCGCGCCGCCGACGCTCCCGCTCGCAATGCCGGTCATCTGCGAGCCGGTCTTCAAAGTCAGCGTATTGGTGACGCCTGCTCCGCCGTTGAAAAGCACCGAGCCACCACTTCCGCCCGTGATCGTTCCGGAGTTCGTCACTGAACCCGAACCCTGGATGGCAATGCCATTTGCAGACGTGCTGATTGTCGCCCCGGCATCGTTCGTCACGTCGAGGCCGCTGCCGGTGATCGCAACTGCGCCACCGGAAATAGTCCCATTCTGTTGATTGTGGATTTTGGTCGACGACGTGCCAAAGATGGCGGTACCTGCGGCAGCGCTTATCGATTTGGAATTTGTAATGTCGAGGATATCGCCCCGTATGGCTGTGCCGCTGGAACTGTTATCGGCAGAAATCGTTCCGAGATTTCCCGTCCCGGGAAGACTGGAGCCGATCGTGATGTTGTTGCCGTTAATCGCAATACCGCCGGCACCAGTTTCACTGATGGTACCCGAGTTTGTTCCAATATTGACGGTGTTGCCGACGACCGCAATCGCAGTGTGGCCCGCTCCCGCATCTGCTGTCGCTGTTATCGTTCCCGCATTGCTGTCGACATTGTTCGCAACGGCGTTAATTGCGCTGTTGACCCCTTGAATTGTCCCCGCGTTTTTGACGACGTGAGCCGTGGCGGCGCTGATTGCAATGTCGGTTCCGATTATCGTGCCGCCCACAGTGTTATCTCTGATCGTAGCGGTGCCATCGGCCTGGATCGCGATGCCGCCGGTACCGAGCGCCTGGATCGTCTTGGAATTCGTAATGTCCGCATCGCTGACTGCCTTGATCGCGATGCTTCCCCCTTCGATCGTCCCCAAATTGCTCTTGAGCAAGACCGAACCCGCGCTGATCGCGTTCACTCGCCCCTGAATAGATTGGGTGCTGGTGCTCGTGTTGTCGATCGTCGCCAGCCCGTTCGCCTGGATGGCGACAGCGGCGTCGCGAATGGACCCGTTGCCGCTATTCTGCACGTTCACGTCGCCGCTGAGTGAACCAATCGCGAATTCTGAAACAACATTGTTGTTGCGTCCGGACGAGACCGGAATTACTCAACGTCAGCAGACCTTCGGTGACGATGCCGCGGAGGGCCGCCAAAGATAGTACCGGAGCTGGTGACGGTTGCCGTACCACCGAAACTCGCTGGCATTAATCGCTATGCCGTTTTGACCGGTGGCTTCAATAGTGCCGGTATTACTATTGATGGTAATACCTGCGGCCACGACGGCCGAGCCGGAGCCGGCCCCGCCGCGAACATCCTTTCCACCGTCCGCCTGAATCATTCCGTCGTTGCTGTTGATCGTGATCGTTCCGGTGCCAAAGGCGACGACCGCGACACCATTCGCAGCATTTGCCCTTATCGTGCCGCTACTTCCATTCGTCAGCGTGATGGTTCCATCAACTGCCCGGGTTAGCCGTGCCAATCGTATTTGAACCGGCGCTGATCGCGGTGCCGCTCGTGGATTCGATTGTGCCGTTGTTGCCAAGAATGTTGACAACCTTCGCCACGATGCCCGCGACAACGCCTGTAATGGTGCCCGTACTGTTGTTGGTGACTGTGGCGGTGCCGAGTGTGGCGTCAATGCCAGCGCCGGATGTGCCGGTGCCCGAGATCGTGCCGTCATTGACGACAGTGACCGATGTATTGGTCTGAATTCCGTCGCACCTGAAATGGTGCCGTGAACGGCTGCGTTGTTTGGGTCGCTGCCGTTGTTGACGATGCTGTCGCCGTTGAAAAAGAGACCCGAAGAGCCACCGGTTATCGTGCCGCCATTGTTGGTGACGGTCGCATCGTTGACCGAAATTCCGACGCTCGTCCCCGTGACCGTGGTGGAGGGGTCAACAATGATTGTGTTGCCGGTTTCAACGCCGGTACCGTAGCCGTTCGGATCATTCTGATTGGTGATTATTCCACCAGTGCAGGTAACGGTCTGGCCATTCACCGGTGCATCCGTCGCGGTTGCCGGCGTGCAGGCCGGTGTTGTCTGCGCGTGAACATGCTGGATCGCGACGAATGGCGCCGTGGACACCATCAGCGCTGCCGCGACGCGCCAAACGATCTTCTTTGATCCGATTTTTTTTGACCCGAAAGATTTCATCGCCCCTACTCCTTGCATTGCGGTTCATGCCGCTCGTTTCTTCCAGCCCGATCAGCCGTGCCGGGGGCGGAGGTGGCGCGCCGCCGCGGCAGTGCGCCGGTGCTGGTGTGGCGCACCTAAATACTTACGGAGGCGTGCGCGGAAACACTTGGGCTGGTACGGCGTCTGATTGGTCAGTAACGAAAAAACGAAATTGCGCGCGTGCGTGATGCAAAAATGCGACAGCGTCGATGATGCGCATTGTCGTAAATGCCGCTACACCTCATCCGTTCGGATGAGGCAAAATAATTTTCAACGACAATCAGAGGACAATCAGAGAAAGACGTGGATGCCCGGCATAAAGCCGGGCATGACGGTGGAGAGGCGGTGCGTACAACTAGTCGCCATCACGTTGAAGTCTCTCATTCGTCATGGCCGGACTTGTCACCACAAGTCGGATTTATCCGACTTGTGGTGACGTTAGTTATGCGGAAGTCGGGCAAGCCCGACTTCCGATCCATCCACGTCTTGTTGAATTACAGCAATCAAGGACGGCTTCATTTACATCATGACCAATCGTCGCAACGGCACCCTTTACGTCGGTGTTACCAATGATCTCGTCCGTCGTTGTTACGAACATCGCGACGGTTTGCTTGGCGGGTTCACGAAACAACACAGCTTGAAACAGCTTGTCTATTTTGAGCAGCACGACGACATCCGGCTTGCCATCCAGCGCGAGAAGACGATCAAACATTGGCCACGCGCGTGGAAAGTGCGCTTGATCCATGCCCAAAATCCCGATTGGCACGATTTGTTTGCTACGCTTGTTTAAGACGTGGATGCATCGGAAGTCGGGCTTGCCCGACTTCCGCATAAATAGTTGCCGCAAGTCGGGTAAACCCGACTTGCGGTGACAAGCCCGGGCATGACGGTGGAGAGGCTGCAAGGCCTTCGCCTCCGCTCATCCCGCGCAAGCGGGAACCCAAAATCAAATTGAAAGGCTGTACGATGTCGCCCTGGGTCCCCGCATAGGCGGGCGTAAGCACGCCGTCCTTCGGACGGCTATGCGCGGGGACGAACGGATGTTGCGACGATGTACGAGACTCTCATTCGTCATGGCCGGACTTGTTCCGGCCATCCACGTCTTACTGAATCGCACCGCTGCAAAGACGTGGATGCCCGGCATAAAGCCGGGCATGACGGTGGAGAGGCAATGCGCACGAGAGTCTCATTTGTAGTTGGACTCTCGTTCGTCATGGCCGGAGATGCCCGGGACGAGCCCGGGCATGACGGTGGTGAGGCCGTGCGTACTCTCACCCGCGCCGCTACTCAATCTCCGCGGCGATCTTCTTCAGGATCTGAATGAACCGCTTGCGGTCGCGCTCGCCAATCACGTGATCGAGATTGCGCTCGTGCCGTCGCGCGCAGCGCGTCATCATGGTGAGGACTTTCTTTCCGGCGGGCGTGAGGTTGAGGCGATACGTGCGCCGGTCGCTGTCCATGCGCTTGCGCTCCACCAGGCCACGCCGCACAAGATCCTCGACCACCGGCGTCAGGCTCGACTTGTCGCGGCCGTTGGCGTGCGACAATTCCGTCTGGCTGATGCCGGGATTGCGCGCGATCAGCGTCAAGGTGGCGAAGCGCCCGGGGCTCTCGCCGATGTCCTGCGAGCGGCGCGAGAACGCCTGAAATGCGGCTTCCTGCGCCATGCGCAGGTTAAATCCGACCCAATAGGCGAGCGGGCCGAAATTGACCGAATTCCGCAAAGGCTTCGCCATTCCTTCCACGGCGGCGGCCGCCTGTACCGTTGGCTCCGTGCACCTTCAACCCCCGCTCTCCGCGAAACGCCACACACCGATTAGTTGGATGCCAAACGATACGCTTTACAACGCGTCTGACATCCGGCTGAATATCGCAAAAAGTTGGCGACTAAACCAACACCCCAACCCCCACGGGAGGAACCCATGAAACTCCGTTTCGCCGGATGTGTCTATGCTGCCGCCCTGTTGATCGGCGGCGCGACCGGGGCATTCGCGCAAGACAAGACGTTCGATCTCAAGATCGCGCACTGGGTGCCGCCGTCACACCCGTTGCAGAAAGCGCTGGAGGAATGGGGGGCATCGGTCGAGAAGGACTCCGGCGGCACAATTAAATATAAAATCTATCCCGCCCAGCAGCTCGGCAAAGCCTTTGACCACTACGACATGGCGCGCGACGGGATCGCCGATCTCACCTACATCAATCCCGGCTACCAGCCCGGCCGGTTCCCGATCATCGGCGCCGGCGAATTGCCGTTCCTGATGTCGAACGCAAAGAGCGGCTCACAGGCAATCGACGCCTGGTACCGCAAATACGCCGACAAGGAGATGAAGGACGTCAAGTTCTGCCTCGCCTTCGTGCATGACCCGGGCACGTTCCACTCCAGGACCAAGAAGATCGAAGTGCCGGGCGACATCAAGGGAATGAAGATCCGGCCCGCGCACGCAACGATGGCGACCTGGGTCACCCGGCTCGGCGGAACGAACGTGCAGTCGAGCGCGCCGGAAGTGCGCGACATTCTCGATAAAGGCGTCGCCGACGCGGTGACCTTCCCCTGGGGTTCGATCCCGCTGTTCGGCATCGACAAGGTGACCAGGTATCACATGAACGTGCCGCTCTATGTCACGACGTTCGCCTTCGTGTTCAACAAAAGCACCTACAGCCAGATGTCGGCGGCGCAGAAAAAGGTGATCGACAATCACTGCACCAACGAATGGGCGCTGAAAGTCGCCGCACCCTGGGCCGATTTCGAGCACAACGGAATCGCCAAGCTTAAGGCCGAGGCAGGGCACGAAGTCTACGATCTCGGCGCCGCTCAACTCGGCGAGTGGAAAAAGTCGGCCGAGCCGCTGGAAAAGACCTGGGCCGACAATGTGAAAAAAACCGGCGCCAATCCGGACACCGTGATGAAGGAATTGAAAGCCGAACTCGCCAAGTTCAAGGCGGGCTACTAGTCGGAATCGGGACACTAGGCGCAGCGTATCGCCGGCCGATAGAGCCGCATCGGACGTAACGCGCGTTCGATGCGGCTGCATTTGGGGACCGTCGTGACCGAACACGTCATGAGCGAGCAGGAAGTCGCGACGCGGCTCGCGGGCGGCAGCGGACGGCCGCGCCCGCACGGTCCGATGGACCGTTTCATCAACGGCATTGAGCTCATCGCGGCATTTTTCGTCGGCATCGTCGCGGCCGATATCTTCATTTCGGTGCTGCTGCGGTATTTCTTCAGCGTGCAAATTCCGGATGCCTACGATTTCGGCCGAAATTTGCTCGGCATCCTGATCTTCTGGGGCATCGCCGCAACGTCCTATCGCGGCACGCACATCACGGTCGACCTGGTCTGGGCCAACGTGAACCCGCGCTGGCAACGTTTCATCGACGTATTCGCGACGCTGGTGCTGCTGTTCGTGGTGAGCGTGCAGACCTACACGCTGCTCGACAAGGTCACCGGCACATATAACGACAATGTCCTCACTTTCGATCTGAAACTGCCGACCTGGCCCTTCTTTGCCATCGCCTGGGCCGGCGATGTGTCGGCCGTGCTGCTGATCGCAATCCGCACGTGGCGGCTGATCTTCCGTCCCGACCTGATGGGCGGCGGATACCAGATCAAGGCCTTCGAATGAGCCGGCCATGAGTCAAGCATGAGCACCGATGCCGTCGCCATCATCGGCTTTGTTGCGCTGTTTGCATTGATGTTGCTGCGCGTGCCGATCGGCATGGCGATGGGCCTGGTCGGCGTCACGGGCTTTGGCTACATCGTCGGCGGCTATCCGGCGCTGAAGATGGTCGGACAGACCTCGATGCGGACGGTCACCGACTACACGTTCGGCGTCATTCCCATGTTCCTTTTGATGGGCGCCTTCGTATCCAATTCGGGCATGAGCCGCGATCTGTTTCGTGCCGCCAACAGTTTTCTCGGCCATCTTCGCGGCGGTCTTGGCATTGCGACCATCGCAGCCTGCGGCGGCTTTGCCGCGATTTCCGGCTCCTCGGTCGCGACCGCCGCAACGTTCTCGACCGTCGCCTATCCGGAAATGCGGCGCTACGGCTACCCGCAGAGCTTCGCCACCGGCGTGATCGCGGCGGGCGGAACGCTCGGCGCCATGCTGCCGCCTTCGACGGTGCTCGCGGTCTACGGCATCATTACCGAACAGGACATCGGCAAGCTTTTCATTGCCGGCGTTCTGCCCGGCATTCTCGCCGCCTCCATGTATATGGGCACGGTCGCGATCATCGGATTCGTGCGCCCGGATTTCCTGCCGCGTGCGCCGCGCCATTCATGGAAGGAACGCCTCGCGGGCCTGCGCGACATCTGGGCAACCATGCTGCTGTTCGTGTTCGTGATCGGCGGCCTCTACGGCGGCCTCTTCACGCCGACCGAAGCGGGCGGCATGGGCGCGGGTGGCGCCTTCCTGATCGGCGTGCTGAGCGGACGTCTCGACCGTACGGAGATCCGCCGTTCGCTGCTGCAGGCGACGCGCACCGCCGCGGCGGTCTTCACCGTGCTGATCGGTGCGTTGTTGTTCGGGTATTTCCTCACCGTGACCCAGACGCCGCAAAAGGTGACGGAATTCCTCACCGGGCTCGGGCTCGGCCGATACGGCGTGCTCGCCCTGATCATGCTGATGTACCTGGTGCTCGGCTGCCTCATGGATTCGCTCGCGATGGTGATCCTCACCGTGCCGATCATCTTTCCGGTGATTACTCATCTCGGCTTCGACCCCATCTGGTTCGGCGTCATCATCGTCATGACCGTCGAACTCGGCCTGATCCACCCGCCGGTGGGGATGATCGTGTTCGTGATCAAAAGCGTGGTGCAGGACGTCAATTTTACGACAATCTTCAAGGGTGTACTGCCGTTCATCGTTACCGACCTGATCCGGCTGGTGATCCTGATTGCCTTCCCGATCATCGCCCTCTGGCTGCCCTCGCACATGTAAGGCGATGTGTGGTATATAGTTTGGGTCCCAACTATCTGGCTGGATGATGGAACGCTCGTTCAAGAAGGAAGTGCAGGCCCTGAGGCTGGGCGACGGCGACACCTTCCACGGCGAGGGAATCCTCGCGGTCACCAAAGCGCTGCTGCAATCGGGCGTTTCCTATGTCGGCGGCTATCAGGGCGCGCCGGTGTCGCATCTGCTCGACGTTCTGGTGGATGCCGAAGGCATCATGTCCGAGCTCGGCGTGCACCTGGAAACCTGCTCGAACGAAGCATCCGCCGCCGCCATGCTGGGTGCGTCGATCAATTACCCTCTGCGCGGCGCGGTGACCTGGAAGTCGATCGTCGGCACCAACGTCGCGGCCGACGCGCTGTCGAACCTCGCCTCGCCCGGCGTTATCGGCGGCGCCATGATCATTCTCGGCGAGGACTATGGCGAGGGCGCCAGCGTCATCCAGGAACGCTCCTATGCCTACGCGCTGAAATCCTCGATGTGGCTGCTCGATCCGCGCCCGGATCTGCCGACCATCGTGCGCACGGTCGAAAAGGGTTTCGAGCTGTCGGAGGCGAGCCACGCGCCGGTGATGCTGGAGCTGCGCATCCGCGCCTGCCACGCCACCGGTGAATTTGCCGCCAAAAACAATCGCAAGGGCGTCGTCTCCGGCCTCGACAAGCTCGCCGGGCCGCCGCGCTTCGACTACGGCCGGCTGGCGCATCCGCCGGTAATCTTTTCGCCAGGAGCGCCTGAAGGTCGAGGAACGGATGCCGGCCGCGCGCGCTTTCATTCGTGAGCACAAGCTCAACGAGCTAATCGACGGCGACCTGAGCGACGTCGGCATCATCGTGATGGGCGGGCTCACCAATAGCGTGCTGCGCGCGCTCGAACGCATGGGGCTCGCCGACGTGTTCGGGGCCTCGCGCGTTCCGGTGCTGGTGCTGAACGTGGTCTATCCGCTGGTGCCGGAGGAGATCACCGGATTCTGCGCGGGCAAGCGTGCGGTCTTGATCGTCGAGGAAGGGTATCCCGACTACATCGAGCAGGCGGTCAACGTCGAATTGCGACGCGCCGGCATCAACACACGCGTGCTCGGCAAGGGCCCGCTTCCGAAGTCCGGCGAATATGCTTCCGACGTGCTGCTGGAGGGGCTGGCCGCATTTCTTCAGGATGCAAAACCGAACGGCATCGACGCCGATACCATCGCGGAAAATGCGCGCGGCCTGATTGCGCACAAGGCAAAGGCCGCTTCCGCTCTCGGCCCCCTGCCCCCGCGCCCGCCGGCCTTTTGCACCGGCTGCCCCGAGCGCCCGGTGTTCTCGGCAATCAAATTGATGCAACGCGAGCTGGGCCCGACGCACATCAGCGCCGACATCGGTTGTCATTCGTTCGCGACCTTCGCGCCGTTCTCGCTCGGCAATTCCATCCTCGGCTATGGCATGTCGCTGGCGAGCGCCGCTGCGGTGACGCCCAATATGGAAAGACGTCCGATCGCGATCATGGGCGACGGCGGCTTCTGGCATAACGGCCTGATCACCGGAGTCGCTTCAAACCTGTTCAACAAAGGCGACGGCGTCCTGATCGTCATGCAGAACGGCTACGCCTCCGCCACCGGCCAGCAATATATTCCGTCCAGCACCATGAGCCGCGCCGGCGCCACGCCCGGCGTGGATATTGAACAGACCTTGCGTTCCATGGGCGTGAAATGGCTGCGCAAGGTGCGCACCTACGGCGTCAGCACCATGGTCAGCACGCTGAAAGAGGCGATGAAGACGGCCGAGCGCGGGCTGAAGGTGATCATCGCCGACGGCGAATGCCAGCTTGCGCGCCAACGCCGCGTGCGCGCCGAAGATGCCGAAAAGCTCAAGCGCGGCGAGCGCGTCACGCGCACGCGTTACGGCGTCGACGATGAAATCTGTACCGGCGACCATTCGTGCATCCGCCTTTCCGGTTGCCCGTCGCTGACGGTGAAGCCTTCGCCCGATCCGTTGCGCACCGACCCGGTCGCGACGGTTGTCGAAAGCTGCGTCGGTTGCGGGCTGTGCGGCGAAGTCGCGCATGCAGCCGTGCTGTGCCCGTCGTTCTACCGCGCCGAGATCGTGCGCAACCCGACATGGCGCGATCGCGTGACGCACCGTGTGCGGCAAACGATCATCGGCTGGTTCGGCGGCTATGCCGGCGAGGCTCCTGAGGCAAAGATTCCGGCATGAGCCCGTCGCGCCCGATCACCATGCTGATTGCTGCGCTCGGCGGCGAAGGCGGCGGCGTGCTCACACAATGGATCGTGACCGCGGCTGCGCAGGCCGGGTTTCCGGTGCAAAGCACGTCCATTCCCGGCGTCGCGCAGCGCACCGGCGCCACCACATATTACATTGAAGTATTGCCGGTGAAGGCAGCCGACCTCGGCGGCAAACGGCCCGTGCTGGCGCTCACGCCTGGCGTCGGCGATATCGACGTGGCGGTTGCGAGCGAACTGCTGGAAGCCGGGCGTACGGTCGCCAACGGCTTCGTGACGCCCGACCGGACGCATGTGATCGCCTCGCTCAGCCGCTTCTATGCGATGGACGAAAAGATCGCGATGGGCGATGGCCGTTTCGATCAGGACAGGCTGATCAAGGCTATCAAGGAGCACGCCAAGGACGCGCTGCTGATCGATATGGATGCGCTCGCGAAGCAAAGCGGTTCCATCATCAATGCCGTAATGCTCGGTGCCATCGCCGCCTGCGGGCGCTTGCCGCTGACGGTGGAGCAGTTCGAATCCGCAATTCGCGATGACGACAAGTCGGTCGACAGCAACCTGCGCGGGTTCCGCGCCGGATACGAAGCGACGCGTGCGAGCCTGCAATCGGCAACGAGTCCCGACAAAAAGAGAAATGCCGCGGCAACGCCGGCATTGGTCGAGCACGAAGTCGCCCGCACATTTCCCGCGGTTGCACAGGCAATCGGGCTCGAAGGCGTGCGGCGCCTCATCCATTATCAGAACGTTCCCTACGCGTGGCTTTATCTCAACCGCCTGCGGCCGATCGTCGAAGCCGACCGGCTCATCGGCGCGCAGGGCAAGCTCATCAAGGACGTCGCGCGTCATCTTGCGGTGCGCATGTCGTATGAAGACGTGGTGCGGGTGGCGCAGGCGAAGATCGCGCCGGCGCGCATGCAGCGCATTGCGCGCGAAGAACTGCGCGTGAACGGCGAGCCCTATTCGGTGCACGATTTCCTCAAGCCCGGCATCGAGGAGCTGAGCCAGCTGCTGCCGCCATTCCTGGCGCGGCCGATCCTGCGGATGGCTGAGCGCAAGGGCTGGCTCGGCCGCGTTTATTTCGGCATGGAAATCAACTCCACGTCGGTCAGCGGCTATTTGCGCTTTTTGATGCTGGCAAAGCTGCGTCCGTTGCGTCCGTACGGCTATCGTTACAAGCAGGAGCAGGAGCAGATCGAGGGCTGGCTCGCCCTGATCCGCGACGCGTCGCGGCAATCCGCCGAGCTTGCCAAAGAGCTCACCCTGGAGATCGCCGAATGCGCGCGGCTGATCAAAGGCTACGGCGACACCCACGCGCGCGGGCTCGCCAACTATCGTGCCATTGAAGCGCGGGTGATCCGGCCGGCGCTTGCGGGCCAGATCCCGTTGGCGCGCGCGGCCGACGCCATTGCCAGCGCGCGGACCGCGGCTTTGGTCGATCCCGAGGGCGAAAGCCTCGCCAAATGCCTCGCCGACATTGACGGCCAACCGGCGCTGAGCATAGCGGCGGAGTAAGGCGCCTATCGCCGGCGAACGAGCGCAGTAGGATGGCCCGACCTCTCCGCGGTCATGCCCGCGCATAGCCGTTCAAAGAACGCTTTCGCACACCTATGTCGCGGGCATCCACGTCTTTCTACGGCGCATCACTGAAGCAAGACGTGGATGGCCGGAACAAGTCCGGCCATGACGAATGAGAGTCATCGCCACGACGGTGCGCGTTTTTCGCTCGGCCTCTCCGCCGTCATGCCCGGCCTTGTGCCGGGCATCCACGTCTTAACGACCTCGCAAAGCCGCAAAGACGTGGATGGCGTCGGAAGTCGGGCTTGCCCGATTTCCGCCCAATACTATGCCCCAAGTCGGATAAATCCGACTTGGGGTGACAAGCGGCGGCCATGACGATTGAACGTCTGTACCGCCTCTCAGTCGTCATGCCCGGCTTTATGCCGGGCATCCACGTCTTACGGAGTTGGCAACCAGAAAGACGTGGATGGCCGGGACAAGCCCGGCCCATGACAGGATTGCGCCGCAGTCCGTTGTCACCATTGCCCTCGTCGAGTAAAAGACCGGCATAAACGTAAAAGGCATCCGGAGCGGCGCCTCGGCGCGAAATCGGACGCCACAAGGGGCGAAACGAAATGGCCGCTACGCCGACGGGACAACGGCCAACGATCGCCGCCGAAGCCTTCCTGCGCGCGCTGGCCGATCACGGCACCGACTATTTCTTCGTCAATCCCGGCACCGACTTTCCACCGATCGTGGAAGCCTTCAGCCGCGCCAAGAAAACCAATGCCAAGGTTCCCAAGCCCGTGCTGGTGCCGCACGAAAACCTCGCGGTCGGCATGGCGCACGGCGCCTATCTGATGACCGGCCGCCCGCAGGCGGTGATGGTGCATGTGAATGTCGGCACCGCCAACACGATCAACAATCTCACCAACCTCTCGCGCGATCGCATCCCGCTCATTCTCGCTGCCGGGCGCACGCCGATTACCGAGAAAGGCTCGTTCGGCTCGCGCTCGCGCCCGATCCATTGGGCGCAGGAAATGTTCGATCAGGCCGGCATGGTGCGCGAGCTGGTGAAGTGGGACTACGAACTGCGCATGCCGGGACAGATCGGCGACATGGTGTCGCGCGCGGTCGAAGTTGCGATGGCGAGCCCGCGCGGGCCCGTTTACCTCGTCCTGCCGCGCGAACCGTTGTCGGCGCCGGTGCCGGAGCCGGTCGGTCCGCTGAAGCCAAGGCCGCAAGCGGCGGCGCCACACCCCGATCCACGGTCGGTTGCGCAGCTTGCCGAGTGGATTGCGGGCGCCGAGCGGCCGCTGATCATTGTCTCCACGTTGCCCGCGAATGCGCCCGCGGTCGCTGGGGCAACTGGCCGAGCGCGCGGCAATCCCGGTCGTCGTCAATAACCCGCGCACGGTGTGTCTGCCGTCGAGCCACCCGATGCATTTCGGCTTCGAGCCGGGCGCGCTGCTGGCCGACGCCGACCTCGTCATCGCCATCGACGCCGACGCGCCCTGGATCCCGAGCCTGCAGAACCCGCCCGCCGGATGCCACGTCGTGCACATCGGCGAGGAGCCGTTCTTCGTGCGCTACCCGATGCGCACCTTCCCGAGCGATCTGGCGATCCAGGCCGGCACCGTCAACACGCTTGCGGCGACTCAACGCCGCGATCGGACCGCGGCTGCAGATGGCGGAGGCGCGCATCGCCGCCCGCCGCGCCCGCCTGACCGAGCGGATGCGCACACGGCGCGCGCAGCTTGCGAAGGATTCTGCGCCGGGACAAACGATCTCGCCGGAATATCTGTCGCGGTGCATCGGCGAAGCCGTCGGTCCCGACGCGGTGATCTTCAACGAATATTCGCTGCGCGCCGCGCAGGTCCAGCGCGAGAAGCCCGACACGCTGTTCGCGCTCGGTCCCGCCGGCGGGCTCGGCTGGGGGTTCGGTGCGGCGTTGGGCGCCAAACTTGCGGCGCCGGAGAAATTCGTCGTCGCGACGCTCGGTGACGGCGCGTACATGTTCGCCAATCCGATGGTCGGACATTGGGTGTCGGCAAACCACAATCTGCCGATCCTCACCATCCTGTTCAACAACAGCCGCTACGGCGCGGTGCGCAACGCCACGATGTCGATGTTCAAGGACGGCGTTGCCGGCGAGGCCGACGGGCGGCTGCTCGCCGATCTCGATCCGTCGCCGCCATTCGAGGAGATGGCCCGCGCGCAAGGCGCCCATGCCGAACGCGTGGAAAAACCCGCCGACCTGCCCGATGCCCTCGCGCGCGCCCGCGCCGTCGTGGTCAATGAAAAGAAGCAGGCCCTGCTCAACGTCATTACGCCTTATTGACCGGATCATCTGTCCCGGAACAATCGAAAAGTCACGGAGGAGTTCATGCGCATCGACGCCTACACCCATTTCATCCCGGAAAAATTCTTCAACAAGATCGTTGAGAGTGGGCATGCCGATATCGGCAAGCGGGTGCGCGAAATCCCCTGCATCCATGACCTCGAGGTGCGCCGCAAGATCGTCGGCGGCTTCAAGGACTATGCGCAGATCCTTTCCTATCCGATGCCACCGCTCGAGGTCATGACCAAGGGCGACGGCAAGGCGACCGAGGAATACACCAAACTGGTAAATGACGGCTTCGCCGACATATGCGCGAAATATCCCGACCAGTTTCCGGGCTGGGTGGCGCAGGCGGCGTTGATCGCGCCCGATGGCGGTGTGCGTGAAGCCGAGCGCGCGCTTAAGAATGGCGCGCTCGGTGTGCAAATTTACACGAATATTGCCGGCAAGCCGCTCGACGATCCGGCGTTCGAGCCGTTCTTTGCGGCGATGAACAAGAGCGGCAAGCCGGTGTGGATGCATCCGGCGCGCGCCGCCAATTTCCCGGATTATCTGTCGGAGACAAAATCGAAATACGAAATCTGGTGGACCTTCGGCTGGTCCTACGAGACCGCGGCGGCGATGGCGCGGCTGGTGTTCTCCGGGATCATGGACAAATATCCGAACCTGAAGATCATCACGCACCATTTCGGCGGCATCGTGCCGATGCTGGAAGGCCGCATCGGTCCCGGCTGGGACCAGCTCGGCGCCCGCACGTCGGACGAAGACCTGAGCGTCATTCTCAAGCGGCTCAAGAAGCGCCCGCTCGATTATTTCAAGCACTCATTCTATGCGGACACCGCCGTATTCGGCGGCGTGCCGGCGACGCATGCCGGCCTTGCCTTCTACGATCTCGACAAGATCGTCTTTGCCTCCGACTGCCCGTTCGATCCCGAGAAGGGCACGATGTACACGCGCGAGACGCTGCGCATTCTCGAAGGCATCGACATGCCGAAGGCCGACAAGGAAAAAATCTGGCACGGCAATCTCGAGGCGATCACCGGCGTGAAGTTCAAGGAGTGAGCGGGCACTTCGCCGACCAATGGCATGCCTCTCACGTTGTCATGGCCGGACTTGTTCCGGCCATCCACGTCTTGCTGAATCGCGGCGCTGCTAAGACGTGGATGCGCGGCATAAAGCCGGGCATGACGTGGAGAAAGGCAGTGCCTTGCAACGTCATGGCCGGACTTGTTCCGGCCATCCACGTCTTGCTGAGTTGCGCCACTGCAAGACGTGGATGCCCGGCATAAAGCCGGGCATGACGTGGAGAGGCCACAGGCACAAATCCGCGCAGCGATGGCCGAGACTCTCGATCCGTCATGGCCGGACTTGTTCCGGCCATCCACGTCTTGCTGAGTTGCGCCACTGCAAGACGTGGATGCCCGGCATAAAGCCGGGCATGACGTGGAGAGGCCACAGGCACAAATCCGCGCAGCGATGGCCGAGACTTCATCCGTCATGGCCGGGCTTGTCCCGGCCATCCACGTCTTGCCTAGTTGCACCACTGCAGGACGTGGATGCCCGGCATGAAGCCGGGCATGACGATTGAGAGTCCGTGCGTTAAGCGCCGCCCGCCTCAGAAATCCCGCCTCAAAAATCCCAGGTGAAGGCGCCCTTGAAGGCATGGGTCTGCGCGTGCGCGGCAAGCTCGCCCTGGTAGAAGGCGCCGAGCTTCGCCCATGGGCTGAAGCGCCAGTCGAGGCCGGTTTCGACGAGCGCCGAGTTGCGCGCGATCGGAAGGCCGGCCACCGTGAACGCCGTGCCCGTGCTCTGGAAGGCGAGCGCGGTCGTCGGCGTCACATCGCCGAACGCATGCTGCCACTGCACCGAGCCGCGTGGAACCAGTGCCGTGCCGTTGGACAAGCGGCACGAACGTCGCACGCGCGCAGGCCGAGCGTCGAATAGCCGAGGTTCTCGTGCGCGCTGGAAGCCGACAGCGCGGCAACGCCCGCCGCTTTCCTGGAACGAACCGTCCTGCACATGCACGTAAGCCAGACCCGCAAACGGCTCGAGCGCGACCGTGCCGAGCGCCATGCCGTAGCCAAGCTCGCCGAACAGCTGCCCGACACTGCCGTGGAAGTGCGCATGCGTTGAATCGGTGAAGCCGGGGAAGGCGATCGTGCGACTGGTGTCGATGCTGTCATATGAATATGAGCCGCCGCCGCGCACATTGAACGCACCGAGCTTGCCGCCCGCATAGGCGCCGAAGGTCACGCTGTCGACGCCGCCGCTGCTTGCCCGTGCATCGACATTAAGATCCGTGCGCGTGTAGCCGGCAACGAGACCCGCCCGCCACGCTTGCCCGATGCGCATGTCGGCGCCGGAGAGGAAGCCGCCGAAGCGGCTCTTGAGCGACGCCGCATTGCCATCGCTGTCCGTATGGCCCCAGCCGCCCAGCCCCTGCGCCCAGAAGGTGAGATCGCGGCCGCCATTATTCTGGCTGCGCGGCGCTTTCATCGGAGTGCCGCCCGCCGCGTAGGCTGCATTGCCGTCGGCAGCATAGGCCGCATTGCCATTACCCGGCGCGGAGGGCGCACGGCCATCGGCGTAAGCAAGCTCCGGCCCGGCGAAGCCGAGCGCACCGAGTTCGCCCGGCGCATCGGCGTACGACGCCTGCCGCAGCCGACCGAGAATGCCGCTGCGCGTGAACGAGGCGGCCTCGCCTTGCGCGTTCTGCACCGTGCCAAAGATTTCGCCCGACAGCGCGTCGAAGGCCGCCCGCGCCCCTTCGATGGTCAGCGACAACAGCTTGCCGACCAGCGAATTGTTGTCGGGGCGGCATCGAGCGCAGCCGCGACCGCCAGCTGATTGCGCGTCTGCGCCGCCGTGACAAATCCGGCCGTGCCGTTCGTCCCCGCCCCTGCAAATGTCAGGAACACATCGTTCGTGTCGTAGGTGAGTGTCGGCGTCAGGAAGCCAGAATTGCCGCTGACGCCGCTGAACTGCGTACCGCCGAGACCGCCGTTGGCCGTCAGAATTGTATAGGGCGTGCCAAGAACGACACCGCCCTGCGTCAGCACATTCACGGTGCCGCCGGTGAGATTTGCAGTCGCGCTGATCAGTTTATCGTTTTGCCCGGCAGCATTGACGTTGATCCGGTAGATCGAACCGGTATTGAACGTGACGTTGCCACCGACGGTCAACGTGCTGAATGGCGTCGCCGCCCCCGGCGCGATCGCTCCGCCGCCCGCCACAGTCACATCTCCGTTGACAGTGCCGCGGCCGGCGAGCGCGCCGCCGGAATTGACTGCCGTCGCGCTGATCAGCACACCATCGACCGCCAGGGCACCGCTGCTGACGGTGGTGGCGCCGACCGTCGCCGTTGTGTTCCACACCCACGCGGTATCCGCCTGCACATCGAGCGTGTTGAACCCGATGAAATTGGTGCTCGCTGTGCCGTGACCTTGCAGTATCAGCTGGTTCGTTGCGCCCGCCGTACTGCCGCTGGCATCGCCGATCAACTGCGAACCGGTCTGCAGGATCAGCTGGTTGGTGACACCGGCGCCTCCGTTAAACGCCACCGACGCCGTTCCGCCCTGGATGGTGCCGGCATTGCGCACGATGCCGGAGCCTTCGATCGCGTTGGCGCCGCCGCTGATCGTCGCGCCGGTCGCGTTGGTAACATCAAGCGTGGTCGCCGAGATGCCGGTCGTATCGCCCTGAATCGTGCCACCGGTGAGATTGTTCACCGTGGCCTTGCCGACGGCAAGGATGGCGATGCCGCCGGTGCCGAGCGCCTGAATAGTCTTGGAATTCGTGATGTCCGCATCGCCGGTCGCCTGGATGGCGATGCCTTTATTGCCATTGGCCTCAATGGTACCGGCGTTGGCGGTGACGGTGACGGAATTACCGGCAATTGCGAAACCCCCGCCGAAAATGGGGTCAGCCCCTCCGTTCGCCTGAATGGTGCCGATATCGTTGGTCACAGTAACAGAGCCACTTACGAGAGAACCGGAGACTGCAATTCCACCAACACCATTTGCCTGGACCATACCACTGCCGTTGCTCAGCGTGAGGTGGCCATCAGCGGCAATTGCCCGGGACACGTTCCCGGCACCGTTCGCGTTCGCCCGGATGCTCCCGCTCCCATTCGTTATGGTGGCGTCGCCAGTCGCGCTGATGGCGCTGCCATTTGGAGCGGTCGCTTCGATCGTTCCATCATTGCCTTTCACAGTGACCGTGGCCGCTGCAATGCCAGCCGCAGGACCGGTGATCGTGCCGGTGCCATTGGTGATAGTTGCAGTTTGCGTCGCCTGAATGGCGATGCCGGTTGGGTCCGTCGCAGCGATAGTTCCGGAATTGTCGGTGATGATAACGTTATTGCCGACGATGGCCTGCGAAACGCCCTGGATGAGATTCGAATTGCTGACGGTGGCTGTAGAGTTTGCAAAAACCGCTATACCACCACTGGCAAGATTACCTGCGCCGGGCGCTTTTGTCGCGGTGACAGTCCCGGAATTTATGAGGCTGAGGTCTCCCGTAACAGCTTCTGCCCCAAATATGTCGGACTGGATCGAACCAGAATTAGTTAACGTCAGCGTACGAATTGCTTCGATACCGACGCTGTTAGTGCCTGTCGCTTGAATTGCGCCAGCGTTTACGACGTTGGCATCGCGGCCAGCGAAAATTGCAATGTTACCACCCCCCGCTCCGTTCGCCTGTATTGTGCCCGCGTTGCTGGTCACCGTTACGTCATTGGCAGAGATCGCGATTGCGCCCGTCGAGGCCAACGCCTCGATCGTGCCGGTGTTGCCCGTGATGGTTACATTGTTTGCGTCGATCGCGCGTTGGTCCCCTATAATAAGACCTGTCGTGTTGCCGTTCCCAATGTTGGCAACCGTGGCATTGCCCGCCGCCTTGATCGCGATGCCACCCGCGGCAAGCGCCAATATTCTGCCTGTATCGCCAGTGACGACGCTCTGATCCTGATTGACGTTCACGTCGCCGTTCTTCGATTGGACGGCGAATGCGCCGGTGCTGAGGATTGAACCGGCACCTAAATTGTTCAGCGTCAGCAGACCATCCGTCGCGATGGCGATGCTGCTTGCCTGAATGAGGCCGGACGTCGTGACGTCGGCCGTGCCGCCGGCGGCGCGTGCGTCGATTGCGACGCCGCCGGTGATGCCAGCGCCGATGCCGGCTTCGATGGTGCTGCCGGCGGTGTTGGTAACGGCAATGGTCTTGGCCTGGATGGCGATGCCGTTTTGGACATCAGCGCGAATTGTCCCCACGCTCGAGGCATCGCCATTGTTTACGATTGCGGTGCCGGAAGCCTGAATGGCGATGCCATTTGTGCTTTTCGCTTCTATAGTTCCGGAATTTGTAGCATTGATATTTCCGTTCGCGCCGGAAGTGGTCGTAGTCACACCGCGAGTGCCGCCGCTCACCAAGCCTGAATTGCTTAACGATATGTTGACGCCGTTAAGGCTGGTGATGGCACCAGCCGCGGTGCCGATAATGCTACCCGAATTTTTGATGGTCACCGGGCTGGTAGGCAGGTTGACCCTGGTACTCCCAGTGATAGTACCGGCGTTGTCGATTTTACCGCCTACGCTAGATACCCCCGCTCCCCCGCGCACCGTGGAAGTCACCGTCGCGCCTTGTCCCCACGTCGATCGTCACATTTTGGGCGGCACTCCTAAACCCAAAAGGACTGTCCTGATCGATTGTTGTCCCTGAGCAGGTGACCGTACCATTATCGGCGGGCGGATCGGCGAGCACCCATCGGCGTATGCGCGTTCGATCGCCAACAAGAGACACGCTCGACACGAGCGCCGCAGCAAGACCGAATTGTAAAATTGTTCGTAGAGCGCAGCCCGCTTCATCCCCCAACTCCGTCCACGCGGCTGGTGCCGCTGTCGTTGTCCACGCTTTTCCGCGCGCTGCGTTGAACCGATGCAGGCGTCGCCGGCCCAAGACACGGCGCCAATGCTGGTTTGGCGCGCCTAAATGCTTAGGGATGGGTGCGCCGGAAAACTTGGGCGGTTACGACGATGAGCTGGACAGAAACGAAAAATTGGGAGTTGCGGCAAAGGCGATGCAAAAAGGTGACAGGTTCGGGCTATGCGAATTCCGTGAGTTGCCCAGTCTCTCATCCGTACGGATGAGGCCGTGAGTTGCGCGCACTCTCACGCGGTGCTGCGTTATTAACGACGTGGATGCCCGGCATAAAGCCGGGCAGGACGTGGAGAAAGGCAGTGCCTTGCAACGTCATGGCCGGACTTGTTCCGGCCATCCACGTCTTGCTGAGCCGCGCCACTGCAAGACGTGGATGCCCGGCATAAAGCCGGGCATGACGTGGAGAGGCCACAGGCACAAATCCGCGCAGCGATGGCCGAGAACTCTCATCCGTCATGGCCGGACTTGTTCCGGCCATCCACGTCTTGCCTAGTTGCACCACTGCAAGACGTGGATGCCCGGCATGAAGCCGGGCATGACGATTGAGAGTCCGCGCGTTAAGCGCCGCCCGCCTCAGAAATCCCAAGCTCAAAAATCCCAGGTGAAGGCGCCCTTGAAGGCATGGGTCTGCGCATGCGCGGCAAGATCGCCCTGGTAGAAGGCGCCGAGTTTCGCCCATGGGCTGATGCGCCAGTCGAGGCCGGTTTCGACGAGCGCCGAGTCGCGCGCGATCGGAAGGCCGGCCACCGTGAACGCCGTGCCCGTGCTCTGGAAGGCAAGCGCGGTCACCGGCGTCACGTCGCCGAACGCATGCTGCCACTGCAGCGAGCCGCGCGGCACCAGCATCGTGCCGTTGGCCAGCGGCAGCGCGGTGGCCGCCCTTAAGCCCAGCGTCGAATAGCCGAGGTTCTCGTGCGCACTCGCAGCCGACAGCGCGGCAAGCCCGCCGCTTTCCTGGAACGAGCCGTCCTGCACATGCACGTAAGCAAGGCCCGCAAACGGCTCGAGCGCGACCGTGCCGAGCGCCATGCCGTAGCCGAGCTCGCCGAACAGCTGCCCGACACTGCCGTGGAAATGCGCGTGCGTTGAATCGGTGAAGCCGGGGAAGGCAATCGTGCGGCTGGTGTCGATGCTGTCATAGGACAGTGAAGCGCCCGTGCGCAGATTGAACGCGCCGAGCTTGCCGCCGGCATAGGCGCCGAAGGTCACGCTGTCGATGCCGCCGCTGCTTAACCGAGAATCGACATTGAGATCCGTGCGCGTGTAGCCGGCCACCAGCCCCGCCCGCCAGCCTTGCCCGAAGCGCATGTCGGCACCGGAAAGGAAACCGCCGAAACGGCTCTTCAGTGATGCGGCATTGCCGTCGCTATCCGTATGCCCCCAGCCGCCCAGCCCCTGCGCCCAGAAGGTGAGATCGCTACCGCCATTATTCTGGGCGCGCGGCGCTTTCATCGGAGTGCCGCCCGCCGCGTAGGCTGCATTGCCGTCGGCGGCATAGGCCATTCTGCGATCGGCAGCATAAGCAGCGCCGCCATTACGCGGCACGGAAGCCGCGCGGCCATCGGCGTAGGCGAGCTCCGGCCCGGCAGAGCCGAGCGCACCGAGTTCGCCCGGCGCATCGGCGTAAGATGCCTGCCGCAACCGTCCGAGAATGCCGCTGCGCGTGAACGAGGCGGCCTCGCCTTGCGCGTTTTGCACCGTTCCAAAGATTTCGCCCGACAAGCGCATCGAAGGCTGCCCGCGTCGCCTTCGATGGTCAGCGTCAACAACTTGCCGACCAGCGAATTCGTCGTCGGGCTTGCATCGAGCGCAGTGGCCACCGCCAGCTGGTTGCGCGTCTGCGCCGCAGAGACGAAGCCGAAGCCGGTACCGCCACCCGTCGTCCCACCGCCGCCTCCGCCATTAATGAGATCCAAAGTCAGGAAGACGTCAGTCGCATCGTAGGTCAGCGTCGGCTTGAGAAAGGTGAGATTGCTTGTGACGCCGGCGAACTTGTTAGTGCCGCCGAGACCGCCATTCGCGGTGAGAATTGTGTAAGGCGTGCCGGGCACAAAGCCGGTCTGCGCCAGCACGTTCACGGTACCGCCATTCAACGTCACCGTGCTGCCGGCACCTGTCACCTTCAGGAGATCGTTCTGACCCGCCGCCTTGACGTTGACCCGATAGACCGAGTTCTGTTGAAAATTGACGTTGCCGTTCACTGTCAGGGTACTGAACGGCACTGCCGCACCCGGCGCCACCGTGCCGCCAGCCACCACGAGTGGCCCGCTGATGACGCCGTGACCCGCCAGCGTGCCGCCGGAGTTCACGTTGACCGTGCCGCTCAGACCGCCGTCGAGTACGAAAGTGCCGCTGTTGACTTGCGTCACGCCGATGGCTGCACTGGTATTCCAAATCCATGCGGTGTCGGCATTCACGTCAAGTTGGTTGAATCCGATAAAATTGTTGCTGGCGGTGCCATTGCCTTGAAGCTCTAGCTTGTTGACGGCGCCCCCCGTGCTGCCGCTCGCATCGCCAATCAGAACCGAGCCGGTCTGCAGAATCAGCTGGTTGGTGACACCGGCGCCGCCGTTAAACGCCACCGACGCCGTTCCGCCCTGAATGGTGCCGGCGTTCTGCACCTTGCCGGAGCCTGCAATGGCATTAGTACCGCCCTTGATCGTGCCGGCGTTGGTGATATCGAGGCCCGTTGCATTGATCGCGGTTACATCGCCGGTTATCGCGCCCGGTGCTACGTTGTCGATCGTGGCGGTGCCGCCGGCCTGGATGGCGATCCCGCCTGTGCCGGTCGCCTGAATCGTCTTGGAATTCGTGACGTTGGCGTCGCCTGTTGACTTGATAGCAATGCCATTCGAGGCGGTCGCCTCGATCGTTCCCGCGTTGCTTACGGTCGCCGTTATCGCGCTAATTGCGATTGCACTGCCACTAATCGTACCCGTCGCCGCGTTGTCGATCGTGGCGGTGCCGCCGGCCTGGATGGCGATCCCGCCTGTGCCGGTCGCCTTGATCGTCTTGGAGTTGGTGACATCCGCATCGCCCGTTGCGTTGATGGCGATTTCGCTATCGCCGGTAACCAGGATGAGACCTGCGTTACCGGTGACCGTGATGCTCTTGGCTTTGATAGCGGCGCCGTTCGTGCCGCTATCGTTGACAAAACCGCCGCTCAAATTATTCAGTTTAACGGAACCATCATTGGCGGGGTCGGCGAATAATGCGGCACTACCAGGTGCACTTGCTTCGATGTCACCTGAGTTGGTGAGGTCGATCGTTACAGCACTGATCGCATTGTTAAGGACATCAATGATACCTCCTGCTTTGTTGGTGATTTTGACAGTTCCACCGCTTTGAATGCCTGTAGTGTTGATAATGCCAAGCGCAAAAATTCCGATGGTGCCCGAATTGGTGACGGTAATATCGCCGCCAGCTGTAATTGCTGCTCTGCCCGTACCGGCAACGGTACCCTGATTGTCTATCGTGCCGTCCTGCAAAAATATTCCGGCAGAGGCTGGTCCATTATTTGTCGATGTTACTGAAGCTCCAGTTGCTATGGTGATAGTGTCACCGGTTTCGGTTCCCGTGCCCCACCCGGCAGGGGGATTCGCATCGGTAGTGGCGCCTGTGCAATTCACGGCGGTGTTATTGATGGGTGCGGACTGGGAAGTCGTCTGATCGCACGCAGCCTCAGCGCGTTCGATTGCCGTAAAAGAGACGCCCAGCATTGCCAGCGCTGCGGCGCGGGACAGAATTCGACTTGTTTTACTTGGATGCGCGCACTGCTTCATCCCCCGACTCCGTCCACGCGGCTTGTGCCGCTCTCGTTGTCCACGCTTTCCCGCGCGCTGCGTTGAACCGATGCAGGCGTCGCTGGGCCAAGACACGGCGCCAATGCTGGTTTGGCGCGCTTAAATGCTTAGGGATGGGTGCGCCGGAAAACTTGGGCGTTTACGACGATGAACTGGACAGAAACGAAAAAACGGGATTTGCGATAAAGGCGATGCAAAAAGGTGACAGTGTGGGTGATGCGCATCATCCGTTCGGGTGAGGCAGTAAGAGTGAGTTGCGCACGCTCTCATGCGTTGCTGCGCTATTAAAAGAAAACAGAAAGACGTGGATGCCCGGCATGAAGCCGGGCATGACGTGGAGAGGCGGTGCGCAACGTCATGGCCGGACTTGTTCCGGCCATCCACGTCTTGCTTTGCTGAGGTGTGGTGAAGAAAGACGTGGATGCCCGCGACAAGCGCGGGCATGACGTGGAATTTGTGACACCGCCTCTCAGTCGTCATGGCCGGGCTTGTCCCGGCCATCCACGTCTTGCTTTGCTGAGGTGCGGTGAAGAAAGACGTGGATGCCCGCGACAAGCGCCGGGCATGACGATGACGATGGCTGGCGGTTACATTTACATCATGACGAATTGTCGCAACGGGACGCTTTATGTCGGCGTTACAAGCGATCTCGTCCGCCGTTGGCACGAACATCGCAATGGTTTGTTGCCAGGATTTACGAAGCAATATGCCCTCAAGCACCTCGTCTACTTTGAGCAACTTGACGATATTCGATCGGCCATTCAACGCGAGAAGACAATCAAGCACTGGCCGCGCGCATGGAAAGTGCGGTTGATTTACAGACAGAATCCGGAGTGGCGCGATTTGATCGATACGCTCGTCTAAGACTTGGAGAGGCCGCACGTGCTCTCATTCGTCATGGCCGGGTTTGTCCCAGCCATCCACGTCTTCCTGAATCGGACCGCCGCAAAGACGTGGATGCCCGCGACAAGCGCGGGCATGACGACCGAGGGGCAGTGCACGCCCTCTTGTCCCAGAACGCCTGCGTAAAGTGTTGAAAAGCCCGGTATGACGGCTCGAAACGGCGTTACGGCCGGTCGCGACCAGCGACCCTTCTGCTAACCTCCGCGCCCATGGCGCTCACCAAACCTATCGGCCTGCAAGAGAATGACTTGGCTGCCAGTGCGGCAGACACCTCGCCGCCAGCCGACGACCCCGGCCGCATCACGCCGGCGATGGCGCAGTTTGTCGAGATCAAGACCGCGCATCCGGATAGTCTGCTGTTCTACCGGATGGGGGATTTCTACGAGATGTTCTTCGAGGATGCCGAGATCGCCTCGCGCGCGCTCGGCATCGTGCTCACCAAGCGCGGCAAATATCTCGGCCGCGACGTGCCGCTGTGCGGCGTGCCGGTCGTCCGCGCCGACGAATACCTGCACCGGCTGATCGAACTGGGCCATCGCGTTGCGGTCTGCGAGCAGCTCGAGGACCCCGCCGAAGCGCGCAAGCGCGGCTCGAAAAGCGTGGTGCGGCGCGACGTTGTCCGGCTCGTCACGGCCGGCACGCTGACCGAAGATTCTCTGCTCGATGCGAGGCGCAATAACTATCTGCTCGCGGTCGCGCGCGCGCGGCTGTCATCGGCAGCGGAGGAGACGCGCTTTGCGCTCGCCTGGATCGATATCTCGACCGGCGAATTCCGCGTTGCCGAATGCGACCGCGCAACACTCGCCGCCGAGATCGCCCGCATCGAGCCGGGCGAGATCATCGTATCCGATGCACTCTACGACGAAGACGATCTCAAGGCCTATTGGCGCTCGCTGCCGACGGTGATGCCGCTTGCGCGCGATGTGTTCGACGGCGCCACCGCCGAGCGGCGGCTGACATCTTTCTTTGCCGTTGCGACCAGCGAGGCCTTCGGCGCGCTGACGCGGCTCGAGCTCACCGCCGCAGCCGCCTGCGTCACCTATGTCGAGCGCACGCAGATCGGGAAACGCCCGCCGCTGTCGCCGCCCTTGCGCGAAAGCGCTGGCGCCAGCATGGCGATCGACCAGGCCACGCGCGGCAATCTCGAGCTGATGCGCACGCTCTCCGGCGAGCGGCGCGGCTCGCTGCTCGACACGATCGACCGCACCGTGACCGCCGCCGGTTCGCGGCTACTCGCACAGAGGCTGTCGGCCCCGCTCACCGGGCCCGAGCAGATTACCAAACGTCTCGATTCAGTCGAAAGCTTCGCCGGCGATATCGCGGCACGGTCGGAGACCCGCTCGCGGCTTGCGGCGGCGCCCGATCTCGCGCGCGCCTTGTCTCGCCTTGCGGTCGGGCGTGGCGGGCCGCGCGATCTTGCCGCCATCCGCGACGGCGTGCTCGCCGCCGCCGATCTCGCCCGCGCGCTTTCCTCGCTCAAGGACACGCCGGCGGAAATCGCCGAGGCGATGCAATCCTGCCGCAAGCCCGACGGCATGCTCGCCGCGGAACTGTCCGCCGCACTGGCGGCCGATTTGCCCGCCTTCAAGCGCGACGGCGGCTTCGTGCGCGAGGGCTACGACAAAACACTCGATGAAACACGCGCGCTGCGCGATGAATCCCGCCGTGTCATTGCCGCCTTGCAGGCGCGCTATGCCGAGGACACCGGCATCCGTCTCCTGAGGATCAAACATAATAATGTACTCGGCTATTTCGTGGAGGTGACGGCGCAGCACGGCGAAAAGCTGATGTCGGCGCCGCTCAACGGCACATTCATCCACCGGCAGACGCTCGCCGGGCAGGTGCGGTTCACCACCACGGAGCTGGGCGAGCTCGAAGCGAAAATCGCCAGCGCCGCCGAGCGCGCGCTGGGACTCGAACTCGAGATATTCGAACGCCTCGCCGCCAGCGTGATTGCCGAAAGCTGCCAATATCAAAGACTGCGCCGATGCGCTCGCCCGCCTCGACGTTGCAAGCGCGCTGGCACATCTTGCCGGCGAACGCGACTACACGCGTCCGCAGATCGACGACAGCCATGCCTTCGTCATCGAAGGCGGGCGTCATCCCGTCGTCGAACAGGCTTTATCGCGCGACGGCACGCCATTCGTCGCCAACAGTTGCGATCTCTCGCCGCCGCAAGACTCGGATGCCGGCCGTATCTGGCTGATCACCGGCCCCAACATGGCCGGCAAATCCACGTTCCTGCGGCAGAACGCGCTGATCGCCATCCTCGCGCAGATGGGTTCGTTCGTGCCTGCAAAGGCTGCGCACATCGGGATTGTCGATCGGCTGTTCTCGCGCGTCGGCGCCGCCGACGATCTCGCGCGCGGACGCTCGACCTTCATGGTCGAGATGGTGGAGACCGCCGCCATTCTCAATCAGGCCGGCGAGCGCGCACTCGTCATCCTCGACGAGATCGGCCGCGGCACCGCGACCTTCGACGGATTGTCGATCGCCTGGGCGACCGTCGAGCATCTCCACGACGTGAACAAATGCCGCGCGCTGTTTGCCACTCATTTCCATGAGCTGACCGCCCTCGCCGGCCGGCTCGACCGGCTGCACAATGCCACGGTGCGGGTAAAGGAATGGCAGGGCGAGGTCGTGTTCCTGCACGAAGTGGTCGCCGGCGCAGCCGACCGCTCCTATGGCATCCAGGTGGCGAAACTCGCCGGCCTGCCGGCGAGCGTGATCGACCGCGCCAAGGTCGTGCTGGCCAAGCTCGAGCAGGAAGACCGCGCTGCGCCGAAGGGCTTTGAAGACCTGCCGCTGTTCGCTGTCTCCACCGGATCGCCGCAAGATATGCGGCAACCGGCCGGGGACATCCTGGCCGCCGCACTTGTTTCTGCCCTTGCCGCAATAAACCCCGATGACCTGTCGCCGCGCGAGGCGATGGAGGCGTTGTATCGCCTGAAGGAACAGGCGGCGAAAGCCAGCACTGACGGCCTTGGTCGTCATTCCGGGGCGCGCGATAGCGCGAACCCGGAATCCAGACAGAGGCACCGAGCCTGGTTCTGGATTCCGGGTTCGGCCCGGAGCGCGTCGAAGACGCGCGTAAACGCGCTTTGCGGGCCGCCCCGGAATGATGGTGGAGAGGCGGACCGCACTCTCACCCGCTCATTCCCGCGCAAATCCAGAATTGAAATTGACCAGCTTGCGATTTTGCCCTGGGTCCCCGCTTGCGCGGGAACGAGCGGGGTACGCACGGCACTGTCCCATTCGTCATGGCCGGGCTTGCCGTTCGAAGAACGGCGTGCTTCGCACGCCTACGTCCCGGCCATCCACGTCTTTATTCGTTACGAGGTCGTGAAGACGTGGATGCCCGGCATAAAGCCGGGCATGACGCTTGAGATTCAGTAGCCTACAATTGGCTCGTACTGGTCTCGCTTCCCGCAAGTCGACACATTGGCCATGATGACCATCGCCGAAAGAAAGCAAACAACGGCAACGACAGATGCGCAGCGGTGGCTTGAGAGCTTTGGCGCCGCACTGCAAGCGCAAACGCCGCCGCAGCAGCCGAGTTGTTCCTGGCAGACGGGCTTTGGCGCGATGTGCTCGCCTTTACCTGGACCATCGAGACGATGGCCGGCAGGCCGGCGATCGCGGCAACGCTAGGCGCAACGCTCGCCCGCACGGCCCCGAAGAACTTTCACATTCCGGCGCACCGGACGCCGCCGCGCTGGGTGACGCGTGCCGGCGTCGAAACGATCGAGGCGCTGTTCGAATTCGAAACCGCGATCGGCCGATGCAATGGCGCCTTTCGTCTCGTGCCCGATGCGCAGGGCCACCTGCGCGCCTGGACGCTGAACACGAACCTGCACGAGCTCAAAGGCTACGAGGAAGAATTCATACGCCGCACCGAACCCGATTCGACCCGCGACTTCGGCGCCGAGAACTGGAGCGACCGTCTCGCCAAGGCGCGCAGCTATGCCGACCAGCGATCCCGCGGTCATTGTGGTGGGCGGCGGACAGGCCGGGCTCTCGATCGCCGCGCGCCTGCATCAACTCGGGGTCGACACGCTGATCGTCGACCGGCATGCGCGCGTCGGCGACAACTGGCGCAAGCGCTATCATTCGCTGACGCTGCACAACGAAGTGTTCGTGAACCACCTGCCCTACCTGCCCTTCCCGCCGACATTTCCCGTCTACATCCCGAAGGACAAGCTGGCGAACTGGTTCGAATCCTACGTCGAGGCCATGGAGCTCAACTTCTGGACCGGCACCGCGCTTGTCAGGGGAAGCTATGACGACAAACGCAAGCAATGGTCCGTAACCTTGCGGCGCTCGGACGGCACCGAGCGCGTCATGCACCCGCGTCATCTTATCTTTGCAACCGGCGTGAGCAGCATTCCTTACACGCCGGACCTGCCCGGGCTGGCTGATTTCCGCGGCACCGTCGTGCATTCCGGCGACTTCAAGGATGCCGAGTATTGGAAGGGCCGCAACGTACTGGTGCTCGGCACCGGCACCAGCGGCCATGATGTCGCGCAGGAACTGCACGCACATGGCGCGCACGTCACCATGATCCAGCGCAGCAAGACTCATGTGGTGAGCCTCAAGGAGGCGCAGAGCGTCTATGCGATCTATTCGGAGGGAATCCCGTTCGACGATTGCGACCTGCTGGCGACATCTTTTCCGTACCCGGTGCTGCGGCGCTCGTATCAGGTATCGACTGCCAAAGGCGTCGAGGTCGACAAGGACCTGCTCGATGCACTGGAAAAGCGCGGCTTCCGTCATTGGGCGGGTGAAGACGAAACCGGCTTCCAGATGATGTATCTGCGCCGCGGCGGCGGCTACTATTTTAATGTCGGCTGTTCGGAGCTGATCATTTCAGGCGCCATCGGCCTGCTGCAATATGCCGATGTCGACACCTTCGTGCCCGAAGGCCTGCGTCTCCGCGACGGACGCGTCGTACCGGCAGAGCTCCTCGTGCTGGCGACCGGCTACAAGAATCAGCAGGAAACCGTCCGGCTCTACCTCGGCGATGCCATGGCCGAACGCGTCGGACCGGTGTGGGGCTATGACGAGGGCGGAGAACTGCGCAACATGTGGCGGCGCACGGCGCAGCCCGGCCTCTGGTTCACTGCCGGCAGCCTCGCGCAATGCCGGATTTTCTCGCGCTACCTCGCGCTCCAGATCAAGGCGCTGGAAGAAGGGTTGATACGGTAAGCAATTGCTTCTGCGCCGCCATCCCCGGGCATGACATTGAAACGTATTGCCTCGCAACCCGTCATGCCCGCGCGTAGCCGTTCGAAGAACGGCGTGCGTTCGCACGCCTATGTCGCGGGCATCCACGTCTTTACTGCCGACGAAAAAGCAAAGACGTGGATGGCCGGGATAAACCCGGCCATGACGGATGAAATGCATTGCCACGACGCGCTAACAAGCCCGGCGACGATATCGCAACTATCCTTGCATCCGTGCGCGTATCATCCACAGCAGCGCATTCCAGCCAACACCGACGCTCAGGCCCACCGCGTAGGACCACCACACGCCGATCGGCTCCGCCAGCAGATGCACCGCCAGCAGGCTCAAGCCCAGCCCGACCAGCGGCGCTTGCACATGTGCGGCCACGCTCGCCGCGGCGGGCCCGCCGATACGCGGATGCAGGATGATGAAGAACGACCCCGTCGCGACCGGAAAAAACGCGAACAGGCCGGACGCGAATGAGCCGATCGAGCTGCTGGCGGCCGTAACTATAATGACGCAGAGCGTCACGACCCCCGCGCGCCAGGCGAGATCGGCGCCGGTAAACGCAACGCGCGCCTTCGCCGCCGCTCGGGCGCGAAAGCGGGTGCCGGCGAGGATCGCCGGCGGGAACACAATGACGTTCAGCAACACCGCGCTGGTGGCGGTCCAATCCACCAGTTGCGTCAAGGCGGCGCAGCCGAACCACACCAGATAGGCAAGCCCGAGACTGACCGGCAATGATTTGCGTTGTGCCAGGGCGGCATAGCTGAGCGCAAAGATCGCGACGTCGGCATTCGACACGATGCTGCCGACAGCGCTTTGCGCGATAAAGGCGGGCGGATGCTCGATCGCGAGAATGATCATGGCGGCGCCGCCGGCGGTCGGCAGCGAGGCAATCAGCGAGCCGACGAACGGGCCGCTGCGCTCGACCACTACCGAGGCGCCCACCACGATCGACGCCGTCATTACGATTTTCAGCAGCAGGCCGATCAGAAGTATTGCCATCGGTGTCGACCGCTAGACCGCGATACCGTGGCGACGCGCCAGCAGCACCAGCAGGCTCCAGCCGACCGAAGTGATCAATGCCAGCGTCAGGCCGATTGCGGAGCCGAGGGCCTCGGCGGAAAAATGCAGCACCGTGCAGGCGAAGGCGAAGCCGACCAGCCCGAGCACGGCATTGGCCAGCACCGCCGCCGAAGCCGGCCCGCCGACGCGATTGTGCAAGATGAACATGATGCTGATCAGCACCACCGGAAACACCGCGAGGATGCCGCTGCCGCCCGGACCGAGCTGAAAACTGAAAGTGACCACCACGCCGACCAGCAGGGCGACCAGGCCGGCGCGCAGCGCCAGGTCGGTCCAGCGCGTGCGAAAACCGGCAACGCGAACGTGACGCAAGGGCCGCGCCAGCCACACGCTGACGCCCAGCACGACGACATTCACCGCGCCGACGGTGGCAAAAGTCCAGTCGATCGAATGCACGACACTGCCAAGGATCAGCCAGACCAGAAACGCCAGCGACATGCTGACAGTGCGCGACCGCTTCTGCGCCAGCAACGCATAAGACAAGGCGAAAATCACATTCACCGCGTTGATGGCGAGGCTTGCGATCGCGCTCTGCGCGATGAAGTGGGAGTCATGATCGAGAGCCAGGAACACATAGACCGGGCCGGCGCCGATCGGCAGCGTCGCCACCAGCCCGCCGATCAAGGGGCCGACGCGCTCGGCCGTCACCGTTGCCGCCACCACGAAGCCGGCGGTGACGGCCATTTTCACAGCGAGCGTGAGCGCGAAATAAAGATCGGGGGGCATTGCATTTCCACCGTCATCGCCGGGCTCGTTCCGGCGATCCCGATAAGGCGGGCAAGGCCGTGCCTCCCTAAGCGAGATGGCCGGGTCAAGCCCGGCCATGACAAGCTCCTATACCCTCGCGATCTTCACTTCAACCGGCGGGCCGTTCTTGATGGTCTGATAGACAACACAGTAGCGCTCGGTGAGCTTGAGCAGCTGGTCGAGCTTGTCCTGAGCTGCGTCGGTGTCGAGATCAAACCGCAGGCGTATCTGCGCGAAACCGACCGGCGCATCCCTGGCGACGCCGAGCGTGCCGCGGAAATCGAGATCGCCTTCCGCCGAAACGGCCGCCGCCTTGAGCGGAATATCGAGCGCCGTGGACACGGCTTTTAACGTGACGCCTGCGCAGGCAACCAGCGCTTCCAGCAGCATGTCGCCCGAGCACAGTTCGAGACCGGAGCCTCCGGTTGCCGGATGCAAGCCAGCCGTGGCAAGCGCGCGTCCCGTCTCCACCTTGCAGGCGATGTTGGAGTCATCGAGCGTGCCCCTGGCCTTGAGCGTGATGAAGGCCGCCTTCGGGTCGTTCTTGTAACGCTCCTTGATCGGCGCCTGCATGGCGCGAAGTTCGGCTGCGTCCATTATGCTTTCCTCCATCAATTTTGACTTTCTCATCGTCATGCCCGCGCTTGTCGCGGGCATCCACGTCTTCATGGCTCGCAAGTAGACGTGGATGGCCGGGACAAGCCCGGCCATGACATAGGATAGTTTATTCGCTAACAGTCACGGATTCGGCGTGAGCACGACTCGGCCAATGATCTTGCCGGCGCGCAACTGATCCATCACCACATTCACGTCGGCGAGCGGACGTGTTGCGACTGGAACCGGCGGCATGCCGGTGCGGCGGACAAGTTCGATCAGTTCCTTCATCTCCGGCAGGCTGCCGACGTAAGAACCCTGGATGGTCAACGCCCGCATCGGTATCGGCGGCAGCGACACCGTAAAGTCACCGCCGTAGAGACCGACGATGACGTATTTGCCGCCTTTGATCAGGCTATCGTAGCCGACGCGCGCGCTCTGCGACGAGCCGACCAGATCGATCACGCCCCAGGCGCCGCCGTTGGTCATATCGATTATTTTCTGCGAGGCGTCGGCCGTGCCGCCGTCAACCACTGCGGCCGCGCCCGCTTGTTTCGCGGCGTCACGTTTCGCGGGATCAATGTCGACGACGATGGCGCTGTGGCCACCCATCGCCTTATGCAAAGCAAGACACATGAGGCCGAGGCCGCCGGCGCCGATGATAACGGTCGGCTCGCTCGTCAGCGTCGGAATTTTCTTCAAGGCGCCGAAGGTGGTCACGCCCGAGCAGGCGAGCGGAGCCGCACGTTCCGGCGACAGGTCGCCGATGTCGAACAGATAGCGCGGGTGCGGCACCATCAGGTAGTCGGCATAGCCGCCGTTCGAGAATACGCCGAGGCTGCGCATGGCGCGGCAGAGGTTTTCCTCGCCGCGCCGGCACGGGCCGCAAGTTCCACATCCGATCCACGGATGCGCCAGTACGCGCGCGCCAATCTTGACGCCCTTTGCATCGGGACCAACCGCCACCACCTCTCCGACATTCTCGTGGCCGAGCGTCACCGGCAGCTTCATGCCGCGGTCGGCGAGGCTCAACTTCTTTCCGCCGCCGAGATCGAAATAGCCGTCGGCCAGATGCAGATCGCTGTGGCAGACGCCGGCCGCCAGAACCTTCAGCAGGACTTCGCTGCCGGTTGGTTGCGGAGTGGGCTGCTCGTTGAGTTGCAGCGGCTGACCGCAAACGCAGACCTGGAACATTCGCATCGTCGTTTCTCCCCGACCTTGACTCCGTCATGCCCGGCCTCGTGCCGGGCATCCACGTCTTCCCGACTTTGCGGCGGTGAAGACGTGGATGGCCGGGACAAGCCCGGCCATGACAAGGAACCACAACCTGCCGCTGAAATGCTAGGCACTTTTCAGCTACGACCAAATATCTTCGGGTCGGACCGTGACTTAACGCCCCGCCTCCGCTATCCCGGTGACCCCATGGCCTCGCTTGCGCTCGACCATCACGAACCAGCCGCCGCGCACGCCGCCCGCGCCTCGGGCGACTTGATCGATGCGCGCGCGCTTAGCGCTGAGCTGGAGAATCTGGCCAAGGCGCATACCGGCGGCGAGCGAGAATTGCGCACACTACTGGCACAGCGGCTGAAGGCCGCGCTTGCCGACGGGCGCGCGAAGGCCGAGCAGCTCTTGTTGAAAGACCGTCACGGCCGCCGTTGCGCCGAGCGGCTGTGCCGGATGGAAGATGAGATCATCCGTATTCTGTTCGAGTTCGCGCGCAAGCTTTACCCATCGCAAAATCCGTCCGAGGCCGAACGCATGGCGGTGATCGCCACCGGCGGTTACGGCCGTGGACTACAGGCGCCCGGTTCCGACATCGATCTGCTGTTCCTGCTGCCCTACAAGCAAACCGCCTGGGGTGAATCGGTCGCGGAAGCTATTCTCTATTGCCTGTGGGACACGGGGCTTAAAGTCGGCCACGCCACTCGCTCCGTCGACGAATGCATTCGTCAAGCCAAAGCGGACATGACAATTCGTACAGCCATCCTGGAAGCGCGCTTCCTGTTCGGCGACAAGAAATTATTCGACGAGCTGCAAACGCGATTCGACAACGAGATTGTCCGCAACACTTCGGCAGAATTCGTCGCTGCCAAGCTCGCCGAACGCGAAGAACGTGTCCGCCGCAGCGGCCAATCGCGTTATCTGGTCGAGCCGAATGTGAAGGATGGCAAGGGCGGGTTGCGCGATCTGCACACGCTGTTCTGGATCGCCAAATATGTTTACCGCGCGCGTGAGCCAGATGAACTCATCAAACGCGGTGTATTTGACAAGCTGGAATATCAACGCTTCCGCGCGTGCGAAAATTTCCTTTGGTCGGTGCGCTGCCACATGCACTTCCTGATGGGCCGCGCTGAAGAAAGGCTTTCGTTCGATATCCAGCGCGAGATCGCGGTACGCCTCGGCTATACCGAGCACCCCGGCCTCCAAGATGTCGAACGCTTCATGAAGCACTACTTCCTGATCGCAAAAGACGTCGGCGACCTAACCGCGATCCTTTGCGCGGAGCTCGAGGACAGTCACGCCAAGAGCGTGCCGGTCTTGAGCCGCGTAATGGCGCGGCTGCGGCCTGTGAAGCGCCGTAAGCTCACCGAAAGCGATGATTTTATCGTCGACAAGAATCGTATCCGCCTCGCCCAGGCCAATGTATTCAAGCGTGACCCGGTCAACCTGATCCGGATCTTCCATCTGGCGCAGAAACACAATCTCGCGTTCCATCCCGACGCGATGCGGGCGATCACGCGGTCCCTCAACCTGATCGACGCCAAACTGCGCGAGAACGAGGAGGCTAACGAGCTATTCCTCGATATTCTCACCTCGAAGAACGACCCGGAAACCGTGCTGCGGCGGATGAACGAGGCCGGCGTACTCGGCCGGTTCGTGCCGGCTTTCGGCAAGATCGTCGCCATGATGCAGTTCAACATGTACCACCACTACACGGTGGACGAACACCTGCTGCGATGCATTGGCGTGCTCGCCGAAATCGAGCGCGGCGGCAACAACGAGATGCCGCTCGCAAACGAACTGATTCACAAGATTCTCCCGGAGCACCGGCGCGTTCTCTATGTCGCGCTGTTTCTGCACGATATCGCCAAAGGCCGGCCGGAAGATCATTCCATCGCCGGCGCGCGCGTGGCCAAGCGTTTCTGCCCTCGACTCGGTTTCTCAGCCGCCGATACCGAGACGGTCGCCTGGCTGATCGAAAATCACCTGGTTATGTCGAGTGTCGCGCAATCGCGCGACCTGTCCGACCGCAAGACCATCGAGAATTTCGCTGCGACCATACAATCGGCTGAACGGCTTAAATTGCTGACCATTCTTACCACCGCCGACATTCGTGCGGTCGGCCCCGGCGTATGGAATGGCTGGAAGGCCCAGCTCATCCGCACGCTCTATTATGAGACCGAGCCGGTACTCACCGGCGGCTTCTCGGAAGTCAACCGCGCGCAGCGTGTGGCGATCGCGCAGAACGAGTTCCGCGAAGCGATGAAGAGTTGGCCGCAAGAACGGCTTGAATCCTATATCGCCAAGCTCTATCCGGCTTATTGGCTCAAGGTCGATCTGCCACACAAGATCGAGCATGCCAATTTCGTGCGCGCCACAGAGGACGCAGAAAAGCGGCTCGCAACATCGGTCGCTTTCGACGCCGAGCGCGCAGTGACCGAGCTCACGCTGCTCGCACCAGACCATCCCTGGCTGCTGTCGATTATCGCCGGCGCATGCGCCATGGCTGGCGCAAACATCGTCGACGCCCAGATCTACACAACGACTGACGGCCGCGCGCTCGACACCATCTCGCTGTCGCGTGAATTCGAACGCGATGAAGACGAAGAGCGGCGTGCGAACCGCATCGCCGATTCGATCGAAAAGGCCTTGCGTGGCGAACTGCGGCTCCCCGACGTCGTGACCAAGCGCGCGCCGCCCAAAGGCCGCATCCGCGCTTTCGCGCTGGAGCCGACTGTTACCATCAACAACCAGTGGTCCCACCGTTACACGATGGTCGAGGTCACCGGTCTCGATCGCACCGGCTTGCTCTATGAACTGACGGCGACGCTCTCCAAGCTGAACCTCAATATCGCATCAGCTCACGTTGCCACGTTCGGCGAGCGGGTGGTGGACGTGTTCTACGTCACCGATCTCATGGGCGCGCAGATAAACTCGCCGACTCGGCAGGCGGCTATCAAGCGCGCGCTGATCGCCTTGTTCGCGGCGGGCGAGACAGAAAAGCCGGAAAAGAACGCGGCTTCAAACTAAATTGATTGCTCTGCATCAAGCGCGCGGCGCAAGCGCCGGACGATGACGCCCCGGGCGCGGTCATCGGCGGCCGCCTCGATGCGCTCGTTAATATCGAGAATCAACTTCGACATATCGTTATGCCAGTCAAGCGCAACGACCGCCTCGGGCGCGAGCCTGCGGCGACGCGACACGTCGATCGGGGTCGGTGCCGACGTGGCCAGTTCGTAGACGTCATCGAGAATTGGCACGAAGACTTTCGCTGCCGGGACTGTACGCTCCGCGATGCGTTCGGAGAGCCCGGCCAGAGCCGGTTCCTCGCCATGCACCAGAAACACGCCGCGCTGAATCGGCCGCCGCGACGCGATCCAGCGCGCGAGCTCTGGCCCGTCGGCATGGCCGGAGTATTCATCAAGACGGCGAATGCGGGCGGCCACCTTGATCTCTTCGCCCTGAATGCGCACCGCCTTCACGCCGTCGGCGAGGAAGCGGCCAAGCGTGCCGCGTGCCTGAAAACCTGCCAGCAACACCGTGGCGTTCGCATGCCACAGCCAGCGTTTTAGATGATGGCGGATACGACCGGCATCGCACATGCCGCTGGCAGCGATGATGATGTGGAAGCCGGAAAACCTGGCGATCGATTTGCTTTCCTCCACCGTTTCTGTGGTGCGCAGATGCCGCGATGTGAGCAGGCGCGCAACGTCAACGTCGGATTCGAGACTCGACGCATACTGGCGAAACACCTCGGTGGCACGAATGGCGAGCGGTGAGTCGAGGAATATCGGCGCCGTCGGCACCTCGCCGCGATCCATCAAATCGACCAGGTCGACAATCAATTCCTGGGTGCGCTCGACCGCAAAGGCCGGAATCAGCAGCGCGCCGCCGGCAGCATGCGCCGCGCGAACTTCGGTGGCCAGCCGTTGGCGGCGCGATTGGCGCGTAACTGGCGGACGATCCTCGTCACCATAGGTCGATTCAGATATGACGTAATCCAATCCGGTCGGCGCCTCCGGGTCGGGTTCGAGCAACTTTGCGTCCGGGCCAATATCGCCCGAGGCCAGCACCCGCAGAGGATGACCGGATGCGCCCTCGCCGGCGAATTCAAGTTCGATCGATGCCGAGCCGAGCAGGTGCCCGGCATTCCAGTAACGGGCCCGCACGCCCGGCATGACCTGCACCCAACTTTCGTAGTTGACCGCATGGAAAGCATCGAGCGCGGCGACAGCATCGGCTTGCGTGTAAATCGGACTTACTTCTGCACGCCCGCGCGCCGCATTGCGCCGGTTCAAAGTCACGACTTCCGTTTCCTGAATGCTTCCGGCGTCGGGCAGCATGTACGAACAAAGATCGATGGTGCCTCGCGTCGCCAGAATGCGCCCCCGGAAACCTTCGCGCGCGAGCTTCGGCAACAGGCCGCTATGATCGATATGCGCATGGGTCAGCAGCACGTTCGAGATATCAGCCGGACGAAAGGGGAAGGCGCTGTAGTTCAGCGCTTTTAGCGTCTTCGACCCCTGAAATAGCCCACAATCGACCAACAGGCGCCCGGCGCGCGTCTCGAAAAGATGGCACGAGCCGGTCACTGTCCGGGCCGCGCCGCAAAAGCGCAACGTAACGCTCATCCCCCGACCTCCTTGCGCAAAGCGTCGGCCAAGACAGCATCGAGCGCGATTGCATTGGTTGGATGCGGTACGCTGTCGGTCGAACGCACCGAGCGGATGCCGGCGCGCAGGAATTCACTCGTCAGCTCCGGCGTAAACAGCGCATGAGTGATGACCGCGTCGATGGTGGTCGCACCAGCCGCGGCGAGCGCCCTGGCGCAGGCGATCAAGGTGCCGCCTGAAGATACAATATCATCGACGAGTAGCGTCGGCCGTTGCCTGAACAAAGCCGGATCGGGGAATGCGATCTCGACCGAACGGTCGCTGCGCCGTCTCTTGCGGGCCACCGCGTACTTCAGGCCAAGCCGGCCAGCGAGGTCGCTGACCCAAGGCAGCGATTCCTCGTCGGGCCCTACCACCACTGTTTTCGGATCAAACCCGCTCGTGCCCAGGAATTCCGCGATGGCCGGCGTCGCGGAAAGGTCTTCAGCCTCGCTGCCCGGAAAAACATCATTGATGTTTTTGGTGCGGTGCAGATGTGCGTCGACTGTGACGATGCGCTCGAAACTGCGCGCAAGGAGCGGACCGATGACCTTTTGGCTGATCGCCTCGCCTTTCTGAAAAGCCGCGTCCTGCCGCATGTAGCAAAGATACGGCGCAACGAGCACCAGCCGGCGCGCGCCCTCGCGCCGCAGCGCCTCCGCAGCAAACAGAATCGCCAGTAACTTTTCATTGGGCTGATCGAGTGATGCATAGATGATCGTGGTTTGCGCGGCAGGCCCCACGGTCACGCGCAATTCGCCATCCGGAAACCGGTGCAGTTCGATCGTGTGCGTAGAGAGACCGAGCCGCGACGCGAGCCGCGACGCATTTTCGGCCGCTGACGGTAGCGACTGGATGACGGAGTCGCTCAAGGCTTAGCCCCGCCGCCATTCGATCGCGAGCCGACGACATAGCCGGCATCGACCTTACTGGCAGCGACTGCCAGATCAAATTCTGATGTGTCGTAAGCATGAATACGGTAGAGCGGCTCGCCCTTCTCGACCCGGTCACCGATCTTCTTGAACACCCTGATGCCAGCGCCTTTATCGATCGGGGCGCCGGCACTGCGAGCAAGCCGATTGAGGCGGAGGCAGTCAATAGCCTGGACAACACCATCGTGCGGTGACGGCACATCGGCAGTCAGATTGCCGACATCGGTGCGGCAACCGGACGGTCCCTGCGCATCGATGATCTTGTGCATCTGCTTGAGTGCCGCACCGCTGTCGAGCAACTCGCGCGCGCGCGTATAGCCTGTACCGCCACGCAGCTCGGGATCGTATTCGAGCAGGTGCGCGGCCAACCGCAACGATTTCTCGCGCAGGTCGACAGGCGCTTCGGGCGCGTTCGAAAGCACCGCCATGACATCATGTGCTTCCAGAACCGGACCGATCCCGTTGCCAATCGGTTGACGACCGTCAGTGGTAATCACTTCCACCGCGATGCCGAAATGATCACCGACGAACTCGAAGAGTTTGCGCAACCGCATCGCCTCCATCGCAGTCGTGAGCTTCGCAGCAGGACCGACCGGAAGATCGATCAGCAAGTGAGTCGCGCCGGCTGCAATCTTTTTCGACATGATCGAGGCGACCATCTGCTCGCGGGTATCGACGCTCAGCGGCCGCTCAACCGAAATGAGAATATCGTCGGCCGGGGACAAATTGACGTGACCGCCCCAGACCAGGCAGCCATGACAGGCATTCACCACTTCTTTCATCTCGTCGACGCCGAGATCAACGCGCGCGAGTACTTCCATGGTGTCGGCAGTGCCGGCTGGTGAGGTGATAGCGCGTGAGGATGTCTTCGGGATCGTCAGCCCATGCGCCGCGACAATCGGCACGACGACCATGGACGTGCGATTGCCGGGAATGCCGCCGATGCAGTGCTTGTCGACGATGATCGGCCGGTTCCATTTGAGCTGCGTTCCAGCCTGCGCCATTGCGCGCGACAGAGCGAGCAATTCGCCGCTGGTCATGAAGCTCGCGGAGCTGATCAGGAACGCCGCGATTTCCATGTCGGAATAACGATAGTGGCTGATGTCGTCGACGATTGCCGTGATCTCGTCGGCGCTGAGGGCGTGGCCGTGAATCTTGGCGCGCACCGCATCGAGGCTGTCGGGCGGAGTGGCGGGCGTAACGGTGACCAGGCCGCCGGCTGGTTCGGCGAAGCGGCGGAACGCCGGCTCGGCGAGCCCGATCTCGTCGACGCCGACGATGCCATCATCAGTGATCAATAAAGTGGCGAGCAGCACTTTGGAATTGCAGCGCAATTCGACGCGGCTAAAGCCGCGAAAGACTTCCGGACGCAACGCCTTTGAGCGACGTGACATCACCACCACGTTTTCGCGGCCCGTATCGAGATTGACCCGCCTGATCTTGAGTTGCGGGCGCGAATGGCTATCGGCATTCATTTGCTAAATCCACCAGTAAGGGCGTGAAATCACATAGCAAATTGCCGTCGTCCGCACACTGATCAAGATCATGACCGCAAGACCGCAGGCCAAAGCACTGCTTAACGGCCCCTTAAATCGACCCGCTTAGCGTGCGCGTGGGGGCCGGTGCTTTGTAGCTACCGGCACGAAACGGGTCGCGTAATGGCGTCAAAACGGGGAAAAGCGGGCGCGCGCCGGGAGCCGTCATTCGACAAAAGCCCGGAGTTGCGCGTTTCCGCCGACGACCGGCCCGCGCCCGCCGCAGACAAGCCCGCCGCGAATAGCAAGCCGCCCGCACGACGCCGTAGGCGGCGTGCGCGCAAGACGCACCCCGCGCGCAGCAAGCGCGCACTCATCGGCCGGATCGCATACTGGGGCTTGGTTGTCAGCCTCTGGGTCGCGATTGGCGGCGCCGGCGTTGTGGCCTGGGTCGGCGCGCATCTGCCGCCGATCCAGTCACTGGAAATTCCGAAGCGGCCGCCCTCGATCCAGATCGTGGATGCGCAGGGGCGCGCAGTCGCCCGCCGCGGCGATCTCGCCGGTGCGCCAGTGCCCTTGAAGGAAATGCCGACCTATGCGCCGAAGGCCTTCGTCGCCATCGAGGATCGACGTTTCTACGATCATTACGGTGTCGATCCCTTCGGTATCGGACGCGCCGCCATTGCGAACATTTTACATCGCGGCGTAGCCCAAGGCGGCTCGACAATCACGCAGCAACTCGCCAAGAATTTTTTTCTGACTCAAGAACGCACAATCACGCGCAAGCTGCAGGAAGTCCTCCTGGCACTATGGTTGGAGCGCAAATTTTCCAAGACGCAAATTCTCGAAATGTATCTCAACCGGGTCTATTTCGGCTCCGGTGCCTATGGGATCGAGCAGGCTTCGCAGCGCTATTTCGGCAAATCTGCAAAGCACATCACATTGGCCGAAGCTGCGCTGCTCGCGGGCCTGGTAAAATCACCGTCGCGGCTCGCGCCCACCCGTAATTTCGACGGCGCCGAAAAGCGTGCCCAGGTCGTGCTCGCTGCCATGGCCGACCTCAAATTCATTAGCGGCCCCACTGAGCGCGTCGCGCTGTCGCATCCGCCGCGCATTGTAGCGCAGACCGGCAATGGCTCCGTGAACTATGTGGCCGATTGGGTCATGGACGCACTCAACGACGCACTCGGCCATGTGGACGAAGACATTGTGGTGCACACCACGATTGACGTGGGCCTGCAGGTAACCGCGGAAAAATCGCTTGAGGACGAGCTTACACAAAAGGGTGAAAAGAACGGCGTTGCACAAGGTGCAATGGTCGCGATGACGCCGGATGGCGCGGTGCGCGCCCTGGTCGGCGGCCGCAATTACGCCGAAAGCCAATTCAACCGTGCGGTCGCCGCCAAGCGCCAGCCTGGCTCCGCGTTCAAGCCATTCGTTTATCTCGCTGCCCTCGAGCACGGTCTTACTCCCGACACCGTGCGCGAGGACAAGCCGATCAACGTCAAAGGCTGGCAGCCCGAGAACTACGGCCATGAATACTTCGGCCCGGTGACACTGAGCAGGGCGCTCGCGTTGTCACTTAATACTGTGTCGGTCCGCCTGACGCTCGAAGTCACGCCAATGGCGGTTGTGCGAACTGCTTACCGGCTTGGAATTGCCTCGAAACTGGAACCCAATGCCTCGATCGCACTCGGCACTTCGGAAGTCTCGATGCTGGAGCTCGTCGGCGCCTACGCACCATTTGCCAATGGCGGTTATGCCGTCATGCCGCACGTAATCGAGAAGATCACCGCCTCCAACGGCAAGGTGCTTTATACGCGCAGTTCGCAGCAACTCGGCCGCATCATCGACGCGCGCTACGTCACAATGATGAATACGATGATGGCTGAAACATTGACCATCGGCACCGCGCACAAGGCAACATTGCCCGGATGGCCGGCAGCCGGGAAAACCGGCACATCGCAAGATTTCCGCGATGCCTGGTTCCTAGGTTACACCGCGCACCTCGTCACTGGCGTCTGGCTGGGGAATGACGATGGCACGCCGACCAAGCACGTCACTGGCGGCAGCCTGCCAGTGGAGATCTGGAGTCGCTTCATGCGCGGCGCGCACCAGGGGGTGCCGGTTGCAAGCCTTCCAGGCGCTTCGGGCGGCGGCTTGTTCTCCGGATTGTTCCGCAGCGGATCTCCACCGATTCCGCCCGCTCCCGTGCAGCCGGTCGCGTCCAACAATACATCGACCACCGGCAGCGGCGGCCTTGACGGCTGGCTGCTCAACAATCTGTTCGGCCGACGCTGAATTTAATGCTTTGCAGCGCTGCGGCGAATGCCGCGCGTCGCCAGCCAAAGCCCCAGAGCCGCACAACCCATCGCCGCTACGCCTGCGGCAAGCGGCCAGGCGCTCTGTCCGAGGAGCCAGCCCACTACAGCGCCACACAGCGCCGCCGCGCTCTGCTGCACGAAACCGAACAGGGAAGACGCCGCGCCCGCACGATCGGGAAATGGCGTCATCGCCCCAGCGATCCCTTGCGGCAGCACCATGCCGAGTCCGGCAAGATAAATCGCGACCGGAAAAACGAGTGATAGTGACGACGTCAGTCCAAATGCGACCGCCGCCACCATCCCGAGCCCGCCAATGGCGCAGGCGCAACCGCCGATCCCAAGCACGCCGTCGAGCCCAAGTCTGACGACGATGCGTGCCGCCAGTGCCGAGCCGGTCATGTAACCGATCGAGCCGAGCGCGAAGGCAACGCCAAAATCAAACGGCGTGAGTCCGTATAGATTTTGCAGTACGAACGCCGAGCCCGAAATCCATGCGAACAGACCAGCATAGCTTGCCGACGTAATAGCGAGATAGGCGAGATAGGCTGGATGCCGCGCGACCACCCGATAGGAGCGGGCCATCGAGAAAATCGAGACCGGTTCGGCCGCGCGCGCGTTCAGCGTTTCCGGCAGCAGCAGCCAGACGGTCCCGACACCAATGAGTCCAGCGGCGACGAGCGTGAGGAACACGACCCGCCAGCCGAAACCGGTCTGCACAACGCCACCTGCGATCGGCGCTAGCACCGGCGCCAGCGCCATAACCGAACCGATAAGTGACAATTCGCGGCCCGCTCGCGCGCCGGAATAAAGATCGCGCACAATCGCGCGGGTGAGCACAATACCGCCGCAGCCACCAAGAGCCTGGACGGCGCGCGCGGCAATCAGCATCTCGATGGATGTGGAGAGCGCACACGCCAAGCTCGCCACACAATAAAGCGTAATCGCGGCAATCAGAACCGGCTTGCGGCCATGCCGGTCGGACACCGGACCATAAAATATTTGGCCGATCGCGAAGCCGATCAGATAGGCGGAAATAGTGAACTGCACCTGCGCCGTCGAGGCATTGAGCTGGCGCGCTATATCCGGAAGGGACGGCAGATACATGTCGGTCGTGAGCGGACCAATCGCGGTCAATGCCGCGAGTAAAGCCGTAAGCGCGAAAGTACCGGGGCGCAACATGGATCGATGCTTCCGCAGACATCATTATTTAGGAAAGTGCATCGAGACCATATCGATGCAGATCGGCGCCGTGCGCGTCGAGCCAGGCCTTGGCGCGGCCCATATCAGGGCAGATTCGTTCGACCAACCGCCAGAACCGGCGCGAGTGATTCATCTCTATCAGGTGAGCGACCTCGTGCGCGGCGAGATAGTCGAGCACGAAGGGTGGCGCCAGGATCAGCCGCCAGGAATAGGAAACCACTCCGCTGGAAGAGCATGAGCCCCAACGGCTCGACTGGTCACGCACTGACACGCGTTTAATCTCAACCCCGAGCATTTGCGCCGCCACCCGGCTCGCCGTTTCAAGATCGCGCCGAGCCTCGCGCTTGAGATAGTCATGCACGCGCCGTGGCAGATGGGGTGCTTCACCGGCGACACAAAGCAAATGTTCACTCGCCTGTGTCTCGATCCACACCGTGCCGCGCGCACCGCGCCGGTGGTCGATGCGGTGGTCGAGCCCGCGCAAAGGCAGCACGCTGCCATGCGCGAAAGGCGCAACTTCTGGCAGACGGCTCAGCCGGGCCGCTATCCAAGCACCGTGTTTCTGCGCAAATTCCTTCGCCTGCTTCATGCTGCCGCGCGGCGGCATGGTGAGCACGACTTCGCGGTTCGCAGCTTGAATGCGCAGAGTATAACGGCGCGCCTGCCGATGACGGCGCACGCGCACGAGATACACCTCACCGTCGAAATCGACCGTGATGGCCGCTGGCTCGCTGATGCGGCGAAAGAGCAAGGCGCGCAACGGTATGGACATCGTCGACCCAGAATCAGAGCGCGCCGGCAGTCTGCCACAAACGCTTGCACGAACGCGAGATCACCGCTGGGCTACAACCTTCAAAGAAGGGCGCGCTGCGCGACTGCCATTGCGCGACAGTACGAAATCGGCAATGCGCGGAGCGATCTCGGCACGGAACCGCGACCCGTTGAACACGCCATAATGCCCGACCGCAGGCTGTACGTAGTGCACCTTGTGTTCGGCCGGAATGTTCACACACAGCGCATGCGCGGCCTCGGTCTGGCCGACACTCGAAATATCGTCATTCTCACCTTCCACCGTCATTAGCGCAACGCGCTTGATCGCTGCCGCGTTGATGGGGCGACCGCGATGGGTCATCTGTCCCTTCGGCAACGCGTGGCGGATGAATACGGTATCGACCGTTTGCAGATAGAACTCGGCGGCAAGATCCATGACTGCGAGATATTCATCATAGAACTCGCGGTGCTTCTGCGCCGAATCGCCATCGCCCTTGACCAGATGCAAAAACAAATTGTGGTGCGCCTCGATATGACGATCGAGATTCATGCTCATGAAGCCATGAAGCTGCAGGAAACCCGGATAGACATCGCGCATTACCCCGGGATGGGGGAATGGGACTTTGGTGATGACATGGTTGCGGAACCAGTTGAGACCACGCCGTTCTGCAAGCTTGTTGACTTCATTGGGATTGATACGCGTGTCGATCGGTCCGCCCATCAGCACCATGGAACGCGGCACATCGGGATCGTTATCGGCTTCCATCAACGCAACGGCAGCCATCACCGGGACCGAGGGCTGACACACAGCAATAACATGGACGTCGCCTTCGAACGCGTGCAGCATCGAGACGATGTAATCGATGTAAGTGTCGAGATCGAAGCGCCCTTCCGCATGCGGCACCATGCGCGCGTCGATCCATTCGGTAATGAACACATCGTGATTGGGCAGGAATGTCTCCACAGTCCCGCGCAACAGAGTCGGGTAGTGACCCGACATTGGCGCCACGATCAACAATTTCGGTTGGGGGCGTCGCGGCGGCCGCGGAAAGGTGCGTTCGAAATGGAGTAACCGGCAGAACGGGCGGTGCCATACACTTTTGATGTTCACCGGAATCTTCTCCGCGCCAACAGTGGTTGAGCCGATTCCCCATTCCGGACGGTGATAGCGACGCGTCGAGCGTTCGAACAATTCCATCGTCGCGGCAACTGACTTACCGTAGGCGGTGTGCGCGAGCGGATTGGCCGGATTCTTGAAGAACAGGCGCGTGGCGTCGGCAAAGGCGCGCGATGGATTGAGCGCCGCGTGCCCCAGTTCATAGAACCAGTACATTGGCGTCGCCAACAACGACCCACCATCGCCGGAGAGCGTCGCTGCTCCGCCGAATTCACCTATCGCCATGGAATCAGACCCCGGCCCTCGCTGCAGTGCGGGAGACTGTCGTTTTTCTGTCATAGCGTCAACATAGAGATAAGTTGTTCGTGTCCGGTTTACAACGCAGCCGGCGCGGTTAAGCCATGATAATCAAAGGGCTTTTCAGTTATTCCCCGGTTTGCAAGAGCGAGCCTTGGACCCGCGCACTGTGCAAAAGCTTGAGGAAAGCCAATGATGCAACCGCGAAAAGTACAACATTGAACGCGAATGCTTCCGCCATCAGATCGGCCCGAAACACATGGTCGATCACCAATGCGCGCATACCTTCGAATACGTAGGTCGGCGGCAAGGCCCACGCGAAATACTGGAGCCAACCCGGCAACACAGCGACCGGGTAATAGACGCAAGTGAGCGGCAGAAACAGAAACATGATGGTCCAGGCCATGCTTTCTGCGCCCAGACCATTCCGCAGCAGCAGGCCGGCGACGAAAATGCCGACCGACCAGCTCGTCAGAATGAGATTGACGAAAAAGGCCGCAAGCGCCAATCCGAGCGCCCACAAGTTGAATCCGAAGAACGCGATGGCAAGCAGCGACACCGGGATCATTCCGATCGACAGACGTACGATGCTCATGATCATCAACGAGAGCAGGAACTCGGCCGGCCGCAGCGGCGACATCATGATGTTGCCGAGGTTGCGCGCGTACATTTCTTCCAGAAATGAAATTGAAAAGCCGAGCTGCCCGCGGAACAGAATATCCCATAGCAGCACCGAGCCGATGAACACGCCGCCAGCGCGGGCAAAAAATCCCGCATTCTGCGAAATGTAGAGCTGCAAAAAGCCCCACATCAGCATTTGCACCGTCGGCCAATAGATCAGATCAAGAATACGCGGCCACGACGAGCGCAACAGATACCAGTAGCGGCGCACCATGGCGGCCACCCGGTTGAACGAAAAATTCATGCCGGTGTCAGCACCGATCATTGCGCGGCCTCGCTTTGCCGACGCCCACGCGCCACATCAAGGAACACTTCTTCAAGTGTTTCGCGGCCATAGCGCGAGAGCAGATGGCCGGGTGTATCATCGTCCTCGATGCGTCCCTTTTTCATAATAATGACGCGCTCGCATAGACGCTCGACTTCGCCCATATTGTGAGACGCGAGCAGCACGGTTGCGCCCTGCTCCGCGCGATAGCGCTCGAGCCGCGAGCGGACCCAATCGGCAGTGTCAGGATCAAGTGATGCGGTCGGCTCATCGAGCAAAAGGACTTCCGGCTTGTTGAGCAGCGATTTGGCGAGCGAGACCCGTGTCTTTTGTCCGGCCGAAAGCTTGCCCGTCGGCCGGTCGATAAATTCGGTCAGGTCGAGGTCGGCGGCGAGACTGGCGATGCGCCCATCAATGTCGGGCACCGCATAGAGTTGCGCGAACACAGAAAGATTCTGCCGCACCGTGAGCCGCATCGGCATGTCGACATATGGGCTCTCGAAATTCATCCGGTGCAGCACCCGGTAACGCTCTCTTGGCATGTCGGCGCCCAGTACGGTGACGGTGCCGGAGGTGGGCGTGACCAGGCCCATGATCATGGCAATAGTCGTGGTCTTGCCGGCGCCATTGCCGCCGAGCAGGCCGGTAACCGAGCCGGGGGCCAGCCGGAACGAAATGCCATCGACCGCCGCCACGCCCTTGTAGCGCTTGACCAGATTGTCGACGGCGATGGCGGGGGTGCTTTGCGCGTCCATGCGGCGAGAGATGTGACGCCCCGCCGCAAGAAGCGCAAGCCCCGCGACACAGGGGCATTTTGCACGCGCGCCGCATGGCGTTAGGCTGAGCGCATGACCGCGCCCAGTTTCGCCCAGCACCACCCGCGCCGCAATGTGCGGCTCGACACCCTGGTGCGCCTGCGCTGGCTTGCGATCATCGGCCAGACCACCGCGGTGCTCGCCGTATATTACGGGCTCGATTTCGAACTACCGATCTATGCTTGCCTTGCGGTGATCGCACTGGCGGCCTGGCTCAATGTGGCATTGCGGCTGCGTTTCCATAAGACGCAGCGGCTCGAGCCCGATCGTGCGGCCTGGCTGCTGGCTTTCGATATCGGAGAACTGGCGGTGCTCCTGTTCCTGACTGGCGGGCTGCAAAATCCTTTCGCCTTCATGTTCCTGGGCCCGGTGCTGCTGTCAGCAACCGCGCTGCCGCCGCGCTTTACGCTCACCCTTGGAGCGTTTGCAGTCGCTTGCGCCACGGTACTTGTGTTCGTGCATTATCCACTGCCGTGGGACAGCGACGACCCTTTGCAATTGCCGCCGATCTATATGATGGGCGTCTGGCTTTGCATTTTGCTCGCGATTGGGTTCATCGGCGTCTACGCATGGCAGATCACCGAGGAATCGCGCCAATTATCCGACGCGCTTGCCGCCACTGAACTCGTGCTGGCGCGCGAGCAACATCTTTCCCAGCTCGATGGACTTGCGGCCGCCGCCGCACACGAACTCGGCACGCCGCTCTCTACAATCTCGGTGATCGCCAAAGAACTCGAGCGCGCGATTGCTCCCAATGCACCGCATGGCGACGACGTCCGGCTATTGCGCGAACAATCCACGCGGTGCCGCGATATATTGGCGAAATTGACGGAATTGTCGTCTGGCGGGGAGCCCTTTGACCGCATGCCGCTGACCGCGTTGATCGAGGAAGTTGTGGCCCCGCATCGCAATTTCGGCGTCGCCATCGAGGTGAATGCGCCGACCGACCGCAGCGCCGAACCGGTCGGCGCGCGCAACCCGGCCATTCTCTATGGCCTTGGAAATCTGCTTGAAAATGCTGTTGATTTCGCACGCGACCGGGTCACGGTGGATGCGCATTGGAGCGAACAAGGCGTCGACGTCACCATCAGCGACGACGGCCCCGGCTTTGCACCGGAAATACTGGGCCGCATCGGCGAACCCTATGTGACCAGCCGCCGGCACCTCCCTCACGACCCCGGTGAAGAACCAGCCGGCCTGGGGCTTGGCTTTTTTATCGCCAAAACCCTGCTGGAGCGCTCTGGCGCTGAACTTTCGTTCGAGAACCGGGCGGCGCCCGAACGTGGCGCAGTCGTCAGGCTGCACTGGAGCCGCAGCGATTTCGAACAATCATTAACCTTCGCGGCGGCTTGAGCCCGACGCGCGTAATCACTATTTGTTGCATGTGGTTGATGGGCCGGGCGCGGTATCATGCGTTATGGCTCGCCGCGCAGGTGAAAACGTGGACGCCGTGACCAGTGAAACCGCCAAGCCGGCGGCGAAAGAGAAAATTCCCGCCGAACGATCCATCCTGATCGTCGAAGACGATCATTCGTTCCTGCAGCGGCTTGCCAAGGCGCTGGAGCAGCGCGGCTTTACCGTTACCACCGCTGAGTCGGTCGCCGACGGCTTGCTGCAAGTTGAAAAAGCGGCACCCGCCTTTGCCGTTGTCGACATGCGGCTTGGCGACGGCAACGGCCTCGACGTGATTTCCGCACTCAAACGCCGGCGGCCCGACGCGCGTGGCATCATCCTCACAGGTTATGGCAATATTGCTACCGCGGTGAACGCGGTAAAACTCGGCGCAGTCGATTACTTGGCCAAGCCTGTCGACGCCGATGACGTCGTCGCGGCACTGCTCGCGCAGGACAATACCAAGATCGAACCTCCGGAAAATCCGATGTCGGCTGACCGCGTGCGCTGGGAGCACATCCAGCGCATCTACGAGCTGTGCGGCCGCAATGTATCGGAAACCGCGCGCCGGCTTAACATGCATCGCCGGACCCTGCAGCAAATCCTGGCGAAACGCGCGCCGCGCTGAATTTTACCCAACATCCCCGTAAGGTCCGGTCGGGTCGGCAAGCGACTGCAGCCGCATCGCGGCAGAACGGGCGAACAATAACATCATCGATTTGCGCGTAGCGGCAGGCAATTTGTGCTCCGGCGCCTCGCACCTGAATTCGGCGCCAAACGCGTCAGCCACGATCAGCCCGGTATCGGGCGGGAAAATCTCGCACGGCACCTCGACCGTGGTGGCGAAGAACAGCCGATCGCAGTGGGCGCGGTAGTCCTGCCATTTCTGGTCGGCGCGGAAATCCGCAATCGAAGACTTGATCTCCACAATCCAGAGTTCGCCGCTCGAATCGAGTGCGACGAGGTCGGCGCGGCGGCCCGACGGCAACGGCAATTCGCTCACCACGCACCGCCCGTGTGCATGTAACAGCCGCGCGGTGCCACGCGCGATGGCCAACGCGGTCTCCGACTGGCGGCCGTCGACAGGCAATTCGAGCGCAGGCGATATGAAGGCCATCAGCCAACCTTACAAAGGGATTTTGACCGGACTTCGGCGCCACCGGGCATTGCTTTCCGCACCATTCCTGTTTGCGTGCCGCCGATTTTCATGGCTAAGAGATAACGTTGTTTCGGCCCGGCGCAAAGCCGGGTCATTTTCAAACCCGCCAGAGAGTTATCATGTCCATCGATTACGAAGTTGAATACGACAACCGCGCCCGTGTGCCCGAACATCCGGAGATTTTCGCACGCTGGCAGCGCGAAGGGGCGGCGTATCGCGCGGCAGCGCACAATGCCAAGTTCGCAATTCCCTATGGTCCGTCGATGCGTCAGACGGTCGACCTGTTCCCGGCCAAGGACGACGACAAGGCGCCGCTCGCCATGTTCATTCATGGCGGCTGGTGGCGTTCGCTCGAACCTTCGATGTTTTCCCAGGTGGCAGTGGGCCCGAATGCGCGTGGCATCTCGGTTGCCGTTGCGGGTTACGATCTCTGCCCCAACGTCTCGATCGCCGACATCATCGTGGAGATACGAACCGCCTGCCTGATGCTGTGGCGCAAGCGGCGGCAGCGCATTTTCGTCTATGGCCATTCGGCCGGCGGCCATCTTGCGGCCTGCATGGTCGCGCAGGACTGGAAAGCTTTTGCCTCCGATGCGCCCGCCGATCTGGTGCCCGCAGCCTACGCGATCTCCGGCGTGTTCGATCTTCTGCCGCTTGTGCATGTATCTCAAAATCAGGATTTGCGGCTCGACGAAACAGAAGCGAGGCGGGTATCGCCGCTTCATTGGCGCGTACCGGTCGGGCGTTCGCTCGACGCCGTCGTCGGCGCGCTGGAATCGAGCGAATTCCTGCGGCAGAGCAAGACGATTGCCGAAGCCTGGCGCCAAGGCATGGCGCGCACGCGCTACGAGGAAATCGCCGGCGCCAATCATTTCACCGTCGTTGACCCGCTCAACGATCCGAACAGCGCGATGACCGCGCGTGTTGCTGCCCTGGCGCACAGCGTCAATACCATCGCGCTTTAGCGTCTGCGCACAACAAATCGGGATCGTGCGCGCTAGAACCAGTAGCGCCGCGCAAGAGCGATCGTCAGCACCACACCGATGGCGACGATCAAGACACGGATGACATTGCGCGGAATCACGCGCGCCACGTAGGCGCCGATCAATCCGCCAACAATTGTGCCTGCGGCGAGTGCCACCGTTTGCGGCCAAAGCACCGCGCCTTGCGTCGCGAACACCAAAGTCGCGGCGAAACCGTTGAGGCTGGAGACAAAGTTCTTCGCGACATTGGCGGCACGATAGTCGCCTCCGGTTGCGAGCGAGAACACGCCGAGCATCAGGATCCCGACACCGGCGCCGAAATATCCGCCGTAGAACGAAACCGGCAGCACCACCTTCAGGCTGGCGAAGTTGAACGCGATCGCATGGCCGCGACCCTCGGCACGCGCACGCAGCCACGCGCTGATCCGTTCGGAATAGGCGAACAGCAGCGTCGCAAAGCCAAGCAGCAGCGGCACGATCTGCGCGAACATCCGCTCCGGCGTGAGCACCAGCAGCGTGGCGCCGAGGCCCGCGCCGACAATCGAAGCAACGATCAAGCCGATGAACGCGCGATCGAATGGCGGCAATTGCGACCGGTCAGCCAGCGCCGCCAGCATGGTCGCCGGCATGACGGACGCGAGGTTGCACACGGCCGCAAGCTGCGGCGATACGCCCGTCGCAATTAGCGCCGGATAGATCACAACCGCTGCGCCGCCAACCATGGCCGCGATGATCCCGGCAATGACGCCAGTGCCAGCGAGAAAAGCAGTGGTCATCAAGTCCATGCGAGCAATAAGTTGATGGTGAGACGTTAGCCTCGATCCGTCACCCTGAGGCGCTCGCGCGCAGCGCGAGCCTCGAAGGGCGACGGCCCGGGCCGTTCATCCTTCGAGGCCCGCCTTCGGCGGGCACCTCAGGATGACGGGGTGAAGTTGAACGGCGTGAGATCAAAAGAACGCCTGGATGCCGGTCTGCGCGCGACCGAGGATCAACGCATGAATGTCGTGCGTGCCCTCGTAGGTATTCACCGTCTCGAGATTCGAGAGTACCCGCATCACGTGATATTCCTCGGAAATGCCGTTGCCGCCGTGCATGTCGCGCGCGAGCCGCGCAATGTCGAGTGCCTTGCCGCAATTGTTGCGCTTCATCAGCGAGATCGACGGGGGCGCGGCCTTGCCAGCTTCCAGCATACGCCCGAGCCGCAACGCGCCTTGCAGGCCGAGCGCGATCTCGGTCTGCATGTCGGCAAGCTTCTTCTGCACCAGCTGATTGGCGGCGAGCGGACGGCCAAACTGTTTTCGGTCGAGCACGTATTGACGGGCACGGTGCCAGCAGAATTCAGCAGCGCCCATGGCGCCCCAGGCGATGCCGTAGCGTGCGTTGTTGAGGCAGCCGAATGGACCGGCAAGGCCTTTGACGTTCGGCAGCAGGTTTTCTTCCGGCACAACGCAATCTTCCAGCACGACTTCGCCCGTGATCGAGGCGCGCAGCGACAGTTTGCCTTCGATCTTCGGCGTCGAAAAACCTTTGGTGCCACGCTCCACCAGAAAGCCGCGAATGACATTATCGAGCTTCGCCCATACCACAGCGACATGGGCGACCGGGGCATTGGAGATCCAGGTCTTGGCGCCGTTGAGCCGGTAGCCGCCGGGGACTTTCTCCGCGCGCGTGACCATCGAGCCGGGATCGGAGCCGTGGTCGGGTTCGGTCAGGCCGAAACAGCCGATGCTCTCGCCGGTCGCAAGCTTGGGCAGATATTTGCGGCGCTGCGCCTCGGTGCCGTAGGCATAGATCGGATACATCACCAGCGATGACTGCACCGACATCGACGATCGGTAACCGGAATCCACGCGTTCGAGTTCGCGTGCAATCAAGCCATAAGAAACGTAGCCGAGACCCGCACCGCCGTATTCTTCCGGAATGGTCGGCCCGAGCAGGCCGAGCTTGCCCATCTCGGGCAGCATACCGGGATCGTATTTCTCGTCGCGGAACGCTTCGGTGACGCGCGGCATCAGATAGTCCTGTGCGAAACCGCGCGCGGTATTGCACACCATGCGCTCGTCTTCTGTGAGCTCACCTTCGAGATCGAGCGGATCTTCCCAGACGAAGGCCGCGTCCTTGAGCATCACGGGCGTGCCACCGCGTTTCTCGGCCGTTTGCGACATGAAGCCTCCTCGGAATTTCTTGCGCCGTTATAGACCCTGGCGCGACCGGCTAGCCAACTCCAACACGTCTCTGGATGACGCAATCGTCGACCAGAACGGAGCTCGAAATACGTTCTTTAGCGACAAGTCAACGCCCCAATCAATGCGCCACGACCAGGGCCGGCAGCCACAGTGACAACGCCGGCACGTAGGTGACCAACATCAGCACCACGAACAGAACGCCGTAAAACGGCCAGATGCCGCGCATGACCTCCTCCAGCTTCACCTTGCCGACGGCACAGCCGACGAACAGTGTCGAACCGACCGGCGGGGTTAGCAGGCCGATGCCGAGATTGAGCAGCATGATCATGCCAAAATGAACCGGATCGACACCGAGCTTCATCACCACCGGTAACAGGATCGGCGTGCAGATCAGGATCAGCGGCGCCATGTCCATGAGGCAGCCGAGCACCAGCAGCATGATATTGATGAGCATAAGGATGACGTATTTGTTGTCGGATAAAGTGAGAAAAAACGCCGTGATATGCGCGGGCATCTGCATCAGCGCCATCACATAGCCGAAGGATGACGCCATCGCGATCAGGGTCATGACCATCGCTACCGTCTTGAGCGTCCGGTGCACCAGCCCCGGCAGGTCGCGCCACTGGTAGTCGCGATAAACGAACATCGTGACGAAGAACGCCCAGATGCAGGCCATCGCGCCGGCTTCGATCGCAGTGAAGATGCCGAGGAGGATGCCGCCGATGATGATGACGATAGTGATCAGGCCCCAGCTCGCATCGATGCTGATCTTGATCGCTTCGCGCAGTGGCACCGCATCACCTTTCGGGTGGCCGTCGCGGTAGGCGATGAAGACGCACAACGCGACCAGCGCGACGCCCAGCATCAATCCCGGCACCACTCCGGCCATGAACAGGCTGATGATCGAGATGGTGCCGCCGGTCGCCAGCGAGTAGATCACCGCGTTGTGGCTGGGCGGAACCATGATCGCCTGCACCGACGCGCTTATCGTGACGTTGGTGGCGAAGGCGCGTGGATAGCCGACCTTTTCCATTTGCGGGATCATGACCGAGCCGATCGCCGAGGTATCGGCGACCGATGAACCGGAGATACCGCTCAAAAATGTCGTCGCCAGAATATTCACCGCAGAAAGACCGCCACGGACGCGCACGAGCCCCACAATTACGTTCGCAAACCGCACCAGGCGGCGGGCCATGCCACCTTCCGCCATGATCGCGCCGGCGAGTACAAAGAATGGGATGGTAAGCATCGCCACTTTGCTCACGCCGTCGGAGATTTTCAGCATCACCGCTTCTGGCGGAATCCCGATCCAGAGCGCGCCGACGAGCGCGCCGAGGCCAAGCGCGTAGGAAATCGGCATACCGAGAGCAAAACAAAAAAACAGAGTACCGAGTAAAATGAGAAGATCCATCGCGGTTTATTCGACGGGCAAATGAGGATCGCCACCGGCGCCGATTGGGCGTCCGATCGTCAAATGCTCAATGATGAACAGGAGTGTCAGTGCGCCGCCGAACGGAATCGGCGAATAGACCACGCCGACTGACAGAAACGGAAAATCCGCAATGGTGTTGTCCCATGTCGCTTGGCACAACCTCACTCCGTAGATCACCATGAATACCGCGATTATTACCATCAGGATTTCGACGAGCAAGGCGCAGGCGCGTTTGCCCTTTTCCGGCAACAAGTCAACACCGACCGTGACAGCCATATGGACGCCAAGGCGGTAGCAGGCCGCAGCGCCGAAAAAGGTCAGCCAGATTGAGAGCAGAACTGCCGCCGGCTCGGGCCATGACGCAGCGCTGTTGAGAACATAGCGCGTGTACACGCCCCAGGGGATCACCGCCGAAATCAACACCAGAGCAGTGCCTGCGATCAGCACGCAAACGAAATAGAGCGCGTCCATCGCCTTGCGGTAGTGCGCGGCCATCGTGTTCATCCTCACGGATTCCGGCTTGCCGCCGTCAGAGGCCCGGCGCGAGCAGCGCCGAGCCTCAAAGAGCGACCGCCGAGGAGCCCTGTTCTACTTCGTCTCCTGGATGCGCTTGATCGTCGCCGCGTACTTTGGGCCGTACTTGTCCCACACCGGTTTGACTGCGTCCTGAAAGGCCTTCTTGTCGGCATCCGAGACCTGGATGATCTGGATTCCCGCGGCCTTGGCCTTGGCCATAGCCTGCTGCTCGTAAGCTTCCCAAAGTTTGCGCTCTTCCTGTTGCGCTTCTTTGGAGAATTTCACCAGCAGCGCCTGATCTTCCTTCGACATCGCGTCCCAGGCCTTCTTCGAGAACACGAGCATTTCCGGCACGATCAGATGCTCATCGAGCGTGTAGAATTTGGCGACCTGATAGTGGTTGTCGAACACGAAGCTCGGCGGATTGTTCTCCGCGCCGTCGACCACACCGGTCTGCAACGCGCTGAAGACCTGGTCGTAGCCCATGGCGACTCCGTTGCCGCCCATGGCGTTGGCCATGTCGACAAAAATCGGATTGCCGATGACGCGAATCTTGAGACCCTTGAGATCGGCGATGGTTTTGATCGGTTTCTTCGTGTCGTAGAAATTGCGCGCACCGGCATCCATCCAGCACAGGCCGACTAGCCCTTTGCCGCTATTGGTCACCTTGTCGAGCAATTCCTGGCCGATCGGCCCATCGATCACCTTCTGCATATGCGCCGTGTTACGGAACACGTAAGGCATATTGAACACGTTGAGATCATCGACGACCGGGCCAAGCGCGCCGACGCTGACGCGCGCGAAGGCGATAGCGCCGACCTGCGCCTGCTCGATCGCTTCCTTCTCGCCGCCGAGCTGCATCGCCGGATACATTTGTACGCTGACGCGGCCGTTGGTGGCTTTTTCCAGCTTTTTACCGAGGTTCTCGACTGCCACCACGGTCGGATAACCGGCGGCATGAACATCAGATGCCTTAAGTACCGTTTTTTGTTGCGCTGCGGCCGGCGCGCTCGCATATGCGACGGTCAGGAGCGTAGTGGCAAGGAAGATTGCGAAGATCTTCATGTCGGCGGCCCTCCCGGACTATGATTATGATTATGGTATTGAGCTTACTATAACCGAGAAAAAAGAAATGCATATCCTGATCACCGGCGCAGCCGGCGATGTCGGAACACGGCTGCGGAAGCTGCTCAAAGGCGTCTATCCGCGCATCCGCCTGAGCGATATCCGAAAGCCCGCAGATCTGGCGGCAGACGAAGAATTCATCGCTGCCGATCTTGCCGACTACAGCCAGGTCGAGAAAATCACCGCCGGTATCGATGGCATCGTGCACCTTGGCGGGTTTTCCGTCGAAAGTCCGTGGGACACGATCCACAAATCCAATATCATCGGCTGCTATAATTTGTTCGAGGCAGCTTATCGCGCCGGCGTGAAGCGCGTGGTGTTTGCCTCTTCCAATCACGCAGTCGGCTTTTACCCGCGCAGCCAGAAGATCGGCGTGAACGTCACGTTGCGTCCCGACAGCCGCTACGGGGTCAGCAAGGCATTCGGCGAGGCGCTCGGTGCACTCTATGCCGACAAGCACGGACTACGCGTGACATGCATCCGCATCGGCAATGTAAACGATGTGCCGGTCGACAAACGCCGGCTGTCGATCTGGATCAAGCCGGATGACCTCGCCCAGCTCATTCGCATCGGGCTTGAGCATCCCGATATCCGCTTCGAGGTTTTTTACGGGGCGTCGAACAACGAAGCGGGCTGGTGGGACAACAGCAACGCCCATCGTTTCGGCTATCGTCCGCAAGGCCGCTCGCAAGATTTCCAGGCGTCAGCGATGGCCGCGCAAGCAAAGCTTCCCCCGACCCGATCGGTGACCGGTTTCAGGGCGGGCCGTACTGTTCGGACGAATATGATGCCGCCCGCGAGCGGTAAGCGATAGCCAACCGCGAAAACAAAACCCCGCCGGCAAACGGCGGGGTTTTGCAAAGTCGTACGGGCGGCGATCAGATCGCCATCTTCAGATCCTTGGCGGCGCGGAACGCCACTTTCTTGCTGGCCTTGATCTTGATTGCTTCGCCGGTCATCGGATTGCGGCCCATGCGGGCAGCGCGCTTGCGCACCAGCAGAATGCCGAGGCCGGAGATCTTCACCCGCTCGCCCTTTTTCAGGTGCTTGGTGATCATGCCGATCAGATCTTCCATCATTTCCAGGCCCTGCTTCTTGGTGAGCTGGTGCTGTTCCGAGAGCGCGGCCGCCAAGTGCTTGGTGGTGACCGGCTTGCCGGCTTTCGGCTTGGATGAAGTGGCTACTGCCATTTTACGATGCTCCTTGTGCGCACAATTGCGCGAATCCCCAGAGCACTAGGAGATTCTTTCATGGGCGCATAGCGGCGAGCTTGCCCGGCAGCGGGCTTAACCACAGAAAGCTCAACACTGGCACATCCCGACAAAGCCAGGGGAAATTCCGGCCCGTTGCCGCTCGGAGGCGTTTCGTCTATTGAGGACTTACGCGCGCCCGTAGCTCAGCTGGATAGAGCGTTGCCCTCCGAAGGCAAAGGTCGGACGTTCGAAATCGTCTCGGGCGCGCCACCATTCTCACGGCCTTTCATTTTCCGATTTCCTTGAAAATGTTCCAGCGGCCAACGCCGGACACCAAAGAACCAAGGGGAGGACCACCATGTCGATCTCACGCCGCACACTGTTGCGGACCGCCGCGCTCGCGCCAGCGGCAACGCTGCTGCCGCGCACAGCCTTCGCCGCCTATCCGGAGCGGCCGATCCATCTCATCGTGCCGTTCGCGCCCGGCGGAAATGCCGACATCGTCGGCCGCCTGGTCGGCGACCAGATCTCGAAGGCTGTCGGCCAGCCGGTGGTGGTGGAGAACCGCGGCGGCGCCGGCGGCAGCATCGGCGCGGAAGTGGTGGCGCGCGCCGCGCCCGACGGCTACACGCTGTTCGTCGGCTCGAATGGGCCGCTCACCGTCAATCCCTTTGTGCAGGCCAAGCTCGGCTACGATCCGCTGAAGGATTTCGCAGCCATCGCTCTGACAAGCTACGTGCCGCACGTGATCATCCTCAACAACGACGTCGCGGCCAAGGCGCTGCCGGAACTCATCGCGCTGTCGAAGAAGCAACCGATCAACATGGCCACCAGCGGCGTCGGCAGCGCCACCCACATGACGCTTGAGCGCTTCAAGGCCGCGACCGGCGCCAACATCACCCATGTGCCCTACAAGAGCGGCGGCGCGCTGATGCCCGACCTTATGGGCGGCAGCATCCAGGCCGCGATGACGGAATTCTCCACTGCATTGCCGCTGCACAAAGGCGGCAAGGCGCATATCGTCGCGATCGCTTCGGCGCAGCGCTCCAAACTCGCGCCCGATATTGCAACCTTCATCGAGGGCGGTGTGAAAGGCTTCACCGCGCAAAGCTATATCGGGATTCTGGCGCCGGCCGGCACGCCGGCCGCGATCATCGCGCAATTGCAGAAAGCTATCGCCGGAGGGCTGACAGGCGGTTCCGCAGCCGACAAGCTGCGTGATCTCGGCGCAGAAATCGCCACACCGGAGCAGATGACGCCCGACGGCTTCGCCAAATTCGTCCGCACCGATTACGAGAACATGCGCGAAGCGGCCAAGCTCGCCGGGATCACGCCGAAATGAGCGGCGCACTGCCGCAGGGTGCCTGCGATTGTCACTGTCATGTGTTTGGCCCGGCCGCGCGCTTTCCCTATGCGGAGCCGCGCAGCTACACTCCCGACGACGCGCCTCTGGAGATTTATCTCGCGCTGCTCGACCGGCTCGGCTTCGACCGCGGCGTGCTGGTGCAGCCTTCCGCCTATGGCCGCGACAACCGGGCGATGCTCGACGCGCTCACGCGCGAACCGAAACGTTTGCGCGGCGTGGCGGTCGGTGGCGCGGAGCTCTCGCACGATACACTCAAACAATGGCACGCCGCTGGCGTGCGCGGGCTACGCGCCAACGAATTCCGCCGCGACGGCAAGCCCTATTACCAAAACGGAGTGACGCTCAAGGACATCGAGCCGTTGCTGCCGGCGATGGCCGATCTCGATTGGCACCTGCAACTGTGGATCGACGCGCGCGATTTGCCGGCGCTGTTGCCTGCGCTTGCGCATATGCCGGTGCCGGTGGTCGTCGACCATATGGGCCGCATGGAGCACCATCACGGCACCAGTCATCCCGGCTTCCAGGCTCTGCTGCGCGGTGTCGGTGAAGGCCGGTTGTGGTCGAAGCTTTCGGGCACCTACCGGCTGGGCGCCAAGCCGCCTGACTATATTGAAGCACAACCGTTCCACGATGCTCTCGTCGCCGCCAATCCGCACAACCTGGTCTGGGGAACGGATTGGCCGCATCCACGGCCTGAAGGGCCGGTGCCGGATGCAAAACGCTTGCTCGATGTGTTCCTTGATTGGACGACGCCCGCCAACCGGCAAGCAATCCTCGTCGACAATCCGGCACGATTGTACGATTTCCCTCGTAGCGGACTTTAGCAGCACTGGCGGCACTGTTTGGACAAGGTCTATTTCTTGCAGCCTGCCTTTTCGCGCAGCGTCAATCAAAAAACTTTATCGTTTGGAAAAAACAATTTCATTTGCCCGCACGTCGAGACTGATCTGAAATTGTTTTGAACAAGATCCTTTTGCGCCTCCATTTATGGCGCGGCCTTAATCACATTGGAGCTCACATGAACCGAGTTGAGGCGAACGAATTTGCTGCGAACTGGATCGGCGCCTGGAACAGAAAGGATGTTAGTGCCGTGCTGGAGCATTACGTCGACGATTCGAAATTCATGAGCCCTAAAGCCGCAATTTTTGTCGGCAATCCAGTCGTTGAGGGAAAGAAAGCGCTTTTGCAATATTGGCAGCTTGCGGCAAGAAAAATCGAAAACATCGAATTCAAGCTTGACCATATCGTCTGGGATTCCGTTTCAAACGAGTTGGTTATTTTCTATGAAGCTAGTCTCAATGGAGTTCGCAGCCGCGCCTGTGAAACCATGAAGTTTAACTCATCCGGCCGGCAGCTATCGGGGGAAGCAATGTACGGAGCGTCAATCTAAGGTCGCGCGCCCCGTGGATTGCCGCATTTGAACTAGTACCACCTCCGGTGTCGGCCACGTCACTCCGGTTCCACCTGCGCCGTTTCGCGCGACGTCGGCATGCGCCGCGGCTCCGGCACATAGTAGTTGCCCAGCTTCACCATCGGGCGCGGCTTGAACACGATCGAGGTCAGCCGGTCGCACAGCGCTTTGGGCGAGGTCGGCTTGATCAGGAATTCGTTGGCGCCTGCGCGCAACGCTTCGTGCACCTGCGCGCGTTGGGCGCGCGTGGTCAACATCACGACCGGCAAGTTCGGGCGCGGAAATACGCCGGGCGAGCGGACGATACGCAACACTTCGATGCCATTGAGCACCGGCATATCCCAGTCGAGCAGCATGACATCGGGATCGCATGTGCGGATCGCTTCGAGCGCCGCCAAGCCATCGTTGGCCTCAAGCACGGACTTAGCGCCGAGATTGGTCAGCATCGTGCGCGTGAGCCGACGCATATAAGCATTGTCGTCGACGACCAGGATATTAAGGCCCTGAATCATCTTTTCGATTTGCTTGTTGGCCATGAGACCCGCAGGACCGTTGCGTAAAAATTGTGCTCAATCTAGGTCGAAGTCTCTGCAGTTTGTGTTGAGCCGATCGTTCAACTTTTCGCAATCTGCCGTGGCAAGGCCCGCCCGACGCACCTAAATTGAGACATGCTGCCGGCGTTTAGAAAGAATTATCCATAGCGGAGTGAGACGAGCGCCATGAAACTTCCCGGCCCCGACCATCCGATCACGATCACACAAAGCGGCAAACGCGTGCGCGTCACTTTCGCGGGCCGGGTCGTTGCAGATACCACGCGCGCGCTCACGTTGAAGGAAGCGCGTTACAATCCGGTTTTCTACATTCCGCGCGCCGATGCCGACGTGAGTCTGCTTGCGTCGACCAAGCGGCGCACACACTGTCCCTACAAGGGCGATGCGAACTATTTCTCGATCCACGTCGACGGCCGCAGCTCGGAGAACGCCGTGTGGTCTTACGAACAGCCGTTTCCCGCGATGGCCGAGATCAAGGAGTATCTGGCGTTCTATCCCAACCGCGTGGATGCGATCCAAGAGATCTGAGCGCGGCAGCGCTCAATGCAAACGCGGGCCTTTGAGGTATTTTGCGCGGTCGGATGAGTTCACGCGCACGTCGAAGGTGACGCCTTCGCGGTAGAGCGTCAGCGGCACTTCTACGCCCGCTTTACCGAGTGACCAGACCTTGCGGTAAAATCCGCCGAGAGTCGACACGCGCTCGCCCTTGACGGCCACCACCACGTCGCCAGTTTTGATCTCGGCGCGTGCCGCCGGTCCCTTGGGCGCGATGCCAACCACGACGATCTTGTCCTCGATCTCCGTCGAATATAGCCCCAGCCACGGCCGCACCGGACGGTTGACCCGCCCGAACTTGCGCATGTCATCGAGGATCGGCTTCAACAGATCGATCGGCACGACCATGTTGAGATGCTCATTCTTGCCTTCCCGCGCACGCTCAAGCTGAAGCGAGCCAATGCCTATCAATTTGCCGTTCGCTGCGATCAACGCAGTGCCGCCCCAGTTCGGATGAGCTGGATAGGTGAAGATGGCTTCGTCGAGCACGTATTCCCAATAGCCGGCGAATTCCTGCTTGGCGGCAATACGGCCAGCAAGTGATCGCGTGCGTCCGCCGGCGCCCCCGACGACAACGCGCTCGCCGACCTCGGCGATTTTCGAAGAGCCTATCTCAAGCGTCGGGAGATCGATTTTACCGAGCGCTTGCACCAGACCGAAGCCGGTCTCAGAGTCGAAACCGAGCGCGTGGCCCTGCACGACACGGCCGTCGCCGAGGTGCAGCCAGACTGTCTCGGCTTCGGTGATCAGATAGCCGATGGTGAGTACAAGTCCGTCGTCGATCAGCACGCCATTTCCGGCGCGCTCGACGCCAAGCGTATCGGCGGTGAAAGCATCGGGTGGAACAATTGAATGCAGGCCCACGACCGAGGACAGCGCGCGTTCCAGATCGTAGGAATAATCCTCCGCGCGCGGCTGCACCGCTTGTGGCACCTTCCATTCGACCAAAGAGGCCATCGATGCGCTCCCAAAGGGCTCCCGTTTATCATAACCCCGATCATGCCGGCGAAAAGACGGCACTCACATGTTAGTGTGAGCCGCAAGCCATGATCCCGTTATCCATCCTCGATCTGTCGCCCGTTTCCGCCGGCTCCACGGCCGCGCAGGCCCTGCGTAATTCGCTCGACCTCGCCCGTTTCGCCGATGGCCTCGGTTTTATGCGCTATTGGGTGGCCGAACACCACAATTTGCCGGCGATCGCAAGCTCGGCGCCGGACATCATGATCGGGCAGATCGCTTCGGTGACCAAGAACATGCGCATAGGCTCGGGCGGCGTGATGCTGCCGAACCACGCGCCGCTAATGGTGGCCGAGCGCTTCAAGGTGCTGGAGGCGCTCTACCCCGGCCGCATCGATCTCGGTCTGGGCCGCGCGCCCGGTACCGACCCGGCCACCTCCTATGCGCTTCGGCGCCGCCAGGGCATCAGCGAGGAGGACGATTTCCTCGATCGCTTCAACGAGCTGATGCTGCTGGAAACGCGCGGCTTTCCCGCCGGCCATCCGTTTCACAACGTGCGCGCGATGCCATCTGATGTGCCGCTGCCGCCGATCTATCTGCTCGGCTCCTCGGACTACAGCGCGCAGCTTGCGGGCCACATTGGCGCGGCGTTTTCCTTCGCGCATCATTTCGCGAATTTCGATGCGGCGGAAGCGATGCGGCTCTACCGCGACAATTTCAAGCCGTCGCCGTCGCACGGCAAGCCATACGCGATCCTGGCAACACATGTGGTCTGTGCCGACACCGACGAAGAAGCCGAGCGGCTGGCGGCGACCGTCGACTTGAACATCGTGCGCAGGGCCAAGGGCGAATATCTGCCCCTCGCCTCGCCGGAAGACGCTGCAAACTACGATTACACGCCGGTCGATAAGGCGCGCATTGCGCAGAACCGTACGCGGCTTTCCGTCGGCGCGCCGGCGACGGTCAAGGCACGGCTTGCGCCGCTGATCGAGGCAACCAAGGCCGACGAGCTGATGGTGACGACCATGATCTTCGACCACGCCGCACGGAAGCATTCGTACGAGTTGCTGGCAAAGGCGTTTGCGTAATCTTTCTTGTGGTCACCGGGCTTGTCACCGTAAGTCGGGTTTACCCGACCTACGGCACCCAATGATGCGGAAGTCGGGCAAGTCCGACTTCCGATGTGACCCCACTTAGGACGGCACTGTACGATGGCCGGGACAAACCCGGCCATGACGAGGCAATGCAAGGCATGCTAAAAGCCCGCCCGGGTTTTTCGTTTCATAAAATGATGGGAGGCATCTTTGGGTAAGCAATTCACCTTGAGCACCACCGACAAGCATTCGCTCGGCGCCTACCGCGCCGATCCGGCCGGCACGCCCAAAGGCGGCATGGTGGTGGTGCAGGAGATTTTCGGGGTCAACCACCACATCCGCGCGGTCTGTGACCGGCTGGCAGCGCTCGGCTATGTGGCGGTTGCACCCGCAGTGTTCGACCGTTTCGTGCGCAATTTCGAATGCGGCTATACGCCGGATGAAATCGCCCACGCGCGCAGCTATCTCGGAAATCTCAATTGGGATCACATGATGGCAGACGTCGCGGCCGCGCAAGCCGGTCTTAAGGGGGTAGGACCGCTGGGCATTGTCGGCTTTTGCATGGGCGGCACCGCCGCATTTCTGGCCGCCTGCCGTCTTCCGGGATTCGCGGCGGCGGTCGCCTTCTATGGCGGCATGATCGGCAAGTTCGCAGACGAGAAGCCGAAATGCCCGATTCAAATGCATTTCGGCGAGAAGGACGACGGCATCCCGATGGACGTCGTGGAAAGCATCAAGAAGAAACAGCCGCAGGCGGAGATCTATACCTACCCCGATGCACCGCACGGTTTCTATTGCGACGAGCGCGCGAGCTATCGCAAGGAGGCCGGCGATCTTGCGTGGAAGCGCACGCAGGAATTCCTCACGAAGCATATGAAGTAGCGCCGCTCGTAACTTGCGGATCCTGCTGTGTGATGCCCGGCCTCGTGCCGGGCATTTCACTTTGCAGGGTGTTCGTTCGCGAGTTTGCGGGCGGGAATTGTCATCGCGGCAACGCCGACGATAACACTGACGAGGCCAGCCCAAGCGGTTGGCGCCAACGCTTCCCCAAGGCATACGACACCAATAATGACTCCGATCGGAACGCGCAAATAGGCCTGGGCGGTCGTACCGACCGATCCAAGCGTTTGCACGAGCCGGAAATAAATCACGAAGGCAAGCGCTGTCGAGAACACCGAGAGACAGAGCAAGGCAAAAACCGATTCCGCCGAAGGCGTCAGCGTCCAGGGCCGATCGATCACGAAGCTGATGGGAACGAGGATTGCCATCCCGCAGATGAGCGAGCCCGCCGCCGGCATGATTGGATCAAGTCCCTTGAATCTCCGGCCGAAGATCGCTGCACCCGCGTAGCAGACCGTGGCAGCTACGATGGCGAGTTGGGCCCATAGTTCCCGGCCAAGACCATCCAGTGCCTGCACGCCGAGAATGAGGCAGGTGCCGGCGATGCCGGCAACGACTCCGAACAGCTTGCGCGCCGTTACGGTTTCATGGCGCGTAATCACGGCCGTCAGCAGAAAGGCGAAGATCGGGGACGTTGAATTCAGGATGGTCGCCAAATCGGCATCGACGGTTCGTTCGGCCCAAGCGATCAAGGTGAAAGGGACCACGCTGTTGAGGCACGCCTGAAATAGGAATCGCCGCCATGTCGTAACGTCCTTCGGCAACCTCAATCCGCGCGACCGGATGACAAAGAGAAGAAATCCGCCGGCAATCAAAGTGCGCGCGGCGATCAATGTAACCGGCGGGATCGTCGCCACGCCAATCTTGATGAATGTGTATGAGGCACCCCAAAGCGTGGCGAGCGCGAGGAGCAGCGCCAGTTCCAAATTCGTATTTGTTTTTGCCGTCGTCATAAACTGATTGGCCTTTCCGATGGCGCATGGAAACGTCGCACTTGTAGTTCGGATTGCCGGGGAATGTTTCGCTAGCGGCCGAAATGTGGGCTACTGACCATTCGCCGCCGGCAGGCTATGATTGGTGGATGTCGACAATTGCTTCCGGGAACACAATCGCGGAGGTCGCCTCGCTGATCGGCGATGTGGCGCGGGCGAACATTCTTTCCGCGCTGATGGATGGGCGCGCTTTCACGGCCGGCGAACTTGCGCGCCACGCCGGCGTGAGCGCTTCGACCACGAGCGGGCATCTTTCCAAGCTCGCACAGGCGGAATTGATCGCATTGGAGAAGCAAGGCCGGCACCGCTATTACCGGCTCGCCTCGCCCGAGATTGCGCATGCCATTGAAGCGCTGATGGCCGTCGCGGCGACGGGACCGAAGCGTCATCGGCCGGTCGGGCCCCAGGATGTGGCACTACGGACGGCGCGGGCCTGCTACGATCATATCGCCGGACGCCTAGGCGTTGCGCTTGCGGACGCCCTTTGCGAACACGGCCATATCGTCCTCACGGACGGCGCCACCCTCGTTACCGATAAAGGGCGGCGGTTCTTTTCCGATTTCGGAGTCGACCTCGACGCGGTTGCACGGTCCAGCCGCCCCCTCTGCCGGACGTGTCTTGACTGGAGCGAACGCCGCCCGCATCTCGCGGGCCGGCTTGGCGCGACGCTGCTCGATCGATCGATCGGTCTTGGATGGGTCACGCGCGTGCCGAACAGCCGCGCGCTCAAGATTACGGTCGCAGGCAGGCGCGGCTTCAGCGCACGATTTCAACTGCCGACAGATAAGTTGAGCGTTAAAACCACCGCTCCTTGACGAGAATCGTGTCGCCGGGGCGCACTGGATAATCGAGCGGCACTTCGGTGCGGATCTGCTGAGCGCCGGTCTTTCGCGTGAGCTCAACTGTTTTCTTGAAGGCGCGCGGCGCAAATCCGCCCGCGATGGCAACCGCCGTTTCCGCAGTCAGGTTGGCGACGTAAGGATACTGTCCCGGCGTCGTCACCTCACCGAGAATAAAGAATGGCCGGTAGGTTTCGACCTCCACGCTCACATGCGGCTCGCGCACAAAGCCTTGCTTGAGCCGCGCGGCGATTGCGCCAGCCAGCTGTTGATTGGTGAGCCCGCGCGCAGAGACCGCGCCGATCAGCGGCAGATTGACCTTGCCGCCGGCGTCGACGGTATAGCTGTTAGTGATCCCGTCCTGGCCGAACACCACGACACGGAGCTTGTCTCCTGCATCGAGCGTGTAAGGCTGTTCGCTCGCAGCCGGCGTGACGACAACCTCTGTCGCGGAGGCATAGCCGTAAGGTGCCGCGACATACGGCCCACCGACCGCAGGCGGTGGTGGTGGCAGAGGTGGAGGCGGCGGCGCTGCCGCGTAGACCGGCGCGGCTGCGTGTGCATTGAGCAAGCCGCGATTGTTGGCCGGTGCCGGTTGCGATTTCACCATCTGATGTATCGGCTGCTCGTAAGCTTGCTGGGCGTAAGCCGGCGACGAGGAATAGAGATGACGCGCTGAAGGAGCTGGCGCAGTCGCGCGCGGGCTGGGCTGTTGTGCATATTGCTCGTGCACGCAGCCCGAAAGCGCCAACGCGACGCCTACCGCCGCCAACAGAAATAGGGCTCCCCGCATCCAGGCGTCCACTAAGCCTTGAGGAAAACGAGCCCGATTAAGGCGTTATATAGTTAACAAATCCTGACTATCCGCTGGCCGCGAACCCGGAATCCATAACCCGCAGCGCTGCGGCGTATCGATTCCGGGCCCGGCGCATAGCGCGTTGAAGACGCGCGTAAACGCGCTTATGCGCGCCGTCCCGGAATGACGATGGTCAAGTTTTAGGCCGGTGTACCTTGCGTCAGTTTTGCGCCGGTCCCGATCGGACAGGACACGCCTGTACCGCCAAGCCCGCAATAGCCCATCGGATTTTTCGCCAGATACTGCTGGTGATAGTCCTCGGCGAAATAGAACTCCGGTGCGTCGACGATCTCGGTGGTAGTGGCACCGTAGCGCTTCTTCTTCAGCTCCTGCTCGTACATAGCCTTCGAGGCTTCGGCCGCCTGCCGTTGCGCAGCGTTGAAGGTATAGATGCCGGAGCGGTACTGGGTGCCGACATCGTTGCCCTGGCGCATGCCTTGGGTCGGATCGTGGCTTTCCCAGAACGTCTTGAGCAGTGTGTCGTAGGAAATCTTCCTGGGATCATACACCACCAGCACCACCTCGTTGTGGCCGGTGCGGCCCGAGCAGACTTCCTCATAGGTCGGGTTGGGAGTCATCCCGCCGGCGTAACCGACAGCGGTGACATGGATGCCATCGCCCAATTCCCAGAACTTGCGCTCGGCGCCCCAGAAACAACCGAGTCCGAACATCGCCTTCTCCGAGCCCTCCGGGTAAGGGCCCTTCAATGCGCGATGATTGACGAAATGTGTGGCGGCGGTGCGGATCGGATTGGCGCGGCCCGGCAGAGCCTCGCCGGGCGCGGGCATGGCAACTTTCTTGAAGCCAAACATGCTTGGTTCTCCTGCAATCGCTGACCGCAATATATGCCGAGGCGATCTTCGCCGAAACGGCTCAACGATCACGTATTGGCCAGCAGCCCGATGCTGCGGTTCACGCGCCCGCGAGGCGGCTCACGGCCGCGCGTAGCCGATCAGCGGCTTCTTCTTGCGGCCGAGCAGAAGAAAAAGAATGCCGAAAACACCGAGAAGACTCCAGCTTGGCGCCGCCAGAATTGCGACCATCAGCGGGTCCCAAAGGTAGCCGCCGGCATAGGGCTCGATCATCGGCTGGAGCTTCGCCAGGCTGGCGGCATTGATCAACTCCCACAGCGTGCGCACGCTGGTGAAAAAGACCATATTCCCGGCGATCGACTTGGTGCCGTCGTAGATCACCAAGATAAATCCGGCAGCCAGGAAGATCAGGCCAAAAAAACGAAGTAAAAAACGAATCATAGCCAGCCAATCATAGCAATCGTTCACGGGAGCACCGATTAACCCGCGCTACGATTTCATACAACAGTACCGCCGGCAGCAGTTCCGTTCCCTTGAGTCACTACGGTTGCATCCGCTAACGTCGCCCGGCCGGGCATTCCGGTCGTGTTCATGGAGTAACGATGCCCGCCAAACCCCCTGCCGGCCGCAGCCGGCCGACCTTTACCGACCAGGAAGCCCTGCAATTTCACAGCGTTGGCCGGCCGGGCAAGCTGGAAGTCATCGCCACCAAGCCGATGGCGACCCAGCGCGACCTTTCGCTCGCCTATTCGCCGGGCGTCGCGGTGCCGGTGCTGGCGATCGCCGAGGATCCAAGCCGGGCCTACGACTATACGGTGAAGGGCAATTTCGTCGCCGTCATCACCAATGGCACGGCGATCCTGGGCCTCGGCAACCGCGGCGCGCTGGCAGCGAAGCCGGTGATGGAAGGCAAGGCGGTCCTGTTCAAGCGCTTCGCCGACATCGACTCGATCGATCTGGAAGTTTCCTCCGAGGACCCTGACGAGATCATCAATTGCGTGCGGCTGCTCGGCGCCGGTTGGGGCGGCATCAATCTGGAAGACATCAAGGCGCCGGAATGCTTCGTGATCGAGCAGCGGCTGCGCGAATTGATGGACATCCCGGTTTTCCATGACGACCAGCACGGCACCGCCATTATCGCCGCTGCTGGACTCTTGAACGCACTGGATCTGACCGGTCGCGAGATCGCCACGACCAAGCTGGTGTGCAACGGCGCCGGCGCCGCGGGCATCGCCTGTCTGGAACTACTGAAAGCAATCGGCTTCAAGCCGGAGAACCTGATCCTCTGCGACACCAAGGGCGTGATCTATCAAGGCCGCAAGGACGGCATGAACCAGTGGAAGTCGGGCTACGCCATCAAGACCTCCAAGCGCACGCTCGCCGAAGCGTTCGAAGGCGCCGATGTAGCCTTCGGGCTCTCGGTCAAAGGCGCTTTCACTCCGGCCATGGTCAAGTCGATGGCGGCCAAGCCGATCATCTTCGCCTTGGCGAATCCCGACCCGGAAATCACCGCCGAGGAAGTGGCCGAGGTGCGCGACGACGCCATCATGGCCACCGGACGCTCCGACTATCCTAATCAGGTGAACAATATTCTCGGCTTCCCATTCATCTTCCGCGGCGCACTTGATGTGCGCGCCTCTGCCATCAACATGGAGATGAAGATCGCCGCCGCCCACGCGCTCGCCGCGCTTGCACGCGAGGACGTGCCCGACGAAGTCGCCGCTCTCTACGGAGCACGGCCGAAGTTCGGGCCTGACTACATCATCCCGGTGCCGTTTGATCCGCGGCTGATTTCAACCGTGCCGCCGGCGGTGGCGAAAGCAGCCATGGACACTGGTGTCGCGCGCAAACCGATCGTCGACATGGACGCCTACCGCCAGCAGCTCAACGCGCGGCGCGATCCGATCGCGGGCACTTTGGTTCAAGTGTTCGCCCGGCTGCGACGGCAGCCCAAGCGCGTCGTGTTTGCCGAAGGCGAGGAGGAGCAGGTTATCCGCGCAGCGGCGAGCTTTGTGCATCAGGGACTCGGCACCGCGCTCCTGGTCGGACGCGAGGACCGGGTGCGCCAATCCGCACACGAGAGCGGGATCGAGCTTTCCGAAGGCATCGAAATCGTCAATGCACGACTTTCAAACCGCAACGCAGCCTACATCAACTACTTGTATGAGCGATTGCAACGGCGCGGCTATCTCGTGCGCGACTGCCAGCGGATGGTGAACCAGGATCGCAATCATTTCGCTGCCTGCATGGTCGCGCTCGGCGACGCCGACGCGATGGTGACCGGCGTGACACGAAATTTCTCTGTCGCGCTCGAGGACATCCGCCACGTGATCGATCCCAAGCCGGGTCACCGGGTGATCGGCGTATCGGTTGTGGTGGCGCGCGGGCGTACAGTGCTGGTGGCCGACACCGCGGTGACCGAAATGCCGGAGGCGCACGAAATCGCCGACATCGCCATCGAGGCTGCCGGCGTCGCCCGCCGGCTCGGCTATGAGCCGCGGCTCGCGCTGCTCGCATTCTCCACGTTCGGCCATCCACCCGGCGAACGCTCGGCGCGGGTGATCGAAGCGGTGAAGATTCTCGACAGCAAGCGAGTCGATTTCGAGTATGACGGTGAAATGGCTGCCGACGTAGCCCTCAATCCGGAGCTTGCGGCGCCCTACCCGTTCTGCCGGCTCTCGGGACCGGCCAACGTGCTGGTGATGCCCGCATTTCACTCAGCGTCCATCTCGACCAAAATGCTCCAGGAACTGGGCGGCGCCACCGTCATCGGCCCGTTGCTGGTTGGCCTCGACCGCCCAGTGCAGATCGTACAACTCGGCGCCAAGGACAACCAGCTGGTCAACATGGCGGCGCTTGCCGCCTACAACGTCAGTGGTTAAATCACTGCCGACAGCCATACGGAGCGGATATTGAGCAAGACCCTTTCCGGCGTGATCGCCGCCGTTGCCACGCCGATCGACGAGAGCGGCGCGCCTGATCTCAAGCGCGCAGTCAGCCTGGCGCGCTATCTGCTCGACAACGGATGCGATGGCCTCAATGTGCTCGGCACCACGGGGGAAGCAACCTCCTTCTCGCTCGACGAGCGCAAAGGTGTCATGGACGCCTACAAGGCGAACGGACTGCCGCTGCACCGCCTGATGGTCGGGACTGGCGCCGCCGCGGTATCGGATGCGGTCGCGTTGACTCGCCACGCGGCCGAACTCGGATTTGGCGGAGCGCTGGTGCTGCCGCCATTCTATTACAAGGGCGTGCCCGACGACGGCCTCGTTGCCTACGTCGACACGTTGGTGAAGGGGACAGAACGCAAACCGATCCCGATCTACCTTTATCATTTCCCAGCGATGTCCGGCCTGCCCTGGCACGTCACGCTGATCGAGCGGTTATTGGAATCTTTTCCGACCCGCATTGTGGGCCTAAAGGATTCCTCCGGCGACATGCAATTCGCGCGCGCGGCTGCGGCAGTATCACCAGACTTTGCCGTGTTCCCTTCGACGGAAGCCTGCCTGATCGAAGCCCGTTCCGGCGATTTCGCCGGCTGCATCTCGGCAACCGCCAATCTCAATGCCGATCTCTGCGCGCGCGCCTGGGGAGAAGGCGATACTGCCGCGCTCGACGCGGCGGTGAAAATCCGCAAGCTGTTCGACGGCAAACCTTTGGTCTCGGGCGTGAAGGCGCTGCTCGCTCATATTCATGGCGATGCCGGGCTGGCGCGGGTGAAGCCGCCGCTGGCACAACTCTCGGCCGCCGACCGTGCGTCCGTGATCGCCGGCCACGATGCCGTGCGCGCCAAACGCGTCGCCTGAAGAGAGGCCCTGCGGGCGTTGACGCCCGCGCAAGCCCTCACTATAAGCCTCAACCTTGGCGGCGAAATCTTTAGCCGCCGTAACTTCTTGTAAATCCTAGTCGCTTTCGCGGACTTCCGCGGGAGTCGCCAGCTGTAATGAGAGATTGATGGCCAATACCAAGTCCGCTCGCAAAGCCACGCGCGTGATCGCACGCCGGACCGAAGTAAATAAAGCGCGCCGGTCGCTGCTGCGAAATTCGATGCGCAAGGTCGAGGAAGCAATCCAAAGTGGTGACCGCAAGGCGGCAATGGCGGCATTCAAGGCGGCGGAGCCGGTCATCATGCGCGCCGCACAGCGCGGCATCGTGCACAAGAACAATGCCAGCCGGAAAGTATCGCGTCTCGCCCATCGCATTGCTAAACTGGGCAAATAAAAAATTGCGTTGACCACGCGAAGCCCGGTCCAAATCCGCTTCAAACTCATCTAAAAGTCACCCGAACGGGCCACGTCGGCGAATCTGCGGTCCAACGCGCGCTCGGCTGTAGCTAAAACGTCATCGCCACGTCAGAGAAGTCTGGTCGCCAACGATTTGCTTGGCCAAATCGCACTGCAATCCGCAGCCGTGCATATTCCAGCGTAATTTTTGGAACAGGGGCTACCCAAAAATTCGCTCAGATTTTTTTTCGCGAAGATAAAGACTTAAGAGGAAAGCGAAGCGAGGACCCCAAAAATGCATATGTGACAGGCGTTTTTGGCGCCGCTTAAATTTTAAAATATTTTCTCGTTCGCACAGCCCTTACGAACGATTTCAGCGTCGAAATTCCGCGCGACTCCAACATGTTGGATAAAGTATCGGCCGAGCAGCACCGCCTCAGCAGCGCGCACAGCAAATTCTGTTACCGCCACACATGTAAATTTCATTGCGAGAGCACATCGCTCGTGTATCTTCAAAACGCGCACGGGAATTCTTCGCGCGTGATCAGAAACAAGGTTCCGGATGATGCTCATCGACGGATGAGAACGGATTTGGTTTGCCGCTCGCGTCAAATTCAACCGCTCCTAAACGCCGAGGCAATTCGGTATCGAAAACAAGATCAAGTCTAGTGGGCTCGGTGCCGACGCAATTGAGATTTTCGATGGCGCAAGCACCGGGGGGGACGCCAAAACAGGCAAGAAACTAACCGCAGGGCGAAAGCCCGCAAGTCATTCGAGGGGTGATGTCATGACAGGCGCAGGGAGAGGGTCGGTGACCAACGCTGGTGGCATTGGATGGGTGTCGTCCAGTGCAAAGTCGCGCGTCGCTGTAGCCCGTATCGCCGGTCGATCAGCTCCGCTCTCTTATATCGTTCATTCCAACCGCCATACGTCTCGTACGGCCTCCATTTTCACGATCGGGATCCGAGGCGCCACACCGCCACCGGCGGACTGAAGGCGCAACGCCCCTCGACTTCCTGTCGATGTCGCTCCGCCGAACCCTGACTATTCCGGCGGTGTCTATATCCCACCGACGACATCATCGAGTGAGTGCTGTTGCGTCCCGTTTCCGGCGCGTTTGGCAGTACACCGCCAAGCCGGCCAACCGAGTCCGTCCAACCAATTAATCGGATTGAGCAGAAGAAAATGTCGAACGCGGATCAGGAGAGCTGGTCACGAGTCAAGGAGCGCCTGCGCACGGAGGTCGGTGACGACGTCTATTCGAGCTGGTTTGCGCGCATGGACCTGGAAGCAATCGAGGAGGGCGCAGTACGGCTGTCCGTGCCGACCCGCTTCCTCAAGAGCTGGATACAGTCACACTACGCCGAGCGCGTGCTGGCTTGCTGGCAGGCACAGGAAGGCAAAGTTACTCGCGTCGAGCTGATCGTGCGCTCGGCGGTTCTAAAATCCGCAGTCGTCCCAAAGGCCAAGCCAGACCTTACAGCCGACAATAGCGGCCGCTACACGAACAGCACCGGCAATGGCCGGATGCTATCCGTCGGTGACCCGAGCGTTCACGAAGCGCTCGGTGGCTCGCCGCTCGATCCGCGCCTGACCTTCGAGACTTTTGTTGTCGGTCGCTCCAACACGCTTGCCCATGCGGCGGCCAAACAGGTCGCCGGCGCCAAGCGCGGTGACGCGGTGATGTTCAACCCGCTCTACATCCACTCGGGGGTCGGCCTCGGCAAGACCCATTTGTTGCAGGCGGTCACCTGGGCCGGCAATGCCACCGGCGAACGCAAGGTGCTCTACCTGACCGCCGAGAAATTTATGTACGGCTTCGTGTCCGCTTTGCGCACGCAGACGGCGCTCGCCTTCAAGGAGGCATTGCGCGGGATTGGCGTGCTGGTGATCGACGATCTGCAATTCCTGCAAGGCAAGTCGACCCAGGCCGAATTCTGCCACACCCTCAACGCCCTGATCGATGCCGGCCGTCAGGTGGTTATCGCCTCCGACCGCCCACCTTCAGATCTGGAAAGCCTTGACGATCGCGTGCGTTCGCGGCTGGCCGGTGGCCTGGTCGTCGAAATGGGCGCCCTTGGCGAGGAATTGCGCTTCGAAATCCTCAAGGCGCGGGTCATGGCCGCGCGGGCACACCATCCGGCCTTCGACGTGCCGCTTCCGGTGCTCGGCTACATCGCCAAGGCGATCACCCACAACGGCCGCGACCTGGAAGGCGCGCTAAACCGCCTGCTCGCCCATAACAAGCTCACCGGACACGCCGTGACGCTGGAAATGGCTGAGCGCGAGGTGCGCGACCTGATCCGGCCGCAGGAGCCCAAGCGGGTCAAGATCGAGGACATCCAGCGGGTGGTCGCACGCCAATACAATGTCAGCCGGTCCGACCTCTTGTCGTCGCGGCGCACGGCCAATGTCGTCCGCCCACGTCAGGTGGCGATGTATCTCGCCAAGACCCTGACCCTGCGCTCGCTGCCAGAGATCGGCCGGCGCTTCGGCGGGCGCGATCACACTACCGTGCTGCACGCGGTACGCAAAATCGAAGGCCTCGTCGGCAACGACATGGCGCTGGCCGAGGAAATCGAGATCCTCAAGCGGCAATTGCAGGAATAGCCGCCGCTCGCGTTTTCCGATTGGCGAAGGCCCCGTTTCGCATTCAGACGGGGCCTTTTGCTCTATGGCAGCCTTGTGGACGCCCTGGGGAAAGGCGGCCGGACCTCTGTTGCCCGCTCTTGCGCAAGACGCTCTCTTTCGTCACCTTTGCTCCCCGGCTTCGCATTCCGCGAGCGTCGGCTTGCCGTCGCGCCTTGTTTCAAGGTCAGTTTCAAAGGCGCCCAAGCGGGTTTCCCAATGAAAGTTACAGTAGAGCGTGCAGAGCTTTTGAGGTCACTGGGCCACGTGCATCGCGTGGTCGAGCGGCGCAATACCATTCCGATTTTGGCCAACGTTCTGGTCAAGGCCGACAAGGGCAAGCTTAGCCTGAAGGCGACCGATCTCGATCTCGAGGTCACCAACTCGATCGCTGCCGAGGTATCGCCAGGCGGTTCGACCACGGTGCCGGCGCATATGTTCTACGAGATCGTGCGCAAGCTGCCCGAAGGCGCGCAAATCGTGATTGAGGGATCGGGCGACCGCGCCGTGCTTTCGCTCCGCGCGGGGCGCTCGCGCTTTACGTTGCAAACCCTGCCGGAAAGCGACTTCCCCGATCTCGCCGCCGGCGAGATGAGCCATTCTTTCAAAGTCGCCGCCGCTGATCTGAAACGGTTGATCGACAAGACACAGTTCGCGATTTCGACCGAGGAGACCCGCTATTACCTAAACGGCATTTATCTGCACACCGCGGGCACCGCCAAGGCCGGAACGCTGCGTGCGGTGGCAACGGACGGGCACCGCCTCGCGCAGGTCGAACTGCCGCTGCCGCAAGGCGCCGCCGGCATGCCCGGCATCATCGTGCCCCGCAAGACCGTGGGTGAAGTCCAGCGTCTGATCGAGACCGGCGAAGGGGAAGTCGCAATCGAACTGTCCTCTGGCAAGATCCGCTTCACCATTGGCAACGTTGTGCTCACCTCCAAACTGATCGACGGCACCTTCCCCGACTACGCGCGCGTCATTCCGGCCAATAACGACAAGAGCCTCGTCGTCGACAAGAAGGATTTCGAGGCCGCGGTCGACCGCGTTTCGACCGTGTCAAGCGAGCGCGGCCGTGCGGTCAAGCTTTCGATTACCGGCGGGCGGCTTGTGCTGTCGGTGACCAATCCAAATTCGGGAAGCGCCACGGAAGAGATCGAGGTCGAGTACGACGCCGATCCACTCGATATCGGATTCAACTCGCGCTACCTGCTTGACATTGCCGCGCAGATCGAAGGCGAAGTTGCCGTGTTGAAGCTCGCAGACCCCGGCTCGCCCACGCTCATCCAGGACAAGGACGCCAAGGGCGCGCTCTACGTGTTGATGCCAATGCGAGTTTAGCGCCTCACGTTCTACTCGTTCTTCGTCATGCCCAGCCTTGTGCCGGGCATCCACGTCTTTGAGGTGATGCAGCAAGCAAGGCGTGGATGGCCGGGACAAGCCCGGCCATGACAGGTAAAACGCCTGTCATGACCGCCGCCTTTGTCCGCCGCATGATGCTCACCAATTTCCGCAGCTACCATGCCGCGCAAATTCTTCTCGACCGCGCCGGACCGGTCGTTCTCACCGGCACCAACGGTGCCGGCAAAACCAATCTGATCGAGGCGATCTCACTCCTCGCTCCCGGTCGCGGATTGCGCCGCGCAACCATGGAAGAACTCGCCTTTTCGGAAGGCGACGGTGCCTGGGCCATTTCAGCCGAAATCGAGGGCATGCTGGGCCTCGCGACTCTTGGCACCGGCATCGATCCGCCGGCGGGCGAAGAATCCGCACCCACCCGCAAATGCCGCATCGATCGCGAAAACGTGGGCTCTGCGGCTGCTTTTGCGGATCACCTGCGCGTGGTCTGGCTGACGCCGGCGATGGACCCTCTGTTCTACGGACCGGCCTCCGAACGCCGGCGCTTTCTTGACCGGCTGGTGCTGGCGGTCGACGCACAACACTCCAGCCGTGTTGCAGCGCTCGAACGCTCGCTGCGTTCCCGCAACCGTCTGCTGGAAGACTTCGCCGGGCGATTCGCATTGGCTCGACGCAGTCGAACACGAGACCGCCGAGGTCGCGGTGGCCGTCGCCGCCGCGCGCGCGGAAACGGTCAAGCGTCTGTCGGCGGCCCTCGCCGCCGCGCGCAACGAGGCGCCGGAATTTCCGCAAGCCGAAATCGCGCTGCAAGGCTGGATGGAGCAGCTGCTGCCCGATCACAGCGCAATAGAAATCGAGGACCGCTATCGCGCGCTCTTGAAGGACAACCGCGCGCGCGACGCGGCTGCCGGACGTACGCTCGACGGACCACATTTGTCCGATCTCGCTGTTAGTCACGCGAGCAAAAACATTCCGGCCGCCGAGGCCTCGACCGGCGAGCAAAAGGCGCTGTTGATTCGCCTGGTGCTCGCCCATGCCGGCCTGATCAAGCAGATGACGGGCTTTGCGCCGCTGCTGTTGCTCGACGAAGTGGTCGCGCATCTCGATCCGGCGCGACGCTCAGCACTCTATGATGCACTGTCATCGCTGGGCGCGCAGGTATGGATGACCGGCGCCGATCCGGCGGCTTTCGGCGACATCATCGGCCGCGCGCAGTTATTCGTTGTTCGTAGTGGCGCGGTGGAACCGGCTCCGGTGCAGTTCCATTAGCGCCGCTCACTTTTTGTTAATTCAAATGCGATCATTTCTTTGAAAATAGGAACAATCGCCCGCGCATTGCCTTACCCATTTAGATTAATCACGAGCCCATAGCGACGACCATGGAAACGGACGCAGTAATTGCCAAGGTCAGGAACGAGCTCAATCGCGCATTCGACAAGACGCGCGCCGAACTTGATCGCATCGAAATCTTGGCCGCCGGCCTTGCTGCATTTAACGCGCCTATTCCCGAATACGAACCGACGTTCCATCATCTGCGTCGATTAAACCTGGGCGCACACGAGTTGCCCTCCGACTAGCATCGGCGCCGCGCTAGATTTCGCCAAGCAGCTCACGCCGCTGGCGCTCGGATGCATCTGAATAGCGGCGCAATGCATGGGCCTCGCTGAGCAGTCCGGTCACTTGCCGGCGCTCTACCGAATCCACGACGGCCAGCGCTTCGGCCTCGTAGCGGTCAAAGGCCGCGACCGCTTCTTGCGCCGTCATTTGCGGTAAAAGCATGTGGTCGCGGTGGTGCAAAATATCGCGCAGCGAGGCCGAGGCGCCGAGCTCGGCCGCATGGGCTTCCGCCACAATGACCATGCCGGCATAGCGGCCGTCGTCGTCCACGGCGACAACCTGATTGGTCGAGCCAAGCGGAAAGGCCTCGCGGAAGGCCGCGATCGGCGATTCTACCGGCGTCGTGCGTACATCCGCGCGCATCATCTGGCCAACCGTCAGGTCGCGGATCCAGCCCACATCAGCGGCGCTGCGGATGGTTTCGCCACGCAGATGGAACCGCCAGGTGGCGAACGAATAACCGAAGAACTCGCGCGTCACCTGCATCGCGATGATCGCCGCAATCACCACCGCGGTGGTGAGCCACAGGTCGCCGGTCGTTTCCAGCGCGATGAAGGTCATGGTCAGCGGCCCGCCAATCACCGAGACTGAGAGGGCACACATGCCGATGATCGCGTAGGAATCCGGATCGACCTGCAAGCCGGGCCATGCCGCACCGAGCCCCAACGCAAACAATTGCCCGCCAAGCGCGCCGAGCAACAACGAGGCGAAGAACAGGCCGCCGCGGAAGCCGGAGCCAAGCGAGACCATGGAAGCAAGCGACTTCAGCACAAAGATCAGCGCGATAGTCGCGAGCGGCAACTTGAAAATGCCGGTCAGGTGCAAGGCGCCATGGCCGGACGACATTACCTGCGGTGAGATCATCGCCAGCAGGCCTACAAGCGCACCACCGATCATCGGCCGCAGTGCCTGCTTAACCTTGAAGCGCGTGAACAGCAATTCGCAGGCGGCAACACCACGCATCAGGACAATGCCGAACACGGCGGCGAGGACGCCGACAAAGGCCGCGATCACGACGTCATGGACCGCAAGATTTGAAACAGCGCCGGTTTCGATGCCGAGCCTGTCCGGAGTGAATGCCCGGGCGGTCAAATAGCCAACCAGGGAGGCCATCCCGACCGGCGCCAGCGAGGCGATCGAGTAACTCCCGATGATCAGTTCGAAACCGTAGAACGCTCCGCCGAGCGGCGCACCAAAGGCTCCGGCGATCGCGGCCGCTGCCCCGCAACCGACCAGGACGCGCATGTCGCTGCGCCGCAGACGAAACGACCGTCCGATTGCCGAGGCGATGCCGCTGGCGAGTTGCGTGTAGCCCGCTTCCAACCCGACCGAGGCGCCGATGCCGCTCGACCACACGGTTTGGGCCGCGACGATCACGCTGCCGCGCATGGACATACGTCCGCCATGCAACGCATTGGCTTCGATCGGGTCGACTTCCGTGCCGCGCCGGCGCGTGATGTAGGCGCTGACCACCCGAACAGCAGACCGCCAAGACACGGCGGTAAGAAGGCACGAAGCGGATCGAGCGAAACCCGGCCAGACAGCCGCTCGCCGGGATCAAGCCCGAAAAAGACTTGATGCATGTATCCGACCGCTTCGCCCATGGCGGCAACAGCCAGACCGGCGATGGCACCGATGATCACCGCAAGCACGATCACGCTTGATTCGCGTGCGCGCACGATCGCGCGCAGGCGGTGAGGTACTTCCAGAGGTCGGCTGAACCAGTGCATAGGGGCAAATTCAAATCGGGCAGGCAAAGTCACTGCGTTAAATGCCATGGTGCGACCCGGTGCAAGCAATGGATTCAACGCGCAACGGGCGGCTTCGATTGTCGCAAGTTCGCTCTTTTGCACCCCGCAAAAAAGGAGGCGATTCGGACTAAAAATTGGGTGAAAAAAGTGGGGATTTTTACACCCACTCCCCTTTAAAAAATGCTGCTAGATCAACATATTAAGTCCACTGACTTTGCTCTGTACGGGACCCTGATTTCGTGTCACACAAACTGCTCATTCCGACTCAAATTTCCGAACGCTTTAAGGGTGCCGCCAATGGCTGAACCGGCCCGCAAGAACCCATCCGACTATGGCGCCGAATCGATCAAGGTCCTCAAAGGCCTCGACGCCGTGCGCAAGCGGCCGGGCATGTACATCGGCGATACCGACGACGGCTCCGGTCTCCACCACATGGTCTACGAGGTGGTGGACAACGCCATCGACGAGGCGCTTGCGGGGTTTGCCACCGAGGTAGCGGTGACGCTCAATCCGGACGGATCCTGCACCGTGCGCGACAATGGCCGCGGCATCCCGACCGGCATCCACAAGGGCGAAGGCGTGTCGGCGGCCGAAGTCATCATGACCCAGCTGCACGCCGGCGGAAAATTCGATCAGAATGCGTACAAGGTGTCTGGCGGATTGCATGGCGTTGGCGTCTCGGTGGTGAATGCGCTCTCGACCTGGCTCAAACTCACCATCTGGCGCGACGGCAAGGAACACTTCATGGAGTTCCGCGACGGCGTTGCAGTGGCCCCGCTCAAAGGTATTGGCGATGCGAAGGACAAGCGCGGCACGGAAGTTACCTTCCTGCCCTCGCCCAAGACCTTCACCATGGTCGAGTTCGACTTTGCAACGCTTGAGCATCGCCTGCGCGAGCTGGCGTTCCTGAATTCCGGTGTCGTCATCATCCTCTCCGACCAGCGTCACGCGGTCGAAAAGCGCGAGGAGATGAAATACGAGGGCGGCGTCGAGGCCTTCGTGAAATTCCTCGACCGCAACAAGACTGCGCTCATTCCCAACCCGGTCATGATCAAGGCCGAACGCGAAGGCATCACGGTCGAATGCGCGCTGTGGTGGAACGACGGCTACCACGAAAGCGTGCTCTGCTTTACCAACAACATTCCTCAGCGCGACGGCGGCACCCATCTCGCCGGCTTCCGCGGGGCGCTTACCCGTCAGATCACGCAATATGCCGAGACCGCCGGCAGCGCGCGTAAGGAAAAAGTTGCGCTCACCGGCGACGATTGCCGCGAAGGATTGACCGCGGTGCTCTCCTGCAAGGTGCCGGACCCCAAATTTTCCTCGCAGACCAAGGACAAATTGGTGTCCTCGGAAGTGCGACCAGTTGTCGAAAACGTCATCAACCAGGCCTTGCAGGACTGGTTCGAAATCCATCCGCAGGAAGCCAGGGTCATCGTCGGCAAGGTGGTCGAAGCCGCCGCGGCCCGCGAAGCCGCTCGCAAGGCGCGCGAATTGACCCGCCGCAAGGGCGCGCTCGATGTTTCATCGCTGCCTGGCAAACTGGCCGACTGCCAGGAGCGCGATCCTGCGAAATCCGAACTGTTCATCGTCGAGGGCGACAGCGCAGGCGGCTCCGCCAAGCAGGGCCGCAATCGCGAATTCCAGGCAGTGCTGCCGTTACGCGGCAAGATTTTGAACGTCGAGCGCGCGCGCTTCGACAAAATGCTGGGCAGCCAGGAGATCGGCACGCTGATCACAGCGCTCGGCACCGGCATCGGGCGCGACGAGTTCAATCCAGACAAGCTGCGCTATCACAAGATCATCATCATGACGGACGCGGACGTAGACGGGTCGCATATCCGCACGCTGCTATTGACGTTTTTCTTCCGCCAGATGGAAGAGCTGATCAAACGCGGCCACATCTACATCGCGCAGCCACCGCTCTACAAAGTCAATCGCGCAAAATCCGAGCAATACCTCAAGGACGAACGCGCGCTTGAGGACTATCTGATCGCGACCGGACTCGAGGATGCGGTCTTACGGCTTGCCTCCGGCGAAGAACGTGCTGGCGCCGATTTGCGCAAGCTGGTCGAGGATGCGCGTACGATCCGCAACATCCTCAACGGACTGCACAGCCGCTACAACCGCAAGGTCATCGAGCAGGCAGCAATTGCCGGCGTGCTCACGCCGAAAGTCACAGACGACCTCAAGACGGGCGCCGCCGCCGCCGACTACATCGCCAAGCGACTCGATGCACTGGAGGACGAGACCGAGCGCGGCTGGAAAGGCACGTTCGACGAGAACGGCTTCCATTTCGAGCGCACGGTGCGCGGCGTGAAGGAGGTCGCAGTCATCGATCAGGCCCTGCTCGGCTCTGCGGACGCACGCAAACTCGACGAGTTCGCGCTATCGCTCCAGCAGATTTTCCCGCGGCCGACGCCGCCTGCCATGTTGCGCCGCAAGGACGAAACAATCGCAATCCACGGTCCGGTCGGCCTGTTCGAAGCGCTCACCGCCGCTGGCCGCAAAGGCCTTTCGCTACAGCGCTACAAAGGCCTGGGCGAAATGAACCCCGAGCAACTGTGGGAAACCACGCTCGACACCAATGCGCGTTCGCTGTTGCAGGTGCGTATCAAGGAAGTGGACGAGGCCAATGTGCTGTTTGACCAGCTGATGGGCGACCTCGTCGAGCCGCGCCGGCAATTCATCCAGGACAACGCGCTGGCTGCGAGCATCGACATCTGACGAAGTCAGCTAGGGCGAATTGCAAACCTTCTCTACGCCCCTGACCCAGCCGCCTCGGCCATCGGGAAGCGAAGCATCCCGCCAATAACAGCTGGGCGTCACGTCGTAATAGCCGTAGCAGCCGCCGAGGGCGCAACCGCGCTCCCAAACGGGATTACCGACGTAACGAAGCCGCACCGTCCCCGAAGACCCCCAGCCGATCGGAGCTTCGCAATCACCGCAATAGGGGACCTGCTCGACAACGCGTATGCGGGGAACAGCCGGAACAACGCGACCGCAGCAGTCGCCGCCATGCGAGACGCGCGGGTGCCCGCGGTAGGGATACAGATCGGCGGCCTTGGCAAATCCGGCGAACGAGACGAACAGCCCCACCGCCAGAACGGCGTAAACAATGCGTCGCATGGCAACTATCCTCCCGAAAATCCGGGGCGGGTGATATCCGCAAAAACGCGGAGCTTTTGTCCGAAGGTGTCCTATTTTCGCGCAGTTGGCGGCGATTGCCCCAAGCCCGCGCTGATTGCGGTGCCCATCGGTCATGATGTGAGCCTGGCGCCAAGCGTCAGCCCGATAACCAGCGCCCCAAGGAACAACACCAAGAAGATGCCGAACAGCCATTGCGCGATCGTGGCTGAGGCAGCTTCAACGTCGGTGAAGCCGAAAATGCCGGCAACGATAGCAATCAGCAGGAAGACAAAGGCCCATTTCAACATTGGTGCCTCCTCGGCTTGGTCTGCTCCAATAATGGCCACGACCGCCGCCGAGTTCCATCTCTAACGAGAAGGCTCGGGTGCTCGGGTACGCGGATCGCGCGGTAACCAGTTGCCGCCATCGACGCGGGCCAGGAAATCGCCCACGACCTGGTTGAACAGGTCCGGCTCCTCCAGGTTCACGACGTGGCCGGCCTTCGGAAACACGACCAGGCCACAGGCCGAAATCGTATCCTTCAGAAAGAGGCCCGGCTCGATGCAGCGTTCATCCTCATCGCCGACTACAACAAGTGTTGGTGTCGTCAGCTTGCGGATGTCGCTCTCGAAATCATAGAGCGAGGGACGCGCACCCTGGAAGCCACGCGACATATGTGCTGATCCCTGCGCGTCGTGCTCGGAAAGCTGCTTTGAGAATTCGGCGAAGCCGCGTGGATCCTTGAGTTCGAAGGGAACGCGGCTAGGACTGCGGCCATAAGTTTGCGCCACCGCGACAGAGCCTTCGCGTTCGAATTGCGCGGCGAGCGCGCGCGAACGCTCGTGGAATTCCTCTGTGTACCACCGCTCGCTACCGGAGCCCGCGCCGGCAAGCACCAGCGAGCGTACGCGGCCCGGATAGTTGAGCGCGACCTGCAAAACGGTGTAGCCGCCCATCGACAGGCCGATGAGATGCGCCCTGTCGATCCTGAGATGATCGAGCACCGCGACAGCGTCGCGCATTACATGCTTGTAGCTATAGGCTGCCGCATCGGACGGCACGTCGGACGGCGTGTAGCCGCGCGCCGCATAGGCAATGCAGCGATAGCGCTTGCCGAATTCACGCACCTGCGGCTCCCAGCTGCGATGGTCGCCCGCAAACTCGTGCACGAACAGGATCGGCGTGCCCTGCCCTACTTCTTCGTAATAGAGCTTCACTTTGTCGGATGTAAGCGCGTAAGGCATTACAATAGACCCAAATTCATCTTTCTGTTCTTAAGGCGTATCAGCGAGGCGTCAAAGGCAGCGAACGCAACCGTCAACTCCGTGGCGCGCCCTCAATCTTCATAGCAATGCGCACGAGTTCCGCGATATTGCGGGCGCCGATACGTTCCATCACCCAGGCGCGATGATTCTCGACAGTTTTTGGGCTGATTTTGAGTTGCGATCCGATTTCCTTATTCGATAGACCCGCCACGGCGAGCTCCATGACCTGGCGTTGCCGGGCCGAAAGCGTCTTGAAGCGAGATCTCAACTTTTCCAATTCAGCCGCGTCAATTTCAGGTTGCTGATTCTTTTCAATCGCATTGTGGATGCCGGCAAGTAGACGCGCCTCATCGAATGGCTTCTCGATGAAATCGAATGCGCCGACCTTGATGGCAGCGACAGCCATATCGATGTCACCGTGCCCGGTGATCAGGATAACCGGCGCGATCGAACCCCCGGCTTTCAGACGTTGAACCAAGTCAAGGCCGGACATTCCGGGCATGCGTACGTCCGAAACAATACAATCAAATCGTTGCCCGCCCTCCATCGCGGCCAAAAATTCCTTCGCGGAGATGAAGGAAGACGTCTCAATGTTCTGCCGGGCGAAATAGAGGCGCAGCGAGTCGAGCACTGCCTCATCGTCGTCGATTATCGCGATATGAATGGGATCGCTCATGTCTTGGTCGTCTTTGCGATGGGAAGCGTAAAGTGGACAGCGCCACCCTGCGAGCTTTCAGCAAGCCATAACTTGCCACCATGCGCCTCGACAATCGACCGGCACAGCGGCAACCCAATGCCGAGCCCTTCGGCTTTGCTGGAAGATAGTGCGAGAAATGCGCTTTCGAGGAGCTGGGGCGGAAATCCTGGTCCGCTATCAACGACACGAACTTCAATAAAGTCAGCGTCGAAATTCTTTGCCTCGATCAGGATCGTGCCACGCATGGTCCCAATTGCCTCGATCGCATTGCGCAGCAGGTTGATCAGGACCTGCTCGATCTGCAGGAGGTCGACCATGACTCGCGGAAGGTCGGCGGCAATGGCGGTTCGGGCAGTCACATGTGCGCGGTCGAGATCCGGCCGGCATAATTCTAGCGCTTCTTCGACGATCCGTTCGAATCTGCATGGTGCACGATTGCTGCGATCGAGCCTAACCAGGGCACGCAGGTGGCGCACGACTTCAGCGGCGCGCTCAACCTGCGCAACCGCCTTCTTCGCAGTCTCGGCAACCGTCACCACGTCGACGGGTGCCGCCCTCATCGCATCGTTTACCAGCCTCGTGTAGGTGCCGGCTGCCATCAAGGGCTGATTGAGCTCATGCGCTACCGCGGCTGCTAGTTCACCCATGCTGCCGAGCCGCGCGAGACGGGAATGAGATTCCTGCTGCAAGCGCAATTGCGCTTCGGTACGCCGCCGTTCGGTAACCAATTCACCGGCAACCAGCCCGGTTACCGCCAAGACGAGCATTAGCGCCTGAAAGGCCGTCACGTCAAAAGTTCCCACCGGGAAAAGTTGAATGCCGAGGATGAGTCCGAGTTGCGTGACCAGAATGCCGACGCTGACGCCTTCCGAGCCGGTGCGTACCGCAAGCCAGACAATCGGCAGGAAAAGAACGTAGAACAGTTGGAATTGTTGTTCCTCTGCCAGACCGAATACCAGGGCCAAGGCTATGCCGATTGCAAAAAATTGTAGCAAAGTTTCTGTCGTCATCGGCAGAACGCGCCGACGGGTCAATGCAAATAGTGCGAACGGCGTTATCACCGTGATACCGATAACGTCGCCTACCCAATAGCGCACCGCCGCTGCCGTGAAGTCCGCGATCGGCAACAATCCCGCGGCAATCGTCAAACTGACGTATCCAATTGCGACGAAAGCCGCGCTCACGACTGCAACGACCATCAACAGAACGAGATCGCGCATCGAGTCGAGCGTGGGTTCAAACCGCAACTTTGGATGCAACAAAAACGACAACGCGATCGAATAGCCGCCGCCGACCAACACCGAAGCAAGGATCTCGACATGCCACGGCATGGCGAACTGCTGAGTTCACGTAATCTGCGAGCAAAGGGCTAATGAGCAAAAATGGAATCATCCGCAATCCAAACAGCAGGAGCAAAACAAAGCTCAAACCGGTGCCGGGATTCCACGGCGTGATCCCGAGGTGCGCGTAAGGCTCAATGAAGCTGATCCAATCGAGCACCGCATATGCCGCAAGGTAGAGTAAGCCCGACGATCAATTTGTTGATGTCGAAAACACGCGGGAAAGCCATCGCTCGCAACCGCTCCGCCTGGATTCTATTGGTCGTCAATTTTAAACCTCTCCCGCGACGGCACCCCGGATATTAATCCCTAGGGGAAAATACCCAAGTGCAATGACCCGGGTATTCATCCTGAATTGTAGCCGAATTCGGCAACCCTATTCTTTCAGCACGGCAATCTGAATTGCGGCTTTGCGGGCAGGGACCGTGCCGAACCGACTTCCATTGACAGTGAATTCCCCCGTCCGCGCGGGAAGCACTCGGTTGCGGAAAACCGAAGCCGAGCGGCCATTACACAAATGGCGCGACACCCGCGGACCGGCAGGCGGACCAACAGGAAAATCGAGCGAGCGGGTATCCGTCAGTTCCGTATTCGTCAACTGGGCCGCGCTCGTGGCGCTTTGGGCGCTCCCCTATCTGTCAGTGCTTGATCATCTGCGCCCGGACGCAGCGCCCTCCGAAGCGCTGCAATGGTCGCTGCTCATCATCGGCGCCCTCGGACTCGTCAGCGTTCTCTACACGGCGTGGAGGGAAACGCTCGATCCCGCATGGCGCGCGCGACACGGGCTTACGTTTCGCAAGCGGCCTGGCCGCCCGCATACCGGAAACCTCGCTTAGTCGAATTGCGCAGGGATCGCGATGATCGATTTTTTGACCAATATTGGCGTCAACACGCAGCCCCAGTTCTGGATATCGGTCATTCAGATTATCTGGATCAATGTACTGCTGTCAGGCGACAACGCCATCGTGATTGCGCTCGCCTGCCGGAATTTGCCGCAAAAGCAACGCCTCACCGGAATGGTTCTCGGCACGGCGGTCGCGCTTTTATTGCGGCTGGTCTTCGCGACCATCGTCTCGACACTCATGTTGCTCCCCTACGTCAAGATTGCCGGGGGAGCCGCGCTCTTATGGATTGCAGTCAAGTTACTGAGCCCCAATGAAGGGGCCGAAAACGGGGATTCGTCGTCTCACAGTCTTTGGCGAGCCGTGCAGCTTGTAGCCGTTGCAGACGTAGTCATGAGCCTCGACAACGTCATTGCCGTGGCAGCAGTAGCCGACGGAAGCCTGGCATTGCTCGTATTCGGCCTCGGCGTCAGCATTCCCGCTATCGTGGCCGGTGCGAACATTATCATGGCTCTGCTCAATTATTTCCCGCTCATCATATGGGCCGGCGCGGGCTTGTTGGGATGGATTGCGGGCGACGTGATTGCCAGCGATCCAATCGTCGCCGACTATGCAGCATCGTTTGGCGCGGCCGCGCCAGCAAAGATCAAGCTCGTCTGTTCGATTGCCGGCATGGCCGGAACTGTGGGCTTCTGCCTCATCAGCCGGGCACGACTGCGCGCGCCACGTCTCGATTTTTAGCCCATCAAAACATATCCAGGTACTCTTTCTGCTCCCAGGGCGTGGCCTCCGGCTGCTCGCGCGCTTCCTTCTGGAAACGCTCGAGCTCGGCCGCCTTGATATGCGTGTAGTAATCGACAAAGCCCGCACCAAAGCCTGCGCGGAAAACCTCGTCTGCGCGCAACGCAGTCAGGGCCTCCCCCAGATTTTTCGGTAGCAGCGCCGCTACAGCCTCATAGGGTGTGTCGGCGGATGGGCCCGGATCGAGCCTGCGCGCGATGCCGTCGAGACCTGAATAGATCTGCGACGCGACGTAGAGATAAGGGTTGGCGGCGGGCTCCCCGACCCTGTTTTCCAGATGGGTCGCGGGATCGCCCGGCTCGCCGAGGACACGGATCATGACGCCTCGGTTATCGCGCGCCCAGATGGCGCGGTCGGGAGCGAGCGAATAGGGCCGATAACGCTTGTAGCCGTTGATAGTCGGCGTGGTGAACGCCGCCGCGGCGCGCGCATGGGCGAGCAGCCCGCCAAGATAATATTTGCCAACCGTCGAGAGCACATCCCGATGGTCGAAAGCGAAAGCATTGCGCATTGATTTGGTTTCGACCAGCGATTGGTGCAGATGCCATCCGCTCGACATCGCATTGGGAAGTGCCGGTCGGCACATGAAGCTCGCCAGCAAGCCATGGCGGCGCGCGATCTGTTTAACCGCCGCGCGAAACAGCACCATAGTGTCCGCGCTCTCAAGGCCCGGCTGTGGGCGGAACGTGAATTCGCATTGACTGGGCCCGAGCTCCACCTCGACTGAGCGCAACGGCAAGCCAAGCTGCTCGATACCGCGGCGGAGAATCTCCACCGCCGGATCAAGCATGTCGAAACGCGATTCGGTGAGATACTGGTGGCCTTGCGTAAGCAGGCTCACCTCAGGCGCTTCTGGCGGCCAAGTCGCATCGGCAGGTGCCAGCCGCGGATTCTCCAGCCTGAACAGATGGAATTCAACTTCCAATCCTGCAATGAAATCGAAGCCAGCCTTGCCAAGCGTCGCCAGCGCATCGCGACAGCGCGCACGCGTGGAAAACGGCACCGGCTGGCCATTCGTGAAATAGATGTCGCACAAAAACCAGCCGGTCTTGTTCGCCCAGGGCAAAATGCGGAACGTCGTCGGATCGGCGACCATCCTGAAATCGCCGCCGCCTTGCATTTCCGGCATCGCAAAGCCGCCGCCCGGCGTGAATACCGGATAGACAGTGCGGTGTGCGGTATCCTTCGCCAGCAGGGTCGTCGTCATTGTGACACCGCCGCACATCGCGTTTGCGGCTTCTGAAGCGAGCAAGGTCTTACCGCGCAGCACGCCGTGCTGGTCGGCGAAGGAGAAGCGCACGACTTCGAGATTTTCTTTTTTGATAATGCGTTCGACTTGCGCCGCGGTCTTTGCCTGCGCATCAGTCCACAATTCGTGGCGCTCGACAAAACTGGCGGTTTTACGCGAACGCGGGGGCATAGCGGTTAAAATTCGTCAGTGCCCATTGGCCCAACTTGCGGCCTGGCGCTTGCTCGCCTCGCTCTTCTGCCAATAGCCTTGCCAGTCGTCCGCAGGTCCGATGCCGTCGATTGCTGCCGGGCCCGTGATGCTCGCAGCGTGCGCGGGATCGAGGACCATGATAGGCGTTTCGCCTTTGCCCGCCTGCTCAATCGCCTGGCGCAACAGCTTGCGATAGGCGCTGATGGCCTTGTCCGAGGTGCCTAGATGTTCTTCGGTGCGGTCCTGAATCGCACCCATCGAACTCGCAGGCCCACTGGTCGTGTACGTTTATGTCTGCGCCCATCCCGGTATAGGTCTCATGTTCCTGCTCGTGCGGATCGAAGCCGTAGTCGTTGCTTTTGTTCTTGTTCGGGATGTAATCGGGCAGCTGATAGAGTTGCAGGCGCTGGCGCCGCATCTCGTCCTTGTCGACCGGCGCGCCGAATGAGGTGAAGATCGCGTACCAATAATGCTTCGTATCGTCGATCGGCACGTGCCATTGCGTGATCGTCATTTCGCGACTCATCGGAATGACGAAGGCATTGGGGAACATCAGATTGGTGACGCGCACATGCATGCTCGCATCGCTGATCTGACGCAGCGTCACCAGGCGAAATCCGAATTCGGTCGGCTCCACCTCGATGCGCGGCCGCGTCACCTCACGCATGATACGCGACATCGGCATGTCAGAATCTCGTGAGGTATCGCGGAATAGCTTTCCGTAACCCTGGCTCGGATCCTCATCATGGAAAAAACGATGCAGGAACGACGTGTGCACGGGGTCGATGCCAACCTCGAGCGACTGGAGCCAGTTGCAATCGATCATGCCCTTGAATGCGAAGGTGTGGCTGCCGGGCGCAACGAAGCAATCGAAATGCGGGAACGCCGGCGGCGCGCCCGGTCCGAGATAGGCGAACAGGATGCCGCTCTTCTCCACCACCGGATAGGATTTCTGTTTGATGTTGGCGCAGAGATTGCTGTCGTCGGGTTCGGCCGGCGTCTCCAGGCATTTGCCGTGCACGTCGAACAGCCACCCATGAAAAGCGCAACGCAGTCCGCCGTTTTCGAGCCGCCCATATGCGAGATCGGTGCCGCGATGCGGACAGCGGCGGCCGATCAGCCCATAGCGGCCCTGTTCGTCCTTGAAGAGCACAAGGTCTTCCCCGAGCAGCCGCACGGGCTTTACCGGCCGGTTGCTGGAAAGCTCATCGACCAACGCCGCTGGCTGCCAATAACGCCTCATCAAGCCCCCCGCCGGCGTGCCCGCTCCGGTCCGGGTGATGAGATCGTTCTGTTCCGCACTCAACATCGGCAGCCATCCCCAATTGCGCCGGAACTGACTGTATACGAAATCTACGACCGACCGGAAGCTACCGCCAACCAGCGCGCAAAACAAAACGGCCGGCACTGGGCCGGCCGCAACAGCAATTAAACGTGCAGGATTCAGTTCGGATGGCGCGCGGCCCAGCCCATATCCGCGCGGCGGCGCCACGCAGTCTGCCGAAGCCCCATCAATCGATTCGCAGTGGTCTTGGCTTCGGCCCGGCTGGTTGCTGCGCACGTACGGTATTCGAGTTCAGCAACGCGCGACACCAACGGCTGCTTGCGGAAGAGTCTGGCAAACGTGCCGACACCGCCATTCAACTTCAGGTCAGCGAGCGAATTTGCGACGTTACCGGAATGGCCGAATGCAACAACCCGGCCGGTCATCGTGTGGCGGACTTCGTAGACACCGGGCCCGATAGGCGCTTCAACATGTTCACCGCTTTGCGCATCGGGAAATCGTTTCCAATTGCTCCAAGTCTGAACCATGAAAATCCCTCAATATCTCTTTCAAAAACGCGTTCCACGAACGCGACAACTAACCATTGGTTCCGCCAGGTCAACTGGCGCTGTTGATAAGCTGTCAATAACGGCTGCAATTTGACGCGGATCAAGCTCCACGTATTTCCACTTAGAAGCGCAGTTAATTGCTGAGGTTAATGGCCTGGGAGAACCAGCACCTTCGGCTTTACCGGGAGGCTCGCCTTGCTTACCACCAGCGATGGTACTTCCGCGACTTCTACGTCCCACTCCTGGCGGACCCGCTGCAAAAAACGGTCGAGCGTAAAAGTGCTGAAATAGTGCATCGGAATCATCAGAGGCGCTTTGAGCGCGTGCAACACCTCGACCATGCCATCCAGATCGAGCGTATAGGACCCGTCCACCGGCACGAGCACGACATCGACACGGCCAATTTCGTTGAGCTGCTGTTGCGTCAGCGTGTGATGCAGATGCCCGAGATGCGCGATGCACAAATTGGCAACCTCGAAAATGAAAATCGAATTGCCATGCCGTTCCGTGCCGCCGTCGAACGAGCGGATATTGGTCGGGACATTGCGTACCCGCACGTCCTTGTATTGCAGGTCGATGCGCGCAGGTTTCTCATCGTCTGCCCAGCCGTGCAGTATGTATTTGATCCCCGGGTCCGGCGACAGGGTGTAGTGCGATGAATGCGCGTGATTCATCGTCGCAATGTCGGGGAGTACCGGTGGCCTGACATAGTCGTTGTAGTCGGTGGCAATACGTACCAGCTGCGGGCTCTCGATCACGAAGGTTGAGTGCCCGATATAACTGATACGCACTTGATCGTGCTCGAGCGCGGCGAGGCGCAATACAGCGGGCTCAACGACAGGAGGCTGCGTTGCGATCAGGCCGGGACAGCTTTCCATCATTTCGGGCTTCGCCGGCGGCGCCGCGCCCTGCGCCACGGCCTGCCCTGCAAACGCGATGGCGGACGCCGCCGCGAGGATTATCAACGAGCTCTTGTGCATGACATGACCCGCGCCACTTGATCGGCGGGAAATCTGACACGGTTTTGCGAGGCTCGCTACCGACCTCACGCGCAAATGAAGAGCGGCGCCCGAGGGGCGCCGCCGATCGTATGACGCGTTATCTCGGCGGTCAGAATTGTTCGAAATAGTGGCGATCGCGCATCGATACGATGATGCCCTTCGGGGTCACCACCAGCCAGCGGCCATCCTGTCGTTTGATCTTTTCGACTGGGCCCAGGCCAGGCAGCGGCGCGCCAGGCACCACCTGATAGACGTCGCCGTGGCCCTGAACGTAAACATAGCCGTCGCGAGTTTCGCGAATCGACCAGTCCGGTACAATCGACAAGCGCGCAGGCGGTGGTGTTTCGCCAGCGGCGACTTGCGCGGGAGGCGGAGCCGGCAGAGGTGCAGATATCTGCGGCGTCGGCGGGACCGTTTGCGGCGGCGTGATCGAGCCCGTGATCTCCGCCGTTTCGCGGCTCAGGCGTTCGCCGAGTTTCGCGATCTGGCTATGAGCCGATTTGTTGGCCGTTTCGAGACTCGCCTTCAGACTGATGATTTCCTTGGCGAGCTGCGCGACCGACTGTTGCGTCGCCTTGTTTTCTTCGACAGCCGCCGTGTCGACGGCCGGCCCTTTGGAAAAGCTGGCCGTCGCCGCTGCACCTACAATGGCGCCGAAGGCCGCTGCGATCGCCACGGATGCGGCGAGCACGGCATAGCGCCTGTGGCGTGGGCGCAATTTAAAGTGCGGGAAATGTATCGATGCAGATGCCTTTGCCGCTGTATCGGCGGGTGTGCGCGCAGTCTCTGCACCTTTCGCGACGACAGATTCAACTGTGATATTTGCCGTAGCAGGCGAGATCGGCGGCGATTCGACTTCCGGCAATTCACTGCTGGGCTGCGCTTTATCCGTTGCGCCGTTTGGTCTTGCCGCCGTGTCGCTGCCGGAATTCTCAATCGCCTTACGCTTGGCCATGGCTGCACATCCTCGATTGCACTGTTCACCAATCGGTAACCACGTTCGGTTACCAATTGGTTACCAATTGCTTGCAGCACGCGCTTTGCTGTTCCAATTCAACTGTCAGGACCTTGCACGGCGTCTGCCTCCATTGGACCAGGCGCCGACCGGTCAGCGTGAGATGCCAGGGTCATACCCCCGACGTCTCACGCGCAATGCTTCACCGCTACCTCGAGAATTCGTCAGGGTTAGACCGGTAGCCCGCACTCGGCTGCGCGCGCCTTCAGCGAAACTGCCGGCCGCGCACCGATGTGCTGGATGACTTCGGCCGCCGCGAGCGCGCCAAGGCGCGCGGCGGTGCGATGATCTTTTCCGCGGGCCAGGCCGACCAGAAAGCCCGCCGCAAACAAATCACCGGCACCGGTGACATCTGCTACCTGCTCGATCGGCTCGGCCGCCACCGCATCAATGGCCTCGCGAGACACCACTACACAGCCTTTTTCGCTGCGGGTCACTACGGCAAGCTTCGCTTCACCGCGCAACGCCTTTGCCGCGCTGTCGAAGTCGGCCGTCTCATACAGACTGTGCAGCTCGCGCTCATTCGCGAATACGATGTCGACCGTGCCCTTGCGGATCAGATCGAGGAATTCCGCGCGATAGCGGTCGACGCAGAAGGCATCCGATAATGTGAGCGCAACGCGGCGCCCCGCCTTGTGCGCGATTCCCGCAGCTTTGACGAAGGCTTCCTTGGCGTGCGGCGGATCCCAAAGATAGCCTTCGAGATAGACGAGCGCGGCCGAGGCAATCTGGGCTTCATCGATGTCGTTGGGATGCAGATCCTGCGCGGCGCCGAGAAACGTGTTCATGGTGCGCTCGCCGTCCGGCGTCACCATGATGTAGCAGCGCGCGGTGGACGGCCCTTCCGACGACGGCGGCGTATCGTATGCGACGCCGGCCGCGTGGATATCGTGGGCAAAGGTGCGGCCAAGCTCGTCGTCCTTGACCTTGCCAACGAAAGCAGCACGCGCGCCGAAGCTGGCGACCCCGACAATGGTATTGGCCGCCGATCCGCCCGAGCTTTCCACCGCAGGGCCCATCGCCGCGTAGATCGCTTCCGCGCGCGCCTCGTCGATCAGCGCCATGGTGCCTTTATGCATGCCCTGGGCCACTAGGAAATCGTCCTCGGCACGTGCGATCACGTCGACGATGGCGTTGCCGATTCCGAGCACGTCGTAGCGGGGTGCGGTCATGCGTAATCCTCGTTAATGGCGCGCGCACTATATCGGGCGAAAGCGCCGCGGCAAGCGCCGGAGTACCAACGGATGACGGGCGCGGGCCCACAGGCTTAGAGTGGCTGGAGAGGGAATCACTTTATGTCGCTGGCACGCGATATCACCACGGTTGGCAGCGGCACACTGATGTCGCGTTTGTTGGCCTATTTGCGCGATGCGTGGATCGCCGCATTGCTCGGCGCCGGGCCATTTTCGGAGACCTTCTTCGTCGTGCTGCAGGTGGTGAATTTTTTTCGCCGTCTGCTGTCGGAAGGGGCGCTGAACAGCGCCTTTGTGCCGATCTGGCTCAAGCTGCGCGCGGGCGAGGACGGCGCGGCCAATGCCGATCGCTTCACGGTGAGAGCCATGATGGTGGTCGGTACTATCACCGGCATCGTCGTTTTGATCGCGACCGTCTTTGCTCCCTTGGTCGTCGCGGCCATTGCGCCCGGTTTCCAGCCAGCGCAGCAGAAGCAAACCGGGTTTCTGCTCATGATTGTCGCACCTTATATCCTCCTTGCAGGCCTGGTCGCGGTGTGTGCCGCCGCACTCAGCGCCGGAGGCCGCGTGTCCGCTGTCGCGGTCAGTACGGTGATGTTCAATCTCGTTCTGCTGCTTGCTCTCGCGATCGTCGCACGAGCGACCGAGCAATTCTGGATCACAATCTGGCTTTCGATCGCGATTGTCGTTGCGGGATTCGGTCAGCTTTTAATTGCCGCCATTGCCCTTGCGAGCGGCTCGCACTGGCAACGCATACGCGTGCGAGTGCCAGATCAAACGGGAGTCTTCTTCAGACGCGCTTTGCCCGGTCTGATTGCCACCGGCATCCCACAACTCAAGCTGATTGCCGCCACAGCCATTGCCTCGGCTTCGCCCGCGGCGGTGTCGTGGCTCTACTACGCCAACAGGCTCTACGAATTGCCACTCGGCGTTGCGTCCGTCGCGATCGCAGTAGCAATCGTGCCGCGCATTGCTGCGAGCGTGCATACTGGCGGCGATGCCGCCGCCGCACAATCGCGCGCCTATGAGGTTGCGCTAGGCCTCGCGCTGCCTGCCGCTATGGGTTTCGCACTGCTAGCCGGCCCAATCGCGGGCGGGCTATTCGAGCGTGGTGCATTCACCGCACAGGACACCGCAGCGGTCGCCGGCGCGTTGGCGGCGATCAGCGCCGGCTTGCCTGGCCATGTACTGGAAAAAGTATTCGGCGCGGTGTCGTTTGCGCACGAAGACACGCACACGCCCATGCTGTCTGCGCTGTGCGGACTGGCTGCGGCTGTCGCCGGCAGCCTGCTGCTGTTCCCACGCTACGGCCATGTCGGCGTGGCGGCGGCAATCGCGATGTCCGCGTGGGTCGGCTCCGCACTATTAGGTCTCATTCTCTACCGGCGCCGCTGGCTGCGGCTCGATCACGACGCCGCACGGCGGCTGCCGCATATCCTGGTCGCCACAGCTCTGATGGGCATCACGGTCGGCTATGCCGCCTACACCGTGACTACGCCGGCGTCTTCGCTCGGCCGCTTCTCCACGCTGGCTGTACTTGTGGCACTCGGCGTCGTTCTCTATTGCGCTGCGCTACATGTATCCGGCGTCGCCAAGTTCAGGGACATCATCGCAGCCCTACGCAACCGCGGGATTTAACGTTTGCGCACGATCTTGTCCGACCTTCCCTCGCCCGCCGGAGCGGGCTCGCGAAGGCGGGAAACCTATAGCCATCCCCAATCAACTCGAGGACAAGTTTTTCGGGGGCGCGGTGGCCCCTTGCGTCGCGCGGCCCCGGCGTGGCATGGCTCCGCCCGCAAGCGAAGAGGATGACCAATGGCGTTCAAGGAGCGCGTATTTTCCGGCGTGCAGCCAACTGGCAACCTGCACCTTGGCAATTATCTCGGCGCAATCACCAAATTCGTGGCGCTCCAGGATCGCTACGACTGCATCTATTGCGTGGTCGACCTTCACGCGATCACGGTATGGCAGGACCCGAGCGAATTGCCACGCGCAACGCGCGAGGTGACGGCCGCGTTTCTTGCCTGCGGCATCGACCCGAAGAAAAACATCATCTTCAATCAGAGCCAGGTTGCCGAGCATGCCGAACTGGCATGGGTATTCAATTGCGTTGCGCGCGTTGGCTGGCTCAACCGCATGACCCAATTCAAGGAGAAAGCGGGCAAGGATCGCGAAAACGCATCGGTCGGCCTCTACGTCTATCCAAACCTGATGGCTGCCGACATCCTGGTCTATCGTGCAACCCACGTGCCTGTTGGCGAAGATCAAAAGCAGCATCTTGAGCTGTCGCGCGACATCGCGCAGAAGTTCAATAATGACTTTGCAACTTCGATCCACGCGCACGGCTACGGAGATACCTTTTTTCCGCAGCCGGAGCCGCTGATCCAGGGCCCGGCAACGCGAGTGATGTCATTGCGCGACGGTTCGAAGAAAATGTCGAAATCGGAACCTTCGGATTATTCGCGCATCAATCTCACTGACGATGCCGACGCCATCGCGCAAAAAATTCGCAAAGCGAAGACAGATCCGGAACCGCTGCCAAGCGAGGAAAAGGGATTGGCGCCGCGTCCGGAGGCGGACAACCTCGTCGGCATCTACGCGGCACTACAGGGCGTAAGCAAAATTGAGGTACTTGGCCAGTTTGGCGGCGGGCAATTCTCTACCTTCAAAACCGCGCTGGTCGATCTCGCAGTCGCCAAGCTCGGACCAATTGGAGCCGAAATGAAGAAATTGGTGCAGGACCCGGTTTATATCGACTCCGTGCTAGCCGATGGTTCACAACGCGCTCAGACAACCGCCGCCGAAACCATGAAGGCGGTCAAGGATATCGTGGGCTTCGTACGCCGCTAGTTTGCAGCGCGGGACACCCGCCTTGTCGTCGCGGCAGCCGCCGTGCCACCATTGCCTGCTTGTGCGTGCATTACCGCGCATATGATCGGACGGGAGCGTCGCGACCATGAGCAGCAAGCGCAGCAGCTACGAGAAGGGGCACAAGCGCAAATACCTTGTGGTCATCGACGACACCGAGGAATGCGATCGTGCGGTCTATTGGGCGGCCAAGCGTGCGGGCCGTACCAAGTCGCAGATCGTGATGCTGCGCGTAATTGAGCCGGGCGACCGCAACCAGCAGTGGCTCGGCGTTGCGGATCTCATGAAGGCGGAAGCGCAGGAAGCAGCGAACGCCACCCTAGACAAGTTCGCCGCACGCACGAAAAAGATCGCCCGTATTACGCCGGACCGGGTGATCCGCGAAGGTGACACCGCCGAGGAGATCATCAAGCTGATCGATGAAGACGCCGACATCGGCATCCTGGTGTTGGCCGCTGGTACTGGCAAGGAAGGCCCCGGTCCGTTGGTTTCCAACTTGGCCAAGACGGCGGGTACATTTCCGATTCCCGTAGCAATCGTACCAGGGCATCTGAGCGACGAAGACATCGACGCGAGTTCCTGAATTTTGGCCCGTTTTGCGCCGGTTGACCGCAGCGAGCGCAATCGCCATTTATGCGTTATAAGAGGAGTGCCCACGGGCCTTAAACCCGCTTGAGGCAAGGAGATCGCGATGTTTATTCAGACCGAAGCCACGCCGAATCCAGCGACATTGAAGTTCCTCCCCGGGCGTGCCGTGCTCGAAAGCGGTACGCTCGATATGCCCAGCAGGGAGGCCGCGGTGCAATCACCGCTCGCAACGCGGCTGTTCGAAATTGCAAATGTCGGCGGCGTATTCTTCGGTTCCGATTTCATCGCGGTGACGAAGACCGATGGTGACTGGCAACAAATAAAACCGGCAATTCTCGGCGCCATCATGGAACACTACATGTCGGGCACACCGCTGCTGGCGGACGATGTCAAGGCAATGGAAGGCGCGGCGGACGAGTTCTTCGACGCTAAGGACGCCGAGACTGTCGCGACCATCAAGGATCTGATCGAAACGCGCGTCCGTCCGGCAGTCGCTGGCGACGGCGGCGATATTACTTTCCGCGGCTACAAGGAAGGCATTGTCTATCTCAACATGAAAGGTGCCTGCTCAGGTTGCCCTTCGTCCACCGCCACCCTCAAGCATGGCATCCAAAATCTGCTGCGGCATTTCGTGCCCGACGTGGTCGAAGTCCGGCCCATGTAACCAGACGAACCGCCTCAACTCAGTCATGCCCGGGTCCGTGCCGGGCATACACTTTTTTAGGCCCTTTGCGACAAAGGCGTGGATGACCGGCACAAGGCCAGCCGTGGCGTGAAACAATGCTAGAATTACCGCGCTATGCGCGTCCTTGCCATTGATACAGCGCTGGAAGCCTGCTCGGTCGCCGTGCTCGATACCGAACGCGCGGATGTGCGCACGCACGAATCGCTTCCGATGCAGCGCGGCCATGCCGAAGCACTGATGCCGCTGGTCGCGCGCGTGCTCGGCCGCGCCAAGCTCGATTTTGCCGGCTTAGACCGAATTGCTGTCACAACAGGACCAGGTAGCTTTACGGGCTTGCGTGTGGGTATTGCCGCCGCCCGCGGAATTGCACTCGCTGCCGGCAAGCCCGCGATCGGTCTGTCAACGCTTGCCGCGTTCGCCGCACCGCTCATTGCCGCCGATGACACGCTGCCGGTCGTGGTAGCAATCGACGCACGCCACGATCACGTCTACCTGCAAGTGTTTGGGCCCGGTGGCCGCACACTGGTTGCTCCCCGGGCTACGCCATTGCGCGAAGCACTGCGTGTGTCGACTTCTGGGGCGCCGCGCATCACTGGCAACGCGGCCAACATGCTGGCAGCGCTTTGGCCCGCCGGCGAACACCCGCCGACTTTGGTCGAACAGCGCAGCGCACCCGATATCGATTGGGTTGCGCGGCTTGGCGCCGCCGCGACCGATACGGGCACGCCACCGAAACCACTATATCTGCGCGCGCCTGATGCTCACCCGCAGGACGCTATGCAGTTGGCCCGCCGATGATCGGTTTCATCAGCAGCCTTTTCAGGCGCACCGAGCCGGCCATGTCGGAAGCAAGCGGGCGCGACGCATCCGCAATTGCAGCGTTGCATGGCGTGTCCTTCCGGCGCGGATGGAGTGAACAGGAGGTCGAGGGCCTGCTGCTCGACCGACACGTCATCGCGCATCGCGCCCTGGCGGGCGCGAGGCTCGCAGGCTTCATCATGTCGCGGTTGGTCGAGGACGAGGCCGAGATTCTTTCCGTCGCTGTCTCCGACCGCCAGCGCGGCCGCGGAGTAGCGCGTCAACTGCTCGACCTTCACCTCCGCCGGCTGGCAGGACTTGGCGCCCGGACGGTATTTCTGGAGGTCGACGAATATAATACCCCGGCACTTCGGCTTTACGATCGCGTGGGCTTTCGCGAAGTATCGCGTCGCCCCAATTATTATCCGGCACCCGGGGGGAAGGCCGCGGCCGCGCTAGTGTTGCGGCGAGATCTTTACTGATGTGATGGACACATCCGGGACACGATCAATATGATATCAATGGTTGCAAGGACCAGACCGGACAAATGCCAGAGATGACGACGTGACCAACGCCAGCAAGGCCGCTCTTGAGAGGAAGAACGTCGAGGCCCTTTGCGCGGCCAAGGGAATGCGCATGACCGAGCAGCGCCGTGTCATCGCGCGCGTGCTGGCAGAATCCGATGACCACCCCGACGTCGAAGAGCTTTACCGGCGCTGCGCCAAAGTCGACGATCGTATTTCGATCTCCACAGTGTACCGGACCATGCGTCTGTTTGAGGACGCGGGCATCATCGAACGGCATGATTTCCGTGACGGCCGTGCACGTTATGAAACCAGTACCGAGGTCCACCACGACCATTTGATCAATTTGCGCAATGGTGAGGTGATCGAATTCCAGTCCGAGGAAATCGAGCGCTTGCAGGCCGAAGTCGCGCGCAAGCTTGGCTATAAGCTAGTCGATCACCGACTTGAGCTCTATGCCGTGCCGCTTAACGACGACAAAAAGCGCTAGCGCATGATCCCAAAAAGTGCGAACCGGTTTCCCGCCTTCGCGAAGCCCGATTCGGCGAGCGAACGAAGGTCGGACAATACCATGCGCCGGAAAAATGTCAGGGGCGGCATCGATTCAGCCTCGATGGGTTAGACGTCAATGGCGCGCGCGCTATTCATCGCGGCCTTCTTCTTTACAATGACACCACTGCTGATCTCGGTGCAGTGGCTGCTCGGCAAACTCAATTTGCCCGGCTGGGGTTTTATCGCATCGAACTATTATCGTGTGCTTTGCTCGCTCCTTCGCATTCGCGTACGCATCAACGGGAATCCAGTTCGCAACCGCGCGGTGTTTTTCGTTTCCAATCACGTTTCGTGGGCCGATATTCTGGTGATCGGCTCGATTGCTCCCGTCGCCTTCGTCGCCAAGCGCGAAGTCCGTGACTGGCCGCTGGTCGGCATCACTGCGGAACTACAGCGCACCGTTTTCGTCGACCGAACACGCCGTCATCAGACTGCCGAGACGGTCGGCGAGATTGTGAAACAACTCGCCGGCGGGACCTCGGTGGTGCTGTTCGCCGAGGGTACCTCGAGCGACGGCAATCGCGTATTGCCGTTCCGCTCGGCATTGCTCGGCGCGGTCGAAGAGACTGCGGCCCGCGGCGGCGCCGACAGCATCCTGATCCAACCGATGTCGATCACATATACCGGTCAGCATGGAATTCCGATGGGGCGACAGCACCGCCCACTTGTGGCCTGGTATGGAGATCTGGACTTCTTGCCTCACATCAAGGCCCTCATCGAACAGGGCGCTGTTGATGCCGTTGTCAGTTATGGCGAGCCGGTGACCGCAGATAGCGCCACCGACCGCAAGGCAATGACCAAGCAGTTGGAAGGTGCGGTGCGCGGCCTTCTGGCGTCGGTGCTGCGCGGACGGCCCTTGGTGGCGCAGGCGGCGGACTGAGCAGCGTTTATTTTCGCAGGGATTGCCGCTAAGACCCTCGCCTGACATCACACCGCGTCTTAAAGTCGTTGTAAAATCAACTATATTGTCGAGCGGGACAAAGGCCAGCCCGAGGGCTAGATTGGACCCCGCTTCGCACCGAAACGCATGAGCAGACCGCGCAAAGTCCACGTCAAATCGTTCGGCTGCCAGATGAACGTCTACGACTCGCATCGTATGGCGGACACGCTGGTGCCCGCCGGCTTTAGTGAGACCGCGAATCCTGCGGACGCTGATCTCGTGATCCTCAACACTTGCCATATCCGCGAAAAGGCAGCGGAGAAGGTCTATTCCGAGATCGGCCGGATACGTGAGATGAAAGAAGCCGCCGCGCGCGACGGCCGCAGCATGCTAATCGCTGTCGCCGGCTGTGTAGCACAAGCGGAGGGTAAAGAGATTATCCGGCGTGCCGGTGCTGTCGACTTAGTGGTCGGATCGCAAAATTATCACCGCCTGCCGGAGATGATCGCTCGCGCGCAAGCCGGAGAGAAAGTCATCGACACCGAGTTTCCTGTCGAGGACAAGTTCGATGTTCTGGCCGCGCCAAAACGTGATGCAATTGCCAAGCGTGGCATTTCGGCTTTTGTCACCGTTCAGGAAGGCTGTGACAAGTTCTGCACGTTCTGCGTGGTGCCCTATACACGCGGCACGGAAATATCGCGGTCGGTCGAAAAGATTGTCGGCGAGGTCGGACGGCTGGCAGATGCCGGCGTGCGCGAGGTGACACTGATTGGGCAAAATGTGAACGCCTATCATGGCGTCGGGCCTGATGGCGCACCGTCATCGCTCGGACGATTGCTACACCGACTTTCGCAAGTGCCGGGCATTCTGCGTCTTCGCTACACCACAAGCCACCCGCGCGATGTAGATGATGATCTGATCGCGGCTCACGCGGAATTGCCGGCGTTGATGCCCTATGTGCATCTGCCGGTGCAGTCGGGCTCCGACCGCATTCTTGCGGCCATGAACCGCAAGCATACGCGCCAAGACTATCTCGACGTTATCGCGCGCCTGCGAGCGGGGCGCGCCGATCTCGCCTTCACCTCCGACTTCATCGTGGGATTCCCCGGCGAGACGGAGGCCGATTTCCGCGATACTCTGGCACTTATCGACGAAATCGGATTTGCCAGCGCCTATTCCTTCATGTACTCGCCGCGCCCGGGCACACCCGCTGCCGAGATGAACGATCAGGTACCGCAGGAAGAGAAATCGGAGCGCCTGCAGCGGCTGCAGGCAGTTATCACACGCTATCAGCGCGGCTTTAATGCGGAATTTGCTGGCCGCACCATGGATGTGCTGCTGGAAAAGCCGGGCAGACTCTCTGGGCAACTCGTCGGCCGGTCCCCATATTTGCAGGCGGTCCAGGTCATGGCGTCAGACAAGCTGATTGGTTCGGTTCAGCGCGTGACGATCACCGGGATTGGTAGCAATAGTCTTTTCGGTGCGCTCGCCGATAAAGCCGATGCGGCCGTCCTCACCACAGCAGGAGCTTGAAGCACCCTTGCGCACAACGGATCCCGTGATCCCCCCCGCCGCCGCCTCCGAGGAGACGGCCACCACGCAGACTGTGCTTGCCTTCGAGGACAATAAACTCGCCTCGGTCCTGTTCGGTCAGTACGGGCAGAACCTCGCACTCATCGAGCGTCGTCTCGGCGTCGTGGCGGAACAGCGTGGCAACCATGTCACCATCGAGGGATCGCGTGGGGCCTGCGAGCAGGCACGACGCGTATTGGAAGGGCTCTACGAGCAGCTCAAGCGCGGCCATGATCTAAGCCAGGGCGACGTCGAAGGCGGTATCCGCCAGGCGATCGCGCAAGGCTCGTTGTTCGACTATGACCCGGCGGCACCGCGGCCGGCTTTCGAAGAAATCAACCTGCGCAAACGGCCGGTACGCGCGCGCACCGCCGCGCAGGACGCCTATATCCGCGCGCTGAAGCGCCATTCGCTCGTGTTCGGCACCGGCCCCGCTGGCACCGGCAAGACCTGGCTCGCGGTGGCGCAAGCGGTACAGATGTTCGAACGCAAGGAAGTCGACCGCATCATCTTGTCACGGCCGGCCGTGGAAGCTGGCGAGCGGCTTGGTTTCCTCCCCGGAGACATGCGCGAGAAAGTCGATCCTTATCTGCGTCCGATCTACGACGCGCTATATGACCTGATGGATGCACGCATCGTCGAGCGCGCTTTGCAGGCTGGTGAAATCGAAATCGCGCCGCTCGCCTTCATGCGCGGGCGCACGCTGTCGAATGCGGCCGTCATCCTCGACGAGGCGCAGAACACGACCTCCATGCAGATGAAGATGTTTCTGACGCGGCTGGGCGAGAACAGCCGCATGATCGTCACCGGCGATCCCAGTCAGGTCGATCTGCCGCACGGCCAGACGTCTGGACTAGCGGAAGCGGTCAAATTGCTCGCGGGAATCGAAAACGTCGGCCATGTCGCCTTCACCCACGAAGACGTAATCCGCCATGAATTGGTGGCGCGCATCGTGGAAGCCTATGACCGCGGTGTGCTCGCGCGCGAGGCCAAGGGATGAGGCCGACGACCGAGCGGCGCGCATCCCCGCCGCAGATCGACGTTCAGATGCAATCGCCACTTTGGAAAGCACAGCCTTTGGCCGAGCAAATCGTGCGCGAAGCGGTCATTGCGGCGGCATCCGCGCTCTCAACAGCGGACGGTGAAGTGAGTATCGTGCTCACGGACGATTCGACGATTGCGACCCTAAATCGTGAATGGCGCGGAATCGACAAGCCGACCAATGTACTGTCGTTCCCGGCGTCCGCTCACAAAACTGGCGACGGTGCGCATTTTCTCGGCGACATCGTCATTGCTTACGAGACTCTGGTAAGGGAATGCGATGATGAAGATCGGGAATTTTTTCATCATCTGGCCCATCTGACGGTACATGGTTTTCTCCACCTCATCGGCTACGATCACCAGACCGATACGCAAGCTGATGAGATGGAAGGGTTGGAAACCAAAATCATGACCCGCATGAACATGCCCGATCCTTACCTTTCACGCGATCTAGGCGACGCCTGACCGCCATGCCTGACAGCGATTCATCCAGTTCTAGTCCTCCCGGCGGCATGCCGTACGAGCCGCGCAATTTGCCGGTGCTGGTGACGCCTGCGCATGAAGGCGGCGAAAACTGGTTCATGCGCGCTCTGCGCGCATTGTTCGGCTGGAAGCCGAGCACAATGCGCGCGGATCTCACGGACATACTTGATGCCATGAGTCCCGGTGAATCCGGTTTCTCACCGGAAGAGAGCCGGATGCTCCGAAACATTCTCGGCTTGCGCGAGCGCCGGGTCGGCGATGTCATGGTCCCTCGCGCGGACATCATCGCCGTCCAGCAGGACATCAAACTCGGCGAACTTGTGCGCGTTTTCGAGGGCGCCGGCCATTCGCGGCTCGTGGTGTACAACGATACGCTCGATGATCCAGTAGGCATGGTGCATATTCGCGACCTGATCGCCTTCATGACTGCGCGCGCCGCTGTCGATCCTGAAAAAAACGCCAAACGCAAAAAACCGTTGCCAGCCGGTCTCGATCTGAAAGCCGTCAACCTCGCCATGCCTTTGTCGGCCACAAAGATCGTGCGTGAAATTCTCTTTGTACCGCCGTCGATGCGCGTCATCGACCTGCTGGCACGCATGCAGGCAACGCGAATTCACCTGTCGCTGGTGGTCGACGAATACGGCGGCACCGATGGCCTGGCATCGATCGAAGACATCGTCGAGCAGATCGTCGGTGAGATCGCCGACGAGCACGACGAGGACGAGACCCCCGCGATCGCGCAGCAGCCCGACGGGTCATTCGTCGCCGACGCGCGCGCCAAAATTGAAGATGTTGTCGGCACAGTCGGCAACGACTTTGACGTTGGCGATGCGGCCAAGGAAGTCGATACGATCGGTGGCTATCTGGTGACGCGCGCCGGCCGTTTGCCCGTTCGCGGCGAAATCGTCCCCGGACCCGGCTTGTTCGAATTTGAGGTGCTCGATGCCGATCCACGCCGCGTCAAGCGCGTGCGAATTACCCGGCTGAAGGAACGACGTGACCGACCGCGCGAGCCGCGCCGCCGCGGTGAAGCCGATACCTTGTCCGCCGGTCAGATTTCGTCTTCCTCGCTCGCCGACGACGCAGCTGCGTCCAAGGATACAAGTTCTACAACAGGCGCCCGCCGACCGTGACTATCGCCCGGTTCGCCCATGCTGTTGTTCTGGCTTTCGGCTGGCGCCGCGCGGCCATCGCGTTCGTAGCAGGCGCGGCATCGGCATTGGCAATGGCGCCAGTCAACGCCTGGCCAATTTTGTTCGTGACATTTCCTGTGCTGGTCTGGCTCGTTGACGGCTCCGCCGCTGGCCGCTGGAGCGGACCAATGAACGCGGCATTGGCTGGCTGGTGTTTCGGCTTTGGCTATTTTCTCGTCGGCCTCTACTGGATCGGCTACGCCTTTCTTGTCGACGCGAAGACTTTCGGCTGGCTTTTGCCTGTGGCAGTCGCCGGATTGCCGGGTTATCTCGCGGTCTACACTGCATTGGGCTTGGCCGCCGCCCGGCTGACCTGGTCGCGCGGGCCCGAACGGATTTTGGCGCTTGCCGCAACCCTCACTATTGCCGAATGGCTGCGGGGCCATCTCCTGAGCGGGTTTCCCTGGAACACTTTCGGCTACGCGCTTACCGAACCGCTGGTACTGGCGCAGAGCGTCTCGCTCGTTGGCGTCTGGACCCTCACCTTTCTCTGTATAGCGGTCTGCGCGACGCCGGCGGTGCTCACTGACGACAAAGCTGATACTCGGCACCCTTACGTTCCCCTGGTGCTCGGAGTAGCGGTGCTGGCAGGTTTCGTCGGCTATGGCACGACAAGGCTTTGGTCGCATCCCACCGGCTACGTGAACGGCGTCAAGCTGCGCATCATGCAGCCCAATCTGCCGCAGGACGACAAATTCAACTATTCCGCCAAAGCACAGGTGATGGATCGGTATTTGCGCCTGTCAGACCGCGCCACCGGCCCGCAGTCGAACGGCGTTCGCGATGTGACGCACTTGATTTGGCCGGAGGCAGCGTTTCCATTCTTTCTGACGCGCGAGCCGGACGCACTGGCGCAGATCGCTGCTTTGCTAAAGCCGTCGACGGAACTGATTACCGGCGCTGTGCGCGCGGCATCAACCGCCAGCGCACGCAATCCCCGCGCCTATAATTCGGTCTACGTGATCGACCCCGACGGCTCTATCCACGGCATTTACGACAAAGTACATCTTGTCCCATTCGGCGAATATCTGCCGTTCCAGCGCCTGCTTGAGCGGCTCGGACTGATGCAGCTCACTAAGGTAGTCGGCGGCTTCCTGTCGGGCGATCGCCGACGTGCGATGGACGTTTCCGGCGCGCCAAAAATGTTACCGTTGATCTGTTACGAGGCGATCTTTCCCGGCGCAGCGGTACCGCCCGGCGAGCGGCCGGGATGGCTGGTCAACGTCACCAATGACGGCTGGTTCGGCATCAGTTCGGGGCCCTACCAACATTTCCAGCAGGCCCGCGTACTCGCAATTGCCGAAGGCCTGCCGCTGGTGCGCGCGGCCAATACCGGTATTTCGGCCGTCATCGATCCGGTTGGCCGGATCGTCAATGTATTACCGTTAGGCGTTGAAGGTGTGCTCGACGCGCGTCTGCCAACTGCAATCGAGCCAACACCTTATCTGCGCTACGGCAATTACACCCTGATTTTATTGTTGGCACTGAGCCTGATGATCGTGGGGCAGCGACGACTTCGCGCATAGATTGAACAGATAGTCGGCGCATGATGGAAGTTGTCGCGCGCAGAATTATCATTTCCCCTGCCACGATTTACATTTATCGACGAATTGTCGTGCGGCGAAAAACCGCTGAAATCTATCGTTTATTTCCCGATTACAGGGAATTCACGGATTGCATTGGCGCCTTCACTTGTGACAACTACGCCTCAAAATGGGGGCATAGGAGAAATCTATGGCTAAGAAGGCACCGAATCCGATCGACAAGCACGTGGGTTCGCGCGTGCGTATGCGCCGGATGATGCTCAGCATAGAGTCAGGAAAAGCTCGGTGACGCTCTAGGCCTCACTTTCCAGCAAGTCCAGAAATACGAAAAAGGCACAAACCGGATCGGCGCCAGCCGGCTGCAACAAATCGCACATATTCTGCAGGTTCCGGTTTCATTTTTCTTCGAGGGCGCGCCCCATTCGCCGGGCCATTCCGGCGGCATGAGCGAAGCGCCGTCGCCGGCCTATGTTTCCGATTTCCTCGCGACGTCCGATGGACTTTCTTTAACCAAGGCATTTATGCGCATCAAAAGCAGCAAGCTGCGTCGGCGCATCGTCGATCTAGTCGAGCAAATCGCTGGCGTGGACTGAATTTAGGGTCCAATCCCAACGTTGGCGAGGAATCTGCCCACCGCTGCCCGCATCTTGACCTCGTTCGCCGCCGCTGCAAGAACCACCCCGACATCACACGACGCGGCAACCCAGCCGCGCCACGCGAGGAGTTAAAGCGGTGGCTCACACCAATTTTCTATTCACGAGCGAGTCAGTTTCCGAAGGTCATCCCGACAAGGTTTGCGATCAGATTTCTGACGCTGTACTCGACGCATTTCTCGAAAATGACATCAAGCTCGGCATTGCCGACGACAGTCTTGTGAACACGCGCCTCGGCTGCGAGACGCTTTCAACGACCAACAAAATCGTCATCGCCGGCGAAGGCCGTGGCCAGGCGCCGTTGTTCCGCAAGCACGGCGACAAGGCGGTGGTTGACCGCGAGCTGATCACCAAGATCGCGCGCGATGTGGTCAGGGACATCGGCTATGACCAGGATGGCTTCTCCTACTATGGCGCGGATGTCGAAGTGCTGTTGCACGGCCAGTCGCCTGACATCGCCATGGGCGTGAATGCCAAAAAGAAAAAGGGCGGCGAGGAAGAAGGCGCCGGCGACCAAGGCATGATGTTCGGCTTCGCCTGCACCGAGAGCGAAGTCTACGAGAAGAACTCGTTCATGCCGGCGCCGATCTACTTCGCGCACAAAATCCTGAAAGTGCTGTCAGAGAGGCGCCGCGGCGGGCAGTTGTTCGATTTGCAGCCAGACGCCAAAAGCCAAGTCACCGTGCGCTACGTCAACGGCAAGCCCGTCGGTTGCACCAAGGTGGTAGTTTCCACCCAGCACAATGCCCAGAGCCGCAACGGCAAGAAATACACGCCAGGCCTGATCAAGGAGATGATCTCCGACGCAGTGGAATCGGCGCTGCCTAAGGGGTGGATGCCGCAGAAGCCATCCGACTTCCTGGTCAATCCGACCGGCAATTTCGTGATCGGCGGCCCGGACGGCGACTGCGGTCTTACCGGCCGCAAGATCATTGTCGACACCTACGGCGGCTACGCTCCGCACGGCGGCGGTGCCTTCTCCGGCAAGGATCCGACCAAGGTCGACCGCTCGGCTGCCTACGCCGCGCGCTATCTCGCGAAGAACGTTGTCGCCGCCGGCGTGGCCGAACGCTGCACCATCCAGGTCGCCTACGCGATTGGCGTGGCCGACCCGATGTCTGTGCTCGTCGACACCCACGGCACCGGCAAAGTCGAGGAAAAGAAGCTCGAGAAGGTTCTGCCCGAGTTGTTCCGTCTCACGCCGACCAATATCCGCCGCACGCTCAAGCTCAACCGACCGATCTACCGTCGCACCGCAGCCTATGGCCATTTCGGCCGTGCCCCCGAGAAGGACGGAGGCTTTTCCTGGGAAAAGACCGACCTTGCCGCTGCAATCAGAAGCGCGGTTAAATAAGCGCTTCGGCACATATCCAAATTTGAACCTGTATGCCCCGCGAAAGCGGGGCATTTCAGTTTTTGACTACCGTCGTCGTATCATTCGGTACGTACGAACGATGATCCAATGATCGAACGTCAAAACTCCGCCGAGCAATCACCGCGCGCCTTCTTCGGCCGTCGCAAAGGGCACCCGCTCAAGCCCCGCCAGGCGGCGCTATTCGAGACTTTGTTGCCGCGCCTGGCGCTCAATCTCGCCAAGCCCGCACCCCCTGATCTGCGTATGCTGTTCGCAACGCCGGTCGACGACTTGCGGCTCGAAATCGGTTTTGGCGGCGCCGAGCATCTGATCGTGCAGGCGCGGGCTTATCCGCGTATTGGCTTCATCGGCACCGACGCTTTCGTCAATTCTGTTGCCAAGGCGCTGGTGGCGATTGACGAGAATACACTTGTAAACATCCGCCTCCACTTTGGGGATGCGAGCGAACTGCTCGACTGGCTGCCCGACGCGGCGCTTGCACGCATCGATTTGCTCTATCCGGACCCGTGGCCCAAGCGGCGCCATTGGAAACGACGCTTTATCCAAGATGAAAATCTTGCACGGCTTGCGCGCATATTGAAAAAAGGTGGCGAACTTCGCTTTGTCACCGATATCGCCGGCTACGCAACCTATGCGCTCGCGCGCGTGCTGCGGTCTCAGGACTTTGAATGGACCGCCGAGTCCGCAGACGACTGGCGCCGGCCCTGGCCCGATTTCGCCGGCACGCGTTACGAGGCAAAGGCCAAGCGCGAGGGACGTGCGCCGGCGTATTTTATTTTCCGCCGCATGTGACTAATCGCCCGTACCTTGCCGCACCTGCCAGAATCGTACCACGCGTTGGGCGGTGGTTGCGGTCAGTCGATCGAAGTTCTCCAGTGCAGCATCGAGCGTCTGAAGCGATGGTTTGCCGCCGGGACGGGCGTTGAGGATTGCTTTCACAGTCGCCCAGCCGAATCCGATAGCGCGCGCAAGGATCAGGACCGGGTCGGCGCGCTCACCATTCATAAGCCTGTCCACCACCTCGACCGGCACAGCGCACATCGTCGCCAACCCGGCAATTGTCTCCTCGTATTTTCCGGCTTTGGCGAATTCGGCTATATCGGCTTCGCCGAGCTTTCGCTCTTTATGGAGAGCGCGCACGGCCGCGAGGGCAGCGGCGTAGTTGCGGGGCGCAGCTTTCGCCGCAACCTCATCGGTAACTTGCGCAAGGATACGCCGGATTTCGGCTTGGGTTTCCGGCTTGGCCTTTGACAGCAGCCGCCGCTGAACGACTTCGCTCGCCTGCATCAGCAGCTGGCGAAATAGACGTGGCGGGATGTCAGTGCGCATGCCGACTTTCTCGGCCAGCACGCCGTCTTGCTCCGCTCGCTTCACTAATTTGCCGAAGGCGTTGTCCGATAGCTGCGCATGCCGATTGTTCGCAATCGAGCGCGCCACCTCCTGGTCCCCGCGCTCAACCAGAATGTCGGACAAGGCTTCGCTGATCCCAAGGCGTGTCGACAAGGCGAGTAGATGCGCCTGGCTCTTGGTTTCAGCAATGTACATCAGGTCGGGATCTGCGAGCTTCGCTTGCTTGAGCACGGGGCCGGCAACATCAATGTCGTCATTCTTGGCGAGCGCGCTGACCACGCCGGACGGTGCGTTGGGAATAGGGGCGATCCGGCGCGCGAGCTCGGCAAGCGCCTTGGCCTCGATCTCTACGACCAGGCAGCCAATGACGTCATCGAACAGTGCAATGTGTTCTGCGTTGAAGCTGGGTGCGCCATTGAGGAATAGGGTCGTAATTCGGCGTAGTGTCTCAGCACGCTTCTCCGCCGAGCCATGCAGAACGACATCTTCCAACTCCGGCAGTAGCGAGGCGGGAACACCCATACAAAACCTGCAAAACGCTAGAAAATCGACCGGGGTCGGCAGTTTTACGCAAATTTAAGGGCAGATTCTGAAGGAAGGGTTAGTCGTTAATATAGCGGCCGGCCTTGCATGGCCTCGCGAAATCGCTATATTTCCGGCGTTACTAGACACCCTCATAACCAATCGGGTTTTGAGAGTGGGTCCTGCGGGGCCCGCTCTTTTTTGTTACCAAATGGCCGTAGGCGACACGTTGTACAGGAATGCGGCTTCAAGCGCCGTGCCGACCGAACCACGGATCATCATTGAACCGGGGCTGCCTGCGCGTGTCGCAGCTGTTGCCGAGCCAGTGATCGAGCAACTCGGATATCGGCTGGTCCGGGTTAAGGTTTCCGCCGCTGAAGGCTGCACCGTGCAGATCATGGCCGAGCGGCCCGACGGCAGCATGACGGTGGAAGACTGTGAGACCGTTTCTCGCGCGCTCTCGCCGGTGCTCGACGTGGCCGATCCGATCGATCGCGCCTATCGGCTGGAGATTTCCTCGCCCGGTATTGACCGGCCGCTGGTGCGCAAATCCGATTTCGATCGCTATGCCGGCCACCTGGTGAAAATCGAATTGGAAATTCCGGTAAATGGCCGCAAGCGTTTCCGCGGCAAGATCGCCGGAACCGAGGGTGAGGCCGTGCGCATCAATCGCGATGACGTGGTTGATGGCGAGGAAGCCGACGTGCTGCTTCCGATCGAAGAGATGAGTGAAGCCAAGCTGGTGCTAACCGACGATCTGGTGGCGCAAGCCTTGCGGCGCGAAAAGGCCGCCAAACGCGAAGCGCGCGCGGCACGCCAGGAAGAACGACGAGTAGAAAGACAATCACGGCATCGGCCGCATCGGCCTGCCGCCAAAGGAGGAGAGTGAGCTATGGCTGTCAGCGCCAATCGGCTCGAGCTTTTGCAGATCGCCGACGCGGTCGCACGTGAAAAGGCAATTGACCGCGGCATCGTCATCGCAGCGATGGAAGATGCCATCGCCAAAGCGGCACGTTCGCGCTACGGCGCGGAAACCGACGTGCACGCAGAGATCGAGCCGAAGACCGGCGATTTGCGTCTCACCCGCCACATGCTGGTGACGGAGAGCGTCGAAAATCCTTCGAATCAAATCACGCTCGAAGAGGCTCGCAAACGCCACCCGGCCGCTCAGGTCGGCGACACGATTGCTGACCCTTTGCCGCCACTGGAATACGGCCGCATCGCTGCACAGTCTGCGAAGCAGGTAATCGTGCAGAAAGTGCGCGAGGCTGAGCGCGACAGACAGTATGCCGAGTACAAGGATCGCATCGGCGATATCGTCAACGGCATCGTCAAACGCGTCGAATACGGCAACGTCGTGGTCGATCTCGGCCGTGGCGAGGCGATCGTACGCCGCGACGAATTGCTGCCGCGCGAAGTGTTCCGCAACGGAGACCGCATCCGCGCTTATATCTACGACGTGCGGCGCGAGCCACGCGGGCCGCAGATTTTCCTGTCGCGTACCCATCCGCAATTCACCGCCAAACTGTTCGCGCAGGAAGTGCCGGAAATTTATGACGGCATTGTCGAAGTTAAGGCGGTCGCCCGCGACCCCGGCTCGCGCGCCAAGATCGCGGTGATTTCGCGCGATTCATCTGTCGATCCGGTCGGGGCCTGCGTCGGCATGCGTGGTTCGCGCGTGCAGGCGGTGGTGAATGAATTGCAGGGCGAGAAAATCGACATCATTCCCTGGTCACCCGACATCGCCACCTTTGTGGTGAACGCGTTGGCGCCGGCGGAGGTCGCCAAGGTGGTGCTCGACGAAGACAAGGAGCGCATCGAGGTGGTGGTGCCAGATCAGCAACTGTCGCTCGCGATCGGACGCCGCGGCCAGAATGTACGTCTGGCCTCCCAACTTACGGGCTGGGACATCGACATCTTGACGGAGCAGGAAGAGTCCGAACGCCGTCAGGCCGAATTTGAAAACCGCACGAAGATTTTCGTCGAAGCGCTCAATCTCGACGAAGTCGTCGGGCAGTTGCTCGCTTCCGAAGGTTTCGGGTCGATCGAGGAGCTCGCACTGGTGGACGAAAAAGAAATCGCAGGCATCGAGGGCTTCGATGCCGACACCGCGCGTGAGCTGCAGGAGCGAGCCAAGGAATATCTCGACAAGCAGGAAGCCGAACTCGATGCCAAACGCGTCGAGCTGGGCGTCGAAGATTCGTTGAAGGAAGTGCCTGGCGTCACCACCAAGATGCTGGTCGCCTTCGGCGAGAACGGCGTGAAGACCGTTGAAGACCTCGCCGGTTGCGCCACGGACGATCTGACTGGCTGGACCGAGCGCAAGGACGGCGAGACCAAGCACGAGCCAGGCTTCCTCGAAGGCTTCGATATTTCGCGTGAAGACGCCGAGGCCATGATCATGCAGGCGCGTTTGAAGGTTGGCTGGGTGACGGAAGCCGAACTGGCGCCGCCGCCGGCAGCCGAAGCGCCAGCCGAAGAAACGACAGAAGCGCAAGCGTAAGGAGCGACGACAGCAACAATGCTGGCAATTGCGCAGGACAGCGAACTCGACCGTGGGGCGACCAGCGTCGCCCCGGGGACCGAGCGCACTTGCGCGCTGACCCGCGAGCTAAAACCCGTCGCAGAGATGATCCGCTTCGTGGTGGGTCCGGCTGGCGACGCGGTGCCCGACGTCAAGCGCAAGCTGCCCGGCCGCGGCATCTGGGTCACCGGAACCCGCGACGCGATCGAGGACGCCACAAAGCGCAATATCTTCGCGCGCGGATTCAAGCGGGAAGTCCGCGTTGCCGGCGATCTGGCGGCGCAAACCGAGCGGTTGATCGAACGCGCCGCTCTCGACGCATTGGCAATGGCGGGTAAATCCGGCGCAGTGGTCAGCGGCTTTTCGAAGGTTGAGGCAGCGTGCGGCCGGGACGACATCCTGGCACTGATCCACGCCGCCGATGGAGGCAACGACGGCAAGCGCAAGCTGGCGGCTGTCCTGCACCGCAATAGTGCCGGAGAATCGCGTGAAATCACGGTGATCGACCTATTTACCGGCGTCCAATTGGATTTGGCATTGAACCGCCCAAATGTGGTACATGCTGCCCTGCTTGCCGGGCCCGGGAGCGAGACATTTCTCGCGCGCGTTGCGCGTTTGACGCGCTTTCGGACCGGAAAATCGCCCGATGCAGTTAGCGCGCATGCGCCGACGGACGGCGCATAAGGACACAGTACGGAATGAGCGAAACAAAGAACCCTGGCGAAAAGAAACTCAGCGTTGGCAAGTTGACGCTGAAGCCGCGCACCGAGACGGGCGTGGTGCGTCAGAGCTTCAGCCACGGCCGCAGCAAGCAAGTCGTGGTCGAGAAGGTCAAACGCCGCATGGTCGGCGGGCCGGGTGAAGCCAAGGCCGAACCAGCTCCGGTCGTTGAGGCCAAGAAACCTGCTCCGAGCAAGGCGCCGGCAGCGCCGCCTGCGCGCGCAGGACTGGCGCAAACCGAAGCGAAGCCGAAGCCGTCGGGCGTAGTACTGCGTACCCTTACCGAAGAAGAGCGCAGTGCGCGCGCACATGCGCTCGCCGATTCGCGGGTGCGCGAGGCCGAAGAGCGCAAGATTGCCGAGGAAGAGGCGCGCCGCCGCGCTAGCCGCGAGTCGGTCGACCGCAGCGAGCGCGAAGCGGCGGAGGCTCGCAAACGCGAGGAAGAAGAGCGTCGTAAGCACGACGAGGAAACCAAACGCAAAGCCGGCGAAGTCGCCAAAAAGCGCTTCGGCGGGGAAGAGACCCCGCGAACTGGGCCGGGAGCCCGCCTCGCGCTCGAGGCCGACGAAGACGAAGCCCCCCGCCCGCGCCGGCCTGGCGCAGCACGTACGCCGGCCGCACCGCGGCCCGCCCCGCGCGGCGGCGCCGAAAAGCAACGCGGTCGTCTCACGCTGGTGAACGCATTGAGCGCCGACGAAGTGCGCGAGCGTTCCGTCGCTTCATTCCGCCGCCGCACGCAACGGCTTAAGGGCATCGCCTCCAACGAGCCGAAAGAAAAACTTGTCCGCGAAGTGACGATTCCCGAAGCGATCAGTATCCAGGACCTTGCCAACCGAATGTCCGAACGCGCGGTCGACGTCATCCGCCTGCTGATGAAGCAGGGCCAGATGGTGACCATCAACGACGTGATCGACGCCGACACTGCGCAGCTCATCGCCGAGGAAATGGGCCACAGCGTGCGCCGCGTGGCCGAAGCCGATGTGGAAGAAGGCCTGTTTGATGTCGCCGACGATCCGGCGCTGCTTGCGCCGCGCGCGCCGGTCGTCACCGTGATGGGTCACGTTGACCACGGCAAGACCTCCCTCCTCGACGCCATTCGTTCTTCTGACGTAGCGGCGGGCGAGGCCGGCGGTATTACCCAGCATATCGGCGCCTATCAGGTGACCGCCCCGTCGGGCGCCAAGATCACTTTCATCGACACGCCTGGCCATGCCGCCTTCACGGCAATGCGGGCGCGTGGTGCCAAAGTCACCGACATCGTCGTACTTGTGGTCGCAGCCGACGACGGCGTCATGCCGCAGACGATCGAAGCGATCCACCACGCCAAGGCAGCGAAGGTTCCGATCATCGTCGCCATCAACAAGATCGACAAGCCAGACGCCAAACCTGACCGCGTGCGTACCGATCTGTTGCAGCACGAAATCCAGGTCGAATCCATGGGCGGCGAAGTGGTGGACGTTGAAGTATCCGCCACCAAGAAGATGAATATCGACAAGCTGCTCGAAATGCTCGGGCTGCAGGCGGAAATTCTCGACCTCAAGGCCAATCCGACTCGCCCCGCCGAAGGCACTGTGATCGAGGCCAAGCTCGACCGCGGCCGTGGACCGGTGGCGACTGTGCTTATCCAGCGCGGCACGCTACGGGTTGGCGATCTCGTGGTGGCCGGCGCCGAATGGGGCCGTGTGCGCGCCCTTGTTTCTGACACCGGCGCGCCGATCGACAGCGCCGGACCGTCAACTCCCGTCGAAGTGCTTGGCTTCTCTGGCACGCCGGATGCCGGCGACCGCCTGGCGGTAGTCGACAACGAAGCGCGCGCGCGCGAAGTCACCGATTACCGCGCTCGCCAGAAGCGCGAGAAAACAGCGGCACGCGCCACCGGCATGCGCGGTTCGCTCGAACAGATGATGGCGCAGGCCAAGACCTCGGGCCGTAAGGAATTCCCGCTGGTAATCAAGGCCGATGTTCAAGGCTCGCTGGAAGCCATCGTCGGCGCGCTCGACAAGCTCGGCACCGACGAAGTGGCCGCGCGCGTGCTGCATGCCGGCGTCGGTGGCATTTCCGAATCCGACGTGACGCTTGCCGAAGCCTCGGGCGTACCCATCATCGCCTTCAATGTTCGCGCCAACAAGGAAGCGCGCGAGGCAGCCGAACGCGCCGGCATCGAGATTCGCTACTACAACATCATCTACGACCTCGTCGACGACGTTAAAAAGACGATGTCCGGCCTGTTGCCCCCGACCTTGCGCGAGACAATGCTCGGCAATGCGCAGATCCTGGAGATCTTCAATGTCTCCAAGGTCGGCAAGATTGCGGGCTGCAAGGTCACCGACGGCACAGTCGAACGTGGCGCCAATGTGCGGTTGATCCGCGACAATGTCGTGATCCACGAGGGCAAGCTCTCGCAGCTCAAACGATTCAAGGATGACGTGCGCGAAGTCGGCGCCGGCATGGAATGCGGCATGGCCTTCGAGAACTACCAGGACATGCGGCAAGGCGACGTGATCGAATGCTACCGGGTGGAGCAGATTCAACGCAGCCTGTGAGTCCGAATCTCACGGCTACGGCTTAGAAACATTCCACCAATTTCCACCGTCATGCCCGGCCTTGTGCCGGGTATCCACGCCTTGCTTCAGCAAGGAAGCAAGACGTGGATGGCAACGGAAGTCGGGCTTGCCTGACTTCCGGGTGGGATTGAGAGACGCAAGTCGGACATATCCGCCTTGCGGTAACAAGCCCGGCAATGACGACTTGAGAGTTTGGATTTTATGGCACGGCATAAACAACATCATGGCGACCAAACGCCCGGAGGCTCGCAGCGTCAGTTGCGCGTCGGCGAGCTCGTACGGCACGCGCTCGCCGAAATGCTGACACGCGGCGAGGTGCATGATCCGGTCATCGAGAGCCATCTCGTGACCGTACCGGAAGTGCGCATGACCGGCGATTTGCGACTCGCCACTATCTATGTCATGCCGCTCGGCGGCCGCGATGCCGACGAGGTCGTCGCTGCATTCGAGCGGCACAAGAAATTTCTGCGCGCCGAGCTGGCGCACCGCATCAACCTCAAATTCGCTCCGGATATTCGCTTTCGCGTCGACGAGCGATTCGCTGAGGCCGAGCGTATCGAAAAGCTGCTGCACTCGCCGGAAGTGAAGCGCGACCTGAATCAAAAGGATAAAGCGTGAGCGAACGCGAGATCGACGACGTCATTCGCCCTCCAGCCGAGGAGCCGCCGCTGGCGGCAACTCACAGCAGGGGTCAAAAGCAAAAGAAGCGAGACAAGCGCGACGTGCACGGCTGGATCGTGCTCGACAAGCCCGTCGGTATGACGTCGACTCATGCCGTGAGCGTAGTGAAGCGCCTGTTCAGCGCGAGGCGCGCGGGCCACGCAGGCACGCTCGACCCGCTCGCCTCCGGCGCACTGCCGATTGCACTCGGCGAGGCCACCAAGACTGTCCCGTTCGTGATGGATGGCCGCAAGGTGTATCGCTTCACTGTGCGCTGGGGCGAGGAACGCGATACCGACGACGCGGAGGGCCGCGTCATCGCGAGCAGCGATCAAAGGCCGTTGGCCGACGCAATCCGGGCCCTGCTCCCGTCATTCACTGGCTCCATTCAGCAGGTGCCGCCGCGCTACTCTGCGATCAAGATAGAAGGCGAGCGCGCTTACGACCTCGCCCGTGATGGCGAGGAAGTGGAGCTCGCTCCAAGACCTGTCGAGATCGGCCGGCTGGAACTCGTTAACGTTCCCGACCCCGACCATGCGGTGCTTGAAGCCGAATGCGGCAAGGGTACCTATGTGCGCTCGCTTGCCCGCGATCTCGGCCGCACATTGGGCTGTTTTGGCCACGTCAGCGCTCTTCGCCGGGCCGCGGTAGGGCCGTTTGGCGAAGAAACCATGATTTTGCTGGAACAATTGGAGGCTCTATGCCATAGAGCCGCGTCCGGCGAGGCTAGCCTCGCGGACGCTCTGATGCCCGTTGAGACCGCGCTGGACGACATCCCGGCGCTGGCCGTCAGCCGGGCAGATGCGGCAAGGCTTCAAAGAGGCCAAGCCGTTCTGTTGCGCGGACGGGACGCACCCAATTTCCGCGGCACGGTTCATGTCACGGTATCGGGCCAGCTGTTGGCCCTGGCCGAACTGGATCGTGGCGAAATCGTCCCCAAGCGCGTGTTCAACCTCGCCGGCCTGATGGGCAGAGCCGAGCGTAAGAAAGGATGACCGATGTCGGTGACCGCCGGCCGCAAGGCCGAAGTAATCAAGACGTATGCCAAAAAGCCCGGAGATACCGGGTCGCCCGAAGTGCAAGTGGCGATCCTGTCCGAACGCATCAACAATCTCACCGAGCATTTCAAATCCCACGTCAAGGACAATCACTCCCGTCGTGGGTTGCTCAAGATGGTGGGGCAACGCCGCCAGCTGCTCGATTACCTGCGGCGCACCAATGAAGCGAGCTACAAGAATTTAATCGAGAAGCTCGGCATCCGCCGATGATTTATTCCGCGCAGGGCACCTGTGCCCTGTGCGTTTCGTGCAGCGAACGCCTGTGACGCGTTCGCTCGATTGGGCCGGCGGCGATAGGCGCGGCCGGCATTTGGCAAGAGCCGATAAGGATCGCCTCTTGCGGCAAGGCAAGGTTCGAAACGCCATGGCAGGATCGCCAGACGCTGTTGCTTCCCGCACCGCGGTGATGCGCGACAGCTTCTCGCCGTCTTGCTCATGGCTTTCGGGGCTCGCCGGAAAACATGAGAGAAAGACACAATGTTCGATATGCATCGAGTTGAACTCGATTGGGGTGGGCGCAAGCTAACCCTCGAGACTGGCCGCGTAGCGCGCCAGGCAGACGGCGCCGTGCTCGCCACCTACGGCGAGACCACAGTGCTCGCCGCTGTGGTGGCGGCCAAACACCCGAAGGAGGGAATCGACTTCCTTCCGCTCACCGTCAACTACACCGAAAAATATTACGCGGCTGGCCGCATTCCAGGCGGCTACTTCAAGCGCGAGCGCGGTCCGACCGAAAAGGACACGCTGACCTCGCGCCTGATCGACCGCCCGATCCGTCCGCTGTTCGCCGAAGGCTGGCGTTGCGATACCCAGGTTACCGTCACCGTGCTTTCGCACGACATGGAGAACGATCCCGACATCGTCGCCATGGTGGCGGCTTCCGCGGCGCTCACGCTGTCCGGCGCTCCTTTCATGGGCCCGATCGGCGGCGCGCGCGTCGGCTTCATAAATAACGAGTATGTGCTCAATCCGGCGCTCGACGAGATGCCCGAAAGCCAACTCGACCTCGTCATCGCCGGAACCCAGGACGCAGTGATGATGGTGGAATCGGAAGCGAAAGAGCTGTCCGAAGAAATCATGCTCGGCGCCGTGATGTTCGGTCACCGGCATTTCCAGCCGGTGATCGAGGCCATCATCAAGCTTGCTGAGAAAGCCGCGAAGGAGCCTCGCGAGCTTGTTGCTCCCGACCACAAGGCGCTGGAAAAGGAAATCCTTGGGCTCGCCGAGAAGGATTTGCGTGCCGCCTATTCGATCGTGAAGAAGCAGGATCGCCAGGACGCCGTCGCCACCGTGAAGGAAAAGGTGATGGCGCACTTCTTCCCGGAAGGCGCCGAGCCGACATACGACAAGCTCGCGGTTGCCGGCGTATTCAAAGAGCTCGAAGCGAAGATCGTGCGCTGGAACATCCTCGACACCAACAAACGCATCGACGGCCGCGACTTGAAAACCGTGCGTCCGATTGTAGCGGAAGTCGGCGTCCTGCCGCGCACGCACGGTTCGGCACTGTTTACCCGCGGCGAGACCCAGGCGCTGGTCGTGGCAACACTCGGCACCGCCGAGGACGAGCAGTTCATCGATGCGTTGCAAGGGACGTATAAGGAAACGTTCCTGCTGCACTATAACTTCCCGCCCTTCTCGGTTGGCGAGACGGGCCGCATCGGCGCTCCTGGCCGCCGCGAGATCGGTCACGGCAAGCTGGCGTGGCGCGCGATCCATCCGATGCTGCCGACGCCGGCTGAATTCCCCTACACCATCCGCGTTGTCTCGGAGATCACCGAATCGAACGGCTCCTCATCGATGGCATCGGTGTGCGGCTCTTCGCTCGCGCTGATGGACGCCGGCGTGCCGCTCAAACGGCCGACCGCCGGCATCGCCATGGGCCTCATCCTTGAGGACAAGCGCTATGCCGTGCTGTCCGACATCCTCGGCGACGAGGACCATCTCGGCGACATGGACTTCAAGGTTGCAGGCACCGAGCAGGGCGTTACCTCCCTGCAAATGGACATCAAGATTGCCGGTATCACCGAGGAAATCATGAAGGTCGCGCTTGCGCAGGCGAAAGACGGCCGCATGCACATCCTCGGAGAAATGAGCAAGGCGCTCACCGCCGCTCGCGCCGAACTGGGCGAGCACGCTCCGCGCATCGAGATGTTCAAGATTCCGACCGACAAGATCCGTGAAGTGATCGGCACCGGCGGCAAGGTGATCCGCGAGATCGTCGAAAAAACTGGTGCCAAGATCAATATCGAGGACGACGGTTCGGTGAAGGTTGCCTCCGCCAGCGGCGAGTCGATCAAGGCCGCAATCAACTGGATCAAATCGATCGCCTCCGATCCGGAAGTCGGCCACATCTACGAAGGCACGGTGGTGAAGGTGATGGACTTCGGCGCTTTCGTGAACTTCTTCGGCGCCAAGGATGGCCTCGTTCACATCAGCCAGCTCGCCGCGCACCGCGTCAATAAAGTCAACGACGTGGTCAAGGAAGGGGACAAGGTAAAGGTGAAGCTGCTCGGCATGGACGAGCGCGGCAAGGTACGCCTGTCCATGAAAGCGGTCGATCAGACCACCGGCGAGGACCTCGAAGCCAAGCAGAAGGCCGAACGCGGCGACCAGCCGCAGGCTGCACAAGGCGGCGCCGAGTAACGGTCAGCTACATAAAATAGATGATAGGGCGGCCTGCACGGCCGCCCTTTTATTTTGCCTTGCGCTTGGGCGCATGCCAGGCATTCGCGACAAGTGTCTGAGTGACATTATCGCTCAAAGCCGTGAAATCTTTTTTGCGCGGCGACGTGCGCCGCCACGCCAAGCCGACAGTGCGTGCTGGCTCCGGTTCGGCGAAGCGCAGCAGCTTCACCCGCTCATCGCGTACTTCCACCTCGGCGGCGACTTCCGGCAGCAGCGTCACACCATAGCCGTTCGCTACCATTTGCATGACTGTCGCGAGCGAAGTGGCGCCGAGGCCGGCGGGCGCATTGCGCTGCTTGGTAGCGCAGAACGCCAGTGCCTGGTCGCGCAGACAATGCCCCTCCTCCAGCAGAATTAGTCGGCGTTGGTCAACATCCTCGATGCCGACATGGCCGCGTTGCGGCCGTTCATCGGCCGCCGGTACCGCAAGCAAGAACGGATCATCGAACAACTTCAGAAGTCTCGATGTCGGCTCCCTCCGCCGGCAGCGCCAGCATCACGCAATCGAGCGCGCCGCGCACAAGTTCTTCGAGCAACGTCTTGGTTTGCGTTTCGCGAACTTCCAGCCGCAGCCCCGGAAATTTCGCATGCAGCCGCGGCAGCACGCGCGGCAGCACATAGGGCGCCAGCGTCGGGATGATGCCCAGCTTGAGCGGCCCGCTCAGCACATCGCGGTGGCGGGCAAAATCGACAAGGTCGCGCGTCGCCGCAAGGATGCGCTCGGCGCGCTGCGCCACTTCGAGACCGGTATCGGTGAGCGCGATGTCGCCCGGCCGCCGCTCGACCAGCCCAGCGCCGATCTCCTGCTCCAGTTGCTTCAACTGCATTGACAGCGCCGGCTGGCTGACGGCGCAGTCCTCCGCCGCCCGGCCGAAATGGCGGTGGCGGGCGACGGCGGTTAAATAACGCAACTGGCGCAACGTGATCATGGTCTTATCCTCACGATAAGACAAACTTATCGCGAGGGGCAAGCAATACGATTGGACCTGATCGTCCGCGCTTCATATAAGCGCCGCAGGCGCGTGCCACAGTTGCGGTTCTTGCCCATTGTTGGCGCGCACAGTCTCTCAGTGGAGGACACGATTCATGGACGCAAAGACTGACGACAAGAGCGCGAGCAAGTGCCCGTTCACGGGCACCCGCCGACGCTCGAACCGCGACTGGTGGCCGGAGCATCTCGATATCGGCGTGCTGCATACGAACGCGCCTGCCGCCGACCCGATGGGCGAAGCCTTCGACTACGCCAAGGAATTTGCAAGCCTCGACCTCGATACCGTGATCAAGGATTTGCAGGCCTTGATGACCAACTCGCAGGAATGGTGGCCGGCCGACTTCGGGCACTACGGCGGGCTGATGATCCGCATGGCGTGGCACAGCGCGGGCACCTACCGCATCACCGACGGCCGCGGCGGCGCCGGCGCCGGTCAGCAGCGCTTCGCGCCGCTCAACTCTTGGCCGGACAACGCCAACCTTGACAAGGCGCGCCGCCTGCTGTGGCCGATCAAGCAGAAATACGGCCGGAAAATCTCCTGGGCCGACCTGATGATCCTCGCCGGCAACGTCGCGCTCGAATCCATGGGCTTCAAGACCTTCGGCTTCGCCGGCGGCCGCGCCGATGTGTGGGAGCCCGAAGAGCTTTACTGGGGCCCCGAAGGCACGTGGCTCGGCGACGAACGCTACAGCGGCGAACGCCAGCTTGCCGAGCCGCTCGGAGCTGTGCAGATGGGCCTGATCTACGTCAACCCGGAAGGACCGAACGGCAATCCCGACCCGGTCGCCGCGGCCAAGGACATCCGCGAAACGTTCTTCCGCATGGCGATGAACGACGAAGAGACCGTCGCACTGATCGCCGGCGGCCACACCTTCGGCAAAACCCACGGCGCCGGCGATCCGTCGCTGATCGGCCCGGAGCCGGAAGGCGCGGCGCTCGAGGACCAGGGCCTCGGCTGGAAGAGCAAACATGGCAAGGGCTTCGGCGCCGACACGATCACCGGTGGCCCGGAAGTGACCTGGTCGCAGACGCCGACGAAGTGGAGCAACCACTTCTTCAAGAATCTGTTCGAAAACGAATGGGAACTGACGAAGAGCCCGGCCGGGGCGAAACAGTGGAAGGCGAAAGGTGCGGAAGCCACCATCCCGGACGCCTTCGACAAGTCGAAGAAGCATGTGCCGACCATGCTGACCACCGACCTCTCGCTACGCTTCGACCCCGCCTACGAGAAAATCTCGCGGCGCTTCTACGAGCATCCGGAACAGTTCGCGGATGCCTTTGCCCGCGCCTGGTTCAAGCTCACGCACCGCGACATGGGCCCGATCGTGCGCTACCGCGGCAAGTACGTGCCGAAGGAAACTCTGATCTGGCAGGACCCGATCCCGGCGGTGAACCATGCGCTGGTCGACGACAAGGACGTTGCCGCCCTGAAGGCGAAGATCCTCGCCTCCGGCCTCACCGTGTCGCAGCTCGTCTCGACCGCCTGGGCCTCGGCCTCGACTTTCCGCGGCTCCGACAAGCGTGGTGGCGCCAACGGCGCGCGCATTCGCCTGAGCCCGCAGAAGGATTGGGACGTCAACCAGCCGACTCAGCTCAAGACGATCCTGCAGAAGTTCGAAGCGATCCAGAAGGAGTTCAACGCTTCGGCCGCCGGCGGCAAGAAGGTGTCGCTCGCCGACCTGATCGTTCTCGGCGGCTGCGCGGCAATCGAGAAAGCCGCGAAAGACGGCGGCACCGACGTGAAGGTCCCTTTCACGCCGGGACGCATGGATGCGTCGCAGGAGCAGACCGACGCCCAATCCTTCGCGCCGCTCGAACCCCGCGCCGACGGCTTCCGCAATTATGTCGGCGCCAAGCATCAGTTCATGGCGCCCGAGGAGGCCCTGGTCGACCGGGCTCAATTGCTGACGCTGACGGCGCCGGAGATGACGGTGCTCGTCGGCGGCCTGCGCGTCCTGGGCGCCAATGCCGGCGGAACCAAGCACGGCGTCTTCACCAGGAAGCCCGGCACGCTGACGAACGACTTCTTCGTCAACCTGCTCGACATGGGCACGCAGTGGGCACCGGCCGGCGACAATGTCTATGAGGGCCGCGACCGGAAAACGAATGCGGTCAACTGGACCGGCACGCGCGTCGACCTGATCTTCGGTTCGCACTCGCAGCTGCGCGCGCTTGCGGAAGTCTATGCCTGCGCGGACGCGAAGGAGAAGTTCGTGAAGGACTTCGTGGCGGCGTGGACCAAGGTGATGAACGCCGACCGCTTCGACCTCGCCTGACCTCTTCGGAAAGGTTTTCGAGGGCTGCTAGAGCGTAGCCATGACCGACTATTTGGTGATCAGAACCTGGTCGAGGCGACGCAAGATGCTGCAGGCACAGGAGGCGGAATAAGTGCCTCGCCGCCAGGACGAAAATGACACGGCCGGGGACTTTCCCGGCCGTTTTTTATTTCGCCATCAGCACGCCGGCGCTATTGCCCACCGTCGTTGCCTTCCACCGAGCCACCCGCACTCTTGAGCGCGTCCGGCCGCGGCATAGCGATGATATTGTATCCGGAATCGACGAAATGAATTTCGCCAGTGACGCCAGCCGACAGATCGGACAGAAGATAAAGCCCGGCGCCGCCCAGTTCCTCGAGCGTTACACCTCTGCCGAGCGGAGAATATTTCTGCTGGAATGCAAACATATACCGCGCATCCGTGATGCCTGCGCCGGCGAGCGTACGGATCGGACCGGCCGAGATTGCGTTGACGCGGATCTTCTGCGCGCCGAAATCGACGGCGAGATAGCGCACTGAAGCTTCCAGCGCCGCTTTCGCAACGCCCATCACATTGTAGTTCGGCATGGCGCGCAGGCCACCATTATAGGTAAGCGTTACCATGGCGCCACCGTTCGGCATCAGAGCGGATGCGCGCCTGGCGGCTTCGGTGAAGGCGTAGCAGGAGATCACCATCGTGCGAATGAAGTTCTCGCGCGTGGAATCGGCGTAGCGGCCCTTCAGCTCATTCTTGTCGGAGAAAGCAACGGCATGCACGAGAAAATCCATCGTGCCCCATTTCGTCTCGATCTCATCGAACACCGCATCGACCGAGGCGATGTCCTCTACGTCGCAAGGCATCACGAATGAAGAGCCGGCCTCCTCGGCAAGGGGCTTCACGCGCTTAGCGAGGGCATCGCCCTGATACGTGAAGGCGAGCTTTGCGCCATGCTGCGCCAGCGTCTTTGCAATTCCCCAAGCGATCGAGTGATCGTTTGCGACCCCCATCACCAGTCCGCGTTTTCCGTCCATTAGCCCCGGCATGTTCAGCCTCTCCGTCGTCATGCCCGGCCTTGTCCCGGGCATCCACGTCTTCTTCTTTGCTCTTAAAGACGTGGATGGCCGGGACAAGCCCGGCCATGACGGTGACTACTATCCTCGCGTAAAAATGTAATCAATCACGCATCCAGCCGCTTGAATACAACCGACGCGTTGGTTCCGCCAAAACCGAACGAATTTGACAACACGCAACCGAGTTTCACGTTGTCCTGACGCTCGCGCACGATCGGCATATCGGCGAAGGCCGGATCGAGGTTCTCGATATTCGCGCTCTCGCAGATGAACCCACTCTGCATCATCAGAAGCGAATAGATTGCTTCCTGTACGCCGGTCGCGCCGAGCGAATGGCCGGTGAGTGATTTGGTGGCAGAGATCGGCGGGCACTTCGAGCCAAACACTTCACGGATCGCCTCGATTTCCTTGATGTCGCCGATAGGCGTCGAGGTAGCGTGTGGATTGATGTAATCGACCGGCGCTTTGACATTTTCCAGCGCCATGTTCATGCAGCGCACAGCGCCTTCACCCGAAGGCGCCACCATGTCGTAGCCATCGGAAGTAGCACCGTAGCCGGCAACTTCAGCATAGATCTTGGCGCCGCGCGCTTTGGCATGCTCGAGTTCTTCAAGCACGAGCACGCCGGCGCCACCGGCGATGACGAAGCCGTCGCGGTCTTTATCATAGGCGCGCGAGGCTTTCTGCGGAGTATCGTTGAATTTCGACGACATCGCACCCATGGCGTCGAACAGCACTGAGAGCGACCAGTCCAGTTCTTCGCAGCCACCGGCGAAGATCAGATCCTGTTTGCCCCATTGGATCAATTCGGCGGCGTTGCCGATGCAGTGATTGGAGGTCGCGCACGCAGACGAGATCGAGTAGTTCACGCCCTTGATTTTGAACCAGGTCGCGAGCGTGGCCGAGGCAGTCGACGACATTGCCTTCGGCACGGCAAACGGACCGACACGCTTCGGCCCTTTTGTACGCGCGGTGTCAGCCGCCTCGATGATCGCGCGGCAGGACGGCCCGCCCGAACCCATGACGATGCCGGTGCGCTTGTTGGAAATGTCCGCTTCCTCAACTCCGGAATCGCGGATCGCCTGTTCCATAGCCACATGGTTCCACGCGGCGCCGCCGCCGAGGAAGCGCATAGCACGGCGGTCGACGACTTCTTCCGGATCGAGCCGCGGCGCGCCGTGCACCTGGCAGCGGAAGCCAAGCTCTGCATATTTGTCGGCCCGCACAATGCCGGATTTGGCCTCGCGCAGGCTCGCCAGCACTTCCTGCGTATTGTTGCCGATGGAAGAGACGATGCCCATTCCGGTGACGACGACACGTCGCATAGTCGTATTACCTTTTAAAATTTAGCTGCGGTTTGTTGCAGATTGGGCCACAGATTGGCCGATTAAGGCATTTCCGCAAGGCCCTCCGCCGGGCTCAAGCCCCACTCGGCTGCAAAGCCTCGTCCTGCTTGAACAGGCCAACTTTCAAGTCACTGGCGCGGTAGATGATGTTGCCATCCGCTGAAAGCCAACCGTCGGCGATACCCAGCACCAGTTTCGAGCGCATGACCCGTTTGATGTCGATTCCGTAGATGACCTTCTTCACGGTCGGCAGCACCTGCCCGGAAAATTTCACTTCACCCAAGCCGAGCGCCCTGCCCTTACCTGGAGCGCCAAGCCAACCAAGGAAGAACCCAACCATTTGCCATAGCGCATCGAGGCCGAGACACCCCGGCATCACCGGATCGCCCTTGAAGTGGCAAAGGAAAAACCAAAGGTCGGGCTTCACGTCGAGCTCGGCCCGGATCATCCCCTTGCCATGTTCGCCACCTTCTTCACTGATTTCGGAAATGCGGTCGAACATCAGCATCGGCGGCAGCGGCAATTGCGCGTTGCCCGGACCGAAGAGTTCCCCGCGCCCACAGGCAAGCAGATCTTCGTATTCGAAGCTGTGCCGCCGAGTGTCCATTGACGTTACGTCCCCACGCAGGGGGCTTGGCTGAATTCCCATGCCCGAGTTGGTAACATACCAAGTCTAACGGGCAAAGGTGCCGAGACCGCGGGTGCCTCACAGTTTTTCTGCAAAAACCCCCGTAAATACAATGTTACTCTTAGTTGCGAGGCGGTTGCATCTGAGGGGTCAATTTCGTATATGTTGCAAATGAAACGGTTTTTGCCGGCTCCTGCAGGGACCTGGCCGTTTAGGCGTAAACAAAAATGACACCGATGCGTAATTCGGCATTGCCGAAGGTGAAGGACGCCGCCGAGCATTCTTCGGACCGCTCGGCGCTTACCGGCTGCCCCTGGCATGACGTGAAGGCGATGCTGCGCCAGGTCGGTTTGCGTCCCACCCGTCAGCGGATGGCGCTGGGCTGGATCCTGTTCGGCAAAGGCGATCGCCACCTTACAGCCGAGATGCTTTACGAGGAAGCGACCCGCGCGAAGGTGCCGGTATCGCTGGCGACCATCTACAATACGCTGCACCAGTTCACTGAAGTTGGGTTGTTGCGCCAGGTCGCGGTCGACGGCTCAAAGGCCTTTTTCGACACCAACGCGACGGCGCATCACCACTTCTTCATCGAGGGTGAAGATGAGGTGCTCGACATCCCGGGCGCCGAGGTGCTCATCGGCAAGACTCCGACTCCGCCGGAGGGTTTTGAGATCGCGCGCGTCGATGTTGTCGTCCGGCTGCGCCGGAAGAGCTAGGCGAAGCGGCAATTACTGAATCGGGGATTCCGTTCGAAAAGCGGCGTTGCTCCGCTCGCCTGTGTGGCGGGCTTCCACGTCTTTGGGCTATGCAGCAGAGAAGGCCTCGATGGCCGGGACAAGCCTCGCCACGAAAGAGGAACTTATTCCACCTTCTCGTTCGGATAGGCGCCCCACAACCGCTCCTGGCGGATAAACCCACTAAAGCCCCTGCCGTTGAACTGGCACCAGCTGCCGTCGCAGGATTTCAGCGTACCCAGCACACCCGATTGCAGGCGGGCCGTGACAGCCGATTCGACATCCGCGTTCTCGTAGAGCGGCACCAGCTCATCTTTCGATTTGGGCACCACAACGGCCATGCGCTTGCCGGATAAGAGCGAGTGATAGACCCAGCCTTCTGCACCTTCCCAGTCGCGGATACGCCGCCAGTTCTCGAATTCGGCCGTGACCTCTACCGGCATGCCCGCATGAGTATAGACCCAGCGGACCTCCTGATCCTTGTTCGGTCCCGACCGAGCATTGACCCGGTCGGACTTGAGGCTGACGAAGCGCGGAATCGGCAGGCCGCTGACGGTGCCCGTGGTGGTGTCGCCCGCAGACCACGCAGTACCTCGCTGCATTGCGACGAAGCTGGCCGCCAGTACGAGCTGGCAGAGGGCGGTGCGGAAGCTTTGTGTTGTCACGGCCATCTGGTAGGAAAAAGAATGAGTTTCGCCCCCAAGGTGCGAGAGCGCAGTGTGGGCGAGCACGGTTAACGAGGGCTGAATCGGCGCTTCTCCTGGTAGTAACGCCGCTATTCGCCGCGGTTGAGAGCAGATGCCGAAGTCGAAGAAGCCGTTAGTCATTGTGACGCGCAAGCTGCCCGATTCCGTCGAGCTGCGAATGCGGGAACTTTTCGACGCCCGGCTTAATCCCGAAGACAAGCCGATGACGCAAAGCCAGCTTGCTGACGCGGTGAAGGTCGCGGATGTCCTGGTACCCACTGTCACCGATCGAATCGACGCCTCGGTGCTCAGCAAGTCGGGTGAACAGCTCAAGCTCATCGCCAATTTCGGCAACGGGGTCGACAATATCGACGTTGCGACCGCGGTTCAGCGCGGCATTACCGTCACCAACACGCCAGGAGTTCTCACCGAGGACACCGCTGACATGACCATGGCGCTGATCCTGGCCGTGCCGCGCCGGCTGGTGGAAAGTTCGCAGGTGCTGACTTCAGACAAAGATTGGACCGGTTGGTCGCCGACCTGGATGCTCGGCCACCGCATCTGGGGCAAACGGCTCGGCATCATCGGCATGGGTCGGATCGGCCAGGCGGTGGCGCGGCGCGCGCGCGCTTTCGGCCTGCAGATCCACTACCACAACCGCCGGCGCGTGGCGCCCAAGATCGAGGAGGAACTCGACGCCACTTATTGGGAGAGCCTCGACCAGATGCTCGCCCGCATGGACATCGTCTCGGTCAATTGCCCGCACACGCCTGCAACCTATCACCTGCTCTCGGCGCGCCGACTCAAAATGCTTCGGCAAGAGGCCTTCATCGTAAACACGTCGCGCGGCGAGGTAATCGACGAAAATGCGCTGGCTCGCCTGATCGAGTCGGGCGACATCGCCGGCGCCGGGCTCGACGTGTTCGAGCACGAGCCCGCGGTCAATCCAAAGCTGGTCAAGCTTGCCCGTGCCGGAAAGGTCGTGTTGTTGCCACATACGGGCTCGGCGACAATCGAAGGCCGCATCGACATGGGCGAGAAGGTCATCATCAACATCAAGACCTTCATGGATGGTCACCGTCCGCCCGACCGAGTACTGCCCTCAATGTTGTGACAAATCCGCGATCGTCGGTTTATTGCCGCTCAGCGGATTGTCCGGATCCCACGCATAGCTCAGAGTTTCGAAACGCATCGAGCGGGCGTCGATCATAAGCAGACGGCCGACCAGGCCTTCGCCAAATCCGACGATTTCGCGGATGACTTCCAACGCCATCATTGAGCCGAGCACGCCCGGCAAGGCACCCAGTATGCCGGCTTCGGCGCAGGCAGGCACTGTCCCCGCGGGCGGCGGTTCGGGAAAAAGACAGCGGTAAGTCGGATTCCGTGTTCCGTCGGCGCGTATTTCGTGCGCGCGAATTGAAGTGAGCGAACCATCGAACGTGCCGACCGCAGCGGTGACAAGCGGCTTTTTGGCGAAGTAGCAGGCGTCGGAGACCAGATAGCGCGTTGCGAAATTATCGGAACCATCCGCGACGATGTCGTAGCGTGCAATCAGATCGAGTGCGTTAACTGCCGTCAACCGCACACGATGGGTCTCGACATTCACATGCGGATTGAGACCTTGCACGGCTTCGCCGGCGCGTTCAACCTTCGGCTTGCCGATGTCGCCGGTCGCAAAGATGACCTGTCGCTGCAAGTTCGATAGCGACACATCGTCGTCGTCAACCACGCCGAGCGTGCCGACTCCGGCCGCAGCCAGGTAGAGCAGCACCGGCGCGCCGAGGCCGCCAGCACCGATGACCAGCACGCGTGCCGCCTTCAGCTTCGCCTGGCCGGGGCCACCGACTTCACGCAACACGATGTGGCGGGCATAGCGTTCGAGTTCTTTGGCATCGAGCATCGCGGTTAACCTAGCGCATGACACTGAAAAGATCATGCATAAGCAAAAAGTTACGCCGTCTGCGCATACCCGATTGTGGCCTTCCCCATGGCCGCCTTGCACCTTCGCCTCCATCGGCTAAGGTGACCGCAAAAATACGGGGTGGCGTTGACGGGATGCGCTTAGGTGGGTCGACGATAATGCTTGCGCTCTTGCTCAGTGCCGTCCCGGCACTTGCGCAGGAATCGCCCGGCATTCTGCCGACGCCCACTCAACCGGCTATAAAATCAAAACCGGTCCACGTGGTCCGGAAAAAGGTGGCCGCCAAGCCGGCAGCGACCAAGACGGCACCACCGAGCATTGCAGCACCGGCGACCGTCGTTGCGAAATCCGCGGCGCTGGAAACCCAACCCACCAGGACAGAGCCAGCACCGGAGACGACAATCGCGGGAATTTCCGATGGCGATCGCCTGAGGATCCAATCGGCGCTGTCGTGGTCTGGCGACTATACCGGTTCGCTCGGCGGCGAAGATCCGCTTTTATCCGCGATCAAGAATTACCAAAAGCGTGCGAAGTCCAAGATTACCGGCGTGCTGACGCCAGCCGAGCGCGGCAATCTGTTGGCCGCCGCAAGACATCACGAGGAAGAATACGGCTGGACCGTGGTCGTCGATCCGGCAACCGGCGTGCGCATCGGGTTGCCGGTCAAAATGGTTCCGCAAGCGCGCGACGCGACGCGCGGCACGCGCTGGTCGTCGGCGCACGGCGAAGTACAAGTGGAAACTTTCCGCATCAAAGATCCTGATCTCAAGCTATCGGCTCTTTTCGAACAGCAGAAGAAAGACCCTGCCAATCGCCAGATTGAATTCAGCGCGCTGCATGACGACAGCTTTTTCATCAGCGGCATGCAGGGGCTGAAAAAGTTCTCCGTCCGTGCCCAGTTACGCAGCGGTGAAGTGCGCGGGTTCACCATCCTCTTTGACCAGATGATGGAAACGATCGTTGCACCCGTCACGGCAGCGATGGCGAGCGCTTTCTCACCGTTTCCCGAAGGCAGCTCGCCGTTCGCGGCGATGGCAAAATCGGTTGAATACGGCAATGGGCTCGTCGTGAGCGCCCGCGGCCATATCGTCACCGATCGTAAGCTTGCGGCCGGCTGTCAGGTGATCGTTGCGGCTGGACTCGGCGATGCCGACCGGATCGCCGAAGACAAGGACAATGGCCTGGCTCTGCTGCGCGTCTATGGCCCACGCAAGCTCTCGCCGCTTGCGCTCGCGCCGGATGCGGCCAAGAAGGGCGACGTGACGCTCGTTGGCATTCCAGATCCGAAAGAACAGAGCGGGGCCAGGAAGCTCACCGAGATCAACGCCAAGCTGGTGGAAGGCAATGCGATCGAGTTGCGTCAACCGGTTCCGATGGCAGGCTTTTCCGGCGCCGCGACGCTTGACGCGCAAGGACAATTTCTCGGCATGATGCAGATGCGCGATTTCGTGCTTGCCAGCACCCAATCGAGCGCTCCGCCGGTGCGGCTCGTCACCATGTCGACCATTCGCGACTTCCTTGCCGCGCATAACGTGTCACCCGCTACACAGAGCGGCGACGCCAAGGCTTCGGTGGTCAGAATTATTTGCGTACGGAAATAGTTATTTGTTTTTCCACGTTGGCGGCCGTTTCCCGATGAAGGCCTTCATCCCTTCCTTCTGATCCTCTGTCGCGAACAGTGAATGGAAGATGCGCCGCTCGAAGCGCACGCCTTCGGCCAACGAGGATTCAAACGCAGCATTGACTGACTCTTTCGCCGCGAGCACTGACGGCAGCGACATATTGGCGATCACATCGGCGACTTTCATGGCTTCGTCCAAGAGGTTGGCAGCCGGAACCACGCGTGCAACCAGCCCGGACTTTTCGGCTTCCGCCGCGTCCATCATGCGAGCGGTCAGGATCAAATCCATCGCCTTGGCCTTGCCGACCGCGCGGGTGAGACGTTGGGTGCCGCCGATACCTGGAATGACGCCAAGCTTGATCTCTGGCTGACCAAACTTGGCGTTATCTGCAGCAATAACGATGTCGCTTTGCATGGCGAGTTCGCAGCCCCCGCCGAGTGCAAAACCTGCGACTGCCGCAACAACGGGCTTGCGTGCGCACGCGACGGCATTCCAGTTCGAAACGAAATCGCCGAGATATGCTTCGATAAATGTCTTGTCGACCATCTCCTTGATGTCGGCACCAGCCGCGAAAGCTTTTTCGTTGCCGGTGAGGAGCATGCAGCCGATATTGTCGTCATTGTCGAAAATGCCGATGGCCTTGGTGAGCTCGTCAATCAACGCCTTGTTGAGCGCATTGAGCGCTTGCGGGCGGTTGAGCCGGATGATGCCGACCCGGCCTTTCGTTTCGACGATGATGTTCTGATAGGTCATGACCTGGTCCTTGGCTCAATCAAGTCTTGCTCCGGAGCGCCGTACCACGTCGCCCCACTTGGCGGAATCGGCCTTTATTGTCGCGGCAAACTCTTCCGGCGTTCCTCCGGCGGGCTCGTCACCGATCTTGGCGAATTTTTCCTTGAATGAATCGGATTTAAGCGCCTTGTTGATTGCGGCATTGAGCCTGTCGACGATCGGCCGCGGCACACCCGCGGGCGCGATCACTCCGGTCCAGGTGGGCGCCAGATATCCGGGGACACCGGCTTCGGCAATCGTCGGCAGCTCGGGAAACGCCGGCGAGCGCGTCGCGCCACTGACGCCAAGTGCACGCACCTTGCCGTCGCGCGCAAAAGGCGCAATCGATTGCAGACTCTCGAACATAAGATCGACATGGCCAGCAATCAGATCGGTGATCGCCGGCGCACCGCCACGATAGGGCACGTGCACGATCTCGGTTCCGGTCATGTATTTAAAAAGTTCGCCTCCGACATGCCCGGGCGACCCGTTGCTCGACGAAGCATTGGTGAGCTTGCCGGGGTTTTTCCTGGCATAGTCTATCAGTTCCTTGACCGAATGGACCGGTAGCTTTGGCGAAACGGCAAGCAGCAAATGCCCGCGCGCGACGAGCGCGATCGGCTGAAAATCCTTCTCGATATTGTAAGGCAGCTTCGCGACCATGTGACGGGTGATCGCCAGCGCGCCGATCGGCCCCATGCCAATGGTGTAGCCGTCAGGCGGCGATTTCGCGACCAGGTCCAGGCCAATCGTGAGCGCGCCGCCTGGCCGGTCGTCGACGATAACCTGCTGGCCAAATTGCTTCGTCAGTTCCGCTGCGAGAACACGGGCAACCGTATCGGTGGCGCTCCCCGCCGCTTGCGGAACGATAAACCGAATTGGATGGTCCGGAAATTCCGCGGCCCTCGCAACGTTCGGCATGGCGGCGAGCGTGAATGCAATGAGGCCAAGCATTCGCATGTGAGTCACCCCGGTGTTCAGGCGGCAGCGTGGCCTATTTCTGACACGATGGGCAATAGAAGGTCGAGCGTCCTACCTGCACGATGCGTTTGATCGTTCCTTTGCATTGAGGGCACGGCTCGCCTTCGCGGTCATAGACCTGAAAATTGTGCTGGAAATCGCCGAGCGAACCGTCGGCGCGACGATGATCGCGCAATGAGGAGCCGCCGGCCTCGATCGCATCCCTGAGCACAACCTTGATGGCGTCAACCAGTTTTTGGGCACACTCGTTCGGCTTGCCGCTACGGTCGGAAATCGTAGAGGCGCGCCGTTTGGGCGACAGCCGCGCGCGAAAAAGCGCCTCGCAGACATAGATATTCCCAAGTCCGGCAACGACACGTTGATCGCTGAGGGCCGCCTTGAGCGAGGTCTTTTTGCCGGCGCAGGCTTTCGCCAGCATCGTCGCGTCGAATTCATTACCTAATGGTTCTGGTCCGAGCGCGCGCAGCAGCGGCTCTTGTTCGAGTTTGGCGCGGGGCACCAATTTCATCGAACCGAAACGGCGCGGATCATTGAATGTCACCGTCGCGCCGTTCGACATGTGAAAGACAATGTGGTCGTGCGACGTGCTCTTCGAGCGCTCGTGATAATATTTTCCGGGCGCTGTATCCTTGCCGACGCGGAATGAGCCCGACATTCCCAGATGCATCAGCAACACATCGCCTGACGAGAGATCGGCCAGCAGGTACTTTGCCCGGCGGCCAAGGCCCTCCACGGTCTTGCCGTGCAGCCGCTGCGCAAAGCCCTTGGGCAATGGCCATCGCAGGTCGCCGCGGCGTACCTCAACCTTTGCAAAGCTCTCGCCTTCCATGGCGGGCGCCAGGCCACGGCGTACGGTTTCGACTTCAGGCAGTTCGGGCATGGTTAATCTCGATCGGTTATTCCGGGACGCGAGCCACCGGGTCCGCGCCAAGCGCGGCCCGATGGTAAACTCCGCGAGCGGACCCGGAATCCAGCACCAAGCACGGAGCTTGCGTCTGGATTCCGGGTTCGGCCTTCGGCGCACCCCGGAATGACGGGGATTGGATAGATAGCGCCCTCGGGCCACCCGCGCTATGGTCCTGCCCGAAAAGGACTATTGGCCATGGCCCGCGGCGGCAGACAGACGCATTTCGGTTACGAGACTGTGCCGCTCGAGGACAAGCAGGGCCTGGTAGACGACGTTTTCCATTCGGTCGCCCGCCGCTACGACTTGATGAATGACCTGATGTCGGGTGGTTTGCACCGGGCCTGGAAGGGTGCGCTGGTGACGGCGGTGAACCCGCCACGCTCGGGGCGGGGTTTTGCGCTCCTCGATCTCGCCGGCGGGACCGGCGATGTTGCATTCCGCGTCGTGGAAGCCGGCGGCGCCGGCACGCGCGTCACCGTTTGCGACATTAATGCAGACATGCTCGAGGTTGGCCGCGAGCGCGCGGCCGAACGCGGGCTCGATGATGCCGTCAGCTTTGAGGAGGGAAATGCCGAAGAGCTGCCCTATCCCGACCGCAGCTTCGATTGTGTCACCATCGCCTTCGGAATCCGCAACGTACCGCGTATTGAGCGCGCGCTCGCCGAGGCGTATCGCGTGCTCAAGCTCGGTGGCCGCTTCTTATGTCTGGAATTTTCTTCGATCGACATTCCTGGTCTCGATGCGCTCTACGAGCTCTATTCTTTCCAGGTGATTCCGCGCGTTGGGGAAGTAGTGACTGGCGACCGCGAGGCTTATCAATATCTCGTCGAGTCGATCCGGAAATTTCCCAAACCGAAAGCCTTCGCGCAGATGATCGAGGCTGCCGGATTTCGTCGCGTATCGTTCACGCCGATGACGGGCGGCGTGGTCGCGTTGCATTCGGGCTGGCGCTTGTGATCGCTGCCATTTCTCATCTACTCCGCCTCGCGCGTGCCGGCTTCGTATTTGCGCGCGAAGGTGTATTCGCACTGGTCGATACACGGCCCTTGCCCTTGCCGGCCAAGACCGCCATTGCCATTGCGCGTCTCTTCGAGCGGCCGAGTGCGAAAAGTGGCGAAAGCCGCCTCGCCGCGGCGTTGACCAAGCTTGGACCTACTTACGTCAAGCTCGGCCAGTTCCTCGCCACCCGCCCAGACGTGGTCGGCGCCACAATTGCGCGCGATCTGGAAAGTCTGCAAGACAAGATGGCGCCTTTTCCGCAAGGCGAGGCAGAGGCCGCGGTCGCCGCCGCCTTCGACAAGCCGCTTTCTGCCGTCTATGCGAGCTTTGGCCCGGCCGTTGCTGCGGCATCGATTGCGCAGGTGCACCGCGCGGAGATTGAAGTAGACGGCGCGCGCAAGGCGGTGGCAGTAAAAATTCTCCGGCCCGGTATCGAGCGCCGATTCAAATCCGATCTGGATGCTTTCTTCTTTGCGGCGCGCACGGCGGAATCGTTTTCAGAAGAAGCCGAGCGGCTACGGCCGGTCGAAGCGGTGGCGACGCTCGCCCGCTCGGTGGCGATGGAAATGGATTTCCGACTGGAGGCGGCCGCGCTGTCCGAGATGGCGGAGAACACGCGCGAGGACGCCGATTTTCGCGTGCCAACGGTCGACTGGGACCGCACCGCGCGCGAAGTGCTGACGCTGGAATGGATCGACGGCACGCCGCTCAACGACCACGCCGCGCTCGCGGCCAAAGGCTTCGATCTGCCGGCGCTCGGGCGCAATGTCATCCAGAGCTTTCTGCGTCATGCGTTGCGTGACGGTTTCTTTCACGCCGACATGCACCCCGGCAATTTGTTCGTCGACGACGCCGGGAAGCTGGTGGCGGTAGACTTCGGCATCATGGGACGGCTTGGGCCGAAGGAGCGGCGCTTCCTCGCGGAAATCCTGCTCGGCTTCATCACCCGCGACTACTACCGGACGGCGCAGGTGCATTTCGATGCCGGCTATGTGCCGCGGCACCATTCGGTGGAGAGCTTTGCGCAGGCGATCCGCGCGATCGGCGAGCCGATTCACAATCGCACGGCCGAAGATATCTCGATGGCGAAGCTCCTGATGCTGCTGTTCGAGGTCACCGGCCTGTTCGACATGCGCACGCGGCCGGAGCTACTGCTGTTGCAGAAAACCATGGTGGTGGTGGAAGGCGTTGCACGCGCGCTCGATCCCAAGCTTGACATGTGGAGCACGGCCGACCCCGTCGTCCGCGAATGGATTGCGCGTAATCTCGGTCCTGTTGGACGGCTGGAGGATGCCGTCGAGGGTGCAGGTGAAATTGGCCGCTTCCTCGGGGAGGTGCCAGGCCTGCTGACCCGCGCCGGCACCCTGCTCGATCAGGTCGACGATGCCACCCGCAATGGACTGGTTTTGTCGCCAGAAACGGTGGCGGCGATAGGCGCGGCTGAGGCGCGCCGCAATCGCTGGACTGCGGCGGCCTTGTGGGCGATCGCGGCGATGCTGGCCACAATTGTCTGGATGCTCTGGTAGTCGCGTCTAACCCGCATCTTTCAGAAGTTCTTCCAGCTTGTCGATGCTCTGGGTCCAGCCGGCCTCCATGCCCGCGAGCATTTTCGGCGCGATCGGCACCAGGCCGACCATGTGCGACTTCACGACCAATTCGGTCTTGCCGGCGCGCTCGGTGAAAGTAACCACCGTTTCACCTTCCATCAGGTGATTGCCGTCTTTGTCGACCGGAATGTTGGTGAATACAAGCCGCTCTGGCGTCTTCACCTCGGTGAACACACCCTTCATCGGATAGTCGTTGCCGTCCGGACCGTGCATGACGATGCGCAGGGCGCCGCCGGCGCGCACGTCCAATTGCGACACCGAGGCGGTGAAGCCGCGCGGGCCGAACCATTGCGCCATCATCTTCGGATCGGTCCACACCTTCCACACCAGCGCGCGCGGGGCGCCGAACAAGCGGGTGATAGTGATCGTGCCTTCACCAAAGTTCGCGTGCTTGTTCAAAATATACTCCACTTCACGCCGCTTTGCCGTCGTAGGCGCGCTGCAGCGCGGCGACGTCGAACTTCTTCATCTTCAGGAAGGCATTCATCACGCGCCCGGATTTTTCGGGGTCCGGACCCGACATCATTGTCCCGAGAACAGCGGGGACGACCTGCCAGGACAGTCCGAACTTGTCCTTCAGCCAACCGCAGGGACCCTCCTGCCCGCCTTTGCTGAGGGCTTCCCAGAAATAATCGATCTCTTCCTGCGTCTCGCACGGAATCTGGAACGACACCGCCTCGCTGAACTTGTATTGCGGGCCGCCATTGAGCGCCATGAACGGCTGCCCGTCGATCTCGAACTCAGCGACCATCACCGTTCCGGGCTTTTTCCCGTGCACCTCCTGGCCGGCTTTTCCGTAGCGGCTGACTTTGCCGAGCTTCGAATTCTTGAAGACCGAGACATAGAACTTCGCGGCCTCCTCGGCTTCGGTGTCGAACCACAGGCACGGTGTGGGTTTCTTTGCGGCAATCGGCATGACATGCTCCTTTCGGACGTTGTCCTAGAGACTGATGAAAGTCTTGAATCCGCCGAAGATCATGCGCTTGCCGTCGAACGGCATGGCTTTCGGATTCATCATGGCGGCGAGCCGCTTGTCCTTCATCACTTTCGCCATCGTGCGGTCGCGCTGCGCGCGCGACTTGTAGACGATCCACGAGAACACCACGGTCTCGCCGCGCTTGAGTTTGACGCTGCGCGGGAACGATGTCCGTTTCCCCACCTTGACGTCATCGGCGATCGATTCGCGGAACTCCAGCGCACCGTGCTCGCGGCAAACCTTGCCGAATTTCTTCGCCATCGCGCGGTACGCCGTGAGATTCTTCCTCGGCACCGGCATGATCATTCCGTCGACGTAAGTCATTGGGCACCTTTCGCCAGATAGGCTTCGAGCTGTTCCATGGTCCCGCCCCAACCCTGGAGCATGCTTTCGCGATTGGAGTCGAAAGTCTTGCGTTCATCCTCGGTGGCATTGTGCGGCGTCCAGATCACCGTGAACTTCGTCTTGCCACCAGGCATATCTTCGAACGTAAAGGTCGAGAGCATTTCTAATGGCCATTTCTCATTTCCCGGATGCCGGGTCACGCCGCCCTTCTCGTCGGAAAACGAATTGATGAAGACCAGTCGCTCTTGTGGGACAACTTCGCGATAGACGAACTTGCCCCACATCGCCTGCCCGTTCGGCGTTTGCATGCCGTAGTGGTAGGTGCCGCCCGGACGAAGGTCCATCTTCGACGCCAGCACCTTGAAGCCCTTCGGGCCCCACCACTGCTTCAGACGCTCCGGCTCGGTGAAACACGTCCACACCAGATCGCGCGGCGCGTCGAAAACGCGCGACATCACGAATTCACCGGCCATGATCTCCTCCCCTCGTTGTTTGGATATCGAACCGGCGTTCACGGTTCGACGATGACCATCCAGTTGACGCCGAACTTGTCGGTGGTCATGCCGAAGCGCGGCGAGAAGAATGTCTTGCCGAGCGGCATCATGACGTTTCCGCCGGCGGAAAGGCCGTTGAACAGGCGGTCAGCATCGGCTTCGTCTTTGGCGTTCACGGAGAGCGCAAATCCCTTGAATTCGGGTTTTCCGGTGTTGCGGCCGTCGGATGCCATGACCCGCGTTTCCCCGATTGTGAGCGAGGCGTGCATCACCTTGGTCTCGTCGCCGGGTTTGCACATCGATTGATCGGGACCATCCTTGAACCGCATCAACATATCGACCTTGGCGCCGAGCGTTTTTTTGTAGAAGTCGATCGCCTCGTCGCAGCGGCCGTCGAAAAATAAATACGATTGTACCTGCATAACTCGTCCTCCTTCAGGTTCCCGTCGTTGACAAATAGGTTGATATCAACATATTATGCTGCATGTCAACCCGTGACGAGCTACCGCTTTCCGTTACCCATCAGGTGCGCGACGCCTGCCTGTGCCTGCACGTGCAGCGCGCCGCGCGCGCATTGGCGCGGCGCTTTGATGAAGTGTTCCGCCCGCTCGATCTCACCCATGGGCAGTTCTCTCTTCTTATGTCGCTGAACCGTCCGGAACCGCCGAGCATCGGCAGCGTCGCAGCGCTGCTCGCCATGGACCGCACCACCCTTACCGCGGCCCTCAAGCCTCTTGAACGCCGGGAACTGGTGAAGGTTTCGGTCGACAAGGAAGACCGGCGCAGCCGGCGGCTGATGATCACCGCGACGGGACGCAAGTTGCTGGGCAGGGCGGCTCCACTCTGGAAGCGGGCCCACGCGGATGCCGAGCAACTGGTCCCCCGCGGCAATGCGGATGACCTGCGCGCCGCGCTTCGTGCGTTGTCCTGACAGCCTGTTGCGGCGGTTGAGCACGACGACGCGTTCTCTCACCTGGATTTTGCTTCGACAAATTCGGCAAGGCGCGCCATGGTTTGCACCAGGCCCTTATCCGCGCCGTATTCCTTGATTACGCGCGCACGCTCTTCGGCCGATGGGAATCGGCCATGCCAGATGAGGCGCGTCTGGCCGTTGCCGAGATCCTCGAAGGTCAAGGTCTGGGTGAATTGCACCGGCTCGACATCGTCTCCGCCGCCGTGGCGGTAAACGAGGCGCTCGGGCGGGACGATCTCGTCATAGGTAACGCGGTTCTGGTAATCGCGGCCGTCCGGGCCATGCATCACGAAGCGCCAGACGCCGCCAGGCCGGAAGTCGAAGGAATGCGTCGTTGTCGTAAAGCCGTCCGGGCCCCACCACTGCGCCAGATGTTTCGGATCGGTGAAGGCTGAGAACACCAGGTCGCGCGGTGCATCGAAGATGCGCGTGCCGATGATCGAGCGCGGATCCTTTTCGAGGTCGATGTCATTTTTTACGGCCATGATTCTTCTCCCGCCTGCTTTGCTTTTGTTCGGCTTGCAGCACCTTCAGGTAGTCACCAAGGCGATCGAGCCGCTCTTCCCAGAGCCGGCGATATTCCTCGAGCCAGTCGTCAGCTTCCTTCAACGCGCGCACGTCGATGCGGCATGGGCGCATCTGTGCATCGCGGGTACGCGTGATCAGGCCGGCGCGCTCCAGCACCTTGAGGTGCTTCGACACTGCCGGCAGGCTCATCTCGAATGGCTCGGCGAGCTTGAGCACCGAGGTCTCGCCGAGCGCGAGGCGGGCCAGGATCGCTCGCCGGGTCGGATCGGCGAGGGCCGCGAAGGTGGCACTGAGACGGTCAGTCGTCATGATGCATTGAACCATCTAGTTAAATAAGCTTTCGGTTAAATACAAAACGGATGTACGGCCGTCAAGCAGAAGATTTTCTCCCGCTCAACAATCCATTTGATTGCATTGATTGCGATGAGATCATACCTGTGCTAAGGTATTTTAATATAAGAGGATTTCATGGCATCGCTCACGGTCCGCCAGCTCGATGAGAGGCTCAAGAAGCTGCTGCGTCTGCGCGCGGCGCGCAGCGGCCGCTCGGTCGAAGACGAGGTGCGCACCATCTTGCGCGACGCTGCCGAAGAGACCGGACATGAAGCACTCGACCTGATCGAACCGCCCTCGCCGCGGGCAAGACCACCGGGCGCGCCGTGCCTGTGTCCGCGGACACGAAACGTGTGTTGCTGATCATTGGCGGCGGGATCGCCGCCTACAAATCGCTCGATCTGATCCGCCGGCTGAAAGAGCGCGGCATCGCAGTGCGTTGCATTCTGACGAAAGCCGCCGAGCAATTTGTCACGCCGCTATCGGCGGGTGCACTTGTCGGCGAGCGCGTGTTCACTGATCTGTTCGACCTCGCCGGCGAATTCGACGTTGGCCACATTCGTCTTGCGCGCGAGGCCGACCTGATCGTGGTGGCGCCAGCAACCGCCGATCTCATGGCGAAATTGGCCGGCGGGCATGCCGACGATCTCGCCACCGCCGTGTTATTGGCAAGCACGGCGAAAATTCTTCTGGCGCCCGCGATGAATCCGCGCATGTGGGCGAACAAGTCCACGCAGCGCAACCTCGCCCAACTTGTTGCCGACGGTATGGTGCTTATCGGCCCGAATGAAGGAGAGATGGCGGAAGCGCATGAGCGCGGTCTGGGCCGCATGGCTGAGCCATTGGAAATCGTGGCTGCAGTTGAAAAACTTTTTGCTGCCGAAATGATACGATCGCTGCAAGGCCAACGCGTGCTCATTACGTCTGGCCCCACTCACGAGCCGATCGATCCGGTGCGCTACATCGCCAATCGCTCGTCCGGCAAACAAGGGCACGCCATCGCCGCCGCGGCGGCCGACTGCCGGCGCGGATGTGACGCTGGTGAGCGGTCCTGTGAATGTGCCTGATCCGCTCGGCGTCAAAGTGATCAAAGTTGAAACCGCGCGCGAGATGCTGCAGGCGGTCGAGCGCGCACTGCCGGTAGATGTTGCAATATTCGCTGCTGCCGTCGCCGATTGGCGCGTCGTCAATGCCGGCGAACAGAAACTCAAAAAGCAGGCGGGCAAGCCGGTACCGGAGCTATCGCTCGTGGAGAATCCCGACATCCTCGCAACTATTGCCAAACGAAAAAACCAGCGTCCAAAACTGGTCATTGGCTTTGCCGCCGAAACCGAGAATGTCGCCGCAAATGCCAAGGCAAAACTGGCCAGTAAAGGTTGCGACTGGATTTTAGCTAATGATGTTTCGCCGCAGTCGGGCGTAATGGGTGGCGATCGAAATACGATTACATTGGTTCGAGCTTCGGGGATCGAAACCTGGCCGCCGCAAAGCAAAGAAGAAGTCGCGACCGTGCTGATCGCCCGCATTGCCGATGTACTTGCGAAAAAGTAACGACAATTACGCACAGATGTTTTGCCATCAAAGGTTCTAGATTCCGAACACTGCGGGTAGGCTGTCGTTCACTCGGCAATCGAAGAACCATGGTGCGATGGCGTCAAATCTCCGATTAAAGAAAATCGCGGACGAGGCTTTTTCGGAGCTCCGGCTCATGCGCCTGGCGCACGGCAAAGATCTGCCGCTGCCGTCCTATCAGAGCGCCCATGCAGCCGGGTTCGACCTTCTTGCGGCAGTTCCGGCCGATGTGCCCCTCACGCTCATATCCGGTGCTCGCGCGCTCGTGCCAACCGGCATAGCGATCGCTCTTCCCGACGGCCACGAAGCCCAGGTGCGTCCTCGATCTGGCCTCGCCGCACGTCATGGCCTGACGGTGCTCAATGCGCCTGGCACCATCGATGCCGACTACCGCGGAGAAATCCAGGTCCTGCTCATAAACCTGGGCAGCGAACCGGTGACGATCACGCGCGGCATGCGCGTCGCCCAGCTGGTGATCGCTCCGGTTGTACGCGCACACATAGTGGATGTTGCATCTCTTGACGAAACCTCACGCGGAAGTGGTGGTTTTGGCTCTACCGGAAGCTGAGTAACGAGGCTTGTGATTACGGCTGGACGAGCGCCGGACCGTAGCCTATTACCGCTCGCTTCGTTACCACTGTAACCGGTCCACAAATGCCGCTGGTGCCCCGCAAGGGTCTTCTTGCCATTGCCGCTGTGATCGACGTTGCCGTCCACGCCAACGCCCGCCCCGTGTCGGCCAAAGCGTTGGCCGCACGCCATCAGCTGCCGCCCCGCCATCTCGAGCCTGTACTCCAGGCGCTGGTACGAGAAGGCATCCTTAAAGGCATCCGCGGGCCGCACGGGGGCTACGAACTGGCGCGTGAACGTAGCCGCATTACCGCGGATGATATTCTACGCGCCGCCGTCATGGCCGAGGACGCCGAAGAATTGCCCCTGCCCGACTCCATGTTGCTCAACGAGGTGGTGCGGCCGGCATTGGTCGAGACCGAGCGGACATTGTCCGTCGCCCTCGGCCGCATCAATATCGACGACATGGTCAAACGCGCCGAAAATTTGAAATAACGCCTGATTTCCCAAGCGCGTGCGCGGCCCGTTCACGGTCTGGACTCTTACGGCACGATTCCCCTTAGGGGTAAAGTCCAGCGATTCGCGGATCGGCGTGGCGGACGCCGCCCGCATTCCTGGGGCAAGCCTGAATGCCGGAGACAATCCGGACGGCGAACGAGAGGCTGCGTTCTCGTCCGTGGCGAGACGGATTCCTCGCCGCCTTCGTGGCCGTAAACCTTTCCATCGTGCCCAGCACGTCGGCCAATGCCGAGGTGCATCTCGGCGCGACGGCGGTCGCTGCCGTTCACCGTGCCGTCGCAGTTCTTCGTGGCCAGGAAATCACGGCGCTGACACTGATCCTTGTCCTGCTTGGCTTCGCCCTGCTGACAAGCGTCGTGCTGTTCCGTACCCGCAGGATCGCCAGCCGCGCCGAAGCGGGCTCACGCGACGAGACAATCGCACTGCAGGCCGAGGTTGATCGGCTCAAGGCGCTGCTGTTATCCGAACCGCAGATACTGGTGACCTGGGCGGCTGCCGCCGATCAGCCTGAGATCCTGGGCGATACGGGCATGGTCGTGCCCGGCGGCGTACCAGAACGAATGCTCGCATTCGGCACCTGGCTGGAGCCCACAGCCGCGCATCGCATGGAACAGGCGGTCGACGTTTTACGCAGCGAAGGGCGCGGTTTTCTCATGACGCTGACGACCCGCGCTGGCCACCCGATCGAGGCCGAAGGGCGCGCTATCGGCGGCCGGGCAGTACTGCGTCTGCGCGATGTCAGCGGCATCGAGCAGGAGTTGCTAGATCTCGCGGCCCGCCACGATCACTTGCTGAGCGACATCGAGACGATGCGAATGATGCTCGATGCGCTGCCAGCGCCAGTCTGGACTCGCGATTCTACCGGACGGTTGATCTTCGTTAATTCGGCTTATGCTCGCGCCGTAGAAGCCGAAAACCCGGCGGATGCGGTGACGCGCGGATTGGAGCTGCTCGATCAATCGACCCGCGCGGAGCTCGCCCGCACGCGTACCGCCGGCGAGACATATATCGGCCGGTTGCCGGCGATCGCGGCCGGCACCCGCCGTATCTTCGAGATCGTCGATGCACCGAGCGGTGCCGGCAGCTCGGGCATAGCCATCGATCGTACGGAGGTCGAAGCCATGCGCGCCGAACTCGCGCGCATGATCGAGGCACACCGCCGCGTCCTCGACCAGCTGGCGACTGGCGTTGCGGTCTTTAACGGCGACCGCAAATTGATTTTTTACAACGCCGCTTTCCGTTCCCTGTTCGAACTTGACGCCGGATTCCTTGACCAGACTCCGACCGATGCCGCCGTACTCGATACATTACGCGGCAAACGCAAGCTCCCCGAGGAGCAGGATTTCCGGCAGTGGAAACAGCAATTGTATGAGGCTTATCGCGCTGTAGAGCCGAAAGAACATATGTGGCATTTGCCGCATGGCCGCGCGTTGCGCGTCGTCACCACGCCAAATCCGGAAGGCGGCGTCACGTACCTTTACGATGACGTCACGGAGCGGCTGGACATGCACCGCCGCTACGATGCGCTCATCAAGGTGCAGAGCGAAACACTCGATCATCTGGCTGAAGCGGTGGCTGTGTTCGGCAGCGACGGCCGCGTCCGGCTGCATAATCCGGCCTTCCAGCGAATGTGGAAGCTGTCGCACGAAGCGCTCGAACAGCATCCCCACGTCGAAGCGGTCACTGCCTGGTGCCAGGCGCAACATGACGACAATACGGTTTGGCGAAACTTGCGCGCGGTGGTCACCGCGATTGATAACCGCGAGCCGCTTGCCGCGCAGATCGAACGGCGCGACGGCGCTGTGATCAAGCTCATGACCATGCCGCTGCCCGATGGGGCAACGCTGGTCACGTTCCAGGACATGACCGATACGATCAACGTCGAGCGAGCCCTGCGCGAGCGCAACGAGGCATTGGAGGCCGCGGACTCGATCAAGGTCGATTTCGTGCATCACGTGTCGTACGAATTGAGATCGCCGCTCACCAACATCATCGGCTTCGCAAATTTGCTCAGCGATCCGACATTCGGTCCACTCACTCAAAAACAAGCCGAATACCTCGGCTACATCACCGTCTCGACCAATGCGCTACTGGCGCTCATCAATAACATTCTCGACCTCGCCACCATCGATGCCGGGGCCATGACCTTGAATCTGAGCGAGGTCGACATCCGCGCCAGCATGGAGGCCGCGGCGGAAGGGGTGCAGGATCGACTGGTCAGAAACCACATCACGCTCGACATCCGCGCCCCGGCCAATATCGGCAGCTTCACTGCTGATGAGCGACGCCTGCGGCAAATCTTGTTCAATCTGCTTTCCAACGCGGTTGGCTTCTCGCCCGCTGGCGAGACCGTAACGCTCATCGCCGAGCGACGCCCCGAGGCCGTGGTATTTTCGGTCACCGACCGCGGACCGGGCATTCCGCCAGAGGCAAAAGACAAGGTATTCGAGTGGTTCGAGACGGACTCCATGGGTTCACAGCACCGCGGTCCCGGTCTCGGCCTCTCGCTGGTTCGGTCCTTTGTCGAGTTACATGGCGGCACGGTAACGATTGATTCCGCGCCGGGCCAAGGTACAACGGTGACGTGCGTATTTCCGGTCCAGCAGGCGGCAAAACAGACGGCGGCCTGACGTTCACTATCTGCGCGCTGCCCGCGCGCTACGCAGAATCCATTTGTGAAAAGCGACAAAGCCCGGCTCACGTTCGCGATGGCCGCGATATATCAGGTACCAGTGCGCGCCTTTCGATACGGTCTTGGCAAACGGCGTTACCAATCGGCCTGCAGCGAGATCATCGTCAAGATACGGGCTGATCCCCATAGCAACACCGACGCCATCTGCTGCCGCTTGCAGTGCCTGACCATAGAATTCAAATTCAGGACCGCGCGCGCGAAGGCGGGAAATATTCACCGCCTTGCACCAGCGCGGCCAATCGTCAGAAGCATGTGCAACACGCAGCAACGTCACAGACTTGAGATCGTCGAGTACCTTCAAACGCTTGGCCATTTGCGGTGAACACACCGGCATCAGTTCTGCCGCAAATAGCCGCTCCGCGGTAAAACCGGGCCACCGCCCGTCGCCCAGGCTTATCCCGCAGGTCCATTCATCGTTATACGGAACCGTGGCACCACCGGTAGCAAAGCGAACCTCAACGTCGGGCGCAGTTTTCTGAAAATCCGCAAGGCGCGGGATCAGCCAGCGAACGGCGAATGTCGGTCCAACACCGACGGTCAAGGCACGCGCGCCCGCCATCGCGGTGACCTGCGCCGTCAGATTGGCGAGCGAATCAAAGAGCTGGGTAAGGCCGACCTGATAAGTGCGCCCCGCAGTCGTGAGCGTCAGGCGATTGGCCTTGCGCTCAAACAGTGCAAAGCCGAGCCGTGCCTCCAAAAGCTGTACCAGGCGGCTGATTGCAGCCGGCGTAACGTGCAGTTCGTTGGCCGCTTTCGCGAAACTGCCCGCGCGGGCGGCTGCTTCGAATGCCCGAATGCCGTTGAGGAAGGGCAGCTTGCGCATCGCAACCATCAGAAAAACTGATCCTGAGCCTGCGATAACTCAGCTTGCCGCACGCGGTCAAACGACGGATGGAGGCGTGGCGCCGCGCGGCACAGCCAGTGTCTCGCCGACCGACCTTCGGCCGCATGCGCAAGACATGAAGGACACGAGCAATGATTCAATTATTTTTTCGAGCCAGCATGACAAACCAAAATCTCGATCATCCAGAAGTCATCGTGTTCCCGCCGCTTGTGCTGGCCGCCACCGTCGCACTGGCAATGGCGTTGCAATGGCTGATACCTCTCCATTTTTTAAGTGGTCTCGATCAAAGGTGGCGTATCGTGAGCGGGGTGATGATATTTGCCCCAGGTTTAGCGATCGGTCTGATGGCCTGCCGCACACTGATCCGCCACGGCACGAACATCAATCCGTTGCGGCCTACGACCGCGCTGGCCATCGAAGGCATTTTCAATTGGACACGCAATCCCATGTACGTTGGTGGCACAGCGGTTATGACCGGAATCGCGCTCGTCTTTGCGCTTGATTGGTTGCTGGTGTTGATCGTGCCGAGCGTGCTGGTCCTGCATTTCGCCGTGGTGAAGCGTGAAGAAGAATATCTTGCACGCAAGTTCGACGAGGAATACCGGCGTTATACGACGCGCGTGCCGCGTTACCTGTGGTTCTAGGCGCGAGGCCAAAGACGATGGCCCCCCGCTTCGTTGCTCGCCAGCTTGCCAATCCTCATGGCTTGTTCGGTCAGGTCATCGGACACCTGATGAATCGTCACAATGCCCGCATGAACGCTTTCGCCGTGCGGGAGCTCGATCCTCAATCGACCGACCGAATTCTGGAGATCGGATTCGGTGGTGGCGCCACTTTGCGGCCGCTGATCGCGAGTGGCGCCGACATCACGGGCCTCGATCGTTCACGTGTCATGGTCGCGCGTGCGCAGCGTCAATTCCGCCAAGCCATCGCCACCGGTCGCGCCATGTTCGTCCAGGGCCAGGTCGAAGAACTGCCCTTCGCGCCAAACACGTTCGACAAAGTTTGCACCGTCAACACGGTCTATTTCTGGGCTTCGCTCGAAGCCGGATTTGCGGAAATCCACCGCGTGCTCACACCGGGCGGCCGTGTCGTTGTGGGGTTCCTGCCCAGGGAACACATGGACCGCATGATGATGCCTGCGGACATTTTCACGACGCGTGCACCGAGCGATATCTTCGCCGCGCTGCGGACGAACGGTTTCGACGACGTGCGCGTCGAGCGGCCCGATCCAGCCGTGGCCTGGTGTATCGTGCGAGCGCGACGGCCCTGACCACCGCCACAAAAACTGAGCCTGAGCCTTCGGTAATTCGATTTGCGGGAAATCTGGATTGCGGCCATTCTACCGACGTAAAGGCTGTGGGCTCTGCTGGAGTCAGCCGTTTGTCCAATCACGACGCAAAATCGCACCCCTCGACGGGTGCAGCACCCGATCCTCTGGTCTTCGACCTTGTCGAGTGGATCGCTCGCGAACCACGCTCTTACGCCGAGGTTATTGACGCCTGGCGTACATCCTGCCCGCGCCTCACAGTCTGGGAAGACGCCGTTGATCGCGGTCTCGTGAAACGAGAAACAGCCGCTGGCCGCGGTACGCAGGTGGTCGTGACGGCTTTGGGCCGGCAATTCCTGCGCGATCAGACTCGTAGTCTTGGCCGTCGCTAGCGTGCTTGAGCGCCGCCTGTGCTGGCGCGCGCGCAGGCGCTCCACTAACATTCAAACGAGAAAAAAACGCCGGCGGTTGTCCGGCTCCGGGGGAGCGCACATGAACAAGAAAAGAGCATTAGCCAAGCAACCGATCTGGCGCGCATTGCATGTCGCCGCCGTACTCGTTGCAGCACTTCTGACCGTCGGTGGAGCGCGCGCTGCGTGGCCTGAGCGCACCATCACCATCATCGTGCCATTTCCCGCCGGCGGACCCAACGATTTGCTGGGCCGGCTGCTGGCGGCAGAACTTGCGCCAAAGCTCGGACAGAACGTGATTGTCGAAAACCGCGTCGGTGCAGTTGGCAATATCGGCCTTACTGCTGGCGCACGCGCCACGCCGGACGGTTACACGCTCATTGTCGTGACTGGCGTGGTATTGATCAATCCGAGCGTGACAAAAGTTGCCTATGATCCGCTCAAGGACTTCGCGCCAATCGCCTATCTCGGCGCCGCGCCCAATGCCATCATTACGCGGCCGGCTTCAGGGATAACCAGCGTTGCGGACCTGATCGCCAAGGCGAAAGCCAATCCGGGCAAACTGACTTATGCATCACCAGGCCTTGGCAGCGTCTCGCAGCTCGCAGTGGAGCTGCTGAAGCTGCGTGCCGATATCGACATGACGCACGTGCCGTTCAACGGCGCCGCGCCGTCGCTTCAGGCCGCTCTGGCGGGCACGACCGATATCGCCTCGGTCAGTATTGCCGGGCTGATCAGCCATATCCGATCCGGAACGCTGAAGGCGCTTGCGCAAACCGGCGCCGAACATTGGGTCGACATGCCCGACGTCCCAACCATGCAGGAAGCCGGTGTTCCCAACGCCGTGGTGGAGACCTCGCAGATGTTTCTTGCGCCGTCCGGTACGCCGCCGGAGGTCGTCAAGCGCCTCAGCGAAGAGGCCCGCCTGATCCTGCAAAAACCCGAGGTCAGGGAAAAAATGCTGACTGCGGGCTTCATGGTGAAATACGAAGGGCCCGACGAACTGCATGCGCGCATGGTTCGCGAAGTGCCAATGTGGAAGGAAATCGTCGAGCGCGCGGGCCTCGCAAAGAAGTAACCGACATCCGCGTTTAAATGCGATTCTGGCGTGGGGCCGCGCGATCCGTTTATAAGGTCATACCTTGCAACGGATGATTCGATGTTTCCAACCGGCTCCGGCGGTTACAGCTTCACGGCGGCCCTCGCCAACGAAGCGGCAACATACCGGCTGATGACGGACGTCGCTGCCCTGATCGAGCCCGGCGATACGATTACGTTGTCCGGCGATCTTGGTGCAGGAAAGACGACGTTCGCCCGCGCCTTCATCCGCTACCTCGCCGGCGATGAGACTATCGAAGTGCCGAGCCCGACATTCACGCTAACGCAGACATATGCTCTGCCGCGCTTTCCGCTGGTACATGCCGACCTCTATCGGCTGTCGGGGCCGGCGGAACTCACGGAACTCGGCTTCGATGACGCGCCGGAGGGCGCTGTCACGCTGCTGGAGTGGCCGGACCGCGCCGCCGGGTTTTTGCCGCCAGACCGGCTCGACATCGCTTTGACCTTGGTGCCGCAACTTGGACCGGGCGCACGCAGCGCGCGCGTTACCGGCTATGGCGGTTTTGCTCCGCGTGCCGAGCGCATTCTGGCACTCCGCCAATTTCTTGATCGTTCCGGTTTCAGCCAAGCCGAGCGCCGCCGCATCCAGGGCGATGCATCGACACGCAGCTACGAACGTCTGACTCGTGATCGCGCAACTTATATCCTAATGAACTCGCCGAAGCGGCCTGATGGACCGCCAGTGCGAGATGGCAAGCCCTACAGCATGATCGCACATCTGGCCGAAAGCGTGACGCCGTTTGTCGCGATGGCGAACGCCCTGCGCGGCCGTGGCCTATCGGCGCCAGCAATCTTCGCGGCCGACCGCGCGGCAGGCCTGCTGATCATCGAGGACCTCGGTGATGAACTGGTTGTTGACGGTGATCCGCCGGCTCCGATCGAGGCGCGGTACGAAGTGGCGGTCGACCTGCTTGCCGAATTGCACGGCGAAACGCTCCACGGCCTGGTGCCGGTCGAACCAGGTGTCGACTACCAAATACCACGCTACGACATGGACGCCTTTCTTATTGAGGTGGAATTGCTGCTCGATTGGTATCTCCCCAAGCTCGAAATCAAGATTTCCGATATCAAGCGCGGCGCCTACCGCGCGCTCTGGCGCGACGCATTATTGCCGGTGACAGAAACCGCGCAGACATGGGTGCTGCGTGATTTTCATTCGCCCAATCTTTTGTGGCTGCCGGAACGGGAAGGCACCGCGCGCATCGGCCTGCTCGATTTCCAGGATGCCGTCATGGGGCCGCCTGCCTATGATGTCGCTTCGTTATTGCAGGACGCCCGCGTGGACGTGCCGGAAATGTTGGAGATCGCGCTGCTCTCGCGCTATGCGCGTGCGCGCATTTCGGCCAATCCGGCCTTCGACGCCCCAGGCTTCGCACGCGCTTACGCCACGCTCGCCGCACAGCGCGCGTCGAAAATTCTCGGCATCTTCGCCCGGTTGGAACGGCGCGACCGCAAGCCGCAATATTTGCGTCATTTGCCGCGAATATGGGCCTATCTGCAGCGCTCGCTCGCCCATCCGGAGCTCAAGCCGCTGGCCGCCTGGTATCGCTCGAATGTTCCGCCGCTGAAGGTTTGACGATGGTCGCATCGCCGACGAAAAACACGCCGCGTCGCGCCATGGTGTTGGCTGCAGGGCTCGGTACGCGCATGCGCCCCCTCACAGACAAATTGCCAAAACCGCTGGTAAAGGTTGCGGGCCGCGCGCTCATCGACCATGTCCTGGACCGGCTCGCGGAGACCGGCGTCGAACGTGCAGTCGTCAACGTCCATCACTTTGCCGGCCAGATGCAGCAACACATGTCGCACCGTACGACACCGCAAGTCGTGATTTCCGACGAGCGCGGACTGCTGCTTGGCACCGGCGGCGGCGTGAGGAAAGCTTTGCCCGAATTGGGCAATGCGCCGTTCTTTCACATCAATTCCGACACCATCTGGATTGACGGGGTTAAGTCCAATTTGGTGCGGCTCGCCGATGCATTCGACGCCGGATCCATGGATGCCCTGCTGTTGCTCGCGCCAACCACCGGCAGCGTCGGCTATGCCGGACGCGGTGATTTCGCCATGGCGCCGGATGGCCGCTTGCGCAAGCGCGCCGAGCAGGAAGTAGCACCCTTTGTCTATGCCGGCGCGGCGATTCTTTCGCCGGCGCTGTTTACCGGCGCACCGTCCGGCGAATTCCCGCTGACGGCGTTATTCGATCGTGCGGAAGAGGCCGGGCGGCTGCATGGCTTGCGGCTGGAGGGCTTGTGGATGCACGTCGGAACCCCAGAATCCGTTGCCGCAGCAGAGGCCGCGATCCGCGCAAGCACGAGTTGATCGTCCGCCCGCTTTAGCGTGTATGATTCGTCCATGCCGGCTACTCGCGCCAACGTCTTCAACATTCCCGCTTCGGCGCCTTTCCTGGAGGTGCTGATCGACGCGTTGCTCGCCGGCAAACTTGTGCCCGGCTTTCCCGCGAGCCGTGACCCGCTTGAATTAGCTCGCGCGACGCTTTATCTGCCGACACGGCGGGCCTGCGCGCTCGCGCGCGACGTGTTTCTCAATGCGTTCGACGGTGGTCCCACGATCCTGCCACGTATCGTCCCGCTCGGTCACATCGATGAAGATGAGATCAATTTCGCGCAATTCGCAGTCGGCGAAAGCACCGATATCGAGATTCCCGACACGCTCGGCAGCTTTCAACGCCATATCACACTCGCCAAATTGATTTTGCAGTGGTCGAAGTCGCAAGGGATGCTCAGCGAAGGCGGCACTCCGCTTGTCGCGAACAACCCGGCGGCGGCCTTCGCACTGGCGCGTGATCTCGCGCATCTGATGGACGATATGGCAACGCGGCAAGTACCGTGGGACAGGCTCGACGGCCTGGTGCCAGAAGATCTCGACCTGTACTGGCAACAGACGCTCGCATTCCTCAAGATCGCGCGTGACAACTGGCCCAAATTTCTAGCCGAGAACAATCTGCTCGAACCGGCGGTGCGGCAGAACAAACTGATCGCCGCCGAAGCCGAGCGCCTGAAGCAATCCGGCGCCCCTGTGATTGCCGCCGGCTCTACGGGCTCTATCCCGGCGACCGCCGAATTGCTCGACACCATCGCCAAACTCTCGAATGGCGCGGTGGTACTGCCGGGTCTCGATATGGATCTCGATAACGACACCTGGGATGCGCTCGGCGGGAAAGATGCGGTGCACAGTCATCCGCAATTCGCAATGGCTGCCCTGCTCCATCGTTTCGGCATTGAACGCGCCGCAGTAGAGCCCCTTGTGCAGGCGGGCAGCCGCGATTTGCTCGTGTCCGAAGCAATGCGGCCGGCTGAGCAGACCGATCGCTGGAGCGCGCGGCTTGCCGAGATCGCGCCGCGGATCGAGCCTGCGATGGAAGGCATCGCCGTAATCGAGGCCGCCAATACCGAGGAAGAGGCGCTCGCCATCGCAGTCGCTCTGCGCGAGGCTATGGATGACAAAGCAAAGACCGCGGCGCTGATCACTCCCGACCGCGCCCTCGCCCGCCGGGTGCTGGGGGCGTTGGCGCGCTGGGACATCCAAGCCGACGATTCCGCCGGAGACGATCTTGCCGAAACACCGGCCGGCGTGTTCGCGCGACTGGTGGCAGAAGCCACGCTTGCCGGATTGCCGCCGGTACAGCTGCTGGCCTTGCTCAAGCATCCACTTTGCAGGCTCGATCCGGCGGCCATTTCCGCGCTTGAACGCGCCGTGTTACGCGGGCCGCGGCCGAAGCCAGACACTGCGGGCCTCGCGCATGCGCTGACCACGTTCCGGGCCACACGCGGCAAACTGCATCGCAGCGATCCCCGCGCAACGTTGACCGACACCGAGCTCGATGCCGCCGACATGCTTGTGCGGTCATTGGCGCAGGCGCTGGCACCGCTAGCGGAACTGAAAGCCGGTATGCACACGTTCGCCGCTATCGCGCAAGCGCACCGCCAGACCATCGATGCGCTTGCCGGAGAGCAGGAAATTCTCGCCAAGTTTTTCGACGAGATCGCCGACCAAGGCACGCTGACAATCGCGCACAGCGACTATGCGGAGCTGTTTCATGCCGCGCTCGCGGGACAGCCGGTGCGTAATCCGCCCAGCCAGGCACGCGTGCGGATCCTCGGCACGCTGGAATCGCGTCTACAGCACGTTGACCGCGTGGTGCTTGGTGGCCTGGCCGAAGGCAACTGGCCGCCGGAAACGCGCACCGATCCCTGGCTTAATCGGCCAATGCGCCAGCAGCTCGGGCTCGATCTGCCGGAACGGCGGATTGGCTTGTCCGCGCATGATTTCGCGCAGGCGCTTGGAGCCAGAGAGGTCATTCTTAGCCGCGCCACCAAAATGGCGGGCGCGCCGACCGTCGCTTCGCGTTTCGTACAAAGACTCGCCGCGGTCGCAGGCGAGGCCCCTTTGAAAGCTGCGCTCGCACGCGGCGAAAAATATCTCGTTTACGCACGCATGCTGGACGAGCCCGACAAGAGCGAGCGCATCAAGATGCCAGCGCCGACACCGCCGCTTGCGGCGCGGCCAAAACAACTCAGCGTCACCGATATCGAAAATTGGCTGCGCGATCCTTACACGATCTACGCCAAGCACGTGTTGCGGCTGCTCCCGCTCGAGAACATCGACACGCCGCCGGGTGCGGCCGACCGCGGCACCATCATCCACGGCGCCGTCGGCGACTTCGCACAAAAGTTTCCCGATAAACTGCCGGAAGACGCTCTTGCGCAAATGCAGGCGCTCGGCGCAAAGCACTTTGCCGAACTGGAAGACTTTCCCGATGCGAAGGCCTTCTGGTGGCCGCGCTTCTTGCGCATTGCGCGTTGGCTGGCCGATACGTTCGAGCCGGCACGCCGTGCCGGCCTCAAGGCATTGTATGCCGAACGTTACGTGAAGCTCGCTATCCCACTCAGAGACGGCAGTTTCACACTCACTGCCCGTGCCGATCGCGTCGAACAATTGAGCGACGGCAGCTTTGCCATTCTCGACTTCAAAACTGGCAAGCCGCCGACCGACAGCCAGGTGCAGAGCGGCCTGTCGCCGCAGCTTACGCTCGAGGCGGCGATGCTTCGTGGCGGCGCCTTCGACGGGATTCCGAAAGACGTCAGCGTGTCACAACTCGTCTATGTCGCGCTGCAAGGTGGCGAGCCCGCTGGCGAAGAGAGGATCGTCAAATTCAAGGACAGCGATGCCAACGCGCAGGCCGACAACGCGCTTAAGCGTCTGACCGCTATCATTGGAAAATTTGCGGAGTTCAAGACCGCGTACCGCCCGCTCGCACATCCGATGTGGAAGACCCACTACGGCGACTACGATCACCTCGCGCGCGTGAAAGAATGGTCGCTCACCGGCGGCGCTGACGAGGTCGGCGAATGAGTACGCAGCGCATCATTTCTGAGACTGTTCTCATCCGTCAGCGCGAGGCGTCCGACCCTGACATCTCGGCCTGGGTATCGGCCAATGCTGGCTCCGGCAAAACTCACGTGCTGGCGCAGCGTGTCATCCGACTGTTGCTCGGTGGCGTCGATCCGGCACGTATCTTGTGCATCACCTTCACCAAGGCGGCCGCCGGCAATATGGCGAACCGCGTGTTCGACGAATTGCGCAAGTGGACCGCGCTCGATGATGTCGAACTCGCCATGGCCATGAAGAATGTCGGAGCCCGCGATACCGGCGACAAGATGCGCGCCCGTGCCCGCAGACTGTTTGCGCTGGCATTGGAGACACCGGGCGGACTGAAAGTGCAGACCATCCACGCCTTCTGCACCCACATCCTTCATCTCTTTCCGTTCGAGGCCAATGTCGCCGCACGCTTTTCTGTGCTCGACGAAGCACAGAACACGCAACTACTCGACAAGATAACGAACGAGGTACTGCTCGACGCGGCGGAAAAGCCGCAAAGCGAGACCGGACGGGCTTTGGAATTCGCGATCGGCGCCGTCGCCGATCTCACGTTCCGCGACCTCATCGGCAAGACTATCGCCGAGCGCGATCTGGTCGAGGCGTGGCTCGAGTCCGCGGGCGGCCTCGACGGCGCGAAAGCGCAATTATCACGCGCTCTCAATATTGCGGTCGATGACAACGACGAGAAGATTTCGGCTGACTTCTTCGGCAAAAGCAGTATCCCGCAATCGGAATGGGCCACCATTGTTGCGATCGGCGCGGCCGGCAAAAAGACCGACCGCGAGCAGAGTGAGCGCTTCGCGTCGCTTGCAAGTCTCGACGGCGCGCGGCAAATCGATCGCTATATCGAGATTTTTTGCACCAAGACGGCGGGAAAGCGCGAGAATGTTTTTACCGCGGACATCAAGAAACGGCACAGTACCTTGTGCGAAAGATTGCATGAAGAACGCGACCGCGTCTGGGCGCTGATCGAGCGGCGGCGGGCCGTGGCCGCACGTGACCGCACCATCGCTCTTGTTACCATCGCCAAGGCGGTGCTCGATCGCTTCCGTGCCGAAAAGAACCGGCGCGGCCTGCTCGACTTTGAGGACCAGATAGACAAGACACATGAATTGCTATCGCGCGTGTCCGCGGCCTGGGTGCACTACAAGCTTGATCGCGGTATCGACCACGTGCTGATCGATGAAGCGCAAGACACCAGCCCGAAGCAGTGGGGCATAGTCCGCCACTTGGTTGCGGAATTCTTCGCCGGCAAAGGCGCAAGCGAGAAGAAGCGTACGATATTCGCGGTCGGCGATGAGAAGCAGTCGATCTTCTCGTTTCAGGGCGCGGCTCCAGCGGAATTCGAGAACATGCGGCGCGAGTTTGAAACGCTGTCGGACCGCAGCCAGCAGCCATTTCGCCATGTGCGGTTCGATACGTCGCTTCGTTCGGGTGCGAATGTGCTGTCGGCGGTCGATATCGTGTTCAAGGCAAAAGAGATCGCTGGCAGCCTTACGCGCGACATTGCGGGCATTCCCGAACATATCGCTTTGGCAAGCGCCGCGCCCGGCGAAGTTGAAATATGGGACACCGAAAAACCACTGGAAGACGGCAGAGAAAAAGATCCCTGGAACGCGCCATTCGACATCCTCTCCAGTTCGAAACCGGCAGTGCGGCTGGCAGAGCGTATCGCAAAATCCGTCCGCGGCTTTATGGACGCGGGACGGCGGCCTGGCAGCATTCTGGTGCTGGTGAACCGTCGCGGTGCTTTATTCGAGGCGATCATCCGAGCGCTCAAGAATGCCGGCATTCCGGTCGCCGGCGCCGACCGCCTTGTGCTGACCGAACACATCGCGGTGATGGATCTGATGGTGCTCGCCGACGCGTTGTTGCTACCGCAGGACGATCTTGCGCTCGCGACTGCGCTGAAGAGCCCGCTGTTTGGATTCAACGAAGACGATGTTTTCGAGCTCGCTCACGACCGCGGCACGAAATCATTGCGCGCAGCGCTCACGCACAAATCTGCCGGGAATAAACGATTCGACCAGGCTATTGCGCGTCTCGATCAGCTTTCACAGCGGGCACGCAATACGACGCCCTTTGCATTCTATGCGCGCCTGCTCGGCGCCGAACACGGGCGCGAGCGCTTTCTCGCCCGGCTCGGGCACGAGGCCTCCGACGCACTCGATGAATTCCTCAATCTCGCGCTTGAGTACGAGCGCAGCGAAACCCCTTCGCTGCAGGGCTTTGTCAACTGGATGCGAGCGGCCAAATCCGAGATCAAACGCGACATGGAGGTGGCGCGCGATGAAGTGCGCGTGATGACCGTGCATGGCGCAAAGGGGCTCGAAGCGCCGATCGTATTTCTTGCCGATACCACGACTTGTCCGGAAGGCCATCACCCACCGCCGTTGCTTCCACTGCCGGCGCAGACCGGCGCCCCGCCCCTTGTCTGGGCGCGAGGCGAGAAGGACAATGTCGGGCCGATGAACGAAGCGCGTATCGCTGCGCGGGCGGAAACGCAGAACGAATACCGGCGGCTGCTATATGTCGCGATGACACGCGCCGCCGAACATCTGATCGTTTGCGGAATTGAATTGCAAAAGCGGCCAGCGGGTTGCTGGTACGATCTTGTGCTGCAAAGCTTGCAGGGCCAACTCGGACTTCACCGAGCATGAGGCCGACCGCCTGAAACTCTGGCGCTATCGCAAATTCGAAACATCCGGTCGGCTGGGGCAGGCACAAGAGGCGGACACGCGGACCATTGTCAAACCCGATTGGCTCAAGCGGCCACTCGCCGCCGGACCGCTTGAGCGCATCGTCACGCCATCAAGCGAGGTGCAAACACAGAAGCAATCGCGTCCGACCGCTGGCAACAAGACGGCACGCGAGCGCGGCGTGCTCACGCACCGCCTGCTGCAGTCGCTTCCCGATTTGCCACGCGAGCGGCGTACCAAGGCAATGCAGGAATTTCTGGCGCGCCAACGCGAGCTTGATCCGGCGGCGCGCTCCGCACTAAGCGAGCAAGTGATGCGTGTGCTCGAGGATCCGCGTTTCGCCGAGCTGTTCGCGCCCGGCAGCCGGGCCGAAGTCCCCATCGTCGGGCGCGTGATTGTCGACGGCAAAATCGAACATGTGCCGGGACAGGTCGACCGGCTGGTCGTTACGCAAGACGCTGTTTTGATAGGTGATTTTAAAACCGGCCGTCCTGCCGCGCCGCGGCTCCAACGGCTACGTCCGCCAGCTCGCCCTCTACCGCGCCGTGCTCGAAAAAATTTATCCGGACCGCCCCGTTCGCGCGGCGCTGGTCTGGACCGAAGTCCCTGAACTCATGGAGCTTTCCGCCGCCGAGCTCGACGCCGCGCTGGCGCGGGTCACCTCCGCGTGAGAGCGCCTTGACGCTGCCGGACCGCATTCATAGCTTCCTGCCCTCGCAATTTTTCGGGGGCTGATTCTCCCGCTCAATAGACAAGAGGTAATGGTCATGGCCGTCGGCAAAGTGTCGGACGCTAGCTTCGAATCGGATGTGTTGAAATCTGCCGAACCGGTCGTCGTCGACTTCTGGGCGGAATGGTGCGGCCCTTGCCGCATGATTGCGCCGGCGCTGGAGGAGATCGCCGGCCAGTTGGGCGACAAGGTCAAGATCGTCAAGCTCAACGTCGATGAAAATCCGAATACCGCCGCCAAATACGGCATCATGTCGATTCCGACGCTGATGATGTTCAAGAATGGCGAGATTGCCTCACGCCAGGTTGGCGCGGCGCCCAAGCAAAAGCTGCATCAATGGATCAGCGGCGCGGTATGATGCGCGAATAAAAGTTTTTCGGACGGCCGGCCAAAGGCCGGCCGTTTTCATTTCAGGCCGGCAACGTCCCATTTTCACGCAGCGCTTCGCCGGCAAGATAAAGCGACCCCGTAATCAGAATGCGCGGCGGCGGCTCGAGATCTAGCTTGCGGGCGGCGTCAAGCGCGTCGGTCAGATTGTCACGGCTCGTCGCAGACAGACCGATAGCACGAGCGGCGTCGGCCACCGTTTCCGCGCTCAGCCCTTTCTCTGCAGTCGGCACTGGCACAGCAATCAAGCGGCGAGCCAGTCCGGCAAAGTTTTGCAAGAAACCTTCGCAATCCTTGCTCGCCAACATTCCAACAATCAACACCAATGGCCGCGACACGCGCTCCTCAAGATCGGCAAGCGCCGCCGCAATGGCGCGGCCGCCATCCGGATTGTGCCCTCCATCAAGCCACAGCTCACTGCCGGCGGGCGCGAGTTGAACCAGCCGGCCATGCCCGAGCCGATGAAGCCGCGCCGGCCATTCGGCCTTGACCATGCCGGCATCGTAAGCCGCGGGTGGAAGCCTGAACTGCTTGATCGTGCGCAACGCCGCGATGGCCAGACCGGCGTTCTCGAATTGATGCCGGCCGTAGAGTTTCGGCGCCGGCAAGTCGAGCAGCCCCGCCTCGTCCTGATAGACCAGCCTTCCGCGTTCTTCGGTGGCCGTCCAATCCTCACCGGCAATCTTCAACGGCGCGCCGAGCTTGGCCGCCTGACGTTCGATCGCCGCTAATGCATCGCGGTTTTGCGAGGCAATGACCGCCGGAACTCCGCGTTTGAGAATGCCGGCTTTTTCGGCTGCGATTTTCTCGAGCGTATCGCCAAGAAAATCGACGTGATCAATCGAAATACGCGTGATGATCGTCGCCAGCGGATGATCGACCACATTCGTCGCATCCAGCCGGCCGCCGAGACCGACTTCCATCAAGAGTACATCCGCCGGATTGCGCGCGAAAAGCAACAGGCCAGTCGCGGTCGTAATCTCGAACACGGTAATTGGCGCGCCCGCGTTGGCGCGCTCGGATTCCTCCATGGCGGCCGCCAGCTCTTCGTCGGAAACAAGCTTGCCTTCCCCGGCCGATCCGATCCGGAAACGCTCATTGAAGCGCACGAGGTGCGGCGAGGTGTAGGTGTGCACGCGCTTGCCCGCGGCCTCCAGAATTGCTCGCAGGAAGGCGATCGTGGATCCCTTGCCATTCGTGCCAGCAACATGGATCACCGGCGGCAATTTCTTTTCGGGATGATCGAGCGCGGCAAGCAGACGCTGCACGCGATCAAGCGACAGATCGATGCGTTTGGGATGCAGCGAGGTCAGCCGCGCAACGATGGAGTTGATTGGAGTCATGGCCGTTCGAAAAACCTCGCTTCGCCATCCCGAGGTGCAAGCAAGGCAGCTGCACTGCCTCGGACCTCGTGAGGGTGATAGGGTATACCGCTCTGCGGTGTCAGTTGTTAGGCGTGGGCGGGGACAGGCAATTGTTGCTGGCTGGCCGGCAGCGGCGCCCTGGTCAGCAGCCGGCACAATTCGGCAAGCGTTGCACGCAATTTATGCCGGTGCACCACCATGTCGACCATGCCGTGCTCCGCGAGGTATTCGGCGCGCTGGAAGCCTTCCGGCAGCTTCTCGCGGATGGTCTGCTCGATCACCCGCGGGCCGGCGAAGCCAATCAACGCGCCGGGCTCTGCGATCTGCACGTCGCCAAGCATGGCGTAGGACGCAGTCACGCCGCCGGTCGTCGGATTGGTAAGCACAACGATATAAGGCTTACGCGCCTCACGCAGCATCTGCACGCCGACAGTCGTGCGTGGGAGTTGCATCAGCGAAAGAATGCCTTCCTGCATGCGTGCGCCGCCAGAGGCCGCAAACATGATGAGCGGCGTTTGACGCCGAGCGGCGGTCTCGAAGCCGGTAATCACCGCCTCGCCAGCTGCCATGCCGAGCGAACCGCCCATGAAGTCGAAATCCTGAACGGCGATGGTGACCATCTGCCCTTCCAGGCGCCCGATGCCGAGCTTCACCGCGTCCTGCAATCCGGTTTTCGTCCGGGCATCCTTCAGACGATCGGCATAGCGGCGCTCGTCTCGAAATTTGAGCGGATCGAGCTGCACCTCGGGCAGAGCGATCTCTTCGAATTCGCCGCCGTCGAACATGGACTTCAGCCGCTGCGGCGCGCTGATGCGCATGTGATAGTTCGATGACGGAATGACAAACTGGTTGGCCTCAACGTCCTTGTAGAAGACGAGCTGGCCGGTCTCCGGACATTTGATCCAGAGATTTTCCGGCGTTTCACGGCGCAGGAAGCTGCGAATCTTCGGCCGGACAACGTTGGATATCCAGTTCATGGCTCGCCTCTATAGGTCCGATTCGGCGAAATTATAACCACTGGCTCGACCAATTGTTCACACCGCCGCCACACGGCGGGCGGAACGCACACCTTGCGCAAGCACGGAGACAAGTCCTGTCACCGCCGTCACGGTGCCGGCGGCGGCTTTGCCATTCTTGTCGAGGCTTCGGCCCAGTGCGTCCACCAAAGCCGAACCGACCACCACGCCGTCGGCACCTTGGGCAATGGCCCGCGCCTGCTCCGCAGTGCGGACACCGAACCCGACCGCAACCGGAAGCTTGGTTTGGCGCTTGATGCGCGCCACCGCCGTATTGACATTGGCAGTATCCGGCGCGGCCGCGCCGGTAATGCCGGTGATGGAGACGTAGTAGACGAAGCCCGAAGTGTTGGTGAGCACCGTGGGCAGACGTCTGTCGTCGGTGGTGGGCGTCGCGAGTCGAATGAAATTGAGGCCCGCCTTCAGTGTTGGCAGGCAAAGCTCCTCGTCCTCTTCCGGCGGCAGGTCCACAACGATGAGGCCGTCGACCCCGGCCGCCTTGGCATCGGCGAGGAAGCGATCGTTGCCGTAGATGTAAATCGGATTGTAGTAGCCCATCAGCACGATTGGCGTTGCGTCGTCGCCTTTGCGGAACTCACGCACCAGCGCCAACGTCTTGGTCATGCGCTGGCCGGCCTTGAGCGCACGCAAGCCCGCGGCTTGAATTGCGGGCCCATCCGCCATCGGATCGGTGAACGGCATGCCGAGCTCGATAATATCAGCGCCGGCCTTTGGCAAAGCCTTGGCAATGGCAAGCGACGTGTCGTAGTCGGGATCGCCCGCCATTGTGAAGGTCACCAGCGCGGCGCGGTCCTCCCCCTTGAGCGCGGCGAAGCGGCGTTCGATGCGCGTGCTCATCGACTTTTGCTTCCGAGAAAGGCTTCTACCGACGCCAGATCCTTGTCGCCACGCCCCGAGAGATTGACCACCATCAGATGAGCTTTCGGCTTGGTCGCCGCGATCTCCGGCACCTTTGCCAAGGCGTGGGCCGATTCCAGGGCGGGGATGATGCCTTCGAGCTTGCTGCACAGCTGAAACGCCGCCACTGCTTCGTCATCGGTCGCCGACAAGAATTTCACCCGGCCCATGTCGTTGAGCCAGGCATGCTCGGGCCCGATGCCGGGATAATCGAGACCGGCGGAGATGGAATGCGCTTCCTCTATCTGGCCGTCATCATCCATCAGCAAATAAGTGCGGTTGCCATGCAGCACGCCCGGCCTGCCGCCGGCAATCGAGGCGGCATGCTTGCCGCTCTTGAGCCCGTGGCCCGCCGCTTCAACACCGTAGATTTCGATCGCGCGCTCGTCGAGAAACGGATGAAACAGCCCCATGGCGTTGGAACCACCTCCGATGCAGGCAATCAGTGAGTTCAGGTAGTCGGCCTTCTGCAACTTGCATCTGCTCGCGTGTCTCGCGCCCAATGATCGATTGGAAGTCGCGCACCATCGCCGGATACGGATGCGGACCGGCAACGGTACCGATGCAATAGAACGTATCGCTGACATTGGTCACCCAATCGCGCAGAGCCTCGTTCATTGCGTCCTTGAGCGTGCGCGCGCCGGACTCAACCGGCCGCACTTCGGCGCCGAGAATTTTCATGCGCAGCACGTTCGGTTTTTGCCGCTCGACGTCGACGGCGCCCATATAGACGATGCAAGGCAGCCCGAACTTGGCACACAGTGTGGCGGTAGCGACGCCATGCATGCCAGCGCCGGTCTCCGCGATGATGCGCTTCTTGCCCATGCGCAAAGCCAGCATGATCTGGCCAAGCACATTGTTCACCTTGTGCGCGCCCGTGTGGTTGAGCTCTTCGCGCTTGAAATAGATTTTCGCGCCGCCGCAATGTTGGGTGAACCGTTCGGCGAAATAGAGCGGCGACGGCCGTCCAACGTAAGTCGCGAGGTGCCCGTCCATTTCTTTTTGGAATGCGGGATCGGCCTTGGCCTGCGCATAGGCCTTCTCAAGGGCGAGGATCAGCGGCATCAAAGTCTCGGCGACAAAGCGGCCGCCATAAATTCCGAAGTGTCCGCGCTCGTCGGGACCGGTTCGGAATGAGTTAGGCTGCTGCACGGTCATCCGAAAGACCCTTACTTGACCGAACGTACGATCGAAGCCTCTCCGAGCTGGAGAGGCGGCGAAAAAATCTCGGCTTCGGCCACCCGCGCGGCACGGATAAAGGCGCGGATCTTGTCCGGATCTTTCTCGCCGGGCGCACGTTCGACGCCGGAGGACACGTCTACGCCTGGCGCACGAGTGATGCGGAGCGCCTGAGCCACGTTGCTCGCATCGAGCCCGCCCGACAGCATGAAGGGCACGCCAGGATCGATGCCGCTGAGCAGTGTCCAGTCGAACGGCTTGCCGAGACCGCCAGGCCGGGTCGCGTCCTGTGGCGCTCGCGCGTCAAAGATCAACCGGTCGGCCACCCGTGCATATTGACGAATTGGCGAAAGATCCCTGCGCTCGGCAATCGGAAGCGCCTTCATCACTGGCAGGCCGAAGCGGCTGCGCACCACCGCCACCCGCTCCGGAGTCTCCTTGCCGTGCAGTTGCAGCATGTCGGGCTTCAGCGCGTCTACGATGTCACGCAACGTATGATTGTTCGCATTGACCGTGAGCGCGACCTTGCCGGCGCGGCCACGCACGCGCTCGCCAAGCGTGCGCGCGAGCTCCAGCCCGAGATTGCGGGGGCTCGGCGGAAAGAACACGAAACCGACCAGATCCGCCCCGGAATCCAGCGCCACATCAAGCGCTTGCGGGGTCATCAGGCCACAGATTTTGATCGTCAGAGGCATTGTTGGCGCGTTCTACCGCCTTCTCCACCTGGCCGCAAAGCGTAACAGCCGTCTGCGTTAAGGAATTGGCGGCGGAATAACCGTGTAGGGGCCGGGCTCGGGAGGAGACGGCGGCGGCTCGGGTGCAAAACGGCGGCGGATCGCCTCCAGCTCCTGGTGCAGAGCGCGGACGTCGGTATCTAGCTTGCGGGCAACGCGGCGCCACTTGCCTTGACCGATCCAGGCGGCCATGCCGCCAATCAGCACGCCGAGGATCAGTACCATGAAGATGACGACAAACAACGGCAGTGTCGCTACGTAAGCCGGGTTGGCTGAAGAAAATGGATCGAACGAAACCGTCACTGACTGCCGATTGGCCACCGCGAAAGCGATAATGACCACCGCCAGTGGAACGACGATCAACGTCGAAACGATTTTGCGGAACACCGGTGACGCCCCATCTCAAAACATTGATGGCCGGGCATAGGCGAGCGAAGCGACGCCGTCCTCCGGCCGGCTATGCCCGGCCATGACAATAGCACTCGCGAAGATCGGAGGAAGCAGGCGCCTAGATCGCGCCCGGCTTATTCAGGCGCTCGCGCATCTCCTTACCGGTCTTGAAGAACGGCACTGACTTCTGGTCGACCGCCACATGGGCGCCGGTGCGCGGGTTGCGGCCGGTGCGGGCCGGCCGATGCTTGACCGAGAAGGCGCCGAAGCCGCGCAGTTCGACACGGTCGCCCTTCGCCATCGCACTGGTAATCTCACCCAGGATCGCGTTGACGATGTTCTCGACGTCGCGCTGATAGAGGTGAGGATTCTGGGAGGCAATTCGCTGGACAAGCTCTGACTTGATCATTGACGCCGCCCTGCCCGCTCGATTTGAAATCAATTGGTGGCCGGAGGGTGCCAAAGCGCCAAGAGACCGTCAAGGTTGAGTCGCTCGACAGCTTGCACTGCACCCCATTCCTCGATGCGGTGCGCAATGGCTGTCAATCCCACCGCCTCGAAGGTCCAGGCAGCGACGTGCAGGAAGGAAAGTTCGCTGAAGCGCGGTTGCAGCGAATAATCGCGCACCCGCGTGTTGGCAGGCACCTGTTTTTCCTTCTCCAGCCACGCCAGCGCGGTCTTTTCGTTGCCGAGGCCGTCAATCAGCTTGAGGCCGACCGCCTGCCGGCCGGTGAAAACACGGCCGTCAGACACACGTGCCAGTTGGGCGTCATCCATTTTGCGGCGCTCCTTCACCAGGCCTTTGAACCAGGCATAGGAGTCGAGCACGATCGCCTCGATGGCCGCGCGCGCCTCCGGGCTGGTCGGCTCGAAGCCGTTGGGCGCGGCCTTCAACGGCGAGGATTTCACCTCCTCGACCTTGATACCTATGGTTTTGAGCACGTCAGTGAAGTTTGGATACTGGAACAGCACACCGATCGACCCGACCAGCGAGGTGTCCTGCGCTACGATGTGCTCTGCTGACAGGGCGGCGATATAAGCGCCGGATGCGGCAAGTCCGTCGACGACCACCACCATCGGCTTCTTGCTCTGCAATTCGCGCAGCGAGTCGTAAAGTTGCTCGGAGCCGGCGGTGGTGCCACCAGGGCTATCGATATGCACGATCACCGCACGCGCGCGCGAGCGCCCGAGCCGGCTAAGCGCCTCGACGCGATCCTGATTGCCGCGGATCAGGCCTTGAACCTTGATGCGAGCAATGTACGCGCCGGGCGGCATCAGGCGGCTGCCTGGGACGAACAGCAGCGATGTGCCAATGAGCGCGAGCAGCGCGACTAGCAACGCGCTGACGCGCCAAAACGTGAGCTTGCGCCGCATGCGGCGGCGATCGACGATGGCATCGGCATCGAGCGACATGGATGCGCTCCTTCAATCGAATCGTAGGCGAATTCTACCCCTCAACATGGGGCTTTGCTCAGTCATGCAGGGGAGATTTGGGCAAGGTCATGTCAAAAAGAAACCCCGGGGGAGACCCCCGGGGTCGCGTAATCGGCACAAAAAACCGCTTATTCTTCCGCTTTTTCGGTCTCGGGTTCTGACTTGTCGCCAGCGCGCTGTTTGAGCGCAGCACCCAGAATATCACCCAGCGATGCACCTGAATCGGCGGTGCCGTATTGGGCAATCGCCTCCTTCTCCTCGGCGACTTCCAGCGCCTTGATGGAGACACCAACTTTATGCGTCTTACGATCGAACTGGGTGACGCGGGCGTCCACTTTTTGGCCAACCGCGAACCGCTCAGGACGCTGGTCGCCACGCTCGCGCGCAAGGTCGGCACGCTTGATGAAGGCCACGAGTTCGGTACCGACGATCTTGACGTCGATGCCGCTTTCTTTGACCTCGGTGACCTCGCAAGTCACGACCGATCCCTTCTTGAGATCGCCGGCGGATTCCATCGGATCACCCGCCAGCTGCTTGACGCCGAGCGAAATGCGCTCCTTCTCGACGTCGACATCAAGGACCTGCGCCTTGACCATGTCGCCCTTCTTGTATTCTTCGATCACCTGCTCGCCGGGACGCTTCCAGTCTAGGTCGGAGAGGTGGACCATGCCGTCCACGTCGCCATCGAGGCCAAGGAACAGGCCGAACTCGGTCTTGTTTTTGACCTCTCCTTCGACCGTGGAACCTGGCGGATGTTTCTCGACGAACACCTCCCACGGGTTACGCATGGTCTGCTTGAGGCCGAGCGAGATGCGACGTTTGACCGGATCAACTTCGAGGATCTGAACTTCGACTTCCTGCGATGTGGAGACGATCTTGCCTGGGTGCACGTTCTTCTTGGTCCAGGACATTTCGGACACGTGGATCAGGCCTTCGATGCCCGGCTCAAGTTCCACAAACGCGCCGTAGTCGGTGATGTTGGTGACGCGTCCCTTGAAACGCGCGCCAACCGGATACTTGCCCTCGATGCCCTGCCACGGGTCGTCGAGCAGTTGCTTCATGCCGAGCGAGATGCGGTGGGTCTCGTGGTTGATCTTGATGATCTTGACCTTCACCTGCTGGCCAATGTTGAGCACTTCGGTCGGATGATTGACGCGCCGCCACGCAATATCGGTGACATGCAACAGGCCGTCGATGCCGCCGAGGTCGACGAACGCGCCGTAATCGGTGATGTTCTTCACGACGCCGTCGATGACCTGACCTTCTTCGAGGTTCTGCACCAGCTCCTGGCGCTGTTCGGCACGGGTTTCTTCCAGCACGGTGCGGCGGGAGACGACGATGTTGCCGCGGCGGCGATCCATCTTCAGGATCTGGAACTGCTGGTTCACGTTCATCAGCGGCGTGACGTCGCGGATCGGACGAATGTCGACCTGGCTGCGTGGCAGGAAGGCCACCGCTCCATCGAGATCGACAGTAAAGCCGCCCTTGACCTGGTTAAAGATGACGCCTTGCACTTTCTCCTGCGCGTTGAACGCCTTTTCGAGCTTGCCCCAGCTTTCCTCACGGCGCGCCTTGTCGCGCGACAGCACCGCTTCGCCGAGCGCGTTCTCGACCCGCTCGAGATAGACTTCGACATCGTCACCGACCTTGAGATCGGCCTGCCGTCCCGGCCCCGTGAATTCACGCAGGGCCACGCGTCCTTCGGTCTTCAGACCGACGTCGATGACGGCGAATTCCTTTTCGATGCCGACGACCTTGCCCTTGATGACGGAACCTTCCTGCAGGTTTCCGCCGCCGAAGGTTTCATCGAGCAGCTTGGCGAAGTCTTCACGCGATGGTGCTGTAGCGGTGGCCATGGAGTTCTCCTGTATGCGGCGCGCCGGCGGGTTTGAATGGCGTTCCAAATGCGCGGGCCGAAGGTCCCGCAGACCAACGGCGGCCCCCGGAATCCCGGTGACCGGCGCAAAAAACCGTGCTTTCGGAACGATGGTTCGACCAGGCGCGCTTTACGCAGAGGCTCGAGCGGGGCTTTGTCCTCCAACACGAGGGGCGGTCAACCGCGCCCTCGGCCCGCTCGGGTAGCCTCAACGATGTCGATGGCGGCCCGGATGGCCGCGTCTATATCCAAATGCGTGGTATCGAGCAAGTGCGCATCTGGCGCTTGTTTCAGGGGGGCCGCAATGCGGTTCTGATCGCGTTCGTCCCGTTTTCGGATATCGGCCAGCACCGCGGCCTCGTCGATATCCCGGCCTTGCGCCCGGTATTCGGCGGCGCGCCGGCGGGCGCGCACTTCCGGAGTTGCGGTAACGAAAATCTTAACATCGGCACTCGGACATATGATCGTTCCGATGTCTCGCCCATCAAGCACGGCCCCTGGCGGCTTGGCAGCGAACTCTCGTTGAAAGGCGAGAAGCGCGGCACGAACCTCGGGAATCGCGGAGACGATCGAGGCCGCCTCGCTGATGCTGTGAGCCTTGAGCGCGACCTCATCGAAGCGCGTGGGATCGAGCGCTTTCGCAGCGGCAGCGGCGGCGACCACATCGGCCGGATTGCGGCCGCTATCGATCATCGCCTTGGCAACGGCGCGGTAGATCAGGCCGGTATCGAGATGGCGCAGACCGTAGTGGGCGGCAAGCCGCTTGCCGAGCGTACCTTTGCCCGATGCGGCAGGCCCATCGATCGCGATAATCATGGAACAATGCTCACGTCAGATCCGCACCGATCGAACGCATCAATTCAACGAAGCCCGGAAAGCTTGTTGCGATGAATGCGCTGTCGTCGATGCGCACCGGATTTTCCGTGGCGAGTCCCATGACCAGCGCCGCCATGGCGATGCGGTGGTCCATATGCGTCTTCACATCGCCGCCACCAACCGGCCGGCCCTTGCCCTGCACGATCAGATCGTCGCCTTCGATCTCGACCGCGACTCCATTCGCGCGCAGCATATCGGCGGTCGCGGCAAGGCGGTCGGATTCTTTCACCCGCAACTCCTTCAGGCCACGCATTCGCGTGATCCCTTCTGCGAAAGACGCAGCCACCGCCAGAATGGGATATTCGTCAATCATCGACGGTGCGCGTTCAGCCGGCACTTCCACGCCCTTGAGCGCGGACGCGCGAACGCGCAGATCCGCTACTTCCTCGCCGCCGTCGTCACGCTTATCCAGCGCTTCAATATTGGCGCCCATCTCCCGCAAAGTCGTCAACAAGCCGGTTCGCAGCGGATTTGTCATAACCGCTTCGAGAATGAGCTCGGACCCCGGCACAATCAGCGCAGCAACAAGAGGAAAAGCCGCCGACGACGGATCGGCTGGCACCAGGACGTTCGCCGGCTCAAGCTCCGGCTGACCGTGCAAGACAATGCGGCGGCCGTGTTCGCCATGAGGCTTGCTGGTGATCTTCGCGCCGAAATGCTTCAGCAGTCGTTCGGTGTGGTCACGCGTCGCTTCCGCTTCAATCACAGTTGTCTCGCCTGGCGCAGCGAGACCCGCCAGCAGCACCGCCGATTTGAGCTGCGCGGATGGCACCGGCGATTCGTAGATGATTGGAATCGGTTCGGCGGCACCCTGCAGCGTCAGCGGCAATCTTCCGTCATCGGCGACTTGCAGGATGCGCGCACCCATCTTCGCCAAAGGATCGAGCACGCGCCGCATTGGACGGCTGCGCAAGGAATCATCGCCATCGAAGGTGGCAACCACCGGCGCGCCTGCGACCGCGCCAATCGCCAGTCGGCAGCCGGTACCTGAATTACCAAAATCGAGGACACCGGCCGGCTGTACGAACCCACCGACGCCGACACCGAGAACGCGCCAGGTGCGATCGCCCGTACGTTCAACGCGAGCACCAAGCGCCCGCATAGCGTCGGCGGTATGCAAGACGTCTTCGCCTTCCAGCAACCCGCCGATGGCGGTCTCGCCGACGGTCAGCGCCCCAAGGATCAAGGCGCGATGGGAGATCGATTTATCGCCCGGAACGCGGGCTCGGCCCTGGATAGGGCCACCCTGGCGGGCACTCAAAGGCGTAAATTCGGCAGGGTTCACCGGGCGGTATCCTTAAAATCTGCGCCGTCCTACCACGCAGCCGCGCGCGCCGTCATCCTGCCGCTTTTGGCCTTGCCAAGCGCGCTTGCGCTATTGACAGAGGCCTTGCAACTAGCCAAGTGAAACACCGATTTAAACGACCCTGTCCCGAGGAACCTCGACTGTGGCCAAACCAGATCTCGGCACCAAGCGTGTCTGTCCTGATACCGGTCGTAAATTCTACGACCTCAACAAGACGCCGGTAATTTCACCCTATACCGGCAAAGTCGTTCCGATCGCTGCGCCAGCGCCCGCGCGCGCGCGGCCTGAACCGGCAGCAGCGCGTCCCGCACCTGTGGTGCCGACCGTCGCCATCGAGCCAGAGACCGCAGATGCGGAATTTGTTTCGCTCGAGGACGCCGAGGCCGAGCAGCAGGGCAAGAAGCCGGCGGCAGCAGAAGGTGCAGCCGCGGCGGGCGAAGAGGAAGAAGTCGAGATCGGTGACGAGAGCCTCGACGATGCCGCCTTCATCGAAGAACAGGAGGAAGGCGCACCCGATGTGACCGACATCATCGGTGAGTCGATCGAGAAGGAAGAGGAAACCTGAACGCGCCCGCCTCCCAAAGGCGGCAAAGAATTCGCAAATTGGGGCCATAGCTCAGCTGGGAGAGCGCCTGCATGGCATGCAGGAGGTCGGCGGTTCGATCCCGCCTGGCTCCACCAACCTTCGCGGCCTTCGGCCGCTTTGGTTGGCAAGCCGCCCACCCGGGCGGCTTTTTGTTGTCCGACGCGCATTGACCGTTGCTGACAAGTTGCGCCACGACATTGCATGATGCACGGCCAACCGGGGGAACGACATGCAAGGCAAGATCGCGCTTGAAGAACATTTCGCCATTGAGCCGACGCTCGGCGACTCGCAGGTGTTCGGCGCGCATGTTTGGAAGGACCTGGGCCACCGCCTGCTCGACATTCAGGACACGCGTCTAGGTGAAATGGACAAGCACGGGATCGAAATGATGATCCTGTCGCTCAACGCTCCGGCGATCCAGGCGATCCACGACGTCAAGACCGCGATCGCGATCGCCAGGCAGGCTAACGATGTGCTCGCCGCCGAAGTGCACAAGCGCCCTCACCGTTTTGCCGCCTTCGCCGCGCTGCCGATGCAGGACCCCGACGCAGCCATCACCGAACTCACGCGCTGTATCAAGGAGCTCGGGATGGTCGGCGCGCTGGTCAACGGGTTTTCGCAGATCGGCACGCCGGACAACGTCACCTATTACGATATGCCGCGATACCGGCCGTTCTGGCGCGCGATAGAGGCGCTCGACGTTCCGTTTTATCTTCATCCGCGCAATCCGCTCCCAAGCTGGGCAAAATTCTACGAGGGCCACAACTGGATGCTCGGCCCGAACTGGGCCTTCCACGCCGAGACTTCAGTGCACGCCTTGCGGCTGATCGGCAGCGGACTTTTCGACGAATGCCCGAAATTGAAGATGGTGCTCGGCCATATCGGCGAGGGCATTCCGATCTATCTCTGGCGCATCGACAATCGCAATGGCTGGATGAAAGCGCCGCATAAGTATCCGGCCAAGCACGGCGTAGCGCACTACTTCCGCAAGCATTTCCACCTCACCACATCGGGCAACTTCGACACGCCCGCACTTGTCAACGCGATGACTGTGATGGGCCCCGACCGCGTGATGTTCTCGGTTGATTGGCCCTTTGAAGACGTCGGTGAAGGTGCGCGGTGGTTCGATAAAGCCGAAATCAGCGAGGCCGACCGCGCCAAGATCGGCCGCAGCAACGCCATCAAGCTGTTCAAGTTGCCGTTACGCTAACTCATCCGATAACGCTGCACTGCGCTTTTGTCCCAAACCATGCCGTTGCCCGGACGCGGCGGGATGACCGCATCGCCATTGACGATCTTGAGCGGTTGCTCAACGAGCACATCGGCCCAGTCGACATATTCAAGAAAATGACAGGTCGGTGTAGCGGCGAGCAGATGCGCGCTCACTTCCGGAAAAAGGTGTGACGACATTTTCATGCGCTTGGCGGCGGCGATTTCGACCGCCTGGCACCAGCCGGTGATGCCGCCGATGCGCTCAAGATCGGGCATCACATAGTCGGCTGCTCCTTGCTCGAGTGCGACCGTCAGCGCCGCCGGTAACGAGAAATTCTCACCGATCTGGATCGGGACATTAAGCTCGCGCGCAAGCTTTGCAGCGCCAGCATAGTCGTCGTGCCTAATCGGTTCCTCCAGCCAATAAATATTTTCGGCGTCGAGCGCGCGTCCCCGCAACAACGCTTCCTCTACGCTGAGCGCCTGATTGTAGTCGACCATCAACGCCGCGCCGTCGCCGATGCGCTTGCGTACAGCGTGCACGGCCGCGATATCCTCGCGTAATGTCGGATAACCGAGTCTCAGCTTGACCGAGCGAAAACCGCCCGCGAGCAATTTTTCCGCTTCATCCGCAAGCGCGTGCAAATCATCCGTCAATCCAAGACCGCAACTGTTGTATGCGGGAATTGGGCGCAGCTCGGCGCCGAGGAAAGTCGCCAGTGGCATACCGGCTGCGATGGCAAGTGCGTCCCAGCATGCGGTATCGAATCCGGACATGGCCATGCGCACGATGCCCTGGACGCCGATCAGCGTGAAACGACGCGCGAGTTTCGCCCAGAGTTCGGCCGGCGCGACTGCGTTGCCCTTGGCAATGCGCTCGACCTCGCCGAGCAGGCTCATGATCGCGGGTGCGGCCGCGCGCAAATAGCAGAATACGTAAGTGCGGCCGGTAACACCCTCCTCCGTCTCCAGATCGATCAGGAGCAATGGCGCCTGACGAATTGCGGTGGCGCTGGTGCCCAACACGAAATTCAATGGAACTTCGACTGGCGTGGCGTGGACCGCGCGCACGGTCAGGGATGGCATTGAACCCCGATTTTTCATGAAAACCCCTGGCGGAAGCCGATTATATCGGCCTTCAGGCCGAATTCTCCTTGTTCTTGAACCTTTAACCTGCCCTGCCCATATTAGGAACGACCGGACGGCGGTTGCTGGCCGGTTGGGGTGCCTGAAAGGGGCCCCGTCAAAGTCGCTTCAAGCGAGGGCTTTGAGACCAATGTCGCGAGTTCCGTCCCTATCCAGCCCATTCCTCCTGGGTTTCGATGAAATCGAGCGCGTGCTCGATCGCGTTGCCAAGGGGGCTGACGGCTACCCGCCCTACAATATCGAGCGGTTGCCGCGTGACGGGCAAAACCCGGAGCGGCTGCGTATCACGCTCGCCGTCGCCGGTTTTACCCGCGATCAACTCGATGTCAGCATCGAGGAAAACCAACTGGTGATCCGTGGGCGGCAACAGGACGACAAAACGCGCCAATACCTTCACCGCGGCATTGCCGCGCGCCAATTCCAGCGCACGTTCGTGCTGGCCGAGGGCATGGAGGTAATGGGCGCGGACCTCAGGAACGGCTTGTTATCGATCGATCTCGTCCGGCCGCAGCCGGAACGAATCGTGAAGACCATCTCGATCAACGAGCAGGAATGACGAACTCGTGAAGCAGGACTCGACCGCGTCAAGCGTTGAACCAGAAAGGAGTCGAGGGCCATGACCAACGACAAACAGACTGAATTGAACACGACTCATCCGGCGATCACACAGGAAGCGCTGGCACAACTCGGCGATGGCCGTCTGGCTTACGTCAGGACTATCCGTTCCGAAGATGTCGCCAACCTGTTCCCGCAGGCGCCAAAGATTGCGCCCGGCATCAAGCTGTTCGCGCTGCACGCGGCTGACGGCACGCCGATCATGCTCACCGATACGCGCGAAGCCGCGCTTGCGAACGCCTGGAGCCAGGAGCTCGAGCCGGTCAGCGTGCACTGATTTTTCGCAGTCGTCGCTGCGAAGGCGGGGCTCCATAGTCACCACAATCCAGATTAGAAAAAAGCGCAGCCACATCGGCCGCGCTTTTTTTATCGACAGGCAAAGGCATATCGGTCCCCGCCCTGGCGGGGGCGGCGTTTGTGCTACGCCGCGGTGCTCGCTGGCGGCATCGCGAGCACAGCGTAGAGCGCATCGGCATCGCTCGATTCGCGCAAGCGGCGCGCGATCTCCGGATCGCGTAGTTGCCGGGCAACGCGCGCCAATGCCTTGAGGTGATCAGCACCCGCAGCTTCCGGTGCCAGCAACAGAAAAACCAGATCGACGGGCTGGTTGTCGAGCGCCTCAAAATCAATCGGCTTTGGCAGCCGCGCGAAGAGGCCAAACAGCCGGCCGAGCTTTGGCAACTTGCCGTGTGGAATCGCCACACCGTTACCGACAGCCGTCGAGCCGAGTTTCTCGCGCTGAAGCAGGATTTCCAGAATTGCCTTTTCGTTCTCGCCAGTACGTTCGGCCGCGCGGGCCGCAAGTTCCTGGATTGCCTGTTTCTTGCTGTTAACTTTGAGGGCCGGAATGACGGAATTCGGCGCGACGAGATCGGTAAGCGTCATGGACGTGTCCAATGATCGGGGATGACGGCGCCGAAGTTGAAAAGGGGGTGTTGAAGGCGGCGGACCATAAGAGCGGTCCGTCCCGCCGTCAATGGGGCGAACTCAGCCAGTGGATGCCGATTTTTCTTGCATTTTTCGGCCTTTTTAGCCGCCGCGACGGGCCTGGTGGTCCTTGCGGCGGCGTTTGTATCGGCGCAACCGTTTTTCGATGCGGATAGCGGCCTGTTCGGCGCTATCATACGCATCTGCGGCCATTCCCTCGGATTCAAGCAAAGCGCCCGAATCGAGATGCAAGATGCACTCGGTGCGGAACCCGAAGCCGTCCTTGCCAATTGTCGCGTGGCCCGAATAGCCGCCGCGAAAATATTTCGAGGTTGCCTCCTCGATCCGGCCGGTGATTTTCTGCTGTAGTGCCGAGCCGACACTGATATTTCGTCCCGAAACGCGTAACGGCATTCTCTCGCCTCCGTGGGGCGTACGGCAGCGCCCTTGCGTTCGTCGGGCGCTAAAGATTTCAGCTTGGAAATGTTCCGCACGTCAATGCGTCAAGATACGTGCGTTCAGGCACCCGCTGCCTGTTTCTCACGGCGCCGTTGTACGGAAGATGGAATGCGCATCGCCTCGCGGTACTTGGCGACCGTGCGGCGCGCGATGTCGATACCGGCGTCGCGAAGCTTCTCGACAATCGTGTCGTCGGACAGCACATCCGCAGCAGTCTCGCCATCGATCAATTGCCGGATGCGGTGACGCACCGCTTCGGCGGAATGCGCCTCGCCGCCATCGGCGGCAGCAATCGATGAGGTGAAGAAATATTTCAGCTCGAAGATGCCGCGACTGGTCGCCATGTATTTGTTGGCGGTTACACGTGAGACCGTCGACTCATGCATACCGATGGCGTCAGCGACGGTTTTGAGATTGAGCGGGCGCAAATGCTGCACGCCCTTGGCAAAGAAGCCATCCTGCTGGCGTACGATCTCGCTCGACACCTTGAGAATGGTCTTCGCGCGCTGGTCGAGCGCGCGCACTAGCCACGTCGCGGTCTGCAGGCAATCCGCGATATAGGCCTTCTCCTTGTCGTTATGTGTGCTCTTGGAAACCTGCGTGTAATAGCGCTGATTGATAAGCACTTTCGGCAGCGTGTCGGAATTGAGCTCTACCTGCCAGGTACCGTCCGGCGCCGCCCGCACATAGACATCGGGCACGATCGGCTGCACCACTGTGGAGCCGAAGGCGAGGCCAGGCTTGGGATTGAGATTGCGGATTTCGCCGATCATGTCGGCGAGATCTTCCTCGCTGACGCCGCACAGACGGCGCAACGCGCCAAGGTCGCGCTTGGCCAACAGATCGAGATGCCCGACCAGCGCCTGCATCGCCGGATCGAAACGGTCCCGTTCCTTCAACTGGATGGTGAGGCATTCGGTCAGATTGCGCGCGCACACACCGGGCGGATCGAATGTCTGCAGAACAGCAAGCACCAGCTCGACGTCGCTACGCTGGGCGCCGAGCTTGTCGGCGACGGTCTCGAGATCGCCGGTTAGGTAGCCGGCCTCATCCACCATGTCGATCAGATATTGCCCGATCATGCGGCCGGCCGGGTTGGAGATCGCCAGCGCCATCTGCTCAGCAAGATGGTCTGCAAGGGTGATCTCAGCCGAGGCGTAAGCTTCCAGATTGTGATCGCTGTCCTGACCACCGCCCGAGCCGACGCCGGACCATTCCGAATAGCTCGGCGGCGGCATCTCGGTCGGCGCGGTTTTTTCCCCGCCGTCGTCGGGAAACACGTTCTCGAGCTCGGTACCGAGCCCCTGCTCCATAGAGCTGCGGCTGGTCTCAAGGTCGTCTCCGATCCAGTCCGGAGTGCTGGCGGTATCCTCGTCGCGTTCAACCGCCGGCGCTTCGGGCTCGGCGCCGGCCGCAGGCGCTTCGTCCTCACCGGCGCGGTCGAGCAGTGGATTGCGCTCAAGTTCGCCTTCCACATAGGCGGCCAGATCGAGGCTGGAGAGCTGCAGCAGCTTGATGGCCTGCATCAGCTGCGGCGTCATCACCAGCGCTTGCGTCTGGCGGAACTCTAGTCTTTGTGACAGCGCCATAAGGTTTCCGTCGGAACTGGTCCGATTCTTGCTTGTTTATAGCAGCCGGCTGGCACCAGCGATACGCAATATCGCCGCACGACAATGCACAAATGTTGTGCAGATTAATTCTTAATCTGAGCTGCCGGCCTAGAGGCGAAATTCTTCGCCCAGATAGAGGCGGCGTACGTCCGGGTTGTTGACGATATCCTCGCCCCGGCCTTCCATCAGCACTTCGCCAGAATAGATGATGTAGGCACGGTCCGTGAGGCCCAGGGTCTCGCGCACATTGTGGTCTGTGATCAGGACGCCGATGCCGCGGTTTGTCAGGTGCCGCACGAGCGCCTGGATGTCGCCAACAGCAATCGGATCGATGCCGGCGAATGGCTCGTCGAGCAGCATGTAACTCGGCCGGGTCGCCAGCGCGCGCGCGATTTCCACCCGCCGCCGCTCGCCGCCCGATAGCGCGATGCTCGGTGTCTTGCGCAGCCGCGCAATATTGAACTCCTCAAGCAGCGCATTGAGATCAGCTTCACGACGCCGGCGATCGGGCTCAACCATTTCCAGCACCGAGCGGATGTTGTCCTCGACGTTCAGGCCACGAAAGATCGACGCTTCCTGCGGGAGATAACCGATGCCGAGCCGCGCGCGCTGATACATGGGCAACACGGTGACGTCGTATCCATCGAGTTCGATGCGGCCGCGGTCGGCATTAATCAGGCCGGTGATCATGTAGAACACCGTTGTCTTGCCGGCGCCGTTCGGCCCAAGAAGTCCCACCGCCTCGCCGCGCCGCACATAGAGCGTGACGCCCTTCACCACCATCCGGCCACCGAAGCTTTTTTCCACGCCGTGTGCCGCTAGATAGGCATGACGTGCAGCCTGCCGCCCATCGCCGTCACGGCGCGGACCGGCGGCCGTCTGGCCCTGCGTGGCGCCGTGCGTTGCCTGCGCATTCATCACGGCAGCCTGTTTTGCGCGAGCTTCGACCGGTGTCAGGACGCGCCGGGTCCGGGCCGGCGGCCGGCGCCAAAACAGCGAGAGTATATTCACCGATCTACCTCGCAGCGCATGGATTTGCCTGCCCGTAAATCCGCCATCGCGGGGCGCGCGACATTAGCTGATTCCCGAAACCGCGGGCGGCCGCATTTATGGCAAGCGCGCTGCAAGTCAGAACGGCCGCACGGGAACAGGCCGGGGACCTTGGACACCGTTGCCGCCTGGTTTGTCAGGCCCGGTGCTACCGGGCTGGAAGAGACCCTCGACGCGGCCTTGGCCGCCCTTGTTCGATTCCACCCGCGAGACGCCGCTTGTGAGATCAACCACCAGCTTCTCGCCTCGCAACACATTCTGCCCTTGCGTCATCACCACCGGATTTCCGGTGAGCGTGACGGTGTTGGTCTTCATGTCGAATATGCCGAGATCCCCCGTGGCGGTTTGATCCTTTTGCGTCACCACGACGCCGCCGCGCGCTTCCAGCCGCTTGATACGTTGCTCTCCACCTGGGCCAGGAGTTGCCGCCTGCAAGGTTTTTTTCTGATCGGCGCCTTCGCCGTCCTGCTCGTAGAACACGACCAGCGATTTGCAGCGCAAGCCGGTATCGCCCTGCTTCACGCGCACGTCGCCACTGAAGGTCGCTTGCTTCTGTTTGTCGCGCACTTCCAACGTCGCCGCTTCGATATGCACCGGCTGGTCGCGATTTTGCGAGAAGCCTTGCAGTGCGTTTGGCGGACCCTTCGAGGCCGTTTGCGCATGCAGACTCGCGCCGGACACGCCCAGCATCACGGTGAAAAGCAATGTAAAACCCGGTACGCGCGTCAATATCATTGCGAGCCCGGTTTGGTTTGCGATGCCGGCTGGTTGAGCGTCATATCCATGACGACTCCATCGTGAAAGCGAACGACTTCTCCAGAGTCAACGATATCAAGCCGATTGGCGTTGAGGATGCCCTGCAACATTTTTACCTCGACCGGATGTTCAGACACGACATTTCCTTTGCGTATATCAATCAACGCTTCACTCAGACGGGCCTGATAGCCGGATGTATTGAGCCGGATGTCTCGATCGAGCCTTAAAGTCTCGCCTTTGGAGTCATAGAGGCCGGTGATCGCGGTCAACTCCATCGTACTCTTGTCCTGCATTTCCACTTTGGCGCGGATGTTGCGCAATTCGACGATGTCCGGCTTGGTCATGTCTTGCGCCGCAGTGTCGGCGGTCAGTTCATAGGCGCGCGCGTCACTCGTGAAACCGGACAGATGCGGCTGTTCCATGGTGACCTTGGTGCCGGACACCACCAGATTGTCGATGTTGATCGGTAGTCTGGCGAGCATACGCAGCGGATTGAAATAGGTGATCAGCGCAATAATGACGAGCGTCAGCCCCACACTTGCTGGAACGGCGACGCGCAGGATGCGAACAAGACGGCTGTGACGCCGCGCGGCACGAAAGGCGCGCGCGGCATCGCCACGGCTCGTCGTCCAGTAGGCGCGCGCTGCGGTCTGATCGGTTCTCGCTGTGATCACACGGCTCATGCCAAGCCTGGCATCCGTCTTCGCTCAAGGAAGATCCCGGAAATCATCTCTCGCCCCACGGCGCAACATGAGGCCCGAATATGGCCCCGACACGGCAACCGGCCGCCCGCCATTAACCAATAGCGGCCAGAATATAATAGCTTACAACGAATGAGAAAAAATGTCCTCGGCCGCCCAGCCGGCGAGGTCGAGCCGCACGCGATCCGGTAGAAAGTGAAAGCAGGCGGCTGCCAGATCGGCGCGGCCCTCACGCGCGAGCATGCCGTCCAGCTTCTCCTTCAGAGAGTGCAGGTGAAGAACATCCGTCGCCGCGTAGGAGACTTGCGCGTCGCTGAGTTCGTCGGCACCCCAGTCGGATAGTTGCTGCTGCTTCGAGAGATCAACGCCAAGGACTTCGCGCGCCAGATCCTTGAGGCCATGCTTGTCGGTATAAGTGCGGGCAAGGCGCGAAGCGATCTTGGTGCAGTAGACGGGCGCGGGCATCACACCAAATGTCTTCGCCAGAATGCCCATATCGAAGCGGGCAAAATGGAAGATCTTGAGAACCGATTTGTCCGCCAGCAGCCGCTCGATATTTGGCGCCTTGTGCTGGCCCGCGCCGATCTGCACGACGTCTGCCGAGCCGTCGCCTGGCGAAAGCTGCACGACGCAGAGCCGGTCGCGATTGGGGTCGAGACCCATGGCCTCGGTATCAATCGCCACCGCTCCCTTGTAGGCGGAGAGGCCGGGAAGATCGCCGCGGTGCAGACGGATGGTCATTCAGGCTCTAAGGCTCGGAACGTTGGTGCCCAGGAGAGGACTCGAACCTCCACGGCTTTCACCGCTAGTACCTGAAACTAGTGCGTCTACCAATTCCGCCACCTGGGCTTGTTGGGACCAGATACGGAGCCGCTTCCGGCTTGTCAATGAATGGGCTTCGGCCCCTGTACAGTCCTTGGCCGATCCTGTATTTGCCGAGTCTCAAGGCATCCCCGCCGGCACAATATTGAGAGCGGCATGACCGCACGCAGCCCTTACGACACCCTAGTCACCGTTTATGGTGGCTCGGGTTTCCTCGGCCGGCACGTGGTGCGCGCGCTGGCCAAGCGCCACTATCGCATCCGGGTGGCCGTGCGTCGCCCCGAGCTTGCCGGCTACCTGCAGCCGCTTGGCCGTGTCGGTCAGATCCACGCGGTCCAGGCCAACCTTCGCAATGCACCTTCGGTAGAGGCTGCCGCGCGCGACGCTCAGGTCCTGATCAATCTTGTCGGCATCCTCTTCGAGCGCGGCCGCCAGCGTTTCGACGTGGTGCACTCGTATGGCGCCGAGCAGGTGGCTTTGGCGGCCAATGCCCATGGCGCGCGCATGGTCCATGTGTCCACGATCGGCGCGGACGAGAACTCACCCAGCGCTTACGCACGTTCCAAGGCCAAAGCCGAACAGCTGGTATTGGCGGCGCAACCGTCCGCGACAATCTTGCGGCCCTCGATCTTGTTCGGGCCGGAGGACGACTTCTTCAATCGTTTTGCCGCACTCGCGCGGCTTTCACCGGCATTGCCGCTGATTGGCGGTGGCCTTACGCGCTTCCAGCCTGTCTTCGTTGGAGACGTTGCTGCTGCAATTGCCGATGCCGTTGACGGCAATGCGCGGCCGGGCGCCATCTACGAACTGGGCGGGCCGGATGTGCGGACGTTCAAGGAGCTCATGCAATTCGTGCTCGCGACCATTGAGCGCAAGCGACTGTTGATACCCATTCCGTTCTTCGTAGCCAAAGTACAGGCAATGTTTTTGCAATACCTGCCGAAGCCGCTGCTAACTCCCGACCAGGTCGAAATGTTGCGCGCCGACAATGTGGTTTCGGACTCCGCCACGGCGGAAAAGCGGACGCTGCAAGGACTCGGTATAGAGCCGGAGCCGATCGAGGCGATCGTGCCGTCTTATCTCTGGCGCTTTCGCAAGACCGGCCAATTCCGCAGCCGCATCGCGTGAGAGTTTAAAGAATATACAGCGCAGCAAGTCCGGCGCCGCCCACCAGGATGCGCCACCATGCAAACAGCGCGAAGCTGTGCCGCTGCACGTAGCGCAGAAACGTCTTCACGACGATCCATCCAAAGATGAACGAGAAGACGAAGCCGACGGCGGTCACGGTAATATTGCCGCCGAGGGCAAGCTCGCCACGACTCTTGTAGACTTCGTAGGCGAAGGCGCCAACCATCGTCGGCATCGCCAACCAGAACGAGAATTCCGCTGCCGAGCGCCGATCGGCGCCGAAGAGCATGGCGCCAACGATCGTCGCGCCCGCGCGCGATACGCCCGGCACCATGGAGATGCACTGAATGATACCGATGCCGAAATACATCGGCAATGTGAAGGCAGTCGCCTCGTGGTATCGCGCCTGCAAATTCAGGCGGTCGACCCATAACAAGACGAACCCGCCGATGATGAGTGACACGCAGACGACACGCACGTCGAACAGATAGGTTTTGATTATGTGATACGCGAGTGCGCCGATCACCGCCGCCGGCAGGAAGGCGAGCAGGATGCCAATGGCGAAACGAGCCGCCGCCCATTGCGTGAACATCTCTCTGGCCAGCGCCAAGAGCCGGCCGAAATAAATGCTCAGCAATGCCAGAATAGCGCCGAGCTGAATCAGAACGGCAAATGATTTGCCGAAGGCATCATCCCCCCAGCCGAACAAATGCTCTATCAGCAGCAAATGGCCCGTCGACGATACTGGCAGATATTCAGTCAGGCCCTCGACGATGCCAAGAACCGCCGCCTTGATCAGGTCGAGATGTGCCACGGCCGGGCCAAGCATGGCCGTCTTGATGGCATCGAAATCCATGAACAGCTCCGGAGGAATTGTGGCGCTTGCCAATAGAAGCTATGCGGGCCAGCGCTTTTGGCGCAAAGCCGCCGGGGAGGCAACGAAAAAACGCGAAAATTTGTGGCGATTTGCGCCATCGTTGCACCTTTCTATAGTGCGAAAGTTGATTCCCACCGAGAGCGGCATCGCCGCGTTAATCTGAGCGCTCATGTTGACACTATTTCATCACCCGCTCTGCCCTCGTTCGCGTTACGTGCGGCTGATTCTCGCCGAGTACGGCATTGGAGTGCGGCTTGTGGAGGAGCGGTTCTGGGAGCGCAGCGAGGAATTCCTGCTGCTCAATCCGGCGGGAGAACTGCCCGTGCTGGTAACCGAGGGCGAGCCGCCGATTCCCGGCGCCGCGATCGTCGCCGAATACATCGAGGAAACTTACCAAGGCGAGGACGGTGGAGAGCGTTTGCTACCGCAACTGCCTGGCCGCCGGGTTGAGATACGCAGGCTGGCAAACTGGTTCAATGACAAATTCTATGCGGAAGTGAGCGGTCCGCTGGTGACCGAGCGGGTGTTCAAGCGCCACATGACGCAGGACCAGGGCGGCGGGCCACCGGATACGGAAGCGCTGCGCGCCGCCCGCCACAATATCCGCTATCATCTTGCCTATATCGGGTGGCTGGTGCGGACGCGCGATTGGCTCGCCGGCGATCGACTGAGTCTGGCCGATCTCGCGGCGGCCGCACATCTGTCGGCTGCCGATTATCTGGGCGAAGTGCCGTGGAACGAAGACGAAGCGACAAAGAATTGGTACGCACGCGTAAAGTCGCGGCCGTCGTTCCGGCCGATTCTCGCGGACACGATGGCAGGAATACCGCCGTCGAAAAGTTACGCCGACCTCGACTTCTGACCGAGCCGGCGGCGATCAAGACTGCCCTTGCGGAACAGGCCCGCGCGCGCGGATTTGACGTCTTCGGCGTTACCGGGCCCGATGCCGTGCCGGAGCTGAAAACGCGGCTCGACAATTTCCTCGCGAAGGGCGCGCATGGCGACATGGCCTGGTTGGCGACCACCGCCGAGCGCCGCGCTTCACCATCGGCGCTGTGGCCGGAGGTGCGCTCGGTCATCATGCTCGGAATGAATTACGGGCCAGACCACGACCCCCTGGCGATCTTGGAGGCGCGCGACCGGGCTGCGATTTCCGTTTACGCCAAGGGCGACGACTACCATGAGCTGATCAAAGCGCGGCTGAAGGAACTCGCGCGGTGGCTCACTGCCAACGCTGGCGGCGACGTAAAAGTATTCGTCGACACGGCGGCGGTCATGGAGAAACCACTCGCCGCACGCGCCGGACTCGGCTGGCAGGGCAAACATACAAATCTGGTTTCCCGTCAGTACGGATCCTGGCTTTTTCTCGGCGCGATTTTCACGACGCTCGATTTGCCGGCAGATGCGCCTGAGCCCGATAGCTGCGGCAGTTGCCGCGCTTGTCTCGACATTTGTCCTACAGCAGCGTTTCCCGCGCCGTATACACTCGACGCTCGGCGTTGCATCTCCTACCTCACCATCGAGCACAAGGGGCCGATCCCGCGCGATTTGCGAGCGGCCATGGGCAACCGCATTTACGGTTGCGACGATTGCCTTGCCGTATGTCCGTGGAACAAGTTCGCGAGCCAGGGCCGCGAGGCCAAACTCGCGGCACGCGCGGCGTTGCGCGCGCCTCGGCTTGCCGATCTCGCTCGACTCAACGACGCGCAATTTCGCGCGCTTTTTTCCAAAACCTCGATCAAGCGTACCGGGCGCGATCGTTTTGTCCGCAATGTCCTGATCGCGATCGGAAACTCCGGGGACACCGAGCTCGCAGCTGAAGCCGAGCGTTTACTTGACGATGCATCACCTTTGGTGCGCGGCGCCGCGGTGTGGGCATTGTCGAAGCTACTGCCGCGTGAAAAATTCGCTGCGTTGGCCGAGCGGCAAGTCGACAGCGATGCGTCGGTCCAAGGTGAATGGGCTGCAGCACTAACTTAGAGTATCAGTCAAAATTCCTTCACCGCTGCGATCAGCCGCTCGATGTCTTCCGGCCGTGAAAGCCGGTGATCACCGTCCTTGATCAGCGTCAACACAACATCGTCGCGCGAGAAGCGTGAGACGAGTTCGACGGCATGCCGCCACGGCACGTCGGGGTCCTGGACGCCTTGCAGTATGTGCACTGGACAGCGGGTTTCGATCAGCCCGCCCATCAACAGGTGCTTGCGGCCATCCTCGATCAGCCCACGCGTAATCGGATAGGGAGCGTCTCCGTATTCGGATGGTCGCATCCACATACCCCTTTGCTCGATCTCGCGCTTGGTCGCCTCCGGAAATTCCTTCCACATCAGCTCTTCGGTGAAGTCGGCCGCCGGCGCGATCAGCACCATGCCCGCAATCGGCGCCGCGTCTTTGCGCTCGGACAAGGCCCGCGCCAACAGAAGGGCCAGCCAGCCCCCCATCGACGAGCCGATTACGACCTGTGGGCCCTGGGCAAAGCGCGAGTAGACGGCGAGGCTTTCCTCGAGCCACCGCCCAATAGTGCCGTCGATAAAGTCGCCACCCGATTCCCCATGTCCGGAATAGTCAAACCGCACGCACGCGCGGCCTGCGCTCTCGGCCCACCGGTCGAGCGCCTCGGCTTTTGTGCCTTTCATGTCGGACTTGAACCCTCCTAGCCAGAACAGGCCCGGGCTCTTGCCCTCGCGCACGCGTACGGCGATTGTCCGGTCCGCTGGAGACGAACCTATTGTGAGGGAGGTCAGGCGAGCTTCGCTCATGGGTGCTTGTACCGACAATCCGGTGGACGCGGCTTCTTCTCGCCGCAACGCCATCTCAAATGCAAGGGTCATGCGGTCATGATACCCGGCGCCCGGGGAAACCCGCGCTCGCTCGCCGGCGCGACCATCCTCCAGCTGGTACCCGCGCTCAACGATGATCCGGCTGGACACGCCGCGGTCAATATTGCCCTTACCCTGCTGCAATCGGGCGCTCGCGCCATCGTCGCGGGCGATAACGGCGCGCTGATCGACAAATTATGCGCCTTCGGCGGCGAGTGGCTGCCGATGACTCACGACACGATCAATCCGCTGCGCATTCGGCAAAATGCCCACCGGCTTGCAGCCCTGATTTCCGGCGAACGTATCGATATCGTGCATGCACAATCCGCTGGCGGCGCCTGGAGCGCCCTTGCCGCCATCGATCGCATGCCGATCTTTCTTGTTACCTCGTTCTCCGATCGAGTGCCGGCGCAGTCGTGGGTGGGCGACCGCTTTCGTCAGTCGCTTGCGCGTGGTGACCGGGTCATCGCACCGTCGAGCTACGTCGCGCGCGCCATGATGGAGCGCTACAAGCTTGCGGCCGAACGCATCATCGTCATCCCACGCGCGATTGACACTGCTGCTAACAATACTGCCGCGGTGAGCGCAGATCGCATGACTTCGTTGCGCCGCGCCTGGGGCGTGTTTCCCGAAATGCGCATCGTACTGGTGCCTGGCCGCCTCGCCCCGTGGAACGGACAACTGAGCATGATCGATGCTGCGCATCGTTTGGTTCGCGTCGCCGACGGCAACATTGTTTTCGTATTCGCCGGCGATGATCGCAGCGAGCCGCGCTACGCGCGTGCGCTGCGCCGTCAGACCCGCATGCACGGCATCGACACGCTTTGCCGGTTCGTCGGCCATTGCCCGGATATGCCGGCAGCACTTGCTGTCGCAGACGTGGTGGTCGTCCCGGCAATCGAACCGCCGTTATCGGGCCGCGTGGTTGCGGAGGCGCAAGCCAGCGGCCGTCCTGTGGTGACGACAACGATCGGCGTACTTCCGGAAAACGTGCTCGCGCCGCCGCGCATGCGCGACGAACTGCGCACGGGTTGGCTGGTGGCGCCCGGCAATGTCGAAGAAATCGCCCGCGCGATCGCTGCCGCGCTCGCCCTCGATGCAACGGCTTACGAAGCACTGGGTGCGCGCGCACGGCAGTTTGCCGAATTTGCATTTTCCGCAGAAGCGGTTGCCGCCGCCATTCGTGGCGTCTATACGTCTCTATTGGTGCGCGACACGTAAAAATGCCTGCTGGAATTCGCTTTAAACACACCGGTATTTCGAGGTCATAACATTATGTCGAGTTTGCCCGCACCGGCAGCGGCGCAGGACGTTCTTTTAGGCGGCAAGGCGCGCGCGCATGACGCACGCGCATCGATCGCTGTACTTATTGTCGTGCCGACACTCGATGTGGGCGCTGCCGATGCCGGCGCTGTCGAACTGGTGCGCATCCTTGCCGGAGCAGGCCACCGCGTCACCGTCGTATCGCGCGCCGGACGTCTCGTAGCCGACGTCACCGCGGCCGGCGGTGAATTCGTTCCGCTCGACGTGTCGAGCAACAACCCCATTGTGATCCTGCGCAATGTAGCCATTCTGAATCGGCTTGCGCGGGAGCGTCGCTGCGGCGTGATTCATGCGTTGGGTCGCGCGGGAGCGTGGAGTGCGTTCATCGCCGCTCGTCTCCGCGGCATCCCATTTGTGACCAGCTGGTACAAAGGCTTCCGCGAACAGAATGTTTTCAAGCGTTGGTACAATAGCATCATGGCACGCGGTGACCGCATCGTTGCATCAAGCGAGCAGATTGCTCAGTTGATCAACGACCGCTACGGGACTGCGTGGGAAAAGATCGCGGTCGTGCCGTGTGGTGTTGATCTCGATCGCTTCAATCCTGAAAGTGTTACGCGCGAGCGCGTCGAAGCAATGCGTACGGCCTGGGGCGTCAAGCGTGACACCAAGGTCATCCTGATCACCGGCCGGATTCTGCGGCGCAAGGGCCATCACGTCGTGGTCAAGGCGGTGAAGCGGCTCAAGCAAATGGGCCTGAAAGATTTTTTGTGCGTGTTCGTCGGCGAGGATCGCGGCCGCACCCGCTACACAGGCGAATTGTGGGACCTGGTGCTGACGACCGGTACGATGGACGTGATCCGCATGGCTGCACCCGTCGCGGATATGCCCGCGGCTTATGCCGTTGCTTCCGTGGTGGTGTCGGCGGCGGTACAGCCGGAAGGCGTTCAGCGCGCAATCCTGGAAGCACAGGCCATGGCGAGGCCCGTCATCGTTTCAGATCTCGGTGCAGGGCCCGACGTCGTGCTCACCGCGCCGGCGGTACCCGAAAGCCGGATTGCGGGAATCCGTTTTCCAACCGGCGATGATGCGGCGCTCGCCGCAACTTTGCTGCGGCTGTTTTCCATGCCGGAACAAAACCGGGCAACCATTGGCCGGCGCGGACGCGACTGGGTGCTCGGCCATTTTAATGCGGAGATCATTGCGGAGCAGACGCTGCGGCTCTACGGCGAAATTGCCGGCCTGGCCGCGAGCGGAAATCGGGCCGCGTCGGTCGCTCAGGGTTAAAGCAAGGCAAAATAAGAGTGATTTGAATACTTTGACCGCGGATTCCGATCCAACTATCGTCAATATTGACGGAACTGCGTTGACTTCTTCGCGGTTTCTACCAATCTTTCGCTATTCCCAGGCGCTCGGTTGGCGCCGAAGGACTGTTGCAACAGCATGAGGAGAAAATAGCCATTCGTCGTCCGATGAAGTCCGCGCTGCCCGTTCAGAAGGACGGCCCGCGCATAAACGAGGATATCCGCGTTCGCGAGGTCCAGCTAATCGATGCCAGTGGTCACAACCATGGCCCCACACCAATCCAAGCCGCGCTAGAGATGGCGCAGGCTGCCGGGCTCGACCTGGTCGAAATCGCCCCCAACTCGTCGCCGCCCGTCTGCAAAATCCTGGATTACGGCAAATACAAGTTCCAGGCGCAGAAGAAGGCGGCGGAAGCCCGCAAAAAGCAGAAAGTCGTCGAGATCAAGGAGATCAAGCTCCGGCCGATGATCGACGACCACGACTATCAGGTGAAGATGCGCTCGATGCAGCGTTTCTTCGAAGAGGGCGACAAGGTCAAGATCACCTTGCGCTTCCGCGGCCGCGAGATGGCGCACCAGGAGCTCGGCTATAAATTGCTCCAACGCGTGAAAGACGACACCGAGAAGATCTCGAAGGTCGAGTCGGAGCCGCGCTTCGAAGGCCGCCAGATGGTCATGCTGCTGGCGCCGCGCTAACGCCGCAAGGAATTCACCGTCTGCTCAAACGCGCCACTCGCCGATTGCGGGTGGCGCTTTCTTTTCAGCGGCGTTCGGCTTCCCAGTGACCGGCGCAGCTCGCGCTCGAACCAATGCCTCGCCATGTACCGGTTCCGCTACGAGCCGATAATTGACCGGTGCCATTGGCGCCCTTGTCGCCAAGCTTGATGTTGACCTTGACGAGACCGCTTGGCGCGACCGTGCCGCTGAGGTCGACGGATGCATCGCCCTGATAACTGACGTGGCCGTTGCTGACGTTCACATTGTAGCGGTAACCGCGATCGCAACCGCCCCGCTCTGTAATGATCAATACGCTCCAGCTGCCGTCGTGGGCCCCGGCTGCGGCGCCGCGTGGGACGCTCGCCATTGCGAGGAGCAGCAAGAGGCCAAGAGCCCCATGAATCACAATACGCCGCATAAAGACGAACCCCTTATTTGATGCGGATTTTCAATGGTGGACGCCCTTCCGACGACCGAGCAAAGGCCGGTCCGCGGGGCACCAGCGAAGGCGGCAAGTTAGCCCGATGGCGAAAACAAGTGGTTAAAGCGACCCCGTCGGCGCGGTTGCATGGCGCGACCGCCTCTGCCATAACGCCGCCTCTCGTCGCCCGGCCAGTAAGGGCTGCCGTGGCGGCGATTTACGCTCAATTCCGAGCACCGCTCTAAGGCCCTCAGGCCTTGGGAGCATTTTTTGGCCGTGCGGGCTCGCCCGCCGCGCCGATGAGGAGAGCCAAATGCCCAAGTTGAAGACCAAATCGGGCGCCAAAAAGCGCTTCAAGATTACCGCGACCGGAAAGGTGAAATACCAGCAGTCCGGCAAACGCCACGGCATGATCAAGCGGACCACCAAGCAGATCCGCGAGCATCGCGGCACCAACGTGCTGTTCAAGTCCGACGGCGACAACATCAAGAAATACTTTCTGCCGAACGGCTGATTTGTATTTCCGCAGCCGCGTCCGCGCGGCCGTCCCCGTAAAGCGTTTGCAAGACTCGTAAAGGAGATTTCCCATGGCCCGCGTGAAACGTGGCGTCACCGCCCACGCCAAGCACAAGAAAGTCTACAAGGCCGCCAAGGGCTATTACGGCCGCCGCAAGAACACCATCCGCGTCGCCAAGCAGGCAGTCGAAAAGGCCAATCAGTATGCCTTTCGCGACCGCAAGCGGCGCAAGCGCACGTTCCGCGCATTGTGGATCCAGCGCCTGAACGCCGCGGTGCGGCCTTTCGGCCTGAACTACAGCCGGTTCATTGCCGGGCTGGCCAAGGCTGGCTTGACCGTTGATCGCAAGGTGCTCTCCGACCTCGCCATCCGCGAGCCGACGGCATTCCAGGCCATCGTGGAAAAGGCCAAGGCCGCGTTGCCGGCGTAAAGTTTTGAGGTCGTCATGCCCGGCCTCGTCCCGGGCATCCACGACTTACTTCGTGTATCGAAGACGTGGATGGCCGGGACGAGCCCGGCCATGACGAGGCACAGGACAGCCCTTGTCATGACCGACATCGCACAACTGGAAAAAGATTTGCTCGCCGCCGTCGCCTCCGCCAAGGACGAGGCCGCGCTGGAATCAGTGCGCGTCGGAGCTCTCGGCAAGAGCGGCTCGGTGTCGGCGCTGCTCAAAACGCTTGGCGCCATGACACCGGACGAGCGCAAGCTGCAAGGCCCCGCGATCAACGGATTGAAAGACCGCGTCGCTGCGGCCATCGCAACTGCGAAAAACTCGCTTGCTGCCGCTGCGCTCGATGCCCGGCTCAATACCGAAACCGTCGACGTCACCCTGCCGGTGCGCGAAGCCCCGGCCGAAAACGGCCGCGTGCATCCGATCAGTCAGGTCACCGACGAGTTGACCGCTATCTTCGCCGACATGGGCTTCGCGGTCGCCGAAGGACCGGACATCGAGACCGACGATTACAATTTTACAAAGCTGAATTTCCCGGAAGGTCATCCGGCGCGTGAAATGCACGATACGTTTTATTTCCCGCCGAAGACCGACGGTTCGCGCCTGCTGCTGCGCACACACACCTCGCCGGTGCAGGTGCGCACCATGCTCAGCCAGAAACCGCCCATTCGCGTGATCTGTCCTGGCCGCACCTATCGCAGCGACTCGGACCAGACGCACACGCCGATGTTCCACCAGGTCGAAGGACTGGTGATCGACAAGGGCTCGCATCTCGGCCACCTGAAGTGGATTCTCGAAGAATTCTGCAAGTCATTCTTCGAGGTCGACAGCGTGAAGATGCGCTTCCGCCCGTCGTTCTTCCCGTTCACCGAGCCGTCGCTCGAAGTGGACATTCAGTGCAAGCGCGACAAGGGTGAAATCCGCTTCGGTGAAGGTGAAGATTGGCTGGAAATTCTGGGCTGCGGCATGGTGCATCCCAATGTGCTGCGCAATTGCGGCCTCGATCCGGACGAGTACCAGGGCTTTGCCTGGGGCATGGGGATCGACCGCATCGCCATGCTCAAATACGGCATGCACGATCTGCGCGCCTTCTTCGAAGCTGACGTGCGCTGGCTCGCGCATTACGGCTTCAGGCCGCTCGACTTTCCGACGCTGGCGGGGGGATTGAGTAGTTGACGCTACTGCAACGTTTGGGGCAATTGCGATGATCTCGCGTTTGATTGCTGATGCCGACAAAGCCTTGTTGGCTCTTGCCAGGTGGAGAGCACGTAACGTCGACGACGAGGCATTCGACGAATTGTCTATGAATGTGCGAAATGTCAGTCGTGAAGAAATTAATTTTTCCTTTCTCATCGCCGTTGATGCGAAGTCATCGGCCCTACTCACACACATTTCCATCATGATCGCATTCTCAATTGTTCTGTTCGAGAGCGCCAAATCGAATGTCTATTTGAAATATCTGATTGGGCTCGAAGCCATTGCTTACGTCCTGTTGGCTTGTCTGTGCTTGAGATTTATCCGGGTTCTTAGTCCGCGCCTTGTCGGAAGAACACCTGATGATTACCGACGGGCTCTCAAGACCGAAGTCATATTTCGAAGGGAATTGTATGAACTCACTCTAAACTTGGTATCGGTTGTTACCATTTTGTTTGCAGTTACGTTCTCACTCAATCTGTTCCTCTAAGGCTGTCGACTCGGGAACGTCCATGAAATTCACTTTGCCCTGGCTAAAAGAGCATCTCGACACCGACGCGTCTCTGGCCGAAGTCGTCGACAAGCTCACCATGATCGGGCTCGAGGTCGAGAACGTCGAGGACAAGGCGACGCAGCTCAAGCCGCTGGTCATCGCCTCAGTGCTCTCGGCCGAAAAGCATCCGAACGCCGACCGCTTGCGCGTCTGTATGGTCGATATCGACGACGGGAAGCCGATTCAGGTTGTGTGCGGCGCCCCCAATGCGCGCGCCGGCATGAGGGCCGTGTTTGCGCCGCCAGGCACCTATATTCCGGGCAAAAAAATCACGCTCGGCATTGGTAAAATCCGGGACGTCGAGAGCCGGGGCATGCTCATTTCCGGCGCAGAGATCGAGGTCTCCGACGACCACGACGGCATTATCGAATTGCCGGCCGATGCGCCGGTCGGCAAATCTTACGTCGAATGGGCGGGTGTCAGCGAGCCCGTCATCGAGATCAATCTCACGCCAAATCGGCCGGACTGCACCGGCGTTTCCGGAATCGCGCGCGATCTCGGCGCCACCTCAATCGGCACCTACAAAAATAAAATCCCGAAGGCAGTGAAGGGAAGCTTCCCCTGCCCGGTCAAGGTCACGCTCGATTTCGGAAAGTCACCGTCACTGTGCCCGGCTTTCGGTCTGCGTCTCGTGCGCGGTGTCAAGAACGGCCCCTCACCCGATTGGCTGCAAAAGAGACTCACGGCGATCGGGTTGCGGCCCATCAACGCGCTGGTCGATATCACCAATTTCATCACCTTCGACCGCGGCAGGCCGTTGCATGTGTTCGACGCCGCAAAGGTGAACGGCAATCTGACGGTGCGGCGCGCGAAGACCGGCGAACAACTTCTTGCGCTCGACGGCACGACCTACACGCTCGACGAGGCGATTTGCGTAATCGCCGATGAAAAGGGCGTCGAGTCCCTTTCCGGTATCATGGGCGGCGAAGCGAGCGGCTGTTCGGAGACAACCACCGATGTTTTGATTGAGTCCGCACTGTGGGACGAACTCAACATTGCGCAGACCGGGCGCAAGCTCGGCATCAATTCTGACGCGCGCTATCGCTTCGAACGCGGTGTCGACCCCGCTTTCATGCTGCCGGGACTCGAGCTTGCGACGCAGATGGTGCTCAACCTCTGCGGCGGCGAAGCGTCCGAGGTCGTGGTCGCCGGCGATCCGACGCCGAAGGAAAAAGTCGTCGACTTCCCCATGAGTGATTTGTCGCGACTGGCCGGCCTGAAACTACCGCTCGCCGACACGCGCCGCGTTCTGGAAAAGCTCGGTTTTTTTGCCGTCGGCAAGGACGAGCGCATGAAAGTGGCAGTGCCTACGTGGCGGCCGGATGTGCACGGGCGCGCCGACATTGTCGAAGAGATTATGCGCATTGTCGGCGTCGACCGCGTGCCGTCGACGCCATTCCCGCGCGGTGAACTTGCGCGCAAGCCAGTCCTCACCGCGATTCAAAACCGGACACGGAAGGCCAAACGTGCGCTTGCCGCGCGCGGCCTCGTCGAGGCTGTCACCTGGTCATTCGTGTCGAAGCGGGAGGCCGAACTGTTCGGTGGCGGCAAGGCGGAATTGGCGCTTGCCAATCCGATTGCGGCCGAGCTCTCCGACATGCGGCCAAGCCTCATTGCTGGCTTGATCATGGCGGCGCAGCGCAATGCCGACCGCGGCTTTCCCGATACCGCTCTGTTCGAGGTTGGACAAATCTTCAAGGGCGACCGTCCGGAAGACCAGCTCACGGCAGCCAGCGGCCTGCGCCGCGCTCTCGCCAAAACCTCGGGCAACGGGCGCCATTGGTCGGGCAAGACCGAACCGGTCGACGCCTTTGATGCGAAAGGCGATGCATTCGCCGTTCTCGCTGCGGCCGGTGCGCCGATGCAGGCATTGCAAGTCGTGGCCGGTGGCCCGGCCTGGTTCCACCCCGGCCGCAGCGGCACCATCCAGATCGGTCCGCAGAATGTCCTCGGTCATTTCGGCGAGTTGCACCCGCGCGTGATATCGGGACTAAAGGCCGAAGGTCCGCTGGTCGCTTTCGAGGTCGTTCTGGAGAAAATTCCCGAACCGAAAGCAAAACCGACGCGGGCAAAACCGCTGCTCGAGTTGTCGCCGTTTCAACCGGTCGAGCGCGATTTCGCGTTCGTGGTCGATAGCGCAGTCAAAGCTGCGGACATCGTGCGGGCCGCGCAGAACGTCGACAAGAAGCTCATCAGCAACGTTATTGTCTTCGACGTCTATGAAGGCAAAGGTATCGATCCCGGCAAGAAATCGATTGCCATCGCGGTCACAATGCAGCCGCGCGACAAGACCATGACCGATGCCGAAATCGATGCGCTTTCCAGCAAGATCGTCGTCGAAGTCACCAAGCGCACTGGCGGCCTGCTGAGGGCTTAAAGTCCTCCAATGTCGTCTCCGCGACGGCGGGAACGACAAAAAATTAAGCCGGCAACAAATCCGCATAGGCAAATCCGTCGCGCTCGACGGTGTCCCCGACTCTGACCGCGATCTTGCCCGAGAGCATCGGGCCGGCCGACACAAAGGAGTGGAACTCGCCATTCTCGCCGCATGGATCGGCATCGGCGGGTAGCACGGCAAGCAGCGCGCTGTCGAAGCGACGGCCGGCGAACGAGGCCGGTAATTTCTTCAGATCGACAGTGGAAAGATGCGCCTCGACGCCGGCTTCGATCATTTTGCGCGCCAGCGCCGCTGTCGGCTGCCCCCACACCGGAAAAATCGGCGTAATGCCCGTGCCTGCGAGTTGCCGCTCGCGATAGGCGCGCACATCCTCCAGAAACAGATCGCCGAAGATCATGTGCGTCACACCGGCTGTTTTGGCCTCACGCATGGCCGCCGCCATTTTTTGTTCGTAGATCTGGTTGGAACAAGGAAAGGGAAGGTGCACGACAATCGCGGGCAACCCCGCAGCCGCGAGCTGCGCCCGCAACAATTCCTCGCGCACGCCATGCATGCTGACGCGGCCGAAGGTTTCGGTGACCGTAGTCAACGCGCCGACAATGTCGAACTCAGCCGTGCGCCGCACCTCATGCAGCGCCCAGGCGCTGTCCTTGCCGCTTGACCACGCGATCAGGGCCTTCGGACGAGCTGACATCAATTATCCTCGCCACGCCTGCGGTGACGTTGCCGCGTTTGGCGCAGAGGCTTGCTTTCTTCTGGCGCTTTCAGCGCGCCGATGTGCCGCAAGACTGCCTCCGCAGCACGCTGGCCCGACTCCCACGCGCCGTTGACCGTACCCCATTGCGTTTCGTGCAAGGCGTCACCCGCCAGCCAGATACGCGCCCCGATGGGCTCCGCCAGAACTCTTCGCGCATCGCTGCTGCCTGGTGCAGCAGCCGACATCGCGCCGAGAACGAAGGGTGCATCATTCCAGCGTGTCGCATAGCCGCGCTTGATCTTCTTTTTCACGCCCGCGCCGAACAGCGTGGTCATCCAGTCGCGCGCGAATTCGATCATTGCCGCATCGCCTTTTGCGGATAGTTCGCGGCCAAACTCGCCCGCGACGTCCACGAGATGTAGGCTGCTGCCCGATACATTGGCAAGCAGAGCCGCCGTACGCGGACTCGACGATTGCTCGAATACCAGATCGTCGCGTTGCAGGCCCAGCGGATTGCCCGGCATATCGAGTGCAATGTGATCGTAGCTGCCGAGCGACAGTACGGCGCCGGCATCGAGCTGCTGTTTGGTCAATTCCGGTTTGAATTCGATCTTGCCGGCGACGAGCGCGTTGGTCGACAAAGTCACAATCGCCGCACGCGCCCGCAAGGTGCCGTTGGCAGTCACAACGTTGACGCCGTTCCGATCCCATTCGATGCGCATGACCGGCGTGGACAGCCGCATCGGCAGACCGGTCGCAAATTTCGCAAGCAGTGCGCCATAACCCTGCCGGCAAAATGAATCGTTGTCGCGCTCCGGCACGCGGGCAAGGTCTGCGGTCGAAACCGCGGCAAGATCCTTGCCGCACGTATAAGGCCCGAGCACGAATTCGACGGTCGCCCGCCAATTTCCGAGATCACCCGGCAGCGCCGTCACCGCCGGTCCATCGGCCTTGCCGCGCGCGGCATCGACAATCGCGCGACGCGAGCGCACCAGTGCCGCGAGAAAAACTTCAAGCTCTGCGTCACGTGCGTTGCGAGGACCAATCCGCACTGCTTGTCCGCGCGGTGCCGCATAAATGTCGAGCCCGCTATTTACAGCTAATGTGCCAAGCGGATTTCCATCGCCCCGATGAATCCAGTGCGCGCCCAAATCGAACGGCATTCCGAATGCCGTCGAGTCGGTAACGCAGCGGCCGCCAACACGACTCGTCGCTTCAAGCAACACAAAACGGCGATTGGCGGCACCGACGCGACGCGCGGCGGCGATGCCTGCCGCGCCGGCACCAACGATCACAACGTCGACGTCACCGGCGGTCTGCGCGCGCACAAGCGCCGGCGCGGCAACAACGGCCGCAGATGCAGCGAGGAAGGAGCGTCGGCTAAACTCCGACATGGTATCCAAATGCTTGCCGGGCGGGTGGGCACGATGCCGAAACACGCGCCGTGCAGCAAGTTACATGGCTAACGATTGGTAATCCATGTGGAACCGATGAACCAAATTGCAATGACTTCTCACTAAATTCACCGACAAAGAGACGTCGCGCGGGAACAAACCACCGCAGAGGGGAACGTCTTGTGCGCCAAGAACTGGCGCCGAGGGCCGGTCATGAGCTGGATGATCGACGGGGTCGGGCGCTTTCTGGCGCATTATCTGGAAAAGCCCGCGCAGGGTTATGAGCCTTTCACGCCGTCCGACCCGGAAGCTTTGCGCGCAACACTGCGGCCTGGCGACGTGTTGCTCGTCGAAGGCAACAACCACATTTCCGGCGTCATCAAATATCTCACCCAGTCGACATGGTCGCATGCCGCACTTTATGTCGGCCCGATCGGCGACCGCGCTACTGCCGATGGCGAGCCGCTAGTCCTCGTTGAGGCCAATATCGGACAAGGAGTAGTGGCGGCGCCGCTGTCGAAATATTCCCGCTTTCACACGCGCATTTGCCGCCCGATACAACTGGATGAAGAAGATCGGGCTCGCGTTTGCGCCTATGCAGCGGAACGAATTGGCTTCGATTACGATCTCAAGAACATCATCGACCTGTTGCGCTATCTGTTTCCGCTGCCGGTGCCGCAACGTTGGCGCCGGCGGATGATTGCGCTCGGCTCCGGTCATCCCACCCGGATCATCTGCTCGGCATTGATCGCGCAGGCGTTTGAAATCGTGCGCTACCCGATCCTGCCGAAGGTAACGCGTCTCGAAAGCGAAGCAGCGCGCGAGGAAATTCTGGAGATCCGGCATTCTTCGCTTTACGCGCCGCGCGATTTCGATATCTCGCCGTATTTCGAGGTCGTGAAGCCAACCATTGTGCGCGGCTTCGACTACAAGGCGATGGCCTGGGCCGATATGCCCGCCGCGGACGCCGATGAACTGATCGCGTTGGTGCCGGCCGACGACGATACGCTCTCGCCAGTCGCGTAATATCCGGCCTTGCCCTGCCCGGCCGCCGGCCTTACCTGTCCCGGCATGATCGATGCCGCCGTCAAAGCCCTTTCGCAGATGTTTGCGCCCGCCTTGCGCCATGTGGTGCTCAAGGCTGTCGGCCTTGCGCTGATCCTGATCACCATCATTGGCATCGTCATGCATCGCTTATTGGCGGCCTGGGCGGCGGCCGGCGCCAATTGGGCAGAGCAGGCCTCCGGCGTCGCCCCGCATGCAGCCTGGACGACACTGGCCTGGATCCTCTCGATTATGGCCGGATTCGGCATCATCACCGGCGCGCTGTTTCTGATGCCGGTCGTCACAGCATTCGTCGGTAGTTTCTTTGTCGACGAAATCGCCGATGCCGTCGAGCGCGAGCATTATCCGGCCGAACCGCCCGGGCGCGCCTTGCCGTTTTTCCGCGCGCTGATCGAAGGCTTGAGTTTTGCCGCGCTGGCGTTGGTGGTTTATCTCTGCGCGCTGCCATTCGTTCTCTTTGCCGGCCTCGGCGTGATTATTCTGTTTCTGGCAAATTCGTATTTGCTCGGCCGCGAATATTTCGAACTCGCGGCGATGCGCTTTCGTTCGCCGCACGAAGCAAGGGCCCTGCGCAAGACCAACGCCGTTTACATCTTCCTTGCGGGAATGTTCATCGCAGTATTTGTCTCAATTCCCGTCGTCAATCTCGCGACGCCAATTTTCGCCATGGCCCTCATGGTGCACGTCCACAAACGAATGGCGGGCAAGCGCGCAGAACTGATCGAAGCGCGTTGACATTCTGTTCATCCCCGCGAAAGCGAGGATCCAGGGCAACAACCACTGCGCTCCGAATTCGTATTCTGGAGTCCCGCTTGCGCGGGAATGAGCCGAGTCGGTCCTAGGCCGCCACCGTCTTGCCCGGCCATTGGCACAGGTCGGCGATGATGCATTTCTCACACAGCGGTTTGCGCGCCACGCAAGTGTAGCGGCCATGCAAAATCAGCCAATGATGAGCGTGACGCTTATATTGCGCGGGCACCACCTGCTCCAATTTCGTTTCGACTTCGAATGGCGTCTTGCCGGTGGCCAGGCCGGTGCGATTGCCGACACGGAAAATATGGGTATCGACCGCGATCGTCGGTTCGCCAAACGCGATATTGAGAACAACGTTCGCGGTCTTGCGTCCGACACCCGGCAACGCTTCCAGTGCTTCGCGTGAGCGAGGCACCTGCCCTCCATGCTCGGCCACGAGCTTTTCCGACAGCGCGACGACGTTCTTCGCCTTGGTGCGGAAGAGGCCGATAGTCTTGATCAGATCGCGCACGCGGTCTTCGCCGAGCGCAGCCATTTTTTCCGGCGTATCGGCGAGCGCAAAGAGCGCAGGCGTTGCCTTGTTGACACCCGCATCGGTCGCCTGCGCTGACAGCACCACCGCAACCAGCAGCGTGAACGGACTGATATGCTGCAGCTCGCCCTTCGGCTCCGGGTTGGCGGCCGTGAAGCGGCGGAACGCCTCTTCAATCTGCACCGTTGTCCACTGCGGCAATGCGCCTGCGGCAGCCTTGACATCAGCCGCCGCTCGCCTGCGCGCAGGCTTTATCTTCGCGCGCTTCGCTTTGTGAGCTTTTTTCTTAGGCGCTTTCGTCGGTGCCTTGCGTGCGGGTTTTTTCGCCATGATTTCGGTATACTGGCCACGATGACCATGGACAACGCCGCAGAGCTCGAACCCACGATCTTTTCAGCGACGCTGACTCCTCACCGCTCGCTCGGCCGTTTCGGATTTCTGATTTTGATGCTGCTGTTCGGCGGCGCAAGCTTCATTACCGGCATTCTCTTCCTCGTCATCGGCGCCTGGCCCGTGTTCGGATTCTTCGGCCTCGACGTGCTGCTGCTCTATTGGGCCTTTCGGCTCAACTATCGGCACGCGGAAGCCTACGAACAGGTGATCGTGACGTCGTCGACACTCAAGGTTCGAAAAGTGAGCCATCTCGGACGTGTCCGCGAATGGGCGCTCAATCCGGTTTGGGTCAGGCTCGATAAAGTCGAGCTGGACGAGTTCGGCATCGACCGGCTTTTTCTCGTTTCGCGCGGCCGTAAACTCGCAATTGCGACGTTCCTGGGACCTGACGAAAAGGCGAGTTTCGCAAAGGAACTCGGAAACGCGTTGAACGAAGCCCGTCGGGGGCCTACCCGAACGGTGTTTGAATAGTCAGAAATCGGGTGGTTGAGCTCCGCCCATCGCCTTAAATTGCGGTCATGAACATGACACTGGCAAAAACGGCTCTGACCGACCGCTTCACCGAGTTCGCACCGCTCTCAACCGCGGCGGCGGACTACGACATCGTGCGCCGCGCTATCGCTCACATTCGCGGAAACTGGCGCGCGCAGCCGGAAATCGACGTGATCGCGGACGCGGCCGGCGTGACCGCGACCGATCTGCATCATCTGTTCCGCCGTTGGTGCGGGCTGACGCCGAAGGCCTTTTTGCAGGCGTTGACACTCAACAGCGCACGCGAGCTGCTGCGGTCCTCTGCAAGCGTGCTGGACACCGCCTACGAGGTAGGCCTTTCCGGCCCGGGCCGCCTGCACGATTTGTTCGTGACTCACGAAGCGATGTCGCCGGGCGAATGGAAGGCAGGCGGGGAAGGCCTGACCATCACGTACGGATTCCATCCTTGCCCGTTCGGCATGGCCCTGGTCATGACGACGCCGCGCGGGCTGGCGGGTCTTGCGCTCGCCGATGCCGGTAAAGAGCGCGCCGCATTCAGGGACATGCGCTCCCGCTGGCCGAAAGCCCACTATGTGGAAGACTTCGCGGCAACCGCTGCCACCGCGCGCCGCATCTTCGATTCGGCGCTATGGCGCAAGAACCAACCCCTGCGCGTGGTGCTGATCGGTACGGATTTCGAGGTGCGCGTATGGGAAAGGCTGCTCGATATCCCGATGGGGCAGCTAACGACCTATTCCGACCTCGCCGCCCGCGCCGGCTCGCCCAAGGCAGCGCGCGCCGTCGGCGCCGCCGTCGGCAAGAACCCGATTTGCTTCGTGGTGCCGTGCCACCGCGTCATCGGCAAGAGCGGCGAACTCACCGGCTATCACTGGGGCCTCACGCGCAAGCGCGCGATGCTCGGCTGGGAGGCCGGGATGGCAGCGGCCTGACTGTCATTCCGGGTTCGCGCCTTTGGCGCGCCCCGGAATAACAAAGAATACTACGCTGCCAAATCGAGTTTTGACTTCACCGTCGAATCGGCATTGAGCCGATAGATCATCGGCACGCCGGTATCCAGATTGAGCTTGGTGATGCTTTCGGGCGTGTGCTTGTCGAGCACCATCACCAGCGCGCGCAACGAATTGCCGTGCGCAGCCACAAGCACATGCTCGCCGCGCATCACGCGCGGCAATATTTCCGTCACGTAATACGGCAAAGCGCGCGCGAGCGTATCCCGCAAGCTCTCGCCGCCGGGCGGCGCAATATCGTAAGAGCGGCGCCATATGTGCACCTGTTCCTCGCCCCATTTCTTGCGCGCGTCGTCCTTGTTGAGACCCACTAGATCGCCATAGTCGCGTTCGTTGAGCGCCTGATCCTTGAACACCGGAATTGTCGTCTGGCCCAATTCCGTGAGCATCAGATCGAGCGTGCGCTGCGCCCGCTTGAGCGCGGAGGTAAAGGCGACGTCGAACTTGATGCCTTGCGCCTTCAACTTGCGGCCGGCCTCACGTGCTTCGGTTACGCCCTTGTCGGTCAAATCGACATCGCGCCAGCCGGTGAACAGGTTTTTCAGGTTCCAGTCGCTCTGGCCGTGACGCACGAGCACGAGCAAACGATCCGCCTCAGCCATTGAGTTCACTCCACGGATTTCTTTTTGTTGAGAAGGAATGCCGCGAGGTAGCAGCCGACCGCGATGACGAAAAATACCGCGCCAAGTGTCATCGAAACGTTTTCACTGGCGATGGAGGTCGACTGCGAAATCGCGGGAACGACGACGAGAGCAATGAACAGCGCTACCACACAAATTGCCGCCAGAATCAACATTCCGCTTCGTGTGCGCCAGAAACTAGTCGCGTTCGGCACCGGCGTGCTCCTAGAAATTTCCGAGGCCGAGTACGTCGGCCATAGAATAGAGACCGGGCTTCTGGCTGCGTGCCCAGGCGGCGGCGTGCAGCGCGCCGCGCGCGAAGATCATGCGGTCTTCGGCCTTATGAGTAAGCTCGAGCCGTTCGGCGGGGCCGGCAAAGATCACGCTGTGTTCGCCGACCACCGTACCGCCGCGCAAATTCGCAAAACCGATATCACCGGCATGGCGCGCGCCGGTGTTGCCGTCGCGGCTGCGGACCGAATTTTTATCGAGGTCGATACCGCGGCCTTCCGCCGCCGCGCGGCCGAGCATCAACGCCGTGCCGGACGGGGCGTCGACCTTCTGGTTGTGATGCATTTCAAGAATTTCGATATCAAACGAATTGTCGAGCGTCTTGGCGACGCGCCTGACCAGCGCCGCCAGCAGATTGACGCCGAGGCTCATATTGCCCGACTTCACAATCACCGCGGTCTTGGCGGCATCTTTGATTTTGGCCTCGTCGGCTGCGCTCAAACCTGTAGTCCCGACGATGTGCACCTTGCCGGTCTTGGCCGCGAGCGCGGCAAACGCGACGGTCGCTACCGGCGCAGTGAAATCGATGATTCCGTCAGCCCTGGCCAGCAGCGGCCCGGCATCGCCCGCCAGCTTGATGCCGTTTTCGGGAAGGCCCGCAAGCACGCCCGCGTCCCAGCCGAGCAGCGGCGAGCGCGCGTCTTCCAACGCGCCCGCTAGCCTAAACTCCGTGCTGTCGGCGATCGCCTTGACCAGCGTGCGGCCCATTCGCCCGCCGGCGCCGGCAACCACGAGCCGCATCTCGGCCATGGGTCCAACTCCCGGAACATTGGCCGTGGGTATAGCGGGGCAACGCACTCCGTGTCACCTCTCCCATAGGGAGAGGTCGACGCGCGGGAAGCGCGGCGGGTGAGGGGTTACGGCCGAGCGAAAGGCCCGGACCCCTCACCTCAACCCTCTCCCCAGTTGAAGTCGGATGTTTCCGACTTCGACCGCATTAATATCGCCCGAACTCGGGTAAACCCGAGTTCGGGTGGGGAGACGGAGCGCGCCGAATGTGTGGCGCGATGAGGTCAGGGCTGAGGCCCGTCGTAACCTTCGATCACGATCAGGTCGGCGTCGGCACTGGCCTGCCGCAGGGCAATGGCCTTGGCGTACTCGGGCGAGCGGTAGCAAGCCATCGCCGCGTCGTAGCTGGGGAATTCGAGCACCACGACGCGACTGCGGTTCTTGCCCTCCACCACATCGGTCCTGCCGCCGCGCGTAACGTAACGACCGCCGAACTTGCGCAAGATATCCGGCAACGCGGCCACGTATTCCTTGTAGCCGTCTGCGTTACGCACATCGACGTTCGCGATCCAGTAGCCCTTCGCCATCCCTGACGCTCCCTTATGGTTTGGTCGTCTGTTCGATCTCGGCGACGACCGCGTCGGCTGCCGCCTTTGGGTCACGGGCTTCCACGATCGGGCGGCCAACCACCAGATAGTCGGCCCCGGCCTCGATCGCGCGCGCCGGCGTCATGATGCGCTTCTGATCGCCAGTCGCGCTGCCCGCCGGCCTGATGCCGGGGGTCACCAGCACCATGCCGGGTCCGGCGATGTCGCGGAGGCTCGCCGCCTCCTCCGCCGAACAAACCAGCCCGTCGACTCCGGTATCGCGCGCCTGGGCAGCACGTGCGGCGGCAAGCTCCTTGACGTTCATCTCGTAGCCGGCGGCCGCAAGGTCGGCGTCGTCGTAGGAGGTCAGCACGGTGACGGCGAGAATGCGCAGTCTTGAGCCCTGCTTGCCTTCGACCGCCGCCTTCATGGTCTGCGGGTAGGCATGCACGGTGAGGAAGGTTGCGCCGAGCTGCGCAACGCTCTCGACCCCCTTGGCCACCGTATTGCCGATGTCGTGCAATTTGAGATCGAGAAATACCTGTTTGCCGGCAGCAATCAATCCGGCCGCGAACGGTAAGCCGCCGGCGAAGGCGAGCTGATAGCCGATCTTGTAGAACCACACCGACGCGCCGAGACGCGCGACCATGGCCTCGGCCGCCGCCACCGACGGCACGTCGAGAGCCACGATCAATCTTTCGCGCGCGTCCAACGACACCGTCATCCTCCCCGCACCATCAGCCGCGCCATGTCTACCAGACGCTCGAGCTGCGTGCGAAACAGATTGGCAGTGCCGACGTCCGCAATATTGTCCATTTCGTCGAAGGCGCTCTCTGCGCGCTGGATCGTCACCTGTTCGGGAATTACCAGGGCGCCGCACCCGAGTTCGAGAATTTGCCGCAGCGCCATCAGTGAGCGCAGGCCGCCGGCCCGCCCGGGCGAAGCCGACGCAATCGCGAAGACGCGGCCCTTGAAGGCAGCATAAGTCGGGTCGCCGCGCTCGCGCACGCGCGATACCCAGTCGATTGCGTTCTTGAGCAGTGGCGTCACCGATGCGCTGTATTCGGGGCTGGCGATGAACACGCCATGGTGCGCCATGATCATCTGTTTCAGCTTGACGGCGTTAGCGGGCTGGCCGGAGCGCGCATCGCTATCGGCCTCATAGATCGGCAGTGGATAATCGGCGAGTGAAATGCGCGTGACATCGACGTCGAGCAGCGTCAGCTCTTTGGCGGCCAATGCCGCCAGCTTGACGTTGTGCGAGCCGGTGCGGGTGGAGCCGGGCAGAACGAGGATTTTAGGGATCGGCATCAGCGGCTCCGCTTTCGCGGGCGATGACACCACACCATCAGCGGCTGCGATAGACCCACACGCGCGCGGGCGGCAGGTTCATCCAAATCAGCTCTGATGCTTCCGCGCGGATGCCGGAAAGTTCTTTTGGAATCGGCGGCAGCATCGCGTACGTGAATTGCACGAACGGCGCACCTTCCGCCAGCAGCGTCATCGCATCCGAAATGAGACGCAGCCGCGTGCGCAGCGGCTTGGTTACCAGCGGCAGTCCCGAGACCACCGCAGCGGCTGGCTCGGCCACGTAAGTCTGCAGCAGACGCCGCAGCCGGTATGCATCGCCCTGCACAACGGTGGCCGCCGGATAGCGCGTACGCAACAAGCGGCAAAAATCAGGATTGAATTCGACAAGGATCAGCCGCGCCGGATCGACGCCGTGCTGCACTAGCGCCTCGGTGACCGGGCCGGTGCCTGGGCCAAGCTCGATCACAGGGCCGCTCGAGTTGGGATCCACACACCGCGCCATGGCGCGCGCGAGCACTCGGCTCGATGGCATCACCGCGCCGGTCGAGATCGGCTTTTCGATCCACGTACGGATGAACTGCATCTCGTCATCGAGACGCAGGCTCTTTTTTTCGACTCGGGCTATTGAGTGTGATGGCATTGATGCGAGGTCACGCGTACACGCGGCGGGCCCCGCCGCAACATCCACGGGTATAGGGACCAAGGCAGGGGGTCAAGATGGATTAACCCGATTGGCTGCCGCGGCTTCCGAGGCCGTCAAGAAACTCTTTGACTCGGCTGAAGAAACCGGCCGATTCGGGCTGAGTGTCCTCAGACGACAACTTTTCGAACTCCGCCAGCAATTCGCGTTGGCGTTTGGTCAGGTTTTGCGGCGTTTCCACCGCTACTTGAACGTACATGTCCCCGGTTTGTTTCGCGCGCAGCACCGGCATGCCTTTGCCCGCCAGACGGAAGCGCTGCCCGGTCTGTGTACCCGCCGGCACTTTCACCCGCGCCTTGCTGCCGTCTATTGCCGGCACCTCGAATTCACCGCCGAGCGCCGCACTGGCCATGGAAATCGGCACGCGGCAATGCAAATCGGCCCCGTCGCGCTGGAAAAACTCGTGCGGCGATACCTCGAGAAAAATATAAAGATCGCCAGGCGGGCCGCCCCGCAAACCGGCCTCCCCTTCGCCGGCCAGGCGAATGCGGGTGCCGTCCTCGACGCCGGTCGGGATGTTGACCGAAAGCGTGCGTTCGCGGGTCACGCGCCCACCGCCGCCGCAAACTTTGCACGGATCGTCGATTACCTGGCCGCGGCCGTGACAGGCCGGGCACGTCCGCTCCAGCGTGAAAAACCCCTGTGCATGCCTGATTTTGCCGGCGCCGCCGCAGGTCCCGCACTGTTTCGGCTTGGTTCCGGCCTTTGCGCCGCTACCGGAGCAGACCTCGCAGGTCACCGAGGTCGGAATTCGGATCTGCGCAGTCTTGCCGGAGAAAGCCTCATCGAGGCTGATTTCCATATTGTAGCGGAGGTCTGAGCCACGCTCACGGCCGGTCCCGCGCCCGCGCGCAGACCCCATGCCGAAAATACCTTCAAATATATCGGCAAAGGTGGAACCGAAATCGGCGCCAAAACCGTGCGCCCCACCGCCCATGCCACCGTGCTCGAATGCGGCATGGCCGAAGCGGTCATAGGCGGCGCGCTTGTCACCATCCTTGAGGACATCATAGGCCTCGTTGATTTCCTTGAAGCGGTGTTCGCAGTCCTTGTCGCCCGGATTGCGGTCCGGGTGATGCTGCATCGCGAGCTTGCGGAAAGCCGCCTTGAGTTCGACCTCGGTGCAGCTGCGGCTAACGCCCAGGACCTCGTAGTAGTCGCGCTTGGACATTCGGGTTCCGCCCTAAATTCACCGCGCCGAGACAGCCGTACTTGATTCGGCCACCCGTGACCCCTGCAAAGATGTACCCCCGGACGTATGCCCGGGGGTGACATTGTTCGCTGGTGACCTGCGCATGGCTCGCGCCCTGCGATCAGGCGGATTTCTTTTTGTCGTCGTCGACCTCGGTAAATTCCGCGTCGACCACGTCTTCCTTTTTCTCGGCTGAACCATCGCCTGGAGCACCGGGAGCGCCTTGCGCTTCCTGCTGCTGCTTGTACATGGCCTCGCCGAGTTTCATCGAAGCCTGTGCAAGCGCGTTGGTCTTGGCCTGAATTGCCGACGCATCGTCGCCCTTGAGCGCTTCTTTCAGATCTGCGATGGCATTCTCTATCGCGGTGCGCTCGGCATCGCCGACCTTCGAGCCATGTTCGGAAAGCGCTTTCTCGGTCGAATGCACCAGCGCCTCAGCGTGGTTCTTGGCTTCAACCGCAGCTTTGCGCTTCTTGTCCTCTTCAGCGTGTGCCTCTGCGTCCTTGACCATCTTCTCGATGTCGGTTTCGGACAAGCCGCCTGAGGCCTGGATGCGGATCTGCTGCTCCTTGCCGGTTGCCTTGTCCTTGGCCTGAACGTTGACGATGCCGTTCGCGTCGATGTCGAAGGTGACCTCGATTTGCGGCACGCCACGTGGCGCCGGCGGGATGCCGACCAGGTCGAACTGACCGAGCATTTTGTTGTCAGCAGCCATCTCGCGCTCGCCCTGGAACACGCGGATGGTGACCGCGTTCTGATTGTCCTCGGCGGTGGAGAAGACTTGACTCTTCTTGGTCGGGATCGTGGTGTTGCGGTCGATAATGCGGGTGAACACGCCGCCCAGCGTCTCGATGCCGAGCGAAAGCGGGGTCACGTCGAGCAACAACACGTCCTTGACGTCGCCGGCCAGCACGCCGGCCTGGATGGCCGCGCCGATGGCGACCACTTCATCCGGATTGACACCCTTATGCGGCTCCTTGCCGAACAGCTGCTTCACGACTTCCTGCACTTTCGGCATGCGTGTCATGCCGCCGACCAGCACAACCTCGTTGATCTGCGCGGCCGAGATGCCCGCATCTTTGAGGGCCTGTTTGCAGGGCTGAATCGTCTTCTGAATGAGGTCGTCGACCAGCGCCTCGAACTTGGCGCGGGTGAGCTTCATCGTCAGGTGCTTCGGACCGGACGCGTCCGCCGTGATGAACGGCAGATTGATCTCGGTTTGCGTCGTCGACGACAATTCGATCTTCGCCTTCTCGGCCGATTCCTTCAGCCGCTGTAGCGCGAGCTTGTCCTTGCGCAGGTCGATGCCCTGCTCTTTCTGGAATTCGTCGGCGAGATAGTTCACCAGCCGCATGTCGAAGTCTTCGCCGCCCAGGAACGTATCGCCGTTCGTGGACTTCACTTCGAACACGCCGTCGCCGATTTCGAGAATCGAAATATCGAAGGTGCCGCCGCCGAGGTCATAGACCGCAATGGTGCCTGTCTTCTGCTTGTCGAGACCGTAGGCGAGCGCGGCTGCAGTCGGCTCGTTGATGATGCGCAGCACTTCAAGGCCGGCAATCTTGCCGGCGTCCTTGGTGGCCTGACGTTGCGCGTCGTTGAAATAGGCCGGAACGGTGATGACAGCCTGTTCGACCTTCTGCCCGAGATGAGCTTCCGCCGTCTCCTTCATCTTCTGTAGGATGAAGGCGGAGATCTGCGAGGGCGAATAGGTCTTGCCGTCCTCCTCGACCCAGGCGTCGCCATTCGAAGCCTTGGTGATCTTGTAAGGGACGAGCTTCTTGTCTTTCTCGACCATCGGGTCGTCGTAGCGACGACCGATCAGCCGCTTGACCGCGAAGATGGTCTTTTCCGGATTGGTAACTGCCTGCCGCTTGGCCGGCTGGCCGACGAGACGCTCGCCATCGTCTGTGAAGGCGACAATCGAAGGCGTCGTACGCATGCCTTCGGCGTTCTCGATGACTTTCGGCGTCTTGCCTTCCATGACGGCGACGCACGAATTGGTGGTGCCGAGGTCGATGCCGATGACCTTGCCCATGGTTTTTCCTCTCAAATTGCGGCAGGCCGGCCGGGCCGCTTGGCGCCCGAGTGGGAATGTCAGCGGCTCATCCGCAGACCCCCGATCCAGCCCCCTGGATACGCGATTCGCCGCGTTTTTGCGGCTTACTGGCTCATATAGGAGGGGCCCCGTAGCCCGCAAGACAGTTGCTCACGAAATCGCGAGGGGCAGGCCGCACAGCGCCCTAATGGTTATCGGGCCATTGCCGCACCGGGCCGGGACGGCTAGGCAGACCCCTCCCGCCCCCTTAAAAGGCCACCCCTGTCCATGCTCCACCGATTGTCTATTTACGTTTTTTTAGCCTGGGCCGGCCTCGCAAGCCTCACCCCTGGCGCCATCGCCGAGCCGGTTTTCCCGCCAGGCTCGCGGGTCGGCCTGGAACCCCCCACAGGCATGAGCCCCAGCACGCGTTTTCCCGGCTTCGAGGACACCGCGCGCAGCGTCACCATCGCAATTCTTGATCTGCCGGCCAGCGCCTATCATGAGCTCGAAAACGCGGCCTTCAACAAGATCCAGCCCGATCTTGAAGAACCGAAACGGGAGAGCTTCCCCTTTGACAGCGGCATCGGCTTTCTGATCAGCGGCATCGCGCACAAGAACGGCGCCGTATTGCATCGCTGGTCGCTATTGGCGCAGGCGGTCGGCAGCTCGGTGCAAAATCTCACTGCGCTCATCAATGTAGAGGTGCCGGAAAGCGCCCTTTCGGTCTATTCGGACGCGGTTATTCGCAAGGCGCTCGCGAGCGTCACGTTCCGGCCGGCACCGATCAAGGAACAACTCAGCCTGATGCCCTTCCAGTTCGGCGATCTGGCTGGATTTCGCGTCGTGCAGGTATTGCCAACAGGCAGCGTCATCCTTGCTGACGAGACGGCTGACAATACCAGCCCACAGGCTTTCATGGTCGTCTCGGTCGAACGTGGAGGACCTGCCGAAGCGGGCGACCGCGGGCGTTTCGCGCGTGACTTGATGACGACCGCGCCGGTGCGCGATCTCGCGCTGCAGTCGGCGGAGCCGATGCGGATCGGCGGTGCAGCCGGCCACGAGATCAGGGCGCAGGGTAAAGGACCGGCCGGTGATCCGGTCTCAATGGTGCAATGGTTGCGCTTCGGCACCAACGGCTTCTTGCGGATGATCGGCGTGAGCCCCGCCGATAAATGGGATCAATCATTCAGCCGCTTCCGGACGGTCCGCGACGGAATTCAAATGCGTTGAACGATTATTCAGTTCTGCCGCCGGGTTGCGGATTGTCGTTCGCGGAGGCCGGAGATTTCGGCGCGGCCTTGCTGACCGCCACCATTGCCGGCCGCAGGACGCGATCGCCGATCATATACCCGGCCTGGATGACCTGCGCGACTTGACCAGGCGGCTGATCGGACGTCGGCACTTCGTACATCGCTTGATGCACATTCGGATCGAACTTCTCACCTTGCGGAGAGAATTTTTTCACGCCGTTTTTTTCGAGCGTTTTAAGGAGCTCACGCTCGGTAAGCTCTACGCCTTCGATGAGCGCCTTCACCTTGGCGTCGGCGGCTTCGCGCAGCTCAGGCCCGATAGCCTCCAGCGCGCGATGCATATTGTCGGCCACCGCCAGCACGTCGCGAGCAAACCCGGCGATGCCGTAGACCCGCGCGTCAAGAACTTCACGCTCGGTCCGTTTGCGCAAGTTCTCCATTTCGGCGAGCGTGCGCAGCAGCTTGTCCCTGAATTCGGCGGATTCTCGCCGGGCCTCGGCCAAGGGGTCGGCCGCCTCGGGAGCCATCGTATTGTCGGCCTCGGCAGCCACAGTTTCGGCCTGGCGGGCGGTTGGGTCCGTCATCGTGTTCAATCCATCCTCAGCAATATCCGGATATCCGGGATATCAGGGCTCTGGCGTGAAAAATCAAGCGGTTAAGACGTCAGCAGGCGGCTTACGACCTTTGCCGTATAATCAACCATAGGGATCACACGGGCGTAATTGAGCCTGGTGGGCCCAATGACTCCGATCACCCCGACGATGCGGCCCTTGCTGTCGCGATAGGGCGCGATGATGGTGGAAGAACCGGAGAGCGAGAACAGCTTGTTCTCCGAACCGATGAAGATACGGACGCCATCGGCACGCTCGGCGCGGCCGAGTAGATCGATCACCCCGCGTTTTGTCTCCAGCGCATCGAACAGCGAGCGCACGCGCTCCAGATCTTCGAGCGCATGCAGGTCTTCCAGGAGATTGGCGTGGCCGCGCACGATCAGCTGACGGTCTTCACTTTCGCCGCCAGACCAGCTGGCAAGGCCGGTCGCGATGACCTTCTGCGCGAGCTGATCGAGCTCCGCCTGACCTTCGGTCACTGCCTTTTCGATTTCTACACGCAGGTCGGCGAGCGTTTTGCCGCGAATGCGTGCGTTGAGAAAATTGGCCGCTTCGATGAGCGAGGATGTCGGCAACCCGACCGGCATGTTGAGCACGCGGTTTTCGACCTGTCCGTCCTCGGCGACGAGAACCACCAGCGCGCGCTCCGGTTCGAGCCGAACGAATTCAACGTGCTTGAGGCGCACATTGTTTTTGGCAGTAAGCACGACGCCCGCCGAGCGCGTCAGCCCTGACAGCATTTGCGAGGCTTCAGTCAGAACGGCTTCGATCGATTTCGACGTATGAGTACCGGCAATCTGGGCCTCAATGGATCGGCGGTCCTGATCGGTCAGGTCGCCGACCTGCATCAGTGCATCGACGAAGAAGCGCAAGCCGATTTCAGTCGGCAGCCGCCCCGCTGAAGTGTGCGGCGCATAGATCAGCCCGAGCTGCTCCAGATCCGACATCACGTTGCGGACCGACGCCGGCGAAAGCGCAATCGGCAATAGTCGCGACAGATTGCGCGAGCCGACCGGCTCGCCGGTCGCGAGGTAGCTCTCGACAATCTGTCGAAAAATCTCGCGCGAGCGCTCGTTGAGCGCCGCCAGGCTCACCTGTGTCGCACCGATCGGGATGTCGTGGGACGCCAAGGCCTAACTCCTCCAAATCCTACCAACAATTGACCATTGGGGCGGTCTTGTTCAAGCCATGCGTATGGTTATGGTGTGCGCCCGATATAAAGGAGCAGCCCGATGCGGCCGAGCCGCCGACAAGTCGACGAATTGCGCGCCGTTTCGCTCGAGCGCGGCGTGGTTAAGTACGCTGAAGGCTCCTGCTTCGTGAAATTCGGCGATACCCACGTCCTGGTAACCGCGAGCCTCGAGGAACGGCTGCCGCCATGGCTCAAGGGCCAAGGGCGCGGATGGGTCACGGCCGAGTATGGCATGCTACCGCGCGCGACCTCGGAGCGGACGCGGCGCGAGGCCAGCGCTGGCAAGCAGGGCGGCCGTACCGTCGAAATTCAGCGTTTGATCGGGCGCAGCTTGCGGTCCGTGGTCGATTTACCAGCGTTGGGTGAGCGCCAGATCACGCTCGACTGTGACGTGATCCAGGCCGATGGCGGCACGCGTACCGCTTCGATCACGGGCGCGTGGGTTGCGCTGGCGGATTGTCTGAGCTGGATGAAGGCGCGCGACATGATCAAAACCGAGGTGCTGCGCGACCATATCGCGGCCGTCTCCTGCGGCGTGTGCAAGGGCACTGCGGTCCTCGATCTCGACTATGCGGAGGATTCGGAAGCCGACACCGATGCCAATTTCGTAATGACGGGCTCCGGCCACATCGTGGAAATCCAGGCCACTGCCGAAAAAATCCCGTTCAGCGAAGATCAATTCGCGGCACTGCTCGCGCTTGCACGCAAAGGGATCGAGAAACTGGTGGGTTTGCAGAAAATGGCAGTGATGTAGCAGGACCGTCATGGCCGGGCTTGTCCCGGCCATCCACGTCTTCCTTGCGACGCTTTCTGCTAAGACGTGGATGCCCGGGACATAGGCGAGCGAAGCGACGCCGTTCTTCGAACGGCTATGCGCGGGCATGACGGAGAAAAAATTGGCGCGCAAACTTACCTCCCCGGTGGTGATCGCCACTCACAATCCCGGCAAGCTTAGGGAAATGCGCGAGTTGCTGGCGCCTTTCGGCATTGCCACTCAATCGGCCGGCGACCTTGACCTGGCGGAGCCGAACGAAACCGGCAAGACTTTCGCGGCGAATGCGCGCATCAAAGCGTCAGCGGCAGCGCGCGCGAGCGGGACGGTAGCGTTCGCCGACGATTCCGGTCTGATGATCGATGCCCTTGGCGGCGAGCCCGGTATTCATTCCGCGCGCTGGGCGGGACCCGACAAGGATTTTCGCGGCGCCATGAACCGCATTCAGACACTGCTGATTGAACGCGGCGCCAAGGCACCCGAACAGCGGCGCGCGCATTTCATCGCGGCCCTATGTCTTGCATGGCCCGATGGCCACGTCGAAGAATTCGAAGGCCGTGTTGATGGTGTCGCCGTGTGGCCGCCGCGCGGCGATAAAGGCTTCGGCTACGATCCGCTGTTTCGTCCCGACGGACTCGATCGCACTTTTGGCGAGATGGATGCGGATGAAAAACACGGACTGCCGCCGAAAGGACAAGGGTTGTCGCATCGCGCGCGCGCATTTCTCAAGCTGGCAGAAGCGTGTCTTTCCAAACCTTGAGTTTGTTCCCGGTCGTTACAATTTTAATCAACTCTCTTCTTTCAAATGCCTTTGCGCTGGCTGCGATGAAGCGCACGAACTATGATGCTTAACATGTCGTTAACAACGCCCTTCGCCGTCTATGTGCACTGGCCGTTTTGTCTGTCGAAGTGCCCGTATTGCGATTTCAACAGTCACGTGCGCCACGGTGGCGTCGACGAAACTCGCTTCCTGCGCGGCTATGAAACCGAGATTGCGTCGACCGCCGAGCAGGCGCCGGGCCGCACCGTGTCGAGCATATTCTTCGGTGGTGGTACGCCGTCGCTGATGCAGCCGTCATCGGTACAGGCGATCCTCGATTGCATCGGCAAGCACTGGGGCATCGCACCAGACGTTGAAGTCACGCTGGAGGCCAATCCGACCAGCGTGGAAGCAACGCGCTTCCGAGGATATCGTGCCGCCGGCGTCAACCGCGTATCGCTCGGCGTGCAGGCGCTCGACGATGCCGCCCTGAAAGAACTCGGCCGCTTGCACAGCGCGCAAGAGGCGCTCGACGCAGTCGCGATCGCGCGTTCGATCTTCGACCGTTATTCATTCGACCTGATCTACGCCCGGCCGCGGCAAACTCCCGATGCCTGGGCGGCGGAACTCAAGCGCGCCATCGCCGAGGCCGCAGAACATCTCTCGCTCTATCAATTGACCATCGAACCCGGCACGCCGTTTTTCGGCCTGCACAAGGCCGGCAAACTGATCGTGCCCAACGAAGATCTCGCGCGCGATCTCTACGATCTGACGCAAATGGTCTGCGCCGACGCCGGCCTGCCCGCTTATGAAATTTCCAATCATGCGCGGCCCGGCGCGGAATGCCGGCACAATCTCGTCTATTGGCGCGGGCACGATTACGCCGGCATCGGACCCGGCGCGCATGGGCGCCTCACGCTCGATGGCCGGCGCATTGCAACCGAAACAGATAAGCGGCCGGAAGCCTGGCTAATGCGGGTGGAAACGCTAGGCACCGGCGTCACCCTCCAAGAAAAACTCACCTCAGGTGAGGTCGCCGATGAATATCTGCTGATGGGGTTGCGGCTCGCCGAAGGCATTGACCCCGAGCGCTACAACGCGATTTCCGGCCGCACCCTCAATCCGAAACGGATTTCGATATTGCGCGATGAAGGTGCGGTGGAAACCACCGCCGAAGGCCGCCTGCGCGTAACACAAAGCGGCTTTCCGCTGCTCGATGCGGTGGTCGCGGATCTCGCGGCCTAAACCTACGTGCCAGGCTGGAAGGAATGCAGCGCCGGGCTCACCACCTGCCCGCCGGAGGGTGTCACGCGCAGCACCGCCAGCCCGCGCTCGTTAGGCCCCTCGGGGCGGAAACGGAAGACGCCGTCGATTCCTGCAAAACCCGATGCGTTGGTCAGCACCTGTTCGCTGAAGCGCTGGAGTCCTTGTGTCTTCACGAGTGCTGCAACCAGTGCCACTGCGTCATAGGAAAGCGTCGCCGTGCGCACCGGATCCTGCCCGTAGCGGGCACGATAACGCCCTGAGAAATTGCGGAAACCGGTGGATTCCGGTGCGGCATACCAGCCGCCGTCGAGCGCCGCCGTCGAAAAGATGCGTGGGTCATCCCACAGGCCGGTGCCGAGCAATTGCACGCGTTTGAGATTTACACCGCTGGCGGAAAGCGCCTGCACGACCTGTGGCACTGCATCGGCACCATCGGGGATGAAAATACTGTCGACCTGGTTCGCGGCCTGACTCACGCGGCGCACCGCCTCGGCCATCCGGGCCTGATCGAGCGGATATTTTTCCAGCGCCACCACGCGGCCACCGCGGCGCGACACTTCCTGCTGGAATGCCGCCTCCACCACGGTGCCATAGGCATTATCCGGTAGCAGCGCGGCGAACGAACGTTTGCCGCGCGAAATCGCAAAATCGACGATGCGCCGCACATCCGTCTCCGGCAGGAAGCTGAGAAGATAGACACCGTGCGCGGCCACGCTGGCATCCGTCGAGAATGCAATTACCGGAATATTGCGGCCGCGCGCGACTTGCCCGACCGCACTGACCGATTGAGCAAACAGCGGGCCAACGATGATTTCCGCACCTTCGTTGATAGCCTGCTGGGCGGCGGCTTGTGCGCCTTGCGGCGTGCCACCGTCATCCTTCACCACGAGCTGGATGTTGGGGTTTTTGAATTCCGCCAGTGCCATTTCGGCGGCATTCTTCATCGATTGCGCCGCGACGCCGGCATTGCCTTGCGCGGAGAGCGGCAACACCAGACCGACGCGGACCTGCCCGTCGCTGGCCTGCGCGGTGGAGGCCTGCTCGCCCGGCTGAGGCGCCGGGCTCCCGCCTCCCAACTGGGTGGCACATGCCGCCAGGAGCATTGCGGCTGTCGCAACAGACAAGACTGTGCGCGTGCGGCGCCACACGTGCATCAATGTCCCCTCCTTAAGCGACTTACCCGACATGGTCGCTCCCGACGCGACAGTTCTGTGTCAGTCGTAACCGGTATCGCCGATTTTGTCCCGCAAAAGTTAAGGCTATGAATAGATGCGAGGATTTGTTCCCCATGACGCGCCAAAGGTGGCCGTCTAGAGTGCCGGCCATGGCGACTGAAAGCAAAATGCAGCCCCGCCGCTATGCCCCATTCGGGACCGCGATTGAGGCCGCCAAGGCTGCGTCCGGCCTCTATCTGGTTGCCACTCCGATCGGGAACTTGAGCGACATCACGTTGCGTGCACTCGAGTTGCTCGCCGGTGCTGATGTCATCGCCTGCGAAGATACCCGCGTCACCCGCAAGCTCACTGAGCGCTACGGCATCGCAACGCCGCTTACGCCTTACCACGAGCACAATGCCGCACAGGCACGGCCAAAATTGCTGGCCCGTCTGGCCGAGGGCCAAGCAGTCGCGCTGGTGTCGGATGCCGGCACGCCGTTGATTTCAGATCCCGGATACAAGCTGGTGCAAGCTGCCCGCGAGGCCGGACACGCAGTGACCGCGGTGCCAGGGCCATCAGCTGTGCTCGCCGCTTTGTCAGTCGCAGCATTACCGACCGACCGTTTCTTCTTCGAGGGCTTCCTGCCGCCAAAATCGTCCGCGCGGAAAAAACGAATTGCCGCGCTCGCCAATATCCCGGCAACGCTGGTGTTGTTTGAAGGCGGATCGCGCATCGCCGCCACGCTCGCTGATCTCGCCGGCGCGTTCGGAGTGCGCGCAGCAGCGATCTGCCGCGAGCTGACCAAATTGCACGAGGAGGTAAAGCGCGGCGATCTTGACACGTTGGCACGCTATTACACTGACGGCGGCGAGACGCGCGGGGAGTTCGTGATCGTGATAGCGCCTCCCTCGGCCGACGATGAAGAGCCGGAGGACATCGACGGCCTGTTACGGCAGGCACTTACGCGGGTGTCAGTCAAGGAGGCGGTCGGCGAAGTCGCCATTGCCACGGGCCGTCCACGCCGCGAGGTCTATCAGCGCGCACTCGCGCTCGCCAAGGATGCGGACAGTGACGCAGAGTGATCAACCGCCTCGGCCTGTAAGGCTGCCGCCGCGCCCGGAGCGGCAGGCAGCGTTTCGGATAGGCATTTCAGCCGAAAGCCGGGCCGCAGCTTTCCTGATCGCGAAGGGATTCCGCATTCTGGCGCGGCGCTGGCGAAGCCCGCTCGGCGAAATCGACATCGTCGCACGCCGACGTCAGCTTCTGGTGTTTGCGGAGGTGAAAGCACGTGCCAGCCTTGATGAGGCTGCGGAATTGATCAACGAGCGCCAGCGCCGACGGATTGCGGCCGCCGCCGAAGTATGGCTTGCAGCAAATCCTGATGAATTTATCCGCGATATCCGTTTCGACGCGATCCTGGTAGCACCGGGTAAAATTCCGCGGCATATCCCGGCCGCATTCGAAACCAACTAGCGGTCAGGCGCTCAACCGCTCGAAGAACTGGTCGACCTGCGCCCGGATCCGACTGGCGACGCCGCCAAGATCGTCGGCTACCGCTTTCACTGCGGCAGCGCTTGAGCGGGTATCCTGCGTGGCGTCGCCCACCAGATTGACCTGATTGGCTGTCTCCACTGTACGCTCGGCGGCAACTTCGACCCCGCGCGCGATCTCACTTGTGGCCGCACCCTGCTCGGTGACGGCAGCGGCAATGGCGCTGCTGATATTGCCGATTTCGCGGATCGTGTGTTCGATGCCCGTGATCGCCGTGATCGAGCGCTGGGTCGCGCGTTGCATGCCGGCGATCTGTGCACCGATCTCCTCGGTGGCCCGGCTGGTCTGGCCCGATAGCGCCTTCACCTCGCCGGCGACCACGGCAAATCCGCGTCCAGCCTCGCCCGCGCGCGCTGCTTCGATGGTGGCGTTGAGCGCGAGCAGGTTGGTTTGTTCGGCAATGTCGGTGATGAGCTTGACCACGTCGCCGATGCGAGCCGCAGCTTCGTCCAGCTCTTTGACTGCAATGTTCGTGGATTCGACTTCATTGACCGCCTTGGTGGCGATGGCGTTGGACTGCGCCACTTGCCGATCGATCTCGTTGACCGACGCGGACAGTTCATCCGCTGCTGACGCTATATCTCGCACATTCGATGATGCTTCCGACGACGCTTCTTCTGCTCGTTTTGTCTTGCTCGATGCATTGTCTGCCGCTGCACCCAGTTGCGTCGATGCGGCCAACATTTCATCTGAAATTCGCCCCAGGTCCGCTAACGTTGCTTCCACCTCGGCAGAGAACTGCGCGATTTCATTCGACATCTGCTCCTGCCGGCGCGCCCGCAAATCAGCATCGTTGACGACAGTCCGATTGAGTTCCTCGTTGCTGCGCATGGCATTCTGGAAAACGCCGATCGAGCGGGCGAGCGCGCCGATTTCGTCGCGGCGATCGCTGAAAGGAATAGCGATAATGGCATCGCCAGCGGCGACCGCAGCGGTAACACGAGTGATATCGGCGATAGGCTTGGTCACGCTGCGTGCGATGATTGCCGCCCCGGCGAGGGCGAGCGCCACAGCGATGGCGGCAAGAACGGTGAGAAGCAGCGCGGTATGGTCGATGCCCTCGTCGATCTGGGTGTAGATCTGGCTGGCCGTATCGCTGTAGTGCTGGCTCAGCGCTGCCAGGTCCTTGCTGAGCGCAGTCCGAATCTCGGCCGGTTGATTCCTGTCGGCCCATTCGCGCGCGGCCTGGGGGCCCGACTGCTTTGCGACAGGCGAAAGTGCGTACAAGGAATCCTGATATCCGTTAATTCGGACGGCAAAATTGCTGAACGCGAGCGCGTCGCTGTTGCGGACGCTGCGCTGCCAGTCGCCGATTACGCCGCTGATCTGATCGGTGACCTTGAGGAGAGAGTCGGCATATTTGGCGGCTTCTGCCCGGTCAGCCGACATATAGATACCGCGCGAATCCATCACCGTGGCATAGATCAGGCCGTTAATGCGTTCGACGTTCCAGCTGCCGGCATTGGCGGATTCAAACTCATCGGTAAGCGCCGCATGGTAGCGCGCATTGGAAACCGCAACCACCGACAGCGCCACAGTGGTGGCGGCCATCAGGGCGAAAATCGTATAGAGTCTGGCGGCGATCGAGAGCTTCGGCAGATTCACCAGTCTGGCCCCCCGGCCGTGCAACTTCGGTCCCGAAGCGGCTATAGTGCGGATAAAATGTTAACGCTTTGTTCGCCTATAGGTCGTCATGAGCCTCAAAATCGCAGTGCAAATGGATCCGATCCAGCGGATCAATATTAAAGGTGACTCGACTTTCGCCCTGCTGCTGGAAGCGCAAAAACGGGGTCACCAGCTTTCATATTACACGCCCGACCGTCTGGCTCTGCTCAACGGCCACGTGTTCGCCCATGTCGAATCCCTGAGCGTCCGCGACAAAGCCGGTGACCACTTCACGCTGGATGAGCCGCGGCGCGTCGAGCTTGCGGAATTCGACGTCGTGCTGCTGCGCCAGGATCCGCCATTCGACCTCGCTTACGTGACGACTACACATCTGCTCGAACGCATTCATCCGAAGACGCTGGTGATCAACGACCCCGCGCATGTGCGCAATGCGCCGGAGAAAGTCTTTGTCACTGAATTTCCCGACCTGATGCCGCCGACGCTGGTCTCGCGCGACCTTGCCGAGATCAAGGCGTTCCGCGCCGAGCACGGCGATATCGTCATGAAGCCGCTCTACGGCAAAGGCGGCGAGGCGGTGTTCCGGCTCGCGCGCGAGGACCTCAATTTCGGATCGCTCTATGATCTGTTTTCTACCACCTTCCGCGAGCAATGGGTGGTGCAGAAATTCCTGCCCAATATCAAGCATGGCGACAAGCGCATTATTCTGGTGGACGGCGAATATGCCGGCGCGGTCAACCGCATTCCCGCGCCAGACGATCTCCGCTCCAATATGGTGCGTGGCGGCGCGCCGGCAGCAACCGAATTGACCAAACGCGAGGCGGAAATCTGCAAGCGTATCGGCCCGGCATTACGCGAGCGAGGATTGCTTTTTGTCGGCATCGACGTGATCGACGGCTACCTCACCGAAATCAACGTCACATCCCCGACTGGCATTCGCGCCATCAAGAATCTCGGCGGACCGGACATCGCGGCACTGATCTGGGACAGGATCGAACAAAAGCGGAAATCATGAGCGTTCCGCTCACCATTGCCACCACCGACTACGACCACTTCCGCGATTTCCGTCTCGGGCTGGTGCACGCCGAAGGCATTGACGCCAACTGGCTTATGCTCGGCCATCACGAGATCTTCTCGCGCTTTACCTTCAATCGCGAGTGGGAGGTGTCGGAACTTTCGTTCGCAAAATTCACGGCTCAGGTCACGCGCGAGAATTCCGATATCGTTGGCTTGCCGGTCTATGCTTCACGCCTGTTTCGCTTTGCGTCTTTTTATGTGAACCGCAAGGCGGGCATCAAAACTGCGAAAGACCTCAAGGGCAAGCGCGTTGGCGTGCCGGAATGGGCGCACACTGCAGCGGTCTATATGCGCGGCTGGCTGATGCACGAGGGCGGCGTTGCACTGTCCGATATCGACTGGATACAGGCGGGCACCAACGAGGCCGGCCGCATCGAGAAAGTCGAAATATCGCTGCCAAAAGGCGTTCGGCTTACCAGCATGCCGGAAAAGACACTGAGCGGCATGATCGCATCGGGCGAGCTCGACTGCGTAATTATCGCGCGGCCACCGAATTCATTTCGCGAAAAGCATCCGGACGTTGTGCGCCTGTTTGCCGACTATGAAGCTATGGAACAGCGCTATTTCGAGCAGACCCGCGTCTATCCGATCATGCATGTGATTGCGTTGCGCAGGTCGATCCTCGACGGCCAGCCCTGGGTTGCGCGGAATCTCTACAACGCATTCGAGGAATCGAAACGCCGCAGTCTCGAGCGAATCCTCGATCCTGCCGTATCACGCTATCCGGTACCATGGCTGACGAACTACGCCACGCGAATGCAACAGTTGTTCGGCGGCGACATGTTTCCTTATGGCATCGAGGCAAACCGGCCGACGCTCGAACTGTTCCTGCGCTATGCGCACGAACAGGGCATCGCGCACCGCCTGGCCAGACCCGAGGAAATCTTCCCCGCCGGCATTATGGCATCGGTAAAAATATGACTATTTCGCCGCGCGCTTCGCGGCCTCGGCGCGGATGTCGGTATCGGTAATCTTGCCGAGATCGATCCGCGTCTTCAGATTCCCCGCCTTCACCAACTCGTCCTGCATCCAGTTCAGCTTGTCGAGCGGTAGCGTCACCGACGGATCGATGGCGTGCTGCCTGAGCGTATCGTCGAATGCATAAGCCGCACGCGGATCGTCGGGTTTCACATGAATGCTGTCCTGCGTGAGCTTGATGGTATCGTCGCGATGCGTGACAGCAAAGTGCAGCGCACCCATTTCCGACGCCATGAAATTGATCGTGTCTTCGCGCCGCGCAGCAATCGTCTTTCCCGTCACGGTCAGACACAACCGCACATAATTCGGCAATGCGTCGTGCCCGGCAACCAACATCTTCACGTCCTTGGGCGCAACCGCCATAAATTCCGCGGCGACAATCCCGGCATCGGCGACACCGGCAACGATCGCCTTATAGCGATCGAGATCACCGCCGAGATTGGCAAAGCGCACCTCAGTCGATGGAATCTTGTGCTGCTCAAGAATCGCGTTGATGAGCAGATTGGGTAGTGAGCCAGGCGCCGCTACCGCGATTGTCTTGCCCTTGAGATCTTCCACCTTCCCGATGGTCGATTTCACCATGAGCCCATGAGGCACGCCCGGCCAGTCGCAGCCCAGAATCTTGATGTCGGCGCCGTGCGCACCGGCCAGAATCGCAGCGCCCGGTGACGAACTCGATGCTGTCGAGTTCGCCGGCAAGCAGCGCCTTATGAGCGGTCGCGCCGTTCTTCAGCGAAACGATCTCGATCTTGAGACCGTGCCTTGAGGCAAAGTCACGCTGCCCGACCATCAGCATGAAGCCGGCGTCGCCTTTGGGCTCGATCACCCCGTGCTTCCATGGCCTGAGCTCCTGACCAAAAGCCGGCGGTCCGAACACCGTCAGTACCAGGGCAATGGCGAGGCCTCGACGGACGGTCATGGCGGCATCCTCCGCATCCCTTTGAGCGCCCATGATCGGCGGTCAAAAGTCCGAGATCAATCATGCTGTTGGCGCAGTCCTTGACGCCAATGGTTCCTAATAATGCCAGCGCTAGCCGGCGCCGGCGCCCGATGCGACTCGAAGTTTCTACCGGCGCTTAGCGCGTGTCGGGCCTCGCCGCGGGCCGAATCAAAGAGACCACAATCCCAACCAGCAAAATTCCTAGCGCAAAGAAGATCGGCGCGGTGACGAAAAATGCCCACAAACCGCAAAGGTTGCCCATTTCCGGACAGGCCAGCCCGATCCCGAAAGCCAACCCGAAATAGCCCCCGATAGCGCCGCAAATGCTTATGGCCAAGATAAACCCGATCACCGGCACACGACGTTCCGGTTCAACACGTTCGCGGTGGCGAGCGAAAAGAACGCAGGTAGCCATGATTGCGGCAATGGGCGAGACAAGCCCAAGACCCGTGAGCGGTAGAAAGAGCTTGCCCAACATCGCGACCATCAGGTGCTGATCCTCTCAGTGCTTCTTTAGACACAAAAACGACCCCCCCGCGTCAAGACCGGAGCGGCGTATCACCAGAAATCCTCTTCCGCATTGCCAATAGTGCTACCGGGCTATCCTTGCCGTCGGGCATTCCGTACGATACTACTTTTGCGAGTATACGGCGGGGTCCGGTTGTATGGTCGAGCGGGTGGCTACCGTGGCGTTCGAGGGCATCGAAGCCCGTGCCGTCGACGTGCAGGTGCAGGTCGCGCCGGGATTGCCTGCCTTCAATATCGTCGGCCTGCCCGACAAAGCGGTGTCGGAAGCCAAGGAACGCGTCCGCGCGGCTCTGGTTGCTTCCGGCCTCGCGCTTCCCGCTCGCCGCATTACTGTCAATCTCGCGCCCGCTGATCTTCCTAAGGAAGGCAGCCATTACGACCTGCCGATCGCGCTCGGGCTGATGGCGGCGATCGGCGCTATTCCTCACGACGCGCTCAACAGCTTCACGGTCCTGGGTGAACTCGGCCTCGACGGCTCGATTGCGGCGGTTGCCGGCGTGCTGCCTGCTGCAATCGGCGCCAGCGGGCGCGGTCAGGGTCTGATCTGCCCTGGTCCGTGTGGACCCGAAGCTGCGTGGGCCAGTCCCGAAATCGAGATCATCGCCGCGCAATCGCTGATTCAACTCGCCAATCATTTCAAGGGCACCCAGGTTCTTACGCGGCCTCAGCCGAAAATCCGCGAGCGAGAGGGCGGGCAGCTCGATCTTGCAGACATCAAGGGACAGGAAAGTGCCAAGCGCGCGCTCGAAATTGCCGCTGCCGGCGGACACAACATGCTGATGATCGGCCCGCCCGGTGCCGGCAAATCCATGCTGGCGGCACGGCTTCCGACAATCCTGCCGCCGCTATCGCCGGCTGAACTACTGGAAGTGTCGATGATCGCGTCCATCGCGGGCGAAATCGAGGGTGGCGCGCTCACCAACCGGCGCCCGTTCCGCTCGCCGCATCATTCGGCGTCGATGCCGGCGCTGGTCGGTGGCGGCTTGCGCGCGCGGCCAGGCGAAATCTCGCTTGCGCATAATGGGGTCCTGTTCCTCGACGAACTGCCGGAATTCTCCGGCCAGGTGCTCGATTCCCTGCGCCAACCACTCGAAATCGGCGAGGTCGCGATTGCGCGCGCCAACCATCGCGTCACATATCCGGCGCGGTTCATGCTGGTTGCCGCAATGAATCCCTGTCGCTGCGGGCGCGCCAGCGATCCTGGTTTTATCTGCAAGCGCGGGCAAAACACCCGTTGCGCCGCCGAATACCAGGGCCGGCTGTCCGGACCGCTGCTCGACCGGATCGATCTGCATATCGAGGTGCCCGCGGTTACCGCTGCAGATCTGATTCTGCCGCCGCCCGGCGAAGGCAGCCGCGAAGTTGCCGCCCGGGTCGCCCGCGCGCGGGACATTCAGGCCGCACGTTACGCAGCGATGGGTGCGAGCAACGTGCGTACGAACGCGCAGGTCAGCGGGCCAGCACTCGAGGACGTAGCGCGCGCCGATTCCGCGGGATTGGCGCTGCTGCGCGATGCGGCCGATTCAATGCGCCTGTCGGCGCGCGGCTATCACCGCGTGCTGCGCGTGGCACGTACGCTTGCCGATCTCGACGCCGCGGAAAGTGTAGGTCGCGTCCACTTGGCGGAAGCCTTGTCCTACCGTGCCCTCGCTGATGAAGTTCGCCGGGCCGCATAAAACCCTGCCAACGATCCAGATGACATCGTGTTAACCGCGCCTTTACCACGTTTGCGCGAGCGGCCGACACTCGGTTAATCAGGAATAAAATTGCAAGGTTCGCGGGGCCAAATGGCTGCCATCACGGCGCTGGAACCATGCGACCCGAACCACGATCGGCAGGCGGATCGGCGAAGACATCGTCACGCAATTGGGCGGCGCTCCTCGCCCGCGCGGCATTTGTCGCATTGGCGCTCGTCGCTGCTGCCGCCGCCTTTCTTGCCGGCGTGCGCATGCAAAGTATCGACGTTGAATTTGTGAGCTACGTCACCGCCGCCGGCGCACTGTTCGCCGCTGCCTGCGCCACTATCGGATTCATGCTGGTGCGCCAGCGTGCGATGGCGACAGCCATGCGCCTGCTCGAAGCGCGCAACGAAGAACTGTCGGACCGCAACTGGGAGCTGCGCGAGGCGGAAGAACGTGCGCGCAGTTTGCTGGTCGCGCAAGGCGACGTAATCGTGCGCCGCGACAGCACCGGACTTATCACCTATGCCAACGACGCTTACTGCACACTTGCAGGAAAGTCGCGCGAAGCGTTGACGGGCAACACCATCGCGTTGTCCGTCATCGAGCAGGGTACGCCAACCGTGCAAGCCGACGGCACGCGCATGCACGACCAGAAAATTGCCTACGGCGGCGGCGCGCGCTGGATCGCATGGCGCGAAGTCACAGTACGCGGCGAAAACGGCACCGAAGTACAAAGCGTCGGCCGCGATGTTACCGATCGTGTCGAGGCCGAGCACGCGCTCGAGCATGCACGCGATCAGGCGGAAACCGCTAACCGCGCCAAGTCGCGCTTCCTTGCCATGGTCAGCCACGAGATTCGCACGCCACTCAACGGCATGCTCGGCATGGCCGACTTGCTGCTCGACACCCAGCTCACACCGGAGCAACTCACTTATGCGAAGGCGGCGAAGACTTCGGGTGAAACGCTGCTGTCGTTGATCGAGGAGATTCTTGATTTCTCGAAAATCGAGGCCGGCAAGCTGGATCTGGAGGCGCGGCCATTCGCTCTCGCCGCCATGATCGAAGAAGCCGTCGAGCTCATGGCGCCTCGCGCGCAAGCGAAAGGCATAGAAATTGCCTCGTTCGTGGATGAACGCGTGCCAACGCAAGTTGTGGGCGATGCCGCTCGCTTGCGGCAAGTCATTCTCAATCTCATCGGCAATGCCATCAAGTTTACCGAGAAGGGTGGGGTCGCAGTCACGGTCGAGCCAGGCGAGCGGGAGAATGAAATTCGTTTCGAAGTGCGCGATACCGGTATTGGACTGAAGACGGATGACCTCGCGCGCATCTTTCTCGACTTCGAACAGGCCGATGGCTCTTCCACCCGCAAGTTCGGCGGCACGGGCCTTGGCCTCGCCATCTCAAAGCGCATTGTTGAGCGCATGGACGGACAGATTACGGCAAAGAGTGAAGAAGGTGCGGGCTCGACGTTCAGTGTCAGCGTACCGTTGCTTCCGGCGCCGGATGCGCAAGAAGCGCCCTTCGTCGCGCCCGATCTCGAGCACGCAGCGGTGATGATCGTCGCCGCTGCGGAAATCGAGGCGTCTTTGCTGGCCTGCCAACTTGGCCGCTGGGGCGCAAAAACATGCGCCGTGATCGACGAGAAAATTGCCGCAGCGCTGCTGCCGGAGCGGCCGTGGGACACGCTGCTGGTCGACTATCCGCTCGCTTCGGCGATGATTGCCAGCGTGAATTTCGCCAGGCTCGGTGTTCCGAGGCGGATCGTGCTGATCCGTCCGACCGATCGGCATGAACTGCCAGCACTCAAAGCGGCCGGCTTCACCGGATATCTGATCAAGCCGGTGCGCGCCGCCTCGTTGGCGGCACAGCTTACGGTGGAAAGTACTTTCGAGCATTCACCGGCTGAAACCGAAGTCGAAACCGCAGAAGCTGTTGCTCCTGCCGGCAGCAAAGGACTCTCGGTTCTGGTCGCGGAGGACAACGAAATCAACGCGTTGCTCGCGCGCGCGCTCCTCACGCGGCTTGGTCACCGCCCCACTATCGCGGCCAATGGTGAAGCGGCGGTTGAATCGTGGCTGGCAGCCCGCGCCGCAGGCAGCCCCTATGATCTGGTGCTGATGGACGTACAGATGCCAGGCATGGACGGCCTGGAAGCCGCGCGCCGCATCCGGGCCGCGGAAGTGCAAGCCGGCAACAAGCCGACCCGTATGCTGGCCCTCACAGCGAATGTGCAGACCGAAGACCGCGAGGCGGCGCTTGCCGCCGGGCTGGACGGCCTGTTGGTAAAACCACTCGATCGTGAGCGGCTGCGCGAGGTGCTGGACACCGCTCCAGGGACCACCGCCAATCCGCTTGCGGCCTGACACCCGCTTCCCCACATTGTCATAATTCCGTGTCCGGCCCGTGGTGTAGGGGTGACCATCGATCGATCAATGATTCGCCGGCCGGAATCCTGCGAATAGCGCCGATTTTGCGTATTTCACGCCGAAAAGGACCTCCTCCCCATGGCCACCCGCGCCGCCCTCCAGATGCCGCGTAGCCTCTTCGAGCGCTTTCGTCCGGCGCCGGCCGGGCCCGGAGTTCCCGGCCTGATTTCATCACTGCAAGCCTATGGCGGCCTGCAGGCATGGGCCGCGCGCACGCATCGGCCCGCGCAGAGTCTCGGCCGCATCGGCTCGCTGGAGGTACGACTGGCACAGACCGCCGCCGAGGTGCGTCAAGCGCAGAAATTGCGTTACCGCGTTTTCTACCAGGAAGGCCCGGCCGTTCCCAATCCCGGACGGCTGTTGGCGCGTCGCGATATCGACGGATACGACCCGATCTGCGACCACCTGCTGGTGGTGGACCACGCCTCGCGCGATCGCAGCGCGCTCAACCGGCCGACCGTTGTCGGAACGTATCGGCTGCTGCGGCAGCCGCTGGCCGAAGAGTATGGCGGCTTTTACACCGCCGGGGAATTCGACATCGGCTCCCTGATCGCACGGCACGGCAATGTGCAATTCCTCGAGCTTGGCCGTTCCTGCGTGCTGGCGCCCTATCGCAACAAGCGGACCGTCGAGCTCCTTTGGCATGGCATTCATGCGTACATCCTGCAGAACCGCTGCGACGTGATGTTCGGCTGCGCCAGTCTCGATGGCACCGACCCCAAGCGCCTCGCACTGCCACTCTCGTTCCTTTATCATTATGCACGCGCACCGGAGCCGTGGCGCGCTCGCGCATTGCCCAAGCGTTTCGTTGAAATGAACCGTATGTCGAAGGAAGCGATCAACCCGAAGGAAGCGCTGCGCGCGCTACCGCCACTGATCAAGGGCTATTTGCGGCTTGGGGCTTATATCGGTGACGGCGCGGTGGTCGACTATGAGTTCGGCACTACGGACGTGCTGATCGTGTTGCCGGTATCGGCGATCAAGAAACGCTATTTTGAACATTTCGACCTGAGCCGCCGCGCGGCGTAGCTCGCTCCGTTCGTCCCCGCGAATGCGGGGACCCAGGAGTCAAAATACCAAACGTACAAGCGTCGCTCTGGATTCCCGCTTACGCGGGAATGAGCGGGGTGCTTGCGCTCTTCGGACTTTCATAACCTCCTCAGAGACACGTCATCGACCAGGTGGCTTTCATTCTTCTTCAAAATGAGATCAGCGCGCTGCCGGGTCGGCAGAATATTTTCGTGCAGATTGACCAGGTTGATGCGCGACCAAATTGAAGAGGCGGTTTCGGTTGCTTCCTCGTCCGACAAATTCGAATAACGATGGAAATAAGATTTGGGATCGCGGAATGCCGTGCCGCGTAACGTTAGAAACCGGTCCACATACCAGGACTTGAGTACATCTTCGTCGGCATCGAGATAGACAGAGAAATCGAAAAAATCGGAAACGAAAGGGATCGCCTTGCCGTCCTTCGGCAGGCGGCCGGTCTGCAACACGTTCAATCCTTCGACAATGAGAATGTCCGGCCGGTTAACTTCAACCCATTGGTTGGGGATCACGTCGTAGACGAGATGCGAATAAATCGGTGCCCGCGCGGGACGGCGGCCCGCCTTCACGTCCGAAAGAAAACGAAGCAGCGCCGGCAGATCGTAGCTCTCCGGAAAGCCCTTCTTTTCCATCAGGCCTTCGCGCTCCAGAATCGCATTCGGATACAGGAAGCCGTCGGTCGTGATAAGATCGACCGTGGGCACGTTCGGCCAGCGCGCCAGCAATGCTTGCAGCACACGCGCCGTGGTCGACTTGCCGACCGCAACCGAGCCGGCGACACCGATGATGTAAGGCATTTTCACGTCGGTCGTGCCGAGAAAGCGCTCCTGCGCGCGGAACAGCCGCTGGGTTGCCGCCACGTACATCGACAGAAGCCGCGACAACGGCAGATAGATTTCCTCCACTTCCTTCATGTCGAGCCGGTCGTGCAGCGAACGCAGGCGCGTGACCTCCTCGGAGGTCAGCGTCATCGGCGTGTCCTCGCGCAACGCCGCCCATTCCGCACGCGAGAAGGTGCGGTATGGCGAAAGATTTTCTTCGGTACGCTGTTCCATCACGACATCCGATCAGCGTGAACGCGATGCTTTTTCCTCGTGTCCGCTTTGCGACGTGCGCTTTTCGAGCGCCGCCTCGACCTCGGCAAGCGTAACGCCACGCGCCTCCAGCAACACCAGCAGATGATAAAGAAGATCCGCTGCTTCCGCGATCAGCCGGCCTTTGTCTTCCTGCACAGCCGCAAAACCGGTTTCAATGGCTTCTTCGCCCAGCTTCTTGGCGCAATGAGCGACACCCCTGTCGATGAGCGCGCGGGTATACGATTCCGCCGCGCTCGCCTTGGCGCGTTCGTGTACCCGCTTTTCCAGATCGGCCAGCGTGAATTTGCTCATGGAAAGCCCTTCCAGGCGGCTCAATAGCACTGTTGCGTCTAGGGATCGAGCCGCATCGGTAAGCCGGCTTTCGCCATATAAACCTTGGCTTCGCGCACGCTGTGCTCGCCGAAGTGGAAGATCGAGGCTGCCAGAACCGCGGTAGCATGGCCATCGCGGATGCCTTCGACCATGTGGTCAAGCGTGCCGACCCCGCCCGAGGCAATGACCGGCACGGTGATGGCATCGGCGATCGCCCGTGTCAGCGGGATGTCGTAGCCTTTCCTGGTGCCGTCGCGGTCCATGGACGTGAGCAGGATTTCGCCGGCGCCGAGTTCGACGACCTCCTTGGCGTAGTTGACGGCATCGAGACCGGTCGGATTGCGTCCGCCGTGCGTGAAGATTTCCCAACGGTCCTTTTCACCCGACTTCGACACCTTCTTGGCATCGATCGCGACTACGATGCATTGATCACCGAATTTTTCCGCTGCCTCTTTCACAAAAGCGCGCCAATTCACCGCGGCCGTATTGATCGACACCTTGTCGGCGCCACATGTCAGCAATCTTCGGATATCGTCGACCGTGCGCACGCCACCACCGACGGTCAGCGGCATGAAGCAGGCTTCTGCTGTTCGAGTAACAACGTCGTAGATAGTGTCGCGGTTTTCGTGGCTCGCCGTGATATCGAGGAAGCACAGCTCGTCCGCGCCCGCCGCATCGTAGGCGATGGCGGCCTCGACCGGATCGCCGGCGTCACGCAAATTGACGAAATTGACGCCCTTGACCACGCGGCCGTCTTTCACGTCGAGACAAGGGATGACGCGGACTTTGAACATTATCCGGCTGTCCTCGCGGCGCGGATCAGCGTAAGCGCGTCTGCGGCGTCCAGCCGCCCATCATAAAGCGCGCGGCCGGCAATGGCGCCGGCAAGCTTGCTGGCGCGCGGCTGTAGCAACGCCTTGATGTCCTCGATCGAAGCGAGCCCGCCCGAGGCGATGACTGGAATTGAAATACTTTCGGCGAGCGCGATAGTGGCATCGAGATTGAGGCCTTGCAGCATGCCGTCGCGAGCGATGTCGGTATATACGATCGCCGACACGCCAGCATCCTCGAAACGTTTTGCGATCTCGAGCGCAGATAGCTCCGACGTTTCCGCCCAGCCTTCGACCGCAACCTTGCCGTTGCGCGCATCGAGCCCCACCGCGATGCGGCCGGGATAATCGCGCGCTGCCTGCTTGACGAAAGGCGGATCGCGCACTGCGGCAGTGCCGATAATGACGCGAGTGACGCCTTTCTCCAACCAGGCTTCGACGGTTGCCGTGTCGCGGACTCCACCGCCAAGCTGCACCGGAATGCTGATGGTTTCGAGAATGCGGTCCACCGCCGCAGCATTCACGGGCTTGCCGGCAAATGCGCCGTCAAGATCGACGATGTGAAGATATTCGAAGCCTTGCTGCTCGAAGGCGCGTGCCTGCGCCGCAGGGTCGCGATGAAAGACGGTTGCGCGATTCATATCGCCCTGCTCCAGCCGCACGGCGAGACCTTCCTTGAGGTCGATCGCGGGAAACAAGATCACGGCGCCCAACCTGTCGGTGTCATTCCGGGAAGCGGCCGAAGGCCGCGAACCCGGAATCCATAACCCCTGCTGCGGAGTATGGATTCCGGGCCCGCCGCCAAAGCGCGTCGAAGACGCGCGTAAACGCGCTGATGGCGGCGTCCCGGAATGACGAAGAGATTTATCATGGGCCCCACTTCAAAAAATTCGCGATCAGCTTCAAGCCCAGCCGCTGGCTTTTCTCCGGGTGGAATTGTGTGCCGACCATATTGTCGCGCCCTACGATCGCGGTGAGCGGTCCGCCATAGTCCGCCTGTGCTACGAGGTCCGCGCGTTGCGCCGTTTTCAGCTCGTACGAGTGTACAAAATACGCGTGCAGGCCGTCCGGCCCGAGCGGAATATCCTCGAGCAATGGATGGGTTTTCAGCATGTTGAGCGTGTTCCAGCCCATGTGCGGAATTTTCAGATGGGGATCGGACGGCGTGATGCGGTCGACCTCACCGGCGATCCAGCCCAGCCCCGGAGTCACCTGATATTCGCGCCCGCGCTCGGCCATTAATTGCATGCCAACGCAGATGCCAAAGAACGGCTTGCCGTTCTTGCGCACGCTCTGCTCGAGCGCATCGATCATGCCGGGAATTTTGTCGAGGCCACGCCGGCAGTCGGCGAAGGCGCCGACGCCAGGCAGCACGACGCGGTCTGCGCGAATGACTGTGGCAGGATCGCTGGTCACTACAATCGGCTGCTCGTGCCCACTTTCGCGCGCGGCGCGTTCGAAAGCCTTCGCGGCCGAATGCAGATTTCCGGAGCCGTAGTCGACGATGGCAACGCTCATCGTTGGCCTCCCGGCTCGGGAAACAGGCCGATCACGTCCGACGGCGTCGGCGGTCCGCGCCGCACGGGCGTCGAATAGCCGGGTGCGGATAGAGCCTGTGGGGTGACTGCGGTATCTGCCGTGCGCTGCGCCCACTCCGCGAAAAAACGCCGCTCCGCCATTTCGGCGTCCTCGCCCACTACAAAGCCAAGCGTAGCCCAGCCACGCCGCGTTAATGTCCATCGCCAGATGCTTGGCGCCTCGAAGCCAACCAACAATGCTATCACCGGAAGAACCAGCAATTGCACGCTCGTTGGCACGCGCACCAAAGCAAGCGCAACGCCGAGCAATCCATAGCCAACAAGATAAATGACGAAGGCTAGCCACAGCCGATGCAGCAACAGCCACAGCGGCGCCAACACGAAGGCCCAGACATGAAAGCCATCGCGCACGAATACGAAGCGCTCCGGGGCGCTCATTGTCTCGCCTTGCCGCAGCGGCGGTGCATGCACTGTGTAGGTGGGCATTTCGTTTACTCTACCAACATCATCCTTCTGTCATCGCACAGGATGACGGCCACACGCCCGTCACCCGCCGAGCGAGCCTTTGGTTGAGGGCACTTCGTCCTTGGCGCGAGGATCGATCGCGACCGCCACCCGCAGCGCCCGCGCCAGACCCTTGAAGCAGGATTCGGCAATATGGTGATCGTTCGTGCCATATAAAGTCTCGGCGTGCAGAGTGATGCCGGCATTCATCGCGAAGGCCTGGAACCATTCCTGCACCAGCTCGGTGTCGAACGTGCCGACCTTGTCGCGCACGAACTCCGCCTTGAACACCAGGAACGGCCGTCCGGAAATGTCGATGGCGACACGCGTGAGCGCCTCGTCCATCGGCACGTGCACATCGGCGTAACGTGTGATGCCCTTCATGTCGCCGAGCGCCTGTTTCATCGCCTGGCCGAGCGCGATCCCCACGTCCTCGGTCGTGTGGTGATGATCGATGTGCAGGTCACCTTTCGCCTTGACCACGATGTCGATGCGCGAGTGCCGCGCCAGCAGGTCGAGCATGTGGTCGAGGAAGCCGATGCCGGTCGCGATCTGCGAGCGGCCGGTCCCGTCGAGGTCAACCTCGACCTCGACGTCGGTTTCCTTGGTCTTGCGCTTAACCGCGCCCTTGCGCATGGCGAATATCCTTTATTCGCGCGCCTTTTATCAGGGCTTTGGCGGATTCGCCACAGCCGTTGCGAATGGTTTGCAAACGCGCCGTGCCATGCCTAGATGACACTGGTCTCGGGGTATTGAGCGTATGTCATCCAACGAAATTCCCTCAAGTCCCACTTGGCACGGCACCACCATCCTCACTGTCCGCAAGGGCGGCAGCGTGGTCATCGGCGGCGACGGTCAGGTGACGATCGGCCAGACCATCGTCAAATCCAACGCCAAGAAGGTGCGCCGCCTTGGTAAGGGCGACGTGATTGGCGGCTTTGCTGGTGCAACCGCGGATGCCTTTACCTTGTTCGAGCGGCTGGAGGCCAAGCTCGAACAGTATCCCGGTCAGCTCACCCGCGCTGCGGTCGAGCTCGCCAAGGATTGGCGCACCGATCGCTATCTGCGCCGTCTCGAAGCCATGATGATCGTTGCCGACGCCAACGTCTCGTTGGTGCTTACCGGCACCGGCGACGTCCTTGAACCGGAAAATGGCGTCATGGGCATCGGCTCCGGCGGCAATTACGCTCTCGCCTCCGCCCGCGCGCTGCTCGACGGCGCGCTCGATGCCGAAGCCATCGTCCGTAAATCGCTCGATATCGCTGCCGAGATCTGCGTCTACACCAACCGCAATGTTACCATCGAATCGTTGAAGACGTGACCGAAACCGCGCGCTTTCCGCTGCGGACCGGCCTACTGATCGCCGCAAGCGTGCTCTCCGTGCAGGCCGGCGCCCTTCTTGCGATGGGGCGCGTGCCGATCTGCACCTGCGGCACTGTCAAGCTTTGGCATGGCGTGGTGCAAAGCGCGGAGAACTCCCAACACATTTTCGATTGGTATTCATTCTCCCACGTCATCCACGGTTTCATTTTATATTTCCTGACGTGGCTGTTTCTGCCGCGCGTTTCAATCGTCGGGCGCTTTGCGCTCGCAATCGGCCTTGAGAGCGCATGGGAAATTATCGAAAATACGCCGTTCGTCATCGAACGCTATCGCGCCGCTACGATCTCCCTGCAATACTACGGCGATAGCGTAGTCAATTCGATTTCTGACTCGCTTACGATGATTGCGGGATTTGTCTTGGCGCGTGGGCTTCCTATATCGGTGGTGATCGGCTTGGCCGTCGTCATGGAGTTGGCCGTGGGTTACTCGATTCGCGATAATCTCACTTTGAATATCCTGATGCTGGCCCATCCTATCGATGCCGTCCGCGCCTGGCAGGCGGGCGGATGAACCCGTAGCAACAAATCGAACGCCATGACCGACTTCTCTCCCCGCGAAATCGTTTCCGAACTTGATCGCTATATCGTTGGCCAGGGCGACGCCAAACGCGCAGTCGCTATCGCGTTGCGCAACCGCTGGCGACGACTGCAGCTCGACGAGAAACTGCGCGAGGAAGTGCTACCAAAAAACATCTTGATGATTGGCCCGACCGGCGTCGGCAAGACGGAGATTTCCCGCCGCTTGGCAAGGCTCGCCGGCGCGCCATTCCTCAAGGTCGAAGCCACTAAGTTCACCGAAGTCGGCTATGTCGGCCGCGATGTAGAACAGATTGTGCGCGATCTGGTCGAGATCGGCATCGCGCTTGTCCGTGAACGGAAACGAAAAGACGTGCAGGCACGCGCCGAGCAATCGGCGGAAGAGCGCGTACTCAATGCCCTCGTCGGTCCCGGTGCGAGCCCGGCGACCCGCGAAAGCTTCCGGAAAAAGCTGCGTGACGGCGAACTCAATGACAAGGAAATCGAGATCGAGGTGCAGGCCGGCGGTGGCGGCATGCCGATGTTCGAAATTCCGGGAATGCCGGGCGCACAGATGGGCGCGATTAATATCGGCGATATCTTCGGCAAGCTTGGCGGTGGCCGGACAAAAACGCGGCGCGTCACCGTGGAGGAATCGCACAACATCCTCGTCAACGAGGAATCCGACAAGTTGCTCGACAATGAGCAGCTGGTTCAGGAGTCGATCAGGGCGGTCGAACAGAACGGCATCGTCTTCCTCGATGAGATCGACAAGATCGCCGGACGCGAGGGCTTGCGCGGCGCCGATGTATCGCGCGAAGGCGTGCAGCGCGACCTGCTGCCGCTGATCGAGGGCACCACCGTCAACACCAAACATGGGCCAGTGAAGACCGATCACATCCTGTTCATCGCCTCTGGCGCTTTTCACATCTCAAAGCCGTCGGACCTGCTGCCCGAATTACAAGGCCGGCTTCCGATCCGCGTGGAGCTCAAGGCGCTCACCCGCGACGATCTCCGCCGCATCCTGACTGAGCCGGAAGCTTCGTTGATCAAACAATACATCGCCCTCATGGGGACCGAAGGTGTGACGCTTGAGTTCAGCGAGGACGCCATTGACGCCATCGCCGACATCGCTGTGGCGGTGAACTCCTCGATTGAGAATATCGGCGCGCGGCGTCTTCAGACGGTGATGGAGCGGGTGCTCGACGAAATTTCGTTCGCGGCGCCCGACCGCTCGGGTGAGACGATCAAGATCGACGCCGCCTACGTGCAGAAGCACATCGGCGACCTCGCCAAGAACGCCGACCTGAGTCGGTTCATTTTGTAGCGTTGGGCCTTGGCGCTCTATTTCTTCTTGTCGCCTTTCGCTACATCGACGACCGGGTCCGTGACCGCTACCGGATCGGAGGCTGGGAAGGTTTCTTCCAACCCTTCCTCCAGGTCACGCTCAAGCTCCTGTCGATCAGGCTTTTGAACTTTGTCACCGGACTTTGGCTTATCGAGTTTCGGTTTTTTCGACATATCCGACGCTCCAGAACTGACGCCGCTTAAGTTCGTTTGTCCCGACGAACCCGCACATAGAGCGCGCCCTCGCCGCCATGGGCAATATGCGCTGCTTCAAAGCCGACGATAAGCGCGCGAAACTCCGGCAGGCTCAGCCATTGCGGCACCTGCCGCTTCAGAACGCCGCGCTCTCCTTCTCCCGCGCGAGCGCCGCCTTTACCCGTGATGATCAGCACAAGCCGCGCCCCTCGCGAACTTGCTGCGCGCAAGAAACGTAACAACGCAGCATGCGCCTCGCTTTGCGTGAGGCCGTGCAAATCGAGTCGACCATCAATCGCCTCTTTGCCTCGCCCGACACGCTGTTTCATGCGACGGCCAAGCGGCGCGAGTGGCGGTGGCGATTTCTTCTCCGGGAATGAGGTCGCGATTGGCCCAGGCTTCACGGTGCTTTTCACCGGCCGCGTCGGCACAACAGCTACTGCCGCATCGTACTCGTCGGAAGCGGGCAATTCCCGCAGCGGTGCAATCGATTTGGTGATGGTCGTCCACAGTACGCGCTCTTCCTTTGAAAGAACGCGGCGCCGCCTGCCGTCACCGGAACTCATTGCATCAGGGCCGCGGCTTAGGCAGTGGCTTGGCCATCCGCGCTGACACGCTCCCCGTCGTTTCGGTGACCGCCCGCGCGGCAGCGGTGACTGTCATTTGCGGCCGTGGCTTCGGCAAGGGAACCTCGATGGCAGCCGCTACCGCGGTGCCGCGCACCGCCACGCTCTGCGGCACCAGCATAACGAACTGCCCGAATTGCTTGATGCGGCCGGCGATATGGCTGATCTCCTCGCCGTGGCCGAAATAAATGTCGGCGCGCGCCGGCCCGACGATCGCCGAACCTGTATCTTGTGCGAACAGCAACCGTTGGAACTTGGTCTCGGGCTTCTCGCTGTCAATCGGCAAATTGGCATCGATCCAGATCGGCGTGCCGTAGACATGGATCTTCTTGTCTACCGCCAGCGAACGCCCGGGCGTGAGCGCTACGCCCTGCGCGCCGATGCATTCGTCGTGCTCGCCTAGTGACGTTTCCTGGAAAAAGACGAAGGAGCGATTCTTGCGGCGCAGTTCCTTGCCCTCGTCCGGATTGGACTCCATGAATTCGCGGATCTTGTCCATCGACATTTCTTCTTTGGAGACGATGCCGCGATCGACAAGGAACTTGCCAACCGGTGTATAAGGCTGACCGTTGCTGGCGACATAGTTCAGCCGCAGCATCTTGCCGGTATCGAGTTTCACGCGGGTGGAGCCCTGGATCTGCGCAAAGAATGCGTCGATCGGATTCTTGACGTAGCAGATCTCCAGGCCCTTGCCCGCCAGCGCGCCGTCTTCGATTTTGGCGCGGTCGAGATCGGCAAATACTTTGCTTTGATGTTTCTTCACCGTCTCCGCCGGGGCGGCATAGATCGGCACCGTGTATTCGTCGCTGGGGAAACGCGAGCCGTCCACTTCAGTTTCGTAGTAGCCGGTAAAGAAGCCCTCTGGCTGCCCGCCCGGCATGATGCGCACCGGCTTGAAATTATCCTCGAAGAATGCACGCGCGCCCGCGCGATCGAGTTGGCCTGCTGCCGCCGCGCGCTCACACAGCTTGAAGAGAGCGCCGAGGAATGGACGCGCCGTCCTTACGCCCTTGCCGGCGTTGAGTATGGCACTGCAGCTTTTCAGGAACGTCTCGAAGGCTATCGCGTGGTCGTCGTTCTTCCAGCCGTCGAGCGCAGCAAAGGAAAGCGGTTCGAGCTGCGCGTTCCGAAGATTGAGCCCGCCTTTCGCCAGCGCGGGTGTACCTATTGCCGCGAACAGGCAGAGTCCGAAACCATATGCAAAGAAAGAGCGTGGGCGGCCGACTGGCATGCGCTCATTGTCCCGCTTCGGTAGCGAGCAGTTTCCAGTTTGGATCACGCGAAGTGACATCGCGCGCGAAAGTCCAGACATCGGTGATGTCTGTTACCTTGTCAGCGTTACCATCGATGACATTGCCGTCCTTGTCGCGCGTAACCGAGACAAGCTTGGACTGGAAGCGCACAGTGACCTGAGCGTTGCGTCCGCGCAGTTCAGCAGCGGTGATGTCCGCATCATCGATTGATACGAAGCGGCTTTCCACCGTCTCGCCGCGTTTCTCGCGTTCGCCGATAGCGCTATCGAAGCCGTCATAAACTTCGCGTGCCAGCAAATTTTTCAACGTACGGCGATCACCTTCAGCGTAGGCATTCACGATCATTTCATATGCCGCCCGCGCGCCTGTCAGGAAGTGTTGGGCATCGAAATTTGTGTCGGCGCTGGAAATAGCGTCGAGACCGGTCGCGATGGCGGATCCGGGTTCGGCGATGCCCTTCCAGCGCTCGGTGGAGACTTCGACCGTCTCGGCTGGTTTGGCCGCTAGCGCTTCAGCGGTACGATTGGGCAACGCGACAACTTTTTCCGTCGCGGGCCGTACCGGTTCGCGTGCAGAATATGGATCGTAGGGCGGACGCTCCCGGCCGGTGCGCTGGCCCAATACGCTGCGCAGCCGCAGGAAGATGAACACCGCGAGCGCCAGGAAAATGATGGTATAGATATCGAACACGTCTCGCATGCTTTCGGCTACAGTGGCGGCACATCGGCCGGATTCAAGCGTCTCCGGCCCATCGCTGGCTGGACGGAGGAGCGGCCGACGTCGTCTCAATCCGCGGGTGGCCGCACCAAACCTAAGGGCCGAGCCTCGCGCCAGCATATCGGCGCAAAATCAACTCTCTCGGGCGAACCTTAGACGATCAGGACGCTTAGGCCAACATCGGCCAAACAGAGAAACACCAATGAATGTGGCAAAATGGCTGCTGTTAATGTTACTGGCGCTGCCTTTGTTGGAACTGGCGGCCTTCGTCGCGGTAGCTGCGACAATCGGCTTCGGGTGGGCATTGGTCCTCGTATTTGTCGGGTCGCTCACCGGAGCGCTGATTTTGCGCCACGCAGGCGGCAGTCATATCGCTCGCGTACGTGTCGCATTGGGTCGAAGGCAGCTTTACCTCCTTGCAGGCGGACCGCGATGGTGGTCTCATCCTATTTGCCGGAATTCTGCTGTTAATTCCGGGATTTATCACCGATACCCTGGCTGTATTTCCGCTCGTTGCGGCACTGTGGCGGACGATGGGCAGCGATGCGCGACTCCGCACAAAATGACGGCGTAGTCGATCTCACGCCCGAGCAATGGCATCAAGTCCCCGACCGCTCATTGCCCGGTCGCCGCAATGATGACCGGAATTGAAATCCTGCGATCCGAACAGCGGGAGCCGATCCAGGCAATCGCGCGCGCAGAACGACAGCCTCCTTGTTCCATCATAGGCCCTATGTTAGCCAACCGCCGCGCGACCAGTTGCGTGGTGCGAAGGAGTGTTCATGACGTCGACCAATGGCGGCCCGGCACAAGATCAGCCGCAACTCACTGTCGTGGCTCAATACATCAAGGATTTTTCATTCGAGAACCCGAACGCTCCACAGTCGCTCAACGCCCGCCAGGAACAGCCGCAGATCGGCATCCAGATCAATGTGGGCGCGACGCCGCTCTCGGAGACCGACATTGAAGTGGTGATCAAGCTCGAAGGCAAAGGTGAAACCAGCAGCACCTTGCTCTTCCGCTTCGAACTTGAATTCGCGGGCGTATTTCGCATCCGCAACGTTCCGCAGGAGAATCTGAATCCGCTTGTGCTGATCGAATGCCCGCGGTTGCTGTTTCCGTTTGCTCGCGAGATCGTCGCCACCGCCGTGCGCAACGGCGGCTATCCGCCGCTCCTGCTCGATCCGGTGGATTTCGCCAGCCTGTATCGCCAGAAGATCGGTCAGATGCAGCAGACGTCCGCACCTATGGCACAGAGTTAAGCCATCAGGCTTCGTCCGACCGGTAATTCTGCCACAACCCATTTTCGCCGAGACTCGCCACGAAATCGCGATGTGCCGCGACTTCGGCTTCGGTTAGTCGCGGCGCCAATTGCACAGGCCGCTCGCGTATCACCATCACTCCCTCGGCTCCATTCGCCCGCCGCTCGCCACTTTCGGCGAGGCCGAGTTGCGCTTGGCGTGCGCCGATCAGCTCGACATAAACCTCGGCGAGAATCTCTGCATCGAGCAGCGCGCCGTGCTTGGTCCGGCGTGAATTATCGATACCGTAGCGTGCGCACAGATCGTCGAGCCGATTCGGACCTGCCGGATGCTTGCGGCGCGCAAGCAGCAATGTATCAACCAGCCGCTCGCGCGCTATCAGTACGCGTTCTGCGCGCTTGAGCTCGGCACACAGAAAGGCGTGATCGAAGCCCGCGTTGTGAATCACCAACGGCGCGTCACCGATGAAAGCCAGGAATTCGTCGGCAATTTCGATGAAGCGCTTGTGCCCTTGCAAGAACTCCGCGGAAAGTCCGTGAATGGCGAATGCCTCGGCAGGCACGTCGCGATCGGGATTGAGATAAGCGTGGAAGGTTGCCCCGGTTGGTATCCGGTTGAGCAACTCGATACAGCCGACCTCGACGAGCCTGTGGCCCTGACCAGGATCGAGGCCAGTTGTTTCGGTATCGAGCACGATTTCGCGCATAAGACTTTCCAGCGGCAGAATCACCGACGCCGCTTCGGCATTGTAGCAATACGGGCGAGAATATCACGCACCTGGGCACGCGCGGCGTCAAAGCCTTTCGAGGTATCCACTATGAAATCGGCGCGCGCGCGCTTTTCTTCGTCTGGCAATTGTTTGGCGATAATCGCGGCGAATTTCTGTTCGGTCATGCCAGGCCGCTCGAATGAGCGTGCGCGCTGCACGTCGGCCGGTGCCGAAACAACGACCACCGCATCACAGCGTTTTTCGCCGCCGGTCTCAAACAGCAGTGGAATATCAAGCACCGCAACGGCAGCACCCTCGCGTTCTGCGTTGGCCAGAAAACGCTCGCGGGCCTCGGCCACCAGCGGATGCACGATCGTTTCGAGCCGCCTGATCGCGGCAGTATCGCCAAGGACGCGCCGGGCAAGCTCGTCACGATTGACTCTGCCGTCTGCGGTGGTACCAGGAAAAGCCGCCTCGATCAGCGGCACTGCCTCACCCTCGTATAGCCGATGCACGGCAGCGTCCGCATCGTGCACTGGTACGCCCTCGTCGGCGAACATTTTCGCCGTCGCGGATTTTCCCATGCCGAGCGAGCCGGTAAGGCCAAGGACGAACATGTCATTTACCCGCGCATGATCTTTCCCGACCTTCCCCCGCCCGCCGAAGCGGGCTTCGCGAAAGCGGGAATCCGGTTTCTACCGTTCGCGATCATGCGCTAGCCGTCGATGAATTTGTTCTGCCGTAGATAGCCAAGCAACGGCAAAAGCGGCAGCCCAAGAATAGTGAAATAATCTCCCTCGATCCGCTCGAAAAGATGAATCCCGATGCCTTCGAGTTGATAACCGCCGACGCTACTCACTGCGGCCGCGCCGGCCATATCGAGATAGTTTTCGAGAAAGCGATCAGAAAAGTTGCGCATGGTCAGCTTTGCGGTATCGACGCACGCGAATAGTTCCGTGCCGTCTCGCACCAAAGCAAGCGCCGAACTCAGTTCGTGAGTTCGGCCGCGCAATGCACGCAATTGTTCGATAGCTCCAGCGCGATCGGCTGGTTTGCTAAAGCGCCTGTTGCCCCGTGCCAGCGTTTGATCCGCGCCAAGGATCAGACGTCCCGGCAACGACGACGCCACTGCATCGGCCTTGGCGCGCGCAAGATAGCGAGCAACTGCAGCCGCATCGGCGGCGCCGGCCTTGCTCTCGACGGCGCGCTCGTCAACCTGAGACGGCCTTATCTCAAAGCGCAGTCCGGCCGCAGCGAGCATTTTGCCGCGGACGTCGCTTCTCGATGCGAGCACCAGCGGCTGGGGAGTTAGCCAGAGCGTCATAGACATCCTTTGCTACTTCGCGCGTGATCCTTTTGCGAAAACCCATTCCCACTTTTCGGATTCATACGCTACGCTACCGGATGGCGGCGGCGTTCGCTCAACAGCCGCATGACCGCAGCTGCAGTTTCCTCGATCGAGCGGCGCGTAACATCGATAGTCGGCCAATTGTGCTTGGCACAAAACCGGCGCGAAAACGAAACTTCCTCGGCCACAGCGCTCTTATCGATATATTGATCATCGTCCCGATGCGCCTTCAGACCCAGCAATCGATTCTCGCGGATCTGAACAATGCGTTCGGGACTGGCATAAAGTCCGACAACCAGCGGCCGGGTAAGATTTTCGACCGCGGGCGCCACGGTCACGCCAGGCACCAGCGGTACATTGCCGGTCTTTACACCTCGATTGGCGAGATAAATCGAGGTTGGCGTTTTCGACGTGCGCGAAACGCCCACCAGAACCACGTCCGCGTCTTCGAGACCCTCAACATGCTGACCATCGTCGTGCAGCATGGTGAAGTTAAGCGCGTCGATACGCTGGAAATATTCGGCATTGAGCACATGCTGGGCACCGGCACGATGGATCGTCTCTGCGCCAAGATACGACTGGAACAGCCTCAAGACTGGTCCCAGTACCGACATGCACGGCAGTCCAAGTTCCCGGCACTTTTTTTCGAGCAACTGAATAAGATCTTCTTCCAGCAAGGTGTACAGGACCAAGCCGGGCGAGTCGCTGATCTCCGCCAGCGCGTGGTCGAGCTGCTTCTTCGAGCGCACCATCGGATAGAGGTGCTCGACCGGCGAGACATTGGCATACTGCGCTGCCGCTGCACGGGCGACAGTGATCAGAGTTTCACCGGTAGCATCCGATACCAGGTGGAGATGAAAGTAGCCGGTCTCAGGCATCAGATTCTGTATAGCCGCTGGACAGCGTGTGGACAGTAGGGGAGCAGGCCACGGCTTGACCCTACAAGCAAGCCACCACGGGTCATGAGTTCGATATCCATCCACATCACTGCCGCGGGGACAATTGCCAGGGATGAGTGTGTTTGCACTGTTGCAATGTGAATACCTGCCTTGGAAAAGTTCAAGATAGTGCTGCAAATCAACAGCTATTCCTGTGGACGGTCGAGTGATGGATTAGGCGCATTTCTGGATCAACTATGCCTATCCAGTGGACAGAATGTTGATCGGCAGGCATGAGTCCAATCAACGCTCTAACAAACACTACAGATTCTTAAGAAAGTCTTTATGCAAGAAGTCGGATCGGCACGTGTCCTGGGGAAAAAGCTGCTTCGCGTTCTCGCGGGCAGGCATGAGCCAGTTCCGCCCGTGTGGTTGATGCGGCAGGCAGGACGCTATTTGCCGGAATATCGTGCAGTGCGCGAGAAGGCTGGTGGCTTTCTTGATCTTTGTTTCAATCCGGAATTAGCGGCGGAGGTGACCTTGCAACCGGTGCGACGCTTTGGTTTCGATGCCGCGATCCTGTTTTCGGACATTTTGGTAATACCGCTGGCACTCGGGCGAAAAGTTGAATTTCAGGTGGGGGAAGGACCGAAGCTCGAGCCGCTGGATGTAGAAGCGCTTGGCGGCATGCGGGAGATGGTCGACCAAAACGTGCTGGCGCCGGTCTATGAAACAGTACGTCAGGTCAAGGCGGCGCTGGATGACAGGACGACGTTGATCGGGTTCTGCGGGGCGCCATGGACGGTTGCGACCTATATGGTTGCAGGAGAGGCTACACCTGACCAGGCGCCGGCGCGGTTGTTTGCCTATCGCGATCCGGAAAATTTCGGGCGGCTGATCAATCGGCTGGTGCAGGCTTCGATTGACTATTTGGTTGGGCAACTCAAGGCCGGCGCTGATTGTGTGCAGATCTTCGATACTTGGGCAGGTGTGTTAGGACCGGATCAATTCGAGCGGTGGTGCATCGCACCGACGCAAAAAATTGTTGAGGGCGTGCGCCGTCAGGCAGGTGATGCAAAGATCATTGGATTCCCTCGTGGTGCGAATGCCATGGCTCTGCCGTACGTTGAAATGACCGACGTGAGCGCTATCGGGGTCGACTGGACCTTCGAGCGAGCGATCGCCCGCGATGCACTGCAATCGCGAGTGCCGGTGCAGGGCAATGTCGACCCGCTAGCATTGCTGGCCGGTGGTGCGGCGCTCGACCGCGAGGTCGATGACGTGATGAAAGAACTCGGCGACGGCCCGCTGATCTTCAATCTCGGCCACGGCATTCTGCCGGCAACACCGATCGCCCATGTCGAACGCATGCTCAAGCGTGTGCGGGGATGACGGGCATGTATCTCTGGCTCAAGTCCCTGCACATCATAGCTGTCGTCTCCTGGATGGCCGGGATGCTCTATCTGCCGCGGCTGTTCGTCTATCACGCGGCTGCCAAGCCCGGCTCCGAGTTATCGGAAACCTTCAAGACGATGGAACGCAGGCTTCTCAACTTCATCATGATGCCGGCGATGATGGTGAGTTGGATCGTCGGCATTGTCCTGCTGCTGCAGGGCCAATGGCTCGGGGCGGGCTGGTTTCACGCCAAGTTTATCGCTGTGCTCGCCATGACAATCCTCCACGGCATTTTTGCGCATTGGGTAAACGAATTCCGTTTTGACCGAAATCGGCACCAACAAAAGTTCTATCGTATTATCAATGAGATACCGACTGTTTTGTTGATCGTGATTGTGGTGCTGGCGACCGTAAAGCCGTTCTAGATCGCCCCAGCAAGTGCACAGGCGTTGCTTGGCCTCTTGCGCGGAACGCCGGCTCAACTTATCTTCAGGAAATCCCACCGAACGCAGGCGGATGCAGTCGCGTTCCGGCACCCAGTGTTTGGGCCGGTCGCAGCATCGGGTTCCGGGCCAGTTTTCCCAAAGCCTCTCGTCACCCCAGACCTGCGATCTCTCTCTCTCTTTAGTTATACGGCGAGTCTTTTTCATTTTCGGGACTTCGCCGGTAACGCTCCCAAGGACGTAAGCCCCCAATGCGGGAAATGAAACTCCAGGACCTCAAGTCCAAGACCCCTGCCGAACTCGTTGCCTTCGCCGAAGAACATCAGGTCGAAAACGCCAGCACCATGCGCAAGCAGGAGCTGATGTTTGCGATCCTCAAACAGCTCGCAACTCAGGAAGTCGACATCATCGGAGAAGGCGTTGTCGAAGTCCTTTCAGACGGCTTCGGATTTTTGCGCTCGCCGGAATCGAACTATCTCTCCGGACCCGATGACATCTATGTCTCGCCAAGCCAAATCCGGCGGTTCGGATTGCGCACCGGCGACACCGTCGAAGGTCACATCCGCTCACCAAAAGAAGGCGAGCGGTACTTTGCGCTGCTCAAAGTCAACACGATCAACTTTGAAGATCCCGAGAAGGCGCGCCACAAGGTCAATTTCGATAATCTGACCCCGCTCTATCCCGACGAGCGGCTCAAAATGGAATACGAGGATCCGACCAAAAAGGACCTCTCAGCGCGCGTGATCGATATCGTCGCGCCTATCGGCAAGGGCCAGCGCGCACTGATCGTGTCGCCGCCGCGCACCGGTAAGACCGTGCTGCTGCAGAATATCGCACACTCGATCACCGCCAATCACCCCGAGACTTACCTGATTGTTTTGCTCATCGACGAGCGGCCGGAGGAAGTCACCGACATGCAACGCTCCGTGAAGGGCGAGGTGATCTCTTCGACCTTCGACGAGCCGGCTTCGCGCCACGTGCAGGTCGCCGAAATGGTGATCGAGAAGGCCAAGCGCCTGGTCGAGCATCAGCGCGATGTGGTGATCCTGCTCGACTCGATTACCCGTCTCGGCCGTGCCTACAACACGGTTGTTCCCTCGTCCGGCAAGGTGCTGACCGGCGGCGTCGATGCCAACGCCTTACAGCGGCCGAAACGCTTCTTTGGCGCTGCGCGCAACATCGAGGAAGGTGGCTCGCTCACCATCATCGCGACCGCGCTCATCGATACCGGCAGCCGCATGGATGAAGTGATTTTCGAAGAATTCAAAGGCACCGGCAACTCGGAACTGATCCTCGACCGCAAGGTGGCCGACAAGCGCACCTTCCCGGCGATCGACATCACCCGTTCCGGCACGCGTAAGGAAGAGCTGCTCACAGACCCGGCGATTCTCAAAAAGATGTATGTGCTGCGCAGGATCCTGAACCCGATGGGCACAATGGACGCCATCGACTTCCTGCTCGACAAGCTGCGTAACACGAAGAACAACGCCGAGTTCTTCGAGTCGATGAACACGTAAGCGAAAGTCAAACTCCGGGATTTGTTGTGGCCGGGCCGAGTGCCCGGCCATTTCATTTTTGGCGACCACAAGCCGATTGTCCCGCGTAGGGTGGTAGTGGCCTGAAGAATGTGCGCGATTGCCGCCAGTTGATGCGGGCTTTTTGCAGCTGCGAAAGGTTTCCGGAATCAAATTCCGGCGATTTCAGGCGGAGGAATTTCCTTACGAGCGATCAATGCCGTTGCCCAGCAGCTCCAGATTTCCGCGACGAGAAACATAGTTGATCCCACGACGCGGCGGGGGCCATAGTCAGCCCCCGCCTTTGTATTGCTCTCGTGGACTACGGTGGTGTCAGAGCACACTCAGGAAATTCACGAGGTCCGTTTTCTCCTGCTCTGTAAAGTCGATCTTGAAGCGTTGCTCATAGAAATTGACTGCGTCCCGCAAGCTCTTTGCAGCCCCATTGTGGAAATACGGGGCACGCGCGGCGAGACCGCGGAGAATTGGCCCTTTGAATTTGCCAATGTCCTGGCATTTGCCGGTAATCAGAGCCCGGCCCAGGTCGGTCACCGTGAAGGACTGACCTGCAAGCGGCCCACTGAGACAGTTCAGCGTGAACACCGGCAGGCCAGAGATATCGAGGGCTGGCGGTGCTTCGGCGCCGGCATTGGCGATGCCGATATTAAGGGGAGCCGCGACCGAATGGTTACCCACATTTGGGGTGTCGTGGCATGTCCCGCAGAAGCCGGAAACGTGCTCCTGGCCCAGAGCATCATTGATGCCGCCAACAGCGGTGATGTCGATTTGCTTGGTGTTGAATACCACCTGACCTCGGGCGATTGACTGCCGGAACTGCCTGGTACGGCTGCGCTCGTTGTTCCGGCGATGATCGTCATCGTCGCCATCTCTGTCTCTGTCGCGAAACACGTCAGTGAGGCCGACTTTCTGCAGCTCAGAGATTGCCGCACTGTCGCCACCTCCACTGGCCGGAGAATCGAGCCAGGAACCATAGAGATCGAAAATCTGCGAGGTGAACGCGGGCCCCCCGACATCGCACCCAAACGGATCGTTTATACAAATGTGGAAGGGCACCATCGAAAGATTAACCGGGCCGCCTTTTGCATTATCGGCAAGAAACCTGGCTCGGTTGTCGCGAAGCTGCGCAGTGAAAATGCCGGTTTCGAAAGCGACTATTTCATCCACTTGAGCCGGCGTGGGCGGTTTGGCGGCCTGGGCATGACCGAGAGTTGCATCAACGGCCTGTTGTCTCAGACTGGCCATCAGATCGAAAGGTTTAAGATTTTCCCGGCCGTCCCACATGATCGTACTCAAGAAGCCGATGTTGGTGGACGGCAATGGGCGCCGGTATGCCGAGATGATACCTGTCTTCGTCGGAAGAGGGCCTTGGAGGCCTGTTGCAGGATCGGTGTTGCATCCATAGGGATCATTCACCGCTGCAACTTCGAATTCCGCGCTGACGGCCGGAATTGCCAGGCCGACCCGGATCAGACCCTTCTTCAGTAACAGCGTGTAAGCGCTTCGCTTTGCTTCAAGTGTCGAAACGTTGGCGCTTGGACACACAGCGCCGTCGACAAGACGGAAGATTGGATCCTTGCCGCGACTCTCCGCAAACCGGTGCGCGACACCTTCCGGCGTTATCGACCAACCTTCCTGCGGCTGGTGGCAGGTGAAACACGTTCTGCCGTTGGTTCCAAGGTCCTGGAAAAATGCGTTGTTGGAGGTAAACGTTCTGCGGTTAGGCTGAAACGTTGCGACAAGACCAGTCGCATCTGGATCACTGCTGAATTGAGGAATGACGGGCGGAGTTGGTTGTGCGCCATGGTCATGATCTTTGTAACGGCGCATTTTCTGCATGTGGTCGATCATGGCCGGCGCGAAAGCCGGCGTGTTCGCTGCGTCAGACACGCGTTGAGCCAGCGCAACCTGCGATGAAGCGCCGGCCAAGCAGGCAAATGCGACTCCGAGAGCGAAACGCTTCGAAGCCCTGATGATGTGAGCATTGGTAGAAGCCTTAGAGCACGAGTTCATGATATCTCCCCTCTAAAAAAGGCTGCACGAATTTCAGCTCCGGCGATTTGATTATGGGAGCAGCGTGCACGCCGCGCGTCGCCTGAATGGAGGGCGCTGCAAATAATTTTGAATGTTTGTTAATCGGGCGCCTACCGGACGACCAACCCCCACCTTTCGGGGGATAGACTAGGTCGTGCGCATTGCTACGACTGTCGCGCCAATCTGATTTGGTTTCGTCACAGGCAGCGAGCACCGTTCTCCAACGCATACGAATGCCGCGCTTCCGCTCGCGGCCTTCAATTTTTCCTGCGCCGCGTGTGAGGCCGGCAGGTCAGTGCTTGAGGTTGCGCGCAATATGATACGATCGAGGTAAGGCAACTTCAGCGCAGCTTGCACAAATTCTTCGGCGTCCGGTCCGGTGGCGACGACTTCGGCAGCGCGTAATCGCAAATCGAGGGCATTGAGCAGCGCGATATGGCCGAACAGGTTACGCTCGGCGCTCGAGAGAATTCCTTCGATCAGGCGGTCAGCCTTCTCCCGCCACGCATCGCCGCCGGCCAGCACCGCCATCCGCACCAGATTTTGCGCAGCCACAGCGTTGGGGTTGGGCGTGGCATCATCGGCGGTCGAATGCGGCCGCAGCAGCAGATCGGAAGCGTCATCGGCGGAAAGGTAGTAGCCGCCGGTGTCGCGATCAGAATAGTGCGCGTCGAATGCGCTCTGCCAGGCAAGAGCATGCTCGAGATAAATTCTTTCGCCTGTCGCTTCGTAGAGCGCAAGCGCGGCGCGGATCATGGCGGCGAAATCGGAAGCGAGGCCGGGGAACAATAGTTTGCCGTCACGCCAGGAATGGCCAAGCCGACTATTTTGTCGACTATCTTGTTGATTATTCTGCCGGTCGCCCTTGCTCATATTGCGTGCGATGAAATCGAAGGCGTGGCGCGCCATGTCCAGCCACGTAGGTTCTCCTAAAATGATGGCGGCATTGACCAGCGCCGCAATCATCAGGCCGTTCCAGTCGGCCAGAACCTTGTCGTCGAGGCCGGGCCGCACTCGTCCGGCCCGCGCTTCCAGCAGAATAGCCCGCAGGCTTGCGAGCCGCGCCTCATCCGCCTCGCTGCGTGGCACGGCCTTGAGACGGTTGAGAATATTGTGGCCCTCGAAGTTTCCTTCGTCGGTCACGTCATAGTGGCGCGAGAAGGATTCGCCGGCTTCGGGGCCGATAAGCTCGATGATCTCGTTTTTGGACCAAACGTAGAACTTGCCCTCTTCGCCTTCGGAGTCGGCGTCGAGCGAGGCGGCAAAGGCGCCCTCCTTCGTGGTCATCTCACGTTTGAGCCATTCCACCGTTTCACGCGCGCGAGCCGCGAACAGCGCATTGCCGCTGCGCTGATGCGCTAATGCCAACAGCTCCAGCAGCTGTGCGTTGTCATAGAGCATCTTTTCGAAATGAGGCACCAGCCAGCGCTCGTCTACGGAATAGCGCGAGAAGCCGCCGCCGAGATGATCGTAAATTCCGCCCTCGCACATCCTTTCAAGCGAATGTTCGACCGTCTCGAAGAAGCGTACATCGTTCGTGCGCAGGCCTGCGCGCCATAGCATTTCGAGAATGGCCGGCTGCGGAAACTTGGGCGCGCCACGCAGGCCACCATTAACCTGGTCGAACATATTGCCGACTTGCATGGCAGCAGCGTCGAGCTCCTTAAGCCCAATCGTCACCTTGCCCGCAGGCCGCGCCTTTTCGGCAAGCTGCGAAAGCAGCGCAGTCCGGTTCTGCTCGATTCGATTTGGCTCATCGCGAAATAGCCGCGCCACCTCGCGCAACACATCGACAAAGGCTGGGCGTCCAAAGCGCGATTCTTTTGGAAAATATGTGCCACCCCATACCGGCTCAGCTCGTGGCGTGAGAAACATGGTCAGGGGCCAACCACCCTGCTCGCCCAGAAGATGCAACGCATTCATGTAGATCTGGTCGATGTCAGGCCGCTCTTCGCGATCGACTTTGATATTGACGAAGAGCTCGTTCATCACGCGCGCAGTCGCTTCGTCCTCGAAGGACTCGTGCGCCATTACGTGACACCAATGGCACGCGGCATAGCCCACCGAAAGCAGGATCGGCTTGTTGGCGCGCTTGGCTTCGGCGAGCGCTTCGGGGCCCCAGGTCCACCAATCGACTGGATTGTGTTTGTGCTGGAGCAAATAGGGCGACGTCGCCTGCGCAAGGCGGTTCTCAGGCGCGGTATTGGAGCCGGACATCGGCGCACGTTAGCGCGGAATCGCGCATCGGACCAATCAGCTACTGCTTGCGGTGCAGCCGTGTCAGTTGGCCGAGCATCAAGCCACTGTCGGGTGAAGGTTGATAGGCGCCGATCAGCGCTTCCGCTTCGCTCAGTTCGGCCTCGGCGTCGCAACCATGCGCAGCCAGCCATCGCAGCGCGATGAATTGCTGGCCGCGCCCGAGCCGGCCGAGCAGCTCCTGGTAGGAACGCGGATCGTCGGCTTTCGGCCGGTAAATACCGCCGAATTGCTTGTGAAGATTGGCGAGCGCGGCGTGGCACAGCTTGGGCGTCGGTTCGAGATCGAGTGAAGGAAATGTCTCCAGCAGCACCCGCGTTCCGAATTCGTCCTTGCTCAGGATTTCGATCGCATCGGCAGTGCGATGGTCGAGCTTGCGCGCACCCGCCAACACCTGTTCGCGCAACGTCTTGTCATCGGCGAACTTGAGCCAGGCCTTGAGATGCGCGCGCGGCGTGAGCATGGAAAACCGCTCGGGATTTTCGTAGAGCGCGCGCCCGAGCCGCTTCGGATCGCGCAGCTCGGCCAGCCGATAGATGTCGTAGCTAGGATCGCGATAGGCCTTGGCCATGGTTTCCCAAATCTGGGCCTCGGCTGCACACGGGCAATCGTAATCGATCAGCCAGCCCATGGCGGCGACGGCGTCATCCACCGGCACGGCGATATCGGTGAAGGGTTTGGAATTGGGTTCCTTGAGCACGAGTGTCTCGGCGCGCCGGCGCAGGAGCGCGCGCGCCTTGTCGCATAGCGACTGTGAGGGCGAGAGGTCGAAATAACCAATGTGCCCAAGCGGGAAATCGCCACGGTCGAGCATGAGCTCGGCATCGCTCTGGCGGCGCTCGAGGTGACGAATGCGGTCGAGCGTATTGCTCACGCGCGTCTGGTCAGGGGTCGCAAGGAACGGCACCCACTCCCACAGCGGGGAATCCGCCGGCATTTTTGCGAAATCGACAGCATATTTTGCGCGCGCGGCGGTAACTCTTGCTTCTGTCGCGCCGCGTATTTGTTGCATGGGAACAATGGAGACGCACAAGACAAAGATCGCGCCCCAGCTGATTGCACCGGCAAAAGTCGCCGGCACCCGGACATGCATCGCCGGCAAGAGCGTCCAGAAGCAGAAGGCAACGATAAGTGGCGGAACCAGCGCTGGAACAACAATGGGCCAGAGGAACGGCGAAACCTCGGGCTTCGCGAGCAGGTCGAGCGCACGCATCGCTGCGAAGCCGGACACCGGAACGAGGATCGCCGCTGCAATTGCCGCGGACGTCGGCATCGCCCCTTTGGCCCAGGCGATGATCACGAGAATCGCGAGGAGCAGCCAGAGGGCGATGATTTCGATTGCACCATAAGCTCGCGCCAGAGCGTTGCCGGCGGGGTCGCTCCCGGCAAGATCGGCGAGCGTCGCCAAAGTGAGGGCGTAGAACAGAAGGATAAGAACACCGAGGCCGGCGCTAATTCCGACAGCGGCCGCAGACGCTTTTGTCGGTGTTGGCATCAGGTCGTCCCCCTCGCCTGGCAATCACGGCAATATCGCAAAGGCGCGCGCCGGAAAACCGAGGCCTTTCTTTACCTTCGGCCAAGTCACCACGATGAGGGCGCCCTTCGGCGGGATCTTGTCGAGATTCGCCATGACTTCGATCTGGTAGTGGCCATGTTGAAGTATGTAGGTTTCCGACTCCATTTTGTCGGTGATGTCGGTGTCCATCGCTTCATGGCCGGTCGCGACCACGCCGCGCTGCTCGTAGAGAAACTTGATGGTTTCGAAATCCCAGGCCGGGAACGGCGCACGCTTGAAACGTTCCGGGTTGCTGTCCCAGTCCTTGTACATATCGGTGCGCAACGCAACGAACGATCCGCGCGGGATGCGGCCATGCTCCTTCTCCCAGGCGCGCAGATCGGCCACAGAGAAGGCATGATTTTCGTCTTTCGCCAGATAGGGTGTGTCGTCGAGCACGATTAACGGCAGGATCATTTGCTTGAGCGGGATCTCGTCCATCGTGATCCCCTTTTCATCGAAGTGCGCCGGCGGATCGACGTGAGTGCCGTATTGTCCCACCATTTCGTAGAATGTTGTGCGGAAGCCGTCATCCTTGATCGTGTAGGGCTTGTGCGTCTTCGGATCTTGCGCGGGAGAAAATTTGGCCTGCCCGAAGCCCGACCACACCGGCGTCTCCGGCCCGAAACTATGCGTTAAATCGACGAATTTCTTCGATGCGATCACGCGATAGGCGTGTGCCAGTTCGCTCTGCGCCTGGGCGGGTGTCGCCGAAAAGCCCGCAAGTACAATTGACAGAAGGACGAGAAGACGGAGCTTCAGTGTCATAACGGCTCCCCGATAGATCGAAATCGCTCGATCATATCGTAAGTGCCGCCAGCGATCACGTGCTTGGGGCGTCAAACGACGCGATAGATCTCCCACCGCGCAGAGCCGGACACGACATAAGGCTCCATGTCCTTGCTCCATTTCTTGTGCGCGTCGATCTTGCTGAGTGCCGACCAGCATTTTTCAAGATCTGCCAGATCGGCCACCTGCCATTCATGGACGACGGTTGCCTCGCGCGCGCCGATCGAGCCGGTGAGCATGCGCCCTTTCTCGGCGGTCCACCCGATCTGCGGTGCGATGTTTCGCGCCCAGTCGTGAAGCATGTCGATGACAGTCTGTTTGTGTCCGAAGCGCGCATCGATTTGCCAGCGTGCGATCATCATGGCGCGTCCCCTACTCGTCCCAGGCCTGAACGATAGTTTGGCGTGCAATCTTGCCGCCCTTGAGTACGCATAAAGCGAGGCACAAGACCTTCATCCCGTCGGGATAGGCGCAGACCTGACTGAACGCGAGCTGGTTATCATCTTCGATACTCGTTTCGACGCGATGGGTCATCGCGCGGCTGCAGATGTCATCCCAGAATGACCCGATAGCCATTTTTCCTTTCACCTCACGTGGCTTACCCGGCGGATTATTGCGATCCACTATTTGCAGGACAGCATCGTCCGCGTAGAAGTTCGTCAGCGCGCGTCCGTCGCGCGTTTCGATCGCCCGCTTGATCGCCGTGCCTGTAACGGCATTTGTCCTTGCGTCCATGGTGCTCTCCAGTTGTGGGGGTGTGAATGTTTGCCGCTTCCGCTCGGTGGAAGCGGCATGATTTTGATGGTGGCGTTATTTCGCCATTCCCGTGGTGGTTTTTGCTTTCGCGGCTGCGAGGTTCAGAGCGGTATCGGTTTCATGCTTGAACGAAGCCAGATCGATCTGCATGCCGTTGAGCACTGTGCTCCAGTGACGCGTAATCGCTGCCATGGCGACAGCTTCCCGGATTTCTTCATCGGTGGCGCCGTTGGCCTTGGCGGCGGCTGTGTGGAAATAGACGCAGTACTGGCACGGGATCTGTGCAGAGACAGCAAGGCCGATCAATTCTTTGGTCTTTCCGTTGAGACTAGTTTTGGGATTAAGCTGAACTGATTTGAACTCGGTCCAGGCGCCGGCGATTCCGGATTCCGGGAACGCCTTGAAGAAACCGGGCACGACGCCAAGCGTCTGCTCGATGTCGCGATAGGCTGACTGTGTTGACTCGTCGGCTGCGCGCGCCATCTGGGCGAGACCAGTGACGAGCCCAATTACCATGGCGGTTCCCAGAACTGCGCCGATTCCAGTGATAGTGCGCATGATTGTTCTCCTCTTTTGGTTGCCGCGGATGGAGTCCTGCGGCTCGTGAGGATCACAGTTAGAACAGGGACAGCTGGCGGCGCTTCGCCCGATTGGACCATCTTGAGATGGCCCGTACGGGCTATAGGCCGCCGCGCGGGGTCGTTCGCCCCACCAGCGCAGCCGCGGCCGCACGTGTCGGCAGGTCAAGTTTGAGCAGGATATTGGCCACGTGTCGCTTGATCGTGTGGTCACTCAAACTCAAGCGCTCGGCGATGGCCGCATTACTAAGACCGTCGGCAACCAGCGCGAGCACTTCGCGTTCGCGTGCGCTTAGCGTTTCCAAGCCTGCTGGGCGTACGGAAGGTCGCGCCGGTTCGAGATGTTCGATGTCGGTGACAGCGAGCAGCCGCAGCTCTCCAGGCATTCCGTCGACTGTCTCGCTGCCGCGCTCGGTGAAATGCAAGCCGGAACCGGCAACCAGATCTGCGACGACACCCGAAACCAGAATTTCAGTAGCGTGCGCTTTGGCTGAAATGTCTTCGGCAACATGTACGGTCAATCCCGAGAATCCGTTGTCGTGGATTTCGATTTCACCGGTGTGGACGCCAGCCGCAAGCTCGAGTCCGAGCGCATGTGCCGCGTCGCGTAGCGCCAGGCCGCAACGCATTGCGCGCGCAGGCCCGTCGAAATAGCCGATCATTTCTTCAGGGCCAACGGGGCCGAGGTGGCCGTTGTAACGCGCGAAGGCCTGCGCTGCCGTCTCACGCAATTTGTCGACCCGCTCTTGCCAGATGCGGTCGCCGAGACGGGCGGCCTGCCGGACTGGCGATACCAGCTTAACGACCAATACAGTCGCGAGCACGCGGTCGCCAGTTGGTGACGGCCGCGTTCCGGTCAGGAATTCCTCGATTTCATCGACGATGGGATCGATGTCGCCAGTCCAGATCGGATGATCGCGGCCGGGAAATTCAACAAAGCGCGCGCCGGCAATTTTCTCGGCGAGATATTGTCCACCTGCGAATTTGATGCGCGCATCGTCGCGGCGATGAATGACAAGCGTAGGTACACGAATCGTAGCGAGCACCGAGCGGACGTCTATAGCGGCGTTCATGCGCGCCAGGGCGACGGCGGCATTTGGACTCGCTGAGTTACGTTCGTAGCGGCCCCACCATGCGGGAAAGCGTCCATCCTTCGATTGTTCGGGGGCAAAACGTGGTGCGCTCGCTCCTGTGCCCCATGCGCTCTCAATGCCGCGAATGAAATCTTCGAGTGCTTCGCGGCCCATGACCCAAGTATGGAAGTGTGCGTATGATCCATAGAGAATGAGGGCCCGCGTGCGCTTGGGGTAAGTCGCCGCGAACAGAATTGACATGGGCCCGCCTTCCGAAGCGCCAAGCAACGCCGCGCGTCCGCTGCCGACCGCGTCCATGACAGCACGCACATCATCCATGCGCGTTTCGAGCGACGGAAGGTGATGCGTATCGACGCGATCGCTCAAGCCTGTGCCGCGCTTGTCGAGCATGATCAGGCGCGTAAACGAGCCGAGCCTGGTCATTAAATGGCTGAAGCCGGGATCTTCCCAATGGGAATCGAGATTGGAAATGAATCCGGGAACAAAAACGACATCGAGCGGCCCATTGCCGACGACCTGATAGGCGATGCGGATGTCGCCGCTCTTGGCGTAACGCGTTTCCGGAAGTGTCACGATAGTCGCCCCACCGTGTGACAATACGCCAACGCACAGGGGACAGCGTATGCAACAGTGGGTCAAGTTAAGACGATTTTTTCCGATTGGGCCAATTGGCCCACGGCTGCGCAGGACTTGACCCCTCCCCTGTCTCGGCGCTTCCGTGCGTCCGATGTCCGATGCAACGCGTGAGACCATTTTCGCTCTGTCGTCCGGCCGGCCTCCGGCGGCGATCGCCGTGGTGCGCATTAGTGGCACTCGTGCGGGTGAAGCGCTCAAGGCTCTGACGGGCAAGATTCCCGCTTCGCGGAAGGCTGCGCTGGCGCAAGTCCGTCGACACGATGGTGAAGTCATCGACCAGGCGTTGGCCCTGTGGTTTCCCGCACCCCATAGCGAAACCGGTGAGGATGTCGCGGAGCTTCAACTGCACGGCGGGCGCGCCGTCATTGCTGCCGTGCTTTCGGCACTTTCACGCATCGAAGGTTTGCGTCCGGCGGAGGCCGGTGAGTTCACCCGTAGAGCTTTTGAAAACGGAAAGCTCGATCTTACCGCCGTGGAAGGCCTCGCGGACCTGGTGATGGCGGAGACAGAAGGCCAGCGCCGTCAGGCCTTCCGGCAAATGACAGGCGCGATCGCCAACCGTGTTGAAAACTGGCGTTCGCAGCTTATTCAGGCGCTGGCGCTGGTCGAAGCGCGCATCGATTTTTCCGACGAGGCCGATGTGCCGGAAGATCTTGTAGCGCCGGCGTTGCAGATCGTGCGCGCGCTTGAAGGTGAAATTGCATCTGCCTTGGCGGACGGAGGCCGCGGCGAGCGACTACGCGAAGGGCTGGTAGTCGCCATTGCGGGCCCACCAAATGCCGGAAAGTCGACGCTGCTTAATCGGATCGCGAAGCGCGAAGCCGCGATCGTTTCACCGTATGCCGGTACTACCCGCGATGTCATCGAAGTGCATCTCGATCTCGGTGGATTGCCGGTGACGCTGCTTGATACGGCGGGTATTCGCGAGGCCGACGACCCCGTTGAAATCGAAGGTATACGCCGCGCCCGCGAACGCGCAGCGGGGGCCGATTTAGTGCTGTGGGTTGTCGACGCGAGTGATTTTAAAGAGGCTGTCCCAAGTGCGGAAACTGGCTCGATTCTGCCACCAATCTGGGTTGTCCGTAACAAAATCGACCTGATTCATGACAGTTCAAGCAGTGAATGTAGTAACCGAGGTATCGGAAGAAATGAACCAAAAAATCAGTTTAATGAAACATTAAGATACATAGTAAACAAAGGGCTAACAAAAAGAAATGAACACGAGTTCATACTAAATGAACAGTTATTCAATGTTTCGGCTGCAACCACCCAGGGCTTAGAAAGGCTCATAGCCAAGCTAGGCCATTACGCCGAGCAGTTTTTGGCGGGTGCCGAATCGGCGCTTGTGACCCGAGAGCGGCATCGCCGCGCCCTGGAAGACACGCTGGCAGCCCTCCGACGGGCCTTGGCCGGCGATTTGGCCACCCGAGAGGATTTGGTGGCGGAGGAGCTGAGAATCGCTGCGCGGGCGCTAGGACGCCTCACCGGCCGCGTCGACGTGGAGGACGTTCTGGACGTAATTTTCCGCGATTTCTGTATCGGTAAGTAGCGCAGTTACCCGCTTTATGTCCTCGGCCCCGTCAAAAGACTGATGGCGCGGCTGCGCGGAATATGCGCGCGCAAGGCCGGAATATCAGCGATAGGAGTACCTAATTACCGACGTACCGAGTGTTTCACGTGAAACAATTTTCGAAAAAACCAATGTTTTTGACCCCTCCCCGGGCCTCCGCTACAACGCGGCATTCGAGGGTTTTAATGTCTGATCAATTCGACGTCGTTGTGATTGGCGGCGGCCACGCGGGCTGTGAGGCCGCTGCGGCTGCTGCTCGCATGGGGGCGAAAACGGCTCTCGTCACGCACCGTTTCGGCACGATCGGCGCGATGTCCTGCAATCCGGCCATTGGCGGGCTCGGAAAAGGCCATCTGGTGCGGGAAATCGATGCATTGGATGGCCTTATGGGACGGGCCGCCGACCTCGGCGGTATTCAATTTCGGGTTCTCAACCGCCGAAAAGGCCCTGCAGTGCGCGGTCCTCGGGCCCAGGCTGACCGCAAGCTTTATTCGGCGGCAATGCAGGCCGCGATTGGCGAAACGCCCGCTCTCAAAGTGATCGAAGCTGAGGCGGACGACCTCGTGATCCAGCGCGGACGCGTATGCGGCGTCAAATTCGCCGATGGCCGCGAAATATCCGCCGGTGCCGTCGTTCTGACGACCGGCACATTTTTGCGCGGCCTCATTCATATCGGCGAAAAACAAATTCCGGCGGGCCGAGTTGGAGAAGCGCCGGCGGTCGGACTTTCGCGCACCCTCGAAAACCACGGCTTCGTGCTCGGCCGCTTGAAGACTGGAACGCCGCCGCGGCTCGATGGCCGTACAATCGACTGGTCGGCGCTCGAGATGCAGCCCGGTGACGATCCGCCCGAGCCATTTTCAATTCTGACAACGCGCATTGAAAATCCGCAAATCAAATGCGGCATCACGCGCACCGTCGAGGCGACACACAAGATCATTCGTGACAACGTACATCGTTCGCCGATGTATTCAGGACAAATCGCGAGTCGCGGCCCGCGTTATTGTCCGTCGATCGAAGACAAGATCGTGAAGTTCGGTGAACGCGACGGACATCAGATTTTTCTGGAGCCGGAAGGGCTCGACGATCACACAGTCTATCCGAATGGAATTTCTACATCGCTGCCGGAAGAAGTTCAGCGCGCGCTAGTCGCGACAATTCCGGGATTGCAGAATACGCAATTCATCCGTCCAGGCTATGCGATCGAATATGATTACGTCGATCCACGCGAGCTCGCGCCAACACTGCAAACGAAACGCTTGCGCGGATTGTTTCTAGCAGGACAGATCAACGGCACGACAGGCTATGAAGAGGCTGCGGCACAAGGACTTCTTGCAGGTCTTAACGCCGCAGCTTTGGCGGGTGAGAGCGACGAAATTATCATCGATCGCGCGCAAGCTTACCTGGGTGTCATGATCGACGATCTCGTCACGCGCGGTGTCACCGAGCCATATCGGATGTTTACGTCGCGCGCAGAATATCGTTTGCAGCTGCGCGCCGATAATGCCGATCAACGTTTGACTGACAAGGGAATTGTTATCGGATGCATTGGCACGACACGCGCGCGCATGCATCAGGAAAAATCAGCAGCACTGAAAGACGCGCGCGAGTTTGCGAAAACAGTTTCGCTCACGCCGAAAGAAGCTGAGCGTCACGGATTGTATCTCAATAAAGACGGACAGCGACGCACCGCATTCGAGTTACTGTCGTATCCGTACGTGACGATTTCCGATCTCGCAAAGATCTGGCCAGGCTTCGGAGAACTCGCGCCAAAGATCGCCGAGCAGATCGAGATCGATGCAAAGTACGATGTCTATCTTTCGCGCCAGGCAGCTGACATCGCGGCATATCGACGTGACGAAAGTTTTGAGTTGCCGGAAGACTTCGACTACGCGGCGCTCCCAGGTTTGTCGAACGAGATGAAACAAAAATTGCAAACAGGCCGTCCGCGCACCATTGGACATGCGAGCCGCATTGATGGTGTTACGCCGGCAGCGCTGACATTGCTGGTCGCCCATGTTCGACGCGGCAAAAAAAATTCCGCGAAGTCAGCGTGAGCAAAAGCGGGCAGGGGCCTCTCGATCTCGGGTCGGACAAGGTGCACGCACTCGCGCTCTTTCCTGTTTCACGTGAAACGGAAACACGGCTCGACAGGTTCGTAGACGTGCTGCTGCTCTGGCAGAGCAAGCTGAACCTGGTCGCGCCTTCAACGATTCCCGAATTGTGGACGCGCCACATCGCCGATTCGCTCCAGCTCTTGGTGTTGGCGCCGCAGGCGAAGGTTTGGGTCGATTTTGGCTCCGGCGGCGGATTCCCAGGCGTACCGATTGCCTGCGCGCTCGCTGACGAGCCTGGTGCTAAGGTTCATCTCATTGAAAGTAATGGAAAAAAAGCCGCTTTTCTGCGGGAGGCGGCGAGGGCGACCGGAGCGCCGGCCGTGATCCACCAGGAGCGGGTGGAGAAATTTGGGGAAAGCTGTGCAGAAACCGTGCACGTCGTAACCGCCCGCGCCTTGGCCCCATTGAAAACCTTGTGCGATCAGGCGTTTCCTTTTATCAGCCGCGGCGCGATCGCCCTATTCCCCAAGGGTCAAGATGTAGATGCTGAATTGACCGATGCCGCTAAATATTGGAGACTTGACGCTGCAAAAGTGCCCAGCAAGACCAGTCCCGAAGGCTCAATCGTGATGATTCGCAGCCTTAAGCGCCTCCAAGGCGCTTAAGTGGCGCTTTAAGGACGACTCAGGTCGCGGGGCCCCTCCGGGCAACCGGCCAAACCGATGGAATGCTGACCATGACCGATACCCCGAGCCCTGACCCGTCCGGCGACCCTCAGGTCGTCCCGTTCGGCAAGCTGGCTGTAAAGCCTGATGCCGCTCGCCCGAGGGTGCTGGCGGTCGCGAATCAGAAGGGCGGGGTCGGCAAGACCACGACGGCGATCAATCTTGGCACCGCGCTCGCCGCTATTGGCGAGCACGTGCTGATCGTCGATCTCGATCCGCAGGGCAATGCTTCGACCGGCCTCGGCATCGAACGCAGATCGCGCCGCACGTCGACTTACGATGTTCTCACCGGCGCGGCGCCGATGCGTGACGCCGTATTGCAGACAGCAGTACCGCAACTTTACATTGCGCCTTCGACGCTTGATCTCTCCGGCCTCGAGCTCGAGATCGGTCAACAACGCGACCGCGCCTTCCGTCTGCGAAACGCGCTGCGCGCGCTCAACAGCGGTACGCGCACTTATGATTTTACATATGTGCTGGTCGACTGCCCGCCGTCGCTCAACCTGCTTACTGTCAACGCGATGGCTGCGGCCGATTCAATTCTCGTTCCGCTGCAATGCGAATTCTTCGCGCTCGAAGGACTGTCGCAACTTTTGAAAACGGTCGAGCAGGTCAAGACCACGCTTAACCCCACGTTGTCGATCCATGGCATCGTGCTGACGATGTATGACTCGCGCAACAATCTCTCCAATCAGGTTGTTGCCGACGTGCGCCAATTCATGGGCAGCAAGGTGTACGAGACGATAATTCCGCGCAATGTTCGTATCTCGGAAGCGCCGTCCTATGGCAAGCCCGTGCTGGTCTATGACCTCAAATGCGTGGGCAGTGAAGCTTATCTGAGGCTCGCCACTGAAATCATCCAGCGCGAGAAAGCATTGAAAGCTGGATAATGGCGTGTGAGTGCTCTCGCACGGGCATACTCAGACTGGCAGCGATAGGCAGAGAATACGGAAAGGCATAGCGTGGCACGGGGTCCAGGAGCAGCGGCAATGGCGGATCATTCGCGATTGGGACGCGGCTTGGCCGCACTGATCGGCGACGTTGGCGATGAAACGTCTGTTGCTGACAGCGGACGCAAGCCGCGCCGGGCGCCTGTCGAAAATCTGCGGCCTAATCCGCGCAATCCACGCCGTCTGTTCACGGATAACGAACTTGACGAGCTTGCCGGATCGATCCGCGAGCGCGGCATTATCCAGCCGATTGTGGTGCGCGCACTGCAAGGCGACACCTTTGAAATTATTGCCGGTGAGCGGAGATGGCGTGCCGCACAGCGCGCGGGGTTACATGACGTGCCGATCGCGGTCGTGGAAGCAAACGATGCGCAGGCGCTCGAATACGCGATCATCGAGAACGTACAGCGCGCCGATCTCAATCCGATCGAAGAGGCGAGCGGATATCTTGCGCTAATGGATGATTTCAACCGCACGCAAGATGACGTCGCCCAGATCGTCGGCAAGAGCCGGCCGCATGTCGCGAATACGATCCGGTTGCTCAAGTTATCCGAGCCGGTCAAGCAGTTGGTGCGCTCGGGCAAAATTTCCGCTGGCCACGCGCGTTTGTTGATTGGCCAGCCGAATGCCGAACAGATTGCGGATGAGATCATCGATAAAGGCTTGAGCGTGCGCCAGCTCGAAGTGGAGATGCGCAAGGACGGCGCCGCCCAGACGCGCGAGGTGCGGCGCGAGGCGAAGGGCTACGCCAGTGGCGCGAAGGACGCTGACACGCGTGCGCTGGAAAAACGTCTGTCCGACGCACTCGGATTAGAGGTCAGCGTCGACCATCGTGGTGAGGGCGGTACGCTGCGGATCAAATACCGGGATCTGGAGCAGCTCGACGTGGTGCTGAGGAAACTCGGCGGCTAATCGCTAGGCCTGCCAACGCGGCAAAGCCGAATCACGTTACGACAGCTTTTTCTTCCGATGTGGTGGTTTGCAAAGGGCCGTTTTGGCCCTGGAAGGCATACACGTCCATGCGTAGAACGCTGTAGGTTGAGCTGGCGTGAAGACGCTCAGCATGCGCGTTAGAGCCCGCCGCACCCAGCGCGACGTATAACGGCAAGAGATGCTCTTCGGTTGGGTGGTTCTTCGTTGCGAAGGGCGCGCGACGCCGGTAGTCAAGCAGATCCCCGGCTTGGCAATTTGTCAGCGCTGTATGGAACCAGTCGGCAAAACTGTTGACCCAATCTGGGGCTGGATCGTTCTGTCCGTGCCCGCGAAATTCCGATAGATCGTGCGTAAAGCTGCCGCTACCTATGATCAGTACACCTTCTTGCCGCAGCGGTGCCAAAGCCTGTCCAACATGTAAATGATGCAGGGGCCCCAGACGTGGCTGCACTGACAGTTGCTGTACTGGAATATCGGCCTGCGGATACATCAATAATAGTGGCACCCAGGCGCCATGGTCCAAGCCGCGGCGCTGATCAATTCGACAGTCGAATCCGGCTGCCCGCAGTTTTTCCGAGACACTCGCGGCAAAGAGAGGCGAACCGGGCGCCGGGTAACGCATCTCGTAGAGCGCCCGCGGAAATCCTCTAAAATCGTGAATTGTTTCATTCCGATCCACCGCACTGACGGTCGGCACCGCTGTCTCCCAGTGTGCCGAGACGACGAGAATGGCCTTCGGCCGTTCGAGTTTGCGGCCGAGTTGGGTCAAGAATGCGCGTGCGGGAGTATCGGTGAGCGGCAAAGTCGGCGCGCCGTGTGACAGGAACAGGCTTGGCATTGTCATCGAACGTCCTCCGGCGGTGCAGGGCCGATGTGTCGGCCCTGCTGCCTTGCTTAACGGGAATATGCGCCGGTGAATTTGCCGACGGTGGCATCAGCGCGCGTCGTGCCTAGCGCATAGATGCCGTCGCCAAGCAGGGCCTGCACGATCAACGCGATGGTCCAGAACGCCGGATATTCCCAGCCGCCGTGCACATTGTCGAAAAAGAAGCCGGCCGAGCCATGCACTGTGAAAATGGCTCCCAGGAGAATTGGCGCGGCGGCGATTGCGACGACGCGAGTCCAAAGGCCGAGGACCAGTGCAACGCCGGCAAGAAATTCAGCAGCGATGGTGACATAGGCGAGCGCGGGCGGCAGGCCAACGCTGCCGAAAAACTGCGCCGTTCCGGTTGGGGTGAAGACGAAAAACTTCAGGCTGGCGTGCGCGAGAAAGAGGGCCCCGAGACTGACGCGCAGCAACAACGCGGCATAGGGGGCTGTTCTGGTATCGATCATGGGGTAACTCCTATTGTTTTGCCCGCCTGAATATGGTCTATTCCTAAAGGTGTGATAATATCCAAAAATGGAATTTCAGTTCACACTATTAGAGTGAGATTGATCTATTCTGGACCGTCTGACTGGCTTGGAAGTATTCGTAAGAGTCGCCGGCGCCGGCAGCTTTTCTGCGGCTGGCCGGGCCATCGGCATGTCCCAGACGATGGTCACGAAGCACATCGCCGCCCTTGAAGCGCGATTGGGGGTAAAACTCTTTCACCGCAGCACGCGCCGCCTCTCGATTACAGAAGCGGGCCGCAATTACCTCGAGGCGTCCGAACGTATCCTTTCAGAAATTGACGCAGCGGATGCTGCGGTCGCCGCGGATCGGGTCGAACCAAGGGGGTTGCTGCGGCTCAACGCTCCGGTCGCGTTCGGCGAGCGGCAGGTGGCCCCTCTGCTGGCGGAGTTCGCGCAGCGCTACCCGCTTGTGACCGTTGAGCTTGGCCTCAATGACCGGTTGGTCGATCTTGCCGAAGAAGGCTGGGATCTTGCTATCCGTATCGGCAGTCTCAGCGATTCGAGCCTGATCGCCCGGCGGATCGCTCCCTGCCGCACCGTCGTGTGCGCGGCGCCATCTTATCTCAAGACGCGCGGCGAACCGCGCACGGTTACGAATTTGGCGTCTCACAATTGTCTTGGATATACGCTTTCGCGCCTGACTGGTGTCGACCGGTGGACATTTGGTGCGCGGGGGGAGGTCAGCGTTCCGGTGTCGGGCAATCTTCGTGCGAACAACGGCGATGCCTTACGCGCTGCGTCGATCGAGGGGCAGGGTCTCATCTACCAGCCAACTTTCGTCGTCGCTGACGACATACGCGCGGGCACCCTGGTTCCCCTGAAGCTGGATCAGCCTACCGTCGAATTTGGGGGAATCTATGCCGTTTTCCTGCCGGATCGTCATCCGGCCGCAAAAGTACGGGCGTTCATCGACTTTATTGCGACACGCTTTGCACCTGAGCCGCCGTGGGATCGAGACTTTGTTTCATCTGTGACGGGCGTGAGCATGTCACGCTGAGTGCGATATCTGGCGCGTTGCGCCAGGTCTTCATCCGCCCTTGCTTGGAATAACTTCCGCACGAACATCGCCACTCACAATCGAAGCGGGAAGATGAACACTCACCGGCCGGGCGAACTCAGGCTCGGGTTCCCAATTGTCGGAGACGATTGATTCGGCCGGCGCCAATGCGTAGGGCCGCTGTGCGACAGCAAACTCGATCGCGTATGCTTCGCCGACCGGTCCGGGCGTCCAGTCTTCACCCGGTAAAAGCGTGATCCTGACGTCATCGATTATGCCTCGAGTCAGGAACGGATCGAAATAACGCATGGTACGCTCATTAAGATCGAGCACGCGGCCCGGCCTTAGCCGTCCGACGTCATTGATTTTGACGATGACCTGTTTTTCGCCGCTTTCAACGAGCGCGAATGTGGGCTGGTAGAGTTTGCCATAGCGGACGCCGCCAAACTGATTGCGCAAATCGGTCTGGATTGCCGCGGTCCAGGCAGCTGGATCATAAAACTCTCCGGAAGCGGTCTCTGCGCCACCTTCCTCTTTGCCTGCTCGATAGGGATTATATGTCGAAACTGTGCCGATGATTCTTGAACGCGCGAGCGTTGCGTCGTCCTGTACGCGCGGCAGCTCCATCAATGCAGCCAGCTTTAGAACCGAGCGATACGCGGAAGCAAACTTCGGCAGTACCTTTTGACGTGCAAACGAAACCAGATCCACGCCTCTATTGTTCATACCTGCAGACGCACTGCGTATCATCTCAAAAATTTCATTGTGTATCGGCGGAGATACTGGTGGTGGCATCAACTCATTGTCGTCCGTCGGCAGATCCAGACGCGCCAAAGCCACCATGTCCATAGCGTCGCATGTTTCACGACGATCTGACTGACTGGCGATTTCATCCGGCAATGTTGAGTCGATGTCGGTGTCTTCCAGAAAACTGGCTGCTGCGAATGACAACACGACAACGTTGGAGTCAGGGCTTGATTGAATCGCTGCTGTGATCCAAGCAGCATAATTGCTTTCGATTCCGTCCCAAATCATGCCGACCAGAAATGCAAGCGCGAGTGCGAACGTAATCGTCGCCCGGTCGCGAAGTGCGCGCAGTGTTCCGGATTTCGGATTGCACTTGGGAGATGACGCTCGCGGGGACATCAACACCATCGGCAATTGAATTACTTTCGAGAAGTAATGTTGTACCGATGGCTGCTAAAACCCGCGTAAAATGCATCGTGAAATAACTCATAGAGTTTTATGTAAATGCCGGATTATGGCGTCGGCATTCGTTCGCCGTGCAAGTGCAGCAATATGCTATTTGCCGCCCGAAAAAATGAAAGACCGCCTTTCGGCGGTCTCTCTGATGTACAATCAACTTCGATTGTCGCGTAAGACTTAGTGCTTCTTGCTCTTGGTCTTCTGAACGACCGGGCACTGCGGGGTCATAACGTTCATGCCCACCTTGAGCGGCTCGCCGAAGCCGGGGCCGCCGAGACCCAGGAAATCGCCGCTGCAGGTCGTCCGGCGAACGAAATCATAAATATCCAGCGCGGCAACGACACCGAGGAAACCACCGGTAGCCCAGGCACCCGCCGTACTGGCGGTGGTGCCAGGGACCACCGGCGGTGGCGGCGGCGCCGCGGCGGCGGATGCCGCGGGAATTGTTGCCGTGAACGCAAACGCGGCGATCACAGCCGCGTACACAAACTTACTCATCGAGTCCTCCAGACGATCGCGCGGTACTGCCTTTCGTACAGCGCTGAATCCCGCGGCGCGCTTTTTTTAAAATGCAGCGCAACCGCGTAAGGCGTCATGTCTGTAGTGGGCGCAGTTCGGCACGGCGATTTGAATCGCGAAGTAACGTGACCAAGAATGGTGACCAAGTAACGTTAAGCGCGCGGCGCGGCACTCCTAACGTCTGTCGACACCGGAAACGGCGCGCAATTTCAGTTTTTGCCTGCCATTACCGGACGCGTTAACGGCTGCCCAATCCGTGTCGCAGGCTTATCGAGCGAGCAATCTTGGCCGCTTACGAGGTAGCGGCGACAGCGATGCCGGGCTGCCCAGGAACCGGGCAGCTATCGCGGTATGTGCGGCTACAACCGGGCGCGATATTAGGCCTTTTTTCTTTGCAGACGGGCGTATCCCGAATACATTCCGGGGTCCGCTTGATGAGTTTTGCCGAATGCGCGCGCGCCGAGATGCCGCCCTACGCCTCCTCAAGACGATGCTGGTGGCATCAATCTTTTTCCCCGCGGCGTTTTTTCTGTATGCCGGCTGGCTCAACTATCAGAATGCCTTCGTCCGCGCGGACGAACAGCTAGCTGCATCCCTGAACATTCTCTCCGAACAAGCATCAAAGGTCTTTCAGTCGGTCGATCTGACCTTCGCCGGTGTCGACGCCATCCTCGGCGATCTCAGCGACGAGCAAATCAAGGCTTCCGCCCAAGCGCTGCATTTCCAGTTGAGCAAACTTGAAAAAGCGCTGAACGCCGTCGACGGAATTTTGGTTATCGACAAAAGTGGACACACGCTCGTTTCATCGGCGATTTTCCCGATTCCCAGTGACGCCGGCGTGGCCGACCGCGACTATTTTCTCGCCCAGGTGGATCGTGACGTGGGCACTTACGTCGGTCAGATATTGCAGCCGCGGGTAAGAAAAGAACCCTTTTTCGGCGTCAGCCGCCGGCGCCCTGCCAGCAAGGGCGAATTCACGGGCGTCATTATGGTTTCGGTCGTACCGAAGGTCTTTACGGAGTTCTATGATCAGCTGGCCCAGGATACGAGCGCCAGTTTCGCGCTCGCACGAAGCGATGGCGTAATTCTCGCCCGTCATCCCGCCGCGCCGGGAGGCGTCACGCATTTTGGGCCCAATAGCGGGTTCATGCGCAGCGTTACCAGTCGCCCCGAGGGCGGCATCGTTACGAGCAACAATTCGGTCGATGGCGCTCAGCGGCGGATCGCCTATCGCAAGCTCGGGTATGCCAATTTGTATGTTTCCGACGGACTGGAAACCCGCACGATATTGGCCGGCTGGATGCAAACAATGGCCAGTCATTTGATTTTCGGCATTCCGGCTACAATGTTTCTTTTCATTCTCGTCTTGTTGACCAAGCGGCGAACTCAGGCCTTCTATGCGGAGGCTGAGCGTCGCGACCTGGCGGAGCAGGCCCTCCGTCAATCGCAGAAGATGGAAGCCGTCGGGCAGTTGACGGGCGGCGTGGCGCACGACTTCAACAATCTCCTCACCATTATCATCGGCAATCTCGGGATCGCAAAACGTGGCGTGGTCGAGGCGCGTGCAGAACGCGCTCTCAACAATGCGCTGGTCGGCGCGGAGCGCGCCGCGCAATTGACCCAACGCTTACTCGCTTTTTCGCGCCGCCAGCCGCTCAATCCAAGAGTGCTCGACGCCAACAAGCTGCTTGTATCCATTTCCGATCTTCTGGCCCGCACGCTCGGCGAAAATATCGAACTCGAAACGATCGGCGGCGCCGGCCTTTGGAAAGTCGAAGTCGATGCTTCAGAGCTGGAATCGACTTTGCTCAATCTGGCGCTGAACGCGCGCGATGCGATGCCGGAAGGCGGAAAACTGACGATCGAAACGAGCAACGCCTATCTTGATGATGAGTATTGCCGTCAACACGACGGCGTTACTCCCGGCCAGTACATCCTTATTGCGGTCACCGACAGCGGAGCCGGAATGTCCGCCGAAACAATCGATCACGCATTTGAACCGTTTTTCACCACGAAGGAGGCCGGAAAAGGTACCGGCCTTGGCCTGAGCCAGGTCTATGGCTTCATGAAGCAGTCCGAAGGACACATAAAAATCTACAGCGAGCCCGGCGAGGGCACCACGATCAAGCTGTATCTGCCTCGACGCGACGGCAATGAAGCGCCTATTTCCGCGGACGATCATGAGAGCTCCGATCATGGCCGCGGTGAAACGATTCTGATCGTCGAGGACGATGACGGCGTTCGCCAATATGCAGCCGAGATTCTGAGAGATCTGAACTATCAGATCATCGAGGCCAAAGACTCGGCGACCGCCCTCCGCCTGCTCGACGCTGATAAGAAATTCGACTTATTGCTGACGGATGTCGTTCTTCCCGGCAAGAACGGCCGCGAGCTTGCCAACGAAGTAGAGAGTCGCCGTCCCGGCACAAAAATTATTTTTATGACCGGCTACTCGCGAAACGCGATCGTTCATCATGGCCGTTTGGATGCCGGCACCGAACTCATCCCCAAACCGCTGATTGAGCGCGTCCTGGCCCGGAAAATCCGGCAAGTTCTCGACGGCCGTTCTGACGGCCAATAGCCAAGACTGCAAATGGCGATATCGATTTGTCAGTGCCGGGATGAGAGCGCTTTCTGCCGAAATAGCGCGTCCAGCGTGAAGGCATTGGGACAAAACTCGCGGAAATGCTCGGCCGCAGTGCCTTCAGCCAGCTCGTGCTGGCAGCGTTGCTTCTGGCTGCAAACGACACATAGCCGTTGCAAGTCGCGCATGACAGCAGGGTTTGTCTTGGCCAGGAGCGCCGGATCGACGGACAGCTCAATCAGCATTTTTTCCAGCAGATCGGCGGCGCCGGGCCCCTGAGCCGCCAGCGCACGCAATTCGCCCGCTGGTACGCCGAGGTCGGTGGCGATTCTCATCACATCTTCCGGACTGCATTGTCCGAGTTCGTTGCTCACGCCGTGTATATGGCGATACTTGTTGACCCAGCCGGAAATAGCATTCACCACGAATTCGACCGTGGGATAATTTGGCTGATGAGAATCGCGGTCGGGCATAGCGCCCTCCATCGTGAGGTTACAGCGGCGCTTTTCTCGCACAGGCCGCGATCATTGGCGTTGCGCTAGATCAAAATCTTGTTTTGGCAAGTATTTACGCGGCTGTGGCATCCGTGCGGCACTTCGGCGGCACGGGTTCAACCGGCCAATCCGTCGTTGCGGTTGCTATCCCTCCAAGCATCCGGCCGGTGAATACGCCGGTCTATTCCGTTTCGGAAGTTGCCGGAGGTTCCATCTTATTACGCAGTTCGTCCGTGCCTTTGATGGTGTCAACCACCGTGTGGTATGCGCTCGAGACCTTGTCGCCGAGTGTCTTCGGCCGCCGCTTGCGTAGTTTTCGTTTTCTGGCGGGTGCCGGGGACTTCTTTCTGGTCACAGACCTGGATTTCTTCTTTCGCTTGCCAGCGGACGACTTGCGCTTTTTCCGAGCCATAGATTGATCCCCAAGGTTCGCAATACTTTCGAGTGCAAGCATAGAGCGAAGGTGCCCCAACCGGAAGGTGGGTCCCGACGGATGCGATGGACTTCGTTTTCTCCGCTGGATCGCCTCTGGTCCAAGCTGCTAAGCATTCCCGCCGGCGCCAACAATCGGGGAGGACCAGAAGTGGCCGCATCACTACAAGGCGAATTGCAGCCGACGATCTATCGCTTCAAGCTTGGCAGCTTCGAGGTCGCCACGGTGCTGGATGCCAAGGCAATCCGCGAGGGATTGCATCCGCATTACGGTGCCAATGCCTCGGCCGATGAGGTCCATGCGCTCGCCCGCGCCAACAACATCGATACACAACGTTTTGAGCACCCAAACATCCCGACGCTGGTGAACACCGGCAAGCAGCTTGTGCTGTTCGACACTGGCAATGGCGCGCTGCCGCGCGAATACGAGCAGCTCAGCAAGCGGCTGCCGCCGGGGAATACAGCGGCGCGGCTGGCGCAAGCTGGCTACAGGCCGGAGGATATCGACGTCATTGTAATGACGCATGGGCATCCCGATCATATCGGAGGGCTGACCGAAGGCGGAAAGCCGGTTTTCCCGAACGCGCGCTATGTGTTCGGTGCGGCCGAGTTCGACTTCTGGAAGCGCGGCGAAAACGTGCGCGAGGCGCGCAAGTTCAATCGTGAGCTGTTCGTGAAGATCTGCGTGCCACTGGCCGATCGTTCGACATTCTTGAAGCCAGGCGATGAAGTGGTGCCGGGTATCACTGCGGTCGACGCCGCCGGGCACTCACCCGGCCTGATGGCGTTTCATATCGAGAGCGACGGCAAGCGCTTCATGATCACCGCAGATACCTGCACCCAATATGTGATGGCTGTGCAGCGGCCGGAGTGGCATTTTGAAATGGACGACGACAAAGACAAAGCGGTTGCCACGCGCAAGCGGATCCTTGACATGCTTGCAACCGACAAGCTTTTCGTCGCGAGTTTCCACATGCCATTCCCCGGCATCGGCCACATCGAGAAAGGGCAGGGCGGCTACCGTTGGGTGCCGCACAGCTACCAGCTAAATCTGTAAAGCCGCGCGCGCTCGCAAAGCGACAGCTATCTGCCGCCCCAGCTGAAAGCCGGGATGGTTTCTTGCTTGGGCTTGGGCTTGCGCTCGTCGCAACGGCCGATTCGGTCTTCTACGGCCTGCTCAGTCCGGTTGTCGATGACAATGTAGTGGCAAAGGGTGCCGTCGCGCAGTGCACGGGCGATGCGGGTGGTCCGTCCGTCGGCGGTCAGTTCGTTTCCCTGACCGCGAAATGTCCCGATGACCATCACCGCGCCGAGAAAAAGACTCGCTCCGATCACGACGATAAAGAAGGACGACACGATTGCCGCGCGCCAGAAGCTGGTGCGCGTCTCCTGCGATCGACGCAAGTCACGGCGGGCCTCGACGGCCTGCATTTTTCGGGCACCGCCTGTTAGATCGCTGGCCGCATTCATTTTGAAATGCTTAACGGAAAAGCATTGATCAGTTCTAAAGAGCTTGGTTCGGATTAGTATCGTGCAGGTAATTCGATTAAAGCAGCAGGCGCCGCGGGCCGGTTTAGGCCTTTTTACGTGCGTTTACCGCCAGCGACAGCAGGATACGTTGCGCGATTGCTTCCGCTATTGGCGCATTGCGGCGCATCTCGAGTGAGGCCTCGGCCAATTGTTCCATGGCACGCAGCAGGCGCGCCGGGGTCCATGTGCGCAGCGCTTCGCCAACCTGGCGTTCGCGGCTGAAATGCACCGGGGGCGCAGCGCGCTTCATGGCGAACTCAATTGAATCGCCGCCTTCAATCGCAAGCTTCATTTTGTGCAGACTGGCAACCTGGCGGATTGCCGCCGAGACGATCGCCGCAGGTGAAGAGCCGCTGGCGCGCGCCTTGCTGAATTCGCTATCGACTTCTGCGGTCTGCCCAGCGAAAGCAGCGTCGATCACGCCGTCGAGCGCCATCTCGGAGGCATCCGCTACGACCGCCATGACGTCGGCAAGCTCGACGCTCTTTTGTCCTTTTGCATAAAGCGCAAGTTTTCGAATTTCGTTGCGTGACGCTATTCGGTCTCCCCCGAGCAAACCAACTAACGCGGCGCGCGCTTCCGGTGCGATAGTGAGGCTGACCGCGCGCATTTCCTCATCGATCAGTTGCGCTAGCGCGCGTTCGTTGTCGGCGTAGCAAGGCAATGCGGCAGCGACCTTTGCCTTCTCGCAAAGTGCGCGCAGCGGCGCGTTTTTGCGCAGATCGCCGGCCTCGATAATAACGCGGCATTCGTTCGACGGCGACGCGATAACAGTTTCGACCGCGGAGGCGATGTTGCGCGCGCCTGCCTTCACCAGCACGGCCCGACGGCCGCCGAACAATGGCACCGTGTGCGCTTCCTCCACCAGCCGCGCTGGATTTCCTGCGAGTTCATCGCCTTCAATTCGCGCCAGCGTGAATGGGTCGTTAGGGTCGTCGACCGACGCTCGCACCAGCGCATCGACACGTTCACGCACCAGACCGGCGTCGGGCCCGAACACCAGCATGATTGGTTGTGCAGGATCAGGCTTCGCGATGAAACGGTCGACGTCGGCGGCTTTGATGGCAGTCATGGCAATTTTTCCGCTGTCGTCCCGGCCGAGCGTCAGCGAGGGCGGGGACGACAACCGAGAGGTAAACGCGAGAATGCCTCACGTCCCCGCCACGAAATACGAGGCGAGGCGCGAACGAATGTTTTCTGCGATGACCTTGGCCGCACGGTTCTCGGCGTCACGGAGACCGCGGTCGCCGGCAAAGCGTTGCTGCTGACCGGGAATGTTATAGGACACGCGAGAGAAGGTCTGTCCCCTGACGACAGTCTTTCCTGTCGCGAGCTCGGTCAGCGTATAGGTCGCGTCGATACCGTAGTTCTCGATGTCCGGCCGCGCCGTGTTGATGTCGACGATCACTTGAAGCTGGGTGGCGGTGAGCTTGACGTCCAGACGGTGTGTCGGGGAGATGCCGCCGCTGCCGCCGGTAAGATCGTATATGAGCTCATTGCGTACGCCGACGCTGACGCGGGCGGTCCTGCTGCCGCTCGGGGTATCGATCGGGGCAACATCAACGGCGCTCAACTGCCCCGTGAGGCCAGCGCTGCCGACCGGCGTCGGATGCTCGGCGTAAAGCGGCTGGAAGCAGCCCGCGGTTAGGCCGGCCAGCGCCAAGGCAGCGAAAAACCTCGCAAACCGGGGAGTATCAGACCACGACATTGACGATCCTTTGCGGGACGACAATGACCTTTTTCGGGCTTTTGCCGCCCAGCGCCTTTTTTACCTCATCGAGGGCCAAAACGGCAGCCTCTATCTCGGCGTTCGTGGCATCGCGTTTAACCGTTACCTCGGCGCGTTTCTTGCCGTTGATCTGAACCGGCAAAGTGATGGTGTTTTCAACCAGCAGTTCGGGCTCGACATTCGGCCATGCCTCGGTCGCCACAAGGGTCTTGTGCCCGAGCGCTACCCAGCATTCTTCGGCGAGATGCGGCATCATTGGGTGAAACAGCCGTACGAGAATATCGCCGGCTTCGCGCAAGGCCCAGGCAAGGTCGCCGGCCGGTGAACTTTCGATTTCGCCGATGGCGTCGCCGAGCGCATTGGCGAATTCGTAGATGTGGGCGACGCAGCGATTGAAACGAAGTTTGTCGATATCGTCGGACACGTGGGCCAGCGCGCGGTGGGCTGCCTTGCGCACCTTAAGCGCGGGCTCCCCGAAACTCGCGGGCCGCGATGACGACGCCTGCACATCGGCGATCTCGCCCACCAGACGCCACAGCCGCTGGACGAAGCGCCAGGCGCCCTGCACGCCTTCCTCGGTCCAGATCACGTCGCGGTCGGGCGGCGAGTCCGAAAGCATGAACCAGCGCGCGGTATCGGCGCCGTAGGCGGCAATAATGTCGTCGGGATCGACCGTATTTTTCTTCGACTTCGACATCTTTTCGATCGAACCGATTTCGATTTCCTCACCCGTACTTTTTAACGTTGCAATGCGTCGAGTGCTAATTTGCGCTGCGGAACGCTGCGCTTGTGTGTCTGCCGTGGGAATTTCAGTCGAGTAAGATTCCAAGGTCGCCTTCGGGGGTTTGGACGACGCCGTGCGCAAAGACTGCGAGCGATCGGGCAAAGTATCAGAAGCAGATGGAAGAGTTGCAATTTTTAGGTCAACGTCGGCCGGCTCGACCCAATCGCCGTTCCTGGTGCGATAGGTTTCGTGCACCACCATGCCTTGCGTGAATAATCCTGCGAACGGCTCGTCCATGCCGACGTGCCCGGTCTTGCGCATGGCGCGCGTGAAGAAGCGCGAATACAGGAGATGCAAAATCGCGTGCTCGATGCCGCCGATATATTGATCGACCGGCAGCCATTCGTTGGCGGCCTTAGGTGTAGTCGGCGCTGTCTCATTCCACGGATCGGTGAAGCGCGCGAAGTACCACGACGAGTCGACGAAGGTGTCCATGGTGTCAGTCTCGCGCCGCGCCGGCCCTGCGCACTGCGGGCACTTCACGTTCTTCCAAGTCGGATGACGATCGAGCGGATTACCTGGTTTGTCGAACGACACATCCTCCGGGAGCGTCACCGGCAAATCTTTTTCCGGCACCGGCACCGTGCCGCATTTCTCGCAGTGGATGATCGGGATCGGGCAGCCCCAATAGCGTTGGCGCGAGATGCCCCAGTCGCGCAGGCGGAAGTTTACCTGGCGCTGCGCCACCGGACGGTTGCCGCGCGTTTCCTTCTCCAATCGCCTGGCGACTTCTTCTTTCGCTTCGTCGATGGTCATTCCGTCAAGGAAGCGCGAATTGATCATGCGGCCATCGCCGTCATAGGCAATATCAGTGATGACAAAGGTTTTGGCATCCTGGCCCGGCGGGCAGACCACCGGTGTGTTTCCAAGACCATACTTGTTGACGAAGTCGAGGTCGCGCTGGTCGTGCGCCGGGCAGCCGAAGATCGCGCCAGTGCCGTAGTCCATCAATATGAAGTTGGCGACATATACGGGCAGCTTCCAGTTCGCATCGAATGGATGAACCGCCTTGATGCCGGTGTCGAAACCCAGCTTCTCCGCGGTGTCGATCTCCGCTTGAGCGGTGCCCATCTTCTTGCACTCGGCGATGAAAGCCGCGAGTTTCGGATTTTTCGCCGCCGCGGCTTGCGCAAGTGGGTGATCAGGCGATATCGCCATGAACTTGGCGCCAAACAAAGTGTCGGGCCGCGTGGTGAAAATCTCCAGCTCACTTTCCTTGTTCGGGGTCGTCGCAGTATCGAGCATAAAGCGCAACAGCAGACCTTCCGAGCGGCCGATCCAGTTCTTCTGCATCAGGCGGACCTTGTCCGGCCAGCGGTCGAGCGTATCGAGCGCCTCAAGCAGATCTTCCGAGTAGTCGCTGATCTTGAAGAACCACTGCGTCAATTCGCGCTGTTCGACCACCGCGCCCGAGCGCCAGCCGCGTCCATCGATCACCTGCTCGTTCGCAAGGACGGTCTGGTCCACCGGATCCCAGTTCACCTTCGACTGTTTGCGCTCGACCAGTCCCGCCTTGAGGAAGTCGAGAAACATTTTCTGCTGGTGCTTGTAATAAGCCGGGTCGCAGGTTGCGATTTCGCGCGCCCAGTCGAGCGACAGCCCCATCGACTGGAGCTGCTTCTTCATCGCCGCGATGTTGTCGTAGGTCCACGCTTTGGGATGTACCTTGCGGTCGATTGCCGCGTTCTCGGCCGGCATGCCGAAGGCGTCCCAGCCCATCGGATGCAATACGGCATTGCCCATGGCGCGTTTGAAACGCGCGACCACGTCACCCATGGTGTAGTTGCGCACGTGGCCCATATGGATGCGCCCCGACGGGTAGGGGAACATCTCGAGCACGTAATATTTTGGTCTCGGGTCGTCGTTTTTGGTCGCGAAAATGCTGCGCTCGGCCCAGGTCTTCTGCCAGCGGGCCTCGGCCTCGCGGGCATTGTAACGCTCATTTTTGCTCGAATTGGCGGTCATTTGCGGGTCTTTTTATGGCGCGCGGAACAGACACGAAAGAGGCCGTAGGGTCAACCGCCGCATGGCAAACCGCTTGGCAATTCGCCTGAAAAGCCGGGAGGAACCAGCCGCAGGCCGCGCAGGTTAGCCTCGTGAAACAGGAGGTGCGATATGGTTCAGGTTCAACAGATCAAGGAGCACATGGAGGTCTGCGGTTCCGATGGTGCACATGTCGGGACGGTCGATTGCACGAAGGATTCAGACAAGATCGTGCTGACCAAAAGCGATTCCAAATCCGGAGGACAGCACCACATTATCCCGCTCGATTGGGTCGACAGGATTGACGACAAGGTGCGCCTGAAAAAGTCAGCGAAAGACGCCACGACACAGTGGTAGACGGCTGCTTGAAGCCGATTGTGAATTGATCCCCGTGCGTCATCACCGAGCCGCAAGCACGCGGTTAACGGCATCCAGTAGTGCTGTTGCATCGTAGGGCTTTTCAATCACCGGTGCTTCCGGGAATTGTTTCGCGTGCACATCGTCCACACGCATGCCGGTCAGAATAACAAATGGGGTGCCTTTTGCCGCGAGCGCTTCGGCAACGCTAAGACTGTCGCGTTCCGGACCGCTTAGTTTGACATCGAGCACGGCTACATCGAATTCCGGTTCCAGGCGGAGCAAGTCGAGTGCTTCGGCTACGCTCGCGATGCAGACCACATGCGCCGCGCCTGCGCGCTCGAGTATCTGTTGGATATCGAGCGCGATCAGGAATTCATCGTCCAGCACCAGACAGCGTTTTCCACTTAAGCCCGATCGACAGAGCATAACGCTTGCCCTCCACACGCCAATGGAACTTTTTCTTGTCTTATGAATTGACGTGAGCGGCATTTAAAAAAGACACAGACCGGGCGATTTATTTTGCTTCCGGCGCGGGCGCCGCTTCCTGACAATCGGGTGGGTATTGGGGATCCCAGCGGGGCTGGCATGATCGTTGGAAATAATCGGTCAAATAATCACGTAACGCCTTGCGATCAGTGTCAGCTTCGCAAGCGTTCTTGCTTGCGCGAATTCAACGCTGAGGAACTCGCCTTCGTGAAAGAGTTCAAGATCGACGAGCTCCGCGTCGATGCCGGCGCAAGCTTTTTGCAGGAAGGTGCGCGCAGCGAGCACCTTTACACCGTGCTGACTGGCTGGGCCTTTCGCTACAAGATGCTCGATGACGGCCGCCGGCAGATTCTCAATTATGTGTTGCCCGCCGATATGGTTGGCCTGCAAGGGACCTTGATGCACGAGATGGAGCATTCGGTGGAAGCACTAACTCCGCTGGTGCTATGCGTCTTTCCGCGCGCAAAACTGTGGGATCTGTACAGCCGCTTTCCGTCCTTGGCTTTCGACATCACCTGGCTCGCCGCGCGCGAGGAACAGCTCGTCGATGAGCATCTGGTCAGCCTCGGGCGCCGGACCGCGCTCGAGCGAACTGCTTATCTGCTGCTGCATTTGTTCGTCCGCGCTGAGGAGGCCGGTATGGTGAAAAACGGAACCATCCAGTTTCCCTTCACGCAGCAACATCTTGCCGACACGCTCGGCATGTCGCTAGTGCACACTAACAAGACTCTTAAGCGCCTGTTCGTCAGTAAGGCGGTTCGTTGGAAAGACCGCATATTCGAAATGGTTGATCGCGCGGCGCTCGCGGGTATTGCCGGAAGCGACATCATTCCGCATCGTCGACGGCCGTTCATTTGAAGTGTCGTTTGGGTTGCGATATAGCCAGCGCATGGCCAGCATCACCGCATTAACGGGTCTTGAACACGTTCGAACAGAGATCGCTCGTGCTTGCCACGACGCGCAGCGCAATCCCGCGGAGGTGACGTTGGTTGCCGTATCGAAGACCTTTAGTGCAGACGCCATCGAACCGGTGATCGCCGCGGGCCAGCGCGTGTTCGGAGAAAATCGCGTGCAGGAGGCGAAGGCGAAATGGCCGCCGCTCCTTGAAAGGCACGCGGGCATCGAATTGCACCTGATCGGACCGTTGCAATCGAACAAAGCGAAAGAGGCTGTGGCGCTGTTCGACGCCATTCATTCGGTCGATCGCGCCAGCCTGTGTGAGGCTTTGGCGAAAGAAATCGGCAAGCAACAACGTCAACCGGTTCTGTTCGTCGAGATCAATACCGGGGCCGAGCCGCAAAAAGCCGGCGTGTTACCGCAGGATGCCGATGCGTTTCTCGCAGCATGCCATGACAAATATGGGCTCAAAATATCCGGCCTGATGTGTATCCCGCCGTTGAATGAAGCGCCGGGGCCGCATTTTGCGCTGACCGCCAAGATCGCCAGGCGCAACGAGCTGAAGCTCCTGTCGATGGGTATGAGTGCGGATTTCACCACCGCGATCGCGCTCGGTGCCACTCACGTGCGCGTGGGCAGCGCGATCTTTGGAGTGAGAAATTAATGTGCCGGTAATTGCCGGGCCTGATCCGGCAATGATACCGCTGCTGCGGTGGGCGCAACTTCCCGTAAGGCTGCGCTTGCGGATGGCCGACCGCCATTCTAAGCGTCTTGCGGGGCGGCATCGACCTGGCAGACAGTGCTCATGAACGGGCGTCGTTCTGCGGACGCACCCGTCCTAAACCGGTCCCGCGTCACAAAAAAGCGTAACATAGCCGGCACGCCGAACCATGCGCGGGACTATCCCAATTTCCGTCGAGCACGAAGCGCGTGGCATCACGCGTTGGGACGTGCTCGCCCTCCTGCTGACGCTTGGGCTGTTGGTCTTCGTCGCCGAGGCCAGCCGCCATCTTCTGCAGCCACTCGCGGAATTGCAGATGGCGCCGTTGTCGCTGGCGCCGGAAAACCTGCCGGAATACGCGGCGCGTACGACGCTGCGCATGCTTGTGGCCTTGGTTCTTTCGCTCGGTTTCACGTTCACCTACGCGACGTTTGCAGCCAAGAGCCGGCGCGCCGAAGTTCTGCTGGTGCCGCTGCTGGACATTCTACAGTCGGTGCCGATTCTCGGCTTCATCTCGGTGACGGTCGTGTTTTTCATGTCGCTGGCGCCCGGCCGGGTGCTGGGCGCGGAATTCGCGGCCATTTTCGCGATTTTCACCAGCCAGGCCTGGAATATGGCGTTCAGCTTCTACCAGTCGTTGCGCACGGTGCCGGTGGAATTGGTGGAAGCCTCGCGCACATTTCGGCTCTCGCCATGGATGCAATTCTGGCGGGTTGAGGCGCCGTTCGCGATGCCGCAGCTCATCTGGAACATGATGGTGTCGATGTCGGGGAGCTGGTTTTTCGTCGTCGCTTCCGAGGCGATCAGCGTCGGCAACACTACGGTCACACTACCCGGCATCGGCTCTTATATCGCGCTGGCGATCGAACAGAAAAATCTTGCCGCCGTCGGCTGGGCAATCGGAGCGATGCTGGTTGTCATCCTGCTCTATGATCAGCTGCTGTTCCGGCCGCTGGTGGCCTGGGCGGACCGCTTTCGCTTCGAGCAGCAGATGGGCGTACTGCCGCCGCAGTCGTGGGTGCTCGATGTGTTGCGCCGCTCACGCGTCGTCGCAGTATTGACCGACCGGCTGTCCAGCCTGTGGCGGCGCACGTTTCAGTGGCGGTTTCTTCGCTGGCGTCCGGTGACCGTGTCTGATCTATCCCGCCAAGGCGGCCGCTGGGGCGACCGCCTGTGGATCGGGCTCGTTGCCGCTCTGGCGGGTCTCGCCTTGTGGCGTGTCGTGAGTTTCGTCTTGACCGGCATTTCACCGCCCGACGCGGTCGAGGCGTTTGTGGCTGGTTTGGCCACGCTGTGCCGCGTGATCGTCCTCATTGCGATAGCGACTGTAATCTGGGTGCCGATCGGGGTTTTTGTGGGAACGAAGCCGCGGCTGACCCAGTTCGTTCAACCGGTGGCGCAATTCCTGGCGGCGTTTCCGGCCAATGTGCTGTTTCCGGTCGCGGTATCGGCAATCGTTGCGTTCAAACTCAATCCCAACATCTGGCTCAGCCCGCTGATGATCCTCGGCACGCAGTGGTACATCCTGTTCAACGTCATTGCCGGGGCGTCATCGATCCCATCGGAGATGCGCGACATCGGCACCAACCTGCAGGTGCGCGGCTGGCTGTGGTGGAGGAAAATCGCGCTGCCGGCCGTCTTTCCTTACTACGTTACTGGAGCCATAACCGCGTCCGGCGGCTCGTGGAACGCGAGCATCGTCGCCGAGGTTGCAAGCTGGGGAGACACGCATCTGCGGGCCATCGGCCTCGGCGCCTATATCGCCCAGGCCACTGAAGTGGGCGACTTTTCTCGTATCGTTCTCGGGATCGCAGTGATGAGTCTTTTCGTGGTCATTATCAATCGGGCATTCTGGCGGCCGCTCTATTGGTATGCCGAACGAAAATTCCGGCTTGGATGACGGAGTAAATTCAATGAGCGACGCGTTGCTGCAAATTCGATCGTGCTGCCAAGCCTTTCCCAAGCCGGGTGGCGAAGAACTGCTCGTTCTCAACGACATCAATTTGACGCTTGTGGAGGGCGAAATCGTCGGATTGCTTGGCCGTTCCGGTTCGGGAAAATCGACCTTGTTGCGATTGATCTCCGGATTGGCGCGGCCGACCGCGGGCAGCGTCATGTATAACGGGCAGCCCGTCACCGGCCCGGCGCCCGGCATCGCGATGGTGTTCCAGACCTTCGCGTTGTTTCCCTGGCTGACCGTTCTGGAGAACGTGCAGATTGGCCTGGAAGCGCTAGGCCTGCCTGAGGCGGAGATCCGTCAGCGTGCGCTGGCCGCCATCGATCTGATCGGTCTCGACGGCTACGAGTCGGCCTATCCGCGCGAACTGTCGGGCGGCATGCGCCAGCGCGTCGGGTTTGCTCGTGCGCTCGTCGTTCATCCGAATATTCTGTTGATGGATGAGCCTTTTTCCGCGCTCGATGTGCTGACCGCGGAAACCTTGCGTACCGACTTCCTCGATCTTTGGATCGAGGGCAAGCTTCCGATCAAGGGTGTCATCCTGGTGACGCACAACATCGAAGAGGCGGTGCTGATGTGCGACCGCATTCTCGTGTTCTCGCGAAGCCCGGGTCACATCATCGAGGAGATCAAGGTCGACCTGCCGCAGCCGCGCAACCGGCTGGAGTCTGATTTCCGCGATCTGGTCGAGCGCATCTACGTTGCGATGACCGCGCAAAAGGGGCCGCCACCGCGCGTCGTGCCGGGACGCTTTACCGGCATGGGCATTGATATGGAACTGCCGCGCGCTTCGGCCAACTTGCTCGCGGGCCTGATCGAGGCGGTCGCCGGCGCGCCCTATAACGGAAAAGCCGACCTGCCGGTGATCGCCAGCGCGCTGCAGATGGAAGTGGACGATCTTTTTCCGGTCGCCGAAGCCCTGCAGCTCCTGCGCTTCGCCGAGGTCGAAGGCGGCGACATCCGGCTGACCGATATCGGCAAGCAGTTTGCGGAAGCAGGAATCGACGATCGCAAGAAGCTATTTCAACGCCAGCTTCTGGACCATGTTCCACTGGCTACGCACATCCGGCGCGTGCTGCAGGAGCGAACCAATCACGCGGCGCCGAGGAGACGGTTTCTCGATGAGCTCGAAGACCAGATGACCTCGGAATCCGCCGAGCACACGTTACGGTCTGTGACGGCCTGGGCGCGTTTTGCGGAGGCCTTTGCTTACGACGCTCGCACCAAAACTTTCAGCCTTGATAACCCGACTTGATACTTGTCCGTCGACGCTACTCGACCACGATTGTGGTGCGCGGTCCGAGGCGGGCGAGCAGCCGGCGAAGCGTATTGAGTTCAAGCGCAACGCAGCCGGCCGTCGGCGCGAAACCTTGCCTGGCCGCGTGGATGAACACCGCACTGCCGCGACCCGCCACGCGCGGCCGCGTGTTGTGGTCGATCTCGATGATGAAATCGTAGAGATCGTCCATGCGCCTCAATCGGTCGGCACCGGACTGCGATGGCACTTTAATCGGCTGATTGTAGTGGCGATCAGCAGGATTCTCGCACCAGCCATCCTCCGCGCGTATCCGCTGCACCGGCAACGAAGTAGACGGACGCGAATGCTTGTCGGCGCGCCACCACAGCCGTCTGAGCCGGAAGCTGCCGCGCGGCGTGCCGCCATCGCCTTCGCGCTTGTTGGCCTTGATGCCGCCGCGGCCGAGAGCCACCGGTATGGCCAGTGCCCCGGCCGTCAGCCAGCCGCGGCGGGAATCGCCCGGCTTGCGACGTACGGTGATGCGGGACAGCGAGTTTTTCCGCATGATTATTGGCGTTTCGGCACCGGGCGGCTCTGACGTAAATGTCAGTTCACGCTTGCTCTTTTAGCCCCTAATGCTCTACTTCGCGACCAAGACGGGCGTACGGGGCGGTCTCTCAAGAGGTTTTTGTTCGATGGCCAATAAACGGACCATCCTGATTGTTGATGACGATGCCGAGCTGCGTGAGGCCCTGGTTGAGCAACTGGCGCTGCACGAGGAGTTCGACCCCATTTCGGCCGACAGCGGGACCAAAGGGGTGCAGGCGGCCAAGAACGGCCAGATCGACCTGGTGATTATGGATGTCGGCCTGCCGGACGTGGACGGCCGTGAGGCGGTGCGTATTCTGCGCAAGAACGGTTTCAAAGCGCCCATCATCATGCTGACCGGCCACGATACCGATTCCGACACCATCCTCGGTCTCGAGTCCGGCGCCAACGATTACATTACCAAGCCCTTCCGCTTCGCCGTGCTGCTTGCGCGCATTCGCGCCCAGCTTCGGCAACACGAAGCAAGCGAAGACGCGGTATTCGCCATCGGCCCCTACACGTTCCGGCCGAGCTCGAAGTTGCTGCTCAGCCCGAAGGGCAGCAAGGTGCGGCTCACTGAAAAAGAAACGGCAATTCTGCGCTACCTGTATCGTGCCGGCCAGAAGCCGGTGTCGCGCGAGACGCTGCTCCAGGAAGTGTGGGGTTACAACTCCGGTGTCACCACGCATACGCTGGAAACACACATCTACCGGCTGCGGCAAAAGGTCGAAAAGGATGCCGCCGCGCCGGCGATCCTGGTGACGGAAGCCGGCGGCTATAAGTTGGTGCCGTGAGAACGGTGCGCGGTCTCAGCCGACTCTCGTCTTTGCGCAAGCGCGATTCCAGCATAACGCGTCATCGGCATTGACGCATGGGCATCGAAGACGACATCGCCTTCTTCGAGCAGGTGCCACCGTTGGCGGCACTCGGCACGCAGGCGTTGCGAATCCTGGCAATCGGCGCCGAAACGCGCCATCTGCCAAGCGGTGCGGTTCTATTCTACGCTGGCGAACTCGCGGACGGCGGCTATGTCATTCAGGAAGGCTCGCTGCTGCTGGAGCCGGGCACGCTGTCGGAGGGCAAGGAAGTCACCGTCGGTCCCGGCACGCTGGTGGGCGAATTGGCGCTGCTGACGAACACGGTGTGCCAGGCCACTGCGATCGCAAAAGAACCTACGGTGGTCGTGCGGATCTCACGCAATCTGTTTCGCAAAATGCTCGAAGGCTATCCGGCCGCTGCGGAGAAATTGCGCGAGAGCATGACAGAGCGCTTGCAGGCCTGGACGAAAGAGCTCGGGGCTGTGAAGCAGGCGCTGGGCGACAAGCACTAACTCGATTGCGGCCGCCCGAACCTAAAGCTCGATTGTCGTCGTCACTGGCACGTGGTCGGAAGGGCGCGCGGCGCCGCGATAATCCTTGGCGATTTTAACTGTGGATACGCGGTCGGCGAGCGCATCCGACGTCCAGACATGGTCCAGCCTGCGGCCACGATCGGCAGCGCGCCAATTATCCATCGCGCGGTAGCTCCACCATGTGTAAAGCTTCTCGGGCTCGGGCGTGAGCACGCGCATGGTGTCGATCCAGTTGCCGGCCTTGCGCGCGGCGGTGAGCTTCTCGCATTCGACCGGCGTGTGCGAGACCACTTTGATCATCTGCTTGTGACTCCAGACGTCGTGCTCAAGCGGAGCCACATTGAGATCGCCGACGAGAATGGCGTGCGCCTTCTGCGCCAGGCGCAAACCCCGGTGCACGCGCATTTCATCGAGAAAGTCGAGCTTGTGCTGGAATTTCGGATTGATCTCCGGATCGGGCTCGTCGCCGCCGGCCGGCACGTAGAAATTATGCAGGGTGATTTGATCTTTCAGTTTTGCGCGCTCGCCGAGCACAACCGAAATATGCCTGCAATCGGTCTTGCCACAGAAGCTCTGGATATCGACGTGCTCGAACGGCACGCGCGAGAGCACGGCGACGCCATGATAGCCTTTCTGCCCGTTAAGCGCCGCGTGCTCGTAGCCGAGCCGCTTGAAGCGCTTGATCGGAAAGGCGTCGTCAGGGCATTTGGTTTCTTGCAGGCACAGCACATCCGGCCGCGCGCTTTTCAGAAACCTTGCGACCAGATCGATGCGCAGGCGGACCGAATTGATGTTCCAGGTGGTGATCTTCAGCGGCATGAATCAGAACTTAGGACTTAGACCACGAACTTTCCATTCGTCAGGGCCAGGCTTGGCCCGGCCATCCACGTCTTATTTTCTGAAAAGCTGCAAAGACATAGATGCCCCGCATAGCAGACAAGTTTACTCAGTCTGCGCAAGCTAGACTGCGTGCCGGGCATGACGAGCACCGGAGCTGCTGCATTTAATTGTGGTAGCGCGTGTAGTCGATCTTGAACAATGCAGGGTCGGGTCGTTTGCTGGTATCGAGGTTATAAACCGCGACCGTGGTGTCGTAGCCCTGCGGATCGGTCACGGTCCATTGCTTGAGCTGCATGTCCTTGGCGCTGAACATGATCATGAGCCGGCTCGTACCGACGATGCCGTTCTTTTCCTCGACCACAACCGTGACAAATACATCATCGGCATAGACCGAGACCAGATGGGTATCCTTCGTCAGGTCGACGCGATCGGCGAGCAGGAAGCGCAGGGGTGTCTGCGACAGCGGATAGACGTCTTGCGTCGCGAGACGGCGGTCGCGCACAACGACAGATGAGCCGTCCGCAATCAGTTCGATCGGACTCGGATCGTCATATTCGAAGCGGACCCGGCCCGGCTTTGAAATGAAGAATTCGCCCTGGGTGCGGCTGCCGTCCGGTCCGACCTGGATGAAATTTCCGGTCAATGCCTGCACGCCGGAGAGGTAGCTGTTGACCCGTTCGACAATGGCGCGCTGCTCGGTCGTGAGTATGCCGGCGGTGGTCGCCCTGCCGAGGAGTACTGCAAAGGGATTGGAGATTGGATTTGGCGCTTGCGTCGACGGCGCTCCTTGAGATGGCGTCGCTTGCGCGCGTGCCCTCAGCGCTTCGCTCGTAACGATTGGCTTTGCTTGCGGTGTTGCCACAGATCCGGCCGCATGCGCCGGCGGCGCTGACGGACGGGGAGTCGGCAGCGGAACCGTCTGGGCGACCGAGGGGGCAGAAAGGCAGGCAAACAGCGCGACAAAGCCCAGTTTGTGGCCGATTCGCGTCTTACGGTGTGCCGCCATCACGTTCTCCGCCTCGCGCCCCTGACCTCGAATAGTAGCCCCTATATGGGCTGGCTGTGGCGATTTCGCGACCCAGCAATTTCAGGCCTCGTCCGGCTTAATCGCCAAACAGGCGATTCTCAATAGCGGTCGTCAGCGGGATTTTCAGGAATGAGAATCTCGCGCTTGCCGGCATGGTTGGGCTGGCCGACGATGCCTTCCTCTTCCATGCGCTCCATGATGGTGGCGGCGCGGTTATAGCCAATCTGCAGGCGCCGCTGGATATAGGACGTCGAAGCCTTCCGGTCGCGTTTCACGATCGCGACGGCCTGCTGGTAGAGGTCGCCTCCTTCCGCCAGCCCCATGCCGGTCGCGTCAAATACCGCTCCGTCCTCACCCTCCTCGTCGCCACCGGCGGTCACTTCTTCGAGATACTCCGGCACGCCTTGCGACTTCAGGTGGCGTACGACCTTCTCGACTTCGTCATCCGATACGAATGGTCCGTGCACACGGCTGATGCGTCCGCCGCCGGCCATGTAGAGCATATCGCCCTGGCCGAGCAGCTGTTCCGCGCCCTGTTCGCCCAGAATGGTGCGGCTGTCGATTTTGGAGGTGACCTGGAACGAGATGCGGGTGGGGAAGTTCGCCTTGATGGTACCCGTGATCACGTCGACCGAGGGGCGCTGGGTTGCGAGAATGACATGGATGCCGGCTGCGCGCGCCATCTGCGCCAGGCGTTGGATTGCACCCTCGATGTCCTTGCCCGCGACCATCATCAGGTCGGCCATCTCGTCAACGATCACGACCAGGAACGGCAACGGTTCGAGTTCGAGGTCTTCTTTCTCGTAGATCGCCTGGCCCGTTTCCTTATCGTATCCGGTGTGGACAGTACGGGTGAGCGTCTCGCCTTTTGCTTTCGCTTCGGCGACGCGCGCGTTGTAGCCTTCGATATTGCGTACGCCGAGCTTTGACATTTTCTTGTAGCGGCCTTCCATTTCGCGCACGGCCCATTTGAGCGCCACCACCGCTTTCTTCGGATCGGTAACGACCGGGGTGAGCAGATGCGGAATGCCGTCATAGACCGACAGTTCGAGCATTTTGGGGTCGACCATGATCAGCCGGCATTGATCAGGGCGTAGCCGATACACCAGCGACAGGATCATGGTGTTGATGGCAACCGATTTACCGGAACCGGTGGTGCCAGCGATCAACAAGTGCGGCATGCGCGACAGATCGACGATGACGGAATCGCCGCCGATAGTCTTGCCGAGGCAGAGCGGCAGTTTTGCCGCGCTCTCGTTGTAGTCGACACCGGTCAACAACTCGCGCAAATAAACTTTCTCACGCGTCGGGTTGGGCAATTCAATGCCGATAGCGTTGCGTCCCGAAACGACCGCGACGCGCGCCGACACCGCGCTCATCGAGCGGGCAATGTCGTCGGCAAGACCGATCACGCGCGAGGACTTGATGCCAGGCGCCGGCTCGAGCTCGTAGAGTGTAACTACTGGGCCGGGATGTGCGTTGATAATTTCTCCGCGCACACCGAAATCCTGCAACACGCTTTCGAGTGCTGTGGCGTTGCTGTCGATGAGATCGCGCGACAAAGTGGTGCGTTCGCTGGCGCGCGGCGCGGCCAGCAGATTGAGCGAGGGCAGCGTATAGCCATTACCGGAGCGGCGGGCGGGCGCACGTGGCGTTGCGCGCCTATGCCGCGCCGGCACGTCCTCCTCTTCCTTCTCGATGTTGTCTTCGAAGATGGCGGGCGCACGCCCGTCAAAGCGTGGCTCCTGGCGCGGACCGCGCGGCACAGGCAGCGGCGTACGCGCGCGTACGTCGCCGCGGATCATGCGGCCAATGCGCGCCTTCCAGCTCAAAAGCGCGTGCACGATCATGCCGAGCCAGGCTGAGCCTTGGTCGTCATCAATCGCATCGTCTTCAATATCTTCCTCTTCATCAATGTCTCGTGCGACCGATTTCCTGGCCTGCTCGCGCACGCCAAAGGCCATCACCAGCACGGTTGCAGTGGCGAGACCGAATACGATGCACAAAATAAGCCGCATCAGGCCTGCGATCGGCGCGCCGAATAACATCGCCGGCGTGCGCAGGATCGCGTCGCCCGCAACGCCGCCGAGTCCGGTCGGCAATGGCCAGGAACCGATGCGTGGCAATGTGGACGCGAAGGCCGCGGCAAGCAAAGTCGCGACGATCCACAGCAGGCTTCGCCATTTCTCGCCGACCGGCTTGTGCGCAAGCAAACGCCAGCCCAGCAGCGCCTCCGGAACCAGAAGCAGAATGGCGGCCAAGCCGAGTAGCTGCATCGCCAGGTCGGAGAAAATGGCGCCGGGATACCCGAGCAGATTGTGGATCGGCTTCTGGGTGGCGTGGCTCAGCGAGGGATCCTGCACCGACCAGGTGGCGAGCGCGATAGCGCCGAGCAGTGCCAGCGTGATCAACGCGAGGCCGGCAAGTTCACTCAGGCGACGCCGCAAAATGTCGCGGAAATGCTCCGTGATGAAGGCGACGACATCGAGACTGCGATCGGCTGCCCGCATGCGTTACACGTCCCTTTGCTTGCGCATGATCAACTCGTTGCCGCGTTTCATGCGCTAACCCAACACGGCGACGAGGCGGTGCAGCGCCTCCGCCGTCGCCGTTTTGTCCTGCACCATTGCGACGCGGATATAGTCCGCGCCTGGATTGCTGCCGTCGGCCTGTTCACGGGCGAGATAGCGCCCCGGCACCACGCGCACACCCGCTTCGGCCCACAGCCGCTTGGTGACGATTTCGCTGCCGCCTTGTTTCGACACGTCAAGCCACAGAAAAAATCCGCCGGCGGGACGTTGATAGCCGTAGCGGTGGCCCACGATCTGGTCGGCGAGGTCGAACTTGGCGGAATAGAGCTTGCGGTTTTCCTTCACGTGAGCCTCGTCGCCGTAAGCGGCGATCGCCACGTGTTGCGCCGGCGTCGGCACCTGCGGCGCGGCCACGTTGCGCAATTCGAGATAGGGACCAAGAAAGCGCCGGTCGCCGGCAGCAAAGCCGACGCGCAGGCCTGGCAAATTCGAGCGCTTGGACAGCGAATGAAAGACCACGGCGTTGGCAAAATCGGGCCCTGAGGCTTCCAGCATGCCCGGCGGCGCATCGTTGCTGTAGATCTCGCAATAACACTCGTCCGCGAACACCAGGAAACCGAAACGGCGAGCAAGGCCCGAGAGCTTCTCCAGGTAGGCGCGATCGGCGACCGCACCCTGCGGATTTGAGGGTGAAGCGATATAGAACGCGACCGTGCGCATCAGCAGCGCTTCGTCGAGCGCATCGAGATCGGGAAGGAATCGGCTTTTGCGCGTTGCCGGCAAATAGACCGGTTCGCATTCGGCTGCGAGTGCGCCGGCGGAGTAGGCCGCATAGAAAGGATTTGGAATCAGCACCGCCGGTTTGCCGTTGCGGTGTGGCACCCAGCGCTTGGCGGCGATCGCCGCGAGAAAAAGGCCTTCACGCGTGCCGTTGAGCACAAGCACTTCGCTCTCGGGATCGACCGGCCGCGCGAGCTTGTAGCGGCGGTTCAGCCACAGTGCGACCGCGCGGCGGAACGGCTCGATGCCTTTGTTGGCTGGGTAGCGCCCAAAGTCCGCGAGATGCGCAGCAAGCGTTGGTCCGACGAAGGAGGGGACCGCATGCTGTGGTTCACCGACCGACAGATTGATGACCGGCTTTCCCGGCTCGATGCCCGCGATCAGCTCCGTGAGCCGCACGAAAGGCGACCGGGAGTCGACCGCCACAGCAGTTGGAGAGGCAGGCTCGCGCTTGGCGGTCATCATGGACATGCGGTTACGAGGCGGGCTTGGCCCGCCGCACAAGGGTTTCGACACAATAAAGAGGGCGAGGTTAAGACCCGATTAACCATCGGAAATCGTGACGGTTTTAACCGCCGAACCCGCGAAAAATCGGGTCCAAAAGAGAGAGGCCCCCGGTCCTTGCGAACCGGGGGCCTCGACGGAAGGGACAGTGCCGGGTTTCCGCCCCTACCGCTAGGGAGTCATTTCATTGACGCGTGATCTTTTCCGAGAACCGGTATCCACTTTTCAGGATCACGCGTTCACTTACTGCACGGCCTCCCCATGCAGCGCCAGATCGAGACCTTCGCGCTCCACTTCGTCGGAGACACGCAGGCCGATGATGGCGTCGATGATCTTGAGGAGGATCAGCGAGACAATGGCGTCGTACACGATGACGACGGCGATGCCTTTGACCTGGTTGATCATCTGCGCCGCGTTGCCCTCGATCAGGCCGGACGTGCCGCCGTATTCGGAGATCGCGAATACGCCGGTGAGCAGCGCACCCACGATACCGCCGACGCCGTGGACGCCGAAGCAGTCGAGGGCGTCATCCTGACCTATCATCCGCTTCAGGCCGGTGACGCCCCAGTAGCAGAGCACACCGGCAGCGACACCGATCGCCATCGAGCCGACAGGTCCGACGAAGCCCGAAGCCGGAGTGATGGCGACGAGACCTGCGACCGCGCCCGAGCAGATGCCGATGACGGTAGGTTTGCCGCGCGCCATCCATTCAACGAGCATCCATGTAAAGCCAGCGACTGCGGTGGCGATCTGGGTCACGGTCATCGCCATGCCCGCCTGCATGCCGGCGGTGACGGCGGAGCCGGCATTGAAGCCGAACCAGCCGACCCACAGTAGCGAGGCGCCGATGAAGGTGAGCACCATATTGTGGCCAGGGCCGATGTCCTTACGCTTGCCGAGGCAGATCGCGCACATCAGGCCGGCAACGCCAGCATTGATATGAACGACGGTGCCGCCGGCGAAGTCGAGGACCTTGAACATGGCGTCGCTGTTGCCGTTGGACATGAAGCCATCGGCACCCCAGACCCAATGCGCGATCGGCGCATAGACCAGAACCGCCCACAATCCGATGAACCACAGCATGGCGGAGAACTTCATGCGTTCGGCGAAGGCGCCGGCAATCAGCGCCGGCGTAATGATCGCGAAGGTCATCTGGAAGCACATGTAGACGGTCTCAGGGATCGTCACTGCCAGGCCGTTCGGCGTGCCGATACCTGACGAGATGTCGCTCAAGATGCCTTGCAGGAACGCTCGACTGAATCCGCCGAGGAATGGTCCTCCGGTCGTGAAGGACATGCTGTAGGTGGCGATCGCATAAAGGATCGTGACCAGACAGGTGACGGCGAAGCTCGTCATCACGGTGTCGCCCACGTTCTTCTTGCGCACCATGCCGCCATAAAACAGGCCGAGACCCGGAATGGTCATCATCAGCACCAGCGCGACCGAGGTGAGCATCCAGGCTGTGTCGCCCGAGTTGGGCGTGCACTTCTCCAGAACCGCTTTCTTCGGATCCGGATCGTTGGCGCATGCCGGCGGCGGAGCTGCCGGGGCGGGCGGTGCGGCTGCTGGCGCGGCAGCGGGGGCCTGCGCCTGAGCGTACGAAGCGTCAAAAGACGCCACGCTCAGGAAGAGGCCAAGCAGAACCCCGAGGGCGAGAGCCAAGAGCCCCGCACGGGAGGATTTCTTCAACGTCATGGTCTTACTCCTGTCCGTATTGTTGCGGTGCGGGTTACTAGAGCGCCGCGGCATCGGTTTCGCCGGTGCGGATGCGCACGGCGTTTTCCAGATTGAAGACGAAGATTTTTCCGTCGCCGATCTGACCGGTCTTGGCGGCGCCGGTAATGGCCCCGATGACCTTGTCGACTTGCTTGGTGTCCACTGCCACTTCGATCTTGATCTTTGGCAGGAAGCTCACCGCATATTCGGCCCCACGGTAGATTTCCGTGTGCCCCTTTTGACGCCCGTATCCTTTGACCTCGGTAACGGTCAGTCCTTGCACGCCGATTGAGGTCAGAGCGTCGCGGACCTCGTCGAGCTTGAAAGGTTTGATTATGGCCATGACGATTTTCATGGATTCGATCCCCGCTTGAGCCCGTTTTCTACCTTCACGCAGTGCGGGCGGGTTCACTGAGCCGGGCCGACGAAGCTTCCTCCGCAGGCATGGCCGGGGACATAGAATCAATTGCCGTGCCAGTTGCCGGAGAAGGCACTAACCGACTGATTCGATGGATGAAATGCGAATGAAGGGTTGCCGGCCCAAAGTCCGCCTAGAGTGCGCGCCCAAAGACGCGCCAAGACTCAAACGTGCTGCTTAAAATTTAATCAGATGCCCATTTGAATGGTGAACACCGCGCCGGCTGGAGCCGGCGCGGACACCAACTGTTAATTATTGAAGCGCCTCGCCGTGCAGGCTGACGTCGAGACCCATCACTTCGTCCTCGTGGCGCACGCGCAATGGCACAAGAGCACCGACCACCTTGAGGATGATGAAGGTCACTGCGCCAGACCACGCCAGGGTGACAACGATACCGTAGAGCTGCGCCAGGACCTGATGCGGATTGCCTTCGAGCAGACCATGGACACCGCCGGGCAGTTCCGGGCTCGCCGACAGCGCGCCGACCGCAAAGACGCCAGCGAGCAAGGTGCCGGTCAATCCGCCGATGCCGTGGACGCCGAAGACGTCGAGTGAGTCGTCATAGCCGATCCTGAGTTTGAGCGAAGTGCAGGCCCAGAAGCAGATCGTGCCGGCGACAATGCCGATGAGCACGCCTTGCATCGGCATCACGAAACCGGATGCCGGTGTAATGGTGCCGAGACCGGCCACCGCGCCGGAAATCATTCCGAGGACCGATGGCTTGCCGCGCGTCCACCATTCCAGTGCCATCCAGGTGAAGGCACCTGCGCTGGCCGCAAGATGAGTCGAGACGATCGCCATGGCGGCGCGCGAGTTTGCGCCGAGCGCGGAGCCGCCATTGAAACCGAACCAGCCGACCCACAACAAGCCGGTGCCGATCACCGCGAGCGTGAGATCGTAGGGCGCGAGATTCTCGCTGCCATAGCCACGCCGCGCGCCAAGGACATAGGCGGCGACCAGGCCGGCAATGCCGGCGTTGAGATGCACAACCAGGCCGCCGGCGAAATCAATCGTGCCATAAGTGCCGAGGAATCCACCGCCCCACACCCAATGCGCAATGGGCACATAAACCAGCAACAGCCAGAAGGTGCAGAACAAAAGGAACGCGGAAAAGCGCAGACGATCGGCGACCGAGCCGGCGACCAACGCGACCGTAATCACGGCGAAAGTCATCTGATAGATCATGAACAGGCTTTCGGGGATCGTCTTGGCTAGCGGCGATATCGCATCGAGCGTCACACCGTTGAGAAAGATACGATCGAGAGTCCCGATGTAGGCCCCGTCACCAGTGAAAGCGAGGCTGTAGCCGACGAGCGCCCACAGGATCGAAACCAAAAAAGTCGCGGCGAGACTTTGCGCCATGGTAGCGAGCACGTTTTTCTTGCGCACCATGCCGGCATAGAACAACGCGAGCCCGGGAATCGTCATCATCAGCACAAGGCCGGTGGCGCCGATCATCCAGGCGGTGTCGGCGGCATCGATCTTGGGTGCGATATTGGGTGTTTGCGCGAAGGCCGGCGATGCGGCGATTGCCGCAGTGGCGGTCAGAGCGAGGCGCAGGAATGCCTGTGTCATGTCATCCCCCAATTTTGATTTTCTGTTTCTCTAGAGAGCGTCGACGTCGGTCTCGCCAGTGCGGATGCGCACCGCTTGCTCGATCGGCGTGACGAATATTTTTCCGTCACCGATCTGTCCGGTGCGGGCAGCAGCCGCCAGCGCCTCCATGACCTGATCGAGTTGTTCCGACGCGATTGCGACCTCGAGGCGTAATTTCGGAAGGAAGTTCACTGCGTATTCGGCGCCGCGATAAATTTCCGTATGCCCCTTTTGCCGCCCGTAGCCTTTGACCTCGGCCACGGTCATCCCATGGATACCGATACGCGTGAGGGCTTCGCGCACCTCGTCGAGCTTGAAAGGCTTAATGACGGCGATGACCAGCTTCATGGCTTCCTTCCCGGGGCGCGCTTGCTTGGCGCAGTTTCTGGTTTGCGCATGCGGATTGCCGAAAAACCGGGCCCCCTTCGCCGGGACCATGCGCACGAAAACCCGCCCCGGCATCGGCCGGCACGGGCTCGTTTGCATAAGCTAGCGACAGGGGGCCTAAAGATTAAGCGGTAATATTGCTGCGCCCACAGGCAGGACGCCGTATTTGCGGGCATACTAGGTCAGTAATGCTTCCTTATTTGCCTTGTTGTGTCCCAGCGAGACCGAGATCGGCGATGGTGTGAGGTAGTACGGCGCGCGCCTGCCGGATCGTCATCCCGGGCTCGATTTGCGGGTCGTAGAGCAGGGTCAGCAGCGACCGGTCGTAGACCGTGAGGTAGCCGACCATCCGCTTCTGGTTGAGCGTGGTCCAGGGATTGTGCTGATCGTGGTTGGACAGTCCAAAGGCATGCAGCAGTTCATGAAAGGCGCAGTCGAGAAAAACATCGTCACCCTTGTCGACGATAATAAATGAAACGGAATGAACGATCTTGCCGTCGGCGGTTGATTTGACACTCGTCATGCACTGCGGATCGGTGCGCGCGACGAAAGTCCTGGCAATTTTGGCTCCGAATGCGGCCTGCAGCGCGGAACGAAAATCTTTCTCGTCGATGAGTCGCAGCTCGATATCGCCCGAATCCGTCGTCTCGTTCAAATGCAAATTGGGAACTGCACGCGCGTATGCCTCAATGACATGTGACATTGCCGCGCTGCGGTCGACGGTGCCGCCGCGAATGACTTGCACGCGGATCGCATGATCGAAGCGGCGGATCCCGAGTGGCCGAGCGCCGATGCGCAAATCGGATCCGAATGCGAGTGCAAGAAATCCGCGCGAAAGTTCCGCGGCGGAAAATCGGGTGTACTGCGGAGGCGCGCCTTCGAACGAGCCGGCCGGCGCCGGCTGCATGTCCGATGCAGCGAGCGCGGCCGCCATCATTGTATTCAGAACAAAATAGGCAGCAAGCAATCGCTTCATTTTACACTTCAAGTCTCCCGCCGCTGGCGTACCAGGCCTTCCTGCGCCACAGAGGCAACCAGCGTCCCGTCACGGGTGAATATAAGTCCGCGGGCGAAGCCGCGCGAGCCATGCAGATTGGGCGAATCCTGCGCATAAAGCAGCCAGTCATCGGCACGGAATGGCCGATGCAGCCACAGCGCATGATCAAGACTGGCGGCCATGAATTCTTTTTCGAACAGCGTGCGACCGTGCGGCGCCAACGTTGTGTCGAGCAGCATCATGTCGGAAGCATAAGCAAGTACGCATTGATGAATGGCGGGAAGATCCGGCAACTTGTCGGTCGTGCGAATCCAGACGTTGAATTGTCCGCCGGGAATTTTCTTCCCGAGATAGCGCTCGAACTCGACCGGGCGTAATTCGATCGGCCTTTCGCGTTCGTAGTACCGGCGCACGGGATCAGGCATCATGGGCAGCAACTTCTCGCGCATGTCGGTGTCGCTCGGGAGTTTTTCCGGCGGCGGTACGTCCGGCATCTTTGCCTGATGGTCGAGACCTGGCTCATCAGTATGGAACGAAACCAGCATTGAGAAAATTGGATGGCCGTGCTGGCGCGCGGTAACGGCTCGCGTGGTGAAACTCTTGCCGTCACGCACGCGATCGACGTCGTAAATGATCGGAACTTTGGGGTCGCCGGGCAAAAGAAAGTAAGCGTGCAAGGAATGCGGCGACCGGGCTTCCACCGTACGTACCGCGGCAACCAGTGCCTGCCCAATCACCTGCCCACCAAACACGCGCTGCCAGCCGACTTGCGGCGAACGGCCGCGGAACAGGTTCACTTCGAGGGGCTCGAGATCGAGAATATTGAGCAGATCCTGGATGGCGGAGGAGACGGCGGAGGACATGGCGGGGCCTGGGATGGGTCAAAGAACGCCTTCAACCTGCTATGCTGCGGCGAGATTTACAAGGAATGCGCATGACTAAAGGCGATTCTGCACTTCAACGAGCCGAGCTGGTCATCGGCGGGGCCGGGTTCGCTGGTCTGGCGCTGGCCATCGCGCTACGGCAGGGCCTGGGCGAGACGTTCACCGTGACCGTCGTCGATCCGGCCTTGGCGCACGTCCGGTCGAAGGACCCGCGCGCCTCCGCGATTGCGGCCGCCGCGCGGCGGCTATTTGAGGCGATAGACGTATGGGAGGCGGTCGCGACCGATGCGCAGCCGATCCTCGATATGGTTGTAACCGACTCGAAGCTCGAGAATGCAGTGCGTCCGACATTCCTCACGTTCGGCGGTGAAGTCGAGGCGGGGGAACCGTTCGCGCACATGGTCGAAAACCGGCACCTGGTCGACGCGCTGGTGGCAAAGGCAAAGGAGATCGGCATCGATTTGCGCGCGGGCGCGGTGACCGGGTTTGAAAATACCGGCAACGCGATCGACGTTGGGCTCGCCAGCGGCGAGACGATTTCTGCCCGCTTGCTGGTCGGCGCCGACGGTGCCAAGTCGCGAATTCGCGAGTGCGCTGGCATCGCCACGCATGGCTGGAACTACGCTCAATCGGCAATCGTCACGACCGTTGCGCACGAGCGCGCCCATAATGGCCGCGCCGAAGAACATTTCTTGCCGGCCGGTCCCTTCGCAATCCTGCCGCTGACCGGAAAACGCTGCTCAATCGTGTGGACAGAAGATACACGCGAGGCCGAACGAATCATTGCGCTGCCGGATGATGAGTTCCACGCCGAACTCGAGAAGCGCTTCGGCCTGCAACTCGGCGACCTGGAAATTGTCGGGCCGCGCCGGGCATTTCCGCTTGGGCTGTTCACTGCGCGCCGGTTCATTGCCGATCGGCTCGCGCTGATCGGCGACGCGGCGCACATCATTCACCCGATTGCAGGGCAGGGTCTCAACATGGGCCTGCGCGATGTTGCGGCGCTCGCCGAAGCGATTGCCGACGCAGCACGCCTCGGACTCGATATCGGTGCACCGGATGTGCTCGAACGTTATCAGCGGTGGCGGCGCTTCGACACCATGACCATGGGCATCGCGACCGACGGCTTGAACCGGTTGTTCTCCAATCATTCCGATGTGCTGCGGCTGGCGCGCGACATTGGCCTTGGATTGGTCGAACGCATGCCCGCGCTCAAGCGCGTGTTCATTCGCGAGGCCGCCGGTTTCAGCGGCGATGTGCCGAAGCTGCTGAAGGGCGAAGCTTTGTGAGAAAATTCCGTTCGTCCCTACGAACGGTGAGGACCCAGGCTGGATTCCCGCTTATGCGGGAATGAGCGGAACAAAAATTCAGTTCAGCAAACGTTGAACGATCGCGTCGATATGAATGCCGGCGCAATCAATCATCGGAAAACCGGCATTGCTCTGGGTGAACACCATCGAGAGATCGGTGCCGGCGATCAATACAGCTTGCGCACCATCGCGCGTGACGAATGTCTGTGCGAGCCTGCGCAGCTCCTCGGTTTGTGCGTCCGAGCCGAGACCCGCCACGAAGTCGCTATAGATGTGATGGATCCTATCGATCTCGTCGGAATGAGGCGTAGTGACCTCGATTTCGTCCAGGCAGCCAAACATGCGGGTTTCGATGGTAAAGCGGGTGCCGAGCAGTGCGACGCGTTTCAGGCCTCGCGCGCGCACTGCATCAGCGACTTCCGTCAGCATGTTGATCAGTGGCAGTGACGATAAGGCGACGAGCTGATCGGCGCAGATGTGTGGTGTGGCGGCCACGATTGCACTGACTTCGGCGCCGCCTGCCGCCAGATTGGCGATCACACCGGCGAGGTAGCGTGCGAGGCCATCAAAATCCTTTGCGGTTACCGCGGCGTAGACGCGATGAATATCGGCATGTGCGATCAGCAAACGTGGTACGCGCGCCCGCTTTTCATGGGCAGCGACCAATTCGCGATAGTAATGAACAGTTGCGCCCGGTCCGAGCCCGCCGATCAGACCAAGGCAGCGTCCCTCTTTACCTGCCGAGCTCACGACAACGGAACGCTGCCGACGTGATCCTGGAACGCCTTGCGCTTGGAAATCTGTCCGTACCAGCGATCGAGATTCGGCATCGACGGCCGTTGCGGGACCAACTGCACGAAGCGATAGCACATGATCCCGACCGGAATGTCGCCGTAGGAAAAAGCAGGGCCTGCAACGTACTCGGTCTTGCCCAGTTGGGCGTCGAGCATCCTCATCGCGTCGGTGGTCTTGTCTTGTGAGGTCTTGATCGCCGCCATGTCGCGTTTTTCCGGTGGCGTACGAATAAGGCCCCAGAAGGCGTGGAAGATCGCAGGCCCTGCCACGGATAACTGCCAATCCATCCATTGGCTTGCGAGCGCGCGCTGCTTTGCGTCTTTCGGCTCGATCACGCCGCTCTTGTCATGCTTGCCGGCGAGGTAGCGCACGATCGAATTCGATTCCCACAGCAGGAAGCCATCTTCTTCCTCGAGCGTCGGCACGAGGCCGTTGGGATTCATCGCCAGGTAAGCCGGCTCCTTGTTCTTGCCGAACGGTCCGCCGACGTCGATGCGCTCGTGTTCGAGCTTGAGTTCGCCGATCGCCCACATGGCTTTTTGCACGTTGGATGACGTCTTGCGGCCCCAGATTTTGATCATTGCGGTTTCCTTCCCTTACTCACTGTCATGCCCCGCAATAGCGGGGCATCCAATTTTTCTTGTCAGCGTTTGTGATTAGCAGATCATCCGCATTCGCAGATGGCGATGTCATCAAAATGGCATCACTCCAGCTTTCGCGCTTCTTCCGGCAGCATGATCGGGATGCCGTCGCGGATGGGATAGGCGAGCCTGGCCTTGCGGGAGATCAGTTCTTGTTTGCCGGCGTCGTATTCCAGGGGCCCCTTGGTGAGGGGGCACACGAGGATTTCCAACAGTTTCGGATCCACGCTGCCGGTGGGCCGTTCGGTGGGCGGGACAGTAGACATGGTGCTGGCTCCCCGGCGAATTTCGCGGGCCTTATAGCATGTCCGGTCTTGCCCGGTCGATTACTGCAGCTGCGGCTCGCCTTCGGTGTTCTTCTTGGCGAGTTCGATCTCGGTGATGGCAATCAGGACTTCGGCGCGCGTCTTCAAATCAGGTGCTTCCAGAAGCGCCTGTTTTTCCGCGGTGCCATAGGGCGACATCATCGATAGCGCATTGACCAGCGCTTCATTCGGAGCCTTGTCGATGCCTTCCCAGTCGGCTTTCAGATCGTTGGCTTTGAGAAAATTGGTCAGGGCGGCGAGCAGGGCGGCGCGGTCGACAGCATTCTCGCCTTTTCGCGCAATGAAATCGTCGGCGAAGGGTGCGTAGGTCACGCGGCATTGCCGGTACGGTGTTGCAACTTTCAGCTCCTCTTCGATGCGGAAGCGAGCGACACCGGTGAGCTCGATCAGATAGCGGCCGTCGCCGCTTTCGGCGAGTTGAGTCATGCGCCCCACACAGCCGACCTTGTAGAGCGGCGGTTTGTCGGGCGGTCCGCTGTGAGCGACGTCGGGTTGAATCATGCCGATGAGCCGGTGGCCGTCGCGCAGCGCGTCATCGACCATCGCGAGATAGCGTGGCTCGAAAATGTTGAGCGGCATCTGCCCGCGCGGCAACAGCAGCGCACCCGGCAACGGGAAAACCGGGATAACGCCGGGCATTTCGATCGGCCCGCGATATTGAGCATTCATCGGCATTTTCGCTTTACTCCGCCTCGGTGCCGTTGCCGGGCGAACCGCTAAGAGAACAAGATCGAGGACAAGCGCTTTCGGCCTTCCACTGTGGCAGGGTCGGTAGCGCCCCACGCTTCGAAAAACTGTACGAGCTGTTTGCGCGCGCCGTCGTCGTTCCATTTGCGGTCGCGCTTGATGATGTCGATGAGATGATTGACCGCATCATCGCGCTTGCCTTTCGCGTTGAGGGCGACGGCAAGATCGAAGCGCGCTTGGTGATCGAGAGGATTGGCGAGCACTTTTTCTTCGAGCTCCGCAATGGGCCCGAGCGATTTGGCTTGCTCTGCGACCTCGAGCGCGGCGCGCGCGGCGGCAACTGCCGCTTCGTTGCGCTTGGCTTCCGGAACGAGCGCGAGCGTTTGCTTGGCTTGCTCGAGGGCACCGGTTTCGACATAGCAGCGCGCGAGGCCCGCGAGTGCGTGAACGTTGGTGCCGTCTTCAGCAAGCAACTGCGCGTAGATTTCCGCGGCGACAGCGGGGTTGCCTTCGACCAGCGCCGTATCGGCTGCTTTCAGCAGATCTTTTTCCTCTGCGCCGACTGCGCCTTTGGTGATCCGCTCCAGGAACGCCACCACCTGGCTTTCGGGCAGCGCGCCCATGAAGCCGTCGACCGGCTGACCGTTTGAAAATGCAATCACGGCGGGGATCGACTGGATCCCCATCTGGCCCGGGATTGCCGGATGCTCGTCGATGTTCATCTTGACGAGCTTGACCTTGCCCTTGGCCGCTTTCACGCTCTTTTCAAGAACCGGGGTGAGCTGTTTGCAGGGGCCGCACCAGGGCGCCCAGAAATCCACCAGCACGGGCTGGCGCCTGGATTCCTCGATCACATCCTTCATAAAGCCTTGCGTGGTCGTGTCCTTGACCACATCGGTTGCCGTCATTGCCCCGCCGTCCTGCAACATATGTCCTCGCCTTATCCGGCCATGAATGGCCTGAGCACCAGGGTTCCGTGCCGAATTAGATGGGTTATCCGGGAAGCAAACGCAATCATCAAGGCATGTTCGAGGCGCCTCCCGAAAGGCGCTCAATTCGCGGCATATGGCCGGTGGATTCGAGGAATTTCACCAGATCGTCACGCTTTATCGACGTCGTCATCGTGTTCACCAGCGGATGAAAATTCAGCGTTTCGTGCTCCATCATGGCGGCGTCGAGCACCACGGTCACGCGGCCGTCTGTGTCATTGATAGCGCCGAAGGGCGTTACCGCGCCCGGCTCGACGCCCAGGACCTCGCGCAGCAAATCGGCGCTGCCGAACGAAAATCGCCCGCCCGCACCAAGCTTCCTGTGCAAGCCCTTCAGGTCGATCTCGGCATCTTCAAGTGTAACCACCAGATAGATTGCGTATTTCTTGTCGCGCAAAAAAAGATTCTTGGTGTGGCCGCCCGGGATTTGCCCGCGCAGACTTCGTGACTGTTCGACCGTGAACAAGGGCGGGTGTTTGACTGTCGAATACTTGATGCCGAGGGCATTGAGCGCGGCGAAGAGCTGGTCAGGGGTTTTTGACATTGCGCAATAATCGAGGCCGGTGAGGTGTTATTATTAAAACTAGAAGAGGTAAAAGATGACGCGCATTTTATTGATTGCCGGTGCCGTTATCGCAGCCATTGTCGCAGCGATGGCGCTCGATGCCACGTCCGCAAAGGCGGCGGAGGGCCCATGGTGTGCATTCATTGCGGTAGCGCAGGGCGCCGTCTACGAAGACTGCCAATATTATTCATTCGAGGAATGCCGGCCACATGTGTTGGCCGGGAATCGCGGTTTCTGCAATCCGAACCCGCGTTGGGCCGGGCCGGTTCCGGGGGTCAAGCGCGCCCGCCACCGTCGCTATGTTCGGCACGACTGACGGCTGACCCCAAGGCCAGCCGTTTTATGAACCGCTGCAAAGCCGAGGTGGCTGAACATGTTGCGCATTGTTCTGGTGACTGCCGTACTCACGGCAATCGAATTGGCTAGCCCGGGTCCGGTCCGCGCTATGGAAGGGCCATGGTGTGCAATTCGTAATTTTGGCAGCGATATCTCCGAAGACTGCCAATATCGCACCTTCGAAGACTGCCGGCAGACCGTGGTTTCGGGATTCCGGGGCTTCTGCAATCCAAACCCGCGCTGGCGGGCTGACGTTGAGCCGCGACGGCACCGAAAGGGTTAAAACTGCAGCTGGTCATCCCGGTTGCTTTTAGGCTCCGCTTTTGGCTATAGGAACGGCCTTGGCGGCCGATAACGCTTTTTGGCCAAATATCTAACGGATGCGGGTGTAGCTCAGGGGTAGAGCACGACCTTGCCAAGGTCGGGGTCGAGGGTTCGAATCCCTTCGCCCGCTCCAGTACTTCGCGCCTCGGGCGCTTCGATTTGTTAGCCAGTCTTGATCGCGAAGAATGCCCGCCGAAGCCTTGGCGAAGGCGAGTTGTCTCAAAACTCCTTCACATCGATAAGCACGCGCAGCGTCATCCGTGCGCATTCCGCCGCGCTGGTCCGCGACACGAGACGCCGCAAGCTGGGCGCGGCTTGGCTTGGCAAAGCCGGACGCTATGCGCACAATACGCACCAACGACCACAAAAAATATGAGGGAGCCGAGGGTATGCGCCTGCAATATCGCAATTCGCGATTCATTGGCTTGACGGCATTCGCTGCGCTGGCGGCAACACTTGCTTGCGCGGCGCCTGACCCGGCTGCGGGCGAGGACTACCCCTCTCGCACCATCTCGCTCGTCGTGGCATTTCCCGCGGGCGGCGGCGTCGATACCGTCGGCCGCGTCGTTGCGCAGAAACTCACCGACGCGCTCGGGCAACAGGTGATCGTCGTCAACCGCCCCGGTGCCGGTTCGGTGATCGGCACCCGCGATGTCGCGAGAGCGCAGCCGGACGGCTACACGCTTCTTCTGCTGGTGACCGGCGCGGGTCTTCCGGAAAATCCGGGCTATGACATGGCGAAGGATTTCGCGCCGGTCAGTTTGATCGCCTCCGTTCCTATCGTGATTATGTCCAATCCGTCGGTACCGGCGAAATCGCTGTCTGAAGTCATCGCCCTCGCCAAGAAAGACGGCGACAAAGTCACCGTGGGCACGCCGCCGGCGCCGACGCTGAATTATTTCGGCGCGGAGCAATTCAAGGCGATGACGGGCACAAAAATCACGATCGTCACCTATAAAGGGACCGGGCCGCTCACCAACGATCTCGTCGGCGGCCATGTGATGCTCGCCTTTAACACGCTGCCGCCGGCGATCGGTAATATCCAGGCCGGTACGCTGCGCGCCATTGCCGTCGGCTCACCGGCGCGAATGGCCGCAATCCCGAATGTTCCGACCATCGCCGAGGCCGGCCTGCCGGGCCTCGAGATCGTGCAGTATTACGGACTGGTCGCGCCGGCCGGCACGCCGCAGCCGATCATCGACCGGCTGAACAAGGAGCTGCGCAAGATAGTGACGTCGGACGATATGAAAAAGCGCCTGCTCGATGCCGGTGGCGATCCGCTCGCCAGCACGCCCGCGGAATATGCGCAGAACATCCAGCGTGAAGAGGGTAAGTGGCAGGCGGTGATCAAGAAGCTCGGGCTCGTGATCAACAATTGAGATAATTTTTCGAAGCGCGGCGCGCCTCAATATCCCGCGGCCAGGGAGCCGCGCGTTCGCCTGTCGGCAGCGCCGACGTAGCCGTCCGCCGTGATCTCGATGGAATTCGCGGAGGAGTACGGCGGGGTCGGCACGATTTTGTGCCCCCGCTTCGCCAGTGCATCAAGCACGTCCGGCGCAAAACCTGCCTCGACGTTGACCTCTTCAGGTTGCCATTGCTGGTGCAGCCGAGGGGCGCTCACTGCTTGAGCGATCGGCATATGAAAGTCGATTGCGTTCACGACGACTTGCAACACGGTGCTGATAATGCGGCTGCCACCGGGCGAGCCGGTAATCAGGAAAGGCTTGCCGTCTTTCAGTACGATGGTCGGCGCCATTGACGACAGCGGTCGCTTGCCGGGCCCGGGCAGATTGGCGTTGTAACCAACCAGGCCATAAGCATTCGCGGTACCAGGTTTCGCGGTGAAATCATCGAGTTCGTTGTTGAGCAGCACACCGGTGCCATCGGCGACGAGGCCGAGACCGTACGAGAAATTCAGCGTGTAGGTGTTCGAAACCGCATTGCCGTTGCGGTCGATCACCGAAAAATGCGTGGTGTTGCGGCCCTCGAATTCGTCTGGCTTGCCGGCACGAATATCCCCCGACGGCGTCGCGCGCTCGCCGATCCCGGTGCGCAAAGAGGCGGCGTAATTCTTCGATAACAAGCCAGCAATCGGCATTTTCACTGCGTCAGGGTCGCCCATGAAGGCAGCGCGGTCGGCGAAAGCACGCTTCATCGCTTCGATCATCTCGTGCAGCGACTGTTCGCGGCTAAGCTTGGCAAGATCGTAGCCTTCGAGGATGTTGAGCATCTCTATCAGATGCACGCCACCCGACGACGGCGGCGGCATGGCGACGATGTCATAGCCGCGATAGCGGCCGCGTACGGGCGTGCGCTCGATCGCGCGATAGTTTGCGAGGTCGTCCTTGCTCATGATGCCGCCGGCTTTCACGACAGCTGTCGCAATCTGCTCGGCGGTGCGGCCCTGATAGAATGCGCGCGGGCCATCTTTCGCGATTGCCTGCAGCGTGTCCGCGAGATCAAGCTGGGTCAAGCGTTCGCTTTCCTGCAGCGGCCGGTCGCCATTGAAGAAAATTGCCGTCGTCGCCGGCCAGCGCTTCAGGCGTTCGAGCGCCAGCGGCAACGAGTCGGCGAGATCGTCTTCGACCAGAAAGCCTTTCTTCGCAAAATCGATCGCCGGCGCGATCAGGTCGGCGAGCGTGAGCTTGCCGGAGCCATATTTTGCCTGCGCCAGTGCAAGACCTGCCACGGTGCCGGGCACACCGACGGAAAGCGCGCTGTCGCGTGATTTCGCCGGATCTGGATTGCCCTGTGAGTCGAGAAACATGGTGCTGCTCGCCGCCGCAGGCGCGGTCTCGCGATAGTCAATTGCAATATCGCGATTGTCCTTGGCGAGATGGATCATCATGAAGCCACCGCCGCCGAGATTTCCGGCGCGGGGATAAGTGACCGCTAGCGCGAAGCCGACGGCCACCGCTGCGTCGACCGCGTTGCCGCCGCGATCGAGAATCTCGACGCCGATGCGGGCGGCGCGTTGCTCTTGCGCCACTACCATTCCATTGTGAGCAAGTATCGATTGCGCCGGCGCAATTTCCGGAGCGCGCGAAATGGGGGCAACTTGTGCGGAAGCAGCGGCGGCGCTCATAATGAGCGCGACGACGAAAGTGATGAGATGTGAAATACGGTTCATTGCGAACTCGTCATGCCCGGCCTTGTGCCGGGCATCCACGCCTCTATTCAAGTGCAGCAAAATAAAGTCGTGGATGGCATACGCAACTCGGGCTTGCCCGAGTTGCGTAATTCATGGTTGTCCGCAAGTCGGGTGAACCCGACTTGCGGGTGACAAGTCCGGCCGTGACGACGGATAGGGCACGGTGCTACCGCGCCTGGCCGTGATAAACCGTGTTCGGCCGCATGTCGGTTGCCGATGCCACACGGTTCGACATATTGAAGAAGCCAGCCACGGCCGAAATGTCCCAGATCTCGCGATCGGTGAAGCCGACACGTCGCAGCCGTTCACGGTCACCTTCTTCAACGCTCCAGGGAGACGCGGTGAGCTTGACCGCGAAATCGAGCATGGCACGCTGGCGTTTGTTCAGCCGCGCTACGCGGTAATTCATCACAAGGTGCTCGCCGAGCAGCGGGTTCCCGGAATACTGTCGCACAGCCGCGCCGTGTGCCGTCAGGCAATAGTAGCAACGGTTCTGGGAAGAAACCGCCACCGCGATCATCTCGCGCTCAAGTTTGGAGAGACCGGAGTCGCCGAGCATCAGGTCGTTGTACATGGCGACAAAAGTTTCCAGCTTCGCCATATCGAATGCATAGGCAGCAAGCACGTTTGGCACGAAGCCGAGCTTGTCCTGGCATTTCTTGAAGTAGGCGGCCATTGCCGGCGACAATTTTGCAGGCTCGAGATTGAGGCCGATCACAGGCACGTCGTCAGCCGCTGCCGGAACCGGCTTGTTTATCGGCGGCTTTGCGGGGGCGAGCTTTCCCGGCGGAACTTTCGCAGGTGCGGCTTTGCCGCCCTTGATGGCGTGCAGCATTGGCTTGCTCTTGGGCATGCTTTTGGCCGCTTTCGCGACCGCCGCCTTGCCGGCGACCTTGACTGACTTGCTGGCCTTGGCCATTTCCCCGTCCTTATTTCAACGTTCACCCCACGCCACATTACAGTGTTATGGACCCTTGCGATACGACCGCCCGGGGGAGCTTTCATCTTTTACTTCAGCAGGTTAACGGCCGCGGAGCAGCCGTTTCGCACACCTGTCACCTGCTGGTCACCAAACGGTGTGTTGCTCTCGACGCACCCGTGCAGAACGTGAAAACTCCAGATTCGCCTCGACCAATTCCCTCTCGCGCATGATCCCGAACAGTCGCAATCGGTCTCGGAAAAGATCATGGGCCAATATTAGGTGCACGATGTTCCATGGCCGCTGAGCTTCCCGGCAGTGAAGAAGAACGCGCTGCCCGAGCCTTGATCGAGCAAGCCGAGCAAGCGCTGAGCCGGCGGCGCGCCGAAATCCCTGCCGGATTTGTCGCCCAGCTCTATGGGCGCGCCGTGCCGGAGGACGTGGCACGCTATAGCGCCGACGATCTCGCCGCGCTGGCAGAGCGCGGATACGAATTCTTGTCCGAGCGGGAATCGGGCACGCCAAAGGTCCAATGCACAACGGTGCCGCTCACGGCCTCGGGCGAGCGCAAGGCGGTTTCGCTGATCGAGATTGTCAACGACGACATGCCGTTCCTGGTCGATTCGGTGATGGGCGAAATAGCAGATCGCCGTCTCGACGTGCGTCTGGTTGCGCATCCCGTGTTCAGTGTGCGCCGCGACGGCGGCAAGCTGACTTCGCTCGCCAGCCCCGAGGCTGGAGGCATGCGCGAGAGTTTCATTCATATTCATCTCGCGCCGATTGCGGATGATGCGGCTCGCGAAGAACTCGTGCGTGCGCTGCAAACCGTGCTCGGCGAGGTGCGGCTTGCCGTCCAGGACTGGCGTGCGATGCGCGATCGCGTCAATGGCATCATTGCGGAGCTGAAGACAAATCCGCCACCATTGCCCGTCGACGAAATCGCGGAAGCAATTCAGTTCCTGCAATGGTTGCTTGCCGATAACTTCACTTTTCTCGGTGTGCGCGATTACACCGTCGACGGGCAAGCACTTAAGCCGGATTTCGACAGCGCGCTCGGCATCATGCGCTCGCGCGAGCTCCGCGTGCTCAAACGCGGCACAGAGCTGCTCGAATTCACTCCGGAAGTCATGGCGTTTTTGAAGGAGCCGCGTCCGCTGATCATTGCCAAGGCCAACATCCATGCGCGTGTGCACCGGCGCGTCTATCTCGATTATATCGGCGTGAAACGTTTTGATCCGGCCGGCAATCTCGTGGGCGAACATCGCATCATCGGGTTGTTTACTTCCACCGCTTACACGCGCACAGCGCACAGCATCCCTTATCTACGTCGAAAGATAGCTGCGGTTGAGGAACAGGCTGGGTTCGATCCGAACAGCCATTCCGGCAAGGCGCTGGCAAATGTGCTGGAGCATTATCCGCGCGACGAATTATTTCAGATCGATGACGACACGCTCTACCATTTCGCGCTCGCGATCCTGCAACTTGACGAGCGGCCGCGCGTGCGCGTGCTGGCGCGGCACGACCGCTTCGATCGCTTCGTATCGGTGCTGGTGTTCGTGCCGCGCGAACGCTACGACAGCCACATCCGCTTGAAGATCGGCGCGTATCTGGCGCGCGCATTCATCGGACGCGTATCGGCATACTATCCGTATTTTCCCGATGAAGGGCCGCTGGTGCGCGTGCACTTCATCATCGGCCGCTCGGGTGGCGCAACGCCCACGATTGATCGTGCCGCGCTTGAGAATGAAGTTGCATCGATCATCCGCACCTGGACTGATAGTTTAAACCAGGCGCTGGCGCTGGCCAATCCGCCGGACAAGGCGCGCGACTTGTTTGGCCGTTACAGGGACGCATTCTCGGAAGGATTTCATGAGGCCTATGCGCCTGCAGTCGCCGCGGGTGACATCCGCGTCATTGAAGGGCTCTCCGAACAGCGCCCGCTCGGCGTCGACTTTCACCACCGGCTGGAAGAAGAGCAGCGCTCTGTCGGCCTGAAAGTATGGACTTATGCGCGCCCGTTGCCGCTATCCGAGCGCGTCCCAGTGCTGGAAAACATGGGTTTCCGTGTGGTGGACGAGCGCACCTATCACATCGAGCCTCAAGGCCGCGCTGGCGTCTGGTTTCACGACATGCTGCTCGAACGCGCCGATGGCGGGATGATCGCGCTCGAGAGCGGCAAGGTGCGGCTGGAGGCGGCGTTCCTGATGGTGATGCGGGGCGCGGCCGAGAACGACGGCTACAATGCGCTCACGCTGCACGGCGAATTAGCCTGGCGGGACGTCGCGCTGATCCGCACCCTCTCGCGGTTTTTGCGGCAGATTCGCGTGCCCTATTCGCAGGACTACATGTGGGCAACGCTGGTGAAACATGCCGGCATTGCCGCCAATATCGTCGAATTATTCCACGCCCGTCTCGATCCACGAGCGCAGTCCGACAGCATTGAAATGCAAGGTGCGATTGTCTCGCACATCGAAGAGGAATTGCAGAAAGTCGAGAGTCTGGACGAGGATCGCATTCTGCGCCGCTTCATCAATGCGGTGCAATCGGCGATCCGCACCAATTTCTACCAGACCGACAAAAACGGTCAGCCGAAGCCCCTGATTTCGATCAAGTTCGAGAGCCGCAAGCTGACCGAAGTACCGCTGCCGCGTCCGCTCTACGAGATCTTTGTTTATTCGCCGCGCTTGGAAGGCGTGCATATGCGCTTCGGCAAGGTGGCGCGCGGCGGTATCCGCTGGTCCGACCGGCCGCAGGATTTCCGCACCGAGATTCTTGGGCTCGTAAAGGCGCAGCAGGTCAAGAATGCCGTGATTGTGCCGGTCGGCTCCAAAGGCGGCTTCGTGCCCAAGCTGATGCCGAAAGGCGCTACACGTGAAGTCGTGCAGGCCGAAGGCGTTGCGACCTACAAGCTTTTCATTTCATCGCTGCTCGACATTACCGACAATATTGGGCCGGACGGCAAAATCATTCCGCCCGTCGGCGTTGTTCGTCGCGAGGGCGACGATCCCTATCTGGTCGTCGCCGCCGACAAAGGCACCGCGACGTTCTCCGACATCGCCAATTCGATTTCGGTCGAACACGACTATTGGCTCGGTGACGCTTTCGCGTCGGGTGGCTCTGCAGGCTACGACCACAAAGCCATGGGAATCACCGCGCGCGGAGCGTGGGAGGCCGTGAAACGCCATTTCCGCGAGATGGACATCGATATCGGCAAGACGCCGTTCAATGTTGTCGGTGTCGGCGACATGTCGGGCGACGTCTTCGGCAATGGCATGTTGCGCGAGGACACGATCAGGCTGCTGGCGGCTTTCGATCACCGTGACATTTTCATCGATCCGGATCCTGATCCGAAAGCGAGTTTTGCCGAGCGCAAGCGGCTGTTCGCGTTGCCGCGTTCAAGCTGGCAGGACTATGACAAGGTGCTGATTTCCAACGGCGGAGGCGTCTATCCGCGCTCGTCGAAGGAAATCCGGCTGAGTGCCGAGGCACGCAAGCTGTTTGGCGTCGCAGAAGCCGTTACGCCGCAAGAATTGATCAAGACAATCCTGAAGACGCAGGTCGATCTTTTGTTCTTCGGGGGCATCGGTACCTATATCCGTGCGTCGAACGAGAGCGACGAGGCGGCGGGCGACCGTGCCAACGATGCAATTCGCGTGACGGGCGCCGACCTCAATTGCAAGGTGATCGGCGAAGGCGCCAATCTCGGTATGACCCAACGCGGTCGCGTTGAGGCAGCTCAGCGCGGCATCCGGCTCAACACCGACGCAATCGACAATTCCGCCGGTGTCAACACCTCCGATGTTGAGGTCAATATCAAGATTGCGCTCAGTGGCCCGGTGCGCTCGGGTGAGCTGACGATTGACGCGCGCAACAGACTGCTCGCCGAAATGACCGATGAGGTTGCCAGACTCGTATTGCGCAACAACTACCAGCAGACGCTGGCGCTCTCGATGGCGCAGCGGCGCGGCCTCGAAGATCTCGGCTTCCAGCAACGTCTGATGCAGACGCTGGAAATGCGTGGCGAGCTCGATCGCGGCGTGGAATTTTTGCCGGACGAGATGGCGATCGCAGAGCGGCGCAAGCGCAACGCCGGCCTGACCCGGCCGGAGCTCGCTGTCCTGCTCGCGTATGCCAAACTCTCACTTTACAACGAACTTCTCGACAGCTCGGTGCCGGACGATCCTTACCTCGGACGAGAGCTCGATCGTTATTTTCCAAAGGAAATGTCGGAACGTTACGCCGCTGCATTACAAGCGCACAGGCTGCGGCGCGAGATCATCGCGACACAACTGACGAATTCGATGATCAATCGTGGTGGCGCCACATTGATCGTACGAATCGCTGACCAGACCGGCGCCGCATCATCGTCAATCGCGGCTGCCTTTGCCGCTGTGCGAAATAGCTACGATCTCATTGCACTCAACGGCGAGATCGACGGGCTCGACAACAAGATTTCCGGCAAGATCCAGCTCGATCTTTACACCGCCGTGCAGGACCTGCTGCTTGACCGGCTCGTCTGGTTCCTGCGCAACGTAGATCTCGCGCAGGGGCTGGAGAAAATCATCGGGCATTACCGCGATGGCATCGCACAGGTTGCGGCTGCGCTCGACGGTGCGTTGTCGAAACCGGCCGCCGCTGCGCGCGAGGCGCGGGTCGCAGTGCTTGCCAAAGCGGGCGTTCCGGAAGAGCTGGCGCGTCATATCGCAAGTCTGCCGGTGTTGAAGGCTGCGCCGGACATCGTTCAGGTTGCGGATCGGGCCGGCAAACCTGTCAGCGAAGTTACCGCGACCTACTTTGCCACCGAAGCCTTCTTCCAGCTTGACCGGGTTGCCAGCGCGGTGCCAACCATCGTGGTGTCGGACTATTTCGATCGGCTGGCGCTCGATCGTGCGCTCGATTCGATAGGCGATGCCGAGCGCCGACTGACCGCTGCGATGGTCGGCAATGGCCATGCGGGTGCCAGCGCCGTGGAGGAATGGGTTCGCCCAAGGCAGGCTGAGGTCGAGCGCATCCGTTCGGCGATCCACGAAATCGCCGGGTCAGGCCTTACACTGTCGAAGCTGTCGGTGGCTGCGAGCCTGCTGGGTGATCTGGCCCGACAGTAACGATTAATGCCTGAAATGGCGCGTGCCGGTGAACACCATCGCGATGTTGTGCGCGTCGGCTGCTTCGATCACCTTCTGATCGTTCACCGAACCGCCGGGCTGAATTACTGCAGTCGCGCCGGCCTCGATCGCCACCAACAGCCCGTCGGGGAACGGGAAGAACGCATCGGAGGCGACCACCGAACCTTTGGTCAGCGGCGCCGGCAGCTTCAGCTCGCGCGCCGCGTCTTCCGCCTTGCGTGCGGCGATGCGCGCTGCATCGACACGGCTCATTTGCCCGGCGCCGATACCAACGGTCGCGCGGTTCTTGGCATAGACAATTGTGTTTGACTTCACGTGCTTCGCGACGCGAAACGCGAAGCGCAGGTCGGCAAGCTCAGCTTCACTCGGCGCGCGCTTCGTGACGGTCTTGAGCTGCATCTCATCCACCACGGCATTGTCGCGCGACTGTACGAGCAGCCCTCCGGCGACGGATTTTACAGTCAGCGCTCTTGAACGCGGATCGGGCAAGCCGCCTGCCACCAGCAATCGGAGATTTTTCTTTGCGGCCACAATCTTGATCGCTTCATCCGTTGCCTCAGGTGCAATGATCACTTCGGTAAAGATATCGGTGATTGCTTTCGCAGCGTCTGCGTCAAGCTTGCGATTGAGCGCGACGATGCCGCCGAATGCCGAAGTGGAATCGCAGGCGAGCGCCTTGCGATAGGCATCAAGAAGATCTGTGCCTTCGGCCACACCGCAAGGATTGGCGTGCTTGACGATCACGCAGGCAGCGGTGCGTTTTGGATCGAACTCCGCCACGCATTCATAGGCTGCATCGGTGTCGTTGATGTTGTTGTAGGACAGCTCCTTGCCTTGCAGCTGGCGCGCTGACGCTACACCAAAGCGCTCGCCTGGCGCCCGATAGAAGGCTGCGCTCTGGTGCGGGTTCTCGCCATAGCGCAAAGGCTGGATCAGCCTGCCGCCGAAGGCGCGATAGTCCGGCGCTTCGTCGTGGAGCGTTTGAGCGAACCAATTCGAGATGGCGGCGTCGTAGGCGGCGGTACGTGCATAAGCCTTCGCCGCGAGCTTCTGCCGCAGCTCGAGAGACACCATTCCGTTGTGCTGCGCCATTTCGCCAAGCACATTTTCGTAGTCGGTCGGTTCAACCACAACAGTCACGTCGCCGTGGTTCTTGGCAGCGGCGCGGATCATCGCCGGCCCGCCGATGTCGATGTTCTCGATGCAGTCATCGAACGCGGCACCTTTCGCGACGGTCGCTTCGAAAGGATAGAGATTGACCACCAGGAGGTCGATTGGCTTGATGTGGTGCTGTGCCATCGCGGCGGCATGTTCCTTGTTGCCGCGGATCGCCAGCAAGCCGCCATGTACTTTCGGGTGCAGCGTCTTCACCCGTCCGTCCATCATTTCGGGAAAGCCGGTGAGCTCCGCGACATCGATGACGTTCAGCCCTGCGTCCTTCAGGGCTTTGGCCGTCCCGCCGGTGGAAACGAGCTCGACGCCGAAACCGGCAAGCTGTTTTGCGAAATCAATCAGCCCGGCCTTGTCGGATACCGAAAGCAGGGCGCGGGTGATGCGGCGAGGGTGACTGCTCATGGCGCAGGAGCTAGCATATGAAGCGGGCGAAAGTGTATGCGCTAATGCTGCACCAGCGCGGGGCGTCCACAAGCATCGATTTTAAAGCGGCAATTCCGGCTCATATGCCCGGTCGGCCCGTGAACCCGGCGTAGCGGGCGGCGTGTGACGGAAGCTCCAGCGCACAGTAGCCTGCTGGCCTACCCGGCCATAAATCACGATTTGCACCGTTCGGCGTGGACCGTCGGTGCCTGCCAGGAACACGCTTTCCTCAAGCTCTACGGCATCGGCCAAGGTCGCAAAGGTCCACAGTTCGCGGTCCTGCAGCAGGAGTATCACTCCGCGGCCGTCTGCCAGGCGGCTGGACTTGATTGCAGGATGCAAATGAAAGCGGATGGCGTATTCATCGTCTGCGTCCTCAGAAAATGCTCCGCCTTCCACCGGCGTAAAGCTGTCCTCACCATCGAGCGTGCGGCCGTCGCTGCTGAGCCGTATGGCTCGCGTATGGATGACGCCGCAATCAGTAGCGTAGCCATCATGGGAGGCGCGGAGCATCGCCCCGCCGGGCAGACCTTCACGGTCGATACGCACATCGCGCGGACCAGCGATGATTGGCGTTCCCCCAAACAGCCGCCGCACCGATTTGGATTCGAGAAAAAGGCATGACGACCGATCGTTGAGCGTCACTGTAGAATGTGCAGGCGTCGCGCGCGCAACCTGCCGCCAGTTTTCCTTGTTCACGGCGGGCAGCCCGCAATTGATCACCAGCCGGTGCTGTTTCCATGACAGCTCGAACGACAGGCAGCCTGCATGCGCTTCCTGACTCAAGGCCACCGGCGGTGGCTGGCCGGTATCCATCAAAAGCGCGGTCTGCCCGGCATCGATGCGCTGGTAGCCGGAATGAGGCGCATTCGCTACTGGCGTGCCGCGTGCGTCGTCATAGGCCAGCACTGTGGCAAGCAAGTCTACCGGCGTCGGCCCCATACCGTTGAATTGCGCGAAATTGCCGTCGCCGTGCCTGAAGAATCGCAACATCGGCATGATGCGATCGATGGCGTTATTGAGTGCCTGTGGCGGCTGCAATTGGCGCGCTGAGAACAGCTGACGCAACGGCAGCAGGTCGGCCAGCAATTCAATCAGTGCACCTGGATTGCGGCTGACATGTCCGCCGTCCGGCAGGATTTGCTTACGCAGCTCATCGATCAAGCGGCGCACGGTCGAACGCAGATGCCCAGACTGCCCCTGCATACAAAGGGTCGCATAGGTGAGCGCGATCACAGTTTGCAGCCGTGGCAGGCCGTCACGCGATTCGTTCAGGCTTCGACGCAGATAGCGGATCTGCCGCGACAGGCTGCGGATAAAGCGACGATAAAAACGCGCATCAGCGTCCTGCAATACGAACGGAGCCTGACTGAGCCAGCAGATCACACGGCGTGAGAGAATGTCAGGCCGCCAACCGGTCGGATGCCAGCCACCTTGCAGGTTGATCCAATCGTCGATCAACGAGCGGGCGTTAGAACGGGTGATTGCGGAGTCAGCGGCACGCAGGTGGCGGAGCCAGACGAACCCGAGCAGGGTTACGGCCCATTCTTCCGACGGCGGAATCATCTCGAAGGGCGATCTGCGGTCGCAAATCACGACTTTGCCCGCGAAGGCAAAGCGACCGGCATAGATTTCGCTGGCGCGGGTCGCGTCCGCCGTGCGCAGGTCTTGCGGTGCGATGATCAGCCGATCGGTCTTGGTCGAGACGAACTGCCAGCGCAGCAGGGGATGCACTTTGAGACGGCCAAGGAGGCTGCGAAATGCGCGGCGCCCGATGAGCACGGAGAGCCTGGCTCGCTCCGCGATCGAAACCCGCATCATTAGATCGCTCGTCCCCTGCCACGCGTTCCCGTACACACGCGCTGGCCACACGATAGCGAAGGGTCGGGAAAGGGCCAATATGTCAGTCCAGACCGTGGATTAGGCCGTTTTCCGGGTGAGCCGGGCAGCATAGAAGCCATCCAGCCCACTCCAGCGCGGATCCGAATCAGGCAGGTGCAGCGGCAGCGTCCGCAGGTCGCCGTCCGCAGTAATGAACTCGGCGCGTCCAAATACGTCCTGCGGGGAAATCGGGTTTCGGACGACACGCGCATCGCGCGCCAGCAAGGCCGTAATCTGGTTCTCGCCCTCCTCGGGCTCCAGCGAGCAGACGCAATAGATGCACGTGGCACCGGGCCTGAGCAGTTCCACTGCGCGGTCCAATAGCCGCTGCTGCAAGGATGTGAGTACCGGAATATCGGCTTCGCTCTTGAGCCAGGGTATGTCCGGGTGACGGCGGATCGTGCCGGTTGAGGAACAGGGGGCATCGAGCAGCACAGCATCGAACGGTCCGGTTTGCCATTCGAGCACGTCGGCGACGACGGTTTCGGCATTAAGAGAAAGCCGCGCAAGATTCTCGCGCAGCCGGTTGAGTCGTGCGGGCGAACGGTCGACGGCGGTCACCTGGGCGCCGGCAAAGGCGAGCTGCGCAGTCTTGCCGCCGGGCGCCGCACATAGGTCAGCGACACTCATTCCCTGCACATCGCCGAACAACTGCGCCGGTAGCGCTGCGGCGGCGTCCTGCACCCACCAGGCGCCTTCGGAAAATCCCGGCAGCAGCGAGATCGCACCATGCGCCAATGTGCGCACAGTACCGGTCGGCAATACCCGGCCACGCAGCCGTTCCGCCCAGGATTCGGCATCCCGCTTCACCGTGAGATCGAGTGCGGGCTCATGGCCATTTGCTGCTGCAATCGCGTGTGCTCCATCAGGACCGTAGGTTTTGCTCCAGCGATCGAGCAGCCATTGCGGCGTATCGCGTGAAACGTCGTCGGATGGTACTGTCGGAGCCTGTGCTATGCGGCGCAGCACAGCATTGACGAGACCGGCATAACGCGCCGCGCGACGGTCAGCTTGCGCCAGCCGCACCGACAGATCGACCGCGGCGTGGTCAGGAACTTCGAGCCACAGAATTTGTGCGGCACCGAGCAACAGTATGGTTTCAGCGCGCGGTGCGTCGGACGGGAATCCCTTTTCGAGAAATCCACCAACCAGGTGACGCAGGGTGCCGAGCCGCCGCAATACTGTCGCGGTGAGCCGTCGAGTCAACGCGCGGTCGCGGTCGGCGAGCGCGGGCAGACCGGGATGCGCGTTTTTCCCCGAGAGGAGATCGTCGAGCGCAATACGCCGCCGCAGAACGCCGTCGAGAATATCGGCGGCAATTCTTCGAGCGGCGAGGCCGGGAACTTCCGGCTGGGGGGAAGTGCGCGGACGCGCCATACCCGGATAGTTGCCCATAAATTGTGTCTAGGTCGCGGAGCTTCAGGAAAAAACTTCAGCCGCACACAGCTTTAGTCAGGCCGGTGCGCAGGATCGATTGCGTCGCTTATCAGTGCAACGGAAGATTGTACAGGCTGATACTGCGCGACGCGGCGCCGGATCGCGCACTATTGCTCGACAATCACGGGCGTGCCGATGCTGACCAGGCGAAAGAGCTGGCGGATGTCGCGGTTAAACATGCGGATGCAGCCGTGTGAGACGAAACGGCCGATGGAAGAAGGCCGGTTGGTTCCGTGAATGGCATATTCGCCGCCGCGCAGGGTGAGGGCGGCATCGCCCATCGGATTGTTCGCAGCGCCGCCGGGAATCACCTCGGGCAATCTCGGGTTTTCGCTGCGAATCATGTCGGGTGGGGACCAGGCAGGACGCACAAATTTGCCTTCGACGCGTGCGGTCCCGGTCCACGTCATGCCGGCCCGGCCGACGCCGACCGGGAAACGCAACGCACGATAACTGTCGATGACAAAATAGAGCCGGCGCTCACTCGTCTTCACCACGATGGTTCCGGGTGCGACACCCGAAAACGCGACGAGATCGCGCGTGGCGGCGCGCGTAGCATCCGGCAAGACAATGACCAGAGCGATGGTCAGGACACGCGCCGTTCGTCGCAGCACTGGATTCATGATGCCAGTTCCCACGGGAATGAGCCGCTTCAATAATAAGGTGGTGCGAGGCGAGTTCGGCCAAAAGCTCGAAACAGCGTAAATTAAGAATAAGAGGCCGCGGCCCTGACGGTTGCTGGCGGCCGGAAATCAGCTGTCGTCACTTGCCTTCTCCCATCGCGCGCAGCTTTCGCTTGCCTTCTTCCGAAGCCTGCGCCGCTTTCCCGGCCGCTTCCACCAGCGCAGCAAGTTTCGTCCGTGTCGCCGGATCGGTGACGACCGGAGAGCCGCCACGGAATGTGATGGTGTCACGATGCTCGTCGAGATAAGCCGCAAGTTCTTCAATCGCTGGCAACATTCCCACGATCATCGGAACTATTTCGCGGAATATCCTGGCCGGTGTGGTGACCATACGGTCGTAGGCGATGTCGTAGACGGCCTTCAGATCAGGTGGCTGTCTTAGCGCCTTATGCGCCGCATCGGCTTCTGCCTCGGCCTTGTCGAGCTCGTCTTTCATTTTTGACATGCCGGTTTTCAATACGGGAAGAACGTCGCGATGATTCCGTAGGTCTTCCAGCGATCGCGGGCTGCCGATCTGCATCGCGCTCGCAAGGTCCTTCGAAATCGAAGCATCCAGCCTGTGGTGAAATCCATTCATGACGCGATAATGGTCGGCGTAGGGCCCGAGATCGGCGATGTCCTTGTCCGACATGATAGGAATGTGCAGCCCCGGTTTGTCGATGACGCGGGTTTGCAGGAACACGATAAACGCGTGGCGCTGCTGCGGCTCGTTATCGAAGCACCCCGTCGTCGAGAGGGCGAGGACAATAACGCCTGCAAGGGCGACCAGGCGGCGGTTCGGCTTGAAAGCAACAAGGCCCGAAAAGGCGTTCATGATGCCCACAATTTGCCCCCAAGTTGACCGCAAGTTGCGCCACGTGGCGCGCAGCGACGCGCCGCTTTCTGACCGGTACACCTTAGTGGCTTGAATTGGCAGTGGCGTTCAAGCGAATAAGGCCGGCAAAGAAAAATTTGCCAGCCTCGTTATCGAGGTGCCGAAGTTTACGCCCCTGCTTTCGCTGCCTTCTTGTTCTGGCGATTGTTGACCAGGTCGTCGACCACGGCCGGATCGGCCAGCGTCGAGGTGTCGCCGAGATTGCCAAACTCGTCTTCGGCGATCTTGCGCAAGATTCTTCGCATGATCTTGCCCGAACGAGTTTTCGGCAGGCCAGGCGCAAACTGGATCAGGTCGGGCGACGCAATCGGGCCGATTTCTTTGCGTACCCAGCCGACAAGCTCCTTGCGCAGGTCTTCGCTGGGCTTTTCGCCAGCCATCAGTGTCACATAAGCGTATATGCCCTGGCCTTTGATATCGTGCGGATAGCCAACGACGGCAGCTTCCGACACTTTCGGATGCGCCACCAACGCGCTTTCAACTTCGGCGGTGCCGAGACGGTGGCCGGCGACATTGATGACATCGTCAACTCTGCCGGTGATCCAATAGTAGCCGTCCTCGTCGCGGCGGCAGCCGTCACCGGTGAAATATTTGCCGGGATAGGTCTTGAAGTACGTGTCGACGAAACGCTGATGGTCGCCGTAGACCGTGCGCATCTGGCCCGGCCAGGCATCGGCGATGCACAGGTTGCCGCTGGTAGCGCCGTTCTGCACCTTGCCTTCAGCATCGACGATTTCCGGCTGCACGCCGAAGAACGGCCGCGTTGCCGAACCGGGCTTGAGCTTGGTCGCACCAGGCAGCGGCGTGATCAGGATGCCACCGGTCTCGGTCTGCCACCATGTGTCGACGATCGGACAGCGATCTTCCCCGACCACGTGGTAGTACCACTCCCATGCTTCCGGATTGATCGGTTCGCCGACCGTGCCGAGCAAGCGCAATGATTTGCGTGAGGTCTTCTTCACCGGATCATTGCCGCCTTGCATCAAGGCACGGATCGCGGTCGGCGCGGTGTAGATGATGTTGACTTTGTGCTTGTCGCACACTTCCCAGAAACGCGACGTGGTCGGATAGTTGGGCACGCCTTCAAACATCATCGAGACGGCGCCATTGCTGAGAGGGCCGTAGACGATGTAGCTGTGGCCGGTCACCCAGCCGACGTCAGCCGTGCACCAATAGATTTCGCCGTCGTGATAGTCGAAGACATATTGGTGGGTGATCGATGTGTAGACCAGATAGCCGCCGGTCGTATGCAGCACGCCTTTCGGCTTGCCCGTCGAACCGGACGTGTACAAGATGAACAGCGGATCCTCGGCGCTCATCTCCTCGCACGGGCAGTCGGCCGGCACGGTCTTCGCGATGTCGTCGTAATAGATGTCGCGTCCTGCTTTCATATTGACTGCAGCATTCGTACGCTTGATCACGATCACGGAGGTCACGCCGCCAGCTTTGTCACAGGCTGTGTCGACATTGGCCTTGAGCGGTATCTTGCGGCCGCCGCGAACGCCTTCGTCCGCAGTAACCACGACCGTTGATTTGCAATCCTCGATACGTCCGGCAATCGAGTCGGGCGAGAAGCCACCAAAAATCACGGAATGGATTGCACCGATACGCGCGCAAGCAAGTATGGAAACGGCCGCCTCGGGAATCATCGGCAAATAAATGGTGACGCGGTCGCCTTTCTTGACGCCGCGCGCCTTCAGCACATTGGCGAAGCGGCAGACCTCGGCGTGCAGCTGCTTGTAGGTGATCTTCTTGTCGTCTTTCGGATCGTCGCCTTCCCACAGGATGGCGGTCTGGTCGCCGCGCTTGGCAAGATGGCGGTCGACGCAGTTGAAGCACGCGTTCAGCGTGCCGTCCTCGAACCATTTGATCGAGACATTGTGCGGGTCGTAGGAGGTGTTCTTGACCTTGCTGAACGGCTTGATCCAGTCGATGCGCTTCGCCTGTTCGGCCCAGAAGCCGTTCGGGTCCTTGATCGAACGCGCGTACAGCTCCTGATACCTGGCGTCATCGGCAAACGCCCGTTTCCGCCAGTCAGCGGGAACGTCATAGATCTTTTCGTCGGACATTGGCTTCCTCCCGTCCCCGCTTTGACCCCCGCGGGTGACCTCATTTGGTGGCTATTATGCGACGGCGCCTTGATTTGCGACAAGGCGGATACCCTGCCACTTTGGTCGCGGATTTGGCCGATTTTCCCGTCTATTAGGCGCCAAACCAGCCAAGGATCGCGCCGATGATGACCAGCACACCGAGCCAATGGCCGGAATCGATGGCGGTCAACGTGGCCTTCCGGAACGTGTAGGCGTTATTGACCACAATCGTGGTGAGGATGAAACCGAGCCAGCACATGAAGCCGGAAAATGCGCCCGCGCGCACAGTATAGATGCCGATGTGGAACATGATGCCGGACAACGCCGATGCCATCATCAGCTCGGCGATAAAGGACAGAACGAAAGGCGTGACCTTGGTGGCGGTGGACTTGTCGGCGTTTTCCACCTTGCACTGCTCGATGGTCTTGCCTTGCGCCTCGATCCACTTCCGCCCGAGCGCGCCGTAATAGATCGCGCCGAAAATCCAGGAGGCGATAGCGGAGACGACGATCGGAAGCGCGTGCAGGTTTTGCAATTGCGCCATCTACGTTCCTCCCGAGTCTCAAAGCCCGCCCATTTTACAAACGAGCTTCCACTCTTCTGCCGTCACCGGCTGCACTGAAAGCCTGGTGTTGTTGATCAAGATCATTGCTTTTAGTTTTGCCTCAGTCTTGATCGCGTCGATCGACACCGGCTTCGGCATGGGCTCAACGGCCTTCACGTCCACCGCCACCCATGGCTCGCCTGCCTTGGCGCTGGGATCGGGGTGGGCATCGCGAATGATCTCGACGATGCCGACGATCTCCTTGCCGACATTGGAGTGATAGAAGAATGCGCGGTCGCCTTTCTTCATCTTCATCATGTTCAGCTTGGCCTGATGATTGCGCACGCCCGACCAGGCCTCGCCTTTGGCGCCTTTTGCGGCCTGCTGATCCCACGACCAGCTATCGGGCTCGGACTTCATCAACCAATACGCCATACGCTAGCTCCAACAATTGCCGACCGTTCCGTTGTCATTACCGGGTTTGTCCCGGTGATCCCGTTTAGCAGGGCACTGCCTCCCTGATCGGAATGGAATCCGAACTCGGGTGTTCCCGAGTTCGGTTCTATTGATTTATGGAAATCGGGTAAACCCGACTTCCATTGTCGAGCCCGGCCATGACATATGGAAGTCATCCCTCCGATTTGAGTGGTCTTGTCAGCAGCGATTCGATCGCTGCATCCACGCTCATTTTTCCCGATAGCACCGCTGCGACGGCACTCGAAATCGGCATTTCGACGTTCTTTTCGCGCGCCATCTCCAGCAGCACCGGAGCGGTGAAGACGCCTTCGGCCAGTTTGCCGTGCGTGGCGGTGTCCGGTTTCTCGCCTTTGCCCAACGCGACACCGCAGGAGAAGTTGCGGGATTGAGGCGTCGAGCAAGTAAGAATGAGATCGCCGAGGCCGGATAAACCCATCATGGTTTCGGTCTTGGCGCCGCAAGCCTTGCCGAAGCGCACCAGTTCGGCAAAGCCGCGCGTGGTCAACGCAGCCGATGCGCTGGCGCCCAGTCCTCGCCCGGTGACGATGCCGGCCGCGATGGCGAGCACGTTCTTGGTTGCGCCACCGAGCTCGACGCCGCGCACATCGGTTGAATGGTAGGGACGGAATGTACCGGCGTTGAGGGCGTGCGCGAGATCAAGCGCGACTTTGCCATTGGTTGCAGCGACAGTGACCGCGGTCGGAAGTCCGCGGGCTACATCGGAAGCAAAGCTCGGCCCCGACAGGATTGCCGGCACTGCGTTGGGCGCGCACTCAGCGATGATCTCGGTCATGAATTTGTGTGTGCCGTGCTCGATGCCCTTGGCGCAGGCAATTAGCGGAGTCTGCGCGGCAATCGACGACGCCAGCGAAGCCACGACAGAACGCATGACTTGGGCCGGAACGACAACGAGAATGGCATCGCTAGCCGCGGCCTCGCCGATATTGCGTGTCGTCTTGATCGCATTGTCGAGGCGCACGCCCGGCAGAAATTTGCTTTCGCGTTTTTGTTCGAGGTTTGCCGCGTTCTCCGGCTCATGTTCCCATAGCGTGACCTCGCGTCCGGCACGCGCGCAGGTCAGCGCCAGAGCCGTTCCCCAGGCGCCGCCACCGAGCACCGCGATATGTTGAATCGTCATACCTTTACCTGCTGCTCAGCTCACTTATACGCTGCCGTTCGCCGCAGCGCGCCCTCGGCGGCCGCAATCTCGTCGAGCGGCCAGCGTGCCCGCGGCGCCACGTCGAGCGCATCGGTAAGACCGAGAGCAAGCCGCTCGCAACCGGCCCATGCGATCATTGCGCCATTGTCGGTGCACAAGTCGAGCGGCGGCGCTACCAGAGTCGTGCCAACCTCGAAGGCGAGACGATTGAGCACCTTGCGGATTGCCTGGTTGGCGGCGACGCCGCCAGCGGCAACGAGAGCATTCGATGCACCGAAGCGCGTGCGGAATATCGCCAAACCGGCGCGCAGCCGGTCGAATACAACGTCGACGATCGCCTGCTGGAAACTCGCACAAAGATCGGCGACATCCTGGTCGCTGAGTGGCGCGATCTTTTCTGCCTCCAGGCGTAGCGCGGTCTTGAGACCTGAAAACGAGAAATCGGCATCCTTCCGGCCATGCATCGGCCGCGGCAGCGCAAAACGCGCGGGATCGCCACGCATCGCCTCTCTCTCCACCTGCGGCCCGCCTGGATAACCAAGGCCAAGCAACTTGGCAGTCTTGTCGAAGGCTTCGCCAACCGCGTCATCTTGCGTGGTGCCAAGCCGCACATAATCTCCGACAGCGCGCACGGCCACGATCTGGGTATGGCCGCCGGATGCAAGGAACAGGCAATACGGGAACTGCGTGTTGTCGGTCAGCCTCGCGGTCAGCGCGTGTGCCTCCAGGTGATTGACCGCGATCAACGGCTTGTTTTTGACGAGTGCGATCGCCTTGGCGGTCGTCAGGCCAACAATGACGCCACCGATCAGTCCGGGACCGGCCGCCGCTGCAACGCCATCGATTTCATCAAAGTCGCGGCCCGCCTGCCTCATGGCATTGGCGATGACGACATCGAGCACTTCCACATGAGCGCGCGCAGCGATTTCCGGCACCACGCCACCGAACGCAGCGTGCTCGTTCACCTGGGAGAGCACCACATTGGACAAAATCCTGCCCCGGCCATCCTCCAAGCGCTCGACGACTGCCGCCGCGGTCTCGTCGCAGGTCGTCTCGATGCCGAGGACGATCATGGTTCCTCATCTGCCCTTGTGCCCGGCCGGGGCGAGGTGACGGCGGCCCAAATAATAGCTAGTCCTGACCCCGGAGCCGACCCCGGTTCCGCCTAGCATCGTGAGGTCATATGGCGCAATCCACAACCTCCTTGCGCATCGGTACGCGCGGAAGCCCGCTTGCCCTGGTTCAGGCGCGGACCGTGCGGGCGCGGCTGGCGGCGGCGGTCGGGGTGAATGAGGACACAATTGAGCTCGTCGTCATCCGCACCACCGGCGATGCGATCCAGGATCGGCCGCTGGCCGAGGAGGGCGGTAAAGGTCTTTTCACCAAGGAGATCGAAGAGGCCCTGCTTGCGAAGCGCATCGACCTTGCGGTGCATTCGGCGAAAGACATGCCGACCATCCTGCCGAAAGGTTTGGTCCTGGCAGCTTGCCTCGAGCGCGAAGATCCGCGCGACGTCTTTATCAGCCGCAAGGCTCGCTCGCTCGCGGAGCTTCCTCGCGGCGCACGCCTCGGTACCGCATCGCTGCGCCGGCAGGCGATTGCAAAGCGCGTGCGGCCGGACCTCGATGTCACGCCTTTGCGCGGGAATGTGGAAACGCGGCTGCGGAAGCTCGATGCCGGTGAAGTCGATGCCACGTTGCTTGCGCTGGCAGGCTTGAAACGTCTTGGCTTGGTCGAGCACGCCACCAACATCATGAGTGCAGACGAATTTCTGCCGGCAGTCGGGCAAGGCGCCATTGGCATTGAAGCGCGCGGGGACGACTTGCGCGTGTGCGATATTCTCGTGCGCATCGACCACGCCGACACCTCGACAGCAGTTGCCTGCGAGCGCGCTTTCCTCGCCGCACTCGATGGTTCATGCAAAACGCCGATCGCGGGCCATGCCACCATCTCCGGCAACGCGGTGCATTTTCGTGGATTGATCGCCCGGCCGGATGGCGGTGCCGCCCACGACATCACCGGAAACGGCAACCACACAGATGCGGCAACGATTGGTGCCGACGCCGGGCGCGAGCTCAAGCACCGCGCCGGCCCTGGCTTTTTCGACTAGCGCATGATCCCGAAAAGTAGAAACTGGTTTTCAGACAAGATCATGCGCGACAAGGGATGATCATGCGCGTTGTCGTCACTCGCCCCGAACCTGACGGCAAGCGCACGGCCACTGCGCTACGCGCGCGCGGGCACGAAGTGCTTGTCGCGCCGCTAATGAAAGTACAAGGGGTGGCGGCTGACCTTTCGGGTAGCTGGGCCGCAGTTATCGTCACCAGCGCGAATGCGCCGAATGCAATTAGCGACAGCTCCGCGCGCAACGCGCTGCTCAAGCTGCCACTATTTGCTGTCGGCCTGCGCAGCGCTGAGGCGGCGCAACAGGCCGGCTTCAGCGATGTCACATCGGCGGGCGGCGACATTCGCGATCTGGTGCGCACCTTGGCTGCGCAATGCGCCGATGCCAAAGCTCCACTGCTTTATCTCGCCGGCAAAGACCGCGCTGCCGATCTCGTTGGCGAGTTGTCGGCGCGCGGCATCGCCGCCGAGATGCGCGTGGTCTACCGTGCAGTCACCGCGCCGTTTCCATCGGCGCTGATCGAGGCGCTCAAGGCCGGCGAAGTCGATGCTGTGCTGCATTTTTCCCGGCGCAGCGCCGAAAACTACGTTGCCGGCGCCAAGCAAGCCGGCATCGCCGGGCCAGCAATGGCAGTGCGGCATCTTTGCCTATCGGCGCAGGTCGCCGAGCCTCTTGCCGGCGCCAGCCACGTCACAATTGCGCCGCGCCCCGACGAAGCTGCGCTGATCGAGCTTTTGCAGGGGCCGGCGGCTTGATTATTGGCGTGCCCGCGCCATTTGCGTTATTTCCCTGCTTGCGGGGTTGAGCCGATTCGCCAAGGAAAAGTGTATGGCCGATAAGCGCACAACGCCGGACCCTGCCGAAGCCGCTGGCAGCCGCAAGCGCCAGGCGCCGACGATCGACCTGACGGCAACCGAAGTGCCGGAGGCCGCGGGGGCGGACCGGCCGCACACCGCGGCGGGCGAAGCGCAGGCTGAGACTGCGCACGAGTCGCAGGCCGAGATGGGTGAACCGCAGCAGGCGGACAAGACGCGGGCCGCTCACGCTTCCGAGCCCGCAGGCCGCGATGAATCGCTGCGGACAAGGTCAGCCACCTGGCCAATCGTCCTCGCGGGATTTGCGGGGGCAGCCACCATGACAGCCGTGCTGCTCGCGCTTTGGCTCGCCGGGCTGGTGCCCTCTCGTGACGCGGGGCCGGTTGGCACGGACTTAGCCTCGGTCGCCGCACTGAACGAACGCATGGGAAAGATTGAATCGTCACTCGCGAAGCTGCCGACGAGTGATCCGAGTACGCTGGAAAGGCTGTCGGCTGCCGACAACGCCATGAAGTCGCTGGGCGTCGCGCTCGCCGCGCTCAACAAGCGCAGCGACGAAGTTGCCGGAAATGCGGCAGAGGCGCGCGTGCGGGCGGATGCTTCGGATAAGGCCCTGACAGAACTGCGTAACAGCGTGCAGGATCTCACGAAGAATACTTCGGCTGGCCTGTCGCCCGCCGACGTCGATACCGTGCAAAAGCGGCTCGCTGCGCTCGAGCAAGCGGTCAAAGCCGGGCCGACGGATCGCGGCGCAAGGCTTGCCTTCGCCGCCGCGGCGTTACGCGATGCGGTCGCGAGTGGCGCGCCATTTGGCGCCGAACTCGACGAAGCGAAATCGCTCGGTGCCGGCGAGAATGCGCTTGCGCCGCTGATGCCGTTCGCGACTGACCGGAATTCCGCAACCGGCGGCGCTGGCGCAGGAATTGCGCGCGCTGATCCCGACCATGCTGAAGGCGTCTGGCGCGCAGGCGCCGGCGGGCAGTTTCCTCGAACGGCTGCAGGCCAACGCGGGCAAACTCGTGCGTATCCGGCCGCTGGATGTGCCGGCTGGCGACGATGCCTCCGCTGTGCTGGCGCGCATCGAAATCGAAACCGCGCATGCGGACGTCGACAGTGCGCTTGCCGACCTGGGCAAGCTCGATGCGGCAGCGCGCGCGCCCGCGCAAGCCTGGATCAGTAAAGCGCAGGCGCGGCAGGCCGCGCTGGCGGCCGCGCGTGAGCTTGCCGGCCGTTCTGCGCGCGCGCTCGGCAAACGGTGAGGGCGGGATGATCCGGATTGTCCTGTTCCTTATTTCCGTCACGCTCATCGCCGTCGGCTTTGCGTGGATTGCCGACCGTCCGGGCGAAGTCGCCATCACGTGGATGGGTTATAAGATTGAGACGTCCGTACTCGTGGCATCGTTCGCGGTCGTCGTGCTCGTGCTTGCATCGCTGCTGCTGTGGTCGATTGTGCGCGCCGTGCTGCGCTCGCCCGAGCAGGTGTCGCTGTTCCTTCGTCACCGCCGCGCCCTCAAGGGCTATCTCGCAATCAGCCGTGGCTTGATAGCAATCGGCGCCGGCGATCTGCGCGCCGCGCGCAAGTCTGCCGACGACGCAGCGCGGCTGTCGCCCGGCGATCCGCTCGCGCTGCTGCTCACGGCGCAATCGGCGCAGATGGCGGGCGACCGGAGCGCCGCCGAGCGTGCATTCCGTGCGATGACCGCGCGCGAAGACACCAGGCTGCTCGGGCTGCGCGGGCTCTATATCGAGGCGCAGCGGCGCAATGATGTCGATGCCGCGCGGCTGGTGGCGGAAGAAGCGGCGAAGGTAAAGCCTGCGGTGGCCTGGGCTGGGGAGGCCGTGCTCGATTATCGCTGCGCGGCTGCCGATTGGTCGGGCGCACTCGATGCGCTCGATGCCATGAAAGCAACGCTGGAGAAGGCCGACTATCGCCGCAAGCGTGCTGTTCTGCTCGCCGCCCGCGCGCAAGCGCTTGCGGATATCGACCGCGATACCTCGCGTGCGCTGGTGCTCGAATCGGTCAAGCTTGCGCCCGATCTGGTGCCAGCGGCAGCGATGGCCGGAAGGCGGCTGGCCGAATCGGGAGAGCAGCGCAAGGCGCGAAAAATCCTGGAGACGGTCTGGACGATCAATCCGCATCCCGATATCGCGGAAAGTTACGCCAACCTTCGACTCGGGGACAGCGCGCGTGAACGTCTCGCGCGCATGCAGAAGCTTGCCGAAAAAGTCCCGGGCCAGCTCGAGGGCGCGTTGGCGGTGGCGCGCGCAGCACTCGACGCACGTGAATTCGTGACCGCACGCTCAGCGCTGGCGCCTTATCTCTCCGCACCGACCCGGCGCGTCGCCGCCCTGATGGCTGAGATCGAAGAAGCGGACCACGGCGACGAGGGCCGCGTGCGCGAATGGATGGCTCGCGCCATGCGCGCCTCCGGCGATCCGGTCTGGACCGCCGACGGCGTGGTATCCGATCGCTGGCTGCCCGTGTCTCCAAATGGGCGGCTCGACGGCTTTGAATGGAAAGTGCCGTTGGCCGAGATCGGCGTCAGCAGGCCGGTCATCGAGGTCGCGGCGCCCGTCGTGGAACCGGCCGCTGTGGCCGCGCCGGAGCCAAAGGCTGCGATTGAAGCCGAGCCGAAGCAGGAACGGCCGCCTGATAAACCGGGACGCCGGGCAGGGAAGGCCAAAGCCGGCATAAAGCCGAAGCCGGTCGAGCCGGTAATCCCTTTGGTACACGCGCCGGACGACCCCGGCCTCGACACAGGCCTCGATCGTGATCCGGTACCGGAACCCTCGACGCCGCCGGCTGGCGACGCCTGGCAGCGGATTCGGCAGCTGTTCCGTTAAGCAGCGGGCAACAACGAAGGCGTATTGCTTGCCAAGTATGGCCGGCGCCGATATCTGTGGCGCTCCTTCAGCCGGCGTAGCTCAGCGGTAGAGCATCCGCTTCGTAAGCGGGTGGTCGGGGGTTCAAATCCCTCCGCCGGCACCAGCGTCCTCCAATCTTGCCTTCATCCGGCCTTGGGCTGCGCCCTTCGCTTTTGTCCAATTATTTGAAATTACGTGACTATTTTACCATTACTGAGGGGCGGAGGGTCGGCGTCTGCATCTGGCTAATGTTATTCCTGTCATTCTCCCCCTCTCATAGGGTAGTAAGATAATTCCAACCGGATCAGTCACTTCGTTCTGTAGAGTAGCCCTATGGCCAGACCTGCTGTCATTCTCGTCGGCGCGGACAAGGGAGGCGTCGGCAAGACCACCGTCGCCCGCACCCTGATCGATTATTTTGGCGCGCATCAGACGCCGACCCGCGCGTTCGACACCGAGTCGCCGCGCGGCACACTCAAGCGCTTTCATCCTGAGCTGACGGAAGTCGTCGACGTAACGTCTGTCTCCGACCAGATGAAAATCTTCGACACCTTGGGCAGCGCCGACGCCAAAGTGACGGTGATCGACGTACGCGCCGGTCTGCTGTCGTCGACCTTGCAGGCGCTCAGTGATATCGGTTTTCTCGAATCGGCCAAGAAGGGCCAGATCACCTTTGCGGTGTTTCATATCCTCGGTCCCTCGATCGCTTCGCTCGAGGAAATCGCCGAGACCGCCCGCGTCGTCGGTGACGCCAACTATTTCCTGGTGAAGAACTTCATCAACAATACGACATTCTTTGAGTGGGACCCGGCGACCTACAATTCGTATTTCAAGAAGATCAAGGGCGCTGAAGAAATCACCATCCCGAAACTCAACGAAATGGCATACGAGCAGGTGGAAGTGGCTAGCGTCCCATTCGTGTCGTTTGTAGGCAACAAGGGCGCGAAAGGCGAAGCCGCCAACTATTCATTTGTTCTGCGCGGCTATGTTCGCCACTGGCTTGGCAATGTCTGGGGCGAGTTTGATCGCGTGAAGCTGGTCGACATGATTTCGCCGAAGATAGAAAGCAACGTTCGTCAGGTTGCTGGATAACAACTTCATCCAGTTGCGCCGATTGAGCGAGCGGCGTCCGGTCAGGTGATGTCATTCCGCAGTTCCATCACCATCGTCGCATCGCCGCGTCCACGCGTCGGAAAAACCCTGCTGGCACGGCTTCTCACCGACTTTCACCGGAGTGAAGGCCGCGCGGTTGCGGCCTTCGATCTCAATTCCGGAGAACACACGTTAGCGCAGTTCCTGCCGGAACGAACCGCCACGGCCAGCATTCGTGACATCAATGGCCAGATGGCGCTGTTCGACCGTCTTGTCGCAGATGAGGATACGACCAAGGTCATCGATCTTGGGCACGATTCCTTCGAGACCTTTTTTGCCGTCGCGCACCAGATCGGTTTTGTCGAGGAAGCGCACCGGCGTTCGATACCTGTAGCGATCCTGTTTATCGTGACGCCCGATCAAACGTCGGTTGAGGCCTATCGCAATCTGCGCGCCCGCTTCGCGCAGCCAACACTGGCGCCGGTGCATAATGAACTGCTTGGGTCCGCACAACATCGCGACAAATATTCGATTGCCGGCCGCCGCTCCGTGATCGTGCACCTGCCGGCGCTGGCGCCCGGGTTGCGCAAACACATCGATATACCGCCGTTCTCATTCGCGAATTCGAATATGGACAGTGCGGTAGGCATTCCGCTTGACAGCCACGTGGAGCTGCAACGCTGGCTGCGGCGAATTAACCTGGAGTTCCGGGAACTCGATTTGCGCATATTGCTGGCCGATCTCCAATCATCGTTCCGGCTCCAGTCGAAATCGACATAAATTTGCGTTTTTCCGCCGAAACCGGACAACCCGCCGAAGCTGTTTTTTCAAAAAACCAGGGAACGGAAGTCGCCCTGATGCGTTGCCGCCCGGCTTCCCGCGTGCAGTACGCGCCGACGGAGGAAATGCATTATGTGGGTTACGTTGTTCACGATCGTTATCGGCATCGCCCTCGGCTTGGCTATGGGGGCGTTTGTTCTCGAGTCTGACGAGAAGGGACCCCGCCAATACGGGCGCCGGTCTGCGCGTCAATTCCGGGCTGTACGTAATTCCTAGTCACACATCGGTAGGGCGGTATATTGGGCGGCCAAAGGCCGCCCATTTTATTTCTATTTTGGCGGGCGATTGCGCGCGCGTGCGGGAACTCTGAGATATTCTGCGGCCATGCCGACGCCCCTGCTGCTGTCGAGACATTTTGCGCCGCTGTTCTGGTGCCAGTTCTTCGCGGCTTTCAATGATAATTTTCTCAAGACCGCGCTGGTCTTCGTCATTTTGTTCCACTCGGGCACGCGCGACATCGAAGCACTGGTTACTTTTGCGAGCGCGGTGTTCATCGCGCCCTACTTCTTTTTGTCCGCGCTCGGCGGCGAGCTTGCCGATCGCTACGATAAGGCGAGGGTGGCGCAGTGGCTGAAATTTCTGGAAATCTTTGTAGCCGCAATTGCAGTGTGGGGTTATGCGCGCGCCTCACTCCTGCTGCTGTTTGCATCGCTGTTCGGTTTCGGCGTGCTTGCGGCGCTATTCGGGCCGATCAAATACGGCATCCTGCCGGATCACTTGAAGCGCGAACAATTGCCCCCGGGCAATGCATTGGTGGAAGGCGCGACCTTCGTCGCCATTCTGTTGGGGACCATCGTCGCCGGAATCGCGGCGCGCAGTGAGGGCGCAACCGCAGCGTTTGCGATGCTTGTCATGGGCTTCGCGCTCGCCTGTTGGATCGCAGCACTTTTAATTCCGCGGACGGGCGAGGGTGCTCCGCATCTCAAAATCGCAATCAATATCGCCACTTCGACCGCCGGGATGCTAAGTCACCTGCGCGCGGATCCGCGGCTGTGGTGGGGCGCGATGGTGACAAGCTGGTTCTGGCTCGTCGGTATCGTGACGTTGTCGCTGTTACCGCCCCTCATCAAGACGCTGATTGGCGGCAACGAAGATACGGTTACCGCGTTCCTCGCGATTTTTTCGATCGCAGTCGGTGTTGGATCTGGCCTGGCGGCAGTCATTGCGCGTGGACGTATCGTTCTCACGACGACACTCGCGGGCGCGGTCCTGCTCGGTGTCTTTGCGCTCGACCTTGGGGTTGCCACGCTCGGCATAACCCCCTCGCCGTCATTGCGAGGCCCGATGATCGTGTTCTCATCGGCGCTAGGTGCGCGTGTAGCCATAGACCTGTGCGGTCTCGCAATCGCCGGCGGCTTGTTCATCGTGCCGGCTTTCGCCGCCGTGCAGGCTTGGAGCGGCGTCGATTATCGCGCGCGCACGATCGCTGCGGTCAATGTATTGAACGCGGCATTCATGACCGGTGCGACGGTCGTCGTGGCGATCATGCAGAAATATGGAGTGACCGTGCCTGCGCTATTTGCACTCATCGGCGTCGCCACGCTTGGTGTGGCGGCGGCAATTTGGCGGACAATGCCGACGGTTGACTAGCTACTTCCGCATCTTCAATACGCGGTCGACCATTTCGCCGGCAACACCGAGATAATTCGCGGGATCGACAAGCCTTTCCAGCTTCTTACGGTCGGCGTGCTTGCTGATTTCCTTGTCCTCGGCGAGCAGGTCGATCAGCGGCCGCCCGGTTTTTACGACCTCACGGCAAATGTCGTAGACGAGATCATGTGCCTTGTTGCGGCCGAGGTCCGCGCCGAGTCCCATCATCACCGCTTCGGACATGATCAGCCCCTTGGTGATTTCGAGATTTTCCCGCATCTTCTTCTCGTTCACTTGCAGGCCTTCCACCAGGAAACGCGTCTGCGCCAGCGCGCCGGCCGAGAGCATGAAAATTTCCGGCAGCGCGATCCATTCGATTTCCCACGGGCCTGTGGACCGCTCGTGATCCTCAACCTGGGCCTCCAGCAGCGCGGCCACGAGCTGCCGCACCATCGCGGTCTGTGCCGTAATGTAAACGGACGAAATCGGGTTGCGCTTCTGCGGCATTGTTGACGAGGAGCCGCGGCCGGCGTGGAACGGTTCGTACACCTCTTCGACTTCAGTCTGCATTAGCAGCTTCACATCGAACGCGATCTTGCCGCAGCTTCCGGTGACCAACCCTAGGAAACAGCCGACTTCGGCGATGCGGTCGCGCACCGTGTGCCAGGAAATCTCCGGCTGGCCGAGCTTTAGCTCCTTCATTAGTTCGTCTTGAACTTTCAGCCCGTCCTTTCCGAGCGAGGACAGTGTGCCGGCGGCGCCGCCAAACTCTCCTACCAGCACGCGCGGCTTGAGTTCTTTGAGGCGTTGCTTGTGGCGTTCGAAGGCAGCCAGCATGGTTGCCATCTTGTAGCCAAAGGTGATCGGCACCGCCTGCTGAAGATTGCTGCGTCCGGCCATCGGCGTGTCGCGATATTTTCTGGCAAGCGCGGCCAACCCATCGCAGATGCCGTCGATGTCCCTTTCGACGATCGTCAGCGCTTCACGGATTTGCATGATGGTCGCTGTATCCGTGATGTCCTGGGTCGTGGCGCCCCAGTGGGACCATTCGCCAAGCCCGGCCTTGCACAGTTTCACGAGTTGCTGGACGACAGGGAGCACTGGATAGCCAATCCTCTCCGTAGCTTCCTTGAGTTTCGCCATGTCGATCTTGTCGGCTGAGCAGTGGCGGACGATTTCGGCAGCCGCTTCCTTCGGGATGATGCCGAGCTTCGCTTGCGCGCGCGCCAGCGCCGCTTCGAAATCGAGATATTTCTGCACGCGGTTCTCGTCCGAGAACACATTCCGCATCGGCTCGGTGGTGAAAATGTCGCGGAACACCGCAGAATCGAGGATCGTTGAGGGCATTCGGGATCTCCTGTGGCGCGCAAGTTAGCGTTTCTCGCGCGGCGATCAACACGCAAACCGCAAGCGGTACCGGTTGCTTCGAAAGCCGTTTCGGTCCCAAATGGCGCGAATTTATTTGCCAATAGGAGGCCCGCCATGACCGTCATGACCAAGCCGCAGCAGAGCTTCCGGCTCGAGCCTGTGCATCCGAAGCCGGAGGAGGCGCACACGATGCCCTATGCTCCGGCTGTGCACATCGTCGGAGCCTGCGATCTGATGTTCCTGTCCGGCGCTACCCCGTCGCCACTGTACCACAAGCACCCGCATGTGGATGCCGAGCACGTGCACCCGCACTCGATTGAGGAGCAGACTGATCGGGCCATGCTGGCGATCAAGTCGATCCTAGACCATGTCGGCGCCAGCTGGCGCGACGTCGTGAAGGTGACGAAATATCTCACCGACTTCCGCGAAGCCGACGCCATGCACAAGACCATGCATAAGTATTTTGGAGACTGGCGGCCGGCCAGCACGACTGTGTGTATCAATTCGCTGTCGTCGCCCGGCGCGCGCATTGAGCTCGACATGATCGTGGCGCTGCCGAAGAAAGCCACGTGACGCTCCCACCACGTCTCACGCGCATCCTCGAAGCCGAATATCCGCGTTTTTCGGACGCGGAAATGGCGCGGCGGCGCGCGGCCATTGAAACGTTGATGGCCGAAGGTGAATGCGATCACCTGGTGTTCTGCGGCGCCAATCGCTTCGGTTCGGCCGTGCAATGGCTCACGCAGTGGCCGGTGACCGCCGAGGCCGTTGGTGTCCTGACACCGGGCGAGCGCGATGCGCTGTTTGTGCAATACGTCAATCATGCGCCGCAGGCGCGGATCCTTGCCGACAAGGCCGACGTGGCGTGGGGTGGCGAGTCGTCAATTGCCGCTGCGATTGACGTGCTCGCGAAACGTGGTGCACGAGAAAGCCGTGTTGCAACGCTCGGCCCTGTAACCGCGGATCAACACGCGACGCTCTCGGCGAAATTCGGAAAATTGAAAAGTCTCAATCGCGGCTACATCCGCTTACGGCAAGTGAAATCCGCCGAGGAGCTGGATTGGCTTCGCATCGGCGCGCATTTCAGTGACCTTGGTATGGCGTCACTGCGTGACGGGGTAAAGCCCAGCTTAAATGAGCGCGTGCTGGGCGATCTGGTCGAACGCGCCTACATCGCGCAGGGCGCAATCAATGTCATTCACTATATCGGCGTTACGTCGATGGCCGCATCGGATCTTGCAGTGCCACGCCAGTTTCCGCGCATGCGGCGGGTCCAGGCTGGCGACGCGGTGGTGGCCGAGATCTCCGCTGCATTCTGGGACCATCCGGGCCAAGTGCTGCGCAGTTTTGCGCTTGGCGAGCCAAGCAAGCTCTATCGGGAGCTGCATGCGGCAGCCGATGCTGCCTTTGATGCGATTGCATCAGTGCTCAAGGCCGGCGCCACACCTGCGCAAGTGGTCGAGGCCTCAGGCGTAATCGAGGAGGCCGGCTTCACCATCATCGACGATCTCCTGCACGGCTACGGCGGCGGGTATCTGCCACCAATTCTCGGCTGCAAGAGCCGTCCGGCTGGACCGTTACCGCAGGAGCCGTTCCGCGCCGGGCAGACCGTCGTCATCCAGCCGAACGTTGTGACGCGTGATGGCAAGGCCGGCGTACAGACCGGCGAGATGGTGCTGATTACCGACACCGGGGTCGAGCGGTTTCATGCCATCCCGCGAGGGTTCCGGACTATTTGAGGTTCTCCGCCATCCAGTCGGCGCTTTGCGAGCGCCAGCGGTAGGCGCGGTTAGTGGCGATGTGATTGCCGTCCTCGATCATCATCAGCTCGACCGGCCCCTTCGCTTCGCGCGCCAGGCGCTCGGCGTCCTTGGCCGGGACGATGCGATCGAGCCGCCCGTTCACGATGAACAGCGGGCACGTGATGTTTTGCGCCACGCCCTCAAGCGATAGTGTGTTGGCATTCTTGCGTGCTTCCTCCTGCGTCTTGCAGTGGCTTCGCACGCGGAACGCCTCGCGTGTCAATTCCGGCAATCCATCCCAGGCCTCACCCCAGTTGAACGGTCCACCCAGCGCGATGCACGCCTTGATGCGCTTGTCGAAAGCCGCGGCCCGCGGCGCGTAATAGCCGCCGAGGCTGACGCCCCACATGCCGACGCGTTTGGCATCGAGATCGGACCGCTCTTCCACGAAATCGATTACGGCCTTTACTGGCACCTCGTAGTCGCCGCGAATAGCGAAGTCATATTGTGCTTCGCCCTGGCCGGGGCCTTCGAAGATGAGTGTCGCGACGCCGCGCGCCAAAAACGGAGCTTCATAGGCATCGCCTTCCTCTTTGGTCGAGTCGAGCCCGACTGCCATGACGACGACCGGCGGCCTGTCGACACCCACCGGCTTGCGGAGAATGCCGGCCAAAGTCTTGCCCTGATATGGAATCTCGACGCGCTCGCCAGGTGGCCTCAAGTGAGGAAGCGCCGCGTGCCGGCATTCGATCTGTTTCTTGTGCGCGGCTTTCATCTGCGCCTGGTCGTGCACGAACAGGAACGACGCGAAATGGTAGTAGACGGCGGCGCGTTGCAGGCATTCGCCCGCGGTGAGGAAGCGCTTCTTTGCAAGTGCGTCACGCCCGAGTTGCTCGTGGTGCGCGGCACGCACGGACCAGGCGGCGCACCACTCGTTGTAAGAGGAGATCGAGCCGGTAACCTCCTCGAAGTCGGTCAGCACCACGCCATTGGCAACGAAGCGGGGGCCCCAATGCGCGATCGCGGCCTTGAGCAAGGGGTCGGATGACATGCGGAATTTCCCTGTGATGAGACGTGAGAGGACGCGCTAGTTCGCCTTTTCGTCGCGGCGATACCAGGGCATGAAGCGCTTCGTCGCCCACTGCACCAGCACTTCGAAGCCGACGCCGAATGCGGCGAGCAGCAATACACCGACGAAAGCCTCGTTGTGGTGATAGGAACGCGAGTTGTAGAGGATGTAATAACCGAGCCCGCCAATCGAAAGGAAGAACTCCGCCACCACTGCGCCGATCAGGGCACGGCCGGCCGCCAGTCGGAAGCCGGCGAGCAAATACGGCATTGATGCGGGTAAGACGATGTCGGTCAACATGCGCAGACGGCCGGAACGGAATGAGTTGGCGACCTCCAGATATTCGCGCGGGACCGAGCGCGCGCCATCAGCGACGTTCATGGTGATGGCGAATATCGCTGCGAAGATGATTGTGGCTATGCGTGCCGCGCCCGAATATCCAAACCATAACGAAAAAAGAGGCAATGCGACGATCATTGGCATCGCGTTAAAGCCATTGATGTAAACGCGGATCATCCGATCGATGGTGTTGCTGCGTCCCATCAGCAGCCCAATTGCCGTGCCGGCGACGATCGTGATTGCCAACCCCTCCGCCACGGCGGCGAGGGTAGCGCCAAGGGCCTGCAGGAACGCGGGATCGGTGATGACGCGCGGAATTGCGAGCAACACGGTACTCGGCTTTGCCACATAGGCGGGAGCAAACGCGCGCACCACGAATTCCCATACCAACAGGATGGCCAAACCCGTGATCAACCGCGGCAACAGCGCACCGTGTGTCGGCGCCGATGTCCTGGGCTCGGCAGGCGCGGGGGCAGCGATGGCGGCCTGACTCATCGTCATTGCCTCCAGTGCGAAAAGTGTTGCTCGATTTTCAGACCGAGCCGCGTCAATCCGACGCCGATAACGCCGATGACAAGGATGGATGCGAACACGCCGGCAGTGTCGAAATCCTGCGACGCGCCCATGATCAACTGGCCAAGGCCGGTTGAAGACAGGAAGAATTCCGCGGCGATCATTCCGACCAGCGCGCGGCCGATCGCCTGGCGCACGCCAGTCATCATGTAGGGCAATGTGTAGGGCAGCATGACCTCACGCCACAGCGACCATTCGGTGGAACGGAATGATTTCGCCACTTCGATCAGTTCGGGCTTGATGCTGCGTGCGCCTTCCACTGTGTTGTAGAGCACAGGGAAAACGGTGAAGAGAAAGACGACCAGCACCTTGGGTGCAAAACCGAAGCCCATCATCGACAGGATGAAAGGGATCAGCGCCACCATCGGAGTGGCGTAGAGTATCATGATGTAGGGCTCGATGCCGACGCGCAGTACGCGCACGCGCGCAAACAACAATCCGAGCGGCGCCCCGACGAGAATTGCCAACACGAAGCCGCTCAGGAATAGTTCCGCGGAATCGAGCAATTGAGTGAGAAATTCGCCGCGAGTGGTGAGCTGCCAGAGCCGGACCAGCGTTTCGGAGAACGGAACCATGAAGGCCGCGCTGGTCGAGCGCCCGGCGATTTCCCACGCGGCAATGCCGGCAAGGAGACTGAGCCACAACGGCCCGTGGCGTCGGATAGAGTTGACCAGCAAACTATATGTCCCGTTCAACGATTACAGTCGGTCATTCCGGGGCCGTCCGAAGGGCGGAACCCGGAATCCAGGATCAAGCCCGAGCGCATTGCGCTGGATTCCGGGTTCGCTCGTTCCACGAGCGCCCCGGAATGACGGTCGTCACTTCACCATGGCGTTGGCGTCTTTCCACACCGAGCCATCGACAAAGGCGTCATAGCTCACCGGTTCCTTATCGGGCTTGATCGAGCCGATCTTTTTCATGAGCGCGGCGACTGCCTCGATCTTGTTGCGCGGCATGCCATCGTCCTTCGCCGCCCAGAAGTCGATTCCGAGGAATGCCTTGAGCGCGGCCTTGTTGACCTCTTTGTTATGTCCGGTAACGGCGGCGATCTCGGCCACCGCGTCGGCATTCTTCGGATCCTGCATGAAACGCGCAGCCTGAACCATTCCGGCAACCGTGCGCACAATGGCGTCGCGATTCTTTTCCAAATTGTCCTTGCGCACGACCATGATGAGATAGTGGCTGGTCGGATTGGTGTTCTTCATGGCCAGCAGGATATTGAGCTTCTTGCCCTGATGTTCGATCTCGGCAAGGTCATCGAGATGCAATACTGAAAATTGCAAACGGCCGGCGAGCAGCGCGGGGCCCGGGCTTGAGCCAAGCGCAACCTGTTTAACGTCTTCGATTTTCACGCCCGGGCAGCCGACGAGCATCGAGCGCAGCGCCACCGAGCGCGCGCCATTGATCGAATCGACGCCTACATCCTGGCCAACCATATCCTTGCAGGTCTTGCCGGTTTCCGTTGTGCCGATCACCCAATCCGGGTTCGGCATGCCGTAGACCGCGACCAGCGGGACGCCGGCATTGGAAACCTGATTGATCACCGGCGGTGTCGGCGACCAGGCCATGTCGACGTCACCAGCAACCACCGCGCGCGCCGCAGCAGTGCCGTTGTCGAATGGCTTGATTTCGACATCAACGCCGTTCTTCTTGAAGAAGCCCTGCTTCTCGGCGACGTAGGCGATCATAACCGAAAAAATCGGCGGAATGCCCGGTGTTGCCACCGTGACTTTCTTGCCTTGCGCCGAGGCCGGAGTGCTACCCAGCAATGCGGCCAGCAGCACTCCGCCAGCCGTCAATGCGATGGTTCTGCGGATCATGGAATCCTCCCTGTAAGTTGGACTATTTTCTTATTTAGCGTTTTCAGCGTTCGAGTTGAAATTCAGCTTCGCGGGCCTCGCGCATCAGCGTGCCCCACACGCGCTCGCGAAGTTCGGCAAAGCGCGGTTCGCGTAGTGTCTCACGCGTGCGCGGTTGCGGAAGATCGATCGTGATCGTTTCATGGATGCTCGAGGGCCGGCCCTTGAGCACGATCACGCGATGTCCGAGCAGCACCGCCTCCTCGATCGAATGAGTAACGAAGATCATGGCAGTCGGCCGTTGCTCCCAGATGCGCAACAGTTCGAACTGCAGAATCTCACGCGTCTGCGCATCAACCGCCGCAAAAGGCTCATCCATTAGCAAGACGTTCGGCTCAACCGCCAGCGCGCGCGCAAGTCCACAGCGCTGCTGCATGCCGCCGGACATCTGATACGGAAATGCGTTCTCGAAGCCGGTGAGACCGACCAGCTTGATGAATTCCGGCACCTTGCGGTCGATTTCCGTCTTCGATGCGCCGGCCATACGCAAGCCGTAGGCGACGTTTTCGAACACGGTCTTCCAGGGAAATAGCCCGAAGTGCTGGAACACCATGGCGACGCCAGCGATCGGCTCGGTGACGCGCTCGGTGCCGACCCTGATCTCGCCGGCATCGTGTGGCAACAGTCCGTCGATACAACGCAGGAGCGTGGTCTTGCCACAGCCGGAAGGTCCAACAATTGCAACGATTTCACGCTCGCCGACGTCGAAATCGATATTGCGGAAGACTTCAAGCGTGCCGTAATGCTTGCCCAATCCCCTGACGCGAATGCGTGGCTCGCCTTTGGCGACTTGCGACGCGGGAGCCGGACGGATGGCGGACGTCGCTGTTGTTTGACTTGTCACTCTGCGGCCTGTTTTGCGGGTTTGTTGTGGATCTTCGCCCAATAGTCTTGGGCCTGTTTCGAACGCTCGAGCGCGTCGAGAGTCTCGAAGCCCGGCGCCATCGAGGCGTCGGTGCCGGCGAGAATCTGGTGATGTTCGATGTTCAGCGTGCGCAGCCAGCGTTGCTGGCCCATCGTAATGGCGACGAAATAGCCGATCTCGACCAGCTCTGGTTCGCTGAAGTGTTTGTGCAGCCGGTCCCACAACTCATCCGTCGCGGGTAGATCCCAAGTGATTGCCTCTGCATAGGCCAGCGCCGCCTTCTGGCGCTCGTCGTAGCGCGATGAACTCTCGAAATTGATCAGGTCGGAATAATCATCTTCCTTGAGCCCGGACTTGGCCGCCTTGATCGAACGCTGGTTGCCGCAGAATTCACACAGCACCGAACGCGAAACGTAGATTCGGCAAAGCTCCTTGATCTTGTGATCGGCGACGCCGTTCTTGAACACGTCGCGCCACGTGTTGGCGAACGACCAAAACGTCGCAGGCACATGGGCGCGAACAGCCTGACTCTCCGGTCGCGGCGTTCCCTCGCGCGCGCAGCGCTCGAATTCGGCGATCATTGCGGGATCCTTGATCGTCGAAGGATCGACATAGCTAATGCGAGGTTTCGACATCGGCGTAATCTCCTGAGAGAAAAAGTCTCGGCGCACCGGCTTCGGTGCGGCCTTGTTGGTCTTGGCGACAGGTAGGGCATGTTGCCGCAACGCCGGCGGACGGGCAACGCCAGCCGCCGTATTTCGGTAACTCTGCCTTAGTCTTGACGATCCCCCAATGTGCTCAAAGCGGAGCCGGCCCACGTGGGCAAGAGCCCAGTATTTGCGGCGTTTTCTGAATGTACGCGCACGCATTACGCTTAACCGCTGCTTACTGCCGTGACAAGCATTCACAGCAGTATTGTTAATTTCGTGCAAGGTTACCCTAAAGTTTATTGGGGATCGGATACCCGTCGTAAACGCTACGAATTCATGTGCTCTTCAGCATAGGCACAATTGCGACAGTGATTTTAGTAATTCAATACTTCATCGCCCCTAGTGTTCGCACGAACAGACCGGGGATGAGTTCGGTCGCGTCAAACGGGACTAATTGTCGTGCGTGCCAGTACCTTCGTCATGATCGGGTTTGCCGTCGTCTTCGGCTTGCTCGCTGTGTTCATCGCTCAGGTTTGGCTCAACAACCAAGCCAACATGCGCGCGAAGAACACCGAGCCGAGACCGACGCAGGTGGCGTCGCAAACGGTGGTCGTCGCCAAGCAACCGCTGCGCTTCGGCACCGAGCTCAATGCCTCCATGCTTCAGGAAGTGCCGTGGCCGTCCGACGCGCTGCCGACCGGAGCCTTCGGCAAGATCAACGATATTATTTCAGGCGGCCGCCGCGTTGTGCTGGCCGCGATCGAAGCAAACGAGCCTGTGCTTGCGCTCAAAATCACCGGTGCCGGTCAGCGAGCGACACTTTCGGCGTTGGTCAAGCCAGGCATGAAGGCAGTAACGATCCGCGTCAATGACGTCGAAGGTGTCGGCGGCTTTGTGCTGCCAGGCGATCACGTCGACGTCGTGCTTACGCGTCAGATTGAAAAGGGATCCGCCACGACCCAGGTCGTGCTGCAAAACACGCGCGTGCTCGCGGTTGATCAAATCGCCGATGACCGCGCCGCCAAGGCGACGGTTGCGAAGTCGGTGACTTTGGAAGTCGACACCGTCGAAGCACAGAAATTATGGCTCTCGTCCTCGGTCGGCAGTCTCTCGCTGCTGCTGCGCAAGGCCGGCGAAACCGCCGAAATAAAGACGCGCAAAGTCACGCTCAACGACTTGGGGACCAATGAACCGGTCGGCGACAAGTCCGCCACCACGACTGTGGTGGTGACACGTGCGTCGGCGAAACAGGACTACACCGTGCCGGTCGAGGGACATGATGGGGCCTCGGCTGAGACGGAGCGGAGGCGAGCTGCCTGGTAAGTCCGGGCTTGGGATCATTAAAGGGGTGGGGAGTGTGTCGTGAAAAATCACAATGAAATTAGCGTCGGTTTTCGCTGGCGAGCTGAGGACAGGACCACGAAGCGTGGCAATTGGTTGCGCGATTTTGCGATCGCTTTGGCCATCGCGCTGGCAGCATCGATCTTGGGAATGATCGGTAATGCCTACGCGCAAACAAAGTCGATCCAGATCAGCGGCAACAATCGCACCGCCATGGTGATGGTGCCGATCGGCAAGTCGCAGGATGTGCGCACCGACACGAGTTTCGTCGACATCACTGTTGGCGATCCGGAGGTTGCCGACGTCAACCCGCTCACGGATCACGCGCTGTCGATCCTTGGAAAGAAGATCGGCACGACCCGTGTATCAGTCTATGCCGAAGGAAAAAAGCTCGTCGGCATTTTCGACGTGGAGGTGTCCTACGACATCACACGGCTCACCAACGAGCTGAAGCGGCGATTCCCCGGGTCGCGAATTGAGGCTTCGAGCGTCAATGGCCGCATCATGCTTGCGGGCGAAGTTGCCGATGCTGCGACGCTCGACAAGGCAGTGACCATCGCGCGGCAGTTCGGACCCGACGTTATTAACTCGGTTTCGGTGATGTCGCCGCAACAGGTGTTGCTGGAGGTGCGGTTCATCGAAATTTCGCGTACCGCCGGCCGCGAACTTGGCGTGCAGTGGAATCGCTTTGGCGGAAGCACGATTACCAATATCGGCGACCGCGTAAACGCCCACAATCTTCCCTTGACCGCATCTACAATTGCCGGAGAGACGGCGGCGGGTGTCATCTCAGGCGCGACACCGTTCGGCTTTCTGGTCGGTCGTATCGTGGCGAGCGGTGTCAGCACAGACGTGCTGATCAATGCGCTCGAACAGAGGGGTATCGCCCGAAGCCTGGCGGAGCCCAACCTGGTCGCGCTGTCCGGCGATACTGCAAGCTTCCTGGCCGGTGGCGAGTACCCGATCCCGGTTTCTGGCTCGTTCGGAAATATCACCGTTGATTACAAGAGGTACGGCGTCGGCCTGGCCTTCACCCCGACGGTGCTCAACCGAGGCTTGATCAACATCAAGATCGAACCGGAAGTGAGCCAGATCGATACCACTCATACGGTTACGGTGAGCAACGGCGTCTCGGTGCCGGCACTGATCGTGCGTCGCGCTTCCACCACAGTGGAATTGACCGACGGCCAGAGCTTCGTAATCGGCGGCTTGCTGCAAAACGACAATAGGAACTCGGTCGAGCAGCTGCCATGGCTTGGCAGTGTGCCGGTACTGGGTGCGCTGTTCTCCAGCAAGTCCTATCAGAAGAACGAGACCGACCTCGCCATCATTGTTACGCCGCATCTCGTGCGTCCGGCACGGCCCGGCGATGTGGTCAAGGCGCCGACCGACGACTCGTTGCCGCCGAACGATCCTGACTTCTTCCTGCTCGGGAAGACAGAAGTGACGAGGGAAGAAGCACGCAGGCTTACGCCCGCGACGGCACACATTGCGGTTGCCGGCGACCGGCCGTTTACCGGCCACATGCTCGACATGCCGAAGGGGGAATCCAATGCGGCAATTCAGTAACGTCACGCGTATCGTTGCGCTTGCCGGTTTGTTCGCTGTACTCGGCGGCTGTTCGGAGTATCTCGATCGTCGCGACTCCATCGCGCTTTCGGGTGGCGATGCCGTCGCGACCAATGTCGTGACGCATATGGTCGACCCCTGGCCGCCCGCCAGCGCCAACCGCAACATCGCTTTTAACGGTCAAAAGATGGAGACCGCAGTAGAGCGCTATCGCACCAACCGGGTCGTTCCGCCGCGTGGAATTGGTACGTCCGGCAGCTACCAGGATGCAGGTAGCGGCCAGAGCAACAGTGCAGGCCCTGTCGGGCCGACCGTAACCGCACCGGCGGCGGCGGTGAAGTAAGCGGACTGGCAATCGCACCATGCGCATTGGACGCACGCCCGACACGAACCGGACTCGCGTGGTGGTTCTCACCGCCGACGCCGATTTCGATCGTTCCGTGCGTGCAACTTTTAGCGCATCGTCTGCGATCGAACTCGCTATGGTCTCGGGCCGCCTTGCTGAACAAGGCGACACGCTTGAGATCGCTGACGCGACGGTTATTGTGGTCGATCTCGATGCCGGCCGTGCCGACGAAATGGCTGCGCTCGCCCGGTTGATGGCACGAGTTGGCACCTGGCCACCGGTTATCGCGGTGACGCAAGTTTTTGATGAAAACGTTGCGCGCACCTTGTTGCAGATGCGGATCGCCGACTTCCTGGTGAAGCCGGTCCAACCCATCGACCTGGTACGCGCCTGCGCACGCGTTTCCAAGGGACCCGGCGGAAACGCCGAGCCGACCGAAGCGAAGATCTATACATTCCTTCCGGCTGTGGGCGGTGCCGGCGTTACGACGCTCGCCGTGCAGAGCGCCATGATTCTGCTCAACAGCGGCGGGCCGCGCGCAAAGCCGTCCACTTGCCTGGTCGATCTCGACTTTCAGCATGGTTCGGTCGCCGACTATCTCGACCTGGAGCCTCGCCTCAATCTGGCGGAGATCGAGCCGCGGCCGGATCGCCTCGACCGGCAATTGCTAGAGGTCATGCTCTCGTATCACGCCTCGGGCCTCGCTGTTGTCGCTGCGCCCAACCGGCCGGCTGAAATGCGTTCCTTCGATCCCGATGTGGTGACGCGCCTCCTCGACCTCGTCTCGAGCAATTTCCAATATGTCGTGTTTGACATGCCGCGCACCTGGTTTTCGTGGACCGACAGCGTGCTACTCGGCTCGAACAAACTGTTCATCGTCAGCGAAACGACTGTTCCGGGATTGCGCCATGCCAAGCAATTGGTCGCGGCGATCAAAGAGCGTCTAGGCGATGGACCAAATCCGCAAGTGATCGTCAATCGCTTCGCTCAGCGCATGTTCGATTCCGGCCTGCGCCGCGGCGACCTCGCACACACGTTGGGCGATGCCTTCTTGAGCGCAATTCCCAACGACTATGCGCTCGTTCGCGAGGCGATCGACCGCGGCGTGCCGCTCGATGAGGTTAAACCCGGCAACAAGATCACCGCTGAACTCAAGAAGCTGGTGCTGGATGCGCCGGCTTCCAAAACATCGGCCGAAGGTCAGCCCATGGCATTGATGAAAAAGCTCAAGCTCTCCATGGCGGGTGGCTAAGATGGCCGGCCGCTTCACAGTCCGACGCGCTGCTGCACCGGAATTGCCGGCACCCGAGGAGCCGTCGCCCTCTGCGCTCGAAGGCGTGTCGTGGACAGTATTCCCCGAGATGGGCGAGCAGCAGGCCGCGGCCGCACAGCAGTCCGAAAGCCCGTTGCTCAGCGACAAGCTGTTGGACGCCAAAGTGCGTCTGCACCGCCGGCTGATCGAGGAGATCAATCTTTCAGCGCTCGATAAAGTGCCGGAGGAAGAATTGCGCCGGCACGTCCAGCAGCTGGTTTCGCAATATGTGCTGGTCGAGCGTCTGCCCCTGAATACGCAGGAGCTTGCCGACTTCGTCTCGGAAATTCTCGACGAAATGACGGGCCTGGGTCCGCTTGAGCCGCTGCTCAAGGATCCGAGCATCAACGATATTCTGATCAATGGACACGAGTGCGTCTATGTGGAGCGCCACGGCGTCCTTGAGCCGCTATCGGTGCGCTTCAAGGACGAGCAGCACCTCTTGCGCATCGTCAACAAGATCGTTTCTGCGGTCGGTCGCCGCGTCGATGAATCGCATCCTCTCTGCGACGCACGCTTACAGGATGGCTCGCGCGTCAACGTGGCGGTACGGCCGATCGGCGTCGATGGTCCGCTCGTCTCGATCCGTAAATTTTCCAAGAAGCCTTTCAACCTTACGAAGCTGGTGGAGGTCGGCGCGCTGCGTCCGCCGATGGCCGAGGTGCTGGCGGCAGCGGTGAAATCGCGGGTGACCACGATCATTTCCGGCGGCACCGGCTCCGGCAAGACGACGATGCTCAATGCGCTTTCGGCGTTCATCTCCGAAAAGGAGCGCCTCCTTACGATTGAAGACGCTGCCGAACTGCAGCTGCAACAGCCGCATGTCGGCCGCATGGAAACGCGCCCGCCGAATATCGAGGGCAAAGGAGAAATTCGCCAACGCGAGTTGGTGAAAAACGCACTGCGTATGCGTCCTGACCGCATCATCCTCGGCGAGTGCCGTGGCGAAGAAGCCTTCGACATGTTGCAGGCGATGAACACCGGCCACGAAGGCTCAATGGCGACAATTCACGCCAACACGCCGCGCGACGCAATTTCACGACTTGAGCAAATGATCGGCATGGCCGGGCTTCCGATGACGGTGGCCTCGATTCGCAGCCAAATCGCCAATGCAATCCAGCTCATCGTGCAACTTCAGCGTCAGTCGGATGGCAAGCGTAAAGTCACATCGATTGCCGAGGTTACGGGGCTCGAAGGCGACATCATTCAAATGCAGGAAATCTTCAAATACGTGCGGACCGGCACAGCGCCCGATGGCACCGTGCAAGGCCACTACCAGGCTACGGGCGTGCGTCCGCGCTTCCTCGCGCACCTTGCCAACCAGGGAATCAAAATTCCCGGCAGCTATTTCGATCCCTCACAGCCGCTCTGAACGGCCATGGCCAATTTCAATTCAATCTACTTGTTCTATGCGCTGATCGGCCTTTCTGCGGCGATGTTTGCGGAAGGCATCTATCTGCTCGTCTATAACAACGCGTCCTATCGCAAAAACATCAATCGCCGGCTCAAGGTGATGTCGGACAAGACCGACCGCGAAAGCGTGCTCGTGCAACTGCGCCGCGAGCGCGGCCTCACCAGCGGCGGTGAATACCGATTGCCGCTCATCAATCTCAATCAGCTCCTGCTGCAATCCGGGCTCACCATCGGCTTGGGCCGGCTGGTCCTCGTCATCGTGATCGGCGTAATAGCGGTATTCACGGCGGTGTTGACCCTGAAAGGCAACGCGACCTATGCGGTGCTTGCTGCTTTGTTCTGCGGCATCTTGTTGCCGCCGCTCGTGCTGAAGATTTTACGCGGCCGCCGGCAGAAAAAATTCAGTGCCCAGTTTCCCGATGGCATCGACATCATTGTCCGGTCCTTGCGCGCCGGCCATCCGGTGCCGATCGCCATCACGATGGTGGCGCGGGAAATGACGGATCCGATCGGCACCGAGTTTGGCATTGTTTCCGACGAACTCACTTACGGCTCTGATCTTGAGGCAGCGATGCGCAATCTATATTTCCGCGTCGGCACCGATGACCTGCCTCTGTTCGTTACCGCGGTCGCGATTCAGCGCTCGACCGGCGGTAATCTGGGTGAAATCCTGGAAAATCTTTCTGCGGTGATCCGCCAGCGGTTCAAGATGCGCCGCAAGATTCGTGCACTGGCAGCGGAAGGCCGCGCGTCGGCGCTGATCCTTTCGTCACTGCCATTGGGCATGTTTGCGGTCATCCAGTTTCTGGTGCCGAATTTTTACGGCAGCGTTTGGCACGAGGATATGACCAAAATCGCTCTTGCGCTCGCCGGCTGCTGGATGGGCGTGGGCAATTTCATCATGTACCGCATGGTCAACTTCAGGATCTGACCATGGACACCATCGCCTCGGTATTCGGCAATGCGTTTCGCGACAGCAGCACCATTTTGATGGCGCTGCTGGTATTTCTCGCGGCCGGGACGCTGGCGTTCTCGCTGATGGCGGCGGTGCGCGTGCGTGGCGCGGTCAAGAAACGGACGTCGCGCATTATGGATGAGGAGGAACGCAGTGGGAGTGGACGCTCGCTGCAGAATTCTAGCCAAAAGACCGTAAGCAAGCTTATCGAATATACGACCAAGCATTATGGAGAAACTAACAGCGAGAATATGAAGGTGCTCCGCCGGCGGCTGATCCAGGCCGGCATCTATGACCCGCGCGGCGTTGCCTTCTTCTTCATTGCGCGAACAGCGTTGGCGATCGGTCTGGCCGTTGCCGTGTTCGTATTCCTGCCACTTGTGAGACCCACCACTGGCGGTTCGCTGCTCTGGATGTTGGTCATGGCCGGCGGCGTTGCCGGGTATGTCGGTCCGAGCGTCTATGTCGACAAGCGGATTTCCGCACGCAAGATCGAGCATCGCTCGGGATTTCCTGACTTCATGGATCTGCTCGTCGTATGCGCGGACTCAGGTTTGTCGATGGAGGCCTCGCTCGAGCGAGTCGGGCGCGAGTTGGGCCAGACCTATCCGTCACTCTCTGCCAACATTCATCTGACCAATCTTGAGATCCGTGCTGGCCGTCCGCTCAAGGAGGCGCTCGAGCACTTCGCCGACCGGCTGGCGCTCGAGGAATCGCGTGCCTTTGCGACCCTGATCAATCAATCGATCGATCTCGGCTCCAGCATCACCGATGCGATGCGCGTCTACAGCGATGACATGCGTCACAAGCGGCTCTCAACCGCCGAGGAGAAAGCTTACGCCTTGCCGGCCAAGCTGGCGGTGCCGATGATGGTGTGCATCTTTCCGGTCCTGTTCGTGGTCATTCTGCTGCCGGTCATCGTAAAGCTGCACGTGGGCGGCTATTTCTGAGGTTAGGAGCGCTTTCGGTCACATTGAGCGGGCCGGTCTCCGCCGTAGCGCGCCCGAAACGGGAACGCGCCGACAGGGTGAAGATTTTCTTAACCATCCTCCCATAGCCTGACCCTGTCCCGATACCGGGCGTTTCCGCAAGGCTTTGACATGCTTATTGGAATTGCCCGAGTTTCAATCGTCGCTGCTGCTGGCCTGTGGCTGGCGGGATGCAGCACCTCCAATAACTTTTCCGATTTCATTAAATCGAAAATGCCAGGCACGACTGCGTCCGCGCCGCAGCAAGCCACCGATGCCCAGGCGGCCGACGTTTCGATGTCTCAGTCGGCTGCCGCCGAGCCCGCGACGCGGCAAATCACCGTCGAATCCACCGGTTCTGTACCTCCGCCGTTGGGTGTTCCCGCCGCTGCCGAGCCGGGGTTGCTCGGAAGCGACCCGAACGATGATTTGAGTCTCGGTAAGAAACACTACCGCGCGAATGATTTCGGCCTCGCCGAGAAGCATTTCCGCCGGGCAGTCGAATTGCATCCGCGCGACGCGGAGGCGTGGCTTGGTCTTGCGGCCTCCTATGATCGCCTGCGCCGCTTTGATCTTGCGGACCGCGCCTATGCTCAAGCAATCGGCATCGTTGGCCCGACTGTCGCGATCCTCAACAATCAGGGTTATTCGTATATGCTGCGCGGCGATTACAAACGCGCGCACGCGACGCTTGTCGTCGCCCAGCGAAAAGATCCCAACAACAAATACGTCCAGAACAACATTCGTCTCCTTGAGGAAAGCTATCGCAAAGGCAAGGCCATCCAATAGGCCTTGACGATAGCAAGCCGGCCGGCAAATAGCCGTGTCCGTGGACTAAATCTCCCAATCGGTTGTTTATCGACAGGCTCCGCGAAAATTCCGCTACCGCAGTGCAGGGGCCATGGCGCCTGTGCGTCGTCTCGACTACCATCCCGCGCGAACCGGCGAAGACCGGTCACGATATTCGGTCCCGAGGGGAGGAACCAATGGCTACTGCAGTGAACGCCGGTGCACGTCTCGACCGGCTCCCGATCTCGTCATTCCACTATCGCATCTTCTGGCTGGTCGGCGCCGGCATGTTTTTCGACGGCTACGATTTGTATGTTGCTGGTGGCGTGCTGGCGTCGACGATCCAGACCAAGTTCTCGACTCTGCCGCAGAACTTGCAATTCCTCTCCTTGACGTTCGTCGGAATGACGATTGGTTCACTGATTACTGGATTCGTCGGTGACAAATTCGGGCGGCGGTTCACTTATCAGATCAACCTGCTGATATTTGGCCTTGCTTCGCTCGCAGCCGCATTCGCACAGGATATGAACCAACTGATCATCTGCCGCTTCGTGCAGGGGCTCGGTCTCGGTGCCGAAATCGTCGTCGGCTACTCGACGCTGACCGAATTTGTACCGCCGAAGTCGCGCGGCCGCTGGTTGTCGTTCATGGCATTTCTGGTCGTTGCCGGATTCCCGGTGACCGCAATTCTCGGGTACTTGATAATCCCGACCTGGGGCTGGCGGCCGATGTTCGTCATCGCGGGCATTGGCTCACTGATCGTCTGGTATCTGCGCAAGAACTTGCCGGAATCGCCACGTTGGCTGGAAGCGCAGGGTCGCGCCACCGAAGCGGAAGCCTTGATGCAGTCGATCGAAAAGGAAGCCGCAAGTGCTGGTGCGCTGCCGGCGCCTGCTGCAGTCACGCCGATCCCCCAGCTCACCGCGGCTTCGATGTTCAAGCCGCCGATCCTTCAGCGACTGTTGGTCGGAAGCTGGGTGCTGATAACGATCAACACGCTGATCTTCGGTTTTGTGATTTTCTTGCCGCAATTTTTTCTGCGGCAAGGGCTCACCATCACCAACTCGCTCGGCTACACGGTGGTCCTCGCCGGCGCGTCGTTGGTCGGCTGTGCATGTGGCGCCGTCTTGTCCGACTTTGTCGGAAGACGTTGGAGCATCATTGGTGCCTCATTCCTCACTATAGCGGCCGGTTGGGTCTACGCGCATTTCAGTGCGGCGTCCGACCCGGTCACCGTATTGAGCGTCGGCGCAATACTGATCGTTGCGATCTATATCCAGACCGCGATTCTATTCGGCGTCTATACGCCAGAGCTGTTTCCGACCGAGATCCGCCTGCGCGCGAACGGCATCTGCAATACGTTTGGTCGTGGCGCCACCGTCGTCTCTCCTTTCGTGGTCGGATATCTAATGGTGAACTACCAGTTGCCGGGTGTGATCTGGCTGATGATCGGCTTGCTTTTAGTGCAAATCGCCGCCGTGTATTTCTGGGGTGTTGAACCGGCGAAGCGCTCGCTGGAAGGGCTGGATCCCAAGGTCGCCTAGTCACGCGCATATTAAGATATGATCGGCCGCCTAGGTAACAGGCGGCCGATTGCATGAGGGACAATGAGTAGTTTGCGGCCAGTTACTATCATCACCGGTGCGTCGGCCGGGATCGGCGTGGCGTTGGCGCGCGTATTTGCGCGTCACGGCCACGAACTGGCGCTGGTCGCGCGACGCGAAGACCGATTGCATGCGCTCGCCGACGAGATCGCGGCAAGCAGCGGTCGCCGGCCAATTGTTATTGTCACCGATCTTTTGAAGCAGGGTGCGGCGCGGCAGATCGGCGAAGCTCTGGCGGCGCAGGGCGCCGAGCCGCAATTTGTCGTCAACAATGCCGGGTTTGGCCTGGTGGGCCTGGCCAGTTCGCGCGACCACGACGAGCAGATGCAGATGATCGACCTCAATGTGCGCTCGCTGACCGAACTATCGCTCGCCTTTGTTGACAGCCTCGCCCGCCACCGGGGCGGCCTGCTCAATGTTGGCTCGATGGCGGGGTTCCTGCCCGGACCAGGCATGGCGGTCTACTACGCCACCAAGGCCTATGTGCTGTCGTTCACCGAGGCGTTGCACAGCGAGCTCAAGCCGCGCGGGATCCGCGTAGCCGTGCTGTGTCCGGGCCCGGTGCCGACGGAGTTCGCCGCGCGCGCGGGGGTCAGTGGTGGCACCCTGGCGCCAAGCATTTTGACCCAGTCGGCGGACTATGTGGCGGATGCGGGTTATCATGGTTTGATGGGCGGGCATCGGACGATTGTGCCGGGCCTCCTCAATAAATTGATAACCGTGCTGATACGCTTTATCCCGCGCCGCCTGATTCTGAGTATCTCAGAATCGCGGCAAAGGCGGCGCAGGCCCGCGCGGAACACATAGCCGCGTCCCGCCGATCATATTTGCAAACTTCTGTAGAGCCGTTACTAGTCAGCCCTGCGTGAGCACGCGCGGAATCGCCATGCTGAAACCCGTCCTTCTCATCTTGCACCAGGAGCACTCGTCGCCCGGCCGCGTCGGTCAGATACTGGCGAAACTTGGGTATCCGCTCGATATCCGGCGTCCGCGGTTCGGCGATCCGCTGCCGGACACAATGGATGAGCATGCGGGCGCTGCGATTTTCGGTGGTCCGCAGAGTGCCAACGACAATGAAGAGTTCGTGCGCCGGGAGATTGACTGGATCGGCGTGCCGCTGCGCGACAAGAAGCCGTATCTTGGAATTTGCCTTGGCGCGCAAATGATGGCGCGTCATCTCGGCGCCAGCGTGTTTCCGCATCCGAAGGGCCATGCCGAGGTCGGCTATTATCCGATCCGTCCGACCGAAGCGGGGCGCAAGGTTTGCGCTGAATGGCCGGACCATGTCTACCAATGGCATCGCGAAGGCTTCGACCTGCCGTCCGGCAGCGAGCTGCTCGCCGAAGGCGATGCCTTCTGGGTTCAGGCTTTCCGTTTTGGTACCGGCTATGCGCTACAATTTCACCCGGAAGTCACGCACGCCATGATGTATCGATGGCTCGTGCGTGGCGCGCATCGAATGGAACTTCCCGGCGCCAAGCAACGCCACGAACATATCGCCGACCGCGCGGTGCATGACTTGGCCTCACGCAATTGGCTTGCCGCTTTCATCGATCACTGGATCGGCCACAAGCCGGCCAATCAGACGGCCGAAAACGCGTCGTGATCAGCGTTTGCGCACGTATTTTTTCGATCACTCGGCTCCGCGCATAGCGCCCCATTGACAAATCACCGTTCGACCTCATCGTTACACTGGGGCAAGGGGATCACTGTCCACGCGGAGGCGTGCGGATGCTTGGTTCGGACGATCGTAGCCCGTCCATCTCGCCGGCGATTCCATCGGCATTGGGCGCGATATTGCAGGCGTCCAACGGCATTCTAGATCTTCTACCGATTGCGACGTTCATCTGCGACGCGAAGGGTACGATCCTACAATACAATCGCCATGCCGTGGCGGTCTGGGGCCGCGCCCCGGAACCGGGTCAGACGCACGATCAATTCAGGGAAAGCGCCCGATTTTTCGAACTGGACGGGACGCCGGTCGCGCGCTCGATGGTGGCCGAAGTCCTGGTGAGCGGGACGCCCGTGCGTGACGTAGAACGCATCGTCGAACGTGCCGATGGCACGCGCCTGATTGTTTCCGTCAACATCGATCCGCTGCGCAATGCGAAAGGTGAGCTTGTTGGTGCAGTGAATTGTTTTCTCGACATCACCGAGCGGAAACGCATGGATGTTGCACTCGAGCGCTCACGGCTGCACGCGCTCGAGCAGGAGCAGCGCCTAGCAGCGACTTACGAGCATGCCGCTATAGGAATCTCGGAAATTGCTCCCGATGGCCAGTTCTTGCGCGTCAATGAAGCGATTTGCGCGATCACCGGATACAGCCGCGAAGAACTTCTGGCGGCCAGATTGTTTCGTTACACACACCCCGATGATGCAGACCCCGATCGCGAGGGATTTCGCAAACAGGTCGGAGGAGAGCTCGATTTTTATTCGGTCGAGAAACGCTTCATCCGCAAGGACGGGCGGATCATCTGGCTTTCGGTGCGTTCCTCGCCGGTGCGCGATGCCGCCGACCGGCTGCTCTACGTTGTGCGCGTGGTCCAGGACATAACCGAACGCAAGGCGTCGGAACAGCGGCAGAAATTGTTGATGGACGAATTGAATCATCGGGTGAAAAACACGCTTGCGACGGTGCAGTCGCTGGCCTCGCAAACTGCGCGAAGCGCGCATACTCCGACGGCCTTCCGGGATAGGTTCGAAGGCCGTTTGATCGCGTTATCCAAGGCGCACGACCAGCTCACGAGTCACCACTGGGAAAGTGCAGATTTGCGCGAATTACTCTCGGGAAGCCTCGCGCCCTACGCGGGAGTCGGTCCGGAACGCGTCATCCTGCGCGGTGAAGACGTGGTGCTAAGGCCGCGCGCGGTACTGACCTTGGCGATGGCGATGCATGAGCTCACCACCAATGCGGCGAAATATGGCGCGCTGTCCGTGCCTGGCGGATGCATCGAAATTCACTGGCGGCCGGTACGCGGGGACAGCGGCGAGCTACGCCTGCGTATCGACTGGACCGAACGGTGCGGCCCGTCGGTAGCTGAGCCAAAGCAACGAGGTTTTGGCTCCAAGCTGATTGAAGGCAGCATCGCTGCCGAGCTCGGTGGAACCGCCCGCCTCACCTTCGAGCCCCAAGGATTGCGTTGCGAAATCCTCATTCCAATGGAAACAGCCGCTATCGATGCTCGGACAAGGGCAGGCGAGGACTGGTCGATTTAAAAAATAAAAAGCCCGTCTTCGCCCTGCGGGCTACGACGGGTAACCTTCGTTGTTCGCTGGCTTGCCAACCGAAGCGGCGTTAGCCGCGAAGGCTGGTGGAGCCGAGGGGATTTGAACCCCTGACCTCCTCATTGCGAACGAGGCGCTCTCCCAACTGAGCTACGGCCCCGCCAAATGGCAACGACATTGTCGTTACGCGAAAATTGTGGCGAGTGGGCGCCATTTAGGGCCAGGTGTTTGCCCTGTCAAGGATGCGGCCCACGGAATAGGCCGGAAGAGCGCTCGGCGTGTTTCCCCTTTTCCGGAGACGGCCGAGCGGGTATTCGTGACGCCAGCGCGCCCGAAGGAGCATCCGATGAATCCCTTTCTTTGGCTCATAGACACTCTTATCAATCTTTACATTTGGATTTTGATCGCATCCGCGGTGCTTTCATGGCTGGTCGCCTTCAATGTCGTCAATACGCGCAACCCGATCGTGGCCAGTGTCGGCGAGTTTTTATATCGGATCACCGAGCCAGCGCTGCGGCCTATTCGCAATCTGCTGCCTAATCTCGGAGGAATTGATGTGTCCCCGGTGATTTTGATTCTCGGACTTCTATTCCTGAGGCAGTTCATATTTTGGGTCTACCTGAAGCTATTCATGTAGGTGAATTCGCTGACTAACGTCCCTTGGCAGCTCGTATCCAGCGGGGTCATGGTCGCAGTACGGCTGACACCGAAAGGGAGCCGCGACGCTATCGATGGCGTTGCCGTACTGGCGGACGGGCGCGCCGTGCTGGTGGCGCGCGTACGTGCAGCGCCGGCTGACGGCGAGGCCAACGACGCCCTCATCCGGCTGATTGCAAAAGCGGTGGGCGTCCCACCGCGCGATGTTACTCTGATTGCCGGCGCCACGGCGCGCCTTAAGCGGATTGCGATTTCGGGCCACGGCCCAACATTGATCGCGGCGCTGGAGAAAATCGCCGTGCCGCGCTAAGGCTTTTGCGGGCGAGGCCGACAGGCGGACCAATGACGGCACGTATTATCGACGGCAAGACAATTTCGGCGGACCTGCGCGGCAAGGTGACGGATGCCGTCCATCGATTACGTCGCGATCGCGGCATCGTGCCAGGCATCGCCGTGGTTCTGGTCGGCGAGAATCCCGCGAGTGAAGTCTATGTCCGCAATAAATCCAAAGCGGTGGCTGAAGCGGGGATGCAAGCATTCGATCGCAAGCTGCCAGCGACTACCAGCGAAGCGGAACTGATTGAACTCATTGGTAAGCTCAATGGCGACGATCAGGTAAACGGCATCCTGGTGCAGTTGCCATTGCCAAAGCAGATCGATGCGCAAAAAATTATCGCGGCCATTGATCCCGCCAAGGACGTCGATGGGTTCCACCCGCTTAACGTAGGCCGCGTCGCCAGCGGCTTGTCCGCTCTTGTCCCATGCACACCAATGGGTTGCTTGATACTGGCCAAGACCGTGCATTCATCGCTGGCCGGTTTCGAAGCAGTCGTGATTGGCCGCTCCAATATTGTCGGCAAACCGGTCGCCCAGCTGTTGCTTGCTGAGAACGCGACAGTGACGATTGCCCATTCCAAGACGAGCGATCTTGCGGCCGTTTGCCGCCGCGCCGATTTGCTCGTCGCCGCCATCGGCCGGCCGGAGATGGTTCGTGGCGACTGGATCAAACCGGGCGCTACGGTGATCGACGTTGGCATCAATCGCGTGCCCGGTGACAGCGGCAAGTCACGCATCGTTGGCGATGTCAGCTTCAATGAAGCGGCAAAAGTCGCGGGTGCAATCACGCCGGTCCCTGGCGGTGTCGGCCCAATGACGATTGCGTGCTTGCTGCTGAATACCTTGCGCGCCGCGTGCGCGCAGAAGGGCTTGCCGGCACCGAAGGTGTGATTACGCCTGCCAGGCGTACGCGACCTTGTCGAGTGTCTTGCTGCCGAAGCGCTCTGAGGAACGTGCGACCGCGCGGCCACCGAGCGCGCGATAGAATTCCATCGCAGGTTCGTTGTCGGATAGCGCCCACACGACCAGGCTCTTCAAGCCGCTCTGGTTGAGATCCTTGCGCGCGGCGGAAAACAACCGGCGTCCAAAACCCAAGCCTTGGAACTCTGGCCGCAGGTAAATCTCGTAAATCTCGCCGTCATAAAACAGGCTGCGCGCGCGGTTGCGCCCGTAGTTGGCGTACCCGGCAATGCGATCGCCGAACTGGAGGATGGTGATGCGGCTGCCTTTGCGGATCGCCGAGTCCCACCAGTCCGGACCGCGGCGGTTGATTAGCTTGTCGAGCTCGTTGCCCGGGATGATGCCCTGATAGGCCGCGCGCCACGCCTCATCATGCGTCTCGGCGACGTCAACCGCGTCTGCCGACTTTGCGCGACGAATCTCTATGAGGGTCGTGCTCATTTCGCGATAGAAGCAACGAACTTTGCGGCCTTCAAGCCCTATCGTAAATGATGGGTTAATGGTGTGGATTACTGGTCACACGTCTGCAAAAGTCCAGCAGCGATGCTGAAAAATGATGCTTGAGACATCAAACACTCGCGCAGATTGGGGCTGGTTCCACAGTGTGGAGGGTGAGGCGGATTGATCGAGGGTCCGCGTCCGGCGGCAACTGATTCGATCACCGGACTCGAATTGCGCGTGACCGGAAAAGACAGCTAACGAAAGTTGTAATAGACGGCTTCCGGCCTCAGACCGGCTCGGCTTCTTTTTTCCGCTCTTCCTTTTTGCGGTCATTCTCGTCGAGCAGCTTCTTGCGTAGGCGTATCGATTTCGGCGTGACCTCGACCAATTCATCGTCCTCGATATAGGCCAGCGCCTTCTCCAGAGTCATGCGGATTGGCGGGGTGAGACGTACCGCCTCGTCCTTGGAGGTGGTGCGAATGTTGGTGAGTTTCTTGCCCTTGAGTACGTTGACGATGAGGTCGTTGCCGCGCGTGTGCTCGCCCACGATCATGCCGTTGTAAACTTTCCAGCCGGGCTCGATCATCATCGGCCCGCGGTCTTCCAAATTCCAGAGCGCATAGGCGACGGCATCGCCCTTGTCGTTAGAAATCAGCACGCCATTGCGCCGGCCCTGGATAGGTCCCTTGTAAGGCTCGTAGGCGTAAAATAGCCGGTTCATGATCGCGGTGCCGCGCGTGTCGGTCAGCAACTCGCCCTGGTAGCCGATCAAGCCGCGGGTCGGCGCATGAAATACCAGCCGCAGCCGGTGGCCACCGGACGGCTTCATTTCCAGCATCTCAGCTTTGCGCTCGGCCATCTTCTGCACGACGATGCCGGCATGTTCCTCGTCGAGGTCGATCACAACTTCCTCGATCGGTTCAAGCGTTTCGCCGGTAGCGGTGTTTTCTTTCAGCAGGACTTTCGGCCGCGATACCGATACTTCGAAGCCTTCGCGCCGCATGGTTTCGATCAAAATACCGAGCTGCAATTCTCCGCGCCCGGCCACTTCCATTGAATCTTTCTCGTCGGATTCGCGCACGCGCAGCGCCACATTGCCTTCCGCTTCACGCAGCAGCCGATCGCGGATCATGCGGCCGGTGACCTTGTCACCTTCGGTGCCGGCGAGCGGGGAATCATTGACGCGGAAGATCATCGCCAGCGTTGGCGGATCAATCGGCTGGGCCGGCAGCGGCATTTCCACTGATGGATCGCAGATTGTCATCGCGACCGTCGCATTCGGCAGCCCGGCGATGGCAACGATATCGCCTGCGTCCGCTTCGTCCACCGGGACGCGCTCCAGTCCGCGGAACGCGAGTACCTTGGTGATACGGCCGGTCTCGATCAGCTTGCCGTCGTGATCGAGCACCTTCACCGGCAGGTTGGGTTTCGCCGATCCCGAAGTAATGCGGCCGGTGACGATGCGGCCGAGGTAGGGATTGGCTTCCAGAATGGTGCCAAGCAGCCGGAACGGCCCACTTTCCACCACTGGCGGCTTGACGTGTCTGAGGATGAGATCGAACAGCGGCTTCATGCCGTCGTCATGCGATCCGTCCAGGCTGGTCGCCATCCAACCCTGCTTGGCTGAGCCGTAGAGGATCGGAAAGTCGAGTTGCTCGTCAGTCGCATCGAGTGCGGCGAACAGATCGAACACCTCGTTTACTACCTGAGTGGCGCGCGCGTCGGCGCGGTCCACCTTGTTAATGACCACGATAGGCTTGAGGCCCATCTTGAGCGCCTTGGAAACCACGAACTTGGTCTGCGGAAGCGGACCCTCGGCGGCATCGACCAGCACCAGCGCGCCATCCACCATGTTGAGGATGCGTTCCACCTCGCCGCCGAAATCGGCATGGCCGGGCGTGTCGACGATATTGATGCGGGTGCCGCTCCAGACTACCGAAGCCGCCTTAGCCAGGATGGTGATACCGCGTTCGCGTTCGAGATCATTGGAATCCATCGCGCGCTCGATAACGCGCTGATTTTCGCGGAACGCGCCCGATTGCTGCAGCAGCCGGTCGACCAGGGTGGTTTTGCCGTGGTCGACATGCGCGATAATGGCGACGTTGCGAAGGTCCATCGGAGTTCCTGAAACCAAGTCGGGCCCGACATAGGATTTCAGAATGAAATCCGTTCTCTAAAAAGCGACAGGATTGCCGGGAGGCAATCCTGTTGGACCCGCGACTCTGTTGCGGCGCAATATAGTCACGCGCGGCCGAGATGCAACCACCATTCGAGGCGCGTGCGGGAGCAAGGTAAACCCGCCGTTTCAGCGCGCGGCTTGCTGGTGGTGCTGCGAGGGTCGCTAACTGAATACCGGATCGAGGGTTTTTGCCCATAGCGAGCGATCGTCCACGTCCTTGAGCGTTACCGTCATCTGCTGGCTAGCGCCGTCGATGGCGATGTGACCGAAGAATTGCAGGCCCTCGCTGGGCGGCAGATTCTGGCCCTGTTCTTTGGTCGGCGCCTTCACACAGACGAGCTGCGGACCGAAGGTCTTGTCGAGCCCGTTGGGCCCGAACGTGCCGGCATGGATAGGCCCGCTCACGAACTCCCAAAACGGCTCGAAGTCCTGAAACGCTGCCCTGTTTGGATCGTAGTAGTGGGCAGCCGAGTAGTGAACGTCCGCGGTGATCCACACAGTATTGCGGCTGCATGACGGATCGGTGACAGCGTGAGATAGCGCGTACTCACGCTCCCGCCGGTCGGCTCCATGGGCCGAAGCGCACACCTCTCGGCAGCGCTTCCTGCAACATCATCATCTCGGCGATGGTCTCGCTGGTGACAAGCCCTACCAGCTTGCCGCCCGCATCAGTCACGCCGACCGCTTGCGCTGACTTTTGCTGCAATAGCTTGAACGCCTGTTCCAGCGTGGCTCGATGACTGATGGTCGGTATCTCTGCCGCCATGGCGTCGGCGACGTGTGCGTCCGGCCCACGTGTCTTGATGGCGCGGATGAGGTCGCCACGGCCGAGTACACCGATTGGTTTACCGGCGCCATCGACGACCGGGAACTCGCCCTGGCTGGTTTGCAGCAAAGTTTGTACTGCCTCGTCGATATGCGCTTCCGGCGACAGCGTCGCAAACTGCGTCATCATGGCGTAGCTAACCGGCACGCCGCGCGAAGCCGCACGCAGCGCCACCATGTGTGCCTCCGATGATGCGGCGAGATAGACGAAAATTGCGATGAAGATCAGGATCGGGTTTGCCATCAAGCCGATGAAGCCGAGAGCGAAGGCAACGAACTGCCCGATCGAGGCCGCTATCTCGGTTGCGCGCACATAACCGAAGCGGCTCGCCAGCAAAGCCCGCAGCACGCGCCCGCCATCCATCGGGAAAGCGGGAATCATGTTGAACAGGGCAAGGAACAGGTTCACCGCCGCCAGCCGGTCCACCAGCGGGATTTTCAAATTGTCGACCGCCGCTGCCGCGCTTGCCTGCAAATGCGCGTCGAACAGATACACCAGCACAGCCGTGATCACGACGTTGACCAGCGGTCCGGCGATGGCGATGAGGAATTCCTCCCATGGTTCTTCCGGAATGCGCTCGAGCTGCGCTACCCCGCCGATCGGCAAGAGTGTCACATAGGGAGTCGGCACTCCGAAGGCGCGCGCCGTGAAAATGTGACCGAATTCGTGCAACAGCACGCAGAGGAACAGGAGCACCATGAAAGCGAGGCTGTCCCAGGCCGTCGAGGCGCCGCCGGAGGCATAGCTCGCCGCGAAGATCCACGCGAGAAACAACAGGAAAGTGAGGTGGATACGGACAACAGTGCCCGCCACCTTGCCGATATTCAAGGACCAGGACATGGATGCCTCTTGGATGCCTCGTATGGCCGGGAACGACCTATAGAAGGTAATATCAGCGCGAACCCTTTGCGAGGGTGGCGCGTTCGTTTGGGCAAGGACTTAACACCATGGCGCAAAAACTGACCGGAGAAGCCCGCAAATCCGCGCTGTCACGCCTCAATGGCTGGTCTGAGGCGGCCGGCCGCGACGCCATCACGAAGAAATTCGTCTTCACGGATTTCAACCAGGCCTTCGGCTTCATGACGCGCGCGGCGCTGGTCGCCGAAAAGATGGATCATCACCCGGAATGGTTCAATGTCTACAAGACCGTCGAAGTGACCCTCTCGACCCATGATGCCGGCGGACTGACCGAGTTCGACGTGAAACTGGCCGAGGCAATGGACAAGATCGCCGCTGTTTAGCTCGCGCTCCGGTCAACCTGTGCCTTGCAGCCGCCTCAATCGCCAACCACATGAACCGCCATGGACTTTGCACAATCCGCATTCTGGCGAGCAGGCGACGACGATAGCGCTTTCTGCGATCGATTCTGGCGCAAGACGCGTCGCGTCGCGGCGTCAATTCCTTTCGCTGAAGACTTGCTTGCCGCTTATTACTGCGCTTTCGACCGCGACACTCCCTCGACTGTGAAGATGTCGTTGATCGGTGCGCTCGCTTATTTTGTGTTGCCTGTCGACGCAATTCCCGACGTGTTGCCGGTGTTGGGCTTCACGGACGATGCGGCAGTACTCGCGAGCACAATTAAGTTGGTGGCCAGCCATATCCGGCCGGAACATCGTGCGGCGGCGCGAGACAAGTTGGCCGAATTCAACTGACGTCTACGGCCTCAATATCACCTTGCCCATCACTTGCCGTGCAGCGATTGCCTTGAGCGCGGCCGGCGCTTCGGCAAGCGGATAGACTGCGTGAACGTGCGACGACAATTTTCTTTCAGCGCACCACGTCAGCAGTTGCTCGGTATTGGCGCGATGGCCCGCCGGGTCGCGTTCGATCCATGAGCCCCAGAATACACCGAGAACGTCGCATTCTTTTAGCAACACGAGATTGAGTGGCAGCTTCGGTATCTCGCCGGCGGCAAAGCCGACAACGAGAAACCGTCCCCGCCAGGCAATCGAGCGCAGTGCGGCTTCGGCATAAGCGCCACCAACCGGATCGTAAATAACGTCCACGCCGCGGTTCTGCGTGAGGCGGCGTAGCGCGTCCTTGAGATCCTCGCTGTCGTAGTTGATGCCATCGTCAGCGCCATGTTTGAGCGCGAAAGCAATCTTCTCTGCTGAAGATGCGCAGGCGATCACACGTGCGCCCATTATTTTGCCGAGTTCGATCGCTGCAAGTCCCGCACCGCCGGAAGCGCCGAGCACGGCAAGGGTTTCACCAGGCTTGAGATTGGCGCGATCCTTCAACGCGTGCAGTGTCGTGCCATAGGTGACGCAGAGACCGGCAGCGCGGTCTGCATCGAGACCGTCCGGAACTTTGATCAATTTGGCGGCAGCGATCGCGATACGCTGGCGCGCAGCGCCATAGCCTGAACACGCGATAACGCGTTCGCCAATCGAGAATTGCGTCACGCCCGAGCCAAGGCTTTCGATCGTCCCGGCGAATTCCGCCGCTGGCGAGAACGGGAGGGGCGGCTTGGTTTGGTACTTGTTGGCGATGATCAGCGTGTCGAAGAAATTCAGCGCGGCAGATTCGATGCGCACTACTGCTTCGCCCGGACCGGGAACCGGATCGGGGATATCGGCGAGTGTCAGGTCGTCAGGCGTGCCGTAACGGGTACAGAGCAGGGCTTTCATGGCATTCCTTGGGAGGATTGTGCGGCGCAAATAACCAGAGCGGCGCGGTTCTAGCACGCCGCTGCCTGCCTTCAGCCCTTCGGTGAAGGTTGCCGCCTTCACATTGCCGACATTGGCTTCTAATGGGCTAGTATCCCTTGATTCCTTCCCGAACGCGGGCTTACCCGAGTTTGGGAATTTGAGTGGCCGAAGGCGGGCACGTCTGACTTCGGCGGGGGCGGCTCAACAACCGTCATTATCGTCACCGGTAGGGCCCGATGAACACCACCGCTTTATTCCGCGCTTCCATTGTCCTTTTGGCTCTCTGTGCGTTCGCCAACACCGCACCGGCGCAGCAGAAAAAAACGGCGAATCCCACAGATCAGGCTGTCTTGCTCGGGCAATTCGGCGAATGGGGCGCATACAGAGCAACGCCTGCCGGCAAGAAGATATGCTTCGCACTGTCCAAGCCGACGTCGAGCACCAGTGAGCCGGCGGGCCGCAACCGCGATCCGTCTTACGCTTTCGTATCCACGCGACCGGCAGAAAAGGTCAGGAACGAAGTATCGGTGATCGTCGGCTACCCGCAGAAGCCTGGCCATGACGCGACCGCTGCCGTCGGCTCGGCCACTTACGCGATGTACACCCAGAACGACGGCGCCTGGGTAAAGAACGCGGCCGAAGAGGCCCAGATGGTGGAAACCATGCGCAAAGGCGCAGACCTGGTAGTCAAAAGCGAATTGGCGCGCGGCACCAAGACCACCGATACCTTCTCGCTCAAGGGCATTGCTCAGGCCCTCGACAAGGTGGCCGAGGAGTGCAAGTAGGGCCTTCGCACCCTATATTGCCGTCAGTTCTGAATGGTCCTGATGGCTTGATCCGATGGTAACGCTCGCAGACACCGCAACGGTATCGACCGAATTCGTCGAGAAAACGCCGCTTGAGCGCTATGTGGCGCCGGAAAAGCCGTCGCTGATCGGCCTTACGCGCGCGCAATTGGCTGACGCGCTGGGCGCGGTCGGCGTGCCGGAAGCGCAACGCAAGATGCGCGTGCAACAGCTGTGGCATTGGATCTATTTCCGCGGGTTCGCGTCATTCGACGATATGACCAGCGTATCGAAGGAGCTACGCGCGGTGCTGGCCGAGCACTTCACTCTGGCGCGCCCCGAGGTCGTGGCCGAGCAGGTGTCAGTCGACGGCACGCGCAAATGGCTGCTGCGGCTGCCGGGCGAAGTGCAGGGTGAGCGTCCGCACGAAGTCGAGTGCGTCTACATTCCAGACACCGAACGCGGCACCTTGTGTGTTTCCAGTCAGGTCGGATGCACGCTCACATGTACCTTCTGTCACACCGGTACCCAACGCCTCGTCAGAAATCTGACGGCGGGAGAAATCGTCGGCCAGGTGATGGCGGCGCGCGATCGCCTGGGGGATTGGCCGGGCGGCACGCGGCCGAGCGACGGCGTGGTGCCAAGCGGCGACCGCTGCATCACCAATATCGTAATGATGGGCATGGGCGAGCCGCTCTACAATTTCGACGCGGTGCGCAACGCGCTATTGATCGTTGCGGATGGCGAAGGCATCGCGATTTCGAAGCGTCGCATCACGCTTTCGACGTCGGGCGTGGTTCCGAACATCGAGCGTGCCGGCGCCGAGATTGGCTGCATGCTGGCGGTGTCGCTGCATGCGGTGCGCGACGAGCTTCGCAACGAGCTGGTGCCGCTCAATCGCAAGTATCCGATCGCTGAATTGCTGGAAGCCTGCCGCAACTATCCCGGGGTGTCGAACGCCAAGCGCATCACCTTTGAATATGTGATGCTCAAAGGGGTGAACGATTCCATCGATGACGCAAAGGCGCTGGTGCGATTGCTCAAAGGCATTCCCGCAAAGATCAATCTCATTCCTTTCAATCCATGGCCCGGCAGCAAATATGAGTGCTCGGATTGGGAGCAGATCGAGAAATTTTCTCAGGTCGTCTTCGATGCCGGTTACGCATCACCGGTGCGTACACCGCGCGGCCGGGATATTTTGGCCGCCTGCGGCCAGCTCAAGAGTGCGACCGAAAAACTATCCGTGCGCGAGCGCATGGCATTGCGAGCCATGGTCATGGTCGAGTGACAACACCGTTTCATTCAAAGGATAATTTGAAATGTCGCTCGTCGGCCGGATCATTGTCATCTTTATCGCGCTTATGATCGCCATCATGTTGGCGGGCATCACGCTCGCTATCGGCATCATCGCGCCGGACTGGGCGGGTATGGATTCCGATCCTGTCGAGCGCGTGAGCTTCTTCATCGTTTCATTCTTTGCCACCAGCTTTGCCGGGGCGGTCGCGATGTTGCCGGCGCTGGTGGTCATCGTGATCGCGGAAGCTGCGCGCATGCGCAGTTTTATCTATTACGGCGTCGGCGGTGCACTGGTCGGGTTGGCGTCCTATTATGGTTCGGACGTTTCCGAACGGCTTGAAAACACCACGGACGTTGTCCCGGTCGGCCACTCGTTGCAGCTGGCGGCCGCGGCCGGGATCGTCGGCGGGCTGGCCTATTGGCTGATCGCCGGCCGCAATGCAGGGCGCTGGCGCGATTCCCGCTTGCCATCGGCCTGATCCGACGGGCGTTCGGCTTTCCATTTTACGGCGCGTCGGCTAGACGAACCCCGCATGAACCGTACCGGATTGTTGATCGCGCTTGCCATCGCCGCTGTTGCTGGCGTGGTCTTTGGGCTTTATCCGGCTCTCGATCTGGGTGTCGCACGCTATTTCTATGGATTCGAGGACTCCAGCCACAACACGTTCGCTTTCCGCATTTATCCGCCGGTGATGTGGGCGCGCGACATCGGCTTGTGGGTTGGTACTGTGCTGGTGGCGCCGGCAGTGACCTCACTCTTGATCAAACTGATTTTTCCGCGGCGTAAATTGTTGATATCGGGCCGTGCCGTTGTTTTTCTGATTACCACAATGGCGCTCGCGCCCGGCCTTCTGGTCAATGTCCTGCTCAAGGATCACTGGGGCCGGCCGCGGCCGATCGACGTGACGCAGTTCGGCGGCAGTGAGCATTTCGTGGCCTGGTGGGATCCACGCGGCGATTGCCCGGCCAATTGCGCCTTTGTCTCCGGTGACGTGGCGGGCGCATTCTGGACGATCGCGCCGGCGGCGCTGGCGCCCCCGCAATGGCGAGCCGTGGCCTATGGCGCGGCACTCGCGCTCGGCACCGGCATGGCCGCGATCCGCATGATGGCCGGCGCGCATTTCCCGTCAGATGTCATTTTCGCCGGTGTGTTCACGTTTCTGATCATTTGGATCGTCTACGCCTTGATCTATCGCTGGCCGCGCACGCGGGTGTCTGACGATGAGATCGAGCGGGTGCTCGAACGCCTCGCCTTGCCAGGTTATGATTTTATCGTTGGGCTGTTCGGCGGGCGGCGAAAGTCTGATTAATCGCCGCGGCGCTAACCAGGACGCACTTTGCGCGGTTTGCCTTTGGCCCTATAGTCCGCCGCGATTTTTCAAGGCGGCGACCAATCCGATGTCCGATGGCAAGCCCGGTAAGAATGTAAAGAAAGTCGTGCTCGCCTATTCGGGCGGGCTCGATACGTCGATTATCTTGAAGTGGCTGCAGACCACCTATGGATGCGAGGTGGTGACCTTTACCGCCGATCTGGGCCAAGGCGAGGAGTTGGAGCCGGCGCGGCAGAAGGCGCTGCTGCTCGGCATCAAGAAAGAGAACATTTTCGTCGAGGACCTGCGCGAAGAATTCGTGCGCGATTACGTGTTCCCGATGTTCCGCGCCAACGCGGTATACGAAGGCCAGTATTTGCTTGGCACGTCGATCGCGCGGCCGCTGATCGCCAAGAAACAGATCGAGATTGCCGAGAAAGTTGGCGCCGACGCCGTGGCGCATGGCGCCACCGGCAAGGGCAACGACCAGGTCCGGTTCGAGCTTACATATTATGCGCTCAAGCCCGACGTGACGGTGATCGCGCCATGGCGTGAATGGGACCTGACCTCGCGCAGCAAGCTCATCGAATTTGCCGAAAGGCACCAGATCCCGATCGCCAAGGACAAGCGCGGCGAAGCGCCATTCTCGGTCGACGCCAATCTCTTGCACACGTCGTCGGAAGGCAAAGTGCTGGAAGACCCGGGCCAGGAAGTGCCCGATTACGTTTTCTCGCGCACAGTCGATCCGGAGAAGGCGCCGGACAAGGCGACCTATATCACTATCGATTTCGAGCGCGGTGATGCCGTGGCGATCGACGGCAAGAAGCTTACGCCGGCGGCGCTTTTGAAGCAGCTCAATGATCTCGGCCGCGCCAACGGCATCGGCCGGCTCGATCTGGTGGAGAACCGCTTCGTCGGCATGAAGTCGCGCGGCATGTACGAAACGCCGGGTGGGACGATCTTGCTTGTCGCGCATCGCGGCATCGAGTCGATCACGCTCGATCGCGGCGCGGCTCACCTGAAAGACGAACTCATGCCGAAATACGCGGAGCTCGTCTATTACGGTTTCTGGTTCGCGCCTGAGCGTGAAATGCTGCAGGCCGCTATCGACAAGAGCCAGGAATTCGTTGCGGGCCGCGTAAAGCTCAAGCTCTACAAAGGCAACGTGACTGTTGTCGGCCGCGAGAGCAAATACTCGCTGTACGACCAGGACCTGGTGACGTTCGAAGAAGGCGCGGTAGCCTACGATCACCGCGACGCTGAGGGCTTCATCAAGCTCAACGCGCTGCGCCTGCGCACACTCGGCCAGCGGCGGCGCAAGCTCAAGCTCGACTAATTTATGGCTATGCGCGCTCCAAGCCTTTGCTTGCTTTCGGGGCTCGTTCTGGTCCTTGCCGCCTGTTCATCGAGCAGCAAGGAGCCCGAGGAAAATCCCAATGTGTTTCCGTCCGATTACAAGAACGAGATCCTGAACACGATGACCAGCTCTCTTGAGGATCCGACGAATGTGCGCGGTGCTTACATCAGCGACCCTGTGTTGCGGCCGGCCGGCAAGGACGAACGCTATACGGTCTGCGTACGTTCAGAATCGCGAAATGCAAGTAGGCAATATACCGGCAGCAAAGACCGCATCGCATTTTTCTACGGCGGTCACCTCAATCAGCTGATCGACGCGACCAAGGAACAGTGTGGCAACGCCGCCTATAAGCCGTTCCCCGAGCTGGAGAAGCTTTGCCAGGCCAAGAAATGCATTTAGCGGCGCGTTTGTCGCGGGCTTAGTGGATAGACTCGCGGGGGATCGTTTCTCGTTCTGCGTCGGTGTCCCCGGATTTCAATTCCGGGACCAGCGGCAGCCCACGACGTTGTTTGTCAGCGATTTCGGCGGCGACTTTCTGCATTTGCACGAAACGCACCGGGGTCACCGGATGATCTGCAGCTAAACGCATGTTGTCCGGGCTCTCCAGCGCCAATGCGCGCCAGAACTCTTCTGCTCCGGCCAGATCGTAACCGGCGCGCGCCGCATAGTAGGCTCCGACATAATCGGCCTCGCGCTCGAATGCGACGTTGAAAGCCCGCGCGCCGGCGCGCGTGAATTCCCTTCTGAATGTACCGCCAGTGGAGATGCCGCCGAGCATAATGCCTGCGTCGATTGCTGCTCCGCTGGCCCAGCCGAGAATAACGTTCGTTCGCTGCTTGTCGAGATGACCGAGATTGGCGTGCGCCAGTTCGTGGCCGATTACGAGGGCGAGCTGCGCATCGGTGCGCGCGAGCCGTAACATACTCGAATAAACGACAATACCGTCGTCGGTTGTGACGGCGTTGAGTTCCGAGTCCGTTTTCAATTCGATTGGTATGGCGCAGGCCGTTACTGGCGTAACCGTGTGCATTTCATCGACACCGTCGCGGCGCACGAGGATCTGGATTGGCTTGTATCCATTGAAACGCACGTAGCTGCCAATCCATCCCGCCGTGCCGGAGCGGGGAACCGGCTCGTTGTTGAAGGTGAGAAGATAGTCACCGGTCTTTATTCCAGCGGCAGCAGCCGGAGAGGTTTCAGCAACCGAAAGCACTGTCGCCTGCGTCCAGCTGACCGAAAGCGCTTCGTGAGAAAATGAGCGATATTTGCGCGGCAGGCTGGTGACGGTGCCTGCGTTCAGGCCGATTTGGGCCCATGCCCAGTTTTTGCAGTCATCGCGGTTGGCAACGCGGAGCCGGAAAGCGACGTTGTCGAGGCGGCTAAGTTGGGCGAAATAGTCCCGGATCTGTTCGATCTGTTGCTTGCGCCGCTCGGCTTCGACCTCGGCGGACGGGAGTGGCGGAAATTTCGAAACGGGTCCGCAGGCCACGCACAGCAAACCGCTTGCGACGAAAAATATCTTCCAATCCAAACGCACGCACAAACCCCGAGACGGGGCCGACACTGCATCAACATTTTCATCGTTTCAAGTAAAAGTTGTATATTGACAATAGACAACCCTTGGCTTCTAACATTCATGCGAGGATTGGAAAATTAAAATGTTTCAATGCCTTAATCCATTCCGCCCGGCCATTACAGCTTTTGCTAGAAAAATTTTTGTGCCCAACTATGCTTGTTCTAATTGCTCTTTCGGAATCGCTAATGACTGAGTTCGGAAAAAATGATTGCGGCTATTTTAGCAAATCCGTGGTTCCAAGTGGCTGCAGTACCTCTTCTTCTGATGGTAATAGGCGTGCTCGCTCGGCGCCTTGGGCGCCGCGATGGTGACAAAAGTACCGGGAAAAACGATTGGGCTGTCGGATCTACATTATTGTTGATGGCGCTTGGCACGATACTTGGTGACCTACGTGATCATGGCGGAAACGTAGGGGATCTATCGTGGTGGCTCGTCGGTGTTCTACTTGCTGCGTTTATTTCCTTAGATCATGACCGGTTTAGATCTTGGGAACGTAATCCCGAAGGGTTGCCAACCGAAAATAAGCGCCTACTTGTTGGGATAGTTTTTCCTAATGCATTGTGTCTTGCTGTGTTTGCTTCATATCAGGCACATAAGGTCAACTTAATATGACTCTGAATGTTACTTCTACCAGCGAAGAACTTGAGCGCCGTCAGATTGAGCAACGTATTGCTCGTCTTAAAGTGGTTGATGGCGTTCGGCGTTTTGCGCTCCCAGTTGCCGCAATTGGTGCCGGTGTCGGAACATTTGCACCGTTTGTTTTTCCAATCGCCGCCGGTGTGGCGGCAGCGGCAATCGGTTTGGGAGAAATATTTGCATCCACCCAACGTAAAGCGTTAGACGAAGAAATTAAGAATTTTCGATCGCGTTATAGTACCTCAAAAGATGAAATTACTGCACTATCTACGTCGGCAAATACTTTCACTATTGGCGGCCCGTCGGGTTAAATACGAACCGGCAACGTGATAATAAAATTCTAAAATAGAATACCAATTCAAAGTTGCCGGTCAACGAGTGCCTTTTTCAATTCGGCAATCTCTTTTGCCGGATTGAGCCCCTTCGGGCACGCTTTCGAGCAGTTCATGATGGTGTGGCAGCGATAGAGGCGGAACGGATCCTCAAGATTGTCGAGGCGAGCGCCGGTCGCCTCATCTCGGCTGTCCTGGACCCAGCGGTTGGCTTGCAACAGTGCCGCCGGGCCGAGATAGCGGTCCGAATTCCACCAGTAGCTTGGGCACGATGTCGAGCAGCATGCGCACAGAATGCATTCGTACATACCGTCGAGCTTGGCGCGGTCCGTGTGGCTTTGTTTCCACTCCTTCTCTGGAGTCGGCGTTGCCGTTTGCAGCCACGGTTCGATCGACGCGTATTGCGCGTAGAAATTCTTCAGATCCGGCACCAGGTCTTTCACCACGGGCTGATGCGGTAGCGGATAAACCTTCACCGGCGCTCGCGCATCATCGATTGCCTTGGTGCAGGCGAGCGTATTGGTGCCGTCGATATTCATGGCGCAGGAGCCGCATACGCCCTCGCGGCACGAGCGGCGGAAGGTGAGACTTGGATCGATGTTGTTCTTGATCCAGATCAGCGCGTCGAGAATCATCGGTCCGCAGTCATCGCGGTCGACGTAGTAGGTGTCGACGCTGGGGTTCTGTCCGTCGTCCGGGTTCCAGCGATAGATGCGGAATTCGCTCACATGTGTTGCATGTGGTGTGCGCGGCCACTTCTTACCCTCGGTGATCTTGGAATTTTTCGGCAGTGTGAATTCGACCATGGCGAGGTTCCGTCAGTAAACGCGGGCTTTCGGTTCGATATAGGCGACGTCGTTGGTGAGCGTGTAGGCGTGCACCGGGCGATAATCGAGTTTCACGCCACCCTTCTCGTCCATCCAGGCAAGCGTGTGTTTCATCCAGTCCTTGTCGTTGCGCTCGGGAAAGTCCTCGCGCGCGTGTGCGCCGCGGCTTTCGGTGCGGTTTCTTGCCGAATCCATGGTTACGACCGCTTGCGCCATGAGGTTGTCGAGTTCGAGCGTTTCGATCAGATCGGAGTTCCAGATCAGCGAGCGATCGGTAGTGCGCAAGTCGGCAATGCCGGCATGTACGTCATGGATGAGTTTGTGACCTTCATCCAACACTTCGCCGGTGCGGAACACGGCGCAATTGGTCTGCATCACCTTCTGCATGCGTAGCCGCAACTGTGCGGTCGGCGTCCCGCCCGAGGCGTTGCGGAATTTGTCGAGCCGCGATAGCGCGCGGTCGGCGGAATCCTTTGGCAGATCGGGCTGCTTGTCGCCGGGTGTGAGCAATTCGGCGCAGCGCAGCGCGGCTGCACGGCCGAATACGACCAAGTCGATCAGCGAGTTGGAGCCAAGCCGGTTGGCCCCGTGCACCGACACGCAGGCGGCTTCGCCCAGCGCCATCAGGCCCGGTACCACAGTGTCGGCGTCGCCGTTCTTCTTGGTCAGCGCTTCGCCGTGATAGTTCGTGGGGATTCCGCCCATGTTGTAATGCACGGTCGGCAGCACCGGGATCGGTTCGTGCGTAATATCGACCCCCGAAAAGATACGCGCCAGTTCGGCGATTCCCGGCAACCGCTCATGCAGCACGGCGGGATCGAGATGATCGAGGTGCAGGAACAGATGGTCCTTGCTTTTGCCCACGCCGCGCCCCTCGCGGATCTCGATGGTCATGGCGCGCGACACCACATCGCGCGAGGCAAGGTCCTTGGCCGATGGCGCGTAGCGTTCCATAAAACGCTCGCCTTCGGAATTCACCAGATAGCCGCCTTCGCCGCGTGAACCCTCGGTGATCAGGCAGCCGGCGCCATAGATGCCGGTAGGATGGAATTGCACGAATTCCATGTCCTGCAGCGGGAGGCCGGCGCGGAGAACCATGGCATTCCCATCGCCGGTGCAGATATGCGCCGAGGTGCAGGAGAAGTAAGCGCGTCCATAGCCGCCGGTGGCGACGATCACCATGTTGGCGGCGAAACGGTGGATCGAACCATCGTCGAGATTGAGCGCCACCACGCCGCGGCAGCGGCCCTCATCGTCCATGATCAAATCGATGGCGAAATATTCGACATAGAATTCGGCCGCATGACGCAGCGCCTGGCCGTACATGGTGTGCAGCATGGCATGGCCGGTGCGGTCGGCGGCGGCGCAGGTGCGTTGCGCGGTGCCCTTGCCGTAGTGCGTGGTCATCCCGCCAAACGGCCGCTGATAGATTTTTCCATCTTCCTCGCGGCGCGAGAACGGCAGACCCCAATGCTCCAGTTCATAAACGGCGTCCGGTGCGTTGCGGCAGAGATATTCGATAGCGTCCTGGTCGCCGAGCCAGTCGGCACCCTTGACGGTGTCGTACATGTGCCAGCGCCAGTCATCCTCGCCCATATTGCCGAGCGCGGCGGCGATGCCGCCTTGGGCGGAGACCGTGTGTGAGCGGGTGGGGAACACTTTGGTGATGCATGCGGTGCGCAGACCGGCCTCGCTGCAACCGACCACGGCGCGTAGACCGGAGCCGCCGGCACCGACGACGACGACATCGTAGCTGTGATCCTCTATCGGGTAGGCTTTGCCATTCACCGACGGCGCGCCGTTTGATTTTCCATTCATCGCCATGAATCAGACCCCAAACGAGAGCTTCAGAATGGCATAGATCGATGCCAGGCTGACGGCGAATACGAAGAACGTGTTTGCCATAAGGCTCAGCAACTTCCATTTTTCATCGTGCACATAGTCGAGGATGATTTCCTGCATACCCATCCACATGTGATAGGCGGTGTTGACGATGAACAGCAGCATCACGATGGCGACGATCGGCGAGCCGAGTATCTGGACCACGGCCGCGTGGCTGTGTCCGAGCAGCGCAGTGATGATGAGCAGAAGCCCGATGGTCAGCGGAATTCCGGCGACTGACGTTATGCGTTGATGCCAGAAATGGCTGGTACCGGAACGGGCCGCACCCAGTCCGCGAACACGGCGCATCGGGGTACGCATCGGCTGCGTTTCGCTCATCGCGGACCTCCCATGACGAGATAGCCGACGACCCAGAGGATAAGTGTGAGCGTAATCGAGCCGATCAGCGTCGCCAGCGTCAGCAATTCGCGTTCGGCCGGCTCGAAGCCATGGATCGTGTCCCAGATCAGATGGCGAATACCACCGAGCATGTGGTGAAGTAGTGCCCAGGTGTAGCCGAACAGCACCAGCTGCCCGATCAGGCTGCCCATGAACCATTCAACATTGGCATAAGCATTCGGGCCGGTCGCGGCGGCGATGAGCCACCATGCGAGCAGCAACATTCCAAAATAAAGAACAGCGCCGGTGGCGCGATGGACGATCGACATCATCATCGTCAGCATCGGCTTGTAAATCTGCAGGTGAGGAGAGAGCGGGCGCGCGCGCGCCGCCCCAGTCGTCGTTCCCGCCTCAAGCTCGGCCATCGTCAGCCTCCAGAGAACAATTCGCTTGATCGCATCGACGAGCGCGGCCGGTTCCTAACCAATGTCAGTCGTCGCCACAATGCGCCATTCAGTCAGAATTCCGCTCGGCGGTGACCGCACCCACACCGAGAGCCTGAAACAGACTTGCGTATAGCCGCACTCAGGGGTGCAGTGATGGGCCGAGAATTTCCGCTTGACCCGGCGCCGCAACCCTTTACTTCATGGTTCGCGAAGCTTGGCCATAAAAATATCACGTTGCAATATGCAGTTTGCGTAGCCTGCCTTCGCGGAATAAGAAGGTAGCCCTTATGCGCTTCGATTTCACAGATCTCAATCTGTTCCGCAACATCGTCGAGGCGGGGAGCATAACCCATGGCGCGGCGCGCTCGAATCTCGCGCTCGCCGCCGCCTCGACCCGCATCCGCAAGATGGAGCTGGCCTTCGGCACGGCGCTTCTGGTGCGCGGGCGCGCGGGCGTCACGCCGACGCCGGCCGGGCGTACCCTGTTGCAGCATGCGCGCGGAATCCTGGCGCAGACGGAGCGGCTGCAGGAGGACCTCACCCCCTATGCTCGCGGGCTTGCCGGGCAGGTACGGGTGCTCTCGAATACCAATGCGCTGACCGAGTTTCTCCCGGAAACATTGAGTTCGTTCCTGATGGCCTATCCGGACATTAGCGTGGACCTCGAAGAGCGCTTGAGCGACGAGATCGTAGGCCTGATTGCAGAAGGCAATGCCGACATCGGCATTGTTGCTGGCACCGTCGACTATGGCGGTCTCAATACATTCCCCTTCCGCAGTGATCGCTTCGTGCTGGTGGTCGCGAAGAATCATCCGCTCGCCAGCCGCTCCCGCATCGGTTTTGCGGAAGTGCTCGACTACGACATGGTTGGGCTCGACCGCGCCAGCGCGATCCAGCGCTTTCTGGCAGACAAGGCCAACCGCATCGGCCGCCCATTGCGCCTGCGCGTGCAGCTGCGCAGCTTCGATGCCATTTGCCGGCTAGTTGAATGCAACGTCGGCGTCGGCATTGTGCCGGAGACCACGGTGCAGCGGACCGAGCGCACGATGGCGATCAGCGCCGTTCGCTTGACGGACTCGTGGGCGCTGCGCGAACTGACAATTTGTGTGCGCGATATCGAGGCAATGCCGACATACGCGCGGCAGCTCGTCGATCATCTGCGCGCGAGCACCTAGCGCACGATCTCGAAAATAAAAACCGGTTTTCGGACAAGTTCATGCGCAAAGCAAAGATGTTCACTTATCTTGGCAGCAACACCCAGTAGTCGAGATCGAGGATCACCGCCGGGTCGTAGTCGTCCTCGCTCCTGAGTGGGTGGTCGGCGCAGGGACGGTCCTTGGTCGCGATGGTGCGCAAGCGCAGCGCGCCGACATCTTTGCGACCAGGCAGTTCGGCGCTGGCAAGCACTTCCGACCACGCGAACACTGTGCAGCCAGCAAATAGTGGCGCGACGTGACGTCCGCCGTTGATCGCAGCGACATGGAACGCATTGCCAAACCCGTTGAACGTGAGCGCGCGGGCGAGCGAGATGGCGTGGCCGCCATAAATCAGGCGGCGACCGAAGCGCCCTTTGCTCTCGGCAAACTGGTTGAAATGGATTCGCGCGGTGTTCTGATAAAGCCGCGTCGCAATTTGATGTTCGGCTTCCTCGACCGTAACGCCGTCGACGTGGTCGATTTTTTCGCCAACCTTGTAATCGCCGAAGCGATGCTGGCTTCCGGCCAGGGCGGTATCGTAGGCCGACGCATCGATCTTCGGACATGCACCACCGAGCTGCGCAGGCTCCACGCTCCTGGGCAGTTCGGGTACTTTTTCGCCGGGAGCCGGCGCCGTTTCGTCGCGTTTGCGCACCATCACCCAGCGGGCATAGTCGAGCACGATGTCGCCGGCCTCGTCGAAGCCGCGCGATCGCACATAAACGATGCCGGTTTTCTTGTTGGAATTCTCCTTCAGCCCGATGACTTCGGACACGGCGTTTAAGGTGGTGCCCGGGTAAACCGCCTTGAGAAAGCGGCAATCCGCATAGCCCAGATTGGCAACTGCGTTGAGCGAGATGTCCGGGACCGTCTTGCCGAATACGATGTGAAACAGCAGCAGATCGTCGACGGGCGACTGGGGGTAGCCGATTTTCTGTGCGAACGTGTCGGACGATTGCACTGCAAAACGCGCGCCAAATAGCCCGTTGTAGAGGGCCACATCGCCCAGTGTAACTGTGCGCGGTGTGGCGTGGCGGATTTGCTGACCGAGGCGAAAATCCTCGAAGAATTTTCCAGGATTGGTATTCGACATCATTCGACCACGTTGTCACGCGCGGGCTCGCCCCACGCATCCATCATACACGTCGAACGCCCTCACCCTGCAAGTGTCTGAAACTCACCGACTATCTCTTATGACTGGTCACAAGGTCAGGGCGCGCCGCTCAGGCCCATTTGTCGCCCGGCCCGCTCCGGTGGGGTGTAACCGCCGGGCCGTGGCGGGCGAAATAGAAAGATGGCGAACCTGGCCTCGCCGCAGCGACCGCCTACCGGGGATTGGATGACCGCCCGAATGCTTCAACCGAACGTGATGGAGCCCTATGAGCACCGGGCGTTGCTTCCGCCGCCGTTTCCGGGCATGGCGATGCGCAACCTTCAATCCCGGCGCCTGATGATTACGGCCGAATCGCAAACCCGAAGCGCCGACGATCTGCGCCGCTCAGCCCAGATGGCGGCGGCGCAGGCCGGCGACAGCGCCGCTTACGAGGCGCTGTTGCGCGATTGTGTGCCGTTGATCAAGGCTGTCGCCGGCCGACAGGGCGTCCCGCCCGACCGCAGCGACGACGTGGTGCAGGATGTGCTGCTGACCGTCCATCGCGCCCGCCAGACCTACGATCCGGCCCGCTCCTTCACCGCATGGCTACGTGTCATTGCCGAGCGGCGCGCGATTGACCTCTTGCGTCAGGTGCGCCGCCATGGCGCGCACGAATTCCACGTACCGCTCGCCTTCGAGGGTTATCCTGACGAAGGCGCCGACCCGACGCGCGGCGTCGAACATGCCGAAGCCTCCGGCCGCGTGCATGAAGCGCTGGCGACATTGCCGCCGCGCCAACGTGAAGCGGTGGAAGAGCTGTTACTCAAGGAGCAATCGCTGACCGAGGCCGCTGCCGTCACGCGCCGCACTAAAGGCGCGCTGAAAGTGAACCTGCACCGCGCGCTCAAGGCGCTGCGGGGCAAGCTCGAGCGAACCGAGTGACGATGCCATGACTTCCTCCCCGCATGACCCTCTGATTCGCGGCCTCGCCGCCGACTTGAAGCCGGTACGCCGCTTGCGGCGGCCGACGCTGCGCGCGCTCGCGTGGCTCGGCGTGGTCGCCGCTATCGCCCTCGGCCTCGCCGTCTTCGCCGACTTGCATGCCATGTGGGAACGCATCACCGCCGCGCCCGACATGTGGCTTGCCGTCCTGGGCTCGACGGCGACCGCCGTCCTCGCCGCCATCGCAGCCTTCGAGTTAAGTCTGCCTGACGCGCCACGCATCTGGGCTTGGCTGCCAGTGCCAGGCGCACTGCTTTGGGTAGCCGCCAGCGGCTTTGGCTGCCTGCGTGTCTGGTTCGTACCGGATACCCATGCCGCGGAACTTGGGGAGGCTCGCGACTGCTTCTTCTTCATCGTCGCGCTGTCGCTGCCGCTGTCGACGCTGCTGTTCCTGATGCTGCGCCGGGCCTGCCCGCTTCAGCCAGGATTGACCGCAACGGTCGGCGGCCTCGCGGCAGCGGCTGCCGCGGCGACATTGCTCAACTTTTTCCATCCCTATGACGCGGCTGCGACCGATCTCACCGTGCATGCGATCGCCGTAACGCTGGTCGTCGCTGCCAATCGTGCGCTCTGCAGCCGGATCTTCGTTGCAAGCACTTTCGCACCGATCGGAGTAACCCCGGGCCGGGTCCGCCCGAATTAGGAGCTGATGGCGCGATACCGCCATCGAACATCCTCAAGAGGAGTAAGCAATGACCCGTTCCCGTACTGTGCTGTCCCTTGCCGCCGCGACATTGGGCTTCGCGCTCGCGTTTGCGCCGGGTGCTTTCGCCGACGACATGAAGAAGGACGGAATGACTAAGTCCGACAACATGAAAAAGGACGACGGCATGAAAAAGGACACGATGTCGAAGGACACAATGTCCAAGGATTCGACGAAGAAGGACGATATGTCGAAGGACAATATGTCTAAAGACAATATGAAGAAGTAGGACTCGGTTTGTTGGCCGGGTCTGTGCATCCGCGGGCCCGGCCGCCCCGTAGCTACCTGGGAAGGCAGGACCGCGATGACCACTGCGACGATGACCATGACCAACGCCGGTACAACCATTCATCCGGGCTGGGTACGCGTGTGCCACTGGATAAACGCGCTGGCGATCCTGGTGATGATCGGCTCCGGCTGGCAGGTCTACGACGCTTCTCCGCTTTTCGGCTTTGAATTCCCTAAATCGATTGCCCTGGGCAACTGGCTCGGCGGCGCGTTGCTCTGGCATTTCGCCACCATGTGGGTGCTGGTGATCAATGGCCTCGTTTATGTCACCCTCGGGCTCGCCACCGGCCGCTTCCGCCGCAAACTGCTGCCGATCTATCCCTCCGAAGTGATTGCCGATGCCAAGGCCGCGCTCACCTTCAAGCTCGCGCATGACGACCTGTCGCACTACAACGCCGTACAGAAGGTTCTTTATGCCGGTGTGATCCTCACCGGCGTGCTGATAGTGCTGTCGGGCCTTGCGATCTGGAAGCCGGTGCAGTTCCAGGAATTGACCGCGCTGTTCGGCGGCTACGATGCTGCCCGCTACGTGCACTTCTTTGCGATGAGTGCGATCGTCGGATTTTTAGTAGTGCATGTGGCTCTGGCGTTGCTCGTGCCCAAGAGCCTGCGCGCCATGATCGCGGGACGGTAGGAGAACTACGATGCGCCAACGCAAGATTATTCCTGGCGTCGATCCCAAGCTTCTGATCAATGACGCGGCCAAGCTGATGCCCGATGCCAGCCGGCGCGGTTTCCTGCGCGGGGCCGCCAGCCTCGGCGCGCTCGCCTTCCTTACCGGCTGTGACATCATCGACGGCGATACCGCCGAAGGCGTACTGCGCAAGGTTTCCGCCTTCAATGACGGCGCGCAGGCGGCGCTGTTCAGTCGCACCAAGCTCGCGCCGGAATTTCCCGAAAGCGCCATCACTCGGCCGTTCCCGTTCAATGCCTACTACGATGAGGACGAGGCGCCGGAGGTCGATGGCAAGACCTACAAACTCGAGGTCGCAGGACTTGTCGACAACAAGAAATCCTGGACGCTCGATGAGTTGCGTGCGCTGCCCGAGGTCTCGCAAATCACCCGCCATGTCTGCGTGGAAGGGTGGAGTGCCATCGGCTCCTGGCAGGGCGCGCCGCTATCGGAATTCCTCAAGCGTATCGGCGCCGACACCCGCGCCAAATATGTCTGGTTCAAGTGCGCCGAGGGCTACACGAACACCATCGACATGCCGACCGCGCTGCATCCGCAGACGCAGATGTCGTTCAAATTCGATCATAAGATACTGCCGCGCGCCTATGGCTTCCCGATGAAAATCCGCATCCCCACCAAATTGGGCTTCAAGAACCCGAAATACGTGGTGGCGATGGAAGTCACTAACACCGACAAGGGCGGCTACTGGGAAAACCAGGGTTACAACTGGTTCTCGGGGCTCTAAGCCATCACGGCTTCGGCGGTTGATCGGTAATCAGCCGGGCGCCGCGCTGGAAGGTGAGATAGCTCCAGAGCCAGCTGAAGGCGACGATGAAGCGGTTGCGCAGACCGATCAGGAAATAGATGTGCGCGACGCTCCAAAACAGCCAGCCGATGAATCCCTTCAGTTCCAGCCGACCGAGCTTCACGACGGCGGCGTGGCGCCCGATCGTCGCCAATTCCCCGAGGTGCATGTAACGGAATGGCGCCGGTGCGGCGCGACCGGCGATGCGCGCCGCGATCACCTTTGCCACGTATTGACCCATCTGCTTGGCCGCCGGCGCGATGCCGGGGACCGGCCGGCCTTTTGCGTCGTTGACCGTGGCAGTGTCGCCGATAACGAAAATTTCCGGATGACCGGGCAGCGACAGATCGGGATTGACCTTGACCCGACCGGCGCGGTCGGCCCCGGCGCCGAGCCAGCGGGCGGCCGGCGATGCGGTCACGCCGGCAGCCCAAATGATGGTGCCGGCATCCAGTCTGCCGCTGTTGAGATCGACGCCGCGGGAGTCGCATTTTGTCACCATGGTGTCGGTCATAACCGTGACTCCGGCGCGCATCAGCGTGCCACGCGCATAGTCGGATTGTTCGGGTGGAAAGGTCGACAGCAGCCGGGGGCCTGCTTCGATCAGCATGATGTGGGCCGAGCGCGGATCGATCCGGTGAAAATCGGCGGCTAAAGTTTGCCACGCGATCTCCGCGATGGCGCCGGCCATTTCGACGCCGGTCGCGCCGCCGCCGATAATGACGAAGGTGAGCAGCCGGCGCTGCTCGTCCGCATCGGTGCTGATCTCGGCATGCTCGAACGCGATCAAAATGCTGCGGCGAATGCGCGTGGCGTCTTCGATGCGCTTGAGGCCCGGCGCGTATTCCGACCATTCATCGCGGCCAAAATAGGAATGCATTGCCCCGGTCGCGATCACCAGAACATTGTAAGGCACCTCGCCGAAATTGGTGTGAAGCACCTTCCGCTGCGGATCGACGCCGGTAATCTCCTCCATCAAGACCTCGGTATTGGGCTGATCGCGAAGAATATGGCGGATCGGCCAGGCAATATCGGCGGGCGACAGCGCCGCGGTTGCCACCTGATAGAGCAGCGGCTGGAAGCAATGATGGTTGTTGCGATCGATCACGAGGACGTCGGCAGGCGTGCGCCGCAGCGCCTTGGCGGCCTCCAGGCCGCCAAAGCCTGCCCCGACGATCACGACTCTGATACGGCCGTCCGGCATGGTGTTTCCTGATCGGCGTAATCGCCGACAAACAGCATCCGCCCATCGGTGGGCAGTTGCCAAGGACGAGACGACGCTTTAGCACTCCTCACGCGAATTCGTAGCAGTGAGGCGTACATGGCGACCCACAATCTCCTTCTTCTGCCCGGCGACGGCATCGGCCCCGAAGTCATGGCCGAGGTGAAGCGCATTATCGAGTTCTTCAACAAAAAAGGCCCGGACAAGTTCGCCACCGAAGAGGCGCTCGTGGGAGGTTGCTGCTACGACGCGCACGGGGTTGCTGTCACCGACGCCACCATGGAAAAGGCCAAGGCCGCCGACGCCATCATCTTCGGCGCGGTGGGCGGGCCGAAATGGGACAAGGTGCCCTATGACGTGCGCCCCGAGGCAGGTCTTCTGCGGCTTCGTAAGGATCTCGATCTGTATGCCAACGTTCGCCCTGCCATCGTTTATCCGGCGCTCGCCGATTCATCCTCGCTCAAGCGTGAGGTGGTGGAAGGTCTCGACATCATCATTCTGCGTGAACTGACCGGCGGGGTCTATTTCGGCGAACCGAAGACCATCACCGACCTCGGCAACGGACAGAAGCGTGCCATCGATACGCAAGTCTATGATACCTACGAGATTGAACGTATCGACCGCGTCGCCTTCGAGCTCGCGCGCAAGCGTCGCAACAAGGTCACCTCCATGGAAAAGCGCAACGTCATGAAGACGGGGGTGCTATGGAATGAGGTGACGACAGCGTTACACGCGCGCGAATACAAGGATGTGCAACTTGAGCACATGCTGGCCGATGCCGGCGGCATGCAGCTGGTGCGATGGCCCAAGCAATTCGATGTCATCGTTACTGACAATCTGTTCGGGGACGTGCTCTCCGACATTGCCGCGACGTTGACCGGCTCACTCGGCATGCTGCCGTCCGCCTCGCTCGGCGAGGTCGATCCCAAGACGAAGAAGCGCAAGGCGCTCTACGAGCCTGTGCATGGCTCGGCGCCAGACATCGCGGGCAAGGGCATTGCGAATCCAATTGCGATGATTGCGTCGTTCGGTATGGCGCTGCGCTACTCGTTCAACCTTGGAAAGCAGGCGGACTGGATTGATCAGGCGATTTCCGCAACGCTTGCCAAGGGGTTGCGCACCGCCGACATCAAGTCGGAGGGGACCAAAGTGGTAACGACTTCGGAAATGGGTTCGGCGATCCTGGCCGAACTGGAGAAGCTCGCCGCGTGAGCGGGCAATTTGCAAAGCCCGGAATCAAAAAACGCGGCCTCGTGGCCGCGTTTTTTAATTTTATGCCTAGGATGACCGCCTAGTATTGCAGCCAGGGATTATTCTTGCTTGGCAAGGTCCACGGTCCTGGCAGGGCGCTCTGATTGCCGCCGAATGTCGTGTTGTCGAGTATGCCCGATGCGCGGTGATTGGGGAGAACCGCGTAATCGTGGTCACCGCGCTCGCCCGGGAACGTTTCCGTGCCTGGATCGAGATAGGACCGCTTCTGAATGATGATTCGGGTGCGCGTCCGGCCATCCTCGTCGCGACTGACCTGGACCGTGTGGTCGCGGTTGGAGACTACGGTCTTCTTTTTCTTCGTCTGGGCGTCTGCCGGTGCGGCCAGCAGGGCCAATGCTACGCTCAACGCGATCGCAGCGACGGGGACTTTCAAATGCATGCTCGGTCCTCGGTGACTCTTATGTTGCAATGCAGTCTAACGACCTTCGGTTCGGGGCAATAGGCCTGAATCACGTGCAATTGTACATGACAATTGTCAAAAAAAGCCCCGCCGAGTGGCGGGGCCATATTGCAGGATCGCCTGTAAATAAGGCGTTTCAGCCGCCGTAGTTCTTCGCCAGGTAGTCGGCGATCACTTTGGCGTCGGCATCGTCGATCGGCGCCCCGAATGCCTTGATCATCTTGGTGACCGCTGCGCTCCAGCCCGCCGCATTGAGAAACGGGGAGTTCATCGGGATATAGGCGAGGGTGTGGCAGGCTTGGCAATTGGCCTCCACCTTGTCGACGCCCGGAGCCTGCTTCAGCTTGATCACCTGCTCGGCGGCGAATGCCGGCGACGCGACGAGAGTAACGACAAGTGCAATGGCAAATTTCTGCATCATGTTCTCCCTCACGCCGTCAGCGTGATGCTTTGCATCACGTTGTTGTGGTAGCCGGCCGGGTTGAAGATCAACTCGGTGGTCTGGCTCTGGCCGAGCTTGTTGGTCGCGTTGACCATCACCGAGTTCTTGCCCTTTTTGGCCGCGAGCTCGAAGCTCCACGGCCGGAAGGCGAAGCGGCCGAGATCCTGGCCCAATGTTGCGGAGCCCCAGGTCTTGCCGCCGTCGGTTGAGACTTGCACCGTGCGAATGCCGTAGCCGCCGTCCCAGGCCATGCCGCTGACCGTGACTTTGCCGGCTTTTACTTTGTCGCCGTCGCGGTGGCTGGTGATCAGCGAATTGACCACCATTTCGGTGATCGGCGTGCTGGCTGCGTTTTCCTGAGTGAGAAAGCGATCCCGCAGCGGGAACTTGCCAACCGGAACGCGGTAGGCCGGGTTCATCCAGAAGTTCGCTTCGGGCTTGGTCAGCGCGTTGATCGAGATGACGTGCTTCATCCAGTAGGTACCGGTCCAGCCGGGCACGATGATGCGGGCCGGGAAGCCATTGAAATGCGGCAGCGGCGCCCCATTCATCTCGTAGGCGATGATCGTCGACTCATCGGTCGCCTTCCAGACCGGGATGCTCTTGACGAAGTCCGGTGTCTTGTCGACGGCCGGGCCGTCGGCGCCATTGAACACGATCTCGATCGCCTCTTTCTTTAGCCCAACTTTGTCGAGCACTTCCTTGAGGCGGGCGCCTTTCCAGCGCGCGCAGCCCATGGCGCCGTAGCCCCATTCCACGCCTTGCACATGCGGCTTCGATAGCCCGCGCCGGCTGCCCGAGCACTGGTTCACCGCGACCACCTCGACCGCCGGCATCTTCTTCAGATCGTCGAGCGTGATTTCGGCGGTGCCGTTGGCACCGTCGCCGCCGACCGCGATCTTGTAGCCTTCAGCTTTGACGTCCGGGATATCCGCCAGGTGGTAGCGGACATAGAATTGGTCGTTTGGCGTGATCGGTGTGCGTAGATATTCCAGTGGAGCCTCGTAGTTCGGCGGCCGATCGGAAAGCTGGATCAGCGGCTTTTTCCCCGGCAGCGTCGCCATCGTCGCGTAGCTCGCGACTCCTTCGGGTATGCCCGGTGTCAGGCTGGCGCCCGCGGCTTCGGCAAGTTTCAGTCCGGGCACGGCCAGAGCTGCGCCTGCGCCCGCTGTTTGCAGCAGGTGACGTCGTGTGAGCATCGTTCCTCTCCCCAGAGGTCTAAAGAAGCCGACCGGCCATCGCCGGAGCTTCAGATATTTTTATTGGAATATGATCGGACGGATTTGCCAGCTGGTCAATTATCATTGCGGTGCAGACGCGAGAAATCGTCACCGCGTCATGTATGCAATCTCATCGTATGGGATTTCAGCGCGGACGAAGTCGCTCAGCGCCCAATCCGCCGCGGCTCCGGCCGATTTGCGAGCGCCTTCCAGAGCAGATGGTATTTCGGCGTGGCAGCCAGGATCGGATCGCGCTGTCCGCAATAGCTGCGGTTGAGTTCGGCCTTTGCGAAAAGCGCGCCGATTTTCGGCTCGCTGCCAGCGGCGAGCAGCGTTAGGCGGTCAAGCGCACACGCCAACGTGCTTTGCTCGATAAATTCGCTGCCGCCCTGGCAGAACCAGCCTGAGAGTTGCAATCGTGGATCGCGATAGGCACGCACGAAGCCAAGGCAGCTGCGTGGCGTACCCTTCGAAGTCGCAAACGAAACAATCGTCAGCGGCCCGAATTTGCTCGCGAGGGATTCATCGGCGCGCTTGACCTCAATGGGCCCGAGCGCCGCGGCATCGGCGATGATTTCCGCTTTCGGGTCGGCGAAGCGACGTATCTCGCTTCCCGGCCGGTAGATCTCGACTTGCAGATAGGGTGCGACGCTGTCCGATTCTCCGAGCGCGAGGATGTCCTTGCGCCCGTTGCCTTCGGCGTGACGTCGAATGGCGTAGGTCGCTGGCACATCCGCGGCCTCCGGTATCGACAGCGCGAAGGCCGGGAAGGGCCGCTCGATCGTGATCCATTCCGATTGATGCACTGGTTCAACGGCGTTGATGGCAGGCGGTTGCGAAACCCGGGCGGCGCCTATGGAAAGTACGGCAACAGCACCCAGATATGCGAGGACACGCACAAAGCTGGAAGGCAGTTCGTCACGCCAGGACTGCAGGGCCGGATGCATGGGTCTGACTTCGGCAGGCTGCCGTTGTGTTGAAGACAGTTCTCGCCTAGAAGCGCTGACATCCGGTTGCCCCTTACCGGCGGCCGGGTGGTAAATTATTCCGGAGCGTTAACAATGGGTTACAAGGTCGCCGTGGTGGGTGCTACCGGCAATGTCGGGCGCGAGATGCTCGACATTCTGGCCGAGCGCAATTTCCCCGCCGACGAGGTGGTCGCCATTGCGTCGCGAAAGAGTCAGGGCGTGGAATGCTCATTCGGCGACAAGACCCTGAAAGTGAAGGCGCTCGACCATTTCGACTTTTCCGACGTCGACATTTGCCTGATGTCGGCGGGCGGCGCGGTATCGAAGGAATGGTCGCCAAAGATCGCCGCACAGGGGGCGGTGGTCATCGACAATTCTTCTGCCTGGCGCATGGACCCGGACGTACCGCTGATCGTGCCGGAGGTGAATGCCGACGCGGTCGCCGGCTTCACCAAGAAGAATATCATCGCCAATCCGAACTGCTCGACCGCCCAGCTCGTCGTCGCTCTCAAGCCGTTGCACGACAAGGCCAGGATCAGGCGTGTCGTGGTTGCAACCTACCAATCGGTCTCGGGAGCCGGCAAGGATGCGATGGACGAGCTGTTCTCGCAGAGCAAGGCGGTATTCACACTCGATGAAGTGGTGACGAAGAAGTTTCCCAAGCGCATCGCTTTCAACGTCATTCCGGAAATCGACGTGTTCATGGAGGATGGCTACACCAAGGAAGAGTGGAAGATGATGATGGAGACCAAGAAGATTCTTGATCCCAAAATCAAGCTAACCGCCACTTGCGTGCGCGTACCGGTGTTCGTCGGCCATTCGGAAGCCGTCAATGTCGAATTCGAAAATCCGATCAGCGTCGAGGAAGCGCGCACCATTCTTCGCAGCGCCCCCGGCTGCCTGGTGATCGACAAGCACGAGCCCGGCGGCTACGTGACGCCCTATGAATGCGTTGGCGAGGACGCGACCTACATTAGTCGAATCCGCACCGACCCCACCATCGACAACGGGCTACAGATGTGGGTCGTGTCCGACAATCTGCGCAAGGGTGCCGCGCTCAACGCCATTCAGATCGCCGAGTGCCTGATCAACCGCAAGCTGATCCAGGCCAAGCGCCGGGCAGCATAGGCGCAGTTCCGACGGCCGTTTCTACCTTTATTAGGTCGCTACGACGCCCGCATCGGGCTTTCGTGCGCTTTGATCTGTTGCGCCAGCTCCTGGAAATCCGCGAGCGCAGAATGGCGCTCGTTGTAAAAGCGAACGAGCCGCTGCGCGGTAGCGGTCTGCAAGCGATCGAAACTGTGACGCGCCGTTTCCATTGACTGGGGGGAATAGCGAAAAGCCTTGCGGCGCAGGATGCAAATTTGCTTGGCGGTCGGCCACGACAGGCCGGCGGCCTTTGCCAGGATCAACGCAAAATCACTTTCTGCACGCGCGTCGTTCATGACGCTTTCGACAAGCTTTATCGGGGCTCCGGAGAGCGCCGAGAGGGCCGCAACTGTCTCTTCAAACTTGCCCTTCGCGGCGAACTCCTGCACGACCGGATCGACCGGGGCTCCCGAACGCCGAACGATATCGAACTGCGCGGCGGCTTCGCGGTAGTCGCGCTTTGCCTGGGGCCGCGCTGTCGACTCTTGCCCGGTGATGTCGGTCAATACCCGATGTACTTCGTACACGGCATCGGGGTTGCTGGCCGCGAGTTTCTCGAAGACGACATCGGAGGCCTTCGCGATGAGTGCATTAAAGTGTTCGCGCGGGATATCCTTGCGCATGGAGACGCAGATCGCGAGCACTTCGTCGTTGATTGATCTGTCGACCAGCTTGACATAGCCGGCGTCGGAAATACGCGCGCCCTCGTTCCGCGTCACCGAAAGGACAACGTCACGATTGCCGTGCGTGACCAGAACGTCGCTGACTTTTTCGCTGAGCGACGAGCGTTTTGAAATGGCCAGCAGCCGGTCCTGGCTGTTGGCGCTGGCGATCGCCAGCAAGTCTTCGTCGGACAATCTGTTCGATTGGCTCAGGATCGGACCCGCGACCTCGATCAATTCGTCGCGTGCGAGCATGCGCACGGTCTTGGGCGGCGCATTGTCCGCCGGCGCAAGACGATTTGCGAGCTCGGCTCTGGCCTTGGTCTCGATCTTGTCGGCAATGCGGGAAATGACGCCGTCGAACAAGTCGATGTGCTCGTCGGAATAGTTGTCCGCGCCCGCGAGGAAAAGGTCAGTGACCCGGCGAAGTATTTCCGCCTGTTTGTCGGCCGATCCGGATGCGAAGCTGCCTTCAATCTCGGCGATGATCGACCGTTCTTCCATAACAGCGTCAAACCGTTCCGAAATGTGGATGGCGACTATCTGTAGCGGTCGGTCATTACCATCAAGTTAGGCGAAAACCGCGCATTGTCGGTAACCTTGGCTCTCGGAGTCGTGCAGATTACACACGTGAATCCGCCGAAACACGGTTAAGGCGCGGTAAGGTAGACAAACAATCAAAAGCGCGGCTGCGCGAATATCCGTGTGTAGTCGTCCGCGGCCACCTGCATGAAATTGCCGGTGGCTGGGTCTCGCACCGAGAGCTGACCGGTGGCGACGCTGAAATAGGCGGCGTGCAATGCAAGCGTGCCGCGCTCGACCAGAACTCTCACCCACGGAAAAGTCATCAGGTTGTCGAGCATCATGACGACCGAGGTCTGTTCGAGTTGCGTCAGATATTGTCCGAGCGGTCGGTCGCCGCGCGGGCCGACTTCCGCCGCGGCCGGTGCAATTAACGCCATCCAGTGCCCGATAAAATCGCCGGGCGATAATGGTGTGGCCTCTTCGACGAAGGCCCGGATGCCGCCGCATTGGGCGTGCCCGAGCACCACAATGTGCTTCACCTTGAGCGCTTGCACGGCAAATTCCAGTGCAGCCGAGACCGCGCGCTGTGCACCATCCGGCGTATAAGGCGGCACCAGGTTGCCGATATTGCGCACCACGAATAATTCGCCGGGGCGCGCGTCGAAAATGACCTCCGGTGAGACACGCGAGTCGCAGCAGCCGATCACCATGATCTGCGGCGACTGCCCGCTTTCGGCGAGGCCGCGATAACGGTCCTGTTCGTGGCGCAGCCGTCCTATGAGGAAGGCGCGATAGCCGTCGAGCAATTGCGGGGGAAATGCCATGATCTGCCGTTCACGCGACATCGTTACATTCGCTCACACAATCACGAGCGGATTGCTATTGGCAACCCGTACACGTGTGGGAGTGGCATGTCCGTTGCACGGACGATAGGCTTGGCGTCGAAGAGAGGAGACCATCTCCAATGACCATCCGCCCGCGCCGGAGCGTGCTCTATATGCCGGGCTCCAATGCCCGCGCGCTGGAGAAGGCAAAGACCTTGCCCGCTGACGGCGTAATTCTGGATCTCGAGGATTCGGTCGCACCTGAGTCCAAGGAAGCGGCACGTCAACAGGTGGTCGATGCAGTGAAAGCGGGCGGCTTTGGTGCGCGCGAGGTGTTCATCCGCGTCAATGGCGTCGACACGGCATGGCATGCCGACGATCTTTCGGCGGCGGCTCATGCCGCGCCCGACGCCATTCTGGTGCCGAAAGTATCGAGTGCTGACACGCTCGAGCTGATCGGCCGCCGCCTGCTCGATATGGGCACCGACCACAAGACGCGGGTGTGGGCGATGATCGAGACGCCGCTGGCGATCTTCAACATTCTCTCGATTGCGGCAGCCGCGCGCGATTCGGAGACGCGGCTTTCCGGTTTTGTGATGGGCACGAACGATCTTGCCAAGGATACACGCGCGCGTCTGGTGCCGGGGCGGGCGCCGATGCTGCCGTGGTTGTCAATGTGCGTCGCCGCCGCGCGCATTCACGGCATCGATATTCTTGATGGCGTCTACAACGATATTGGCAACGCCGACGGCTTTATCAAGGAATGCATGCAGGGCGTCGAGCTCGGCTTCGACGGCAAGACACTAATTCATCCCAATCAGATCGAGCCCTGCAACAAGGCGTTTTCACCTTCGCCGGCCGAGGTCGAGCAGGCGCGCAAGATGATCGCGGCGTTCGATCTGCCGGAGAACAAAGGCAAGGGCGTGGTGTCGATCGAGGGCCGCATGGTCGAACGCTTGCACGCCGACATGGCGCGGCGAACCGTCGCGATCGCAGAGGCGATAGCAGGCCGTGGTTAGGCCCACGGCCGTGCGGCAGCGGCCTTCTGCTCGTAGCTTTCGATCCTGCTCTGCTTCTGCTTGGTGAGGCCTATGTCATCGAGGCCATTGAGCAGGCAATGCTTGCGGTGCGCGTCGATCTCGAAATGAATCACGCCGCCGTCGGGGCCACGGATTTCCTGCTTTTCGAGGTCGACGGTGAGTGTTGCATTTGCACCGCGGTCGGCATCGTCGAACAGCTTCTCGAGATCTTCCGGAGACACACGAATCGGCAGCACACCGTTCTTGAAGCAATTGTTGTAGAAAATGTCGCCGAACGACGTCGAGATCACGCAGCGGATGCCGAAATCCATCAGCGCCCAGGGCGCGTGTTCGCGTGACGAGCCGCAGCCGAAATTGTCGCCCGCAACGAGGATTTTGGCTTTGCGGTAGGCCGGCTTGTTGAGCACGAAATTCGGGTTTTCGCTACCGTCGTCCGTGTAGCGCATCTCGGAGAACAGGCCCTTGCCGAGCCCGGTGCGCTTGATCGTCTTCAGGTATTGTTTGGGGATCACCATATCGGTGTCGACATTGATAATCCGCATGGGCGCGGCGACGCCTTCGAGGGTGGTGAATTTTTCCATTTTTCTTTGGCTCCGGCCTGCTACCGTTTCAGGGCCTTTTCATAAGGCGTCCCGTGATCCCGTCAATAGCCGGACCGTCGTGCCAGCCATGCGCGTTGCGGCAGGGCTATTCCGCCGCCTGGTTACGGGTATTGCGGTCGAATTTTGCTTCCCGTTTAACCTCGCAAACTTGAACGCTGTAAGCGGAGTAATAAATGTCGCGCGCCTTGCGCTGGGCATCGCGGTGTTCCGGGTGCATGCGCCAGGCGCGCTGGGCTTCCTCGGATTCGAACTCGACAATCGTGCAGCGTTCGCCGTCCTCCGCAAAGAAACCTTTGTGTGAGATGTAGCCTGGCATTGTGGCTGCAAGCTCGACCATGCGGTCAACCAACGCGACGTAGTCCTCACGCACGTCGGGCATGAGGCGGGAACGGAAGACGGTAACAATCATGGCGAATCTCCTTGAGGCGCAATGCTGGCGCAACTAGCCCTAGCCCACTAATTCCTAATTTGAATAGTCATCATATGTTTTCGAGATCGATGCACGGCACTACCCCGCGCTGGCTTCGATCGCTTCGATGTCTTCATCCGACAGTCCGAAATGATGACCGATTTCATGAACCAGCACGTGAGTGACGATTTCACCCAAGGTGTCCTCGTGTTCGGCCCAGTACTCGAGGATCGGCCGGCGATAGAGCCAGATCATATTGGGCATCGGTTCCGGCATCGTTTCTGACTGGAACGGCAAGCCGACGCCCTGGAACAGCCCGAGTAAGTCAAACTCGCTCTCGAGTCGCATCGAGTTCGATGACCTCGTCCGTGGGAAAATCCTCGACGCGGATGACAAGGCCTTCGCACAGCGTCCGGAAGCGATCGGGCAAACGGGCATAAGCCTCCGCCGCCAGCGCTTCAATGTCGGCCAGAGACGGTGCCGCCGATCCTCGCCAGTCATCGAATTGGCCTGCCATGACAATGTTGTAGGGGAGGTTTCCGTCCCAACCAAGCGGTTGACGGCACCGGCCCGGATGCGCAACGGTTGGTCGCGGCGGCGCGTGGAGCGGGTTTTCCGATGATAAAGATTGCGACCGGTTTTGCATTTGTTGGCTTGATTTTCGCCATGGTGGCCGGCGCGTCGATACCGGCCTCCGCCGAAGATTCGAGCTGTGCCAATCGGCAGCTGCCGCGCACGCGTGTTGTTGGATGCAGCGAGACCGCGCCGTTCACCCGCGAATTCGCCGCTCAGAAAAAGCGCCCACGCGTGACCATCTACCCGCGCCATGTCCGTCCGGGCCCCTACGCCAAGCGGCAATGCTACTCGTGGCTGGTGACGGAGTACCGCGTCAGCGGCCCCGTGATCGCGCCGCAAATGCGCTGCTGGTGGGAATAGCGCGCATCAGAAATTTCGCAGTCGAACAAAAAAAGGCCCGCAGCGCGGCGGGCCTTTTGTATTTCCGAATTCGCCCTGCGTTATTTCCACTCGCGTACGTCGACGAAGTGGCCCGCGATCGCCGCCGCGGCTGCCATAGCCGGCGACACCAGATGCGTGCGTCCTTTGTAGCCCTGGCGGCCTTCGAAATTCCGGTTAGACGTCGAGGCGCAACGCTCGCCGGGCGCAAGCTTGTCCGGATTCATCGCGAGGCACATTGAACAACCCGGCTCGCGCCATTCGAAACCCGCAGCCTTGAAAATCTTGTCGAGTCCTTCTGCTTCCGCCTGCATCTTCACCAGGCCGGAGCCGGGCACGATCATCGCGTTGACGTTTGCGTTGACGTGTTTGCCATCAACCACACGCGCGACCTCGCGCAGGTCTTCGATGCGCGCATTAGTGCATGAGCCGATGAACACGCGGTCGAGCTTGATGTCGGTGATTTTTTCGCCGCCTAGCAGGCCCATGTAGCCGAGCGATCGTTCGGCGGCGACGCGCTTTTTTTCATCGTGAATCTCAGATGGCACAGGCACGCGGCCGCTGATCGAAATGACCTGCTCGGGGCTGGTGCCCCAGGTGACCAGCGGCGGCAGCTTGGCCGCATCGAGCCGGATTTCTCGGTCAAAATGTGCGCCGTCGTCCGAGCGCAGATTTTCCCAATAACGCATGGCCTCGTCCCAGGCCTTGCCCTTCGGCGCCTTCGGCTTGTCCTTGAGATAAGTGTAAGCTTTCTCGTCGGGCGCAATGAAGCCGGCCTTGGCGCCGCCTTCCACCGACATGTTGCAGACCGTCATGCGCCCTTCGATGGAGATCGCTCGGATCGCTTCGCCGGCATATTCCAGCGCGTAGCCGGTGCCGCCAGCGGTACCAATCTCGCCGATGATCGCGAGGATGATGTCCTTCGCCGTGACGCCCGGCGGCAATTTGCCGTCGACCACAGCGCGCATGTTTTTCGACTTCTTCTGGATTAGCGTTTGCGTTGCCAGCACGTGTTCCACTTCGGACGTACCGATGCCGTAGGCGAGGGCGCCGAAGGCGCCATGCGTCGCGGTGTGGCTGTCGCCACACACGATCGTCGTACCGGGCAAAGTGAAGCCCTGCTCGGGCCCGATGATGTGGACGATACCCTGGCGCTTGTCGAACTCGTTGAAATACTCGATGCCGAAATCCTTGGCGTTCTTCGCCAGCGCGGCGATCTGCTCGGCGCTTTCCGGATCGGGATTTGGTTTCGTGCGATCGGTGGTCGGCACATTGTGATCAACGACCGCGAGCGTCTTGTCGGGTGCGTGCACCTTGCGACCGGCAACGCGCAGACCTTCGAAAGCCTGAGGACTTGTGACTTCATGCACCAGATGGCGGTCGATATAGATCAGGCATGTGCCATCCGGCTGTTCGTCAACCAGATGATCGTCCCAGATCTTGTCGTACAGTGTGCGCGGTTTCATGACTCGATTGCCTAGCTCAGAGTGAAAGGGAAACGGTTTGCAGCGGCCGGCATTGCCGGGCCGATCAAAGTCCTGCCTGCACCGCCGTCAACCGGCCGAAAAACCGCCACGGCAGCCGCGTGTGGTCGACCAGGACAATCCGCTGAGCTTTGGAAACCATGCGGGTTATATAGCCAATCGATCCGGCTTCGACAATGAAGCCCGCAAATATGCAAAAGGGGCCGGCAAGCGGCCCCTTCACGGATTGCATGCGCCTGCCAATTACTCTTGCGCTGCGGCCTCGGCGCCTTCTGGTCCGGCGGCGCCTTGCGCCTCGGAAATGCGCGCCTTCTTGCCGCGCAACCCGCGCAGGTAATAGAGCTTGGCGCGGCGCACTTTGCCGCGGCGCACGACCTTGATCGACTCGATCATCGGCGAATACAGCGGGAACACGCGCTCGACGCCTTCGCCGTAAGAAATCTTGCGCACCGTGAAGTTTTCGTTCAGGCCGCCGCCCGAGCGCCCGATGCAGACGCCCTCATAGGCCTGCACGCGGGTCTTGTCGCCTTCGACAACCTTCACGTTGACCAGCACGGTGTCGCCTGGCTGGAAGTCCGGAATTTCCTTGCCGGCCGAGAGCTTTTCGACCTGCTCTTTTTCGAGCTGCTGAATGATGTTCATTGCGAATTCTCCGTCGGCAGCGCCAGCAACCGGCGCGCGGTCTTGACCTGGTCTGAATGGGTTGGCGAGCTTGTATTACAAAGCTTTCGGCTTGTCACCCTTTGGATTGAGGCTCTTTTCCGGGCCTTTTACCCGCCTGGTAAGCGGACCATAGGTCCGGACGTCGTTCGGCGGTCAGCCGCTCGGCCTCGGCTCGGCGCCAGGCCTTAACCTTGCTGTGGTCGCCGGAAACGAGGACCTCGGGGATCGGCTCCCCCTCGAATACGGGCGGCCGCGTGTATTGCGGGTATTCGAGCAGCCCATCGACAAAGCTTTCCTCCACCGCCGAGGCCTCCTTGCCCATGACGCCGGGCAGCAGTCGCACGCAGGCGTCGAGCAGTGCCAGCGCCGCGATTTCGCCGCCCGACAGCACGAAGTCGCCGAGCGAGACTTCTTCGAGGTCGCGTTTCTTGATCAAACGCTCATCCACGCCTTCGAAGCGCGCGCAGATAATTACCACGCCGAGGCCGCCGACAAGGTCCGTAACCCAGCTTTGGGTCAGTGGCTTTCCGCGCGGGCTCATCAGCAGGCGAGGGCGAGTGTCGTGCGGAACTGCGTCAAGCGCGCGTGCGAGCACGTCCGCTTTCATGACCATGCCGGGGCCGCCGCCCGCCGGCGTGTCGTCGACCGTGCGGTGCTTGTCGGTCGCGTGCGCGCGAATATCGATCGTATCGAGCGACCAGATGCCCGACGTCCGCGCCTTGCCGGCGAGGCTTTGCGCCAGCGGGCCCGGGAACATCTCCGGAAAAATCGTCAGTACGCTGGCACGCCACATGGCTATTCGGTCTCCACCGGAGGCACGACCACGATCCTGCGCGCGTAGAGATCGATCTCCGGCACGGTTGCGTCGGTGAACGGCATCAACAGCGGATCGCCCGCGGCCGGCTTGATTTCAATGAGGTCACTGGCGCCGAAATTATGAACCGCTGATACGATGCCAACGTCTTCGCCGTCCTGCGTAACGGCCTGAAGGCCAATCAGATCGGCGTGATAAAAAGTATCAGCCTCTTCGATCTTCGGCAGTCGCGCGCGCGGGATGTAGAGCTCCAGATTGCGCAATCGTTCCGCCGCGTCACGATCGCCGATACCGGCGATGCGCGCGACGAAGTGATCCTTGGCCGGGCGCAGCGCTTCGATTTCGAAGCGCTGCGTGCCGTCTTGCGTTTCCAGCGGGCCGTAATTCGCGACCGCCGTCGGATCTTCGGTGAATGACCACAGCTTCACCTCGCCGCGGATTCCGTGCGCGGCACCGATGCGGGCGACGCAGATGCGTTCGGCCACGGCGAAGCGCGGCGAGCCTTAGCTCGCCGCCGGCGCTTCGGCCGGTTTTTCCGCGGCCTTGTCGGCGGCGGCCTTATCGGCTGCCTTCGCCGTTGCGGCCGTCTTGGCAGCCGCGTCGCCGGCTTCCTTGGCCTTGGTCGCATCTTCTTCCTTGGCCTTGCGTTCCTTGCGCGGGATCGCCTTTTCCGGATTGTTGCGCTTCGGGCGCTTCATGATGCCGGCGGCGTCGAGGAACCGCATGACGCGGTCGGACGGCTGTGCGCCCTTCTTCATCCAGGCCTGCACCTTGTCGAGATCGAGCTTGAGCCGCTCGGTCTTTTCCTTTGGCAGCAGCGGATTGAAATAGCCGAGCCGCTCGATGAAGCGGCCGTCGCGGGGGCTGCGATTGTCGGCGACGACGACGTGATAGACCGGCCGCTTCTTGGTGCCGGCACGGGCGAGACGGATAACGAGAGACATTTAGACTTTCCTTTCCATAGAAACTGTCATTCCGGCCGAGCGAGCAAAGCGAGCGAGAGCCGGAATCCATAACCCGCAGTGCTGCGGAGTATGGATTCCGCGCTCGCCGCCATAGCGCGTCGAAGACGCGCGTAAACGCGCTGATGGCAGCTCCCCGGAATGACGATTGCGAGGTACGTTTTCACTTCTTCTTTCCGAGACCGGGCGGCAGACCGCCCGGCAATCCAGGGAACTTTCCACCCAGGCCCGGCAAGCCGGGCAAACCAGGCATGTTCGGCGGCAGCTTCGGCATCGCCGGCGGCAAGGAACCACTTGTGCCCGGCATGTTCGGCGGTAGCTGCCCGCCGGGCATTTTCTTTGCCATCTCTGCCATCTGCTCGGGCGATGGCATGCCGCCACCGAAGCCCATGGCTTGCGCGAGCCCAGCGAGTGGGCCGCGCTTGCCACTGCCCATCATCTTCATCATGTCGGCCATGCCGCGATGCATCTTCAGCAATTTGTTGATTGCTTCCGGGGATGTGCCGGAGCCCGACGCGATGCGCTTCTTGCGGCTGGCTTTGAGGATGTCCGGATTGCGCCGCTCTTGCGGAGTCATTGAATCGATGATGGCGATCTGCCGCTTGATGACATTCTCGTCGAGATTGGCGGCGGCGAGCTGGTTCTTCATCTTGGCGACGCCGGGCAGCATGCCCATCAGGCCGCCAAGGCCGCCCATCGCCTGCATCTGCGTGAGCTGCTCGCGCAGATCGCCAAGATCAAATGCGCCCTTGCGCATCTTCTCGGCCGCACGCATGGCCTTTTCGGCGTCGATATTGGCGGCGGCTTTCTCCACCAGCGCGACGATGTCGCCCATGCCGAGGATGCGGCCGGCGATGCGCGCTGGGTCGAATTCCTCAAGCGCGTCCAGTTTCTCGCCGGTGCCGATCAGTTTGATCGGCTTGCCGGTGACCGCGCGCATCGAGAGCGCGGCGCCGCCGCGGCCGTCGCCGTCGACGCGAGTGAGCACGATGCCGCTGAGCCCAACGCGTTCGTCGAATGAGCGGGCGAGATTAACCGCGTCCTGGCCGGTGAGCGCATCGGCAACGAGAAGGACCTCGTGCGGATTGACCGCGCGCTTGACCTCGGCCGCCTCGTTCATCATCTCGTCATCGAGCGTCGTACGGCCGGCGGTATCGAGCATCACCACGTCGTAGCCGCCGAGTTTCGCCGCTTCGATCGCGCGGCGCGCGATTTGCGGCGGCATCTGGCCTTCGACCACCGGCAGCGTATCGATCTGCGCGTCGCGGCCGAGCACGGCGAGCTGCTCCATCGCCGCCGGCCTGCGTACGTCGAGCGAAGCCATCAGCACTTTCCGGCGTTGCCGGTCGGTGAGACGCTTGGCGAGTTTGGCCGTTGTGGTGGTTTTGCCGGAACCCTGCAGGCCGACCATCATGATGGCGACCGGCGGCGCGGCATTGAGATCGACGCCAAGGCTCCCACCTTGGCTGTCGGCGCCGAGCGTGGCGACAAGCTGGTCGTGCACGATCTTCACGACCATCTGTCCGGGCGTGACCGACTTCATGACCTCGATGCCGACCGCCTGCTTCTTCACGCCGTCGGTGAAGGCGCGCGCCACGTCGAGCGCGACGTCGGCTTCGAGCAGCGCGCGGCGGACCTCGCGCAACGCCGCATCGACGTCGGCTTCGCTGAGCGCGCCGCGGCGGGTGAGGCGGTCGAGAATGCCGCCCAGTTTTTCCGACAGGCTGTCGAACATCGGTCTTTCGCGACCTCGTCCTGAGGAGCGCACGAAGTGCGCGTCTCGAAGGGCGAGGGCGCCCTAGTTATTCGCCCCATCCTTCGAGACGCCCGCTTCGCGGGCTCCTCAGGATGAGGCTTCTGCAAACACCTTTGCGCCCGAGGGCGCATCGCGCTGTCGGGCGGTGGCCTCCGGCCTCTTAACGGACCGGGCGGCGAAGTTGAATTTCCACGTCTCTATCGAGAGCGGGCGGAACCTAGGATTGGCGCACCTTCAAGTCAAGATGAGGCCATTTTAGGGCGCTAATTCATAGCTGACGGTGACGACCGCTCTTAAAGTCTGCTCCCCCGGAGCGATAGGAATCGCGCCGGCCCGCAAGGCCTGCATCGGGCGCGGTGTCGGGGCCGAACCTTCTTCCGAAATAGCGACGACGTGACCAAGCCGGGCTCCGGCTGCTTTCGCATAGAGCTCGGCCTTGCGGTGGGCGTCGGCAATGGCGTCGTCGCGCGCGCGGTCGAGCAGTTTCGACTGTTCGGATACAACGAATTCGATGCCCGACATTTCATTGGCGCCGGCGGCGATCGCGCTGTCGAGTATGGCAGCCAACTTGCCGATGTCCCGGATCCGGACCGTAACCTGATTGGATGCCTGGAAGCCGGTGAGACGGGCGGTGCCGCTCTTGTTCGGATCATATTGCGGCTGCAGCGATAGCTGGGACGTCTGAATGTCGCGCTCGGCTATGCCGTTGCTTTTGATCGCAGCGAGCACAGCGGTCATCTGCTTTGCATTTGCATCGCTTGCCTCGCGCGCGGTCTTGTCCTGGCTGCTGACGCCGATGCGGATCATCGCGGCGTCGGGCGCAACCGCGATGGTCGCTTCGCCTGTCACGGTCACCAGCTTGTCCGCCGCGAGCGACGGTACTGGCGCAAGCGACACAAGCGCTACGATCAATACGAACAGCGCGCGCGATACGGTCATCACTTCACCGGCACGAACACGTTGACCACCAGCTTGTCGGGATCGGCCTTCACCGGGTCGGTGGCATATTCCTCGATGAACAGGTCCTTGGCCTCGAGTTGCTTATCGTCGAGATAATTGGTGATCGCTTCGTATGTCGTATCCATGGCGTCGTACGAACCGCGATGGACGAATTTAAGCGCTCTGCCGGATGGGGCGGGACCGACGGCGATGTCGCCCTTCGGCGGGTTTTTCGGAGCCTGCGCGACCGGCAATGCGGCTTCGAATGAAAAGCCGGAGTCATCGGTCTGGGTATAGATGGTAATTGCCGGGCCGGACGGCTGAACGTCCTGCTTGTCGAGATATTCGTGAAGCGATTTGAACGCGTCGACCAGGGTGTCGAAGGCGCTATCCCATTTGCTGTAGCCCTTCATATAGATGATCGTCCGTTCGGGCAGGGTAACCTGTTCGCCGAAAGCGTCGCCCGCCTGCAAGGGCGAAGGGGAGGTCGGGCCTGCGATTGGCGGCGCGGGCGGCGGCATTGGCTCGCCGGCGCTCGGTTTTGGCGCCGGGCTCTGCGCGGCGGCCATGTCGATCGTCAGCGCGAATGCCAACGCAATAGCGGCTGAAGCAAGCCTGGAGGGCGACATCACGGTTCTCCGTCGGTTGCGGCGGTCCGGCGATTCGCCAGCATTGTTACGCATTCTAGCATGGCCTCTGGCCAATCCGCGTTTATTCGCCATATAAACCGGGCGAAACCCGGGCAAAGCAGAATATGGGCGCTCTCGCCAATCAGTCCTTCGTGAAGATGAACGGCATCGGCAACGAGATCGTCGTGGTCGATATGCGCGCTCACGGCAGCAAGATCGAAGCCGACGAGGCGCGTGCGGCTGCAAGTCCGGATGGTGCACCCTATGATCAGTTGATGGCGCTTTATCCGCCGCGCACGTCGGGTACCGACGCTTTCATCCGCATCTATAATAACGACGGCTCCGAGGCGGGAGCCTGCGGAAACGGCATACGTTGCGTCGCCGACCTGGTCTCCAAAGAGAGCGGCAAGAGCGACCTGACCTTCGAGACGACGGCCGGCATTCTCAATTGCTGGAAAGGCGCCGACGGCCAGTTCACCGTCGACATGGGGCCGCCGCGCTTCAAGTGGAACGAAATCCCGCTGGCGGAGGAATTTCGCGACACGCGCGCCATCGAATTGCAGATCGGGCCGATTGACAAGCCGGTGCTGCATTCGCCGTCGGTCGTGAGCATGGGCAATCCACATGCGATCTTCTGGGTCGACGATGTGAACGCGCATGATCTCGCGCGATTGGGGCCACTGCTGGAAAATCATCCAATGTTTCCCGAACGCGCCAATATCACGCTCGCGCAAATCGTCTCGCGCGATCACATCATTATCCGCACCTGGGAGCGCGGCGCAGGATTGACCAAAGCCTGTGGCTCGGGCGCCTGCGCGGCCGCGGTTGCCGCCGCGCGGCTCAGGCGTACCAATCGCAAGGTGACGGTCACATTGCCGGGCGGCGAGTTGACCGTCGAATGGCGCGAGAAGGACGACCACGTGCTGATGACGGGCCCGGTGGAATTCGAGTTCAAGGGCCGCTTCGATCCGGCCCTGTTCGCCAAGGCAGGCGCGCCAAAGGCAGGCGCGCCATGACTGTCGACGTTGTCACCTTCGGCTGCCGCCTGAATGCGTATGAATCGGAGGTGATCCGGCGCGAGGCAGGTGCAGCCGGCTTAAACGATGCTGTTGTCGTGAACACCTGCGCGGTGACCGCCGAGGCGGTGCGCCAGGCGAAGCAGGCGATCCGTCGGCTCCGGCGCGAGAAGCCCGAGGCGCGTATCGTTGTTACAGGCTGCGCCGCGCAAACCGAAGCGAAGACCTTTGCAGCCATGCCGGAAGTCGACCGCGTTGTCGGCAACGAGGAAAAATTCGACGCTAGAATCTGGACGGCCGGCGAAAAGGCCGCCGTGTCCGACATCATGGCGGTGAAAACCATGCGGCCGCACGCGATCGACAGCATCGAGGGCCGCGCCCGCGCTTTCGTTCAGGTGCAGAACGGGTGCGATCATCGCTGCACCTTCTGCATCATTCCTTTCGGCCGCGGCAATTCGCGCTCGCTGCCGGTCGACGAAGTAGTGGCGCAGGCGCATCGCCTTGTGGCGAACGGCTACTGCGAAATCGTTCTGACCGGCGTCGATATCACGAGCTACGGCGCCGACCTGCCGGATAGGCCGCGCCTCGGCACTCTGGTCAAGCAGATCCTCAAGACTGTGCCCGATCTGGCGCGGCTGAGGCTGTCTTCGATTGATTCCGTTGAAGCGGATGTCCATTTGCTCGATGCGCTGGCGAACGATCCGCGGCTCATGCCGCACCTGCACTTATCGTTGCAGGCCGGCGACGATCTCATTCTCAAGCGAATGAAACGCCGGCACTCACGCGGCGATGCGATCGCTTTTTGCGAACAGGTGCGGCAGCTGCGTCCCGATGTCGTTTTCGGCGCCGACTTTATCGCTGGCTTCCCGACCGAGAGCGAAGACATGTTCGCCCGTTCGCTCGACCTGATCGACGAATGCGGGCTTACACAACTCCACGTCTTCCCGTTTTCGCCGCGGCCCGGCACACCGGCCGCGCGCATGCCGCAAGTAGACCGCTTGATCGTCAAGGATCGCGCCCGCCGCTTGCGTGACAAGGGTGAAGTGGCCCTGCGCAACCACCTCGACCGCGAGATAGGCGCGCGCCGCCGTGTGCTTGCCGAATCCCGCGGGCTCGGACACACCGAGCAATTCATGCCGGTGCGGCTTGCGGCACCGGTCGAGCCGGGTGTTATTCTCGATGTAACGATGATGGGGCATGACGGCCGGCAATTATTAGCCGCCTAGGGGGTGAATGATGGCTTATCGCGATCATCTGATCACGAGCATGGAGCAGCTCCAGGCAATCTACGGCGAGAAGGTGCCCAGTTCGGTCGTCAAGGAGATCGATTACGTCTGCAGCGCCTATCGCAAGCTGATCGAATCGGCGCCATTCATCGCGATAGCGACCAGCGGGCCGGAAGGCCTCGATTGCTCGCCCAAGGGCGATCCGGCCGGCTTCGTACGCATCCTTGACGAGAAGACGCTCGCCATCCCCGACCGGCCCGGCAATAATCGCATCGATGGTTTCCGCAACATCGTTCGCGATCCGCGTATTGCGCTGCTCTTCCTGATTCCCGGCGTGGGTGAAACCTTGCGGATCAATGGCCGCGCATCGATCTCGATCGATCCCGAGCTAATGCAAAGCTTCTCGGTCAACGGCAAGCTGCCCCGCTGCGTGCTAGTCGTGTATGTCGAGAGTATCTACTTCCATTGTTCGAAGGCGATCGTGCGCTCGAAACTCTGGGATGAAGCCACCAAGATCGATCGCAAGAGCCTGCCGTCGACCGGCACCATCATTGCCGAGTTAAGTCAGGGCAAGCTGGGTGGCGAGAAATATGATCGCGAGGCGCCGGAGCGGATCAAGGCACAGCTCTATTGATCGCGGCGGCTGTCGAAACGTTGGATTTGAGCGGGTAGGTGCGTTTACCTTCCAGCCAAAATACAGCTGCGGCAAAGACGAAATAAAGCCCGAGCGCCGTGAAAGCGAGCGCCGCGTCGGAAACCGGTGGTGGACCAAAGAATACATAAGCTTGCGCGGCCACGGCCACGACGCCGAGGACAAGCATGCCATAGCGACCTATGGTGTCTTTGGCTTCTGTCGTCCTGAGATAAAGCGCGATCCCTCCGAACAAAAGCGCGATCTCAAGAGCGAAAGCGACGGCGGGATAATTCCATAGTCCGAGTCCGACCTTGTAGGAATCGTCATACAGCGCCAGATCGGGCCGGTGCACCACCAGATCGAGAATCCAGTGCGAAAAAACGGCGGCTCCGACTATCGCGGCGGCAGTCCATTTTTGCGCGGGCGCGATCGCTCGGTAGACGACGGCGGCTCCGACCGACCACAATGCCGCGCCTGGCAAACTGTGCGTGTAGGGCATGTAATAAAGATCGAGCGGATTGGTCGCCGTGAACCCCGGAACGATGCGGACCTTTTCAATTCCGAGCAGGACCAGAATCGACCACACGATGTCGACGAATTGAACGGCGAGAAACAGAACCCACAAAGGTATTGCCGGCTTCCCGGCTTTGCATGCGAAGCTGGGTCCATAGTGACCGATGAACATGGTCTGCTCCGCTATTTGTTGGGTATGGCTTCTGAACGTCGGCGGGCACTGGAAGTTCCGCGGCACGCCTACGCGTTCGCCGACTGCCAACCGCAAGCCGCGAGTTTCTCACGCATGTGTTCCGGCACCGGTGCAGTCACCGTGACGGCCGGCTTGTTCTTGGAGATCGGCACAGTCACTTCGCGCGAATGGAGATGCAACGCCGGCCCGCCCGTACGCGGCGCGTTGCCGTAAATATTGTCTCCGATGATCGGCCACCCCATCTCGGCGCAATGCACGCGCAATTGGTGGGTGCGACCGGTCAGTGGCTCGAGCGCAAGCCAGGTGAGACCGGGTCCCCGGCCCATCACCTTCCATGTACTCGCCGATGGCAGGCCGTGCTCGTCCGGCTTCATCCACCAGCCGCGCGACTCGTCGCGCTTGGAGAGCGGAATGTCGATACGGCCTTCGTCCGTTTCGGGCCCGCCCTCGACCACCGCCCAGTAGCATTTGCCGACCTTGCCTTGCTTGAACAGCTTGCCGAGCAGCGCCAGCGCTTTGCGATGGCGGCCAAGGACCAGGCAGCCTGTCGTATCGCGATCGAGCCGGTGAGCCAGCGCGGGCGGCCGCGGCAAGCCGAAGCGCAGCGCGTCGAAATAGTCCTCAAATGCGTCGCCGCCTTTGGGGCCGCGATGCACCGGCAAACCGGCCGGTTTATCGACGACCAGCATCAGCCCATCGCGGTAGAGGAGGCGCGCCAGCATCTCTTCCGGTGTCATGGTCACTTACCAAGATTTGCCGAAACCGCTATCACGGGCGCGGCATGAACGACAGCACACAGGGCGGAAGCTGGTGGAAGCGCTTGAGCGGCGGGCTCCGGCGTACGTCATCGTCGCTCGGCAGCGCCATCGCCGATCTTGTATCGAAGCGCAAGCTTGATGCCGAAACGGTGGAAGAACTCGAAAACGAATTGATCCGCGCCGACCTTGGACCCGAATTCGCCGCGCGCATTGCCGGCGTGCTTGGCGAAGGGCGTTTCGATAAAGCGATCGCGCCGGATGACGTAAAAGCAATTCTGGCCGGCGAGATCGAGAAAGTGCTCGCGCCTGTCGCCAGGCCCCTGGACGTGACGACACGGCCATTCGTCATTCTTATTGCCGGGGTCAACGGCTCCGGCAAGACGACAACCATCGGCAAGCTTGCCGCCCGCTTCGGCGCAGAAGGGAAAAGCGTGATGCTGGTGGCCGGTGATACCTTTCGTGCCGCCGCGATTGATCAACTGAAAATCTGGGGCGACCGCACTGGGGCCCAGGTGATGGCGACCGGACCGGGTGCAGATGCTGCGGGGCTCGCATTCGACGCGCTCACCGCTGCCAAGGTGCGAGGCGTGGAGATCGTTCTGGTCGATACGGCCGGGCGCTTGCAAAATCGCACCGAACTCATGAGCGAATTGGAAAAAATGGTGCGCGTCATGCGCAAGGTCGAGCCGACCGCACCACATGCGGTGCTATTGGTACTCGATGCGACGGTCGGTCAAAATGCGCTCAGCCAGGTGGAGATTTTCGGAAAAATTGCCGGTGTTACGGGCCTGGTCATGACCAAGCTCGACGGCACCGCGCGAGGCGGCATTCTGGTCGCCATCGCTGCTAGATTTGGTCTGCCCGTCCATTTCATTGGCGTCGGCGAGGGCGTTGATGATCTGGCGCCGTTCACCGCGCGCGATTTTGCGCGGGCGATAGTCGGGTTGAACGAATAAAGACCGTCATGCCCGGCCTTGTGCCGGGCATCGGCGTCTTTAATTATTGCAACGAGTAAAGGTGTGAATGGCCGGGACAAGCCCGGCCACTAACAAGGAAAGCAATGACCACCAGAAAGAAACAACTTAATCCGGCCCTCAAACTTGCGCTCGATATCGGGCCTCTGATTCTATTCTTCGCCGCCAATGCTAAGTTCGGCATCTATGCCGCGACCGGCGCCTTCATGGCGGCTGTACTGATCGCGCTCGCCGTCTCTTACGTTCTGACGAAGCATCTCGCGGTCATGCCCCTCGTCACCGCTGTCATCGTGCTGGTATTCGGCGGGCTGACGCTCGTGTTGCACGACGATCTCTTTATCAAGCTCAAGCCGACCATCATCTACGTCCTGTTTGCCGGCGCGCTGGTGGGCGGGCTTGTATTCGACAAGCCGCTGCTCGGAATGGTGTTCGATTCCGTTTTCCATCTGCGCGAGGAAGGCTGGCGCAAGCTGACCTGGCGATGGGCGCTGTTCTTTTTCGCGCTTGCGATACTGAACGAGATCGTCTGGCGTACGCAGACGACGGACTTCTGGGTCAGTTTCAAATTGTTCGGCGTGGTGCCGCTGACATTCCTGTTCGCGGCGCTGCAGGTCCCGTTGATCACAAAATACAGCACGGAATCCAATAAACAGAACTAGCGCTCGATCCCGCCGACGCCTAACGCATCTTCGATTTCAACGTGAGCGTCGCGCCGTCGACAACGAACTTGCCGTAGCCCTGGTGGTGGATCGCCTTCGGCGTCTTCTGCTTGGGGTCAACCCAAGCCTTCACCACCTCCAGGATGAACAGGTTGTAGCGGTTCACCATCCGCTTATCGAACACCTTGCATTCAAGATTGGCAAAACATTCCTCGATGAGCGGCGGCGTCACGCGTGCGGCTGGTGCAGGCGTCAGCCGAAAGGCCGCAAACTTGTCGAGATCACGGCCGGATGAATTACCGACTTTTACAACTTTCGCCGCCAGCTTGCGCGCTGGAATTGCGATCACGCATTCGCCGGTCGCACGCAGAGCGTGAAAGCTGTAATTGGCGCTGCTGCAGACGCAGGCGACGAGTGGCGGTTCAAACTCGACCATCATGTGCCACGACATGGTCATGACATTGGCGCGGCCATTGCGTGCGGTCGTCAACAGCACCACAGGTCCGGGTTCGAGTAGCCGATAGACCTCCGAAAGAGGCAGCGGCTTCAAGGCTTCAGCGCTTTCACGATTTCCGGCTCGAGCGTGCGGATGAGATTGTCGGCGGTGATAGGCCCTACAAGCTTATAGGCGATGCGGCCGTCACGCCCGATCAGGAAGGTTTCCGGAACGCCATACACTCCCCAATCGATCGAGGTGCGGCCCGATCCGTCGCGACCTGTCGCAACAAAGGGATTTCCGAAGCGGTTGAGAAACCGCCGCGCGTCTTCAGGGGAATCCTTGTAGTTGATGCCGACGAGCTGGATGCGCTTGTCCTTCGACAGCTGGTCCAGGAACGGCACTTCATCGCGGCAGGGCACGCACCAGGACGCCCACACATTCACCAATGTAACCGCGCCCAGAAACGTTGCATTGCTCAGACCGGGTATCGCCTTGCCGTCCCGCTCGATTCCGGGCAGTGGTGGCAAATCGGTCACCGGTGCCGGATGTCCGATCAGCGCTGATGGAAGAACCGAGGGATCGCCGGTGCCAAGGCGGTAGAGGAACAACGCTGCAAGGGCGATGAAGGCAATGAGCGGCAATAGTATAAGTACGTTGCGCGGCTTTTTGCCGGGTTCGTCGCTCGACACGGTGCTCATCGTCCAGCCCTGCGTTGCGAGCGGCGGTTGATGCCGCGCTCTTCGAGATCGCCAAGAATGCGCCGTTGCATCGAATAGTCGAGCAAGACCCACGCCAACAGCACGGCCACCACGAATACGGTCACCGCATAAGCGGCGACGATGAAATCGGCGTGTGGCCCTAAATTCATGCGTTATTTCCTTTGCGCATGATCTTGTCCGAAAACCGGTAACCACTTTTCGGGATCATGCGCTTGCCTCCGCCAATTCCTGCGCCTGCATCAGCCGCATGGCACGCACGCGCCGGCGCAATATTTCGTTGCGCATGGCGGCGAGGTGGAGCGTCACGAACAGCAACGTGAATGCGATCGCCATGATCAGCAGCGGCGTCAGCAGGGCCGGATCGATGGTCGGTCCGCCCATTCGGAACACTGAAGCCGGCTGATGCAAGGTGTTCCACCAGTCGACCGAGAACTTGATGATCGGAAGGTTGACTGCGCCCACCAGCGAGAGGATCGCCGCAGCGCGCGCACCACGGCCCGGTTCTTCGGCCGTCCAGTAAAGTGCGAGCACTCCGAAATAAAGGAGCAAGAGAACCAGCATCGACGTGAGCCGCGCGTCCCACACCCAATAGGTGCCCCATGTCGGCCGGCCCCAGAGTGAGCCGGTGATGAGGCAGATGAAGGTGAATGCCGCGCCGATCGGGGCCGCCGCTTTGCCGGCGACATCGGCCAGCGGATGCCGCCACACGAGCGTACCGAGTGCTGCGACGGTCATCAGCCCCCAGCCGAACATGCCGAGCCAGGCCGCGGGCACGTGCAGAAACATGATCTTCACAGTGGCGCCCTGCTGGTAATCGTCTGGTGCGTTCATCGCGCGATAGAGACCGATCGCGAACAGGACAAGCGTTATTGCTGCGAGCCAGGGCAGCACGCGGTTGACGATGCTCAAAAAGCGCGTCGGGTTGGCGAGATCGATCACGGCCATCGGCGGTCTCTTATCATGTCATTCCAGTCCATGGCGAAGCGCGGCAGCTGCGGCAATCGGCCCCAAGACCAGGCTTGCCAAGCTTAGCGCACAAAGAATGGTGAAAGGTGGGCCGAACGGGGTAGGCCCAACGATCGCGGCATTGGCTGCGGCAACGCCGAAAATCAGCACGGGAACGGTCAATGGCAGCACCAGCACGGCCAACAGGAGCCCGCCGCGCCGCAGCGCCACCGACAGCGCGGCGCCGACAAGCCCAATGAATGTGAGCGCCGGCGTGCCGGCGAGCAGCGTGAGGGCGAGCCAGCCCATCGCGTGCAATTCGACATTGAGCATCAGTCCGAGCACCGGGGCGATCAGGACCAGCGGCAATCCGGTCGTCAGCCAATGCGCAATCGCTTTCGTCGCCACGGAAAGCTCAAGCGGCAAATGGCCCATCATCAAAAGATCGAGCGAGCCGTCCTCGTGATCGGTCGCAAACAGCCGGTCGAGCGCAAGCAGGCTGGCCAATAGCGCGCCGAGCCAAAGGATCGCAGGTCCGATACGCGCGAGCAGCGCCAGATCCGGGCCAATCGCGAACGGCATCATCGTGACGACGATCAGGAAAAACAGCGCGCCCATCAGCGCGCCGCCACCGACGCGGACCGCCAGACGCATATCGCGGACGAGGAGGGCCAAAAGCGCGTTCACGCACGCCTCCATGCCACCAAAAGCGCGTTCACGCGCGTCTCCCCACCAAAGTTGCGTTCATCTGCCGCCCATTTTCAGTTCGCGTGCCCGTTCGAGGCCAATCGGCCCGTGCGCCGCCGCAACAATAATGCCGCCGCCGGCAAGATGATCGCGCATGAGTTCGGCCAGCCTTTTCTGCGATGGCACGTCAAGTGCCGACGTCGGCTCGTCGAGCAGCCAGATCGGCCGTGGCACGGCAACAAGGCGGGCAATCGAAAGCCGGCGCCGCTGTCCGGCTGACAAATAAGCGGCGGGCAAGCCGGCGAGGAGGGAAAGGTCGACCGCCTCCAGTGCCGGCTCAACGGCGTCGCGGCCGATTCCGAAAAACTCGGTCCAGAACTGAAGATTTTCGCCGACTGTCAGCGAGGGCTTCATCGCGTCCTGATGGCCGAGGTAGTGGGCTTGCTCGGCGACAGGAGCGTCGGGCTCGCCACCGTCGAGCGCCAGGCGTCCGGAGCCGATCCGGACGAGGCCGGCGATCATACGCAGCAGCGAGGACTTGCCGGCGCCGTTGCGCCCGGTAACGACCATCGCCTCGCCTGCGGTCACGCTGAAACTCAAGTCGCGGAATACGTCGCGCCCGCCACGGTTGCAGGCCAATTCATCGGCTCTGAGTTGCATCACGGCTGCCGAAGCCCCTTGGCGGGGGCCGGGACGGCAGCACAGGCCCCGGAAAACCTCGATATTTTGAGCATTTTCGCGATATTCCCCGGTCAATATGGCGTTGGGCAAGAAAAGACCTTATAAGCCCCGACTTGCGACGTTACGTTATTCGAATTCGGACGCAAGTCTCGCCCAGCGAGAAAAACATCGCCTTGCCAATAGTTTAGTCCGAACCAGCGCCGGTACCCCGGTCGGGAATGGAAACAGCCGACATGACTTCGCTCGACAGCTTTAGATGCTGCAAAACCCTGCAGGTTGGCAGCAAGACTTACGCCTATTTCAGTCTCCCCACTGCCGAGCGAAACGGCCTCAAGGGCATTTCGCGTTTGCCGTTTTCGATGAAGGTGCTGCTGGAGAATCTGCTCCGCAACGAAGACGGCCGCACGGTCACCAAGGATGACATCAAGGCGGTTGCCGAATGGCTCAAAACAAAAACCTCGGAGCATGAGTTCGCGTTTCGCCCGGCGCGCGTGCTGATGCAGGACTTCACCGGCGTGCCGGCGGTCGTCGACCTTGCCGCCATGCGCGACGCCATGAAACACCTCGGCGGCGATCCTAAGAAGATCAATCCGCAGGTGCCGGTCGATCTGGTCATCGACCATTCGGTTGCGGTGACATTCTTCGGCAACAACCAGGCCTTCAAGAAAAACGTCGAAGAAGAGTACCGGCAGAACCAGGAACGCTACAAGTTTCTGAAGTGGGCACAGCGCTCGTTCGATAATTTCAGTGTGGTGCCGCCCGGCACCGGAATCTGCCATCAAGTGAATCTCGAATACCTGTCGCGCGTAGTGTGGACCCGGAAGGAAAAGGTGAAGGCCGACGGCAAGGCTGCGACCATGGAAGTCGCCTATCCGGACACGGTGGTCGGCACCGATTCGCACACGACGATGGTGAATGGTCTCTCGGTGCTCGGCTGGGGCGTCGGCGGCATCGAGGCGGAAGCCGCCATGCTTGGCCAGCCGCTATCGATGGTGCTGCCTGAGGTGATCGGCTTCAAGTTTTCCGGCAAATTGAAAGAAGGTGTCACCGCTACCGACCTTGTGCTCACGGTGACAGAGATGCTGCGCAAGCGTGGCGTGGTCGGAAAGTTCGTCGAGTTCTTCGGCCCGGGTCTCGCGCATCTCACAATCGCGGACCGCGCCACGCTCGGCAACATGTCGCCGGAATACGGCGCGACCTGTGGCTTCTCGCCGATCGATGACGACACCATCCGCTATATGAAAGACACCGGCCGTCCACCTGAATTGGTGGCGTTAGTCGCCGCCTACGCCAAGGCGCAAGGCATGTACCACGTGAAGACCACGCCGGATCCGATGTTCACCGACATCCTCAAACTGGAATTGGGTTCGGTCGAGCCTTCGCTTGCGGGTCCCAAGCGTCCGCAGGATCGCGTTGCGCTGAAGGAAGTGAAGGCCGGCTTCGCCACGTCAATGGACAAGGAATTCGGCAAGAGCGCCGAGGCGAAGAAGCGCGTGAAGGTTTCCGGCAAGGACTATGATCTTGGCCATGGCGACGTAGTCATTGCTGCGATCACGTCCTGTACCAACACGTCCAATCCCAATGTGATGATCGGCGCAGGCCTGCTTGCCCGTAAGGCTGCAGCGAAAGGGTTAACTACCAAGCCATGGGTTAAGACCTCGCTCGCGCCCGGTTCGCAGGTGGTGGGCGAGTATCTCGACAAGTCGGGGCTTCAAAAGGATCTCGACAAGCTTGGTTTCAATCTTGTCGGCTTCGGCTGCACGACATGCATCGGCAATTCAGGTCCGCTACCGCCGGAGAATTCGAAGGCGATCAATGACAACGATCTCGTTGCGGCCGCTGTGCTGTCCGGCAATCGCAATTTCGAAGGCCGCGTCAATGCTGACGTGCGCGCCAATTATCTCGCGTCGCCTCCGCTGGTCGTCTCCTACGCCATCGCTGGGTCGATGAATATCGACCTGGCAAAGGAGCCAATCGGCGTTGATCCGAAGGGCAAGAAAGTTTTTCTGAAAGAGATCTGGCCGTCTAACAAGGAAATTGGCGACTTCGTTGCCAAGAACATCACCAAGCAGATCTTCGCCAAGAAGTACGCGGACGTGTTCAAGGGTGACTCCAACTGGCGCAAGATCAGCGTCAAAGGCGGCATGACCTACGACTGGGACAAGAAATCGACCTACGTGCAGAACCCGCCGTATTTCGTCGGCATGGGGCGTCATCCGAAGCCGCTCGAGGACATCGTCGATGGGCGTGTGCTGGCCTTGCTGCTCGAACTCGATTACCACCGACCACATTTCCCCGGCCGGCTCGATCAAGGTCGACTCGCCCGCCGGCAAATATCTGGTCGAACACAAGGTGAAACCCGCCGACTTCAACCAATACGGTACGCGCCGTGGCAACCACGAAGTGATGATGCGCGGTACCTTCGCCAATATTCGCATCAAGAACCAGATGGTGCCGGGCGTCGAAGGCGGCGTCACCGTCCATTATCCGTCGAAGCAGCGCATGCCAATCTACGACGCGGCCATGAAATACAAGGCCGACGGAGTTCCGCTCGTCGTATTTGCGGGCAAGGAATACGGCAGCGGCTCCTCGCGCGACTGGGCGGCCAAAGGTTCGGTGCTACTCGGCGTCCGTGCGGTGATCGCGCAATCGTTTGAGCGCATCCACCGCTCAAATCTGGTGGGCATGGGCGTAATGCCTCTGGTATTCGAAGAGGGCACGTCCTGGCAGTCACTGGGCTTGAAAGGCGACGAGCAAGTGACGATCCGCGGCTTGCATGGCGAACTCAAGCCACATCAGCGGCTCATTGCGGAAATCGTGTCGGGCAACGGCACGCTCAAGCGGGTGCCGCTGATCTGCCGTATCGATACGCTGGACGAGCTCGACTACTTCAAGAATGGCGGTATCTTGCAGTACGTCCTGCGGCAATTGGCGGGTTGATCGGTAGTCGTTTTAAGGGGTAGCCATTGGGCCACTCACCGCGAAGTGAGTGGCGGGTGATCGACGGAGCGCCTAATAACGTAGATGCGAGGCAGGGGATTGCGGTAACGATATGAACTATCGCCACATCGCCTTTGCAGCCGCTATCGTTTCCGCCTCGATGGCCGCGCCGGCGTTTGCCGAGCCGCGCGCCGTTATCGAACTGTTCACCAGCCAGGGCTGTTCATCGTGTCCGGCGGCAGACAAGCTTCTCGGCGAGCTATCGCGCGACCCCTCGCTGGTAACCATGAGCCTGGCGGTCGACTACTGGGATTATCTCGGCTGGAAAGACACGCTTGCGTTGCATGGCCACTCCGACCGCCAGCGCGCTTATGCAGAGGCCCGCGGTGATCGCGAGGTCTATACACCGCAGGTCGTCGTCAACGGTGTCGTGCATGTGCTAGGTAGCGACAAAGCGGCGATCGAAAAGGCGATTGCGCAGACACGGCGGGACGCAGCCGTGCTCGCCCTGCCGGTGAGTATGGGCATTGCCGACGGAAAAGTGACCGTGAACGTGCCCGCGGCCAGCAACGAGCACCGCAGCGGCGAAGTCTGGCTTTGCCCGGTCACAAGCAAGGTCGCAGTAGATGTCGGCCGTGGCGAGAACAGCGGCCACACGCTGACCTACCACAACGTCGTGCGCCGTTGGGTGAAGCTCGGCGAGTGGAGCGGCGAGGCCGAAAGCTTTAGCGTGCCGCTGAACGAAATTCCAAAGGGCGAGTACTCGCTTAAAGACATCGATCGGCTCGATGTGGTCGTGCAGAGCGGTCCTGCTTCCAGACCTGGCCTGATGCTGGGCACGGCAACCGCGGCCTGCTGCGGCGCTCCCAAAAACTGAACATCCGCGTTTCGAGGCTAAAAAAATTGGGCCGGCGGTGAGCCGGCCCGAAGGCTTTTAGGGGATTGAACCGTACGCGGAACTCAACTGGCCCGGCCGATCGAACCCCGGGGGGCTGGGGGGCTGAGGAATCCGGTGCTCGTACCGGACCGGGCCTTGAGGCAACGCTGGCGTTATCCCAAGGCAGCGTGACCGGCGATTGACCGAAATTAGGCGTTATTGTGGGCACCTTTAACGAGTTCGTGATCGTCCAATTGCGCTTTTTGCCCGTTTTCGAGCCATTCAATGCCCTGAGGAAGCTCTTGCCGTGCGCCGCGCCCGGCGCGATCATTATCGACAGCAAAGGAGGCGCCGTATGACGTTCGGTTCCGGCGAAATCGATCCAAGCCAGTCCCTCGGGGGTGGTGCTGCTGCGCGCACCGCGCCCGCCCCCGCGATCCAGGTCACATTCAGCCGCCGCGAGCTCAATCGCATTCTTGATCTTTATGGCCGCAAGGTCGCTGCAGGCGAATGGCGCGATTATGCGATCGACTTCTTGAAGGATCGGGCAGTTTTCTCGGTATTCCGTCGAACCTCCGAAGTGCCGATTTATCGCATCGAAAAAAATCCAAAATTAGCGCGCCGACAAGGCGCCTACAGCGTGATTTCGGCGACGGGTCTGATCGTTCGCCGCGGCCACGAGCTCGAGCGCGTGCTCCGCTCGATCGACCGTTCGCAGCTGGCGCTGGTAAATTAGCCTTCGATGCGTCCGCGCCCGCGCGCTCGTCGCTTCAAACATCCGCGATTGGCAATTCATCGACCTTGTGGCCGTGCTGATCCACAATGGTGACGAACCAGCCGTTCCAATTCCAGGCCGGCATGACCGCACCATGTTTGAGGTCGCGTGCGAGTGCTAGCGCATCGTCGCGAGCGGCGGCATTGCCCGACAAATCAATGCCTTTGTGGTTGTTTAGAACTTGTTTGCCGTCGGTGAGATGGAAAAAGTAGCGCGGCATGGCCGATGTCCTCACTCTTTGCGCAGGCATAAGCGGAAACGGTCCAGATCGTAGTGGTGCAGCAATTTTCCGTTCGTTTAGGGCCGTCCGAAGCGGGGGCATCATGCTGCAAATATCCCGCTCACGAAAGTGATCGCGTCATATCCGCAATCACCGGATGATGCCCATCCTGAACCCTTATTGCCAAAGCAGATGAGCCCCCGGCTGAACGCCGGAGGCCCATACATTTCAGCAATCAATAGACCAAAAGATCAGTTTTCGTTGGCGAACGCGTCCCGCATCAACTGAAAACGAATGTTGCGGTCGGGATCAGCACCGGCAACACGACCATCCCAACCGATAACCGAATAGACTCCCTTGGGCGACGCATATGCGTCGAAAGCCATTGCAAAGGCCTCGGTCGCTAAGGTGCGCTTATAGGCCGTCCGAGCAAATGCCGGATTGGCGATAAGGGTTGCCGCACCGGCGGCCACCAACGCGAGCTTCATAGTACGCGAAATCATTTATTACCTCGTTTGGAATACCCCGTCCGCGCGTTCTCATAGTGAAGTTTTTGCAATGCATAATTATTCGGACGCCTATATTTCTATTTTGATTTTTCATATTTGGTTAGCCAGAATCCGTATTCGGAAATGACCGCTCGAGAATTTGTCGGTCTCACGGCTCTCTCATGCCGCCCGGCCCGAGCGCCAGCTGCATCAGCGGCGTGTCGAGCCATTTGCCGAACTTCCAGCCGATGTTTTTGAGATTGCCGGCCGGCTCGAAACCGCAGGCCTTGTGCACGCCGATCGAGGCCGCCTGATCGCTGTCGCCGATGACCGCGATCATCTGCCGGAAGCCGAGCGCGGTGCAGGCCTCGATCAGCTTCACGAGCAAGGCCTTGCCGACACCACGCCGGTGGCTATCCGATGAGACATAGACCGAGTCCTCGACGGTGAAACGGTAAGCCGGCCGCGTGCGGTAGAGCGAGGCATAGGCATAGCCAGCGATCTTGCCGTCGATCTCGGCGACGAAATACGGAAAGTTGCCGTCGAGCACCGCCTGCATGCGCCTCGCCATTTCCGCTTCGGTCGGCGGCTCGAGCTCGAAGGACGCCGTGCCGTGCGTTACGGCATGCGCGTATATGCGGGTGATGGCGGGAATATCGGCGAGGGTGGCGGGACGGATGGTCGGGCTCATGGCGCCCCCCAGCCTAGCAAAAAACAAAACGCCCGGGCACGAGGCCCGGGCGCTGAACAGGTCTGCTCTGCTGGCTTAGCGCCGATCACCCATGAAGCGCAGCAGGAACAGGAACAAGTTGATGAAGTCGAGATAAAGCGTGAGCGCGCCCATCACTGCCTTGCGGCCGGCGATGGTGCCGTCGTCGCTGACGCTATACATTTCCTTGATCCGCTGCGTGTCCCATGCGGTCAGCCCGGCAAAGATCAGCACGCCGATCGCCGAAATCGCGAATTCGAGGCCACTGCTCTTGAGGAAGATGTTGACGATCATCGCGAGGATCAGTCCGAACAGGCCCATCACGAGGAACGAGCCAACCGGCGATAGATCGCGCTGCGTGGTGTAGCCGTAGAGGCTTAGTGCGCCGAACGACGCCGCCGAGATGAAGAAGGTGCGGGTGATCGATGCACCGGTGTAGGCCAGAAACACCGACGACAGCATCAGTCCGAGCAGCCCGGCGTACACCAAGAACAGCATCAGTGCCGTGCTTGGCTGTAGAGTGTTGATCCGGAAGCTCATGAAGAACACCAGTCCGAGCGTGCCCAGGAACAGCACGATCGCCAAAGGCCCGCTGAAGATTGCTTGGCCGAAGGGGGTCAGCGCGGTGATACGCCCCGCCGCATCGGTGACCACGGCGGCGTTGTAGGTGAGCCAGGCGACGACGCCGGTCAGAGCGACGCCGGCGGCCATGTAATTATAGACGCGAAGCATGTAGGCGCGCAGGCCCACATCGATCACGGTAGCACGCGCGGCGCCAAAGCCGCGGGCAGCTACGTTACGGTCGAAATCCGACATCGAAGTTTCCTCTCTCATGTCCCGGCTCTGGGCCGGCCACGTCACGCGCGCCGGCACGGTGCCGTCGCGCTCGTGATCCGAATCTAGTGGTTGCCAAGCCTTGGCGCCAGATATGCCCCGACGATGACTTGACACCATTGCGGTTCGTTAATGTCCGCCAAGACAATTATAGTCGAAAACACCCTGGTGGGCGGCCAAGCGGTCATACGCGGCGGAATGTCGCAAAAACTACAGATTTCTCAGCACCGAAGCGGGTTTTTGGCCAAGTGCCGCGTAGGTTCCGGCGAGCCCGAGGGCGACGGTCACCGCCACCGCGCCCAGTGCCGCCGCCAAAGCGGGCAAGGGTAACCAGGTAAATGGCAGGTGCATGAGCTGGGCGACGATCAGCCAACTGGCCAGCGACCCGCCGATTACGCCAAACAGGGCGGTGGCTGCGCCAATCAGCAAATATTCGATGCTGTAGGCCGTGAGCAGCCGAAGACGAGTGGCGCCAAGCGTCTTCAGGATCACCGCGTCGTAGACTTTGTAACGATGGCCAGCAGCCAGCGCGCCGCCGAGCACCAGCGCTGCCGCGATCAGCGTGATAGCGCTGGCGCCGCGAATCGCGAGGACCAGATTGGCGATGATGCCGCCGACCGCTTCCAGTGCGTCCTTCACGCGTACGGTGGTGACCATTGGGAAGCTCTCTGCGACGGCCCGGATGACGGCGGCTTCCTGTGTCGGCGTGCCGCCTCCGGGATAGGCGAGAGTGGCGAGATGCGTGTGCGGTGCGCCCCGAAACGAATTCGGCGAAAACACCATGACGAAATTGATGCCGAGCGTTTCCCAGTCGACCGCACGCATGTTCGCAATCGTAGCAGTAATGTTTCGGCCAAGGACGTTGACGGTAACGGGATCGCCGAGTTTGAGACCAAGACCGTCTGCGATGCGCTTCTCGAACGAGACCAGCGGCGGTCCGTTGTAGTCCGGCGCCCACCATTTCCCCTCGACCAAATGCGAACCAGTGGGCATTTGATTCGAATAGGTAAGTCCCCGGTCGCTTTGCAGCACCCAGGCCGCTTCTTCCCTCGGTTTGATATTTTCCGCCGGTGTGCCTCCGGCGGAAATAATGCGCCCGCGGAGCATCGGCACTTCCTCAAGCTTTGCCGATGGAGCCTGCGCGCTCACAAAAACGCCGAAACGTTCGGCCTGCTCTGCCGGAATATCGAGGAAATAAAACGACGGCGCTTTTGCCGGCAGCTCGTTGGAAAATTGCCGGCTCAGATTGCCGTCGATCTCGATCACGGTGACCAGCAGAGTGATGCCCAGACCGAGCGACAGCACGATGGTCGGTGTCAGCGCGCTCGGCCGGTGGATATTGGCAATTGCCATGCGCAGGCCGGTCGCCCGCGCACGCGGCGCCCGGCGTGCAATGAGCATCAACAGCGCCGCAACGATGCGCAGCAGCAGAAAGACCCCGGCGGCGGTGGCGACATAGATGATGGCGACGCGTCTGTCATAGGCAAGCAGAACGGCGAGTGCCGCCAAGACACCCACGGCGATTGCGGTGAATGCGACATAGCGCTTGCGCGGACGCCGCGGCCGCGGCGCCACCATGTCGCGGAACAGCTCTGCCACCGGCACATCGTGCGCGCGCCCCAGTGGCCACAGCGCAAAGACAAGCGCCGTCAGCAGTCCATAGATCAGTGCCAGAATTAACTCGCCGGGATGCAATGCGGGAACGATTGGCAAGGGAATGATCGCGCCGAACGTCCACGAAATCGCGAATGGCAGGATCGCGCCGAATATCACACCGAAAATTCCGCCGACCAGCGCCAGCAACAGGACTTGCGTGAGATAGATCGTGAAGACGCGGCGGCCGCTTGCGCCAAGCGCCTTCATAGTGGCGATCGTTTCGCGCCGCCGGTCGAGATGGCTTTTCACCGCGTTGCCGACGCCAACACCGCCAACCAGAAGTGCCGTCAACCCGACGATCGTGAGGAATTGGGTAAAGCGCTCGACGTTGCGCTCAAGCTGCGGCGAGGCATTGCTGCGGTTGCGGATATCCCAACCGGCTTCCGGTAACTGCGCGCGTGCTTGGGCGGTGACTGCTTTCGCCGCCGCGTCAGACGCGTTGTTTTCCGACAGTCGCAAACGGTAGTGCCAGCGCACCAGACTGCCGGGCTGCAATAGGCCCGTTGCGCGCAACGCTTCATGGCTCACCAGCAGGCGCGGACCGAATCCGATGCCGCCCGCCAGCTTGTCTGGCTCGCTTGTCAATGCAGCCCGGATCTCGACATTGGCATTTCCAACCGTGAGCCGTGCACCCGGCTTGAGCTCGAGCCGGGCCATCAGTGTCGGATCGGCGACCGCGCCGAAAACGCCGTCGCGTTGCGCCAGCACGTCGGGGAGCGTAGCGGGCGGATCGAGCAACGCCTCGCCGAACAGCGGATAGGCGCCGTCGACGGCTTTCATCTCGACCAAGGTTGCCTGACCGTCGGGCGTGCGGGCCATCGCGCGCATGGTCGCGGCGCTCGACACCTCGCCATGATGTTGCAGGAATTCGCGTTCGACTGGTGAAGCTTCGCGCTGGATGAGCGTGAACGCGAGATCGCCGCCGAGGATGACGCGGCCCTCGCGCGCCAAGCCATCGGCAAGACTTGCCGCCAGTGAGCCGACGCCCGAGATCGCCATGCTGCCAAGCGCGATGCAGGCAATGAATACGTAAAACCCGTGCAAGCCACCGCGCAACTCGCGTAAGGCAAAGCGCAGCGGCAGCCAGCGGCCTGCGTTGCTCATGACGTGCTCATGCCGTCGACGCGCCCCGAACGTAGCCGTATGACGCGGCCGCAGCGCGCGGCCAAAGCGGAATCATGGGTCACCAGCACCAGCGTGGTGCCGCGCCGAGCATGGCCGGCAAACAGCAAATTGATGATTTGCTTTCCCGTATCCTCGTCCAGATTTCCGGTCGGTTCGTCGGCAACGACGATGGTAGGATTAGGCGCCAGAGCGCGCGCGACAGCGACACGCTGCTGCTCGCCGCCCGAAAGCTCGGCCGGGTAATGGTTTAGCCGCTCGCTCAAACCGACGGCGGCGAGTTCGTCGAGTGCGCGCGTGCGCGCATCACGAACACCGGCCAATTCAAGGGGCACAGCCACGTTCTCCAGCGCGGTCATTGTCGGGATCAGGTGGAACGATTGGAATACGATGCCCACATGGCGACCGCGAAAGCGCGCCAGCGCATCCTCGTCGAGTGCGCGCAGGTTTTCGCCTGCCACGGTCACCGTTCCGGTATCGGCGCGTTCGAGGCCTGCCATCACCATCAAAAGGGTCGATTTTCCGGAGCCGGACGGACCGACCAGGCCAATCGCTTCGCCGCTCCCTATATGCAGGTCGATATCTTTGAGGATATGAACACGGGCAGCACCTTGCCCGAGCGAGAGATTGACACCGGCAAGCGCAATGGCCGGCCCCGCCTGGGAATTATTCGTCATGGGACCTCATTATCTGCTCCACCGCTCATATGGGAGTAACCCCGTCCGGGTCCAGCGCCTTGCAGCCCGGCTGCTGGTCGCCTTGCTCTGCGTGCTGGCACTTGTTAGCGGCGCAAAGGCGGCCGAGCGGCCAGTCAAAATCGTGGTGCTCGGAGATTCACTCAGTGCCGGCTTCGGATTGCCGGTGGAGGCAGCATTTCCGTCGCGTTTGGGCGAGGCACTAAAAACCAAAGCTGCAGCCGTTACGATCGCGAATGCGGGAGTGTCTGGCGATACGGCGTCCGCCGGGCTCGACCGTCTCGACTGGTCCGCTCCGGAGGGTACTGACGCGGTCATCCTCGAACTGGGTGCGAACGATGCCTTGCGCGGGCTCGATCCGAAATTGACCAAGGCCGCGCTCGATAAAATTCTGCGCAAGCTTGCGGACCGTCACATAGTTGTCCTGCTCGCCGGCATGCAGGCGCCGCGCAATATGGGGCCTGATTACGCACGCGAGTTCGACGCTATCTACCCGGCGCTTGCCTCGACTCACCCGGTCGTCTTTTATCCATTCTTCCTTGACGGTGTAGCCGCCGACCCCAAATTAAATCAGGCCGACGGCATGCATCCGAATGCCGCCGGCGTGGACGTAATCGTGGCGCGTATCTTGCCGCGGGTTCAAGAGTTGGTTGCCCGGGCGCGTGCTGCGCGTGGATCGTAATCTGGAAGTCGATATGCCGCGCCTTTTCACCGGTGTCGAAATCCCGTCCGATATCGGACATTCGCTCTCGATGCTGCGCGGCGGACTGCCGGGCGCGCGCTGGATTACGCCGGAGAATTATCATCTGACGCTGCGTTTCATCGGTGATGTCGATGACGTGATCGCGCACGAAGTCGCCTCCATGCTCGGCCGGGTCAAGCGCGGGTCGTTCGAGCTACATATGGAAGGGCTCACTTCGTTTGGCGGGCGCAAGCCACGCGCCGTGGTCGCAAGCGTCGCGCCGAAACAAGCCCTGCTCGACGTGCAGGCCGAGCATGAACGGCTGATGCAGCGCATCGGACTGGAGCCGGAAGGGCGTAAGTTCACGCCGCACGTGACATTGGCGCGCTTGCGCGAATCGTCCAGCCGCGACGTGGCGGACTATCTCGCGGCCCGCGGCTATTTCCGCACCTCGGCCTTCCGCGTCTCGCGCTTCGTTTTGTTTTCCTCGCGCGCCTCTGTCGGGGGCGGCCCCTACGTGGTTGAGGCGAGCTATCCGCTCAGCGCATGAATAATACTTTGTCATTCCGGGGCGCGCACGAAGTGCGCGAACCCGGAATCCAGATACAGGCACCGCGCTTGCTTTTGGATTCCGGGTCAGGCGCGCGCGGAGCCTGTCATCGGGCCGCGCTTCGCGCGGACCCGTTGGCGCCGTCCCGGAATGACAACTAGACAGGATTGAAGAGCCGCGACTGCACGTCGAGGATCGCAGTCGTGACGCCATGCGCGTCAGCAAACGCCTCGCGCATCAGTGACAGTGGCGTCGACCGTGGCGGATCGACATCACCCACCACGCTGCCGAGATCAAACTTGAGATCGGCTTCGAACTTGCGCGCGAGCTGTTGCATGCGCTGGTTATCGGCAAGGCAGTGCATGTGCAGCGACGTGATGCCGCGATTGCGCGCGCTCAGTAGAGTGCGTTCGAGGAGGATGGTACCGACGCCATGGCTTTGCCACGGCTGCTCGATGCTGAAGGCGGCTTCCCCTTCGCGCGCGAACATCGAGCCGAAGGGGCGTAATTCGGCAGCCCCGCGCAACACGCCGTCGACGAAGAAGCCATGGACAACCACGCCTAGTTCATTGGCGGAGGCCGCATGCCGGGCGATGAACTCGTCCGCCACCGCGCCGGAAAAGCGCCTGTTCCGGCTTTCTCCGTCGAGGCGTAGCAGGTGGTCGCGATACGCGTCGGTTTCACTGATCCACAATTTGCGGACCATGCCGTCATCGGGCAAAGGCTCGTCCATATCGGGTCTCCTCAATGTCACGTCGCCCTGCCTGTCGCGTTTCCTGTCCTGGCGATCCGGGGGAACATCCCGAATCGTCACACGACAGTTATATGGTGCAATGCAGCAAAAATTCGACCTATAAGTTGTTCCGGAAGCCTTCATCCGCGAAAAATGTATGGCTTACAATGTGTTACCGCACCTATTGTGCGCACAATAAGCCACCTGCCTACCTAGTCGATTTACAGATGACGCGCTTCACCCTAGGTGTCGCAGCACATCCCGCGCTTCGGTCCTCATCTCCCACGCCCCGATGTCTGAAACCTTCAGAACCCGCTACGCGGCGCTGGTCGCCGCCGGAAAGATTGAAGCCGATCCCGGCCAGGCGATTTTGGCGCGGCATCTGACTGCGCTTGAACGGCGGCTCGACCAGCACCGGCTGGCGCGCAAATCGTCCTCGCTCGGCTGGTTGTTCGGCAAACGCGAGCAGGCCGAGTCGGCGCTGCGGGGCCTTTATGTCCACGGGGAGGTCGGGCGCGGCAAAACCATGCTGATGGACCTTTTCTTCGAAACCAGCGCGGTCATCCGCAAACGCCGCGTCCACTTTCACGAATTCATGGCCGACGTGCATGAGCGCGTTCACGTCTACCGGCAGGAAATCAAGAACGGCGAGACCAATGAACACGATCCGATCCAGCGCGCCGCGGCCGCAATCGCGGAGGAAAGCTGGCTGCTTTGTTTCGACGAATTCCACGTCACCGATATCGCCGATGCCATGATTCTCGGCCGCTTGTTCACCCGGCTGTTCGAACTCGGCGTAGTTGTTGTTGCAACGTCGAACCTGCCACCCGCTGACCTCTACAAGGATGGGCTCAACCGGTCGCTATTTTTGCCCTTTATCGCCCTGTTGGAACGTCAGTGCGTAGTGGTGCGGCTGGATGCGCGAGTCGATTTCCGGCTGGAGAAGCTTACGGGAGTGCCGACGTGGTACGTGCCCATTGACGCTAGGGCCGATGCCGCGCTCGATGATGCATGGCGGCGCCTGGCAGGCGCGCATGCCGGTGTCCCCCATGAGTTGATGGTGAAAGGCCATATCGTCCGCGTGCCGAAGACGGCGATGGGTGTGGCGCGTTTTTCCTTCGATGATCTGTGCGCGCAACCGCTGGCGGCGATCGATTATCTCAAAATCGCGCACGAATTCCACACCATCATCCTCGACCACATTCCCGTGATGGACTACGCCCAGCGCAACGAAGCCAAGCGCTTCATCATTTTAATCGACACGCTCTACGATCACGCCGTGAAATTGGTCGCTTCGGCCGAGACGCAGCCGGACGAGCTCTACGTGGCGACCGAGGGTTATGAGGCCAACGAGTTCAAACGCACCGCCTCGCGTTTGATCGAGATGCGCTCGCAGGCCTATCTCGGCCTGCCACATGGGCCGAGACAGGGACCAATTGTCGACACCGGGAAAATCGTTGAAACCTAAGCGCATGATTCCGAAAAGTGGGAGCCGGTTTTCGGAAAGATCTGCGCCAAGCAAAATATCTACATGGTCGACCAGATCAGCAATCCCACCGCGATTGCCATAAGCGCCGCGGCAAGCCAGCCCAATATCAACAACCACTTTGGCAATTCGACACGGCGCGCCTCGCGCTTGCTGACGACCACCAGCATGGTTGCAAACATGATCGGCACCGCAACGATGCCGTTGATGACGGCAGCCCAGAACAGCATGGCTATGGGATCGATATTGGTGACCAAAAGCGCCGCACCGCCAATCGTGGCCGCCGCGACGATGGCGTAAAAGCCGAGCGCGCGGCTCGCCGGCAATTCCAAACTGCCACGCAAGTTGAACACCTCGGCAACGGCATAGGCGGCAGAACCGGCGAGCACCGGCACTGCCAGTAAACCGGTGCCGATTATGCCGGCGGCGAACAGCGCAAAAGTCAGCGGCCCGCCAATGGGCCGGAGTGCTTCGGCAGCCTGTGCGGCGGTGTCGATGTGCGTTATGCCATGCGCGTACAGCGTCGCGGCTGTCGTTACGATGATGAAGAAAGCAATGAGGTTGGAGAAGAACATCCCGATCCAGGTGTCGATTGAGATGCTTTTGAATGAATGTTTCTCGAGCTGGCCACGCCTTCCATACATGTGCCGATGGCTGAGTCTCGATTCCTCGACTTCCTGCGAAGCCTGCCAGAAAAACAGATAGGGGCTAATGGTCGTGCCGAATACAGCGACCACCATCAGCAGCAAATCACGATTGAGCGTGAATTGAGGAACGAAGGTTGCATAGACCACTTCGCCCCATGGAATCTGGACGCTGAATGCCGCCGCTACATAGAACAGCAGAACCAAAGTGAGCAGCTTCAGGTAACCGGCATAGCGGTGATAGGGGATGAACACTTCGGCGATCAGGCAGGCAATTCCGAACAGAACCGAGAAGACCAGCGCAGAACCGCCGGCGACGAGCCGCAGCGCCTCGCCCATGGCCGCCAAGTCAGCAGCAATATTGATTGTGTTGGCAACTAGCAGCGATGCCACCAGCGGATAAAGCGCAGCCGCTGGCAGGACCCGCGCGATGTTGCGTGCAAGTCCTTGCCGCGTGTCCCAGCCGATGCATGCGCTGATGATCTGGATTGCGGCCATGAACGGCAAAGTCAGGAACACCGTCCACAGCAACGAGTAACCAAATTGTGCGCCTGCCTGCGAATAGGTGGCGATACCGCTCGGGTCGTCGTCGGCGGCGCCGGTCACAAGTCCCGGTCCGAACGCCCGCCAGATCCCGCGTGCTGAAATTCGCGTTGTGGTCATGGTCTGCGACTCGCGAAGCCCCCGCGATCCTTGCGTGCGATAGGGTCGCCGTCCATGGCGGCGCGGCACGAATCGCCTCTGGACTCAAGGCCTCGCCTCTGCTGGTATAATGTATACAAGGTTGCAGACCGGCGGCCCCTCCCGCCTTTCGGCTTCTTGTCGCGGCCAGCCGGAGGGGATAACCACCACTCGGCCGCACTCCGCGGCAGCATCAAGCTGAGAGTTTTCCCACCATGGCGCGTAGCAAAATCGCGTTGATCGGCGCCGGCCAGATCGGCGGCACCCTGGCCCATCTCATTGGGCTGAAAGAACTTGGCGACGTCGTGATGTTCGACGTCATGGAAGGGATCCCGCAAGGCAAGGCCCTCGATATCGCCGAATCGTCCCCGGTCAATGATTTCGATGCCAAATTCATTGGCACCAACACCTACGACGCCATTGAAGGCGCCGATGTCTGCATCGTCACGGCCGGCGTACCGCGCAAACCCGGTATGAGCCGTGACGATCTGCTCGACATCAACCTGAAGGTGATGGGTCAGGTCGGCTCCGGGATCAAGAAATACGCGCCCAATGCGTTCGTCATCTGCATCACCAACCCGCTCGATGCGATGGTGTGGGCGCTGCAGAAAAGCTGCGGACTTCCGCAACAGAAGGTTGTTGGCATGGCCGGCGTGCTCGACTCCGCGCGCTTCCGTTATTTTCTTGCCGATGAATTCCATGTTTCGGTGGAGGACGTCACCGCCTTCGTGCTTGGCGGCCACGGCGACACGATGGTGCCGCTCACGCGCTATTCCGCGGTGGCCGGCATCCCAGTGCCTGATCTGGTGAAAATGGGATGGACCACGCAGGCGCGTGTGGATGAAATCGTGAAACGCACGGCCAATGGCGGCGCCGAGATCGTCAATCTGCTCAAGACCGGTTCGGCCTTCTATGCCCCGGCGGCGTCCGCGATCGCCATGGCGGAAAGTTATCTGCTCGACAAGAAGCGCGTGTTGCCGTGTGCCGCCTGGCTCAATGGCGAATATGGCCTCAAGGATATCTACGTCGGCGTGCCGGTGGTGATTGGTGCCAAGGGCGTCGAGCGCATCGTCGAGGTCGATCTCAACGGCAGCGAACGTGCGGCCTTCGAGAAATCTGCTGCTTCCGTGCAGGGCTTGATAGAGGCCTGCAAGAAGATCGCGCCGGCTCTCGCAAGTTGACGATTCAGAACGTCCAGGCCAGCGGATCGCCGCCGGTCCGGTTCAGGGTAAAAGTCTAGGGAAGCCGCATGAACATTCACGAGTATCAAGCCAAAGCGGTGCTGCGCGAATTCGGCGTGCCGGTGCCGCGCGGCGTCCCCGCATTTTCTGTCGAAGAAGCGCTCAAGGGCGCGGATGAGCTTGGCGGTCCGGTTTGGGTGGTGAAGGCTCAGATCCATGCTGGCGGCCGCGGCAAGGCCGGCGGCGTCAAGGTCGTGAAGTCGAAGGACGACGTGAAGAAGGAAGCGGCCCGCATCCTCGGCTCGACGCTCGTCACGCACCAGACCGGCCCGCATGGAAAAAAGGTCCACCGGCTCTACATCGAGGAAGGCTCGGCCATCGACCGCGAGTTCTATCTCTCGGCGCTGATCGATCGCGAAACTTCGCGCGTCGCCTTCGTCGTCTCTACCGAAGGCGGCATGGACATCGAGGAAGTTGCGCACAAGACGCCCGAAAAAATCCTGACATTTTCGGTCGATCCGGCCACCGGCATCATGCCGCATCACGGCCGCCGGGTGGCGCAGGCGCTCAAGCTTTCCGGCGATCTCGCCAAGCAGATCGAAGCGATCCTGCCCAAGCTCTATGCAGCTTTCACGATCAAAGACATGAGCCTGCTCGAGATCAATCCTCTGGTGGTCACCAAGGACAACAAGATCATCTGCCTCGACGCCAAGGTCGGCTTCGACGGCAACGCGCTCTACCGCCATCCCGATATCGTTGCGCTGCGCGATCTCACCGAAGAAGACGAAAAAGAGGTCGAGGCCTCCAAATTCGACCTCAACTACATCGCGCTTGATGGCTCGATCGGCTGCATGGTCAACGGCGCCGGGCTTGCGATGGCGAGCATGGACATCATCAAGCTCTACGGCATGACGCCGGCAAACTTTCTCGACGTCGGCGGCAGCGCCACCAAGGAGAAGGTGTCTGCTGCGTTCAAGATCATCACCTCCGACCCGAATGTGAAGGGCATCCTGGTCAACATCTTCGGCGGCATTATGAAGTGCGACGTGATCGCTGAAGGCGTGGTCGCTGCTGTGAAAGAAGTTGGCCTGAAGGTGCCGCTGGTCGTGCGGCTCGAAGGTACCAATGTCGAGCTGGGCAAGAAGATCATCAAGGAGTCAGGCCTCAACGTCACCTCGGGCGACGACCTCGATGACGCCGCGCAAAAAATAGTGAAAGCCGTGAAGGATGCTGCGTAATGGCCGTCCTCATCGATAAAAACACCAAGGTCATCTGCCAGGGCTTTACTGGCAAGAATGGGACCTTCCATTCGCAGGCCGCGATCGCCTACGGCACCAAGATGGTTGGCGGCACCTCGCCTGGCAAAGGCGGCTCGACCCATCTCGATCTGCCGGTGTTCGACACGGTCGCCGAAGCGAAGGAAAAAACCGGCTGCGACGCGAGCGTAATCTACGTTCCGCCGGCAGGTGCTGGCGACGCGATCTGCGAGGCGATCCAGGCCGAGATTCCGCTCATCGTCTGCATCACCGAGGGAATTCCGGTGATGGACATGGTCAAGGTCAAGCGTTCGCTCTCCGGTTCGAAGTCCCGGCTGATCGGTCCGAACTGCCCGGGCGTAATGACAGCGGGTGAATGCAAGATCGGCATCATGCCCGGCAACATCTTCAAGCCGGGTAAGGTCGGCATTGTCTCGCGCTCTGGCACGCTCACCTACGAGGCTGTTTTCCAGACCAGCCGGGAAAACCTCGGCCAGACGACCGCTGTCGGGATTGGCGGCGACCCGGTCAAAGGCACCGAATTCATCGCGGTGCTGGAGATGTTCCTGGCAGATCCAAAGACCGAGTCGATCGTCATGATCGGCGAGATCGGCGGCTCGGCCGAAGAGGACGCGGCGCAATTCCTCAAGGACGAAGCCAAGCGCGGCCGCAAGAAACCTATGGTCGGATTCATCGCCGGGCGGACGGCGCCACCGGGCCGGCGCATGGGCCATGCCGGCGCGATCATCTCCGGCGGCAAGGGCGATGCTGAGTCTAAAATTGCGGCAATGGAATCCGCTGGGATTAAGGTATCACCGTCCCCGGCCCGTATCGGGAAGACGCTGGTGGAAGTTTTGAAATCCTGATTCAGTGCTTAGGTCTTTCGTAGACTTACAGTCGTCATAAATAGAGTTAAAACAGCGAAACCGGCCGGCCGCTCGCCATTCGTGCTATTGCGGCCGGAAACGCGCGGATTTTTCAGGCTGCGTAAGGATTTAGACCGCCATGTCCCGCCAGGACGCCAACGCCATCTTCGCCAACACCTCATTCCTCTACGGCGGCAATGCCGCCTACATCGAAGACCTCTACGCCAGATACGAAGCCGACCCTGCAGCGGTCGACGCTGAATGGCGCGCGTTTTTCCAGAGCCTCAAGGACGAGAAGTCCGACGTTGTCAAAAGTGCCCGTGGCGCTTCCTGGACGAAGCCGAACTGGCCTGTGCGCCCGAATGGCGATCTGGTGGCCGCACTCGACGGCCAATGGGCGGAGACGGAAAAGAAGATCGGCGAGAAGATTTCTGCAGCGGCGCAGGCGAAGGGTGTCGCGCTTTCATCCGCCGATGTGATGCAAGCCACGCGCGACTCCATCCACGCGCTGATGCTGATCCGCGCCTATCGCATTCGCGGCCATTTCCACGCCAAGCTCGACCCGCTCGCGCTCGAGCCGGAGAAAAATGAAGAGGAGCTCGACCCGCGTTCCTACGGCTTCACGGAAGGCGATCTCGATCGCAAAATTTTTCTGGATAAGGTGCTCGGCCTTGAATTCGCGTCGATGCGCGAGATCGTCGCCATCCTGCGCCGCACGTATTGCCAGACGCTCGGCGTTGAGTTCATGCACATCTCCAACGCTGCACAGAAAAGCTGGATCCAGGAACGCATCGAGGGACGCGACAAGGAGATCACCTTCACGCGCGAAGGCAAGCGCGCGATCCTCAACAAGTTAGTCGAGTCCGAAGGCTTCGAAAATTTCTGCGACGTGAAGTTCACGGGCACCAAGCGCTTCGGCCTCGACGGCGCCGAATCCCTGATCCCTGCGCTTGAGCAGATCATCAAGCGCGGCGGCAATCTTGGCGTTAAGGAAATTTGCATCGGCATGCCGCATCGCGGCCGCTTGAACGTGCTCACGCAGGTGATGGGCAAGCCGCACCGCGCGCTGTTCCACGAGTTCAAGGGCGGATCGGCAACGCCGGATGAAATCGAGGGTTCCGGCGACGTGAAGTATCACCTGGGCGCTTCGTCGGACCGCGAGTTCGACAACAACAAGGTGCATCTCTCGCTGACGCCGAATCCGTCACATCTGGAAATCGTCGACCCGGTCACGCTCGGCAAGGTGCGCGCCAAGCAGGATCAACACCATGCGAAGCCCGACGAGCGCACCATGGTGATGCCACTGTTAATGCACGGCGATGCCGCCTTCGCCGGTCAGGGCGTGGTGGCGGAATGCTTCGGCCTGTCGGGCCTGAAAGGCTACCGTACCGGCGGCAGCATCCATTTTATCGTCAACAACCAGATCGGCTTCACGACGTACCCGCGCTATTCGCGTTCGTCGCCTTATCCGTCCGACGTCGCCAAAATGATCGAGGCGTTGATCTTCCACGTGAATGGCGACGATCCGGAAGCGGTGGTGTTTGCGGCGAAAGTCGCGACCGAGTACCGGATGAAATTCCAGCAGCCGGTCGTCATCGACATGTTCTGCTACCGGCGCTTCGGCCACAACGAAGGCGACGAGCCTTCGTTCACGCAGCCGCTGATGTACAAGAAGATCCGCGCGCATCCGAGCGTGCTGGAAATCTACAGCAAGAAATTGATCGGCGAGGGTATCGTCACCGAGGGCGAGGTCGCCAAGATGCGTGGCGACTGGCGCGCGCGGCTCGACGCCGAATTCGAGGCGGCGCAAGGCTACAAGCCGAACAAGGCCGACTGGCTCGACGGCCGCTGGGCCGGCCTGAAGGCGGCGCGTGAGGTCGAGGACCCGCGCCGCGGCAATACCGGCGTTGCGGTCGAAACGCTGCGCGGGATTGGCAAGAAGATCACGGTGGTCCCGCCGGATTTCCAGGTCCATAAGACGATCCAGCGTTTCCTCGATAACCGCGCCAAGGCGATCCAGACAGGCGATGGCATCGATTGGGCGACGGCTGAGGCGCTCGCCTTCTGCTCCCTGCTGAAGGAAGGCCATCCGGTGCGCCTGTCGGGTCAGGACAGCGAGCGCGGCACCTTCTCGCAACGCCACTCGGTGCTGTTCGATCAGAATACCGAAGAGCGCCACACGCCGTTCAACCACCTCGGCGAGAACCAGGCACGTTTCGAGGTGCTCAATTCGAGCCTGTCGGAAGAGGCTGTGCTCGGCTTCGAATACGGCTATTCCACTGCGGAGCCGAACGCTCTGACCTTATGGGAAGCGCAATTCGGCGATTTCGCCAATGGTGCACAGGTCGTGTTTGACCAGTTCATTTCGTCTGGTGAGCGCAAATGGCTGCGCATGTCAGGTCTCGTCTGCCTGCTGCCGCACGGATACGAAGGGCAGGGGCCCGAGCATTCTTCGGCACGGCTCGAACGCTTTCTGCAAATGTGCGCCGAAGACAACATGCAGGTGGCCAACCCGACGACGCCGGCGAACTACTTCCACGCCTTGCGCCGCCAGCTGAAGCGCGAAATCCGCAAGCCGCTGATCCTGATGACGCCGAAGAGCCTGCTGCGCCACAAGCGCGCGGTATCGCGGCTCGATGAATTTACGAACGGCACCTCGTTCCATCGTCTCCTGTGGGACGATGCGCAACTCCTGCGCAACGAGAAGATCAAGCTCGTCGCCGATGAAAAGATTCGCCGAGTCGTCCTCTGTTCGGGCAAGGTCTATTACGACCTTTACGAAGAGCGCGAGAAGCGCGGTGTCGACGATATTTACATCCTGCGCCTCGAGCAGCTCTACCCGTTCCCGACCAAGGCGTTGGTTGCCGAACTCTCTCGCTTCAAACAGGCGGAAATCGTGTGGTGTCAGGAAGAGCCGCGCAATATGGGCGCCTGGTTCTTCGTCGATGTGTTTCTGCAATGGATCCTCAACCAGATCGGTGCGAAGCACCGTACCGTTCGCTACGCGGGACGTCCGGCATCGGCCTCGACTGCGGTAGGGCAAATGTCGAAGCACCTGGCGCAGCTCAAGCAATTCCTCGACGAGGCTCTTCGATAAACTCGTATTGCGTCATGCCGGTTAGGCTATGACGACAAAGGAAGCAGGTCATGGCTGACATTCGCGTGCCCACCCTCGGCGAATCGGTCACCGAAGCGACCGTCGGCAAATGGTTCAAGCAGCCGGGCGATGCGGTGGCGGTGGACGAGCCGCTGGTCGAGCTAGAGACCGACAAGGTCACGCTGGAAGTGCCTGCACCCGCGGCTGGCGTTCTGTCCGACGTTGCATTCAAGAACGGCGATACCGTCGCCGTCGGCGCGTTGTTAGGACAAATCAAGGAAGGCGCCGGCGCGGCACCGAAAGCTGCTGCACCCGCCGTGGCCAAAGCCGTAGAGGCGCCCAAGCCCGCACCGGCTGCCCCCGCAAGGCCGATCGAAATGCCGATGCCGCCTTCGGTCCGCAAGATGGTCGCGGAAAGCGGTGTCGACCCTTCGAAAATCGCGGGCAGTGGCATGCACGGGCAGGTCACAAAAGGCGATATGATTGCGGCGATCGAACGCGCCGCGGCGGCGCCGACGCCGGTTTCCGCACCGGTGCAGATGCGTGCGCCGTCACCGGCCGACGATGCCACGCGTGAAGAGCGCGTGCACATGACGCGGCTGCGTCAGACTATCGCGCGGCGGCTGAAGGATGCGCAGAACACCGCCGCTATGCTCACGACCTTCAACGAGGTCGACATGAGTGCGGTGATGCACATGCGCAATCAATACAAGGATATCTTCGAGAAGAAGCACGGCGTGAAGCTGGGCTTCATGGGCTTCTTTGTGCGCGCCTGCATTCAGGCCCTGAAAGAAATTCCCGCTGTCAACGCCGAGATCGATGGCGCAGATATCGTCTACAAGAATTATTATCACATCGGTGTCGCTGTTGGCACCGAGAAGGGTTTGGTCGTGCCGGTCGTGCGTGATGCCGATGCTATGTCGCTTGCACAGATTGAAAAAACGATTTCCGAATTCGGCCGACGCGCGAGAGACGGGCAGCTCAAGATCGAGGAAATGCAGGGCGGCACCTTCACGATCTCGAACGGTGGCGTGTACGGCTCATTGATGTCGACGCCAATCCTGAATGCGCCACAATCCGGCATTCTCGGCATGCACAAAATTCAAGAGCGGCCGGTGGTGCATGGCGGCAAGATCGAGGCGCGGCCGATGATGTACCTCGCGCTCTCCTACGATCACCGCATCGTCGACGGCCGCGAGGCGGTCACCTTCCTGGTGCGGGTGAAGGAAGGCTTGGAGGATCCGGCACGGGTCGTGCTGGATTTATAAGCCAATGGCCTACGATCTCATCGTCATCGGCACTGGCCCCGGCGGTTATGTCTGCGCCATTCGCGCGGCGCAGCTCGGGCTGAAAACCGCGGTCGTGGAGAAACGCTCTACTTTCGGCGGCACCTGCCTGAATATCGGCTGCATTCCATCGAAAGCGCTGTTGCATGCGTCGGAATTATTCGAGGAAGCCGGCCACAGCTTCGGCAAGATGGGCATAGGCGTTGCCTCGCCCAAGCTCGACCTCAAGGCCATGATGGCGTTCAAGGATCAGGGGGTCGATGGCAACGTGAAGGGCGTTGAGTTTCTGCTCAAGAAAAACAAGGTCGATTCTTTCTTCGGTACCGGGCGTCTTGCCGCCCCCGGCAAAGTCGAAGTGAGAAGCACCGACGGCAAGACGCAAACGCTTGACGCCAAATCCATCGTTGTTGCCACTGGCTCCGATGTGGCGCGCTTGAGAGGGATCGAGATCGACGAGAAGCGCATCGTTTCATCGACGGGAGCTTTGTCGTTGCCCGAGGTTCCGCAACATTTACTCGTCGTCGGCGCTGGCGTCATCGGGCTCGAACTGGGCTCGGTCTGGCGCAGGCTGGGCGCGCAGGTGACCGTCGTTGAATTTCTCGATGGCGTGTTACCCGGTATGGACGGCGACGTGCGCCGACAGGCGCAGCGCCTGTTCGAGAAGCAGGGCATGGCCTTCAAGCTGTCATCGAAGGTGACGGCGGTCGATTCATCCGGCAAGCGGCTGAAGGCAACGATCGAGCCCGCAAAAGGCGGTGCGGCGGAAACCATCGAGGCCGACGTAGTGCTCGTGGCCATTGGCCGCGTGCCTTACACGGAAGGCCTGGGCCTTAAGGAAATCGGCGTGAAGCTCGATGACCGGGGCCGCGTTGTTGTCGATCATTATTACGCGACCAGCGTGCCCGGCATCTGGGCCGTCGGTGACGTTATCGCCGGTCCAATGCTGGCCCATAAGGCCGAGGATGAGGGCGTGGCAGTTGCCGAAATTCTGGTCGGAGAAGCGGGACACGTGAACTACGATGCCATTCCGAATGTGGTCTATACCTATCCGGAGATCGCAACAGTCGGAAAATCCGAGGAAGATCTGAAGACCGCCGGCATCAACTACAATGTTGGGAAGTTTCCCTTCACCGCCAACGGCCGCGCGAAGGTGAACCTCACCACCGACGGTTTTGTGAAAATCCTTGCTGATGCAAAAACTGACCGCGTGCTCGGCGTGCAACTGATCTGCGCCGACGCCGGTAACATGATCGCTGAGGCTGCCATCGCGATGGAATTCGGTGCGTCCGCCGAAGACATCGCCCGCACGTGTCACGCGCATCCGACGCTGCCGGAAGCGGTGAAAGAGGCGGCGATGGCGGTCGGCAAGCGCGCGATTCATATTTAGCGCGCGACCCAAGCAAAGCGATATTTCGTGTTATGTCTGTCATGGCCGGGCATGCCCCGGCCATCTCGCTTAGAAAGGCACAGTGCCGTCCGAAGCTGCACTACCGAGACGCGCGCTTGCACGCGACCCGCTGATGACAAATTATAGGTTCAACGCTCGCAAACAATTTTCGCAGGGGGAAATCGAATGGCCAGAGGCCACAAAGACAAAGTCGCAGTTATCACCGGTGGCGCCAACGGCATTGGGCAGGCTTTCGCGAAACGGTTAGCCGAAGACGGTGTACACGTCGCGATCGTCGATCTCGCGGATGGCAAGGACACCGTGAAGCTGGTGGAAGCCGCGGGCCGCCAGGCGATTTACATCAAGTGCGACGTGTCGTCGGAAGAGTCGGTCGCCGCCATGGCCAAGCAGGTGAACGCCAAGTTCAGCCACGTCGACATCGTGGTGAATTGCGCCGGCATTTTCCCGCAGAAGAATTTCCCCGAAATGACCTTCGCCGACTGGCGCAAGGTGCTGTCGACCAATCTCGATAGTACCTTTCTCGTGAGCGCCGCCTTCGTTCCCGGCATGCGCGCACGCAAATGGGGCCGCATCGTCAACATGGCCTCGAGCACGCTTGGTTCGGTGGTCACGGGCTTTGCGCATTACGTGGCGAGCAAGGGCGGCATTGTCGGTTTCACCCGCGCGCTTGCCAGCGATCTCGCGGGCGACGGCATTACGGTGAACGCGATAGCGCCGGGACTCACCCGCTCGCCCGGCACACTGGCACGCGCGCCGCGCGCCGGGTTTGCCACAATGGATGATGAATTCAATGCTGTCGCCCAGATGCAGGCGATCAAACGCGTTGAAGTTCCCGATGATCTGGTTGGCGCCGTGTCGTTCCTCACCAGCGATGATGCCGCTTTCATTACGGGGCAGACGCTGAATGTAGACGGCGGCAGGGTGCGGACGTAGCGTCGCGCGCGCGGAAATGGCGCTGTTTTGCCTTATTTGCGGCGGGCTGCGGCGCTACTATTTAGTATCGTATGCGCCACAATTTCCTTCGCCCCTTTTGGGTTATTCTCGCCCTTCTGTTCCTGCTTGAAGCGTGGCTTTGGGACCACCTCGAGCCAATCGTCGCGCGCATCGTCAACCTCGTTCCCTGGGGCAGGGTCAAAGTCAGTCTCGCACGTATTATTGAAAACCTGCCGCCTTATGCTGCGCTCGTGGTTTTCATCGTCCCGCTCGTCGTTGTCTTGCTGCCCCTGAAATTCCTCGAAGTTTACGTCATCGCCACGCAAGGCTGGCTCGGCGTGATCCTGGCGTTGCTCTTTGCGAAAATCCTTGGTGTCGGCGTGACCGCTTTTGTGTTCGACGTTACGCGCAGCAAGTTGTTGCAGATACCTTGGTTCCACCGGATGTACGACTGGTTCATGTGGCTGCGCGGCTGGTCGCACGAGATCACCGAACCGGTGCGCCAACGGGTGCGGCGGTTGACACGGCTGTTGAAACCGCAGCGCGCCGGGCGTTTCTTGCGACTGTTCTTGCGCCTGCGCCGCCGCGCTTATCGCAACAATCCAGCGTAGTCAGTTTTCCTGCGCGCACCGCATCAAGCCAAGTGCAGTGCGTGCGGCGCCCATAGGCCGAGCGCCATGAAGCCTAGGCCAAAGACGCCGAGAAGTCCGGACAACCAGCCCAGCGCGGCGATACCGGTGATGACTTCGGCCGAGGCCAACACGATTCCGATCTGGAATGCGGCAGAGGCGAATTCGTATTGATGGTAGCGTGCCAGCGCGAGCTCCCGCTTTTCCTCGGCTTCTTTGGCGCGCTCGGCCAATTGCTTGCGGCCTTCCTTGGTTTCCGGTTCATCATTGTAACGAGCCGCAGTCTTTTTCCAGCCGTCGATCGACTTGAGCAATCTCGCCTTGGCATCCGCGTCAGTTGTACGGTCGGCTTCCAGCTGAATCTGCTCTGCCGCCGTGGTCAGAACGGTCATGCGGATCGTCTTGGCCTGAAAAAACGACCACAGATCGCTGGCGGCGACGTTGTAAGTGATTGCGGATGTCTGCGAGCTCTTGCCCAGCGTTTCGGAAAACGCGAGGAACAGCGCCAGCACCGCGATCAGTAATGCAATCTTTTTGTTGGAATGCGCCGCGTGCTCGGCATGTTCGGCGTGCTCAAGATTTTCGTGTGCGCTCATCGCCCCTTTGGCCCCCTCCGGCTGCTTTGGCGCCACGATGATCGTAAAGGCGACCGCGTGCAAGAGGGTGTGCTAGGCCCGCGGATGCGCGCTCGCATAGACTTCCAGCAATCGCTCGGCGTCGACTGCGGTGTAGATTTGCGTCGTTGAAAGTGAGGCGTGACCGAGCAGTTCCTGGATGGAGCGTAGGTCACCGCCGCGCGCCAGCAGATGAGTTGCGAAGGAATGGCGCAGCGCATGTGGTGTCGCGCTGTCGGGCAGACCGAGCGCTCCGCGCAGCCGCGCCATTGCCAGTTGCACGACGCGGGGAGAGAGGGCTCCGCCGCGCGCGCCGATGAAAAGCGGCCCGTCGGGCGGAAGATCGGAGGGGCAAAGCGCAACATAATCAGCGATCAATTTGGCGACTTGCGGAAGCAACGGCACCATGCGTGTCTTGTTGCCTTTGCCGGCGACTGTAAGGGCATCGACGTTCCCGGCACAGTCACCGCGCTTCAGGCCGAGCGCCTCCGAAATGCGAAGGCCCGACCCGTACAGCAGAGCAAGCACCGCTGCGTCGCGCGCGATGATCCATGGCTCGCGTGTTTCGCCTTCGCGCAGTTCAATGTTGGTGACTTGTACGGCGGCCGAAGCTGCCAGCGGCTTCGGCAAGGTTCTGGGCAATTTAGGCGTGCGTACGGCGGCGAGTGCCGCAACTTTGCCCTTGCCATTACGCTCCAGAAAGCGTGCGAACGAGCGGCAGCCAGCGAGCGTGCGCATCAACGAGCGATTGCCGGCCCCATCGCTGCGCCGCGCCGCCATGAAGGCGCGTACGTCGGCCGGTGTGAGTTTCGCCAATTGCTTGAGTGTGGGCGCCCCGCCGAGATGTTCGGCCAGGAAACCGAGAAACTGCGACACGTCGCGTTGGTAAGCGTCGAGCGTTTTTGCCGACATGCGCCGTTCGGCGCCGAGATAGCCAAGCCAGCGGGTAATTTCGGCGGAAACGTCGGGACTGGCGTCAAGTTCACCCATGCCGAAAAGAGTGACACCGCTTTCTTCACCCTTCCTTAAAGCCGCGGAATTGGCCAGACCAAGCGCATGAATACCCGGGTTGTCGATATTCTTGTTCCGGTCGCACTTGATCAGACCTATTCCTACCGGGTGCCGGCGGGTCTCGATCTCACGCCTGGAGATCTGGTGGCCGTGCCACTCGGTGCGCGCGAATGCATGGGTGTCGTCTGGGCCGATAATCCCGATCCAAACCCGCGCCTGCACAATCGCCTGAAGGACGTCGACGAAAAGCTCGATGTGCCGCCGCTGAAAGCGGAACTCCGTCAGTTTGTCGACTGGGTTTCCGGCTACACGCTCGCCTCGCGCGGCATGGTTCTGCGCATGGCGTTGCGCATGGGTGAGCATCTCGGCCCCGCGCGCGAGCGTGTCGGTGTACGGCTCGCAGGACCCGCGCCCGCTCGCATGACCGCTGCCCGAGCGCGCGCGCTTCACTTTTTCGCCGATGGTCTCGTGCGTTCAAAAGGCGAGGCCGCGCAGGAAGCGGGCGTCAGCGCCGGTGTCATCGACGGGCTGATCGACGAAGGCACGCTCGAAACGGTCGTGCTGCCGCCTGAGCCGGTCGTATCGCAACCAGACCCCGATTTCCGCAAACCGGAATTTTCGCTGGCCCAACTTGCGGCCGCCGATACTTTGCGGACAACGGTCGCACAAGGCGGTTACACGGTCACATTGCTGGACGGGGTCACCGGCTCCGGCAAAACGGAGGTCTATTTCGAGGCGGTCGCCGAAAATATTCGGCGCAAGCGGCAGACCATGATCCTGATGCCTGAAATTGCGCTCACCGCGCAATTTCTCGACCGCTTTTCCGACCGCTTCGGCACCCGGCCTGCGGAATGGCATTCGCAGCTTTCGCCCCGCAAGCGTGCACGTACGTGGGCCGCGGTCGCGGCAAACGAGGTGCCCGTGATCGTCGGCGCGCGTTCGGCGCTGTTCCTGCCTTACGCCGATCTCGGGCTCATTGTCATCGATGAAGAGCATGACCCTGCCTACAAGCAGGAGGACGGCGCGCACTACCATGCCCGCGACATGGCGGTGGTGCGCGGCTCGATCGCGAAAATTCCAGTGGTGCTCGCGTCTGCGACGCCTTCAGTCGAATCGGAAGTCAATGCGCGCCGCGGGCGCTACCGGCATGTGCATTTGCCGGAACGTTTCGGTGGCGCGCACCTGCCTTCAATCGAGCCGATCGATATGCGCCGCGAGGGACCGCCGCGCGGCCGCTTTATCTCGCCGCGGCTTGCTGAGGCGGTGGCGGTATCGCTCACCCGCGGTGCGCAGGCGCTGCTGTTTCTCAATCGCCGTGGCTATGCGCCGCTCACGTTATGCCGGTCTTGTGGGTTCCGTCTGCAATGTCCGAATTGCGATGCCTGGCTGGTCGATCATCGCTTCAAGCGGCGGTTGGTCTGCCATCACTGCGGATTTTCCATGCCGCCGCCGGCGGAATGCTCGAACTGTCACGCGACCGAAAGTTTTGCGGCGGTTGGGCCGGGCGTGGAGCGTCTCGAACAGGAGGCGGCCGAACTGTTTCCGCAAGCCCGTATTCTTGTGCTGTCGAGCGATCTGGTCGAGTCGGTCGAACGCCTGCGGCAGGAGCTCGACGACGTGGCGGAAGGGCGCTTTGATCTCATCATTGGCACGCAACTCGTCGCCAAAGGCCATCATTTCCCCAAGCTTAACTTGGTCGGCATCGTCGACGCCGACTTGGGGCTGGGCAACGGCGATCCACGCGCAGCCGAGCGCACATTCCAGCTTCTGCACCAAGTGGTGGGCCGTGCCGGTCGCGAGGAGGGTCATGGCTTCGGCTACTTGCAGACGCACCAGCCCGAGCACCCGGTGATGCGCGCGCTGATCTCCGGCGACCGCGAGGCATTCTATAGCAACGAGATTGAGCAGCGCGAACGCACGGGATATCCGCCATTTGGGCGGCTGGCGAGCCTTATCGTCACCGCGAACGAGAGACACGCCGCGGAAGCATACGGCCGCACGCTCGCCAATGCCGCGCCGAAGGATGAGCATGTTCGTGTGCTTGGCCCGGCTGAGGCGCCGATTGCGGTGGTGCGCGGCCGCCATCGCTTCCGGCTGCTGGTGAAATCCCCGCGCGCTTTCGATCTGTCGGTCTATTTGCGCGAATGGCTTAGCCGTGCGCCCAAGCCGCGCGGCAACGTGCGGCTGGAGGTGGATGTCGATCCGCAAAGTTTCTTTTGAACGTCACTCCGGCATCTCGACGTGCCGAACGTTCGGCTGCAACAATACGCAGGCGGCAGCGGCAAAAATCATCGCGAAACCGATGATGTCGGGCACAGTCAGGCGTTCGCCAAGCATGAGCGCGGAAGCACTGACGCCGATCACCGGCACCAGCAACGAACCGAGCGACGCCGTAACGGTCGGCAGCCGTCCGACGATCGACCACCACAGAAAATGCGCAAGCCCGACACCGAACAGCCCGACAAAGAGAACCGCCAGGATTGTTTCGTTTCGGACCGGCCAGAGCCGAGGATAGCCTTCAAACAGGAATGTGCCGGCGGTGATGAAGAGCAGGCCGAACAGCAATTGCCATGCAGCATTTGCTAACGGCTCAATCGCGACCTTGGCCCATTTGATATAGACGGTTGCGCAGGTCCAGCTCAGCGCGCATCCGAGCGAATAAAAAACAAAAGGCGGGAATCCAGCGTCGAAGAGCGGCCACAAGAGGACCGTTACTCCGACGACGCATAGTGCGAATGCGAGCCAGCGTATTGCGTTTAGCCGCTCACCGAGCACGAAGCGGCTCAGGACCGTCGTCCAGATCGGCATTGAATAGGTGATGATGATGGCGCGTGTAGTCGCCCCGCTCAGCTGCGCGAAGCCTGAGAGAATTTGAAAGGCGGCGACGTTGAAGAAGCCGGCCACCATGACATGGATGTATTCGCCGCGAGGCACTCTCAGGTTGTGGCCAGTGACGATGGCCGCCGCGAACAGAGTAGCGGCGCCGATTCCGGCGCCGGCCACGCGCAGGCTCCACGGGCTAATCTCGCGCAGTGCAAAGGCCGCCGCGACCCAGTTCAGCCCCCAGGCGAAAGCCAACAGCAAGACCAGCAGCTTGGCCGTGGCGGCGGCGTCGCCTTGCGATTTCGGCTTCGGCATTACCCTGCGGACCCGGCGGGCGAGCGATTGGCACGTTAACTTACGTCGCGTCCGCTATAGCGGGCGCGTCCTCGCATGGCGAGGTATCCCTGCGATGCAAATTTGTCGGCTGTCCCGGGGCGAAGTGGTACATGTATCCGCAACGCGAGGCCTGCGGCGAACAGGCCCGCGTGTTGCACCGCCATCGTCGCTGTGTTAGCTAGCCCTCGATTTCAGGGGGTTTCCGCAGGCTTCTGCGACGTCCCCAGAGATCGGAATTCCCTCTTGGATTCCAATAGTTTGCGCCGCCTTCCCGCGACGGCGTCCGGCCTGTGAATGAAGTCATAGCAACGAGCGTCCCAAGTGGCAGGTGAAGATCCGATCATCTCCGGTATGGCTGGCCGATACGCCACCGCCCTTTTCGAGCTCGCCCTCGACAACAAGGCCGTCGACGCCGTCAAGAAAGATCTCGAGACGTTCGATGCGCTCGTTGCTGGCAGCGCCGATCTCAATCGGCTGGTGCGCAGCCCGGTGTATGACGCCGACGAGCAGCTGAAAGCGCTCGGTGCCATTCTCGACAAGGCCGGCATCAAGGGACTGGCCGCCAATTTCCTCAGGGTCATCACCACCAACCGGCGGCTGTTCGCGGTGCGCAACATGATCCGCGGTTATCGTGCGCTGGTCGCCCGCCACAAGGGTGAGGTGACCGCCCAAATCACCGTCGCCGAGAAGCTCAGCGACGTGAATCTCACCGCGCTCAAAAGCGCGCTCAAGTCGGTGACCGGCGGCAAGGACATCGACCTCGACGTCAAGATCGAGCCGGCCATCATCGGCGGGCTAATCGTCAAGGTCGGCAGCCGCATGGTCGACAGTTCGCTCCGCACCAAACTCAATTCGATCAAGTTCGCGATGAAAGAGGCCCGCTGATGGATATCCGCGCCGCAGAAATTTCCGCCATCCTGAAAGAGCAGATCAAGAACTTCGGCCAGGAAGCCGAAGTCTCGGAGGTCGGCCAGGTGCTCTCCGTCGGCGACGGCATCGCCCGCGTTTATGGCCTCGACAATGTGCAGGCCGGCGAAATGGTCGAGTTCGAGAACGGCGTGCGTGGCATGGCGCTGAACCTCGAAATCGACAACGTCGGCATCGTGATCTTCGGCAACGACCGCGAGATCAAGGAAGGTCAGACCGTCAAGCGCACCGGCGCCATCGTCGACGTACCGGTCGGCAAGGGCCTGCTCGGCCGCGTCGTCGACGCGCTCGGCAATCCGATCGACGGCAAGGGCCCGATCAAGGCTGACAAGCGCGCGCGCGTCGATGTGAAAGCGCCCGGCATCATTCCGCGAAAGTCAGTGCATGAGCCGATGGCCACCGGCCTGAAAGCAATCAACTCGCTGATCCCGATCGGCCGCGGCCAACGTGAGCTGATCATCGGCGACCGTCAGACCGGCAAGACCGCCATCGCGCTCGACACCATTCTCAATCAGAAGCCGCTGAATGCGCAGCCGGATGAGAAGATCAAGCTCTACTGCGTCTATGTTGCCATCGGGCAGAAGCGCTCCACCGTCGCCCAGTTCGTCAAGGTGCTGGAGGAGCAGGGCGCGCTTGATTATTCCATCATCGTCGCCGCCACTGCCTCCGATCCGGCGCCGATGCAGTACCTGGCGCCGTTCTCCGGCTGCACCATGGGCGAATATTTCCGCGACAACGGCATGCATGCCGTCATCATCTATGACGACCTGTCCAAGCAGGCCGTCGCCTATCGTCAGATGTCGCTGCTGCTGCGCCGTCCGCCGGGCCGCGAAGCCTATCCCGGCGACGTGTTCTATCTGCATTCGCGCCTGCTCGAGCGCGCTGCCAAGATGAATGACGACAACAAGGCCGGTTCGCTCACCGCGCTGCCTGTGATCGAGACCCAGGCTAACGACGTGTCGGCCTACATCCCGACCAACGTGATTTCGATCACCGACGGCCAGATCTTCCTGGAAACCGACCTGTTCTATCAGGGCATTCGCCCGGCGGTGAACGTCGGCCTCTCGGTGTCGCGCGTCGGCTCCGCCGCCCAGACCAAGGCGATGAAAAAAGTGGCCGGCCGCATCAAGGGCGAGCTCGCGCAATACCGCGAGATGGCCGCCTTCGCGCAATTCGGCTCCGACCTCGATGCGACCACTCAGCGCCTGCTCAATCGCGGCGCGCGACTGACCGAGCTCCTCAAGCAGCCGCAATTCTCGCCACTGAAGATGGAAGAGCAGGTCTGTGTGATCTATGCCGGCGTCAACGGCTATCTCGACCCGCTCGACGTCGCACGCGTGCGCGCCTTCGAAAGCGGCCTGCTCACGCTGCTGCGCAGCAAGCACACTGATCTGCTCGACAGCATCCGCAAGAGCGGCGACTTGTCGGATGCCGATGCCGCCAAGCTCAAGGGTGTGGTTGACGGCTACGCCAAGACGTTTGCGTAATTTCTGTCATGGCCGGGCTTGTCCCGGCCATCCACGTCTTGCGGCGTGGAAAAAACCGAAAACGTGGATGCCCGACACAAGGCCGGGCATGACGAAGGAAGAGAGAAGCGGTTCTGCTTAGGGCGACTGAGAAGATATGGCCAGCCTCAAGGATATGCGCGTTCGCATCGCCGCTACCAAGGCGACGCAGAAAATCACCAAGGCCATGCAAATGGTCGCGGCGTCGAAGCTGCGTCGCGCGCAGGGAGCGGCCGAAGCCGCGCGTCCTTACGCCGAGCGGATGGGCAAGGTGCTGGGTTCGATCGCGTCGGCGGTTGCCGGCAGCAATTCCGCGCCCAAGCTGCTTGCCGGTACCGGTCGCGACCAGGTGCATCTGCTGGTGGTCTGCACCGCCGAACGTGGTCTGTGCGGCCCGTTCAATTCGTCGATCGTGCGGCTGGCGCGCGAGAAGGCCAATGCCCTGATAAACGAGGGCAAAGAGGTCAAGATTCTTTGCGTCGGCCGCAAAGGCTATGACCAGCTGCGCCGGCTCTACAGCAAACAGATCATCGAGACGATCGAGCTGCGCGGCGTGCGTACCATCGGCTTCGAACAGGCCGACATGGTCGCCGAAGAAGATCATTGCGCTTTTCGATCAGGGCGCCTTCGACGTCTGCACCCTGTTCTTCTCGCGCTTCAAGTCGGTGATCGCGCAGATTCCGACTGCGCAACAGATCATTCCACCGGTGTTCGAAAAGCCCGCCGAGACTGGCCCGGCCGCGTCCTACGAATACGAGCCGGAGGAGGAAGAAATCCTCGCCGAGTTGTTACCGCGCAATCTGTCTGTGCAGATATTCCGCGCGCTTCTGGAAAATGCCGCCTCCGAGCAGGGCGCGCGCATGAGCGCGATGGATAATGCCACCCGCAATGCCGGCGAGATGATCCGCAAGCAGACACTGACCTATAATCGTACCCGCCAGGCGATGATCACCAAGGAGCTGATCGAGATCATCTCCGGCGCCGAGGCGCTTTAATTCTGCAACGAGGACGACATGGCTACACCCAACGCAGTCGGAAAAATCACGCAAGTCATCGGCGCCGTCGTCGACGTGCAGTTCGAAACGCACCTGCCGGCGATCTTGAACGCACTCGAGACGACGAACGGCGGCAACCGTCTGGTGTTGGAAGTCGCGCAGCATCTCGGAGAGTCGACGGTGCGCACCATCGCGATGGATTCATCCGAGGGCCTGGTGCGCGGGCAGGAAGTCACCGATACCGGTCAGCCGATTTCGGTGCCGGTCGGGCCGGAATTGCTCGGTCGCATCATCAATGTAATCGGCGACCCGGTTGATGAGGCAGGTCCGGTCAACGCCAAGGCCAAGCGCGCAATCCATCAGGAAGCACCGACCTACACCGACCAGTCTACCGAAGCGCAGATCCTGGTGACCGGCATCAAGGTGGTCGATCTGCTCGCGCCTTATGCCAAGGGCGGCAAGATCGGGCTGTTCGGCGGCGCCGGTGTCGGCAAGACCGTGCTGATCATGGAACTGATCAACAACGTCGCCAAGGCGCACGGCGGCTACTCGGTGTTCGCCGGCGTGGGCGAGCGCACCCGTGAAGGCAATGACCTCTATCACGAGATGATCGAGTCAGGCGTCAACAAGGATCCGCACAAGGGGTCGGTCGAGGGCTCCAAGTGCGCGCTGGTGTACGGCCAGATGAACGAGCCGCCGGGCGCGCGTGCCCGTGTCGGTCTTTCCGGACTGACGGTGGCGGAACACTTCCGCGATCAGGGCCAGGACGTGCTCTTCTTCGTCGACAACATCTTCCGCTTCACACAGGCCGGCTCGGAAGTGTCGGCGCTGCTCGGCCGTATTCCTTCGGCGGTCGGTTATCAGCCGACGCTGGCCACCGACATGGGTGCGCTGCAGGAGCGCATCACAACCACGACGAAAGGTTCGGTAACATCGGTGCAGGCGATCTACGTGCCCGCCGACGACCTGACCGACCCTGCACCGGCGACCTCGTTCGCGCATCTCGACGCCACCACCGTGCTATCGCGCGACATCGCCGCCAAGGGCATCTATCCGGCGGTGGACCCGCTCGACTCCACGTCGCGCATGCTGTCGCCACTGGTCGTTGGCGAAGAACATTATGCGGTGGCCCGGCAGGTCCAGCAGATCCTTCAGCGCTACAAAGCGCTGCAGGACATCATCGCCATTCTTGGCATGGACGAGCTTTCGGAAGACGACAAGACCACGGTCGCGCGCGCCCGCAAGATCGAGCGCTTCCTGTCGCAGCCGTTCCATGTAGCCGAGGTGTTTACCGGTTCGCCCGGAAAACTCGTTGACCTTGCCGACACCATCAAGGGCTTCAAAGGCCTGTGCGACGGCAAGTATGACCACCTGCCGGAAGCTGCCTTCTACATGGTTGGCACCATCGAAGAGGCAGTCGAAAAGGGCAAGAAGCTCGCGGCGGAAGCGGCTTGAGCCGAGGACAATAGCGCGTCATGGCCAATTTCCATTTCGAACTGGTTTCGCCGCAAAAGCTGCTTTTTTCCGGCGAAGTGGAACAGGTCGATGTTCCTGGCGCCGAGGGCGAATTTGGCGTGCTTGCCCAGCATGCGCCGATGGTCACGACGCTGCGTCCGGGTATCCTGACCGTACACGGCGCCGGCGGTGCGCAGAAAATCGTCGTGCTCGGCGGCTTCGCCGAAGTGTCAGCGGAAGGCCTGACCGTGCTGGCCGACGTGGCCGAAGCAGTAGAGGATTTCGACCGCACAACGATCGCGACTCGCATCGGCGAGCTGGAGAGCCGTATCGCGAAGTTGGAACCGGGTTCCGAGGTCGACAAGCTGATTACGCAGCTCGATCATTTCAAGGAAGTCGACCGGCACCTGACCGGCACGGCGATGCATTAGCGCTGTCGCGCTTCAACGCGCGAACCGTTCAAATTCCCTGACGACACGTTCGTAGGTGCGCCGTTTGAACGGTATCACCAGATCCGGCAATTCCTGCATTGCCACCCACCGCCACTCGACGAATTCGGGTTTGTGGCCGCCGCCGGGCTGGGCGATATCGATCTCGCCGTCACTGCCGGTGAAGCGCAGAGCATACCATTTCTGTTTCTGGCCACGATATTTTCCGCCCCAAGCCTGTTTCGCGACCTCGCTCGGAAGATCGTAGATCAGCCATTCGGCAATCTCACCGAGTTTCTGCACGGAGCGAATGCTGGTTTCTTCGTGCAGTTCGCGAAGCGCCGCCTTGTAAGGATCTTCATCTTCATCGATGCCGCCCTGCGGCATCTGCCAGACATGTGTCGCATCGACGTGTTCAGGACCGTCCGTACGTCGCCCGACGAAAACGAGTCCGGCCCGGTTGAGCACCATCATGCCGGCGCAAGGCCGGTACGGCAGCGATTCGTGATGGGGCATTTGCGCTCCGTCATTTCAGGCGCGCATTTCTTGCGCTCATGAATGACGTTACGACGACTTTGCCTTGATCGCCACCATGCTAATCGGCTCCAGGAGGAAGCCTCGCCCTTCCGCTTTCTTCGCCCACTCGGCAATGCGCGCGATGGTCGCCGGCTGCGCAGTGGCAAATCCGACGGCTGTCCCGCTTTCACGCGCTTTCATTTCGAGGCGCGCAAGCGCGCGATCGATCTCGACCGGTGTCGGGACGGTATCGAGGACGAGATCGGCCTTCGCAAAGGGCAGGTTGTGGCTGCCGGCAAGCTGGCCGGCAATGCTGCGGGACGATGAGCCGTCGTCTACAAATATAAGTCCGCGTCTGGCTGCGTCCTGCAGCACCGGCGCCAGTGCTTGCTCGGACGCGGTGAAGCGCGCGCCCATGTAACTCATGAGACCGACATAACCCTGAAAACGGCTCATCAACCAATGCAACCGGTCAATATTCTGTTCCGAGGTAAGCGAGGCCAGCAGTGTTTGCGGGCCGGGGTCATTGTCCGGATAGTCGAAAGGCTCCATCGGGACCTGCAGCAGCACCTCGTGCTGGTCGGAGCGGGCGTGCTCGGCGAGCTTTTCAAGATCGGCGCCATACGGCGCCAGAGCGAAAGTTACTGTTGCTGGCAGCTTCGCGAAAGCATCGGCCGTGCCGGAAGCGCTGATGCCAAGCCCGCCAACGACAATGGCAATAACAGGCAAATCCTTTTTGTTCGGGGGAACCTGGCGCGGTTGCGCATAGCGGACCGATGGGCGAGTGCCGTCAGGTCCGATCTTCGGAATTGCGCCGTGGCGCGTGGTCTCGAGCAGCTTGGGATCGAGCAACGCGTTTGATCCACTTGCATTGCCGGGAATCGTGACCTGCTGCCTTGCTCCGCTGGAACCGTCGATGATGGTGACGATCCTCGATCCGGGCGGTGGCGATGGAGTCGCCGCGGCATCAGCTGTGCCGGCCGGCGGCCCGTCATGGCGCGCATGTTGCTTGCCGTCCTTGTCGCCATCCCGTTCGGCTTGCGTCGTCGCCGGCTGGTTTGTTGCCACGACCGCCACCGGCTGGCCGCCCAGCGGATCTCTGACGAAAACCGCCCATGCGACCACGACAAGCCCGGACAGCCCCAGTACCCCGGCCAGCAATTGTGGCGCGGTAACGGGGAGATTCGGCAACCGCTTTTGTTTGTTCTTCTGGCCGAGGGGAGCGTTTAGATCGTCCGGTGCCACCGCGCAGAATCCTCGCGAATCATCGGGAAAGTCTAGCACGCGACGTTTACACTCTGGGGATTGCTCGCCGCATACCGGTCCAGGCGTGCCGTTCGTTGCCCCGAGGGGCCAAAACGATCGGGGCGGCCTCTCGGCCGCCCCGTAACATCATCCCTAGTCCCGTTTGCGCTTAGTTCGGTATCGGCGCCTTGGCGTTCGGCGGGAACGCCGAATTCACCTGGGTTCCGCGCAGGAGATCGAGCGCCATGTTGAGCGCCTTGTCGTTCTTGGCCTCCGGCGGAATGTAGGATTGCGAGCCGGTCTGCTCTTTGCCTTCATCGCCCTTAAGGTGCCCGCGCAACGAGGCTTCGCCTTTGGTATCGGTCTTTGCCTTGAGGTCCTCCGGCACATCCTGAAGGACCTCGATGTCAGGCGAGATGCCTTTCGCCTGGATCGAACGGCCCGACGGCGTAAAGTAGCGCGCCGTCGTCAGCCGTAGCGCGCCATTGCCGGAGCCGAGCGGAATAATCGTTTGCACCGAGCCCTTGCCGAACGAACGGGTGCCGACAACGGTGGCCCGCTTGTGATCCTGCAGCGCGCCGGCGACAATTTCAGATGCAGAGGCCGAGCCGCCATTGATCAAAATGATCAGCGGTTTGTTTTTTGTCAGATCGCCCGGTCGCGCATTGAATCGCTGAGTTTCTTCTGCGTTGCGGCCACGCGTAGATACGATCTCGCCCTTTTGCAGGAAGGCGTCCGATACCGAGATCGCCTGATCGAGCAGGCCGCCCGGATTGTTGCGCAGGTCGAGAACGTAACCTTTGAGTTTGTCGTCGGAGATCTTCGCACTGATGTCGGTGATCGCCTTCTTCAGTCCTTCGGTGGTCTGTTCATTGAATTGGGTGAGCCGAATATATCCAACGTCGTCACCTTCGGTCTGCGAGCGCACTGAGCGCACCCGGATGACGTCGCGGGTGATCGATACTTCGACCGGCTTGTCCTGGCCTTTGCGCATGATGGTGAGCTTGATCTTAGTGTTCACCGGTCCGCGCATCTTCTCGACGGCTTGATTCAAGGTGAGTCCTTGCACCTGCTCATCGTCGAGCCTGGTGATGATGTCATTCGCCATGACGCCGGCTTTTGCCGCAGGCGTATCGTCGATCGGCGCCACGACCTTGATCAGGCCATCTTCCATGGTCACTTCGATGCCGAGCCCGCCAAATTCGCCGCGGGTCTGCACCTGCATGTCGCGAAAGCTCTTGGCGTCCATATAACTTGAGTGCGGATCAAGCCCGGCCAGCATGCCGTTGATCGCAGTTTCGATCAGCTTGCCGTCATCCGGCTTCTCGACATAGTCGGCCCGCACGCGCTCGAATACGTCACCGAACAGGTTGAGCTGCCGGTAGGTATCCGCCGCCGCTGCCTTGGCTGTCGCGCCAACGAGAACTATGCGGGGCTGAACTGCGAGCAGCGTCATTGCCGCTCCCACCGCCGCGCCGAGTAGAATGAGTGAGGTCTTGCGCATCATCCGCGAACCTTTTCGCCTTCGCCAGCTGCCCACCATGGGCCTGGATCGACGGGAACCCCGTCCTTACGAAACTCAACGTAGAGCACCGGTTGGCTGGAACCAGTCGCGAGGATAGCGGCGATATGGGAGCCGTTTCCCATTACTGCAACGGGTTCCCCGGTCAGTACGAACTGCCCGAGATCAACTGATATCCGATCCATCCCAGCGAGCAAGACATGATACCCGCCGCCGACATTAAGTATCAAGAGTTGGCCGTATGACCGGAATGGACCGGCATATACCACCCAGCCATCGGCCGGCGCGGTGACTTGCGCCCCGGCGCGGGTTGCGATGGAAAGCCCCTTTTCAGCCCCGCCACTGCCGTCGGGAGCGCCAAATTCCTTCAACTTTACGCCGTTAACCGGAATCGGAACTTGTCCGCGCAATGACGCAAAGGCCACGGCCGGCGCGAGGCGGCCGGGATCGCGGAATGCCGACAGCGCGGGACGGCTGTCCGAGCGGGCCGCCTCGCGCGCCTCGCGGGCGGCCGGGTCGAGGCCCTGCTCCAGCTTGGCAATCAAATCTTTGAGATTGTCGACCTGGTGGGCAAGGTTTCCCGCGCGAGCCCGCTCCGCATCGAGCGCCTTCTCACGTTCTCCCAATTGCTTCTGACGTTCTTCCACCAGCGCAGTCATGCGCGCGCGCTCGCCATCGAGCGAGGCCAACTCGGTCTTGAGTTGATCGCGCTCGGCGTCAATTTTCTTGCGTACGGCGATCAATTCGGAAAGATCGTTTGCAAGCGATTCAACCTCATGCCGCATTTCGGGCAACACGGCGCCGAGCACCATGGCCGTCCGTACCGACTGCAGCGCATCTTCCGGACTTGCGATCAGCGCCGGAGGAGGGCGTCGCCCGATGCGCTGGAGCGCGGCCAGAACTTCGCCGATCACTGCGCGGCGACCGTCGAGCGACTTGCGAATAATGCGTTCGTTGTCGTCTAGCGGTTTGAGCCTGTCTTGTGTTGCCGCAATTTTTGTTTCGACGCCACGCAGGCGGGCAGCTGTATCGATCAGGTCCTGATTGAGCTTGCGCCGATCGTCACCGATCTGCTCGATCTCCCGTTTGAGCGCCGCTTCGGCTTCGGCCGACTTGCGCTGCTCGTCGCGCGCCGACTTGAGCTCCTCGTCACGCTGCTTGAGGGAGTCGAGTTTTTTCGCATTGTCGTTCTGCGCGAGCACGACAGTCCGCTCTTGCCGCTCTTGCGCCGGTGCACTTGGGATCAGTGCGATAGGCAACGCCAAGCCAAGCCCTGCGACGAGCGCGGCGCGCAAATCGAAACTTCCGAATCCCCCAAGGCAAATCATCGGTGTCACGTTACGCCCGCAGGCTGGAACAGCAAGCTCATCGCCGATTACCTATTGAGGTGGATTGCGACCAAATCGGGGTGCCCTGCGGGCAGCCATCAAATTTACGCCCGGTGGTAAGGATGGCCGGTAAGGATCGTCGTGGCGCGGTACAGTTGCTCCAGCAACATGATCCGGACCAGCTGATGCGGCCAGGTCGCCGTCCCGAATGACAGGCGCAATTCGGCTTTTTCGCACACGCTCGCTGCCAGGCCATCGGCGCCCCCGATCAGAAAAACGACCGCGGGTCGGCCATTGGTCCGCCATGTCGCGAGGTGGGACGCAAGACCTGCACTATCGACGTTTTGTCCGCGCGGATCGAGAAGCACGACTGCCGCGTCTTTCGGAATGACGTTGGCAAGCGCGATCGATTCCTCGAGCATACGCTTGGCAGCGTCGCCGGCGCGGCTTTCCCTTATTTCGACGATCTCGACATCACGCAGGCCGAGTTGGCGGCCCGTCTGGACCGCGCGCTTGCGGTAGCGCTCGGATAGTTCGGTTTCCGGACCCTGTTTCAGGCGTCCGACGGCGGCAACGACAATACGCATCGCGCCGCCAAGATATCAGCCCGGACGCCGTACGTCCTTGCTCGTTGCCGACCACATCTTTTCCAGATTGTAGAATGTCGCGCACTTCCGGCCGGAACACGTGCACGATCACGTCGCCGGCATCGATCAGCACCCAGTCGGCTTGCCGCATACCCTCGACCCGCACGCCGGTGATGCCGGCTTCGTGCAGGCCTTTGACGACATTGTCGGCGACCGAGGCGACATGGCGTTGCGAGCGGCCGCTGGTCACGACCATGTAGTCGGCGATGGAGGTTTTACCGGCGAGATCGAGGGTGGTACTGTCCTCGGCCTTCATGTCATCGAGGCGCGCGAGGACAATCTTCAACGTCTCTTTGGCGCTCGGGCGCTTAGAGACGGGTTCGGGCGAACGACGCGTCACCCGAGAGAGTGCAGGTGTATTCAGGGGTCCAGGTCCTTTCGATGTGTTGCGCTCACCCCGGTTCGAACCGGGGGTCTCGATAAAACATAGTCATCTCGCCCGCTTCTTTCTACCCTGACGCCTGCGGGCCTTGGCTGCGGATTTGCGATTTGGGCCCTTCTTTTTTCCACGTTTCTTACCGCCGGTTTTCGCACTTTTGGGCTTGCCTGCGCTCTTGCGGCGCGCGCGATCGGGAGTTCCGCGCCGGGTACGCAAGGCGCGCAATGCGGTCGAAGACAAAGGTGATTTGAGGCCGTGGAGGAAGGCCCACACAGGCGGTTTTCGGTCCGGGAGGGCGGCGGCGGCGTGTTCCGGAATGCGGACGCGGGCAAGAACGTTGCCCGCCGGACTGGCAGCGGCGTAGAGGCTTGGGCCCAAGCGGTCGATCACGACGATAGGCACCAGCTCCGCTATTTTGTGCCATTTCTGCCAGCGATGAAAACTCCTCAAATTGTCCGCGCCCATGATCCAGACGAATCGGACACCCGGACATCGAGCCAGCAACCAAGATATCGTGTCGTAGGTATATCTCGTCTTAATGACAGCTTCGAGACCGGTAATGTCGATGCGCGGATGGGTCGTGAGCGCGCGTACAGCGGCGATTCGTTCCGGTAACGGAGCCAGGCCGCGCGTATTTTTGAGCGGATTGCCGGGCGTGACCAGCCACCACACACGGTCGAGCTTGAGGCGTTTGAGCGCGAGCAGAGCCGCTGCGAGATGCGCCTGATGCGGCGGGTCGAAGGTTCCGCCAAACAGGCCGATCCTCATGCCGGGCGCATGAGGAGGCAATACGCGCTCGGCGTTCGCGGGCTTCTTCGATGTCACGGCCGGATCTGACCGCTGCCGTGGACACGGTATTTGAACGTGGTGAGCTGATCGACCCCGACTGGTCCGCGCGCATGCAGCCGCCCGGTGGCGATGCCAATCTCCGCGCCGAAACCAAATTCGCCGCCGTCGGCAAATTGGGTCGAAGCATTGTGCAGCACGATGGCGGAATCGACCTCACGCAAAAACGTTTCAGCAGCCACCTGATCATCGGTGATGATGGCGTCGGTGTGATGCGATCCGTAGCGCTCGATATGTTCAATTGCTGCGGGAAGACCGTCCACCACTTTGGCGGCAATGATGGCATCGAGATATTCGGTGCCCCAATCGTCTTCGGTCGCCGGCTTTACCCGACTGTCGACTGCCAGTGTCGCCTGATCGCCGCGGATTTCGCAGCCCGCGTCGATCAGCATTTCAATCAGCGGCTTGAGATGCGTCGGTGCGACAGCGCGATCGACCAATAAGGTCTCCGCTGCGCCGCATACGCCGGTGCGCCGCATTTTGGCGTTCAGTACGATTTTTTTGGCCATGTCGAGCGCTGCCGCTTCGTGAACGAAAACGTGACAGACGCCTTCGAGGTGCGCAAATACCGGCACCCGGGCCTCGGCTTGAACCCGCGCAACCAATCCTTTGCCGCCACGTGGCACGATGACGTCGATATTGCCGTCCAGGCCTGCCAGCATCAGCCCGACGGCAGTGCGGTCGCGGGTGGGGACAAGCTGGATCGCTGCCTCCGGCAGGCGCGCCGCGCGCAAGCCCTCGGTCAGCGCCGCAAGGATGGCGCGGCTCGAGCGCATGCTGTCGGAACCTCCACGCAGGATCGCTGCATTGCCGGCTTTGAGGCAAAGCACACCAGCATCGGCGGTAACATTCGGCCGGCTCTCATAGATGATGCCGACCACACCGAGTGGCACGCGCACCCGCTCGATTCGCATACCATTCGGTCGGGTCCAGGATTCGGTTACAGCGCCAACAGGGTCCTTGAGTGCCCGCACGACGTCGATACCCTCCGCGATCGCCTCGACGCGCTTGGGATCAAGCGAAAGTCGGTCAAGAAAAGCCCCGGTTACTCCCGCGGCCCGAGCTTCCGCGACATCTTCGGCGTTGGCGGCTAGGATAGAGGACATCTGCGCGCGGACAGCGCCGGCCATGAGCTGCAGCGCCCGGTTCTTCTGCTCGGTCGTGGCAAGCGCAAGTATTCGGGCGGCAGCACGGGCACGGCGGCCAATCTCGCCCATCGCGGCGGCAATATCGCCAGATCCCTCAATGCTTTTGAGCGGCGCGGTCATTTTCGGCAAAAAGCCCGTGAAATCCCTTGTCCAAGGGCACTTTCCTATCACGTCAGGGGTCCTGCGGCGAGGTGCCCTCAACCGCGCATAGCGGGGGCTGGCCCTGGGGATAACGTGGATAACCGGACGGAACGTGCAACCGATCAATTGACCTACACATTGCAATGTCACGGTGGCGATGTGGCAGGAGGTAGTCATGGCGTATAGTTCAGGCCGTCTTCCCAGCCGGTTTCCTGTCGGCACCAAGTTTGTGATCGAGGGCAAGCGCGGCGGGGAAGGTCAGGTGCAAGTCTTCAGCCGGTACCTGGAATTCCCCGACGGAACGTTCTTCCCGCTGCCGGTCAGGCCCACCAAGTCCAAGTCGCCGCCCGCCGGACGGCGCGCCAGGCGTTCGTCCAGACGCGGCCATTGACCGCGACGGTCGGCCAACGGCCGACCTCTTCGGAGCCCCTTCGGCCCAGCGGGTCAATGGCGGGCCCTTCTTCTGGTGAGCGCCGGCGGATGCGGACGTGGCCTACTCGGCCAATGGCCTAGTCCAGAAGACGGTCCAGACCAATTTACATGCGAAAACCCCAGCCTCCGGTGGGCTGGGGTTGACGGGCGATCGGTCAATCGCCTTTTGCGCCTTTTGCGCCTTTTGCCGCCACTTCTGCCTTTTGCCACGTGTGTCGCGTCGCGCAGAGACAACGTTCGGGCTGACTCCCGGTTCCGCCCCACCCAGCGGTGCTACTCGCCACCCAGAACGAGATCGTCCCGATGGATCATCTCCGTTCGACCGGTGTAGCCCAGGATGAGCAGTACGTCGGCGGACGATCGTCCTTTGATCTTCTCGGCATCCCCGGCGTCATAGGCGACCAGCCCGCGGCCAACTTCATGCCCGTCCGGCCCGCGCACGACGACAGCGTCGCCGCGCCCGAAGTCGCCGTCGATTTTGATGACGCCCGCGGGCAGCAAGCTTTTGCCGCCGCGCAGTGCCTTCACTGCGCCCGCGTCAATCGTGAGTGCGCCACGCGGCTCGAGCGAGCCGGCGATCCATTTCTTGCGCGCGGTGACCGGATTGGCGGGCGTGAGGAACCAGGTGCAGGCGGCGCCCCCGCCGAGAGTTTGCAGCGGATGCTGCACGCGCCCGGACGCGATCACCATGTGCGTGCCGGCGGTGGTCGCGATCTTGCCGGCCTCGATCTTGGTCAGCATTCCGCCGCGTGCGAGCTCGGAGTTGGAGACGCCGGCCATCGCTTCGATCTCGGGCGTGATGCGCGCAACGACAGGCACGAGCTTTGCGCCTGACCCCGCGCCGGGCGGCTTGTCGTAGAGTCCGTCGACATCCGAGAGCAGCACCAGCAGATCGGCGCTCATCATTGTAGCGACGCGGGCGGCAAGCCTGTCATTGTCGCCGTAGCGGATTTCGGTGGTAGCGACGGTGTCGTTTTCGTTGATCACCGGCACGCTGCGCCACTCCAAAAGCTTGGCGATCGTCGAGCGGGCATTGAGATAGCGGCGGCGCTCTTCGGTGTCGCCCAATGTGACCAGCACCTGCCCGGCGGTGAGACCGTGGCTGCCGAGCGCCTCCGACCACGCGCGCGCCAGCGCGATCTGACCGACTGCGGCGGCAGCCTGGCTGTCCTCAAGCTTGAGTGCGCCGGCTGGCAACCTGAGCACGGCACGGCCGAGCGCGATCGCGCCGGAGGACACGACCAGCAGGTCGCACTTGTCCTTGTGCAGGGCGGCGATGTCGGCGGCCAGGCTCGCGAGCCAGTCGCGCTTGAGTCCGCCGGCGGACGCATCCACCAGCAGCGATGAGCCGACTTTCACGACGATTCGGCGGAAGTCCTTGAGCGACGGCGTTTGAGTCATGGTCCCGGCAACAGCGATATTGTGCGCGCCGGTTGTCTAGCACGGCAAAAATATCCCGTCAGGGTATGCCCGAACGAGCGTTAATCCGGAAAACCAGGTCGTCAACCAGGTCGTCAACCAGGTCGTCCGTCGCTGCTACGCTTTCCCGCCAAGCGCCGTCTTCACGCGCTCCGGCGTGAACGGTACGGTACGCAGCCGTACGCCGGTTGCGTCGTGAACCGCGTTGGCGAGGGCGGCGCCGACTGCTGCGCAGGCCGCCTCGCCGGAGCCGACCGGTGGCAGGGTCGGGCGGTCGATCAGCGCGATCTCAAGCTTGGGCACGCCAGAGAACCGCAGGATCGGATAGCTCGCCCAGTCCACGCTTGTGACGCGCGAGCGGTCGAACTTCACCTCTTCCATCAGCACCCGGCTGATGGTCTGCAGGATGCTGCCTTCGACCTGGCCACGCACGCCATCGGGATTGATGATCTGTCCGCAATCCTGCGCGCAGGCAACGCGCTCGACTGCGATCTTTCCGCTGCTGCGTTCGACCGAGACCTCCATGGCCATCGCCACATACGCTTCGCTGTGCTTGTAGTGGACGAAGGAAACGCCGCGCCCGCGCGCAACGCTCGCGCCTGGTGTCGTTGCCCGGGGAGGGCCGCGTCTGCCAGTTCAACAGCGCGGCCGCGCGCTTGATGACTTCGATCGCGCGTGGATCCTTCAGCCCGCGCAGCCGGAATTCGACCGGGTCGGCGCCGGCTGCGGCGGCGAGCTCGTCGACGAAGCTTTCGACCGCGAAGCAATTGGCCGGCTTGCCGGGCGAGCGTATCGGCGCCGGACGCAGCGGGGTGTCCTTGAGCCAGTGCGCGATCACCTGGACGCTTTCCGCCGCATAAGGCGGATCGCCGTTCTGCGAGATCAGGCCCGGGTTGAGGCCTGGTACGTGGTCGAGGCCGGCCGCCTCCGGCGCCAGCAGCGGAATGTTGGGCATGCCCTTGGTGGTCTTCGGAATCCACATTTCGGTGCGCCAATCGAGAATGCGGCCGTCGGCAGAGACCGTTCCTGAAATGTCGAGCAATTGCGGCGGTCCTTTCGGATCCCAGCCGAGTTCGTCCTCGCGTGTCCATTGCACTCGCACCGGGCGCGCCGCCGCGCGAGAGAGGATCGCGGCGTCGGCGGCGGCGTCTTCGTGACCGTTCATGCCATAGCAGCCGGAGCCTTCGAGATAGATCAGCCGTACTTTCTCGCGTCGGCAGGCCGAGGAATTGGGCGAACGTATTCTGGTTGCCGTGCGTGCCTTGCGATGCAGTCCAGATCGTCGCCGCGTCAGCGCGCACATCGGCGATGGCGCAGGACGGGCCGATCGAGCCGTGGCTCTGCATCGGCCAATAGTAGGTCGCCGCCAGCGCCTTGGCGCCCTCCGGGCGTTGCGCGGCCGGCGTGCCTTTATTGACCAGTGTCTCGTCGGTGAGATTGCGATCGGCGCGTAGCGTTGCGGCGAGGTCGGCCTGCGCCGGCAGGCCGCTGCCTTCGCTCCATTGCGCGCGCAACACGCGGGCCGCGCGCACCACTGTCCACTCGTCGTCAGCGACGACCGCGAGCAAGTCTTTGACCCGCACGGTCCTGGCGCCCGCAATATCCTTGATCGAGGACTTGTCAACCGAAACGAGCGTGGCGCCGATCGCCGGCGGGCGGATCACCCGCGCATGCAGCATGTTCGGCACGCTGAAATCGTGCATGTAGACATGCTTGCCGGTGCATTTGGCCGGGACGTCCGGCCGCGGCAGCGGCTTGCCGACCAGAGTGTAGGTTGCTGGATCCTTGCGCGGCGCCTTGGGGTCAAGCTTGAGGTCGAACTGGCGTCCGCCAATCAGGTCGGCAAAGCTCAGTCCGGCGCCGCCGGCTTTCGGCCGCACCTCGCCATTGGCCGCAACGAGATCGTCCGGCTTTGCATTGAGCCGTTGCGCCGCGAGATCGATCAACGCTTTGCGTGCGGTTGCCGCCGCCTGCCGGATCTGCATGCCGCCGCGCTGGATGCCATTCGAACCTGACGTGCGGCCCTGGTCCGGCGTCAGTGCGGTATCGCCTTCCACAAATCTGATTTTGTCGATGCCAATGCCAAGCTCCTCTGCGGCGATCTGCGGCATCGCTATCCGCAGTCCCTGGCCGAGATCGACCTTGCCGCAAAACAGCGTCACGGTGCCGTCGCCATTCACCGCAAGATAGGCGTCGACTTCCTTCGAATCGAGGACGCGGTCTGCGCCTGACACCGACGCGCGCAGCGGCAGCCCGGCAAGTGCAAAACCAACGGTGAGTGCGCCGCCCTTGAGGACGGCGCGGCGGGAGAAACGGGATGATGTGATGGGAGCGTTCATGTCAGCCTCCCTGTCCCGATGCCGCCATCACCGCGCGCACGACGCGCGCATGCGTTCCGCAACGGCAGAGATTGCCATCGAGCGCCGAGCGGATATCGGCCTCGCTCGGCTTGGGTTTTTCAGACAGCAGCGCGGCGGCGCTCATGATTATGCCGCTGGTGCAGTAGCCGCATTGCGGCACTTGTTCCTTGATGAAGGCGGCCTGAATTGGATGCGGCTTTTCCAGCGAGCCGAGTCCCTCAAGCGTGGTGATCTGTTTGCCTTGCGCGTTCGCGACGGTCAGCTGGCAGGATCGCACAGCGGTGCCATCGGCGAGCACGGTGCAGGCGCCACACTGGCCAAGCCCGCAGCCGAACTTCGCCGCCGTCAGACCGCGTTCGCGCAGGACATAAAGCAGTGGTTTGTCGGCGTCGGATGATTCGACGATTTCGGCATTGCCGTTGATACTAAGATTGTACTTGGCCATTGCGGCGCTCCCGTTGCTTTCGCGCGGCGTCGAACTATGGCGCAGCAAGACGGGAATGCCTAGACGGGGCGCTGGCGGGCGCGCTCACAAAATCGTGCAATTTTGTGCGCGGCAATACTTACCTGTCGAATGGTTCTTGCTTGACGCCGCGCGTGGTATCGTCATGCCGAGGGCAAAGACGATGCGGCTTGCGGTCTATGGCGCCGTGCTGGTGATCACCCTTGGCAGCGTATTGCTGGGGCTCGATTGGCTGTCAGCTCCGATGTCGCCGATGGCCGACACCGAAGCTGGACTGCATGCGCCCGCTGCGCCGCTGCGACGCGCGCCTGCTGCACCTGCTGCGCCAAATGCGACCATTGGAGCGCCGATCGTTCCGCCCAGTCTTGTTGCGCCGGCAGCCCCGAATGCGCCAGCCGCGGCTGCGGTGCAACCTGCGCCGACGGCGCCGACCGCGGCGCCTGAACCGCAGGTACAATGCAACGTGAATGCCTGCACGGCAGCCTATCGTTCGTTCCGCGCTTCCGATTGCACCTACCAGCCGACCGGCGGGCCGCGCAGGCTTTGCACGAAATAATCTGTCGGATAGTTCCAATACGCCGCGGAAACTTGCGGGAACCGGCTTGGCAGCGCGGGCGTTGCGTCTCGACAGGCCCACTTCCATCGCGGATCGAACGATGCAGTTCCTCGTCTATCTCACCGTATTGATGGTTTCGATCAGCACTGTGCTGCTGGAAGTGCATTGGTTGACATCGCCGGCGCCGCAGCCCAGGCCCGCGGTGCAAGCCGCGAACGTGTCGGCGCAGCCGCGGAAAGTCGAAGGCCCGAGCGCGGCGCTCAGCCCCGTCTATCCGAAGCCCGTAGAGACGGCGTCCGCGGCCCCGACCAACGCGCCGCAATCACAGCCGCAGCCATCGCAGACATTGTCAAACAATGCGACTGTTCCCGCCGCGGTTGCTACAAATCCCGAGCCACAAAGGCCGGTGGTCGAGACGACCGGCATTGCCCCGCGCGCGGACGACAACCTGGCGCCTACGACGACCGTGAACCGCGCCGACGTTTCGCAAGGCACCGACAACCGGCAAAGCTTTTCTGCCATGCCGGCGCAAGCCACGATGTCGAACAATCGCTGCGATGTGCAGGCATGTTCGAACGCCTATCAATCCTTCCGGGCCTCCGATTGCACCTATCAGCCTTTCGAGGGCGCGCGGCGGGTCTGCGAGAAGTCGCCGGCGCAGCGCACCGCGCGCGACCAGGCCGAGCGGCCGGAACGGCGCCAATGGAGTCGGGATGTTACGCCCCGCGACCGCGAGCCCACGGTCGGACGGCGAATTTATGATGATCCCGATGAAAGCGATGCGGATGACGATGATGATTCGGGTCGCATCAGCGTGTTCCGCGCGCGCGGTCCGCGCTGGTAACGCGCGGGTTCGTCAGTTCAATCTCTAATACACCACCACCGAGCGGATCGATTTGCCCTCGTGCATCAGATCGAAGGCGTCGTTGATCTTGTCGAGCGGCATGGTGTGCGTGATCAAGTCGTCGATATTGATCTTGCCGTCCATGTACCAGTCGACAATCTTGGGGACGTCGGTGCGGCCGCGCGCGCCGCCGAACGCGGTGCCTTTCCAGACGCGGCCGGTGACCAGCTGGAACGGTCGTGTGGCAATCTCCTGGCCGGCACCGGCGACACCGATGATGATGCTTTCGCCCCAGCCGCGGTGGCAGCATTCCAGGGCCTGGCGCATCACGTTCACATTGCCGATGCATTCGAACGAGAAATCCGCGCCGCCGCCAGTGAGATCGACGATCGCCTGCACGACTTTGTCGTTGCCTGTTTCGTCCGGATTGACGAAATGCGTCATGCCGAATTTTTCGGCGATGGTACGGCGTGCCGGATTGAGGTCGATGCCGATGATCTTGTCGGCGCCCGCAATGCGTGCGCCCTGGATCACATTGAGCCCGATGCCGCCAAGGCCGAAGACGGCGACATTCGCGCCCGGCCAGACCTTGGCTGTGTTGATGACGGCGCCAATGCCGGTGGTGACGCCACAGCCGATATAACAGATCTTGTCGAAGGGCGCGTCCTCGCGGACTTTTGCCAGAGCGATTTCCGGCAGCACGGTGAAATTCGCGAAGGTCGAGCAACCCATGTAGTGGAAGACCGGATCGCCGTCGCAGCGAAATCGGCTGGTCCCATCCGGCATCAAGCCCTTGCCCTGCGTGGCACGGATCGCGGTGCAAAGATTCGAGCGCCGGGAGAGGCAGGTTTTGCATTGCCGGCATTCCGGCGTGTAGAGCGGAATAACGTGGTCGCCGGCTTTCAGTGTCGTAACGCCTGCGCCCACTTCGCGCACGATGCCGGCGCCTTCATGTCCAAGGATCGCCGGGAACAAGCCTTCCGGGTCGGCACCCGACAAAGTGTAGGCGTCGGTGTGGCAAATGCCGGTCGCCTTGATTTCGACCAGCACTTCACCGGCTTTGGGGCCTTCGATTTCGATGGTCTCGATGGTGAGTGGCTCGCCGGCTTTCCAGGCGATTGCGGCGCGCGTTTGCATGAATTCGATCTCCTCAGGCCGATGTGAAAATGGCCATGGCGCCGATGGCTTTCTTGCTCTCGTTGCGCAGGACGTGAAGCTGTCCGCGGAATGTTTTTGTCTCGCCGCTGCTGCACCGCACCGGGGCATCGAAGAATGTGCCTTCGCCGTTTGCGCTGCCCGTGCTCATCGCGTGGCCGAAACCCGTCCAATGCGCGCCACGAAGAGTCTCCGGCACGACAAGATCAAGTTTCTTGCCGACCGCATCCTTGACTGGATAACCGAACAAAGAGGCAGCTCCGGCATTCCACAGTTGAATGACGCCACTCGCGTCGGCGATGATGATCGCGTGCTTATCCATTCTCCACCCGCTTACGGCTGCCAATTACGGCTGCCATGCCGTTTCTCGCGGCTGACCCATGTCAGCCTGTTCGCGGGCGGCGATAATGATTTTCCAAAGCGCGCGCAATGCTTCAGGCACACCCTGACGCGATTGTGATGACAAGGTGAGCGGCGTTTTCTTGGTGGCCTTTTTCAATTTGGCAACTTGATCCCTGATCGCTTCCGGCGTCAGCGCATCGATTTTGGTCAATGCGACGATTTCGGGCTTCTCGGTCAGTCCTTGTCCGTAAGCTTTCAGTTCCGCGCGCACAGTTTTGTAGGCTTCGCCGGCATCCTCGACGGTGCCGTCGATCAGGTGCAGCAGCACGCGGCAGCGCTCGGTGTGGCCGAGGAAACGATCGCCAAGGCCGACGCCTTCATGCGCGCCTTCGATCAGGCCCGGCAGATCGGCCAGTACGAATTCGCGTTCGTCCACGCGCACCACGCCGAGTTGCGGATGCAGCGTCGTGAAAGGGTAGTCGGCGATCTTCGGCTTTGCGGCGCTCACCGCAGCGAGGAACGTGGACTTGCCTGCATTGGGCAGGCCGATCAGTCCTGCGTCAGCGATCAACTTCAGGCGCAGCCGGATGGTGCGCTCCTCGCCCGGCTGGCCGGGATTGGCGTGGCGTGGTGCGCGGTTGGTCGACGACTTGAAGTGCGCGTTGCCGAAGCCGCCGTTGCCGCCTTTGGAAATCGTTACGCGCTCGCCGACTTTGGTCAGATCGGCGATCAGCGTCTCTCCATCTTCTTCGTAAACCTGCGTGCCGACCGGCACCTTCAGGACAACGTCCTTGCCGTTGGCGCCGGCACAATCCTGGCCCATTCCGTTGCCGCCGCGCTGCGCCTTGAAATGCTGCTGATAGCGGTAGTCGATCAGAGTGTTGAGGCCGGTGACAGCCTCCACCACGACGTTGCCGCCGTTGCCGCCGTCCCCGCCATTGGGGCCGCCGAATTCGATGAACTTCTCGCGCCGGAACGACACGCAGCCGTTCCCGCCCGCGCCGGACGCGATATAGACCTTGGCTTCGTCGAGGAATTTCATGGCGTCAGGGTATATCGCATCGCGCGCCCCAACGCGAAAGAGCGCCGGCCATAATTCTTTGGCTATTTCACCCGCTTCGCGGTCGGGCAGGCCTTCATGGCTTGGGTCGCCGTGCTGCTGAAGTGCCGGGGCTGATCGGGTGCCAGAGACCACATGCGCGGATTGGGCGAGCAAAGCGTGTTGCCGCCCGTGCCGCGTATTTCGCTCAGACACATTGCAAAACTGCGCATCGAGCAATTCTCAATATAGTCATTGCCGCCGCTGAAGCGGGCGCACCAGGGGCCTTCACCATATCCATTGGCTTGGCTGCTATTCGCATTGAGGGCGAAACCTATTGCGCACAGTCCGAGCAAGGCAACTTTGTGCATGTCGTTCTCCGGATTGATTGCGATTGAAACGTCTTGCGCTCAGCAAGGAAAGGCCCCGGCGGGAAAAGATGGTGACAAATTCCCGCCGGGGCCTCGACTTCGTGCTGCTCGATGGGGGGCTGGACAATCTTACGGCACGAAGCTTCGCTGAATTCGGAACACGCCGGACAGCACGTTTTGATCGCGTGCGCTGAATAGTCCGGCCGGAATGGTCCCGTTGGCCGACACGGTGACCGGTCCCTCAAACGCCGAATTGATGTGGTTGTAGAGAATGTCCAATCCCAATTCCAAACCCGTGGCCGGAGTCCAGATGGTGCGACTGCCGATCTGCCAGAAACTGAAATCGGGGTTGCAATTGGCTGGCGTAAATCCGCCGGCACTCGTGAATGCACCAGCGCCTCCTGGCGCCAGGCCCGCGCATATTTCCGCGGTGGCATTTTGATTGTACGAGATGTTCTCGTAACCGCCGTAGAGCGACGTCCGCCATGCCGGATTCCAGTTATGCTCGACGCCGGCGGTCACGCTCCAGGCGGTTGTCAATTCCAGATCACTGCCGACGCCGGCGTAAACGGCATCAGTGACGAAACCCATTCCAATGCTGTCGCCTCTGACAACGTTGAAAGTACTTTGTCCTTGTCCGGCATAGGCCGAGGCGCCTTTTGCATAGACTGCCTGAATACCGAGCGTGTCGCCTCGTGCCGTCGGCAGATTAAGAACCGTCCCGATTGTTGCTGCGTAACCCAGTTTGTCGTCGGGGTGTCCCAGACCCGGCAGACCGCCGGCGCCACCGCCGATCGCCAAAGCCGATCCGCCATTCGCAGCCGAGGTGCCGGAGGAGTAGTAGGTGGCCGCGACGTCGGACAAGGCAACCGAGGCCTGTATCGCGCCCCAGGCCCGGTCGAGCCGGACGTTTCCGACAAGATTTGGCACGGTCTGTCCGGCTTGCGATGTGGATGTGCCGGTGCCGAGATTATTGACGGTATTCAGGTTCAGGAAGCCGCTTGTGCCGATCGTGTTCACGACCGGCTTGCTTCGGGACGTGTGCTCTTCAGCTGACACCGTCGCCGAAAGGCCATCCTTGAGATCGGCGGTATATGCGAAGAGATTGATGCCGGTGCCACCGGAATCGCTGCCGATGATATTGGTCTGGTACGAATGCTGACTGAAACTGTAGATGTCGAAGAATGACACCGCGCGCCCGGCCGTGAGGCCTCCGAACTGGAGAAACGCGCGGTCGATATAGGCAACCGCGCCGCTTCCGGCGTTTACGTTATCGCCGCTCGTCCATTGAATTCCCGTTCGAGCGTAGCTGCGCACAATGCCGTAGTCCGTTTGCTGGCGTGTGTCTAACGTCAACAAAGAACGTGAACGCTGCACGAACGAATTCGACTCACGATTGTTGATGCTATCGCGATTGTTCGCCGACCCCGGTCCAACCGCCGGCGTCAGCGTGCCGCCGGCATTGACGTCAGCTTCGGCACGCAGATAGCCGCCGACCTTGAGGCAGATGTCGGTGCCGGGAATGTAATAGAAGCCGACGCCATAGAGCGAGCACACTTTCACGTATTGCACCGGCTTGGCTTTTGCCGGCAAGTCTGCCGCGTGGGCCGTTACGACCGTCAAAAGACTGGCCGCTCCCGCAAGCAGGACACTTTGAATTCTCCCCATCGTCATTCTCCCGTTTGTTGAGGAGTCGTCCCGCAGCACCACGCCGCGTCAGGACTGTCGCCTCCATCATCCTCTCCTCGCGACATCTGTCTCGATGTATCGAAGAGTGATGCGAACGTGACAGCTGGCAGGTGTGGTTTCGAATCACCAAGATTCGTTCTGACTCACGAATTCGCTGACGGAGTGTTGCGACAGAAGTGAAAGGAATCCGGGAATAAATTTTCGAATTTTGAAACGATTTGTGTCGCGCTAATTTTCGACACGGCGCGCATGCGCTTCAATCACGAACTCTCTACAAACAAACGATTTCGGAAAAAATTCCATCTTTGTTTGCATTTCTGGCGAGAGTTTCGTGCATGATGCCTGCTGTTTTGATTTGCAGATTCATGCAAGCATCGCGCGCAAAAATGAAAATGAAAAATATTCCCGGAGCATTCAGAAGCGGCAAATAGCGCAAATCGAATCATGTCGTCGAAGAGTCAAACGCAACGAGCAAACGTTTCGACCGTCGCTCGCTGGCGGCGGTCTCGGACAGAGATGATATTCGCTACAGAGGGATGCGCTGACCGACAAGGGTCCTGCCGCCCACTTGTTCGGTGGGTGTCGGCACCCCGCCAGATGCGACAGTTTTGGATTAGCGGTCTTTTTTGATGGTCAGCATCAGCCGTCGGCGCGCGCGCGCGAGCCGCGACATCACGGTTCCGATCGGCACTTCAGTCGCCTCGGCGATCTCGCGATAGTCGAGACCCTCGACGTCCCGCAGCACGAGCGTTTCACGGAACGGCGTCGGTAGTGCCGCAATCGCCGCGCGGAGCTGCTCGGCATCGACTTTTGCGATCAGTGTCGCTTCCGGCGTTTCGCCGTTCGAGTCGCCTGGCCTGGCTTGCTCGAGCTCGACCGCTTCGAGATCTTCGACCGTGAAAACGGTGGCCGGACGATTCTTGCGGAGCCATGAATAGGCCGTGTTGCGCACGATGCTCAGCAACCAGGAGCGCGGATTGCCGCCGGCGTATTCACGAATGGCGCGGAAGGCGCGCAACGACGCATCCTGCACCACGTCCTCAGCATCGGTGCGATTGCCGGTGAGCCAGTGCGCGAGCCGATAGGCCTCGTCGATGTGCGGCAACACGATGCTTCTGAAGCGCGCGTTATCGTCGAGCCCGCTCATCGGATCCTGGGCGCCAGACGCAACCAACCGCATTGCTGGCCTTTCAGATTGAGCGGGCCGGGTTCTGGCCTGCAGAGACGTAATTGACATAGCGCCGGTCCCGGTCCGCTACAATTCGGTTTGGCTGGTGCGGAATAATTGGGCGAATTCCTCCAGTTCTTTTGCTTCGAGGTCGGAGATAGCCCAGTAACTCACGCCTTTTTCGACCCAATGCACGATGTTGTAGCCATTGACGGCATGCGGTGTCCGCTCCAGCCCGAACCGGCTTTCCGCGGGTACCGCGGTGAGGCTGATGAGATGCTTGGCGCGGCGATAAACCAGTGTCGAAACAGGTGAGTGGGAAACCACTTCAATGCGGCCGCCAATCAGCGTGAAGTCGTCCTTGGTAAGGTCGACGACCCGGGGTGAGTTCGTAATGCGGCCGTTGAACCATGGCTTTACGGTATGGCGGTCGGACGAGACGACGTCGACCGGCTCCGGCGCCATTAGCGCGCGGATGTGATCGGAGACTAGCGCGTCGGCGACCATGGTTGGTTGCTGTTGAGATGCCACCACGAGCCAGGTTGAGGTGCTGGTGACCATGGCGGTCACTGCGATCGATGCTGCGAGTGCGCGCCACGATGATGTGACGCGCGCGGCCTTGTTGAACGCCGCCGACAGACGCCTCGATACGCCCACGTAGCCCGGGCGGCGCGGTCTCACGGGGGAGCCGCTCGTGAATCAGCTGCTGGAGCGCCTTGATGCGCTCGGCCTCTGCGGCGAGCGCCGGCTCCTTGTCCATTTGCTGCTCGATGCCCAGCGCGTTGGCGGGATCGAGCTCACCGTCAAGGTGAGCATGGACCAACAGCACGGAGTTATCGTCGGGCTTTGAATGGGTCATGGTCGATTTTCCAATGGTGCCGGGCCGGTCTGATATTTCACCATTTCTACGATGTTTGACGCACACCGTACCGGTCTTTTTACCAACTCCTTCAATAAGATAGGTCACAGTATAGGTTACAGCCAGAGTAAACCCGGCAATAAGACTCTTGCACCATTCGTTTCATTCCCGGCTGAGACATCTTTTTTATCCGTAGAACAGGGCAGGCCAAGGCCCGCCCTGTTTTTGCAACTCAGTAGTTACGGAGCATTTCATTGTAACCGGCGCTTCCACCGCCGGTGGCCGAGGGAGCGTTCGAATTGGCAACCGAGCCTTCGAAGGGAGCCGTTGCGTATGCACGTAGCCCGTCCTGGCGGAACGCGCTTTGTATCTTCGTTGTGGGTCGATTTGTGTGAGAACGGCAGCACATTCCCGGTGCCGGCCTCCGGATCGAACGACTGGGCAAATGCCGGCGTCGCGATGACGGTCAGCACGGCGAATGTGGTCAGAAACTTTTTCACGTCTTTATCTCCTGTGATTGCACTTCAAGGTCGTGGGGTGGGAAAGGCATTCGGCGTCATCATGTGACGGTGAATGGCGTGGCCATCGCGGTCACGCACCGAGGAGACTGGAAAATGAATCGAATATTCCTCGTCAGCCGGCGGCTAACGCTTCGTTTTCGATAACGATTTTATGAAACAGGATTGAGCAGCCCGTTCGGGAATAAAAAATTGCGACACGCGTCTTGAGTTGCGGCGAAAAAGTTTTGTGCCGACATCATCGCAGCGATCGAATATCGGACGGAGGTGATGACATCTTCGTGATGTCAGCGCCAACAGGAATAAATCGTCGCGCTGCTCAGTCTCGTCTCCGTAAGCGTCACACTCGACATGGGAGACACGACAATGGCAGACCGCGATGACGGATTGAACCGTCGAAAGGTACTCGAATGCATGACATGGGCGGGAACCGGCGTGCTTTGGACCATCGCCGGCGGGGTGCCAGCGTCGCTCGGTATCATCGATGAGGCGGTGGCGGCGCAGCAGAAGGGTTTCACCTTCCTGCAGATCAGCGACAGCCACATGGGCTTCGACAAGCCGGCCAATCCCAATGCGAAGGGGACGCTGGAGGAAGCGATCGCGCGGGTAAAAGCGCTGCCGGCCAAGCCGTCCTTCATGATTCATACCGGTGATATTTCACATCTGTCGAAGCCGTCGGAATTCGATGATGCCGATCGCATCATCTCGCAGGCGGGACTCGACGTGCGCTATGTTCCCGGCGAACACGACCTGCTCGATGAAGACCAGGGCAAGCTCTATCGCGACCGATACGGCCGCGGCAGCAAGGGCGCCGGCTGGTACAGCTTCGACGCCGACGGCGTTCACTTTATCGGCCTCGTCAACGTCGTCGATCTGAAAGCCGGCGGCCTCGGCAATCTCGGCAATGAACAGCTCGAATGGCTGGAAGACGATGTCAAAGGCCGGTCGGCTTCGCAGCCCATCGTCGTCTTTGCGCATATCCCGCTGTGGACCGTCTATCCGGATTGGGGCTGGGGCACGCAAGACGGCGCGCGCGCACTGGGTTACCTCAAAAAATTCGGCTCGGTCACCGTGCTCAATGGCCACATCCATCAGGTCATGCAGAAAGTCGAAGGCAATGTCACGTTTCACACCGCCCGCTCGACCGCGTTTCCGCAACCGGCGCCTGGCACCGCGCCGTCACCCGGGCCCGATGAAAGTGCCGGACGACAAACTGCGCAACATGCTCGGCATCGCCAGCGTGACGTTCAAGCAGAACGAGCAGCGTCTCGCCATCATCGACACCCCGCTGCAAGGCTGATTGCAACATGATCAAATCGAAATCCCTGATGAAGGGCTTCATCGCCGGAGTTGCGGCCGCGTTTCTTTTGGCCGCAACGCCGGCCTTGGCTGAGGATGTCGCAGTCAAAATCGGAAACTTCACGTTCGGACCGCAGGAAGTGAAGGTGAAAGCGGGGACCACGGTCACCTGGACCAATGAGGACGATATCCCGCACACTGTTGTGTCGCCGAACGCCTTCCGATCCAAGGTGATGGATACCGACGGTACATATTCGTTCACGTTCACGACGCCGGGAACTTACAAGTACTTTTGCTCCCTGCATCCGCACATGACCGGAACAATCGTCGTGGAGGCGCAAACCGGAAGCGCCGCGCCGCCGTAGTCGCCTGAATATGCTGCGACGCTCGCCGGCTAGCGTGCGTGCAAAAAGTGCGTGGTGCCGTCCTGTTTGATGCGTTCCAGCAGATCGACTTCCCACGAGAGATAGGCATTCATCGCCGCTTCGGTGTCGCTCGGCCGTTCATAGGGCTTGAGCCAGACGTCGACAGCATCATCGGCCATTTGGACGCCGGTCGAGAGTGGAAACCCGGCGGCGGTCCAGGACAACATTGCCGCCTTTGAGCCAGCGCACCGACGCCTTCGTAAGCGCGCGGGCTTCCTCGACTGCAAGGCCGGCCAGCACGCCATCCTCGGATGTGAGCACCAGTTCCCCGTGCAGCCGGATTTCCGGCAGTGCGCGGTCGAGCCGTCCCCGGATCGCGAACCAGGCGCCGGGGATATGGCCGCGGCGATAGTCCGGACTGCGCGAAAGGTCGATGACGGTAGCGCCCTGTTGTGCCAACAGCGCCGACAATTGCGTTGGTTCGACGGTGGCGTCGGCCGGCGTCGTGCCGAGCAATTTGCGCGCAGGCTCACCGGTTTCAGTGCCCGCTTCCGGCAATACATAGACATCCTTCCAGCCCATCTGTTTGAGCCAGGATGCGGTCATGAGCGCACGCGCTTCCTTGTCGTCGCTGAGCACGATGCGGGCCCCAAGCGTGCCGGCATAGGTGTCGGTGGCCTGCACGAGCTGGCCGCCTGGCGCCGGGATTGCGCCGGGAAAATGCCCGGTCGCGTATTCGGGCGGATCGCGCACGTCAAAAACGTAAGTCGTGCGCATTGTGTCCTTGCGCCATGTGTCGACCTGAGTGCGGTCGATGCGTTCGACGCCGAACTTGCGTGCAACCGCTTCCGCCGCTGATTTGGCCCAGGCCGCGCCAGCGCGGGAAAAATTCGGTACGCGATCCAACTTGCCGCTGTCGCAGGTAAGCCCCGCAAGATGCCAGCCCATGGTGCCGTTGCGCAGCGCGACCACCTTGTTCGGTACACCTGCATTGATCAGCGATTGGGCGCCGATGATGCTCCGCGTGCGCCCGGCACAATTGACGACGATCGTCGTGTCAGGCGAGGGCACGATGTCGCGCACGCGCAACACCAGTTCGGCGCCCGGCACATTGATGCCGGTCGGGATCGAGATGCGCGAATATTCGTCGAATGGCCTGCTGTCGAGCACTTTAAGGTCCACGCCATTTCGCATCATGGTGTCGAGTTCGCCGGCGCTGACGCTTGGCGTGCCGCTGTCGTGCTCGACGAATTCCCCGAAGGCTTTGCTCGGCACGTGCATGCCGGAAAACAGCACAAAACCGGCCTCGGTCCATGCCGAGATTCCGCCGTCCAGACAGGCGAGATCGGTGTAGCCGGCTTCAGCCAGGACAGCAGCCGCGCGTCCAACCAGGCCGTCGTCATCGTCGATCAGCACGATGCGTGTGGTGAGGCGAGGGACGAGCCGCGCAAGTCGCAATTCGAGCCGGCTTAGCGGCACCGAGCGCGCCCACAGCAGATGGTTTTGCGAGAACGTCAGTTCCTCGCGCACATCGATCAGCGCCAGCTCCGCGCCGTCGTCCAGCATGGCCTTGACGGCGGCGGGGGTGAGGGGGCGTGCAGGCGTCATGTTCGACATGATCCCTCCGCTGTCATGCGCGGGCTTGACCCGCGCATCCCGCTTAGGCTGGCACTGTGCCTTCCTAAGCGAGATGGCCGGGACAAGCCCGGCCATGACACTGAAACGATTTCGTCGATCACTACGTCGCCTGCTGCGCGGTCATCTGCTCGACTTCGCCGGTCTTCAGGTCGATGCGGATGCGATTGATCTTGTCCAGATTGGTGCCGGTCACCCGCACGAAGCGTGCATAATCCGGGTAATCGATCGAGTGGATGGCGCCATTCTGGTAAATGCCGGCTTTGCCGGGCGTAAGCCGGTATTTCTTCGCCGGCTTGAGCTTGGCATGCTTGGGATCTTTTCCGTCGTCCTCGCGCGCCCACTCGATCATGTCGGTGTATTTCGTCGCCTGGCCGTAGATCGCCCAGGAGTCGCCGTGATCATGCGGCGGCGACACCCGCGCCTTGTCATTGATATGCGCGAGAATCTGGAAGCCGAGCTTCGGGTCCTCGTACAGCACCTTCAGCCCGCGCGGCGCGTCGTCGCCGCAATATTCGCGCACGAAATCGGGATTGGCGAGCAGCCGCTCGAGATCGGCGCGCACCTGCTCGCGGCCCCCGGGGCCGGGATCGCGCGAAAGGGTCGAGCGGCAGTCGGCGATGAACTGGTCAAGGTCGTAGGCCATGGCGTCCTCCCTTTTGCTTGAGCATGATCTTTCCTAAAAACGGGTTCCCGTCCCCGATCGGAGTCGAGGACATGCTTTTTGGGATCATGCTCCGGCAGAAAACGTTGGACATTTTTGCGCAATGGAACGCCGAACGCCAGCGGCCTAGGGTCCGTTCTTGCTGCGCTCGGCAACCAGCGACGCCATGATCTCCGCGTCGTCACCGCTGCCGCGCAGGCCCGCAACCACCCCGGCCCGGTCGCTCGCCGGCCGGTTCTGGCTGACTTTCCATTTGCCTTCGATGCGTGCAATCGGGATTTTGATCCCGACGATGCCCTTTAATTGCGCGGCCACGTAAGGCTCGGGCGCGTCCGAAACGTACCACGGCGCGGGGCGAGAACCTTCTTTATGCGACGTGAGATCATCGACCTGGCGTCTGAGCCAGGCCGCATCGTCGATGACCTGCGGCCGGCCCCAGGCATGCACGGTAACGTAGTTCCACGTCGGCACGACCTTTCCGTGCTCGCGCTTGGTCGGGTAGAGCGACGGGCTGATGTACTGCTGCGGCCCCTGGAACACGACCAGGCACTCGGCGACGGCGGCCAATTCGTCCAATTGCGGATTTGCACGTGCGAGATGAGCACGCAGCGTGCCGTGCTCCGAACCGTCGGCGTCGATCAGGAAAGGCACATGGTTGGCCTGCAAACCGCCCGGACCTGCCGTTATCAGCAGGCCGAGCGATTGCGCGCGGATCAGCGCGTGCTGAACCTCGAGCCGGTCTTCGCGAAAGTGCGGCGGCTGGTACATCGCAATAACTCCGCGTCCGGCAGTGTCGTGATCACATCACCTTCTTCATGCGGCCCCAGGTCTTGAGTGCAGACCAGATACGCCGCTCAAGCCGGAACCGATCGATCGGCGCCGACGATTTGATCGAGTTGATGCGATAGAGACCGACGCCGGTCCACTGGAAACCGCACTTCTCAAGCACCCGGCGTGAGGCCGGATTGGTGACGCGCGCTCCCGCCTGCAGCGATTCATGTGTGAGATCGGTGAAGGCGTAGTCGATCACCGCGTGCAGCGCCTCGGTCGCGTAGCCCTTGTTCCAATAGGGCACGCCGAGCCAGTAGCCGAGTTCGGGCGTCTCGTCGTAGTGGAACATGATCCCGCACGCGCCGATCACGGTCTTGTCGCGCAGCGTGATCAGGAAGGCCGCTTCGCCATCCTTGTTTGCCCCGCCAATGAATTTCTCGGCATCCGCCTCTTTATAGGGATACGGAATGCGCGCGGTGTTTTCCGCGATACGGCGGTCGTTGGCGAGCGCTGCTACCGCTTTAGCGTCCTCGAGGCGCGCTGCGCGCAAAGTCAGCCGCTTGGTCTCGAGGACGGGGATACTGGCTTCGCGGAATCGTCCGGTTGGTATTTCTTCCAGCAGTGTCATGGCACGGGCTCCAGGTTAAAAAGTTGAGAGGGGGAGCCGGTCACCCGTCTCCCCCTCTCAGAGCCCTACGAGGCCCCGCCGGTTCGACTGGATGACCGGCGGACCTCGATTTTGTCCACCGTCTTACTCGGCCGCAGCCTCCGTCATCGGTACAACGGACACGTAGGTGCGGCCTTTAGCTTTCGTTGCGAACTGAACCTTTCCATTGACGAGCGCGAACAGCGTGTGATCCTTGCCGGTGCCGACATTACGGCCGGCGTGCCATTTGGTGCCGCGCTGGCGCGCAAGAATATTGCCGGCGAGCACGATCTCGCCGCCGGTCGACTTCAAGCCGAGCCGCCGGCCCGCCGAGTCGCGGCCGTTACGTGAAGATCCGCCTGCTTTCTTATGCGCCATAGTGGTCTCTCGAATTCGCTGACTGTGTACACCGATTCCGTGACGGAATCATCTCACTTCTTTTTGCTCTTTGTGGCGGGCTTTTTTGCGGCCGCCTTGGCTGGCTTTCCTGGCCTGGCTCGGTCTTGGCTGCGTCCGGTCTGGCCTCCGCTGCCGGAGCAGCTTCGGCTTCCGCCTTCGGTTTCGGCTCGCGCTTTGGCCGAGGCGCGGCGGTTTTCGACGGCTTGGCGCCGTCGGTGAGAATTTCGGTGATGCGGATCACCGAAAATTCATGCCGATAGCCGCGCTTGCGCCGTGAATTTTTGCGCCGACGCTTCTTGAAAGCGATGACCTTGTCGCCGCGGGTATGCTGGAGCACCTCGCCTGCAACAGTCGCGCCTGCAACGGTCGGCGTGCCGAGCTGCGGCGTGTCACCGCCAACGACCAGCACTTCGCCGAACTCGACGATCTCTCCGGGTTGGCCGTTAAGCCGGTCGACCCGGATAACGTCCTCGGCGGCGACCCGGTACTGCTTGCCGCCGGTTTTAATGACTGCGAACATCGTTCTTCCCTTGTGTTCGTCCCCGGTGCTCGGATTATTCCGGACCGGCTTCTTTCAGTCGGTTTGTTGTGTGTTTTTAAGGGCTTAGTTAGCCCTCGAAAAAGCACGCGGACCCAAAGGCCCGCGCACGGCATGCTTATGGCGGGGAATAGTGCGGCCTGTCAAGAAAGGACACCCCGCCGTCATGCCCGGCTTTATGCCGGGCATCCACGTCTTATTGATTCTCACGGATGAAAGCCGTGGATGTCCGGGCCTTCGCCCGCCGAAGGGCCATGACGATGAGAAAGGGCTCTCATGTTGTCATTCCGGGGCGGCCCGTCAGGGCCGAACCCGGAATCCAGAAACGGGCACGGTGTTTTTGTCTGGATTCCGGGTTCGCGCTATCGCGCGCCCCGGAATGACGCCTTCTCATTTGTCATGGCCGACACGAGCCCGGCCATGACGAAAAGCTTTCAACCGCTCAGGTCTCGCTCAGGTTTCGCTTTTGGCGGGCGTCGAGTCCGACCATGTGCCGGCATCCCCGTCACTGCCTGACTGCACCAGCCGGTAGCCGACACCCAGCTCGGTCACCAGGATTTTTGGAGAGTCCGGGTGCGGCTCGATCTTCTGGCGCAGCTTGCGCACGAAGATGCGCAGGTAATGAGTGTCATGCACGTGGATCGAACCCCAGACTTCCTTCAGGAGGTGCTGGTGGGTGACCACATTGCCGGCGTGCTGCGCGAGGACCTGCAGCAACCGGTATTCCTTCGGCGTCAATGTCAGGCGCTTGTCATTGAGCAGCACCGCACGTGCCGCGAGATCGATCGTGAGGGGGCCGGCCTTGACCTTGGGTTCGCCGGACACGGCGCGCATTTGCCGTCTCAGTGCGACCCGCACGCGCGCCAGCAATTCCGCCATGCCGAACGGCTTGACCACGTAGTCGTCCGCGCCGAGTTCCAGCAGGCGCACTTTCTCCGCCTCGTTTGAACGCACCGACAGCACGATGATCGGAACGCTCGACCAGGAGCGGATTCGCTCGACCACTTCGGCGCCATCCATGTCGGGCAGGCCGAGATCCACGATCATCAGATCGATCGGCCGCAGCGTTGCCGAACGGATGGCCTCGGCTCCCGTTCCCGCTTCGTGAACGACGAAACCATTGAGCTCGAAGCCGGTGCGCAGGAACCGGCGGATCTGGATCTCATCGTCGACGACGAGAACGATGGGGGCGGGCTCACTCATCGGCGTCGCTTTCCAGTTGCGGGACGGCGGCTTGCGTCACCGGCAGTTCGATCGCCACCGTTGTACCAAAGCCGGGACCCTCGCTGACGGCGTTCACCTTCCCGCCGTTCGCGGCGATGAATGCGTTTGCGATCCATAGGCCAAGTCCCGAACCGCTTGTGGTCGCGGCATGGCGCTCGCCGCGCGCAAAGCGATCCCAGATCTTTGACTTTTCTGCGGTGGTCAGTCCGGCGCCGTGGTCCGTGACGCTGATGATCAGACGGCCATCGCGCGTGCCGGCAGCAACCGCGATCTGCGAGCCGGATACGGAATATTTCACGGCGTTGTCGAAGATCTGCACCAGCGCCTGCTGCACCAGCACCGGGTCGACGTGAATCAACGGCAGGTCTGGCGGCAAATCGACTGCGAGGCGGCGATCCGCGAGGCGGTGACGGCAGCGCTCCATCGCCGAGTTGATGATATCGGTGGGGTCCGCCCATTCGGCATGCGGCTTGACGCCGTCGCTGCTGATGCGGGTCGCGTCGAGCAGGTTCTGGATATCGTTGTTGAGCCGCTCGGCTTCATCCCGCACATCGTGCACCAGCGCGGTGAGTTTCTTTTCTTTTTGCAGCGCCGGAGCCGCGCTCAGCACCGTTGCCGCTCCGAGAATGGACGCGAGCGGCGTCCGCAATTCATGGCTGACCGATCCGATCAAGGCTTCGCGCAACTGATCGGTTTGCGAGCGCATGCGCGCTTCGCTGATCGCGTGGGCGACGCCGAGCCGTTCGAGCGTCGCGGTTGCGTCGGCCAGCACGGCATCGACGCGGATGCGCAGCTCGTCGGAACGTTCCTTCGATTCGCGGCCGAGATTGATGGCGATGACGCCGAATTCGGGAGTTTTTGGCGACACTGCGCGGACGAGCCAGATTTCGCTGTTCTCGGCCGTCACCATGGCGCCGGCCGCGGTATCGCGGTGGCCCGACGCGACCTCGACGACTTCGGTCAGGACACGTTCGGGCACGGTCACCCCGGCACGCCGTCCGCTGCTGTTCGAAGCCTCGCGCGCGCTGGGGAACAACACGACGTTGCGCTGCATGATGCTGGCGAGGTGATCCTGGATGGCGGCGTGAATGTCGGAGACATCGAACGCCACCGCGAGCCGGCGCGAGAATGCATAGAGGTCGCGCAGGTCGATCTCGCGCTGGCGCGCCATCTCCAGTTGCCATTTGAGGCGCGTGGCGAGCTGGCTCACGGCCACCGCCACGAAGATGAACAGGATCAGGTCAATGACCTCTTGCGGATCCTTGATGCGGAAGCTGTAGACCGGCTCATAGAAAAAGAATGCGGATGCGAGCACGCCGCAAATGGCGGCGACGACCGCTGAAACGACTCCCCAGCGCGTCGCCGCGATCACCACCGGGATCAGGAAAACCACGGAACCATGGGCGAGGCCGATTTCCCAGACGAGCGCGAACAGCACGGCCGTCAGAATCGCGACCAGCCCGAGCGTCATAAGGACGCCTGGCAATTCCTCGCGGAGGTGGTCCAGTTTCAACGCGTTCTGCATCGCCTTGCCGGGCTGCAGCCGGGTTCATTGAAGATAATGCAATATACGCCGTGCGACCCTTGTCTGTCTTGGCGCGCTTGGTTACATAGCGGCCGTCCATTCGCGGCCTTTTCAGGCCCGTTTCGGGCTCCGGAGAGGTGGCTGAGTGGTTGAAAGCACCGCACTCGAAATGCGGCATACTCGCAAGGGTATCGGGGGTTCGAATCCCTCCCTCTCCGCCAGCATGGACGGCGGTTCAAATAAAATGACGACGCGCCTGGACCCGCAGCGCGCGCACTTCATTCGACTTTCTAGCCTAGCTAACGGAAAGGTGCTGCCACGCGTCCACACCAGTGTGGCCAGATCCAATTCCCCGCCATAGACGCACTCGCGGACGCGCTTCATGCCGTCGCGCGGCCCCCAAGCGCAGCGAACCCGGACGCGCCAGCCTGCGTCAAAAGCCTCGCCAATCGTCTCGATCCCCATAGACGCAATAGAACAGATAGTGAACAATGGTCAAGGCCCGTTGCTCTCGCGCGGTGGTTGTCCGAAAGTAGAGTGGGGCGTTGGGGGAAATTCTATGCGGACCGCGTTTGTCGCGTTGCTGTGCGCAACGATTGTCGCCAGCTGCGCAATCCAGCGAGCCCAAGAAGCGAGCGAAGCCAAAGACCGGATGGTGGGCCTGACCAAGAACAGGTTCTGGCCTGTATGGGGCCACCAGTGGGCAAGGCCGCCGAAGGCGCCACGGAGGTGTGGACTTATAACTCGGGTAACAACATGACCACGGTCAGCACGTTCGGGAGCGCCAGCACGAATGCTTCCGTCTCTGGAAATCGCAACTACGCGACAGGCCAAGCATCGACGACCACCAGCGGGTTTGGCGTGGCGACGTCGAGATACTGCGTCGTCAACGTTACGATGTCAGAAGGTCGCGTCAGCCGGGTCAATTACGTCGGCCCGATCGGAGGATTGCTAACTCAAGGCGAACAATGCGCGTTCGCTGTTCAGAACTGTGTCCACTGAGACAAGAGGAGCATCTCACGCCACGACGAGTATTTCATTCGGTTCCAACCGATAACGGATGGAAAGTTGAAAGCAAAGGTCGCACGATCTCAACCCACCGAACGCAGGCAGCGTCTGAACAAGCGGCTATAAAGGCTGGCCATAAGGTGCACAATGCCGGCGGGCTTGCTCAGGCCGTACTTCACAAAGGCAACGGCAGAATTCGCGAGGAGCGAACCTACGGCAGCGATCCACGCCGCACCAAGGGCGGCCTAGGCCTCTTCGATATCGCTGATTTACGCCATGCGCGCTCCACTTGCTCGCCGCCGAGCCTGGACGCGCATCTACAGCCACAAGATCTTTTTTCGGTAGGCCAGGTCATCGTGCAGCGGCTTGGCCGGGCCCTGATGGACCACGGTGCCGCGCTCCAGCGCAAACACGCGGTCGGCCAGCGCCAGCACGAGATCCAGATTGTGCTCGACGATGATGATCGACACGTGCTCGCGAAGCGCATCGAAGACCTTGAACAGCTCGAGTACGACGGCGGGCGCGAGTCCCTCGAACGGTTCGTCAAGCAGCAGCAGTCTGACGTTGCCGGATAGCGCGCGCGCGACGGCGACCATCTGCTGTTCGCCGCCGGATAGATAATCCGCCGCCACATGCATGCGCTCTTTCAGACGCGGGAAATAAGTGAGGATTTTTTCTTCGTTCCACACCACGCCCGTGCTGCCGTCGGTCTTCCGCGCGAGACGCCCGAGCGCCAGATTGTCTGCCACCGTCATGCCGGCGAACAGGCCGCGCCCCTGCGGCACATAGCCGACGCCCATGCGCGCGATGTCGGGAGTCGGAAGACCGGCGATATTCTTTCCCTCGAACTCGATCGTGCCCGATGCCGGAGGCACGAGCCCGCACAACGCCTTGAGCAAAGTCGATTTGCCGGCGCCATTGCGGCCCAGCAGCGCGACGATTTCACCTTCGCGCACGTCGAGGCTTGCATCGTTGAGAATGTGACTCTCGCCGTAGAAGGCATTGACCTTTTCAAAGCGCAGGACGTGGTTTTCTTTAGCCGCCCCTCCGGCGCGCTCGGTCGCGGGCGGCGTGCCGGTTCCGGTGTAGACCTCCTGCACGCGCCGGTCGTTGCGTACCTCATCGGGGGTGCCGGTCATCAAGACCTCGCCCTGATTCATGACGGTGACGCGACGCGAGAAGCCGAGCACCCGGTCGATATCGTGCTCGACGATCAGAACCGGAATGTTCGCCGCGATGTTCTTGATGAGATTGGACACGCGTTCGCGCTCGGCGGCGGCAAGGCCGGCGAGCGGCTCGTCGAGCAACAGAACCTGCGGTTTTGAGCCGAGTGCGATGCCGAGATCGACCAACCGCTGTCCGCCGTAGGACAGCTCGCCGCCATGGGTATCTTCGATGCCTTCGAGCCCAAGGAAGCGGATCAGTTCGGCGGTCTCCGTGTTGATATCGTCGTAGCCGTCGATGTCGCGCCAGATATTGAAGCGGGCAGAATGCCGCGCCTGGAGCGACAGGCGAATGTTTTCGTAGATCGAGGAATTGCGAAACAGGCTGGTGATTTGAAAGGAACGGGCGAGGCCCCGCTGGCAGATTTGTTGTACGGGCAAGCCGTGAATGTCCTGGCCGCCCAGCCGGATCGTTCCCTGGTCGGGATAATACAAACCCGAAACCAGATTGAATAAGGTCGTTTTTCCCGCGCCGTTGGGGCCGATCAAGGCGTGTATTTCACCGGCGCCGAGCTGAAGGCCCGCGCCCGACACGGCACGAATGCCGCCGAAATGCTTGGACACATCGGCGACCTCGAGCACGGTGCCCTGTGCCGAGACCGGGCGCAGGAATGCCGGGAGCGGCAAACCCTCATAAATCTTTCGCTTGCTCATCGCCGCCACTTCTTCGGGCGGCGGGCGCCACCGTCTCCTGATCGTGCTCCAGATGCCGACGAGCCCGCTTGGCGAGAACAGCACGAACCCCACGAATATGAGGCCGAACCAAAGCAGCCAGTTCTCGGTCCAGATCGAAAACAGTTCGCGAAACAGAATGAAGAACAACGCGCCGAGCGCCGGCCCGAGGATGTGATGCATGCCGCCGATCACAACCATGGCGAGGAGCTCGCCCGAGAACGGCACCGAAACCGCTTCCGCCGATACCAGATAAGTCTGAAAACCCAGCAACGCGCCGGCGACCCCGGTTACCACTGCGGACAGGACGAATACCGCCAGCTTGTAGCGGTCGACCGCGTATCCCTGGAACGTCGCGCGCAGCTGGTTCTCGCGGATCGCCACCAGCACATGCCCGAACGGCGAGCGCACCACGCGCAGCAGCAGGTACAGGACACACAATCCGAACAGGGCGACCACGATGTAATAGGCGAGACCGTTGTCGAGGAAGATGGGGCCGATGGCGCCACGCTTGAGGCCGCTGAGGCCGTCCTCGCCGCCGGTCACTTCGGTCCAACGGAAGGACACAGTGTAGGTGAGTGCGGACAATGCCAGCGTCAGCAGCGAGAAATACACTCCGCGCCGGCGCAGGATGAGGACGCCGACCGCAGTCGACAGCACCGCCACCACCACCATCGACAGCAGAATCGGCAGCCAGATCTGGTCACGAAACCAATGCAGCTGGATCAGGCCGGCGGCATAGGCGCCGATGCCGAACCACGTGCTGTGACCGAAGGAAACCAGCCCCGTGTAGCCGACGCACAAGTTGAGGGCCATCGTCGCAATGGCGAGGATGACCACCATGGATGCCGTGTTCACCGAAAGGCCGAGCACGTGCATGAGGAACGGCAACGCGATCAGCGAGGCTGCGGCGATCCACAGCGGCTGATATTTCGAATGAGAGCGGGCCTTGTTCATTCGAACTTCTCAATGCGCTCGCCAAGCAGACCGCGCGGCCGGAACAGCAGTACGAAGAACATCAAGATATAGATCGAGGCTTCACCGGCGGCCGGCGCGAAGTGGATGGTGATGCCGCGCACCACGCCGACCAACAGCGCGGCCAGCACGACGCCCCAGAAGCTGCCGAGCCCGCCGATCACGACCACCACGAATGCGACGGTGATGATCTCCGCGCCCATCGCCGGGTGCACGATGGTGATTGGCGCAAAGAGCGCGCCGGCTATCGCCGCCATTCCGACACCGAGCGCGACGATAACGGTCATGTAGGGCTGCAGCCTGATTCCGAGCGCGGCGACCATGTCCGGCCGCTGTATGCCGGCGCGCACGACGCGGCCGAAGGATGTCTTGTGCAACAGCAGCCAGACACCGAGCAGAATGGCCGCCACGACGGCGAGCAGCATCAGCCGGTAGCGCGAGAACAGAAAGTCACCGAGAAACACCGCGCCTTTCAGGCTTTGCGGCATCGTCTGCGACAGCGGCGCGGCGCCCCAGATGATGCGCAGCAATTGCTCCGCCATCATTGCGAGGCCGAACGTCACCAGCAGGCTGAGGATCGGATCGGCGGTGTAGAAGCGCCGCAAAATGAAACGCTCGAACAAAATACCGAGCATGCCGACGGCGACGGGAGAGGCCACGATGGCCGGACCGAAGCCGATGCGGTTCGTGAGTTCGACCGCCACGTAGGCGCCGAAAGCGTAAAACGCGCCATGCGCCAGATTCACCACGCCGCCGACGCTGAAGATCAGCGACAGGCCAAGTGCGATCAGCAGGTAGTAGCCTCCGAGGACGAGGCCGTTGACCACCTGTTCCAGCAAGAACATGAACGAAATTCTCAGACCATCGCCGCTAAAGGGATGCGCCCGCAGCTTGCGTGAGCCGCAGGCGAGCCGTGAGCGGAAGCGAGCGCCGCAGCGCTCGCTTCCGATGCCTGATCACGATTTGAACGTGCAGGGGTTCTGCTGCTCTGTCGGATTGAGGATTTCCAGCGATTGGTCCGCATTGGGCACCGCCGCCCCCAGCGCGAGGAAATCCCATTTATCCTTGGCCTCGCCCTTCTTCCTGACGGTGAAGGGATAGGCTTCCTGGATGAGCTGATGATCGTACTTCCGGAAGTAAGCCTTGCGTGCCTTCAGGATGTCGAACTGTGCACCGCTCTCGAAATAGGCGACCAGCTTGTCCGTGTCGGTCGATTTCGTCTCGTTGATGGCCTGCGCCACCATCTTGAGCGAGATGTATTCGATCCAGGCGTGGTTCTCCGGCGGCTTGCCGTTCTTCTTGATGAAGTTGTCGACGAAGGTCTTCGACGCCGGCAGGTTGAGCGTGTGGTACCAGACCGTCGGCCAGGTGCCGCTCAGATTGCCTTCGCCCGCCGCCCAGGCATCGGCCGTGTTCAGGTTGAAGCCGACGATCGGGTACGGAAGTCCGAATTCGGCATATTGCTTGATCAGGTTGGTGACCTGATTGCCGGCGAGGTTGGAACAGACAATGTCTGGCTTGGCCTGACGGATCTTCAGGAGATAGGGGCTGAAATCGGTCACGTCGGTTGCGACCAGTTCGTCGCCGATCAGTTGGCCGCCGTGGCCGTTGAAGAAATTCTTGGCGGCGCCGGCGAGGTCGTGACCGAAAAGGTAATCCGCGGTCAGCGTATAGAATTTCTTGTCCTTCATCATGTTGTCGCGCACCAGCGCAAGGCCGACGGCGTTGACCATCACCGTGCTGGGGATGTCGACGTGGAAGGTGTAGCGATTGCAGTTCTTGCCGCGCAGCGCGTCCGAGCGGGCGCCGATCTGCAGGAAGAAGCGTTTGTTGCGCTCGGCCACCTGCATGATGGTCACGGCCACGGCCGAATTGATTTCGCCCATCAGGAAAGCCACGCCGTCCTGATCGAGCATGCGTTGAGCCTTGGTCGCGCCGGTTGCCGGATTGACCGAGTCTTCCGAGATAATATCGAGCTCGCGGCCCATCACGCCGCCGCTCTTGTTGATTTCCTCCTGCGCCATGCGGATGCCCAGCTGGGCATAGGCGCCGAGCGCGCCGAGAAATCCGGTCAGCGGTGTGAGGTGGCCGATCTTGATCTTGTCCGTCTGCGCGCGGACGATCGCCGGAAAGCCGAGCGCGAGCGTGCCCGTGAGTGCGGCGCCGCCTTGCAATACGCTTCGTCGTGTCTTGGTGGTCATACCTGGTCCCCTCCCATTTGTGGCGGCTAGCGCTGCCGGGTTTGTCCTGACGCTTCCGCTCCGGCTTTTGTTGTCGTGCCGGGTAGGGGCGTAGCATCTCACAATGTCAGAACGGCTTTCAAGTCTTGAGATACGCCCGCGGGGGGCCTAGTGTCGTCCCGCTACTGCTGAAGCAGCCGTACCCTCACGCGAGGGGGCGTTGATCCCGCGAAGGCGGGCAGGGAGTGACTATGCCGAGAATGAAGGGCGCCGAGCTCATTACCGAATATCTGATTGCCAGCGATATTCCTTATGTTTTCGGCATTTGCGGACACGGTAATGTCGGGATGCTCGATCCGCTTTATCAAGCGCGCGACCGCATCACGCTTATTTCGCCCCGTCACGAGCAGGTCGCTGCGCATATGGCGGACGCCTATTTCCGCGTGAAACACAAGCCGGTCGCAACGCTGACGTCGTGCGGACCGGGCTCCTGCAACATCATCATGCCGCTTGCCTGTGCGTTGTCGGATTCTTCGGCGATGCTCGCGATCACTGCCAACGTACCGACGTCGCAATTCAACCGGAGCCCCTTCCAGGAAATCAACAAGCACTTCCAGGCCGATTTCGTGAATATCGTACGGCCTGTCGTGAAGCGGAGCTATCAGCCCACGCGTGTCGACATGCTGCCGCTCGCGCTGCGTCAGGCAACCACAACGATGCTCTCGGGCCGGCCAGGTCCGGTGAATGTCGACGTACCGTTCAACGTTTTCCAGGAAGAGGACGATGTCGACGTGCCGCCGCCGGCCCCGCCGCTCAACGCGCAGCGTAGCGGCGCTTCGCCGGAGGAAATTTCTGCCGCGCTCGACATGATCCTCAATGCACAGCGCCCGGTAATCTTCATCGGTCACGGCGTGACCTTGTCCGAGGCGAGCCGCGAACTGACCGAATTTGCCAAGAAGCTCGGCATCCCGGTCATTTCTTCGCCGAACGGCATGGGCTGCTTCGACATGACGGAGCCGCTGTCGCTCGGCTTCATCGGCCGCAACGGTGCATTTCCGGCGAACGAAGCCGGCCGCCGCGCCGATCTCGTGGTGGCGATTGGTGCGCGTTTCGATGACCGATCCGCATCATCATGGATGCCCGGCTACTCGTGGAACTTCCCGGCGACCAAGCTCATCCACGCCGACGTCGATCCGGCCGAACTCGGACGCAACTATCCACCTGACCTCGGCATTCTGGCCGACGCGCGAACGTTCCTGCGCCAATTGCTCACCGAGCTCGAACGACGCCGCAACAAGAGCGGCAACACGAAGGCGTGGCTCGCCGACATCGCGACATGGCGCGCCGAATGGGACAAGTTCACGAAGCCGAATTTCAACTTGCATGCATCGCCAATCCGGCCCGAGCGCATCGTGGCCGATTGCCAGGCGGTGCTGCCGGATGACGCCATTCTCGCTTGCGACGTTGGCGTCAATCACAACTGGTACATGCAGTTCTGGAATGCGCGAAAGCCGCAGACCATGCTGAATTCCTGGGGCTTCTCGGGCATGGGTTTTGGCGCTGCCGGCGCACTCGGCGCCAAGCTGGCGGCGCCGGACCGGCCGGTGGTGGCGATCGCCGGCGACGGCTGTTTCACCATGGTGCCGCACGTGCTGTGCACGGCGGTCGAATACAACATCCCGGTCGTCTGGGTGATCTGGAATAATTTCGGCTGGGTCTCGATCCGCGACATTCAGCTCGGAATGTTCGGCGGGCGCGAGCACGGCACCATGTTCCATCAAGGCGACAACAAGAAGCCGTACAATCCGGACTTCGCCGCCTGGGCAAAAGCAACGGGCGTCGAAGCGATGACCGTGACAAAGTCGCAGGATTTCAAGGGCGCGCTCGAACACGCGGTGAAGGCCAACAAACCTTTCGTGCTCGACGTGCATGTCGACGCCGAAGTGCGTCCACCGTCGACCGGCGCATGGGAATTGCCGCCGACCCCTTACAAGGAGCCGGTATTCGGACAGCGCTTTCTGCCTGATGCGGCGCCTGTGAAGTGAGGTGATTCATGGCGAAGGATGAACGCCGGGCGTCCATCAAGAACGTTGCGGAAACACCGTGGCGGCAGTTTCCAAATCACTTCGGCGGCGCGCTTTCGAAGCCGCTGGTGATGCCGGAGACAATGAACTCGAAGCATCTCGACTACCGCATCTCGATGTACCAGCCGATGGCCTATGTGGAGAAGCACAGCCACAAGGAGCAGGAGCAGGTCTATCACGTGCTCGAAGGCGAGGGGTTGATGGAGGTGGGCGACAAGACGCATGTCGTGCGCAGGCACGATGTCATTTATCTGCCGCCTGGCGTACCGCACTCGATCAACAATACCGGTCTGGTCGATCTCGTTTTCATTGTCGCCACCTCGCCGGTGACTGACGAGCCGATCTAGTTTTGCGTCGCTGCAATACGGCCGGCGCGGCGGCCGGACACGAAGGCCCAGGCCAGGTGATGGCCGTGGCCCTTCAGCAGCAATCCGCCCTGGCCCGTTGAGCCCGCCGCGTAAAGGCCTGCGATCGGAATGTCGCCAGGGCCGAGAACGCGATGGTCGTGATCGACCGCCAATCCACCTTCTGCATGCACGAACACGGCGCGGACGGGCCCTAGCGCCACGTAGGGCCCGGCGCCGAATGTCGGCCTGTTGCCTGCGCTTTTATTGTAAAGCGCAACTGTCGCATCAAGCGCATCCTTCGGCATCGCCAGCTTCCTGCCGAGCGCGTCCAGCGAATCCGCCGCCGCAAATACGTCACGACGATTGCGCCGATAGTCGTCCAGATAAGCATAGGCGACACCGGGCGCCGTCGAGATGAAATTCGGCCACGCGTTGAAGCTTTGCGCGAGCCGGCTGTCGAGCAGAATGTAGGCAATCTTGTCTGCCTGCTCCGCTACGTCGTAGGCGGGTCTTGCCAACTCGTCAGTGAAACGTTCGCCGTTCTTGTTCACGAGCAGCGCGCCCGCCTCGAAGATCGTCGGCGACGGCGCCAACGCGGTGGTGACGAAGCTCATCACGAAAGGCCGCAGCAAAGCGCTCGGCATTTTGTCGAGGGACCATGCCATGAAACCGGCGAGCAACGGCCAAGGCGGCAGTTTAAGCAGGATGTTTTGCTTTTGCGGCGGGATGAAACGCAGCTCGGGGCCGAGAGCGAGGTCGCCGTTGAGCACGCGAGCGCCGAGCGTCAATGCGAGTTTCTGTCCGTCGCCGGTCGCGGTGATGTTGACCCCATCCACCTTGGCCTCGCGTGGCCCCATGTATTGCGCCTTGAGTTCCGGATCGCTGGTGAAATCGCCGGCGGCCAGAACAATCGCAGGGGCGCGGTAGCGCTTTCGTCCGCTGGGTGTTTCGCACTCGACGCCGACGATACGATTGTCATCGGTGACGAGCGACATGGCGCGCGTCCCGGTCCGGATGACGACGCCAGCGCGTCGCGCCGCGCGCTCCAGGTGAGTGATGTAGGACCGCGAATTGGGCAGCACATTGTGCATGCGCGGCTTCTGATGCGGCGGTTCCGGCATCGGGCCATAGAAACGGATGCCGTGTGCGAGCAGCCAGCGGAACGTTTCCGGTATGGCGTCGGCAAGGACGCGCCGCAGCGCCGGATTGTCGCGCGCGTCGAGATCGCCGTTGAAACCCGCCATATCACGCCAATGATCTTCCGGACTGTCGGCAATGCCCTTGCGCAGTTGATGCGGCGTGCCGGTCGCCGTCACGGAGCCGATCGACCAGGCGGTCGAGCCGCCCAGACTGGAATTTTTCTCGATGAGCAGAACATTCGCGCCGGCCGCGCGGGCTTCAATCGCGGCAGCAAGGCCCGAGCCGCCGCCACCGACGACAATGACGCCGAAACTATCGTCGCTGCCGCTCACGATGGCAGTTGCGCGGCACGCTGACCTGCCGTGGTTCCGGCGATTTTGCCGAACACGGAGCCCGCCATCAGGCCGGTGCCGCCCGGATAATTGAAATAGAACAATCCGCCGACCAGTTCGCCCGCTGCGTGCAGGCCGGCAATGACCTGGCCGTCGGTGTCGATGACACGGCCCGACGTGTCGATCTTGAGCCCTCCGAATGTAAACGTGATGCCGCAGGTGACGGCGTAGGCCTCGAACGGCGGCTCATCGACGGTGTTGGCCCAGTTCGATTTGTTGATGGCCAGGCCTTCGGTACGGCGGCCGTCTTTGACATTCGGGTCGAACTTGACGTCGGTGCGCACCGCCTTGTTGTAGGCCTTGATCGTTTCCAGCGCGCGCTCGGCATTCACGTCGTCGAGCTTTTTCACCAGTTCTTCCAGGGAGTCGGCGCGCACTTTGGTGACCTGCTTGATGCGGTATTCGTCGCGCAGCATGGGAATGATCTTCTTGTCGAAGACCTGCCAGGCGAACTGGCCGGGCTGCATCAGGATGACGCGGCCGTATTTTGCGTAGGTGTAGTTGCGGAAGTCGGCGCCCTCGTCGACGAAGCGCTCGCCATTGGCATTGATCATGATGCCCCACGGATACGAGTGCTTCTGGAAGTTGTCGCCGACGGCGAGATCGCCGAATTCCGGTGCGTTACGATCCCAGCCAACCGCGTGACAGCCAGACCAGTTGCCCGTCGGCATGGCCCCGATGTCGAGCGCCATGCGAATGCCGTCGCCTGTGTTGAAGCGCGTGCCGCGGATCTTGGCGAGCTCCCAGGTGGGTCCGAGATAGCGCGTTCGCATTTCGGTATTGGCCTGGAAACCGCCGGCCGCCAACACCACGCATTTCGCCTTGACCTCCACGGTCCGGCCATCGTGCTTCACGCGCACGCCGTGGACGCCGTCGTCGTCAGCGATGAGCGACAGTGCGCGTGCGTTGTAGGCAACCGTCACGCCGCTTTTCCTGGCGATCTTTGTGTGTGCCTCGACCAGGCCCGGTCCGCCGCCCCAAGCTTCGACGGTGAGCCCACCCCAGAATTTGAATTTCCCATCGATCTTGTAGGCTTGCCGCCCGTAGATTGGGATAAAGCGGATGCCCTTCTTCTGCATCCAGCGCATCGTGTCCTTGCTGCGCGTAACCAGAAGTTCGCACAGGTCAGGATCGGTCCGGTACTCGGTGACGCGGCCCATATCGTCGAAGAATTTTTCCTGGGTGTAGGTGCCGAAGTCGGTATTGGCAACTTCCTCGTCACTCAGGTCCGGCATCAGGGCGCGCAGATCGTCGACGCCGTCGTAGACGCAACGGAACGCCCCCGCCGTGAAACGGCTATTGCCGCCAGACTCGTCCTCTGGAGCGCGTTCGAGCACAAGCACCGACACGCCATGTTCGGCAGCTGCATGCGCCGCGCAAAATGCGGCATTGCCGCCGCCGACCACGATCACATCACTTGACGAAGGCAACATGAGTTTCAACCTACTGTGGTTATTGCGTAGATGATTAAGGGCTGTCAGTGAGCAACCGTCGCTGACGCAAACCCGAGTGCAGTCAGCTTCTCGACGCTGTCGAGAATATCTTTGTCGGCGTCGCGAGATATGATCTCGAGCATCGGGCACTCGCGATAGCCGACGTCATGCAGCATGGCGGGGATTTCGCGAAATGGAACGCTGCCGTGACCTATCGGATCATGGCGATATTGCTGACGGCCGGTATCGGAGAGATGCACGAGCCTCAAACGCTTGCCGCACCGGACAAGACCGGCGCGGATGTCCTCGTTGATAAAATGAGCATTGGCGACATCATAGACGATGCCGATGTCATCATTGCCGTAGCGATCCAGGACGCTCATGAGCGCGTCAATGCCGGGCAGGTAAGCGAACGGCATGTTCTCGACCCACAGTGCGGTGCCCCCGGATTTCGCAAGCGGGCAGAGCACATCGAGAGCCGCAAAAAAATGGGGCGTCAATTCCGAAGCCTCCGGGGGAAACAGCGGATTGGCCTTGCCCGGACCAATCACGATGCCGCGGACGCCGATTTCGGATGCGAGCCGGACGATACCGGCCAACATCGCGACCGAGTAATCCCGCATCGCCGGTGCTGCCGCCGCGATGTTGATGTCGATATTCGGCATATTGAGCGTTACGACCTCGAGGCCGCGGACGCTCAAGAGTCTGCGCAAGTCAGCCACGCCTTCGGCACCAGGCCCAGGCGGCCATAAATGTCCCGGGTGCACCATCAGTTCAAATTTGCGAAAGCCCAGATCGGCGAGCCGGGAAATGCATCGATGGGCGGGCTCTGACCGGATATAGGAGTAGGTATTACAACCAAAATTTTCCGCCTGCGTTTTCATTCCTCAATCCCGGCACGCCCACGCGAAGTTGGGCGGCAGTTTATGGCGCGACGGCACTGAGTCAACGCCTATCCGACAATGTGAGTGAGGATTTGCCATTTTGAAATGGCGGGTGCTAACGTGCGGCTAGCGCCGGAGACGTCCATGACCGCAGCAACCCAATCCGTATCGATCCGCCCGAAATCGCCACCCACTATTCCCATGCTGATCGGCGGCGCCTGGCGCTCGCCCGCCGAAAGCTACGAAGTGCACGACCCCTACCGCGGCGAAGTCACGGCGCTGGCGCCGAAGTCGTCAATGGCCGACCTCGATGACGCCTTGGCCGCAGCAGTGGATGCAAAATCGCGGATGGCGGCGATGCCGGGCTTCGAGCGCGCCGCGCTCTTGCGCCGCGTCGGTGCCTTGCTTGTCGAGCGGGCCGATCGCATCGCCGAAGTCATGGCACGCGAGACCGGCAAGGCGATCAAGGATGCGCGTGCCGAGGTTGTCCGTTCGCAAGACACGCTGATGCTGTCGGCCGAGGAAGCCGTGCGGATTGAAGGGGAGCATGTGCCGCTCGACGCGTCGGCAATGGGCGCGGGAAAAATCTGTTTCATGCTCAGGTTTCCGGTCGGCGTGGTCGCGGGTATCACGCCGTTCAACGCGCCGTTCAATCTCGCCTGTCACAAGGTTGCTCCGGCGCTGGCTGCCGGCAATGCAATCGTGTTGAAGGCGCCACCGCAGTCGCCTGGCGTGATCCATGAACTGGCCGAGCTGTTTGTTGATGGCGGCACACCCGCTGGCGCGCTGAATGTCCTGTATGGAGATCAGATCGGCCCCGCGCTCGTGCGCGACCGCCGCGTCGATTTTGTCACGTTCACTGGATCGAGCCGGGTCGGCGCCGAAATCAAGGCGAACTCCGGCCTGCGCCGCGTGGCGCTTGAGCTGGGCGGCAATGGCACAACCATCGTACACGAGGATGCTTCGATTGCGGATGCGGCGCCGGTTTGCGCCCGCAATGCGATGCGTCTTTCGGGACAGAGCTGCATTTCAGTGCAGACAGTCTATGTGCATCGATCGCTTTATGAGCGCTTCGTTGCGTTGGTTGTCGCAGAAGTCAAAAAACTGAAGGTCGGAGACCCGCTCGATCCGACAACCGATGTCGGCACTTTGATCGACGAGAATTCCGCACGACGAATCGAAACCTGGGTCAGCGACGCTGTAAAAAGCGGAGCCCGCATATTGACCGGTGGCAAACGCAAAGGCGCGCAGCTCGATCCGACGGTGCTGGTCGACGTCAAACCCGCGATGAAGGTCGTGTGCGAGGAAGTCTTCGGGCCGGTGATCAGCATCATGCCTTATGACGATTTCGATGCGGTCTGCCGTGAAATCAGCGACAGCCGTTATGGGCTGCAATGCGGCGTCTTCACCAAATCGGCAGAGACCGCTATCCGGGCTGTGCGTCGTATTCGAACCGGCGGGGTGATCATCAACGGCTCCTCCACGTGGCGGACTGATCAGCTCGCCTATGGCGGTGTGAAGGAGAGCGGGATCGGGCGAGAGGGCCCGAAATACTCCATTCGCGATATGACTGAAGAACGACTCGTCTTGTTCAATATGTAGAAATGAGTTTTTGTCCGTCCTACAAAGACCCTACACAGGTCGGAAGCACCGGAGAATTATTTTGAGAAGCCGCGTAAAACCAAAAATCAGCCCTGAGCGAAGCCGTCCTGCCCGTACGAGCGCGGCCGTCGCACGTCTTGTCAAAAATTCCGCTCCGGACATCGATGACGACGTCGAGGACCGCGCGCGCGGCGGAGTGCAATCGATCGGCCGCGCCTTTGCAATTCTGGAGGAGGTGGCGCGCAATCGCGACGGAATCGGATTGGCCGACCTCAGCAAGCGGGTTGGCTTGCACAACAGCACGACCTTTCACCTCGTGAAGACGATGGTCTCGCTCGGCTATATTCGTCAGCTCAAGGACAGCAAACGATATCGCATCGGGCGGCCGCTGTTCGCGCTGGCCGCGAGCGCGCTCGACGAGATGGAAATGGTGAGCATGGCAACGCCCGTGCTCGATGATTTATCCCGCGGAACCGGCGAGAGCAGCCATTTTGCCGCACGCATGAGCGACGCCGTGGTCGTTATGGCGCGCACCCCAGGGCCGGGCGCGTTTCAGCTGACCGATCGCGTCGGCGTCGTACGGCCGGCCTACTGCACCGCATTGGGGAAAGTCATACTTGCGGCTCTGCGGCCTGACCAACTTGACCGCTATCTCGAGCGCGTGGAGTTGAAACCGCTGACGTCAAAGACGATTACCAATCCGCAACGGTTGCGGCGCGAACTCCAGGATATCCGCCGCGCGGGCATTGCGTTCGACGACGGTGAATTCGACAACGAAGTGCGTTGTGCGGCAATGCCGGTGCACGATTTCAGCGGTCAAGTGGTTGGAGCAATCGGAATTTCCGGGCCGGTCTGGCGTCTGTCGATCCAGGCCCTGCAGAATAAGGCGCGCGATCTCGGCGAGGCGGCAAAGCGATTGTCGGAAGCGTTCGGCGCTTCCAAGTCGTCCGCCAGGTAGAAATCCATGACGCATGTTGTTGTTGCCTACTGGCGCCCGCGCGCCGGACAAACCGACAAGATCGAGGCGATCTTGCGCGAGCTCTCGCAAAAAATCCGCCAAGAGCCCGGCAATCTGCAGTTCGTCGTCAACCGCTCCCACGACGACCCGAACGAATTTCTGTTGTATGAACAATACAAGAGCGAGCAGGCGTTCCTCGAACATCAGCAGACGCCGCATTTCAAAACACTGGTGCTGGAGCGCGCGGTGCCGCTTCTCGAACGACGAGAGCGTTACGCTTATTCAGTGTTTGAATGACGCTCCGCAGGCCAGTTTGAGCGTGCTGATGATAACGCCGGCCAGGTTCTCAACGAAATAACCAAGGGAAGAGACAAGATGGTGCTCGCAGGTAAGAAAGTCGTCGTCATCGGTGGTTCATCCGGCATTGGTCTTGCTACCGCCGAGCTAGCTAAGAAGGCAGGTGCCGATGTTGTGATTGCGTCGCGCAATGCAGAACGCCTGAAGGCGGCCGCGGAAAAGATTGGTGTAACCGCGATTGCTACCGATGTTACCAGTGACGAAAGCGTCGCCAATCTCTTTCGTAACTGCGGCTCGGTCGATCATGTGGCCGTGACGGCGGCGCAACTGCGGACTGGCCCATTCAAGACCGTCTCTATGGACGACGTGCGTGCGACCATGGAAAGCAAGTTTTGGGGTGCATGGCGCGTTGCGCGCGCGGCCAACATCCGGGCCGGCGGGTCGCTAACACTGGTGACGGGCTATTTGAGCTTACGTCCTCGACCCGGTGCTGCGATTGTCGGTGCAGTGAACGGTGCCCTCGAGTCCCTGACGCGAGGTCTGGCGCTCGAGTTGTCGCCTGTCAGGGTCAATGCCGTATCGCCCGGCACCATCGACACGCCCATACGCGCCAGCATGCCGGAGACTGCGCGGCGTGACATGCTCACCAAGACTGCGGCCGCGCTGCCCGTAGGCCGCGTTGGCGTGGGCGACGATATCGCGCAGCAGATCCTGACATTTATGACGGTTGGCTTTGCGACCGGATCGATCGTCTACATAGATGGCGGCGCACTCATCGTCTGACGGTCGGTCAAGCCCTCTCGCGAGATCCGCGATCTACTCCTTTACCGCGCCGGTCATTGCCGAGACATAGTGCTCGACGAAGAAGGCGTAAAGTATGACGAGCGGCAGCGAGCCGATCATCGCGCCTGCCATCAGCGAGCCCCAGCGATAGATATCGCCGTCGACCAGGGCGGTTACGATCGCGACTGGCACGGTCTTGTATTGCGTCGAGGAAATGAACGTGAGGGCGTAGATGAACTCGTTCCAGCACAACGTGAAGCAGAAGATGAAGGCGGAGATCAGCCCCGGCACCGACAATGGCAGGACGATGCGCACCAGGATCTGCCAACGGCTGGCGCCGTCGATAAGCGCACATTCCTCGAGTTCGAACGGGATGGTCTTGAAATAACCCATCAGCAGCCACGTCGAAAACGGGATGAGAATGGTCGGATAGGTCAGGATCAGCGCGAACGGCGTATCGAACAGGCCGTATTGGAAGACGACGGTTGAGAGCGGGATGAACAGGATCGACGGCGGCACGAGATAGGCAAGAAAGATCGCGCCGCCGACCCATTGCGCGCCCTTGTAGCGCAGCCGCACGATCGCGTAGGCAGCGAGCACGCTGGCGATGATCGACAGCGCGGTTGCGCAGACGGCGACCAGCATCGTGTTCCACAGCCAGATCGGGTAGTCGGTCTCGAACAGCAGCTTGTAGATGTGCTTGATGGTCGGATTCCACGTCCAGAACGGGCTATAGGTGTCGAGATCGAGTAGTTGCTCATCCGGTTTGATCGACGTCAGCGCCATCCAGTAAAAGGGAAACAGCAGCACGAATAGAATGATCGAGAGCGGCAGATAGAGTGTGATGAGCCGGCGAGGCAGGGAGTGCAGATAGCTCATGCCCTCGGTTTCGTCGGTGAGGGGTGCCGAGCCGGTCAGCACGTCACGCGGGGACGAAACCTTGCGGACGAGAGCGTCAGTCATTGCTCTCCCCCTGTTGCCATTTCCGCCGCCGCGCGTGGCGCTTGCGCCATTCGCGGCACTTAATAAATGCAGCGGCGGCCCATTTAGTCATTGCTTTCGCCCTGCTGCCATTTCCGCCGCCGCGCGTGGCGCTTGCGCCATTCGCGGCACTTAATAAATGCAGCGGCGGCCCATTTAGTCATTGCTTTCGCCCTGTTGCCATTTCCGCCGCCGCGCGTGGCGCTTGCGCCATTCGCGGCACTTAATAAATGCAGCGGCGGCCCATTTAGTCATTGCTTTCGCCCTGTTGCCATTTCCGCCGCTGCAACCCAAACCACGACACCAGAATGGCCGCGAGCAGGAATGGTATCATCGCGGTCGAAATCGCCGCGCCTTCGCCCAACTGTCCGCCCAGAATCGCGCGCTGATAGGAGAGCGTCGCCATCAGATGAGTGGCGTTGACCGGGCCACCGCGCGTCATCACCCAGATCAACTGGAAGTCGGTAAACGTGAACAGCACCGAAAACGTCATCACGACGGCAATGATCGGCGTGAGCAGCGGGTAAGTGATGAATCGGAATCGTTGCCAGGGCGTTGCGCCGTCAATAGTTGCAGCTTCATAGAGCGACGGCGACACTGTTTGCAGGCCGGCGAGCAATGTGATCGCCACAAACGGCACGCCGCGCCAGATGTTGGCAAAAATCACCGACCAGCGCGCATTCCAGATGTCACCAAGGAAGTCGATATTGGCCGTGATCAGGCCCATTTTCTTGAGCGACCATGAAATGATCGAGAATTGTGGATCGAACAGCCACCAGAATGCGATGGCAGAAAGCACTGTCGGCACTATGAACGGCACCAGCACCAACGCGCGAAGGATCGCCTTAAACGGCAGATTCTCGTTGAGCAGCAGCGCGAGGTAGAGACCGACAGCAAACTTTATCGTGCTGGCAACGCCGGTATAGAGCAGCGTGTTGAAAACCGAGAGCCAGAACGTCGAGTCGTCCCACAGCCATTCGTAATTTTCGAGCCCGACAAAGACGCCGGAGCGGCCGATGCGGGCATCGGTGAACGACAGCCAGACGCCGAGACCGAGTGGATAGGCAAGGAAGAGAATCAGAAACGCCGCCGCCGGCAGCATGAACCAGAAGCTCAGCCATTCCCGGTTGGTCCTGAGACGCTCCCAGGCCGTTGCGTCACGTATGACGCGTTTGAGTGCCGCCTTGTTCTAACGCAATCGCCATTGCATCCGGATTCCGTCTTGCAACGAGAAAATGGCCGGCGGGAGGCTTTCTGCCCCCGCCGGCCGACTTGACTAGCGATAGATGCGCTTGAGCTGACGTTCAGCGATCGCGATCGAGCCCTTTACATCTTCGCGGCCCGTGCAGTAGTTCGCGAACATGTCGAGCACGACGAAGTCGGCAATCGCGGTCGCCGCCTTCTCGCCGACCGAGCCGAGCCCGCCCGCGGTCAACGTCCGCTTCGCCGCCTGGCCGAACACCGTATTCTTCGGATCCGCGGTCCAGATCGGATTCTTGTCGTAGGCATTGAGGCAGTGCGTGAGATAGCCCTGCGCCGACTCGATCCAAGGATTGAAGTTGTCCGCTTCCAGCATGAAGGCCAACAGCGCCTTACAGGCCTGCGGATACTTCGTGTAGGTCATCGCCATCGCCGGATACATCAGATGCAGTTCGGTCGGCTTGCCGATCGGCCCGACCGGCCAATAGGCGTGGTCCATATCCTCGGCGATCTGCTTCTTGCTCGGATCCTTCTTCGCGGCGACGTAGATCGAAATGCCGTTATCGGTCCAGTTGATTTCGCCGGCGAGGAACGCCTTGTTATTCGACGCGTCGTTCCAGGACGCGACACCGGGGATCATCTCGGCGTAAAGCGCCTTGGCGTATTCGAGCGCCTTGGCGGTTTCCGGCGAGTTGATGATGACCTTGTCGTTCTTGTCGACGGTGTTGCCGCCCTGCGACCACAGGCACCAGTGCACCCAGCCGTTGCCGTCGCCGGAGGCATGACCGAGCGCAAAACCGCCCGGCGTGTTGTTCTTCTTCATCGCCTTGGCATATTCGAGGAAGGCATCGGATTTGTCGGGGAACTTGGAGAAGCCGGCTTTCTTCGAGGCCTCGACGCGGTAGTTGAGCATGTTGCCCGAGTAGCAGATCGGGATCGCGATCCACTTGTTGCCGCTCTTGCCGTAGGTGACCGCGCTCGGCACCCAGCCGCCGTATTTCTTGCCGAGATAGTCGGCAACGTCGGTGACATCGACGCACTTTTGCGGAAACAAATGCGGCAGTGAATAAAGGCCCCAGAACAGGTCCGGACCGGTGCCGGTATTGGCGGCGACCGAAGCTTTCGGCTGCACATCTTCATACGATTCGCGTGAGATATCGACCTTCACTCCGGTCGCCTTGCTGAACGCGTCGATCAGTTTGACGAAGGCATCGTCTTCCGATTGCACGAAATATTTCCAGCGCAGCATCGAAAGCTTTGCGCCCTTTTCAGGTTTCCAGGGTGCATTCTGGGCCCAGGCCTTCGCCCAATCGAGCAAGGCCGGGCCGGTGAGGGCGCTTGCGGCGCCCAGGGCCGTGCCGCCCTTCACCAAGGTGCGGCGTGTGAACATCGTCATGGTCGTTCCTCCGTTGGGTTCTAGTTGCTAAGACGCTTTCCCGTCGTCTCGTCGAACAGATGAACGAGCCGCGGATCAGGCTTGAGCCGGATCTTGTCGCCCGGCTTGAATTGGTGGCGTTCTCGGAAAACGGCGATGATTTCCTCGCCGCCAAGCTTGGCGACGACCTGAAGCTCTGAACCGGTGGGCTCGATGACCTGCACTTCGGCTTCGGTCCCGTCGTCGGCAAGGGAGAAATGCTCTGGCCGAATGCCGTACACCGCGGGTTGCCCATCGCTACCGGTCCCGGACGAAGACAGCGTGAACTTGACGCCGGCGGGCCCCTCGAAACTGGCGTTTCCATTGTTACGGATGCGGCCCTTGATCATGTTCATCGCCGGCGAACCGATGAACCCTGCGACAAATATATTGTTTGGTCGATCGTATAACTCGAGCGGCGCGCCGATCTGCTCGACCAGCCCATCGTGCATAACGACGATCTTGTCAGCCATGGTCATTGCTTCGATCTGGTCATGCGTGACGTAAATAGTCGTGGTTTTCAGGCGCTGGTGCAATTCCTTGATTTCCGTGCGCATCTGCACGCGAAGTTTGGCGTCGAGATTCGACAGTGGCTCGTCGAACAGGAACACCTGCGGGTCGCGCACGATGGCGCGGCCCATGGCGACGCGTTGACGCTGACCGCCCGATAGTTGGCGTGGAAAGCGCTCGAGCAATTGCGAAAGCCCAAGAATGTCCGCGGCGCCGCGTACGCGCTCTTCGATTTCGCTTTTCGGTGCGCCCCGCAGTTTCATGGAGAACGCCATGTTGGCCGCAACGGTCATGTGCGGGTAGAGCGCATAGTTCTGGAATACCATCGCTACGTCGCGCTCTTTCGGCGGCAAGTTGTTGACCGCGCGCTCGCCGATGCGAATTTCGCCCGCCGTGATGTTTTCCAAGCCTGCGATCATTCGCAGCAAAGTCGACTTGCCGCATCCCGAGGGGCCGACAAGAACGACAAATTCGCCGTCGCGTATTGAAATGTTCACGCCATGGATGACGCTGGCCGAGCCAAAAGCTTTCCGCACATCGCGGATCTCAACCGAAGCCATTCAGTCCTCCCAAGGCCGCCACCGCGGCCCTTTGCGCATTTTCTTCGGCTTTTTCGCCGTATTTGTGGGTGTCAGCCCTCCAGACACCTGCGCGCGGCAAATCATCGGACTTTCGCCCGCAGAAAAGCAAGCCCGACTTTGTGGTTGGCAATCGCCCAATAACGGTGGGCAGGCAGCGACTTAGAGCGCCAGGCCGCCGTCGACGAGGTGCGGCTGACCGGTAATGTAGCTCAATTCATCCGAGGCCAGAAACACGGCGAGCGCGGCGACTTCCTGCGCCGTGCCAAGCCGTGCCATCGGCTGGCGCGCGATAAAGTTCCCGCGCACTTCCTTGAGCGGCCGGCCGGTCTCTTTTGCAACCGCCACCACCCGATCCTCGAAGGATGGGGAGACAATGGTGCCGGGGCAGATTGCGTTGCAGCGGATGCCCTTGGTGATGAAATCGGCAGCGACTGCCTTGGTCAGGCCGATCACGGCCGCCTTGGTCGCGCCGTAGGCGTAACGTCTAGGCAGGCCTTTGATCGAGGAAACTCCCGACGACATGTTGATGATCGAACCGCCGCCATTCTTCAGCATGGCGGGGAGGAAGGCCTTGATGGTGCGATGCATGGATTTGACATTGAGATCGAACGAAAAGTCCCAGTCCTTGTCAGAGCATTCGAGCACGGTGCCCTGGTGCACGTAGCCAGCCACATTGGCGAGCACATCGAGCGCGCCAAACTCCTTTGCGACTGTTTTGGCGAAAGCTTCGACCGACTTCGTCGACAGGACGTCGAGTTTCGCGCATTTCGCGCCCTTCAGCCCCTTGAGCTTGTCGACAGCGAGGTCGGTGGCGACAACTTTCGCGCCCTCGGCAACGAATGCTTCTGCAATAGCGCGTCCGATACCCTGCGCGGCGGCGGTGACCAGTGCGATCTTTCCTTTGAGTCTGTCGCTCACGGGGACATCTTTCAGTGGTTGTCGCGCGGTGTGCTCTTTTGCGCGACACGTTGATATTTCACGGCCGGCTTGAGCACCATGCCGTCAGCCAATTGATCGACGATGCCGCGCTGGATTTCCTGCCACGGTGTCTGACTATCCGGATAGCGGTAGCCTCCGCGCCGGAGCAGCGCGGCCCCGCGCCGCTTGAGCTCCGCTTTTGAAACGAGAATGTCGGCGGTACCCTTGCGCAGGTCGATGCGCACGCGGTCGCCGGTCTTGAGCAAGGCGAGGCCGCCGTTCGCGGCGGCTTCCGGCGATGCATTGAGGATTGACGGCGAGCCGGATGTGCCGGACTGCCGCCCGTCGCCGATGCAGGGTAGGGAGGTGATGCCTTCCTTTATCAGCGCGGCTGGCGGCTGCATGTTCACCACTTCGGCTGAGCCAGGGTAGCCGATGGCGCCGGCACCGCGCATGAACAGCAGGGTATTTTCGTCGATCTTCAGTGATGGATCATCGATGCGGTGGTGATAATCCTCGGGCCCTTCGAATACCACGGCGCGGCCCTCGAAGGCGTTCTTGTTCTTCGGATTGGAAAGGTAACGTCGACGGAAATCGTCCGAGATCACGCTGGTCTTCATGATTGCGGAATCGAACAAATTTCCTTTGAACACTTTAAAGCCGGCCTGTTTCTTCATTGGAGCATTGTATGGCTTGATGACGTCAGCATCGTTGCTGTGCGCCCGCCGGACATTCTCGCCCATGGTCTTGCCGTTGATCGTTAGAGCGTCCGCATGGATACGCTTTGCTTTCAGCAATTCGTGCATTACCGCCGGCAATCCGCCGGCGCGGTAATATTCTTCGCCGAGATATTTTCCGGCCGGCTGCATGTTGACCAGGAGAGGAACGTCGTAGCCGACCTTTTCCCAGTCCTCGATTGAAAGCTTCACGCCGACGTGTCGGGCAATCGCGTTGATATGGATCGGCGCATTGGTCGAGCCGCCGATCGCCGAGTTGGCGACGATGGCATTCTCGAATGCCTTGCGCGTGAGGATGTCGGACGGCTTCAGGTCCTGCTCGACGATCTCGACTGCGCGCACGCCGGTGTTATAGGCGATCTGCCCACGCTCGCGATACGGCGCCGGAATGGCAGCGCAACCTGGCAACGACATGCCCAATGCTTCCGCCAATGCATTCATTGTCGAGGCAGTACCCATGGTGTTGCAGTGACCGGCCGACGGGGCCGAAGCCGTCGCGATGTCCATGAACTCACGATTATCGATGCGGCCGGCAGCGAGCTCCTCGCGCGCCTTCCAGACCACTGTGCCGGAGCCTGCGCGCTCGCCCTTCCACCAGCCGTTGAGCATCGGCCCACCTGAGAGAACGATTGCCGGCGTGTTCACCGTCGCCGCAGCCATCAGACAGGCCGGCGTGGTCTTGTCGCAGCCGGTCATCAGCACGACGCCGTCGAGCGGGTAGCCGTAGAGCACTTCGACAAGGCTGAGATATGCGAGATTACGGTCGAGTGCCGCGGTGGGGCGCTTCCCCGTTTCCTGGATCGGGTGGCAAGGAAATTCGAAAGCAATGCCGCCGGCCGCGGTAATGCCTTCGCGCACGCGCTTGGCGAGTTCCAGGTGATGGCGGTTGCACGGCGACAGATCCGAACCGGTTTGCGCGATCCCGATGATCGGTTTGCCGGATCGCAATTCCGCCGGCGTAAGACCGAAATTGAGATAGCGCTCAAGATAGAGGGCGGTCATGCCGGGGTTTTCGGGGTTGTCGAACCAGAGTTGCGATCGCAGCCGACGAGCCGATTTTCGGGCAACTTTTGCCATGTCTTGTCCAACCGTCGATTTCAGGTGGCGTATAGATGATCGCAACGTCTCGGAAACCGCAAGAACTCAACGGCAGCGGTGCGCCGCAGTTCGATGACATCGTTCGCGTCGGCTTTACCTACAGCGGCGCGCGGGATCGAAGGAATTACAAGCTAGACCTTCACTTCCCGTCCGGGGTTCGCACGCCGGCCCAGGTATCGCGCACCTGCTGGTAGTGCACGTTGGAGTCGTAGACCGGCACCCGCAGGCCGAGCACCTGCGGCGACAGCCGGCCGACCGCCGAGAGCAGCGTATAGGAGGCCACGACGCGGTCGCGCTGGGCGCTCACCAGCGCCACGCGGGCATTGACCAGTTCCTGCTGCGCGTTGAGCACGTCGAGCGTGGTGCGCTGGCCGACGCGCGCTTCCTCGCGCACGCCGTTGAGCGCAATCTCGGACGCCTGCACCTGCGCCTGCGTCGCCTCGATATTGCCCTTGGCCGCCTCGAGCTGGCCCCAGGCCTGCACCACTGTCTGCCGCGCCTGGTCGCGCGCGGTGTCGAGATCGAGCCGCTTCTGCCCGAGTGTCTCCTTGGCCTGCCGGATCAGCGAATACTCCGCCCCGCCCTGGTAGATCGGAACGCTGAGCTGGCCCAGCACCGCCGCATTGAAGCTCTTGAGCGAGGTCAGGCTGCTCTCATTGCTCTGCTGAACGGCACCCTGCACCGACAGCGTCGGATACAGCGCGCCTTCCGCAACCTTCACCTGCAACAGCGCCGCATCGACATTGTATTGCGCGCTGGTCACCGTCGGATGGGTGGCGGTCGCAACCCCGATCGCCACCGGCAGATTGTTCGGCGAGAAGCGGTCCACCGGCGAACCCGGCGTGAGCTTGCCCGGCTCAACCCCGATCACCTGCCGATAGGTCGCAACCGAAGCCTTGTAGGTCGCCTCCGCGCTGAGCACCTGCGAGCGACCGGCCGCCAGCCGCGATTCCGATTGCGCAACGTCCGTGCGCGTCACCTCGCCGACGTTGAAGCGGTCGCGCGTCTGCCGCAACTGCTCCTGCAGCACCTCCACGTTGCGCCGCTGCAGATCGAGAATCGCGCCGTCGCGCAACAGGTTCATGTAAGCGGTCACCGCGGAGAGCAGCACCGTCTGCTCGCTCGTGCGCAGGGTCTCGCGTGCGGCCTGCACCTGGCTCTCGGCCTGGCGCGTTCTGTTGGGGGTCTGGAATCCGTTGTACAGCGTCTGCGTCGCCGTCAGACCATAGCCGTTCGGCGTCATGGTGCCGGACTGCTGGATGTAAATGTTCGAGGTGGTCGAGAGCTTCTGGGTCGTGTCCCAGTATTGTTCGCCAATCGAGGCATTGGCGGTGATCTTCGGGCGATAGCCCGACAGCGCCTGCGGAACGCCTTCATCGGTCGCGCGCACCAAAGCACGCTGCGAATTCAGCGCCGGATTGTTCTGATACGCCTGTACCAGCGCGCCCTCGAGGCTGTCGGCATAAGCAAACGGCGCCGCCAGCGAAACGACGACGCAAGCGACCAACCCGACTGCGGGCCGACTGGCTTTTGTAGCCCCCACCATTCTCAATCGTATCCCACCGGTTTCCGCACAATAACCAGAGTAACCCCTGAAAGAAAGCCACGTTTCAGGGACGAAATCGAATGAAAACGCCGAGATTTTCTTTGAGAATTGGGGTGAACTAAAGGCACCGCCGGCTGACGTTGTGATTTATCGGTACTACTTGGATTCCAGAACGAAGACACCGTTCCAGTCCGCGGGCGGCGGGGCCTGCTCGAATGTACGGATACGGCTAGCATATAAATCGAACAGATATTCGAGACCGAAGCCGTCGCCGGCGGCACGGCATCGGACAATTGTATTTGCGGCACCGGCAAAATCACGTTGACGAAAGCGCGCGAGCATCTCGCTGACGTTGCTGTGTAATTGGCCGAATCGGGCGCTGTTGGCCACATCCGCGCGACCGAGAACGGTGTAAACGGATTCTGGTTCGGTTTTCCCCTTCACGGTAATGCAGTCGAGTTCCAGGACTGCGAACTTATCGTGAAGGCTTGCCGCCGTTTTTGAACCGATAATGATGGGGACGCCGTAGTTTTTTGATTGTCCTTCCAGCCGCGATGCTAGATTGACCGGATCCCCGAGAACCGAATAGTTGAACCGCAAATCGGAACCCATGTTTCCGACAACACATTTTCCCGTATTGATACCGACGCCGACCCTGAGCGGAATGAAACGCTGTCCTGTTTGATTAGCTTGCTGCTCGCGCTGTCGATTGAGTGTGTCAACGCGTTGGAGCATTTCGAGCGCTGCCTCGCAGGCGTTGAGCTCGTGTTGGGTGTCGTGCAGCGGCGCGTTCCAGAATGCCATGATCGCGTCGCCCATGTATTTGTCGATCGTACCTTTGTGCTCAATGATGGTGTTGGTCAAAGGCGTGAGGAAACTGTTCATCAACGAGGTCAGGCCTTGCGGGTCGTCCTTGTAGAGTTCGGAAATACTGGTGAACCCGCGCACATCGCTGAAAAGGATGCTCATCTCGCGTTCTTCGCCGCCGAGCACGAGCTTTTCCGGAGAATGCGCAAGCTGTTCGACCAGAGCAGGGGATAGATATTGCCCAAATGCGGAGCGGATGCGGCGGCGCTGCGCCTGCTCGCTGATGTAGTTGCTGAAGACCAGTGTGAGATAGACAAGCCCGCTCGATAAAAGCGGATATGTGAAATCAAACAGCAACCGGTCTTGCAGGTAGAAATACCATGAGGCACCGGAAGTCAGCGCCACGATGCCAGCGCCGAACATCAGCAGGAGTGTTGGGCTCAAAATTGGCGCCAGCCAGATAATAGCGGCGCCGAGCAGGAGCGCCGCGCACAGCTCTACGCCGACGGCATAGCTTGGTGCAGACAGCACGGATTGCGTGAGCACACTTTCGAGTACCTGGGCGTGCACCTCGACACCCGGCATGACTGGATCGATTGGCGTGGTTTTGGAGTTGAGCAATCCGACGGCCGATGTTCCGATCAGCACAAGCCGTCTGGCCACCCGCTCAGCCGGCACCTGTCCTTCGAGCACGTCTGCGGCAGACACATAGCGAGCAGTGTCGTGCGGTGCAAAATGGATCCACAATTGGCCATTGCGGTCCGTCGGTATAACGAAGCCCGGCACTGCCGCGCTTTGAATGCCGGCGTCGCCGGAGCGGATCAGGACGGTGCTGGTTCCGCTCACCACCCGCAACATTTCCAGACTGAGCGATGGCATAATCGTGCCCTGCGCCTGCATTACGATCGGCACGCGCCGCACAATGCCATCGCGTTCGGCGCGGATGGTGAACAGGCCTCGCCCGCTGGCGGCCTGCTCGAGGACCGGCACATTGCGAAGCAGGCCGGGGAAGTTCAGCAGATAAGGTCGTGCATCGCCGCCCATGGTCGCAACGCCAACGGGGGGTTGGGCGCTCGCGGGTTGTGCGACGGCGAACGGGAGGCCCGAACTCGCCGAGCACGACACGCGATTTGCGCAGCGTGTCGGCAAGGACTGCGTCGTTGCTCGGCAAAGCGCGCAGCTTCGCTCGCGTAGCGTCGTCGAGATCACGAAAAGCCTCGGCAGCGACGCCGGGTGACATCCTGTCCGGCTCGGCGAACACGATATCGAACGCGATCACGAGGGCGCCCATTTGCGTCAGGCGATTGATGAGATCGGCGACGCGCGTACGTGGCCATGGCCATTGTCCGACCGACTTGAGGCTCTTCTCGTCGATATCGACGATGACGACTGGTCGTTGCGTTGCTTCGCGGGGATGCAGCACCTGGAACAGGTCGAAGACGCGAACGCGAAGCTCCTGGATCGGTAGCGGGTCGGCTGCGCGCAGCGCTGCCAGCGCGACAAGCAATATAAGCGCTAGAACGCGAGCGAGCCCAAAACTCCGCGCCCAGCGTGAGAGCCACGTCATCGGTAATCGCCCGCTGGCGGGCGAAGCGACGAGTCCGTCATTTTTCCCGGAACGTTCGCATGAATTGGTCTTGCAGGGGCTTGGTCAGATAGGACAGAACCGAGCGCTCGCCGGTCTGCACGAACGCCTCGACCGGCATGCCGGGAATGAGCTTGACGTCACCGAGCCGGGCGATTTCGCTTTTCGCCATCGCGATGCGGGTGGTGTAGTAGTTTTGGCCTGTGCGCTGATCCGTCGTGGTGTCGGCGGAAACCCGGGTAATGACACCATTGATTTCGGGCGTCGTGCGCAGGTTGAAAGCGGAAAAGCGCAACACCGCCGACTGGCCGATCTGCAATTGATCGATATCGTGCGGGCTGACTTTAGCCTCGACCAGCAAATTGTCGCTATCGGGGACGATCAACATGATCGCATCGCCGGCCGGGATTACGCCACCGACGGTGTGCACCTTCGACTCCAGCACGGTGCCATCCTGCGGGGCGCGGATGTCGATGCGCTTGAGCTGATCTTCGGCGGCGACCTTGCGCTCGACGAATTCGCCGAACTTGGCGTCGACTTCACGCATATCCTTGGCGACCTCACTGCTCAGGTCCTGATCGATCTGGATAACCTGGAGTTCGGTCTCCGTTATCTTGCCCTTGGCTTGCGCGACGGCCGCCACCAGTTGCCCGCGCTCGCCCTCCAGCCGTGCGCCATCGCGCTCAAGCGCGGTCAGACGAGTGATCTGCACCAGGTTATTTTTCCATAACTCCCGCACGCCCTCGAGCTCCTTGCCGATCAACGCGATCTCGCGTGCCTTCGCCTCCTGCTGGGCCGTGAGGCCCTGGATTTCGTCCTGAAGCTGCGTAATCCGCTGTTTCAGCTGCGCTTTCTGACCCAAGCGGGCCGAGCGGCGAAGCTCGAACAGCTTGCGCTCATTGGCCAGCGCAACGGCGACAGCCGGCTCGCTGGCACGCGCCAGCAAATCCGGCGGGAAGGCGACAGAGTTTGCACCATCGCGTTCGGCTTCGAGCCGCGCCTTGCGGGCAGCAAGCTCGTCGAGCCCTTTGGTGACAATGGCCAGATTGGCGCGCGTGATCGTGTCGTCGAGCTGCACGAGTATATCGCCCGCCTTGACGCGATCGCCGTCCTGCACGTTGAGCTTGCCGACCACGCCGCCGGTCGGGTGCTGTACTTTCTTGACGTTGGAGTCGACGACGATGGAGCCTTGCGCAATCAGCGCGCCCGCAATTTGGGTTGTCGACGCCCAGCCGCCGACGCCGCCGGCGAGCAAGAGCACAATGAGCCCGCCAGCGAGCAGATGGCGATGTATGGAGGCGCGCGAGCTACCCGGCGCGGCGGTGGGCCTCCGTTCCTCGAGCCATTTGATTGCGCGCGCAGCTACTTCTTGAATCTGTTGAACTTGCGGCATCTTCAGCTTCATGCGCCGGCACTCCCGCTTTCGGGCACAACCTTGAGAGGCCGCGGCATGGCAAGCGGCCGTTGCAGCACCTTGGACAAGACCTCGTCCTTCGGGCCTATGGCCTGGGCCTTCCCCTGATTCATCATCAGAAGCCTATCAACTCCGGCGATGGCGCTTGGACGGTGGGCGACGACGATGACAATACCCTTGCGTTCACGCACGCCAAGAATCGCGCGAGTGAGCGCTTCCTCGCCCTCGGAATCGAGGTTTGAATTGGGCTCATCAAGCACGACCAGGAAAGGATCGCGATAGACGGCCCGCGCAAGCGCGATCCGCTGCGCCTGGCCAGCCGATAGAGCAGAACCTTGCTCGCCAATCGGCGTATCGTATCCCGCCGGTAGCCGAACGATCAGGTCATGCACGCCGACTGCTTTGGCTGCCGCAATCACCGCGTCGGTGTCTGGCTCGGGTTCGAAACGGGCGATATTCTGCGCCACGGTGCCGGCCAGCAACTCCACGTCTTGCGGTAGATAGCCAATGTGGCGGCCAAGATCGTCCGACGACCATTGATCGAGAGCCGCGCCGTCGAGACGTACATTGCCGCGTACCGGGCGCCAGACTCCGACCAGCAGCCGCACCAGTGACGATTTACCGGAGCCGCTGGGTCCGATAATGCCGAGGCCCTGCCCGGCTTCCAACTCGAAGGCGATGTCCTGTACGACGATTTTCTGGACGCCCGGCGGCGAGGCGCTGACGCGCTCAACCGTCAGGCGATCGGTGGGCGCCTGCAGCTGCGTTGGCGCAGTATGCGCGGGTGACGATCTCAGCAGGTTGTTCAGCCGCTGCCAGCTCTGCCGAGCCGCGACAAAACCCTTCCAATTTGCGATGGCCAGATCGACCGGCGCCAGTGCGCGCGCGCTGAGGATCGATCCTGCAATGATGATACCGGCGCTGGCTTCCTGGTGGATTACGAGATAAGCGCCAACCGCCAGCACTGCGGATTGCAGCAACATCCGCAGCACTTTGGAAATGGCGCCAAGACCACCGCCAAGGTCGCTCGCCTCTTGCTGGCTGCGCATATATTGCCGGTTGGTTTCAGCCCATCGCGCGGCGATGCGGCCGACCATCCCCATTGCAACCAGCGCTTCGGCATTGCGCCGGCTCGCTTCGGCGATGCCATTTCGGACGATCGCTGCCTCGGTCGCCGCCTTGGTGGGCGCCCGCATCCAAATCTCGGTGAGCAATGTCAGCGCAATCAGGATAATCGCGCCGCCGAGAGCGGTAAAACCGATGAGCGGGTGGAAGGCGAAACAGATTGCAAGGTAAAGCGGAATCCAGGGCAGATCGAACAATGCGACAGGGCCGAGGCCGGAAAGATATGATCGAACGGAGTCGAGATCGCGCAGTGGCTGCGTGCCGTCACTGCGCGCGCCGGCTCTCAAAGGCAGCCGCACCAGAGTGTCATAGACGCGCCCGCTGAGTGTTTCGTCGAGCTCGCCGCCGATACGTACGAGGATACGTCCGCGGATTGCATCGAGAATGCCCAGGGCAGCGAACAATCCTGCTGCTAAAACCAAAAGACCAATCAGTGTCGGCATGCTGCGGCTCGGCAGCACGCGGTCGTAGATTTCCAGCATGAACATGGCGCCGGTGAGCATCAGGACATTGCTCATCCCGCTGATCAACGCAGTGCCGTAGAAGGCACCCCGGCAAGCGGCAAGCGCTTCCGCCAGTTCCGAACGAGCCGGATGATTTCGATTTAAAAGACTACGTTGCATCGACCACGTACCTGACGAAACTCAACGGCCGCAAAATTCGCTGCAGGCCGACACGATTGCCGCAAATGAGACCTCTCAATAGTCAATTATGTCACATAGGGCACAATTTGTCGCCCAAGGCGCAATGGCAACGTTAACGGCATTGCTCTTTCGCGAACGACGGATCTTTGCCGCCGACCCACTGCGTCCTTGCGGCAAGCGCCGACCCGTGGTGCATTGCCGGGTCAAGCGTGATGGAGAATATCCGTGCCCGTCAGATTGATATTCGTCCCGGTGAGATGGATTTCCATATCCACGTGGTTCGGGGTACCGGTCGCATTCACGTAGACGATCGTTTCATTGTGCGCGTTGTCCACGAACCAGCTGATGCTATTTGCCGCAACAGTACTGGCCGCGGCGACCGCACCCTGGACATTCGTCGCGCCGGCAATCGCTGACAGATCGATGTGATCTGAGACCGTGCGTAAAGTCGGTAATCAAGTCGTGGCCGGCGCCCGGCGTTGAGTCGGAAACGGCTTTGAACAAGAACGTGTCATTGCCCGCCCCGCCGGCCAATTGGTCGGCGCCACCGCCGCCCATGAGCACGTCATTTCCGGTACCGCCATTAAGCTTGTCGTTGCCGCTGCCGCCGATGAGTACGTCGTTGCCCTCATTGCCATTGATCGTGTTGTTGGTGCTGTCGCGACCGATCACGATATCGTCGAGGCCGGTGCCGTTGATGGTCGTGCCGGTGACTCGGTCGACGGTCACGGTGCCGGTATTTGACGCCGACGGCGAGGCAGTGCTGCCCGTGTAGATGAAGGTGCCGCCGTCAGAGTCGCCATTGTCCGTGAAAGTGACGGTGTTGATCGGATTGCCCGAGGTCGAAACACTGCCATCGGTCGCTCCATTGGTAGCGGTGACCGTGATCGCATTGCCGTCGGCATCGGTGTCATTGTTCAGCAGCGCCCATGTCGGGATGGCAATCGACGCGCTACCGCCCGTTGCGTTTGTGATCACATGGTCGTCGCGCACGATCGGCGGGTGGTCGACAACCCCCGACTCGGTCAACGTCACGTATTGGCCGCCGTATCACCGTCGTCATCGACGAGCACATAGCCGATGGCCTTGCTGGTGAAGCCTGCCGGCGGTTGGAAAGTGAATGCACCGGTCGTCATCACGATGGCCAATTCGCCGCCAACGTGGGCCGTATCGGTGTCGATGGTGAGCGTCTTGGTCGTCCCATCATAAGTAAAGCTGGGGATGCCGCTGCCGCTCGCCGTGACGGTATTTGCCGTCGGATTGAAGGTATAAGTCTCACCATCGACCGTGATCGATTGGATGTGACCGCCATCGGCGCCGAAGCCACCATTGGTCGCGCCATTGATACCAGCCACAAAAGCTCCGTTGATGGGCGGTATCGAAAATGACAAGCGTGTCTGCGAGCTGGCTCAGGTCAGTGACGACGATCGGCGTGTCGGCGAGTTGCGTGCCCGGCGCCGGATCGAAGGCAATCGGACCGAGTGTCGACGTCGTAGCGCCGGAACCGACCCCAAACCGTAGGAAACGATCTTGTTCGTGGTGAGGAAGCTCTCCCAGACAGCCTGTTCGTTGGCTTGGATCCCGCTGGTCGTTTGATTGCCGGCAATTTGCGGCCAATCGCTACCGACGGTTGGAACCCCGTCGGACAGGAAATACGACACGTTCTGCGTGCCTGGGCCGCTTAACGCGCCGCTCGACGTGAATGCTGACATCGCCGTCAGGAGGCCCGCGTCATAGTTGGTGTTGCCTCCGGCCGTGAGACCCGCGAGTGCGGCTCTTGGCGGTGGCGACATCCATCCAGGTGCTGCCGAGTGCCGTGCGGAACTTGAGAACGTGACGATCCGCACCATGACGTCGCCACGATTGTCGTACTGCTCCAGCAGTTCGTTGATCGCCGCTCTTCGCGACATCGAGACGCGTGAGACCGGTCAGGCCGGACGGGTCGTCCATGCTCGCCGACAAGTCGAGGACCAGCATGAGGTTGGTCTTGCTGTCCGTCGGAGTAATCGATGTCGTAACCAGGCTCGCCTTCGGGCTGTCGTCTTCGATGGAAACCGACAACGTGGTGGGCGTCGTCACGTGGCCGTCGAAGACGTTTACCGGCACGGCTAGGTTCTTGGCGTCCTCGCCAGGGCCGGGCTGATCCACCGGCCCCTGCAAAGTCACCGTGTAGTGTCCGGATTATCAATCGTGAGCGTGATGATATTGGTATTGCCGACCTTGCCGACCAGCGTATTCGTCCCGTCTCCCTGCCACGTCACGGCCACGCCGCCGGATGTCAGAGCCGTGGCGGGCTGACCAAACGAGAAGGTCAGGGCGTCGTTGTCGGCATCTGTCGCCGCTAATTGTGCCACTGGCTGTTGTGCTGTTTGTCGTATCGGGATTGCCGCTGTTGTCGGGAAGGCCATGTGCCAGGCCCTCCTCTGAGACAGATGCCGAACCTAGCCCGACCACCGGCGCGTCGTTGGTACCGTTGATGTTGATGGTGATGGTTTGCGTATCGGTGCCGGAATGACCGTCGTCGGCCTTTACCGTGTAGGTGAGCGTCAGCGTTTCGCCCAGCTTCAGAAAATCAAACGCCTGCGGCGTCGAATTGAATGTCCAGTGCAGATTGTTCGCATCCGCCGGATCGGCTGCGACGGACGACGGCGACATTGTCAACATGCCGAGCACATCAGCCGCGGTCAGGCTTCCGGTAGCTCCCGAAAGAACCACATGGTCGACTGTCGATGTCACTGTATCGGCGAGATCTGCATCGGTGACCGTCAACGTGCCGGACGTCGTGAGCGCCGCGTTGGTCTCGGTCAGTGTTTTGGTCGCGCTGTCACCGGTGTGCACGGAAATATCCGGCGCGTCGTCGGTGCCATGGATCGTGACGGTGACGTCCTGCGATGCCGTTCCGTCATGGCCGTCGCTGACCTTAACCGTGTAGACCTGCGTCAGTGTCTGGTCCTTGGCTAAAAATTGCAGCGCAGCATTGTCGATGGTGAAATTCCACGAAACCTGGCCGGCGCCGTCACCGGCGGAGTCGTTGCTTACATTCGCTGTGAATGTACCGAGATAGCCACTCGCCTTGGGTGTTGTTGAAACCGTGTGGACGTCGGCGAGGTCGACGTCGGTAAAGGAGATTGTTCCGGACGTGGCGGTCGGCAGGCTATCCTCTGTGACTGAGCCGCTGGTAACGGCCGCCGTCGATCGTCGGCGCCTCGTTGGTGCCGTGGATGGTGACGGTGACCAGCTGATCGACCGTGCCGCCATGGCCGTCGTCGATCGTCACCGTGAACTTCTCGGTCACCGTCTGGCCTTCCGCCAGATGGTCGGTGACGGAATCGGGAACCGTGTAGGTCCAGCCCACCGTGCCGGGCTCGGTGCTTGCGCTCTCGCTCACCGCGCCCAGTGTGAGCGTGCCGCCCAGCGTGTTGCCGTCGTCCGGCGTTACGGTTGCGGCGTGCACGTCGATGAGGTCGACGTCGTTGAAGGCGATCGTTCCACTCGTCGTCAGGTCCGGGTGGGTGGCATCTTCCGTGACCGAGCCGGTGGCGTCGGTGGCCTCGCCGACAATCGTCGGGTCCTCGTTGGTGCCGTGGATGGTGATGGTGACCAGCTGATCGACCGTGCCGCCATGGCCGTCGTCGATCGTCACCGTGAACTTCTCAGTCACCGTCTGGCCTTCCGCCAGATGGTCGGTGACGGAATTGGGAACCGTGTAGGTCCAGCCCACCGTGCCGGGCTCGGTGCTTGCGCTCTCGCTCACCGCGCCCAGTGTGAGCGTGCCGCCCAGCGTGTTGCCATCGTCCGGCGTCACGGTTGCGGCGTGCACGTCGATGAGGTCGACGTCGTTGAAGGCGATCGTTCCACTCGTCGTCAGGTCCGGGTGGGTGGCATCTTCCGTGACCGAGCCGATGGCGTTGGTCGCCTCGCCGACAATCGTCGGGTCCTCGTTGGTGCCGTGGATGGTGATGGTGACCAGCTGATCGACCGTGCCGCCATGGCCGTCGTCGATCGTCACCGTGAACTTCTCGGTCGCTGTTTCGCCTTCCGCCAGATGATCGGTGACGGAATCGGGAACCGTGTAGGTCCAGCCCACCGTGCCGGGCTCGGTGCTTGCGCTCTCGCTCACCGCGCCCAGTGTGAGCGTGCCGCCCAGCGTGTTGCCGTCGTCCGGCGTCACGGTTGCGGCGTGCACGTCGATCAGGTCGACGTCGTTGAAGGCGATCGTGCCGTTCGTCGTCAGGTCCGGGTGGGTGGCATCTTCCGTGACCGAGCCGGTGGCGTCGGTGGCCTCGCCGTCGATCGTCGGCGCCTCGTTGGTGCCGTGGATGGTGATGGTGACCAGCTGATCGACCGTGCCGCCATGGCCGTCGTCGATCGTCACCGTGAACTTCTCGGTCGCTGTTTCGCCTTCCGCCAGATGGTCGGTGACATGGTCGGACACCGTATAAGTCCAGCCCACGGTGCCGGGTTCGCTGTCCGGGCTTTCGTCCACCGCGCCGAGCGTCAGCGTGCCGCCCAGTGTGTTGCCCTCGTCCGGCGTCACGGTTGCGGCGTGCACGTCGATCAGGTCGACGTCGTTGAAGGCGATCGTGCCGTTCGTCGTCAGGTTGGGTTCGGTGGCATCTTCCGTGACCGAGCCGGAGGCACTCGTTCCCTCTCCCTCGATGGTCGGCGCCTCGTTGGTGCCCGTAACGGTGACAGTGATCAGCTGATCGACCGTGCCGCCGTGGCCGTCGCTGATCGTGACCGTGAACTTCTCGGTGACGGTCTCGCCTTCCGCCAGATGATCGGTGACGGAATCGGGAACCGTGTAGGTCCAGCCCACCGTGCCGGGCTCGGTGTCCGGCGCTCTCGCTCACCGCGCCGAGTGTCAGCGTGCCGCCCAGCGTGTTGCCGTCGTCCGGCGTCACGCTCGCGTTGTGCACGTCGATCAAGTCGACGTCGTTGAAGGTGATCGAGCCGTTCGTGGTCAGGTTGGGTTCGGAAGCGTCTTCCGTGACCGAGCCGGTGGCGTCGGTCGCTTCCCCGTCGATGGTCGGCGCCTCGTTGGTGCCCGTAACGGTGATAGTGACCAGCTGATCGACCGTGCCGCCGTGGCCGTCGCTGATCGTGACCTTATAGGTTTGCGTCAGCGTCTGACCGTCAGCCAGGAACTCAATGTCAGCATCGTCGACCGAGAAGGTCCACGAGACCTGGCCTGCGCCGTTGGAATCTTGGGTAACGGATGGCGTGAAAGTACCGAGATAGCCGTCGGCCGTCGGCGTCGCCGAGACAGTGTGGGTGTCAGTCAGGTCGACGTCGGTAAACGAAATCGTCCCGGATGCGCTGGTGGGCTGTGCATGCTCACTAACGGAGCCGTTAGTGGGCTCCGACGTGATCATCGGCGCGTCTTCCGAGCCGCTGAGCGTAATGGCAACCTGCTGCGTCAGGTTATGTCCATTATTGTCGGTCAGATTGACGTTGTAAGTGACCGTGAGCGTCTCGTTCGCAGCGAGGAAGTCGAGCGAACTGTCGGGAATGCTGAACTGGAACCCGGTCGAGCCCGAACCGGTGAATTGGAGATGACTGCTCTGCGCCAGAACATTCTGCTGCGTCGATGTCAGATTGCCGCCCGACCACGCAAAGCTGGGCGCGCCGGGGTCGACGCCGCTGAACGCGAGCGTCCCGGTGGCGATGTCGGTCCCCGGATCGTTGGTCTTGCCGGGAAGTTCGCTCGCTGAGCTCGCTGTCGGGGAGGGCGGCGGCGGCGGCGGCGGCGGCGGGAGCACGAGCGGTGAATCGGGAGTGCTGTTCGTTTGATTGAAGGTCGGCCCGCCAATGATATGCGGCGGCGCGCCATTGTCGATCGGATTGCTGATCGGTATCGTAGGCGTCGACTGTTGATTCAATAACGACGGATCCGTGCTCGATCCTCCAGGGCCGTGTCCTGTCGGCCCTTGCCCGAGCTGCAGTCCCACCGAGAAAGTGCGGAGTGCTTCCTGTTGCGCGGCCTGGTACTGCAGCATTTGCGCAACGCTATTCGTAACGTGGTCCTCGCTGACGGAGGATCCAATCCGGCGAAGAACGATCGTTTCTCCAGGATCATCGAGCAAGACGTGCCGCTCGGGCGACGTTGCCGTCGCGTGGATTGTCAGCTCGACAATGCCGAATTGTCCCAGATCTTTTGACGTGATGGCGCCATCGTCCAAGAACGCGACGTCGGAGCTCGCGGCATGGACATGTTCATTGGTCGCAAAGAATAGTGAGACAAGCGACAGCATGCCGATCCCGCCGGCATTGCTGCGGGCCCGGATGCGTGCAAAAGGCGTATTAATGCCGAGACGGCCGGCTTTCGCCATTTCGCCGGCAATGAACGCAAATGTGCCGCGCGTGACGTCGAACTGTGCGGACGTCCCGTCGCCGCCGAACTCATTCATCACCATGCGGGCGCTGTCGGACAATGTGAACGCAGTGCCGTCGATAAAGCGAATGCTGGCGCGGCCGCCGGCAGCGGTCTCGATGATGTCTCCTTGACCGACAAAATCGTCCGGCTTGATCTGTACAGGAGTGCCACCGGGCCGCGTGACAGTGCACGAGCCCACTACCGTTTCGATTTTACCGATAACCGGCGCGAGATCGCCCGCCGGCCCTGAGACAAGGCCAGCGAGACCACCGTCCGGCGTAACGCGGCAATGACCGGACACTTGGCCCTGCCCCCTGTTGTTCGCGCCGGGCCTTGGCAGTTTCTTGCTCTGATTGTGCTGCCAGCGCTTGAACTGTGTTTTGTCGCTAATTTATCTCCCTGATTACAATTTAAATCAACGGCTACAGGTTTTATAGGTTCAAATTAATGGTTTATTTCGAGGCTTTTACGCCTCTTTTTCGGGCGGATGCCTGACGGGATGCTATGGAACCTTGCGGTTGCGCCCACTAAGACGGGAATCGAACCCTTTTAGACTTGGCCCTTATTGATGTGCCCCGAAAATGGGGCTACTAGTGCTGGTTCTGATCGGGGACGGTGGCCCAAAAAGGGTAGGACGATGCGCGCGCATGCAATTGCCGTGTTCGTAACGGGTTCCATTTTAGCCGCGGCTAATCTTGTTCCGCAGTTGGCGTGGGCACAGAACAGCGCCCCTCGCCCTGCCGTGCAGGACGTTCCGGCCAAGCCCATCGGAAAAGTAGTCAGTGCGAAGGGTTCGGTCACCATCGAACATGTCAATGCGGTGGTCGTTCAGGCTGCGCTCGGAAATCAGCCCGGCCAGGCCAAGGTCGGCGACGCCGTTTATCTCGGCGACATTGTCGCAACTGGGGCTGATGGCCGCGTCGGCATTACTTTCGCCGATGACACGGCATTCGATCTCTCTAGCAACGCCCGGATGGTCATGACGGAGTTCGTCTACGATCCGAACAGCAAGGCGAATTCGACTTTGCTCAGCCTGACAAAAGGCACGTTTACTTTTGTCGCCGGCAAAATTGCGAAATCTGGCGATATGAAGGTCGACACTCCCGTCGCAACGATGGGCATTCGAGGGACGACCCCGCACGTTGAAATATCGGATGATGGCACCGTCAAATTTTCCACCCTCCTCGAAGAGGGCAAGGATCAGGTTTTGCAGAAATATGGTTCGGGCGCCAAGCCAGGCTCGTCGCCCGCGGTCGAAGATGTGAAGAAGCCCAGTCTCGACATTTGTCGAGGTTGCTGAGCCCGTATTTTTTGGGACAAGCTGTTTTTGGTGTAAGCGATGCCAACACAGCCAATCTCAACAATCGATCATCGTTGGCGCAATAAAAAGACGATATGCAATATCGCATTGACGATGTTGCTGACTCTGCTGACGACGGCATCATTCGCCGACTCACCGCAAGACGAGAAAGAGAAACTCGCAAACCGCCTGACCAACATCGAGCTGTGCAACGGGTCCGATCGCACGTCTCCCGAACCGCAGATCAAGGGCTGCACCGCGCTCATCGATGGCCCGAAAGAAACGACCTTGATCTTGTCGATCGCTCACAACAACAGGGGCGATGCCTATTCCGCAAAACGTGAATATGACCGCGCCATCCAGGATTACGACTTGGCAATCAAATTGAATCCGGCTTTCGCCAAGCCATTCAACAATCGTGGGGTCGCTTATCAAAAGAAGGGCGACTACGATCGTGCGATAAAGGACTTCGATGAGGCAATCAAACTCAGCCCGGATTATGCCAGGGCTTTTGCCAATCGTGCGGAAACAAATCAGCGACGACATGACTATCAGCGCGCGGTCCGGGATTACGATAACGCGATCCGTCTCGACCCGGCTTTGGAAGCAGTATGGAACGGGCGCTGCTGGACTCGCGCAATCATCGGCGAATTGCAGCCGGCGTTGGCAGACTGCAACAAGGCGCTTGCCATTCAGCCCAATGATGCCGCGACGCTCGATTCACGCGGGTTGACCTATCTTAAGCTGGGTCAATTCGATTCCGCCATCGATGATTACAGTTCGGCGTTGCGCATCGAACCGAAGATGGCAAGCGCGCTTTACGGACGCGGGCTCGCTCGGCTTAAGAAGGGCGATGCTGCCGGCGGTAACGCCGATCTTGTGGCCGCAAAGAAGCTTGAGAAATCAATCGCGGACGTCTTCTCGCGCTACGGCGTGCGGTGACCTCAGTTTGAATTGGCCGCGAATTGCGACGTTCACAACCTCATTGTGCTAGCGCGCCATATTTCGGCGAATGGGTGAACAACGAGTCGCCTCGACGCGGTTAACACCCGGCTAACGTTTCCATCACCGACTACATTTGGCATCAGCGGCCGCCCGCATATTTGGAACTTTTCCGTATTAAAAGTGGCGAACGAGGCCGCTTTTCAGAATCGATTCACCCCAACACCCAATAACGCTGCGCAATCGTCAGCCAATAAACTCGACCGAAAAAGTTTGAGCGCATAACGCCCGGTAAATCTCCGGAAATGGGTTCGGGAAATCCGACCGACGTCTCCGGAAACAGGGGCGCGCGATCATGTCGGCATTCGTGCGGATGGCACGCATCATTTTTTCGGTCGCTGTCTGCTGCAGCGCTGCCTTTGCCGACATGCACCCCAGCCGTTCATCGCCGGCCGCGGAGCCGCCCGGCAGTGGCGCTCCTGATACGCTTCGCTTGCCGGAAAACAAATCCACAGACGTTGCATTGCCGAAGCTGGCTTTGCTCGTTCCGGATTTGACGGGGCGCAGCAAGGATACACTGTCATTGGCTGAGCCGTTTGACATGCCGGCAAGAGCCCGTCCGCCGCAAGAAATGGCCGCGAAGTGGGACGAACTTCAATCGCGCATTCTTGCAGACCAAAAGACGATTGCGGCCTGCCGCTCGGGCGAAACTGCATGTTCGGCGGCTGCACGACGCTTTTTGTCCCTGATTGATATTGGCGGGGAGCACGAGCGGCGCGCCCAGTTGGGGTGGCTCAATCGCGCGGTAAACCTGGCCATCAGGCCGGCGAGCGATTGGGCGCAATATGGTTACGCCGATTTTTGGGCGTCGCCGCTTCAGACGCTCGGCAGTGGAGCGGGCGATTGTGAGGATTATGCAATCGTAAAATATGTGGCGCTCCGCGAGCTAGGATTTGCCGCGGGCGATCTCCGATTTATCGTCGTGCGGGATGACAAGCACCAGGTGGAGCATGCAATTGTAGCTGTGCGCGACGGACAAGAGTGGCTGATCTTGGACAATCGGACGATGGCGATTCTCAGCGCCGGGGATGATCGCCACTACATTCCCTTGTTCGCACTCGATCAGCAGAGCGCGCAGACCTTTGCCGCTACGGCTGTCAATCCGCTCATAGATCGATAATCTGGCCCTCGCGCGCCGCGATCGTGCCGGCACGTATATCGTTGGCTTCGGCGGCGAGCGTATCCATGAAGTCGTCGTCGTGTGACGGGTCGTGATGAAATAGACAAAGATATTTGACGCCGGCTTCGTTGGCCATACGAACACCGCGTTCCCACGTGGAATGCCCCCAGTCCGCTCGTGACACGATTTCCTCTTCCGTGAATGTCGCATCGTAAACCGCGAGATCGGCGCCGCGGGCGAGCGCAACCATTTCCTTGTCGCGTTTTCCGGGAAATCCTTCGGTGTCACTGAGCAGCACAAAAGTACGGCCGGCGTACTCAAGTCGATAGCCGTTAGTTCCATCCGGATGATCGAGCTGTGTTGTCCGGAGCACGATGTCATTATGCGGACGCAAAATATCGCCCGATTGGAAGTCGTGGAATTCGATCGCCGCCTTGAAAATGTCTATCGGCACAGGAAACCACGGCGAGCTCATAAGCCGTCGCATGACCTGTTCGATACTGTCCGCCGGCTTGAGATTCCCCGCCCAGACGCGGACGCGAAAATCTTCCCGGAAAAACGGAGCGAAGAACGGCAAAGCAGAAACATGATCGAGATGACAATGCGTGATGAAGATATCGATATTACGAATCTTCTTGTCCTTGACGAGCTCCAGACCAAGCGACCGTAATCCGGTTCCGGCATCGAATATAAGGACACGGTCGCCGCAACGGACCTCGATACATGGCGTGTTGCCGCCATAACGAATCGTTGTTGGACCGGGACAGGGAATGCTTCCTCGGACACCCCAGAATCGAACCCGCATCGAGGTTTTTAACATTCACTGTGCCCGAAAATTCACCCCGCAAGTTTTATTGGGAATGAATAAAAATGTCGAGCAGGTAACTGCTCTCGGTTGGCAGAATACGCTTTTCTTATCGGTGTTAACGTTTTGCTGCGCTTTTGCGCAACGCTTGTATTGCCTGATCGGCGGCAGCGACACCAGTAATCCAGCCGCCATGCGCGGTCGAGAAATCGCCGTGCGAACAAGCCTCGCCCGCGAAGAATAGTCGGTCATCGACCGGTGCAGCGAGGGTCGCGCGGCAATCCGCCATGCCTGGGAGCGCGTATGAATATGAGCCGCGCGCAAACGGATCGGCACCCCAGCGATGCATATAAATCGGTGCGATCCTCCGCGCAAAAGCGTTACCAAGTTGCCGGGTCAATTCGGATACCGCAAAATCGAAAAATGCAGACTCGCCGTCCACTTCGAGTTCGGCGGCGAGATGCCCACCAAAAAATACCTCGATTTGCGGTCGGCCAAATGGCCGCAGGTGATATGTCGCCGTGGCGGTTCGGTCCGTTGCGCCGAACAAGCGGCTGTCCTTTTCGAACTCTTCGGCGTCCGCAAGCGACAGGAATAACTTGTCGGCAAGGCCCAGCGGCAGGCCTCGTGCAGCTTGCATCTTTTGTGGCAGCGACGGCGCGAACAGTTGCTCGGCTTCCGCGAGCAGCGCGGTGGGAAGGGTCACGATCACCTGGTCGGCGGTAATGCCGCCTTGTGGCGTTTCGATTTTCAGACGTTTCCCGTGGTGATCAATCCGCTGGACAGGGCAGTCGAGAACGGCAGGTAAGCCATCGCCACAAGCGGCGATCGTCGCGCCGTAGCCTTCGACGACGCGCCAGTTCACGCCCGTATCGTCATAGTTGTCGAAATCGAGCGCCGAAACGCGGTCCAGCTCCGCGCCGCTGATATATGTCCCGACCGCTTTGATCAGGTTGTTCCAGCGGCATTCCGGCGCAAGCAAAGTCGCCGCCGGAACGTCCGGTTCATGCCGGGCGCGCTCGCCCACCCGCGCGAAAAAATCCGCCTGCGCCTTGCGGAAATCGCGCTGGTCGCTCTCCCGAAATCCATACGCCAGGGAGGAACGCGCCCACGGCGGCGGCGTCCTGTCGATTGTCCGGTGCTGCTCTTCGGCTACCGGCACCCAGGGATTCCGGTCAGCGGAATGCAACCAGCCACAGCCAAGATCGATTGCATATCCGGACGGATCGGCGATCGTCCAGGCGCGACCACCAAGGCGCGAACGCGCTTCGACAATCAGGCATTTTACGCCGGCCTGGTAGAGTCGTCGCGCCGCCGCGACGCCGGCTGCGCCGCCACCAACGACGACGGTTTCGATGTCGCTTTCTGCCATTTCTGCTTTCTGCGCTCGATTGCGCGCATACATATAGTATCGGTGCGGGGATTGGAAATTCGGGGAAGGTGCTCAAGAAAAGTAATTCACGGTCACGCTCTCCCCAACAAACGAAGTGCATTCGCAGCTCCCGCCGTAAATTTGACGTACAACAACGAGACTTTTTTACGGTGGATTGAAATGTATTCGAAACTTGACGGAGGTATTGGATGCGCAAGGTGTTTTTGGTGGCCGCGATGGCTTTGACGCTTGCCGGGTGCCAGACAGCGCGCGACGATCGCATATTTGGCGGCGCACTGATTGGTGGCGGCACCGGCGCGTTGATCGGCGGTGTTGCTGGCCGGACCGCCGGAGCTGCGGTCGCGGGTGGCCTGATCGGAGCCGTGGCAGGCGCAATCATTGCTGACGCTACGCGCCCGGGTTATTGTTACTATTACAAACGCAACGGCCACCGTCGCTATGTGCGCTGTCCCTGATGCGATCGAGATAGTCACAGTCGAATGCCCGGGCTGAACAGGTTCGGGCATTCGCATTTTTAGGCGGCCGTCAGATGTCCATTCGCAACCTCGACAAAATGTTCCGGCCGCAATCGATTGCGGTGATTGGTGCTTCGGACAAGCCGAGGTCGGTCGGTTCGGCGCTGATGGCCAATCTGATGGATGCCGGCTTCAAAGGATCGATTCTGCCAGTTAATCCGAAAGCCGCGTCCGTTCACGGCGTCGCGGCGTATAAGAATGTGGCGAGCTTGCCGGCCGCACCAGATCTCGCAGTCATAGCGACGCCGCCTGACACCGTGCCATCACTGATAGCCGAACTCGGCAATCGCGGTACGCGTGCAGCGGTCGTTCTTACTGCCGGGTTTGCCGAGGGCGAAGTTGCGACCGGCAAGGAGCGCGCCACACAGTTGCTCGCTGCTGCACGGCCGCATCTTCTGCGCGTCGTCGGGCCCAATTGCCTCGGAATTGCAGTGCCCGGTCTTGGCTTGAATGCGACGTTCGCTCCGGCCGCCTTGTTGCCGGGTCATATCGCGTTTCTGACTCAGTCGGGCGCCATGGCGACAACGGTGCTTGATTGGGCGCTGCCGCGCCGCATCGGCTTTTCCGCGATCGTGTCGATGGGCGACATGAGCGACGTCGATTTTGGAGATCTGCTGGATTATTTCGCGCTCGACGAAGCAACTCACGCGATCCTCATCTATGCCGAGGCTGTCACGCATGCGCGCAAGTTCATGTCGGCCGCGCGGCGCGCGGCGCGGGTGAAACCGGTGATCGTCGTCAAGAGCGGGCGCGCAGAAGCCGGTGCGCGGGCCGCGACCTCGCATACCGGCGCGCTGGCGGGGGCGGATGTTGTCTATGAAGCAGCCTTCCGGCGAGCTGGAATGCTCCGCGTCAGTGAGGTCGAGGAATTGTTCGATGCCGCCGCCACGTTGGCCCGCATGTCGCCGCAACGTGGTGACCGGCTTGCCATCGTAACGAATGGCGGCGGCGCTGGTGTGCTGGCAACGGACCGGCTGATAGAAGAGGGCGGCCACCTCGCGACACTTGGTGTCGATACCGTCACCAAACTCAATGCAGTGCTCCCGCCGACCTGGAGTCATTCCAATCCCGTCGATTTGATTGGTGACGCCGATGCAGCGCGCTACGCGAATGCGGTAGAAATCCTGTCGCAAGACGCGAATGTCGATGCGTTGTTAGTGGCCTATTGTCCCACTGCTATCGTTTCATCCGCCGACGCCGCAAAGGGGCTTGCCCGCGCCTTGTCCGGCCCGGGTGCAGCACCCAAGAAAAACGTGTTCGCGTGCTGGATGGGTGAGGCCAATGTCGCGGAGGGGCGCTCGCAACTCATCGCCGCCAATTTGCCAGATTACGAGACCCCTGAACGGGCGGTGCGCGCCTTCATGTATCTCGTTCATTATCAGCAAAGCCAGGACCTGCTGCTGCAAACGCCACCATCAGCTGTGCCGAGTCCGCAAATCGACGTCAAGCGGGCGCGTAGCCTTATTCATCAGACGATTGCCGACGGCCGTGAATGGCTTGATGCCGCGGAGATCGCCGAATTTCTCACTTGCTACGGTATTCCATTCGCGCGCACCGAGGCCGTGGCCGATGCAAAAGCGGCGGCAGCAGCTGCGCAGCGAATCAAGGCCCCGGTCGCGTTGAAGATTCGATCGCGCGCTATCGTTCATAAATCCGATGTCGGCGGAGTAGCGCTCAATCTTGCAAGTCCAGGCGAGGTCGAAGCGGCGGCGCAAAGAATGACAGAAAATATTGCGCGCGCGCTTCCGAACGCTCACATCGATGGGTTCACGGTGCAGGAAATGGTCCACCGGCCAGGCGCATATGAATTGATCGCCGGCATTACTACCGACCCGACATTCGGACCGGTCGTTCTGTTTGGGCATGGTGGTACCGCTGTCGAAATTGTGAGAGACAAGTCGCTCGAGCTGCCGCCGCTCAACACCACGCTCGCTCGCGCGCAGATCGAACGCACTCGTATCGCCGCGCTGCTCAAGGGCTATCGCGGCCGGCCGGCTGCCGACATCGATGGCGTTGTAAACGTGTTAATGCAATTGAGCCGGATTGTGGCTGAGCATGCCGAGATCACCGAGATCGATATCAATCCGCTGCTGTGCGACCCGCGCGGCGTGATCGCGGTTGATGCCCGCATACGCGTGCACGCCACGACGGAAAGTGCGCAGTCGCGCCTCGCCATCCGGCCGTACCCGCAGCAACTGGAAACCACGCTTCACGCACTTGAGGGGCAAGCTTTCATCGCGCGCCCGATCAAACCGGAGGATGAGCCGGCGCTGCGCCGTTTCGCTGACGAGGTGGATCCCCACGATCTCTGGCACGAGGCCTTCGCGCCATTACGCGACCGCACGCACGAAACTGCGGCTCGACTCAGCCAGATTGACTACGATCGTGAAATGACCATGGTCGCCTGGGAGGGCGAGCGCATGGCGGGCCTTGCGCGCTCGGCCGCCGATCCCGAGTTCGAAACTGCCGAATGCGCGGTCATTATCCGCAGCGACCTGCGTGAAAAAGGTCTGGCGACACGCCTGTTAGGTGCGCTGATAGAGGCAATTGCCGCGCAGGGGATCCGGCAGGCTGTGCTTATTTTCCCCGCCGGTCGGCCTCGTTTGCTCAATATGAGCGCGGAACTGGCGTTCACTCTGGCGTCTTCGTCCGACGATGGTTCGGTTGTGCGCGCCACCAAGGATTTGCGCGCGCACCGCTAAATCATCGCTGCATGCCCCACAAATTGACCGTGCGCGCCTCGAGTGCGCGAAAGATCACCGACTCAACGATGAGGCCGATCAGGATGACGGCCAGGAGCCCCGAAAATACCGTTGCGGTATCGAGGTCGTTGCGGGCTTCGAAGATATACCAGCCAATGCCGCCTGAACGTGCAGAAACGCCGAAAACCAGCTCCGCAGCAACCAGCGTACGCCACGCGAAGGCCCAACCGATTTTGAGCCCGGCGAGGATGGAAGGGAACGCAGCCGGAATCAAAATGAGGCCGACATAGCGTGCGCCCTTGAGGCCGAGGTTGCGACCGCTCATGCGTAGCGTTTCTGGCACACTGCGGAAGCCGATCAGAGTGTTAAGCGCCACGGCCCACAAAACCGAATGAATGATGACGAACACCAGGGACGGCGTGCCGAGCCCGAACCAGATCAGCGCCAACGGCAAGAGCGCAATGGCCGGCAGCGGATTGAACATGGCGGTCAGCGTGGAGAGGATGCGCGAGCCGATGCCGCTCGCCACCGCGAACGTGGTCAGGAGTGTCGCCAGCACCAGCCCGAAGGCGTAGCCGATCGCCAGCGTGCGCAGCGATGTGAAAGTGCGGTCAATGAGTACGCCGTTGGCGACGTCCTTCGAAAATGTCATTACCGTTTCGGTAAAGGTGGGAAACAGCAGCGCGTTGTTCAGCCAGCGCGCGTAAAGTTCCCAGATGACGACAATCGCTACGAGGATCGTCAGCCGCTGCACGGCCTCGTTGTTGGCAACGCGCTCGACGACGGTGAGTGGCCGCTCGACGTCGCCGATCGCGCCTGCATCAGCGAGATCGATTTCGAACTCGGGCCGTTCCGGCTTTTGTGGATGTGCGGTCACGCCCGAGCGTCCTCTTGCGCGTGATGTCTGAGCTCATCACCGAATAGAAGATTATGGATACGCTTCGACAGCGCACCGAATTCGATTTTGCCGATGCTATTGTGATCAAGGCCCTCGGCATCGAGTTCGGCGCGCACGCGGCCAGGATGCGGCGACAGCACCAGAATCCGCGAGCCGACAATGATAGCTTCTTCGATCGAATGGGTCACGAACAGCACCGTGAATCGCAGTTGATCCCACAGTGCGAGCAATTCCTGCTGCATCGTGCGCCGGGTGAGCGCGTCAAGTGCGGCGAACGGCTCGTCCATCAGCAGGATATCAGGCTCGAGCGCCATCGCACGTGCAATCGCCACCCGCATCTTCATGCCGCCAGACAGCATATGCGGGTAGACATCGCGGAATTTTGTGAGGCCGACCTTTTCAATGACCGCATCGGCGCGCGCCGCTGCTTCCGCAGAAGCAAACTTCCTGGTCACCTTCATGGGGAACAGTACATTCTGATAGACGGTTTTCCAGGGCATCAGCTGCTCGAACTCCTGGAACACCATCATGCGGTCGGGTCCGGGCGAGTTGATTTCGCGCCCGCGAATACGGATCGAGCCTTCGACCGGTAGCATGAAGCCGCCGACCGCCTTTAGGAGCGTGGATTTGCCGCAACCGGAAGGCCCGAGAATCACATAGCGATCGCCCTGGTGCACGGAGAAATCCACGCGGTAAGTTGCCGTCACCAGATGGCGCGGGGTTTTGTACTGGAGGGTCACTCCGCTCACGTCGAGCAGCGGGGAAGTCATCGGCCGTTGCCGTCAGCTGCCGGGCAGGTCGCCGCGCAGTGTATTTGGTTTCATTGATTGCCCTCCCGAAGCCGATTTGTTCTTTGTTCTATTTAGCCCATCATCCCCTACGCTACGATAACGTGGCAAGCAGCAATTCGCACAAGGAGCCGCTCGATGCCGGATCTCGCTTCATCCATTCAGGATGCGCTGTCGATGCGTTTTGGCGAACGGTTCGAAATCGACGCCGGCTTGCCGGGTCTGGACGAGCTTGTCCGTATCGCCGCGCATCGGGTCCATCGTCGATATCTTGCTCGCGAGGTCTCTCCGGGCTTGTTGCGATTGCTGTGTGCGTGCGCCCTGTCCGCGCCGTCGAAAAGCGATCTCCAACAGGCCGACATTCTCATTGTGAGAAACAGGGCTATAATTCAAGCCATCGGTGACCTGCTTCCGGAAATGCCGTGGCTTCGCGAGACCCCGGTGTTTCTTGTCTTTTTGGCCAACGGTCGCCGGGTGCCTCAGATATCGCAAATGCGCGGCAAGCCATTTCCCAACGATCATCTCGATCTGTTTTTCAATGCCACGGTCGATGCCGCGATCGTCATGACGACGTTTTTGCGTGCGGCCGAGGCGGTCGGCCTCGGCTGCTGCCCGATCAGTGTCATTCGCGATCACGCCGCAACCGTGAGCGAAATGCTCGCCTTGCCGGAAAAAGTCGTTCCGGTTGCCGGCATGTGCGTCGGCTGGCCGGCCGAGAAAGGCGGCATTACTCCCCGGCTCTCCCTTGAAACGACAGTGCATGAAGAGCGATTTTCCGAAAACGACCTTGATGCGGAAGTAGATGCTTACGATCGCCGCCGTGCTGCAGTGTGGCCGTATCGCAATCAACGCGATCCCGACCGCTTCGGTCATGCCGAATTTTACGGTTGGTCGGAGGACAAGGCACGGCAATACGCCGTGCGACTGCGCGCCGATTTCGGCGCCTTCGTTCGCGCAAAGGATTTCCACCTCGACTGAACTGGACGCGTCAGGTTTTGCGGATGCGGAAAGTGAGGATGCCGTCCGCCTCGCTTTTGCTGTCCAGCGTATCGCCGGTCTGGCGGAGCAGATTGGGAATATCGATCGCAGTCAACGGATCGGTGCATTCAGCCACGATCACATCGCCGGTCGTCAGGCCTGACAGCATCTTGCGCACCCGCAGCGCCGGCAACGGGCATTTCAATCCGCGCAGGTTCATTGTCTTTTCAGACATGCGTTATCTTTTCCCGCGTGATCATGCCGTGAGCGGAACCATCGACAACTGCTTGTCAGTCGCCGGAATGTAGGCTTCTTCGATTCCCAATTCCTTGCGCACAATATTGGTGCCGCGCGCGAGCGCGACCATTTTATAGAAGGCATGCATGCGACTCATCGACTGCCGGCCGAAGCCGCAATCGCTCGTGAGGATCAAACGTTCCGGCTCGATATATTTGAGCGCCTTGCGGATGAGATCGGCGACTTCCTCCGGCCGCTCGACTTGCAGGGTGCGATGGCTGATGACGCCGATTGCGATCTTCTTGTCCTTCGAGATCATCTTGCCAACGTGTTCGAGATCCATTCCGCGGTTGAAGGCGCCCTCGATCGTCAACACGTCGACGTCGAGCTGATCGAGATAGGGTAGCGCCGCTTTGTACGACTGGTCCTTGCTTGCCACCCGTTGCGCTGCCGGACTGCCCCAACAGGTGTGACACCACACTTCGCATTTGCCGCCCAGGCCTTTCACTTCGATATTGAAAGCTTCCACCCATTGTTCAGGCTTGATCGGCTGCTTGGGGTCGGCAATGATCTGGTGGATGGCGGGCTCTTCTATCTGCACGAGTGGTGCGCCGGCATCGGCGAGCGCGTGATATTCCTTGTTGAGCGCGGCTGAAAGATCCATCAGCAAATCGAGGCGGTTCTTGTAGTGCTCATTGGTGAGCATCAGCGCGAGGATCTGTGCGGAGATCGAACCAATCTTAACTGGCTTGTCTGTCATCGGCGCAATTGCCTTGTAGGCGCGGTCCAGTTGAAGTGACGTCTCACCGATTTTATCTGTCACCGGCGGCGTCATGCGCGTCTCGATCACCTCCCACATCAAGTCGCCCGGGCCTTTGTCCGCCATGAAGCCTGCGGGCGGCACCTCCACGCGCGGCACGCCGATGCCGGCGACACGTTCAGTGACGTAGCTTACCCATGAGCGACCGGCGACGTCGTCATCGAGCCGCGTGTCGCCGTCGACAAAAATATCGATTCCCGCGCGATGCTGGGCGGCGACGTGGCAGGCGAGACAGTCGAAATGCTGCTCTCGATAGGCGAGCCTGGAAAAACCTTGCGAAAGCGGAATGCCGCGAAGATTTTCGGTGTACCAGCTTGGCCGGGGCAGCGCTCCGGTGGTGGTCGTGAGAAGGGCCTTGTCTTTTGTCGTCGTAAACACGCTAACTTCTCCTGATTTCACCTATGGAAAGCTGCGCTGCACGCGCCTCGTTGTTGAGGTAAACTGACTGAAGTATTTGAATGCAACAAGGTCAAGCACGGCAAACATGGCGGTGTCCGAGGCAATACAGACGATCTCACGGCTGACGCCGCTCGCCGATGTGCTGACGCTGGTCGACGCCGAGGTGAAGCCGGTCACCCAGCGCACGATTGATGTGTCTGCCGGCGCAGGTCGCGCGCTTGCCGCGGATGCGATGGCGCCCGCGCGACCTGCTTCAGCGCTTGCGTTGCAGGACGGTTGGGCACTGAGCGCAGACGAAACCTTGGGTGCGGGTGGTTACGCGCCTTCGCCACTGTTGCGCGCGCCTTCGCGTATCGAGACAGGGCAGGCGCTGCCAGCCGGCACCGACAGTGTTGCGCCCCTTGGGGCGGTGAAGGTTGTCGCCGGCCGTGCCGAAGCGCTTGCCGTGATCAATCCGGGCGACGGCGTGCTGGCGGCTGGCGGCGATAATGACTCGGCGATCCCGCTGCGACGTGCCGGGGAGCGTTTGCGCGCTACCGATCTTGCTGCCTTTTCTGCTGCCGGTATTGCGCGCATCATGGTGCGCGAACCGCGCATCCGGATTCTGCCAGTACGCGGCAGCGGCGTTATCGCCGCCGCCGCCCGCTTGGTAACCACCGATATTGAATGCCGCGGCGGCATTGCACGCCTCGACGACAGCGGTCGTGGTCTCGATGTTGCAATGGCCGCGGAAAGTGCGGACGCGATTGTCGCGATTGGCGGAACAGGCAGTGGCCGCAACGATAACAGCGTGCAAATTCTGGCGCGCGAAGGCCGGCTCGCGGTTCATGGCATGGCCATCACTCCCGGTGAGACCGCGGCGCTCGGTTTTGTTGGTGCAAGACCGGTACTATTGCTACCGGGGCGCCTCGATTCTGCGTTGAGCGTTTGGCTTGTGATCGGACGCCGCCTGCTCGACAGACTTGCGGTGGCCAAGGGCAGCGAAACCGGGCTGACAGAGACCTTGCCTCTCGCGCGCAAGGTTGCGTCGACGGTGGGCCTGGCCGAGGTTGTTCCGGTAAGGCGCAATGCCGGTCAAGCAGAGCCGTTGGCAACAAAGTATCTGCCGTTGTCGTCGCTGGCTCGCTCGGATGGTTGGATTTTTGTTCCGGCCGACAGCGAAGGATATTCCAGCGGCTCGCCAGTTCAGGTAAGGCCCTGGCCATGAGGGGCTTGGTATGAGCGAGAGTCGAAAGGCGCGGCCGGGCGTAGATGCTGAACTGATTGCGCGCGTACGAGCGGCTGCGCGACAGGAACAATTTCTTGACGTCGTGTCCGACGACGAAGCGCGCAGGCGTTTCGAAGGACATATCGACCTAACCCCCCTCCCGGCCGAAAGTGTTGTGCTCGCGAAGTCGCTTACGCGTGTGCTGGCGCACGATGTCGTTGCGGCAGTCGATGCGCCGCCGTTCGATCGTTCAAATGTCGATGGCTTTGCCGTGCGTGCCGCCGATACTGTCGGCGCAAGCGATGGCAATCCCAAGATGCTCGCACTCAACGCAGAAGTCATTGCGTGTGGTTGCGCGCCGAAAATCGCGGTTGCGGCCGGAACATGCACCGCAATCGCCACCGGCGGCACCATCCCGCGTGGTGCAGATGCGGTGGTGATGATTGAGCAGACTGAGCTGATTGAAGACGATGCGGCGCGGATCGAACTGCGCCGCGCGGCCGCACCCGGGCAGTTTATTTCTTACGCTGGGTCGGACATTGCGCGAGGTGAAACACTGCTGCGGCGTGGAACGCGAATTGGCGCGCGCGAGATAGGCATGCTGGCGGCATGCGGTCTCGACTGCATCGATGTGGTGAGGCGTCCGAGGGTCGCAGTGCTTTCTACTGGCGACGAGCTTGTCGAACCCGGTGCGCCACTCAAACCCGCGGGGGTCTATGACAGCAATAGTGCGATTATCGCCGCCTCCATCGCGGAGATCGGAGGCGAGCCGCTCGTGTTCGGTGCTTACCCTGACGATGCGGTCGCGCTGGAAAAGGCGGTACGCGAGGCGCTTGCCACAAGCGATATGGTGGTGCTTTCGGGCGGCACTTCGAAAGGCGCTGGTGACCTTTCGTACCGCGTCGTATCGCAACTGGGCAAGCCGGGAATTCTTGTGCACGGCGTTGCGCTCAAGCCCGGGAAGCCACTTTGCCTCGGCGTGATCGGCGACAAGCCGATCGTTGTGCTGCCTGGCTTTCCGACGTCTGCGATCTTCACGTTTCATGCCTTTGTAGCACCGGTGATCCGCGCTCGTGCCGGCTTGGCGCCGGAATTCGCGGCGACAATCAGTGCGCGCGTTCCGGTGCGAGTGACCTCTGAGCTCGGCCGGAAGGAATTCGTGCTGGTATCACTGGTCGAGGGTCATCGAGGCACAGTCGCGTTTCCAACCGGCAAGGGTTCCGGGGCGGTGACCAGCTTCTCGCAAGCGGACGGCTTTCTCGAGGTGGATGCGCTCGCATCTGCGCTCGATGCGGACACCGAGACCCAAGTGACGCTAATCGGAAATGCCGCGCATGCGCCCGATCTGGTGATCATGGGCAGCCATGACGTCGCACTCGATGTGGTGGTTGGGACGCTAGCCGACCGGGGTTTCTCGGCCCGTACCTTGGCGGTCGGCAGCCTTGGCGGTGTCGCGGCGGCAAGCCGTGGCGAATGTGATGTTGCGCCGGTTCATCTGATCGATCCAGCGAGTGGACAATATAACAAGCACCTGGCGGGGCCGGGTGTCTCGATGGTCCCCGGCTGGCGGCGAATGCAAGGCATCTTGTTTCGACCCGGTGACCTCCGTTTCGAGGGATACAGCGCCAGGGAAGCGCTCAAGATTGTCTTGGCCGATAACTCGGCCCTGATGGTCAACCGCAATGCCGGTGCCGGCACGCGCGTGCTGATCGACAGACTCCTCGATGGAGCGCGGCCCGCGGGCTACGCAAATCAACCGAAATCGCACAATGCGGTTGCGGCGGCGATCGCGCAGGGCCGTGCCGACTGGGGCCTCGCCATCGAGCCGGTGGCAAAACTCTATGGCCTCGGCTTCCTGCCGGTGTCGCCCGAACACTATGACTTTCTTATCGTCGACGAGCGGCGAGAACGTCCGGCCGTCCAGGCATTCCTGGCCGCATTGAATGATGAGCAGACCCGCGCGCGTATACGTGCGCTCGGCATGGAACCTGCCGGCGGCTAAATTCCGCCGCGTCGCCGATCTATTGGATGCCACGATGCGGCATGAGATTAAAGGTCTGAGCGTCCTCTTGTTTCTGCTACTGCTCGTCGTTGACGCCGCGCACGCACAGCTGCGCGGGCATGGCGGACCGGTGCGTGCTTTGGCGATTTCTCCCGACGGCGCGCGTGCGATCTCAGGCAGCTTCGATACTTCCGCGATCAGTTGGTCACTCGCGCGAAATTCTGCCGAGCAGGTGCTTCGCTTTCACGATGGTGCGGTCAACGCCGTCGCCTTTCTGAAGGATGGACGCATCGTTACCGGCGGTGCCGATGCGCATATCGCAATCTGGACGCCCGCTCAACCGCAGCCCGACAAGGTGCTCGATGGGCATACCGCTCCGGTCGCCGGCCTTGCAGTCGCGCCGGACGGATCCATGCTCGCCTCCGCATCATGGGACCACAGCGTGCGCCTGTGGCCTTTAGCGGGCGGTGCGCCGCGCGTGCTCGACGGCCACACGCAGAACGTCAATGGCGTCGCATTCTCACCGGACGGAAAGAACGTGGTAAGCGCTGGCTACGATGCAACGTTGCGCATCTGGCCGGTCGCCGGCGGGAGCGAGGCCATATATAATATGCCGACGCCGCTCAATGCGGTGGTGATCGCGCCTGACGGCGAGATCGTTACCGCAGGCGCCAATGGCAAGGTCTATTTCCTTTCACCAACAGGCAAAAACCCTGACGAAGTCGAAGCCTCGCCGACCCCGATTGTTGCTCTTGCGATCTCACCAGATGGCAATCTTGTCGCCGCGGCTGGTATCCGCGGCTCGGTGGCAATCATCGAGCGCAGGACGCATAAGTTGACACACACGTTGGTCGGTCCGGGCTTGCCGGTATGGTCGGTGGCGTTCTTCCCCGACAGCCGTACATTGCTGACAGGCGGTGCCGACCGGATGATCCGTCGATGGGACGCGTCGAGCGGCGAACCGGTCGACGCCGTCGTTGTAGGTGCGCCGGAAGATCCGCTGGCAGCTTACGTGGGTGACCATGGTGCCGAGGTATTCCGCGCCTGTGTCGCCTGCCACACATTATCTTCTGACGAAGGTAACAAGGCCGGCCCGAGCCTCGCCGGTATTTTTGGACGCAAGATAGCGACGTTGCCGGGCTATCACTATTCCGAGGCGCTCAAGCACATGAACATCGTGTGGACACCGGAGACAGTATCAAAAATGTTCGAGATCGGTCCCATGACCTATACTCCTGGCACCAAGATGCCTGAGCAGACAATCGGATCGGCCGATGATCGCAGGGCGCTGATGGAGTTTCTCGCGAAGGCGACCACGAAGAAGTAGCTAGCCTTCACCCTTCTGTTCCCGCTCGCGCAGATAGTCGTCGGTGGTGCGCACCGGGGCCCGCTTTGGCGCGCCAAAGGGGTCGAACTGCTCCTCCGCCATCACGACGACGCGGCAGTCCTCGCACATGCGGATGACATCGAGCCGTTTTTTGGAATCTTTATACATCCAGTGCCTGCCTTCGAGTTTTGCGACGACCCGCTCAACGGAGCTCTTCACGCCGAACGGCTTGCCGCAGCGGATGCATTCTGCCGGCTCTTCCTGCTTGATGATTCGGCTCATGGCGGTCGCGGCACGAAAATCAATTTGCGGCTTGAGACTGATAACTTTCTCTGGACAGGTCGCTTGGCACAGCCCGCATTGGACGCAGGCATCCTCGGCGAAACGCAGCATCGGCCGTTCAGGATCGTCCGACAGCGCGCCGGTCGGGCAGGCCGACACGCAAGACAGGCACAATGTGCAGCCTCCGACATTGACCTCAACCGTGCCAAACGGCGCACCTTGCGGCAGTGACACGATATCGACTGGCGCCGGGGCTGCTGCGTGCAATTCACGCAGGGCCAGCCGCATCACATCGCGTTTGCGGCCGGTCGCAGAAAATGTGGCAGGTTTGGCTGCGCCGTCCATCGGAGAGATTGAGCGCAAAATTTCACCGAGCGCATCGGGGTCGTCGGTTTCGATTGTTGCAATCCGGGCTCCATCGAAGCCGAGTCCGGCCAGGATTGGCTCGACCAACGCTACGGTCTTGTAAAGGCCGGCAACATCGTGGCGCGGCTTTGCGCGGACAAGAAATCGAATGGCCGAAGCTCCGTAGGCAAATACCGCCGCGGCCGCTTCCAATCCGACTTGCGTGACCTCATTGACTTCAACCGGCAGGACGTTTGCGGGCAATCCGTCGCCGTGACGCGCCAGCGCATCTATCATTTCGCCGCCGTGCTCGGCGTCGTGCAACATCACGATCGCTCGCTTGCCACCCGCCTCATGGTAGGCTGACAGAAGCGCGCGCAACTTGCGCAAAAGCGCATCGGATGGCGGCAAGGCATAAGCAGCGGCGCCAGTTGGGCAAGCAGCGGCGCATTGTCCGCAGCCGGCGCAGATGTGTGCATCGATGGCGACATGATCGCCCGCAGGCGTGATCGCACCGGTCGGACAGAGATCGAGGCAGCGGCGGCATCCCACGATCTTCGAGCGCGAATGCGCGCACAGGTCCTCGGTGAATTCGACGTAGCGCGGCTTATCGAATGTGCCGGTGAGTTCACGCGCCTTCAATACGATGCGCAAGATCGCAGCAGGATCGCCGGGATCTGCCCGTAAATAGCCGTCGCGCAAATCGGCGGCCGGGAACAGTGATGGGCCGCCGGATAGATCGACTATAATGTCACAACGCGACACCGCACCGTTACGTATCGGTCCAAATTCAAGTGCGCCGCGCGAGGACGGGCTTGCGGTGGCGTAGTCGTCGACGGTGACTTCGAAAGCGCCGAGATAGCCTTTGGCGCTACGGACGTTTCCCTTCACGACTGGAAATTCAGTCACGCGCGGTGGCGTGATCTCGACGCCCGGCTTGATCAGCACGGTAAGATCGAGTTGGTCTTTGAGCAGATTGGCCGCTTCGATCGCGCGCTCGTCCTTGCCGTAAAGCAGCGCGATGCCCTCGCTTGCCAGAGAAACGAAGGGAACTTCCGTCGCGGGCTCGGCAGTGGCCGCGATCAGCGCCGCCATTTTGGGCCCCGCTTTGGCCGCGTCTTTCGACCAGCCGGCCGTCTCGCGAACGTTTACGAAAGTAAGAACTCCGCCGCCGCCGATCTCGTCGGCAACTTCGCTGAATAGAGGAGATTCCTGAGTACACGCGACGGTGATCGGCTCGCCGCCTGCCGCCGTCTTGCGGAAGCGCTCGAGTTCCGCGCGGCAGAATTGCCGGCCTTCGATCACCTCGGTTCCGCGGCAGGCTCGGCGAATGGCCGCGCTGTCGAGCGGCATGGTCTGGTCGCAGGAACAGATCAGGATGGTACGCGGCCGTTCGGCCATCGGGCTCATTAACCTTTCTGCTTGTCCCGGCGTTTAATGGGACAATGCAGTTCTGCCATTGTCCGCCAGCGGTCCTTGCGGCCGCGGGACTGGCCTCGGGACCTTCCAAGGCTATAATTATATGTATTCAAATGAGAAGGGTAGAGTGAGAGCTAATGCCGCTGGAAACACCGGCTCGCCCGCGATCGCCGCTTGCGCCAGAATTGGCGTTACCACCGCCTTTTTCCGCAGTGCGTTTGCGTGAAGTCGGCGATGCCTTTGCCCATGCAAAATCGATTGCGTACGAGCAGGGTGCCGGAACGCTCGTGTATGTCGGCCGCTTCGATCTCGCCGAATTTGCCGTCGTCCTCGAGCCCGATGAGCCGTTGCTGAAGGCGCGGCGCGTCTTCTATGCCGGCATGGCCGCGCTCGCCGATGCTCTCGCCACGTATGCCTTGCCCGAAACTTCGATCGTCATCGATTGGCCGGATTCGCTTCTGGTCAACCAAGGTCTCGTGGGAGGCGGCAGGCTCGCCTGGCCGCAGGATGTTGGCGAAGCCGAGACACCGCCGTGGCTGGTTTTCGGCGGCATGATCCGCACGGTGTCGATGACCAGCGCAGAGCCGGGATTGAATCCGCTCGTTACTGCGCTTGAAGAAGAAGGTTTCACGGACGTTATGTCCAACCACGTGGTGGAAAGCTTTACGCGTCATTTGATGGTCGCACTCGATTCCTGGCAGGAAAGCGGCTTCGGCGCCGTGGCGAAAAGTTATCTGGAGCGGCTACCGCGCGAGCAGGGAGTGCGCCGCGACATTGACGATAACGGCGACTTGCTGGTCCGCCGCATGAACAAAGCCGAGGTTGCCCGGCGAAAGCTTTTACCGCGGCTTGCGCAGCCGGCATGGTTTGATCCTGCGACAAAGGGGCCGCGCACGTGAAACTCATCCGAACGATACGCCTCGACGCATCGGATACATTCGTTTTCGAAAACGCGGCCGCGCCGGGCGAATGGGCGGTGTCGGGTGCGTTCGTATTCTGGAACCGGGACCCGGCAACGCTGGAAGGAAAAACACGCTCGGCCTTTCGCAGCGGCTTTCTTGGAATTTCGACGCTCGGGTGGTCGACGCTCGTTCAGATTGTCGAGGCGAGTGACGATGATCGACTGGTGGTGATCGATACGTTGGCGAAACAGCTCATCGCGGATTTTGGCGCGCCAACGATCGACGATGCCGTTGCAGCAGCAGAAGAAGAGGTAGCCTTCGTCGAATCCTTGTGCACCCAACCGGAAGACACATTGATCGCGGTGCATCGCACGTTTGAAGATGGCGCGGTCCGCGAGTCCTTCCGTACGTTGCGTCCCCGCAGCGGCGTAAAGCCGGCCCGCGCATTTTCATTCCTGGAGGTCGAAGGCGAGGATGAAACGCCAGGTGAGGAGGTCAACCTGATCTCGATGATCGAGCGAGAACACAAATGACCGACTTCTGGATTTCCAGCGGACACCATCTGCTCGACCGTGAGCAGGGCGGTGGGTTGCTGGTAACCGACGAATTCCTGAAACTTTACCTTGCGCGGCCGGAGATGATTCCGCCGCCAGAGGCCTGCACTGCTGAGCGCACATTGCACGCCGCCATGCTGGCCGATCCACGGATTTCGGTTTCGGCTTCGGATATCGCGGCCATCGCCGATTCCGATGCCCGAGAGAACTGGCAATTACTGCTGGAATTCCGTGACCACTTGCTGCGCCACAAGACACTGGAAGGGGCCTACGTTGATCTGGTCCGCAATGGCGTCGGCAAAATCCCCCCCTTGTTTCTCAACCAACTCGTGCACGTAATCCTGCGCAACGCGCTGGACGGCATCGAGGATGCGCGGGTACTGCGCGCCGCCGAAATGTTTTTCCGTGCTCAACGCGTCACATTGCACGAAGGGTCGTTGATCGCGGCCGATGAGGAAACCATCGGCGGTGTGAATACCGCGCCGGTCACTCCGCTGGTATCCATGTTGGGCATCCCCGCGGAGGCTGAGATCGATATCATCAGCGGCGATAACGCCGACAGCTATTGGGAGCGCAGCGATCAGTTCGATATGGCGCTTGACTTGACGGCTGGCCGTGAAGGATTCGCGGCGCTGGCGCAGGTGATGCAGCGTTGGATCGCGCATGTCCTCGGCATCGAGGTCACCATTGAAGCGCTGACTCAGCTGAGCGATGTCGACCTGGCCTGGTATGTTGGCCTCGATGCGGATGCCACCAAACTGGGAGACATGTTGTGGCATGGCGAGGATATTGACGAGACGACCATGTCGCGCGTGGTCGGCTTGTTCCGGTTGACCTTCCGTGATCCGGCCGTGATGCTGGATGATGTGAGGGGTGAGCCGGTCTATCTCATCTTGGCGATGACGCCCGAGAAGACAATCCGCATGAAGCCGCAGAATTTGCTGACCGGACTGCCGGTCCGCCATCTGGAGGCTGTCAGTTGAGCAACGTCACTCCGCTCGTCAGCATTCCGGTCGGCGTCGTTGTCGAGCGCAGCAAGAGCGCGAGCCCATGGGCGGATTTTCATTGGCGCCCGACCAGGGTGCTTTCGGGCGTACCGGATACTCCACCTTGGACCAAACTTTCCGAGGATGCCGAGCGTACGAGTTTTTATGTCGGCGCTGCGCCCATCGAACTGTATCGAACGGAGACCGCGCACTATCGCGACAATTTGTTGGCGGAAACGCCGTTGTTGTGGATCGTCTTGCGGCCGGTCGAAGGCGATCCACCGTATGAGCTGGCGACGGTGACCGCCGATCCGGCAGAAGGCGAGGGCATGACCGAAGCCGGCGTCAATATCGTGGAAGCAGTGGAGATGCCGGAGCCGCTGTGTGAAGCCATTGCGGCTTTCGTGGCGGAGCACCATGTCGAGCGGGAGTTCGTGAAGCGCAAACGCGATCGTGCCAATCCGGAAGCGTTGGCGCGCCGGGGGCCGACGTCGCGGGAGGGTCGCTGATGAACGATCCCGACAATTTCCTCAGCCGCTGGTCGCGCCGCAAGCGCGGAGACGACTCCGATAGTCCTCAACTGGACAAATCCGGCGAACAATCAAACAATCAGACAACACCGCCGCGCGAAAAAACCGGACAAGCCGTTGCGAAGGGCGAAGTCGCGGCGTCGCCTCCTCCGGAATTCGATGTCACCAGCCTGCCGCCGATCGAGTCGATCGGCGCCGGCACCGACATTTCGGCCTTCATGCAAACGGGCGTGCCCTCGGCGCTGCGGCATGCGGCGCTTCGTCGCGCCTGGTCGACCGACCCCGCAATCCGCGACTTCATGGGTCCGACCGAGAACTATTGGGATGCCGCCGGGCCGGACGGGATGATACCGGGCTTTGGCGAACTTGATCCGGGTCTCGACGTCAAACGCATGGTTGCCGAGCTGTTCGGTGAAACTCCACGGGACAGGCCTCAGCCCGAGTCGGACGAATCCACGAACCCTCCGGAATACTCCGCTGAAAATTCCGAAGGGCGGGATGACGACCCGCGGAATGAAGTTGACGAGGCGCTGAAGCCGGGGAGTCAGCAAAGCACGCCGCACCGCCCTGAAAATGGTGCAACGCAAAAAGAATCGCCGCAGGGACAGTCGCTGCAAAAAATGACACGCCGGCATGGCGGCGCGATGCCGGAATGAAAGTCGCGGAAGATTGTTCCTACTTATAGCCTCAGGCTATTGACCCACTCTCCGGTGGGCCATTACGCTTTCATTGTCATAATTCTAAAAAAGAGCGTCGGATGAGAGATCCGGGTCTGTCCGAAGCCATACGCGCCGCAGGCGGCGTGGGTGAACTTGCGCGTCAGATCGGCATTTCCCAACCCTCGGTTTCAAACTGGAGTCGTGTTCCCGCCGAACGGGTCGTCTCGGTCGAAGCCGTTACCGGCGTCGATCGCGTTACGCTGCGGCCGGACCTCTACGGAAAAAAGATGGCCGGTGATATCGACGAAGTGGATGCCGCGCGCGCGCAAGAATATGCGCTGCTTGGCGCGCTGTTGATGCGCGCACCGGACGCGGCATTGCTGGCTGGACTTTCGCAATTGCGCGCCGACGCCTCGCCGCTTGGCCTGGCGCACGCCGGGCTTGCCGATGCCGCCGACAAGGCCACTGTAAAATCAGTCGAGCGCGAGTTCTTCGACTTGTTCATCGGTTTGGGCCGTGGGGAGTTGTTGCCGTACGGCTCGTACTACCTCACTGGATTCCTGCACGAGCGCCCGTTGGCCAGGCTCCGCGACGATCTGGCGCGCATAGGGATCGCTCGTAGCGACGGTGTGGTGGAACCCGAAGACCACGCCGGAATTCTCTGTGAGATCATGTCAGGCTTGGCTAGCAGACGGTTTCCGTCGTCGCCCGATTCAGACCGCTTGATCTTCGACAAACATATGATGCCCTGGATCGGCCGTTTCTTTACCGATCTGGAAAACGCCGAAGCTGCGGATTTCTACAAGCGGGTGGGTGCGCTTGGTCGCGTCTATATGGACATCGAAAGAGAAGCCTTCGACCTGCCGGCGTGAGCCGGGCGAAGGAATGAAGACAAATTCTAGGAGGGAACGGCGATGAAACAACAGGACAAGACAAAGGTAGGCCGTCGCGACTTCCTGCGCGCGATGGGCGCCGGCGCGGGTCTGGCTGTGACCGCGGCTGCGCCGCTCGCAACCGGGGCCGCCGCCTCCGAATCCGACGCGGAGAAGAAGAAGGCACGCTACCAGGCGAACTCCACCGACGTGCAGACCTTCTACAAAGTAAACCGCTATCCGAGCTGAGGGAGATGCAGCCGTGCTGATCAAAAGAACAGAACGTCAGACACGTCGCGGCAATCTCGCAGCGACGGTTGGCAGCCAGGCCGCCGGCGGTCTCGACCGCCGCAGCTTCCTGCGCAAATCAGGCCTGGTGGCGAGCGGTCTCGCCACCATCGGTGCTTTGCCGCTCGCCAGCGTGCAAAAAGCAGAAGCGGCCGGGCCGAATGTCGCCGGTGCCACGATCCGCAAGAGCATCTGCACGCATTGTTCGGTCGGTTGCACCGTAACCGCGGAAGTCTCGAATGGCGTCTGGGTCGGCCAGGAACCGAGCTGGGATTCGCCCATCAACCGCGGTTCGCATTGCGCCAAAGGCGCTTCGGTGCGCGAACTGGTTTCCGGTGAGCGTCGTCTGAAATATCCGATGAAGCTGACTGGCGGCAAATGGACGCGCGTGTCCTGGGACGTCGCGATCAACGAGATCGGCGACAAGCTGGCTGCGGTCCGCCAGAAGTCAGGCAGCGACGCGGTGTATTGGCTCGGCTCCGCCAAGATGACCGACGAGGGCGCTTACCTGTTCCGCAAACTTGGCGCGTTCTGGGGCACCAACAATACCGATCACCAGGCGCGCATTTGCCATTCAACCACCGTCACCGGCGTGGCCAATACCTGGGGCTACGGCGCGATGACCAACAGCTACACCGACATCCGCAATTCCAAGACCCAGATCATCATGGGCGGTAATCCTGCCGAAGCTCATCCGGTGTCGTTGCAGCATTTGATCGAAGGCGCCGAGATTAAAAAGGCGAATGTCATCGTCATCGACCCGCGACTGACGCGCACCGCCGCGCATGCGACGGAATATGTCCGTATCCGTCCCGGCACAGACATTCCGGTGCTCTATGGGATCATGTGGCACATCATCAAGAATGGCTGGGAGGACAAGGAATTCATCCGGCAGCGCGTTTATGGTTTCGAGGACGCGCGCAAGGAGATGGAAAAGTGGAACCCGGAAGAGGTTGAACGGGTCACCGGCGTTCCCGGCGAACAGCTCGGACGCGTCGCCAAGATGTTTGCGACCGAGAAACCGTCGACGCTGATCTGGTGCATGGGCCAGACCCAGCACACTGTCGGCACCGCCAATGTGCGCGCGAGCTGCATGCTGCTTCTGCTCACCGGCAATGTCGGCGGCCAGGGCATGGGCGCCAACATTTTCCGCGGCCACGACAACGTGCAGGGCGCAACCGACGTCGGCCTCGATATCGTGACGCTCCCATTCTACTACGGCCTGATTGAAGGCGCGTGGAAGCATTGGTCCCGCGTTTGGGAGGTCGACTACAATTATCTGGTTGGCCGTTTCGATGAGAAGAAGATCATGGAAACGCCCGGCATCCCGCTCACGCGCTGGTTCGATGCCGCGATCCTGCCGAAGGATCAGGTCGCGCAGAAGGATAACGTGCGTGCGATGTTCGTGCAGGGCCACGCCAGCAACAGCATCACGCGTATTCCAGAGTCGCTGAAAGGCCTGAAGGCGCTCGAGCTGCTGGTCGTCGCCGACCCGCATCCGACGACCTGGGCTTCGCTCGCCGTGCAAGCCGGGCGCAAGGAGGACATGTATCTCCTGCCGGTCGCGACACAATTCGAGTGCAAGGGCTCGCGTGTCGCATCCAACCGCGCGATGCAGTGGGGCGAGCAGATCGTCAAGCCGATTTTCGAATCGAAGGACGATCTCGAGGTCATGTACCTCGTCGCCAAGAAGTGCGGCTTTGCCGACCAGATGTTCAAGAACATCAAGGTCGAGAACAATCTGCCGGTGGCCGAGGACATCCTCCGTGAAATGAACCGCGGCAGCTGGTCGACCGGCTACTGCGGGCAGTCGCCGGAGCGCATCAAGTCGCATATGGCGCACCAGGCGGACTTCGACATGCTCACCCAGCGTGCGACCACCGGCCCGAACAAGGGCGATTATTACGGTCTGCCCTGGCCGTGCTGGGGCTCGCCCGAGGTCAGGCATCCGGGCACGCCGCTCCTCTACAACACCAATCTGGCAGTCATGGACGGCGGCGGTTGTTTCCGCGCCCGCTTTGGCGTCGAACGTGAGGAGAAGAAGCCTGACGGCTCGACCGTGAAGGTCAGCCTGCTCGCCGATGGCTCGGCTTCCAAGGATTCGGAGATCAAGGACGGATATCCGGAGTTCACGCTCGGCGTGCTCAAGAAGCTCGGCTGGGACAAGGACCTCACCGAAGCCGAAATGGCGGTAATCAATAAGGTCAATCCGACCACCCCGGACGCTGTCTCATGGTCGATCGATCTTTCCGGCGGCATCCAGCGAGTCGCGATGAAACATGGCTGCGTGCCTTACGGAAATGCCAAGGCGCGCATGAACGCGTTTGGGTTGCCGGATCCGATTCCGGTGCACCGCGAGCCGATCTACACGCCAAGGGTCGATCTCGTGTCCAAGTATCCGACCTTGCCGGACGCCAAGCAGTTCCGGCTGCCGAACATCGGTTTCTCGGTGCAGAAGGCTGCTGTCGAAAAGGGAATTGCCAAGGCGTTCCCGCTCATCCTCTCGTCCGGCCGTCTGGTCGAATATGAGGGCGGCGGCGAAGAGACCCGGTCCAACAAGTGGCTGGCCGAGTTGCAGCAAGACATGTTCATCGAGATCAATCCTGCCGATGCCGCTGACCGCGGTATTCAGGACGGCGGTTGGGTCTGGGTCACCGGCGCCGAGAACAGCTCGAAGGCCAAGGTGAAGGCGCTCGTCACAGAACGCGTAGGCAAGGGCGTCGCCTGGATGCCTTTCCACTTCGGCGGCTGGTTCGGCGGAGAGGATCTGCGGGCGAACTATCCGCAGGGCACCGACCCGGTCGTGCTCGGCGAAAGCGCAAATACGATCACGACCTATGGGTACGATCCGGCTACCGGCATGCAAGAGCCGAAAGTCACCCTTTGTCAGATTCGAGCGGCATAAGGAGCAACGACCATGGCGCGAATGAAATTCCTCTGCGACGCCGACCGTTGCATCGAATGCAATGCTTGCGTCACCGCCTGCAAGAACGAACACGAAGTGCCGTGGGGCATCAATCGCCGGCGCGTCGTCACCCTGAATGACGGCAAGCCCGGCGAGCGGTCCATCTCCATGGCCTGCATGCACTGCACCGATGCGCCGTGCGCGGCGGTCTGTCCGACCAACGCTTTCTACACGACGGCGGATGCGGTGGTGCTGCACTCGAAGGACATTTGTATCGGTTGTGGCTATTGCTTCTACGCCTGTCCGTTTGGCGCGCCGCAATACCCCAAGGTCGGGAACTTCGGCTCTCGGGGCAAAATGGACAAATGCACCTTCTGCGCAGGTGGGCCCGAGGCCGATGGCAGCAAGGAAGAGTTCGAGAAGTACGGCAACAACCGCCTGGCCGAGGGCAAGCTGCCGTTGTGCGCCGAGATGTGCTCGACCAAATCGCTTCTCGCCGGCGACGGCGATGTCATCGCCCAGATCTACAAAGAACGTGTATCGAAACGGGGCTACGGCTCCGGCGCCTGGGGCTGGCAGACTGCCTATCGCGAGTCGATTGCGACCTGATGCAAGCTGGGCGGTGCGACGCTCGTTGCACCGTCAACAGAACAAGGTTCGAGAGCAGGGAGAAGTAACGTGGCGAAACTTGTTGCGCATATGCGCTTGATGGCTGGCGCGTTGGCGCTCGCGTTCATGGTCGCAATGTCGGCTCCGGTTTCGGCCCAGCAGCCGAGCTCGGTCAACCCGACGGCAGCCGCGGTGAAAGAGCAACAATTGCTTCAACAGCTTAAGGCCATTCAGGGCCGCGGCACGATTCCGGACGTCAAGTCCTACGTGCTCGAGCACCCGGTCGGCCGCGACTGGCAGCAATTTCACAACGTGACGCTACGCTGGATCGGCGGAATCGCCATCCTTGGAATGCTCGCGGTTCTCCTGATCTTCTACCTGTCGCGCGGCATGGTGATGATCAAGAGCGGCCGCTCGGGTCGCACGATCGTGCGCTTCAATTCCTTCGAGCGGTTCGTGCACTGGATGACGGCAACTTGCTTTATCATCCTCGCCATCACCGGGCTCAATGTCACCTTCGGCCGGCCGCTATTCGCTTCGACAGTCGGTTCCGAGGCCTTCACCACCTGGTCGGAATGGGCGAAATACGCCCACAACTATCTTAGCTTCCCCTTCACCATCGGCGTGGTGCTGATCTTCCTCATGTGGATCGGCGGAAACATTCCGAATGCCGTCGACGTTGAATGGTTCAAGCGCGGCGGCGGCATCATCGGCGATGATCATCCGCCGGCCTACCGCTTCAACGGCGGCCAGAAAGCGATCTACTGGATCGTGGTCCTCGGCGGCGCGGGCGTGGCAATCACCGGCTACGTGCTGATGTTCCCATTCTACGGCACCGATATTGACTCCATGCAATATGCCGAGATGATCCACGCTGTGGTGGCGATGCTGTTCGTCGCGGCTATGCTTGGTCACATCTATATCGGCACCCTCGGCATGGAAGGCGCTTTCGAGGCAATGGGCGAAGGGACCGTGGATATCAATTGGGCGAAAGAGCATCACAGCCTGTGGCTGGAAGATGAAATGCGGAGCAGCCCAAAGGGCGCGCGCACCCAACCGGCCGAATAGCCGTCGTAAACCTCTTGGCAGGACGCCCGACTGCAAAGCCGGGCGTTTTGCTATAAGGGGCCCATGCGTATCATTGGTCTCGCGGGCTGGAGCGGCTCCGGCAAAACCACCCTGATCAAGAAGGTCATTCCGTGCCTGATCGCCCGGGGATTGAGCGTTTCTACGCTCAAGCACGCCCATCACGGCTTCGATCTGGACCAGCCTGGCAAGGACTCGTTTTTCCACCGAGCCGCCGGCGCCACCGAAGTCATCATTTCATCGGCCAAGCGTTGGGCGATCCTGCATGAATTGCGTCAGGAATCGGAATGGGATCTGGGTGCGCTGGTCGCCAAGATGTCGCCTGTTGATCTCGTGCTGGTCGAAGGTTTCAAACGCGATGCCTTTCCCAAGCTGGAAATCCACCGTGTCGCCAATGCCAAGCCTCTGATTCATCCTGAAGATCCGCACATCGTCGCAATTGCTTCGGATGTCGCACTGCCGCAGGCGAAAATTCCGGTCATCGACCTCAATGATATTGAGACGATTGCCGATCTGTTGCTCAGGCACGCAATATCGATTGGCGCTGCAGCAGCCACGGCACGGAGCGGCTGATGGCGCAGCTCACCGACGACTGCTTTGCGTTTTCCGGGCCACTGCTCCGGCTCGAGGAGATGGAGCGATTAATCGCGGAGCGAATTGCGCCGGTGGCCGAGACCGAACGTGTATCCCTGCATGGCGCGCGCGCGCGGGTTACCGCGACCGAAGTCAAAGCACCGGTCGATCTGCCGCCGTTCGACAACTCGGCGGTTGATGGTTATGCGGTGCGCCATGCCGACCTTACACCCAACGCGGATACGAAACTTACCATTGCCGGCCGGCTGACTGCAGGCGCGCGGACGCAGCTGGCACTTAAGTCCGGCGAGGCCATCAGGATATTCACTGGCGCGGCGATGCCCAAAGGCGCCGACACGGTTTTCATGCAGGAAGACGTAACGGTCGAGGGCGATCATGTGGTGGTGCCAAAAGGCCTCAAGCTCGGCGCCAACCGACGGCTTGCCGGCGAGGATGTGCCCAAAGGTCACGTGGTGTTGCCAGCCGGGACGGTGCTGGAGGCACAGCATGTCGCGCTGCTCGCCGCCCTGGGAATTACCGAAGTTGAGGTCAGACGGCGCCTGAGAGTTGCGATCTTTTCCACCGGCGACGAAGTCGTGGAGCCGGGCGCAGCTCGCGGCGGAGCGGCGATCTATGATGCGAATCGCTACCTGCTCGCCGAATTGCTGGAGCGGCTCGGCGCAATCGTGACCGATCTTGGCATTCTGGCCGACGATCCGGACAAGCTTGCTGGCGCATTGCGCGACGCAGCGTCGAGTCACGATCTCATCATTACTTCGGGCGGAGTTTCTACCGGCGAAGCTGATTATGTGCGTAATGCGGTTGAACGCGTCGGCAATCTGGTGTTCTGGCGCGTCGCCATCAAGCCGGGCCGGCCGGTGGCGCTGGGCGTAATCCGGGGCACGTCCGGACACAGCGCGGCCTTCGTCGGGCTGCCGGGAAATCCGGTTGCTGTGTTCGTGACTTTTGTGCGGGTGGTAAAGGTATTGCTGCGCCGGCTTTCAGGTGCGCGACCCGACAAGCTGGTACCGCTGCCGGTACGCGCGGCCTTCGCCTACAAGAAAAAGAAGGATCGCCGCGAATATGTGCGCGTCGCGCTTCAGCGCGCTGCCGACGGTGAGATTGAGGCGGTCAAGCACCCGCAGGATGGCGCGGGCATTATTACGTCGCTGACAGAGACCGACGGATTGCTGGAGTTCCCCGAGGACGTGACGACAATCGAACCGGGCGCCCGGGTTGGGTTTCTGTCCTACGCGGTGCTCATCGGTTGAGGCGTGACTTTACGCGCCGAGGCGCACGCCTGTCGAACTGCTAAAGGCCTTCTCCGCCGTATCCGGCACGCTGTTGAGCACCACGCCGCCGATCACAGCAATGACAATGGCAACTACGCAAGCCACGATGAACGTCTTCATGTAATTGGCTCCTCTCCCAGACCCACACTTCAACGCTACGATAAATATGGAGATGGCGCGATGGCGGTCAAGAATCGCGCGCGAAGCGTCATGTATGCTGCAGCGCAATGCGTTCAGCCCGGGCCGCATCGTCCGGGGTATTCACATTGAAAAACGGGTCGATCGGTTGATCCGGCCAGTCGGCAATCGCGACACCGTGCCGCGCGGTCCAGACCTCGATCTTGCGTAGATCGTCCTCGGTCAATGCCTTTCGCAGGTCCTCGCGTAGCGCCAGCGGCCATAAGCCAACGACCGGGTGACGCCACTCGCCCGAGCGGGCGCAAGCAAGCGGCACACCGGCGCCCATTTTGCGGCGGGCTTGATGCAAGCGCTCGACCAGATCGTCCGGGAGGAATGGGCAATCGCCCGGCACGCTAACGATCCATTCGATGCCGTTTTTCTGTTTCGCCAGCCAATCGAGGCCGGCAAGAATTCCGGCCAGCGGTCCGGCAAAATCCGGAATGCTATCGGGGACCACGGTCAGGCCGGTATCGGTAAAGCGCTTCGGATCGCCATTGGCATTGATGATGATGCCGGTGCACTGCGCGGATAGCGTTGCCAGCACGCGGTCGAGGATCGAAACGCCGCCGATCTCGATGCGCGCCTTGTCGCCGCCGCCCATGCGGCGCGCGAGGCCGCCGGCGAGCACCAGGCCAAGGGTAGGAGGGTGGCTAGTCGTCATGCACCGCCGCTTTACGCCGGTGTTTGGCGCTTTCATCTTCAACGAAGGAAAGGTCCTGATCGAACACAATGCGATCCTCGCCCGCAAGCGCGACGAAGCGCTTCCCGCGCGCGCGCCCTATAAGAGTCAAATTCGCCTTGCGTGCCAATTCCACGCCCCATGCGGTGAAGCCGGAGCGCGAAATGAGGATCGGAATGCCCATGCGTACGGTCTTGATCACCATTTCGGACGTAAGCCGCCCGGTTGTATAAAAAATTTTGTCGGCGGCCGGCACCTTTTCCTTGAACATCCAGCCGGCGATCTTGTCGACAGCGTTATGCCGGCCGACGTCCTCCATATACACAAGTGGTTCGTCCCGTTGAGCGAGCACACAGCCATGAATGGCGCCCGCTTCGAGATAGAGCGATGGCGTAGTGTTGATCTTGTGGGTGAGCGAATAAAGCCAAGAGGTGCGCAGTTCTGCCTTCGGCAGCGAGACGTTCTCCAATGCTTCCATCAAATCGCCGAAAACGGTGCCCTGAGCGCAGCCGGAGGTCTGGACTTTCTTCTTGAGCTTCTTCTCGTAATCGGTTTTCCGTTTGGTTCGGACGACGACAACTGAGAGTTCTTCATCATAGTCCACACCGGTAACGACGTCGTCCGGCAGCAGCATGTTCTGGTTGAGCAGATAGCCGACGGCCAAATATTCCGGATAATCGCCGATAGTCATGGCCGTGACGATTTCCTGGCTGTTGAGGAAGATCGTCAGCGCACGCTCGACCGTCACTGATGTCTCGACACGCGCGCCGGTTTGATCAACGCCGGTGACGCGCTCGGTCAGCCGCGGGTCAAGCGGGTTGGGCCGGATGATGTAGTCGCCGTCTTTGCTCATTGTAAGAAGTATAGCAGAAATTTTGGCGCCGGATGAAAACTGCCCAACATAAGTGGGCAGCGGGGCACGATTTGTCTATGCCTAATGCGGCGATTTAGCAAAGACCGTTTCCAAGTTACATGTGGCAGACGTAGACTATAACCAATGACAATTTAGTCCCCGGGGGAGATGCCGACATGCTTCGCGCTACCAAAGACACCGTGCTGCCGACCACCATTACCGGCTCGCTGCCGCGGCCGAGCTGGTACACACAGAACCTCGGCATGCGCAGCTTCCTCGACGCGATGGTGAACAACCAGTTCCGCGAGCAATATGTCGACACCGTCGGCATTTATCTGCACGAGCAGGAAATGGCCGGCCTCGATATCGTCACCGATGGCGATGCGCATTTCGATTCCGATGTCGGCGGCCAGAGCTGGACCAACTACCCGCCGCGTCACATGGGCGGCTTCGACAAAAATCCGCAGCCGACACCGGCCGGCAAAGGCGGGCTGTTGTTTCCACCCGGCCATATCCTGCACGACTATCTGGAAGCACGCGTGATGCCGGGCATCACCGGTCCCGTGACGCGTGGCGAGCTTCAATACACCGCGATGTGGAAAGTGGCGCAGCGCATGACCAATAAGCCGGTCAAGTTTGGCACGATCGGGCCGGAGCTGGTCGCCTTCGCTGTGCAAGACAAATACTACAAGTCGATCAAGGACCGCATCCTGGCGATCACAGACGCGCTGAACGAGGAGCTTAACGAGCTCGCCGACGCCGGCTGCCAGGTAATCCAGTTCGAAGAGCCGCAAATCCACATGCTGGCGATCCGTAAGGTTGTCGACGAAGTTATCAACCCGAACTTCAGCGTCGAGGTGTTCAACCGCACGGTGAAGGGCCTGCGCGGCAAGACCGAGGTGTGGTGCCATACCTGCTGGGGCAATCCCTCGCAGCAACGTATGTTCAAGGAAGTGCAGAGTTATCAGGGTGCGCTGGAGACGCTGAACAAGGTCGACGCCGACGTGATCACCTTCGAGTTGGTCAGTGCCGGCGGGATGGACCTGGAGGCCTTCGGCAAGATCATCTCCTCGGACAAGAAGATCGCCATCGGCGTCATCGATCATCATTCGTTACAGGTCGAGAAGCCGGAGGAGATCGCCGACCACATTCGCCGTGCACTCAAATACATTCCGGCCGAGCGGCTGATCCTTTCGTCCGACTGCGGCATGGGCCGCGAGGGCATGAGCCGCCGCCACGCCTACTACAAGATCGTTTCGCTGGTGCTCGGCACCAATATCGTGCGCAAGGAGCTGGGCCTGCCGCAGGCGGAATGCCTGGCCGCCGACGGCCGGTATTCCCTCGTTGTGAGCCCAAAATAAGGGCAAAAGCCACGCGTTAAAATGTGGTGAACATGTTGTTTCCAACCGGGGGGCCGGGCTTCGCGAGGCTTCAATCGATGTCGGTATAGGGTCGCATTCGGGGGAGGGGCAGGCCAGGAGGCTTGCTTATGCGTGTTCGTTTTTTTCTGGTCGCCGCAGCTTGCGCCCTTTGCTTGCTGGCGCTTCCGCAGCCGCCCGTGCCCGCTCCCGCGGAGCCGCAGGTAGGCGCCACCCAAATCGACTTCGACGCCTTGCGTGCCGAGGCCAAGGGCGCGCTTGAAGCGCTGCGGCAGTCGCACGAACCTCGCCTGGCTTCAGCCGCCGGCGCGGCGTTCTAAGCCGGCCGTCTCGACCGGCACAACTGCCGTGCCGGTCAGATTCGGTATTCCATGCCAATCGGCGCGCCATTCCGCTGCTTGAGCTTAGTCACTGTGGCTTATTGCAACTATGATCGTCTGCGCAACGACACCTCGTCACCCTCTCCCACAAGGAAAGGGGAAGTGCGTTTACGGCGGGATCTAGGCGCACAACAGATCACGCGCCCGGTTCACCGGCGTTCGGATAGAAGAGCTGCTCGCCGTTGATCTTGTAGCTGGCGATCGTCTTCTGACCTTCCGGTGAAATCAGCCAGTCGATGAACGCCTGCCCGAGATCTTTCTTTACATTCGGATGCTTGGCCGGGTTCACCAACATGACGCCGTATTGATTGAAGAGGCGCTTGTCGCCTTCCACCGCGATAACGAGATCGCCTTTATTCTTGAATGAGATCCATGTGCCGCGATCCGACAGCACATAGGCGTTGCTGGCACCGGCGGTGTTGAGTGCGGCGCCCATCCCCTGGCCAATCGACTTGTACCAAGGGCCCTTTTCCTTCTCGATGTCGATACCGGAAGCCTTCCAGAGATTGATCTCGGCGATGTGAGTGCCGGAGCGATCGCCGCGCGATATGAACGGTGCGCCCTTCGTCATAATGGCCTTAAGCGCGGCGCCGACGTCCTTCATGCCCTTGATGCCGGCAGGATCGCTCTTCGGTCCGATCAGCACGAAGTCGTTGTACATAACCGGATAGCGCTTCACGCCCTCGCCTTCGGCGAGAAATTTCTCTTCCGCCGATTTGGCGTGGACAAACACGACGTCGGCATCGCCGCGCCGGCCCGTGTCAAGCGCCTGGCCGGTACCCTGCGCGACGACTTTCACCTCGATGCCGGTCTTCGCCTTGAATAGCGGCAAGATGTAGCCGAACAGGCCCGAATCCTGCGTCGATGTTGTCGACGACACCACGATCGATTTGTCCTGGGCATGGACAGGTGTCGTGAGGATGACGGTAGCGACCGCGGCCGCTGCCATCAGTGTGCGACGATTGAACATGTGATCCTCCATTATTTGTTTTTTCAGACGAGCAACTCACCGGAGATGAATTTGTGTGCCTCTTCCGTGCGCGGCGACGCGAAGAATTCTGTGGCGGGCGCGGACTCAATCAATCGGCCGCGATGCAATAGGACGATGTCGCCGGCAAGCCGTTTTGCTTGGCCGACGTCATGAGTCGACATCACCACCTTGACGCCGCGCGCGCTGATGCCACGCACGATGTCCTCGATTGCCTTGGTGGCATACGGATCGAGGCTGGCGGTCGGCTCATCAAGGAACAGCACGGCAGGGTTTCGTGCGAGTGCGCGTGCAAGCGCGAGCCTTTGCTGCTCGCCGCCCGACAGCCGCCGCGCCGGGCGGTCGTCGAATTTCTCGAGTCCGACGAGGGCGAGCAGTTCGGCAGTGCGGTCCTGGCGCTTTGCACGCGGAACGCCCGCAGCGGCAAGCGCATAGCGCACATTGCCGGCGGTGCTGCGCCGGAGCATGGCCGGGCGCTGGAACGTGATGGCGCGTCCCTCCGGCGATGCGGTTTCCCGTCCGCCCCAGGTAATGCGTCCGCTTGTGAGGGGGATGAGGTCCATCGCGGCGCGCAACAGTGTCGTCTTGCCGCTGCCGTTCGGGCCGATCAGGACTGTCGGCGAACCGGCTGCAATGGTGAGTGTTATGCTGTCGAGGATCGTCACCTCGCCGGCAACGATCCGGGCTCCCGCAAACATTAACGGCAGATCGGAAACGGGCGGGCGCATGCTCATCCTGCGTAGCGTTCGGCGGCCCGGCGCATGCCCCAGGCCAGTGCGTTGATCAGAATCACGATCGAGATCAGCACCATGCCGAGTCCGATCGCGAGCGGCAGATCGCCTTTGGAAGTTTCCAGCGCAATCGCCGTGGTCATCGTGCGGGTGAAACCTTCGATGTTGCCCCCGACAATGATGATGGCGCCGACTTCTGCGGCCGCACGGCCAAAACCCGCAAGCAACGCGGTGACGAGGCTGAAGCGCGCGTCCCATATCAACGTCATCACGCGTCGCGTTGCGCCGACATTCATGGCCATGAGCTCATCGCGGTATTCGACCCACAGGTCCTCGATGGTCTGGCGTGTCAGTGCTGCGATGATTGGTGCGACCAGCACTGTCTGGGCGATCACCATGGCCTGTGGCGTAAACAACAGGCCCAACGGCCCGAGCGGGCCCGAGCGCGACAGCAGAAGAAATATCGCCAGCCCCACCACCACCGGCGGCAGGCCCATCAGCGCATTGAGGATGACGATCACCGCCTCGCGCCCGCGGAACTGCGTGAGTGCCAAAAGGGCGCCCAGCGGGACACCGATCACCGCCGCGAGGAGGACGGCACCAAGACTTACGATCAGCGACAGCCCAACGATCGCGAACAGGCCCGGATCACCGCTGAGCACTAAATGAAGCGCGGATACATCGCCGGTCATCGGGATTCCCGAAATTGCTGGGGCGCAAAGGGCAGCGAAAGTCCTGCCACGTAGGACCCCACGCGCTTGGTGTTTATTTCATTCTATTTGCGCACCTTGTCCGATATCGGTCAATATTTGAAAATAAAACATAAATATGCCTATCAGGTTACAGGGATTTCCGCTGGCGTTGAGGATCGGCGGGGCGGGTTGTCTGGCGGTGGACCATGGCTATAGTGCCCGCCGTTGCGGCCGGGCAGGTCGCCGTCTTCCCATCGGGTAAGAGCGAAAGGTGCTGCTGGCATGTGCTCTTCTAGAGAGCCGTCGGCGTTCGCTTGCCGGGCAGGAAGGCGGACGAGTGGGTGAAGTGAGAAAGCGTGCGTTGCGCGTTTTGATGTAGATAGACGCGGCCTTTATGAGGGCCCGATCAGGAGGGGTGGCCGAGTGGCTGAAGGCGCACGCTTGGAAAGCGTGTTTACGGGAAACCGTAACGTGGGTTCGAATCCCACTCCCTCCGCCACCTTCCTTCGGAACCCATTTCTCTAGCGATCCGCAACCAGCGCTAATTGCGCTGCATTCGCGCCTATGTCTTTGAGACCTCTGTACTTATTGCGGCCGGTGTGTCCCACCGAGGTGCTCTCTGACCGCATTTTTCTCTGCGGCTCTGTACTTTGACCAAAGAGTACGGATTTTTGGGGCCAATATTTTCGGGCGCGAAATGACGTAGCCCGCGACAAAAGTTTGAATCACGCTCGCATGCGACCATGTCCAGTTCACCTCTTCAGTATTGGAAATCTTCGATCCAAAATAGTCTTAAGCTTTTTTCCGAAGTCAGACTGAAAGGGAGCATTGGCAGGCGGTAGCCCATTTGGCGAATTTATCACTGCGAAGGAGGGGCTGTATTTCGCCCTTTGCGACCTAACTGTAATTTCGCGACCCAGAATGTGGTCAACTATCGGATGGATGGCATGCCCCTGTCCAGGCAATTCGTACGCAATACGAAGTCGTTCCGTAGAAAATTTAAAATACTTTCCGGGATAACCTTTCCATTCGTCATTTATGGCTACCTCTTCCCGCTCAATTATTGGGAGCAGTATTTTTTCGATATCGTCGGTTCTCAAAGAACAAGAAGTAGAGCAGTGCTGCGCTAGCCGCTCAATCATCAGCAACAAACTAATTGTCGATAAGAACGCTGTGCGATAACCGGCAACGCAAATATCTGAATCACTCCAGGAAGCCAGCTTGCTCCCATAATCTCGATGGCCTTCGCAACTATCCCACAAAAGAGGATCAAAGGATTTGCGACTTTCATCAATGGATAAAATGTGGACGCCACACTTGACGTTCTGATCCAAATGCAAATTTTCAAAGCGATAGCGGCGACAAAGTTCTTCGAGTCGAAAAGGACCTGGAACGGTATCCCACACACCAGAAATTCCACGTCAACGTAGTTCGTTTCGCTTTTCTATGTCGCGCGAAATCGATTCGGTCTCCCTCTCAGTGAAATACCGCCACGCGTGGTGAATTAGAGAAAGCGAATTTGCCTTGAGTAAACCGCAGAACGACACGAACCCAGTTAAAGCCCGTGCCGCAACGGCTCCCCTAGAAAACCCAAAAATATAAACTTTGTCTCCCGGAACGTAATTGGATGCGAGGTTAGTGCCTTTGCATTTAAGATCAGAGAACTCAAACCTTCGCCGGTAGCGCCTGCGAAGCTGCGCGAATTTGCGGTTGAACGCTCCAACACCGGCTGAGTAGATAAAATCTGGGGGTTCAAATCTTCATCTTCATAATAACGCTATATTCATTCGATGGACATTACTCTGGAAAACATCTCGAAAAGCAGCCTGCCAAGTACCGTCTATTCCAATAAAGATATGCTTGTATGGTCGCTAAGCAACAGAAAACCGCTACTGGGTTCGCGCGTTTTTCGTGCGGGGATTCGTCAATTGAAACAAATAATTGCTTGCTAATACGCCGCTTGAATTCTTCAAAAAGACCTTCCAATATTTCTATATTCCGCAATCCGGATACCGGCTAAAAAATCACGGTACCACGGAAGGTAGTGATCGAAATATCTGCTAGCCAACGATATCTTCGAGCTCGGATCGACGGATTTTGTTGAATTCGCCCGGCTCATGCATGCTCCGGAGCATAAGCGCGCCATCATAGCGAGCTCCAATATCGCGAGAGTTCATCGCCGAAAGATTATTGCCGTAACACGCCCCAATCCTGCGCGCGTTAGCGACCTGATCATTCTTACTCCGTCGCCTTTGTCTTGGTTGCGGAGAGGAATGAAACTCCACTTCTATCGCAACATGAATCGACGGAAAGATCCGCCATCCTTTCGAATAACAGCGCAGTAAAAGCAAAGAAGGCTGCGTCGCCGCGCTGTCCTTTCCTCGATAACCATGTGATCGAATTTGACAAGTTTGCAGCGGGGATAAGTGAGCCAAACATTGCGAAACCGATCATTTCCGCTCGCCGATAAAGAGCAGCAAAATAAAAGGCGCCCTCATCGGTGCTAGGTGCAAGGAGTTTGGCTCGAATTTGCCTTAGGTCTGTTCGGAGTCTTGGCGGAGTATTGTGTTCAAAGATATTGAGAGCCCTATCAATGTCCGTCGAGGCGGACTGCGGTCCCAATAGTTCAACGTTGAATAAAGTATCAGGCGAGGGCATGAATAGGATTGATCAGCTGATTTCAGGTCATCTTGGAATCCATCCAACGCCTAGTCAAACAGATTGCATTACGATCTTAGGCTATCATCTTTTCAGGCATGGACGATGTTCGCATCATAGCTTCGTTCGCAAACTTACGGCAGCTTTCCAATCTAAAAGATGTTCCATAATGGAGCTTACGCGATGCCGAGGTCGCCATGAGCGCTCAGGTCGGCTTCGCTGTTAGCCACTGTTCAGCTTCGCGGGCGGCGTTCTCGAGTGTCATAAACACCGCGCCTTCCCTGCTGAGTTTGTCCACCATCTGCTCAAGCGCGAGCATGCGGTAACCGCGCCCTATCACGTAAGGATGCATTGTATAGGTGAGCACGCCCCACTCGACTGTCTTTTTCATGTAGAGGAATTCGTCCAGCCAATTCTGCATGACAGATTGTGCCGGCTGTAGCCCGGCAAGAATGGTGGTCTCCGTGCGTACGAATTCAAAATGTGGATAGTCGTCGAGAGACCAGCTGATTGGCATCTCGATCAGCTCGGTTTGCTCTCCGAAGTGAAATGGCTCCCCAATCTTGGCGACGTCCCCGCGCCGTGCTCGATACGGCGCGTAATCGGCGCCCATAAGAACTCAAATCGTAGCGGAAGCCGTGGGCGAGCAAGAGATCAATGGTGTTTTCGCTTAAATCCCACGATGGCGAACGGTAGCCGCGCGCCTTCCGTCCGCTCAAGCGGGCGATCGCGTCGTTAGCCCGTACAAGGTCGGCTTCCTCCTGCTCGCGGGTTTGTGTTGCGGGCGGGATATGGGCCCAGCTGTGATGTGCGACCTCGTGACCACCGGCAACCACTGCATTGCATTCACGCGGCCAACTCTCGATGGTAAAGCCGGGAATGAACCAGGTTGCTTTAATGCCGCGCGATTTGAGGAAATCAAGAATCCGGAGTGAGGCAATCGCTCCAAACTCGCCGCGTGACAATGGCGTCGGCGTGGTCATGCCGCGAGCGATAAATCCGGACTGGGTGTCAAAATCGAAGGTGAGGCAAACGATGTGGCGGGGCATGGCAATTCACTCGGTATGACCTCGCCTTAGATCGCGGCGTCGGCGGGGCATGATAGAAAGGCGGGCAGGGGGGTCAAGGAATTGGCGGTCAAGGAAATCGGTATCATTGTCAACGGCGCGACCGGCCGCATCGCTTCGACCCAACATCTAGCGAATGCGCTGGTGCCGATCCGTGCGGAAGGTGGCTTGACGGACGGGCGCCGATCGCATTGTGCCACGTCTGCTTCTGGTCGGGCGCAACGCCGAACGGCTCGCCGAGATCGCGCGCGCCCATGGCGTCGACCGTTGGACGACCGATCTCGATGAGGCGCTGGCCCAATCGGACTTTCCTGTATTTTTCGACGGAGCAGCAACGAGGCAGCGCGTTTCTGCGCTGACCAGGGCGATTGCGGCCGGCAAGCATATCTACACCGAAAAGCCAGTGGCCCCGTCGGTCGCCGAAGGTCTGTCGTTGCTGGAAGCGGCGCGTTCACGTGGGCTCAAGCACGGCGCAGTCGAAGACAAGATTTTCCTGCCTGGTTTGCAAAAGCTCGCAGTGCTCGCGCAGCAGGGCTTTTTCGGGCGCATCACTGGATTTGCGCTCGAGTTCGGCTGGTGGGTGTTCGATGGTTCGGAGTTCAAGAAAAACATTGAGCGGTTCTTTTTGGTAGATACATAACATATTCTACAAATCGATCGCCCGCCGGAGCGGGTAAGCTCCGTTGCAGACGGAATTGCTCTAACCAATTCTACTTGCTGATCAACGCGAGTTGGCTCCGATAAGATGGGTTATCGGATGCTTTCGACAGTTGATGCTAGACACGATGAGACGCGCGCAAAGCCGCTCATCTTCAGCAATCGCAGTAGGGGCTTTCAGCTTAGCTAAGGACAAAAGACCTTCTATAGGTCATTGTTTACCGATGAATGTCCATCTTGGGATGGCAGATTCGGACTCGATTCGCATAATGTCAGATTATGGAACGCGGCTTTTCGAATCCGCGTCAGTCGTGGCGGGTCCAAGCTATAATCTGAAGTGGTGAAATATCCGGCTGTTTTGCGAGATTTTATTCGTTGACACGCTTAATGTACAGAATGCTACCCTGATTGGGTTCGGCTATGCCGTAATCGACGCAAATCATACTGTATGCGAATAGCTTGCGATGGGGAGTGTCTTTAAAACGATATTTTGTGCAGCGATTGTTTGCGCGGCTGCTTTTTTTTCGTTGCCTGCTTTTGCCGATAAACGGGTTGCACTTGTTATTGGCAATTCGTCATACAAAAACGTCTCGCCATTAGAAAATTCGAATAATGACGCGGTCCTTATTGCTAATACACTTAAAGACCTCGGATTTCAGCTGATCAATCATGGGGCTCAGCTAGATCTACGAAAGGGCGATATCGACAAGGTCGTCCAGGAATTTGGCAGAGAATTACCGGGGGCCGATGTCGCACTTTTTTACTATGCCGGACATGGAATTCAGTCGAAAGGCTCTAATTACCTTGTGCCAATTGATGCTAATCCGGTTCGAGAAGCCGACATCGACTTCCAAATGCTGAACGTTTCTCTTGTCATGCAAGAAATGGAAGATTCGGGCACTAAGTTAAATCTGATCATACTCGATGCGTGCCGCAACAATCCATTTGCTATCAGAAGTCTTCGCGGGCCTGTGAGAGGTCTTGCGCAGATGCAGGTCCCCGAGGGAACGCTAATTTCCTATGCGACGCAGCCAGGTAATGTCGCGCAGGATGGTTCTGACGGGCATAGTCCCTACACGAGAGCGCTTGCAACTGTGATCCGTCGACCTGGCCTGGATATTTTTCAGACATTTAACGAGATCGGGTTGGCTGTAAAACGAGCGACGGGTGGAACGCAAGAACCATGGGTCGCATCTTCGCCGATCGAGGGAAAATTCTATTTTGCGGGCCTCGCAGATGGGCACAGTGCGACTGAAACTTCGGCCGAACCCTCGATTCCGGTCGCCTCTGAGGACATTGGGCTTCTTGCACCGCGGGACATGAGTCGGGTTCGCGCGGTTGCGACAAAACACGATTTAACTGTGCCGCAGTTCGCGATTAGATCGCCCGATGCGAAGCTGCCGGATAAGGCAAGACGTTTCATTGGAGTGTGGGCAAGCGAGGTTGGCTGGAACGGCAGCCGTCGGCAGGCCATGCTCGTCGTCAATAGCGTTGATCTTCAGAGCCGGACATCTGGCTTTTTTATCTGGGGGCCGCCAAACCCAAATGCGCCTCCCGACTTAAGATTTCCTGCGGGCTATCTTCCGTTCGCAGGTCAAATAACTGGCAATCAGCTAAACTTTCGAACCCCGACCGCAACCGTAACCGTGACGTACGAGTCGAACGACACGTTGTTTATGTCGCAGAAGCGCGCTGGCCGGACAAATACTGTGAGCTTAGGCCCGGTGTGGCGCTTAGGCGCTTCGCAAGCTCAAAAATAAGGGCTCTATGACACCATTTTAGGGCCATTCGGCTCCAGCCGCGTTGACCGCGCTGGCTTGCTACTAATATGATTTAGCGTTTCGCCCTTCGCCGGGTGGTTGAACCTCGATTGCGAAGTCGGCAGCAAGCGGGGGGCTGGCGTGCGGCTGTGGGCCGTTCTTCTGTTGACGGTGACCGTCTTCGTCAGTGCGGCCCGCGCCGATGTGCGTGTTGCTTTAGTCATCGGCAACGGCTCGTACGAATACGTTCCGCGACTGGCAAATCCCGCGAACGATGCTCGACTCATCGCAACTACACTGCGCGATCTCGGCTTTACCGTGGTCGGGGACGACGCACTCCTTGATCTCAACAAGTCCAAATTCGATAAGGCCGTTCAAGAATTTGGCCGCGCTGCAATTGGTGCCGACGTCGCCTTGTTCTACTACGCCGGCCATGGGGTCCAGGTGCGCGGAGCAAATTACCTTGTGCCGATCGAGGCTAATCCAACAAAAGAAGCGGACGTCGATTTCCAGATGCTCGACGTTAATGTCGTCCTGCGACAAATGGAAAGTGCTGGCGCGCGATTAAACGTCCTGGTCCTCGATGCCTGTCGCAACAACCCTTTCAGCGGGCGGGGGCTGAGAACGGCGACAGGTGGTTTAGCGCAAATGCAAGCACCCGAGGGAACATTGATTTCCTTCGCCACTCAACCCGGTAACGTGGCTCGCGATGGCTCCGATGGTCATAGTCCTTTTTCCAAAGCCATCTCGGAAACCATACGAAAACCTGGACTCGACATTTTCCGTTCGTTCAACGAGGTTGGCCTAAGTGTCTCGCGCGCGACAAAAGGCGAGCAACAACCATGGTTGTCGCTGTCTCCTATAAAGGGCGACTTTTATTTTGCTGGACCGCTAACAGTACCCCTTCAGGGGAAAGAAACCGCTGCGCTGCAATCAAATCCATCGCAAACACCGCCGGGTGTTCGCGACCCGGCAGACATCGTCCGGCTACTAAAAATTCACTTGCAAGAGGTAGGTTGCGATCCAGGTGATCTGGACGGGCAGTGGACGACGAAAGCTAGTAGCGCGCTGAGCGCGTTCAATAAGTACGCCGGTACTCATATCGACACAGAGGCTGCGACGCTTGAGACGCTCGATGCGGTTCGGGTACGAAGCGGTCGTGTGTGCCCTCTAAATTGCGCTGCGGGTATGCAGGTTCGCGGCGATCGTTGTGTAGCGATTACACCGAAAACTGCGTCAAAGCCGCCTTCACCTGATAAGCCGCAGGCTCGCTCCGCCTCGACAAATTCAAGCACCGCAGATTTAGTTTATAGGTGCAAGAGTAACCAACGCAGCGCGTGTCAAAGTCTTTGCGAGGCCGGTGCTATGGGTTTCTGCAAACGATTAAATAGAATTCGAGATTAGCGTTTCAAAAAACGACGACACCCGATTGGTCGAGGGAAAGGACTTTCTTCGTCGCAGATAGTATCGATTTGAAACGCGATTGAATTCTTACGTTTGTCCTGGCAACCTAGTTAGCTCAGGAACCTTTGCGATCGGACCAATTGAATCAACTGGCTGGAGCAGTTTGGTGCCGACGTAAATCTGAGATAAACGGCGTAAACATGTTCTGCGTCGTCAACAAAAGCGATACAGGTGGTCCGCCTCCCGTCAGCGTCCGTAGTCTCAAACTCAGCAACATACCCTTGCGCGGTGCGGTGAGGTCCAGCCATGAACGCTCTTTTCTTGGTCTGCCTTGACGCAGGAGCGGCGACGTTAATCCCAAGGGAGGCCAATATTTCCTTTTCTAAAATCTCTCTCCCCGTTTGAGAGTTGGAACTCTTCTTACGCACGAGATATTCGATTGGCTGGTTCGGAAAACCGATGTGCTTCGCCTTTACGAAAAGAGCATCGGCGATTGAGTCTTCATATAAGGTATCCAGGATGTCAGAGCCGGTGTGGGGCAGTGTCAATTTTAAGTAATCACCAACCCGCTCTGCCGCGCTTGACGCGCCGTTAGAAAGATAAATTAAGGCGATCGCAGCCAAGACACCGCGCAGCGATCGGGGTCCGCCGAACCAAGGTTTACACAGATCGCGCATTTAAATGCCTGTTTCTGTTAGTGCGATGACGTCATAGTTCCGATGTTAAAGTTGCTATTGGGGAAAGGCCTTTTGCCGCGCACGCGCGAAGCACGATTTCGCGCAACTCATTGATTGGTTCATCGCCTGCGTCGTGCATGCAACAACTCTGGCCTTGTCGGCGACCGTTGCATTTTGAGTACAGGCTCTAACTTGCTCGCTAAAAGCTGGCTTGCACTCACTTTGGTCGCATGCATCAGCTTCTTGCTGATATATTCTTAGTCTTTCGTCCTTCGAAAGACCGTCGGTGAATTGTCGGAAGCAATATTGTGAGTGATCAGCCTCAAGCTGACCGCAACTTTTTCGGCAGTCCAATACTGGGTTTGGCGTCTCACCGGCAGTGATGCACGCCGTCGTGCAGCTCTGTGTGTCAGCAAAGCATTGTAAGGTCGTTGCATCGCCTGCCACCGCGATGATGGGATTGAGCAGGACGACAACAGGAACGAGCGCCACCATTTTATAAAATATCATTTCGGTTGCAGACTTTAGTAGTTGCTTCATTTGTGGTCCCTTTCATTTCAATAAAAGCGCTCATCAAAGCGGAAACAGTTCCGGTTATTTTGGAAACGCACGGGCGGTGAAGGCGGAAACAAAGTGGGATGACCAGATCACGGCAAACTTATTCGGGTGATGTCTTGAGGATAGGCGGGCTACGTGAGCCAAGTCGGACATACCGCTTCGAAAATAACGTCAGCCCAAGCGGTGTCCGGAAAAACTCACCTTTGCCGCAACAGGGATTGGGAAACGACTAATTGTGATGGTTCCGGCTGGGCCCACTGGCAATGCTGTCGGCTAGCCAAACCAGCAAGGTGGAGACACAACAATGTACAAATCCATCGTCGCTTCGCTCGCCGTCGGTGACGTATCGCAAGGGGTTAAATCGCCAACGCTTACGTTTTCCGTATCGAGCCCTGCCAAGCCGGCCGCCAATGGAACGTCCGTGGCGCTCATAGCGACCGCTGCCCTGCTGATAGGTCTTTGCATCATTGTGGTGAACAGGAGCTATTCTGCGCCGGCAACCCAGGAACGGCCTAGATCCGGTTCGACAGAGTCTTCCAAAGCGAGTTCCGCGGCTTTACCGCCCTGCAACATGTTGGTCGAGCGTCCGTCGTCCCCAGAAAAGCAATCTTGGCACCCGCTTCGGATCGGCTGCACGTGACCGGAAACTACAAGCGGAGCGGCCAATTACACGAAATGAGCCATGGCTCGACGCGGATGCTATACCCGGCGTTGGGTCACTGGACTTTGTCTACTGGCAATCGGGGGACGACTTCTGAGGGTAGATTTGGATGCAGAGGAACGGCTTCACGCGCCTGCCTTAGCAGTTCATCCCGGCTCACGAGGCCCCTCGTATTCGTTCTGTTGACTTTGACCGAGCTGACCTGCTTGCCACCGACATCTGCCGAGTAGGCTTGGGTGTCCTTTGCCTCTTGGGCGCTTAGGCGAACCGTTAGCGCCAGCTGAAGAAGAAGCAGGATAAACACGCGATTTAGCGACATCTCTCAAGTTCCCGTATTTGCCTGGCGCTCAAAAATTATGTTGTTGCTAAAAGTTATTTCGTCTGTTCTTGGGGACATCCCTTAGAAACATATTCAAACAGATTTTTAAAATCGGCGGTCAAATACGGCCCGAAGGAGATGCCAGGCCACTGGGAACTGACCATCGAGTTAAGCCCGATCAATATGTTCATGTCTGGCTTCTCCTCCTTGCTAAAGTTTGCCACCCACGCTCCGCCACTGCTCCCCTGCGTCAGATCGATAACGTTATGCTTAAGTCCTAGCTCATTGGGTATATCCTGAATTTTTAAGAGTGAGCCATCGGCCGTTTGGATGATCTGGCCCTCGAGCATAGCCCCTGGATACCCAGTCGCCGTGGCATTCGTATATTTTTTTCCCCAGTCGACGTTCCAACTATAATGCCCGGTAATGCTGTCGTGATCGACTTGAATTAGCGCGTAATCCCATTGCAATCGGGTAAGCTGAGAATCTTTATTCTTATGCCATTCATCAAAGCGTGATGCGCAAGTCGGAATGTAGACATCGGTGAACGTCTGGTTTTGATACTGCAGCAAAAACTTCATTTTCCTCAGGTCATAAAACTGACCGGTTTCATCGTCTTCCACGCAATGCGCAGCGGTCACGAGTACACGCGGGGAAATGAACTGGGCCGTACATTTAACCCAACCTTTGCGGCCACTTCGTTCGGTTTCATTCAGCAATATTCCTGACCACTTTAATGGCGCGAGTGCTGGATTTCCTGCTGTAATCAAGTTGTCGATTTCAGCGACCTGCTTTGCAGATCTGGCAGGCATGCGTGATGAATGAGAGCTAGTTGCCGGATCCATTGTGGCTGCAAACACGGACGCAATCGAAGCGAATTGAACGGTCGCGGAACATAAACAGGTGGCTAAGGCGATGCTGCCGAAGGGATGTGATGACATTTTTGCCCCTGCGCAATCCGTTTATTTGCGCGGATATTCATCGACGAAGCACTGGCTTGCTGATTTGTTCACGCGCTCACACAAGCTATTTGCCTCGCGTTGGGTTGCAAAAGGTCCAACAGCGGCCGTGTATCTTGTAGTGCTTTTGCTATCCTGAGTAAGAATCGGCTGCCGCTCGCCGAGCAACGAGGGAAATTCTTTTTGCAAAAGCTGATATTTACTCAACGCGTCTTGTCTATCATCGCCTGAGGCAACAACCGCCATATATCCGGCATTCGCCGTTTTAGAGGCGAATTGCTCTTTCCCTCGGAACGCTGGACCTTCAATCACAAAGAAGGCTGCAGCTGCGGCCAGGAGAATTGCCAATGATGAAATTGCAAGCTTTAAATGTCCTGGGAAAAACACGCTCGCTATAGTCTGGATAAGGTCATTCACCTGACTTGTAAGTCGATCGGTGAGACCGGCCGTCGGATGCTGCCGCTGAGGAGCGCTCTGAACAATGTTTTCCCGGTTCTGCAGCAGCGGTCGCGTCAGCTTGTCAAATTGTACCGCTAATGCTTGGCCATCACCATGATCGTCGACAGTCTCAGCGATAATATCGCTCGGTTTTGTCTTAAGGATGTCCTCGACCATGAAGTCGGCGATACGGTCGAGCGCATTTTCGTGGCGTTTCGATTTTGTGGTCATGCGCTCTCAGCTCTCATTCAACCAGTGCTTTTCAATCCGACGCCGGATCTTCTTGCGCTTGCTCTCATAATCAATTTTGGTAAGTCCCATCGACTCCCAAAGCTCTTCGCCTCTTGCTCCTTCCATCATCCCGACAACTAGCTTTTGTGCGATCGGATCGTCATCGAATAATGCCAGCAGTTTCTGCGCATCGATCCGGGCCATTGCGTCGCTTTCTTCCGGCCGGCCAATTTCATCCAATTCACTTTCATTCGTAATGTCGGTTCGCCAATCCCAAGCAGTGCTACGAATAACGCCACAGAGGAACGCCATAAACGGAACGCCCACTGGCCATTTCCTTGTGCCCTCAAGGACGCGCGTCATTGCTTCCTGTATCAGATCCTCGTGGTCGAAACGTGTGTGTCGCGTACGGGCATACGTCTTCGCGATTTTCAGCAGTGCCGACTTATCGCTGATCGAAAGGGATTTGATCGCATCTAACGCCGTCGCTGGCGAATGATGCGTCGGAGCCGCCGTGTCCGCTAGCGCAGACATGGCTCTTCCTAATGCGGCTGAAACATGTGAATCCGGACATCGTCCGGCAAACAAATTTTCGGCAACTTTTGACCCCCCCCCAACACCGCGATTTTACTAGGAAATACCTTCTAGACAACCGGCTGCTCACTTCTAAAGCCATGGGATAAATCGATTGGTCGTCACCTGTCCCAGGTCTTCCTTCTGGGCCGCATAGGGAGTTGGGAACACATAATTCTGTTCTGCCGGCAGGCGATGCTGATGCCGGAGGTCCTCAGAACCTTAATGTGGAGAGGCGACCATGCGTCAGCTGCTCATTTCGGCCCTCTCGGCGGCCTCTCTTCTCGGTGGGGTTAGCCAACGCAGACATTTCGATGGTTGATGTTTACCCAATTAAATCCGGTCTATCGGCTTGGTCTGGAGGTGCACCGCCTGCGGTCGTTCGAACGGTTCGCGAACGAAAGAGGCAACCGGCTGTTCCCCTGCCAAGACCAAGACCGACGCAGCCGATTTCGAGCTCAGTCGGTGCGCCTCGAATACAAACACAAGATTAGGGGCTTACGTCCGTGACTGATCAACAATTCAGAGCGTTGCTTTGGCAGCTTAAATTGATTGTTGCTGTCTTAGCCTTCATCGCCGGCTTGCTTACGGTCCGCGTCTGACGCTGCCCGAACCTCACGTTTTGAAATTTATTTTGCTGGCTAATGCGAGCCAGGAATTTTGCGATTCGGCCGGCCGCCGTGGCTCGCGCCGGGCACATCAACCTGAAAGCTTCATGGTAATTGATACAATGCGGCTGATCCGTCAACGCAAAAGACTCGACTATGCGGCCAGGCTCGAGCAATCCGGACATGAATATTCAAAAATAACTTCTCTGCGCATGCTGTCCTGAACCATGCGTTTGTCCCGCATGCTGGATTGAAAGGCGACGCGAAACTGATCGTCGTTCGGCCTTTCTGCCGGAGGCGAAAGCCACCCGGCAATCCCAGAAACCCTCAATGTGGAGATGCAACAATGCGCAAGTTGATTATTTCGACCCTCGTAGCAGCTTCCTTCCTCGGAGCCGCGACTGTAGCCAACGCGGGCTATTGGAGCCCGTATGGATACTTCTGTACCTACGGCTGGTATGCGACCGCGTTCGGGTGGGTCTACGGTTGTTATTAACTGACCTTGGCGGCAGTCGGCTGAAACAAGTCCGACTGCCGCCAAAGCGAGTGGCTAAGCCAAGATGCCGCGCTTGGCGAATACTCGCTCCCTGTTGCTCCGGGATGTGCCGTCGTATGTCCAGGCCTCAGCTAAAGGGCGGCACGCGGCAAATCTCCACGGTCGTTGGTGGTCCCGGAGTTTTTGGTTCCAGCGCAAATTGATCGACGTTATCGAGCAGCGAATTTTGCAATCCTTTGCGTCGCCGCGCACGCAATGGAGATGAATTGTTTTGTATAAGAATGGAATGGGCGATGCGTCGAAGTTCAACAAATCCCGACGTCCACCTACAAATATAATTATTACACCCACACTGTCCCGCACCACTGATGTGTTCCGCATACTGGAATGAAGGGCGACGCAATCTGATCGTTTGGCCTTTCCGGCCGGAGGTGAACGCCACCGGTTGACCCAGGAACCTCAATGTGGAGACGCAACAATGCGTAAGCTCATTATCGCGACCTTCGTCGCGACTTCCCTCCTTGGTGCAGCGACTGCAGCCAATGCGGGATTCGACATCTTCGGAAACTGGATCCCGCCGATCTGCAACCACTTCTGGAACGGTTTTGCCTGGGTTTATGTCTGCTATTGATCGACTGAGGCGGTGGTTGGCGGGAAGCCGACTGCCGCACTCGGCTCCATGCGGATGTAGAGCTGCCGTAAACTCTCAGCGGTCCGCATCCGATCCGATAGACCAAGCTCAAAGCTCACGTGGAGAAGCAACCATGCGCGCGCTAATCATTTTCGCTCTTTCGGCGATGTCTCTGGCCGATCTATCAACCGCTGCCAATGCGCACACTCTTTTTCCATTCTCGCAGTGTGTCTTTAATGGCTTCAGCTGGGTCCATATCTGCTTTTGGTTTTGATTTGGTTCTCTCTTCGGCCAGACGCTTTCATCCGAGTCAGATCTCAATTTTCCCACGTAAGTCGGACTCGAACCTAGATTCGCATAACATCAGCTTATGGAACGGGCTCAGTCGCGATAGCTCCACGACGTGATCTGGGAAATGTCCGTGAAGATGCGCTCCGCGCCCATCAACAACGGATCTGAGCTTGCAACTTTCTCGCGCGCCCAGCCGAGCCAGTCGCTTAAAGGCCGCTCGGCAATCGCAAGCTCTTGACCGGCACACTTTTCTTCGAGTGCTGCGAGGAACTGTCGGGAAACCTCGAGCTTGCGCCAGTGCTCGGCGATCTCGACAAAACGCCGCCACTGATTGTCATCTTTCTTACGCCGCTCCCGCTCCTCGTAGCGGCGGCGTTCCTCCTCGTAGCGGCAGCGTTCGGCTTCTTCGTGTAGGCGCCGACGTTCCTTTAAAATGGGGCCGGCAAGCAAGATGAGGCCGATGATATCAGGAAGTTGTGCTTCCAGCGGTCTTTCGCCGTCCCGCCATTTGTGTTTGACGCCATCAACAAGATGCGTCTCTAGCGAAAAAATCAAAATGCCGCTGGGCTGCATTTCCTGCACCCAGCCCCGTTCTCGCATATAACTGTAGCGTTTTTCGTCCTCGGTCAGCGGCCGGCGCACCTGGCGCTGCTTCTCGCGCAATTTGAAATCCACCCGCTCGCCCCCGATCTCGAGATAGACCTCGTGGCGATCGCCGAGCTTCACTTTGAAGCCGTGGCCTTCCAGCGTCTTGAACAGCGTGTTGAGAATGCGATGGCGGCGATGATCGACGTCGGTAAAGTTAAGTTCTGACAGACGCCGGCTGCGCCAGGGATCGTTCCTGGCGTCCTGCTTCTGGCGGGCGCGCTCGGCGAGCCAGCCGGCAATGATCGGATGCGGCCGGCCCAGGCGTTCGGGAACGGTGACGTCCCTAGTGCGCGCCTGCGCTGCGCTTAATTTGTCTTCGATCTCCTTGGGTAATTGCGGAGGCGGAGCGGGCAGTGGCGTCGGCGAAATCGTTACTTCTGTGGGTGTATCGTCTGGTAGATCCGGCAGACGGAATTGAATCACCTTCTGTCCAGCCGCTTTCTTTGCCCAGTAACCACGCGGCGGATAAGGAATTTTGAGCCGGTCGCAGATTTTGGCGAGGCCATTGCCGGAAATTCCGTAATCGGCCGCCAAGCGGCTCATCGGTGTATGCCAGACCTGCTTGTAGAGTTCGTCTCGGCTCACTGTGACTGGTTGTTTTGCGCCTTCGCCCGCCATGGTCCACTCCCTTGCAAGACGGCTATTATGGGGTGGTGGCGGTATTCAATAAAAATATTTTGGAAGAGACAACCTCTTTTGAATTGTGGAGCCAAGTCGTTGACCGGCTTCGTGATCAATCGAACGAATATTCGGTACCCACAAATCTACCCAGAAGCGTGAGCAAACAGGTTGGGCGAGACTAGCGGTGTTTGGAACGCGGCCGTCATGTCCGCTTTCGGGGGTAAAGCGGACATCGCATTGAGAGGTCCAAATGTCCGCTAATGACCCAAAGCGGACATGCCGGTGGGCGGGTGGGGTTTAGTGGCGTCGCTCTGAATGAGCGGCTCAAAATTCTGGCGAGCATGGAGCATCAAGCACCTTGCGAGACGGCCAACTCTCGATATCGCCGATGACGAGCGGCATCGATTGGCCGCTCAACAAGTCTTTGAATTAGGCAAGCTACCATGAGCGACGCAAAGAGGGCCACGATGCTACGGATAGACGCCTGCACCAATGATGGCGCGGGTTGAAATACAGCATTGTATAAGTCGATCAACGGATAGTGCGCGAGGTAGACGGGATAGGACAATTCGCCGAGGTGCGCGTCGATCCGCCAGTTTTTTGTTTCCCTGAACAGAAAGGCAATCGCGACCGCCGCGTAGGCATAGAATGCGATACGAAGTGGAACGACGGTTAGATCGCAATTGCAAACAGAGACCGTAATCCCTTTCTGAACGATCTGAAATAGCAGAACGGCGACGATGAGACTAAGCCCGAAGGCCGCACCGCTGGTATGGTTGCGAACTCTCTCGTAAAGCCGATAGCTCAGTGCACCAGCCATGAACAGTGCAAGCTCGAATGGAAAGAATGTGTAGCCCCAAGGCTCCGCGTCGATGTTGAGCCCAACAAAATAAGCCAGCCGCAAGCAGACGCTCGCTACTAGCACTGCCGCGAGCATCCATGAACTCCGACGCAAAAGCAGCGGCGCGATTGCGTAGAAACTCAATTCGATGCCCAACGTCCACGCTGGCGCGACGAGGACTGCGGTTTTTGGCCCTTCAAGCGGAAGCACCCTAGGGAGCCAGTCGATCCCTACCAACAGGGTATTCGAGACCAAGAACCACAGGGCCCTCCAAGGTGCTACTTGGCCCACGAGTTCCACAATCCATGCAATAAAGCCACCGCCGGTGACAAAATAAATGTAGAGATAAATCGCGAGCGCAACGAATGCCATTACCCAATACGCCGGCAACAGGCGAAGCATCCGGTTTACATAGAACGCTCGCGCTGATTCAGGGCCCACATATTTTTCGTTCAACACGAGAGCCATGTAGAAGCCGGATATGATGTAGAACAGCTCAACAGGAACCTGTCCGCCACTTGTGATGTTGAAGCGGAAAAAACTGCCAGCATGCACTAGCAAAACAGCGCAGGCGAGAATAAGCCGCAACATCCCCACGACAGCTACCTTACTCCCATGAGATGCCATCTAATCACTTCGGCACCTCACAAATAAGACGCCTACCGGCGAATGTCCGCTATTGGCACTTAGCGGACATGAGCTAGTGCACCGCACATGTCCGCTTTTGGGGGTAAAGCAGACGTGACTTTTTGCAGTGCGAATGTCCGCTAATGACCCAAAGCGGACATCGCGCAGGAATGCGGCCATGTCGCGTCCAGCGTCAGCCATCGGAGCGGTAGCAATTCACCAGCGCCCTGCGCTCAATCACCTCTTCTTACGTTTGACCAGGATCAATGCAATTTCAACGCGGATGACCACTAAATGCCATCAAGAATCTTGGCAAATTGAACGCAGGAGAAATCCTATGTTGAAAAAGTTGGCGTCTATCTTTGCGACGCTGATCGTAGCGGCCGCTTTTTCGATCCCCGCGCAGGCGCAACGCGGCGGTCATATGGGTGCCGCCGGCATTAGCGGCGCCCGCGTTGGGGGCTTTAGCGGTGCTCGCGTGGGCGGCGGTCATATGGGTGCCGCCGGCATTAGCGGCGCCCGCGTTGGGGGCTTTAGCGGTGCTCGCGTGGGCGGCGGTCATATGGGTGCCGCCGGCATTAGCGGCGCCCGCGTTGGGGGCTTTAGCGGTGCTCGCGTGGGTGGCGGTCATATGGGTGCCGCCGGCATTAGCGGCGCTGTCGGGCCAGGTCGATACCACTATGGCTATCGATATCCTGGCTATCGGTACGCTTATCGACACCGCGGCTATAGGTACGGGTACTATGGTGGCTATTGGCCCTACTTGGGCTGGGGCGCGTTCGCCTCGGCGTGGCCATACTACGGCGATTATGGCGATTACGGCTATTACGAGGGATACGGTGACGATAGTGGCGTCGCGTACTGCGTGCAGCGTTTCAAATCCTACGATCCGGTTTCACGCACCTATCGTGGCTATGATGGCCGTCGCCATTCGTGCCCGTGATCTGATTTCAGAGAGACCGCCGCGAGGCGGTCTTTCTGTTTCGCGCAGATCGCTTCACGATGTCCGCTATTGGCACTTAGCGGACGTTCCAACCTCAGCGGCGAATGTCCGCTTTCGGGGGTAAAGCGGACACAATCTTGAGGGCATTCATGTCCGCTAGTGATCCAAAGTGGACTTTGCGCGAGCTGCTACACCCCATGTAACCAGCCTGTTTGGCTAGGTCGCGTTGACCCCCAGCCGCAGGGACAGCTAAAATTATAACATCAAATGAGAGGACGTTATAAATTTGCCAGTAGATGAGAAATATTATCGAGAAATTTCACCCGGCAGCATAGCTGAGCATCTTCTTATTTCTGCTCGCAACCGCATTTTCTCTGATTTTCGGACGCATATACAGCCTTCGCACTCAGACCATGTTTTGGATATTGGCGTATCTGACGTCGTAAATGACGGCGCAAATGTTTTGGAGCGAAGCTACCCACATCAAAAAAATATCACTGCATGCGGATTAGGCGCTGGTGTTCAATTCAAGAAGGCGTTTCCCCTCGTTCGGTATATCCAAATTGAGCCAAATGTCCGATTGCCGTTTGACGACAATACATTTGATATAGCGACATCGAATGCTGTTCTTGAACATGTAGGCAGCCTAGAAAATCAGTTCTTTTTTGTGTACGAACTTTGCCGCGTTGCCCGGCGTGTATTTATTAGTGTGCCAAACAGATTCTTTCCGATTGAGCATCATACGGCGCTCCCGATTGTTCATTACCAGAACAATATCTTCCAAATAGCATGCCGGATTACCGGAAAATCGGAATGGGCGCGCGAGGAAACTCTCATCTTGATGACACGAAAACGACTTTGGCAGCTTGCGTCGCCAATTAGAAAAAGGGCGGCCGTTGGTTATACTGGTTTATTGCTCGGGCCTTTTTCGTCAAATTTGTATCTCGTATTTCACTAAGCGGTGTTGCCAGAGCCAGAGCCAGCGTGGACACACTGAGATCGACTCGAGGCTGCCTCAGTTGGCGGCCTCTTTATTTTTCATTTCAGGCGATGTCTTCTAATGGCACTTAGCGGACCAACGGAAGCGCCGAACGTCTGCTATTGGGGGTAAAGCGGACATACAGTTTTGAGGCCACTATGTCTGCTAATGACCCAAAGCGGACGTGTAGATTACGCAATCCAATGGCCGGCATCAGTGAGACCCGCACCGCCCGAGCCTAGCAGCCCTTCCATCTTCGCAACTGTTTTTTCGATCGCACTGCGGGGGTGACCGACCTGAATTTGGCGTTTCAGCTCAATGAGGGTTCGATTGGCGGCGTCAAGTCGCCGTGCCAGGACTGCCGCTACATAAAGAAGTGCGACCGGGTTCTGCACGAGCAGGGCGTCTGCATTGGCGACGTGAAACTGCGTAGTTTCCAATGCACGTACGTCCGCTGTGTGTGGTTGATCTAGCAATGCAGAGATTTCGCCGAACACTGCGCCAGGCTCCGTCACCTTGGCCATCTCAATGCCACCCTTGAAGATTGCCACAGCCCCTTTTTTTAGGATCAACAGGAGGCCAGTTTTCGAACCGGCGTTGAGCAGGGTCTCACCGGGCTGGTAGGTTGCAATCGGAAGCGCAGCGAGGCTTTTCTGGAAAACGGCAAGGTCGGGAACTAAGGTCATGGCATTTTACCTTTCCACCCATGATCTTCTCAGTTGAGGCCGAATGTCCAGAATATCGAAAGACGGAGAAAGATCGCCGCCCCCGCCTGAGTTATTCGACGCCAAAGTTGCGATGTCCGCTTTCGGGGGTAAAGCGGACATTAGAAGATGCCATGTCCGTTAATGACCCAAAGCGGATATCGGGCTCAGCGTCGGATGGGCCGGTCGTATGGGAATGCCGGGTTAGATAGGGTGCCGCGGCGCGGCTTGCCGCCTGCTCCTCAATCGTGCAGCGTCCGTATCAACCGCACATGAGGACTCGCGTGGCCGACCCCGAGCAAATCAATGCCGACCAGCTTGCCTTCTGGAACGGGCCGGGCGGCCACACCTGGGTGGCGCGACAGGAGCACACCGATATCACCTTGGCGCCGATGACGGAGGCGTTGCTCGCCTTTGCCGCGCCGCGCCCCGGCGAGCGGGTGCTGGACATCGGCTGCGGCTGTGGCGCGACGACACTGGAGTTTGCACGCGCCGTTGGTATCGCTGGCCGCGTAGCGGCGCTGGACATCTCCGGGCCGATGCTGGCTGAGGGGAAGGCACGCGCCAAGGCCGCCGGTATAGCCAATATCGATTGGCAGCAGGCCGATCCAGCCACGGCGGCACTGGACGGATACGATTTGCTGACGTCGGCCTTCGGCCTGATGTTCTTCGGCGACCCGGTGAGTGCCTTTGCCAACATGCGCAGAGCAGCCAGCCCTGGCGCGCGGATGGCGTTCGTGTGCTGGCGGCCGCTAGCCGAAAATCCGTGGATGGAGGTGCCGATGAACGCGGTCTCTCGCCATCTGCCGCCACGGCCGAGACCGGCCCCGAACGCCCCTGGAATGTTTGCCTTCGCCGATCCCGAGTTCGTCTCCGAAGTTCTCACCGCAGCCGGCTGGACGCCACCGCGGCTCAAGAAGCTCGATCTTGATCTGGACATCGCAGCCGGCCGCGGCCTGGAGGAGGCTGTGGTTCAGTCGACCCAGATCGGCGCCGTTAATAGCTGGCTGCGCAACCAGCCGGCGGAGGTCCTCTCAGCCACCATTGCGTCCCTCCGCGAGGCACTGGCGGCGCATGTTGACGGCGCAAAGGTGTGCCTGCCCGGTGCGATGTGGCTGGTCAGCAGCGCGCCTGCCTGAGCGGTGCGACCCTAAATTAACATTGCTGCAGCGCATGAGTCCGCTATTGGTACTTAGCGGACATTTCGCCCTCAGCGATCAATGTCTGCTTTCGGGGGTAAAGCGGACATGACTTTGACGGGCCTTCATGTCCGCTTATGACCCATAAGAAACATGGGGCGAATGACCTCTCGATCACTTATCCGCGCACACTAATACAATCGCGGCACGTCGAAGCCGAAAATAATCGCCTGGTGTTAGTGCGACTAGCTTCTCGATTGTCTTCCGATGGCAGGCCGATAAGTGAGCTCCCATGCGTTCTGTGTCGGCATTTCGGTTTCCTTTCTTGGTCATCCTTTCGGTTTCAGCACAGCCAGCACGTTGCTCGGTGCTCCACTGCCTTTGCAAGTTTCTGGAAGCGATTGAATTCCACTTCCTCGTTAGGAAGGACGATCCACTTCCGAATGCCGTCGATGTTGATTATTACCCTGAACTTAATTTCTCCCTTTAACCCCCCACGCGCAAGAAGACGAAGTTGAGAAAGATATTCAGGTTTGCGCCATTGGTCCGGATCAGCAGGATCGACGTGGAAATCTATCGCCGAGTGATCTGGATCGAGTGAAAGGTTTGGGTTTATTACGATCTTAGATTCGAGTGGATACCACTCCTCCCCGAGCCACTGCCAAATTTGCCATCCGCAATTCCAGTCTCGGCACACTCCGGGGCGGTCCCGGTAGATGTTGCAGCCCTTGCCTGGTGCGCAGTGTTGGCACCATTGTCCTCGAGGTTTATCGATGGCAGGGACCGCGAGCAGTTTGCAGCACAAAGTGCAACTGCCGCACTTACGGTCGGAGATTGCGGCGAGGGGATGAATTTCGGTGACCTGAAACACTTTAGTTCCTGGATCGGATCAATCTCGCGCACCCAATTGCGAACGCGATCGACATGATTGCGTGCACGTCCGCGGTCATCGGACAATGCGTGCGACGGCGGCGAGTAGATCGGCCTCGTGACGGAGCTTGGGGAATCTACGCGCCCAAATTGGCGTCATCACGCTCAACCTGCCGCATCACCGACGGCAATGGGCATCCCACATTTTCCCAATCGGCTTCGACAAGCGGCGCTATCCAGCGCTGATATTTCCTTTGATCAACGCAGACTTCACCACTCTCACTGATCCATCCGATGTCGTTACAGCTGTCGTTAAGCGCGACCGTACACTTCGCTAACCGGCCAGTAGACCTGATGAGTAGTGAATTTCCCTTTGCAGCATAACAAACGTAACTCTCGTCTTGATCAGCGGGCCGTAAAAATCCTGACGCATCCCAAAGGTGCGCTTCGATCTCCTTTTGATCCTGTTCTGAAATAATCGTAATGCTTTCGTCATTCGAACCGCCGAGACGGCCGATATTATGGAAAAAACAGCGAAAGCGCTGATCGTCACCGAATACGTCGTGAACGCGGCGCGCGAACTGACCAATGGAGATAAAGTTCTCCATCGTATAGTGCAGTCTCAACAGCACGACGAACTCGGCGCGTGTGGCCTTTATGGCGATCAGATTCGACCATATCCGATCGAAAGTTCCTCCGCCTGACGCAAGTTTGCGCGAGGCGTTATGATCATCGGGGTTGCCATCAAGCGATATCTGAAAAAAGTCGATCTTGTGATTCAAACATTGCGCGAAGCGATCCTGATCGAGGAAATAGCCATTGGTGGTCATACCTGCGCGGAACGCGAACCCTTCCGTTTTGGCCACATCAAGGGCATGCTTACTGATCTCCGCGATTACGTCTAAAGCCAGCAACGGCTCTCCACCAAACCAACTAATTTCCAATGCATCCAAATCCGCACCGCGTCGATCAATCAACGATTTAATGCCGGTCACCACGGGGCGCGACATTTTCCTGTTTTCGAACGTCTCGTAGCAGTACGTGCAGCGAAAGTTGCAGGCTTCGGTGGGCAATATGATGAGATTGAGGTAGTTCGAGCTAAAATGCCGGAGCTGTTCCGATTGCGATATCATCGCGGTACTCAAAAGTCGCGCACGCTACTTGCGTTTGCCGCCGACGGGCGTATTCACTTTTGGAGCCGTGAGTGGTGCATTCGTTTTTGGAGCGGCGCGCGTGGGTTGCATTGCACGGGGAGCTACGCAACGCGCCGCATTAGTACACCCTTTGTTATCGCTGCCGGTGCAGGGGCCTCCATTACTACACTGATCGTTGGTCCCCATCAGCTTAGCCGCTTCGTCGAAACTACCCTCCGGCCTTTGCGTGGGAAGCGCGGACCCGTGGACGAGCACCCTTCCGGCAGAATCCATTACGACATCTGAAGATCGTGCCAGAGCAGTTCGCGCCGCGACCACCGATGTCGCCGCTCCGACCGCAAGTGCTGCTTTTTCCAATAATCCACGCCGGCTGACGCCGGGATCGCCATCACTTTTGGGGTTCTTAGACATTGCGCGCCCCCGAGTTGGCCGGATATTGAGATTAGTGAAGATTGCTCATCGGTTCAAGCCGCCCGCCGGCGGACACGCTACTTGCGGCTGCGACCGACCGGCGCATTCACTTTTGGAGCCGTGAGTGAACCGCCACCAAGGGGTGCATTCGTTTTTGGAGCGGCGCGCGTGGGTTGCATTGCACGGGGAGCTACGCAATTGCTTGCATTACTACACCCTTTGTTACTGCCGCCGGTGCAGCGGCTTTCATTAGTACACTGATCATTGGTCCCCATCAGCTTAGCCGCTTCGTCGAAACTACCCTCCGGCCTTTGCGTGGGAAGCGCGGACCCGTGGACGAGCACCCTCCCGGCAGAATCCATTACAACATCTGAAGATCGTGCCAGAGCAGTTCGCGCCGCGACCACCGATGTCGCCGCTCCGACCGCAAGTGCTGCTTTTTCCAATAGTCCACGCCGGCTGACGCCGGAATCGCCATCACTTTTGGGGTTCTTAGACATTGCGCCCCCCGGGTTGGCCAGATATTCAGAATAGTGAAGCTTGCTCATCGGTTCAAGCCGCAGCCCGCTAGCCCCTCTTTTGTAACGAATGATTTCTGATTGAAAAAGAGCTGCTATCCTTAAATGGAGACAGCGCGTATGCGTGCGATTGGATCTCACCGCGCGAAGCCCCAACGGATCATTGAAAACATTGCAAATGCCGGCATGTGTCGCCCATTCTGATCCTTTCCAACATATGCCGGAAATGACATACCCGGTTTTGCTGCACTGCATGAGTCCGCTTTTGGCACTTAGCGGACATTCCACCGCCAGAATTCAATGTCCGCTTTGGGGGGTAAAGCGGACATGTCGGCGATCTCTCGTGATCTCTGCTAATGAACAAAGATGGCCACGAGCTACCGCCTGTCCTCGTCGTCGTACGCCCGAGTTCGCTGGATTACGCGGTATTACTCTGGAGCCGGAGTAGAGAATTTGTTTTGCAGTATCACTCCCTCCGCCACCTTCGTAGGGAACTCGTTCCATTGAAGTCTGAGGCCGGCGTTAATTGCGCTGAATTGGCGCCGGTAAACATTCTTACGGCCTTAGAGGTGAGGACGATGGCTGACCGCATAGCAAGCCATTACAGCGGAAACCTCAAATTGGCCGATGCAATCGCAGAGAAGCTGCGAAGTGTCGGCAAGAATCTCAAGGGATTGACGGCCGCCGATCTCTCCATGGTCGACGAGTTTCATATCCGCGGCCGAAAAGCGACATTGGAATTGGGCGAGAAAATGAATTTGAACGCCCGGTCGCATGTTCTCGACATCGGGAGCGGTTTGGGAGGTCCGGCGCGAACGTTGGCTGAGGCATACCGCTGCCAAGTGACTGGCGTCGATTTGACTCAGGCATTCTGCGACGCCGCAACCGCAATGTCCGATTGGGTAGGCCTCGGCGGCCGCGTGTCTTTCAAGCAAGGGGACGCAACAAATTTACCCTTCGAAGACCGGACATTCGATGCCGCAATGACAATCCACGTCGCGATGAATATTGCCGCCAAAGACAAGATGTATCTGGAAGCCCGCAGGGTTCTAAAACCCGGGGGGATTTTCGCCGTTTATGACGTGTTGCAAGGCGAAGGTGGCGAAGTTCTTTATCCGGTACCTTGGGCACGCGATCCGTCAATCAGCCATCTCGCGACGCCCGGCCAAATGAAAACTCTTCTGACTGGTGCGGGATTTAAGCTGCTGGAAATTCAGGACTCGACTGAAGAGAGTCAGAGTTTTTTTGAAAGAATGACGGTACAAATGGCAAAAACCGGGACGTCTCCCGTCATATGGCAGCTTTTCCTTGGTGATGACTTTCCGACGATGGCGCGCAATCAGGTCCGCAACGTGACTGAACGGCGGATTAGGACCGTTACCTATATTTGCGCGGCGTAAAACCCAGTGCCGTCCAAATGATGTCCGCTATTGGCACTTAGCGGACGTCGCGCTTGCCACTCGGAATGTCCGCTTTTGGGGGTAAAGCGGACATCGTGATTGCGCCGCGAAATGTCCGCCAACGACCCAAAGCGGACATCTGCGTCAGCGGGTAACCCGATCCGCGTCGCGCAATACAACGTAGATAGCGGGTATCACAAGCACCGTAAGCAAGGTCGACGAGGCGAGGCCGAAAAGCAATGAAATTGCCAACCCCTGAAAAATCGGGTCGAGCAAAATTGTCGCTGCCCCGATCATCGCGGCAAGCGCGGTCAACAAAATTGGCTTGAAGCGGACTGCACCTGCTTCTAGCAGCACGTCGCGCAAGATTTTTCCTTGTCCTGCGCCATGACGGATAAAGTCGACCAGCAGGATCGAGTTGCGCACGATAATGCCGGCCAATGCAATGAATCCGATCATCGATGTCGCAGTGAATGGCGCACCGAACAGCCAGTGTCCAAGCACGATGCCAATGAGCGTGAGCGGAATCGGCGTGAGGATCACCAGCGGCAACCTAAAGCTGCCAAATTGCGCGACAACCAGGATGTAGATTCCGATGATTGCCACCATGAAGGCGGCGCCCATGTCGCGAAACGTGACGTAGGTAATTTCCCACTCGCCGTCCCATAACAGCGCCGGCTTGCTTTCGTCTTCTGGCTGTCCATGAAAACGGATGGTTGGTTTCGAGAGTGCGCCCCAATTATGGGTTTCAACCCTGTTGTTGACGTCAAGAATGCCATAGATCGGGGCTTCAAAAGCGCCCGCCAGTTCTGCCATCACCATGTCGGCGAAACGCCCGTCGCGGCGAAAAATTGCAGGCGACCCCCAACTCCTTGCTCACACGCACAACGTCGCCGAGCTCGACAACGGTCTTGTTTCCAGGAACGCTGTTAGCTGGCACTGGCGTTGATGCCAGCAATTCATTCCACGACAACTCCCGTTTTGGCAGGCGAACGACAATCTCGATCGGATTGCGACCTTCGCCGCGGTGCGAATAGCCTACAGTCGTGCCGCCGAACAAGGCCTGAATGGTGTCGTAGACATCACGTTGCTCGACCCCAAAAAATTCCAGGCGGTCTTGATCAATCGAGATCCGTAGGCGCGGGCGTGGCTCACCGATTGAATCGTCGATGTCGACGATATAGGGAACTGAGGCAAATATCTTTTTAAGCTCGGCGACAATGGCGCGCCGACTATGTAAATCCGGACCATAGACTTCAGCAAGCAGTGTAGCCAAGACCGGAGGGCCTGGCGGCACTTCGACCAAACGAGCGACGGTGCCTGCCGGTAAGACCAGCTTCTTTAGCCGCTCGCGTAGATCCAGCGCGATGGTGTGGCTCGCGCGGCTTCGCTCACTGCGTGGCGCCAGGTTCAAGTGTAGCTCGCCCAGTTCCGGCAGCTCACGAATGTAATAGTGACGTACCAGCCCATTGAAATTGAACGGCGCCGGAGTACCTGCGTAAGTCTCGATCGAACGGATCTCGGGAAGCTGATGCGCCACGCTGGCAATTGAGAACAGCGTTCGTTCGGTGTCTTCGAGTGTCGCGCCTTCTGGCAGATCAATTACCACAGCCAATTCCGACTTATTGTCGAATGGCAGAAGCTTGACGGTAACTATCTTGGTCGCGAACAATAAGCAAACCGCCATTGTCGCCAACCCGACCGTGATCAGGAATCGCCATGCATTCCTGCGCGAGCGCACGACCGGAGCGGCAAAACGACGATAGAGGCGCCCAAGAAGACCTTCGCCATGCGCAGCTTCATGCTCAAGGAGCGATTGTCCCTCGGGATGCAGCCGCAGCATGAGCCAGGGCGCGATGACCATGGCGACAAAGAAAGAGAATAGCATCGCTGCTGAGGCATTCGCCGGAATGGGTGCCATGTAGGGCCCCATGAGGCCGGAAACGAACAGCATCGGAAGGAGCGCCGCTACTACTGTCAGTGTCGCAACGATGGTTGGATTACCGACTTCCGCCACCGCCTCGACCGCGCCTTGCAGACGCGAACGGCCATCTTTCATGGCCCAATGACGGGCGATGTTCTCGACAACAACGATAGCGTCGTCGACCAGAATGCCGATCGCAAAGATGAGCGCGAACAGGCTGACACGATTGATGGTGTAGCCCATCAATTTGGAAGCAAAGAGCGTAAGCAAAATCGTTGTCGGGATGACGACGAGAGTCACAAGGGCCTCACGCCAGCCAATGGCGAACGCAATCAGTACAACGATCGACACAGTTGCCAGGCCGAGATGAAACAGAAGTTCATTCGCCTTGTCATTGGCGGTTTCACCGTAATCGCGTGTCACCGTTACGTTGACGTCACCGGGAATCAGTCGACCCCTTACGCTTTGTAGCCGAGTCAGCAGTTGCTCGGCGACGACAACAGCATTGGCGCCGGCACGTTTGGCAAAGGCGATACTGACTGCCGGCACGCGATCCCATTTGGCGTCCGCCCCGGGTGTGTCCATCCACACGCGGTGCTCTACCGGACTTGGCCCGATGACGACCGAGGCTACGTCGCGGACATAAACCGGACGGTTGTCGCGAGTCGTAACCAGTAACAGGCCAATATCGGGAATGCCGGATAGCGTCTGCCCGGCAGCAACATCACGCATGGTGTCATTGTCGCGTACCGAGCCCGCCTGGAATGAGCGGTTAGCGTCACGAACCTTGGCGACTAACTGCTGCAGCGTTACCCCGAAAAGGGCGAGTTTTTCCGGATCCGGCTCGACGCGGATCTGCTGCGGATTGCCACCGGTAATGTAGGTGAGTCCGACATTTTCCGTCTTTACCAGCTCCGCCCGCAACTCATTGGCAAGTTGATAGAGGTCTTTGTCAGTCCAGCGCGCGGCGGCTTCGGGTTTGGGTGACAGACTGAGGACCACGACAGCGACATCGTTTATGCCGCGTCCTACGATTAATGGTTCCGGTATCCCGACCGGGATACGATCGATGTTTGCACGAATTTTTTCATGGACGCGGAGGATTGCATCATCGGCTTTGGTACCGACCAGAAAACGCGCCGTAACCATGACGCGATCATCTACAGTCTGGCTGTAAACATGTTCGACGCCCTCGATGCCCTTTATGATCGCTTCAAGCGGCTTGGTCACGAGTTCGACTGCGTCCGGCGCCTTCAGGCCATCGGCATTCACCCTGATATCGACCATCGGAACGCTGATCTGAGGTTCTTCTTCCCGCGCGATCGTGAGCAGCGCAAGCAAACCAATCGCCAGTGCCGCCAGTAAGAATAGCGGCGTCAGCGGCGAACGAATTGTAGCTTGGGTGAGACGGCCCGATAGACCGAGATTCACGGCTTCACCAATACATCGCCGGCCGTCAGTCCAGAAAGGATTTCTAATGCATCTGGCATGTCTGGCCGTGGCAGGTCGCGCCCCCGCTGTACCGGCACATCGATCGTGGTTTTTTCGTTCTTAAGCACGCGGGCATAATCGATGCCAAAGCGAGTAACAATGTATGAGGCGGGAACCGTAATGCTGCCGCGCTCACCACTCGATACCCACACCCGGATACGCTCGCCGACAAAATAATCACCCAGGTTTGCGACGGCTGCGTCAGCGATGACACGTCCATCTTCTATTTGCGGATAAACAAGCCGAATTGTCCCAAATTGCGCTTTGCCAACCCCTAGTTCTTCGCCATCGATGCGGACGGTATCGCCTGCCTTCAGAAAACGGGCGTGCCGTTCAGGTACGCGAAGCCGCAAAATGAAGTCCTGCACCGCGATGTTGGCCACAGGCTCACCCGGGAGGATGACTGTGCCGGTCGTCACCGGCACTTTCAGAACGCGGCCCGACGTCGGTGCAAGCACGTTACCTTCCGTGACCTGCTGCTGGAGCACAGAGCGTTCGGCGGTGCGCGCCTTCAGTGCGTTGGAAGCAACATTGAAAGCAGTTTGCGCTTCATCAAGGCGTGTTCTGGGAATGGTGCCGCGCGAGATCAGATCCTGGGCGCGCGTCAGGTCTGCTTGTGTCTGTGAAAATTGAGCCTCGAGTCCGGCGATCTGCGCGTCGAGCGATTTCATCTGTAGCGCAAGCTTCTCGTCGCCAATTGTTGCGACCACCTCGCCTTGTTTGACCGCATCACCGTGTTTGACGGCAAGTGCCACTACCGTGCCGCCAATGCGTGCTCGCGCCGGCACGACATTGGTGCTTTCAACGGTTGCGAAGACGGCTTTTTCATCCGCAACTGCTTTCGGTTCAACAGTGAAGGTTTCCGCGGCGCGTGCTTGTTGCGCCAAAATCGCAACTATTGCTGCTATCACGAGGCCGTTACGCATCGGTACTTCTCTCAGCAGTTTCAGACATCCAATCGTTACGTCGCGTAGATCGCGAGACGTGTCATTGATTTGGCGCAACGCCGGGGCGCCGTTGGGCACGCACTGGCTTACGGCGCGTGCTTGGCGTGCAGATCGGCGACGGACTGCAATAGACCTGATAGAGCGTACGCACGAGTTCGCGTGCCGGCGCACTGCCGATCGAATACCAGATCGTTTGTCCGTTGCGCCGCGCGGCGACGAGGCCGTCCCTGCGTAACAAAGCGAGGTGTTGCGACACCGTGGAATCGCGCAAATTGAGCAGCGCGGCGAGTTCCCCAACCGACCGCTCCTTTTCACTCAGCTGACAGACGATCAGCAGCCGATGCCGATTAGCCAGCGCCTTTAAGAGACTGCTTGCCTCATCAGCGGCAGCGAGCATGTCATTGCCTGTTATTTTCATACTTGCGTATATACGAAAATACGAATATATTGTCAATGCCGGGGCAGCTAATCCCGGATAGTTAGGCGCCCAGTGCGGGCCAGAGTGCCTACGGTCGAACGGAGTTGAGGGCCTGCGACAAGGAGTATTGTTATGAACATTGATCGCGCGGTGCTTACCCTCGCTGGGAGCATAGTCCTCGTTAGCCTCACGCTCGCTTGGTTGGTCAGCCCCTACTGGTTGATGCTCACGGCCTTTGTCGGAGCGAACTTGCTGCAGGCTTCCTTCACCGGCTTCTGCCCAGCCGCAATACTGTTCCGCAAACTGGGCTTGAAGAGCGGCCCAGCCTTCAACTGCCCTGGTCTAACACGCTAACGGCTATCTGCTGCTGCGTGCCAGTGTGATCAGCTCTAAGGTTTAAGGGCGTGTGTTGTGGGATTGGCCTAGTTAGCTTCTCGGCGGCCGAACGCGGGAAGGTCAGCGGCTATTTGAATCTTAGTCCGTCACGTGACTGAAGCTGGAAATGCGACGCGGGAACTCAATGCGGACGAGAAACGGTCTCGCAAAGCTCGAGGCTAACGCAGCCGTTGTCGCCCGGACATTGAAGCTATTCGCCAACGAGTTACGCCTCCGCGTGTTGTGGCGCCTGGCGTGGGCCGGAGGCGAACTGTCGGTTGGGATGATCGCCGCGAACCTAGGAATTGGCCAATCGGCGCTTTCCCAACACCTGGCAAAACTGCGCAAGAATGGCGTGATTGCGGCCCGTCGTGTCGGGCATGAAATCTTTTATCGAATTACCGATACCAAAGCCGCCGCGCTGATGGTCGCTTTACAAGAGGGCGATCTGGGCGACGTTGAAAATAGTATCTCTCGTCCGCGCGATATGATGCCGACGCAAACACAATAACGGTAGTGAATAATTGTACTGCCGCATGGGCGAATCTTCGCTTTCGCCGCTCACCGGATAGTTATAGTTTTTTGCCTCATTGCGGCAGCGGACTGACATTCCGCCGTCGCCGCCTAATGTCCGCTTTCGGGGGCAATGTCGCTAATGACCCAAACCGGACATTGTAAATTGGTGGCATGTTCGGTTTTATACGCGCTGCCTTCATACAAACGCCGGGGGAAATCTGTGAAATCAAATCATAAGCTTGCAATCGCAATGCTCGTGGGCGCGGGCCTTGGTGCGGCAGCAGTCCAAGGGCTTCATGCTCAGGCTAAACCGCCTGCTTACGTTATCTCAGAGATCGACGTGACCGACAAAGATGCTTATGCGAAGGAGTATGTTCCGCTCGCCGTGAAAGCACTCAAAGAGAGCGGCCAAAAACAACTCGCTGCCGGGGGTAAGACTGCGGCTATCTCGGGCGAACCGCCAAAGTCGCGTATCGTTCTGTCGGTTTTTGAGAACATGGAGAAGGCGCAAGCCGCATATACATCTCCGGAATATTTGGAAGCCCGGAAAATCGGCGACAAATACGCCAAACTCCGAATTTTTGTGGTCGAAGGCGTACCACAAAAGTAACACGCACTCGAACATCACAAAGGCCGCCTCAATTGGCGGCCTTATTTATTACCACCCACATTTGGCGATGTCCGCTATTGGCACTTAGCGGACATTTCTAAGCCGCTCTTGAATGTCCGCTCTCGAGGGTAAAGCGGACATCGCGTTTAGAGCGCAATATGTCCGCTAATGACCCATAGCGGACATCGAAAAATGCCGCCACCAAGAACCGGTGGCGGCGAGATCTTTTGATGGTTTCGCGGACCATCACCAACCAACGATCGTGAATAGCTAGCTAGCTTTCAGCGCCGATTGTTGTTCGGTGTCGAAGCGACGTCTCAAATTAGCAATGGCATCAGCATTTGGGGGGCCGCTGCGCGTCACCAGTTTCACGAGCTCTTCGAAATAATGTTCATGACCTGGCGGCGATACTGTCATGATCATTCTTGCCGGTTTGTCGCTGGCGTTAGCAATGTTGTGAGGCACGCCCGGCGGAATGAAGACGTATGTTCCCCGCTTGGCATGGACCAGTTCATCGCCCACCTGCCACTGGCACTCGCCTTCCAGTACGTAGAAGGTCTCTTCCTGGACACGGTGAATGTGGGTACCGGTGGAAAAGCCTGCCGGCAGCGTCCAATCAAACATGGACGTGTGCTTTGTGTCCTGCCCGGTCACCAAGAATACCAATGGCTTCCCGGCCAAAGTAACTTCTTTGCCTTCACCCGGCATTCGAATGACTGCCTTTGCACTCATGATATCCTCCGTGGGTTTGCGCTTGTTCATGCGCTGGACCGCTAGAACTTGCGCTCGCTACCCCCGCAGGTCGTGAAATCGCTCCGAAAAAGTTGCAAAATGTCTCCGAATGGGACTGCTTAACTGATGGCTATGATTTACGAATTTGGCCCGTTCCGGTTCGACGCGGACGCCGAAATACTATTTCGCGGTGCCGAACCGATCGTGCTGGGCCGCCGCGCAGTTGCGCTGCTTAGGCTGCTTCTGGAGCGCGCGGGTGCCCCTGTTTCCAAGGATGCACTGATCGAGGCTGCGTGGCCGGGACTGGCGATCGAGGACAGCAACCTGACGGTTCAGATCGCAGCATTGCGCAGGGCTTTCGACGAAACCGCCGGAGGCGCGGGTTGGATCGAGACGATGTCGCGTCGTGGCTACCGCTACATTGGGCCGGCGGTCGCAACGAGCAATTTACCGACCGAGACAATGCCGCGGACTTCACCGCTTGCTTTGCCCGACAAGCCGTCCGTCGCGGTTCTTCCGTTTTCAAATTTGAGCGGTGACCCGGAGCAAGAGTATTTCGCTGATGGCATGGTGGAAGACATCATCACCGGATTATCACGCATTAAATGGCTGTTCGTGGTCGCGCGCAATTCGAGCTTTACCTACAAAGGTATGGCTGTAGACGTGAAGCGCGTAGGTCGCGAATTAGGCGTGCGCTACTTACTTCAGGGAAGCGTACGCAAGGATGGTGGTCGTATCCGCATCTCCGCCCAGATGATAGAGGCGGAGACCGGAGGGCATTTATGGACCGAGCGTTTCGATCGTCCGCTCGATGACATTTTCGCGCTTCAAGACGAGATCGCCCTCAACGTGGTTGGTGCCATTGAGCCGAGCCTTCGGCGCGCCGAAGTTGAACGTGTAAACCGCAAAAGGCCCGAAAGCCTCGATGCCTATGATCTCGTCTTGCAGGCTCAGCCTGACGTCAATTCGGGGATGCCGGCGCAAGTGACAAAGGCGTTGGTGCTTCTGGAACGCGCACTGGCGCTCGATCCCACTTATGCGTTGGCGCACGCATTTGCCGCAATGTGCCATCATTGCCTATTCCTGCGCGCCGGACTGCATGACGAGGAGCGCGCGGCCTCGATCCGCCATGCTCAGGCTGCCATCGCGCACGGCCAGGACGATGCGCTCGCACTGACGTTGGCCGGCTTTTCTATCGGCATGGACGGGCACGAACACGCTGCCGCATTTGCCGCATTTGAAGCAGCGCTTGCCGTTAGTCCCTCATCGGCGCTCACCTATATCCTTGGCAGCGTCATATACGGGTGGACGGGCGAAGCCGAACGCGCGATCGAATGGGGGGAGCGCGGTTTGCGCCTGTCCCCTTTCGATCCTTGGGCCTTCGCCGCTTTCCATTCGTTGACACTCGGGCACTTCCAGCGCGGTCGCTATGAGGAGGCCGCCAATGCCGCATACAAGGGCATCCAATCCAATCCGGCCCACAGCATCTCGTATATGCTTCTGGCGGCGCCGCTCGCGAAACTCGGGCGGCTCGAAGAAGCGAGGACCGCTGCGGCGGGCGTTTTGAAGTTGCAGCCTACCTTCCACTACCGGCAGCAATTTGCCGGGGTGGACTGTGCGCCCGCGCTTGCCACGGCTCTGGGCGAGGCGCTCCACGTTACGGGGCTGCCAGAATAAGATTGCTAAAATTACGCCCGCTAATCCGTCGCCCTGGCGGATGTCCGCTATTGGCACAAAGCACACATTCAGCGTGCCCCATTCAATGTCCGCTTTTGGGGTAACAGCGGACATGAAGATTTGACGCCGTCACGTCCGCTAATGACCCAAAGCGGACATTGCGGGTCCCACCAATCTCGATATCCTGACGCAATGCGTCCGACCTGGACGGGTAAGGTGAGCGAATATGGGCGCATCCGGCGACGGCGTCACTGTCATCGAAGACAACGGAATTCTAATCGAAAAGGACGTTCCGATTCCGCTGGCCGACGGACACGTCGTCTATTGCAACGTGTTCCGGCCGAACCGCGAAGGCGTCGTTCCCCCGATCGTGGTGTTCACTCCCTACGGCAAGGATTCTGACGTTGCAGTCGATTTCAAACGCTACTGGGACTTCGTTCTACGAGACCATCCAGAGGTGGTGCGCGACGGTTCGACCGGCAAATACCTGACCTGGGAGGTGCCTGATCCCGAGCGCTGGGTTCCGGCCGGCTATGCCGTAATCGTTGTCGACGCACGAGGCACCGGCAAGTCGCGGGGCTTCTATGAAATGATGGCGCCACTGCAGACGCGCGAATACTACGATGCCATCGAATGGGCCGGCACGCAGTCCTGGTCAAACGGCAAGGTCGGACTGCTCGGTGTTTCGTATCTTGCGATTAAACAGTGGCAGGTTGCGGCATTGCAGCCGCCACATCTCGCGGCGATCATCCCGTGGGAGGGTATGTTCGACCATTACCGCGATCTCTACCGCCATGGTGGCATTTATTCGTCGTTCTTCCTCAAGCTGCTGTGGGATTCACAGATTGCTACGAACCAGAACGGCAATGGGGAGACGCCTTATCGCGATCGTTTTACCGGCGCGGTATCAACCGGGGATCCCATCAATTCGGAGCTTCTGCCCGGTAATCGGGCGAACGTCTATCAGGCTGGCCTGCAGCACCCGTTCGACGACGCTTACTTCAAACTGCGCACGCCGGTTGCAGAGCGCATCGAAGTGCCTCTTCTGTCCGCCGGCAACTGGGGCGGTCTCGGGCTGCATCTGCGTGGCAACATCGAGGCCTTCGAACGTGTGGCTTCGCGGCAAAAGTGGCTCGAAATGCACGCGGACACGCATTTCGCCTCGATGTATCTGCCCGAAGCGGTTGCCCTTCAAAGGCGCTTTTTCGATTATTTCCTCAAAGGCGACGAAAATGGCTGGGACCGGCAACCGCGGGTGATCCTCACCATCCGCGATCCACGCGGACCGGTTCGCCGGAACGAAAAAGAATGGCCGCTCGCTCGAACACAATGGACCCGGTATTACCTCAACGGTGAGGCTGGGACCTTGTCTACGATTGCGCCCGCGATCGCCCATAAGACGGACTATGATGCGCTTGGCCCTGGCGTGACGCTGCGCAGCGCCCCCTTCGAAGTGGACATGGAATTCACGGGTCCGGTTGCCGCCAAGCTGTTTGTCTCGACGTCGACGACCGACATGGACCTATTCGTCACGCTGCGCGTTTTCGACCCGATTGGCAGAGAAGTTACTTTCATCGGCGCAAATGATCCAAAGGCCCCGGTTTCACAGGGCTGGTTGCGCGTGTCGCACCGCAAGGCCGACTTGGAACGCTCGCGCCCTTATAAGCCGTACCATACGCACGACGGTCGCCAACCTGTCGCCCCAGCTGAGATTTATGACGTCGATGTCGAAATCTGGCCGACTTCAATCGTTGTGCCTGCGGGCTATCGGCTTGCGCTTACTATTGGCGGCCAGGACTTCGAACGCCCTGACGCCGAAGGCCTCATGAAGGGCTCTGGAATTTTCCTCCACAACGATCCCGCCGATCGTCCCCGCGATGTATTCGGCGGGGTCAACACAATCCACGCCGGCGGCAATCGATCCAGCTATCTTCTCATGCCGCTTGTGCCGGTACATTAGGCCATCCTCGCTGGCACAATGTCCGCTATTGGTACTTAGCTGACATCGCCGCGCACGGACCGAATGTCCGTTTTCGGGGTAATAGCGGCCATCGCAGTTAGCGCGTGAGAGACCTATTTTGCTGCTGCCTGAATTCGTGTCATTGCGAAATCCGAAATCGTGCGCCGCATGGAGCCGACCTCATCGACATACGAAAGCGTAATCGAGGCGACAACAATCAAATACAGAAGAGCGAGTTTGCCATCCATAATTCTGGCGTTTTTGATTTCCACGGCGGGCATTGCGTGCCACGACGCCGACGAATGTAAAAATAGAGCCTTTTCCGTTTGAGGGGTGTGAGGTGCGTCACCATCGCAGGATTTTTATTGTCATACAGGTTGCGTGGTTGAAGGGCTTCGAAGCCTCCCCTCATTCGCTCCCAGCCTTGGCGATGTCTGCTTGTCACACTAAACGGACGTGCGAACTGATATGATGAGTGGCCGCTATTGGGGATGTGGCGTCTCGGTCAGGTCAATGCTGCTGCCTTCTTTTGATACAGTGTCTTGAGTTCGTTATTTTGTAATTACCCGAAAGTATTGTGCGACCGTGGTCGGCGTCCGGATCGTACGATAGATCACCGTTACTCTGCGGAGTGTAGATCCGATGAGCCGAAATAAGCGGATCATTACTGCGAACAATTCTCCGCAAACTTCCTTTGTCGCCAAAATCCGCTCACGTCGCGCGCGTTCGCGGTAAAAATCAAAGTCGATTGAGCCGTCTCGGCGACGACAAACATCGTCTGGCTGCGATTTCATCCAGTATTCCTTGTACCAATCGGCGCTAACCTGAAAAGTTGCCATTGCCTTTTCGAGGTCCCACGGGAGAGATTTATTGGGCTGCATCGCGCACTCCTTTGGCTTCGGTTGAGGCCCGCATTGGGCTGCTTCAGCGCTCAGGATGCTTACGGGATGCCGAAAAGTCCTAAATCCACCGCCGAAATGTTCCGAAATGTTCCAAAAGGCACTACCCTGCCAACTATGTCGACAGAGTTCATCTTCGGCCCATTCGTGCTTGATATTCGGCGCGGGAAGCTTCTCCGGGCCGGCCGCCCCGTGGCCATTAGCAGTAAAGGTCTGCAGCTTTTGCAGGCGCTAGTTGGCTCGCCGGGCCGCGTCTTGACCAAAGCCGAATTGTTAAAAGCGGCTTGGGGGGATGCCGCCGTCGAGGAGAGCAATCTTTCGGTTCAGATCGCGGCGCTCAGAAAGCAGCTTGGCCCAACTGCTGACGGCGGAGATTGGATTGCAACGATCCCGCGCGTTGGATACCGCTTCGTGCAGACTTCGACGCAAGAATTGACAGAGAAATTTGCGGAGACGAGACGCTCGCCGGCCAAGGACGAACCCCGACCCTCGATTGCCGTACTGCCGTTCGCCAACTTAAGTGGAGACAAAGAGCAGGAATATCTCGCTGACGGTATCACAGAAGATATCATTACAGCCCTGACAAGATTTCGTTGGCTTTTTGTCATCGCACGCAATTCAAGCTTTGCCTATAAGCACAAATCCCTTGACGCAAAGCAGATCGCACAAGAACTCGGCGTAGAGTATTTGATCGAAGGGAGCGTGCGTAAGTCCGGCCAGCAAATCAGAATTTCTGCACAGCTCGTCGAGGCCACATCAGGCAAACACATCTGGGCTGAACGGTACGACCTCGAATTGACCGAGGTGTTCGCTATTCAGGACGAAATTGCAGAGCGCGTGGCTGGCGCTATCGAACCGGAGCTGCTCAGAACGGAAGGCGCGCAAGCCGCTGCTCGACACACGGGTAATATAACAGCATGGGACATAGTGCGGCGGGGGACTTGGCACTTTCATCAAGTGACTCGCGAGAACCATCTTAAAGCCCGGGAATTATTTCGACAGGCATGTAAGCTCGATGCCGAACTTCCGGAGGCGCATCTCTGGCTGGGCCGGGTCAGTGCCGGGTTGGTTGCTTATGGCTGGTCGGATAGTCCTGTTGCGGACCTGCAGGAGGGCACGGAAGCGGCCCTGAAGGCCATCCAACTTGACGAACGGAATCCTTATACACACTACGCGCTTGCGATTGTCAGTGCATATACTGACCGATTCGAGCAGTCGATTAGCGCCGCTAAAAAAGCAATTGAGATCAGTCCCAGCTTCGCATTGGGCCATGTGGTCTTGGGAACGGCGTTCTTGTTCAGCGGACGCGCATCGGAAGCGATTGCACCGCTGGAATACGGCCTGCGACTGAGCCCATATGATCCACAGAATTTCGTTTGGTTTAACATGCTTGCGCTGGCGCGCCTCTTCTCCGGACGAGCGGAAGCCGCACTCGAAGCTGCCGCGCGTGCCTTACAGGTTCGGCCCAATTGGTGGACCAGTCTAGAAGTTCTTGTCTATTGTTATGCTGCGCTTGGAAAGTGGGACGAAGCACGCCGCTGCGCGCAACAGATGGCGGGCATCAAAAAGCAGCCTACCGATGTGCTTGCGCCTCTTAAGGCGCACAATACGGCTTGGACAGAGCAGATGACCAGCGCTCTCCACAAGGCGAATGCTGGCACGTAGTGAATCGCTGATGTCCGCTAAGTGCGGCGGGTTCAACCGATCGACGCAACACCTTCTAATCTTGTTGGGTTGGGAGGTGATCGATGGGTGTGCATGCACGGACGTGGTTTACGCCGAAGCAACGAGCAGAGCTCTGGGAGCGGTGGAAGAACGGTCAATGCGTGGCGGATATCGCCCGCGGACTTGAGCGAAGGAACAAGAGCGGCGTCTACCGGGTGTTGGCGCTCAATGGAGGAATCGCTCCACTGCCGCGCCGGAGAGCTGCGCGAGCTCTGAGGCTTGCGGAACGCGAAGAGATCTCGCGTGGCATTGCCGCTGGTCGGTCGATACGACAGATCGCACAGGGCCTTGCACGGTCGCCGTCGACGGTCAGTCGGGAGATCAGACGGAACGGCGGCTGCCGCGCTTACCGCGCAAGTTGGGCCGACAGGCGCGCCTGGGAGCGGTCGCTGCGCCCGAAGCCCTGTCGCCTGGCGCGCAATGCGGAGCTACGATGGCGGGTGGCGCAGAAGCTCTCGCTGCAGTGGTCGCCGAAGCAGATCGCCGGCTGGCTGAAGCAGCTGTTCCCTGCCGATCAAGGCATGCAGGTGTCACACGAAACGATCTACCGCAGTCTCTTTATTCAGGCCCGCGGTGTGCTGAAAAAGGAGCTGATGGCACACCTGCGCACGGCGCGGCAGATGCGCCAGGCTAAGGGCGGCACCACGAAGAGCGGGCTGGGACAGATCGTCGATGCGGTTTCCATCCGCGAACGGCCGGCCGAGGCTGACGACCGCGCCGTGCCAGGCCACTGGGAAGGAGACCTTCTCTCGGGAGCAAACAACACGCACATTGCGACGCTCGTCGAGCGCCACACCCGCTTTGTGATGCTTCTCAAGATCCCGAGCAAGGACACCGCGACCGTGGTCGCCACGCTCGCTAAACACGTGCGCAAGCTGCCGCAGGAGTTGCGTCGCTCATTGACCTGGGATCGCGGCAAGGAGATGGCTGACCACAAGCACTTCACGATTGCCACCAACGTGCAGGTTTATTTCTGCGATCCACGCAGTCCTTGGCAGCGCGGCAGCAACGAGAATACCAATGGCCTGCTGCGACAGTATTTCCCGAAGGGGACAGATCTCTCGCAGTTCTCTCAGGCCTACCTGAACAAGATCGCTCTGCGGCTCAATCAACGCCCGAGGGAGACCTTGGGATTCGAAACCCCTGCCGATAGACTACGAGCGGTGTTGCAGTGACCGGTTGAACTCACCGCACTTAGCGGACATTCCCGAGCGGGCGATTAATGTCCGCTGTTGGGGGGTAAAACAGACATTGAACAGCCCCGGGGGCACCACATTTTATTTGTAGCCTTGCCGTCCGTGACCGCCCGCCTAGTCGTTCAATCATAAACTCGAACATTGGCGGCTTTACGCTCCCGGCATCACGGGTTCCGACCGCGTGACATTGGGGTGGCGAGCGTTCACCGGTAAATCGCGTCGCGCGGGTGGGGCCTTAAAAATAATTGACCCCGGCAGACACAGGGAATGAAATCTTGCCGGGGCCAATCGAAGCGCGGTGATACAAAGACCGCGCTCGAATAATAAACGCTACGCCGTTTCCTAATTTCTATTTTGAGCTACATCAAAAGCATTGTGCCATATGGTCACGCCCCGAGGCCCACCGGGCGGCCCAAAAATTTGGCCCCAGCAGCGTGTTACTCGCCTGCCGGGGGCCAAAACCTCCGATGAAGTGCGGAACAGTAGGAATTCAAGAAGAGCCAATCTAATCAGGAATCATTGTTTGAGCCTTCGGTGGCTTTGAGTGTTCGGCGGCTTCCATAGGTTTGAAGAGTGTGAGCCCGCCGAAACCGTTATGTTAAAAAATGTTAAGTTCAATTATTTGCATCTGAGAGCCGGGATGGAGGAATAACACCTATCTCTCGGATAGGCGGGGACGTTTGCGGTTATTTCGAACGCGGCTGTCAATCTCCACTTTCGGGGGAAAGCGGACGTCGCATTTCGCAGGCGCTGTTTGCATTCAACGATAGTCCTGGCCGCCCCACCGACGGGTATTGCCAGTTCGGGGGTTCCAATTGCGCTGAAAAAAGAACCCGAAGCCGTAGTCGTTCCGGACGAAGCCGCCGTCGTTCCGGAAGTTGTCGCTCGCAACGAGGGCATCGGTCGAAGGCTCGCGCGTTATGAAGCCCCCCTGGGGCTGATTGCTCAATACCGCGACAAACTCGGTGCGATAGTTAGTCTCGGCGCTCAGCGGCTCGTCCGAAACGACGATCGAGGATCGCGGCAATGCGGTCGGCCCGATGCGATCGAGCACATCCTGCGGGATGGTGATGCGGTCGAGCGCATCCTTGGCGTCGTCCGCGTCGTCAATCGTGACTGCGGTCCAGCGCAGGCCGGCGTCCTTGCGCGCCATCGCGGTGAACACATGCGTGCCGATCGGTTTTTCGGGATTGCGGATCGTGACTGGAACCTCAATGCTCGCATCGAACACCTCGCCGCCCCCGTCCGGCGCTGGCTTATGCGTGTTGCGTCGCACGTAAAGCTTCTGCATCGCGCGGCTGATGTAGATCGAGACCGGTTCGAGCGCGAGCTTCGCCTCGCTCGCCGCCTTGGCGGAGGCGGCCTTCTTAGCCTCGGCCGCCTTGGCGGCGTCCTTTGCGGCGGCAGCGGCATCGAGCTTCGACTTCGCGTCGGCTTTGGCGGTGTCGAGCTGCGTCACCGCTTCGGTAGCCTTGGCCGCGGCTTTCTGCTTCCGGTCCTCGGCCCGCGCCTTGGCTTGGTCCGGCTTTGTAGCGGCGAGCGCCTTGTCGGCGGACGCGAACTCGGCGTCAGCGCTCCTCTTGCGCAGTTCCAGCTTGCGCAGGGACGATGTGAGCGATGCTGTCTCGCGTGCCGCTGTCGCAGCGGCTTTCTTCGTCTCGACGGCGGCCCGGGCGGCCTCCGCGGCCTCGCGAGCGAGCGGCTCAGCACGCGCCGCAGCAGCCGCGATGGCCTCCGCATTCGGCGTGAATAGCGCCGGGTGGGAAAACTCGACCGGAACCGCGTCGTTCGGCGCGATGATCACCCGCATCCCGATCCGCGTCTTGTCGAACAGCTTCTCCGCAAAGCCGTAGGGCATGCGCACGCAGCCGTGGGAGGCCGCATATCCGGGCAGCGGCCCGCCGTGCAGTGCGATGCCGTTCCAGGTGATTCGCTGCATGTTCGGCATCCAGGCATCGTCATACATGGTCGAGTGGTGGTCCTTTTCCTTATCGATGACGGCGAAGACGCCGGCTGGCGTCTCGCGTTCCTTGACGCCGGTCGATACCGGCGCGCGAAGCATCCAGCCCTCGGCGTCGTAGAAAGTGACTTGCTGGGTCTTGATCGACACGATCGCCATGATCGGTTCGCCTGCCACGCGCGGCGCCGCCGCCTCTTTGGGTGGCGCGGGGCGCGGTTGCCCAGCCGCGGTGTCGGCGGTCAGCGCCGTCAGTGCGGCCATCGCCGCGAGCGCCACAATGGCGGCAGGCCCCCAGCGCCGCATAGCCACGGTAGATTGCGCCGTCGTAAATCGATTTACCATGCCATGCCCGGTTGGAATGCGTGTCCGCGTTTGCGTCGATCGAGTGTCAAATCGCGATGCTGGATAACCAATAGCCAACACCATACGCCGCCAATTCGTTCCTGGGGACTATCGCACGTTCGGCGGGCAATTCTCTTATATACGACAGCGAGCGTACGAACGAGGGTGGCTCGCGGCTGAAATTGGCACTTAGCGCACATTCCAATCGCACCTGCAAAAGTCCGCTTTCGGGGGTAAAGCGGACATGGCCACGTTCTTCCGCTATCCTTGTTTCCGCCATCATGATCCGCTGGCAAGGCTAACACATGGAGCGGAGCTCGTGCGAATTCTGAGCTACCTTCATTTATCTACTGTCATCGGATTGTGCAGTCTCCCAAATGTTGTCGAATTCGTGGTCAACCGCGGCAATCTCGGTTTCATTTCCTCCGCGCTGGGTCAGCCCACCGCACCCACGAAATCGCAAACGGATGCGCTCAATTCCTACAACAAGACAGTTCAGGATTTCAGGTCGATCCTCGGCGAGCGGCGCGCACAGATCAATGCAAAGCAAAAGCTGCCTGATGTGCCGGGACAAGCGCTCTATCTTGCCCGCGTTAACATGATGAGTGCGTACAAAGACCTGACCGACGCGCTGCCGTCCCGAATCGGGAGACCCAATAAATACAAGATTCCTCCCGCCTATTTCGATGCCGACAATGAGCCGCTCATCGACGAGTACAAAAATCTCCTCGGCATCATGCAGGCGCCGCCCGCCAATGCGCAGAAGTCCGACACGCCATTTAAGGATGTAGTCGATCTTGGGACCGCCATTGCGCGGGTCAAGGGCCTCGATACGGCGGATGCCGAAGTTGCAGGCCGTATCAGCCTGGCCGTCTTCTTTGCCGAGACAGATGGCAATCAGAACATCGGCAATGCGCGCTCGGATGCCTACAAAGGAAGTTTTCAGACAGGTGTGTCCGAGGACAAAAATGGCCGTAAGAGATGGGCGGCCATCAAGAAATCTATCGCAGCCCTCGATCAAAAGTTGAACGCACGCGACGATAAAGAAGAAGCTCGGGTCGGAAATTCAGACCAGCGGTACAATCACTGGACCGCCGTACGAAACGGCCTCATGAACGCGCACGCGGACCTGTTCCCGAAAATTCCGGCAATCATGAAAGCCTTGCCGGACCCGATCGATCAAATGCGCTTTTTTGAGCTGATCCAGATCATTCCCAGCCCGGCCAAAGCCGCGCTCAATTCAGGGCACCTGCTCAATTACAGGATTTCCGAGCCGCGAATCATGGGATACTTGCGCAACAACAGCATGTTTGCCTTTGGAAAAGCCGACCGGGCGAGGACATCCGCGACCATGCGCGAAATATTGGATTCGATGTGGCTCTTCAATGATATATTCGATCGCGCGCTGGCCAAGTTCGGCGAGATCAAGGCGCAGCAAAAAGGCTGAGCATCAGGCAGCAGCTCTTCGGGGGCCAATGTCGATCTTATCGCGAAGAACATTCACCAAGGGTCTGCTGGCGAGCGCTTTGGTGCCGGGCCATTCGGCGATTGGCCAACCCAACGATCCGGGAAGCATTGCCATTATCGATACCCCGAACAATGCCGCAAAGGTCGCCTCAAAGTTGTCAGCCCAGAATGTGAAGGTTGTCGTGCGGTTTTTCGCGCGAAAGCCACAGCCGGGTCTGCGCGAGAAGATTATGGCGTCCGACGGCAACATGATTGACGGCGTCCGCGAGCCGACCATCTTGATCAGAAGCGGCCTTTCGATCGTTTCTCTCTACCAGTATCGAAATAACCTTCCCGAGAAATTTCTGAAGGGACTGGAAGATACCGGTTCGGCAAAAGCGGAAGTTGCCGCCGATGCAGTGGCCGCGCTGGATCAGGCCAAACTGGTTGGGCAGCCCGAAGGATCCGCAATCTATTTCGGTGTCGACTTCAACGTGAATCGCGCCACCGTGGAGCCGGTTCTCGAGTACTTCCGCGCCATCGGCCGAACGGTCGGTAACCATTATGCGATCGGGGTTTACGGGAACGGGTTCGTCAACCAGACCCTCCGCCAGGAAAAACTGGTTGCTTACAATTGGATATCCGCATCGCGCTCGCACGAAAAAACCGTCGATTTCTATAACAGCGGGCAATGGCATCTTTTTCAGAACCAGGTTGATCGCCGCTGGTTTGGGCCACCGGGCAAATGCTCGACTGGCCTCGATGTTGATACGAACCTGCAGAACCCCAGGGTATCCAGCATCGGTGCGTGGGGAGCAGGAGAGGTCGACACAACCCGGAACCAAAAGATCTTTGAGCAGCGCCGCTTCGCGATCCGCACAACGCCGGTCGAGAGCGGCGCAGTCGGCGGCGATCGTCAGGGCTGCAAGTCCGACAACCGCGTGCCGCGAAATGCCAGTGTCAGGATTCTTGTGCAATCCGGCGCCTGGTCGGGCGTGGACATCGACGAAGATGGTAACGTCGACGGCCAGGTAAGGACCTCCGATCTGACCTCCAACCTCGCGACTATGCCGCCATGGGGCCAATCGTCATAAGATCGCGCGACCGCTTTTGGGGTAAGGGCGGACGCAGCCTCCTTCTAGTCGTCGCGGCGACTGGTCCTCATATATTTCATTGCTCGAGGCTTCTATTTCATTGCTCGAGGCTTCATTGTCCTTCCGTATCAAAAACAAATGCAAAGACTTAAAAATAATTTTTAGAGCGCCTGTAAGCACCGGCATCGCGAGGCGATGACGAGGTACGCTATGAAAACCGCTGCGGACATCGCGCGGAATTGTCGGTATGTCCGCTAATGACCCAAAGCGGACATTAAGGTCGCGCGTCCGTCGGATCCCGTAACCTCAGTGGTGTTCATCGATGACACACTCGGCCAATACGAACGCGTGGCGCTCTTTGCATATCTCGCAACGTAATTGGATGGTCGCAGCTCTCGGAATTGCTTTTAGCTCCTCGATGGTTGCCCTGAACTCTGAACGGAATGTTCTGTCGGTAGCCGGACATCGGAAAATAAGAGCGCCCAAAGTTGCCCCCGTAATGTGGATTACTGAGCAATGCGCGAAGCACCCTCGATATATTTCTTGTAAATCCATCGGCCGGCATCCTGCCGACGCAAAACCCGACCGCATAACCAGCGGCCTGTAATTGACCGCCTTGGAACTATCACTGTCCATAGATGCCAGACCTCCTCATACGGAGGTCTTTGCTTTGGGCCCAGCATCCGAAGAACATCGTGTCTGTTTGCGATTATGCGTAGCACCGCGGAATTCGAGAAAGGTCTGAGTAATACCGAGCAGGGAAAGGCGGTCCCAGTCGAGCGGTTGTGGCGGACGCTCGACTGGTGACCACGCCAAGCGAAGGGGGCACCCCGCTTGGCAGCCACATGCCACTTAGTGGCCACTATCAAGCGGCCTCGTGGTAGGCGTTATACCGTTGAGCGTTCACCGTTTCTGGGTTGCGGATTCGATGGGCCAACACGCGGGTATTGTTGACCTTGATGCCCAATGCAGAAGCAATTTCGGTCGTGCCTTTGCCCTGCACAAGCAGGGCGTAGATCTTGTGCGACAGCGTGCCGTTTTTCGGGATCATCCAACCACGTTCATCTCGCGGTCTTTGTTTTGCGCCTAGCTTCAATTTTCTTCTCCTTCAGTGGTGCGCGAGCGTGGCTGAGCTTTTAATGGTCGGCCTTGCACTACATCAAAACGACTGCTGGCTTGGGATCGGAGGGGCAATCGTCCATTACGCTGCAAAATTAGATTTACCGAATGGCACGGCGATCCCAGCGAGTTGCGCGAGCGCCGCTTGTTCCTCAGCGAGGCGGCGCTGAACAAAACCGCGCTCACTTTCGGTCAAATGCGTTCTTAGAATTCTATTGTATCTCTCAATGTTCTCTCGATGAGCGAAAGACATCGCGGCGTGTAGCTGTGACGTCGGCTGTTTTTTTGGCATTGTTTTTCTTTGCGGCATTTTTGTACGATCGCCCCACAATGGCGTCGCTCTTTAATGTGGAGCAATATTTCACGATCCCAATGTCATATCTGATTAGACGCAATCAATAGCCCAAAACGACTATCCCTGTGTGTCACGCAGTCCGATGTTGCGCCTGCGGCGAGCGCAATGTAACTGCGCGGAACGTCCGCTAATGACCCAAAGCGGATCTCAATGCGGATTGTGTCCGGTGCCCATGTTCTCCCATGAATCAGGGTCATCCCCCGCCAAATTGGCCCAGCCCTGTTTATTGAGCCTTGATGAAAGAAGAGCTGCGTGGGTGCGGCTCCTGAGACTCAATCGTTGTAAGATCGCTGATACGTGCAGCTTAATAGTGTTAGGCGAAAGCAAGAGCGCCTTTGCCATCTCCTTGTTCGTTTTGCCTTCGCCGAGCAGACGCAGGACTTGCATCTGCCGTTTGCTCAACCGAGCACGAACAAGGATCATCGGGTCAGTTTCCCCGTGCGTTTTTTTGTGCGCGGAGCCATGACGCGAATCTGTGAACATCGTATTCAGTTGCGAAGAGAGCGTTTCTGAAACGGAGCGCTCCACCGCTCCGCTGATCGCGTGCAGGTTGATCGCTGGGCGAAAGTGTCCCCTCCGCTTCCCCTTGGCCACCATTCGTTGCCTACTAACCGGAAGCGGCAACATATCTGTGAGGTTTACGTGCAAGAGGGCCACTCCGCCTGGCTTGTCCAGCGAAAGCGGCAACCCGATGAGGGAGAACCAGCGTTCCTCGGTCGGCGAGTGGCACGGATAAATATATGTCAAAAGATCAAGCTGACCCGCGAGCAATGCTCGCAGCTGCCTTACGAATCGACGTGAGTGCGGCTCGTCGGATTGGCAATATTGCAGATAGTTCGAACCAACTGCCGAGTGAGGAACGCGCAATCCGTTCCGTCTGGCAAACTCCTTCCATGTATCATTGACCGCCACAATTGTTCCGGCAGCGTCGAGAATTACAGCGCTCGCGGGTAGCGACTTCAATGCCTCGAATGTCGAGACTCCGCCTTTCATGATGGGCTGCCGGTGGGTCATTTGCGAAATCGTCTGCACCACATTCGGCACCGCGATTCGGAACATTGGTGTGCGTGGTGCAAGGGGGTAGTCGCTTTGGGCTATTGTTTGCGTTCAACCAGATATGACATTTGTTGATATGCAATTGATGCAGATCAAGAGAACGAGCGGGCGGCGGACGAATGGAAACAGTTGGGAAGCGTAAAGCGGACCAATCGGATCTGGACAAGTTTGTTAATGAGCAAAATGTCGCACTCTATCGCAAGCTACTTGCTACAGACACAGACGAGACGCGACGTCGGGCAATCAGTCAGTTACTGGCTGATCAAATGTCTAAGCTGCACAAAAAATAGTGCAACCATTTCCGTCGTGGGGGTGACGTAGCCAAAATGATTGGCACGCTTACTGCGTCCGCGCCGAATTCGACAAAAGAGTTTGACGATCCCGGTCATCCGTCCCTAGACCGGGTTTCGCATGCGGCCGGCCGTCCCCGGGCCGGCCGCCACTTTTGCTTCGCCCTTTCCCGGCAATGCGTCGCGGGGGGCGGCGTGAGGTTTTCCGCAGGGTTTCCTGATGCGCACTTTCATTAATGGCGCTGGGGCAGTGTTCGATCTGATCAGCAAGCGCCCCTATTAGGCATGCGTTAACCAAATCAGCCCCACCTTACATCCAACGGAGAAAACTATGAAAAGAGTTGGATCAAAGGTGCCCGTCGAACTGCAACGAGACGAACAGCCCGACGACTTGAGCATCCCTGATTTCCTGCGGCGACCCATCCCGACCAAGCCAGCCCAACGCGTCGAAACTGGACAGCAGTCAGCGCCCGCGCCGAGCCTGAACTGATCAGGAGAGCGAACGATGGCCGATGTCATCGACTTGACGGTAACGCTCGAAGAGCGACGCCGGATGCTCGATCAGGTTGATCAGGCGATTGCGGACATCCGCAGACTGCTCCCGCCAAGAAAGCAGAAACGCAGGCAAAGGCAGCTTCGACTACCGCTCGCAGAGCCGAGGAAAAAGGCTCGGGCGCGCCGCGCCTAGCGGTCAAACAGGACAGACAGGGCGGGCGACATGCTCGCTCTGAGCAACTTTCGTCACTGGCGCGTGAGTGTCCGCTTTCAGGGGCAAAGCGGACATCGCTCGGACATGCCTCAATGTCCGCTAATGACCCTTAGCAGACAAAAAAATCTCGGCTTACTTGAATTCAAGGCAGATCTCGGCGCGAACGATTGCCCTGCAGCGGGAGCGAGCGTGAGGTCGAGTTGACAATCAATTTCGTCGACGAACGACTCGTACCGCCGCTTCGTGCGATTGAGCAATCAAAATCCCGGCGCGCTCAATCAAGCGACTCGCGGATTGCCCGCGGTACTTGCCGGTGCGCCTTTGCACAAGGGTCTGATCATCCGGGTCTCAAATTTTCAAGCGCTTCGAGCCCTGCAATTCTTCCAAATACTAATGCCCGTAGCATCGATACCGCGTTTGGCGCAGTCGCATAGAAATGTCCGGTAATCTCGCCCGCGGCGAATAGACCCCTGATTGGGACTCCATTGCGCGTCACGCGAGCGCGAGTGTCCGTAGCAATGCCACCGAATGTGTACGCGACGGCACCGACCAGCGGGTAGGCAAAAAACGGCGGTATCCTGATGGCGCGCGCCCAGTTTGACTTCGGCGGTTGGAGAGTTCGCGCCGCAGCAAGCCCGTCGCGGCGCGTAGCGTCGAAACGACTCGCATCACCCAAACAAGCGGCGTTGTAGGTCGCAACGGTATCAACAAGATTGCCGGCATTTACTCCGAGTAGTTCCGCCAACTCAGCGAGCGTGTCGGCGCGAACTGGCGGCACTTCGGAACGGATGGCGCGCTGATAATCCGTAATCTCAAGTAGCCGGGCATCGAGAATCGCATATGCAATCGAGCCTGGCATGCGGAAGTGGATGTCGCGCGCGAACCACTCCCATGTTTCATGCACGAGGCCGCCGCCTTCGTCAAAAAAGCGGTGACCGTTTTTGTCGATGACGATTCCATAGGGATAGACTAGCACCACCGGTGCCGAGTTTTTGCTGCGCGCATCAACCGGCTCGGCGTGCATGCCGTTCCAATCGCCCGAAAGATCGGCGCCGAGCTGGATGGCCATGCGTATGCCGTCGCCGGAGTTGAATCGGGTGCCGGGTGAAATCAACCGCATGGATTCTGCGCGATCGCCGAAATGCGTGCGCATCATCGCGCTATTGCCCTGAAAGCCGCCACAAGCCAGCACGACTGCGTTCGCCGGCAATATCTCGCGCGCGCCGCCATGCTCGACGGCGAGCCCGGTGATAAGGCCATTTTCGGTAACGATTTCACGTGCAGCGCAGCGGTAGCGAAATGCAACGCCAGCTTCTCGAGCCGCACGTGCCAGCTCCTTGATAATGGCGGGGCCGCCGCCTGAAGGCTGAATGCGTGGCGGGCCTTTTGCGAGGTAATATGTCGGCTGAATGAATTCGACGCTATGCGAGGCAATCCACTGAACTGTCGTTGGCGCTTCCGCCGCTAGGTGCTCGAAATAGGCTTCATCGCCTTGGTATTTGGTTGCCTCTCGCATGTCAGCCACGAAAGTCGGCTCCATATGCGCCGGCGACGCCATGCGCATGTATGAGGGCGACCAGCGAGTATTGCCGCCGGCTTCGCTTTCGCCAGCCTTCTCGGTAAGCGTGACCTTAATCGGCCAACCACGGGCGCGTGCCATTTCGGCGGCAGCAAGTGCGGCCGCCAGTCCCGCCGCGCCCTGGCCGACGATGATCAAATCACGGGATAGTTGGCTCATAAGTTGGCGCAGTTTGCTTGGTACGAAATGATGTGCCTTACGCGTCCAATGCCTGCCGCGATTGCTCCACCGCCAGTACGCGCATGATATCCTCGCTCACGTTGCGACGGGCGTCTTCAGGCATCGCCGCGCCCAGGCGCGCTTCATAAGCGATGCGCGCGGGCCGGTGAAATACCAGTACACGGTCGCCGATTTCCATCGCTTCGTTAATCTGGTGGGTGATGAATACGGCGGTCTTGTTGCTCTGCCGCACCAGACGCACGAATTCCGCACGCAGATCGCGGGCGGTCATCTCATCGAGAGACGAGAATGGCTCGTCGCATAACAGGATTTCCGGATCTACCGCGAAGGCGCGCGCGATTGAGACACGCTGACGCATCCCTCCGGAAAGCGCATGCGGGTAATCGTTTTCGTGCCCGCCTAGTCCTAGCCGCGTGAGCCATTGACGTGCAGTCACTTCTGCTTGCTTTGGATCGGCGTCGAGAATCTGCAAGCCCAACAGCACATTATCGAGTGCAGTGCGCCATGGCATCAGGCGGTCACCTTGGAAGACGATGCCGATCTTGCCGCGAAAAAAATCGAACTCACGAAACGGATCATGACCCACCACCGTGGCTTCGCCTCCGCTCGGCTCGATCAATCCGGCGACAATATTGAACATTGTTGACTTGCCGCAGCCGGTCTTGCCAAGGACTGCAACAATTTCACCTTTGGCGATCTCAAACGATAATTTATCCACTGCTGTAAATTCGCCGCGTCCGTCCGGACGCTGAAAGGTCTTGCTTACGTCCCTGAAGCGAATAATCGGCTCAAGTTCTTCCATGGGCTACATCGCCCGCTCGGACACAGCGCGATAGCGCAAGACCCAGTTCTCGATCGCTGTAATCGTCTGTTGCACCACCAACACGAACAGCACCAATTGCATCGTCCAGGCCATCGCGCCAGCCATGTCGAACAATTGTTGCTGCCGCAACAACTGATATCCGACGCCGCCAGTCGCGCCCACGAGTTCCGCGACCACTACAACCCGCGCGGCGTTGCCGAGATTCACTTTCCAGGCGGTAAGGATGCCCGGCACGATCGTCGGCACGATCAGGAAGCGGAATAGCGTCCAACGTGAGGGCCGGAATGACATTGTCATTTCGAACAAGTCTTTAGACATTGATCGAAATGCATCGAGAATCTGGAATGTAAAGGCGGGCAGCGTCGTCATGACCATGATGAAGAGCACGCGAAATTCAATCCCGTGGAACCAGATGATCGCGAACACCACCCATGAAAGCGCTGGAATGCCTTGAAAGAACGTCAGCACGGGCGTGATGATATTTTCTGCCGTTTTAGACTGGCCGATCACCATCGCCAGAACGCCACCGAGAATGAAGGCGCCGAACAGTCCCCCGAAAATGCGCCCGGCGGTAAGCAGCACGTCCACCAGCAGTGAGCCGGTGACTAGCACCTCGATAGTGCGCGATACGATCTCCGGCACTGGTGGAAACAGATAGTGCGGAAAGATCATAGACAGAATCTGCCAGCCCGCCGCCAGCACCAGCAAGCCGACGCAGGCTTGCAGCACGCGCATTGTGCGCGAATTCATCATTTCATCGGCTTGCTGTAGATCGTGTCGTTCGACGGCAGCGACTTAAAATAGCCGACATCAATGCCGGCTTTGTAGACGGCGTCGATCTGTTTGGCGACGTCGCCGGCTGGGACCACGCTCATGCCGAGCCGGTCGTTGGCCTTGATCAGAGAGACCAGCGCCGCGCGGTCCTCGGGCGTCGATTTTGGCGCAATCAGCGCCGCCGCTTCCTCCGGATTCTTGGCGATGAACTCACCGGCCTCCTTGTAGGTCGCATAGAGCTTGGGGATTAACGCCTGGTTCTGCTCGATCCAGTCGTTATGCGCTGCGACTCCAAGATACGGAATGCGCTCGCCACCGGCGAAACTCTTCCAGGTGGTCGTGATGCTGGTATCGAGAGCGCGGATATCCGGCTTTTTTGCTTTCAACAGCGTATAGGCCGGCTCCCAAAGCTGAATAGCATCGGCGCGGTCGGCCAGCGCATAGCCCACCAGACCAGGCGGCGCGGTGTTGATTACTTGCACCTTTGCCGGATCCATGCCGAGCTTCTTGGCGAAGAACTCGAACATCACGAAATTTGTGGTCGATGCTGCGGCGGCGAGCTGCTTGCCTTCCAGGTCTTTCACGTTCTTAACCTCCGGCCGTGAGGTGACGACCGTTCCCCAGAAGTCGAACAGGTTGAACAGATACTTCACCTTCACGCCGCGTGCGTCGGCGAGGCCGACAGTAAGCACCGCAGCGCTACCGCCAACCTTGAACTCGCCGGAGTTGAATTGGGTGGTGTAAGCGTCCGGCGGGCGTTCGACGAACTCGATATCGAGCCCGTGCGCGGCGTCCAGTTTCTTGGCCTTGATCACTGGCGGCATGAAGGCGCCAAGCGAGGGAAAGCCGAAGATCACGATAGTGACCTTGGCCGGCGCCTGCGCGGCGGCTGGCGTTGCATTGAGTGCCACAAGCGAAAGCGCAGCGAGCGCACCAAGCGCCCATCGCATCGGAGTAGACCTTTTCGTCATGTGAATCCTCCCTCAAGCGTCTATCTTATTGGGCATTGCACAGACATGGCGTCATTGAATCCGGAATAATCGCGCAGCCAGTCCACCGTTTATCGAAGCCGTTTGCGCGGCGGTCAGGCCGGCTGCGGCGACGATTTTTGTAGGCTCCGTATCTCCAATCGGAAACGGCATGTCGGAACCCATCATCAGGCGCTGCGTCCCCATGATCTCAACTACAAATTTTAGCACGCGAACGTCGTGCAGGATGGTGTCTGTATAGATGAGTGCCAAGGCCTCGGCCGGATCGCCGATCCCGGGCGTAATCGCATGATTGCGTTTGAGTCGCCCGATCACAAAGGGCAAAGCGGCCGCACCCATGGGTGCAAAGAATTTCACGTTCTTGTATCGCGCTATATGACCTGCCGAAATCAGCCTCGCCACGGCGACAGCTGCATCAGTGATGCGACCGAGCCCGTTGGCAAGGCCAAAATCGTTCACGCGAACGTCGCCGGCGTCGAAACTGGGATGAACATGAATGACTGCACCCGTATCATCCGCAACTTTCCAAAAAGGCTCGAGGTCGGTCGCATCAAGCGTGCTGCCGATGCCGCGCGGAAGCGTGCCGATCATGACGCCTGGAAAGCCTGCGGCAATTGCGTCCTTCAACACAGCGGCGGCACGTTGGCCGTCACCGAGCGGGACAGTCGCGAGCGGGACAAACCGCGGTTCGGCTTTGGCTGCAGCGAGCAGAGCGTCATTGGCGAGACGGCTCCAGGCTTCGGCTTCGGCGCCGGGCAGCTCATAACCAAACATGTCGACCCAGCCGCCGACCACTTGCTTGTCGATGCCTTGCTTGGCCAACCAGGCCACGCGGCCAGCAATATCCGATAACGGCTTGGACACCGGTCGCGTCGGCTTGCCGCCGGCGAAGGCGAGGGCGAGCGAGCCGCCGTCTTCGATCTGTCGCACATTGGGAAACTTCGCCGCGTCCTTGCGGATCGCGGTGAGTAAATCGGGCGGTACCAGATGCGCATGGCAATCGACGATCATTCACTGTCCTTTTTGGCGCGCTTCGGCGATCAGGTCGCCAAGCTTGGAAACCTTGAGCGGCAGCGTGTTGATGGTAACGCCAAGCGGCCTGAGCGCATCGTTGACCGCATTGGCGAGCGCAGCCGGCGCGCCGAGATAGCCCGATTCTCCCGACCCCTTCTGGCCGAACACAGTGTGCGGCGAAGGTGTCTCATGATCGATGATGTCGACCACCGGCACTTCGTGCGAGGAGGGCAGCAGATAGTCCATGAAGGTCTGAGCGATCAGCTGGCCGTCGTCGTTATAGGCAAATTCCTCGTGCAGCGCGGCACCTATGCCGTGCGCGATGCCGCCCATGGTCATGCCGCGTACGATCTTCGGATTGATCTGCGTGCCGCAGTCGTGCCCAAGCCGATAGCGCAGGATTTTCGGCGCGCCGATATCGGGATCGATCGACAGCAGGATCAGATGGAATTCGAATGAGAAGCAGGGATACATCTGCACGCGTCCGTCCGCCGTCGGCGGCGTGCCGCCGGTCGGCACCTCGTAGATATGGCTCACCGCGAGCCCCGGTTCGAGATCCTTCGGCATGCGGTGGATATTGCGGTGCGCGATCTGCACCAGCTCCGCCCAGGTCCGCTTATTTTGCGGCGCATTGCGGTCGAAGACGCTGCCCTGCTCGTAGACCGCGCGCTCGGCCGGAATGCCGAGATCATGCGCGGCGATGGCGGTCAATTTGGCCTTGAGCTTGTGCGCGGCGTGGAAGGCCGCGCCGCCGAGCATGATCGCCATGCGGCTGCCGACTGGCGTGCCGCTCGGCAGCGAGTTCAATGAATCGGGCCGCGCCACCCGGATCAAGTCGGGATCTAGCTGCAGCACCTCGCCGATCACCGTGCCGACCAGCGTCTCGTGGCCCTGGCCGGAAGAGGTGGTGTGCATGGTGGCGGTGATGGCGCCCATGCCGTCCACATTGATGCGGCAGGAATCCATAAAGGTCGAAGTGGTGATCGCCGGGTTGAGCAGTGCCTCGAAGGTGGCATTGCCACCGGAGGGCTCCAGGCACGCCGCGATGCCGATGCCGGCGAGCTTGCCTTCGGTACGCAGCCGGTCGCGCTCTTTCTTCAGCGCTTCGTAGTTGGTGTCGGCCAGCACCTTATCGATGACGGTGTGATAGTCGCCGCTGTCGTAGGTCGTGCCGCTGGGGATCAAATAGGGGAATTCCTCGTGGCGGATCAGGTTGCGCCGGCGAATCTCCAGCGGATCAAGGCCGACCACGTTGGCAACCTCGTCCATGACGCGTTCGATCGCGAGATTGGTCGGCCCCTGGCCGAAGCCGCGCACGGCGTCCTGCGTGGTCTTGTTGGTAACCACCGCGACGGCGCGGTACTGCACGCTCTTGATCTTGTACGGTCCCACGATGGAGCCGATCGGCTTGCCGAGCTGGAACGGCGAACGGCCAGCATAAGCACCGAGATTTTCCAGCGCGCGCATTTTCATCGAGCGCACGATGCCATTATCGTCGAACGCCACCTCCACGTCGAACAGCCGTTCTGGCCCGTGTGCGTCACCACCTCGCATATTTTCGAGGCGGTCCTCGATCAGGCGTATCGGCATGCCGAGCCGACGCGCGAGGTAGCCGGCAAGCACGGTATTCTTGATCCCGCGTTTGACGCCGTAGCTGCCACCGACATCAACGTCATAGTGCACGCGCACCGAGGAGCTCGGGATCTTCAGCGCGGCGCCGATCTGGTCGGCGTAGCGCGGCATCTGGATCGAGGCATAGACGTCGAGGATTTCGCGCCACGGGTCCCAGCTCGCCACCACGCCGAAGGTCTCGATCGGCACCGTCGAGGAGCGGCCCCATTTCACCCGCAGCGACAGCTTGCGCGGGGACGCGGCGAAATCCTTGTCGACCTCGCCCCAGACGAAGGTCTTGTCGAGCAGCACGTTGGAGCCGTGCTTCTCGTGCACCAGCGGGCCGCCGGCCAGGGCCTGCTCGGCGTCGAGTACGAAGGGCAGGGGCTCGTAGTCGATCTCGATCGCCTCGGCTGCATCTTCGGCCTGCGCCCGCGTATCGGCCACCACGGCCGCGACCCATTCGCCGGAATAGCGCGCGACGTCGAGCGCCAGCGGCCTTCGCGGCACGTTCGGCGTGTCGAGCCCGGTCATCAGCGGCAGCGTCGCTTCCGCCAGTTCGCGCCCGTCGACGACGTAGTGCACGCCGGGCATGGCCAGCGCCGCGCGCTTGTCGATTCGCTTGATGCGCGCGGCCGCGTGCGGGCAGGTCACCAGCGCGATGTGTTTGGTATTGGGCAGATCGATGTCGGCGACGAACTTGCCCTTGCCGACCACGAAGCGGCGGTCCTCGCGCACGCGACGGTCGGCCGAGACGTAGCGGTGGTGCGTCCCGCTCATGTGCGGGCGTCCTTCGGCCGGTTGGCGCCCCGTATGCGCTCAGCGGCGAGCGCGATCGCCTCGATGATCTGCGCGTAGCCGGTGCAGCGGCAGATATTGCCGGAGATCGCTTCGACGATCTGCTCGCGCGTCGGCGCCGGATTGTCGGCGAGCAGCGCGTGCGCGGTCAGCACCATAGCTGGCGTGCAGTAGCCGCACTGCATGCCGTGCGTTTCGCAGAAGGCGTCCTGGATCGGCGACAATTCGCCGGGGCCAGGGGTGACGCCCTCGACGGTGGTGATGGCCACGCCTTCGGCCTGCGGTGCGAACATCAGGCACGAGCGCACCGCGACGCCGTCGGCCAGCACGGTGCAGGCGCCGCAGACCCCGTGCTCGCAGCCGGCATGTGCGCCCTTGAGATCGAGATAATCGCGCAAGGTGTCGAGCAGCGTAGTGCGCGGCTCGACGTCGAGCGTGTGTTCGGTGCCGTTGACGGTGAGCTTAATGCGCATGCTTTTTTCCTTGCGCATGGGCGTAGGCGTCGGCGACTGCGCGCGCGGCCAGCGTCGCCGCCACCCGCCGCCGGTAATCGCCCGAGGCATGCAGGTCGTCGAGCGGTTCGATGTCGGCGAGCGCCGCGCGCACCGCGTCTTTCACCCTGCTTTCGTCAAGCGCCGTGCCTGCCAATTGCTTTTCAGCACTTTCCAGGCGGATTGGGAAATCGGTCGCGGCGCCGACGCCAATGGCGATGCGCTTCGCTCTATCGTCGTCGCTGAGTTCAATCTGCGCCGCCGCTGCCACAAAGGCGAAGTCACTCTGCCGCGCATTGACTTCATGAAAGCCGACGCCGATCTTGCCGGACCACAACGGAATGCGCACGCCGGTCAGCATGGCGCCCTCCGGCAGCGCGGTGACCATCGCCCCGATGAAGAATTCGCGCGCCGGAATGTCGGTTGTCTTGTCAGCGGCGCGATAGCTCAACACCGCATCGAGCGTGACCGCAATCAGCGCCAGCTCCGCCGCCGGATCGGCATGGGCGAGCGAGCCGCCGACGGTGCCACGCGCGCGCGTCGCCGCGTGTCCGATGAAGCCGACCGCGCGCGCCAGCAGCGGCAGCTTCGCCGCGACCAGCGCGTCGCGCTCGACTAGGCATTGCCGCGTGGTGGCGCCGATGGCCACTGTGCCAACGTCCTCGCGAATATAGGAGAGCGCGGGGATGCGGGCGATGTCGACCAGCCGCGCCGGTCGGGCCAGCCGCATCGCCATCATCGGCACCAGCGTCTGCCCGCCGGCGATCACGCGCGCGTTCTCGTCGGCAGCGAGCAGCGCGCAGGCTTCGTCCACGTCAGCGACGCGGAAATACTCAAATGGCGCTGCTTTCATGACCGGGTACGCAACATTTAACGAGATATGACATGGTTAGAGTTTCTCTGGCGTGATTTCAATCGGCAAAGGCTCGCCGACATTGACTGGCAGAAATATGCGTTCACGTGAACGCATCAATCACGACTGCCGCGTCGCCTTTCGCCTATGGAAATAAGGGTCTCCGATCAAATTGCGGCGAAATCTTCTCTAGTTGCTTGCTTTGATCGCAGCGTCCTTGATGACTTTCGCCCATTGCGGGGTCTCTGCCGTGATGGCGGCGGCGAACTCGGAAGGCGAGTTACCAATTACTTCCATGCCGATATCGCTCAACTTTTTGCGCACGTCCGGCAGGGCAAGGATTTTCACTGTGTCCCGGTGAATTCTCTCGATGATCACGGGCGATGTTCCGGTAGGCGCCATCAGGCCGATCGAGAGGATTGACACAAAGCCCGGATAGCCGACCTCGATCATGGTCGGCAAATCGGGCGACGCCCCGAAGCGCTTGGCCGACGTGACGGCCAGCGCACGTACCTTGCCTTCCCGCACCAGAGGAATCAAAGGCGAGATTGCGCCGAAGTACATGGTGAGGCGTCCGCCCAGCAGGTCCGTGATAACGGGCGCGGCGCCGCGATAAGGCACATGCTGGATATCGATGTGCGCCATAGCCTTGAATAGTTCGCCAGCAAGGTGCTGCGTCGTTCCTACGCCGGCGGAGGCGAAGGTCAGCTTTTCTCCGGTATGCGAGCGCGCATAGGCGACCAGCTCCGGCACGGTTTTGGCGGGCACGTCATTGGGAACGACGAGAATATTGGGTGAGTAGACCGCCTGCGTAATCGGCATCAGATCTTTGGCCGGGTCGTACGTCATTTTAGCGTAGAGGCTTGGATTGACGGCGATCTGGGCGTTTGTCGCCACCAGAAGCGTGTAACCGTCAGGGGCGGCCTTTGCGACGCGATCACCCGCGATGTTGCCGCCGGCGCCGGAAACGTTTTCGACCACCACCGACTGATGCCAAAGTTCAGCCAGTCTGTCGCTCATGACCCGTGCGATAATGTCCACCGGTCCCGCTGGCGGATAGCCGACGACCATTTTGACCGCGCGCTCCGGGTAACCGCTTTGCGCATCAGCGTCGCCTGCTGTTGAAAATATCGGCAGCGCGGCAATCAGTGCAGCTGTTATTGTAATTTTGATTTTCATCGCACCCTCCCCATTCATATATTGTATGACATTCGGCGCGACGGCCGAAGAGAAGACTGGCCAACCAGATCAGTATTGGCGGGAGCTGTTTCCAAGCGCTACGGGCAAACGGCATGCTGCGGTGCAATGTCCGCTTTGGGGTACAAAGCGAGCATCGCGCGCTTGCGCGCAGGCCTTCTCACTATAGATGCGAGATGCGTTGGTGAACTGAGAGATGGTTGGAAATAGAATGCACGCCAGGCGTTCCTTCAATCGCGACCCTGATCGCATCCTTTTCGACCTGGGATTCGACAACTCCCCACAGTTCGACTGTTCCGTCATCAACAATGACGTTAACATCGCTGGGCCACCACGGCTCTAATCGCAATTGCGCGAGTATTTTTTCGCGTAAGGCTGAATTTGTGATTGTTTTTTCCGATGCAATCGCCTGTCGTGGATTGAAAAGTGCCTGAACGAGATTGGCTCGACTCACAATTCCAACGAGCTTCCCATTCTCTGTGACCGGTACTCGCTTGATCCTATGCTTGTCGAGAAGACAAGCCAGGTCGCTCAAGGGCGTGTCGGGTTTCACTGTGATGACCGGATGCGTCATAAGATCTGCAGCCTTGCGAGCATGCGCCTTGATGAACTCATGCGCCAATATTTGTTTGCCAGATAGCAACTCGAGCCACCACGATCGCCGCCGCTCTGTGCCTACTTCCACACGATGAATGAGGTCGCCCTCACTGATGATTCCTAATAGAGCGCCAGCTTCATCAACCACCGGCACCCCGCTAATACGGTTGGTCAGCAATATCTCTGCAATTTCCGCCACTGAGGTATCGGGACGGACGGTGATAACATTCGAGACCATGACATCGGCAGCGTTCATTTTCCCGCTCCACCAATGAGAAAACCCCTTTCGTTGAATTGCCTCGTAGATGCTTTGATATTCACGTATTCGCATTGATTTGCGTCAATTGGCAGATCCTGTACGCAAGCCAACAGCAATTGACCTGGATCAAGGCGGGCAAAATCGTGATTGGTAAAAAAATAAAATCGGTAGGCGCGAATTGCAGGTATAAATAATGAGCAAAGCTGAGCCACTACGGAAGTTGCTCAAGGCGCTAGAAAGTCTCGTAGTGCCGCGTGTATCGTCGCAAATCAATTGCGGGGACTGTGAGCGAAATGCGCAATGCGGTCTGCCGCCTCGCGACGATTGTACGATCAGACTGTTGCAGATCCCTCGTGATGGCGAGAGGCGGCCGCGCCGGCCGGATTATCTTTATCCAGCGATATGGCCGCGCTGACGGTTGAACTTCAACAGAAGTTCACTTGATCCACATCAATGCCGCTCGCCTGAATGAGATCTCTTATTTTTATGCACGTCGAGGCAGGTCCTTGCTGGGGAGCTTCAGACTTTCTTTGATGTGCAACCGGGGACGCTCTTGAGCAGCTGCGTTGTGTTTAGGCTGGTCGAGAGCGTCCACCTCGGCAGCAACGGGGATCGTCCACATGTCAGAAACAAAAATCGAGAAATTGGATATAGCGAGCACTGCTGCGCGCCGCGCAAAATGCTCTCAGTGCGGCTGGACGTTGATCGCGCCTGAATGGTCAGAGAATGTAGGTGACGGCGGATGTGTCCACATTTGGCGATGTCCGATTTGCAGCTATGAATTCGAGACAACGGACAATGCAGTTGAAAAGACAACACCCGATGCCGAACTCGCCGAAGAATTTCTTCCGAATTTATTGGTTGCGTAAGGCTTCAGAATTGCAAAAGGCCGATTGTGGCTATGAGGGCTTCGAATAGGTCGGAACACCGGCGCCCGTCTTTTTGAAATTGTCCACGCTGACGGCCACGCAAACGCGTTCGTTTTCGAGCGGGCGCATATCGGAGTCATGCCGAGTACTTGGCTGGGCGCGCGAGTGATACGCAGTCCATGGATACCTAAACTGCGCTCGCTGGATCAGTTATCCTTTGCGCCTTGCCGGATCCACGTGCGGATGCTGCTGCGGTCGCAACTCGAAAGTTGCTTTCGACCGTGCGGCATGCGCAAGGCTGGTGAAGCGCGCCAATCCAACAATAACATCAAATTGCTGCTTTCCGGCTCGCGAGGGATAATCATGGGGCCAAATTTGGTGCCCTTCATCACGCCGGCGTAGCTCGTCAAATCCAAACCGCTCTTTTCATAGCCTGCGCCGCCCGGTTCATGGCACGAAGAGCAGCGCCATTTCAAAAGCGGGAGAATGTCTTCCTTGAAGCTGACAATCTCTTCCGCTGCGCATGCGTTTTGAGCGTTCATAATGCCGGCGCTTGTAACGATTCCCACGCCAAGCGCGACAACGCTCATGAACAGCAGAGGCCGCCTTTTCATGTGATTCTCCTATTTCCATTCAAGCCGCGTAATTGAAGACCCTAATCCGAGACGAGGCTTGGGAACCGCCAGTATTATATTGAAAATCATATTTTCGGTCAGGGGTTTGATTTGTATCAAGCGATTCGATGCCGCTCAGTATGCGTGTTTTTCGGACATTGGTTAACCATCGAGGCCCAGAGACTTTACGAAATTATCGAACTGCCGACGTTTGTCGGCATCGGCACCGATAGACTGACGCGCATCAGCCGCAGCACTCAAAGCCTTGTCGTGCTCGCCCAAGACCACGTAAGAGCGCACAAGCCGCATCCAGCCATCGAAGTCTGACCCATCCTGTTTCAGGCGGGCGGCAAGCCGCGACACCATGCTGCGAATCATCTCGTCCGTTTGACCGTTGTCTTGGGCGGGGACGGGCGATTTTACGGTGGCAGGAGCCGGTGTTGCTGATGCTATGTTTGCGGATTTATCGATCTTGAACCGCTGCAGCGCTTCATTGAACAGCTGCAACTTGGCCGGATCATTGACGAGCGAAGCGCGAGCATCCTTGATGGCTGCAGCCGCTTTGTCCTTATCACCAAGGGTGAGATAGGAACGCGTAAGCATGATCCACCCCTCCGGATCGGCGCCGGATTTTTTCAAGCGTTCCGCAAGTCGATCCACCATATTCGGGATCGTCTCGCCCTCATGTTGTGGGGGCGCGGCCGACGGGTTTGATGGTTGAATGGATGAATCCGCCGCAGCGGTGTCGGCGTTGCCTTCAAGCTCCTTGAGCGCGGTGTCCAGCCGCTGCCGTTTGTCCGGATCATCTGCCAGCGCATGCTGGGCATCGTTGATTGCGGATTGGGCCTTGTCCGCTTCGCCGAGAACTTTGTAAGAGCGAACCAACTTTACCCAGCCGTCGAGATCAGTGCCGTCCTTCTTCAAGCGCTCGGCTAGCCCTTCGACCATTCCGCGGATCATCGCCGTTTGTTGGTCCGGCGGCTGCTTCACGGTGCCCGCCGGCTGAGCCGGACTCGGGCCGGACAAGGGCGCGCCGGGTTTGCCCTCGACGCGGGTCAGTGCGGCACGGACATCGCTTACCCAGTGAGCCCCGGCGGGAGCCTCTGCAATGAGGTCGCGCCAGATTTTAGCGGCTTCCTCGCGCCTGCCATCCTGCTCGGCGGCGATGCCGAGATAATACCGGGCACTTACAGTGGTGCCGTCGAGAAGTCACTGCGCGAGCGAAAGCAGCCTGAGCATCCGCCGTCACGGTTCCGTTCGCTTCCGCCATCAAGGCCTCGCCGAGATTGGCTTCGCGATCCGCGCTTTCACCAAGGAACTGCAAGGTATTACGCCAGGCGCGCACTGACTCCGCGTAGCGACCGATCTGCATATAGACCGGCGCCAGAACTTCCCAGCCGCGGCCGTCCGTGGGGTTACTTTTCAGGTGCTCCTCGACCCTGGCGACCAGATTTTCGATCGATGTCTGCCGATCGGGCTGCACGTCGGCCTGCGCGACGAGTGTCTCAGACGCAAGTCCCGGCGAGCCTAATCGAAGATAAAGACCGCCAGCTCCAATCGGCAGCAACAGAACAGCGACAATGGCGCTCGCGCGCCGGTGCCACGCGGTTGCGGCCGGAATTGCGGCTGACGCCGCCTTCGCAAGGTCAGCCGCAACAAGCAAGCGCCTGGAGATTTCAACGCGGGCCGCTTCAGCTTCGGCCTTGCCGATCGCACCTGCCGCCAGGTCGCGATCAACCTCATCCAACTGATCGCGATAGACGACAACATCGCTGCCCGAGCGGACCGCCTTGGGGTTTTGCGCGAGCGGCCAGATAACAGCGAAAATCGCAGCCGCGGTCATCAATGCCAGGATTAGCCACAGGATCATGTACTATTCTACCAAATCACCACCGACGCCGGCGGAACGCGCGACGGGCGAACTGCTCGCAATGTCCCGGCGGGGCGTTAATAGCCCGCCTTCATCCGGATGTCGCAGGAAGAATTGTTGGGCTTACTTCTTCACCTTGAAGCCATTTTCCTTGAACTTCTCGCCGAAGGCCTTGAGCTTGCCACCGCCAGCCGGGTTCGAATGGCATTGCCCGCACGGCAAACCGGTCTGTGCCGCAAATTCCGGCTTTGCATTCGCCGGTGTCGGTGTGGTCAAAACGGCTGTTGCGCCGACCAGCAGCAGCGCCCCGATGCCTGCCGCCACGCAACGCACAATACGAAATGCATTGGACCTGCCGTTAGTTGCCGAGTGAACCATTGGAAACCTCTTTTCCTTCGCCCCAATAAAAAGTGTAGCTCAGTAACACTGCTCCACAAGCTCAAGATTGCAAGGGTGGCGTGCTGAAAATAGCGGAATACATTCTTACCGCATTCATCACCATCTGTTATTACACGCCTCGTAGCCGGTCTCCAAAAAAGTAAACAGAATCAATATGTTGTTATCCGGAGCCGCAAAGCAGAAGGCACGATGCATGCCAAAAATAAATTCGGCGCCTTGAGCAACATCAAAGCCACACAGCAAAATATTCTTGGTGTAAATTTTTTTAGCGCTTGCCTAGAATAAATATAAGCAGAAAATGATTTTAGTTGTGCTGGGCAGGGGGTGGGGGATGTTTCGTTCGGTCAGTAGCGACCGTGCCGTTTCGCATTTGTACCGATGGGGGTTCGTTCGCATGCGCGGTGCTCGCGTTATGCGCCATCGTCAGATGTCGTTGCTTGCCGCGGCCTTTGGAATTTCCTGGTTGGCGATGAGCGCTTTCGTTGCGACGGCGAGTGCCGTTGAAACGAATGTCAGCGCTGATAACTTTCAGCATTACGCGAATATGCTCAATCGATTGGTACGGAGCGCAAGACGGCCGGCGCGCTTGGTCAAAGCTCCATCAACGTCGTACCAAAAGAATCAATAGACGCCACAATTGCGGCGCTGCGCGCCGCGAATTTACGGACCGGATCTGGCGCTGATCAGCCAAGTCGACCGCAAGCCTGCCGAAATTGGCGGGAGAGATGCGGACAACCTGCTCAACTTCTTTCGCGTCAAGGGGGCTCCTCCGCACAGCCTTCTGCGGCACCAAAGAAAGGCCCGGTAGCCGGAGGAACGAAACCAGGCGACCTGTCGAGGCCAGCTTTGTCGGAGCGAAGGTTTGTGTGACCTGCCATGCGACGCAGGCTGAATCGTTCAGCCACACGCTGATGGGCCGGATCGGAAAGACGCAAAAAGGCAAATTCGATTGCGAGAACTGCCACGGTCCTGGGTCGGCACACGTGAAGGCCGGCGGCGGGCGCGGCGTGGGCGGATTATCGCGTTCCGGCCGGAAGATCAATCGCGCACTGCCGACGAAAACAACGCTATCTGCCTCACCTGCCATCAACGCGGTGATCGCACCTACTGGAACGGCAGCACCCACGAAACGCGCGGTCTGATGTGTACGAACTGCCACACCGTCATGAAACAGGTGTCGCGCAAGTTCCAGATGAAGACAGCATTCGAACCCGACACTTGCTTCCAGTGCCACAAGGACAGGCGTGCTCAGTTGTTCCGCACGTCGCACATGCCGCTGCGCGAAGGCGAAATGGTGTGCTCGGACTGCCACCAACCGCCACGGCAGCGCGACCCGCTCAAGCCATGCTGCGCGAGAACTCAATCAACGACAATTGCTACAAGTGCCATGCCGAGAAGCGCGGGCCATTCCTGTTCGAGCACACTCCCGTGCGCGAGAACTGCCTGAATTGCCACGATCCGCACGGCTCAGTGAATGAATACCTGCTGAAGGTCTCGCGGCCGCGGTTGTGCACCGAGTGTCACGCCTTTGGTCACGGGACGACCAGCGGCCCACTGGCCTTGCAGTCGATCAGCCGCCAGTGCCAGAACTGCCATACCGAAGTTCACGGTACCAACAGCCCATCAGGACCGCTGCTGCATCGCTGATGGATGTTGAGCGTCGACTTCGATGAAGACGTAATTGCCCGGGGGGCGAGTGAGATGAAAAGGCTAGTCGTTCTCTCAACGGTCGTAGGATCGTTGCTCCTAGCGGAGGCGACGTTACCTGCAGCGGCGGCGGAAATGGCCACGAAGGCCGCCCCATCAGTCGCCGACACGTGGTGGGTTTATCACGGTGATGTCGAGTTCGGGGGGCGCTTCTTCGCCAACGATCCGAACAAGGACGGTATCGCGAGTCAAGCCAGAGCCTCGGCAAGTACTACGAGTACAGCGATATAAAGCCTGGCGTATTCGGCGATGGTTGGCTCAATGGCCGAGACCAAGGATGGCCTCTATAACTTCGATATCTGGGCCGACAATGTCGGCTACAACGATCAGCGCTACGAAGGCGGCTTCTCGAAGGCAGGTGGAGTATTACTTCGATGTTGGCTGGGATCAGACGCCGCACATTTACGGCGCCAATGCGCAGACGCTGTATTCGGGGCTGGGCGGATCCTCCCTCGTTCTGCCTTCCGGGTTGTCGAACACTTTGTTCGGTGATGCCGGGTGTACAAGGTCCTGGGCCAGCAGCCGACCAGGATCAGCGGCAACCCTTCAGCGGCGCAACGAGCCGCTATCCAGCGCGACATCACGAATAATCTTTACACCACGGACATTGGCATCCGGCGCGATACCGCGGCGGTTGCGTTCCGCTGGACCCCGACCGACGCCTGGGACATCAACGCCAACTATTCGAACATGCACCGCTCGGGGCTCCAGGTGGAAGGCGTTGTCTTTTTCACCCGGAACGTCCGGCGTTGCGGCGCAGGTACCAAAGCCGGTCGATGACACGACCCAGAACTTCGGCGTAAACGGCGAATACAAAGGCGTCGGGGCTGGAGCATCTTCACCTTCAAGCTGGGCTACAACGGCTCTATCTCGAAGAAGCCCAGAGTTCCTATACGGTGCAGAATCCGTTCTGCGCTACGGCAACAGGCCTCACCGGCGTCGGCGAATGCGCGCGCAACGGCTCACCGTCCAGCCCGCTCGCTCTGATGACGCTGTGGCCCAACGATCTCGGCATAGCGTCAATTCGACGCTCGCCGCGGATCTGCCGTTCAAGAGCCGCTACATGGGTACGGTTTCGTACACCTGGATGCGGCAGGACGATGTCGTTCATCCCGTCCATCAGTCCGGTCATCTTCACCAACGCCGGCAACACGGTGCTCGGTGCGCCTACGCCGCTGCCGGCCTCGAGCCTGAACGGCCAGATCAACACGTTCCTCTCCAACAACATGGTGACAACTCAAATCACCCCCGAGCTGAAATCGAAACTCAGCTACCGCTATTACGATTTTGCCAACAACACGCCGGAACTGTTTTTTCCTGACTGGACCCTGACGGATGTCTGAAGCACCCCAAGCGCGTCACGGGGACCTATGCGCCGGTCAGCTCTCTCTCGGTCTCCTACACCAAGCCGATCCGCCCGCCGACCAGCTGCAGATTGCTCCAAGTGCGCATCGCATCACGCTCCTGCACCCGCCCGGATACGACTATTTCCGCCTGCTGCGCTCAAAATTGCACTGGGGTCGCGGCGGCGCGGACTTCCAGAGGTGAGAATCCGGACTCGACCATGCTGACGCACCTGCAAATCCGGGACCTGGCCATTGTCGATGCCGTGGAGCTCGACTTCATTCCTGGCCTGACTGTCCTCACCGGGGAAACCGGAGCGGGCAAGTCCATCATCGTTGACGCCCTGACGCTGGTCAGTGGTGCGCGCGCAGCCGTCGACCAGATCCGCGCCGGTGCCGAACGCGCTGAAGTCGCAGCCACCTTCGACATTCGCAATGCCCCGAAGGAACTGCGCGCCCTGCTTGAGGAACAGTCCATCGAGGCGGAAGACGAACTGCTGGTCCGCCGGGTGGTCGGACTGGACGGCCGGTCACGTGCCTACCTCAACGGCCAGGCCATACCGGTGCAGCAGCTGCGTGACATCGTGGGACTGTTGCTGGACGTGCATGGCCAGCACGAATTCCAGTCGCTGCTGCGCGGCAATGCACAGCGCGAACTGCTCGACACCTACGGCAAGCTCGAACCTCTGGCAACGCAGGTGCAGGCGGCGCACGCCACCTGGCTGGGGCTGCTCAACCGGCAGCTGGAAATCGAATCCTCGCTGCGCGAGCGCGACACAAAGCTCGAAATGATCCGGTTCCAGGAGTCCGAGCTGGCGGCCCTGGCGCTGAAGCCCGGGGAAATCGCTGCCCTGCATGCGGAAGCTGCGCGACTGGGAAGTCGCGGCAGGCTGATTGAAGGCGCACAGCAGGCCGCACAGCTGTTGTACGACGGGGATGCCGAGACCACGCAGTCCAGCCTCGCCCGCGCTCAGTCGGCCCTGCGCCCGCTGCAGGCCATCGACCCCGCACTGGGCGGAGTGATGACACTGCTGGACGAAGCGTCCATCCGTGTCAACGAGGCCGCGCGAGAACTGGGGCGCTACGCCGAGTCCCTTGACCTGGACAACGCGCGCCAGTCGGCCGTCGAGAAGCGCCTGGCGGCGGCCGAAGACCTGGCGCGCAAGCACCGGGTACCGGTGGCCGAACTCATTGAACGCCAGGCTGCGCTGCGGTCGGAGCTGGCCGCGCTGGAGACTGTGGAACAGGACGTCAGTGCCCTGCGCCGCCAGCAGGCAGAAGCCCTGGCCACCTACCGGGACCTGGCCACCAGCTTTCGGCTTCGCGCACCACTACTGGCCGCACCTTCGGCAAGGAAATCAGCGCCCGCATGCAGACATTGGGGATGACCGGCGGGCGTTTCCAGGTGGAAGTGGCGCCACATGCCTCCGCCGAGCCCCAGTCGCATGGCCTTGACCAGGTCGAGTTCCGGGTCACGGCCAATCCCGGCCAGCCCCTGCGGCCGCTTGCAAAGGTAGCGTCGGGCGGAGAGTTGTCGCGCCTGTCGCTGGCCATCCAGGTGGCCTGCCTGGCCGGCGCCGCACGCTCAATGGTGTTCGACGAAGTGGATGCGGGCATCGGCGGTGCGGTAGCTGAAATCGTGGGCAAGGAGCTGCGTGCCCTGGGTTCCCGCGGCCAGGTGTTCTGCGTGACCCACCTGCCGCAGGTCGCATCCCAGGGTCATCATCACCTGCGTGTCGTGAAGCTGACCGATGGCAAGACCACCCGCACCAGCGTGGTCGACCTGGCGGGCGAGGAACGCGTTCGGGAACTGGCGCGGATGCTGGGCGGAATCCAGGTCAGCGACAAGGCATTGGCGCACGCGCGCGAAATGCTGTCGGCTCCCGCGGCCAGTTCCACGTCGGATACGGCAAGAATCCGCCGCTAGGGTTTTTCGACCTTCCGGGAAGTGGCAGTCTTGCTGGGGCAATCCGCCTTGCGGCAGTGTCCGTAGATCACCATGGAGTGGTCCTCGATTTCGAAGCCGTGCTGCTTCGCGATCGAATCCTGGCGTTCTTCGATGCCAGCATCCATGAACTCTTCGACCTTGCCGCAGTCAAGACACACGATGTGATCGTGATGCGAGCCCCGGTTGAGCTCGAATACGGCCATGCCGTTTTCGAAATGGTGCCGGGTCACGAGGCTGGCGGCCTCGAACTGCGTCAGCACGCGGTAAACCGTCGCGCAGCCCTATGTCCTCATTGGAGCTGAGCAGTGCCTTGTAGATGTCTTCCGCAGACTTGTGGCGCGCCCCGCCGCCCTCAAGGATCTCGAGGATCTTCAGGCGTGGCAGCGTGACCTTCAGCCCCGCGTTTCTTAGATCCTTGCCTTCCAATTGGGTGGGCTCCATCTCAGGTAATATGACGCATTCTACATCCACGATGAGAGCCATGCGAACGGTACCCAAAGCGTCTTCTGCCTTGCTGCTGGCAGGCCTGCTGCCGGCCAGCTCAGCCTGCGTCTATCGCATGCCTATCCAGCAGGGCAATTTCCTGGACAAGAAGCAGGTGGACCAGCTGGAACCCGGCATGACGCGTTCACAGGTGGCATTCCTGCTGGGTACCCCGATGATTCCCAACGGCTTCGACCTCGACCGCTGGGACTACTACTACTACGCCAAATACACACGCTCCGCTGCCGACAGCTTCGCGTGACGGTGTATTTCAAGGACGAGAAGGTCGACCACGTCGACAAGCCGCCGGAGCCTGAAAAGCCCCCCAACACCCTGCCGCCGGAAGCACTGGATGCCCCCAAGGGTCCCCCGGTCAATGCCGGTGCGACCCCTGCAGCCCTGCCCAACGCACTGATTCCGGTACACCCGCGGCTCCGGAAACCCCCGACGGCCAGCGGACGCCGGCTGAGGACGTAGCTAGCCCGGCTCGGCCACAAACGCATCCACCAGAGATGACGGCCTGCGTTCGATGACCGGTCCCAGTGCAAGGCCGGTCAGGCCACTCCGGGCTTCGAAGTTCAGATCCAATGATACACGACAACCGTCTACCGCGTCGGCCCGGCTTTCACGGGCGCGAGCCGCCATTGTCGCTAAGGCTGCGGAGCGGGCCCTCCACCAGTTCCATGCGGCATGTGGCGCCAGGCAGCCGATTGCGCGTGATGAACGAAGTGCGCAATGGCCCGCTGCCTACGGTCAAGCGCGCCCGCATTCCGAATCAGCATCGCGCTACAGCACCTCGGCCGCCGCGCAACCCGGCACGAAGTCCGGATAACGTTCGACCTCGTTGATGAGTTCGAACATCCGCTCCGGGCTGGCGGCCACCAGCGCCGAGCGGCGTACCTGTCGCATGCGGATAATGGCAGCATGACGACAATGCCGCGGGCAAAAGACGACAAGGACAGCGCGCGCGCTGATCACCGAGAACCGCAAGGCGCGCCACGATTATCTTCATCGAGGAGCGGCTAGAGGCGGGACTTGCGCTGCCGGGCTGGGAGGTCAAGTCGCTGCGCGCCGGCCGGGCGCAGCGGCCGAAAGCTATGTCGTGGTCAGCCATGGCGAGGTGTTCCTGATCGGCGCGCACACCTGCGCCACTGATATCGGCGTCGACGCACGTCACCGCAACTCCGACCCGCCAGCGCAAACTGCTGCTGAACCGCGCCGAGATCGACCGATTGGTGGGCGCCGTCGAACGCGCCGGCTACACGCTGATGCCACTGGAACTGTACTGGAAGGCAGGTCGCGCCAAATTGAGGATCGGACTTGCCAAGGGAAAGAAACAGCACGACAAGCGAGCCACCGAAAAGGAGCGCGACTGGCAACGCGACAAGGCGCGCGTGCTGCGCGCGCGCTAGGTGGCGGCCGGCCATCGCGCCATGGAAACCACCCTTTCGCTTTCTGCCTTCCGGGAGCTGTGGACCCTACAGAACGGCCTGCAACCTCAGCTGCCCCTTCTGTCATGAAGGGTCCCGACCCGGCGACATGCGCCTTGAACCGCTGACGCTTGCCGACATCGCCCCGCAACTGGATATCGCAGCACCTGGGCGTCGGGCGATTCGCATTGACCGGGTGGTCGGAGCCGCTGATACTCAGGGACATACACTCCATCCTGCTGCACGCCCTGCGGCTGCGGCCGACGCTGGTGCTTACCAATGGGACTGCGCCCTTCATCCGGCGAGCGCACCACCTGGCTCAGCCTGCGCCGCCCACGGTGCCCTGAGCTTCCGGGGTCAGCATCGACTACCCGGACGAAGCGCGCCACGATGCCGGGCGCGGCCTCAAGAATTTCCGCAAGGCCATCGAAGGCCTGCGCCTGCTGCATGCGGCCGGGTTCGCCACCGGCATCACGCGCATGCAGGAACCGGGCGAGGACGGGCGCGCAGTGGAAGTCGCTTTCGCAACCTGTTGCGCAAGCAGCGCCTGCCCGAAGACCTGCCCATCATCGCGCTTCCGGAACT
>CAVXLE010000005.1:0-428459 GCA_963762485.1 uncultured Pseudomonadota bacterium | reverse complement strand
TTGTGTTGTACTCATTCGTCGTCTTGCTGCAGGTTATCAGCCGGCCTTGCCTGTCGCGGGTATTGCCGTTGGCGTTGTTGGACGGCTTGCGGAACAGGCCGGTCGAACCAGTCTCTTCATCCCACCGCAACATCCGGTTGTTCGGGATGTCGCTCCAGATCAGGCAGCGCGCATCGCCGAACCAGACCGGCCCCTCACCCCATAGCGTGCCGCTCGCCAGCCGTTCCACATGCGTGAGTACCACCCGGTATTTATCGAACCGCTTATCGAGAGAAGTAATGGAGGGGTCGGGATAACGCGTGCTCGGCGTCCATTCAGGCATGACGTTCCTCAACTGAGATTTTTTTATCGAATGCATGAGCAATGACCTTGCGCATGACATTCGGCAAGGCCTCGTCCGGCAGCGCGCCGATCTTGACCCAGCGCGCGCCTTTCGGCGCGGCCGTCGCGCGCGGCACCTGCGCCACGAAGACCGTCAACTCAAGCGGAAAATGCGTGAACACATGCCGCACTACACCGGGGCGCCGCCGCCATTTTGCGCGGCCCAGACGCGGCGCTGATTTAAGCGAATGCGCGATATCGAAATCATTTGCCCATTCAGTGCCCGGCACTTCGGTCATACTTCCGAGGAGCCCTTTCTCGGGCCGCTGGCGCAGCAACACATCCTCGCCTGCACGCAGCGCGACGAACGCGGCACCGCGGCGCAATTTTCCCTCACGCTTGGGCGCCTTGCGGGGGAAGGTTTCCTGATCGCCGCGGGCATTGGCGGTGCAAGCCGCGTTCCACGGACACAGTGAACATGCCGGACGCTTTGGTGAGCAGATCGTGGCGCCAAGATCCATGAATGCTTGCGCGAAATCGCCGGCACGCCCCGTCCGCAGCAATGATGCCGCCAACTGTTTGATCGCAGGCTTGGCCGCCGGCAGTTCCTGTTCGACTGCGAACAGGCGCGACACCACCCGCTCGACATTTCCGTCCACCGGCACCGCCGGAAAATCGAACGAGATCGAAGCGATCGCCGCAGCCGTGTAGTCGCCGATGCCGGGGAGAGCGCTCAGTCCGTCAAGATCACCCGGAAATTCCCCGCTGTGCCGCTCAACGACTTCTTTTGCACAAGCATGCAGGTTCCGGGCGCGCGCGTAGTAGCCGAGGCCCGCCCAGCCGCGCAGTACATCATCGAGACTGGCGGCTGCAAGCGCGTCGACAGTCGGCCAGCGCGCCAGAAACCGCGCGTAATAAGGTGCGACCGCCTTCACCGTGGTCTGCTGCAGCATGATCTCGGAAAGCCAAACGCGGTAGGGGTCCGCACGCTCGCCGCGCCGCACACGCCACGGGAGTACGCGGGCGTGGCGGTCGTACCAGGCAAGAAGGTCGGCGGCCTCCGGCACAATCCGTTTCTTCCGCCGCGGCATTCGGACTGCTACGGTCATGGCGCCCACGATGGCACAAGGCGTCTCTTCATGACCAAGCCCTCGCGCAGTTTTCCCCGGCCGCTTTCGGAGCTGCTCGGCGCAACCCTGAACGACGTCATGAAGGCGCAGGGTTTTGCCTCGACCGAAATCATCTCGCGCTGGGCGGATATCGTGGGTCCCGAAATCGCGGCCCACAGCGAGCCGCTCAAGATCAGCTGGCCGCGCGCGGTCGGCGACGAGGCGCCGGAACCTGCGACGCTGGTGCTGCGCGTCGAAGGCCCGGCGGCGCTCGAAATCCAGCACCTGTCCGCCGTCATCCTCGAGCGGGTCAACCGCTTTTTCGGTTGGCAGGCGATCGGCCGAATTGCGCTGCGCCAGGCCCCTCTTCGCCGCCGCGAACAGGCGCCCCGGCGCGCGCCCGATCCGGCCGTTGCGGCGCGCATCGCCGAGGCTTTGCCCGACGTCGAGGACGAGGATCTGCGTCAGGCGCTCGGCCGCTTGGGCGCTGCGATCAAGCGAAATTGAGGCCACTCAATGCCTTGGCAGGCCGGCCCGGCATTGCCACAATTATGCTATCGAGCTAGCCAATGACCTTACGGACCGGCATTTCAGCCCAGGAGCCTCAGTTGAAGATCACCCGTCGCGAATTTTGCCAAAGCACAGCCGTGCTGGCGCTCGCCACTGCCGTGCTTGGCGCCTCCTTGTTGCCGCCTTTCCGGGGACAGGCGTTGGCTGCTGAGACAATGCCGGCCAGCGAATTGATGAAGCCGGATGCGTTGCCCGAAATGATCATGGGTAGCGACAAAGCGCCCGTGACGATCATCGAATATGCGTCGATGACCTGCCCGCACTGCGCGAATTTTCAGGAGACCACATTCCCCGAGCTCAAGAAGCGCTACATCGACACGGGAAAGGTGCGTTACATTTTCCGTGAGTTTCCGCTCGACAACCTCGCCGCCGCGGCCTTCATGCTGGCGCGCTGCTCGGGCAAGGACGACAAGGACAAATATTTCGCGCTCGTCGACACGTTGTTCCGCCAGCAGCGGCAATGGGCGGTGGAGAAGCCGATACCGCCGCTGCTCGCCATCGCCAAGCAGGCGGGCTTCACCGAGCAGACTTTCAATACCTGCCTGGCGAATCAGCAGGTGCTTGACGGCATCGAAAGCGTGAGAAAGCGGGCGGTAGACGTGTTCAAAGTGCAGTCGACGCCCACCTTTTTCATCAACGGGACGTCATACCCCGGCGCCATGTCGATTGACGACATGGCCAAGCTGATTGAGCCCTATCTCAAGGGCTGATAAGGGTTTTTCGGCCTGGGCCGGGATGGCCCAGAGGGCTCCGAGGCTGTACTTCTGTCCCTGCCCTGCCCGAAAGGTCTGGAAAACCGCCGTCGCCTTCCCCGTGGCAGTTGCCCTCGGGGGCCGGGCGATTCATTCTCCCGACCGATGCGGCAGACGGGCCACCAGACCCGGGCCAAGCCTCGGGACGGCTTGCTGAATTGTTCAATGTAAAAATCGAGTGGAACGGCGGGTTGTCATCCCGCTGCGCGCATGATCCCGAAAAGTGAGAAACGGTTTTCGGAAATAGATCATGCGCCAACAAGAAGAATGCATGAGGCCTTAAAGGTATGAAACTCACACGGCTGCGTCTGCTCGGCTTCAAGTCATTTGTGGAACCGACCGATTTCATGATCGAGCCGGGGTTGACCGGCGTCGTCGGCCCGAACGGCTGCGGCAAGTCGAACCTGGTCGAAGCGCTGCGCTGGGTCATGGGCGAATCCTCGCACAAGTCCATGCGCGCCGCGTCCATGGATGACGTTATCTTTTCCGGCTCCAACAGCCGTCCGGCACGCAACAACGCCGAAGTGGCAATAGCTATCGACAATTCAACGCGTTCGGCGCCCGCCGCCTTCAATGACCAGGACTCACTGGAGATTGCGCGGCGAATCGAACGCGACTCCGGTTCCAATTACCGCATCAATGGGCGCGAGGTCCGCGCGCGCGACGTCCAGATCCTGTTCGCCGACGCCTCCACCGGCGCCCGCTCGCCGGCCCTCGTCCATCAGGGCCGCATCGGCGAGATCATTCAGGCCAAGCCCGAGCAGCGCCGCCGCGTATTGGAAGAGGCTGCCGGCGTCGCCGGCCTGCATGCCCGGCGCCATGAGGCCGAGCTGCGGCTGAAGGCGGCAGAAACCAATCTCTTGCGGGTCGAAGACGTGATCGGCCAGCTCACCGCGCAGATCGACGGCTTGAAGAAGCAGGCGCGTCAGGCGATCCGCTATCGCACAGTGTCTTCGCAGGTGCGCAAGGCGGAGGCGACGCTCTACCACCTGCGCTGGACAGCCGCAAACAATGAGGTGACGGAAGCAGAGCACGCAAAGGACCTTTGTGTGCGCACCGTTGCCGGACGTGTCGAAGCGGAAGCCGAGGCCTCCAAGCGCCAGGCGCTCGCCGCCGCGGCGTTACCGGAATTGCGCGAAGCGGAAGCGCGCGCCGGTGCGGCGCTGCATCGCCTCAATGTCGCCCTTCAGGATCTCGACCGGGAAGAAGCGCGCGCAAAGGATCGCATCGCCGAACTCGATCTGCGGCTGGTTCAATTCGCCGCCGATACCGAGCGCGAGCAGCGGCTTGCCGCTGATGCCGAACAGGCGATCGCGCGCCTCGCCACCGAGGAAGAAACGATCCGGGCGGAAGCGCGAGAGAGCGCCGGACGCCGGAGCGGCGTCGATGCCAAAGTTGCGGACGCCAATTCCGAGCTTTCCGCTGCCGAGAAGATTTTCTCCGATCTCACCACCGCACTCGCCGACTTCACCGCGCAGCGCAACCGCTTCGAAAATGCCGCACGCGAGCAAAGCGAGCGCATCGCGAAGATTTCCTCCGAGATCGAGTTCAATCGAGCGTGAACTGACTACTCTTCATGGCGCCGATAGCGCCCCGCTCACTGCCGCGGTCGAAGGCGCGCAGGCGGCGCTGACCGAGGCGGAAGCTGCTGCGGTCGCGGCAGAAGCCGCGCATAATGTTGCGCGGGCCGAACTGGAAACGGCACGGGGTGCGTCGGCGGAATCGGAAAAGCGCGTCCAGCGCCTGGAGACCGAGGCGAAAACCCTTTCGAAGATGCTGTCGCTCGAGACCCGCAGCCTGTGGCCGCCGGTCATCGACCACATCTCCGTAGAAAAGGGCTACGAAAAGGCACTGGGCGCCGCACTCGGCGATGACCTCGATGCACCGATCGATCCGTCTTCACCCATGCATTGGACGGAGGTGGGTAGCGAGGCTGACGACCCCGTATTGCCCGACGGCGTCGAGCCGCTCGCGCGCTACGTCAAGGCGCCAGGCCAGCTCGCGCGGCGGCTGGCGCAAATCGGCGTTGTCGAGCGCGACGCTGGCATCCGGCTTGCCGGGAGCCTGAAGACTGGCCAACGGCTGGTATCGCGCGAGGGCGACCTTTGGCGCTGGGACGGCTTCGTTGCCGCGGCGCACGCGCCGACCGGCGCCGCGCGGCGGCTGGCGCAGCGCAGCCGCTTTGTCGAGATTGACGGCGAACTGGCGAGTGCGCGCAGCGAGGTGGAAGCGAACCGCCGTACGCTTGAAACAGCGCAAGCAGCATTCGATGCCGCCAACACTGCGGAAGCCGAAACACGCGCGCGTGAGCGCGACCTTAACCGCCAGGCGGCACGGCTTTCGGCGCTGGCGGAAGCGCGTACGCGCCTGACTATGAGCCGCGACGAAGCAACGGCTGCCAAGACGGAAGCCGAAAGCGCACTCGCCGCATTTGCGCCGGCAGCCGATCTCGAAACGAAGCTCGTGCAGGTACGCGATGACATCGCGGGCAAGCGCGCCAGGCTCGCCGAAGTGCAGGCCGAGCAACAGGCGATCGTGCGCGAGGCAGAGCTTGCCGACCGCCGGCTGGCGACGCTTGCCGCCGACAAGACCGGTTGGGTCGAACGCCAGCAGGGCGCTCGCAACCAGATCGCGACGCTCGAGCAGCGCACCACCGAGGCCAGGCGCGACCGCACCGAACTGGAGAACGCGCCGCAAGTTTTCGCCGAAAAGCGCGGCGCGCTGATTACCGAAGTCCAGACCGCGGAAACCGCACGTCGCGCCTGCGCCGACCGTCTGCAGGAATCCGAGAATGCGCTGGCTGAAGCCGACCGCGATGCCCGTGCCGCATTGGAAGCGGCGAGCGCGGCCCGCGAGGAACTGGCGCGCGCCGAGGAACGTTTCGAAGGCGCCAAGCGCCGGCTCACGGATATCGGCCGCGAAATCCACGACATGCTGGAGATCGAGCCGGCGGGTGTGGCGGAACTTGCCGAGATCAAGCCGACCGATCCGCTGCCCGATCTGGCCGAGATCGAAGCCACGCTCGAACGCCTGCGCCGCGAACGCGAACGGCTGGGCGCGGTCAATCTGCGGGCCGAGGAAGAACTGCGCGAGGTCGAGGCCCAGCACACGTCGCTCACCACCGAGCGCGACGATCTGGTCGAGGCGATCAAGAAATTGCGGCTGGGCATCCAGAGCCTCAACCGGGAGGCGCGCGAGCGCCTGCTGACTTCATTCGAACAAGTGAACAAGCACTTTCAGCACCTGTTCACGCAGCTGTTTGGCGGCGGCACCGCCGAGCTGCAACTGATTGAAAGCGAAGATCCGCTGGAAGCCGGGCTCGAAATCCTCGCCAAGCCGCCGGGCAAGAAACCGGCAACGCTATCGCTGCTCTCGGGCGGCGAGCAGGCGCTGACCGCACTGGCGCTGATCTTCGCCGTGTTCCTGACCAATCCGGCGCCGATCTGCGTGCTTGACGAAGTGGACGCGCCGCTCGACGATCATAACGTGGAGCGCTTTTGCGACCTGCTCGACGAAATGACCAGGTCGACGGACACGCGCTTCGTGATCATCACGCACAACCCGATCACGATGGCGCGCATGAACCGCCTGTACGGCGTCACCATGGCCGAACGCGGCGTCTCGCAGCTTGTATCGGTCGATCTCGAAGCTGCCGTGCGGTTCCGCGAAGCGAGCTAGAATTATTCGGGATTGAAGTGCCGCGAACTCGCTTCACCTCTCCCATAGGGAGAGAAGTGCCACCAAATAGCGATTTCAATTACTTACAGTGTCAAACTATTCTAACCGCGCTCATGGCGCTAAAGGCATTTTTCTGCGCTGTCAAACCGGGAAGTATATTTATGCCTGCCGATGAGGGCTTTCCTCCGGCGGCCTCACGTGACGGAACGAAAACAGCAGCGCGACGTTATATGCGATCTTGAGCACTCCACAGATTACCAAAGGTAACCCAGAAAACGACGTCGCGAACAGCACGCCGGCTATCGCTGGACTGACTGATGAAGCGCGGCTGCGGGGGACGGCCGTAATGCTGGCCGCGGCGCTGCGTTCAACGGGGGTTACGACGGCCATGACGTAGGACGTTCGCGTAGGTACGTCCATTTGTGAGAAGTCCGCACAGGCTCAGATTGCTAAGCTGGGCATCATCGAGTTCGGCAAGCGCGCGGTAGCTTTGGTGACGGCCCCGCAACCCAAAGGGGGCCTTAGATAAGGCTTCGTCGCGAGTAAGGCCGACATCGAGGAGCTGGCGCTCATCAAGGTTGGCAACCTCTCGTAGGGTTCGCCGACGGCTCCTCCATTTCTTGAATAATGCACGCAGCAAGCAAGGCGTCGATCGCCAGCAAGACGATATGGTCGTCTCTCAGCAGGACGGATGAGGTCTTACGGTCGGCTGAGCTTTCGTAAGTTCCGACGCCCGAAGAACACGGTCTACGCTAGCGGCATTGTCGGTATTAGAAGGTTCAAAATCATCGTGCTTGACGAAGGAGCTAGGCGGAATTCTGAACAGTGTTGACATTTGCTTTCTCCGAACCGTCATCCAAGCGCGTGTCGATGAGCGACAGCGCGCTTACCGGACGGCCATGAGCAGAGCTTGGGCGAAATGCCTTGCAGTGGCCGGGCGCCTGCGGTGGACCCGACTTATAACTATTGTCAGTCAACCTCAGCGGCCCGCGCGGTTAGGGCGAGCATGCGCGAAGGTTGGAAGGCATGGATTTCTCCATTTGCCGCCGCCAGTGTTGACTTGTGCTGATCAAACATGTCGCCAAGTCTTCAGCCCGGCGCGCGGGCGAAGTGCAGTGCTTGGGCGAAATGCCTTGAAGGAGCCGGGCGACTGCGATCAAACCCGACATTGAATTAATATATTTGAGTTCGGCGGAAAGTCGATAAAGTCATATAGCGGCTTAACTTAGCGCAGGCAGACCGGAGCACCGTCTTACGCTGCGTGCGAATGCATAGGCAGCCCATCGTGAGCGTGCTTTTCGATGCGATGATGCTGCTCGCCGGACTTTTCCTCCGGGTCAACATGAATAACTACGAGTGAAAGGTACTTGAGATGGTGAAGCAGTTGATGCCTCACCTCTTCAGCAATTGTGTGAGCTTCCCCGATAGTGATCTGCGATGGCAACGTAACGTTCAATTCCGCATGCAAGCGGTGGCCGAGCCAGCGCGCACGAACTTCGGTCACTTCCTTAACGTCCGCCACATGCGCCGCCGCGTGGCGTATTTCATCGATGACATGAGGATCGACGCCATCGAGCATCCTTGTAAAGATTTGCTTGCCGCTCTGGATCACGATCCCGAAAATCGCGATGGTAATGACCAGACCAATGATTGGGTCGGCGAGTGGGTAGCCAAACCATACACCAAACACACCGAGGAGCACCGCCAGACTGGTCCAGCCGTCGATCCGTGCATGGTGACCATCGGCAATCAGCGCTGCGCTCCCAATTCTGCGTCCAACGCGAATACGGAAAATAGCGACCGCTTCATTGCCGAGAAAACCAATTATGGACGCAGCGGCAATCGCCCACAAATGCGAAATATCATGAGGATGAAAAAATCGATCGACGCTTTCGTAGCCAGCGACGAGCGCGCTAAAAAGGATTGTGAGCACGATGGTCACGCCGGCAAGGTCTTCTACCCGACCATAGCCGAAGGTAAACCGCTTGTTGGGACGCTTACGCGCGAACAGAAACGCAATGCCCAGCGGAATAGCTGTCGCTGCATCTCCGAAATTATGAATGGTGTCCGCCAGCAAGCCCACGCTGTCTGACAAGAAGACGACCGCTAGCTGCAAGAGGGCCGTCGCCATGAGCACAACGAAGGACCATTTGAGAGCCCACAGCCCTTCGGTGGTTGTGGTGATGGACGGATCGACCACTCCATGACTATGGCCGTGACCGTCGTCATGGGCATGAGCGGAATGGCCGTGATTGTGGCCGTGATCATGCTCACCGTGATGATGATGCGCCATAAAAGCCTCTCCGATTAAAATCTCAGCGGCCCGTAAGCAGCCATAACCCGAACCCAATAATTGCAGCCGCGCTGATCACTTCCAGAACCTGTCCGAAGCGTTCGCGCGTCCTCGCGGTTCTTTCCATAAGATGGACAATGCGCTCGCGCAACAGCACGGCGGTGACCGCGAAAATGGCAATTGTTGTGATCATTCCTACTACCATCCCGGCGGTCAACAACAACCCTGCGACGATAATGCCGTTGCTGACGGCATAGACCATGATGAAAGTGGTCAAGGGACAAGGAACAAGTCCTGTCGCGAATGCAAGCACGCGTCCATCTGTCGTGGGGCTGTCGTGGTGCCGATGCCTGACGGCATTGTAAAGCAGCCAAATTCCGATCAAGACGATAAAGGCCGCGCTGGCGGTTTCAAATTCAGGCGCGCGGCCCGCACCACCGATGGTGCCCCGAATGACCATAAAACCGGTCAGAACAAGCACCACCGCTGAGCCCACGTGGGTCAATACGAGAATAATGCTCGCGCCTAAACCGGCGGCCACCTTGGACGGGCGGCCAAGAAAATAGGATACCAGTACCGTCTTGCCGTGCCCCGGCATGAATGCATGAACAAGCCCGAAGAGCGCGGCAATGCTGATGCCCGTCAACAGCGTCAGCAGGTCAATTCCGGTGGCGAAGCTTTTTAGTTGCGCGCCCGCCTCTGCATAGAGCCAGCGTTGGAGTTCCAGCATAGTCCCTCATTGAGCATCAACGACGGTGGGAAATAAACACTCGATAAAAAGCGACATGGGTCGGTTCCATGAACTTGCGCTTAGATGCGTGCTCGCTTAACTTTCATGCTCACGGGGATTGCAGGCTCCCCGTCAGACAGCCTCACCGTCCAAGCTCTGCGCAGCACTCGACCTATCGAGGAGATTGCGCATGGATGGACACAGACGACACCCATTTTCGCTCACATTGTTGATCTTGGCTGCCGCGATGATCGCGGACGTCATTATGTTTTCGGGGTCGGACGGGTTCTCCCAGTCCGCCGCGACCATTGTAGCTATTGCCAGAATGGAGGTCGGCGCGGCACCAGCCGACTTTGAATTCTCGCGAACGGGTCAGGGCGGGCAAGGTCAATGGACTGTTGTGAGCGATCCGACCTCTTTTAGCGGCCGCGCGATTGAGCAAACGAGCACAGATCGGACGGACTATCGTTTTCCGCTTGCTATCTTTAACTCGGTCGTCGCAAAGAACGTAGACGTTTCCGTAAGCTTCAAATCAGTCGCGGGGCGCGTTGATCAGGCAGGCGGCATTGCCGTCCGTGTCCTCGATGCCGACAACTACTACGTCGTGCGCGCGAATGCCCTTGAAGATAATGTTCGCTTTTACCGCATCGTTAAGGGCCATCGTGAGCAACTCCACGGGGCCAACACCAAAGTTACCAGCAATGAGTGGCACACGCTCGGGCTCAAAGCGGACGGCGAGCGGTTTACAATTGAGTTCGACGGCAAAACGCTGTTCACGAGCTCCGATAAAACCTTCGCCGGCGCGGGAAAAATTGCGCTCTGGACGAAATCTGACAGCATCACACGTTTCGACCAGATCGCGATTGATATATTGCCCTAATGTGGGTGACGCCAAACGAATTGGTTCTCAACCAAAGGGGAATATCATGAAATTCATCGTAATCGCTTTGCTTGTCCTATTTGCGTACGTGAGTGGCGTGGTCCCTGTACGAGCAGCAGACAGTTGCAAGGACTGCCGCGATTACCAACGGGCTTGCGTAAAAGCCCACTCGCAAGCCGCATGCAAGAGCGAATACGACATCTGTATGAAACATTGTAGGGAAAAGTAGCGGTTAGTTTTAGTCCTGCGATATCCGCTCGTGGCACAAAGCAGAACATTGCAGTCCCGGTTTGACAATTCGGCCTAAAAATCTTGTAAATTCAAATCGGTTTAAGTAGTCCCGAGAGGGAGCGCGCCTGCGTCGCGGCAAGCGCATCAACCACAAGCAAACACGCTCCAGCTCAGGCCGCTTCGATTTTCGACGACCGCGCCGAGGCCACGACGAGCCGCGGCTCGCCCGCAAGCCATGCAGAACCTATCGTCCATGCATGATCCTGCCCGCACGCCGGGCAATGCATACGGCTGGATACCGTCGGCAACTTGCGGAACACGTTTGGCTCGGTCTCGATTGCGGTCGAGACCGCACGGCCTGTAACAGGACACCGAATCATCACCATGCTCATGGGTGATGCCCTCCGAATTTAGTCCCCCGGGACCCGGCGACGATGGAACTGGCCGATCGTGACCGACTTAAGACCGCGCCACACCCTGTGGATAAAGTTTACGTCATCTCACTACCGCCGGGAACCAATCCTCGTGAGCGACGTTAATGCCGCGTGTATTTCAGCTGGGCGGCTCCCCCCTTACCCCCCGAATAGCCGTCTGGCGAAGAGACCCCGGGTTCAGGCTCGGGGTCTTTTTTTATCTTCGCACGCCAACCATCTGAACCTTCAGCAGCTTGCGTGCGACTACCGGATTGCCGCCGCCACCCCTACCCGGTTGCCGTTGGCGGCAGCGATCCCACATAGGGTAGACTGAATTTCGTTCAATCTTTTCGCGATTCCCGAATCTGGAGCTGTCCAATGTCCACCACCGGCTGGATCGTCCTCGGTGTCATCGTCGTCGTCGCGATTTGGGCGATCAGCATCTACAACAGTCTTGTTGCGATGCGGCAGAGGACCAACCAGGCCTTCGCCGACATCGACGTGCAGCTCAAGCAGCGGCACGACCTGATCCCGAACCTCGTGGAAACAGTGAAGGGCTATGCCGCGCATGAGCGCGGCACGCTCGAAGCGGTGATACAGGCGCGCAACGCAGCGATTGCGGCGCCGGGCGTCGAGCAGAAAGTGGCAGCGGAGAACGTGCTCTCGGGCGCGCTGCGTCAGCTGTTCGCACTGTCGGAGAATTATCCGAACCTGAAGGCCAACGCGAACTTCCAGCAACTGCAGAGCGACCTTTCCGATATCGAGAACAAGCTCGCTGCCTCTCGTCGCTTCTTCAACAACGCGGTGCAGGAATACAACACGGGCATCCAGCAATTTCCGGCATCGCTGTTCGCGGGCGTCTTCGGCTTCGCGCAACGCACGTTTTTCGATCTCGGCGAGACCCGCGCCCAGCTCGAACAGCCGCCGAGCGTGAAGTTTTAGAGTCACTGGTCACCCGTCATGGCCGGGCTTGTGCCGGGCATCCCGCTTAGGCTGGCACGGCACTGCGTCCCTAAGCGAGATGGCCGGGACAAGCCCGGCCATGACGAGGAGAGCGCCGAGCAGGATCATGGCCGCTTACGGACTCTATACGCACATCCAGTCGAACAAGCGCCGGTCGGTCGCGCTGCTGATCGGCCTGTTCATTCTGGTCTACGTGATGGTGTTCGCGGGCGCGCTGTTGGCCGAAGCGCTCAGCACTTATTACGCATACGAAGCACCGCCGCTCGACTATCTCGTCCGCGCCGCCGAATTCGATTTCATCAAGGCGTTTCCGTTCGCCACCATCGGCACCATCATCTGGATTGCGATCGCCTATAAATTTCACCAGTCGATGATCGATGCGGTCACCGGCGCGCAACCGGTCACCCGGCAGGAAGAGCCGCGCCTCTACAATCTGCTGGAAAACCTGTGCATCTCGCGCGGCATCACGATGCCGACGTTGCGCATCGCCGATGATGACGCTCTCAATGCCTTCGCCACCGGCCTCAACGAGAAGCAATACTCGATCACCGTGACGCGCGGGCTGATCGGCGCGCTCAACGATCGGGAAATCGAGGCCGTGCTTGGCCACGAGCTCACCCATATCCGCAACGGCGACGTGCGCATGCTGGTGATCGCGGTGGTGATCGCGGGCGTAATTTCGTTCTTCGGCGAGCTCGTATTCCGCATCTTTTTCCAGAACGTCATGTGGGGCGGCGGCCGGCGGTCGAGCAGCGACGACCGCAAGGGCGGCGCAGGCCTCGCCATCATCATCGCCATCGCCATCATCGCGGTAGTCTGGATTTTATCGATCGTGATCCGTTTCGCGCTGTCGCGTCAGCGCGAATACCTGGCCGATGCCGGCTCGGTGGAACTGACGAAAAATCCCGACGCCATGATCTCGGCGCTGCGCAAGATCGAAGGGCGCGGCGAAATCCCCGGCGCCAATTCCGCCGTGATGGAAATGTGCATCGATAACCCGCGCGAGGGCTTTTCCAATATATTCGATACTCACCCGTCGGTCGAAGCGCGCGTCGACGCGCTGGTGAAATTCGCGGGCGGGCACGACCCCGGGCCGCTGGCCATCGCCGCGCCTGTGCACGATGAGGAGGCCGTCAACGAACCTCCGGCCGGCGGGCCTTGGGGCGGCGGCGATCAGAACGAGAGCGGCGGCAAACCGTTCTTGCCGGGCGAGCCGCCGGTCGACCTCGGCGGTGGGGCAGGCGGACCCTGGGGCCCGCGCAGGGGCTAATGCCCCTCGAACGAAATCAGCGTGCGCACCGGGACATCCATCTTGCGTAATTTGTCGGCGCCGCCGAGCTCCGGCAGATCAATCACGAAGCAGGCCGCCAGCACATTGGCGCCAAGCTGGCGCAGCAGTTTCACCGCGCCTTCCGCGGTGCCGCCGGTGGCAATGAGATCATCCACCAGGATGACGCGCTCGCCTTTCGCTACCGCATCTTCATGCACTTCCATTTCGTCGAGGCCATATTCCAGCGAATACGCGATGCTCACTCTTTTATGTGGGAGTTTGCCCTTCTTGCGGATCGGGATGAACCCGGCCGAGACCTGATGCGCCACCGCGCCGCCGAGAATAAATCCGCGCGCTTCAATTCCGGCGACCTTGTCGATCTTCATGCCGGCCCATGGCTGCACCAGCTCGTCGACCGCACGGCGAAAGGCGCGCGCATCGCCGAGCAGCGTGGTGATGTCGCGGAACATGATGCCCGGCTTCGGGTAATCAGGAATGGTCCGGATGGTCGCGCGCAGGTCGCTTTCAAGGGAGGGAGAAGTCATGGAAACCTCATTCCATCCGTTGTCATGCCCGGCACTCGGGTCCGGCTTCGCCGGCCCGAGCACAAGCCTTGTGCCGGGCATCCACGTCTTTGGAAGTTAAATAAGCAAGGCGTGGATGGCCGGGACAAGCCCGGCCATGACGCGTTTTGGCGTTGCCAGGTTTCGACCCACATCACGTCACAGGCAGCCAGCGCCGAGGCGATTCACGCTTGTCGTCATAGGCCGCCTCGAAAACCGGCGCGGCGAGCGTCGATTCAATGTGCAGAACGCCGTCGCCGGTGTTTGAAAAACCATGCTTGCGGCCCGCCGGTACCACAACCAATTGCCCGCTGGTCAAGGTGACATGTTCATCATCAAGCCACACATCAGCCTCCCCTTCACGAACGCACAGGACTTCCTCCACTGCGTGCAAATGGGTTGGCGCGCCATGTCCTGGGTCGCACCATTGTTCAAACATGCAGAGCTGTGTCGAGCCATTGGCCGCCGAGGCTCGCATGCGTGTCGTAACGCCTGCCCGCCATTCCTCGCTCTGCTGCTGGTTCACATCGACGATTCGCATCGGCTCCCCGAAAATTCGCTATGTGGCAATAGTCGGAAATGATCCTAACCGCCAGGGATGGACTTGTCGTGGCCATGGCGGCCGTCAGCTCTTGCCCAACACTCTGCCCGCCACCGCATCGAGCTTCTTGAGCAACTCCGGGTCACGCGCTTCGGGCGCGGTGACCAGCGCGGTGTCGAGCGCGCGATCGGAACCAATGGGACATGGTTCGTGCTCGCGCGGGAAGTCGCTCGCCAGCCGCGCGACAAGACGTTTCGCTTTTTCCGCGTTCGCCAGCAGCACCTTGATGATGTCCTGCACCGTCACGGCGTCATGGTCGGGGTGCCAGCAATCGAAATCCGTCACCATCGCGACGGTGGCGTAACAAATCTCGGCTTCGCGCGCGAGCTTGGCCTCCGGCATGTTGGTCATGCCGATCACGGAATAGCCGAGCTGCTTGTAGGTCATGCTCTCGGCGTAAGTAGAGAATTGCGGGCCCTCCATGCAGATGTAGGTCCCGCCGTAATACGGGTCGATGCCTTCCTTGAGGGCGGCCTCGCCAATGCGCGCGCGCAGGCGCGGTGAGACCGGATGCGCCATCGACACGTGCGCGACCATGCCTTTGCCGAAAAACGAGCTCTCGCGCTTGTGGGTGCGATCGACGAACTGATCGACCAGCACGAACGTGCCGGGCGGCAACTCTTCCTTGAACGAACCGCAGGCCGAGAGGGAAATGAGATCGGTGACGCCGGCGCGCTTCAGGACGTCGATATTCGCCCGATAGTTGATGTCGGACGGTGACAGGCGGTGGCCGGTATCGTGGCGCGCCAGGAACACCACCGGCAGTCCCGCGATATCGCCAATACGCAACGGCCCGGACGGCTCGCCCCAAGGGCTGGCGATGCGCTGTTCGCGAACATTGGTCAGCCCCGGCAAGTCGTAGATGCCGGAGCCGCCGATGATGCCGAGGACGGATTTGGCCATAAATTCACGATCCCAATCGGCCCTCATGGTGAGGAGCGCAGCGAAGGTGCGCGTCTCGAACAGCACAAGTCGGATATATCCGACTTGTGCCAATCAATAGTTTGCCCAATCTCGGATATATCCGAGATTGGGTGGCCCGCCCCCATCCTTCGAGACGGCTGCTGAGCAGCCTCCTCAGGAGGAGGGCGGAATATAGCGTCCAAAAAACGAAGGGCCCCGAATGGGGCCCTCGCGTCAAGAGAATTCATGCACCGCCTCAATGCGCCGCCGACCACACCTTCTTCTTGGTGAAGTAGAGCAGGCCCGAGAGCACGATCAGGAAGATCATGACCTGGAAGCCGATGCGCTTGCGCTGGACGAGGTGCGGCTCGGCCGCCCACATCAGGAAGGCCGCGACGTCCTTGGAATATTGCTCCAGCGTCTGCGGCGAACCGTCATCATAGACGACCTGCCCGTTCTGCAGCGGCGGCGGCATCGCAGTGTTGTGGCCCGGGAAATATTTGTTGTAGTGGCCGCCTTGCGGGAGCTGGAAACCCTTCGGCGGCTCCTCAAAGCCCTTGAGATAGGCAGCGATGTAGTCGGGCCCCTGCTCCTGGTACTGGGTGAACATGTCGAACACGAACCAGGGAAAGCCACGCTGGTACGTGCGTGCCTTGGCCAAGGTCGACATGTCCGGCGGAGCGACGCCGTGCACCGCCTTCGCCGCGAGTTCATTCGGGAACGGCGACGGGAAATAGTCGGCCAGCCGGCCGGCGCGTTCTGCGGGCTCGCCCTTGTCGTCGAGATCCTTGATTCTGGCTTCAGCCGCCACCGCCGCCGCCTGGGCCTCGGAGAAGCCCGGACCACCTGCTTCGGCAAGATTGCGGAAGGCCACCATCTCCATCGAATGGCAGACCGAGCAGACTTCCTTGTAGACCTTGAAGCCGCGCTGGAGCTGCGCCTCGTCATATTTTCCGAACGGCCCCGCGAACGACCATGTCAGCTTCGGCGGCGCCTCTTGTTCTTCGGCCATCGCAGGCAGCGCCAAAGCGGCGGCTGCGCCGGCAAGCGTGAGAGCGAGAATGGTACGCTTCATCGTCATCAGAGTGCTCCCGCTCACGCTTTTGCGCCCAAGACCGATTCCGAAATCGAATTCGGCAGCGGCTTGGTTTTCTCGAAGATGCCGAGCAGCGGCATGACGATCAGGAAGAACGCGAAATAGTAGACGGTGAACACGCGCGACAGGATGACGTAGATGCCCTCCGGCTGCTTCGAACCGAGCCAGCCGAGGCCGATGCAGGCGATCACCCATAGCCAGAAGAACTGCTTGAACAGCGGCCGATAGCGGGCCGAGCGCACGCGCGACGTATCGAGCCATGGAATGAAGGCCAGGACCAGGATCGAGGAGAACAGCGCGATTACGCCCAACAGCTTGTCGGGGATCGACCGCAGGATGGCGTAGAACGGCAGGTAGTACCACTCCGGCACGATTTCGGCCGGCGTCACCGCCGGATTAGCCGGGATGTAATTGTCGGCATGGCCGAGGAAGCCGGGGATGTAGAAGACGAACCATGCATAGAGAATACAGAACACGGCCATGAAGAAGCCGTCCTTGACCGTCGCATACGGCGTGAAAGCCACAGTGTCTTTTTCCGACTTCGGCTCGATGCCGGCCGGATTGTTCTGGCCGGCGACATGCAATGCCCAGATGTGCAGCACCACGACGCCCGCGATCGCGAACGGCAGCAAATAGTGCAGCGAATAGAAGCGATTGAGCGTCGGATTGCCGACCGCGTAGCCGCCCCACAGCCAGGTGACGATCGCATCGCCGACGCCGGGGATGGCGGAGAATAAATTGGTGATCACGGTCGCCGCCCAGAAGCTCATCTGGCCCCAGACCAGCACGTAACCCATGAAGCCGGTCGCCATCATCAGCAGGTAGATGATCACGCCGAGAATCCACAGCACCTCGCGCGGCTCTTTATACGAACCGTAATAGATGCCGCGGAACATGTGGATGTAGACCGCGAGGAAGAACATCGACGCGCCATTGGCGTGCAGATAACGCAAAAGCCAACCGAAGTTGACGTCGCGCATGATGGTCTCGACCGACTTGAAGGCGAGATCGACATGCGGGGTGTAGTGCATCGCCAGTACAATGCCGGTGATGATCTGCACGCCGAGCATGAACGCAAGGATGCCGCCGAACGTCCACAGGTAATTCAGATTACGTGGCGTCGGATAAGCGACGAAGGAAGAATGAATCAGGCCGCCGATCGGCAACCGCTTCTCGAACCATTGCAGAACTTTGCCCTGCGGTTGGTAGGTCGAGTGTCCGCTCATGATTGAACCTTGAATGCGCCGTTTCGCTCAGCCGATTTGAATCTTGGTATCGGAAACAAACTTGTAGGGCGGGAGAGCCAGGTTTTTCGGCGCCGGGCCTTTGCGAATGCGGCCCGACGTGTCGTACTGCGAGCCGTGGCACGGACAGAACCAGCCGTCATACTCGCCCTGATGGGCGAGCGGTATACAGCCGAGATGCGTGCAGATACCGATGAGCACCAGCCACTGGTCATGGCCCTGCTTCACGCGCTCCGAGTCCGGCTCCGGATCGGGAAGGCTGGCGACGTTGACCTTTTGCGCTTCGTCGATGTCTTTTTTGGTGCGATGGAAGATGTAGATCGGCTTCGAGCGCCAGAACACCTTGATGATCTGCCCGTCGGCGATCGGGGCGAGATTGACCTCGATCGGTGCGCCGGCCGCGATGGTCGAGGCGTCCGGATTCATTTGTGCGATCAGCGGCACCAGGGCCGCGGCAGCTCCCACCGCGCCGACGGCGCCTGTGGCAATGTAGAGAAAGTCGCGGCGCGTGTGCTCCGCCGAAGACACGGTCGTCACGTCTTAGGCCCTCTCCTCCGGCTGGCATATTCATCCGCCCGCGGCTGGAGCCCGGGACCGAAATCCCATGGGCGGCGGGGCGTACCGCTTGCGGCAGCCCTGATAAAGACAGGACAGCGCGTCGGTGGCGTTCTATTGGCACCCTTGCAGTACAAGCGCAAGCCCGCTATCGCGCCCGCGAGGATTAGTCGCAGAAATCATTCGTCTAAAGCGGCTAAACCCCGGCACGGTGGCCATGCAGATCGCCCTCTACGAACCGGACATTCCCCAGAATACCGGCACGATTCTCCGGCTTTGCGCCTGTCTGGGCGTCGAGGCCCATATCATCGAGCCCGCCGGCTTTCCTGTGACTGACCGCGCCTTCCACCGTGCCGGCATGGACTATCTGGATCAGGTCGCCCTTACCCGCCACGGGTCGTTCGCGGCCTTCGAGGCGTGGCGGGCGCGCGAGCGGCTTTCGCTGGTGCTGCTGACCACCACCACCGAGCGATCTTACCTCGACCACACCTATAGCAGCGACCAGGTGCTGCTGTTCGGCCGCGAAAGCGCCGGCGTGCCGGAACCGGTACATAAAGCAGCGGACTTTCGCCTGCGCATACCGATGCGCGCTGGGCTGCGCTCGCTCAATGTTGCGATGGCGGCTGCAATGGTTGTCGGGGAGGCCGTGCGGCAGACGGGTGGCTTGCCGCGGTGATATTATGTCCCGCATGGCAGCTCGGGTGCTCATAGCGACGCTGTTCGCGCTCATGTTCGGTCGCCCTGAAGATGCAAATGCCGCGCGGACACTGCTCGCAGATCTGATGGCACGCCCGCCGGCCCAGGCCAGCACCAAGGCGATGTCCGCGTTGGCGCTGGAGGCCTGCCTGCGCCGCGCGCAAGAGCTCGATCGCGAAGGCACGGCCATCGACTATGAAATTGCGGCGATCGATCGCGAAGCAGCCGAAGCCCTGTTGCTGCAGAAACAGATCAATGCGGAACTACCCGTACTGGGAAACTATGATGAGCCGGCACTTAATGAATTTCAGCGCCGGGTGATCCGCCATGAAGAGCTGGCAAAAAAATTCCATGCTGAATTCCCGCGGTATGAGGAAAGACAAAAGGCTTATGATGCTGCGGTGACCGAATTCGAGCGCTTTTGCGCGGGCCGCTTCACCCCTGGCGATCTCGACACCGTCAAAGCCAAACTTGATCTGAAATAGCGCCGTAACGGCACTCTGACACAGATCAACCGGTCTGTTTGCTCGTGCGCTATGGCCTGACGCAAGATATATTCGGGCCTTGGAGCCTCTGATGGACGCCGGACAACTGGAAGCCCGCAAGACGCGCGCGCAAACATGGTTCGAGTCGTTGCGCAATGACATTTGCGCGGCATTCGAAGCACTTGAAGACGCCCTGCCCGCCAATGCTCCGTTTGCTGACCGGCCCCCCGGCCGTTTCGTGCGCACGCCATGGCAGCGTACCGACCATAGCGGAACCCAACCGATCTCGGGTTCACCCGAGATCGGCGTAAGTGCTGGATCGGCCAAAGCCGGCCCAGGCGGCGGCGGCGTGATGTCGATGATGCACGGACGCGTGTTCGAAAAAGTCGGCGTGCACTGCTCGACCGTATATGGGGAATTCGCACCAGCATTTCGCAAGGAGATTCCCGGCGCCGAGAACGACCCGCGCTTTTGGGCGTCGGGCATTTCTCTGATCGCGCATCTGCACAATCCGCACGTGCCCGCCGTACACATGAACACGCGCTTTGTCGTCACGAGAAAGGCATGGTTCGGCGGCGGCGCCGATCTGACGCCGGTGCTCGACAAACGCCGCACGCAGAATGATCCGGACAGCATCGCCTTTCACGCCGCGATGAAGACGGCTTGCGACTCCCATGCCGAAATCGCGCCATACGACAAATACAAGAAATGGTGCGACGAATATTTCTTCCTCAAACACCGCAACGAACCGCGCGGCATCGGTGGCATCTTTTATGACTATCTCGAAACCGACTGGGACGAGACTTTTGCATTCACTCAAGATGTCGGCCGGGCATTCCTGCGTGCCTATCCCGGCCTGGTCCGCAAGAACTTCGCGGCACCGTGGACCGAGGCCGAACGCGACGAACAGCTCATTCGGCGCGGGCGCTACGTCGAGTTCAATCTGCTATACGACCGCGGGACTATTTTTGGGCTGAAAACGGGCGGAAACGTCGACTCCATTCTTTCGTCGATGCCGCCGGTCGTTAAATGGCCGTGACACATTTCGCTTAAAGCCAATTTATTGCGCTGTAGTCCTATACAAGGTTCTTGAACCGCGAGTGCGCGGCTGGCAAAAACGCTGCGTTTTGCACCTGTCGCAAACCCTGGATCGGCACGGGCAATGCCTGACGGCGATTTATTCCAGCAAACGGTCGATGCGGCCTATGCGAGCGGATTCGAAGCTGACCGTTGGCCGGACGCCCTGAAAAAACTGAACGGCCTGGTCGGTGGCACCGGCGCGGCGCTCGAAGTCATCGACAAAAAGACGCTGCAGCTCGTCGAATTCCATTCGGTTGGTCTGTCCAATCTCGCTGCTGCTCGCTACAACGAGTTCGCGCATTTAAACCCGCGCATTCCGCATTTGTTTCGCCAACCGCCCGGAAAGAGCCTTTGGGATTACCAGGTCTTCAACGAAGACGATATGAACTCGGATCCCTTCTACAGTGACTTCCTGAACTCGCTGGGCCTGCGTTACTCGCTGGGGACCCTGGTCGAGAATTCTCCCGACAGACTGGTGGCGTTGTCGGTCAACAGGACAAAAAAACAAGGTCATCCCGGCAAGCGCGAGATCGCGCTCATGACCCGGCTAAACCGTCACTTTCAGCACGCCTACGACGTCGCACAGCGAATCCGGATCGCCGACGATCATCGCGTTGCGCTTGAAAATGCACTGAACTGGGTCGCCGACGGCGTCGCTCTCCTGCGAGCCAACGGCGAGATCGTCTATGCCAGCGATATGATTCAGGCGCTCGCGCGGCGAGGTGATGGATTTCGAATTATCAATCGCTCAATTGAATTTATAGAAACGCAAGCGCGTCGATGCTATGCGGCCGCAATCGGCGCCGTTGCTCGCGCCGGAAACGCGTCGTCCGACGCAATACCGACGGACTTCGCCGCCGCCAGAAGCGGCGGAGTTCCTGCTTATATCGTGTCGGTACGACCTATACTTGGCGTGCAAATGCGTGTTCGTGTCCGGGAGCGCGCGTCGACCATGGTGTTCATACGCGACCCGCTTTGGCGCAATGCCGCAACAATCCAAATTCTGCAGGATCTATTCAGCCTTACAAATGCCGAAGCTCACCTGGCGCAGGCGTTGTGCACTGGCATGACGACCGGTGCCTACGCAAACGAGCGCCGCGTGAGCCTCAACACGGTCTACTCACACCTCAAGCGCATACGGGAGAAGACCGGCTGCAAGAGCGTCTCCGAACTGATCGTCAGGTTCGGCGAATTCAACGTGCCGCTGCGACTGAAGTGATCCGGTGCGGCACAAGTTCAGCGCAGCGCACCCCACACCAGAAACACGCCGCCCAGCAGCACCACGACGTCGAGGATCGCCGTGTGAACGTGCACCGGCATGCGCTCGACGAAAGATTTGGCGAGGAACGCGCCTGGCAGCGCCACAAACCCGATCAGCAGTGCGAAGGCGATCACCTGCACGGTAAGCACCCCGGCAAATCCGAACACCGAAATTTTAACGATGCCGATCACGATCGAGATGGCGGCATCGGTTGCGATCACCCCGGCACCTTCGACGCCCGCCGACATCAGCAATGAGAGCAGGATAACGCCGGAGCCCGCCGTGCCGCCGACCACCACGCCGTAGCCGAGCGAACCGAGCGCGAGCCCGCCATCGCCGATCTTGACGCCGTGATAACGGAGAAGACGCCGCAACGGCACGCTCAGGATCAACATTCCGCCGATGACCAGCGCTGCGCCCGTGCTGGAGAGTCGTGTGTAGCCCCAGGCGCCGAGCACGCAGGTCGGCACCGCCGTACCGAGCACGATCGCCGCGCGCCGCCAGTCGGCATGCTTGAGGAAGGCGAACACGCGGCTGGAGTTTGTGAACATCGCCGACACGGCGATGATCGGCACGACCGGTTCGGCACCCACCAGCGGCACCAGTACCAGCGGCATCAGCGCGCCGGTGCCATAGCCGGAGATGCCGCCGACGACCGGAAGCGAACAGCGCGATCGCCGCAACCGGGATCAGCTGCCAGAATGAAATGTCGGCGAAGCCGGAGAGAAGATTCATGGCAGCTCGGTTATCGCTGCGGTGGTTGCGCGCGCATTGCGTCCGCCGCGATGGCGTCGAGCGCAGCCTGGTCGCCCGGAAAGCCCGCCACAATCCAGGCCTCTTCCGCCGTACGCATCGCCGCACCGAGCGCGGGGCCTTGCGGCACGCCGCGCTTCATGAAGTCCGCCGCCTTGAGCGGAAAAATTGGTGCAGTCCAGCGCTGCGGCAACGTCGCAAGAGCGCGCCATTCGGCGTCGTTCGATGTCGCATCCGAGCGCGCCCAGCCGAGCAGAACGCGATCGGTGAAATTCTGCGGCCGCAACCGGTACAGCAAAGCCTTCGCGGCCTTCTCGCCATAGGCCGGTGAAATGCGCCGCCAGCCTTCGCCCATCGACGCAAGGCGTTCGTGCTCGTTGTTGGCCAACCGCAGCTTTTGCCACAGCCGTTCGGCATCTTCGGCAATGGCGACGCCAAGCGCGCCGAGCCGACGCACCGCGTTGGGATCCACTCCGATGGTTCCTTCCACCTTGGCCATGTTCTCGAAGGCGGCGAGATAGGGAACACCACCGAGCACGCGCAGCAGCAACCCCGCATGCGCCATGACGGCAAGCGTCGGCGCCGCGCGCGGCGCGACCAGCAGTTTCATCAACTCCATGCGCACGCGCTCGCGCGAGAGCTGGTCGAGCCCGTCGCGCCCGGCAATACAGGCGGCAAGCCCGTCCGCATCGAGACGGCCACTGCCATAGGCAGCGTGGAAGCGAAAGAAACGCAGAATGCGCAGACAATCCTCGGCGATGCGCTTGGCCGGATCGCCGATGAAACGCACGCGGCGCTGGCTGAGATCGTCGAGCCCGCCGGCATAGTCGTAGACCGTACCGTCGCGCGTGGCCGACAGCGCGTTGATGGTGAAGTCGCGCCGTTCGGCATCAGCTTTCCAGTCGCGGCCAAATTCGACTTTGGCGTGCCGGCCATAGGTTTCCACGTCCTGGCGCAGGGTGGTGACTTCGAACGGATGCTTGTCGATGACGACGGTGACCGTGCCGTGCTCGATTCCGGTCGGCACTGGTTTGAATCCGGCAGCCGTGACGCGCTTCACGACCTCTTCCGGCACCGCGGTGGTGGCAACGTCGATTTCCGCGATCGGTACATCCAATAAGGCATTTCGCACGGCACCACCGACCACGCGCGCCTCCTCGCCGTCGCAATCGAGCACGCTGAGCAGGCGCGGCAGCCCACCGGTGGTGAGCCAGGCAGCGCCGCCCAGCTTTCGATCGGTACGGCCGGCCTGCGACGACATTACTTCGTGGTCCCCGGCACGAATTTGCCGTTTTCCATGTGCGCCGGCACATAGTTGGAGCCGGGCGGCGCCCCGGAAAAATGCGCAAAATAAATGAAGCTGCCGAGCACCAGCAGCAGCGCCGCGATGGCGAGCGTCGCCACCCGAACCACCGGCCAGGACTTGAGGTCCATCACCCCGGCCTGGGTTGCCCACAGGAACACCGCGTAGAGCACGAACGGCGTCAAGAAGAGGACGATCTCTGTGAAGACCGGGCGGATCATCGGCATATCCGATCGTGAAGATTGCGCAGGATACCAGCCGTCACGCCCCAAATGTAGCGCTCGCCGAAAGTGACCGCGTAATAGTGCCGGGTCATGCCCTGCCAGTCGCGCGAATGCCGCTGCACATTGTTCTGATCCATCAGGAAGCCGAGTGGCACTTCGAAGGTGGCATCCACCTCGCTGACATTGAGCTTGAGCGAAAAACCGGGCTTCACTCGTGCGATCACCGGCACGATGCGATAGCCGAGCGTGGTCATGTAGAGGTCGAGATAGCCGAGCGGCTCGACGTGCGCACGGTCGAGGCCGATTTCCTCCTCCGCTTCGCGCAGGGCGGAATCGCGCGGGTCGGAATCGCTCTTGTCGATCTTGCCGCCGGGAAACGACACCTGGCCGGGATGATCGGGCAAATGCTGCGCGCGCTGGGTGAGCAGCACCGTCGGCTCGGGGTGATCGACGATAGGCACGAGCACCGCCGCCGGGCGGATCGGCCGCACCTCGGCGATCTTGCGCATCACCGGGTCGGCGTCGTGATCGCCTCGCGCAGGTGTTACGCTCGCATCCGTGAGGCCCGGCGGGACGTCAAGCGTCAGGCGCTGACGCACACGCGTGAAAAATTCTTCCGCCGACAAACTCGTCAATGCGTGCTGCATTACGCAAACTCCCGCAGCGCGCTTGCTTCCGCCATGGCGAAAAACTCGCCATGTGAAATGACCCCGAACATCGTCTTGCCGCCGACGTCGCGCTCTTCCCCAAGCGCGACCAGATCGTAGAACAGCGCGCGCGTTACCTTCGCCCACAACTCGCGGCGTACATGCAGATAGGGCTTGAGCCCGCCATTCGCGAACTGTTGCTCGAAGCGGAGCGCGTGCCCAGGTCCGGCCTCGACCCAGTCGTCGACATTTGTACGGAAGGCGAGCACCTGACCCTGAGCATCGTGCTCGACCTTGAGCTCGACAGCGAGAAACGGTGCGTCTTCGACGACAATTCCGACTTTCTCGACCGGCGTGACCAGAAAATGTTTGTCGCCTTCGCGCTTGAGCACCGATGCGAACAGTTTGACTAAAGCCAGCCGCCCGATCGGGGTCTTCTGATAGAACCAGGTACCGTCGGCGGCGATCCTCATGTCGATATCGCCGCAAAAGGGCGGATTCCAGCGCTCCACGGGCGGTGGGCCCTTGTTTTCGCGTGACAGCCCTGCCGTTAGGGCTTCCAGGCCGCCCTGCCCTGCCTTCGCCATTGTTTTCCTTCGATAATCAGGCTGCCGCAGGCCTGTTCGCATCTTCGTGATTCACCCGGATCGGCGGCAGAAGATAGCGTAAGCTTGGCCGCAGATTGAGGCAGATTCGGCCTAATTGGCGCACCAAAATCGTCCCTGGTGTGTTTGTTGCATAGTGCCCAGCGAGCCTCCAGGCGGGCGATGAAAGGAACCGACATCATGGCGAAGGCGAGCGGCGAAAGCCTCGAAAAACTGGAAGACATGATCGTTCGCGCGGCGGAATCCACGGCCGCACACGTGCGCGCCGCCAAGGCCGCTATCGGCGCGGTGATCTTCGGTCAGGACATTGTGGTGGAGCGCGCTCTGGTCACGGTGCTTTCGGGCGGCCATGCGCTGCTGGTAGGCGTGCCGGGCCTCGCCAAGACCAAGCTCGTTGACACCATGGGCACCGCGCTTGGCCTCGATGCACGCCGAATTCAGTTCACTCCCGATCTGATGCCGTCCGACATTCTCGGCACCGAGGTGCTGGAAGAAAGCCCGGGCGGCAAGCGCAGTTTCCGCTTCATCGCCGGCCCAGTGTTTGCGCAATTACTGATGGCCGACGAAATCAACCGTGCTTCACCACGCACGCAATCCGCACTCCTGCAAGCGATGCAGGAGCAGCATGTCACGGTCGCCGGCGCGAGGCACGATTTGCCAAAGCCATTCCACGTGCTGGCCACCCAGAACCCGCTCGAGCAGGAGGGCACTTACCCGCTGCCCGAAGCGCAGCTCGATCGCTTCCTGATGGAAGTCGACGTCGACTACCCCGACCTAGAGGCCGAACGCAAAATTCTGTTCGACACGACAGGCGCGGAAGAGACGCACCCCAAGGCGGCGATGACGGCCGAGGATTTGTTGTCGGCGCAGCGGCTGGTGCGCCGCCTGCCGGTCGGCGAATCGGTGGTCCAGGCGATCCTCACACTGGTGCGCTCGGCACGTCCTGGTCCGGAAGCCGGTGACCTCGGCAAACTGATCTCCTGGGGCCCCGGGCCTCGCGCCAGTCAGGCGCTGATGCTGGCGGTCCGCGCGCGCGCGCTGCTCGATGGCCGCTTTGCGCCGTCAGTCGACGACGTGCTCGAGCTGGCCGAACCCGTGCTCAAGCACCGCATGGCATTGACTTTCGCCGCGCGCGCCGAGGGTGAAACCATCCCCAACGTGATACGGCGGCTGAAGTCGCGTATCGGATAGCCGCGATGGCGGAGCCAAAGCCGAACGACATCGAGACCAATACCCTACGGCAGGCCACCGTCGGCGCGCGCTCGCTTGCCGACGCGATGCCACGGCTCATTTTGGAGGCGCGGCGCGTCGCAACGACGGTTATCCATGGATTGCACGGCCGCCGCCGCGCCGGCCCGGGCGAAAATTTCTGGCAATACCGACGCTTCATGTCAGGCGAACCCGCGCAGAATGTTGATTGGCGACGTTCCGCGCGCGACGATCATCTGTATGTGCGCGAGCGTGAGTGGGAAGCCTCGCACACGGTGTGGATCTGGCCGGACCGTTCGCCGTCAATGACGTTCGCCTCGGCCATGACGACCGACAGCAAGCTCGAACGCGCATTGGTCGTCGCCTTCGCTCTCGCGGAGGTCCTGGTGCAGGGAGGCGAACGCGTTGGCGTTCCCGGGCTTCTGCGCCCGACGGCAAGCCGCAACGTAATCGAAAAGATGGCGGAAGCGATCCTGCACGATCCAACCGAGCGCGCCAGTCTGCCACCGTCGTTCGCGCCTTCGCCGTTGTCCGAGGTTGTGATGCTGTCCGACCTGTGGGCGCCGATCGCCGAGGTGCGAGATATCGTTGCCCAACTCTCTGCCACCGGCGCCCATGGTCACGTGGTGCAGATCGTCGATCCGGCCGAGGAGAGTTTCCCTTATTCCGGCCGAGTCGAATTCATCGAGCCGGAAGGCGCTGGCAGCGTCACTGCGGGTCGGGCCGAAACCTGGCGAAGCGACTACCAAAGCATCGTCGCGCGCCATCGCGATGCGATTCGAGCCGAAACCGACCAGCGCGGCTGGACCTTCGCCATTCATCGTACAGACCGGCCAGCAAGCGAGCTCTTGCTCGTGCTGCATTCGCGCATGGGCGACCATGCGCAGCCGGTCGTCATCAATAGCCGGCACGCTCCGGCGAACCCTGCGAGTGCCGCATGATCGGTTCGCTTCCGCTCGGATTCGCTCAGCCGCTGGTGCTGCTCGGCCTGCTCAGTTTACCGGTCTTGTGGTGGCTGTTGCGTCTGGTGCCGCCGCGTCCACGCCGAATCGAATTCCCGCCGACACGCTTGCTGTTCGAGATCGCGCCGAAAGAGGAAACGCCGGCGCGCACGCCGTGGTGGCTCACGTTGTTGCGGCTCACCCTGGCGGCATTGGTGATCATCGCTGCCGCCGGGCCTATGTGGAATCCCCCGCTGGCGACCGCAAACCGGGCTGCCCCCTTGCTGATCCTGCTCGACGATGGGTGGCCGGCTGCGGCGGCCTGGGACGCTCGACTTCGTACGGCAGATGAGATCATCGCGCGGGCGGAAGCGGACAATCGCGGTGTCGCCGTGTTGCCACTGTCGGAAACCGCGCGCGATATCTCCCTGCAGATTGCCGGCGCCACGCGCGTGCAATTCAAGCAGATCAAGCCGAAACCCTATGGCGTAGACCGCACCGAAGCTTTGCCGCTGATCGAGCGATTTCTCGCAACCGCGCCGAACGTCGAAATCGTGTGGCTTACGGACGGCGTCGATCTCGGCAAGGGAGACAACTTCATCGATGGCTTGAAGCGGATCATCGGCAATCACCCGCTCACCATTGTCGAAGGCGGCATCGCTACTCCGCACGCACTCGCAGGCGCAGACAACGCCGCCGGCGCGCTGACAGTAAAAGTCCTGCGCCCACAAACGGGTCTCGCCGATACCGGCATGGTGAACGCCATCGACCTCAAGGGGTTGCCGCTCGGCGAGGCGCCTTTCAACTTTCGGTCCGCGGACCGTGAGACAGACGCTGTGATCGACCTGCCGGTCGAAATTCGCAACGACGTGGCGCGCCTCGAGATAGTCGGCGAGCGCTCGGCTGGCGCCGTACAATTGCTGGACAAGCGTTGGCGGCGACGCACCGTCGGCATCGTGTCTGGCTCTGCCGCCGACCGCTCGCAGCCGCTGATCGGTGCAACCTACTATCTTTCCCGCGCGCTCAACCCGTTTGCCGATGTCCGACTGGCCGAAGGCGTCGCACCTGCCGAGGCCGTGGCGCGCTTCCTCGATCGGCACCTGCCGATGCTGATCCTCGCCGACGTCGGCAATGTCGCCGAGGCGCTCGATCGCCTGAACAAGTGGATCGACAACGGCGGCGTGCTGGTGCGCTTCGCCGGCCCGCATCTCGCAGGTGCCGATGACAACCTTGTGCCGGTGAAGCTGCGGCGGGGCGGCCGCATCCTGGGCGGCAGCCTGAGCTGGGACAAGCCGCAGCAACTCGCCGGCTTCTCACGTGAAAGCCCGTTTAGCGGCATGACGGTTCCGACCGATGTGACCGTGACCCGCCAAGTGCTGGCCGAACCGGACTCGCAGCTGACCGACCGGACATGGGCGACGCTCGCCGACGGCACGCCGCTGGTCACCGCCGAGCGCCGCGGCAAGGGGCTTCTCATTCTGTTCCATGTGACTGCCGATACGCGCTGGTCAGACCTGCCGCTGTCGGGGGCCTTTGTGGACATGCTTCGGCGCATCGTCTCGCTCGCGAGTTCGAGCGCGACCGCCGAAGGCGACAATGCCGTAACCGAGAGCAGCAGTGGACGCGCGGCGCAGGTCGTGCCGCCGACGCGCGTGCTCGACGGGTTCGGCGCGTTTTCGTCGCCGCCGCCGACCGCCCGCCCCATACCCAGCAACTACACCGAGCGCGGCAGTCTCGATCATCCACCCGGTTTCTATGGTCCGCCGGAAGGACTGGTGGCCGTCAACACGCTGGCGCCTGCCGACCGCCCGGCGCCGCTTGATATCTCCTCTCTTAACGCGCGCATTGATGCCTACCGGCACGGTGAGCCGCTCGACTTGAGGGGGCCGATCTTTCTCGCGGCGCTCGCATTGCTCTTGCTCGACGCCCTTGTCGTGATCTCGCTGTCCGGCGGTCTTGCCGCGCTGCTGCCGCGGCGGCGCGCGACCGCAGCGCTGCTGGCCGCAGGGCTGTTCGGTGCGCTGACGCTGCACAACAGTCCAGCGCAGGCGCAGCCCGCGCCGCAACCGCCGCCGCCGCTGACCGCGCAGCAGGAAGACTTCGCGATGAAGGCGACGCTGCAGACACACCTCGCTTACATCATCACCGGCGACGCCAGCGTCGACGACGTGAGTAAGTCCGGCTTGCAGGGCCTCACGCTCTTCCTGGCGCAGCGCACGGCACTGGAAGCGGGCGATCCGATCGGCCTCGACCCGTTGCGCGACGAGCTCGCATTCTTTCCGCTGATTTATTGGCCGGTGTCGCCAAACGCACCGAAGCCGTCGCAGGCCGCGCTCGAAAAAATCGATGCGTACATGAAGCGCGGCGGCACGGTGCTGTTCGACACGCGCGATGCGGTCGACGCTCCGCCCGGCCCGGGCGGCGAGATGCGCGGCCCCGGCATGGTTGCACTGCGTTCGATCCTGTCGTCGCTGGATATTCCCGAACTCGAGCCAGTGTCGCACGACCACGTGCTGACCAAGACATTCTTTCTGCTGCGCGACTTCCCGGGCCGCTTCACAAACGGTCAACTCTGGGTCGAAGCATTGCCGGCGGAAAACGAAGACGAAGAGCCCAATCGTCCGGCGCGCGCCGGCGACGGAGTCTCCTCCATTCTGATTACCTCAAATGATCTCGCAGGTGCCTGGGCGATGCGCCCGGATGGCCAGCCAATGCTGCCGCTGGTGCCGGGCGAGGCGCGGCAACGTGAATTTGCCTTCCGGGCCGGCGTCAACATCGTGATGTACGCGCTGACCGGCAACTACAAGGCCGATCAGGTGCATATCCCGGCGCTGCTCGAACGGCTGGGGCAGTAGGAGTCACATCGTGAATCTCGGCATCTCATTTGCCCCCTTAGTGCCCTCCTACGTGGTGTGGGCCGGGTTTGCCGTCGCCGGGGCGATCTCATTGCTGCTGCTCATTGCTCGCAGCCGCGGAGCGCCTCTCCGCGCCCTAGCGCTGGGCCTGATGGTGCTCGCCCTCGCCAACCCCTCGCTCACCCGCGAGGATCGCGACCCAATTCCGTCCGTCGCTGCTGTCATTGTCGACAAGAGCCCAAGCCAGAATTTCGGCGATCGCGCCCAGCAGACCGAGGCGGCACGAGCAGCACTCACCGAGCGGCTCAAGCACATTCCGGGCCTGGAAGTCCGTGTCGCCGAGGCCGGCGCCGCCGACGGCGAAACCGACGGCACCAAGTTGTTTTCAGCCTTGTCGTCGACGCTCGCCGACGTGCCGCCCGACCGCGTCGCCGGCGCTATCCTCATTACCGATGGTCGCGTCCACGACGTCCCGGCGGACGCATCAGCTTTGGGTTTTGCGGCGCCGGTTCATGCGTTGATCACAGGCCACAAGGACGAGATCGACCGTCGCGTCGTGCTGACGCAAACGCCGCGCTTCGGGATCGTCGGGCAATCGCAGACCATCGGTTTCCGCGTCGAGGATCAGGGCGCGAAGGTCGGTGCCGCCGAAGTCACCGTGCGGCGCGACGGCGAGGTGCTGGAAAAGCGGGTCGTTACCGTACATACCGATATCAAGTTCAACGTGCCTATTCCTCACGCCGGGCCGAACATCGTCGAAATCGAGGCATCTCCGATTGAAGGAGAACTCACGCAAGTCAACAATCGTGCGGTGGTTTCGATCGACGGCGTGCGCGACAAGCTGCGCGTGCTGCTGGTGTCCGGTGAGCCGCATGCCGGCGAGCGCACCTGGCGCAATTTGCTCAAGTCGGACGCCTCCGTCGATCTGGTCCATTTCACAATTTTGCGCCCGCCGGAAAAGCAGGATGGCACGCCGATCAACGAACTCTCATTGATCGCATTCCCGACGCGCGAACTGTTCCAGCAGAAGATCGGTGAATTTCAGCTCATCATTTTCGACCGCTACGCCCGCCAGGGCGTGTTGCCGCTCGTTTATTTCGACAACATTGCAAAATATGTGCGCGACGGCGGCGCGGTGCTGATTGCTGCAGGGCCCGATTACGCCAGCCCGACCAGCATCTGGCGTACACCGCTCGATGGAATCCTGCCCGCCGAGCCGACCGGCGACGTTACTGAGCGTAGCTTCCAGCCGCAGCTCACCGAAGCCGGCCACCGTCATCCGGTGACGCGCGACCTCGAAGGCTCAGAGACCGATCCGCCGCATTGGAGCCACTGGTTCCGACTGGTCGACATCAAACGCAGCACCGGCACAAGCGTGATGCAAGGCCCGGACGGCAAGCCACTCCTGGTGTTGGCACGGGAAGGTGAAGGCCGTGTGGCGTTGTTGTTGTCCGATCACATCTGGCTGTGGGCGCGCGGCTATGAAGGCGGCGGACCGCACCTCGATCTGCTGCGGCGGCTGTCGCACTGGCTCATGAAGCAGCCCGATCTTGAAGAAGAAGCCCTTCGGCTGGTTGTGCACGGCCGCGATATCACCGTGCAGCGGCAGACGATGGCCGATAAGATCAATCAGGTGACATTGACTTCGCCGACCGGCGTGACCCGCACGCTGGACCTTCAGGCGGTCGAGGCCGGCCTTTGGCGCACATCGGTGTCTGCCAATGAACTCGGTCTCTGGCGCGCGACTGACGGCAAGCTCACCGCGCTCGCCAATGTCGGCCCTGCCAACCCCCGCGAATTTTCCGAGGTCACGTCCACCACCGACGTGCTCCACGCCCTCGCTAACGCCACGGGTGGCGATGCCCGGAGGATCGTGGAAGGTAACGATCTCAGCTTGCCGCGCGTGGTGCCGGTGCGCACCAGCACCACCTTCAAGGGTGACGACTGGATCGGGCTGAAGATGCGAGATGTCAGCGTGGTGCGCGGCATCGGCGTGCTGCCGGTCTTCGCCGGCCTCATTGGCCTGCTGCTGCTGGTCGGCTCGCTGGCAGCGACTTGGGCAAGAGAAGGCCGCTAGGTCGTATCCGTCATTCCGGGGCGCGCACCTCGCTACGCTCGGCTTCCGGGATGACAGCTATTTTTCCCAATCCGGCCGGATCAAACCGGACACACCGTCGAAAGCGCCTGCCGCAAGTTCGGTCACCAGGAGCCGCGCGGGATCGACCGGTCCCGGCATCTTCACCTGGCCCTTCGGGATGCGTTTGAAGCCGGACTTGGCATAAATCGGTTCGTCGCCGACCAGCACCACCAGTTTGTGGCCACCCGCCTGCGCCTCTTTCAGCGCGCGCTTGACCAACGCTGTGCCAACGCCGTGCGACCGGAATGGCGGCTCGACCGTAAGCGGGCCGAGCAGGAGTGCCGGCGTCTCGCCGATACAGATCGGCGTAAGCCGCACCGAACCTACCAACAGGGTGCCGATGCGCGCGGTGAACGACAAATCGAGTACGTGCCCTCTGCCCTCACGGATCCGAAATGCCGTGCGTGCGAAGCGGCCTGGCCCAAACGTGCGTTCGTGTAGCCGCTCGATCGCCAGCGCGTCGGCGGCGGTCTCCGGCAGGATGGTCAGTGCGAGTTCACTCATGGACTTGGAAATATCCGATCAGGCGCTGCCGCTTAGCATTTGGCCCGATTCCGGTCCATCGCCCGTAGCGAAATGCGCCACAACGGTCTAAATGAACGTCAGCGAAGGTTAAGGAGACCGGTATGGGACTTCTCGTCGACGGCGTCTGGCAGGATGATGTTTCGCGCACCAAAGATGGCCATTTCATCCGCCCGGCCACACGCTTCCGCAATTGGGTCACGCCGGACGGAAGCCCTGGCCCTTCGGGCGAAGGCGGCTTTGCCGCGGAAGCCGACCGGTATCATCTCTACGTTTCACTGTCTTGCCCCTGGGCGCACCGGACCGTCATTTTTCGCAAGTTGAAGGCGCTCGAGAATGTCATTTCGATGTCGATCGTGTCGCCCGACATGCTTAAGGACGGCTGGACCTTCAACGTGAGCGAAGGGTCGAGCGGCGACACGGCAAACGGCAAGAGCAAGCTGTCGGAAATCTACGTGCTGGCCGATCCGCGCTACACCGGCCGCGTGAGTGTGCCGGCTCTGTGGGACAAAAAACGCAAGACAATCGTCAATAACGAGTTGTCCGAAATTATACGTATGCTCAATTCGGCATTCGATGCCTTCACCAATGTTCACACCGATTACTATCCCGAGCGGTTACGCGCGCAAATCGACAAGCTCAACGAACTGATCTATCCGAACATCAATAACGGCGTTTATCGCGCCGGCTTCGCGACGTCGCAGGCAGCATACGAGCAGGCGTTTCGCAATGTTTTCGACGCGCTCGAAGAGATTGAACAGATCCTGTCGCAGCAGCGCTATCTGGTCGGTGGCACTATCACCGAGGCTGACTGGCGGTTGTTCTGCACATTGATCCGATTCGACGCGGTCTACTATTCACACTTCAAATGTAATTGGCGCCATATCTACGAATTTCCGAATCTGTCAAATTATCTGCGCGATCTCTATCAGGTGCCCGGCATAGCCGAGACCGTGAGCATCGAGCAGATCAAGCGGCACTACTATGGCAGCCAGCGGCAGGTGAACCCGACCGGCATCGTTCCGGTCGGGCCGCAGCTCGATTTTGCCGCGCCGCACGACCGCGCACGGTTCGGCTAAGATCTCTCTCCGTCATCCTCAGCTGCGAGCGAAGCGAGCCTCGAAGGGTAACAGTATTCAGTGCATCGTGAGTTCGCCCTTGGCCATCATCAGATGATGCGGCTGGTGATGGGCACCTTGCACCATGATGCCCATGAAACCGAGCGCTTTGAGTTTCGTGAGCGGCTGCGCTTCGCTTGCCATCACGGTAAGTTTGACGCCATTCGATAGATCTTCGGTCTTGGCGTTCCAGCCTATCTCGCGCAGCTCGCTGACGTGCGCCGGCACCATGCGCTTGATCGCCTCCAGTGTGCGGCCCTCGCCGGTCACAGCAATTTCGATCCCATTGTCGAGCATGCGTTCGGCGGCTGCCGCGTGGAGCGTCACTTCATCCATATCGATGAGATGTTGGCGCAGCGCGGCGATATTGACCTTCGACCAATCGGTCGCCGGATCGGCTTGCAGGATCTGGACAACTTCCTGGATTGTTCCGAAAGCATCCTGCCCCGGCATAGTCGGCGTGCCAGCTGCACCGAATTGCTGACCGTGCATGCCGCCATGACCGCCCATTCCGCCTTGCATACCCGCGTGCATGCCTTGACCCATGCCGCCGTGCATCCCGCCTTGCGGCATTTGTCCCCGCATCATCTGCTGATGCATCTGAGCCATCGACCCGTCCATGCCGCCTTGCGCCATCTGCCCGTGCATGCCCATGGGGCCGCCTGAGGAAATCTGCGCGTATGCGTAAACGGTCGCCGCTAGAACTGCAGACACGGCGATCGTGGTCTTCCAGGGAAATTTTGACATCGGAAGCCTCTCTTTTACTGGCGCGTGATCTTTTCCGAAAATCGGTACCTGCTTTTCGGGATCACCTGTTGCGTTATGCCCCTGCTGCCTACTTAGCGTGGGCCGCGAAAGGCTCATATGATCTCGATCATACGCCCCACAATAACGTGATTTTTCTGCGGTTACGTCGGATCTCGCCTGAGCGTTCCAATGCAGCAAGTGTGCGGTAGAGCGCCTCGTGTGTGAGCCCGAGCTCGGCGGCAATATCCTTCAGCGTACGGCTCAGTTCGACCGTGCGGCCGTCGGCGGCCGCGCTAAGCACAAGATAGTGCCGTACACGCTCTCGCGCCGAGCGGATGTTGCGCTGCTCGATGCGGGTACGCAGATTCATCACCTGGCGAGCAAGCGCTGCCGAGAAGGCCTTTGACGCCTTCGGGTCACGCTCGAACGCGGCCAGCACCTCCCGCTTCGGATAGACGCGCACTGTCGCATTGGTACTGGCGATTGCGTCGCAGTGATACTGCGGCGAGAACAGTGAGGCCTCGGCGATGGTCTCGCCGGGCCCGGCGACGTGGAGAACAATTTCGTGTCCTGAGCGGTCGACGCGAGTGAGCCGCACGCGGCCGGTAAGGACTTCACACAGGCCCGCGGTCTTCTCGCCAAGGCGGAATAGCATCTCTCCCGATTTCAGCTTGCGGTCGATCGCCGTTGCACGCGCGGAGGCTGGCAGCCAATCTTTCACGGGCATCGATGACCCCCGGCCACGCCGAGTTGAATTACAACGGGCTCACCACAATTCACTGATCGCCGCGCCGCCAATGACTTCCGCGACGCGTGCACGCGTGGCACGACTCGCGTCTTCAGGAAGCGCGTCAGGCGCAAAGAAGCCGTGCCCGATTATTTCACGATTGGGCTGCGGAGATCCGTCCTGCCGGAAATCACGAACGATGAACAGCGCGACATGGTCGCGGCGCGATGTCCGCTTGTTGAAATAAACACCGTAAAGTTGCGGTGTACTGCCAAGGTGAATATTGCCTTCCTCGGCCAATTCACGTCCCAGCGCTTCGAGCAGCGTCTCACCCGTCTCCACCCCGCCGCCGGGCAGGTGCCAGCCGTGAACATAAGAGTGCTCGACCAGGAAAATTCGTCCGGTCCCATCGATGACCATGGCGCGGACGCCTAGCGTCGCACCACGCGAGAACCGCCAATAGAAGTGCATGGCTCGCCGGATAATTGGCTCGAACACGCGACGCAAGCGCTGCAAACGCATCCTCCTTCGCCGCTGACCGGTTCAGCGATATCCCCGGTACCAGATGGATCGCTGTCAAACTACAGCCCATCGTTTCGAACGCCCTCAATATATGGCATAAACCCGCCAGCAGGTGATTTCAGAGGACTGCCCGTGAAGCGATTTTCCGACTTGACTGAACAGGAAGTACTGGCGCTGGCCATTACCAACGAAGAAGAAGATAGCCGCATATATCGCGGTTTTGCCGAAGGCCTCCGCGAAAAGTTTCCCTCATCCGCCAAGGTATTTGACGAGATGGCGGAAGAGGAAGTGCACCACCGCACGATGCTGTTCGACCTCTATCGCAAGAAGTTCGGTGACTATCTGCCGTTGATTCGCCGTCAGGACGTGAAGGGGTTCATCCAGCACAAGTCGGCTCCGCTGTGGCTGATGCGTCCCCTCGGGCTCGATGATGTGCGCAAATTCGCCGAGAACATGGAATTCGAAGCCGAGCGCTTTTATCGCAAGGCGGCCCAGACGGCGCGCGATGCATCGGTGCGGCAATTGTTGATCGAACTTGCGGAAGCGGAGGCCGGCCACGAAAGCCTTGCCCACAAACTCAGCCAGCAGATCCTCACCACCGGGGCACGCGAGAAGGAAGATGAGACCGCGCGGCGCATGTTCGTGCTGCAATATGTCCAGCCCGGTCTCGCCGGCTTGATGGACGGCTCGGTATCGACGCTGGCACCGCTGTTCGCGGCGGCCTTCGCCACCCATAGCACCTGGGAGACATTTCTGGTCGGCATGGCGGCCTCGGTCGGGGCCGGCATCTCGATGGGCTTTGCGGAGGCGCTTTCCGACGACGGATCGCTCACGGGGCGCGGCACGCCGTGGCTGCGCGGCACCGTGTGCGGCGTGATGACGGCTATCGGCGGCCTCGGTCACACGCTCCCCTATCTCATTCCCGACTTCTATATCGCCACCGTGGTTTCCGCGATCGTGGTGGCGATCGAACTCGCGGCGATTTCCTGGATTCGCACCAAATTCATGGACACGCCGTTCCTGCAGGCAGCATTCCAGGTGGTCGTTGGTGGCGTGCTGGTGTTCATCGCCGGCATATTAATCGGCAGTTCGTAGCGGCTATCCCGCTTCGATGTTCACACTCGCCCATCTTTCCGATCCGCATCTTGCGCCGCTGCCTGCGCCGCGCTGGACCGAGCTGCTCGGCAAGCGCGTGACCGGCTATATCAACTGGCGACGCAAGCGGCATTTCATCCACGACCCGGCTGCACTTGCGAAGATCGTCGCGGACCTCAAGGCGCAGTCGCCCGACCACATTGCCGTGACCGGCGACATCGCCAATATCGGCCTGGCCGCGGAGTTTGCGCGTGGGCGCGACTGGCTGGAGAGCCTCGGCACGGCGCACGACGTGACCGTCATTCCCGGCAATCACGACATTTACGTGCGCGAGGCCGCCTCCTTCGCGGCGAGCCAATGGGGTGGCTACATGTGCGACGATGACGGTGCCGCCGGATTTCCCTTTGTGCGCCGACGCGACAACGTTGCGCTGATCGGCATTTCAACCGGCGTGCCAACCGCGCCCTTCCTAGCAACGGGCTGGCTCGGAGCCACACAGTTCGTCGAACTCGCAGCCGTGCTTCATAAGCTGCAAGATGAAAACGTATTTCGCGTGATACTTATCCATCATCCGCCGGTAAGCGAGGCTGCGCCGCATAAGCTCTTACTCGATGCAAAAATACTGAAGCGCATTATCGCAAACCACGGTGCCGATCTGCTACTGCACGGACACGACCACGTGCATATGATCAATTGGCTGGACGGGCCCGACGGCACACGCATACCAGCTGTCGGCGTGCCTTCGGCATCAGCCGCCCCGGGCAGCGACAAGGAAAGTGCTGCCTACAATCTCTACCGGATCGACGGCACGCGCGGTGCCTGGCAGTGTGAACTGATTTCGCGCGCGCTCGATCCCTCGGGCGAGGTTACGCAACAAAGGCGCTTCATGCTGCTCGGCTAGGGGTGCGGATTGGTGAGCATCGCCAGCGCAATCAGTGCAACCACACCGACGACAATCCCAAGGATGAATATTCGAACGATGTGCCAGCGGCGGTGGTACCGCTCGTGCCGGAGAACCGACTGCGCGACGCCGCGTCCGGCATCGTCGGTCAGCGCCCTCTCGCGCTCGACCAGCCGGCGCGCCACGTAGCGCTTGATCGCTTCAACGAGCTCCGGAACACCGTAGGATTCTGCGAGCACCGCGCGGCCGTAGCGTGTGTCCTGGACGAAACGATATTGCCGCTTGTCGCGACCCATTTCGACATGCGCGACGACGTCCACCCACAGCCGCGGAATGTCGCCTCGGCTGATGCCCCGATCGAACAACTCGACGTCGTCGGGAATCTCCTTGAACAGCGGATCAAGTGCATCATTGAGCAGCTCGAGGCGAGCAACGTCGGCATCCCGCAGATCGACAACAACGCCGGAGCGTTCGGCCGCTTCGATGCGAGCCTCGCGCACAGCATCCTTCAGCGGATGTTGTGTTTCCACGGCTCCCGAGTTTGTTTTCTTACGTTCCCACATACCGCCAATCTATCAACGGCTGCGCTGGCAGCAAAGCCGAAAAGCGTGAGTTTTCAAGAAGTTTGATGGCTAATCGGTGGTTAGCGGGCCGGAACCACCCCGTAACCTCGCGCCCAGCCCAAGCCATCCTCTGTGCGGGCGCGCGGTCGGTATTCGGCACCGATCCAGCCCTTGTATCCCAGCCGATCCACAGCTTCGAAGACCGCCGGATAGCTCACTTCACCTTCGTCGGGTTCGTGACGTGAGGGTACAGCCGCGCATTGCAGATGCCCTATCAACGGCATGAATTTTTCGAGCCGATAGATCAGATCACCGCCCACAATCTGCACATGATAGAAATCGAATTGCATCCGGATATTGGCTATGCCGATTTTTCCGATGATGTCGGCAGCATGTTCGACGTGATTGAGAAAATAATTCGGCCGGTCGCGCGCATTGATGGGCTCGATCAGCAGCGTGATGTTTTTCGCCGCCGCAAGTTCGGCAGCTTTCGTCAGATTATCGGCGAACACCCGGTCAGCGGCCGGGCGCTGCTCGGGCGCAACCTTGCCGGCGAGGCAATGGATCGCGCTGGCGCCAATTGCACTTGCATAATCCAGAGCACGCCCAAACAGCGCCTGCCAATCCTTTTCGCGTCCCGGCACGGCGGCAAGGCCGAACTCTCCCTCGCGCGCTCCTGGTGGCGTATTGAGGCCGAGAATAGTGAGCTTGTTCTTTTCGATCGCCGCCTTCACCGCAGAAGCCGGAATGTCATAAGGAAATTGCAGCTCGATGGCCTTAAATCCTGCTGCGGCTGCCGCATTAATCCTTTCAAGCAACGGACGCTCGGTAAACAGGTATCCGAGATTGGCGGCAAAACGGGGCATAAGCAGTCCTCAATGATCACTTGCGCACGGACGCACAGACGTATTCATTATCGCCGCGGCCCACGCAACACCACACCGGAAAATCTCAGGAATATCCATGTCCGCCAATACCGCGTTTCATATCGCTGTCTTGCCCGGTGACGGCATCGGCCACGAGGTGATGGCGCCGACACTGCATATCCTGAACCGTATCGAGGCCACCACACCGAGCCTCAAATTCCGTTTCTCGGAAGCTCCTGCCGGCGCCGAGCACTACAAAGCGACAGGCAAGTCAATGTCGGAGACGACCATCAAGCTGTGTGAGGAAGCCGATGCCATCCTGCTCGGCGCCTGCGGCCTGCCGAGCGTGCGTTATCCCGATAACACCGAAATCATGCCGCAAGTCGAGTTGCGTTTTATCTTTGACCTCTATGCCGGCGTGCGGCCGGCAAGACTGGTGCCCGGCGTGCCGAGCCCGATTGTCGGCGCGCAGGAGAAAGGCATCGATTTCGTGTTGATCCGCGAGTCGACCGAAGGTCTGTTCGCGTCGATGGGCAAGGGTGTCACCACCCATGACGAAGCGCGTGAAACGCTTGTCGTCACGCGCAAGACCACCGAGCGGCTGTTCGACTTTTCGCTCAGGCTGACGGAACGGCGCAGAAAGCGCGGCCGTCCTGGCCGTCTCACGTTGGTCGACAAGGCCAATGTGTTCAAGGCCTTCAACTGGCAGCGCGATATTTTCGCAGAGCGCAAAACGAAGTTTCCTGGCGTAAAAACCGACCTGCTTTATGTTGACGCCTGTGCCGCGCTGATGGTGAAGAAGCCCTGGGATTTCGACGTGATGGTGATGGAGAACATGTTCGGCGACATTCTCTCCGATCTAGCTGCAGGATTGATCGGCGGCCTTGGTATCGCGCCATCGGCAGATATCGGTGACAAGCACGCGGTGTTTCAGCCTTGCCATGGCACAGCGCCAGACATCATGGGTCAGGGCAAGGCCAACCCGACAGCAATGATATTATCGGCGGCGATGATGCTCGACTGGCTGGCCGACAAGCACGACCACCAGCCAGCGGCGGATGCAGCTCAGCGTATCGAGCGCGCGGTCGACAAGGCCTATTCCGGCGGGATCAAGCCGATGGAATATGGCGGCAAGGACGGCACCGCCGCTATCGCCAAAGCCGTGCTGGCAGCGCTCGATTGACGCATGATCCCGAAAATTGGGTAGCGGTTTTCGGACAAGATCATGCGCCTTTAAAAAGGTTCAGGGAGCCAACAATGTTGTTTTCAGTTTTCACGCTCGACAATCCCGATGCTGCCGACAAGCGCAAGGCCGTACACGGCGCCCATGTTGCCCATCTCAAGAGCGCGAAGGAATATGGTGTGACCATCACGGTCGGCGGACCGCTGCTGTCGGACGACGGTGCGAGTTCGATTGGGAGCTTGATGGTTTTGGACGCCCCCGATCGCTCCGCCGCAGAAAAATTCAACCGTGCCGATCCGTTTCATCAGAACGGCGTGTGGGGAAAAGTTGAAATTCGCCGCTTCGACCGCAAGGAGTAACCAAGATGCTTTTCATCGTACATTGCCTCGACCGCAAGGATGCCTTGGCCAAGCGCAAAGAGCACTACGAGGCGCACCGTGCCTATATCGGCACGGCGGGAGCAAAGCGCATTGCCGTCGTTATGTCGGGGCCACTGGTGGCCGAGAACAATGACTCGGCCGGGAGTTGCTATCTAATGGAAGCGCCCGATCTCGCCACTGTCAAAGCCTTCAATGCCGGCGATCCATTCACCGTGAACGGCGTATTCGAGACAATTCAGATACATCAATATTTGCGCCGCGCACCGTAGCGGTCGCTAAATTCCGACGAACTCCCTGATCGCCGACAGAAATTGCTCCGGCTGCTCAAGCGGCGGGCAATGGCCGCAACCGGGCAATTCGACGTAGCGGGCACCGGCAACCTTTTCGACGATTTGCTTGTTGAGAGCAGGCGGCGTTGCCTGATCAAACTCGCCGCATACCACCAGCGTCGGCACTTTGAGGTGGTGAAGCAAAGGCACCAAATCGGTTTCCTGCAGGATCCTGCAGGCCGCATGGAACGCTTTCGGATCGATATCGAGCAGCACTTTTTTTCGCTCTTCAATTTTCTCCGGATGTGCCGCGAGGTAGGCGGGCGAAAAGACCCGCTTAGCGGCAATCTCGGCAATGCTCCCGAGACCACCGTCAGCGACTTTCTCCGCCATCACCGCAAAGGCCTCACGCCCCTGCGGCGGGAAACCCGCCGCCGCATCGCTGAGCACGAGCTTGGATATGCGCTCCGGATGGGCGAGCGCAAATGCGAGCGCAACCGTACCGCCGAAGCCGTTGCCCATCAGCACGGAATCCTTGCCGATGCCAAACTCATCGAAACCGTCCTCGATCACGGCAACATAGGCATCCATCAGCGCGAGCATCGCCGGCTGAGATCCGTGGAATCCCGGCAGATTGAACAACGTCACCCGATTTTTTGCAGCAAGCGCCGGCAAAACGGGATCGAATGCGTGGCGGTCGGCGAGCAGCGAATGCAGCACCACAAGGTCGCGGCCCTCACCCGTGCGTACCGCTGTTAATGCGCCGCGACCGGCGGTCAGTTGCTGCATCTCCATCAAGCTCTCCCTGGCTCCGCTCGTCTAACCGCGCGCCGACAAAAGCAAACGGCTGCGCCGCGTATAGCGCAGCCGCGTTCAGAATAAGTCTAGGCCCAGCCGTCAGTTCCCTTCGCGCCAAATACCGAGCGCTTCCTGCGCAGGGCGGTCGGAAATCGAGAACAACACCGCGTCGGCGCCACTGACATTGTGCTGGTAGCGCTTCCATGGCGGCACCACGAAGACGTCATTGACGCCCCATTCGATCGCCTTGCCGTCGACGATCGTGGTGCCCTGCCCCTCGGCAATCGCGAAGATGGTGCCGTCGGTGGAGCGGTAGGGCTCGCCTTTGAAGCCTTTCGGCAGCAGCGCAAGATTCGCCCCCATGGTTGGCAGCACCGGACCGCCGTTGATCGGATTGGCGTAACGCACGCGCGCGCCATGGCGCTTGTCAATGTCGCCGGTTTCCTTCAGCCGTTGCAGGATCGGCCGCATCTTGGCGTAAGGATAGTTGATTACCGGCGAACGGTTGAGGTGCGCAGGCGCACCATCAGGCAATACGCCGGAAGCATAGCGGTCAAACGAGTCGCCATCGGCGTGGTTGGTCTTCTGCATTTTCTCGTCGTAGTGCTCGCCGAACGACGTTTCGAAATGATTTACCGTCGGCATGTCAAGGACGTCGAGCCACATCACCGGTTGCTTGCCCGGATTGCCGTGGTCATGGGGGGCCCAGTTGGCGGTGATGATGAAGTCACCGTGCCTCATCATTGTCTTCTCGCCTTCGACCGCGGTGTAGGCGCCCTCACCCTCCAGCACAAAGCGGATGGCGGAGGAGACATGGCGATGCACGTCAGCAATCTCACCCGGCATGATCAACTGCACACCGGCGAACAACGAATTGGTGATGCGCGACTTGCCGGGTTGCCCGGGATTTTCGAGAACAAGCACGCGGCGCTCAGCTTCCTCGGCGCTGATCACGTCGCCAGCTTCCAGCATCAACCGCTTTACGTCGCTGAACTTCCAGACGGTCGGCACGAGCTTGGTCTTCGGCTCGGGCGTGACCAGATCCTTCAGCACCTCCCACAACGGCGCCATGTTGAACTTGGAAATCTTGTCGTAGTAGGCCTGCCGGGCCGCCTGCACATTGTGCTTGGAGCCGGGGTTTTCCGTTGCCGTTGCGACCGCCATGGGCGTGTTTCCTCGGAAAGTCGATGGTTGAGTTTGCAACTGTATACCGCAGATCGGCACGGGCTGGAAATACCCGCTCCCGCACAACCGATAGCTAGTTATTGACCGAACCGCCGTCCACCACGATCGATTGCCCGGTCACGAAATCGCTATCGCTTGAGGCCAGAAATACAAGCGCCCCGAGCAAATCTTCCGGATAGGCATCACGCTTGAAGGCGCGGCTGTTGCGCACGGGAATACGTTCTTCCTCAACATGGGTGGCATTCTCGAGCCCGGTGTCGCTGAGGATATAGCCCGGCGACAAAGAATTGACCGCAATGCCGTACTCGCCGAGTTCACGCGACAATGAGCGCGTGAAAGCAAGCATCGCGCCCTTGGATGTCACATAGGGCAGCATGCGCGGTACACCTTTGTAGGCCGCACCTGAGGCAATGTTGATGATCTTGCCGGTGCGCCGCGCCATCATGTGTGGCGCGACATGCCGCACCATCAAGTATGGTCCACGCACGTTGATCGCCATGACGCGGTCCCAAAGGTCCGCGTCCCATTCGTTGAAGTTTCTCGGTTTAAGCGTCGAATAAAGCGCCGCATTGTTCACCAGCACATCGATTTGGCCAAAACGTTCGATCGTCTGTGCGACCAAACCCTTCACCGCCTTTTCGTCGCTGACATCGAACTTGACGCTCGCCACCGAATTCGCACCGTGACGTCCCGCGATTTCCTCGGCAAGTTCTCGGCCGTCGGCGATGTCGGCAATCATCACACGCGCGCCCTCGGCCGCCAGCGCTTGCGAGTAGTGCCGGCCGATGCCCTTGGCACCACCCGTTACGATTGCGGTTTTTCCTGCAAGCCTCGACATTAGTTTCTCCCGGCTATCCCACCATGACCTTGTAACGGCTGCACTTCTCTTCGTACATTCTTGCAATGGGACAAAGCTCGCGACAAGCGAGCGCGAGGGGGAAAACACATGCCACGCGACACAGCCGATCGTCTTGCCATTCGCGACTTGATCGAGAACTGGGCGCTCTGGCGCGATGCACGTCTATGGGATCGATTCCGCACCGTTTGGCACAAGGACGGCCAGATGTGGGCGACCTGGTTTCAGGGCTCCTACGAGGAATTCATCCGAGTCAGCCAGGAAGGCTATGACCGCGGCGTGCGCATCATGCATATGCTCGGTGGTATGAGCATCGACATCAAAGGCAAGCGCGCCATTGCGCAGACCAAGATGACGATCTCGCAGCGCGCAAAGGTCGAAGGCGTATTGTGCGATGTCGTTTGCAGCGGGCGCTTCTACGACTTTCTGGAAAAGCGCAAAGGCAAATGGGGCATCGTGCTGCGCCGCCTTGCCTATGAAAAAGATCGCATCGACCCGGTCGACCCGGACGCGAGGCTTTCACTCGACAAGAATCTGTTGGCCCAGTTTCCGGAGGGCTACCGCCACCTCGCCTATTTGCAGAGCAAGATCGGCTACAAGATCAAGGACGAACTACCCGGCCTCGACGGGCCGCCACTCGATGCGCTTTATGCCAAGGGCGAGGCCTGGCTCAAAGGCCGCAAGCTGCAGGCATAAACGCAGGGATTGGCGCGCACGCCAGGAAGTGCGATTTTGCATTCAAGTGATTGCCGTGTAGAGAACCGCCAGGGGGAGCCGCCGCCATGTCGCTTGCCGACAAATTCAATCTGTTCAATGAATTCAACATCCTGCGCATCATCTGCGCGTTGTTCTTCATCCCCCATATCGTCGGCAAGATCACGGTTCCGGCCACACTCGAATTCTTCGTCAAGGCCGGCTTCAAACCACCGGCAACCTGGATGTATATCTCGGGCGCAATAGAGGTCGTGCTCTGCACCGGTTTGTTCTTCGGCATCTATCTGCAATATGTCGCATTCATCGCCTTCATCCATTTGCTGGTCGCAGCCGCCGCGACCTATAAGGTCACCAAGAGCTGGATCTGGGTGATCGGCGGCATCGAATACTGCGTATTTTGGGCGATCAGCTGTCTGGCGGTCGCTATGCACGCCTATCACACTGGCGCATGACCCCGAAAAGTGGGAACCGGTTTTCAGACTCGATCATGCGCAAACACCAAAACGAAATCTTCTTACTGAAAGGAAGTCGTCCCGATGGCTAGCGTTCTGTTCTCTCCTATCACTATGCGCGGTCTGACCCTGCCAAACCGGGTCGTGGTCTCGCCGATGTGCCAATACAATTCCAACAACGGCTCGGCGAACGACTGGCACCTGATGCATCTCGGCAATATGTCACTCGGCGCCGCCGGCCTGGTGATGTGCGAGATGACCAACGTCAATCCGCAAGGGCGCATTTCGCCGAAATGCGCCGGCATGTATTCGGATGAGAATGAGGCCGCGCTCAAGCGCGTGCACGATTTCTGCCGCCAATATGGTGTCGCCAAGCTCGGAGTGCAGCTTGCGCATGCTGGACGCAAGAGCCCAACCACGCCACCGGCCGCCGGCGGCAAGCCGATCCTTGAAGGGCCGGACGCATGGACCCCGGAAGCTCCGTCGGCGATCCCCTATGACACCGGCTGGGCCGTGCCTCATGCCATGACCAAGGACGACATCAAGCGTTGCCTGGCTGAATTCGCCGCGGCCGCAAAACGCGTCGACCGCATCGGCTATGACGTGGTCGAGCTGCATGCCGCTCACGGCTACCTTGCCCATCAATTCCTGTCGCCGCTCTCCAATCAGCGCATCGACGAATATGGCGGCTCGCTCGAAAACCGCATGCGCTTTGGAATCGAAATGTATGAGGCCGTGCGCGCCGCATGGCCGGAGCAGAAACCGATCGGCATGCGCGTCTCGGCGACCGACTGGGTCGGCGGGGGCTGGACACCGGAAGAAACCGTCGTCCTCGCCAAGGAGCTCAAGAAGCGCGGACTGGACTACATGGATGTGTCGAGCGGCGGGCTCTCCCCGCAACAGAAGATTCCGCTGTCTGCAGGCTACCAGGTGCCGTTCGCCGAAAAGGTGAAGAAAGAAAGCGGCATCACCACCATGACGGTCGGCCTGATCGCCGGATTTCAGCAGGCGGAAGACATCGTGGCGCAGGGCAAGGCCGACCTGATTTGCATCGGCCGCGCCGCACTGTGGGATCCGCGTTGGGCCTGGCACGCGGCCGAGGAGCTTGGCGCCGAGACGCCCTACGCGCCAAAGATGATGGCCAGCCACCCGAAGCTGCGGCCGCAGCTCTTCCCGAAACGGGCGCAGGCGGCCGGCTAAGCGCTCGTCTTCATCCGTTTGATGAATTTCGCGAAGGCGGCGAGCTGAATCTTGACCATGTCCCTGGTCGGTTGGTCCTTCAGCTCGAGCGTTTCCTTGTCGAACTTGTTCTGTGCCTGTGCGACAAAAACTTCGGGCGTTCCGAAGATGAAGTGCTTTCAAGAACGTCATCGACATGCGCCAGTGATATTGCATCCGAGAGCCGCCGAGCATGCCGGTCGAACACGATTGAATTGCGACCGGCTTTCCTTCGAAGGGTTGCTCCTTGATACGAGAAACCCAGTCGATTGCATTTTTTAGTCCGCCCGGCATCGACCAGTTGTATTCGGGCGTTACGAACAAAACTCCGTCAGCGGCGCGAATCGCGGCCGCAAGATCATTGGCCGCCCCTGGAAAGCCGGAAGCTTCCTGGATGTCGGCGTTGTAGAGCGGCAATGTTTCAAAAGACGGTGCCGTCACCATTTTCATCTCGGGCGGCGCCAAGCCCGGTAATGCGCGGGTCAATGCGGCATTGTATGAACCCTTGCGGAGCGAGCCGCAGATGACGAGCACATTGAGCTGATCGGCCATTTCAACCTCTTAACCTGTTCGAACGACACTGCGTCGCCGCTATTTCTGTTCAATACCCGCCTTCACGCGAACCGACGTCCACTTGGCGATCTCGTCCACGATGTGCTTGCTGAACTCCGCCGGCGTCGAGACATGCGCGACCGCGCCGACCTTCGCCAATTGTTCGCGGATCGCGGGGCGCGACAACACTTCTTTCAGTGCGGCATTGGTCTTGTCGACAATCGTCTGCGGCGTGCCAGCCGGATACATCCAGCCGTACCAGCCGATCACCGAATAGCCCGGCACGCCGGATTCCGCCGCGGTCGGCACATCGGGAATGGTCGGCCAGCGCGCGGGCGCGCCGACCGCGAGCAACTTCAACTGGCCGGCTTGCACCTGACCCTGCACCGCGTGTGCCAATTCGACTCCGTAGTCCACTTCACCGGCGAGCAAGGCGGCAACCACGGCGGGCGTAGTGCGATAGGGCACGTGCTTCACGTCGAGGCCGGCCATCTGGCGTAGCAACTCGCCAGCAAAGTTCTGGGTCGAGCCGACGCCGACGTCGGCAAAATTGAGCTTGCCGGGTGAAGCTTTGGCGAGCTCCGCCAACCCTTTGATATCGTTGGCCGGAAAATCCTTGCGCGCGACGAAGACGAAAGCATAAGTCGGCGACCCACGAGACCGGCGTGAAATCCTTGACTGAGTCGTAGCGGATCGACTTGAGCATTGCCGCCGACACGGTGTGTGCCGGACTGGTCATCAGGGCGGTGTAGCCATCCTTATCCGCCCGCGCGACCTGCTCGGCAGCGAGCGTGCCGCCGGCGCCCATCTTGTTTTCAACCACGACCGTCTGGTGCAGCAGCTCGGACAAAGGCTGGGCGACGATCCGGCTTACGATGTCGGTGCCGCCGCCGGGTCCAAACCCGACGAGAATGTGGATCGGCTTGTCGTTCGGCCACTCGGCCATCGCCGGCACGGCTGCCGCCATCAGCGCTCCAGCCGCAATGACGATTGCGATCACTGTACGTTTCATGATTGTCCTCCCCTCGCGCACCTCCCCCACGGGGCTGCGCCTGTTCTTATCGTCGCTCAAGGAACGCGCCGCGGCGATGCATTGTCAACCGGGGTCGTTCAGGCTTTCTCGTCCTCGATCGGATTTCGCAAAACGCCGATGCCTTCAATGTCGATCTCGCAGGTATCGCCTGCCTTCATCCAAACCGGCTCCGGCTTACGCGCGTGGCCGACACCCGATGGGGTACCGGTAAATAGGATATCGCCCGGCTCCAGGGTAATGCCCTCGGTCAGATAGACCAGCGACTCCGCCACCGGAAACATCAGGAGATCGGTGTTGGACGATTGCATGACTTTGCCGTTCAGCCGGGTCTCGATCCTGAGACCCTTGCCGCCGCGCGGCAGCCCGTCGGCGGTCACCATCCAGGGGCCGATGCTGCCGGTACGGTCAAAATTCTTGCCCATGCCCCATTGCGTGGTGTGGCGCTGATACTCGCGAACCGATCCTTCGTTACCGCACGAATAGCCGGCGACGCAGTCGGTCGCGTTCTCAAGCGTCAGATGCTTGGCGCGCTTGCCGATGATCACAACCATTTCACCTTCGTAATCGAGCTGGATGGATTTCTTTGGCCGCATCAGCGGCTGAAGATGCGGCGTAAGCGACGTCAGCATGCGGAAAAAGATCGACTGGAATTTCGGGATATTGTCCTTCTGCGGCCCTTCCTTGACGTGGTCGAGATAGTTCAGGCCCAGGCAAATGATTTTTCCTGGACGCGCCACTGGCAATGCATATTTCAGTCCGGCCAGCGGGCGCCGCGCGGAAGCTGGCGCCTTCCTGGCGAGGTCACTGAGTGCTTTGAGGTCGCCGTTGTTCCCGCGTAAAACTTCGCCGAGGTCGGCCGGCACAGTCGCATCAGCTGCTTGTAAATCGATGACGGTGTCACCCTCGACAACGCCGAGCCGCACGCCACCACTGGCTTCAAATCCGACGATTTTCATGAAGTCCTGCCTTGATTGGGCTAGAGCGCCCAACCGGGGGGATGGCCGGGCGGCGCAAGGCTTAGCGCATGAATTCGAGCAAGTCACCCGGTCAGGGTGAACGCTTGGATAGAGAAATACCTGCGCGCATCGGTCCAAGCCCCTGCTGGCAGCCAGCCCACCCCACGCGCAAGGGCGGCGAGCGACTCGACGCTGTACTTGTAGCTGTTCTCGGTGTGGATGGTTTCGCCGGCGCGGAAGTCGACGGTCTCGCCCGCCACCTTCACCTTCTGCCGCTTCAGGCTGGCGAGATGCATTTCAATGCGATGACGCTCGCGGTTGTAGAACGCGTGATGCTCGAAAGTATTGAGTCGGAAAGTACCGCCAAGCTCGCGATTAATGCGTGTGAGCAGATTGAGATTGAACTTCGCGGTGACGCCCGCAGCGTCGTTATAAGCGGCGTTGAGCACTTCAACCGGCTTGATCAGATCGACACCGATGATGAGTTTTGCTCCATCGCCGAGGATGTTCGCGGCATTGCGCAGGAAGGCCGACGCCTCATGCGGCTCGAAATTGCCGATGGTCGAGCCCGGGAAAAAACCAATGCGCGCGGGCGCGGCTTTGGCTTCTTTCGGCAATTCGAACGGGTTACAAATATCTGCGGTGACCGGCAGCACTTTGAGTTGGGGAAAATCGGCACGCAGCTCGATCGCTTCCTGCTCGATCATTTCACCGCAAATATCGACCGGCACATAAGCCGCCAGCTTCGGCGCCGCGCGAAGCAGAATACGCGCCTTCTTGCTGGAGCCGCTACCGAACTCCACCAGCGCTGCACCTTCCGGGATCAATTTGGCGATGTCGGCAGCATGCTCGCGCAATGTCTTCATTTCGCAGCGGGTTGGATAGTACTCCGGCAGTTCGGTAATGCGCTCGAACAGATGCGAGCCGGCGGCATCATAGAAATATTTCGCCGGTACCTGTTTCGGGGTTGATAGCAGACCTTCGAGCACATCGGTCTCGAATGCCGAAGTGTCCGAACCTGGCTGCAAGAGATGCTTGCGAGCTAATGCTGCGACCATGTTGACGCCCCTCACACGAACTCGGCCAGGCGCACACCAGTGAACTGCCAGCGCGCTGGCGGATAAAAGAAGTTGCGATAACTCACGCGTTCATGCCCATCCGGCGTTGCCAGCGAAGAGCCGCGCAGCACCATCTGGCTGACCATGAACTTGCCGTTGTACTCACCCAGCGCTCCTTCGGCGGCGCGATAAGCGGGATAAGGTAGATAGGCGCTGCGCGTCCATTGCCAAGCGATACCGAAGGCGTCGGCGATCACATCGGCGCGCGCCGCCACCTCCCACTCCGCCTCGCTTGGCAGATGTTTGCCAGCGAAGCGCGCGAAGGCATCGGCCTCGTAGTAACTTACATGCATTACAGGCGCGCCTGGATCGACGGGCTTCAGGCCCGCGAGCGTCATGACGTGCCAGGCGTCATCGTTCTGCCGCCAATAGCCGGGTGCCTGCCAGCCTTCCGCCTGCACGGTAGTCCAGCCATCCGATAGCCAGAGCGCGGGTGTTGCGTACCCGCCCGCGGCGATAAATTCGAGCCATTCGGCATTTGTGACCATATGCCGCGCGATCCGGACCGGCGGGATCAGTTCGTCGTGCAGCGGCGTCTCGTTGTCGAAACAGAAACCTTCCCCGTCATAACCGACAGCGTGAATGCCCGTCGGCACCTCGACATAGCCGCGCGGGCCTTGCGTTGCGCGCGGCGGGCGCCAGTTTCCGTCGTAGACCGGATCGGTGGGGTTCTGCGCGAAGGCGTGCAGGATATCCGTGAGCAGCAGCTCCTGATGCTGCTGCTCGTGATGCAGTCCAATTTCGACAATTTCGAAAACACGATCGGCATCCCCCGGCGGGACCTGCGCGATTAGCCGCTCGACCGCTGCATCAACATGCGCACGATAGGCAGCGACGTCCTCACCATTTGGCCGCGTAATCAGGCCGCGTTGCGGCCGCGCATGACGCGGACCGGCAGCGACGTAGTAAGAATTGAACAGGAAAGGAAACCGTCGGTCGAAGATCTTGTAGGACGGGTCGTGAGGCACGAGCAGGAACTGCTCGAAGAACCAGGTGACATGGGCGCGATGCCATTTCGTCGGGCTTGCGTCGGCCATTGACTGCACGATCTGATCTTCTGCCGATAGATGCGTAGCGCGGGCTTCCGTCTCTGCCCGTATGCGGCGGAACGCTTGCAGCCAGGCACTGCGTGCCTCATTCACGGACCACTGCGCCTTCGGCGCTAGCCCACCGCGTGGAGCCGGCGACATTGCGGTGCGCGCCATTGGGAGCCTCCGTGACTATACAAAGGGCTTCGGCAGTCGATGTACGTACGGATTACGACGATCTATTGATGCAATTGTTCCATTGCGGATTGACCGGGGCAACCGCGAACTGCCGCCTGATGCGATCCTGACACGCTTGTGATGGGGACGTGACCGCCGCGCCAAAGGCAGATTTCAGTGCTTGATCGCCGGGAGATCGGATTTGGTAGCGGGGGAGGGACTCGAACCCCCGACCTCCGGATTATGATTCCGCTGCTCTAACCAGCTGAGCTACCCCGCCATTCCGAAAACAACATGCCGGAATGAGCGCGATATAGGGAGGGGCAGCAAACACTGTCAAGCAAGCGGCCGAAAAAGCCGTTCCGGGACCGTCACTTCGGTTGGACGGACTGGTCACCGCCTGGGCTGCCGGGCGGAGGGATAACAGGCATAGCACCGCCCGGCGGGGTCGGCTGCTTGATCTCCGGATCGACATGTTCGGGCGGACAGATCACGCCGCCGGAACGCGCGAGCTTGTCGCTTAGATTTCCTTTGCCATCCTGAAGCTGCATGTCGGCATCGCCACCTTTCCCCACTGTGGTTTGCGTGTCCGATTGAGCGCATGCATCCGGTTCGAGTTGTTCGGTTTTCGGCGCAACCGGCGTTTTCGTCTGTGGCGGAGCCTGAGCGAGCGCTACCGCCGGCAGCAGCAGCGCCGAAAACGTCAGGCCGAGAATGCGGACATCGCGCACCATCGCACGCTCCCTTATCTGCGCACGCGTCTTGCGGCGCGAACAGATAACAACTTGGCATTCACGAGGGTTCCGCCTGGCGCGTGGCCAGCCGTTCGAAGCGGATCAGGGAAAAATGCCCAAGTGGCGGCATCGGCCTGTGCTCCACTAACCGGACACCGCCGTGACGCTTGGCCCAGGAGGCTAACCGGCCAAAACGGAATTCCGGCCGCCAGCCCAGCCGGCGTGCGACCGGTGCAAAGCAAAGCTCGAACACGCGACGCGGGCCCGCTTCCGCTCCGATGTGGTTGACCAATACGATCTCGCCTCCGGGACGGGTTACGCGTACGAATTCGTCGAGCGTCGTTTCAGGATTGGGTACCGCGGTAATGACGAATTGCGCCACCACCACATCGAAGGACCAGTCAGGCAACGCCATTCGTTCGGCATCCATGACTGCCAGCACTTCGACATTTGCAAGCTTGTGCTCCGCGACCCGTTCATGCGCTTTGCGCAACATCGGTTCTGACAGATCGACACCCACCAACCGATTTTTGCGTGCATAGTCGGGTAGCGAAATCCCGGTGCCGACGCCGACTTCAAGGATACGGCCGCCAGCCGCACCGCAAGCCTGTTCGGCCGCCAAAATCGCCGCGCGCCGACCGGCATCGAAGACCGCGCCAAATACCAGGTCATAAACAGGCGCCCAGCGCGCATAAGCGCGTTCGACGCTCGATTTGTCGATATCCGCCCCCATGCAGCCGAGCTTAACTGCGCATCGCAGACGCTGCCAGTTGTACGTCGCTGACGCGCTGGTAGTCCGCCGTCGCTACCGCAGTCTTGATGAATCCGCCACCGAGAACGCGCGCCTGCCCCTCGCCCGCATCATAAAAGACGCAGGCTTGGCCGGGCGATACGCCGTGCTCACCATCGACCAATTCGACTTCACAACCGTTGGCGCCATGGCGCAACCAGGCTGCCTGTGGTGGTCGGGTCGAGCGAACCTTCACGAAGACCTCTCGACGATCATCGGCGAGCGCCTCATCAAGGCTACCATCGCCAATCCAGTTCACGTCGCGCAGTACGATGCGACTCATCCGCAGCGCCTCGCGCGGGCCGACCACGACGCGGCGTCTCTCGGCATCGAGCCGCACCACATAGAGCGGCGTGCCGGTCGCGACACCCAGGCCGCGGCGCTGACCGACGGTGAAGTGAATAATGCCGGAATGCCCGCCGAGCACTTTGCCATCGAGATCGACGATCTCGCCCGCTTCCGCCGCCCCAGGCTTCAGGCGCTCGATAATGTCGGCGTAGTGGCCTGACGGCACGAAGCAGATGTCCTGGCTATCGTGCTTGTCGGCGACCGCCAGGCCGAAGCGCCGCGCGAGTTCGCGCGTCTCTGCCTTTGTTCGTTCGCCGAGCGGAAAGCGCAGGATGTCGAGTTGCTCAACCGTGGTACCGAACAGGAAATAACTCTGATCGCGCTCTTCGTCGCGCGCGCGATAAAGCGCGCGCCCGCCGCCCGGCAAGGCGCGCGAAGCGATATAGTGACCGGTCGCCAGCACCTCGGCGCCGAGCTCGCGCGCGGTGATGAGCAAGTCGTGGAATTTGATCGACATGTTGCAATCGACGCAGGGTACCGGCGTCTCGCCGTGAATGTAGCTTTCGGCGAAGCGGTCGATCACCGCTTCCTTGAAGCGGCTCTCGTAGTCGAGAACGTAGTGCGGAATGCCGATACGTTCAGCGACGCTCCGGGCGTCGTAGATGTCCTGGCCCGCACAACAAGCACCCTTGCGATGCAAGGCCGCACCGTGATCGTACAACTGCAGCGTCACCCCGACGACGTCGTAGCCCTCCGCCTTGAGCAGAGCGGCCGTCACCGAGGAGTCGACACCGCCGGACATGGCGACGACGACGCGCGTGTCTTCAGGCCGGCGGTCAAGATCGAGGCTGTTGCGCATGATGCTTCTTACTATAGGTGGCGACCGAACGGGCACAATGCGAGGCACATTACCCGGCAAATCTTGCCGTTTTTGCTGATGCAGAGTGACGGGCCAGACCTGTTCCAGCCCTCGCGCCCTGTAGGTAGTGGGTTGAAATCACATAAGAATTTGGCTTTTCGGAGGCTGGCCTGACGATTGCAGATCAACAGGCGGAAATCCGGAGGTCCTTCAGTGCCGCAAGTTGCGTCCGATCCAACGTTTCACGTCCATAGCCAACATCTGCCACGTCTCGCCCGTCCCACGCAGCCGTCGGACCGGGCACCCTCGCCGTTCGAGAGCCTTCTCGATGAAGGGACGCAAGCCGCCGACCAGCCGGCGCCAACGCCTCCCGACACAAAAGCCGCATCGACAGACGGATCTCAAGCGCCAGCCAAGACCAATGATAGAAGGGCGCCAGCGGCAAACGACACCGCCGCCACCGCCGCTCCGGCCAAGCCTGAAGATGACGAATCCGTCGAAAAGCCAAGCGACGGCAAGGATGGCAAGGCTGTGTGCGACACCAAGGCCGCCGCAAACGCGCAGATGGTTGACGGCGCTACCGGCGGTGACGGCCCCAAACCGGAGAGCGATGGTAAACCGGCTGACGGACAGAAGACGGACAATCCGGGCGTCACGGCGCCGACGACCATCGTGCAAACAACCGCCTCGACCGAAGCTATCGCAATAGCACCGACACAAGCGCCAGTTGCGCCTGCGACGGTCGTGCCCGATCAAAATGATCAGGACGGGCAGCCGCCACAACAGATTATGCAAGCCGCAGAGACTCGGCTTCAACTGAAGTCCTTGGACTCGAACTCGAATATGCCGAAAGCCGCTGCCGGAAAGCAGTCTGATTCGGGGAAGCCCGCGGATGGCGGAAAGAAAATCGAATCCGATCAATCGGACAACGAAATAACGGACGGCGCACAGACCACGACTAAAGCCACGCCGGAGCCACACGCCGACAAGCCGCAATTCGCCGTCAACGAAAGCGACAAGGATCATGTCGCCCAGGCGCGCGGTGAGTCCTTGGCTAACGGCCATCATGCCAATTCGGATGCGCCGGCAATCGCTTCGGGCGACGCCAGTACTGCAGCCCCGAAAATAATCGCCGATACCGGCACGCAAACGACGGTGCCCACAACTCCGGCGCACGCCGCGCCGGCGGCGGGCGCACCTGCCACCCTGGTTTCACAGCCGGGTCCGCAAGCCGCGGCAATTCCGCTTTCCGGCGTCGCGATCGAAATCGCCGGCAAGGCGCTCGCCGGCAAGAACCGGTTCGATATTCGTCTAGATCCGCCGGAACTTGGCCGCATCGAGGTCCGTCTCGATGTCGACCGCGACGGCAACGTAACATCGCGTCTGACCGTCGATCGCGCCGACACTCTCGACTTATTGCGCCGCGACGCCCCCGGCCTCGAGCGTGCGTTGCAGGATGCCGGCCTCAAGACCGCCGACAATAGCCTGCAATTTTCGCTCCGCGATCAATCCATGAACCAGCAGCAAACGGGGGGCGGTTCAGATACCGCGCAGATCGTCGTGAACGACGACACGCCACCCGCGATCGATGCAATCCCGCAGAATTATGGCCGCCTCGCCGGAACAGGCGGCGGCCTCGATATCCGCGTCTAAGGATCAGCCATGTCGACAGTCTCGCCCATTTCCACGACCGGCACTAGTTCCTCCACCGTTTCGAGCGCGCTCGATAAAACTGAGATCGCCAGCAACTTCACGACATTCCTGCAGTTGCTGACGACGCAGCTCAAAAACCAGAACCCGCTCGATCCGCTCGACACCAACCAGTTCACCCAGCAGCTGGTGCAATTTGCACAGGTCGAACAGCAGATGAAATCCAATGACCAGCTTTCGAGCCTGGTCTCACTGGAAAAGAGCGCGCAGGCGAGCACAGCGCTTGCCTATGTGGGCGCGACCGTTGTGGTGGACGGCTCGACGGCGGCTCTCTCGAACGGAAATGCCACATGGAGTTCTCAACGTTACGAAGCCATCGACCGCCACCATCACGATCAAGGATTCCACTGGCCAGAACGTCTATACCGGCACGGCCGGGGTCAATCCCGGCATGCAGACCTTCACCTGGGATGGCCGCGGCAACGATGGCCGGATCTGGCCGGACGGCAACTACACGCTCACCGCCACGGCCGTGGATGCCAACAATCAGACGGTCGCAATTTCCACCGAGGTACAGGCGGTCGTCGATTCGGTCGATCTCTCGCAGGATCCGCCAGTCATGTCGATCAACGGCCAGAATTACACGCTCGACAAGATCAAGCGTGTGGTCCGAACCACGACGCAACCCGCGGCTTAGGTGCCGCGGTGTGCTCGCCACGTTGCCGGCTGGATCTGCATTCCACCCTTAATTACCGCTAGGACGCCGACGCCTGTTGGCGGCGAAGCTGCTGCCAGCGAAGTTTTCGCCCCGTGCGGTCACTTTAGCCCAATATTTGCGGGCAATTCAGGCGCTCTGACGCCACGGGTGTGAAGCCGGTCGGGGTCTCATCCGTAACCAAAAGATTACCGGAAACCGGGCAAACATTGCCCGATGCATTTGTCATGCTTAGCCAAATTTTAAGCCGTGACCTGTAGCTTTTGCCCAGTACCTTACAGTCGAGTTTTGTTTAGTGAGTATACCAATGACCGAAGCCCATCGCCCGAGGGTCAAGTATGTCATCGGGCCTGATGGTAGTCCGCTGACCATCGCGGACTTGCCGCCGCCGACAACCAAGCGTTGGGTCATCCGCCGTAAGGCAGAGGTGGTCGCCGCGGTCCGTGGCGGTTTGTTGTCGCTTGAAGAAGCCTGCGCGCGCTACACGCTTACTGTCGAAGAATTCCTCTCCTGGCAGTACTCGATCGATCAGCACGGCCTCGCCGGGCTGCGCACCACGCGCATTCAACAGTACCGCCAGTAAGCACCCTTCTCGACGAATCGTAAGCGCCCGCCTCGCGGCGAGCGATTCCATTCATATTGCCGCGCGCGCGTTATCCGCCGACATAAATTGTTTTGCCAGTGGCATCACGGCATTAACCGGACGCTAACCTTAAACTGGGCAAATCTTGCCGAGTAAGGCGCATGCTGCGCGCCCAAAGCGGGTAGGACAAAGCCGGTGCAAGGTTTCTTCGACTTCGTGAAGTCGCTGGGTGCTGCACGAATGGCGGCGATGGCCGCGGTAACGCTCGCCCTGATCGGCTTCTTCTCATTCCTGATGGTTCAGATGACGACACCGCAAATGGTGCCGTTGTTCACCGATCTGCCACCCGACGACAGCGCGTCGATTATCAAAGATCTGGAGCGGCAGGCAGTCCCCTACCAGCTCAAAAGCGAAGGCGCGGTTATCCTGGTGCCTCAGGACAAGGTCGCCCGCCTGCGCATGAAGCTTGCCGAATCCGGCCTGCCCAAGGGCGGCGGAGTCGGGTACGAGATTTTCGACAAGACAGACGCGCTCGGCTCGACAACCTTCGTCCAGAACATCAATCACCTGCGCGCACTGGAAGGCGAACTAGCCCGCACCATTCGCAGTATCGATCGCGTGCAGGCCGCGCGCGTGCACCTGGTGCTCCCGGAACGGCCGCTGTTCTCGCGCGACAAGGTCGATGCCTCGGCATCGATCGTGCTCAAGGTGCGAGGAACGCTGGAGCCGCAGCAGGTGCGGGCCATCCGCCATTTGGTTGCGACCGCCGTCAACGGCATGAGGCCGGAGCGCGTGTCGGTGATCGACGAGACCGGAAAATTGCTTGCCGACGGCGCAACGCCCGACAATCCGCTTAACGGCGCGAGCTCCGACGAGCGCAAGCTCGCCTACGAGAACCGTCTGCGCAGTGAAGTCGAGACCATCGTTTCGTCGGTGGTGGGTCCGGGCCACGCACGCGTACAGATCAATGCCGATTTCGACATCAACCGGATTACCCAGACCTCGGACAAATTCGACCCCGACGGCCGCGTGCTCCGATCGAGCCAGACTCGCGAAGAGCAATCGGCGACCAACGACAACAAGGAAGGCACGGTATCGGTCGGCACCGAATTGCCCGGTGGCAAACAGCAGGCCGAAGGCCCACCCAGAGGCGACCAGAGCCGCAAGACCGAGGAAATCGTAAACTACGAAATTTCGCGCACTACGAAGACGGAGGTCATCGAGGCGGGGCGGGTCAACCGTATTTCGGCGGCCGTGCTCGTCGATGGCAACTACACCAAAAACGACAAGGGCGAACTGGCCTACCAGCCGCGTCCGAAAGAAGAGATTGACCGCATCGCGGCGCTGGTTCGCTCAGCCATCGGATTCGACGCCAAGCGCGGTGATCAGGTCGAAGTGGTCAATCTGCGCTTTGCAGAAACGACTCCATCGCCCATCAACGAAGCGACCGGCTGGATGAGCTATCTGCAGTTCACCAAGGACGACATCATGCGCGGCGCCGAGCTCGGCGTGATGGCGCTGCTTGGCCTGGTGGTCATGTTCATGGTGGTGCGCCCGCTCGTACGTCGAATCATCACGCCGGAGGGCATGCATCCCGGCCAGGTCATGCTGAACCCCGTCCTTGCGGCCGCTGCGCCCGACGCGGCGGCCACGGGCGTGACTATTCCCGGCGTCGGAGGCAGCATCACCTCGACGGGCGGCCCGAACGTTTCCATCGTTGGCGGCGACGAAGCCGTAGCCATCTCGAACCGCACCTCTGCGATGATCGATATCGCCAAGGTGCAGGGGCAGGTACACGCTCAATCGGTGCAGAAGGTCGGCGAGCTCGCCGACAAGAATCCGCACGAAGCCGTTTCCATTATCCGCAACTGGCTCCACGAGGACGCAGCCTAAGCCATGCCGTCAGCCTACTCCGAAGCCAAAAAAGACAAGGAAAAAGCGGTCCGCGACGATATCGGCGGGCTGATGGCCGAGCTCTCGAAGCGCCCGGCGGCGCCGGAGCGCGCGCGCAAGCTCACCGGCCCGGAACGCGCTGCCGTGCTCATGCTTTCGCTCGGCGAACAATACGGCGCCAAGATATTCAGCATGCTCGACGACGACGAACTGCGCGAAATCTCCATTGTGATGTCGTCGCTCGGCACCATCGAGGCTGACTCGGTCGAGGAATTGCTGCTCGAATTCGTCGGCCGCATGTCGGCTTCCGGCGCGTTGCTCGGCAACTACGACGCGACCGAACGGCTGCTCAAGCAATACCTGCCGCCCGAACGCGTCGGCGGCATCATGGACGAGATCCGCGGCCCAGCCGGCCGCAACATGTGGGAGAAGCTCGCCAACGTCCAGGAAGAAGTGCTGGCGAACTATCTCAAGAACGAATACCCGCAAACCGTCGCAGTCGTTCTCTCGAAATTGCGCCCGGAACATGCCGCGCGTGTCCTTTCGATCCTGCCGGAAGACCTTTCGCTCGACTGCGTCAACCGCATGCTGAAAATGGAGGCGGTGCAGAAGGAAGTAATCGAGCGCGTCGAGCAGACGCTGCGCACGGAATTCATGTCCAACCTGTCGCAAACCCGCCGCCGCGACGCCCACGAAGTGATGGCGGAAATCTTCAACAATTTCGACCGGCAGACCGAAACGCGTTTCCTCACCGCGCTTGAAGAGGAAAACCGCGACGCGGCCGAGCGGATCAAGGCGCTGATGTTCACCTTCGACGACCTGGTCAAGCTCGATACCGGCTCGGCACAGACATTGATGCGCAATATCGACAAGGACAAACTGGCAGTCGCGCTCAAGGGCGCCAATGAAGCCGTTCGCCAGTTCTTCTTCACCAACATGTCCAGCCGCGCCGCCAAGATGCTGGTGGAAGACATGCAGGCCATGGGCCCGGTGCGATTGCGCGACGTGGACGAGGCGCAGGCACTGCTGGTCAATGTGGCCAAGGACCTCGCAGCCAAGGGCGAAATCCTGATCTCGAAGAGCCGCGGTGAAGACGAACTGATCTACTGAAGAACGCATGATCTTGATCATGCGCAAGGACATTTGAATGAAATCGACGGCCAAATATCTGTTCGACGAGGACTTCGCTTCCGGCGAGAAGCCGACCATTACATTGGTCGAGCACGAGCGCCGGCGTGCGGACGCCGAGTCGCAGGCCTATCGCGCCGGGTTTGCCTCCGGCCACGAGCAGGCGCAAAAGGAAGCTGCCCAACGAATTGCGGAAACCCTCGCGGTAATCTCCGACGGCCTCGCCCGGCTCGACGGAGCACTCACGTCGATCGAAACGCGGCTCGAGACCGAAGCGGTTGAAGTTGCTGTCGCGGTCGCTGCAAAGCTCGCGCCTGCCTTGATTGCGCGCGAACCTTTCGTGGAGATTTCCGCGCTCGCCACCGAATGTTTTCACCATCTCGTGTCGACCCCGCACGTCTCGGTGTGCGTAGGCCCGGCCACATATGAAATGGCGAAGGAAAAAATCGAGGAAATCGCGCGCGCGCGCGGTTTCGAGGGGCGGCTAGTGATCGTTGCCGACGAGACGCTCGCGCCCGGCGACTGCCGCATCGAATGGGCTGATGGTGGCGTCACGCGCGACCAGACCGCGACAGCTTCAGCCATCGATGAGATGGTCAGCCGGTACATCTCGGCGCGTAATGCGCCGGTCGCATAGGATTTCGGGAGATCACAGCAATGAGTGACGACGACACCAAGGTACCGCTTCCCGACCTCGAGAACGCCGGCGACGTACAGATGGTCGACGATTCAGGTTCTCTCGCGCCGTCGGATCCCGATTCGGTCAATCGCGGGGCAGCCGACCTCGAAGCGGTATTCGACGTGCCGGTGCAGGTCTCGGCGGTGCTCGGCCGCGCCCATATGGAAGTCGGCAATCTGCTCAAGCTCGGCCCCGGCGCAGTCCTCGAACTCGACCGCAAGGTCGGCGAGGCGATCGACATCTACGTCAACAACCGGCTCGTGGCGCGAGGCGAAGTCGTGCTGGTCGAAGACAAGCTCGGCGTGACCATGACGGAAATCATCAAGGCGGAGCACAACTGATGCGCTCGTTCATCCGCCAATTCTCTCGAAGGATACGGAGCTAAGCCATGCGAACTCCTGATCGTCGGCACGCTCGGCGGCCAGCTCACCACCGCGACAAAACTCGCGATGGACAAGGGCGCCAACGTCACCCACGCCGAAAGCAACGAGCAGGCACTCGCCGTGCTGCGTTCAGGCCGCGGCGCCGATCTGGTGATGGTCGACGTGACCCTCGACATCCGCGACCTGGTGACGCGGCTCGATGCCGAGCGGATCCATGTGCCAATCGTTGCATGTGGCGTCACAAACGACGCGCGGGCCGCGGTCAACGCCATTCATGCCGGCGCAAAAGAATACATCCCGCTGCCGCCCGATCCCGATCTGATTGCTGCGGTGCTCGCCGCTGTTGCCGACGACACCCGCGAGATGATCTATCGCGACGAATCGATGGCGAAAGTCGTCAAGCTTGCCCAGCAAATCGCTGGCTCGGATGCCTCGGTGCTCATCACCGGCGAGAGCGGCACCGGCAAGGAAGTGCTGGCGCGCTTCGTCCACGGCCGCAGCACCCGCGCGAAGAAACCGTTCATCACCGTCAACTGCGCGGCGATACCGGAAAACCTGCTCGAATCGGAGCTGTTCGGCCACGAGAAAGGCGCCTTTACTGGCGCGCTCGCCCGCCGCATCGGCAAATTCGAGGAAGCGAATGGCGGCACATTGCTGCTCGACGAGATTTCCGAGATGGATGTGCGCCTGCAAGCCAAACTGCTGCGCGCAATCCAGGAGCGGGTGATCGATCGTGTCGGTGGAAATCGTCCGGTGCCAGTCGACATCCGCATCATTGCAACGTCGAACCGCAATCTCACCGATGCGGTGCGCGAGAACAAATTCCGCGAGGATCTGCTGTTCCGCCTCAACGTGGTCAACCTGAAGATCCCGCCCCTGCGCGAACGGCCGGCCGATATCGGCGAACTGGCCCAGTATTTCATAAAGAAGTATTCGCAGATCAACGGACTGGCCTTGCGCGCCCTGTCGGCCGAGGCACGCCGTGCGCTCAATACCAACCGCTGGCCCGGCAATGTGCGCGAGCTGGAGAATACGCTGCATCGTGCAGTGCTGCTTTCGACCGGCGCCGAAATTGGCGTTGATGGAATCCTTTCACCCGACGGCGCGCGGCTCGACCAGGCGCGCGGCACCGACATTGCTGCACACGCAGCGATGGCGGCCGAGCAGGTCACCCGCAATCTGGTCGGCCGCACGGTGGCCGAGGTCGAGCGTGATCTGATCCTGGAGACGCTCAAACATTGCCTCGGCAACCGCACGCACGCCGCGAACATTCTCGGCATCTCGATCCGCACGCTGCGCAACAAGCTTAACGAATATGCCGCGGACGGCGCACCGATCCCGCCGCCGCATGGCGGCTCGGAGCTCAGAGGCGCTGCCTAAAATCTCTGTGACGGCAGGCACCACGCGATTGTCGAATCTGTCGCTAAAAGCCTAGGCTTCCCCGTCCAAACCAGGCTCGGGGGCCGCCATGGATGTCGATTTTGGATCGCTGCTGTTCACTTTTCAGGGGCGCATCAATCGCGCCAAATACTGGCTTGCAACCATCACCTACATATCGGCAACGATTGCACTCACGGGCCTGGGTTTCTTTTTCAGGTTTCACATGATTTTTTTCGTAATCACTGGTGTCGTCTTTATTGCGATGATCGTTTCAGGTCTCGCGGTTGGCATCAAACGGTTGCACGACCGTGATAAGAGCGGCTGGTGGCTGCTGTTGTTCTACTTGCTGCCGCCAGTGCTTGATGGTCTTGGTCGCGCGATTGGTATTCCGCTCATTTTCAGTCTCGCGAGCGTTGCAGTGTCAATCTGGGCGCTGGTCGAGCTCGGTTTCCTCCGCGGCACATCGGGCGCGAACAAATATGGCCCTGACCCACTCGCCGGCCAATGATCGTCATCTACAAAATCTGTACCGCCGCTGAATGGCGCGCCGCCGAGCGCGATGGCATCTACCATGGCTCGGACGTGGACCGGCGTGACGGCTTCATCCATTTCTCGACTGCCGCGCAGGTTGCCGAAACCGCGGCGAGGCACTTTGCCGGTCAGGGTGACCTCCTGTTGGTGCGCGTTGATTCCGCCAAACTCGGCAGCCGTTTGAAGTGGGAGCCCTCGCGCGGCGGTGTCCTGTTCCCGCATCTCTATGGAGACCTGGATCTTACAATGGTGATGAAAGTCGAGCCGTTACCCCTCGGCCCGGACGGACGTCACATTTTTCCGCCCAACGGCTGATCCGGCCCGGGGGATTCGACCGTAATTGTCGCTATGGCGTCATCCACGTAATCGACACCGTCTTGTTGCCGGCCTGACAGGCCACTGAAGTTCGGCAATACGGCGCTCGAAGGTCCTCTCCCTCTCCCGGGGGAGAGGATCGCTCTTTTTTGCGGGTATTCATTAACCGCCCGCTAACCATAAAATGGGCAAATATTGCCGGGGGAAAGGGTACTCATCCACCACAGCACTCTACTCGGGCACCGCCAATGGTGCCCGCTTCCGGTTTGATGACCTAGGTATTGTCCGCGTCCGCGCCGCCCGGGGAATGGCGGCAGCGCAAAAGTCAGGCATGAGCGACATCACCGCCGCCCCGGCCACCAGCATCGGCGGCATCAAGCTACCCGGCATCGGGGATATCGGCGCCTTCTTCAGGCGCGGCGATATCGCGCTCGCCGTCGGCGTGCTCACCATCCTCGTGGTGCTGATCCTGCCGCTGCCGCCGCTGCTGCTCGACTTTGCACTGGCGATCTCGATCATTTTCTCGGTGCTGATCCTGATGACGGCGTTGTTCATCCACACGCCGCTCGAATTCTCCGCCTTCCCGACCGTGCTGCTGATCGCGACCATGATGCGAACTCGCGCTCAACCTTGCGTCGACGCGCCTCATCCTCGCGCACGGCCACGAAGGCACCGACGCCGCCGGCCACGTCATCGAAGCGTTCGGCAACTTCGTGATGAGCGGAAACTTCGTGATCGGCATCATCGTGTTCACGATCCTGATCATCGTGAACTTCGTGGTCATCACCAAAGGTTCGGGCCGCATCGCAGAAGTCGCCGCCCAATTCCACCTCGACGCCATGCCGGGAAAGCAGATGGCGATCGACGCCGAAATGTCGGCCGGCACGATCGATGAGAAGGAGGCGCGCCGCCGCCGCCAGGTGCTGGAGGACGAGGGCGGCTTCTTCGGCGCCATGGACGGCGCGTCCAAATTCGTGCGCGGCGACGCCATTGCCGGCTTGCTAGTCGTTTTCATCAACGTCATTGGCGGCATGATTATCGGCATCGTCCAGCAAGGACTGACATTCGCCGACGCCGCTCATTCCTACACGATCCTCACCGTCGGCGACGGCCTGGTGACGCAGGTGCCGGCGCTGATCGTCTCCACCGCCGCCGGCTTGCTGGTGTCGAAAGCCGGCGTTACGGGCGCGGCCGACAAGGCGCTGCTCAAACAACTCTCCGGCTATCCCAAGGCGCTGGGCATGTCGGGCGGGGTCATGCTGGTGATGGCTTTGCTGCCCGGCATTCCGATGATCCCGTTCCTCGCGCTCGGCAGCGGGGCGACCGCCCTCGCCTTCATCATCGACAAACGCACGAAACTCACGGCTGCCGCCGAGGTCAAGAAGACCGAAACCGACGCCAAGACCGCCGCGGCGGACGAGCCGATTTCCGCGGCGCTCAAAATCGACGACCTCAAAGTCGAACTCGGCTACGCATTGCTGCCGCTGGTCAACGCGCCCGACGGCAGCGACCGCCTGACCGAGCAGATCAAGGCGCTGCGCCGCTCACTCGCGACTGAAATGGGCTTCGTGATGCCGGCCGTGCGCATCCTCGACAATGTTCAGCTCGACGCCAACGCCTATGTCATCAAGGTGAAGGAGGTCGAGGCCGGCAGCGGCAAGGTTTGGGCCGGCCAGTACATGGTCATGGACCCGGCGGGAGGGCAGGTGAAGCTGCCGGGCACCCACACCACCGAGCCGACCTTTGGATTACCGGCGACCTGGGTCGACGGCGCGTTGAAAGAAGAAGCGTCGATGAAAGGCTATACGGTGGTCGACGCCGCCACGGTGCTGTCGACGCATCTGACGGAGCTGCTCAAGAGCAACATGTCGGAGCTGCTCTCCTACGGCGAGGTGCAGAAGCTTCTCAAGGAATTGCCGAAGGAGCAGGCCGATCTGGTCAAGGATCTGGTGCCGAACCTCATTACGGTGTCCGGTATCCAGCGCGTCTTGCAGATTCTGTTGGCCGAGCGCGTTTCCATCCGCGATCTCGCGACTATCCTGGAAGGCATCGCCGACGGCCTCCCCGGCTCGCGCAACCCGGTCACGCTCACCGAACACGTGCGCGCGCGCCTGTCCCGCCAGCTCTGCGCCCAGCACACCAGCCCCAGTGGGTATCTGCCCTTGATCGCCCTGTCGGCCAAATGGGAGCAGGCCTTCGCAGAGTCCCTGATCGGCCAAGGTGACGAGCGGCAATTGGCGATGCAGCCATCGAAGCTTTCAGAATTCATCGGTCTGGTGCGCGAGCGTTTCGAGGAAGCCGCCCGTGAGGGCGAAGCGCCGGTGCTGGTGACCTCATCGAATGTCCGGCCATTCGTGCGCGGAATTGTCGAGCGCTTCCGCTCACAAACGCCCGTCCTCTCGCAAGGCGAAATTCATCCCCGCGCCCGCCTCAAGACTGTCGGCAGCATCTAGACGCGTGAATTTCGGGCCGCCACCCCCAAGGCCTCTTCCTCAGTTCCTAAATGCCGGCCGAGCGCGATTGATAGCGCCCAGAAAGGCCAACTCCGACCCGAGCTGCGCGCGGTACATCTCTCTGGAGAGGCGGTCGCGGAATATGTGCCCCGGACATTCAGGTGGCGCTGATACATCGCGACCCAATATGGCGTAACCCCGCAAAATCACCGGTATTCACGCGTTATCACCGTTCGGTGATGCAGCCTTGGGAACTGTGGCGGCATGCCTACGTTAATGGTCCGAAACAGGGGTGAACCTTTCGTCGGGACGGGGTGACCAAGGAGCAAGAGCCCCGGAGGACGTCATGAACTGGTCGATGTACACCGCCGACCGCACCACGCATCTCAAGATCGTGGTGGTCGGACTTGCGGCCGCGCTGTTGATCGCCGTGATCGGCATCTCGGCGCGAGAACTCAATCTCGGCACGGATATCATGACCGCGCAGAGCCCGACGGTCATCAAGGCCGGCGGGCCGGTGGTTTTCACCGACCGTAGCGGTCCGAGCGTCCGTTAAGCCGTTCACGTTTATTCTTGAGCTTTTCCCTTCCCTTGACGCGCCGCATTTGCGGCGCGTTTTGTTATGAAGTGGTCGAATCAAGAAAAATGGCGGACAAGACCCCGTTATGAAGCGCCATTCGTTCACCTCGCCGCTCAACGCCGGCCTTTGCTGCCTGCTCGTCGCCGGCTTGGTGCTGGCTGCGTCGATGGCGCGTTCGCAAGGCATGCCACCAAGTGCGGCGGCAATCGCCGATTATCAGGCGAGGCTCGCGCAATATCAGGCCGCGCGTGGCCCCTATGACGCGCAGGCCTCCGCCTATTGGGACGCGATCGCGGAGAAGCGGCGCGGACGCAATGCGAAACGGCGCGACCATCTGCCGATCGGCCTCGACGACTACGTGCTCACCCAGCCGCCAGTCTATTCGGGACCGCCGCGTCCGGTCGATCCGCGCGCGCCCGGCCTGCCGCCGCCTGAACGGCCTGACATTCCTGTGGTCGCCGACTTCCTTCAAAATGCCGCCGAGCAATTTGGCTTCGTGCCCGAGCGCCCGGCGAACGACCTCGACTTCAAGCGCGCCTATGCGCGGGCTGCGCTCGCCGCCGGGCTAACCCGCGAACAGATTGTCGGCGTCTACGCCTTCGAAACCGGCGGCAACGGCGCTTACGATTCACAGGCGGGGCTGGTGCCTTACCGGCCCGGCGCTCGCGCAATTTCGCCGGCGATCGGTTACAACCAGTTGCTCAGTACCAATTCCGTATCGCTGCTCGCCGAACATGGTGGCCGCCTGACCGCAGCACTGCGGCAAAGGGCCAACACGCTTACCGGCAGCGCAAAGGTGGCCATGGAGCGCAAGATCGATGCGTTCAAGCGCATGATCGCTTTCAGCCGCTCAGTGCCTGATCGTTGGAGCGAGCAGGACCGGCTGGCCAAAACGACGGCTGGCGGTTACGGCATTCACGCCGCGGTCCTCGACATTGATATCGGCCCGCTGTTGCAGGTGCAGAAGCTGATCAACTCGGTGCGCTTCGCGCGCGCCAAGGGTTATGCGGCGCCGCTCACTGCCGCAGAACTCGAATTGATGAATCTGACCGGTGACAGCACTGGACTGGACATGGTGACCATGCCGCAAGATTTGCGCGCGCGCGTGCCGACCGCGAATTTCTTCCAGCAGCAGGGTTATGAGCGCAATCCGGTGGCGCGCCGAACCGCCATCGTCGCCAATCTCATTGCCGACATCGAAGCCAAGATGGTTCACGGCGCGCAGGCACAAGGCGCGCGCGAACTGGCCTCGGCATTTTAGGATTGCGCTGTTATTCGCGAATTCGGCTAACGCTGTTCGCCGGCAATTTCCTCGACCAGGTCGACGACGCGGCGCCGCAACTTCGAGTCCTTGATGTTGGTGAAGGCCTTGGTCAACGCAAGACCGTCGGAGCTCGAGAGGAAGTCGGAGACATAGTCGGCGACCGGAGCTTTTGAGGATCCGTCCTCGGCTTGCTTGCCCCCCGTTGCGCCTTCGAAGAAGAACGACACCGGCACCTTCAGGATTTGGGCAATGTGCTGGAGCCGGCTGGCGCCGATGCGGTTTGTCCCCTTCTCATATTTCTGGACTTGCTGGAAAGTCAGGCCCAGCTTTTCGCCGAGTTTCTCTTGACTCATGCTCAGCATCAGCCTCCGCATGCGCACGCGCGAGCCGACATATTTGTCCGTGGGGTTCGGAGACTTCTTTGCCATCATCTGGATTTGCCGCAACGGTGAGTTGTTAAAGGGGGCTTCGGGTTCAGAAATGGCGAAACAAGGAGAAGTTGCGCCGAGGCAAAGTACATCGCACCGGACGCGGGCTGTCATTAAAGCCGGACCGCGTTTTTATTAGATTCTATCTAATAAACTGGCGCAGGCAACACCCGTTTCCCACTGTTCGCAAGCTCAAAAGTGAAAGTGCAGCCGGATACCTCTCCCGGCCGTAGAACCGAATGGCGCCCGCGCTTTGGAATCGCACGTTGGCCTTGACCAGAACCAACCCGAATAAAAATTCGTCTTTGCGCGTCTCAGCCTTCTCCGGCGCCGAGTTGGTTGAATCGTGCCTTCTGCTCGTCCGTCAGCATTCCGTAAAATGCATCCAATTCGGGTTGCACGATCTTGATCGCTTCCAGCATCGCGTTGAGCCGCTGCTCCATCGACGCAACGCGCCCGGGCGGAGTTAAGACCTGCTCCTTGGGGCAATTCGCCTTGAGAAGGCCGGCGGCCTTCGTTGTCGCGTCATTGAGAGATTCAAGAGCGGCACGCTGGGCATCGGTCGGCTTGAGCGCCTGCACGATGCGCTCGCTCGGCATATTTGCAGCCTTTATTGTCTCCTCGCCGCAAGCCTGCGTGAGATCGATAAGTCGATTACCGCGACGAACAGTCCGCGCCGGCTGATCTGGCGAATTGACGACATTGAAGCGCGCTTTCTGCTCGTCGTTCAACGATTCATAGAAGCGCTGCAGTGGCGGCTGCACGATGCTGGTTGCCAGCAACATGGCGGCGATCCGCTTGTGCATCGCGGCCATCCGTCCTGGTGGCGTGCTTGGGAGATCGTCCGGGCAGGCGGCCCGCAGCGCATCCATAGCCTTCCCGGTCGCATCCTTGAACTCGGTTAGCGCAGCCTGCTGAACCTCGTTGGGTTCGACCGTCTTCGAAATCTGTTCGATCGGCCAATTGGTCAATGCAGGCACCTGCTCGCCGCAGACCACCGTAGCCGTTGTCGACGGTTGCCGGATTGTGCGGCCGCGCCGGCCGTAACGAACCCGACTTACAGGTCCCTCATAGGCGTAGGGTCCGAACAGGCCGACATAAAAATCATCATAGGCGTAGGGCCAGAACGCGTCATAGGCGTAAGGCCAAAACGTGTAGTCAAGAAAATCCCAATAGGCATAGGGCCAGAACAGCGAGCCATACCAGCCGATCGCAATGATCGGGTGGTGGTGGTGCCACCACCAGCCGCCGTTCGAATGCCAATTTTGACTTGCAAATCGGCCATGAAAACTTCCCCGCGTGAGCGCCCAGTTTCTTCCGCTACCGGCCGAGGCGAAAGCGCTGTTGCGAAGAAGCGAAGCGCGTCTGGCACCCTGCACTGATCCAGTGACCAGGCTACGATCGAGGTTGGTAGTCGAAACGCCGTTCAGCCTTCCGGAACGGCTGACCGCAAATCCGCGCGACCTGACATACCTCGGAGAGTGAAAACCTGCGAACGAGCGTGCGTGTCCCCTTCCAAATCCAGCGCCGGTAATAGCGCGGCTACCGGCGAACGCCGGCCGCACTCCGCTGCCTGTAAATCCGTGGACACCACCGCCACCGCTGAAGGCTCGGACACCACCACCGCCGCCTCCGAAGTGCCGACCACCGCCGCCACCTCCGAAGTGCGCGCCGCCGCCTCCAACGTGTCCACCTCCACCGTGTCCACCGCCGCCACCGCCACCACGCGCCTCAGCGATTGCGATTGAGATCGCGATCGCAAAGAGAGAAACGATGGCGACAGACGCGATCCGCCTGACGGTTGAGATTGGAGTTTTGCGATGCTCACTCACAGCCCACTCCTCCGCCGCGTTGACGCGGGCGCACACCGGCGCGGGCCTTAGATCGTTGTTGGCTTCGTCTTTTCTTTATTCTGGCCCGCGGCCAATAGGCTCGACGATACGAGCCCCCCATTTCCCCATCTGCAATAGCGTCTGGGCGCACTAGCTGTCTTGATCTAGCGCAATTCGGAGCCGCAGTGGTGTCAAACACCCGGTGAACAGGCAGCCGGCATGCACCGCCGCAAGGCGGTGCATTGCTGTGTGACCAGCAATGTTGAGACTTCGCGTTAAGCGGGCGCGCCGCCAGCGTTGAAGCGCAGGGCCGCGATGCGGTCGAGCTCAGTCTGCTCGCGCGCATTCTCCTCGGCCTTCTCGCGCTGCTGGTCGCGCTCGTCGAGCATCTCGACCTTCTTGAGCTCCTCGAACGCCTCACCCAGCGCCGCCTTGGCGTCATCGAGCTGGACACGCAGCTCGTCGGTGGAGTGTTTGAGGTTCTCGCGCCGCGTGGTCGCGGCCTTGGCGTAGGTCGGATAGGCGAAGTGAGCGGGATCGTGTATGCCGGCGCGATCCTGCTCGATCTTGATCTCGCGCTCGAGCTCGCTGGCAATGCGATCAAACTCGGCGATCATCGCCTCGATCTGGGCGACCTTTCGCCGTTTCTCGTCGACCTGAAACTTCTTCAGACGGATGAGGGTTTCGCGTGACTTCATCGACTAGGTACTCCCCGAAGCCCCCGAATAAGCGGCCGCGGTTGGGCGATGCCGCCATGGCCGCGCACCGGTATTCCGGACCAAACAGCCGGGACTGTGCCCCAATAACGTTAGTTTTGTGTTTCTTCGCCCCGCAAAATTCGCTCTAGCCGCTGATATCCCTCTGCCATAGTCGTTGCTTCTTCCTTACTTTGGGCCAAAAAGGCCTCCAGCGGCTTATGCAGGGCAATCGCTTCGTCTACTTCCGGGCTCGATCCCGTCCGGTAGGCGCCGAGCCGGATCAATTCCTCCATATCCGAGTAGGTAGCCATAACCTGGCGCGCCCGGTTGATGGCCGGGAGATAGGCCGGGTCGGCCGCCCGCGGCATGGTGCGGGAGATCGACTTGAGGACATTGATGGCCGGGTACCGCCCCCGTTCGGCGATGGCGCGCTCCATCACGATATGGCCGTCGAGGATGCCGCGCACCGCATCGGCGACCGGTTCGTTATGGTCATCGCCATCCACCAGCACGCTGAAGATGCCCGTAATAGTGCCTTGCTCGGTGCCGGGGCCCGCCCGTTCCAGCAGGCGCGGCAGTTCCACGAATACCGTCGGTGTATAGCCTTTGGCGGTCGGCGGTTCGCCGGCAGAAAGCCCGATCTCGCGCTGGGCCATGGCGAAGCGGGTCACCGAGTCCATCAGCACCAGCACGTCCTTGCCGAGATCGCGAAAGTATTCGGCGATGGCGAGCGTCAGATAGGCCGCCTGGCGGCGCATCAGCGCCGGCTCATCGGACGTGGAGACCACCACCACCGAGCGCGCGAGGCCGGCCGCGCCGAGGTCATCCTGCAAGAACTCCTGCACTTCGCGGCCCCGCTCGCCGACCAGGCCGATCACCGAAATGTCGGCCGACACATTGCGGGCCAGCATGGACAAGAGCACCGACTTGCCGACGCCGCTGCCTGAGAAAATGCCCATGCGCTGGCCGCGGCAGACGGTGAGAAAGGTATTGAGCGCGCGCACGCCGAGATCGAGCGGCTCGCCCACGCGCATGCGCGCATGCGCCGGTGGTGGTGAGCTACGATAGGGATAGGGCGCCGGGCCCGGCGGCAAAGGGCCCTGCCCGTCGATCGGTTCGGCGCGCGCATTGACGACACGGCCAAGCCAGCGTTCGGACGGACGGATGGCGCCGGCCGCGCTCGAGACCACTGCACGGCAGCCTCGCCTCACGCCATCGAGCGCCGCGAACGGCATCGCAAGCGCATGGCCGTGGGAGAAGCCGACCACCTCGCACGGGATCGATCTGCCCGCGCCGGTTTCGATGGTCAGTCGCGCGCCGACCGACATCGCATGAATCGGACCCGCAACTTCCACCATCAGCCCGCGCACGGAGACAACGCGGCCGTAGATCTCGACCCCATCGATATCGACGATTTGTTCGGCAAGAGCTTTCAAGAATGCGCCTTCATCGTCCCTGTTTCCGCCCCCTGCGACACGTCACCTGCTTCTGGCGACACGACCGCCATAAACCCGCCCTTAGGCTTACCGCCCTGCCGGTTCCGTTAACTCGGTGTTTACCCGCGTCGTTAATCATTGGGTCATTCGTCCACGGGACTCAGGCTTTCGAATTGCCCAGCCAGGACGGAAGGGGCGAGTCTTCAGAGTCGGTTAGACCCGACTCTTAAACTAGGGCATTAGACAGGACGTGGCCAAAAAACCACTCTCCGGCAATATCTTACGCCGATTCGGGGGCTTCTGCCTACGGCGCGCTTGCACGGGAGAATCAGGTTTTGTTAACCATGCCTCGATAGTGTCGATTCGGTTTGTCCCACCGCGTTTTTTTCAAACTCGCCGCGATTTTGCGGCGTGACCCAAGGGCCCGGTTGCGGCGAGAAGGGGACTTAAATGCGCGTTCTACTCATTGAAGACGATAGCGCGACCGCACAATCCATCGAGCTGATGCTCAAATCCGAGAGCTTCAACGTCTACACGACGGACCTCGGCGAAGAGGGCGTCGACCTCGGCAAGCTCTATGACTACGACATCATCCTGCTGGACCTGAACCTGCCCGACATGTCGGGTTTCGAGGTACTGCGCTCCCTCCGCGTCTCAAAGGTTAAGACGCCGATCCTGATTCTCTCCGGCCTCGCCGGCATCGAGGACAAGGTCAAAGGTCTCGGCTTCGGCGCCGACGACTACATGACCAAGCCGTTCCACAAGGACGAACTGATCGCCCGCATCCACGCGATCGTTCGCCGCTCCAAGGGCCACGCCCAGTCGGTCATCAATACCGGCGATCTCGTCGTCAACCTCGATACCAAGACGGTGGAAGTCGGCGGCCAGCGCGTGCACCTCACGGGCAAGGAATATCAGATGCTCGAGCTTCTCTCTTTGCGCAAAGGGACGACGCTCACCAAGGAGATGTTCCTCAATCATCTCTACGGCGGCATGGACGAGCCGGAGCTCAAGATCATCGACGTCTTCATCTGCAAACTCCGCAAGAAGCTCGCCAACGCCTCCTCCGGCAAGAACTACATCGAGACCGTGTGGGGCCGCGGCTACGTGCTTCGCGAGCCGACCGAGGCGGAAGAACGAATTCCGGCGTAATTACCCCCGCGTTGAGTAGTGATTGAGCCATCCGGCTCTCTCTCCACCCAAACTTAAACCCCGCCAGAATGGCGGGGTTTTTTTCTGCTGTTTTTCCGGCGCGGGCGGCAGTTACATGCACGCACAATGTCAAATAACGAGGTTAAATAACGAGCGCCCTACCCGCTGACGTGCTCGAGCAAAGCCATCAGTCCCTTTAAGAGCTCGGTCGGCGATGGCGGGCAGCCGCGAATGTGCAAATCGACCGGGATGACGTCTTTCACCCCGCCTTCAACCGCATAGCTACCGGCGAAGATGCCACCGTCCGCGGCGCACGCTCCGACCGCGACCACCCATTTCGGGTCGGGCGTGGCGTTCCAGGTGCGCTTGAGCGCTTCGCGCATACTCTTCGTCACCGGGCCGGTGACGAATAGGACGTCGGCGTGCCGCGGCGAAGCAACAAAGCGCAGGCCCAAGCGTTCGAGATCGTAGAACGCATTGTTGAGCGCGTGGATTTCGAGTTCGCAGCCGTTGCACGAACCGGCGTCGACCTGCCGGATGGACAGCGAGCGGCCGAGCTTGGCGCGCGCAACCCCGTCCACCTTCTTCGCAAGCTCGGCGAGCCCCGCCTCATCGGGCGCGGGCGCCGGTTCGGTGAGCGGCCCGTGCGTGAGGCTTTCGATCAGCGTCTTGCGCATCCCCGCCTCACTCTCTTCCGTCATGGCCGGGCTTGTCCCGGCCATCCATGCCTTGCCTGCTGCGGCAGAAGAAAGACGTGGATGCCCGCGACATAGGCGCGCGAAAGCACGCCGTTCTTCGAACGGCTATGCGCGGGCATGACGAATAAAGGCCGGTCGTTCCGGTCATAAATCATGCCCCGAATACGAGCAGTTGAACGATTTATTGCAGAGGGGAAAGTCGGCGACGATGTTGCCCTCGATCGCGGCTTCCAGCAGCGGCCATTGGAACCAGGACGCATCGCGAAGATGACAGCGCGCGACGCGGCCTTTGCCGTCGAGCCTGAGCCACACCAACACGTCGCCACGGAAAGCCTCGGCGACCCCTAAGCCCTCGCAGGCCTTGCTCTTGCCGATCTCCGTCTTGAGCGCGCCCTTCGGCAGCGCACCCAGGATCTGCTCGATCAGCGACAGGCTCTGCTCAATCTCACGGATACGGATCCAGACCCGCGCATTGACGTCGCCGGCATCGAGCACCGGGACTTCGAAGGAAAGCTTATCGTAGGGCGCATAAGCGAATGCACGCCGCGCATCGAAGCTGCGGCCCGAGGCGCGACCGACAAAGCCGCCGGCGCCGAATTGCCGCGCGAATTCAGGCTTCACGATGCCGGTGGTGACCGTGCGATCCTGCAGCGAGGCGGTGTTGTCGTAAAGCTCGACGAGAATGGGGAAGACGCGGCGCACTTCGGCGAGCAAGGATTCGATTTCCGCAATCCCCTCTTCCGCAATATCGCACGCGACGCCACCCGGCACGATGACGTCCATCATCAACCGGTGCCCGAAGGACGCAGCAGCCGCACGCAATGTGCGCTCGCGCAGAATTCCGCATTGCGCATGCATAAGCGCGAACGAAGCGTCGTTGCAGATCGCACCGACATCACCGAAATGATTGGCCAGCCGCTCCAGCTCGGCCATCAGTGCGCGCAGATAAACCGCACGCGGCGGCGCTTTCACCTGCAGGGCCGCTTCCGCCGCCTGGGCGAACGCGAAAGCATAGGCGACGGTACTGTCCCCGGACGTATGCGACGCAAGCTTCGCCGCCGCATCGAGCGTCGCGTCGTCCATAAGCGACTCGATGCCCTTGTGCACCCAGCCGAGCCGCTGCTCGAGCCGCACTACATGTTCGCCATTGGCGGTGAAGCGGAAATGACCCGGCTCGATGATGCCGGCATGCACCGGCCCAACCGCGATCTGATGCAAGCCCTCGCCCTCGACCGGGAGGAATTCATATGGCGCGGGCTTCTCAGCCGGCCGGCTTTTGCCGAGCGGGTGCGCGACATCCCAGAAGCCGAGATCGAGCCAGGTCCGCATATCGGGCGAACCCGCGGCCTGCAGCCCAAACAGATCGTGGATTGCACGTTCGAACCGGACCGCCGGCGGATGGCGCGCAGCGACGCTCGGATATTTTCCAGCTTTGCACGTGTAGCTGAGCACGACGACATCGCCCGCTGTCTCATCCAGCAACGCCAAGTGCACTTGCGGAGCATCACCCCACAGGCCGAGCAGCGTGCATTGCCCGGAGGCGAGCAGGTCGATCGCCTGCTGCCAGCCCTCCTCGGCAACATCCAGGCGCGGCCAGGGCCGGTGCCCCTCGTGCGTCTTGCGATGCGCAATCTGGTTGAGCAGGGCCATAGCGCTACCCCAACAGCCTGGCGACGTTCTGGAAGCCGGCGACCAGCACCGGCGGCATATAGATGCCGGCCATGAAGACCAGTGCCAGATGCGCGAACATCGGCACGTAGGACGCTTCGGCCGGCGCGGTCGGCCCGCGCGGCTCACCGAATGCAATGGTGTTGAGCCGCAGGAACAGGCCGCCCAATCCCACCAGAATTCCGAACGCCAGAATAATCACCAGCCACGGCGCGCGCCCGAAGGTCGAACTCACGACCAGGAATTCGCTCATGAAAATTCCAAGCGGCGGCAAGCCGGCGATGGCGACGACGCCGAGCACGAGTCCCCAGCCGAGCACCGGATTGGTCACCGTCAATCCGCCCATGTCGGCGATTTTCTGCGTGCCTTTGACCTGCGCGATATGACCGACCGCAAAGAAAATCGCCGACTTGGTCAGCGAATGCATGGTCATGTGCAGCAAGCCGGCGAAATTCGCGAGCGAGCCGCCCATGCCAAAGGCGAACACGATGATGCCCATATGCTCGATCGACGAGTAGGCAAACATGCGTTTGATGTCGCGGCGCCGGTACAACATGAAGGCGGCGAACACGCAGGAGATCAGGCCCATGGTCACCATCAGCGGTCCGGGCGCGATCGCCGCCGGGTTGAGCGCGAGCAGCATCTTGAAGCGCAACAGCGCATAGAGCGCGACATTCAGGAGAAGCCCGGAGAGCACAGCCGAGATCGGTGTTGGGCCTTCGGCGTGCGCATCGGGCAGCCAGGCGTGCAACGGGGCAAGGCCGACCTTGGTGCCATAGCCGAGCAAAAGGAACACGAATGCGACATTGAGCAGCGCCGGATCGAATTTCGCGGCCTGCGTCACCAGCACGGTCCACACCATGGCGTCGATGCCTTCGCCAATCACCGGCCGCGCCGCCATATAGACCAGGATGGTGCCGAACAGCGCGAGCGCAATGCCGACGCTGCCGAGAATGAAGTATTTCCAAGCCGCTTCAAGCGCCTCGTGGGTGCGGTAGATGCCCACCATCAGCACGGTGGTCAGCGTTGCCATCTCGATCGCGACCCACATCAGGCCGATATTGTTGGCCACCAGCGCGAGGTTCATGGCGAACATCAGCGTCTGGTACATGGCATGGTAGAATCGCACGAAAGTCGGCGTCAGGCGGCCGATCTCGATCTCGTGGCCGATATAGCTCGCGCTGAACACGCTGGTGGTGAAGCCCACGAAGGTGGTCAGCACGATGAACACCTTGTTGAGATCGTCCACCAGCAGATAGGGACCGGATCTGGGCTCGACGACGAACAGCGACACGGCGGTCAGGAACGTCAGCAGCGTGGCGAGCACGTTGATGCGTGCCGTCATGCGATATCCGGGAAGCACCGCGAACAGCGCCGCGGCCACGGCCGGAATAATCAGAACGCCGGCGAGCGCGTCGAAGATCATCGCCGTTCTCCGCGGAAACGGTCGAGCGCCTGCACGTCGACGGTGTCGAAGCGTTCCCGGATGCGGAACAGGAAGATGCCAACCACAATGAAGGCGATCAGGACCGAAAACGCGACGCTGATCTCCACGACCAGCGGCATGCCTTTGGCGCCGGTTGCCGCCAGTACCAGGCCGTTTTCCAGCGACATGAAGCCGATCACCTGGCTCACGGCGTTGCGCCGCGTCACCATCATCAAAAGGCCGAGCAGCACGACGGACAGCGCGAAGGCAAGATCCTCGCGTGCCAGCGGATCAGCCTCCGCAGTCACGCGTAACATCACCACCATGGATAGCGCGACCAGGCCCATCCCCAAAAGCATCGCCGGACCAACGCCGACCACGGTTTCGATCTCGCGGTGAATACCGAGCCGCACGATGATGCGGTGTAGCGCAGTCGGGATCACGATGGCCTTGAACACCAACGCGATCACCGCGGTGAGGTAGAGATGTGGCGCATCCTGCACGAAGGCCTGCCATGCGACCGAGGCCGCCAGCACCAGGGCATGCAGCGCGTATACATTGAGCAGGGCGTAGAGCCGGTCTTGATAGAGCTGCATGAAGCTCACCAGCACCAACGAGCCGGCAAGCATATGAGCGACGTCAAAGGAAAGTCCGCGCATTTCAGAGGCTCCGCGACACGAACAGCAGAAGGGTGGCGAGCAGGCCGAGCATCAACGCAGCCCCCAGGAACGCCGGGACGCGAAATACGCGCATCTTGGCAATGGAAGTCTCGAACAGGGCCAGGAGGAAACCTCCGGCCGCAAGCTTGGCGGCATAAAGCAAAGTGCCGATGGCGATTTCGGCGGCGCTTCCGTTGGGTGCTGCAATGCCCCACGGCGCGAACAGACAAGCAATCACGGAGACGTAAAGCAGCAATTTGAGCTCGGAGGCGAGATCGATCAGCGCCAGATGGCGGCCCGAATATTCCAGCACCATCGCCTCGTGCACCATGGTCAGCTCGAGATGGGTCGCCGGATTGTCGATCGGAATACGCGCATTCTCGGCAATCGCCACCATGATCAGTGCGAGCAATGCAAGGCCGAGCGATACCCTTAAGCCCACTTCGCCCGACACCATGTGGGCGGCCATGACCGAGAGTTGCGTGGAACCGGCAATCAACGCCAGCGTAAACATGATCATCAGCATTGCCGGTTCGGCGAGCGAGGCGATCATCACCTCGCGGCTCGAGCCGATGCCGCCGAAGCTGGTGCCGACGTCAAGGCCGGCGAGCGCGAGGAAAAAGCGCGCGCTGCCGAGCAGCGCGATAATGGCGATGAGATCGGCCGACCACGAGAACAGCAACCCACCACGGAATGTCGGCACCAAAGATGCTGCAACCCAGGTGCCGGCAAAAACAATGTAGGGAATGACGCGGAACAGCCAGGACGCACTTTGGGCCAGGACCACCTCCTTCCGCATCAGACGAACGAGATCGCGATAGGGCTGCAGCAGCGGCGGCCCTTGCCGGCGCAAGAGGCGCGCCTTCATCTTGCGCACGAAGCCGGTGAGCAGCGGCGACAGCAGCAGCACCAGCAACATCTGCGCGCCCTGGAAGGCGAAATCGCGGATCAAGGCCATATCGCGAGCACCAGCAGGAGCAACACCAGCGCCGCAAAGACGAGGCTCAGATAGCGGCGGATGGTGAGGAATTGCAGGACATTAAGCCGCTCTGCCGCATAGCCGACGAAAGCGGCGATAGGCGCGTAAGCGGCGTCCCAGATCAGATCGCGGAGTTCGACGGTGAGCCGCGCCGCCGTGGTCGCGCCCGGCGGCGGCATTTCACCGATCTCACGCGCGTGGAACACGGTGGTGCCATACACGCGGCGTATGGGCTGGGCGAAACTCGACGCGGTATATTGTGTCGCCGGGCTCGCGTCGGGATAACCGCAATCCCAGGCCGGCCCGCGCCGCAGTTTGTCGGAGGCCAATCGATGAATGGCGAAGGCGGCGATCGAACCGGACAGCGTGACGAAGATGAAGACCAGCAACCCGTTATACGAACTGCGGCTCTCCGCGATTGGCACAATGGTCAGCCAATCGAGGCCAGCCTGGTGCGGCATATTCATGCCGACCAGTGCATTAGCGACCGGCGCCAGCGCGTCGATGAAAATGCCTGGCAGGATGCCGGCGACGAGACACAGCGCGGCGAGGAAGTACATCGCGGCGAGCGAATTGCTGTCCGTTTCACGCGCGCCGGCTGCGGCCGGCGTACGCGGTCTTCCCAGGAAGCTCACGCCGAAGGCCTTTACGAAACAGGCGGCGGCGAGCGCTGCCGATAGCGCCAGCAGCGCGCCCACCGCCGGCACCAAAAATTTCAGTCCCCATGATGGTAGCTGCGGACTGAGCAGGATGGCTTGAAAAGTCAGCCATTCCGACACGAAGCCGTTGAGCGGCGGCAACGCCGAGATTGCTACGCAGCCGACGAGGAACACGAAAGCAGTCTGCGGCATGCGATGAATCAGGCCGCCGAGATGCTCCATGTCGCGTTCACCGGTGGCGTTAAGCACGGCACCAGCGCCGAAGAACAGCAAACTCTTGAAGACGGAGTGATTGAACACGTGGAGCAACCCGGCGGTGAGCGCCAGCGCCGCAGCGACCACCATGCCGTGCGCCTTGAAGGCGAGCGCGAGACCGAGCCCGATATAAATGATGCCTATATTCTCCACTGTGTGATAGGCGAGCAGGCGCTTGAGATCGTGCTGCATCAGCGCGTAGAGCACGCCCATCACCGCGGTAATGCCGCCAACCGCGAGCACAATCATGCTCCACCACCAAGCAGGCGTGCCGAGCAAATCGAACGCGATGCGCACGAAGCCGTAGACGGCAACCTTGGTCATTACGCCGCTCATGAGCGCGGAAACATGGCTGGGCGCGGCCGGGTGTGCGAGCGGCAGCCACGCATGCAGCGGGACCACACCGGCCTTTGAGCCGGCGCCGACAAGAGCGAGGATCAGCACCAAGGCGGCCAGTCCGGCAGTCGGATGCGATGCGCGGATCGCGTCGAAGGCGTAACTGCCGTCACTGCCCGCGAGCAGGCCGAAGGCCAGCAGCAGCGCCAGCGTGCCGAAGCTTGCCATCAACAGGTAGACGTACCCTGCTCGCACGTTTTCGCGGTCCTGGTGATGCGAAACCACCAGCGCCCAGGACGTGAGCGACATAAACTCCCACGCCACCAGAAAGCTGAAGGCGTCGGCGGAGAACACGACAAGATTCATTCCGGCGAGATAGGCCGGATAGAATGGCAGAACGCGCTGCGGCGTTTCTTCGTGACGGCCATAGCCGAGCGCGTACAGGCTTGCGATCGCGCCGCCGAGATTGACGACGATGGTGAAGAATGACGCGAGCGCGTCTAAGCGGAAATGCGCACCCAGCCAGGGCAGACCGAGCGGCAAGGTCACGGTGGAGATGGCCGGCGCGGACAGGCTTATGAGCCCCATCACGCCCAACATCAGCGTGACGATCAAGCACGCGCCATAGATGACGTTACTGGCGCGCGGCGATGCGGCCAGAATGACCGCGACAGGCGCGAGCACCAGCAGTGCCGCTACGCCGCAGAGGGCGTACACCACCATCAACGCCCCCACTCGGCGTGTGTCTCCGCCTGTACGCGGCGTGTCCTCATTTGAGCCGGACCCCGCGGCCGCCGGTATTTGAGGTAGCGCCCTCGCCGATCAACTCGATCCCGTTGGCCGCGAGAGCGTCGACCAGCTTCATGAGCGAGTCCACGTTGCCGCGGACCACGCCTACGCTTGCTTCCATTCGCTGGATGGTCGGCAGCGAGAGGCCCGCGCGCTGCGCCAGGTCACGTTGATCAATACCGAGCAAGGCCCGCGCGGCCCGCATTTGCGTCGAAGTGATCATATCGATCAGATTTTTTGCAAAGCACGAAACGTAGTTTCTGACATTTGATATGGTCATAATGACATGTCAAGTATCACATAAGATGTAATAAACATCATTTATACCCGCGCCTTGTTTAGGAATATTGTCATACTGTCGTCCCAATCGCGCTTGCCTCGGCGCGAACCGGACTCGCGTGGCAGCGACAACGGAAAAGCTGGATCCGCGGCGAAGTCGCCTACTGCGGCGGCCGCATCAGCTGCGTGATTACGTCTTTCAACGTGGTCAAATTGAACGGCTTGGTCATGAAGAAATTCGCGCCGGCAGCCATCGCGGCCTCAGCGTGCTGGGCCTCGGAGCTCGCCGACATGATGACCAGCGGCACGCTACGTATTTTCGGGTCGGCTCGAATTTCGCGCACCAGTTCGAGGCCATTCATGCCGGGCATTTCCCGGTCCGTTATGACAAACAAAAACGATTTTTCGCGCAGCTTTTGCAGCGCAGTCGGTCCGTCATGGGCCTGTTCGATATTCGTGAAGCCGCATTTGCGCAGCATACCGTCCACGATGCGCGTCATCGTGTTGAGGTCATCGACGACCAGCACCGGATCGACATAGTCGACCAATGTAAGGTCTCCCCCTTCGGGCCATGCTTGCCATCAGCAAGCCCCCACGCACGCCAAAAAGGCCTGCCAGCCCGCTACTGTAATCTACATGATTCGTCCGGATAACAAGACGAGCCGCTGTAAAAACCCGGATAACTTTTATAGCCTTGGACTATTGACCGCGGCGCCCTTAACAGCGGCGAAGCGGATCACGTTGTCGGCCGTGGCCGACGAAGGACGTGCCGCGCCGCTCCGAACGTACAGTCCGCGCTTGTCGGCCAAAGGCTTGAACGAGTCCGAAAGGCCAATCACGGTCTCGGCGGCCCCAAGCACCAGATAGCCGTCGTCCGGCATCTGCCGCGCGATGCGGTTGAGCACGGCGACCTTGTTATCTTGATCGAAATAAATCAGCACATTGCGGCAGAAGACCACGTCGAAAGTGCCGAGCGGTGAGAAATCGTTGAGCAGATTGAGCGGGCGGAATTGCACCATGCTGCGCAACTCGGGCGCGAGCTGCCAGTTTTCCCCTTGCTGGCTGAAGAATTTCACCAGCAGTTGCACCGGCAATCCGCGCTGGACCTCAAACTGACTGTAGATGCCCGCCTTGGCCTTTTCCAACACCTCGGATGAGAGATCCGTTGCAACTATCTCGATACGAAAGCCCGCAATTGCCGCGCCCATGCCTTTGATCGTCATAGCCAGCGAATAAGGCTCCTGGCCGGTCGACGCGGCGGTACACCAGATGCGGACGCGCTTTTCGCGCGCTCGTGCTGCAAGCAAGGTCGGCATCATGGTGTCGCGGAAATGGTCGAAGGGCAGCTTGTCGCGGAAGAAGAAAGTTTCATTGGTGGTCATGGCCTCAACCACCTCGGCGATAAGCGCGGCCGGCGACTTGCTCCTCAGCCGTTCGATCAACTCGCCAAGCGTGGCCATGCCGTGGCGGCGTGCCACGGGCACCAGCCGGCTTTCGGCGAGGTACTGCTTTTCCGCGGCCAGCACCAGGCCGGAACGCTCGCGCAAGAGCCGGCGCAGGTAGTCGAAATCCTGCGGGGTCACGAGCGTTCCCCGGTGAAGAGACGCGTGAGCTTGCCGGCGATATCGGGCAGCGGCAGCACCGCGGAGCACAGGCCGGCATTGGACACCTGGCCGGGCATGCCCCAGACGACGCTGGTCGCCTCGTCCTGCGCCATGACGTGGCCGCCGGCCGCGACGATGGTCTTGGCGCCGGCAAGACCGTCGGAGCCCATTCCCGTCAGCACGAGGGCGAGCACCTTGTTGCCCCAGACTTCGGCGGCGGAGGTAAACAACGGATCGACCGCCGGCTTGCAGAAATTCACCAAAGGGCCGTCCTCGATCGCAATCACGGCAGTGCCGTCGCGGCGCGCGACCTTCATGTGCTTGCCACCGGGCGCGAGATAGATGACCCCGGCGTTTATCTCCTCCCCATCCACCGCCTCACGCACGGGGCGCTTGGCGATACGGGCGAGGTGCTCGGCAAGCACCGCCGTAAAGGTCGGCGGCATATGCTGGGTGATCAATATGGGAGCGCGCTGAAGTACGCCGTCGATCTGCGCAACCAGCGCGTTGAGCGCCTGCGGACCGCCGGTCGATGACCCGATCAGCAGCACGCGCGGTGGCGTCAACGGCATCGGCCGCAACGTCAGCCGCGGGGGCGGTGCCCCCTCCTCTGGCGGCGCAGGCACAATTGACGGCGCATGTCTTGCTTCGGGTGGCGTACGCGCAGGTTCACCTGCCGACCGCAGACGCTTCGCCCGCAAGCCGAGCTGGCGAATCTTTTCGATCAGGTCGCGGCGGAAAGCGGTAGACGCACTGACTTCGCGATTGCTCGCCGGTTTCGGAATGTAATCGGCGGCACCGAGCGCCAGCGCCCTCAAGCTGATTTCGGCATTCCGACGCGTCAGCGTGGACGCCATGATCACAACGAGGTCGCGCTTTTTCTCGAGCAGCAGAGGAAGCGCGGCGATGCCGTCGAGCTCCGGCATGTCGACATCCAGCACGACCACGTCGGGATCGACACGCTCGAGCTGGTTGACCGCCTCGCGGCCGGTGCGCAGCGTGGCGACGACTTCAAGATCGGGCTCGGATTCGACCCAGCGGGCGAATAGTCCGCGCACGACGACGGCATCGTCGACAAGCATAACGCGTATGCGGCGGCTGACTGCAGCCGCGGCGGACGGCGTATTAACGACAAGGTTCATTGGACGCTACTGGTTTTACTCACCGGTACCTTCTGGGGCGGCGCTGCAATGATCAGATCAGGCCGACTTCCTGGAACTTGGCCTCGACGATCTCCTTGTCGAACGGCTTCATTATGTACTCGTTGGCACCGGCGTGCAGGGCACGCGCGATATGCGCAACGTCGTTCTCGGTGGTGCAGAAGACCACTTTCGGGCCATCGCCGCCCGGCAGCCGGCGTAACGAGCGCAGGAACTCGTAGCCGTCCATCTTCGGCATGTTCCAATCGAGAAGGATTGCCTCCGGCAGTTGCCGCCGGCAGGCCTCGAGCGCCTGCTCGCCGTCCTCGGCCTCCACGATCTGGAATTCGAGTCCTTCGAGAATGCGCCGCGCCACCTTGCGAATGACGCTGGAGTCATCAACAACCAAACACGTTTTCATCGTACAGCCTCGCTATGTTCGCGCCTAATTCCTATTCCTTCACGTCCCGACCGCGTCACGCCGCGGCCGCTTTCACCGCAATGTCGAGCACACGATCGACATCAAGTACCATCAACAATTGTCCATCGAGCCGATGGATTCCGGTCGACACGCTCGCCAGCCGGGGGTCGAGGTTGGTCGGATTTGGCTCACACGCCGTTACATCGAGTTTGAGCACCTCGCCAACGCTGTCGATCAGCAAGCCGTATGATTCCCCGCGCGACTCGACACCGACCGCCATCGCCGGTTGGCCCTCGTCGCGTTGGCCGAGTCCGAGCCGGCACCGCATATCGACCAGCGTCACGATGCGGCCGCGCAGATTGAGCACCCCGGCTATCTCCGACGGTGCCAGCGGCACCCGTGTCAATCTTTCGGGCGCAAAAACGTCCTGCACACGCAGGATCGGCAGGCCAAACAACTGGCCACCGATCATGGCGGTGACATATTCGTGCAGGTTATGGTCGGCGGTTTCGCTCATGGTTTGCCTGTCATGCCGCCCGACCAACGTCGGTCTGTTCCTTGAGTGCCGCGATCAGCCCTTGCCGGTCGAACTTGGCGACATAATCGTGGAAGCCGACTCGGCGGCCGCGCTCGATGGCTTCGGCCGACACCACTGAAGACAGCGCGATCACGGGCAAATTGGCCGTGCGCGGGTCGGCCCGTACGACTTCTGCGAACTGGAAACCATTCATCTCCGGCATCTCGATGTCGGTGATGGCGACGTCGAACGATCGGCCTTCTTTAAGGATCGCCAGCGCTTCCTGCGCCGAGCCAGCGGCTGTCACCACGTAGCCGGCGGCCTGCAACACCGGAGTGAGCATATTGAGGAAGAAGGGAGAATCGTCGATCAGCAGCACGGTCCGTGCACGGTGCTGCACATGCTGTTCCTTGCGCCGGAACCAATCCTCGAAAGCGAGCGGCAAAAAGTGGCCGACGTCGACGATCTCGGTGGCCTGACCTCTGACGATGGCGGAGCCCAGTACGCCCGGATTTTCGCTCGCGACTTGAATATCGAGGTTGTCGTCGACGATGTCGATGATCTCGTCGACCACCAGTGCCATCGAACGGCTTCCATCGGAGAATACCAGCAGTGATTGTGCGCCCTCAGCCTTTACCCGCACGTTGTCGCTCATGCTGATGAGTGGCATCAAATGACCCCGGTACTGCACCATGTGGCGGCCGTTCGAGAGTTCGATCTTATGAGCATCGATTTCTTCAAGCCGCGTAATGAGCGAAAGCGGAACCGCCTTCGGTTGGGTCGATCCCGCGCGGAACACCAGAAGCGATGTGCTTGCCTCGTCAGAAATGACATGGCGGTTGTCAGCTGATTCCGCAGCAGCCAATTGCGAGGCGACCGTATTCCCGAATGCGTGCGCGACGCCATTCGGATCGATGATCATGATCACCGATCCGTCGCCGAGAATTGTGTTGCCGGAGAACATTGCGATGTGACGCAACTTGCTCGACATCGGCTTGACGACGATTTCCTCGGTGTGAAACACGCCGTCGACGACGATGCCGAAAGTCTGGCTGCCGACCTGGGTGACGACGATAAAGCCGCCATTGATTTCGCCGGCTTCCTTGTCGAGACCGAGCAGGTGGCTCAGCCCCACCAGCGGCAAGAGCTTGTCGCGCAGCCGTAGAACCCTGGTGTCCTTGATGCGTTCGATGCGGTGCTCGCTGCCGCTGCGCGCGCGCACCAGTTCGACCACCGACAGCTGCGGGATAGCAAAGCGGTGACCACCCGCCTCCACGATCAATGCCGCGACGATTGCGAGCGTAAGCGGAATTTTGATGGTGAAGCTCAAACCCGCGCCAGCCACCGACTTCACGTCGATGGTGCCGCCGATCTGGTCGATATTGTTGCGCACAACATCCATCCCGACGCCGCGGCCGGACACGTTCGTGATTTTCGCTGCGGTGGAGAAGCCAGGTGCAAAAATGAACTTGTGAATTTGCGCTTCCGACATTTTCTCGACGTCGGCTTCGGAAACCAAGCCGTGCGCAACAGCTTTGGCCTTGATGCGTGCAGTATCGAGTCCGCGGCCATCATCAGCAATCTGGATGATGATGTGACCACCCTCATGATAGGCCGAAAGGCGAATCCGGCCGCATTCCGGCTTGCCGGCGGCGCGGCGTTGCTCAGGCGTTTCAAGCCCGTGGTCCGCCGAATTGCGAACCATATGGGTGAGCGGATCCTTGATCAGGTCGAGCACCTGGCGGTCGAGCTCCGTCTCGGCGCCCTGCATCTCCAGCTCGAACTGTTTGCCGAGTTCATTGGAAAGGTCACGTACAATGCGTGGCAGCTTCTGCCACGCATTGCCGATAGGCTGCATGCGCGTCTTCATCACGCCTTCCTGCAGCTCGGCCGTGACGTTCGACAGCCGCTGCAACGGCGCCTTGAATTCGGATTCCTCGTGGCGGCGTACGATCTCGAGCAGCTGATTGCGCGTGAGCACAAGCTCGGACACCATCGTCATCAGCTGTTCGAGTGTATCAACGGTCACGCGGATTGATTGATTGGCGCCCTTTGCGACGTCATCATCCTTCGCGGCCGCATCGGCAGGCGCAGGCGCCGGTTTGGCAGACTTTGCGGCCGGCAGATCAACCGGGGTTTCACGGAATGCACGCTCGAGGTCATCGAGCGAGTCCTCATCCGGTCGTAGCGGCCGTTCAAGAACCTGAGTGACGAGCGTGCCAACCGTCTGCTGGGGTTCCGCGCGCGAGCTGGCCGATCCGACCGATTCGACCATTTGCTCAAGACCGGCGATCAGATCCGTATCGCCGCCTTCCGGCTCGCGCTGCTCGCGCTCAAGCGATTCCAAAATCGTCTTGATACGATCGATGGTGGCAAGAATGAGCGTGACAGCTTCGCTCGACGCCGGGGCGCCGTCACGAAACTTCCCCATCAGCGTCTCGGCGGCGTGAGCGAGCGCTTCCAGGCGCGGCAACCCGAGAAAGCCGCAGGTGCCTTTAATCGTATGGACGAGCCGGAAAATGTTATCGAGGATCTTGGCGTTGTTCGGATCCTGCTCAAAACGCACGAGCTCGACGTCGACCACGTCGAGACTTTCGTTCGTCTCGGTGACAAATTCCCGCAGCAAGTCGTCCATAAAAAACGCCTTCGCCGACGGGCTTCGGCCCGCCCGTCGCTTTCCGTCGGAAGCGCGGCCAGTGTGTCCGTGAAGCGTTTAATTTTGGTTGCGTAAGGTCGATACGGTGCGTGGCGTTAACCTGTCATTAACTGCCGGAAAGCCCTTCGCCGCGCAGTTATTGGGCGGTGACTACGACCGTTTCGCCGACCATCTCTATCGCAGCTTTGACGCCGCAGGCATTCGCCAAAAGACCGGCGTAGAAGGGCTGAATGCGATGGGCATCGAGCCCTTCGGCGCCGCACTCACCGGTGAGCAAAGGCGGCACTGCAGGTGAAACCTTGGCGTTGGTGCCGGCGGCACTGACCTTAAATCCCATGGTGTCGCCAGATCCGATGGGGTCGACCGTCAACGTACCGCCACGCGGAATTGTCTGCCCTGCAATCAGAAGCATGTTCAGCAGCAATTTGACCCGGTTTTTGGCCAGCAAGGCACGCGGAAGGTTCCAGGCGAGCTTCGTTTTCTCGTCCTCGAGGAACCCGCGCGCGATGGTCTCGGCATCGCCGAGGTCGATCTGGGCCCCGGCGGAACCTGCGGCACCGAATGCAATTCGGCAGAATTGCAGTTTGGCAGAGGCGGTGCTGGCACTCCTCTTTATTAGATCGAGCGCGAACTCCTTTGTCGCCTCATCTTTCTCTTCTTCCAGCACTTCCAGTCCGTTGACGATGGCGCCGACGGGGCTGATCAAATCGTGGCAGACGCGCGAACACAGCAAGGCTGCGAGATCGAGGGCGTCGATTGACGATCCAGACATAGACTAGTCTCCGCTGGGCATGCAGGCTGCGCGGGTCGGCGAATCGACGACAACCCCAGCTTGCCGGGTGATACACCGCACCTGCACCACCGCCAAGGACTGCGAGACGGCAAAAGGGCATGGAATTTTGATGTCGGGTTCCGAAATTCTGCCGGGCGAAGCGGCCAGGTTGCTGGATGATTTGACCATGATCATTGCGCGCGCCTGCGCGGAGATCCGTGCGATTTCGCCGGCAAACGTGGCGCAGCGGATCAAACCCGACCGGTCGCCGGTCACAGTCGCCGATGAGGTTTCCGAAGCGATAATTCTGCAAGGTCTGGCACGGCTGCTGCCGAACCTGCCGGTGATTTCAGAAGAATCGGCCCACAACAAGCAAACGGCCGGGCTCGGCGCGAGTTTCCTGATCGTCGACCCACTCGACGGTACGCGCGAGTTCATAGCCGGCCGCGACGAATTCACCGTCAATCTCGCTGTCGTGACGCGCGGCGTGCCAATAGCCGGCATAGTAGCGGCGCCGGAACGCGGCCAGCTTTGGCGAGGGGTCATCGGCGAGAAGGCGGAACGGCTGCGGTTATTGGCGAACGGCGCCGATGATGCGCGAGCGATCCACAGCCGCCGCTGGCCGGAACACGGAGCGGTCGCTGCCGTCAGCCGTTCGCATTTCGACGAAGCCACTGACACATTTCTCGCCTCGCTTGGACCGATCACGCGAAAGGCCAGCGGCTCGGCGATCAAGTTTTGCCAGGTAGCGGAAGGAACCGCGGACGTTTATCCGCGCCTTGCTACCACCTGCGAATGGGACGTCGCGGCAGGACATGCGCTCGTCGTCGCGGCGGGCGGAAAAGTGATGAGCCCGAGTGGTTCCCCGTTGGCTTACGGCCGCGCCACTGAGAATTTTCGTGTGCCTGCTTTCATTGCCTGGGGTGATCCGGACAAAGCGGTCTCGCTCAAGACCTAAAAGCCGACGCGCGAGGTCAATGCCCTAGACCACGCGCGATCTCAGACCATTTGCGTTCGGCAGTATCGATAATGCGGCCCGGATCGGCGAGAAAGGCTGCGCGCGACTTCTCACTATAAAAAAGATAGAGCCGTTGGCCGACCACAACCCAGAACAACGGATGGCCCGGCACCGACCGATCGTGGCCGATGGCTACCGGGTCGTGACCGCCGAAGCGTGGAGCATAAACCTCGGGGTGCCCGGCAAATGCCCCACGGTTGCCTTCATTGCTAAATCGCCAGACTACGCCGTTCAAATTGAGCTCGATCTCTGGCCGTCCAAAAATCGCCTTGCCATCGGTGAAATAGGCAACCGGATCAAACCCGCTGATAGCGAGGCCGGTATCCGGATTGACCACCAGTTGATCGTCTGTCGCGGCCCACAGCGCCCAGGGTGCAAAAATACCACAGCCCAGGGCGACCCCGAGCAAAGCTCGAGGCAATATTGGCGACTTCCGTTGCTGCCGTGGTGCAGTCATAGTTCTCAGCGACGTTAAAATGATTCGGGACGTGACTTCCGCCGCCACAATACCGCGGCCGGCGTGAGCATCCAGTTAAACGGGGCCTGGGGCCTCACCATCCAATGGAGCATATAATGCGCGCGACTTTGCGCTTTGCGGCGTTGGCCCTTTGCCTCATCACCTTTGCTCCCGAACTTGCGACGGCTCAGAACCCGCCTCCGCCGCCACCCCCGCCGCCGGCGCAGCAACCCAACACTTTCACGCCGGGTGAACTGGTGCGTGAAGGTCATCGTTTCTTTGGCACTGTGTCACGCGGGCTGGCCCAGATCGTGGAAACTGCCGTAAGCCGCTGGGGCCAGCCGAACGGTTATGTGCTTGGCCAGGAAGGCAGTGGCGCTTTCGTGGTCGGTCTGCGCTATGGCGACGGCAAGCTCTACACAAAGAATGCGGGCGACCGTCGCGTGTTCTGGGAAGGTCCCTCGGTCGGTTTCGACACCGGCGGCGAAGGCGCGCGCACGATGATGCTCATCTATAATCTGCCTGCTACTGACGCCATCTATCAACGCTTCGCCGGCATCGACGGCTCTGCCTATTTCATCGGCGGCTTTGGCATGACCGCTCTCGCGTCAGGGAACATCATTGTGGTGCCAATCCGCTCGGGCGTCGGCTTGCGGCTTGGCGCCAATATCGGCTACCTCAAATTCACGCCGCGGGCGACGTGGAATCCGTTCTGATCGCCGCCACATTTACTATTTTTCCTGTAACGAACCGTCGAAGCCTTTTGTACACGCGACGCAACGGGTGCTTTGGGTTAGTCTCAGGAAGGAGCCGGGTGGCCCCGGTACGCTGTGTCGTGTGTTCGATGAGGGTGAGTGAGTTGGAGGCGTATGTTCGATGATTGAACCGATCATGTATTTCGGGATCGGGTTTCTGGTCGCTGCTCTGATCGGACTTGTCATTATCCCTCTCGTGCACGGCCGCGCGGTTCGACTGACGATGCGCCGGCTCGAAGCTGCAACGCCATTGTCGATGGCTGAAATCCAGGCCGACAAGGATCAGTTGCGCGCCGAGTTTGCTATGTCGACGCGGCGTCTGGAAATGAGCGTCGAGCAGCTCAAGACCAAAAGCACCAGCCAGCTTGCCGAACTCGGCAAGAAAGGCGACGCCATCAACCGTCTCAAGATGGAATTGGGTGAAAAAACCGCAGCGATTTTAGCGCTCGAAGCGCGCGACAAAACACTACGCGACCAATTGCGCGCCACTGAAGAAGAAGTCGCCGTCAAGACCAGCGCCATGCACGATGCGCAGCGTGCGCTGTCCGACAAGCAAGCCGATCTCGCCAGGCTGATGGGCGAACTAGACGAGCGTTCTACTCTCGCCGACTCTCAGAAAGTCGAAATCGTCGCGCTCAAGACCCAGGTTGAGGCCTTGAGAGAGCGGCTGGAAGGTACAGGCAACGAATTAAAAGCGGTGGAAGATCGCCGCGACGCCGAGCGGGTCGAACTGAAAGCTGCAACCCAGGAGCTTTTGGAAGAGCGCGGCAAGGCCCAAAATTTCGGTCGACGTGTTGCCGAGCTCGAGCAGCAGCTCGTCGCGCAGACCAAGGAGGCGGAAATCCTTGGCCGGCGCGCACTGGATCTCGAAAGCCGCCTCGGCGAGCAGTCGCGATTGCTCAATCAGAGCGAATTCGAGCTCAAGCAGTTGCGCCAGGAGATCGAAGCGGCGCGCAAAGTCGAGAGCGACCTGCGTACCGCCATCATCGAAATAGAGGGCCGCTCGAATTCCGGCGTCCAGAAGCTCAAGACCGAGAACGTTCAACTGCAGGCCGAGATCGCTCATGCGAGAGAAGAACGCGACCGTCTCGCCCGCGAACTCGGGACTATGAAACGCGAGACAGAGGAAGCCTGGGCATCCGAGCGAGTGGAAAACTCGCTCTTGCGCGAGCGCATCAATGACGTCGCGGCAGAAGTGGCTCGGCTCGCCTCCGCACTGGAAGGCCCCAACTCGCCGATCGAAGCGCTGCTGGCGGCCGAAACGTCACGCGAACGGGTGAGCAGCGTCGCAGCCCCGACCGGCGAAGCCGATATCGCTGAATTGCCGTCAAACAACGGTAACCTGGCCGACCGCATCCGCGCACTGCAAAGCCATGCCTCGCGCCTGGCGCCGCGCAACGACCCGAAAACACGCAACTAGAACGCCCGCGACTGGCCTTCGCTTGACACCTCTCCGAGGCGCTCATTATATCGCCCGTCCGCCAATGGCCGGGCGCTTAGCTCAGCGGGAGAGCGTTCCCTTCACACGGGAGAGGTCATAGGTTCAATCCCTATAGCGCCCACCATTGCAACGTCAGCTACGGATCATTGCCGCAGCTTTTTCTCCAATCATGATCGCCGGCGCGTTCGTGTTGCCGCCGATCAACGTCGGCATGATCGAACAATCTGCGACGCGCAAACCATCGAGACCTCGCACGCGCAGTGAGGGATCGACGACGGCACTTTCGTCGGTCCCCATCCTGCAGGTCCCGACGGGGTGATAGACGGTGTCGACCCGCGCCCGCAGGACTGCGCGGATCTCGTCGTCATTTTGGATACCGGCGGTAAACAAGTCGCGCGTTCGACGCGATGCCAGCGCGGGCGCGTCCATCAAGCGCCGGGTCAACTTGAACCCGGCCACCATGTCTTCGAGATCCTGCGGATCAGCGAGAAAGTTCGGATCAATCGCGGGCGCTTCGAGCGGGTCGGGATTGCGCAACGTGACCGTTCCGCGACTGCGCGGCCGCAGCAGACAAAAGTGGCATGAATACCCGTGTCCCAGCCGTAGTTTGCGCGCATGATCCTCCACCATGGCGACGACGAAATGCAATTGCACGTCGGGTTGGGGAAGGTCGGCGCGTGTCTTCAGAAAGCCCCCGGCTTCGGCAAAGTTGGTCGTCATCATCCCGCGCCGCTTGCTGCGGTAACGCGTGAACTCCCGCATCAGCCGCATCAATCCCGCAGCCGATAGGCCCAAAAAATCGAGGCTTCTTGCCTGATAGGCGAAAACGAAATCGGGGTGATCCTGCAAATTACGGCCGATGCCCGGCAGATGCGCAACAACATCGATGCCGAATTGCCGTAGCGTTTCGCCGTCGCCGATCCCGGACAGCAACAGGAGCTGAGGCGACTGGATCGCGCCGGCGCTTAGAATGACCTCCCGGCGTGCGCGCAAAGATCGCAACATTCGGCCTTGCAGGAACTCAACTCCCGCTGCGCGCTTCCCATCAAAAAAAATGCGGCGCACGCGCGCGCCGCATTCCACGTGAAGAGTGGGCCGCTTGCCGACGTAGGGATGAATGTAGGCGCGCGCCGCGCTCCAGCGCTCTCCATTCTTTTGCGTCACCTGATAGATCCCGAGACCTTCCGGTTCCGGAACGTTGAAATCCTCGCAAAGAGGAAGCTGTGCCTCTCGTGCGGCCTGCAGGAAAGACTGGTGGACAGGGTTGTCGGTGCGCAAGCCTGCGACGTGCAGCGGCCCATCTTGGCCGTGCCAGGCGCCGCCGAAGTCCGCGTTGCATTCAGACTTTATGAAATAGGGAAGCACGTCGTCATAAGCCCAGCCCTTGTTGCCGAGCTCCGCCCAATGATCGTAATCGGCGCGATGACCGCGCACATAGACCATCGCGTTGATAGCAGAAGATCCCCCCAACGCCTTGCCGCGCGGCTGGTATCCGCGGCGCCCGTTCAGGCCCGGCTGCGGCTCCGTCTCGAATGCCCAGTTGCGGAGTTTCGCCGGCACCATGAAGACGCCGGCAATCGGCGTGTTGACCACCCAGCTGTCACCGCTGTCGCCAGCCTCTATCAGCGCGACACTGACGTCCTGCTTTTCGCTGAGCCGGCTCGCGACCACGCAACCGCTCGAACCTCCGCCGATAACGAGATAGTCGAACTCATTCATTGCCATCCAATTCCTTGTTGCACGCGTCTGATCGCGACCCACGTTGTCATGTCAGCCAGCGCAGCGCCGCAAGCACGCGCTCGAACCCCTTACGGTAGGGAGGCAGAGTCAAAACCGTTGCGCTCAGCCGAGGCCGAAAATAGACGGGCTTGTCCTTGCTGAAGGTGCGAAAGCCCCATTCGCCGTGGTAAGCGCCCATACCCGAACCGCCGACGCCGCCAAACGGCTGATTTTCCTGGGCGAAGTGCAGGAGACAATCGTTGACCGTGACGCCGCCGGAGACTGTCTCACCAAGAACCCGGTCGCGCGCCGTCGCATCTGTACCGAACCAATAAAGCGCAAGCGGCCGTTCGCGCGCATTCACGAATGCGATCGCGTCTTCCTCCCTGTCATACGCGATCACAGGCAGGATCGGTCCAAAGATTTCCTCCTGGCTCACCAGCATGTCATTCGCAGGCGAGAGAACGAGGCACGGCGGAAGCTTTTTCCAGGATTTCCAGTCGGACAATCGATCCACGCGCAAATCGACCCGGGCTCCCTTCGATACTGCGTCGGCCAGGAGCTTTTCGAGGCGATCATAATGCGGCTGGCTGATGATCGAGGAATAGTCGGGATTGCCCGGGTCGGGCCCGTAGAGCGCGGCTGCGGACGCAAAGAACAGCTCAGCGAACCGGTCCACGGATTCGCGCGGGCACAGCACGTAATCGGGGGCGATACAGGTTTGGCCAGCGTTAAGGAGCTTGCCGGCAGCGATCCGGTGTGCCGCCTTGGCGAGCTTTGCCGACCGATCGATGATGGCTGGAGACTTGCCGCCCAGCTCCAGGGTCACCGGAGTGAGGTTCTTCGCCGCGGCTTGCGCCACAAGGCGTCCAACGCGTGCCGATCCGGTAAAGAGCAAGTGATCGAATGGCAGTGATGAAAATGCTGCCGCAATGTCCGGACCCCCTTCAACGGTCACGACTTCCGCTGAATCGAAATGCCGGCCGATCGCAGCGCGGAGCACCGCCGAAAAATTCGGTGTCAATTCACTCGGCTTGAGCATGACGCGGTTGCCTGCCGCCAGCGCGCCGATCATTGGTGCTAGCGTCAATTGCAGTGGATAATTCCATGGCGAAATAATGCCGACCACACCGAGCGGCTGCGGAACCAGACGGTTCGATCCCGGCATAAACGGCAATTGCGTCGCAATTCGCTTCGGTCGCATCCAACCGTCAAGGTGCCGCAATGCGTGCTTGACGCCGGCTTCGACGACAAACGTTTCAAGCAAGCGGGTCTCGTGCACCGAGCGATGGCCAAAGTCGGCGCTAATGGCCGCCTCGAACCCGGCCGCGTGCTCCGTCAGTAGCACCAGAAGCCGCCGCAGGCGATCCCCACGCACCGCGGCGGGGACACTTGGTTCGCTGCGTGAAGCTTGATGCAAAACGCGAAACGAGCTCTCCATCGCAGCGTTCGTTGGCGGGACCGCAATCATTGGCGCGTTCATGTCGGTCATGTCATCCAAGGCGTCGGTTGGTGCCTTTTCATTCTCCCAGCAGACTGTCGTCGCCGGCAAACAGGGTGTTGAGCAGTTTTCTTTCGCGCTTGATCACCAGTTTTAGAAATTCCTCCGCGCCGCCCATTTTTCGGAACGCAGCAAAGCCGCGTTCGAGGAAACTCTGCAGCTCGCTCAGGCCGGCAAGCCGGGCGGGCTTGCGCATGAGGGTCAAGGTGGTGCTGATGAACCGCTGCCGGGCAAGGCGATCCAGCGTTTGCCCGATATCCTGGATTAGCTTGATCTGGCGTTCGCGGTCTTTGCGGCGGCCGACCTTGCGATAGGCGCTGCCATAGGCGGCGGCGTCCAGTCCGCTCAAGCGCTTGCCGAGCGCCACGATCATGGCCGCATCGAGGTCCTCGGAGAGGGCGTCGAGCTCGATGGCTTTGGCCACGGTCTCCAGGCCCGTGGCGGGCAGAAGCTTGACTGCCGTCGGTAGGACGCGGTGCATTTCGGCATCCCGCGTGCCAGGGTCGTTGGCCCCATAGACATCGGTCAGGAAGAACGTCGCGGCCTCGGCAAAGTGGGGATTGGCGAGCAGGCTGGCATGGGTCCTGGCCAGACGCTGGGATTGCCAGGTCCGAAAGCGCTGCCGCGCCGCCGCCGCCTTGGGGTCCGCTTGGGCAGAAGACCGCAATCCGCTCACCCGGTCCAGCAGAGCGGCAATCCGTGCGGCGATCTCCTGGGTTTCTGACATTCCTCAAAGCGTCCATTATCCTGAACCTGAATACTGCTCGGTCATACGAGCTGCGCGAGCAATGACCCATGTCAAAAAGCGAACGTATGGCGCCGGCCGATACGACCTGGCTGCGAATGGAGCGGCCGGAAAACCTCATGGTCATTGTGGGCGTCCTCGTTCTCGAAGGGCCCGTCGACATGCCCAGGCTGGAATCGACGCTTTCGAAGCGAATTCTGGCCATTCCTCGGTTCCGGCAACGGACGGAAACAAAGCCCACGGGCGTCTGGTGGAGCATCGACGAGCACTTCGACATCTCGCGCCATATCAAGCGCACCCGGCTGCCCGGCGCGGGCAACAAGGCCGAGCTGGAAAAGTTCGTGGCCGACCTCGCTTCGACGCCGCTGGATGCGGAGCACCCGCGTTGGCAATTCCACATCGTTGAGGACTATGAGGGCGGAGCAGCGGTCATCGCGCGTATCCACCACGCGATCGGCGATGGAATTGCGCTGATCGGCGTTCTGTTGTCGCTGACGGACGGACACGTCAATTCCGCACGGCGCGCACTAAGACCGGCGTTGCACGATGACAATCATGGCTTCTGGTCGGATTTGATCCGCCCCATCGCCGGTACCGTGGAAGGCGGCTTGCGTATGTCGATCGAAGCCCTGCGCAGCTCGCTCGAAGCGGCAGCGAGTCCCGCCCAGGTGCTGCGCGAAGGGACCGGAGTAGCGGCAGAACTTGCTTATCTTCTCTTGATGCCGAATGACAGTCCGACGCGTTTCAAGGGAGTTCCGTCAGGCAGCAAATGCGTTGCGTGGTCCGATCCCATCGCACTTCCCGAGGTCAAAGCCGTAAGCTCCACGCTCGGCTGCTCGATCAACGACATGCTCCTTGCGGCGGTAGCCGGAGCATTGGGTCATTACCTGGCCGACAAAGGCGACGAGACGAAGGGAATAGAGGTTCGCGCGCTGGTGCCGGTCAACCTGCGCCCGCCGGGCAGCGAGCGCACGCTCGGGAATCGCTTTGGTATTGTCGCGGTGGAATTGCCTGTGGGCCTGGAAAACCCGCTTGCCCGCATCCGCGACATTCATCGCCGAATGGACGCTCTCAAGACCTCGTATGAACCGCCCGTGACATTGGGACTGCTCGAAGCGCTCGGTTACGCGCCACAGACAGTTCAGAACACGGTTTTTGACCTTCTCCTCAGCCGTGCCACCGCCGTAATGACGAACGTGCCCGGCCCGCAGACGCCGCTCTATCTTGCCGGCAGCGAGATCAAGCAAGTGATGTTCTGGGTTCCCCAAGCGGGCAATATTGGAATGGGATTTTCGATCCTGTCATTCAACGGACGCGTGCAGTTCGGGCTCATCACCGACAGGGCGCTTGTGCCTGACCCGAAGGCTATCATTGCGTATTTCAGGCCGGAATTTGAACAGCTTCTTTATTACGTTCTCCTGAATGCCGACGACGCCTCTTCATCCGAGGATATCCCCGTAGAGCCCGACGAGGATCGAAGGGTGCCCGGCCACAAGGCCAAGCGTGGCCGCGCAGCTGCCCGCCGCCGGCAAAAAAAACCTGCCGCGTCGTGATCAGGAATTGGACCTCCGGCTCGCAAAATGCGTTCAACGCCGCGCAGGCCGTTCCTGCAAAGCTTCAGCCCGGATAAGTCTGGCCGGATGACCGCGCAACTTCAGGATCGTGCCCAGCTGATCCAGCGACTGCTCAAGCTGATGAATGGCGTGTCCGAACTCGCTTGCGCGAAAACCGCGGAGTCCACGGAGCGGGCGCGTCAGCACCCGGGTCTTGTCGGCCAGCACATCACGATCGATGCTGATGCCGTGGCGGGCAAAGATCGGCTCGAGCTCGTCCACTCTGCGGCGCAGGTCGGCCCGCGTCTTTTGATAGGCGTGCTCCGACAGGTGGCGCCGGCTGGCATAGCTGAAGACATTGGTGAAGAACATCTCGGTGTCGCTGGATTCGGGTTCGAACACCAGGACATCAGCGCCCGGAAAATCCGTGCGGTAGCGATCCATTCCGACTCGCATGCGGGAATGGATGATCGCGCGGAAGGTTTGCGACAGAACAGTGGGCAGCCCACGTTTTACCAGCGAAACAGGCTTGCTCCGTGTCTGCCGCGCAGCCAAATCGGCATTGAACGGCACCAGCGGGTTGATGCACAGCAGGAGCTCGACGCCCTCGCGTAGCGCCACCGACGCGTGCAACGTCTTCATGAGGGCACCATCGACATAGTTGCGTCCCCGGATCTCCACCGGAGAAAACAAGCCCGGCAGGGCCGCGCTCGCGAGCACCGCTTGCGATATCGGTACGGTGGTCCAGCCGCGCGCGCCGAAGGGAACGACTTGCCCTGAGTTGAGATCTGTTGCGACGAGGAAAAGCTTGTGGCGCAATCGGCGGAAGTCGTTGGTGCGGCCGGGAGCCGAAAACAGCCGGGCGAGATAGTCGCCGGTCCCGGTATTGTCAAAGATGCCGGTCGGAAGCGCGCGGGCCAGCTCCTGGAAGGATGCGAAGAACCCACGTGACCACGGGGCCTGGACGTACCGCCGCAAGGCGGTCAAAAACAACTGGGGCAGCGTTGCGAGACGCTGCAGATATTCGCCGACCGCGGGCCGCAGCAGCAGCTCCGGCTCGAATGGATCGTCAGCGGTCTCGCTCTCGATGAACATGCGGTGCATCTCGAGCGGGGATATCCCGTTTGCGAGGCCGGCAGCGACGAAGCTGCCGGAACTCACGCCCACATAGACATCGCAATCGGCGAAATCGATACCGACAAGAGCCTCGTCGAGAGCGACGAGAGCGCCGATCTCCCAAATGGCCCCCAGCGGACCACCGCCCGCCAGGGCAATGCCTTGCTTTCGGCGGCTCACGCGCCACCCCTTCTCACCAAGAGGATGCCCAATCAAACGCGCCGTAGTCGCGGCGCGAATTAGTGAGCCGAGGCCCTATGTGCCGGCACATGGGCCGAAGCCGCCAGCTTCTTCGTCGCCACGGTCAGTTCGGATACACGTCTGCCGAGCGCATCGATATCTTTCTTGGTCGGCACGTTCAGGGTATGCAAGGCCCTCGCCACACGATCCTCGAACACATTTTCGAGCTTGCCCCAGGTGCCAGTCGCCTTCGCGCGCACGTCAGCAATGGAACTGCTGGCTGCTCGCGTCGCGCGGTGCTGGACCTTTTCGCCTTCGCTGATGAGGTCCTCGAAGAACTTGACGCTGTCCGCCTGCGCCTTGACCGCGGCCTTTTTGGCACGCTCCTGGACCCTTTCGCCTTCTTTGATGAGACCGTCGAAAATCTTGGTCCCTTCCATCTGGGCCTTTGCGAACGCTCCAAGACCGGCCAGCCAGATCTGGGTCGCCGAATCCTTGATGGCCGCTGCGAGCTGACCATCGGTCTTCACTTTTGTGTGGCGCTTACGCTTTTTATTCATGACGCTTTCTCCATTGTTGGATCAGGTCAGCCGCAACCGCGGGGTCCCTATATTGATGAAATCCACTGAATCGAAAACCGCGGCCGAAATTGTCGGACGCTGATTTCCGCAATCCATGAGCCCGATCGCGGGACAACGGCCCGTCCTCCGACCCCTGCTTTTCCAACTACCACCCGGGAAAGAAGCTTTATTGATAGATGTCAAAGACTCGATTTTTTATTCTGACTTGATGCTTGAAGCCGGCGAAGAGCCCCACACGGTTAGTTGTTTGCATCTCTCACTTTGCGGGTGAACGGGGAGAGGATGGGCTACTTTGTTACGGGTGGTAGCGGATTCATTGGCAAACGGCTGATCCGTGCATTACTGGAGCGGCCGGATGCCCGCATTTACGTCCTGCTGCGTAACCCTTCCGCGGACCGGGTCGCCGAACTTTTCCGATTTTGGGGTGCCGACGCGACGCGAGTCACGCCAATCAAAGGCGATGTGACGAAGCAGAGTTTGGGCATCGAAGCCGATCAACTCGAAAAGATCGTCGGCAAGATCGATCATTTCTTCCATTTGGCGGCGATCTACGATCTCGAGGCCGACCCCGAAGCCGAAATGCGGACCAATATCGAAGGAACACGCAACGCAGTCGCACTTGCTGCCGCGATTGGATCGAAGCGCTTCCATCATATGAGCTCGATCGCGGCCGCCGGTCTTTACCAGGGCGTGTTCCGCGAGGACATGTTCGAGGAAGCGACAAATCTCGAGCACCCCTATTTCACCAGCAAGCACGATTCCGAAAAACTCGTCCGGAACGAATGTCGCATTCCGTGGCGGATCTATCGGCCGGGACTCGTTATCGGCGATTCACGAACGGGCGAAATGGATAAGGTTGATGGGCCTTATTATTTCTTCAAGCTGATCCAGAAGATACGCAAATTCCTGCCGTCCTGGGCGCCCAGCATTGGCATCGAGGGCGGGCGCATCAACCTCGTCCCTGTCGATTTTGTTGTCACCGCGCTCGTCCATTTGGCTCACGTTGAAGGCGAAGACGGCCATTGTTTCCATCTCACGGACCCCCACCCGCATCGTGTCGGCGATATTCTCAACATCTTCGCCCGCGCTGCGCATGCGCCCGACATGACCATTCGCCTTAATGCCGCGCTGCTCCGGCTCATTCCTCCCGGCATTATGACGACGTTGATGGCCTTGACGCCGACGCGTCGTATTCGCAAAGCCGTGATGAAGGATCTTGGTCTTCCGCAAGATATTTTCACTTTCGTCAATTACCCGACCCGTTTCGACAATCGCGAGGCGGCGCGACTGCTGGAGCCGGCTGGAATACGCGCACCGCCACTCGAAGACTACGCCTGGCGAATTTGGGATTATTGGGAGCGGCATCTCGATCCCGACTTGCGGATCGACCGGAGCTTGACCGGCCGCGCAGCCGGCCGCGTCGTCCTGATCACAGGCGGTTCGACGGGAATCGGCAAGGCGACGGCATTTCGGCTCGCAGCGGCCGGTGCTACCACGCTGATTGTCGCCCGAGACGTGGACAAGCTGGAGAGGACCCGGCAAGAGGCGGCCGCGCGCGGACTAAAACTCATTACCTATTCGGCTGACATTACCGATCCGTCGCAATGCGACAAAGTGATCGAGAAAATTGCCGGAGAGTACGGCCACGTCGATATTCTCATCAATAATGCCGGTCGTTCGATCCGCCGCGGCATCGAGAATTCGTTCACTCGTCTGCACGACTTCGAACGCACGATGCAGCTGAATTATTTTGCCTGCTTGCGGATCACCATGGGCTTTCTGCCGGAAATGGTGCGGCGAAAAAGCGGCCATGTCATTAATATTTCCTCGATCGGTGTTTTGACCAACGCGCCGCGATTTTCAGCCTATATCGCATCCAAAGCCGCGCTCGAAGCATGGACACGTTGCGCCGCATCGGAATTTCTCGATCGTGGGGTCGAGTTCACGACGATCAATATGCCGCTCGTGCGTACCGCAATGAGCGCGCCTACCAGGTTCTACGACAGCATTCCAAGGCTGACGCCGGAGGAAGCTGCGGAATTCGTGGTCGAGGCTATCGTCAAACGCCCCGTGCGCGTGGCGACGAAGCTCGGAATCTTCGGGCAGATTCTTCATGGGGCGATGCCGCACGTCGCACAGATCATCATGAATACTGCGTTTCACATGTTTCCGGATTCCGCCGCTGCCACTGGAAAGCCGGTCGAAGACGAAATTCCCAACGCTGACCAGGTCGCTTTCACACAGCTGCTGCGTGGCATTCATTTCTGATGGTGGCTTCGATGCGCAAGCTCACTGATCAATATGTCGAGGACGAGCGGCGAGAACAGCCCGGTCAAATGGCCGAGAGCAGGCACCATCTTGTCGCGGGCGCTCGCCAGCCGAGCGCTGACCGGGGGTACGATGAAATTGTCCGCCGGACTCCAGATGCACAGCGTCGGGACGCCCGGTTCGGACAACTGCAAATTCCGTATCCACGTGCTGTCCGGTTCCATCTCGCGAGCATCCTCGCCTATGCCGAAGCGCGCAATCCATGTACCGTGATGGGGACAAGCCAGCGTTACAAACTTGGCTATGCGGCCAGGCCCATGCTTGCGCAAATAGGCCCGCACAACGAGACCGCCCATGCTGTGCCCGACAAGCGCGACCTGGGCAGCTTCTGTATCGGCGCACAAGGTCTCGATGCGGGCATGCAATTGATCGGCGAGTACCTCGATGCTGCCGTGCGGTGGCTCGAGGTTGACGGTTGCGACGATAAAACCATTCGCGCTCAGCTTTCGACGAATCCACCACCAGACGCCGCGATTGCACATGTACCCGTGAATCAGCAGCACGGGGACGCCGCCGGGCGCGGTGCGCTCGGATGCGTCGTCGCCCATCCATGCTCGTTCGAAAGGCTGAATGACGACAAACAGGGCGAGATAAGCCAGCCACTCGCGCAAGAAGATGGAAACGGCGGTGAGCAAGCCGGGCGATGGCTCCCGCGGCGTCTCCGCGCCATGACAGCGCGCGATCGCAAAGCTCGCAGCCACGACGCTCGTATGCAGCCCAAGAAATACGCCGATGACACCGAGCGCCGCGGCTCTTGGATACGGAGAGAAATATTGTGCAAGCGCGGCGACCGCGAAGACGGCGAGCACGCTGCGCAGCAAGAAGGCAATCATCGCTGCATGCCGTGGTGGAGAGCCTTCAGCAATTCGGAAAGTTCTGACGATGTCGACGAGTTGAAGCGCATTGTTCGTTTTGCCTCGTGAGTGGGAGGAAACAATGGAACCTATCTGGATCAGGAGTTACCCGACTGGTGTCCCTGCGAAGGTGAATGTCGACGAGTACCGTTCGCTTTGCGATGTATTTGATACGAGCGTCCGCAAGTTTGCAGCGCAGCCTGCCTTCGTCAACATGGGAACCGCAATCACATATGCGCAGCTCGATCGGATCTCTGGCTGGTTCGGCGCGTATCTGCAATACGTGTTGAAGCTCCCGCGTGGCGCGCGCGTGGCACTGATGATGCCGAACCTGCTGCAATACCCAGTTGCCATGTTCGGGGCGCTCAGGAGCGGTTACACCGTTGTGAATTGCAACCCGCTCTACAGCCCCAGGGAGCTGGAATATCAGCTCAACGATTTAGGCGCGGAAGCAATTGTCGTGGTCGAGAATTTTGCGCACGTGCTGGCCGATGTCGTCGAGAGAACAAAGGTCAAGCATGTCATTACGACCCAACTCGGTGATCTCCTCCATTTCCCGAAACGGCACGTTGTTAATTTCGTGGTGAAATACATCAAACGACTGGTGCCGGCTCGGCAACCCTCTGGCGCTGTGTCTTTCCGGCATGCGTTGGCGCTCGGCCGTCGCCAGGCTTGGAAGCCCGCCGATATCGGTCCCGATGATATCGCCTTCCTGCAATATACCGGTGGCACGACCGGCGTGCCCAAAGGGGCCATGCTCACCCACCGGAATCTCGTGGCCAACCTGCAGCAGGCCCACGCCTGGCTCAAGAATGTGCTGGAAGAGGGACGCGAAATCGTTATCACGCCGCTGCCGCTCTACCATATCTTCGCATTGACGGCGAACTGCCTGACCTTCTTCAAAATAGGCGCGAAGAACGTGCTCATCACAAATCCGCGTGACATTCCTGGATTTGTCAAAGAGCTCGGCAGGCACCGTTTTTCCGTGATCACGGGCGTGAACACTCTTTACAATGCGCTGCTCAACAATCCCGATTTCGCCAAGCTTGATTTCTCCCGCCTGCGCGTCTCGCTGGCGGGCGGAATGGCCGTGCACCGATCAGTTGCCGAACGCTGGAAGCAAGTTACGGGGAAAGCGCTGGTCGAAGCCTATGGCCTGACCGAGACATCTCCGGCAGTGACGGTCAATCCGCTCGACCTGACGGAATACAATGGCTCGATCGGCTTGCCGATTCCGTCCACGGAAATCGCGATTCGCGACGATGCCGGCAACGATTTGCCCCCCGGCCAGGCCGGAGAACTTTGCGTGCGCGGTCCGCAGGTCATGAAAGGCTACTGGCAACGGCCGGACGAGACCGCCAAGGTCTTGATGCCCGACGGATTCCTGCGCACCGGGGATATCGCAGTCGTCAACGAACACGGCTTTGTTCACATTGTCGATCGCAAGAAGGACATGATCATCGTTTCGGGGTTCAAAGTGTTTCCGAACGAGATCGAAGATGTCGTGAGCCTGCATCCCGGCGTCCTGGAGGTCGGTGCCGTCGGACTGTCGGATGCGATCTTCGGAGAGGTTGTCAAGATCGTCGTTGTGAGGCGCGATCCCAACCTCGATGCCGATGAATTAATCGCGCATTGTCGCAAACACCTCACCGGCTACAAGATTCCGCGTCATGTCGAATTTCGCCAGGAGTTGGTAAAAACGAATATCGGCAAGATTCTTCGTCGAGCCCTACGCGAAGAAGTACGACAGGCAGCATAGCCGATCGTCGGCGCTCCCCCACCGAAGGGAGCGCCCACCATTTTCTGAGGAACTATTTGCGTCGGGCCGGCGGATCTCGCGTCAAATTCTTGGCCGCGAGTTCGTCGAGATAATCCTGCCAATAAGCAGCATGGTTGCGGCCGAGATCGCGCAGATAGTCCCAGCCGAAAATTCCAGTTGAATGCAGGTCGTCGAACACAAGCCGTACCGCGTAGTTGCCGACCGGCAGCACCTCGATGATGCCGACATCGCGCTTGCCTGGAACGGTTTTGCGTTCCTCCTCCGAATGGCCCTGCACTTCCGCGCTAGGGCTTTTCACGCGCAGATATTCTGCCGGCAGATCAAAACGCTCGCCGCCGTCGAATGTCACGGTCAAAGTCTTGCGGTCCTTGTGCAGCCGCAGTTCGGTCGGCCAGGCTTCCGCGTCGGGCATCAGTCCACAAACCGTACGCTACCCGCGCCGTGAATGTCGTAACCACCAAGCTCGCCGGCGCGGGCTGCGAACTCGTCCGAATGCAAAAACTTGAGCAAGGCCTGCAGCGGCGGCTGAAAATAGTCCCGCTGGCGCATCACCAGATCGAAGGGCTCCCAAACAATGGGCACGAAATCGAGCCCGGCACCATTCGCCACGCCGCGCGTCGCGATGCCCGTATCGGCGCGCCCGGCGCGGATCGCTTGCGCGATATCGGGACCTGTTGGACAGACAGGAGTGACGACGGCGAGGCGATCGAGCGCGGCCTTCGCCCGGTGCAACAAGGCCAGGAGCAGCAATTGCGCCCCCGCTCCTTTCGGCCGCGTAGCGATGCGCGCATGCTTTGCTATCACGTCGTCGATCGAGCCGAGCTTCAGCGGGTTACCAGGCGGAAGCAAAAAGCCTTCCTCGCGCCGGCAAAACGCGATCATTACAGCATCCTGCAGATCGCTGCGGTTTTTCAGGGCTGCGACATTGGCGTCGGCTTCCGCATCTTCGAGCCCATGCAGGTGGATGGCGGCGGCGACAGTCTCGCCTGCGGCGAAGCGCGCAAAGCCGGCTTCGCTGCCAACTGCCAGCGTCGCGAGCCCTGAGCCGCTTTCGCGCAAGGCCCACTCCAGCAGCGGGTCGTGGCTGCCGCCGATGATTGGCGCAGGCTCCGGACGTGTAACGCCAGCCGGCCGCGAGACACTGGACGCCAGCCAATGATCAAGTTCGACCTTGGGAAACAGCCACCGGCCGGTCACCTTTGTGCACGGCACCGTGCCCTCGGCGACCATTTCGTAGATCTTGCGTTCCTTGAGGCGAAGATAGGCGGCAGCCTCGGCCGTGGTGAAAAGCTGCATGACCTCAACCTGCACTCACATGCATCTTTTTTGAGGATGCCCAAAATCGCAAAAATAACAAGGAGCAACGAGGCGCTTGCGGCGCCAATGCCCTAGGCCAGGTGGGGCAAGCATTGGCGCTCCCTAGGGGACCGCATCAATTCAATCAAACCAATCACCGAAATGTCCGCTTCCGGTGTAAGAGCGGACATCTCAATTAGACCACGCGAGGTCCGCCAATGACCCCAAGCGGACATGCGAGCGAAGTACGGACCACGGCGGCACCACAGCCATCAATGCGCACGAGATTTACGAACCGAAACAAGGCGAGCTCGTGGGGGGTCATGCACGAACTGGGTCGCGCCGAGGCTTCACTCGGTCGCGCGCGACGGGAGGTCCGGGCACAGGACGAGCCTGCCATCGAGACCGCCTGCCTCGAGACGGCGGTGCGCCTTGGCGACCTCATCGAAGGCGATCCGCTCGGCGACGCGCGGGCGGATCGCCCCGGCCGCCAACAGGCCGAAGAGCCGCTCGAGGTCTTCCTGGAACCAGGCGGGATGTCGCGCCCGCATCAAATTGATCGAGTAGATGCTGACGCGCTTGCCGCCAGGCAGCCAACTCAGAAACTGCCTCCATAGGTAGACGCGCGCAATCCACGTCAGTGTGGCGAGCAGGCGGCGCTGCGACCGCACACCCGCCGTGTAACCGTAGGCGCAGAGCAGGCCGCCGGGCTTGAGCGCAGCGAATGATCGGCGATAGCCGTCCTCGCCGACGCCGTCGAAGACGAAATCGAACCCGCCCGGCAGGACGCGCGTGAAGTCTTCGCGTAGGTAGTCGATCGGCGTGGCACCGAACTCGCGGATCAGCGTTGCATGCGCGCCGCGCGCGGTTCCCCACAGTTCGAGGCCAGCCATCCGCCCAAGCACGAGCAGCGCCTGACCGAGGGCGCCAGCGGCGCCCTGCACGAGCGCGCGCTGTCCTCGCTGCACCCGGGCGGTGCGGTGAAGAATCTGGTAGGCGGTCGTCCAGCTCAAGATCAGCGCGGCCGCCTCTGCCGCATCAACGCCCGCCGGCACGCGGGTCAGGTCGCTGGCCCGGAGCGTCCGATAGGCGGCGTTCGACCCGACCACCGTCATATCGGCCACCCGGTCGCCAAGCTGAAAGCCGCTCACGCCAACGCCGAGCTGATCGATTTCCCCGACGACATCGTAGCCAAGGACGAACGGCGGCCGAAGGGCCGCGGTCTGCGCATAGACGTGGCGCCGGATTGTTACGTCGGTGTACTCCACACTCGATGCGAGCACGCGGACCCGCACCTCGCCTGGGCCGGCCGTTGGCAGGGGAGCGTCGACTACTTCGATTACGTCGGGATCGCCGAAGCGCCCGACTTGAACAACCCGGTTGCGCGGCTCGCTCATGGGCCGGTTCCTGCAACTCGTGATCCAGCTCTTTCACGCGGAAACGGAGGCCCAGTCATTGAGGAGGATCAAATCAAATTTGACCGCTAGCTAGGTGCAATGTCTGTGGCACGAACAGGTCATCCTGCCAGGCCTCCTTGATCAAGGACGAGGCACAATCTGTTTGCTCGCGCGGAGCAGCAAGCGGAAGGCTGCGGCTATTTCTGCTGTCGGATCGAAATACTGGTCGGATATTGCAGAGACTACAGCGAGGCGGTCTTTCTCTTTCGCTCGGCGTGTAGGGGACATCCCATGCGGCCTTTTCAATTAACCCGGCCGATGAAGCCACTGTCGTGCGTTGCAATTTAGGCACACATTTAAAGTATCTTTCGGGATTGCTATGGGGGGACAAAATGAAATTGCTCAAATCACTGACGCAACAGGGCTTATTTTTCAGATTCAATGACCTGTTGACCGAATAAACTTTATCCCGGCCTTTAAAACGATTTCGGACAGTGAAATTTTTTCGTAGTACATTTGAACTTAGTTGTGATTGCGATTTCGGTCTTTTTCGCATCACTGGTCAAACTGGGGGCGAGTCATGAAAGTAGTTTCGTTAATCGCCGCATTGAGCGCGGGCATTATATCAGCATCCACGATAGCGGCGTCTGCAGCCGACATGCCGGCCAAAGCGCCGGCATTTATTCCGGCTCCGGCGTACAACTGGTCAGGCTTCTACGCCGGCTTGAATGCGGGCGCAGCTTTCGGTCGCGCGCACGACCAGACGACCCCCGTTTTCAGCCCAACGGGCTACTTCGCTACCACCAGCGTTACGTCAATTAGTGCCGTTAGCGACCAGACAATGCACGAAACCGGGTTCACCGGCGGCGGTCAGATTGGCTACAATTTGCAAAATCGCAACATCGTTGTCGGCCTTGAAACTGATTTTGAGTACATGGGCTTGAACACCTCAACGACAAACGGAGCCTTGTATCCGTGCTGTGCTCCGACCGCTTATACAATAAATCAATCAGCCAAAACCGAATGGCTCTGGACCCTGCGGCCGCGCGTGGGATACGCGGCTGACAATTGGTTATTTTACGCTACCGGTGGTCTCGCCGTCGCACAGATCAAGGGCGACTTCTTGTTCACCGATACTTTCGCGACGGCCCACGAAAGTGGCAGCATATCCGACACCAAGTTGGGCTGGGCGCTGGGTGGCGGCGTCGAATGGGGCATGATGGGCCCGTGGAGTTTGAAAGTTGAATACCTGCATGTCGCCTTCAGTGGAGTAAACACGACGTCCACGAATTTGACCGCTTTTACTCCCCCCATCAATTTCCCCACGAGCGTATTTACGCACTCAATCAACCTGTCGGAAGACATTGTACGCGCCGGCTTGAACTATAGGTTCCACCCTTAAGTTCTCGGGAGTTTAGATCTCACTCAATCAAAGCCCCGGGCATTTTCCCGGGGTTTTTCGTTGAGGGATCGGCGATGCCGCGTGGAAGCCGCAGCGCCGGCGTGCGCCGCGAGGACGCGGTTCGTCTGGGGCCTCAACACATCCGGGACGGACGCATCAAGTACCGTCAAGCGAAGAATAATGAAGACCGGACTCCGATCATTCCATTGCACCCGGACCTCGCGGGGGCGATCGCGGCGACCCCGTCCGGGCATCTGACGTTCCTAGTGACGGAATACGGTAAGCCGTTTACGGCCAATGGCTTTGGCAACGCTTTCAAAGACTGGTGCAGACAGGCAAATCTGCCACATTGCTCGGCGCATGGCTTGCGCAAGGCCACAGCAACGCGCCTCGCCGAGAGCGGCGCGATAGCGCACGAGATCATGGCAGGCATGCGGTTTTGATATTGGCGAAGGATGACGCGGGAAAATTTCTCTGCGGACGCGGACGCGACGTTGAAGAGTTCAACGTCTTGCTCAGCCAGGATAGTAACTGCCGGTGGCAAGTCCTCGGTGCCAAGCCGGAGGCACAGGCGTCACCAGAGCGCCGAAAAATCATTGGCGCCTTGGTCCAAACAAACTCACCGGCGCTCTTTCAATCCAATTGGGCCGCGTATCAGCACCGATAGCGCCGCAATGCGTGCAGACCATCCGTGGACCAAAGGCCAGCACAGTCACATCACCGTCGTAACTGTCCACGGCCAAGACCGCTTCATGATGACACCACAACGCGCCGTAGGTGATGGCGAGCGAGCGCACGCCGTTCTGCCGCATATTGCCGAGGGTCATCATGGCACAGCTTGCTCTTTCCGTGGTTCGATCCCAGACACCTCGAAGGAGACAGGGCCATCCTTGCCTTTAAATGAATATTTTGCGTTCGGTGTCGAAGTCACCGTGCTCTGTCGCCAAAGATAGGATGCGGCTAGCACTGGTGAGTTCGGCAATTCATCCACCACAAATTTTTCGACACAGACAGGCAGCACAGCCGGCAACGTCTTTCCTTCAAACTGAGGCAACTGTTTCGATCCATATTTGAGGTCAGGATACTTGTGCGCGGCGACGGCTATCTGGCGCAGCGCCTCAACGAGACAGGCATAAACTGCCTGACACGCTGCTTGAATGTGTTCGCGATAACGAGCGCAGATTTCCTTGTTGGCCAAGCCATGAAATGCGGTGGTCGAAGCAATGAACGACACCGGGATTTGCACATCATGGTCGTGCAAATCGATGACCTATTGGCCGATCTGAGCTTTTAAGAGCGTACCATCCTGATGCGCGACCAATTTGTCCCGCAGATCGCAAAGGTGATCGTGCAGTTGGCGGTCAAACTTCGGCACGCCCTTAAACTGGCTGACTGGATATTTACGCTTGCCTTCTTTGGTTTCGTTGCTTGTGAATGGTCGTGCGTAGTGAATGACCACGGATGTGAACAAGGCGGACTTGATATCTTCGTCGAGCGTGTCCCATCCATCGAGCAACTTGCCGATGTGGCGTTCTGCTTGATCGATTTGGATCAAGGCGCGGACCTCTTGGCTGGCAACATCATAAAGCCGGTCAAGCCAAACCTGCGTACCTTCCTGAAGCGCTGGCATCGTCTGTCCCTTTGAATCAAACTAGCAACCAGCTTGCACAAAAATTGTGGCATGGCGCGCGGTTGTGCCTGTTGTTCGCGATATCCCTCGCTTTCCACCGGGTTGTCCCCGCAAGGCCCAGCCGCCATGGCCCGGTGGCCAGCGGCACACGTTTCAACCCCTGCCCGACCCCTTCTGGCCCCGGCCAATAAAGCCCACGCCGGTGGCCACCGGGCGGGTCCTATTCTTGGTTGTTTCTTGGTTTTGGCGGTGGGCGGCGGCGGGGTCTTGCCAAAAACCCTGATTCTATTGGCGCTCCCTAGGGGACTCGAACCCCTGTTTTCGCCGTGAGAGGGCGACGTCCTGGGCCGCTAGACGAAGGGAGCTGAAGGCACGTGAGCCTTCGAAATAGCCTCGATCCGCCAAGTCCGCAAGCTTGGCTCGCGGATATTGCGGCCGCCGACAGGGCTCCACGCCAGGCCGTTTTCAGGGGAGCTTTCGCATGGTTCGACATGATCGGCCTGGTGAACGTTGACGCCGGGCTCGATGAGTGAAGACCCGGAGAATCTCTTATCTACTGGAGAAGATCAGGGCGCTTTAAGCTGCAAGCGTCCCAACGGCGTGAGCGTATCGGGATCGAAGGTGAGCAACTGCACGGCGCCGCCGACTTCTATGGTCACCACGATGTGGTCGCTCCCGATCGCGGTCGAGAGCACCTTGGCGCCCTGCGGCAGCGCATGCGTGACGTCCACGAAAGACGGCGCGCTTTCCTTCACCTGCGAAAGGCGGTAGCCGATGACGGCAAGGATAACGCCGATGGCAACGAAAGTCGTCGTCATGATGATAATCATCAGGCGGCGGACTTTGCCGATGGCCGCGGCGGCTTCCGGGTCGAGGGGTTTCTGGTCGTCGGACATCAGTTGAACCATGTCGGCCATTGAGACAGTGACAATCTCCGCCGAGGAGAGCGGCGGCCGGCTTGATCGCGTAATGGCCGTGCGCATCCCGTCGCTGTCGCGCTCGCGGCTGAAGGCGCTGATCCTCGATGGCCACGTCAAGATCGCCGCGCGCACGATCCGCGATCCGGCCGTCATCGTCAATTCCGGCGATATTGTTACCGTAACACTGCCGCCACCCGAACCAGCCACACCACAAGGCGAAGCAATCCCGCTCAATATCGTTTACGAGGACGACGCGATCGTGATCATCGATAAGCCGAAGGGCTTAGTCGTCCACCCCGCCGCCGGCCACGCCTCCGGCACTTTGGTCAATGCGCTGATTGCCCATTGCGGCGCCAGCCTGTCCGGCATCGGCGGGGTCAAGCGGCCGGGCATCGTGCACCGGCTCGACAAGGACACCACCGGCCTGATGGTGGTGGCCAAGACCGACAAGGCCCATCGCGCACTCAGCAAGCAATTCGCCGAGAAATCGGAGGGGCCGCTTGAACGGGGCTACCTTGCTTTGGTCTGGGGTGCGCCCACGCGTCCTAAAGGCACGATCGACGCACCGCTCGGCCGCCATCCGCATGCGCGCGACAAGCAGGCAGTGAGGCAGAGCGGTCGCGCGGCCACGACGCATTGGCAGGTGCTGGAGCGATTTTCCGGGCCCGACGGCAAACCGGTCGCCAGTCTTCTGGCCTGCACCTTGGAAACCGGCCGCACCCACCAGATCCGGGTGCACCTCGCCCATATCGGGCACCCACTTTTGGGCGACGCGACATATGGCACGGGGTTCAAGACCAAAATCAGCCGGCTTGGGCCCCAGGCGAGAGCGGCCCTGGAGGCCCTTGGCAGACAGGCCTTGCATGCCTATATGCTGGCCATCGAACACCCCGAAACCGGCGACGTCCTGGAGTTCCAATCGGAACTGCCGGGCGATTTGCGTCGTTTACGTGATGCCTTGCACATGGAGGGCCGTGAAGTCCGGCCCAAGCCGCGAAAATAAGACAAGCTAAATCAATGGCTTGCTGGAATGCGCGGCTGCATGGCTGTGTAACGGTGACGTGACGGGCAGAAATCTATCTTTTGGCCGTCCAAACCGTTATGCTGCACCTGCGATCGAGGGATTTCGCGGTCGCAATGTCAAATGCGCGCCGTCGGCTCGGGGAGCGGCGGCGACAACCGCCTGCCGATCAAACGGGGGCAAGTAAGGAGGGCGCTATCATGGCCCGTACAGCCGCATTGCCGGCACTCAAGGCCGAATCCGGTCTTTCACACTATCTGGACGAGATTCGACGGTTCCCGATGCTGGAACCGCACGAAGAATACATGCTGGCGCGCAGCTGGCGTGAGCACGGCGATCGCGACGCCGCGCATAAGCTCGTCACCAGCCACCTTCGCTTGGTCGCCAAGCTCGCCATGGGCTACCGCGGCTACGGCTTGCCTATTTCCGAGGTCATCTCGGAAGGCAATGTCGGCCTGATGCAGGCGGTCAAGCGCTTCGAGCCGGAAAAGGGTTTCCGTCTCGCCACCTACGCAATGTGGTGGATCAAGGCGGCAATACAAGAATACATCCTGCGTTCCTGGTCGCTGGTGAAGATGGGCACCACCGCCAACCAGAAGAAGCTGTTCTTCAACCTGCGCAAGGCGAAGAGCAAAATCTCCGCGCTCGAGGAAGGCGACCTGCGACCCGACCAGGTTCAGGTCATTGCCAAGCGTCTGGGCGTGACAGAGCAGGACGTGGTCGACATGAATCGCCGGCTCGGCGGCGATGCATCTCTCAACGCGCCGATCCGCGACGACGGCGAGAGCGGCGAGTGGCAGGATTGGCTCGTCGATGACGCGCCGAGCCAGGAACGCATCCTGGCCGAGAGCGAGGAGAGCGATAATCGTCACAAGGCGCTGATCTCGGCGCTCGACGTGCTCAATGCTCGCGAGCGTCGTATTTTCGAAGCACGGCGGCTCGCCGACGATCCGATCACACTCGAGGACCTCGCTTCCGAGTTTGGTGTGTCGCGCGAACGCGTACGTCAGATCGAAGTGCGCGCGTTCGAGAAAGTGCAGAAAGCGGTGAAGAGCCGCATTTCGGCGCTCGAACAGCCAGCGGAAGCGCCGGCAATTTCGGCGCACTGATCGACGCGTTCAGGTTTCAAAACGATGATGGCCGGGCCCCTGCCCGGCCATTTTCATTTGGCGTCTGCGAAGACGATCACTGCCCCCACGCTCTGAAGGCCTCTTCGAAAGCACGCGTGCCAGGCGTCCCTTTTTCCATCGCCAGAATTGCGCGCTTGCCGCTCGTATAGACGACGGGAATGTCGAACCAGTCGCGTTCCTTGAGTAACTGAATGTTGCGCTGCAGGTCGACGTCGACTGCCGAAAGCCCGATCAGGAAATAGCCGTTAGTGACTTTCACAGCCAGACCTGCGAGCGGGACGCCACGTGCCTGTTCGTTCTGCTTCATCAAGACGCCGGGGACATTGCCTATGCCGCCCTCCGGGAAATCGGCCGGAAGCGTGAACATAATCTCTATGGTGTGACTCGCCGGAAGCGCCTTATCGGTATTGCGGCGGAGCGACCAGGTCATCCGCAACTTGCGTTCCGGAATCTCGATATCCGCGCGGATTGCGAGTTCGGGCGCGAGTCCCGGTCCTGGTGACACTGTCTCGGTGCGCCAAAGCGCAGATCCAACATAGCGTTTCCCCTGCGGATCGTTCGGGTCCTCATCATAGAGCACAACTTTCTGCGCCACCGCGGCGGCAGGTGCGTTGGCTGTGTCCGGCGCCGTATCGCCGGACTGCCCAATACGGTCGGCGATTTTCGGACGGGCGGCAGGCTGGCTCGATTCCTGGGGCTTCGGCGCCGGCTGCGAGCGGAAGCTCGCGACTAACGACGTGATTGTGTGGCGCTGCCAATATGCTGCGCCGGCGATGCCGGCCAACACCAGCAGAAGCACAAACAATTTGATGATGCCCGCGTAAGATCGCTGGGGTCGCCGCGTATACTCGTCTTCGTCTTCGTACGCGGCCGGAGGCGGCGTCGGCGGCACATAGCCACCAGCATGAGGCGTTTCCTCGGTCAGCGTAGGCTCAGCGACCGGAGGCGGCTCGGGTGCAGCGGGCGGCTCGAAATAATGCGGTTCGGGCTCGCTGGGCATCGTCTCATAGGTCGTCTGCGCGGCGCGTTTGGCTTCGGCGGCGGCACTGCCGAGTCCCTCGGCCTCGGCCACGGTTTCACGGAAATCGCGCAGACCCTGGTCGCGCAGCGATGGCTCGCCAACCCCGGCTTCCGGAGTATCCGCCCGGGGGCGCTTGGCTGCTTCCGCCTCCACCTTGCGGATAGCTTCCTCCAGGGCCAGGCGCTCGCGCGTGATGTCGGTCTCGTCGAGCGCCGGCTCAACGCCGCGCAACTGGCTGACCAGCGCGGCGCGCGCACGGTCGTATAGCGCGCGGCGGTTCTCGCCCGTGTTCTTATCGAGCCCGCCAACTGCGCGGGAAATCAGAGGATAATAGTCGGCCATTGCTCGTTATTTCGCTGGAGCATGATCCCCGTCCCGACAAACAATTCCCACGTCACAAGTATGCTTGACCCGGTTCATGTCTTTTTTCGGCGGCAATCATAGCTCAAATGGATTCTTCATCAGGATAGTGTCCTCGCGCTCCGGACTGGTCGATAGCAGAGTCACCGGACAGCCAACCAGCTCCTCAATGCGGCGTACGTACTTTATCGCCTGCGCCGGCAGTTGGGCCCAGGAGCGCGCCCGCGCCGTCGGCTCCTTCCAACCGGCAATGGTCTCATAGACGGGCTCCGCCCGGGCCTGAGCTTGTTCTCCCGCAGGAAGGTAGTCGATTTCGCGACCGTCAAGACGATAACGCACGCAGACCTTGATTTCATCAAAGCCGTCGAGAATATCGAGTTTCGTGAGTGCGAGCCCATCGATCCCGCATGTCAGCACGGTCTGCCGCACCAGAACCGCGTCAAACCAGCCGCATCGGCGCGCCCGCCCCGTGACGACGCCGAATTCGCGTCCGCGCTCGCCAAGGGTTTTTCCGATGGCGTTGTCCATCTGATCGGTCGGGAACGGCCCGAGGCCAACCCGCGTCGTGTACGCTTTGCAAATGCCGAGCACGTAGTCGATCGCGTTTGGCCCGAGGCCAGAACCGGTCGCTGCTTGCGCTGCCACGGTGTTGGAGGACGTGACGTAAGGATAAGTGCCATGATCGATATCGAGCAATGCGCCTTGCGCACCCTCGAACAGAATGCGCTTGCCCTCGCGCCGTTTTCCATCGAGCAGCGACCAGACCGAATCCATGAACGGCAATACCTTGGGCGCAATCCCGGCGAGATAGTCGTAGACCGCCTGCGCCTTGATCTCGGTTAGGCCATGCCCTCGACGGAGCGCGTTATGATGCGCCAGAAGGCGATCGATCTTGGTCTCTAAAGTCGGCAGGTCGGCCAAATCCATGAATCGAATGGCGCGGCGGCCCACTTTGTCCTCATAGGCCGGGCCAATGCCGCGCTTTGTGGTTCCGATGCGGGTTGCAGCATTGTCTGCCTCGCGTATGGCCTCGAGTTCGCGGTGTAGCGGCAGGATCAGGATCGCGTTCTCGGCAATGCGCAAGCTTTCAGGCGTCACCGCGATGCCTTGTTTCTTGAGCTGGGCGATCTCGTCGATAAGCGCCTGCGGATCAACCACCACGCCGTTACCGATGACTGACAGCTTGCCTTCGCGCACGACGCCCGATGGCAACAGCGACAACTTGTAGGTTGAGCCGTCGATGACCAGCGTATGACCGGCATTATGGCCACCCTGGAAGCGGACGACGATGTCGGCCTGCTCCGATAGCCAGTCGACGATCTTGCCCTTCCCCTCGTCGCCCCACTGGGATCCGACCACTACAACATTCGCCATCAGATCCTTCCCTGAGCCAGCGCCCGGACACTTGGAGCCGGGTGCCACCGGCCAGGTCCACCTTCGGATAAAGGATGCAACCGTTTGAAGCAAGGCGGCGGACGCCCAGCTTTCCACCGCTCAGGCGTCAGTTTACTCGATTTTTCAACAGGCTAGGTGGGGCGGCGCGGCGGCTTCAGGCAGAGCTAAGGCTGAAGCACGTAGGTGCCCGGCGCGGCCGGAAGCCTCGCGTCGGTGGCCGGGAAAGCCGGCGGCGAAACGGAGGCGCCGGAATGAGCTTTAAGCCATGCGCTCCATTCTGGCCACCATGACCCATTCTTGCGCGGAGCGGTCGTCAGCCATGTGTCGGGGTCGATATGGCTCGCATCGGCAGCCGTGGTCGTGACCTGGAAGCTGCGCGCCCGATGATCGGGCTCCGAGACGATGCCGGCATTGTGCCCACCGGTCGTGAGCAGATAGGTGACTTCGGTTTCCATCAAACGGTGGATCTTGTAGGTCGAACGCCATGGCGCGACGTGGTCACTAACCGTGCCCACGGCGAAAATCGGCACCCTGATATCGGCCAGCGATACCGGCTTAGAGCCGACGACGTAACGACCCTCGGAAAGATCATTGTTGAGAAACAGGCGCCGCAAATATTCCGAATGCATGCGGTAAGGCAGGCGCGTGGCATCAGCGTTCCACGCCATGAGGTCGCTCATCGGCTCGCGCTCGCCCATCAAATAGTTGCGGCTCATGTACGACCAGACGAGATCATTCGACCGCAGCATCTGGAACGCGCCGGCCATCTGCGAGGTGTCGAGAAAGCCCTGCTCCCACATCAAGTCCTCAAGGAAGGAAACCTGGCTCTCATTGATGAAGAGCATCAGCTCGCCCGCTTCGGTAAAGTCGGTCTGTGCGGCAAGCAGTGTGAGCGACTTGAGACGATCGTCACCATCGCGCGCCATCGCGGCGGCAGCGATCGACAAAAGCGTACCGCCCAGGCAATAGCCGACCGCGTGTACCTTTTGGTCCGGGACGATTGCATTGACCGCATCGAGCGCGTCCATGATGCCGAGCGCGCGATAGTCCTGCATACCCAGGTCGCGGTCTTGATCGGTCGGATTAGTCCAGGAAACCATGAAGACCGTGAAGCCTTGCTCGGTAAGGTACTTCACCATCGAATTGTGCGGCGATAAATCAAGGATGTAATATTTCATGATCCAAGCCGGAACGATCAGCACCGGCTCCGGCTGTACCTTGTCGGTGCTTGGTGCATACTGGATCAGTTCGATCAGTCGATTGCGGTAGACCACTTTGCCGGGTGTCACGGCCACGTTGCGGCCGACCACGAAATTTTCGGTGCCGACTGGCTTCTTGCCGCTGACTTTGCGTTCCCAGTCCTCCACCATATTCCGGAAGCCGGAGACGAGATTCTCACCGCCCTTCTCGAGGGTCCGGCGCAACACCTCCGGATTGGTCAACAGGAAATTCGAAGGCGAAACCATATCGAGGATTTGGCGCGACGCGAACTCGACCACCATTTCGTGCTGCTTGCTTACGCCGCGCACACCTGTGGTCGCGTTATACCACCATTGCTGGTTGAGCAAGAACGCCTGATAGATGAAATTGTATGGCCACTTCTGCCAATCGTCGCCGACGAAACGGCGATCCTGCGGCAGCGGTTCGATACACGGATCGACGCCGCCGCCCGTCATCGCGCAACTGCAGACGTGATTTCCAAAGCGCATCGCTTTGCGAAGGGCCTTGTCGACCAACTGCATGCGCTTGCCGGGCGAGCCTGCAAGATGGGTTGCCCAATCCAGATACGCATGCACCATCGCCGCTGGCGATAGTCCCATGGTCACACGAGCGATCGCTGCGTGCAGCGAGCGGTCGGTGACGTCGGCAAGAGCCGTTACAGCGTAAGAGTCGCGCTGGTCGGGGACGCGCCGGGCAACCGCCTCGTCGATGTGTAGTGCCGCAGGGCGCGCGGCCGGCGCCTGCATTGGCATCGGGAGCTTGCCTGACGGTTCCGATTGCGCGAGGTCGCTTTTTACCAATTGTTCCATGACGCACTGCCTATCACCGGCGCCAAGTCAAACAATGATATACGTCAAACCCCGACCTAAATGTGACAGCAGGCCCGCCGGCCGCTGGCATGCGGCGGCAGCTTTACGCACTAATAAAGACAGCAATCCAGTCCGGCGTCAGAAATGCAGCGGCTTGGCCTGCTGCACCTGCGGCAGTGCCCGTACCTTGGCGAGAACCGTCTCGGGTAATTCACCATCGATCTCGATCAGTGCTACCGCGTTGCCGCCAGCCGCCTCGCGGCCGACATGGAACGTGGCAATGTTGATGCCGGCCTCGCCGAGTGTCGACGAGAACTTGCCGATGAAGCCCGGCTTGTCGAGATTGGTGATGTAGATCATCGAAGGGCCGAACTCGGCATCCATACGGATCCCCTTGATGTTGACGATGCGCGGTCGCCCATCGGCAAATACAGTTCCCGATACGTGCCGCGATTGCCGCTCGGTGGTCACCGTCACCGTGATCAGGCTTTCGTAGTCTTCCGGCATTTCTCGCGTCACCTCTTCGACCACGATGCCTCGCTCCTTGGCCACCAACGGTGCAGACACGACATTGACGTCGCCAAGCATCGGCCGCAGCAAGCCGGCGAGTGCCGCCGAGGTGAGCGCCTTGGTGTTCATCTGCGCCACCGCACCTTCGTAAGTCAGCTGCACTTTGGAAATACCCGTTTCCGTCAGCTGTCCGGCAAACGAACCAAGCTTTTCGGCCAGCGCGACGAATGGCTTGAGCTTGGGTGCCTCTTCTGCGCTGATGGACGGGAAGTTGATCGCATTGGTGATGGCACCGCGCAAAAGATAGTCCGACATCTGCTCTGCGACCTGCAGCGCGACATTTTCCTGCGCTTCGGCGGTCGAAGCGCCGAGATGCGGCGTGCACACGACATTGGGCAACCCGAACAACGGATTGTCGGTCGCCGGCTCGGTCACGAACACGTCAAAGGCGGCGCCCGCGACGTGCCCGCTTTTGAGCGCTTCATAGAGTGCCGCCTCATCCACTAACCCGCCGCGCGCGCAATTAATGATGCGCACGCCCTTTTTCATTGTCTTGAGGGCGGCAGCATTGATGACGTTGCGGGTCTTGTCGGTGAGCGGCGTATGCAAAGTAATGAAATCAGCCCGCTTGAACAATTCATCGAGCTCGACTTTCTCGACACCGAGATCGTCGGCGCGCTGCTGCGACAAAAACGGATCATAGGCGATCACTTTCATCTTCAGGCCGAGCGCGCGATCGGCGACGATCGAGCCGATATTGCCGCAGCCGATCACGCCGAGCGTCTTGCCGAAGATCTCCACTCCCATGAACTTGTTCTTTTCCCATTTGCCGGCGCGCGTGGAGGCATCGGCTTCCGGAATTTGCCGCGCCAATGCCAGCATCAACGAGATGGCGTGCTCTGCAGTCGTGATTGAATTGCCGAACGGCGTATTCATCACGATGATGCCCCGCGCCGTCGCTGCCGGAATATCGACATTGTCGACGCCGATGCCGGCACGGCCGATCACTTTCAGGTCTTTCGCCCACTCCAGGATCTTCGCGGTCACTTTGGTAGCAGAGCGGATGGCAAGGCCGTCGTAGTTGCCGATGGCCGCGGCGAGCTTTTCCTTGTCCTTGCCGAGCGCGGGTTGGAAATCCACTTCGATGCCGCGATCTTTGAAGATCTGCACGGCAGCCGGGGACAATGCATCTGATATGAGAACCTTGGGCATGGAACCTCTCATTTGTCATTCCGGCCGAGCGCGCAGCGCGAGAGCCGGAATCCAGAAAAACGGGTTGGCCTTTCGAACATCTTTCACCGGGGCTGGATTTCGGGTTCGCGGGCTCCGCCCGCGCCCCGGAATGACGAGTTGCTAAGCTGCTTTGGGCAAAGCCGCTTTCGCCTCTGCAAAGGCCCAGTCGAGCCAGGGCGTGAGCGCCTCGACGTCGCGCTTCTCGACCGTCGCCCCACACCAGATGCGCAAGCCGGGTGGCGCGTCGCGGTAATAGGCGATGTCGTAGGCGACGCCCTCCTTCTCGAGCAGGCCGGCCAGTGTCTTGGCAAAGGCGGCCTGATCATCACCGGAGAGCCGCGTCACTGCGGGATCGACGACTTTCAGGCACACCGAAGTATTGGAGCGCTCGCCCGCTTTTTTCGCGAGGTGGTCGATCCACGGGGTCACGGCTACCCAATCCGACAACGCTTTGGCATTGGCGTCCGAGCGCGAAACAGTTGCCGAAAGCCCGCCAACCGATTTCGCCCATTGCAGAGCGTCGAGATAGTCCTCTACGCAGAGCATCGACGGCGTATTGATCGTCTCGCCGGCAAAGATGCCTTCATTGAGCTTGCCGCCTTTGGTCAGGCGGAAAATTTTCGGCAGTGGCCAGGCCGGTTTGTGGGTTTCGAGCCGCTCGACCGCGCGCGGCGAAAGAACGAGCATCCCGTGTGCGCCCTCACCGCCGAGCGCCTTCTGCCAGGAGAACGTCACCGCATCGAGCTTCGGCCAATCGAGCTTCTGCGCGAAAGCCGCCGAGGTGGCGTCGCAAATGGTGAGGCCTTCGCGCTTGCCGCTGATCCAGTCGCCGTTCGGCACGCGCACGCCAGAAGTGGTGCCGTTCCAGGTGAACACCACGTCGGTCGCGAAATCGATTTTCGAGAGGTCGGGCAGCTCCCCGTACGGAGCCTTTAGCACCGTCAGCTCCTTGAGCTTGAGCTGCTTCTCGACGTCGGTGATCCAGCCCTCGCCGAATGATTCCCAGGCCAGCATCGTCACCGGCCGCGCGCCCAGAAGAGACCACAGCGCCATCTCAACGGCGCCGGTATCGGAAGCCGGTACGATGCCGATGCGGTAGTCGGCGGGCACCCCCAATACCTCTCGGGTGAGATCGATGGCGCGTTTGAGCTTCGCCTTTCCGATCTTTGATCGGTGCGAGCGTCCGAGAACCGCGTCGGTGAGGTTTTGCAGGCTCCAGCCGGGGCGCTTGGCGCAGGGGCCAGATGAAAAGTGCGGGATGGCCGGCCGCACGCCGGGTTTCGTCGCCGTCATAATTCTATCCTTCCAGATAGGCGCCCCTCGTTGGGGAGGGGTGTCCCACTGGCGGAGATAGGCGACTTACCCGCCGCGGTCAACTCTTGTGGACTGGGGAATTAAAAATTATGGGCGTCAGCGCGTTGGCTGACCTACGGCGCTAGAACCGCACGCCGATCCCGACGTTGCCGGTATTGAGATTGGGACGGCTTCCATTCACCTGCGCAAAAGCGATGTATTCCCATTCGGCGCGCAGAAACACGGACGGCGTGATCGCCCAATCCATACCCAGACCAGCGACGACGCCACCGACGATGGCATTATCTTTGCCGACGCTCATGGAGCTAGGCGTCAGGAGGGCAAAGCCGATGACTCCGCCTGGAGGGGAAGGAAGCAGCGGAAGCTGAGTCATAAAATCGCTCACGGCCACACTGGTAAAATAGGTGAATCGCCCAGCCGCGGCGCCGATCACGGCGTACGGCAAGAAATTTCCAAAGGCGTAGCCAGCGCGGCCACGAAGCGTCGCATAGTCGACCAGCTTGAGAGATGACTGAGCAGTGATGGTGACGTCGTGTTGGATGTTGTCCGGCGTCGTCACGAAGCGCCGGGAAATTGAATCGCTGGACTCGGCATCCAGGGTCGATGCGTGTTTATAGCCGAGATCGAAGCCGACAACGAGCCGATCCCATTGCATGTTGTAACCGAGGAACAGGCCGTACACTTCACCGTTGGTGGTACTTGGCCCAAGCGTCGTCCATGTCGAGGGAGCCGCCTCTGCCTCAAGTACTGTATTACGCAGAATGAATGCGACCATGGAGCTGGTGCTGTTGTCGAAACTGGATCTGAAATTGGCGTAGCCGGCTTGCACACCGAACTGCCAGCCATCCCAGCGCATGAAGCTAGCCGGCTCTATTGAGCCGCGTAGGGGCCAATCTGCCGCGCGTGCGCTGTCGGCCGATGCTGCCGCCAGTACCGAGCAAACTGCAGCGGCGCACAAAAATGTTGCACGGCCGGCTGTCATCACAGACAGTTTGACGCCGACCCGAAGACTCAACCGACCCATGACACTGCCCCGTTCGTTTTCACCATTGTCATCCGTTTAGCTGCGATGCCGCTAACCCCTGCTGCGCAACGGCGGCGGCGGCGGTGGCGGCGGATAGTCGTAGGCGCCGAAGTTGTAACGAAGCCCGAGCTTCAGATCGTGCGATGTCAGATGGTGGAATTCGAACGGCGTGTCGGTACCGGCAAAGGTATAGTCGACCATCGTGCCGGTCACTGCGTCGCCAAGGTCGATGTAGCGATAGGCGAGCTCGACCGTCATGGCAGGCGTGACCCGATAGCCAACACCGGCGTAAAGCGCCCACGCGAAGTTCGTCTTGCTCGCGTCAGAGCTGTGCGAATCTCCGAGGACCGCAATATTTACGTCGCCGAAATTGGTGATCGTATTGCGGCTAAAGCCGACGCCAGCGCCAAGGAATGGCGTGAAATTCCACCAGGTGCCGATATCAACATAGCCGTTGAACAGGACGGCCCATTCGTACTTGCTGCCGGTGTATCGATCGGGCCAGAAATTGTTGCCGGCAACGGCGCCGGGCACGGCAGTAAAGCCGACGTCGAAACCGTGGAAATTGGCCCTGCCGCGATATTCGCCTGTGACGTCGGCGCGCAGCCAGTTGTTGATGTTGTACCCGATGCCAAGACCGAAAAATGGAGCAGCGTCGAATCCTTTGTCGACGTTCGTGACCGAATCGAAGCGGCTGTAATTCTGGTTGAAGAGGCTGCCGACCTGCTGATTGCTGAAGCCGATGTCGCCGCGCAGATACCAGCCCGAAACATCCAATGCAGGAGCCAGCACCGGCATGTCGGCCGAATGTGCTCCATCGATGGCGGCAAACGAAGCAAGCACCGCCAATGCCGACAGCTTGAGACGCTGAGTACCCATCACATCATCCCCCACATACACGCGCCGGCCACGCCGGACGGCGATTGAAGGGACGATGGCAGCAAATCCTTAATTGCCGCTTAACCTTAATTCTTAACCACGCTCATTAACAAAACCGGTTGCCGAGCGAAAAAGCGCAAGCAAATGCGGCTCCGCGGAAATCTGCGTTTTAAGAAATTGTATACGAGTGAAAGAACGCGACGGTATCAGGCGGCCGTTTCGCTCAGCGCTTCGACCACGTCGTCGACGACCGATTCGACCAGGTTCCTGTCGTCCCCCTCGCCCATCACCCGGATCACCGGCTCGGTGCCCGAGGGACGCACGATCAGGCGACCGCCACGGCCAAGCTTGCGCTCCGCACTTGCAATCGCCGAACGGACATCCGCGTTCTCCAGCGGCTTACCCTTCTGGTAGCGGACGTTCTTGAGTACCTGCGGCAGCGCCTCGAAGCGGTGGCAGAGTTCAGACACCGGCTTGTCGCGGCGTTTGACCACCGCGAGCACCTGCAATGCGGCGATAATGCCGTCGCCAGTCGTCGTGTAGTCGGACAAAATAATGTGGCCGGAAGGTTCACCGCCGATGTTGTAACCGTGCGTGCGCATTTGCTCGAGCACGTAACGATCGCCGACCGGTGTCCGAATCAGCTCGAGACCCAGTCCACCGAGATAGCGCTCAAGACCAAGATTGGACATCACGGTGGAAACCACGCCGGGACGCTGAAGCCTGCCGTCTTGCTTCCAGCTCTCGGCGATCACCGCGAGCAGCTGGTCGCCATCCACGACATGGCCGCGTTCGTCCACGATCATTAGGCGGTCGGCGTCTCCATCGAGCGCGATGCCGATATCGGCGCGCATCTCGCGTACCTTGCGAGAGAGCGCAGCAAGATCGGTGGAACCGCACTCCTTGTTGATATTGACTCCATCAGGTTCGACACCGATGGAAATTACGTCAGCACCCAGTTCCCAGAGCGTGCCAGGCGCGACTTTGTAGGCGGCGCCGTGGGCGCAATCGATGACAACCCGCAGGCCTTCGAACGATACGGCCTTGGGCAAGGTCAGCTTGGCAAATTCGATATAGCGATCCTGCACGCCATCGATGCGTTTGGCGCGGCCAAGATCGTTGCTCTTGGCGAGTTGCTTGGAGAGATCGGAATCCATCAACTCTTCAATCTTGGATTCCACCTCGTCACTGAGCTTGAAGCCGTCGGGTCCGAACAGCTTGATACCGTTGTCATCGAACGGATTATGCGAAGCTGAAATCATGACGCCGAGATCGGCGCGCATTGAACGCGCCAGCATACCAACCGCCGGCGTCGGAATTGGGCCGGTCAGCAGCACGTCCATGCCGACTGACGTGAAGCCCGCGACCAGCGCGTTCTCGATCATGTAGCCAGAAAGGCGGGTGTCCTTGCCGATCAGGACGCGGTGGCGGTGTTCGCCGTTCCGAAAGATCAGTCCTGCGGCCTGACCTACTTTAAGCGCCAGTTCCGGCGTAATGACCCGGTTGGCACGGCCACGAATGCCGTCGGTGCCGAAATAACGACGAACCATCAAACAATCCCCTTGCGCCAACGCTACGGCGCGATGCACTGACTAGCGGCATTTTGATGGGCGGCCGAGCTTGCCCAATAACTACATAATAATGCCAATGCTGTGGATTTACTTCAAAAATTATGGGGTATCATTACCGAGGGCAGTTAACCCTTTCGTTGCCGGCAACCTGCGTCGAAACCGGCCATTTCGTCCCTCACCGGCCCTGTGCTACCCGAATTCCCGATCACAAGCCCCAGAAACGCTGCCAAGAAACCGTTACATGAAAACCGTCACTTGCATCGAGGACCTGCGTACGCTGGCCCGTCGCCGCGTTCCGCGTGCTTTTTTCGAATATGCCGACAGCGGCTCCTATAGCGAGGAAACATTGCGGGCCAACCGGGCCGATCTGGAGCACATCAAGTTGCGCCAGCGGGTCCTGGTGGACGTATCCGAGCGCAGTCTCGCCACGACCATTCTCGGACAGAAAGTGACGGCGCCGTTCGCGCTCGCCCCCATCGGGCTCGCCGGCATGCAACATGGAGACGGCGAGATTCTTGCTGCGCAGGCCGCAGAAGACGCAGGGATTCCGTATACGCTTTCGACCATGTCGATCTGCTCGATCGAAGACGTGGCCGAAGCAATACGCAGGCCGTTCTGGTTTCAGCTCTACGTCATCAAGGACCGGGGTTTCTCCAAGGACATCCTGTCGCGCGCCGTGGAGGCCAAATGCAGCGCGCTCGTGCTCACCGTCGATTTGCAAGTGCTTGGCCAGCGTCATCGCGACATCAAGAATGGCATGACGGTGCCGCCGGAGATCCGGCTCGCCAATATCATTGACGTTGCAACCAAACCGGCCTGGGCCTGGAGCATCCTCAAAGGCAAGCGCAAGACGTTCGGGAATCTCGCCGGCCACGTGAAAGGTATGGAGAACGTCAACTCGCTTGCCACATGGATCCAAAGCCAGTTCGATCCGGCGCTGAGCTGGAAGGACGTCGAGTGGATCAAGAAGATCTGGCCGGGCAAACTGATCATCAAAGGCATCCTCGATGCGGAGGACGCAAAGACCGCGGTCAAGCTCGGCGCCGACGCCGTCGTCGTCTCGAACCATGGCGGGCGGCAGCTTGATGGCGCACCGTCGTCGATTTCGGCGCTACCGGCGATCGCGCAAGCAGTCGGTTCAGACACTGAAGTCTTGTTTGACGGCGGCATCCGCACGGGCGCCGACCTCATGCGCGCGCTCGCGTTGGGCGCGCGCGCATGTCTGATCGGCCGTGCCTATGTTTATGGCCTCGGTGCCGGCGGCCGGGCAGGCGTGAGCAAGGCGATAGAAATTTTGAAGAACGAGCTCAGCGTGACCATGGCTCTGACTGGCACCAACCGCATTGCCGACATCGGGCCACATGTGCTCGTCGGCCGCGAAACGAAGACGCCCGCGCGCAAGCGCAAGCCGAAGGCTGACTAACGTTTAGCAGAAGCTGGGCGACAATCTCGCTTCCCCTCTCCCCCTGTGGGAGAGGGTGGCGAGCCGGAGCGACTGCGAAGGCGAGCCGGGTGAGGGGGACAGCCTCGCGAGGCTCAGCCCCCTCACCCCACCCCTCTCCCCGACGGGGAGAGGGAGCGGGCCGTGCCGTCATTCCGGGGCACGCGCAAAGCGCGTGAACCCGGAATCCAGAGGCAAGCACGGAGCATACATCTGGATTCCGGATCGCCGCTGCGCGGCGTCCGGAATGACGGAGGCATCACCGCCACCCCAGCCCGGGCGCGACATGCTTGAGGATCGCCTCAATGACGTGGGCGTTGTAGTCGACCCCGAGCTGATTGGGCACGGTGAGCAATAGCGTGTCCGCCTCGGCGATGGCTTCGTCCTGCTTGAGCTGCGCGACGAGGACGTCCGGCTCGGCAGCATAGCTGCGGCCGAAAATGGCGCGCTCGCTGCCGCCGAGGAAGCCGATCTGGTCCTTCTCGTCGCCGCGGCCGAAATACATGCGGTCGCGGTCGTCCATCAGCGCGAAGATGCTGCGGCTGACCGACACCCGCGGCGTGCGCGCGTGCCCGGCCTCTTTCCACGCCGCGCGGTACAGCCGGATCTGCTCCGCCTGCTGGACATGAAACGGCTTGCCGCTCTCGTCGATCTTGAGCGTCGAGCTTTGCAGGTTCATGCCGAGCTTGGCCGCCCATTCCGCCGTCGCATTCGTGCCGGCGCCCCACCAGATGCGCTCGCGCAGACCCTCCGAGTGAGGCTCGAGGCGCAGGAGACCAGGCGGGTTCGGGAACATCGGGCTCGGGTTGGGCTTGGCGAAGCCCTTGCCCAGCAGCACCTCGAGAAAGACCTCGGTGTGACGACGCGCCATGTCGGCATCGGTCATTCCCTCAGGCGGGGCGTAGCCGAAGTAGCGAAAGCCGTCGATCACCTGCTCGGGCGAGCCGCGGCTGATGCCGAGCTGCAGGCGGCCGCCGGCGATGAGGTCGGCAGCGCCCGCGTCCTCCGCCATGTAGAGCGGGTTCTCGTAGCGCATGTCGATGACCGCGGTGCCGATCTCGATGCGCTTGGTCTTCGCGCCGCACGCCGAGAGCAGCGGGAAAGGCGAGCCGAGCTGGCGGGCGAAATGATGGACGCGGAAGTAGGCCCCGTCCGCGCCCAACTCCTCGGCCGCGACGGCAAGGTCGATCGATTGCAACAGCGCGTCGGAGGCCGAGCGCGTCTGCGACTGCGGCGACGGGGTCCAATGGCCGAAGGAGAGGAAGCCGATGTGTTTCATGGGGGGTGCGTTCGTAGTGGGCGTACGGGGTGGTGCTCACCCTTATCTAGTCCAACGCATATGCTTTCGTCATGCCCGGCATTGTGCCGGGCATCCACTTCTTTCTTCTCTTCCTCTTCGGCAAAGAAGAACGTGGATAGCCAGGACAAGCCCGGCCATGACGCTGTTTAGTGCCACGGCGGCGCGCCATGTCAGGGAACGATCCGCTCCGCGCGGAACTGCCGCATGAGGCGCACGAACATCTCTTCGCTGTCGACCACGTCGTGGAAGCCGAAGCGGCGCGATTTGGTGACGTTCGACATCACGTCCCAGTCGCAGCCGAAGACGTAATCGGCAAAGGGCCAGGCCACCAGGTCATTGTAGGCGTAGGGCTTCAGCCCGTGTTTTTCCGTCATGGCGCGCCAGAGCGGCGCCTTGTCCGCCATGTCCGCCGTCAGGCTTGTGGTGCGAACGTCGCCGGCCGGCATATCGAAAGCCGCGGCGAGCTTCGGCCACAGATTTTTCCAGCGGAAATAATCGCCGTTGGTGATGTTGAACGCCTCACACCCGCAGCGCGGCTCGTTCGCCGCCCACAGCGCGGCGTTGGCGAAGTGCTCCGACGCGGTGACCTGATAGATCGAGGCATAGGCGCCGGGCTTTCCCGGAAAATGCAGCGGCCGTCCAAGCTCCTTACTGATCGCGGCGTAGACCGCGATGGCCGGCGCCAGAACTCATGGGGGTGCCCGGCGCAAAGCCGCACAAGGTCTGCGGCCGCAGCTCCACCCAGTCCCAGCGCTTGCCGCGCTGGAAGGCGGCGAGCCAGTCGATCTGGTCGAAATAATAGTTGGCACCCGCGTGACGCGGATCGCCCTCGCGCGCCGGTGTCCTGAAGGGACCGAGATGCGAGCCGTAGTATTTCGTGCCGGTGACCAGCACCACGCGCCGCAGTGCGGGCGACGCCCGATCGATCGCCGTGACGGCATTGACGAGCATGTCGCGGTTCGGAGCGATGTTCGATGCATAGCCCGCGGCAGCGCCGGCCGCGGGCTGAAACGCCGCGTAGAAAACGTGCGTGGCGTCCTTCAATCCGGAAAGCTTTTCCGCCGCATCCTCGGCGTCGAGGAGATCGACAGCGATGTGGCGGTAGCGCGGCGCGGTATCGGCGGTCCGGCGTGACAGGCCGACGACGGACCAGTCGTCCTGCCTGAGCAGCCGCGCGACGATGTAGCGCCCGATCACGCCGAGCGCCCCGACGACGACGGCCTGCTTATGCTCTGCCATGCGCGCCCGAGGATACGCGAGCCCGCGGCGCGGCGCGAGGCTACTCCATCAAACAATATGTCTGGGTGGCGCGGGCAACATTCTCGCTTTCCCTCTCCCCTCGTGGGAGAGGGTAAGAAAGATCACTCCTCCTTCAGCCCATACGCCAACTGGTTGCCGGTGGCGCCGTAATATTTGAACGGCAGGAATTTTCCGGTCAGGCCGATCTTGACGCGATCGCCTTTCGGATCTGGCTGGCGCGCGATCTCCATGTCGAAGTCAATTGCCGACATGATGCCGTCGCCGAATTCCTCCTCGATCAACGCTTTCCACGCAGGCCCGTTGACCATCACCAGTTCGTAGAAGCGGTAGATCAGCGGATCGGTCGGCGGCATCGGCGTGCCGGTGCCGCGCATCGGCACCTCGTTGAGCAGCGCCTGCTCGTTCTTCGACAGGCCGAACAGCTTGGCGGCGGCCGTCGCCATCGGCCTGGTCATCTTCTGCTGGCCGAGGATCGCGCCGGTCACCATGATCGGCGACATGCCGCCGATCTGCTCGCAGATGTATTTCCAGGTCCATCCCTTCTCGCGCTTGATGTCGAGAAGCTTTTCCGTGAGATCGGCGCGCGTCATTTGTTTTCTCCTTCGGTTCAACAATTACTGTCGTCATGCCCGGCTTTAGGCCGGGCATCCACGTCTTCCTTCATCCGATTGAAGACGTGGATGGCCAGGCATCAGGGCGTTCACGCCCGTCTTCAAGACGGGCTATGCCCGGCCATGACGGGGTGAGTGGCCGATCGAGGGCTATTCAAGCAAATTCTACGCCAGCCCTTTGCCCATCTTGCCAAAATTTCTCTCGCATGCGACCCGATGGGCATGACCGCGGACGTCACAATCAAGGACGGCGGAAAACTCAACCCGCACCCATTGCGCGCGGCGGTACTCGGCGAAGTCCACGCCCGCCCATTTACGCCGATTACGACACCGCGCCGCATCCTGCACTTCGCCTTCGATACCGCCGGCGACGCCGCCAAGCGCGACCGCGCAGCGATCGCCGACTTCTGTGCCCGCCGCCAGCTTGAGCCGTTGAAGCCTTCCGCCAATCAGCACCGTGTCAGCTTCGGCGGCACTGTCTTGCGCTGGGAGCAGCACTCCGAGTTCACGACCTATACCTGGGAACTCGCATCGGAAGCAGACGCACCCTTTCATCCGGCAGCCACATCATTGGCAGCGCCCATGGCGGCGCTCCCGCAGCCCGGGCCGTTGCTGGTTGCGCTCGATTTGCATTTGATCGGGGTGAAGAAGAAAAAAATCGCGCCGGAACAAATCTTCGATCGCGCCAGCCTGGCCGTGGCGGAAAATACGGAAAACGACGCGCTGTTCGCCACCGATTTCCAGCTCGATCCGGGCGGCTTTGTGCGCATCCTGGTGCTCGACCGTGGGCTCGGCCCGGAACGCGCAGGCGCGCTGGTCCAGCGCATCGTCGAATTGGAGACTTACCGCACGCTGGCGCTGCTCGGCCTGCCGGAAGCACAGCGGCTGCAGCCCTCGATCAACCGCATCGAGAAACGGCTTGCCGAAGTGACCGACGAAATGCGGCGCTCCGAGAAGCTCGTCGACAATCATCGTTTGCTCGACGAGCTGACCGAACTGGCCGGCGAACTGGAAGCCGGCGCGGCAGCGAGCCTGTTCCGTTTCGGGGCCAGCCGGGCCTACAACGAAATTGTGCAGCTGCGCCTGCAGACCATCGGCGAGCGCAAGGTCGAGGGCTTCCCGACCTGGTCGTCATTCCTGGCGCGGCGCATGGCGCCGGCGATGCGCACCTGCGCCACCACCGAGGAGCGGCAGACAAACCTGTCGGAAAAGCTCGCGCGCGCGGCCAATCTGTTGCGCACGCGCGTGGACGTGGAACTCGAAAGGCAGAATCGCGATCTGCTCAAGTCGATGAACGAGCGCACGCGCCTGCAATTGCGATTACAGACGACCGTCGAAGGTTTGTCGGTTGCGGCCGTCAGCTATTATGTGGTCGGGCTGTTCGGCTATCTGGTGAAAGGCCTGCACGACGAAGGCGTACCGGTCGATATCTCGCTCGCCACCGCGCTGTTCGTGCCGGTCGCGGTCGCGGCGATCTGGTGGGTGGTGCGCCGTATCAGACGCAGGCATATCGCGGGCGACCGGTGAGAGGCGATCAATATTAGTTCATTCGACGAGCGAGGTGCGGCGATGAGCATCATGTATCACGACGGCAACCGGCAACTGCAGGACCGTTTCGACAGCCGCCGTATCTCCGACAAACTGGAAGAAAAGCTGACGCGCACGGCGTTCACCGCCGACGACAAGACCTTCATCGAGAGCGCGGCCTACTTCTTCATTGCCACCGCGGACGCCCAAGGCCAGCCGGATTGTTCGTTCAAGGGCGGCATGCCGGGCTTTGTCCGCGTGACCGGCCCGTCCGAGCTGGCCTTTCCCGACTACGACGGCAACGGCATGTTCAAGAGCCTCGGCAATCTGTTGGTGAACCCGAATGTCGGCCTGTTGTTCATCGCGATGCATGGCAAGCCGAAACGATTACGGGTCAATGGCCGGACGCGCGTGAGCGATGGCGATCCGCTATTGGGCGAGACCGTCGGCGCGCAGCTGATCGTGCGGGTCGAGGCGCGCGCCATCTTCCCCAATTGCCCGCGCTACATCCCGGACATGCAGATGACCGGCCCGTCGATCTATACGCCGCAGCCGAAATGCAACCCGCCCGAGCCCGCCTGGAAGGGCTTCGACGACTTCAAGCATCACGTCCACCCGCGTCAGCCGACATGGAAGGGCTAGCCATGCGCACCGAGCGGCTCGAATTTGCCAATGCCAGGGGCGAAAAGCTGGCAGCGCTGCTCGATTTACCACTCGGCCAGCCGGCCGCCTTCGCCCTGTTCGCGCACTGCTTCACCTGCGGCAAGGATAACCTCGCGGCCAAGCGCATTTCCGAGCGGTTGGCGATGTGCGGCATCGGCGTGCTGCGCTTCGATTTCACGGGTCTTGGCATGAGCGAAGGCGAATTTGCCAATACGCATTTCTCATCGAACGTGGATGACCTGGTCGCCGCCGCCGATCACTTGCGTGCGACCCGCGGCGCTCCAGCAATCCTGATCGGCCACAGTCTTGGCGGGGCGGCGGCGCTTGCAGCCGCGCATCGCATCGCCGATGCGCGCGCGGTCGTCACCATTGCCGCTCCCTGCGATCCGGCCCATGTCACCGGCCTGTTCAAGGATCATATCGATAAAATCCGCGAGCATGGGGAGGTCGAGGTCGCATCTGGCCGGGCGGCCGTTCCGCATCAAGCGCGAATTCCTCGACGATGTCGCGGAGCAACGCATCAAGGATTGTCTCGCTACCCTGCGCAAGGCATTGTTGGTGTTTCATTCGCCGACTGACGATATCGTCGGCATCGACAATGCGTCACGCATCTTCACCGCCGCAAAACACCCAAAGAGTTTCGTCTCGCTCGCCGGCGCCGATCATTTGCTGAGTCAGAAGAGCGATGCGGTCTATGTGGCCAACGTGATCGCCGCCTGGGCCGAGAGATATCTCGACCAGCCGGCCGGACGCAGCGACGAGCAAATTGAAGTCGGTACTGTTCTCGTGCGCGAGACAGGCAACGGCAAGTTCCAGCAGGAAATCCTGAGCGGGCCGCACCGTTTTCTTGCTGACGAGCCTGTCAAGGTCGGCGGGCTCGACTCCGGGCCGGGTCCTTACGATCTCCTGCTCGCGGGACTTGGCGCCTGTACGTCAATGACGTTGCGGCTTTATGCCGAGCGCAAGAAGCTGCCGCTTGACCGTGTCGCTGTGCGGCTGACCCACAACAAGATCCACGCCGAGGATTGCCTCAACTGCGAGACCAGGGAAGGCATGGTCGACCGCATCGACCGGAACATCACGATTGAAGGCCCGCTCGACGCCGAGCAACGCAAGCGGTTGCTGGAGATTGCCGACAAGTGTCCGGTGCATCGGACATTGAAGTCTGAAATAGAAATCAGGACATTGGAAATGACGGGCTGAGTGCGGCGCGCATCCAGCGCAACAGAAATTGATCGGTTTCGGGCCACCGCCGTGGAAATTTAAGGCTTAGGTGAGGGTTCTGGCACATGATTTGTATGTGTAGGGATCGTCATGAATAAATACGCGGATCCTCGACTCGTCTGGGTGGCCACGGTTCTGGCGGCAGCGGTGTTCATCGTTTACGTCGCGCACATCTAGGCGTGGGGTTCGTCCGTCCCGGATTACCCCATCCCCTTGCGGCTTGACGTCTCCTCATCCTTCGATCACATTAGAACAAACAGGGAACATAAAATTGCCGCGGCCCAGCCAGCTGGACCGAATGCATCTACGTCTTCAAAGGGTTAGTGATGATTGCGCAGCTTCGCCGACACCTCCTGGCTCTGCAAAGAGCACCGGGGATCGCGGACGGTCCCGGCACCCTCCCCCTCGGCATTGCCGCGATCGACACGGCGCTTGGCGGTGGGCTCATACGCGGCGCGCTGCACGAAATTTCGGCACCGGGAGAAACCCATTTCGCTGCGGCAACCGGGTTTGCCTTGGGGCTCGCGGCGCTCGGCGGTGCAGCGCATGTAGCCCGGACTCCCTCTCCCCTCCCGAACTCGGGTTTACCCGAGTTCGGCAACATCGATTGGCCGAAGTCGGAAACATCCGACTTCGGCTGGGGAGAGGGTTGGGGTGAGGGGGCACTGCCCTCTCCATCGTCTACGCCCCCTCACCCGACCTCGCGGAGCCTGTCATCGGGCCGCGCTTCGCGCGGACCCGTTGGCTCGGTCGACCTCTCCCCGCAGGGGAGAGGTGAAAGAAGAAGCTTGTTCTGGATCACCGAGAACATGGCGCTCGCTGAAAGCGGCGCGCCGCATGGTGCCGGGCTCGATACCTTCGGCCTGGCGCCCGAGCAACTGGTGACGGTGAACGTCGCACATCGCCGCGACCTGCTGTGGGGAATGGAAGAAGCGCTGCGCTGCCGCACCGTGGGCGTCGTGATTGGCGAAATGCGCGCCGGCGCGATCGACGGAGTTGCGGTGCGGCGGCTTTCGCTCGCCGCCGCGGAGAGCGGCGCGCTGGCGCTGCTGCTGCGCGCCACGCCTCCGAATGACAGTTCCACTGCCGCCACCCGCTGGGTCGTCGGCGCTGCGGCTTCGGCAATCGCGCACGGTCCGGGCGCGCCGCGCTTTGTCGCGAAACTTATCCGCAACCGTCGAGGCCCGGTCGGGTCATGGATTCTTGAATGGAGTGACAGCGATGAGCAGTTCATCCTCGCAGCGCATGCTCAGCCTGTGGCTGCGCCGACTCTCGACCGACCGCATCGTCAGGTCGCGTGACTCTTCTTCCTCTCCCCGCGCGAACTCGGGTTTACCCGAGTTCGGCAATATTGATTGGCCGAAGTCGGAAACATCCGACTTCGGCAGCGATGCTCCCTCACCCGCCTGCCATCGCTACGCGGAGCCTGCCATCGGGCCGGCCTCCGGCCGGACCCGTTGGGCAGTCTCCCCGCAAGCGGGGAGAGGTGAAAGAGCACTTGTCGTCACCGGCAAGCGCGGTAATGCCGAAGTCCTCACTGCTGTCGATGACGCAGCCGAGCAACTCGGTCTCTCACCAGGCCTGGCATTGGCGCAAGCGCGCGCCATGCATCCCGGAATCGATGCGGTGGCTGAAGACGGCGAAGCTGATGCCGCCCTGCTCGAATCCATTGCCGACTGGTGCCTGCGTTACACGCCGCTTGTGGCTTGCGATTCACCCGACGGCTTGCTGCTCGACATCAGCGGATGCGCGCATCTTTATGGCGGCGAGCATGAGCTGGTGGCCGATCTTGCCACACGCCTGGAAGATGCCGGCTTTGCCTATTCGGTTGCTATTGCGGGCACTATCGGCGCTGCCTGGGCTGCCGCGCATTACGGCGAACCGGCAAACCATGCCTGCGGCAAGGAGCGCGCGTTGCTCGCACCATTGCCGCTATCCGCGCTACGGCTTCCGCCGCCGACGGTCGCAAGTCTTGCTCGTGTCGGATTAAAGCGCATTGGCGATATCATTGATTTGCCGCGCGCGCCGCTTACCGCACGCTTCGGATCCGAGGTGTTGCGCCAGCTCGACCGTGCTTTGGGTCATGAGCACGAACCGCTGACGCCCCGGCTGCCGGTCGCACCTTACGTGGCCGAACAGCGATTTGCCGAACCGATCGCACGCGAGGAGGACGTACTGGCGATTGCCGGACGGCTGGCGCGGCGGCTGCAATCCGCGCTGGAGCGGCGCGGCGACGGCGCCCGCCGCATTGAACTCACATTATTCCGCACCGACGGCATGGTACGCCGCATCGCCGCCGGCACCTCGCGGCCACTGCGCGATCCGGACGAAATCCGTGAACTGTTTGTTGAGCGCCTCGCAGCGCTTGCCGATGCGCTCGATCCGGGCTTCGGCTTCGACATGGCAAGATTGTCGGTCATTGTCGCCGAGCCCTGCCCGCCCGAACAAACGGGCTTCGGCGGCGGAGAAGATGCAGCCGAGCTTTGCCGTCTGGTCGATCGCCTGAGCGCGCGGCTGGGCGCGCGTCGCGTGCGCCGGTTAGCCGCTCAGGACAGCCACATTCCCGAAGCGGCCGAAGCCCTTCTCCCCGCGCAGGCCGTCAATGGCGATGCCGGCTGGAATGCGTTTCGTCGCTACCGAGAAGAGGCAGAGCTTCCGCCGCGTCCGCTGCGGCTGCTGACGAGGCCGGAACCAATCGAAGCAGTCGCGGAAGTGCCAGACGGACCACCCTTACGCTTCCGATGGCGACGCGCGCTGCACGAGGTGATTGCCGCCGAAGGCCCCGAGCGCATCGAGGGCGCCTGGTGGAGCGAGCACGGTGGCCATTCTTTGGGAAATCTTGCGCGAGATTATTTCCGCGTTGAAGACACGAGTGGCCTGCGTTTCTGGCTGTTCCGCGCCGGTCTCTACCGCAACCTTGCGCCAGGTGCTGCCGCACCGGCGTGGTTCCTGCACGGAATGTTTGCGTGACTTCTTACCCTCTCCCAGTCGAAGTCGGATGTTTCCGACTTCGACCACTTAATAAATGGCAGAACTCGGATAAATCCGAGTTCTGCTGGGAGAGGGTGGTCCGAGCGAAGCGAGGACCGGGTGAGGGGGAAATGCCAAAATACCGAGTTCGATAAATTCAAACGAAAGCGCGCGCGTCACCTTCGTCACACATCGACGAACGCTGAAACCGAGCTTTGGCAACTTCTTCGTTCGCGGCAACTTGCAGATACGAAATTCCGCCGACAAGTACCTATTGGACCTTGGATCGTTGACTTCGTCTCCTTCGAACAAATGCTTGTCGTTGAAGCGGATGGAAGTCAGCACGCCGAAAACCGGCGGGATCAAGTTCGTGATGCGGACTTGCAAGACCGTGGATTCCGCATTCTGCGCTTCTGGAACAACGACATCCTTGGGAATCCAGATGGAGTTCTCCAGAAAATCGCGGAGACAATCGAGCAGTCCCCCTCACCCCGCGGCCTTCGGCCGCGACCCTCTCCCAGTCGAAGTCGGATGTTTCCGACTTCGACCACTTAATAAATGGCAGAACTCGGATAAATCCGAGTTCTGCTGGGAGAGGGTTAAGAAGGCCAGCGTGCGTATATGCGTTATCTTGAATTTGCCGTTGCCTCTAATTTCTCCTTCCTGCGGGGAGCCTCGCACCCGGAAGAGCTGATGGTGCAGGCCGCCAATATCGGGCTTGCCGGAATTGGCCTGTGCGATCGTAATTCAGTCGCGGGGGTGGTGCGCGCACATCTGGCCAGGCGCGAGCAAAATCTGCCGCTGCGCTATCACCCGGGCGCGCGGCTCGTCTTCGCCGACGGCACACCCGACATACTCGCCTACCCGCGCGATCGCGCCGGCTGGGGAAGGCTCACCCGTCTGCTCACGGTGGGGAATCTTCGCGCCGAAAAAGGCGACTGCATCCTGCATCTCGACGATCTGCTGGCACACGCTTTTGGGCTTGAACTGGTGGTGCTTCCTTCTCCCCGCATGCGGGGAGAAGGTGGCGAGCGCCCAAGGCGCGAGCCGGATGAGGGGGCGGTTCGACAGGCCTCGCACTCAGAAAGGCCCCCTCACCCGACCTCGCGGAGCCTGTCATCGGGCCGCGCTTCGCGCGGACCCGTTGGCGAGGTCGACCTCTCCCCGCACGCGGGGAGAGGTGAAAGAGGGCAAGGGGAGAGGGTAAGAAATATGCTCGCGCGCTTGCGCGCCGCGGCCCCCCACCGCGTACGGCTCGCCGCAAGCATGCCCTATCGCGGACGTGACCGTGCAAGGTTGGTACGCAGCAGAGAACTCGCGCGCGCGGCGCAGGTGCCGCTGATCGCAGTCAACGATGTGCTCTTTCATCATCCCGACCGGCGGCCGCTCGCCGACGTACTCGCCTGTATCCGTGAGAAGACCACGATCGAGTGCGCCGGGCGCAAGCTCGCCGCCAATGCCGAACGCTATCTGAAACCGCCGCAAGAAATGATGCGATTGTTTCGCGACGCACCGGAAGCGATCGAGGAAACGATGGCGCTCAGCGACGCGCTCACTTTTTCACTCGACGAGCTGCGCTACGAATATCCCGACGAGTCGGTGACGGGTTTCGACAACGCCCAGGACGCGCTCGCACACCTGACCTATGAAGGCGCCACCAGGCGTTACCCGCACGGCATTCCGGCCAAGGTACGCGCCAATCTCGATCATGAACTCAAGCTGATCGCGCAACTGCAATACGCGCCCTATTTCCTCACCGTCTACGACATCGTGCGTTTCGCACGCTCGCAAGGCATCCTCTGTCAGGGCCGCGGCTCGGCCGCCAATTCCGCGGTCTGCTTCTGCCTCGGCGTGACCGAGGTCGATCCCGACCGCGCCGATCTCCTGTTCGAACGCTTCATCTCTCCCGAGCGGCGCGAGCCGCCCGACATCGACGTCGATTTCGAGCACGAACGGCGCGAGGAAGTCATTCAATATATCTACAAGAAATATGGACGCGAACGCGCAGGCATCGCTGCCACCGTGATCTCCTATCGCGGTCGTTCGGCAATCCGGGAGGTCGGCAAGGCTTTTGGCCTCTCCGAAGACACCATCGGTGCGCTGTCGTCCTCGATCTGGGGCGGCGGTGGTGGCGCGGTGTCGAAGGATGCGGTCACCCGCACCGGCCTCGACCCGCAAAGCCGGCGCATGCGCCAGATCGCGGCACTGGCGGCCGAGATCAACGGCTTCCCGCGCCATCTTTCCCAACATGTCGGCGGGTTTGTCATCACCCGCAGCCGGCTCGACGAGGTGATGCCGATCGGCAATGCGGCGATGGACGACCGCACCTACGTCGAGTGGGACAAGGACGATCTCGACGCACTGGGAATCCTTAAAATCGATGTGCTCGGCCTCGGCATGCTGTCTTGCCTGCGCAAGGCGCTGGATTTGGTGAAACGGCATTACCCTTCCGCGTGGCCGCAAGTGCGGAGCGCGCAGGGGACGGACCTTCCCCCTCACCCAACCGTGCCTGTTGAACGCCCGACGTTGCCCTCTCCCACAAGTGGAGAGGGCACAGCAACGGCCGCTGATCTCTCTTGCATCCCCGCCGAAGATCCCGCCGTTTACCGCATGCTGCGCCGCGCGGATTCTCTCGGCGTATTCCAGGTGGAAAGCCGTGCGCAGATGACCATGTTGCCGCGCCTGGCACCGAAGAATTTTTATGATCTGGTGATCGAGGTTGCGATCGTGCGGCCCGGTCCCATCCAGGGCGATATGGTGCATCCCTATTTGCGCCGCCGACGCGGGCAGGAAGCCGTCACCTATCCGTCGAAAGCTCTTGAAGCGGTGCTGTCGAAGACCCTGGGCGTGCCGTTATTTCAGGAACAGGCGATGAAGATCGCCATCGTCGCCGCCGGCTTCACGCCTTCGGAGGCCGACAGGCTGCGCCGCGCCATGGCGACTTTCAAACGCGTCGGCACCATCGGCACCTTCCAGCGCAAAATGATCGACGGCATGCTGGCCAATGGCTACGCACGTGAGTTTGCCGAACGCTGTTTCCAGCAGATCGAGGGCTTCGGTGAATACGGATTTCCGGAAAGCCATGCGGCAAGCTTCGCGCTTCTGGTCTATGCCTCGGCCTGGCTGAAATGCCGTTATCCGGACGCCTTTGCTGCCGCGCTTTTGAACGCGCAACCGATGGGTTTCTACGCGCCGGCGCAGATCGTGCGTGACGCGCGCGAACATGGCGTCGAAGTGCGGCCGCCGGACATCAATCATTCACACTGGGATTCAACGCTTGAACCGGGTCCGCGCGCGGCCGAACGCTTGCACGAACTGCATCGCGAGATGCGGGATGATGTCCGCACCACCTGCGCCGTCCGTCTTGGCCTGCGCGAGATCAAGGGGCTCAAGGAGGAGGATGCGAAGCTGATAGTCGAGCAGCGTATCCGGTCGTCATGGCCGGGCATAGCCGTCCGAAGGACGGCGTCGCTTTGCTCGCCTATGTCCCGGCCATCCATGTCTTTCTTAAATGAGAGAATTGAAGACGTGGATGCCCGGCACAAGGCCGGGCATGACGAGTCAGAAGCTTCTGTTGCCTACGACTCCGTGCGCGACGTATGGCTGCGCACAGGACTGTCTCCGCACGTTCTGGAACGGTTGGCCGACGCCGACGCTTTCGGTTCGCTCGGTCTCACCCGCCGCAACGCGTTGTGGGCGGCAAAAGCGCTGGGCCGCGTCGGCGACCGTGATGACGATCTGCCGTTGTTTGCCGTGGCTTCCTCCTTCACCCCTCCCCGCGTGCGGGGAGAGGCCGATCCGCCAGAGCATAGCGATGGCGGATCGGGTGAGGGGGCGTCGCCACAGCCTGAACGTTTGGACAGGCCCCCTCACCCGCGTGAGCCCGATGTACACCTTCCGCCCATGCCAATCGGTGAGGAGGTCATCAACGACTACCGGTTCCTGCACCTGTCGCTGCGCGCGCATCCGGCGCAATTCCTGCGTCCCGATCTCGACGCCCGCGGTGTCAGGCAAAACGAGACGCTCCGCCGCACAGCTTCCGGCACGCGCGTCCGTATTTCCGGACTGGTCACCTGCCGGCAACGGCCGGGCTCGGCCAACGGCGTCGTCTTCATGACCATCGAAGACGAGAGCGCGGTCGCCAATGTGATCGTTTGGCCGAAAGTATTCGAGCGCCTTCGCCCCGTGGTCTTAAGCGCGCGCTATGTTGCCGTGGCCGGCCGCGTCCAGGAGGAATCGGGTGTGATCCACGTGGTCGCCGACCAACTGGACGATCTTACGCATTTGCTGGTACGGCTTGCAGAGCATGGCGCCGATATCGACGGGCTGGCGCGCTGCGACGAGGTCCGCCGGCCGATCGAAGATCAGCGCGAGGCGCGTCTTGCCGGCGGCCGGCATAACCGGCTCGTCCGGTTGATGCGGGAAATGCCGGAGCTTGCCGGTGATCTCGATGTCTCCGCGCGCGGCTCGGCCCATGCGCCGACACGGCACGCTATTGTGGCACCACTTCGCCGCGCCCAACATTGATGCGATTGGCTTCCAGAGAGCCGTCCGGTTTCTTGACTGCGCGCACGATCGCGATATGTGCGCCCGGTTTCAACTCGCTCCTATCGCTCACCACATAAGCCCGGATCACCGCATCCGGCGGCACCACGATCTTCTTTTCGCCGCCCTGATACTTAACCGTCAATACCTGCCCGTCGATGCCGGCCACTGTCTGATCCACGGTGCCGTTGGTCATTGTGCTGTTGGGCCGTGCATCCCACGGCTTATGGCCCTCGCTCAGCCCCCGCTGAGATTCGGCTAAAACCGTCACCTGGATTGCGCGCTGGCTTCCATCCGGCTGCGGCATCGCACCGACACCGATATAGGAACCCGGCTTGACGTCGGCGAGCGTTGCTTTGGCCACGCCGAACACCGTGGCATCGCCGGTGAGATTGATCTTCACCTCGCCGAGCTTCTCGGATTTGACCGCCAGCACGTGGCCATCGAAGCTTTCGACGGTGCCGGCGACCCGCGTGGTCGCCGGCTGCTGCGCAAATGCACCGGCCGCCAGTGCGATGACAATTCCGGCACCAAGGACGCGTGCAACCATCACATTGCCGGCGTCACGTTGCGGCCGACATACAAGGTCTTGGCCAGCACCGAACCGTCCGGCTGCTTGTCCCAGCCGAAAATGATGATCTGCGCGCCCGGCTTGAGTTCCTCTTTCTTCGCAGGCGCGGCTGCGGCGATCACCGTCTGCGGCGTGACGACGACTTTTTTCTCGCCGTCCTTGTATTTCACCGTCAGCGTTTCGCCTTCCTTGGCCTGCACCATGCTCGTGACATAGGCATTTGTCATGGTGCTGTTCGGCCGCGCATCCCATGGACCGTGTCGATCGGGCACAACGCCACGCTGGGCAGGAAGGAAAATATGAATCGAGAACGCTTCAATGCTTCCGTCCGCTTGCGGTATGCCCGCAATGCCGAGGAAGCTGTCGTTCTTGATATCGCTGAGCGTCGCTTTTTCCAGCGCCGAAACGCGCGCGTCATCGGCCAGCTTCACATTGAGCATGGCGCCATCGCGGGTCTTCAGCGACAGCATTGGGCCGTCGACCTTCTCGATCTGACCGCGAATGCGGCCCGGTTGCTGCGCGAAAGCCGCAGTCGCGAAAATAAGCGCAACGGCCGCAGCGCCGAGCGTCCGCCGTGTCATTTTTGACTTGTACATTGTGGATGTCCTCCCGTCTGGTCCCGGCACATGGCCGGGCTCAGTCAGGCGGATAACCCCAATCCGAGCGGCTTATTCCTCACTTTTTCTTGAGCAGATCGGCTTCCACCAGCGCGCGCAGTTCCGGCGTTACCTCCGGACGCACGCCAAACCATCGCTCGAATCCCCGCACCGCCTGATGCAGCAGCATGCCAAGCCCATCGGCCGTACGCAGGCCGCGTACACGCGCCAACGCCAGCAGCCCAGTCACAAGCGGGTCATAAACCAGGTCTGCGACGACGAGAGATGGCGGGCAGCGCAGGTTGAGGTCCAGCGGCGGCTGACCGACCATGCCGAGGGTGGTGGTGTTGACCAACAGCCCGGCGCCGCCGAGCAAGCCGGTCGTTTCCTCCCAGCCGGCGACTTGTACGCGTGCGCCGAATTTCTTCCGCAACGCTTTCGCACGCGCCTCGGTACGGTTGATCACATAGACGCGGCCAACTTCGCGCGAGAGCAACGCAAATACCACAGCGCGCGCGCCACCGCCGGCACCGAGCACCACCGCCGTCGACAGACCGCGATCCCACCCCGGCGTGACGGCGTCGAGATTCGCGAGGAAACCTTCGACGTCGGTATTGGTCGAGCGCAGCCGGCCGTCATCATACCAGAGCGTATTGGCCGCACCGACCGCGCGCGCGCGATCGTCAGGTTCCGACAGCTTGAGCGCCATTTCCTTGTGCGGCACCGAAATATTGGCGCCGACATAACCATTGGCGCGCAGGTTTGTAACGAATTCGGTGAACTTCTCGGGCGGCACCGCCTCGCGCCGATATTCAGCATCGAGATTGTGTTGCTTGATCCAGTAATTATGAATCAGGGGCGAGCGTGAATGGCCCGCCGGCCAGGCGATGATACAAACTTTTTTGTGTCCGACACTCATTGTTCGTCTTTGACCGTGTTACGCAGCACGCCAATCTCCGGCACTGCAATTTCAACTGTATCACCCGGCTTAAGCCACACCGGTTCCTCACCGCGCTTGAGCTTGACTGGCGTCCCGGTAACGAGCACGTCGCCGGGCTTGAGAGTCATGAAAGTGCTGACATAAGCGATCAGCTCCGCAAACGACTTGATCATGCTGGCGGTCGTATCGTCCTGCGTCACTTCGCCGTTCACTTTAACTGTTATGTGCAGGGGCCTGGCGAGATCGATTTCGTCGGCGGTCACGATCCACGGCCCGATACTACCACTTGAATCCCAATTCTTGCCTTGCGTTACGTTGAACTTGCCGTGGCGCAGCCAGTCGCGGATCGTACCTTCGTTGCACAACGTCACGCCAGCCACATGATCGAGCGCTTCGCTCTGCGGGATACGCCGCCCGCGTCGGCCGATCACAAGCGCGATTTCGCCTTCATAGTCGAGCTGCTCGGACTCACGCGGTCGCACAATCGGCTGTCCATGCGCCACAAGCGAGCCGGGCGCACGATAGAACATGCTCGGGTATTTCGGTATTTCCTGGTCGCCGTAATCGGCGTTACGATTTGCGTAGTTAATGCCAATGCAAAGAATTTTCTCGGGTTCTGTGATCGGCGGCATGAATTCAGTTTCGCTTAGCGGAAAATCTGCTCGGACGCCCTGCACTGCCGCACGCGCTTCGTCCAGGCCATTGCCGCGGAGCAGGTCCAGCACGCTGGAAAATCTCGGTGCCAACCGGGTTTTCAGATCCACAACGCCTTCGCCCACAACGGCGCCAAAACTCTCGCGCCCGCGCACCTTGAAGCTTGCAAGTTTCATTCGATTTCCCGGATAGTCCGCCGGCGCAGGCGGCATGGAGTCGGCGGCGGTTCAGCGTTATGCTGTGTGCGGCGCCCGGTGCATGTATTCCGCGCATCGCCCGCCGTCAACGTCGGGGGAAGTATGCCGCATATCATTGCTGAATATTCCGCCAATCTGGAGGACCGTCTCGACGTCCAGGCGCTGGTCGATGACCTGCACAAGGCGGCGATCGAGACCCAGGTCGCTGAACTGGTTGGGATCCGCAGCCGCGCCGTGCGGCGCGAATATTTTCGCGTCGCCGACGGTAATCCGGCGAACGGCTTTGTGCATATCGTGGCGCGATTGCGGCGCGGGCGGACCACGGAACAACGCAAGGCGCTCGGACAAGCCTTGCTTGCTGCCGCCGACAAGAGGCTTGCAGCAGTTTATCCATCGCATCCGGTCGGGCTCACTGTCGAGGTACACGAGATCGATCCGGATATGACATTCCGCCGCAATACGTTGCGCGAGCGCGCGCAGAGTGCCGCCTGAGCGACCGATGCCGATCCGGCCACCTAATCTCAACCCGCCATTCAATATCGTGCGTGCAAGCCATGCTGACTTCGGCGTGCGCGACCTCGCGAAATCGCGCGCTTTCTATGTCGACTGCTTCGGGCTTGTCGTCACCGAAGCTCTGCGCTCTGGAACGCCCCCTCACCCGGTCCTCGCCGTTGGCGAGGACCGACCTTTCCCCGCAAGCGGGGAGAGGTAAAGATGAAATCCATATTTATCGACTGTAACGACCAGCTGGCGCCGGTGTGGGACAAAGTTGTCCGCCCCGGCGACCCGCCAATCGACGTCAACCGTAAAGCCTTCGCTCGCGATGAATTGCCGCGCGTGCTTGATGGCTACCAGATCGCGCTTGACGACCATTCCTACATGCCAACCGAACTGGTGGCTCAGTGTCCGCAGCTTAAGCATGTCGTTTTTCTGGGCACTGGTGCCGCCAGCTACATGAATATCGACGAGCTCGCGTATCGCGGCATCACCGTGCACACGATCAAAGGCTATGGCGACACTGCTGTGGCCGAGCACACCATCGCGTTGATGTTTGCCGCTGCGCGGGATGTTGCGCGTATGGACAGGGAAGTGCGCGGCGGCATATGGGCACCGCAGGAGGGCGTGCAGCTTCTCGGCAAAACACTTGGCGTGATCGGACTCGGCGGCATCGGCGGCGAGGTCGCGCGTCTCGCCAAGGGCCTCGGTATGGAAGTGATCGCCTACAACCGAACTCCACGGTCCGGCGCCGGAGTGCCGCTGGTCGATATCGACACGCTGCTGTCGAAATCAGACGTAGTTTCGCTCAATCTGGTGCTCAACGACGAAACACGCGGTTTTCTCGGCAAGGAGCGCATCGCGCGCATGAAACCAGGCGTGATCCTGGTCAACACCGCACGCGGTGCCCTGACGGACGAAGCGGCGTTGATCGATGCGCTCAGGAGCGGCCACATCCGCCACGCCGGGCTTGACGTGTTCCACGCCGAGCCGCTCAAGGCCGATCATCCGCTGGCAAACCTACCCAACGTGACACTGACGTCGCATGCGGCCTTCCGGACGCTGGAAGCTTCGATGACCCTGTTGCGGCGGGCTATCGATATCGTGAAGAAAATTTCTGCCTAAAAAAAATCTTAGGCGGAACATCCAACCCGCTCATTCCCGCGCATAGCCGTCCGAAGGACGGCGTGCTTCGCACGCCCATGCGGGGATCCAGAGCCAAGTTGCACCAACAAATATTTCCGGACCTGGGTCCCCGCTTTCGCGGGGACGAGCGGACTATAGGCTGCTCTTAATAATATCCCGGCGTGCCGCCACCATCGACCGCGATGGCGGTGCCGTGAATATGGCGCGCCTGCTTGCCGCACAGAAACACCGTCAGCGCGGCGACGTCTTCCGGTTGGCCGATGCGGCGTAAGCCGCTCTTGGTGAGAGACTCGGCGCGCACCTGATCCACCGTCTTGTTCTGGGCCTTGGCGAACTGCTGGAACAATTGCTCGACGCGATCGGTCTGCGTCTGTCCCGGATGAATAACGTTGACATTGACGTCGTCGCGGTTGCCGAGCGCAGTGAGGCCCTTGGCGAAATTGCCCATCGCAGCATTGACGGCGCCGCCGATCAGAAATTCCGGGCCCGGCGTACGCGCAGCACCGCCGATTATATTGACCACGTTGCCGTGCGAGGCCTTCAACAACGGCCAGAACAATTTCGTCAGCCGCACCGCGCCGAAGAACTTCAGCGCGAAGCCGTCGGTCCATGCGGCGTCGGGCAACTCGAAGAAATTGCCGCCTCGGGTGGCGCCGGCATTGTTCACCAGCACGTCGCAGCGTTTGAAACGGTCATTGACCGTGGCAAAGACCTGCTCGCAGCCCTCGAGCGTGCGCAAGTCGCCGGCGACTGTCATCGCCTGCGGGCCGCCGCCTGCCGCAACGGCCTTGGCGCCTTCGGCGAGGTTGGCTTCATTGGCCGCCGCCAGCACGGTCTGTGCGCCTTCGCGCGCGAAGGCGACCGCAATCGCGCGGCCGATGCCGCGGCTGCCACCACTGACCACGACGACCTTCCCCTCGAATTCCTTCGGCATTAGCCCCTCCCCTCATTTTGTGCGGTCTTTATACGCGGCATGCAGCCGCATCGCGAGCGTCTGGCCCGCATTGACCTACCGGCGTTCCCGGTCACAATAAGAATAATAAAGACGGGGAGGACATGTGAAACCGGCGCCATTCAGCTACAAGAAAACGCGCACGCTTAAGGAGGCGATTGCGTTGTTGGGCAAGCACAAGGATGCGCGCCTGCTGGCGGGCGGGCAGAGCCTGATCGCCACACTCAACATGCGGCTTTCCGCGCCGGACCTGCTGATCGACATCAACGGCATCAAAGGTCTCGATGGCATCACCAAAAAAGGTTCGTCGATCGAGATCGGCGCGCTGGCGCGGCATGCCCAGGTCGAGCGTTCCGAATTGATCGCCAGGCACGCGCCGTTGATCGCGCTGGCCATGCCGCACATCGGCCACGCGGCCATCCGCAACCGCGGCACCTTCGGCGGCTCAATCGCCTTTGCCGACCCGGCGGCGGAATTGCCGGCCTGCCTGCTAGCGCTCGACGGCGAGATCGAAATCACCGGACCGAAAGGAAAACGCAAGGTCAAGGCGGAGAAATTCTTCAAGGGTCTGTTCGAGACCGCGCTTGGGCCGCGCGACGTGCTCACCGCCATTCGCCTGCCGGTCGCAACCAAGCATACACGCGTCGGTTTTGCCGAACTCGCGCGCCGCCATGGCGACTACGCCATCGTCGGACTGGCAGCCAGCGCGCGCGCCGCCGGAAAAGGATTGGCCGACGTGCGGCTGGCTTATTTCGGGGTCGGCGATACGCCCGTACGGGTGAAAAAGGCCGAAGCAGCGTTGGCGAGCGGCGACATCGACGGTGCAGTCAAGGCGCTCGATCTCGAGCCGCACGACGACGTGCAGGCAACCGCAAAGGTCAAGAAACATCTTGCCGGCGTTCTGCTCCGCCGCGTCGCCAAGCAGTTGATGGAGGCAGGATCATGAGTGACCGTGCCCTCGACATTTCACTTACCGTCAACGGCGAGCGCGTGAAGGAGCGCGTGGACGCACGCAAGACGCTGGTCGACTTCCTGCGCGAGGATTTGTCGCTGACCGGCAGCCACGTCGGCTGCGAGCACGGCGTGTGTGGCGCCTGCACGGTAAGGGTCAATGGCGAAATTGTCCGCGGCTGCCTCATGCTGGCCGTGCAGTGCGACGGCGCCATGGTTGAGACTATCGAAGGCCTGTCCGATTCCGGTGAGGTCGCCGATTTGCAGGCCGCGTTCGAGCAACGCAACGCGCTGCAGTGTGGCTATTGCACGCCCGGCATGCTCGCCACCGCGCAAGATCTTCTCAAGCGAGGCGGCGTACCGAGCCGCGATGAAATCCGCGAGCATTTGTCCGGCAACTACTGCCGCTGCACCGGCTATCACGCCATCGTCGACGCGGTGGAAGCGGTGGCACAGCAAAGGTCTGGGAAATCGCGATGATGACTCAGGCGCAGACAATACAGCCCGTTTCATCTGAGCGGCCGCAAGCCGACCGCCAAACGCTCGTCGGCACTTGGAAACTCGTTTCTTGTTTCATGGAAGATACCGAAACCAAAGAGCGGAAAGAAGTCTGGGGCGAGCATCCGAACGGCTGCCTCGTCCTCACCGCGGCAGGGCATTGGATAGTCGTTCAAACGTCGGAAGGGCGCAAAGCCCCGCAGACGAACGAAGACTGCATCGCCGCATTTCGCTCGATGCTCGCCTATTCCGGTCGGTATCGCATCGAGAGCCGCAAGGTCGTCATCAATGTCGAGATTGCATGGGACGAAAGCTGGGTCGGCACCGAGCAGGTTCGATACTTCAGCATGGAAGGTGGCCAACTTCACATCGAAGCGGCTCCACAACGTTATCCAAATCTAGGCGACAAAATAATGCGCGCCGTATTGGTCTGGGAACGCGCGGTATAGTCGAAAGATCAATCATGAAAATCACCGAAAACTCCCCGCCCGTACTGACCGCCCTAGACCGGCCCAATTCATATATCGGACGATCGGTGCCGCGGCCGAACTTGCATCGGCTCACGCAGGGGCGTGGGCAATATGTCAGCGACGTTACGCTGCCGCGAATGACGCACGTTGCTTACGTGCGCTCGCCTCATGCGCATGCCCGCATCAAATCCATTAAAGCCGAATCGGCGAAGAAATCGCCCGGCGTGGTCGCCGTCGTCACCGGCGCCGAACTTGCCAAAGTCATGACGCCTTGGGTCGGTGTGCTTACACACTTAAAAGGTCTCAAATCTGCGCCGCAGTCTCCGATCGCAGTCGAGCGTGCCTGCTGGCAGGGCGAAGCCGTTTGCGCCGTGGTCGCGCGCACGCGCGCGGAAGCGGAAGACGCCTGTGAACTGGTTGAAGTCGCGTACGAAGAACTGCCGCCGGTCACCGACCCGGAGGTAGCACTCGATGGCAAGACGCCCGTAATCCACGCATCGCTCGGCGACAATCTCTGTTTCGAGCGCAAGCTCGATGTCGGCGCAGTCGACAAGGCCTTTGCTGAATCGGATGCGGTGGTGGAGACAACTTTCCGCTTTGGCCGGCACACCGGCGTGACCAACGAGCCGCGCGCGATCGTCGCCGACTGGAACGAAGGCGAGCAGCGGATGACGGTCTACCAAGGCACGCAGGCGCCGCACATGATGCAGGACCTGTTCGCCAAGCATCTCGGCCTCGCCACCGACCAGGTGCGTGTGCTCACAAAGGACGTCGGCGGTTCCTTCGGCATCAAGGTGCACACTTATGCCGACGAGATGGCGACCGTCGCGCTTTCGAAACTGCTCAAGCGACCGGTGAAATTCGTCGCCGACCGCATCGAGAGCTTCGTTACCGACATCCACGCCCGCGATCACCGCATCAAGGCGAAGATCGGCGTCAGCAAGGACGGCACCATCACTGCTTTCGAAATCGACGACCTGACCGGGATCGGGCCCTACTCGGTCTATCCGCGCACCAGCGGCATCGAGGCCAACCAGATCGTCAACCTCACCGGCGGGCCGTATAAGTGCCCGAACTACCGCGCGCAGGCGCGCGTGGTGTTCCAGAACAAAAACGTGATGTGCCAATATCGCGCGGTCGGCCATCCGATCGCGGTAGCGGTAACGGAAGGGCTGGTTGAACTCGCCGCCTCCAAGATCGGCATGGACCCGCTGGAGCTACGCCGGCGTAATCTGATTGCCGACGACGCCTATCCGACACAATCGGCTGCCGGCCTCAAATTCGAGTTGCTCTCGCACCACGAGTCGCTCGCCCATCTCGACGCAATGATGAACTATGCCGGCCTGCGCGCAGAACAGAAGAAACTGCGCGAGCAAGGCATCTATCGCGGCATTGGCTTTGCCAGCTTTATCGAGGTCACCAACCCTTCCGCGGCCTTTTACGGTGTCGGCGGCGCCCGCATCACGTCGATGGATGGCGCGACAGTAAAGCTCGATGCACAGGGCGCCATAATCGTGGCGACCGGCGTTACCGAGCAGGGCCAGGGTGCCGAAGCGGTGGTGGCGCAATGCGTCGCGTCGTCGTTTGGCGTGTCGATGGACAAAGTGCGCGTCATCACCGGCGACACCGACAACACGCCCTATGGCGGTGGCACATGGGCCTCGCGCGCAGCCGGCATTGGCGGTGAAGCGGCCTGGCAAGCGGGCAAGGCTCTGCGTGCGAATGTGCTGGCAGTAGCCGGAGCGATGCTGCAGGCAAAGCCCGAAGACCTCGACATTCGTAACGGCGTTGTCATCGACAAAGAAAAGGGCACCGAACGCCTGCCGCTCGACGAGCTCGCGCGCGTCGCCTATTTCCGGCCCGACACTCTGCCGCCTGGCTTCCAGGCCGAACTGATGGCAACGCGCCACTACGTGCCGCGCGCCTGGCCGTTCGCCTTCACCAACGGCATCCAGGCCAGCTATCTGGAAGTCGACACCGATACCGGGTTCGTCAAGCTGCTGAAGCACTGGTGCGTGGAGGATTGCGGCACCATCATCAACCCGCAGCTGGTCGACGAACAGATCCGCGGCGGCGTGGTGCAAGGCATCGGAGCGGCACTGTTCGAGCAATGCCTCTACGACGAGCGCGGCCAAATGCTCAACGGCAACATGGCCGACTATCTGGTGCCGATGGCAGCCGAGATGCCCGACATCGAATGCGGCCATGTCGTATCGCCTACCGCCGACAGCGAGCTTGGCGCCAAAGGCGCGGGCGAAGCCGGCACCGCCGGCGCGCCAGCGTCAGTGATGAATGCGATCAACGACGCGCTGCGCCCGCTCGACGCGCAACCGCTCACCGACATGCCGTTCACGCCCGACAAGATTCTCCGGGCGCTGGGGAAGGTGTAGCCGCCCTCATCCTGAGGAGGCCGCGTAGCCGCGTTTGAACAACTATGACTCAAGAGGCCCGCGGCGGTGCGCCGAGCTGCTCCTTAAAAAACGTCAAAGTTCGTGCCCACGCGAGATCGGCGGCCTCTTTATTGTAGCGCGCGCCGCCCGTGTCATTGTTGAAAGCGTGGTTTACGCCGGGATACATGTAGATGGTGTATTTTTTTCCGTTGGCCTTCAGCGCCGCCTCATAGGCCGCGATACCAGCATTCACGCGCTGGTCGAGCTCGGCATAATGAAGCAGCAGCGTGGCGCGTATGGCCGGCACTTCGTCGGCGGGAATCTGTAAACCGTAATAGACCACCACGGCTTTAAGATCAGCGCGCGCCGCCGCCATGCGATTGGCGACCCCGCCGCCGAAACAAAAGCCCACTGAACCAACATTGCCATCCGATTCCGCGTGCGCGCGAATGAAAGGAACCGCCGCAATGGCCGCCGCCGTGATATCTTTTGGATCGGTTTTGGTGTGCAACTCCCGCGCTTGGTCTTCATCAGGCGGCGTGCCGCCGGACACTGACAGCAGGTCGGGCGCGAACGCCAGGAATCCCTCCACCGCCAGCCGCCTGGCGACGTCCTGGATGTGGGGATTGAGACCGCGATTTTCCTGAATGATGATGACGGCTGGACGTTTGCCTTTCGTTTTCGAGCGCACGAGGTAGCCGTTGATCTTGCCCTTGGGCAAGTCATAGGAGAGGCGCTCGATCGCTAAGCGGGCATCGTTCTCATTCACTATGGCGGCTTGCGCATAGTCGTTCTTTAGCAACGGCAACAGTGCCGCGGCGGCGGCGGTTGAACCGGTCAGCGTGGCAAGCCGGTCGAGGAAGTCACGGCGGTTCATGTCGCCGTGGGTGAAGCTGTCGTAGAGATTGATTATGCGCTGATCCATTAGTCCTCTTGTTTTTGCCTTCGGTGATTAAATCGCCGCCTTAGGCGACGGCGATCGCTAGGGCGGTGCATTGATGATCTAGAAACTTATCATGTCACTGCGTGTCATCGTGACATTGGCCCCGATGTTTCCGGTACCTTTAGCAAGCAGCCACGCGGAAACCTGCTCGAAGTAAAGGTTCTCCGACGTCATACCATCGACGGGAACGATGGCTTTAAATCCATGCAAAACGGCAGCGCTGGCAGTATAGAGCACGGCGCCGTGGGCCGCCGTGCCTACCGTTATTACTGTTTGAATGCCGCGAGTTTTGAGAATCTTTTCCAGGTCCGTGTAGAGGAACTTGTCGGGCCCAGAGGTAACCGTTTGCTCGCCATCAATTGGCGCCACGTCAGGCACAACGTTGGCGACTGTCGTGTTGCGGACAAACGAGTGGATCACGACCATTCCTTTGGAGCGAGCCACGGCCAGTAATGTCTTCATCGCCGGTATCGACTCCATGCAGCGAGGCCGGCTGGTGCAATTGGGGCTCACGAAATCGAGCATTAATAGCGCGGTTGTCCTCGGATCGACCGTAACTGTTTTCAATTCGGGAGCCGGCGGAGCCTTTACGTTGGCCCACTCATCAATGATGTTGGCCCCATGGGCGGGCAAAACGAGCGCGGCGAGAAGTGCGGCGGCAACGAACAGATTGCGTTTCATGAATATCCTCCCTGATTGACTGTTTCTTGTCATGCGCTTGTGTCCGGGATCATGCGCAAGCCTTGCGAGCGCGTCAAAGCGCCGCTGACATACCCCCGCTTGATGAAACACCAGTGACCGGCGAATATTGCCAGGATAATGGGCGGCGCTATTCGACGCTGCGAAATTACGAAAAAGCCGGAAGGAACGCTTCATGAATATCAAGGTCGGCAAACAGGCGATCGCGGAGGCCAGCAAAAAGCTCAGCAACTGGGGCCGCTGGGGCAAAGAAGACCAGATCGGTACCCTCAACCACGTCACGCCCGAGGACATCGTGAAGGCAGCGAGCCTGATCCGCTCCGGCAAAGTGTTTGCGCTTGGCATCCCGCTCGACCGCGAGGGCCCGCAAACCGGCCTGTTCGGCGGGCGCTTCAATCCGATCCACCAGATGCTGGCCACAGGCACCGACGCCATCGCCGGGCGGCAGGACTGGAACAAGATTCGCTATGCCGACGACACGCTGATGCTGTGCGTCCAAGGCGCCACGCACTGGGACGCACTCGGCCACATCTTCTACGAGGACAAAGGCTACAATGGCCACGAGGCCAAGATGGTCGACGCCCGCGGCCTCAACGTTTTGGGGATCGAGCATTCCAAGAACAAGATGGTCGGCCGCGGCGTGCTGCTCGATATCGCCCGCTTCCGCGGCGTGAAATGGATGCAGGACGGTGAAAGCATTTCCAATGACGAACTCGACCAATGCGCCAAGCAGCAGAATGTATCGATCGGGCGCGGCGACTTCGTCATCGTGCGCACCGGACAGATGGAACGCTGCCTCGCTGAGAAAAACTGGGGCGGCTATGCCGGCGGCGACGCGCCCGGCGTCAAGTTCGAGAACTGCTACTGGTGTCAGGAGAAACAAGTAGCGGCGATCTGCACCGATACCTGGGGTGTGGAAGTTCGGCCGAACGAGACCACCGAAGCCAACCAGCCCTGGCACTGGGTGGTAATCCCCGCCATGGGCCTCTGCATGGGCGAGATATTCTATCTCAAGGAACTGGCCGAGGACTGTGAGCAGGACGGCATCTATGAGTTTTTCTTCTGCGGTCCTCCGCTGATCATTACCGGCGGAACGGGATCTCCGATCAATCCGCAGGCGATAAAATAGGCTAGGTTGAACACGAAACTCTCGCCGTCACCCTGAGGTGCGAGGCGCCTTAGCAGGCGCAGCCTGCGTACACTTGGCTGCGATGCGCTGAGCCTCGAAGGGTGATGGCCGTTCATCCTTCGAGGCCCGCGCTTCGCGCGGGCACCTCAGGATGACGGCGGTAGGTCGAATAGAAGGAGACCTGATATGCCTCGTTGGCTCAAACGCGGAATGGACGCGGGCGCGATCAAGGCCGCCGACGCCAAGGTGCGTGAAACCGTCGAAGGCATCCTGGCTCAGGTGGACGAGCGCAAGGATGCGGCGATCCGCGAGTTGTCGGAGAAATTCGACAAGTGGTCGCCGAATGATTTCCGCCTCAATGCCCAGGAAATCGAACGCGCCATCGCGCAGGTACCCAAGCGTGATCTCGACGACATCAAATTTGCACAGGCGCAGGTCCGCAACTTCGCGCAGAAGCAGCGCGAGACCATGAAGGACCTCGAGGTTGAGACGCTTCCCGGCGTCGTCCTCGGCCATCGTCACATCCCGGTCAATTCAATCGGTTGCTACGTGCCGGGCGGGCGCTATCCAATGGTCGCCTCCGCGCACATGTCGATCGTCACCGCAAAGGTCGCGGGCGTGAAACGCATCATCGCCTGCGCACCGCCGTTCAAGGGTGGGCCGCACCCGGCCATTGTCGCCGCCATGCATTTCGGCGGCGCCGACGACATCTACGTGCTCGGTGGTGTGCAGGCCGTGGCAGCCATGGCACTCGGCACCGAGACCATCAAGCCGGTCGACATGATCGTCGGCCCCGGCAACGCCTATGTCGCGGAGGCAAAACGCCAACTGTTCGGCCGCGTCGGTATCGATCTCCTTGCCGGCCCAACGGAGACGCTGATCATTGCCGACGACAGCGTCGATGGCGAAATCTGCGCCACCGACCTGCTCGGGCAGGCCGAGCACGGACCTACCTCCCCGGCCGTGCTGATCACAAATTCAGAAAAGCTTGCGCGCGACACGATGAAGGAAGTCGAGCGATTGCTGTCGATCCTGCCCACCGCGGATGCCGCCGGGCAGGCCTGGAAGGACTACGGCGAGGTTATCGTCTGCGACAACGAGGCCGAGATGATCGCCGAAGCCGATCGCGTGGCGTCCGAGCATGTCCAGGTCATGACGCGCGATCCGGACGTCTTCCTCAACGGCATGAAGAATTACGGCTCCCTGTTCCTCGGCCCACGCACCAACGTCGCCTATGGCGACAAGGTGATCGGCACCAACCACACGCTGCCGACCAAGAAGAACGCACGCTTCACGGGGGGATTGTGGGTCGGAAAGTTCATCAAGACCTGCACCTATCAAAAGGTCTTGACCGACGAGGCCAGCGCCAAGATCGGCGAAGTCTGCTCGCGGCTGTGCATGCTGGAAGGCTTTGTCGCTCACGCTGAACAGGCCAATATCCGCGTGCGCCGCTACGGCGGCCGCAACGTGCCCTACGGCCAGGCGGCGGAATGACTTTTGTCATTGCCGGGCTTGTCGCCGCAAGTCGGGTATACCCGACTTGCGGCTAGTAATATTTTTGCGCAACTCGGCCGGGCCCGAGTTGCGTCTGCCATCCACGTCTTTGATAGTGGCACTTCCGAAAGACGTGGATGCCCGGCACAAGGCCGGGCATGACAAAGTATGGCAGTCGAACTCACTTCAACCCCCTCCTTCCGCCTCGACGGCAAGCGCGCACTGGTGACCGGCGCCGGACGCGGCATTGGCCTGGCAGCAGTGTCCGCGCTGGCGGATGCAGGGGCCCATGTGACTTTGGCGGCCCGCACATCGAAAGAAATCGAGGAAGCGGCCGCAGCAATCCGCGCGCGCGGACAAGAGGCAACACCACTGGCCCTCGACGTCCGCGACGTGGAGGCGGTGAAAAAAACCATCGCCGCACAAGAGCCGTTCGAAATTCTCATTAACAATGCCGGGACCAACAAGCCGGCGCCGTTCGTGGACGTGAAGGTCGAGGATTTCGATTTCGTGTTTTCACTCAACGTGCGCGCCGCCTATTTCGTCGCGCAGGCAGTGGCGCGCAGACTGATCGAGGCCAAGAAGGCGGGTTCGATCATCAATATGTCGTCGCAGATGGGTCATGTCGGCGGACCGACGCGCACGGTGTATTGCGCCACCAAGCACGCGATGGAAGGCTTCACCAAAGCCATGGCGATCGAGCTCGCCCCGCACAAGATCCGCGTCAACACGCTGGCGCCGACCTTCATCGAAACGCCGATGACGCGGCCGTTCTTCGAAAACAAGGTTTTCCGCGAGGACACGTTGCGGCGCATCAAGCTCGGCCGCCTCGGCCAGCTCGAAGACCTCACCGGCGCGATCGTCTTCCTCGCGAGCGATGCGGCCGCGTTGATGACGGGCACGTCGCTCGTCGTCGACGGCGGCTGGACGGCGGAATAACGAGGCACTGAGCGCGCGGCATGCTCACTTCCCCGTCTCCCCTTGTGGGAGGGGTGGCGAGCGCGGAGCGTGAGCGGAAGCGGGAAGAGGGAAGAAGCGTTCGTGGCGCCGCCAGCTACAGCGTCGGCAAATCCGCGAAATATTCCGGATGCTCCTTCTGCACCTCGGCCATGAACTGCGGGCGGAACAGGCTCGGCACGTCGAGACGCGGCGCGCCCTTCAGCGTGTTCATCAGCACTTCGTCCTCGGCGTTCTCGAAGGCGCGCAATACATTCGGCGACAGCCGCGGATCGAAGCTGATGTGTTTGATCGCCTTCTTGCCGATCGCGATATCGGTGCCCGGCACCCATTTGGCGAATATTTCCACGGCCTCGTCGCGATTGTTGCGGGTGAAATGCGAGGACTGCGCCAGACCGGCAGCAATCGCCTTCACGAGCTGCGGCTTCGCCTCCACAGTCGGCCCGTGCGCGGTCGCCACCATCACATAGGACATGTGCTGGCCGCCGCGGATCACCTCGTATGATTCCGGCACCTGCGTGAGCACCTGCGTCACGTAGGGCTCCCACGACACCACCGCGTCAACCTTGCCCTCGGCCAGCGCTGGCGCGAGGCCGAACTGCGACCAGATGTTCTCGATGGTGAGCTCTTCGTATTTCATCTTGGCGCGACGCAGCACCATCTTGAAATACTCGTCGGAGGTCTGTCCGCGCGCGAGCCCGATCTTCTTGCCCTTGAGATCGCTGAGCTTGCCGGCCTCGATGCCCCTGCCCTTCTTCGTGACGATGGCGAGCGGCGTATCGCAATTGTCTTTGGTGGCGTCGTTCATGATGAGACCGATCACCTTGAACGGCTCGCCGGCGTGAACCGCCTTGAGGTAGGTGGTGGTGCTCATGTCGCCGATCTGCGCCCGGCCGTCGTGCATGGCGTTGACCATGTCGGTGCCGGTGTCGACCACCAGCATCTTGGCGTCGACGCCGTGCTTGGCGAAGTAGCCTTTCTCAGCGCCGATAAACATCGGCAGATGGCCGAAATTGTTGCCGATCACTACGTCAAGCCTGGGCAACGCACTCATTGTAGTCCTCCCCACTCCGGCAAATGACGGGCGCCGGTTACGCGTATTCAAGTCCCGCAGCAGCCGAATTGCAATTGCCGCCCGGCCTCAGGACGTTTTGTTGAGCACCTGCGGATTGACGCAGTTGGGCGGCGTCCCGCCGCTAATCAGCGCCTGCAGATTATCGACGACGATGTTGGCCATCTTCTCGCGCACTTCCATCACAGCGCTGCCCAGATGAGGCGTAAGCACCACGTTCTTCATCGCTTTCAGCGCGGGAGGCAGCCTGGGTTCGTGCTCGAACACGTCAAGACCGGCTCCGGCGATCTGCTTTTTCTTCAGCGCGCGCATCAAAGCTTTCTCATCGATGATCGCGCCGCGCGCGGTATTGATGATGAACGCCGTCGGTTTCATCAGAGCGAACTGCTTGTCCGAGATCATGTGCCGGGTCTCGGCATTCAGCGGCGGATGCAGCGACACGAAATCGGATTCGGACAGCAGCCGCTCAAGCGTGACATGCTCCATGCCAAGCTCATTCTCCGCCTCGATTTTGCGGCGCGGTCCCCAATAAAGGATTTTCATCCCGAAGCCGCGCGCACGCCGTGCGGTTGCCTGGCCGATCCGGCCGGCGCCGACGAGACCAATGGTCTTGCCGTGCACATAGGCACCAGCGAGATGGTTGGACTGCGAGCCCGGAAATTTCCCGGCCCGTACCATTTTCTCGCCTTCCATCATGCGGCGTGCAACCGCCAGCATCAGCCCGAAATGGATATCCGCAGTCGCTTCCGCGACGATCGGCGGCACCACGGTGACCGGGATGCCGCGCCTGGTCGCTTCCGCCACGTCGATATTGTCTGGCGTGATCGACATCGAGCAGACAGCGCGCAATTTCGGATTGGCTGCGAGCACCGCCCGGTCGATCCGGTCATGCAACAGCGACAACAGAATATCGCATTTCTTCACCGCCGCGATCAGCCTGGGCTTGGCGATGATCTTGCTCGAGTCGGTATTGATCTTGACGTTCGCAATGGAGCGAAGCCGCTCCAGCGCACTGGATGCGATCGGCTGACTGACAAAGACGCGCGGTTTGGCCGTCACCTCTGCCACCGCACGATACCGGCCACTCCATCGACAGCGCACTGCACGCCGTCGGGAATCTTGCGGGTGGCGTCAAGCACGCCGAGCACCATCGGAATGCCGCGCTCGCGCGCAAGCGAAGCCAGATGCGAGGTGGAGCCGCCAAGCTCGGCCACCACGCCTGAGACCCGCGACAGGATGTGGCTCAAGGCGGGCCCCGCCACGCGCGTCACCAGCACATCGCCCGGCGCCACACGTGACAATTCACATTCGCAGTTCACCACAACCGCGCGCCCGGAGCCCCAGCCGATGCCGGCCGGGTGGCCGTTCAGGCCGGGATGTCGAAGCCAGATTTCATCGGGCACGATCGCCGGTTCCATGTGCAGCGGCCGCGACTGCAGAAGTTTGAAACCACCTTCGTCCATCGCCCATTCGATCTCGACCGGACCGCCGGCAAGTTGTTCGCACTTGCGCAGGAGCCGGCCAAGCGTCACCGCCTCTCCGGCCGTGAGGCATGGCTCGCTCACCATCTCTTTTGGCACGAGCTCCGGCGCCGAGACGCCGTGCGTGCAGATATCGCGATGACCTTTGCGCCCGGCGTCAACCGTACGCAGGAACCCGCTTTTGCTCAGCACGATGCGGTCGGGCACCACCTCGCCCTGCGCGATCGCCGAGCCGAGGCCCCAGGTGGCCGAGATCAGCATTTGTCCTTCGGCAGTTTCACTCAAACCGCCGCCGGAGGCGCGCGCCGAAACCAGGGGCTGAATCAGAACGCCCATCGCCGTGTCCGCCGGCGAAAGCCCGTGATTGTCCATGTAGCGGCGGGCATGTGAGGTCCACAATGCCGCCCAGCAGGCGCGCACCGCAGTGAGAAATTCAGTTTCGTCGGAAAGGCCAAGGAAGCTTTCGAATTGCCCGGCGAAATTGGCACCCTTGCGATCCTCGATCAGGGCTGACGAGCGCACCACGCCGAGCGGAGCAATCTCGCGCTGCTTCCGCCAAGCCGCAAGCAACGGCTCAAGAATCTCCGGTGCGATCGGCCGCTCATAGAGCGCCAACCTGATCTGGATCGAGAATCGACGCGAGGCCGGCAGGTCGCCTTCGTTGTACTGCCGCAATAAATCGTCAATGCCGAGATGCCGCAGCTGTTGGCGATAAGCATCCGCCGTCAGCGCAAAGCCGCCGGGTGTCGGCAGGCCGGCTCGGGTGAGACCGGCCAGATTAGCCGCCTTCGGTCCGACGCGTTCCGGGTCGACCGCAGAGGGATCGTCGAGTTGAAGAATGAAAGCAGTCATTCGAAATCCGGCGGTGCGACAGGCTCGGCGCGCTCCTTCTCCCCGCTTGCGGGGAGAAGGTTGGGATGAGGGGGCGTACCCAAATGCTCAGACTTGCCGCTAGACCCCCTCACCCGCCCGCGCTTTGCGCGGTCGACCTCTCCCCGCAAGCGGGGAGAGGTGAAACTCACTTCACGTGATCTCCATAACCCGGCAGCGGATCGACCACTGTGATCTGCTTCACAGGGAAGTTCGACACGATCTCGATGTCGTTCTTCTTCACGATCAGCATTTCCTCAATGCGAACGCCGTAACGGAAACGCTTGCCGTGCTGCGTCTCGAGCGCGAAGGTCATGCCCTCCTGAATGTCGATCGGATGGTCAAGCGACCAGATTCGCGAGATCACAGGCGGATCATACTGCGCAAGGCCAAGACCGTGGCCCCACAGATTGGCGGCGGCCTGATCCTCGTCCTCGTAGCCCCAGGTCTCCATTGCCGACGGCCACTTCAGCGCGATATCGCGCGTGGTCGCGCCGACTTTCACCGCACCGATCGAGTCGTAGAGCCACTCAAGCGCAGTTGCATAGGTGTCCTTCTGCTCTTTGGTGGGTTCCTTGCCGACGCAGTAGGTCCGGTAATAGCAGGACTTGTAGCCGTTCCACGTGAGGGCCGCCAAATCCATGAACACGATATCGCCAGGCTGGATGATGCGGTCGGAGAAATTGCGCCAGTTCGGCCAGGTGTTCGGACCGGACGAGACGATCACGTCCTCGACGTCTTCCATGCCGGGAATGCGGTAGAGATACTCCATAAGGTGCGCGGTCACCTGATTTTCGGTGATGCCGGGGCGCAGGAACTTCATGCACTCCCAGTGCGTGGCGTCGCCGATCGCGCCGACGATGCGGAAGCATTCCTGCTCGTCGGGGCTCTTGACCGCACGCGCTTCCATCATCGGGGTCATGCCGTCGACCCAGTTGATGTTGTTCTCCTTGAAGATGTTGATCATGTTGATGTCGACGAAGTCGACGCCGAGCTTCTGCCCGGCAACGCCATTGTCCTTCATCGCCTGCAACACGGCTTTTGTGAACTTCGTCACCTGCTGGGTCGAGGCGGGACCCGCCGCGCCTTTGATCCAGGCGAACGAGTGACGGACGTTCTCTTTGGGAATCCACGGGCTATGACGCTCGATCTGGAAGCCGATGTCGCCCTGCTCGAACAGAACCGGCCGGCCGTCGCCGCACAACATGGCGTAGCGCAGGCCGGGCTTCAGCCTGTTCCAGCCCGGGGTCAGCGTGCCGGTGATGTAGCGGACGTTCTCGTCGTACATGCACAGCATGGCGCCGAGACCGTGTTTCTTCATCATCGCGCGCGCGCGCTCGATGCGATATTCGCGCAGCCGGTCCCAGTTGACCCGCTGCTGCCAATCCATGCCGGCAATGCCGAAATTAGCTCCCATGGTGGTCCCTCCCGACCAGCGCGTTTACGCGCCCATTGCTGAATTGGCCCAAATCCTAAGCCTGTTGGCAGCGAAAGCAGAAATAATATATTCTGCGTTCAAGCATTAGATTTTCTAATACGGCACTTTTCGGGGGCGTTTATGGCGAATATCCCGCTGCGGCAAATCCGCGCCGTCATCGCGGTCTGCGAAGAAGGCTCGTTCACCCGCGCGGCGCAACGTGAGAACGCCACCCAATCCGGCATTTCCCAGCACGTGGCCGCCGTAGAGCGGGCGCTCAAGGTCCAGCTTTTCGAACGGACGACCGGCGGAGTAACGCCGACGCCGGCCGGCCTTCGCTACTACAAGCGCTGCGTGGAAGCGGTCGGCACGCTCGAGCAAGCCGCTGAAGAAGCGCGCTCCCTCGCCGACGAAGTGACCGGCGAACTTCGCATCGGCTTGATGCCTACGTTTACACGCGCCGTGTTGGCCCCGGTACTGGACGATTTCGTTCCACGCTGCCCGGAAGTGCGCCTCCACATCGTCGAGGGCTATAGCGGAATGCTGACCGAAATGGTCCTCGACGACGCACTCGATTTTGCGGTGGTCCCTGCCTATGAGGGCACTATAGGGCTAAGGTCTCGCCTCCTGGTGCGCGACCGCGAAATGCTGATCTCCGGGCCGCGCCGCCGCTTCGCACCATTGTCGCCGGTACGGCTCGCCGACTGTACGCCACTGAAATTCGTGGTGCCGGGACCGGACAATACGCGGCGACGCAATCTCGAAACTTATTTCCAGACACATGGAGTCGAAGTCGCGGCCATGCTGGAGATGGACGCGATGATTGCGACGCTGGAATTCGTCGCCCGTTCCGACTGGGTGACCATTTTGCCGAGCGTGATATCGGTCAACGACATCGGCCGAGGCGAACTGATCGTCAATCCGATTACGGACCCGGAACTGCACGCCGAATTCGTGGTGATCCAACCGACACGGCGCACATTATCGACGCAAGCGCGGATGTTTCTGCAACGCTTCGAAGCGGAGGTCGCGCATATTCACGACGTGTGGGATGCGGCGATCGCGGGACCGGCGAAACGCAAAGCTTCGGCATAGTTGCACGCGCGATTATTTCGGCACGCGGCCCTTAATAGCATTCGCGCGTGCGCTGTAGGTGATACGTCCGGAAGCATCTACTGGCAGGCGCGCGCGCACCCGTGTTCTGAGCAGCTCGGCGTCGCCAGAAGCCATTGCGGCGACGGTCGGACCAATGCTCGACCCCTTCATGTTGATCGTCCAGTAGTCGTCGAAATTGGCGAAGGTACGTTGTACCGTGATTTCCCGCGTCTCGACCGCCTCGAGGCCGGCATTCGTCCACAAATCACGCAGAGCCTCGATCCGCGACGCGTCGGCGCTTGGCGGGACCGGAGGCGTCAAGCCCATGGCGCGCATCTCGGACCGGATCTGTTCCTGAGGAAATCCGCCGCCCAGCATATCCCAAGCATAGGTCGCGACCATGCCGCCGGGGCAAACCACCCGCACCATCTCGGCAACGCCTTTGGCCGGATCGGGAACGAAGAAAATCACCAGCGCCATAACGGCTGCATCGAACCTGTCTTCAGCGAAGGGAAGCATCATCGCGTTGCCCTGGCGGAACTCCGCCACACGCGCGGCAGGCCGGGTGCGCGCAAAGGCAAGCTGACCTTCAGACGGATCGACGCCCTGAACCTCGGCGGGCGCGCAGCGTTCGACCAGCAACTCGGTGAAGGCGCCATTGCCGCAGCCGATATCGATCCAGCGCAAGCCAGGCCGGGGTGCCAGCCAATCGAGGAAAATATCGCCCGCGAGCCGGCTCCATTTTCCCATCATCTGCTCGTAGGCGGCTCCATCGTCGAAGCGTATCTGAGGCTCAGCCATGACCAATCACACCTCCATCCAGGCGCCGTTGGCGTCCACCGACTTGAACACCGCTTCCAGCGCCGAGGCCGTCTGCAAGATGCCGGCGGGTGGAATGGGGAAAGCCCCCTGCCCGAGCACCGACTTGGCGAAATAATCGAGGTTGCGGCCGAGGTGATTGTCGGCCGGCTGATCGACAACTTCCGGCTCTTTCCCGGCACGGCGAACGATCGCGCGCGTTTCGCTCACACTCTCGGCCCAGCAGTTCTCGCCGTAGATCGCGATGCGCCAGACGAACGGCGTCTTCATGGTCGTGGCGAGCGTGCCGGTCGCGCCGTTCTCGAATTCTATCAGCGCAGACGTTGTGTCGCCGGTCGCGAGCTTGAGCGCGCGCGCCTTTGACAAAGCACTGATGCGCTTCATCGGCCCGACAAGATCACGAAAGCAATCGAGCACATGGATGCCCATGCCGGTCATGCCGCCAGCACGGCTTTCCTCCGAGCGCAGCCGCCAACTATCGGCCGGATAGTTCGCCAGCCAATCGTGGCTGTAATTGCCTTCCGCGTGCATGATCGTGCCGAAGGCGCCGGCCTCCTTCAGTTCGGCCAATACGCGCATCGACGGCATCAGCCGGAAATGATGACCGACCGCGATCACAATGCCCGCGCGCTGACAGGCATCGAGCGCGGCCTTCGCATCGGCTTTGCTGAGCGCGAACGGCTTTTCGCAATAGAGGTGCTTGCCGGCTGCAGCAATCGCCTCGACCTGCGCGCGATGTTTGGTGTGCGGTGTTGCCAGCACGATTGCCTGGATCGATTTGTCGGCCAGCACGTCCTCGAACGAAGTACCAATCGCTATTTTATGTTCGGCTGCGAAATCCCGCACCGTATCGGGCTCGAGCGTGACCCCGCGTACGAAACGCAACGGCGCACCGAAGTCGCGCGCGGCCTTCACCAGCGTCTTGCCCCACCAGCCGAGGCCGACAATCGCGGTATTGAGCATGGATCCTCCGTCATTCCGGCCGAGTGAGCGCAGCGAACGAGAGTCGGAATTCAGCTCTGGATTCCGGGTTCGCCGCTGGCGCGGCGCCCCGGAATGACAAGGTGGGATTACGCCGCCGGCGCGCCCGGTTGCTTGAGTGGATGCGCGCGTGCGAACGCCTCGTTCTGCCAACACAGATCCACAATCCGCCGCACCGTCGGGAATGGCGTGAGGTCGCATTTGAAATAGTGCGCGCCAACCGCGTTCCCGGCGAGACAGATATCCGCGATCGTAATCTGGTCGCCATGGCAATAGCGGCCCGTCTCCCTGGAGCCGGAGAGATTGGTCTCGAGCGCCTTGAACGCGGCCTCGTGCCAGTGGTGCCCCCATTTCTGCACGCCCGCTTCGTCGATCTTGTATTCGTGCGCGAGATATTCGCGGACGCGCGGCACTATCAGGGGATGGGTGTCGCAGGCGACGATCTGCGCAAGTGCACGCACGCGTGCACGCGCCTTCGGCTCTTTCGGCAATAGCGGTGGATTGGGTTGCGTCTCCTCAAGATACTCGAGGATAGCGAGCGACTCGAAGAGAACGTTGCCGTCGTCCTCGATCAGCGCCGGGATCGCCATCATCGGGTTGATCTTGCGGAATGCCTCTTCGCGCTGCTTGCCCTGCATCAGGTTAACGTCGATCACCTCGCTGGGTGTGAGTCCTTTCAAGTAGAGACCGCAGCGCACGCGGAACGACGCTAACGAACGCCAGAACGAAAAAAATTTCACGTTTGCCTCCCTTGCCGCGTCGTCATGGCCGGGCTCATCCCGCCCATCCACGACTTTCTTTGTTTCAAGACGTGGATGCCCGGCACAAGGCCGCGCATGACGGTGTCTTTATTTCTTCGTGCCGCCCGGATCGGCTTTCAGCCCGGCCGCTTCGATGCCGGCGACCGCGACGATCTCGTCATTGTCTGCGGTATCGCCGGAAATGCCGACCGCGCCGATGATCTGGTTGCCGGCATCGCGGATGAGAACGCCGCCTGGATTGGGCACCAGTCGGCCGCCGCTCGCCGCTACAATTGCGGTCAGAAAGTTCGGATTCTGCGCGGCGCGCTCCATCATCGTGCGCGAGCCCCAGCCCATGCCGAGTGCACCATAGGCTTTGCCGACAGCGACTTCGAAGCGAATAATTCCCGAGCCGTCCTCACGCTTGGCGCAAACGAGATGGCCGCCCGTATCGAGCACCACCACGGTCTGCGCCATTTGCTTGAGCTCCCGCGCCTTCTTCAGGGTCGCATCGACAATGGTCGATGCCTGAGCGAGCGTTATCGACATTCTTGAACTCCTATTTTTCAGGCATGATCTTTTCCGCCAATCGGTTTCCACCCCGGATCAAGTCCGGGGCAGACTTTTTCGGGGTCATGCGCCGGATTTCTTTCGGCTGGCCCAATAGACGGACATACGTGAACCGTCGCCGCCGCCGAAACCATGCTTGGTCGCGTCCTCGAAACCCGCAAGCGCGGCTTTCGTGACGAGCATCTCGGCCCCCTTCGACTCGCCAGTTTCGATCATCGTGCGCAGATCCTTTACACCGTTGGCGATGCTGAACGTCGTCGGCCCCGGATCGCGTCCCTCGAACATGGTGACGATCATGTCGGCGCGGTTCTTCAACGCCGGATTGGCGCCATTGGTATCGACAAACAGATCAAGCAGACGCTTGGGTTCCCAACCCACATCGCGCGCAATGGCGAAAGCTTCGCCGTAGGCCTGCCACGCCACCATCAGAGGCAGGTTGATTGCAAGCTTCATCGATGCGCCGGTGCCGACCGGTCCGCAATGCTCGAGCCGGCGGCAAAGTTGATTGAGGATGGGCTTCGCGCGCTCGGCGTTTGCGGGCTCCGCGCCCATGAGGCCGAGCAACTTGCCCTGGCGTGCTGGCGCTGTCGATCCGCCGACAGGACATTCCACCATGGCCGCACCCTTCGCGCGTACTTTGGGTGCAAGCGCGAGCGGCACTTTTGGCGGCACGGTGCTCATCTCGATGAGCAATTTGCCCTTGACGTCGCCCGACAGGAGACCGTTCGGTCCGTTGTATACCGCATCAATTGCAGCGGCGTCGGTGAGCATCGTGATTGTTGCTTCGACCGCGCTTGCGAGTTCCGCGGGGGTCGATGCTACTTTGGCGCCGGCAGCCGCCAGTGGCTTGGTCTTTTCGGGCGTGCGATTCCACACCGTTACTTCGTGGCCGACTTCCATGAGCCGTGCGGCAACCGCCGCGCCCATGACCCCAAGACCTGCGATGCCAATTCTCATACGTCCTCCCTTGATAATTTTGCGGCCACGATAGGCGATCACGGCGCGTCTTGAAAGCGGCCTCGCTCCACGGGCCCACTCGACAGTTCAACACCCAACGCATAAGACGAAGCGGGACGACATTGATGCGATTCCGCATCGGGGAGACGGTGAATGGCAGTGCGAAGGAGCAAGGGCACGGTCGGCGTGATCGGCCTCGGCATCATGGGTGGCGCGTTCGCCAAGAACCTGGCGGCAGCCGGCTGGCGCGTGGTCGGTTACGACACGAACCCGGCGCGGCGTCGCGAGGCCAAGCGCGCTGGCGTGGTAATTGCCGGCAATGCCGCCGAAGTAGCGGCCGCAGTGCCAATCATCCTCACGAGCCTGCCCAAGCCGCAAGCGCTCACCGATACCGTCCGCAAAATCGTCGCTGCCAAGCTCAAGAGCAAAGTGCTGGTGGAAATGAGCACCTTTGCAATTTCAGATAAAGAAAAAGCCGCGCGGGTGTTGCACAAAGCCGGGCATGCCATGATCGATTGCCCGGTCAGCGGTACCGGCGCACAGGCCAAAAACCGCGACCTTGTGTTCTACGCCAGCGGCGACGCAAGAATCATTGCCCGATTGCGCAAGGTGCTCACGGCATTCGGCCGGCACGTCTTTAACGTCGGTGCGTTCGGCAACGGCAGCCGGATGAAATATGTGGCCAACCTTCTGGTCGCCATCAACAACGTCGCCTCCGCCGAAGCCATGGTGCTCGGCATGAAGGCCGGCCTCGACCCGCGCATGATCGTCGATCTGATCAGAGCGGGCGCCGGCAATTCGCGCGTGTTCGAACTGCGCGCGCCAATGATGGCGAAGGGCCGCTACGACGACGTCACCATGAAGATCTCGGTATGGGACAAAGACATGCAGGTGATCGGCGACTATGCGCGCAAGATCCACGTGCCGACACCGATCTTCAACGCCACCAAGGGCGTCTACATCAAGGCGATGAAGAGCGGGCTCGGCAACCGCGATACCGCGGCGGTCTGCGCCGTGCTGGAGAAGATGGCCAAGGTGAAGCGGCGCAGGCGTTAGTACCTCCGCTCACCCCCGCGCAAGCGGGAAACCAGAATGACGAATTGCAGCTTCGCGACAACCCGCCCTGGGTCCCCGCTTGCGCGGGGATGGGCGGAGAATTGATCGCGCCTTCTTCACTCTTGCGTTCTGCTTCTGTAGCCTCCGCCCCGAACAGCGGAATTTTCAGCGGGAGGATGTAATGGCGTCGTTGCAGCAGCGGACGGAAGTTCGCGACGGCATGCGGATCGATTGGGACGTGCCGGTCACCATGGACGACGGGTTGGTGCTGCGCGCCGACGTCTTTCGACCGGTGAAAGAAGGCCAGTATCCGGTCATCCTCAGCTACGGACCCTACGCCAAGAACCTCGCATTCCAGGACGGCTATCCGAGCGCGTGGCAGCGCATGGCGGAGAAACATCCGGACGTGACCGCCGGATCAAGCAATCTCTACCAAAGCTGGGAAGTGGTCGATCCGGAGAAATGGGTGCCGCACGATTACGTTTGCGTTCGCGTTGATTCACGCGGCGCCGGATGCTCGCCCGGCTTCATCGATCATTTTTCGCCACGCGAGACAAAAGATTTCTACGACTGCATCGAATGGGCCGGCGTGCAGCCCTGGTCCAACGGCAAGGTCGGGCTCAACGGAATTTCGTACTACGGCATCAACCAATGGCACGTCGCGTCGCTGCAGCCGCCGCATCTCGCCGCCATTTGTATCTGGGAAGGCGCCGCCGACTGGTACCGTGACATGACGCACCATGGCGGCATTCTCTCGACGTTCTGGGAGAACTGGTACGACATGCAGGTGAAGACCGTGCAATACGGTGCCGGCGAGAAAGGCAAGCGCAGCCGCGTGCATGGCGACCTGGTGTGTGGCCCGGAAACTTTGCCGGAAGCCGAGCTCGCCAGGAACCGGTCCGATTTCGGCGCCGAAATTGCAGCACACCCGTTGGATGACGATTACCACAAGGCGCGTTCGCCAAAATGGGACAAGGTCACGACGCCGCTGTTCTCCGCCGCAAATTGGGGCGGTCAGGGATTGCATCCACGCGGAAATTTCGAGGGTTTCGGGCGCGCTGCTGCCAAGCACAAATGGCTGGAGGCGCACGGCATCGAGCATTGGACGCACTTCTATACAGACTATGGCCGCGAGCAGCAGCTGCGCTTCTTCGACTATTTCCTGCACGGCAAGAAGGAAGGCTGGGCGAAACAGCCAAAGGTTCTGCTGCAGGTGCGCCACATCGACAAGTTCGTGCCGCGCGCCGAGAACGAATGGCCGCTCAAGCGGACCAAATGGACCAAGTTCTATCTTGATCCGGCCTCCATGACGCTGACACCCAGGAAGCCGTCCGGCTCAGCACAACTGAAATTTGCCGCCATGGGTGACGGCCTCACATTCCTCACACCGCCACTCGCGCAAGAAACCGAAATTACCGGTCCGTCGGCGCTGAAACTGTTCGCGTCATCGTCGACTTCCGACGCGGATTTCTTCATCGTGTTGCGCGTGTTCACAGGCGATCTCAAGGAAATCGTGTTCCAGGGCGCAATCGATCCGCACACGCCGATCGCGCAGGGCTGGCTGCGTGCATCTCACCGCAAGCTCGACAAGAAATTGTCGAAGCCCTACCGCCCCTATCATACCCACGACCAGAAGCAGCCTTTGAAGAAAGGCCAGACGGTGGAACTCGACATCGAGATCTGGCCGAGTTCGATCGTGGTCCCTGCCGGCTATCGCATCGGACTCTCGATCCGCGGCAAGGATTACGAATATGGCGGGGCCAGCGGCGGCAAGCTGTCAAACTTCAAGAACGAGCTGAAGGGATGCGGACCATTCCTGCATGATGACCCGCGCGATCGCCCGCCCGCCATTTTTGACGGCACCACGAGCCTGCATTTTGGACGGGGCAAGACGCCCTATTTGCTGTTGCCGATCATTCCGCCGAAAAAGCGGGCAACCAAACGCAAGTAGCGCCGAGGCGTGCGGGCACGCACAGGTGCAACCTTACAAATGGGCCCGCTGCGGCCATTTGGGGTGTTCATTCCCATCGAACCTAAGGTAAGCTTCGCGCAACCTTCGACGTAACAGAAGGATCAGGGGGGAAATGGGTACGCAATTCTGGGTGGTCCAGGCGTTTAACGGCGTGTCCTACGGCGCGCTTTTATTTTTGGTCGGCAGCGGTCTGTCTCTGATTTTCGGAGTCATGCGGATCGTCAATCTGTCGCATGGCTCCTACTTTCTTTTGGGCGGCTACATCGCGTTGTCGGTGATCAACGCCACTGGCTCATGGGCGTTGTCGCTTCCCGTCGCCGCGCTCGCGGTTGCGGTCCTCGGCCTGGTGATGGAACGCCTGTTCCTGCGATCGCAGGGATTCGAACTTTTTCGCAACGCTGTGATCGGAGTTTGCCTGGGCGTGCTCGCCGCCTTGGCCGCCGCCCGAGGCCAATTTATCGGTAGCGGCTGGAGCCCGTTTATTGTCGTTGCCGCGCTCGTCGCCGTCGGATTCTTTTTCGTGCTCAATCGCGTTTCGATTGTTCCGGTCGAAACCGATGTGCTGCGTCAAGTGCTGCTCACCGTCGGGTTCGCCTTCCTGTTCCAGCAAGGCGCGCTCGACATCTGGGGCGGCAACAATATGGACATCAATCCGCCGGGCGCACTCACGCAAAGCATCGTTGTGGGCGGCGTTTATCTGCCGCTCTATCGCGTATTCATGATCGGCATGGCGCTCGCCTTCGGCATCCTGCTGTGGCTGGTCATGGAAAAGACCCGAATGGGCGCGGCCGTGCGCGCAACCGTTGACGACGCACAGATGGCGCGCGGCGTCGGCATCGACACCAACCGCATTTCCATGTTCATTTTCGCGCTTGGCGCCTTCCTCGCCGCGCTGGGTGGCGTGATCGGCGGCGCCTTCCTTGGCATCTATCCGGGGCTCGACTTCGAAATGCTACCGCTCGCGTTTGCGGTGGTGATCATCGGCGGCATGGGGAGCCTGGGCGGCGCGGCGATCGGCGCGCTTGCGGTAGGTCTCGCCGATAATTTCGGCAAGGCCCTGTTCCCGGAAGTCTCCTATTTCACCCTTTACGCGCCGATGGTTCTGATCCTCGCGATCAAGCCGACCGGCCTGTTCGGACGAGATTGAGTGCGACCAATGGCAGGCCAACAAATCAAGATCGTGATTGTCGTCGCTGCCCTGGCAGCGCTTGCCTTGATCGTTCCGCACTCCGGTTCGTTCGTCGTTCTTCTGGCGACACGCGCGATGGCGTTCGCGATCCTCGCGATGAGCGTCGACCTTCTGCTCGGCTTCACCGGTCTCTCGTCGATGGGACAAGCCGCCTATTTCGGAGTCGGCGCCTATCTGACGGCCGTGCTCGCGACGAAAATGCACTTTGGTCTCGGCTGGGATTTCTGGATTGTCGTCGTGCTCGGCATGCTGCTCGGCGCGGCACTGGCGGCGGTATTCGGACTATTCGCCATCCGCGCCGGGGGCGTCTATTTCCTGATGATCACGCTGGCACTCGGCCAGTGCGTCTGGGGCCTCGCCTATCGCTGGAATTCGCTTACCGGCGGCGACAATGGCATCAATCTCAACGGGCGGCCGAATTTCGGTCTCGATCTCGGTAACGAGGTCACGTTCTTCTATCTCGTGTTCGGCTTCTTCGCGGTGTCGATGGCGCTGATGTACGTGTTGGTGCGCTCGCCGTTCGGACAGAGCCTCGCCGGCATCCGTGAGCGCGAATTGCGCATGCAGATTCTCGGCTACAACACATGGCTGCACAAATATATCGCCTTCGTCATCGCGGGCGGCTTTGGCGGACTTGCCGGCGTGCTTTGGGCCCACACCAATGGCCACGTCAGTCCGGAAACGGTTGTGCTCACCACGTCGGTGGATTCCCTGCTCATGGTTGTGCTCGGGGGCGCGGGTACGTTGGTGGGCGCTACGATCGGCACGGCGATCGTGTTTGGATTGCGCGAATATCTCAGCACGCTGGTGCCGTGGTGGCAGTACGTACTCGGCGGCGTATACGTACTCACGATCCTGTATTTGCCCATGGGCTTGATGGGGATTCTCACTCGCTTCGGGCAACGATTTAAATCTCAAAGCAAGGATGAGGAACTCAAGAAGCTCGCGACCAAGCCTTCCTGATCTGCAGCGGGAAGGTCATGACAACAAGGGAGGAATGTCGATGACAAACGGACTTCAAAAGGTATTGCTCGGCAGTTGTCTTGCCCTCGGTCTAGGATTGACCACGCAAGCCAACGCAGAGGAACTGCGCATCGGCTACATCGCGCCGGTGACCGGCATCTTTGCCCAGGTCGGCAAGGACATGGTGGACGGCTTCCAGCTCTACCTCGCCGAACACAACAACAAGCTCGGCGGCATGGACGTGAAGTTCATCGTCGAGGATGACCAGGGCAAGCCCGACGCCGGTGTCACCAAGGCGAAGAAGCTGATCCTGCAGGACCACGTGCACATGTTCATCGGCGGCCTGCTTGCCTCCAGCGGCTACGCGCTGGCGCCGATTTCGACCAGCGAGAAGACGCTCTATATCTCCTCGGTCTCGTCGGCCGACGACCTGACGCAGCGCCAGCTCAGCAAGTACCCGTATTTCATGCGTACCAGCTGGACGTCATCGCTGCCGCATCACCCGCTCGGGCAATGGGCCTGCGACAACGGCTTCAAAAAGGTCATCGTCATCGCTGCCGACTATGCCTTCGGCTACGAAACGGCCGGCGGCTTCCAGTCGGCGTTCGAAGCCTGCGGCGGAAAGATCATCCAGAAAATCTGGCCGCCGCTCGGCACAAAGGATTTCGGGCCCTATATCCCGACCTTCAAGGCGGACGCTGACGGCATCTTCACGACGATGGTCGGGCCGATGGCCTTGCAGTTCCCCAAACAGTTGCGCGGCGCCGGTATCAAGACGCCGATCCTCGGGAGCGGCGTGAGCTACGACGAGTTCGTGTTGCCGTTCATGGGTGACGAGGTGATCGGCGACGTCTCGGCACTGCACTACAGCGCGGCGATCGACACGCCGGCGAACCAGACCTTCGTGAAGGCCTATCGCGCCAAATTCGGCAAGGTCCCGGGCTACTACTCGGAGAACAACTACACCACCGCCATGTGGCTCGATAAGGCCATCACGAAAGCAGGCGGCAAGTATCCGGGACCGGAGGAGTTCATCAAGATCATGGCGAGCATCAAGCTCGACGCGCCGCGCGGGCCGGTCGAACTCGACGACATGCGCAACCCGATCGAGAACGTCTACATCAAGAAGGTCGAGAAGAAGAAGATGTTCGGCTACGAAAAGGACGAACTCTGGAACACCGTGATCAAGACTTATCCGAAGGTGAGCCAGTTCTGGACCGAGGGTAAGGACAAGTTCCTGGCGCATCCGGTCTATGACCGCGACTATCCGCCCTGCAAGTTCTGCGAATGACGGACAAACGCCGGGGCTCAGCAATGAGCCCCGGCATTTCATCGAATTCCGAGGATGCGCGCGTGAGCACCGATAACCGAACGAACGGCGGTCAGGTCCCTGCACTTGAACTCAAGGGACTTTGCAAGAGCTTCGGCGGCTTGCAGGCCACGCGCGAAGTTACGCTGCGCATCATGCCGGGCGATCGTCAGGCCATCATCGGCCCGAACGGCGCCGGCAAGACCACCCTGTTCAATTTGATCACAGGCATCTACCCGGTAACCTCCGGGCAAGTGCTGCTGTTCGGCCAGGATGTCACCGCCTGGCCGAGCCACCGGCGCACCGCACTCGGCATGGCGCGCACTTTCCAGGTTACCAGCCTGTTTCCAAAGCTGACTGTGCTCGACAACGTGTTGCTGGCGATCAAAGGGCTGAGACCGTCAAAATTCGTGATGTGGCGCTTTTTGTCCTCGTACAAAGAAGTCTACGACAAGGCCCATCATCTGCTCGAACAAGCGAACTTCCTCGACCGCAAGGACACAGAAGTGCGCAACCTGTCGCACGGCGAGCAGCGTCAACTCGAGATCGTGCTTGGTCTCGCAAGTGACCCGAAAATCCTGCTGCTCGACGAGCCGGCCGCGGGTCTCTCGTCGGGCGAATCCACGGAGATGGCCGAGTTTCTGATGAAGCTGGATCCGAAACTCGCGATCCTCCTGATCGAACACGACATGGACGTGGTGTTCGATGTCGCGTCGCAAATTTCCGTTCTTCATTTCGGCGAAATCCTGGAAACCGGCACGCCGGAGCAAATTCACTCGAGCGCCAGGGTACAGGAAATCTATCTGGGGACGGACTAGCGCATGATCCCGAAAAGTGGGCACCGGTTTTCGGAAATGATCATGCGCCGGAAAAACGTAAGGTGAGCAAGGTGGTTCATTCTAAACCGGACAGACTCTAGCCCTATGGCCATTCTCGAAGTTCAGGACATTCATACTTACTACGGCGACGCCTATGTCCTGCAGGGCCTGTCGCTGCAGCTTGAGCAAGGCCAGATCCTTGGCCTGCTCGGCCGCAACGGTGTCGGCAAGACGACGCTGGTGAACTCGATCGTCGGCTTCAACCCGCCGCGTCGCGGCAAGGTCGTTTTCAAAGGCGGTGACATCACACACCAGGCGTCGTTCGAAACCGTGCGCGGCGGGATGGGGCTGGTGCCGCAGGGCCGACGCGTTTTCCCGACCCTTGGCGTGGAAGAGAACCTGCTGGTGGCAGAGCGCAGCCCGGACCGACATGGCTGGAATTTGCAACGTGTCTACAAGCTGTTCCCGCGCCTGCAGGAGCGCCGCAATCAGCGTGCCAAGACGTTGTCCGGCGGCGAGCAGCAGATGTTGGCCATTGGCCGCGCGCTGATGACGAACCCCGATTGTTTGATCATGGATGAGCCCTCGGAAGGCCTGGCGCCGATTATCATCCAGGGCCTTTGGGAGGCAATCGGCACGCTGAAGAAAGAAGGCCTTTCCATTCTGCTGGTCGAGCAGAACGCACATCTCGCGCTCAAGCTCGTCGACTATGTGCATGTCATGAGCAAGGGCCAGGTGGTCTATTCCGCCAAGCCGGAGGAATTGCGCGCAAACGACGAGATCAAGTCCAGCTATCTCGGCATTTAACTCCAGAACAACTCAAGTCGGGGTTGTACAAACGCTTTGCCCATCGGCGCGGACGGGCGCGCCGGGTGGCCGCACCCGACCGGGCTTTACATCATGGAACGGCTTGGCCGATGATGGGGGTAATTGGCCCGCCGGTGGGGCATGGCGGTCCGCAATGTCAGTCACTTTGCGTCACTAGATTTGGCGGCCCGCAAAAGATGCGACCATGGCCGATCAAAATATGAGCCCCGCAAGGGCGTACAGGGAGGAACGTAATGTCTCGCAAGGTCAACCGTCGTAAATTTTTGGCCGGAACAGCCGCTGGCGCAGTAGCAGCGACCTTCAAATTTCCGGCACCGGCGATCGCGCAAGCGGCGCCGTTCAAGCTCGGCCTGCTCACCATCAAGACAGGACCGCTCGCGCAAGGCGGCATCCAGATGGAGCAGGGCGTCATCACGTATCTGAAGGAGAAGGACTACACCTTTGCCGGCCGCAAGGTGGATTTCGTTTCAGCCGATACAGGCGGCAGCCCGGCCGGCGCCAAGACGAAAGCGCAGGAACTGGTCGAGCGTGACAAGGTCGACACCATCATCGGACCGCTGGCTGCCTTCGAGTTGCTGGCGATCACCGACTACATCGCGCAGGCGAAGACGCCACTCCTGAGCCTCGCCGCTGCCGAGGATCTGACTCAGCGTCGTCCAAACCCGTATTTCCTGCGCGCTTCGGCCTGCTCATCGCAGGCGATGCATCCGATGGCGGACTATGCTGCGAAGGAAATGAAGCTGAAAAAGATGATCACCATCTCCGAAGACTTCGCCTTCGGCTACGAACAGATGGGCGGCTTTCAGCAGACGTTCGAAGACAACGGCGGCAAGATCCTGAAGAAGCTGTGGCCGCCACTCGCCACCCCGGATTACACGCCTTATCTCGCACAGATTGCGGATTGCGATGGCGTCTGCCAGGGCTTCGCCGGCGGAAATCCATTGAAGTTCATGAAGCAATACGCCAGCGCGGGCCTCAAGTTCCCCGTCGTTACCGGCCAGACCGGCGGCGACGACGCGCTGTTGCGCAGCTATGGCGACGAAGCTGTCGGACTCATCAGTTCGTGCCCGTACACCCTCGACGCGCAGACCGAGGCGAACAAACGCTTCGTCGCCGGCATGCAAAAGAACTTCAACCTGGATCCCGGCTTCTATGCTGCCGGTCTCTACATCAACTGCATGGTCATTGACGAAGCGCTGAAGAAATCCGGCGGAAAGAGCGACGACAAGGCCGAATTCATGAAAGCCCTAAGGTCAGTGTCCCTCTCCGATACGCCGCGTGGGCCGGTCAAGTTCGATCGCTTCGGAAACGCAGTTGGCAACATGTACATCCGCAAATGCGAGAAGGTCGGTGGCAAGCTCGTCAACACGACGATCAAGACCTACACGAATGTGAGTCAGTTCTGGACCTACGACGAGCAGAAGTTCCTCCAGCAACCGGTATATTCGCGCGACTTCCCGCCGCTTAAATCCTGATGCAAGACGTTACGCGGGCGCCGCACAGGCGCCCGCGATTCTTTGACAAGGCGAGCGCGGGACGACGGCGACCATGAATTTTTGGCTGGTGCTGGCGGTCAACAGCATCACTTTTGGTGGGCTGCTGTTCCTGCTGTCGGCGGGCTTTTCCCTCATCTTCGGGCTGATGCGCATCCCGAACCTGACGCACGGCTCTCTCTTCATGGTGGGAGCCTATGTCGGCGTCACCTTCGTTCTGGGCATCCACGGGTTCCAGTTGAATTTCTGGCTCGCCGCCGTGCTTGCAACGCTGACGGTGGCGGCGCTCGGTGCGCTGGCGGAACGGCTGCTCCTGCGACGCATGCCCGGCGATCAACTGGCGCAGGTGCTGGTGACACTCGGCCTGTCGTTCATGGCGGCCGATCTCTGCCTGATGATCTGGGGCGGCGATCCGATCTCGGTTCCGACGCCGCCCGAGCTTGAGGGCTTTGCACGATTCGGTGTCCTGGTGTTTCCGGCCTATCGTCTCGCGATCATCGTGATCGCGATCATATTCGCCGTCGGGCTTTGGCTATTGCTGGATCGCACACGCCTCGGCGCCATGATCCGCGCCGGCGTCGACGATCCGGACATGGCGCGCGTGGTTGGCATCCGCGTATCGCAGCTGTTCACAATCGTCTTCGCGCTCGGTGCCGGGCTTGCGGCCTTCGCCGGCATCATTGGCGGGCCGATCCTGTCGGTCTATCCCGGGCTCGATCAGGACATGCTGCCGCTGGCGTTGGTGGTGGTGATTCTCGGCGGCACAGGCAGCCTGCTCGGCTCTTTCGTCGGCAGCATCATCGTCGGCTTTATCTACAATTTCGGCCAGGCGCTCCTGCCCGAGCTTGCCTATTTTGTCCTCTTTCTGCCGATGTTGCTGGTCCTGCTGCTCCGGCCGCAGGGCTTGTTCGGAAGGCACGTGCCATGAACGCGCGCCTGCTCGCACTGGGCATCGCATTCGTGGCGCTCGCCACGCTGCCGTACTGGATGTCCGGCATCTACTACATCAACGTCGCCAGCCAGATCCTGTTTTACGCGATCTTCGCGCTCGGGCTGAACGTGCTGGTGGGCTACGCCGGACTGGTTTCGCTTGGTCATGCCGGCCTGTTTGGCGTGACTGCATATGCCACCGGCTACATGCTGCAACTCGGATTCGGTCACCCCGCGGCGATCCTCATCGCACTGGTGATCAGCCTGGTTTCGATGGCGATCTTTGCCGCGCTGTCGCTGCGTTCAACCGGCATCGGCTTCATTATGATCACGCTGGCTTTGGGCGAAATCCTGTGGGGCCTCGCCTATCGGTGGATCAGCCTCACCGGCGGTGACAACGGACTGAGTCTGAAGACACGCCCCGAACCGTTCGGCTATTCGCTGTCCGACGTGAATACATTCTACTACGCGACACTCATCACATTCCTGCTGTCGCTTGCGGCAATGGCGGTGTTCGTGCGCTCGCCGTTTGGCGCCGCGCTGATGGGTACAAGGGACCAGCCGCGCCGCATGAATGCCCTCGGATACCACGTTTGGGCGATCCGATTTTACGCGTGCCTGTTTTCCGGCTTGCTGACGTCGGTGTCAGCCATCCTGTTTGTCTACTACACGCAATTCATCAGCCCGCAGACGTTGGCCCTCACCTCGTCGGCCGAAGTGCTGCTGATGGTGATTGCGGGCGGCCCGGGCACGCTGCTCGGGCCGATCGTCGGCGCGGGCCTCGTGGTGGTGGTCAAGACCGTGGTGAGCGGCTTCATCGAACGATGGAATTTCCTGCTCGGCGCAATTTTCGTCGCGATCGTCATCCTGATGCCGGAAGGTCTGGTTCCTGGCACCGTGCGGCTGTGGCGGCTGGCGTGGCGCAAGCGCGACACTGACGCGGTGCGTGGTGGCGTGGAGGCAAAGCCATGACCGCGCTGACAGTTTCCGGTCTGACCAAATCCTTCGGCGGTCTTCACGTGACTCGCAGTGTCGATCTCAATGTCGAACCAGGCGAGCGGCGATTGATCATCGGCCCCAATGGCGCCGGCAAGACCACATTGTTCAATCTGATTACCGGTGAGCTGACGCCGGATTCCGGCTCAATTCATCTGTTTGGCCAAAACATCACCAAAGTGCCAAGCCGCCGCCGCCCTCACCTCGGTATGGCACGCACCTACCAGATCATCACGTTGTTTGCGCGCAACACCATTCTTCACAATGTCACCTTGGCACTGCTCGGCCTGTCGCCGGCGCGCTGGAATCCGCTGATCGACCTCAAACGGCAGGGTCACTTCGTCGAACACGCGCAGGCCGCGCTGGAGCGGGTCGGCCTCGGCCATATTGCGAACCGGCCCCTGGCGCAGACGTCCTACGGGGAACGCCGTCGCGTCGAGATTGCAATGGCGCTGACGCAGAATCCAAAAGTGCTGTTGCTCGACGAACCGTTCGCCGGTCTGTCGATCGACGAGCGCCGCGACGTAAAGCAATTGTTGCTGGCCATCCCGCGCGACGTCACGATTGTGATGATCGAACATAATATGGACGTCGCGCTGGAATTCGCCGAGCGAATCACGCTTCTGCATTTCGGTGAAGTGATTGTCGAAGGCAACCGCGCCGAAGTGGTCGCCGATCCCCGTACGCGGGAGGTCTATCTTGGCCACTAGCGCACTCAGCCTCAGCCACATCGACGCCTTTTATGGCGACAGCCACGTGCTGGGCGACGTGTCGTTCGAGCTCGGCGAAGCACGCATGCTCGGCCTGCTCGGCCGCAATGGTGCCGGCAAATCAACCTGCATGAATGTCACCATGGGTCTGCTGCCGCCACGCCAGGGCGAGGTGACGGTATTCGGGGAGCAGGTGAGCGGCCTGTCGCCGGAGATGATTGCCGCGCGTGGCGTCGCGCTGGTCCCGCAGGGCCGCCGCATCTTCAAAAGCCTGAGCGTGCGGGAAAACCTGGCGGTCGCCGCCCGCAAGCCCGACGCCGGCAGCAAACACGCACCCTGGACGACCGACACCGTGTTCGGGATGTTCCCCCGCCTCTCCGAGCGCCGCAATCAAATCGCTGCGCATCTTTCGGGCGGTGAGCAACAGATGCTGGCTATTGGCCGCGCTCTGATGGGCAATCCACGCGTATTGCTGATGGACGAGCCGTCGGAAGGACTGGCGCCGCAAATCGTCGCTGAGGTGATGGCCACAATCCGCAAGCTGAAAGAAAGCGGACTGTCGATCGTGCTGGTCGAGCAGAATCCGAAACTGGTGTTTGACGTCGCCGACGACATCGTCATCCTCAATACCGGGCGCGTCGCGGTGGTCTCCACGCCGGCCAAACTCGAAAAAGACGGCGTGGATTTGCGCCAGCACCTTGGGGTGTTTTAGGAAGTTCCCACACGAAAGCGTGAATGCTCGGCGCACGGCCGCGCATGACGCAACAACAGAGGCAATGCGAAATGGCTGAGATCTGGAACAAATATGCGGATACCGCTGCGCGCAAGCACGGCAAGCCCGGGCGCGACGTGCGGCCGAAAAGCCTCACCGTCGATATGCACGCGCATGTCGCGGTGCCACGCGTCGCCGAGATCGTGACGCCGCATCTCAAGCAATCTACCGATCCGCTGGTCCAGGACTCGACGCCCGAGACGCAGGCACTGATGGCAAAGCAGGCGGCCGACATCCGCACGCGCATCAGCACGACGGACGAACGCTTTAGCGTGATGGACGAGATGGGCGTCGATACGCAGCTCATCTGCCCAGCGCCGCCGCAAATCTATTATTACCTGCCTGTCGATGTCGGCGTGCAGGCTGCCCGCGCCCTCAACGATGGAATTGCCGAATATGTCGGCAAGCATAGCAACCGGCTGGTTGGGCTCGGCGGCGTGCCGATGCAGGATGGCAATGAGGCGGCGAAAGAGCTTGAGCGTTGCATGAAGCAGCTCAAGTTCAAGGGCGTCGAGATTCTCACCAACGTCAACGGCAAGGAGCTATCCGATCCTGCTTTCGCGCCGTTCTGGAAGAAAGCCGAGGAACTCGACGCACTGGTGCTGATCCACCCGACCGGTTTCACCCAGCCGCAGCGTTTCGCGCGTTTTTACTTCAATAACGTGATCGGCAATCCGCTCGACACCACTGTGGCGCTGCACTACCTGCTCTTCGACGGCGTCTTCGAACGGCATCCGAAGCTTCGCGTTCTGGCCGTGCACGGCGGCGGCTTCCTCGGTGCCTATTCCGGCCGCATCGATCATGCCTGGGGCGCCCGATCGGATGCGCACGGCAATTTGCCGAAGCCGCCGACAACCTACCTGCGGCGGAACGTCTATTTCGACACGGTCGTTTTTACGCCGCATCAGCTTGAGGCGCTGGTGAACACTTTCGGCGCCGACCGCATCGTTATGGGCACCGACTATCCGTTCGACATGCTGGAATATGACCCGATCGGCCATATCAATTCTGTCGCCAGTTTCGACGACAGCACCCGCGCCGCGCTGGCCGGCGGCAACGCCAAGAAGTTGCTGGGGCTGTAACGGCTCAGGCGTACAAAAAATCCAAAACCGCCGTCTCCGCGATAACCGCTGCGTCATCGCTGTGCCGCCCGGCGCGAGCCTGCTCCTCCTGCGTGCGGCTTGCCTGCAGATACGCGCCAAGATGGCGCGCGCGCTCGATGATGCGGTGATTTTCGGTGAGCCGCGCCGTTTCGAAACGTTTGAGCGCGCGCTCGACATCGGGCTCGCGCTGCAACGCCTCCGCCAGCGCGGCCGCGTCATCGGCCGCCTTGGAAACTCCGGCGGCGACGTGCGGGCGGGCAACGAAAGCCGCATCGCCCACGATTGCCACCCGGCCGAAAGCCATGCGTGGCGACTCCAGATCGTAGATCGGCTGCAGGATCGGTTCCTCGATCAGCCGCACGATCTGGCGAAATTGTGGAGCGACCAGCCGCTCGGCGTCGGCGCGCATTTCTGCGATCGCCTCGCGACGGATTAGCGGCGGCGGAATTGAAATCGCGTGCGTCACCCCACGCTCGTCGGTCAGCAACCACTGCAACTTGGTCGTCTCGTCGGCGGGCCTATACCAGACCACGTTGTAACGGCGGTGACCCGGTCGAAGATCGTTGTCCGGCCCCGCAACCGGATAACCGAGGAATTGTTCGCCTGGCGGCAAACCGAAGGCCATGTACTCGAACAGTTCGCGATGCACGTCGGGCGGGAAAGCGGATTCGGCGATCAGCGCTCGCCATGCAGAATAACCGGCATAGCGCGGCATGACGTCCGGCAGACATTGCTGGCGCACGGTGGAGCGGATGCCGTCTGCACCGACCAGCAGATCGGCTTCAATGATTTCGCCATCGGAAAAATGCGCCCGCACCGCTGCGGCATCTTGCGTGAACTTTGCGAGGCCGCGCCCGCGGTGATATCGCTCGGGCGGAAAGGCGTCGCGCAACAACCGATAGACCCGCTCCCAGGCGGTGAGCACCTGAGGGCATTCGATTTCATGCGTCAGGCGCCCCTGCGCATCGAGAATCTTGCGGGTTGTGATGTGGACACCAAGCGCATCGGTGGCGAGACCGAGCCCACGCAACCGTTCGATCAATTCATACTGGGCTACAATCCCCGCGCCGCGGCCGGACAATTCGCTGTCCACACGCTCGTAAATATCCACTGCCCATCCGGCCCGCCGCAGTAAAAGGCCGCTCAGGAGGCCGCTCATCGAGCCACCGACAATTATTGCGCGTCCCAAACGAGCCCCGGTCACTTGGTCAGCCTCGATCTTTCCGTTTACCCATTTATCCTATATATGACAGCCAACAGCTTTGGAGGAATTTCCCATGGCACTGACCATGCTCGACAAGACTGCCGAGAAAAAGGAAAAGTCGCAGTGGCCGGCTGACATTGCCGCCGAATTCGAGCGCGAGAACAAGAATCCGAATCCCTGCGTCGGATCGACGCTGCTGTCGGAAAACGAACGGACCCGCGTGTGGATCATCCGTCTCGCCCCCGGCGAGCGCATCGGCTTCCACCGCCACGTGCTCGACTACTTCTGGACCTCTGTGTCCGGTGGGCGCGGCCGCCAGCATGTGCATGACGGCACCACCGTCGAGTACACCTATCAGCCGGGCGAAACGCGTCACGAGAGCTACGGCAAAGGCGAATTCAAGGTGCACGATCTCGAAAATCTCGGCGACCGCGAAATGGTCTTCATGACCGTCGAATTCAAGGACAGCGCCAATAAGCCGATGCCGCTGCCGGCTGGCGTAAGGCCGCAGTCCGCCGCCGCATAGTCCACCTATCGTTGATACGCCCGCCGGTAGGCAGCAGCCCACGGCGGGCGTTTCATTTCGCCGCGCAGGCAAGGCTTTGACTGACCGATCAACAGGCTAGCCAAGCCGCCGGGCTTCCTGCAGACTGCAACAAAACTGCGCATGGCGGCGGGACGGCCGCTGTGGGATAAGAAAAATCACGAAGGCTTCAGAGGGGAGTGATACCGGCAGATTCGACACGCCGATCGTGGCCGCCGCATTTCGACGGGCAATTTGCCTGATCGAAGAAAAAATGCGACACGCCGCGGCAGCGATGCCGGTCTAAGTGCGTATGGATATTTCCTTCGATCTCCTGATCAACGCTGTTGTCGCGGGGCTGTTGCTCGGCGGCTTCTACGCCGCTGTCACCGCCGGCGTGTCGATCTCGTTTGGCATGCTCGACATTGTCAACATCGCGCATCCGGCCTTCATCATTCTCGGTTCCTATCTCGCCTATTTTATCAACATCAACTTCGGCGTTGATCCGATTGTCGTCAGCATCCTGATGCTGCCGGTGTTCTTTGCGCTCGGCGCGCTGGTCTATCAGGTCTACTATTTATCGTTTGAGCGGCGCGGCCAGGAATCCCTGCGCGGGCTCGCGTTTTTCTTCGGCCTCTTGTTCGTTACCGAGGTCACGCTGATCCTGGTGTTCGGCGTCGACTACCGCTACGTCGAAGCCGCCTATATCGGCCCAAGCCTGCATCTCGGCATCATCGATCTACCGTTGCGCATGTTGGTGCCTTGCGGAGCAGCGCTGGTGCTGTTTGCGGCGATCGAGCTCTTCATCACGCGCACTTTCACCGGTCGCGCCATCATGGCGGTGTCGCAGGACCAACTGGCGCTGCAATTGATGGCGGTCGACCCCATCCGGATCAAGCGCATTGCATTCGGACTCTCGATTGCAACTGCCGCCGTTGCCGGTGCACTGCTGATTATCATACAACCGGTCGAGCCTTCGGTTGGGCGCGAATATATCGGCCGAGTATTCGCGATTTGCGTGCTCGGTGGCCTTGGCAGCATGCCTGGCACGCTGATCGCCGCGCTTTTGCTTGGTGTCGTCGAGAGCCTGACCGCCACGTTCTATGGTCCATCATGGGCGCCGGCGGTGGCTTTCGGCTTTCTGCTCCTCACCCTCGCCTTCCGGCCAGCAGGCCTTTTGGGACGGTAAGCCACGTGAACATAGTGAAATTCTCACTCGTTGCGATCTTGGCCGGTGCCGCGGTCCTGGCGTTCGGACACTGGATGGGCATCGACTATCTGTTTTTTGCCGGCTACACGATTTTGCAATTCATCGTGTTGGCAACCGCCTGGAATATTCTCGGCGGTTATTGTGGTTACGTGAATTTCGGCTCGGCCGCCTTCTTCGCACTCGGTGCCTACAGTTCGGTTGCGCTGATCAAGTTCGAGGGCGAGATCGACGACTGGTTTTCCGAAGGCATCGCCGGTATCCTGCACCATATTTTCCCGTTGCCGATCCCCGTTCTCATCATCGTCAGCGCCTGCGTCTGCGGCGTGATCGGCTTCGGCATGGGATATTTGACCTTGCGGCTGCGCGGCTCCTTTTTCGCCATCGCTACGTTGGCAATGGCGGTCGTGCTGCAAACCCTGATCGTCAACTGGGATTTCGTCGGCGGCTCACGTGGTGCCTACATCATCCGGCCGGAAAATCTGGAAATCGGTGGCTGGCAAGCCAGCTACATTGAATATCTGTTCGTGCTGATGCTGATCCTTGCGGTGGTCGCACTAGCGACCGCACGTACCATCGAGCGCTCGCAACTCGGCTTTGGCTTTGCCACCATTCGCGACGATGAGCTCGCGGCCGAGGCTTGCGGCGTGCCGACGCTGCGCCTCAAGCTGATCGCTACTACACTGTCGGGCGCCTTCATGGGCATGGCCGGCGCGCCGTTCCCCTACTACATCGGTTATTTGCAGCCGTCCTCCGCCTTCGGCCTGGAATACGCGGTCAATTCGATTGCCATGCCGATGATTGGCGGCACCACGAGCTGGGTCGGCCCGCTGGTCGGCGCCGTCCTGCTCGGCTCCGCACAACAATACGCAACAGTAACGATCTCTTCTGCGGTCAACCTGCTGATCGTCGGTCTGATGCTCGTCGCCTTTGTCATTATCGCGCCCAACGGATTGATCGGTCTGGTGCAGGAACGTTTGCGGCGGAGGCAGCAATGACCGCGGTGCTGCATGTCGACAATATCAGCAAGCGGTTCGGCGGATTCGTCGCGCTCGACGGCATCGAACTCGAGGTCGAGCCGGGCGAGCGGCTGGGACTGATCGGCCCCAACGGCTCCGGCAAGAGTACGCTGGTCAATTGCATCTGCGGTACGTTGCAGAACGAGACCGGCAGCGTGATCTTCGACGGCCAGACCATGGATGGCCTTGCTGCGCATCAGCGCACCCATCATGGTCTCGCGCGCAGTTTCCAACTGCCGCGCCCGTTCCACAGCATGACGCTGGCGGACAATCTACGGATCCCCTTGCTCTATACCGTGCATGCGCGCCTTGGCCCGCTGCGTTCAGCCGGCGACCTCGACACCCGCTGTCACGAATTGCTCGACATGGTGGGCCTCGCCGCGAAGGCCAAAAAGATGCCGCGCGACCTCACTCAGGTCGAGATGCGCAAGCTCGAACTGGCGCGCGCCATGGCGGCTGAGCCGAAATTATTGATCGCCGACGAATCCATGGCCGGCCTGTCGCATTCGGAAATCGAGGACATTCTGACGCTGCTGGTCCGGCTCAACGAGCGCGGCATCACGGTCATTCTGATCGAGCACATCATGAGCGCGGTGATGAGCTTCTCGCAGCGGCTGGCCGTGCTGGTATCCGGCAAGAAAATTGCTGATGGCAAGCCGGAAGACGTCGTACGCGACCCCGAAGTGGTGAGGGCTTATCTTGGCCAGTAGCATCACCATCGAAAACGTGAACGCCGCCTATGGCGCGGTGCGGGTGATCGAGGACGTCTCGATCAACGTCAAGGCCGGAGAGACGGTCGCCCTGCTCGGCACCAACGGCAACGGCAAAAGCACGCTGATGAAGTGCGTGATGGGCATCGTGCGGCCGACCGCTGGCCGGATCATTGCTGAGATTGACGGCGAAAAACACGATCTGGTCGGCCGCAGCACGGAAGAGATCGTCGATCTCGGCATCGCGCTGGTTCCGGAAGGCCGCCGGCTGTTCCCGAAATTGACGGTGGAAGAGAATTTGCTGCTCGGTGCATTCCGAGCCAAGGCTCGTGCGCAGATCAAGAGCAATCTCGAATTCGCCTTCGAAGCATTTCCGCGGCTGGCCGAACGGCGCCGCCAGCTTGCCGGCAGCATGAGCGGCGGCGAGCAGCAGATGCTGGCGCTCGCACGCGCGCTGATGCTGGCGCCGCGCATCCTTCTGGTTGACGAACCCTCAGTGGGTCTTGCGCCGTTGCTGGTCGCGCGCACCATCGATGCCATCAAGCAACTCAAGGACCACTATCAGCTCACCGTGCTGATGGCCGAGCAAAACTTCACACAGGCCATTCGCATCGCCGATCGCGGCTACGTGATCGTGCACGGCAAGATCGCCTTTGAAGGCCGTTCGGCCGACGAGCTCAACAACAACGACCTGATCCGCCAGTTTTATCTGGGGATGTGAAGCGACTCTCATCCGCTCGCCGCGAAAGCCGCTTAATCAAATGGGCATGCAAGGGCCAGAAATCAGGTATCAGGCTGTTACCAGCGACTCCTTGTCCGATCTCACTTTTTTTTCGGCGTGCCACGGCAAGTTTGGTTATTGCTCTTGCATGCGCTGGAGGATGAAGAGCACCGAGTATCAGAAATCCACTAAGGAAACCCGAGCCGCAAAGCTAAAGAAGTGGGTCAATGACGGCGTACCGGTCGGCGTTCTTGCATATGCTATGGACGAGCCTGTGGGCTGGTGTTCGATCGCACCTCGTGAGACCTACGAGGCTCTGGAGCGTTACAAGGCGCTTCCACGGATCGACGACATGCCAGTTTGGTCAGTAGTTTGTTTTTTCGTCGATCGTCACTTGAGACGTAGGCAAGTGACGCTTGGGCTTCTCACAGCTGCACTAGATTACGCGCGCTCCCAAGGTGCAAATGTCGTTGAGGGCTATCCCGTCGAGCCCGGATCTCGTTTGTATACCTACATGGGACCGCCCGCGACTTTTCAGAAGGCTGGCTTTCGAGACGTCACTCCTCCCGGACATCAACGACTGGTCATGAGGTACGTATTTGCGCAGGGTCGGAAATAGTCCCTAAGTTACGAACTGATTAATAAATGGCTGGATTGCCGCATAGGCGTGCGAAGCACGCCGTCCTTCGGACGGCTATGCGCGGGAATGAGCGGAGATTGAATTCGACTTAAACAAAACGGCGCGGGATTTCTCCCGCGCCGATTTTCTTTTGTGCCAATGAAGCGCGGCTAGCTCACTTCGCCTTCTCGTAAGGATAGATCACCTTGCCGGTCGCCAATTCCTTCGGCGTCAGCACGGTCTGGTAGCTCATGCCCTTCCAGGTCTCGAGCCCGGCGCCTTCCTTGATGCCATGATACTGCACCTGCATCATGCCGGACTTGGTCCATTCGCCGCCAGGACCGTAGGCCCAATCGCCCATGATGGTCTTGTGAGTGCCCTTGCGCAGAGCCTCGGCGACCTTGTCATCATTGATGCTCTTCGCCGCGGTGACCGCCTCACCCAGCAGATTGATGTAGGCGTAACCCCAGCCACCGAGATAGTAGCCGAGCGGGTCGACGCCTTCAGCCTTCGCGCGGTCCTGGTATTTTTTGAAGAAGCCGGCAGCCGGTGCCATCATTTTTTCAGATGGCACCCAAGTCTCGTAGTTCACGATGCCGTTGAGCTTGGGTCCGAGCTTGCTCTTGAACACCGTGGCCTGCAAACCGACCATGGCGCCGCCGATGATCTTCGGCTTGTAGTTGAGTTCGTTGATCGCCAGCACGATGCCGACTGAACTCAGCGGATACGAGCAAATGATCACGATATCGGCATTCGCGGCTTGCAGCGCACGGACAACCGGCGAGAAGTCGGTCGTGCCGGGCGGGAAGGTCTTGTCGTAGACGATCTTCGTGCCGAAGGTTTTGGCGTTCTCGCGCGCGCCCTCGCAAGCGTTGCGTGAGAATTCGGCGTCCTCGGCCGCCAACGCAACTGTTGTCGGCTTTGGATTTTGTTGTTGCGCGATCTGGAACACGCCCTCGGTGAAAGACGGCTTGGTCTTCGGTCCAGTCGGCAGCACGGAGAAGTATTTCGGATATTTGAAGTCGTGGTTCACATCGAGCGCGAACAGGCTGACGAAAGTCTTCTTCTTCTGGATGACCACCGGCATGGCAGGCGCCACCATGTTGGTCGCGTAGCCGCCGACCACAAGATCGACTTTGTCGACGTCGAGCAGCTTGGTGTAGATGCCGGGAACCGTCGAGGGATTGGATTGATCATCGTAGTAGACCAGTTTAACCGGACGCCCGAGCAGGCCGCCCTTGGCATTGGTCTCTTCTTCCCAGATCTTCATGCCGAGCAGCGCCTGCTTGCCGTTCGGCGATAGCGGGCCACTGAGCGCCATGCTGAAGCCGATCTTGATCGGCTCCTTGTCTTGAGCGGTGGCCGCCCCCACGAACATTGCGCAAGCCGCGACGGCGAGCGCCGTCCCTGCGACCCAGGCAGATGTCCGGGATTTAAGTTTTTGCAGCATATGTTGTCCTCCCATACGTCTCATTTTATCTCGATGTATAAATATACCGCGCCAGACGTAATGGTCCACCTGCATACGGTAGAGAAAAGCGAAAGCGCTGGTGGCCAACGCATGCAGCGCGGCTGACGCCGCGCCGCGTTTTAGAACCCACACGGTGGGCAAGGTGGGAAAGGCCTATTGTCTGGCCTTTTCATAAGGATAAATCACATTGCCTGACTTGTACTCAGCCGGCGTGATGATCGCCAAGGTGTCAGGGTTCTTGAACTGGTCGACACCATTGCCCTTGATGCCACGGAATTGCGCCTGGAAGACCCGTGACTTTGCCCATTCACCATTCGGCGCGAATTTGACCTCGCCGACGATGGTCTTGAACGTGGTCTTGCGCAGGGCATCCGCAAGCTTGGCATCGTCGAGGCTCTTGGTTTCGGTAATCGCCTCTCCCAGCACCTGCAGATAGGAATAGCTGAACGGCGCCATGTAATAGCCGAGCGGATCGACGCCGGCCTTGGCCGCGCGCTCCTGATACTTCTGCATGAACTCAGCGGTTCCCTTGAACATCAGCGATTTCGCGGGCAGCCAGAAGTCGTAGTTCATGAAGCCATTGAGCGCAGGACCAAGCTTGGTCTTGAACACGGTCGATTGCAGTCCGACCATCGCGCCGCCGATCATCTTCGGCTTGAGGCCGGCCTCGTTCACCGCCTGCACCATGCCAACGGAGTCGAGCGGATACGAGCAGATCACCACCAGATCCGCATTCGTCGCCTGGATCGCGCGCACGATCGGCGCAAAATCGGTGGTCGAGGGCGGATAGCTCTTGTCGTAAACGATCTTCAGGCCCGCCTTCTTGGCATTCTCGCGCGCACCATCGGATGCATTCTTCGAAAACTCGGCGTCAGCAGCCACGATCGCGACAGTCGTCGGCTTCGGATTTTGCGCCATCGCCGTGTCGAAGAAGCCTTTGGTGAACGAGGTTTTCGGCTCCGGTCCCGACGGGATCATTGCGAAGTAGCGGTCATACTTGAAGTCGGTGTTGACGCCCAAGCCATAGAGGCCGAGGAAAACCTTCTTGCGCTGCATCACGATCGGCATGGCCGGCGCCAGCATATTGGTGCCGTAGCCGCCGACGATGACATCCACTTTGTCGACATCGAGCAATTTGGTGTAGATGCCCGGCACCGTCGACGGATTGCTCTGGTCGTCGTAGTGGACGAGTTGCACAGGCCGGCCGAGCAGGCCGCCCTTGGCATTGGTTTCTTCCACCCAGATTTCCATCGCGAGCAGCGCGGACTTGCCGTTCGGTCCGAGCGGGCCGGTTTCCGCCATGCCGAAGCCGATCTTGATCGGCTGCTTGTCTTGTGCCGTGGCCGGTACCGCCAGCATGGCGGCGAGCGCGGCCACCGCCGCCCCAAACGTCGCGAACTTCAGGTATCGCAGCATCGTTTCCCTCCCAAATTATTGTGGTTTTGAGGGATTTTTAGCCCAACCAGCCTGCCCACGCCAGTGGCCCACCACCTGCGATAAAAGGATTACACGCCTTCAACCATGATGGTCTCGACCTCACCTGCGCCGCTGCGCCGGAAGGCGGCGGCCTTGTCGTATTCCGGCGATGTGAAACAGGCGACGCCCTGCTCGAGGGTCGGGAATTCGATCACGATGAAACGGTGGAATTTGTCTGGACCTTCCATGATCTGAAAACGTCCGCCCCGGGCCAGCACCTTGCCGCCGAACTTGGCGATGATGCCGGGCACAAGGTCCGTGTACTTTTTATACTCGACAGGATCGTTGATTTTGGAACGTGCAACCCAATAAGCAGGCATATTGAACTCCTAGACAGCGCCGTTGTGTTGACTGACACTATAGCGAAACTCGCGCAAGCAACGAGCAAGCAACGCGCAAGCTTTGCGAATTTACGGAGGAAACGCCATGCCACTGTCGCACCTCGAGCACGCGCTCATCCAGACCGCCGACATGGAAGGCACCAAGAACTGGTATGTCGACGTGCTCGGCATGAAAGTCGGGCCACATCCGGATTTCAAGGTACCGGTGTACTGGCTCTATATCGGCAACACTGACGTGCTGCACATTGCCGAAGGCGGCAAGAACGTTTCCGAAGCACGACTGAAATATGCCGGCCAACAATCGACTGACACCTACGGCTCCGGCGTCGTCGACCACCTCGCCTTCCGCTGCAGCGGCCTCGACGAAATGATTGCCAACCTGAAGCAGCGAAAAATCGAATTCAAAGAACGGCAGGTCGACAATCAGGGCCTCTATCAGCTCTTCCTGATTGATCCCAACGGCGTGAAGATCGAACTCAATTTCCCGGCGGCCGAGGCCAAAGGCCGTCGTGCGGAGATTATGGGGACAGATCTCACGCCGGCCAATTGATCCACGGCATCAACCGCCATGCCGCGCAAGGTCATCGACATTTCGGTGCCGCTCGAGAACGACGTGGCAGCCGATCCTCCCGGCTACGGCCCGAAGATCGAGTATCTCGATCATCAGGCGACGGCGGCCGACGTCCTCAAATTTTTCCCTGGACTGAAAAAAGAGGATTTGCCGGACGGCGAAGGCTGGGGCTTCGAATGGGTCCGCCTGTCGACGCATTGCACGACGCATCTCGATGCGCCCTGGCATTTCGCGTCGACGATGGATCACGGCAAGCGCGCCATCACCATCGACGAGGTGCCGCTGGACTGGTGCTTCCAGCCCGGCGTGAAGCTCGATTTTCGGCACTTCCCCGACGGCTATGTGGCGACCGCCGCGGATGTCGAGGCCGAACTCAAGCGTATCGGCCACACGCTTTCCCCGCTCGAGATTGTTGTCGTGAATACGAGCGCCGGCGCCGCCTACGGCCGTCCGGACTACGTCGCCAAAGGCTGCGGCATGGGACGCGAGGCCACGCTCTATCTGCTGGAACGAGGCGTACGCGTGACCGGCACCGATGGCTGGAGTTGGGACGCGCCTTTTATCTACACGATGAAGAAATACGCCGACACGCACGACGCATCGCTGATCTGGGAGGGTCACCGTGCCGGCCGCGACATCGGCTATTGCCACATTGAAAAGCTGCACAATCTCGAGGCGCTGCCGGCCAAGGGCTTCACGGTGAGCTGTTTTCCAGTGAAAGTGCGCGGCGGCTCGGCCGGCTGGACGCGAGCAGTGGCAATCATTGATGCTTGATTGCCCACCACGCCGGGCGATAGCATCCCATCCAACAACAAGGCCGGGCCAAATCCCGGCAAAAACAAGCATTTCCAGGGAGGACTCACGTGGATAGACGCACTTTCGTCGCTGGCAGCGCTGCTGCCGCCGCCACTCTTGGCATCCGCCCCGCTTTCGCCGAGGACGCCTATCCGTCCCACGCCATCACTTTCATCAATCCGTTTCCTCCAGGCGGCGCCGCCGACGTCGTCGGCCGGCCGCTCACCGCGCTGCTCGAACCGATCCTCAAGCAACCTTGCATCGTCGAGACCAAGGCCGGCGCGGCCGGTGCGTTGGGCGGACAAGTTGCCGCCAGCGCCAAGCCCGATGGCTACACGCTCCTCATCCATATCGTGTCGATTTCCGGATTCGCCGAAGTCGACAAACTGTTCGACCGTCAGCCCAAGTTCACGCGCGCCGACTTCATTCCGATCGCACGGCTGACGTCCGGCCCGATGGTCCTGCTGGTCAACGATCAGCAACCCTATAAGAGCGTCAAGGAACTGGTCGACGACGCGAAAGCCAATCCCGACAAGCTGACCTTCAGCTCATCGGGGCTGTATGGCGCGCTGCACCTGCCGACCGCGCTGTTCATGCAAGCGACCGGCATCAAGATGAAACATCTGCCGACCAATGGCGGCGGTCCGGCGCTGACCGCGATCCTCGGCAACAATTCGCAGGTGCTGGTGTCGTCGATCGCCGCCGCGAGCGGACAGATCAAGGCCGGCAAGCTGCGCGCGCTCGCCTGCTTCGGCGCAAAACGGGCGGCTTCGGCTCCCGACGTGCCGACGCTGAAGGAACTCGGCTACAACGTCGAATTCTCACTGTGGGTCGGCGTATTCGCACCGAAGAGTACCCCCGCCCCGGTCGTGAAAATTCTGGGCGACGCCATCAAGCAAGCGGCAACCGGCGATCAGTTCAAGAACGCCATCAACAATATCGGCGACGAGGTCGACTATCTCGACTCTGGCCGCGTTCGCGAAGTTCTGGGACGAAGACGCCAAGCGAGTCGAGGCGGCGGTGCATGCAATCGGCCGTGTTCAGGGCTGACGCGGCAAGGAACCGTTTGCCTCGAAAAAATTCCGGAGGGACACGATGAATCGCCGTAGCTTTATTATCGGCACGACCGCACTCGCTGCGACCGGCCCCGTGCTTGCGCAAGATGCGTTTCCTTCGCATGCAATCACGATCATCAACGCGTTCCCGCCCGGCGGCGTCAACGATATCGTGACGCGGCCTTTCGCTTCGGCACTCGAACCGATCGTCAAACAGCCGGTTGTGGTCGAGACCAAGGCGGGGGCCGGCGGCCAGGTCGGCGCGCAGGTTGGCGCCAGCGCAAAGCCGGACGGCTACACGCTGCTGTCGCACAACAACGGGATTTCCGGCTACGAGGAAGTCGACAAGCTGTTCGGGCGGCAACCCAAGACCACCCGTGCCGATTTCATTCCGCTGGCGCGGTTGGTCGCCGACCCGGTTCTCGTGGTCTGCAATGAGCAGCAGCCGTACAAGACCCTCAAGGACTTGATTGGCGACGCCAAAAAGCGCCCCGAGGCGATCATCTACAGCTCGGGCGGACTTTACGGCGCAACCCATCTGCCGGTAGCGCTGCTCGAAAAGGCCACCGGCATCCCGAAGCTCCGCCACCTGCCGACCAATGGCGGCGGGCCGGCCGTCACCGCGCTGCTCGGCAACAATGCGCAGATCAGCACGCAGACGGTTTCTGCGACCCTGCAACATATCAAGGCCGGAAAGCTGCGGGCGCTGGCATCGTTCGGCGGCAAGCGCACGAAGGCGCTGCCTGATGTGCCGACGCTGAAGGAGCTCGGCTACGACGTCGAATATTATCTGTGGGTCGGTATCTTCGCGCCGAAGGCCACGCCGGCCAACATCGTGACCACGCTGAATGGCGTGATCGACAAGGCTGCCAATTCCGATTTGTTCAAGACCGCCATCACCAATGCGGGCCTCGAGCCCGACTATCTCAACTCAGCCGCTTTCGCCAAGTTCTGGGCGGAAGATGCCAAACGTTCGGATGAAGCGGTGAAACTGATCGGCCGCGTACAGGGATAATCGACAGTTCATTCAAAGCTAGACCGGTTTAAACGGCACCAGTAACAGAGGGGAAGGACAATGGATCGCCGCAGTTTCGTCGTTGGTACCGCTGCCTCCGCCGCCACGCTGGCGTCGCGCAATGCATTCGCGCAAGACGCTTATCCTTCGCACAGCATCACTGTCGTCAGCCCGTTTCCACCAGGCGGTGTCAGCGACACCATCACGCGCCCGCTCGACGCGGCGCTCGAGGCCGTTTTCAAGCAGCCGGTGGTGCTCGAAAACAAGGCAGGCGCGGCTGGCGCGGTGGGCGCGCAATACGTCGCGACCGCGAAGCCAGATGGCTATACGCTGCTGACGCACATCGTTTCAATTTCGGGCTTCGCGGCCGTCGACAAATTGTTTGGCCGCTCGCCGAAATTCACCAATGCCGATTTTATCCCGCTCGCCCGCATCGTTGCCGATCCGATCGTGATGATCGTCAACAAGGACTTGCCGTACAAAACTGTGAAAGATCTTGTCGCAGATGCCAAGGCCAATCCCAACAAGCTGATCTTCAGCTCGTCCGGCCTTTACGGCGCGTCGCACATTCCAACGGTGCTTTTCGCAAAATCAGCCGGCGGCCTGGAGATGCGGCATCTGCCGACCAATGGCGGCGGCCCGGCCGTCACCGCCGTGCTGGGCGGTAACGTCAACTTCTTCATGTCGCCGACATCGATTGCATTGCCGCACATCCGTGCCGGCAAAGTGCGCGCTCTGGCAGTATCAAGCGCCAAGCGCACCAAATCGCTACCCGACGTTCCGACCTTCAAGGAGCAAGGATACGATCTCGAATATTATTTCTGGGTCGGCATTTTCGCTCCGAAGGGCACGCCCGCGCCGATCATCACGACGCTGCGCGACGGGCTCAACAAGGCCGCTCACAGCAAGCAATTCCTCGATACCCTCGACAATCTTGGCCAGGAACTGGCGTATATGGACCAGCCCGAATTCACCAAGTTCTGGGCTGCCGACGCCAAGCGCCAGGAAGACGCAATCAACGCCATCGGTCGCGTGCAAGGATGACAACCGCTGCCGCCGGAGCCCCGCTTCGCGGGGCTCCAGATTTTTGCCAGCCGCCAAGGATCATTCAATGACTCTGCGCGCGGACCACGTCGCAGGCGCTTTCTTCATCATCTTCGGACTGCTGGTGATCGCCCTCAGCGGCGACCTGCCGACGGGCAACCTGTCATTGCCCGGCTCCGGCTTCATGCCGAAGATTATTGCGGGCCTGACGATCTTTTTTGGACTCGTGCTGGCGCTGCGCGCGAACGAGAGCAGGGTTTTCGCCACGCTGTCCTGGGGCGACGCCAAGCATGCGGCCCTGGTCGTTGCGCTCACCGCGGTGGCGATCGCCGTGTTCGAATGGCTCGGTTTCCTCACTACCGACGTGCTGTTGATCTTCGCGCTGCTTGTCGTCATCGAGCGACGCCGGCTGCTGCCGGCCACCGTCTACAGCTTGGGCGTAGTGGTGACCACCTATGTTCTGTTTGTCTACGTGCTCAAGACACCGATTAACACGGGCCCATTCGGCTTTTAGGACGATTCGTGGAACAAACGCTTCACAGCCTCTATCTCGGTTTTTCCGTTGCGCTGCTGCCAGCCAACGCGTGGTACGCGTTTCTCGGTTGTCTCGTCGGTACTTTGGTCGGCGTGCTGCCGGGTATCGGTCCGCTTGCAGGCATTTCAATTCTGTTGCCGGTGACGTTCGGCCTCAATGCCACGCAGGCCATCATCATGCTGGCCGGCATCTACTACGGCTCGCAATACGGCGGCTCCACCACATCGATCCTAATGCGCATCCCGGGCGAGGCTTCGTCGGTGATGACCTGCATCGACGGCTACGCCATGGCGAAGAAGGGTCGCGGCGGAGCCGCACTCTGCATCGCAGCGGTCGGCTCCTGGATTGGCGGTACCTTCGGCGTGCTGGTGCTCACGATGGTGGCGCCACCGCTGGCGACGATCGCCATTCGCTTCGGGCCACCGGAATACACCGCCCTGCTCGTGCTCGGCCTGATTTTCCTTGCCTATATGTCGTCGTCCTCGCTGATCAGGACCCTGCTGATGGCCTGCCTTGGCCTGCTGCTCGGCATGATCGGCATCGACAACATGACCGGCCATTTCCGCTACAGCTTCGACCTCGCTGAATTGGGTGACGGCATCGGCATCGTGCCGGTCGCAGTGGGCCTTTTCGGCCTTGGTGAAATCCTGTCGACGCCGAGCGCCGACGCCGTGAAAGACATTATCACACCGCGCCTGCGCGACCTGCTGCCGACGCGCAAGGAATGGGGCGAGGCCGCAATGCCGATCACGCGCGGCACGTTGCTTGGCTTCATCATCGGCATTATTCCAGGATCGGCGCACATCATTTCCAGCTTCCTGTCCTACGCGCTGGAGAAGCGCGTCTCCAAGCATCCCGAGCAATTCGGCAAGGGCGCTGTCGCTGGCGTCGCCGGGCCGGAAACCGCCAACAATGCCGCTTCAACAGGCGCTTTCGTACCGCTACTCGCGCTCGGCATCCCGACCAGCCCGATCACGGCGGTGCTGATCGGTGCCTTGATGATTCACGGGGTGTCGGTGGGCCCGACGCTGGTCAACGATCATCCCGATGTGTTCTGGGGCTTCGTTGCATCGATGTATGTCGGCAACATCATGTTGCTGTTGCTCAACTTGCCGCTGGTCAGCGTGTTCGTGACCGTGTTGCGAATTCCTTATGCCTATCTCTATCCGCTGATCATCATGTTTTGCATCATCGGCGTCTATGAAACGAACAATTCGGTGGTCGATGTGTGGATCATGCTCATCATGGGCGTGCTCGGCTATGCGCTGCGCAAATTCGACTTTGACCCGGCGCCGCTCGTGCTCGGCCTGGTGATCTCGCCGATCCTCGAGCAAAGCCTGCGCCAATCGTTGATCATGTCGAACGGCAACTACCTGATCTTCTTCAGCCGGCCGATTTCGCTCGGCCTGATGCTGGTCAGCATCACCCTGCTCGCGCTTTCGGCCTACGCGTTCATGCTCAAGCGCGCGGATTGGCGCGCCAAGCTGGCCGAGGCGGAAGCCGGCGAAGTAGAATCGTAAGCCGCTACGCCATTTTGACCTGTTTGCGCATGATCTTATCCGAAAACCCGTTCCCACTTTTCGGAATCATGCGCCCTTTCTTGCGTGCAGGGCCATCGCGATCAGCGCAGATCCGCCGAATATCATGTTGATGCCGACCAGGAGCCCGACGGCCCAGGCCGCCGTACTCGGCAGGCCGGAAAAAATCATTATTGCCAGCGCGAGGTCGACGATCCCGCTCAACAGCATCCAGCCCCACTGGCCGGATAATTCGCGCTTGTGATCGAGCGCGAACATGATCGAGGCAGCGCCCTCGACAATGAAGAATGCGATCAACAGGAGCGTCAGCGAAAATGCGCCGCCCAGCGGCGACGCCAGCAGCATCACGCCGACCGCAATGCCAAGCACCGCAGAGACAAGCGACCACCAGAAGCCGGGCGCATGCCGCATCCAAAACGTCGTGACCAGGCCGACGACACCACTGATCAAAAACAGCCAGCCAAACAGGATCGTGACCGCCAGCGTTGCGACGACCGGAACGAGTATGGCGCATGCGCCCAGTATCAACAGGACGATGCCTTCGACGAGAAAAAGAACCCAGTGCTCGTGCAATGCGCCGGCAACAGCGCGTTGTATTCCTCTAATGTCGGATTGTTGGGTGGACATGGAAGCCTCCATAGGTTCCCCCGCGGCTGCACAATACTCCTGCTCATGGCCCCGGTATAGCGAAACGCAGCTTCACGCCCAGAGGCGTTCGCTTTCCATCCCCTTGTACAGGCCGGCGACATAATCGCCGTAGCCATTGAAAATAAGCGTCGGCCGCCGCTCGCCGGTACCGATGACCTCCTCGCTCGCCTGGCTCCAACGCGGATGCGGTACCGCCGGGTTGACGTTGGCCCAGAAGCCGTATTCCGACGACTGCAATGCCTCCCACATTCCCTTCGGTTGCTTGTCGGTGAAGCTGAAGCGCACGATCGACTTGATCGACTTGAAGCCGTATTTCCACGGAACCGCCAGCCTCAAGGGCGCGCCATGCTGCTTGGCAATCGGGTGGCCGTAGGCGCCGGTGGCGAGGAAAGCGAGTTCGTTGGTCGCCTCCGCCATTGTGAGCCCTTCGATATAGGGCCACGGGTACCATGTCTGCCGCAGCCCGGCCGCAACCTTGGGATCGTTGAAGGTTTCCATCCGCACAAACTTGGCGGACCCGAGCGGCCGCGCAAAATCGACCAGCTTGGCGAAGGGGAAGCCGGTCCACGCGATTGCCATGCTCCAGGCTTCGACACAGCGGTGGCGGTAGGTCCGTTCCTCGAGAGTCATCTTGCGGATCAACTCGTCGATGCCGATCTCGATCGGCTTTTCGACCATGCCATCGATCGTCACCATCCACGGGCGGATCGGTAGTGCTTGCGCCTGCGCTGCAACCGATTTCGACGAATTGAATTCGTAGAAATTATTGTAGTTGGAATTGATCCTCTCGTCCGTAATCGGCCGGTCGAGCGCATATTTCTCGTTGCGTTTGGCGGGATAGAGGTCGGCGGTCGGGTCCGGCAAATTGGCGAGATCGGACACGCGCTGCGCGTTTGCTGCGTAAGGCGCCAAAGCGAGCGCGGTTGCACCGCCGGTCAGTAAACTTCTGCGGTTGAACACCAGATATTCGGGCGTGGCGAGACGGTCGGGAATTTCCCAGCCGCGGCGGCGAATGACGTTCATGGCGCAGTTCCTCCCGGAATCGCCATTCAGAATTACGGAACGCGGCTTTCACTGGCAAGTCACGGTTCTGCGAGAGGACCTCGACATGGGCTAGATCGGGGCGAAGCGCCCATTCAAGGCTTGCGAGGGGGCGCCACCCTTCATGCGCGCTCGTAGATGACCAATGAGCTGCGATTTCGGCATCGGCTTTGCAAACAGATAGCCCTGCCCAATATTGCACCCGATGGATTGCAATTTGTGGCTCTCGTGGGTCGTTTCGATGCCCTCGGCTACAGTCCGCAGACCGAAGCGCCGGCCAAGCTCGACAATTGTTTCACACAAACCCGCATTAAAATGATCCACATTGCAGTCGGCGACGTAGCTGCGGTCGATCTTCAATTCGCTGAACGGTAATTGCTTCAACCGCGCAAGCGACGAATAGCCAGCGCCGAAATCGTCGACCGAGAGATCGCATTTGAGCTCCCGCAACGCATCGGCAACTTCCTTGGCAAAGTCCAGGTCGTCAATAATCTGGTCCTCGGTGACCTCCAATGTCAGGCCGGGCCAGCTGTCCGAATGCGGACGCGCCTCGCGCAGCATCTGAGGAACTGGAAGATCGATCAGCGCCGAGACCGGCACATTGACGGCGAGTTTCGTCGGAACATCGTAATACTCGAAGCTTTCCCAGTCGCGGAGCGCGGTGAGGATCACTCGCTCGGTGAGCAGATGCATGTCCTCGACGCTGGCATTGGGCAGAAACAGAGCGGGTGGGACAATCCCGCGGGTGGGATGACGCGCGCGTACCAGCGCCTCGGCGCCGACCAGGTGCATCGTCCTGAGCTCGATCTTCGGCTGGTACCAGAGCTCGAACCAGTCGCGCCGGAGCACTTCGCCAAGCGGAACCGGCGCCTTCGAGTCGACATATGGAGCCGGCCCGAATGAAAACAGGTTGCGCAGTCCTTCCAGCATGGTCGTTGTTCCCGCTGATCGAATTCGCGCGACGGCGTTGCGTGCTGCGTCAATAGTCGGAGGTCCCGGCGGCTGCACGGTTAACAACTTCCGACTAACGCCGAAGCTGCTTTTTATATCCTTATCAAAATGCCGAAAATTGTTGCGGTCGAGCCGGCCAATGCAGGCGCGTCACCGAGACCGAAGCCTGGCTATCGGTCGTCGATACCCGGGCCCGATCGGCGACCGCATGGTCGGCTGCCATCGCGCCCGCCGGCCATATCCTGCTTCAGAAATAAAGCAGCACTCGCGGCCAGCGAGGATTACGCCGGCCAATGATCAAAAACCGACATTCCCCGCGTTGATCGGCAGGACCGAAGGTTTCACAACTGGGTAACGTTCTCTCCTTAGCATGCCGGCTCGCCTCACTGGGTATCCGGCCTTCATGGCAAGCCTTGATCTGACCACGGCCAGCAACGCGGCGGAGCGCAGCGAGTGGCACGCGCAACAGACGCGCATTTTGTGCGTCCTGTTCTTCTTCTCCGGTTTTCCGGCACTGATTTATCAACTCACGTGGCAGCGGGCGCTGTTCCTCATCTTCGGTGTCAATATCGAGTCGGTGACGATTGTGGTCACCGCATTCATGCTCGGTCTCGGCGTCGGCAGTCTCGCAGGCGGTTGGCTGTCGAAGCGGCGCGAAATTCCGCTCTTGCCGCTGCTTGCGGCCATCGAATTTTTGACCGGCGCATTCGGTTTCGTATCGCTGACCATCTTTGACAAGGCCGGCGACTTCACGATTGGACTCAGTCTACCGGCCACGGCCGCTGTGGCGCTGGCGCTCGTTATTGTACCGACGCTGTTGATGGGCGCGACCCTGCCGGTGCTGGTCAACCATCTCGCGCGCCGCTCCGGCAATATCGGAAGCACGGTCGGACTGCTCTACTACGTGAATACGCTGGGAGCCGGCGCGGCTTGCCTTGCATGCGCCCTCCTGCTGTTTCCATTCCTCGGCATGAGCGGCTCGATCTATGTCGCCGTCGCGATGAATGGCACAGTCGCGCTCGGCGCGCTTGCTGCACATTGGTTCGGCGATCCGGACGCGGGGCTTCACCTGCAAGATGCCGCGATAGCGCCGCCGGACCGTCAGGGTGCCCTCAGGTTGGGGCCTGTCCTCGCGCTTGCCGCCGCTGGCGGATTTGTTTCGCTCTCGTACGAGATATTCTTCTTCCGCACGGTCTCCTACGCCAGCGGATCGAGCGCCACCGCGTTTGCCGTTACGCTGAGCGCTTTTCTCGTCGGAATTGCATCAGGCTCACGCCAGGCCGGCGAATATTGCAGGACAGCGACTTACGCCGAAACGATGCGGCGGCTGGTCGATGGCCTCCTGATCGCCGGTCTCCTCGGCATCCTCTTTCTGCCACTCCTCGATCACCTTGCCTGGCTCGACCGCGGTATCACCGGCGTCGCCATCGCGCTGGTCTATGTCATCGCCCGCTTCTGGGGGGCGCTGCTGCCATATCTCGCCGAGGTGTCAATCGCAGCCGACAACAGGGCGGGCATGCGCACCGCCCTTCTCTACCTCGCCAATATTCTGGGTTCGGCGGCCGGCTCTGTCGTCACCGGCTTCGTGCTGATGGACTATCTGAACCATGCCGCGATTGCTGCAATACTGGTCGTGGCCGGTATCGGCTGCACGCTGGTCCTGATTGCAGCAACGCCCATTCCGCTTCGTGAAAAGCTGCAGCGCGGCGCGCTTGCCGCGACACTCGGACTGGCGGCTGCGATTGCGATTCCACACTTGTCAGCGCACGTGCTGGAAAGCCTGCAATGGAGGGGGGCGCCGTCCGCCAGGGAATTCGTCGACGTCGTCGAGAACCGCAGCGGCATCATCACCGTGACCGATGACGGCACCGTGTTCGGGAATGGCATGTATGACGGCCGTTTCAACACCGATCTCAAGAACGACACCAACGGTATCGTGCGCCCTTACGCACTGAGCCTCTTTCATCCGGCGCCGCGCGACGTATTGATGATCGGCCTCTCGTCCGGCTCGTGGGCGCAGGTCATCGTCAACAATCCGGATGTCGCCTCGCTGACGGTCGTTGAGATAAATCCCGGCTACCTCGACTTGATCAAAAAGGAACCGGAAGTTGCTTCGGTATTGACCAATCCAAAAGTGAAGATCATCACGGATGACGGACGCCGCTGGCTGCGGGCCAATCCGAACCGGCACTTCGATGCCATCGTTTCGAATACAACGTGGTACTTCCGCGCCAGCGTCACCAATCTTTTGTCCATCGAGTTTCTCGACATCGTCCGGCGTCGCCTGAATCCTGGCGGCATTTTCTTCTATAATACGACCGATTCAGATCGGGCGCAGCGCAGCGGTTGCCTCGCGTTCGCGTATGGCGCGCGCTTCACGAATCACATGGTGGTGTCGGACGCACCCGTCGCCTGGGATTTCCAGCGCTGGCGGCATACCCTCGAATCCTACCGCATTGACCACGCGCCCATCTTCGACATGGCGCGCGATCAGGACCGCGCAGTGATCGACCAGCTGGCATCGTGGCAACAAAGCTTGGCGCCCGAGAATGCGCATGCCGCCAGCAGGCCGATAGAGCCGTGTCCCGACCTTCTCGCGCGAACGGCCGGCAAACAATCCGTTACCGATGACAACATGGGCAGCGAATGGCTGCACATCATGGGTCTTGAGTAACAGAGCTACTCCGCCGCGCGTCTCGCGGCGATGATCTGATCCGCGGTACGGCCCGTCAGCTCGGCCATGTGATCGAACTTGAAAGTGAACGACCCGACGCCGGCGGTCGCTGAGCGCACCTCGATAATCAGGTCGCCGATTTCCGCCTCGGGCATCTGGGCGCGCACTATGTCCCAGCCATCCCAACCTTCGCGCGTGTCGAAACCGAGGATCTGCCCGCGCCGCCCTGACAGGATCGCGTTCATCTTTGCGGTCGCATCGCTCGGGCAGACAATCTCGACGAGATGGATCGGCTCCAGCAGCACCGGCTGGCACTGTGGCAGGCCTTCGACGATTCCGATGCGTCCAGCGGTGCGGAACGCCTGATCCGAAGAATCCACCGTATGGTAGGAGCCGTCGATCAGCGCGACCGACAAATCGACGACCGGAAAGCCGAGCGGGCCGTGCTTGAGCGCGTCGATGACGCCTTCCTCCACCGCCGGGATGTAGTTGCGCGGTACGACGCCGCCGGTAATGCGGTCCTCGAATTTGAATCCGGAGCCTCGCGGCAACGGCTTGATTTCCAGCACGGCGTCGCCGAACTGGCCGTGGCCGCCCGATTGCTTCTTGTGCCTGCCGCGCTGGGTGATCGGCTTGCGAATGGTTTCGCGGTAGCCGACGCTCGGAGGCCTGGTCGAAACCGGCACCGCGAAACGGTCGGCAAGGTGCTCGGCCGCCACGCGCAGGTGCATTTCGCCCTGACCCCAGATCACCACCTCATGGCTCTCGGCATTGTGCACGACCGTAAGCGAAGGATCTTCTTCGGTCAGCTTGGTGAAGGCCGGGCCGAGCTTGACGTCATCCTTGCGCTCCTTGGCCTGCACGGCGATGGCGAGCACCGGCGCATAGGGCTTCACTTGCGTAAGCGCAGCATGTGGCTGTTTTCCGGATGAGAGCGTATCGCCGGTCTTGGCATTGTCGAGTTTGCCGAAGGCGACTGTCTCGCCACTGACCGCCTGCGCGCGCTTCTCGAAGTGCTGGCCCATGAGCTTGAACACGCCGGAGACGCGCCCCGCCTCGCCGGCGGACGTGGTGAGCGTGGTGCCGTCGCCGGCCTGACCGGCGAGCAGGCGGGCGACCGACATTTTTCCGCCGTGCATTGTGTGGAACGTCTTGAGCACCAGTGCTACCGCGTCGCTTCCGGCTTTGACGCCGAGGCGTTTCGCCGTTTCGTCGGCGCCCGGCGATTCATGCCGGAGCGCCTTCAAGAGCCGCAGCACGCCGTTGCTGCGGGTGGCGGCGCCGAGAAGCACCGGACAAACGATGCGATCACGTAGTTCCTTGGCGAGATCGTCGAAGACCTTGTCGCGCGGCGGCTCGATATCTTCGAGCAGCTGTTCCATGAGCTGGTCGTCATGATCGGCCAGCGTCTCCAGCATCGTGAAGCGCGCTTCCTTCTTGCGGTCGGCGTCGTCGCCCTTGAGTTCGATGATCTCCGACGGCGCGTATTCCTTGTAGACAAAGGCGCGCTCAAGCGCGAGATCGACGAAACCGGAGATGATGTCGCCATTCCAGATTGGAATTTGCCTCAGCAGCAATGGCACGCGTGAAGCCGGCTGTAGCAGCTTGATCGTCTCGCGTACGCGCTTGTCGGCCTTGTCGATCTTGTTGAGGAACACAAAGCGCGGGATGTTCTGGTCTTCCAGCTCGCGCAAGATGAGCTGGAGTTGCGGCACTTTCTTTTCGTCCGCTTCGCAAACGACCACCGCGGCATCGACCGCCGGCAGCACGCTGCGCATATCCTGGATGAATTCGACCGAGCCCGGACAATCGATAAAGGTATAATTGTCGCCCATGAAGCTGGTGGTGGCGAAGGTAGCCTCCACGCTCATCTTGTGATGGCGCGCCTCCTTGCTGGCGTCGCCGACAGTGGTACCCGCATCCACCGTGCCCTGGCGCTGGATCGCGCCGGTGCGAGCCAAAATCGCTTCTAATAATGTGGTTTTGCCGCTTTGGAACGGGCCCACCAGCGCGATACACCGGGGACCCAAGTTTCTTGTGCCATTGGGACCCGTGCCGTCTTGTCCCATAATTGCCTCCCTTGCCGGCCGGGAGGTCGGACCTTGTTTCCCGGCCCTGTCACATTATCGTCTCAGGTGGGGCCGGTGCTGGCAAGAGCGGAATTTTGAACGAAGTCGTTCTGCGCGACAAAGTTGTTACTTGACGAAGCTCGGATCGACGAGTTCGCGCGCATTGACACTTTTGTCGACCAGCCCCTGCGCTTTGTACCACGCGACCTGCCGCTCGATGTCGGCCAGATCGAGCCGCGCTTGCGGCTCGATAAAGCCTGCGCTCGCTTCGACTGTGGCAGCGGCGCTATCGCCGCGGTCGGGATAGACATAACGCGCGATCGTCGTGGCGACCTCGTGCGATTTGAGATCGGAGGTACGCTTTAAATGGACGTCCTTGCGCAGCAACGCAGCTGCGTAGTCGGCCGCGCCACGGCGGTACGCACTCACGAATTTTTCGACCACAGCGCGCCGCGTCTCGATCATTTTTATCGAAACGAACAGCGCGCCGAATTGCTGCTCATCCAGCTCCGAGTACCAGCCGACGAGCTTTCCATGATTGGCCGAAAGAAGCTCACGCGCATACGCCGATGGCATGATCGCGGCATCGACTTCGTTGGTCCCAACCGCGCGCGCGATGGCGTCAAGCGTTTCCATCGGTTTCACGGTGATGCGGCCGACGTCGACATTTTTAACGCGGGCGATCTGCTCGAGCTGATAGCGGGAGGTCAAGCTATTGCCATCGATGGCAATCGTCTTGTTTGCGACGTCGTCAAACTTGCGCATGCCCTTGGCGAAACCGATGTTGGACGCGACAAGCTCGGCGCCCTCGTAGAAACGCTTCTCGCGCGCTTGCGCCGCGATCGCCTTGATCTGTCCCTTGCCGGCAAGATTGAATGCGGCGGGTGTGAATCCGGCGAGCCCGAAATCGGTGGCACCGCTGGCGAGCGCTTCCGCGACCTTCTGGTCGGAGTCATAGGCCGTCATCCCAAGGTCAATGCCTTCGGCCCTGAAGTATCCCTGAGCCGCCGCCAGAAACAGCGCGCCATTGTCAGTCAAGCGCTGCGTGCCGACGACCACGCGCTCCTGCGCAGCGGCGGGGACCGCAAGACTGGCGACAACGATAAAAACCGCAACCTTGAGGCGGGTCATCCCCCAAGATTAGCGGCCCGTCCATAACGGATCGTGAAGATAGAGCGGCGCCAGTCTTCGCGTATTGACCCAACGGGCAGGATTTTACTTCAAATTCCCGCAAAAACGCTGGATGCGCCGGCAAGCTTCTTCCAAGTCCTCGGTCTTGGTCGCATAGGAAATGCGGAACGCGGGTCCCAGGCCGAACGCAGTGCCCTGCACCACCGCCACGCCTTCGGCTTCGAGCAGCTCGGTGACGAAATCCTCGTCAGTTGCGAGTTTCTTACCGCTCGGCGCGGTCCTGCCCATGGTGCCGGCGCAGGATGGATAGACATAGAACGCGCCCTCGGGCGTCGGACATTTGATACCGTTGGCCTGGTTGAGCATCGACACGACAAGGTCGCGACGTTCTTTGAAGATCTTGTTGTGCTTGGCGATGAAGTCCTGCGGCCCGTTCAATGCCTCCACCGCTGCCCATTGCGAAACGGCCGCGGGGTTCGAGGTCGACTGCGACTGAACCGTCGCCATCGCCTTGATCAAGGGTTCCGGCCCGCCGGCATAGCCGATGCGCCAGCCCGTCATGCAGTAGGCTTTCGAGCAGCCGTTGATGGTGAGCGTGCGCGGATAAAGAGACGGCTCGACCTGCGCCGGCGTGGTGAACACGAAATCGTCGTAGACGAGGTGCTCATACATGTCGTCGGTCATCACGTGCACGTGCGGATGCTTCACCAGCACGTCGGTGAGCGCCTTCAGTTCGGCGCGCGTATAGGCGGCGCCGGTCGGGTTCGAGGGCGAGTTCAGCAACACCCATTTTGTCTTCGGTGTGATCGCGCGCTCGAGCTGCTGCGCGCTCATCTTGAAACCGCTCGCCATGGTGGTTGCAACCTCGACCGGCTCACCGCCGGCAAGCAGCACCATGTCGGGATAGCTGACCCAGTACGGCGCCGGAATGATCACCTCGTCGCCCGGATTCAGCGTTGCCACGAATGCGTTGTACAGCACCTGCTTGCCGCCGGTGCCGACCGTGATCTGGCTTGCCTTGTACTCGAGGCCGTTCTCGCGCTTGAACTTCTTCACGATGGCGTCCTTGAGCTCGGCGATGCCATCCACGTTCGTGTACTTGGATGCCTTCCCACTTTCGATCGCCTTGATCGCCGCCTGCTTGATGTTGTCAGGCGTGTCGAAGTCCGGCTCGCCGGCGCCCAGTCCGATGACGTTGCGGCCGGCCAGTTTAAGCGCGCGCGCCTTGTCCGTGACGGCGATCGTCGCCGACGGTTTGATGCGCTTGAGCTGGTCCGCAAGAAAGGCCATCGAAACACTCCAATCCAAACCAGTCCTTGCCGCGGTTTGTGCGGCGCCCCTGTCGTAATGCGGGCACACGAGTCCAGCAAGGGGCGATTTGGTGAAGAAATTCGATGGGTTCAATCGGTCGTCGCGATCAATCCGAAACCCCGAGAAAACCCCCGTCCGGTGCGCATTCTTACGCTTGAATCGACGCGATTAACCGGCGGGCAACCGCGTCCGTGTTAGCTCCCCCGCATCGGCAGGGCGCGCAAGGACGTACTTATGATCGGGCATGCGGTGGGTTTGCGCCGGCTGGACGACATGATCTGGGCTCTCGTGGCCGGGGTCGCCGTGATCGTGCTGATCGCCTCCGCCGCCGGCGGCTTTCATATCGTCCTCAGCAGTTATGCGGCCCCCGCCGGCATCGGACTGTTGCTCATTGCTGCAGCCCACTACTATCGCGCGTACCGCGTCGATCTCAAGCTGGCTTCGTCACTGGAATCCACCGCGCAGGTGCTGGTTTTCGCGGCGGTCGCTGCGCCTCTGTCTTATATCGCCGCCAGCTCCCCGATGCCGCTGCAGGATGCCACCTTCGATGCCATGGACCGAGCGCTCGGTTTCAACTGGAACGAACTGCTTGCCTTCATGTACCGCTGGCCGGAACTCTTCGAATTCATGCGGGTGACGTATCTCTCATTGACCGTACAAATGACGGCGGTGGTGCTGTTGCTCGGCTTTACCGGACGGCTGCCCTGGCTGCGCGTTTATATGCTGGCGTTTATCTTTGCTGCCCTGTTGACGATCGCCGTATCGGCGCTGCTGCCGGCAGAAGGCGCCTGGCTGCATTACGGACTGAAGGCAAACCCAGCCGCAATGCCGGTGAGCCATACCAGCTGGCCGGTATTCCTCGGGCTACGCGACGGCAGCTTCCGTCTCGTGATGGCATCCGGTTCGGAAGGCATCATCACGTTCCCCAGCCTGCACGCGGCGCTGGCCGTAATCCTGATGGCTGCATTTTGGCCGGTGCCCATCGCACGCTGGCTCGGCGCGGTCGTCAATGCGCTGATGCTGGCCGCAACCCCGATCGACGGGTCACATTATTTCGTCGACGTCCTCGCCGGAATTGCGATCGCTGTCCTGTGCCTTGTGGCCGCGCACAAATTGGTCGGCCGGGTAAGCTCGATTCCGGCAGCCACCGCCCCTCTCGACCTCGCGCCCGCTGTCGGCCTCGTCCCCGGCAACTAGGCGTCCGGCGTTTCTGCCGGTAGACTGCTCCCAAAAGGCCCCCAAGAAGATCCAAAGAGGGCCGAATGAATTCGGGAGCACGCCATGAAACTTTCCGCCGAGCAGCTGAAGGCTTTCGACGAGCAGGGCTACGTCTTCTTCCCCAATTGCTTCTCCGAGGACGAGATCGCGCTGTTGCGCGCTGAGGCCGACAACATCCTCAAGCTCGATCGCCAGGAAGTCTGGCGCGAGAAAACCGGAGCGCCGCGGACGGCCTTTGCGGCTCATACTTTCAGCGAAGTGTTTGGCCTTTTGGCGCGGCATCCGCGCCTGGTCGAGCCTCTTCGTCAATTATTCGGCGAGGACGTCTACGTCCACCAGTTCAAGCTCAACGCCAAGGCCGCCTTCGAGGGCGACGTCTGGCAATGGCATCAGGATTACGGCACCTGGCAGCGCGACGACGGCATGCCGGACGCGCGCGCCATGAACATCGCGGTGTTCCTCGACGAGGTGATGCCGATCAATGGCCCGCTGTTGCTAATTCCGAAAAGTCACAAACAGGGCGTGTTCGCGGCCGGGCACGACAAGCTCACCACATCCTACCCGCTGTGGACTCTCGATAAGGACACAGTAACGCGGCTCGCCGGCGAGGCTGCCGGCCCCGACGGCATCGGCATCGTGGCGCCGACCGGCAAGCCGGGCTCCGTGCTGATGTTCCACGGCAACCTCGTGCACGCCTCGCCGCCGAACATCACGCCCTATCCGCGCAAGATCGTCTATCTGACGCTGTGTGCCTGCTCCAACCACATTACCAAGTTCACGCGGCCGGAATGGATCGCGCACCGCGATTTTACGCCGATCAAGCCCGTCGACGACGATGCGCTGCTGGAATACGCCCGCGCGCACCGGGTGGCAGCGGAATAGAATTTCCGATTTATCCGCCGCCGTAGCTCGTACGTTCGCTCGCTGCACTGCAGCGAATACAAATTCATATTTTCGTTACCGTGTGTGATCTTGCGGCCTTGTAATTGCCGGACTTTGTCCGTCCTATCTGTCCATGCGCTGCGGGGGCAGTGCATCATTCCGAAAAGTGTACGGCGTTTTCGGAAAAGATCATTCGCAAACAGGCTTGGCTGTCGATGTACACGCTCTATTCGATGCAGCGTTCCGGCAACAGCTACAAGGTCCGCCTTGCGCTGGCCCGGCTCGGCATTCCGTACAAACTGGTTGAGGTCGACATCCTCAAAGGCGAGAGCCGCACGCCCGAATTTCTCAGCAAGAACCCGAATGGCCAGGTGCCGTTGCTGGAAGTCGCGCCCGACCGGCATCTCGCCGAGTCCAATGCGATTCTCTGGTATGTGGCCGGCGGCTCCATGCTCGCACCGGAAGACCGCATCGCGCGCGCGGAAGCGCTGCAATGGATGTTCTTCGAGCAGCACAGCCTGGAGCCGAATATCGGCGCCGCCTATTTCTGGCTAGCGCTGATCAAGGGCGGGCGCGATCTGCAGAGCCACGCGCTCGAAGACTGGATGGAAAACGGCTATCGCGCCCTCGGCGTGATGGAAACCCATCTCAGCGGTCATCGCTTCTTTGTTGCGGACCACTTCACCATCGCCGACATCGCGCTCTACGCCTACACCCACGTCGCGGATCAGTGCGATTTCGACCTTGGACGCTATCCGGCGATTCGCGCCTGGCTCGACCGGGTCGCCGACGAGCCGGGCTATATCCCGATGACCTGGCAGCCGGAGCTTGCCGCCGCCCAGTAGTGCCGGAATTCCATCGGTTTTTCATCGCCCGCCACGAAAACGCCCTCCTTCGTCACCGGCTCTGCCCTAATCGGGTCGAACCGTTGCCGGCTTCGCGCGTTACTAAGACACCATTGTCAAAGCGACCCATTTCAGGTTCGTCATGCGCAAGCACATTCACTCTACTGGCTTCATGCCCCCCGCTCATCGCGTCCTTGGCAGCGAGCGCCGCACTATGGCGATTGCGGAACTGGTCGCCAGCATCGCCCTCGCCCTGTCCACCCTCGTCGCCGCAACGGTTGTTTCGGCCGGCATCGCGCGCGCAGACGTCGTAGGCAACGTCATCGATAACGAAGGCGGTCTGTTTGCGATCGCGCTCCTGCTCGGGCTTTTGTTCATCGGCATGGGCGGGTTGACGATCCTGTCGCTGCCGCAGCACCACCGGCACAAAAAGACCCACAGCTAGAGACGCCCCTTTCGGAACATCCGACGATGTCGCACAGTTGAGGCGGCATTGATGGAGACCGGCATGCGATTGATCCTCGCGCTGACCGCCCTGCTGGCTGCCGGCGGATTCGCGAAGGCGGCCGATCCGACGTTTCCCAGTTCAGCCGGTAACCTCACGGTTCAAACCTTCGCCAGCGGCCTGGTGAACCCCTGGTCGCTCGCCTTCATGCCTGACGGCCGCATGCTGGTGACCGAGCGGCCCGGCCGCATGCGTATTGTCACAGCCGATGGGCAACTGTCACCGCCGGTTAGCAATGTTCCGAAGGTGTTTGCCGTAAGCCAAGGTGGATTGTTCGACGTCATCCTCGACCGCGATTTCGCGCAGAGCCGCACGATCTTCTTTTCCTACGCCGAGCCCTTCGATGGCGGCGGGCGCACCGCGCTCGCGCGCGCCCGGCTCGAAGCCGGCGCGACTCCGCGGCTTGCAGAACTGAAAGTGATCTACCGTCAGTACGGTCCACCCTCGCGCGGCAATCATTTCGGCGGCCGCATCGTGCAAGACACGGACGGCAATCTGTTTCTCACCAATGGTGAACACTTCACCGATCGCGACATGGCGCAGAAGCTCGACAACGATCTCGGCAAGATCGTGCACATCACGCCGGACGGCGCGCCGGCGCCTGGCGGCCCGTTCGCCGACAAGCCGGGTGCCCGGCCGGAAATCTGGTCCTACGGCCATCGCAATCCGCAAGGGCTCGCGCTCAATCCGGCGAACGGCAAATTGTGGGAGCAGGAGCACGGTCCCATGGGCGGCGACGAGATCAATCTCATCGCGCCTGGCCACAATTATGGCTGGCCACTGGTTTGTTACGGCGTCAATTATGATGGCACGCCTGTCGGCACCGGCAAGGCTACGATGGACGGCGTCACCGATCCGCTTTGGCACTGGACGCCGTCGATCGCGCCATCAGGTATGGCGTTCTACACCGGCGACCTGTTTCCCGGCTGGAAAGGCAGCCTGTTCAATGGCGCGCTGAAATTTCAGCTGCTGTCGCGGCTTGAGCTCAACGGCGACAAGGTCGTGAAGGAGGAGCGCCTGTTGCAAGGCCTGCGCGAGCGCATTCGCGACGTGCGGCAAGGGCCTGACGGCGCGCTTTACCTGCTCACCGACAATTCCGCGGGGCGAATCCTGCGCTTGGTACCGGCGAAGTGACGGTGGAAGTTCCGGCAGGTCAACTCACCACTTGTGAAATACAAAGAAGGCCCCGGCCGCGATCAGCGCGAAACCAAAGCCCTGGCTGAGCGTGATCGGCTCGCGCAAGTAGACGAAGGAAAAGACGGCGAACACGCCGAAAGTGATCACTTCCTGCATCGTCTTGAGTTGGGCGGCGTTGTAGACGGCGTTGCCGTAGCGATTGGCCGGCACCGCCAGGCAATATTCGATGAATGCAAGTCCCCAGCTGATGAGGATCACATAGAACAGCGACACCTCCTTGTAGCGCAGGTGCCAATACCAGGCGGTGGTCATGAAGACGTTGGAACCGATCAGCAGAACAATCGGCGTAAGGTATGGCGACAGAATGGGCATGAGGCTCTCTGGGCGGGCGCGTGGCGGGGCTTGGTTTAGCGACTCGACGGAACAGGAATCCACAGGCAACCGGCCGTGTCACCCTCCCGTCATAGCCTTGCGTTAGGAACACGGTGCTTCGGTCTCGGTTGCGTGACTTCATTGTATCTTGGTCGCGTGCTGCGTTTAGCCCCCTTCTGCGGTCCCGTCGGCTGACCCTGCTCTCTGGGACCGCAAATTTTTTGCCGCCAGGAACCTGTGCTAGATATCGGGCGTGGCCTTTGGCCGCCCGCGCGCGGCTCCGCGCTCGCACCGAACCGGGAGCGACAAAATGCGCACCATTTCTCTGACATCGGTTTTCGCGGTCCTGCTGATCGCCTGCACGACTTCGGCGATTGCTCAAAATCAGCCGCGCGGCCAACAGCCGCCGCCGCCTGCCAAGGTCGGGCCCTACAAGCCGGTTGCGGTGACGCCGCCGCAGGCGATGAACGATCCCGGCTTCGAGGCCTTTCGCAAACAGATGGGCGAAGTGGCCCAACGCAAGGACCGCTCGGCACTGGCGAAGCTGGTCGTCGGTCAAGGCTTCTTCTGGGTGCGCGAACAAGGCGACCGTGCCGACAAGCGCAAGTCCGGCACCGACAATCTCGCGGCCGCGCTCGGCCTGAACAACAAGGACGGCGCCGGCTGGGACATGCTGGCAAGTTATGCCGACGATCCCACCGGCGCGCCCTCGCCCGATCACAAGGGCGCTATCTGCGCGCCCGCCGATCCGAGTTTCGATGGCAAGGCGTTCAATGACCTGCTTCAGAGCACCAAGACCGATGTCGGCGAATGGGGTTATCCAGTCTCCGGCGGCATCGACGTCCATACCGCGCCGCAGGCCAACGCGCCGGTGATTGAAAAACTCGGGCTCGCCTTCGTGCGCATCTTGCCGGAAGGCGGGCCGAACGCTCCCACTTTCCTGCGTGTCGTCACGCCGGCCGGCAAGATCGGCTTTGTATCGGTGGATTCCGTGGCGCCGATCGGCAACGACCAGATCTGCTACGTCAAGGACGCGAGCGGCTGGAAGATTGGCGGCTATATCGGCGGCGGCGATTCGCAGTAGCCGTTGAGACTACATCATATCGCATTCTAGTATTCTGCACCGCGAGATGCGAGTTGAGTTGGCATGTTCGTTGACCTACGTCAGATCGATACGGGTTCGCTGATCGAGACTGATGTTTGCATCATCGGTGGAGGGATCGCCGGCATCACCCTCGCGCTGGAATTCAACAAACATCCCTTTCGGACCTGCCTGATCGAGAGCGGCGGATTCAATCCGGATAGTGCCACGCAGGATCTTTATCGAGGCGAAAGCATCGGACTCCCGTACAAATTCGGTAACGGCTGCCGGAGTCGCTTCTTCGGCGGAAGCAGTAACTGCTGGGGAGGGTGGTGCCGTCCGTTGGAAGAAGAGGATTTCGCGCAACGTGAGTGGGTGCCGAACAGCGGTTGGCCATTCGCGAAATCCGAGCTTGTTCCTTATTACGAACGGGCTCAAAGCATTCTCAAGCTCGGTTCAAACCGTTTTGACACAAACTTTTGGGTAAAGGCGATTGACCGCCCCGATGCCCGTAAAATCCCGCTCACAACTGATCGGGTCATTGACGGTATCTCGCAATTCAGCCCGCCCGTGCGCTTCGGCAGGCTCTACCGAAGAGATCTTGCGAATTCAAAAAATGTGACGGTGTACCTTTATGCCAATGTGGTCGATATCGAGACCAACGGGTCGCAGGCTGTGCGCCGCTTAAAAGTGAAAACGCTGACCGGTCGTGCAGCCACAATAGAAGCCAAGGTGTTCATACTCGCCGCCGGCGGAATTGAGAACGCACGTTTGCTTCTGGTTTCGAACAGCGTCTGGCCGACCGGTCTGGGCAATCACAATGACCTGGTCGGTCGTTTCTTCATGGACCATCCCCGCTTGTTCTCCGGCCGAATTCACTTCCGCGAAAATTGGTCACGCAACATCCTTTACGACTTCAAGTATCACTACCATAACAAGGCGATAGCGGCGCACGGGACCTGTGTCGCGGCACAGCTTGCACTCGCCCCGGATATTCAGGCCCAGGAGCGACTTCTAAACGCCCGCGTTTGCTTCTCTTCGGTCTTGCCGGGGGAGGAATCAAAAGCCGCAGAGATACTGCTTCGTATCAGGAAGAGATTCCGGAACCAGGAGCAGCCAGATTACAGCTTGATGCGTGACATGCTGGCGCTGTCGGCCCACCCTGCGGACGCAGCCGCGTTTATCCTCGCCCACTATCTGAAGCTTCGGTCCCTCGTGAGGTATTCGCGATTCCAGGTGATCGTCGAACCTCTTCCCGATCCTGACAGTCGGGTCACGCTTTCCCGGCAACAAGATCGGCTTGGCATGAACCGGGTGAAGGTCGATTGGCGACTGGGCTCGTTGGTCAAACGCACGTTTGACAGGACCCTCGCTATTGTGGCGGAAGAACTTGCCCGCGGCGGTGTTGCGGACGTGACTCTCGGCCCGCCGATTGAAACGGGAGAATGGCCCAAGACCTTTGAACGGGAGGGAACTTTTCACCACATGGGCACGACGCGCATGCATGACTCACCCAAACAAGGCGTCGTGGACCGTAACTGTCGTGTGCACGACACCAGCAATTTGTATGTGGCTGGCAGCTCGGTATTCCCGACTGCGGGTGCGAATTTTCCGACAACGACCATCGTCGCGTTAGCTACGCGTCTCGCTGACCACATCGCCGCAAAAATGCTGCGCCTTCCTTCGTTGAAAAGCGGCGAGTCGGCATCACGTCAGCCATAACGCAGCTTCATCGCGAGGATTGGCGTCATCAGCGTGAGCGTCACAGCGTTGGAGCCGATCAGCGGCCAGTCGCCGATGGCGAGACCGTAGATCAGCCACAGAACCACGCCGACGGTGAACGCGCCCGTTGCCGGCAGCGACAGCGCGCGTGTCTCTTTTTCCCGGATGACCTTGAGAGCCTGCGGCAGCCAGCACAGCGTGGTGAGCACCGCGCCGGTGCCGCCGATGAAGTTGATGAATGGAATAGTTGCCATAAGATTGCGTTACGGCTGATTCGACTCTGGAATATGACAGTTCCAGGCTGGTCCGGCCGAAGGCGCATTTCATGCAATTAAAGCCGCCAACCCTGCCACGACAGCTCGCCTGTGCCCGTTGCGGCGCGACGTTCGAATGCGGGCGTGGGACCAACTGCTGGTGCGCGGCCGTGCCCTACTCGCTGCCGATGCCGGCATCCCCCGCCGAGGACTGCCTTTGCCCCGCCTGCTTACGCAAGGCTGCTGAAGCACTGACGGCCGAAGCGCTGGCCGGAAAGGCCGGTCCTCGTCTATAGAGAGCCGCCGCAGTCCGCGGCCCTTCCAGACGAGACAATTCTCATGATCGACTTTTATGCGCTGACCAGCCCCAACGTGCAAAAAATCTTCGTCATGCTCGAAGAATGCGGGCTTCCCTATAATATCAAGCCGGTGGACGTGTGGGCGGGCGACCAGTTCACTCCGGAATTCGCGAAGATCAATCCGCTGCTCAAGGTGCCGGCGATCGTCGACAGCGACGGGCCGGGCGGCAAGCCCTACACCGTAATCGAGTTCGGGCGCGATCCTCATTTATCTTGCCGAGAAAACCGGAAAATTCATTCCGCACGAGCCGGTCGCCCGTTACGACACGCTGCAATGGCTGATCGTGCAGGTCGCCAATCTCGGGCCGATGAGCGGCCAGCACGTGCATTTCAGCAAGTTCGCCGGACCCGGTAACGACTACAGCGCGGCCCGCTACCGCACCCAGGTGCTCAAGCTGTTCGATCTCTACGAGCAGCGGCTTTCGGCGAATGCTTACGTGGCCGGTAACGACTACACCATCGCGGATATTGCGGCGTGGCCGTGGCTGCGCAATTTCGAGCTGCTCGCAATTGACCCGGCGAAGTATCCGATCATTAAGAATTGGGTGGACAAGATCGCAGCCCGCGAGGCCGCCAAGCGAGCGCTCGCCCAGGTGGGCACGCTCAAGTCGATCCGCGACAAGGCCAGCGACGACCAGAAGGACCGCTTCTTTGGGCGAGGCAAATACGCCCGGGTGTGAAGCCACGAGACGGCATCGTGCCATGCTATCGACACGATACCGCGCTAGCTTCATGACCAATCGCACAGACACGAACTGAATGCGCGCGGCGCCTTGCGTCGCGCGCGCACGCGTTGAGAGATCGATGTTTCGCATTTTCGAGAAATCGCTGGCGCCGACCGCCGTTCCCGAAAGCGCCGAGCCGCCGCCCGGCCTGGTCGCCTTCTATTGGCATTTCGCCCGCCAGGCGAAACCGCTGTTCGCCGGATTGTTCGCGGCCGGCTTTGCGGTGGCATTTATCGACGTGATGATTCCGGTCTTCATCGGCAAGGTCGTCACGTTCGTCTCCAACAGCAAGCCGGAAGAGCTGTTAGCCGCATCGTGGCCATGGCTGCTTGTGATGGCGTTCGTGCTGCTCGTGCTTCGGCCGGCGGCGTACACGATTCAGCAGCTGATGATGAACCAGGCCATCGCCGCGAACGTCTCCAACCGCATCCGCTGGCAGAACCACTGGCACGTCGTGCGTCAGTCGTGGGCGTTCTTCCAGAACGACTTCGCGGGCCGCATCGCCACGCGCGTGATGCAGACCGGACCGGCGATCCGCGAAAGCCTCGTCTCGCTGCTCACGGCCGTCTGGTTCATTATTATCTACGGCACCTCGTCTCTGATCCTGCTCGCTTCGGCGGACCGCTGGCTGGCGGTGCCGGTGTTGCTCTGGTTTGCCGGCTACCTCGTCATGCTGCGCATTTTCGTGCCGCGCATGCGCGACAAGTCGAAGGTGATGTCGGAGGCGCGCTCGCTGCTGACCGGGCGCATCGTCGATAGCTACACCAACATCGTGACCGTGAAGCTGTTCGCGCGCGCCAGGGACGAAGATGCCTATGTGCGCGAGGCTGTCGATCATCACACCGACCGCTTTCATGAATCGCTGCGCCTCAACACGCTGTTCGGGCTGACGCTGGCGGTGCTCAATGCATGGCTGATCGCGGGCACCGGCGCCTTCGCGATCGTGCTCTGGCGTTACGGCCATGTCAGCGTCGGTACGGTCGCCATGGCGCTGCCGATGACGATGCAGATCGTCAGCGCCTCCGGCTGGGTGGCCTGGCAGGTGACAAGCATCTTCGAGAACATCGGCGTCGTGCAGGAAGGCATGATGACGATCGCGCGCCCGCACACGCTCACCGATCACCCTGGCGCGGGCACGCTCAAGGTTACACGCGGCGAGATCCGGTTCGAGGACATTCGCTTCGGCTATGGACGCGAGAGCGGGCTGATCGATGGGCTCACGCTCGACGTGAGGCCGGGCGAGAAAATTGGCCTGGTCGGCCGCTCCGGCGCGGGCAAGTCGACGCTGGTCAATCTGCTGCTGCGTTTCTTCGACCTGGAAGGCGGACGCATTCTTATCGACGGCCAGGACATTGCCGAAGTCTCGCAGGAAAGCCTGCGCACGCAGATTTCGATGGTGACGCAGGATACGTCCCTGTTGCACCGCTCGATCCGCGACAACATCCGCTACGGCCGCCCGGGCGCGAACGATGCCGCTATCATTGCGGCGGCCGAGATGGCTCATGCAGACGAGTTCATCCGCGAACTCGAAGACTGGAGGGGCCGACGCGGTTACGACGCCCACGTCGGCGAGCGCGGCGTGAAACTGTCCGGCGGCCAGCGCCAGCGCGTTGCAATCGCCCGCGTGATTCTGAAGAACGCGCCTATTCTCGTGCTGGACGAAGCGACCTCGGCGCTCGACAGCGAGGTCGAGGCCGCAATCCAGTCGAGCCTCGGGACACTCATGAAGGGCCGCACCGTGATCGCCATTGCGCACCGTCTGTCGACTATCGCACAGATGGACCGACTGGTGGTGCTCGACCGCGGCCGTATCGTCGAGCAGGGCTCGCATGACGAGCTGCTGCGCCGCAACGGCCACTATGCCTCGCTCTGGCGCCGCCAGTCGGGTGGCTTCATCGACGTGGCCGACCAGCAGGCGGCGGAGTAGACGCGGCCGGCCGCGCGACACATGCGCGGGTTTTAATTTCCCTCTCCACTCTTTTCGCCTGCGCGAAAAAAGCAGGATGGGCACCAGCCCGCTCTTTTCACTGCGAGAAGTGCGGACCATAATGCCGCACCTTGACGCCCCCCCACGTGAAAGCCCTCACCATGTTCCTCGAAATTGCGCAGATCGACGTGAAGCCTGGAATGGAAGCCGAATTTGAGGCCGGCGTGAAAAAAGCCGCGCCGCTATTCAAACGCGCCAAGGGCTGCAAGTTCATGACGCTCCAGCGCTCGCACGAAATGCCCCAGCGCTATCGGCTGTTCGTGCAATGGGAGACGCTGGAAAACCACACCAAGGATTTCCGCGAATCGCCCGATTTCCACGAGTGGCGCAAGCTCGTCGGCCACTGCTTCTCGACGCCACCGAACGTCGAGCATGTCGTCGAGGTGATGCGCGGATTTTAGAGTGCGAGGGGCACCCGGAAGTGCAACAGGCTCTGTTCAACTCTCCCACAGGGAGAGGTCGGCGAGCGAAGCGAGCCGGGTGAGGGGTTATGGCCTTTCCGAGATTCAGTAGGCCCCTCACCCCGACCCTCTCCCCAACGGGGAGAGGGAGTCAGGCCGAACTCGTCGCCCATATCTAAACCAACTCGGACGCAACGATGAGCAGCAACAATCGTATCCTCACCACCCACACCGGCAGCCTGCCTCGCACTGCTAAAGTCGTCGAACTGCTGCTCGCCGAGGATCAGAAGCCCGGTGCGCGCCGCGCTGAATTGCAGGCCGCCGTGCGCGAGGCGGTGAAGCTCGTCGTGCAGAAACAGGTCGAATGCGGCCTCGACATCATCAATGATGGCGAACAGGGCCGCACCGATTACACCGTGCATGTCATGCACCGGCTCACCGGCTATGAGGGTCCGAGCGCGCCGCCGATGGGCACCGGCGAGCCGGAATTCCCCGAGCTTGCAGAGATCCTCAAGCACTTCGCCTCGCCGTTCCAGCACCGGCCGGCCTGCAACGGACCGGTGGGCTGGAAGGATTGGCCTGCGGCTCAGGCTGACATCGATATTGCCAAGCAGGCAATGCAAGGCGCCAAGACTGAGGACATCTTTTTCACCTCGCCCTCGCCTGGCCAGATCGCGCGCTATCTCAAGAACAATTATTACAAGAACGACGAGGAATACATTTTCGCGCTCGCGGACGTCATGCGGAAGGAATATCAGGCGATCGTCGAGGCCGGCTTCATCCTGCAGCTCGACTGCCCCGATCTCGCGATGCTCCGGCACATGGTCTATCTCGACCTGCCTTTGGCCTCCTACCGCAAGATCATCGCGACCAACGTCGCCGCCCTCAATCACGCGGTGCGTGATCTGCCGCCCGAACGCATGCGCATGCATGTGTGCTGGGGCTCGACCGTGGCGCCACACCATACCGACGTCGAGTTCAAGGACATCGTCGATATCGTTCTGTCGGGCCGCCCGCACGCGGTATCGTTCCCGGCCGCCAATGCGCGGCACGAGCACGAGTGGAAAATCTGGCGCGACGTGAAGCTGCCGGCGGGCAAGAAGATCATCCCGGGCGTGATCGACTCAACGGTCAACACCGTGGAGCATCCTGAAGTGGTCGCCGACCGCATCATGAACTTCGCCAGCGTGGTCGGCCGCGAGAACGTGATCGCCGGCGTCGATTGCGGGTTTGGCACCTTTGCCGGCCGCGTGCAGGTCGACAGCAAGATCGTCTGGCTCAAGCTGCAATCGCTGGCCGAAGGCGCGCGCCGGGCCTCGAAACAACTGTGGGCGAAGGCAGCCTGACGCTGGCCAGTTCGCAGATATCCATTTCGATGTGTTAGCTGCCTCACATTACCTTACAATTCTTGATTGTAATATTTGTGTCTTGAACTTTGGAGTTAATGGCACCGTCCACAGGAGGCGCCGCCATGCCCGCAAAGCATCATAGCGATCCGCTGCCGCAACCAATTTTTCATGAGCCGATTTTCAGCGAAGACGAGCCGCTGCCGAGCCCGACCGGCTTCGAGACAGCGCATCCAAGCGACACGGCGACCTACGACGAAGTCAAGAAATTGCTGAAAAAGGATGTTGTCACGGTTCCGAAATCGCGCGCCGACGATGATGCAATGCTCGCTCTCGAATCTGCCTACGGCAGCAATCATGGCCCGCTGGTCATCAACAAGATCAAGGCCGCCAAAAAGATCATTTTCCATGCGTGCGGTGATTCAGGCGCGTCGGAGCAGCGCAAATACCGCAATGAGCTGAAAGTTTCCGATCAGGTGACGATCGACTGCGCCCAGGCCGACGAGGCCAATCGCCCCGCATTTCTCTTCCACCTCGGCGACGTAGTCTACAATTTCGGCGAGTCCCAATATTACTACGACCAGTTTTACGACGCTTTCCGCAACTACCCCGCTCCGATCTTTGCAATTCCGGGTAATCATGATTTATTCGTGGTTCCCGGCACGCCGGACCGTGAGACACCACTCGCCATCTTCCAGCGCAATTTTTGCGCCCCTCACCCTGTCATTACGGATGAGGCGCGATCGCTTCATCGGACAGCGATGACTCAGCCGGGCGTCTATTTCACGCTGGACGCCCCATTTGTGCGAATCATCGGTCTTTTCAGCAACGCGCTGGAAGACCCGGGAGTCATTTCCAGCGAAGACGGCAAGTGGCCTGACGTTACCGACTACCAGATGGATTTTCTCGCGGCTCAGCTCAAGCGCATCAAGAGCGACAACTACAAAGGTGCAGTCCTGCTCGCCGTTCACCACCCGCCTTACACTTACTCGCCACCGCCAAAAAAGGGCACGGGCGGCAACCACAGCTCGAGCTCCAAAATGCTCGGCCAGATTGATGAAATTTGCCTGAAGGAAGGTGTCTATCCGCACGCCGTGCTGTCGGCGCATGCGCACAACTACCAACGCTACACCCGCGTCATCCAGTTCGCCGGGCGTGAAATTGATGTTCCCTTCATTGTCTGCGGTGACGGCGGCCACAACGTCAATCCGCTGGTGCGCGGCAAGAAGGGACACCCGGCGGAGGAACCGCACCCCGGCAGCCGGGTCGACTATCTCGAATCGAGAAATGCCGAGATCAAGGCTAAAGAGCTCTGGCTCGAGAAATACAACGACACCAATTACGGCTACCTGCGCATCCACGTCGACGAAAAGGAACTCGCGATCGGGTTCCACCAGGTGGGCGCAAGCACGCTGGCACAGTCACGCTACGACATGGTGACGCTCAATCTGGCCGACCAAAAGATGGTAACCAACTAGGCGCCAAACAACCGCTCCGGCGTATCCACCAGGATGCGCCGCCGCGTCGCTTCATCCGGCGTCCACGCATCAAACAAATCGAGCAAATGGCCATCATCCGGCATGAGCTCGCCGGGGATCGACGGATGCGGCCAGTCGGTGCCCCACAGCAGCCGTTCCGGGTTGGCGTGCAGGAGCGCGTCGTGGAATGGCCGCGCATCCGGATAATCCGGAAATTGCGTCGAAAGCCGGTATGGAGCCGACACTTTCACATACAGGCTTCCTTCGCCGACGAGCCTGAGCAGGGCCTGGAAATTCGCATCGCCGACGCCGCGCTCGGTCGGAATGTGCAACATGTGATCGACGATCACCGGCATTTCGCGTGAAATGCCGCGCAACGTTGCGGCAAGCTCGCCCATCAGGCGCCAGTCGCAGAATATCTGCATCACCCAGCCGAGTTCGCGCATCACCGGGCGGAACACCTCAAACACGTCGAGGCCGACGCCGCGCACATAGCCGGGCTTGCCGGCTGCCGAGAACAAATGAAAGCGCAGGCCCCGCATGCCGAGTTTGTGCCAGTCCCGCAACGTCTCCGGCTTGATGCGCGTGTCGGTGATGGCGACGCCGCGCAAACGGCGCGGATAGCGTTCGAGCGCGTCGAGGATGACGCGGTTGTCGTAGCCGTGCGCGTTGCCCTGTACCAGCAGGCCGCGCGCAAAGCCGAGATGGTCGAGCAGCGCAATGTAGTTTTCGACCGGCGCGTCGAGCGGCGTGTAGCCGCGTCCGGGCGTATAAGGAAACTTGTCGGCAGGGCCGAAAATATGCGCGTGCGCATCCCAGGCACCGGGCGGCGGCGCGACACGCGGCTTGCGCGGATGCACCACCGGGCCGGCAATGCGCGGCGGTTCGTGAACGGCATTCATTTGAATGTTTCCCGTGCCACAGCCGCGCGCTTCACCTCTCCCCTGGGGGGAGAGGTGAAGCGCCAACGGGTCCGCGCGAAGCGCGGCCCGATGACAAGTTCCGCGCGTCGGGTGAGGGGGCAAGGGCCTATCGAGAAGTCACTTGCCCCCTCACCCCGACCCTCTCCCCCAAGGGGAGAGGGAGTTCGTCCGGACTCGCGGCCACGTCCGCATTGCCCCGGGCACGACGATTTCTATCCCAGCCGGATATTGGCGTCCTTCACCACCTTGCTCCACAGCGCCATCTGCTCCTGCACGAAGCTGCGGAATTCTTCCGGCGTGGTCGTGCGCGTTTCGATGTTGAGCTGTGCGAACCGCTCGCTGACAAATGGCGAACGCAGCGTTTCGTTGAGACCGGCATTGAGCTTCTGCACAATCGGCGTCGGCGTGCCATGCGGCACGAAAACGCCGTTCCATTCGTAGGCTTCGAAGCCCGGCAAAGTTTCCGATACCGGCGGAATATCCGGCAGGCTGTTGAGCCGGCCCTTGCCGGTATGCGCGATGGCTTTCACCTTGCCGCCCTTGATCAACCCGACAGCTGCCGAGCCGTTTGCGAAGAAGAATTTCACCTGCCCCGCCATCACGTCGTTGAGCGCGAGTCCGCCACCGCGGTAAGGCACATGGCTGATCTTGATGCCCGTGACATGCCGGAACATCTCGAGCGAGAGATGCTGAAGCGTGCCATTGCCGGACGAGGCCATGTCGATGCCGTCAGGCGAGGCCTTAGCGAAGGCGATGACGTCGGCGACGGTCTTCACCGGCACTGACGGCGTAACGACCAGGATGTTCGGCACCAGCGACACTAACGCGACAGGGTCGAAGTCCTTGTTGTAGTCGAACGACAGATTTGAATAGAGCGAGGAGTTGACTGAAAACGCGGTGGCATCGTGCAGCACGGTGTAGCCGTCGGGCTCCGCCTTCGCGACCACAGCCTCACCGATGGTACCGCCGGCCCCGCCGCGATTTTCCACCACGAACTGCTGGCCAAGCAATTCGCCGACCTTGCCGAACACGATGCGCCCTGTGGTGTCGGCGCCACCGGCTGGCGGATATGGCACCATCACCCGCACCGGCCTGCTGGGCCACGCCGCGTCCGCCTTGGCGGCGCGCGCGAATGGCGCGGCGGCCAGTGCCCCCAATAGTGTGCGTCGTGTGAGATTGGTGCCCGACATCGCGTCCTCCCAGGTGAAAACCTATTTTACCATTCCGACAACCCGCGGCAGCCACAGGGTCAGCTCCGGGATCATCGTAATCGCAATCAACGACAGCAGGAGCGGTATGAGCCATGGCAGAATCGCCATTGTCGTCCGCTCAATCGATAGCTTGGCGATCCTGGACAAGACGAACAACACCATGCCGAGCGGAGGGTGCAGCAGCCCGATCATCAAATTGAGCGTCATCATGACGCCGAAGTGCACTGGATCAATGCCGACCTTGACGATCACCGGCATCAGCACCGGCACCAGAATGCTGATCGACGCGATCGGCTCCAGGAAGCAGCCGATCACCAGCAGCAAAACGTTGATCAGCAGCAGGATGATGTAACGGTTGTCGGTCAACGCCAGCAGTGCCTGGGTCGTGTATTCGGTGACGCGCGTCGTCGTCAGGACCCAGCCGAACAGCGAGGCCGCGCCGACGATCAACAGTACGCCGGCCGTGGTCTCGATGGTGTCCATCGAGACCTTGTAGAACTGCTTTGGCGACAGCGTACGATAAAGAAAGATCCCGAGAACCATCGCCCAGGCGCAGGCGGCGATCGCAGCCTCGGTCGGCGTGAACCACCCGAACGTCATGCCGCCGACAATGATCGCCGGCGTCAGCAGCGCCGGAAACGCCGCGATGAATGTGAGCGCGAGCGTTCGCCAGCGAAATGCCTGATCGCGGCCCATGCCGTAGCGCCGGGCGCAATAGTAGACATAGCCCATCATGAAGGCGGTCATGACAAGGCCAGGAATGACGCCGCCGAGAAACAGGGCGCCAATCGAGACGTTCCCCATCATTCCGTAAATCACGAAAGGCAAAGATGGCGGAATGATCGGCCCGAGCGTGGACGACGCCGCGGTCACGCCGACTGAAAACTCGGTGTCATAGCCATGATCCTGCATCGCCTTGATCTCGATGGTGCCGAGGCCCGCCGCGTCGGCGATCGCGGTCCCCGACATGCCGGCGAAGATCACGGAACCGATGATGTTGACATGCGCGAGCCCGCCCCGCGTCCAGCCCGCAAGTGCGACGGCGAAATCGTAGATGCGATTGGTGATGCCGGCGGAGTTCATCAGATTGCCGGCAAGGATGAAGAACGGCACCGCCAGCAACGGAAATGAATCAATGCCTCCCGCCATCCGATGCAAAATGACGAAGTCCGGAAGCTGGGCGGCAAAATGCGTGTAGAGGAAGGACGACCCGGCGAGCGCGATGAACACCGGAACGCCGGCGAGCAGCACCACAATGAAAATGAAGGCCATGACGATCATCGGCCTGTCCTGCTGCCTTGTTTGACCATGAACTAATCCGCCGCGATCTGGTCCGTCACGTCATGTGGCCGGCGCCAGCCGAGCCGGGCGTTGCGCCAGACATTTTGAATTTGGCGAAACAGCATCCCGAAACAGCCGAGCGCAACGCCGGCATAGACGTAACTCATCGGCAGATCGAACACCGTCATGCGCTGCACGCCCATGCGCTCGATGATCGTCCATGACAGAAAGGCGAGCAGCCCGATGAAGGCGAGTTTGACGAAGTCGACGAAGGCCAGCAGTGTGGCGCGCAACGGCCCCGGCTTCATCACATTCGAGAGCAATTCAACGGCAATGTGGGTATTGCGCCGGGTGACCATGATGCCGCCGATGAACACCACCCACATCAGGCCGTAGCGGGCGATTTCCTCGGTCCAGGCCAGGCTATCGTTGAGCACATAACGCGTGAAAAACTGCAGAAAGACGATGAAGGCCAGCGACCAAAAGAGTACGAAGGCGAGCCAATCCTCCGGATGATGCTCAATGATCACCTCGGCGTCTTCGGCCTGAATCAGGCGTTGTTCGCCCGCAGGCTTATTCCTTTCACTCATGCTTCCCCCGCGCCCACACCAAGCCCGTCATGCCGCGCCCACGCGCGGCATGACGAAATCGTTGGCCGTATCGCTATTTCAACGCCTGCAGCGCGTCGTATTCCGCCTTGCTCCAACCGGCGCCGGCGGAAGGGTCATTGTGGAGCGGGATCGCCGCCTGGCGGAAAGCCTCACGATCGACCACGACCACCGTCTTGCCCATACCGCGCAATTGATCGGCGATCTTCTGTTCGGAGGTGCGGATTTCCTCTGACGCTTTCGATGCGGCCTGCGTCAGAACTTCCTCGAACACCTTCTTGTCGTCATCCGAGAGTTTAGCCCAGACATGGCCGCCGACGATGGTCACCAATGACTCGACGATGTGCCCGGTCAGCATGATATGCGACTGCACTTCGTAGAATTTCTTCGCCATGATGGTCGGCAGCGGATTTTCCTGACCGTCCACGGTGCCTTGCTGCAAGGCCAGATAGACCTCAGCGAAAGCGATCGGCGTGGCGTTGGCACCGACCGATTTTGCCAACATCAAATAGAGCGGCGCCGGCGGCACGCGCAGCTTCATGCCCTTCATGTCCTCGGGCTTCTTGATTTCCTTGTTGGCGGTGACCATGCGCTCGCCGTAGTAAGTGAGCGCCACGATCTTGTGCTTGGTCTTGTCTTCGTAGCCCTTGGCGATATCGCGGAACAGTTTGCTGTCGCGATAGGCCTTCCAGTGATTGAAGTCGCGCAACATGAATGGCGCGCCGGAGATCGATAGCGGCTTGTGGATCGATCCGGCGAACGAGGTGCCGGTATATATGATGTCGACAGTGCCGAGCCCGAGCCCCTCGTTGATCTGGTTTTCATTGCCGAGCTGCGAGGCCGGGAACACGCCGATCTCGTAGCGGCCGTTGGTGCGTTTCTTTATCTCCTCGGCCGCCCATAGTGCCTGGGTGTGGTACGGTTCCGATACTTCATAGACATGGGCCCATTTGAGCTTGGTCTGGGCCCCGGCAGGGCCAACCATAGCAAGTGCTGCGATTACAAGCGTGAGACCGTGCGCCAATTGGCGCGGCCAATTCGGCATACTCTCCTCCCCATGTGGCGGTTATTTTTAAGGGTCGCCTGTTGGCCAGGATGTTACTATGCAGTCAGCTTTGCGCAACAGCCCTTATTGCCCACTGCCCACGCGCGGGCGCCAAAAAAGTCAGGCGATTTATGAGCAGACCACGAACCATCCGGCTATCGCCCAATGATAATGTCGTTGTCGCCGTCGATCAGATTGCATCCGGCGTCGCTGTTGCGGGCGTGACCGCGCGCGAACGCGTGCCGCGCGGGCACAAGATGGCGGTGACGACCATTCGCGAGGGCGAGCCGGTCACGAAATACGGGCAAACGATCGGATTTGCATCGAAAGCCATTTCTCCCGGCGATTGGGTGCATGAGCAAAACATCGGGCTGCACGATTTTGCCCGCGACTATCGTTTTGCCGAAGGGGCGAAGAACGACGAGATCCTGCCGCCGGAGCTACGCGCGACGTTCGAAGGTTATGTCCGGCCTAATGGAAAAACCGGCACGCGAAATTACATCGGCATTCTCACGTCGGTGAACTGCTCTGCCTCGGTTGCAAAATTCATCGCCGAAGAAGTCAATCGATCCGGCATTCTTGACGACTATCCGGAAGTCGACGGTGCGGTCGCGTTTGTCCATGGCAGCGGGTGCGGCATGGCGGCCTATGGTGAGGGCTGGGAATTATTGCGGCGGACGCAATGGGGCTACGCGACCCATCCCAATCTCGGCGCCGCATTGATGGTCGGATTGGGCTGCGAAGTCTTTCAAATCGACCGCATGAAAGACGAGTACGGAATGGTCGAGGGCGATCATTTCCAAACGATGACGATTCAGGCGACCGGGGGAACACGAAAAACCGTCGACCAGGGGCTCGACCGCATCAAGGCCATGCTGCCGGTTGCCGCGCGCGCCAGGCGCGAAACACGGCCAGCCTCGGAGATCGTCCTGGCCCTGCAATGCGGAGGCTCGGACGGTTATTCCGGCATCACCGCAAATCCGTCGTTAGGTGCCGCCGTCGACATCTTGGTCAAACATGGCGGCACGGCTGTGCTGGCGGAAACGCCGGAAATCTACGGCGCCGAACACCTGCTGACGCGGCGCGCGGTCAACCGTGCCGTCGGTCAAAAACTCGTCGAGCGGATTCGCTGGTGGGAGGACTACACGAAGCGCAACGGCGGCGAAATGAACAACAATCCGGCACCGGGCAACAAAGCAGGCGGGCTCACCACCATTCTGGAAAAATCACTGGGAGCCGCGGCCAAAGGCGGTACCACCACGTTGCGCGCAATTTACGAATATGCCGAACCGGTCAAAGAAAAAGGCTTCGTGTTCATGGATACGCCCGGCTACGACCCGGTCGGCGCGACCGGGCAAGTTGCCGGCGGCTGCAATGTCATGTGTTTCACGACCGGCCGCGGCTCGGCTTTTGGCTGCAAGCCGACGCCATCCATTAAACTTGCCACCAATACCGACATGTATCGGCGCATGACCGACGATATGGATATCAACTGCGGCGACATCCTCGACGGGACGTCGATCGAGGCAAAGGGCCAGGAAATCTTCGAAAAGGTATTGCGCGTTGCATCGGGCACGCACACCAAGTCCGAAGACCTCGGCTACGGCGACCTCGAGTTCGTGCCATGGCAAATCGGGGCGGTTATGTAAGGCACACCCGTTCGGTTACCGGCCGCATTTCACTAAAAATAAGCCGCCAATCATGACAGCTCTTAAATCTTGGGCATGAAGCGTCCACAGACGCAATTGTTTGCCAGCGGAAAATGTCACAGAATACAGCATGATCCGCTATTGGTGCTCCATTGCGGTATCGCTCGCGGCCGTCTTGTACGCGCTGCCAGTCGGTATTGTCCGCGCCGAACCGCCCGATAGCTCTGTGAAGTCAGACGCGGCAAAGTGCGCCCGTCCGGATTTTCAAGTCGTGCTCGACGTCGGCCACACCGCGAAATCGCCCGGCGCCAAAAGCGCGCGCGGAGTGAGCGAATTTGATTTCAATCTGCGGCTCGCCAGGCAGATTGATCAGGCCCTCCGCGACGCTGGCTTTGCCAAGTCGGTCCTCATGGTGAGCGAGGGGCGGGCCAACCAGAGCCTGTACGCGCGCGTGGCACGCGCCAACGACCTCTCGGCAAATCTGCTGCTGTCCATCCACCACGACGCGGTGCCCGATCGTTTTCTGGAAAAATGGGAATACAACGGCAAGCGGGAAACGTTCAGCGACCGATTCAAAGGCCATTCGATCTTCGTCTCCGACGACAATCTCGATCCCAAAGACAGCATCCTGTTTGGCAGCATGCTTGGCCAGCAGCTGAAGGTGCGGGGCCTGCAATACACGCCGCATTACACCGAGAGCTTCATGGGCCGGTGGCGGCACGCGCTCCTGGACGCCGATACCGGCGTCTACCGCTACGATACGCTGTTCGTGCTGAAGAAGACGCAACTGCCCGCTGTGCTGCTTGAAGCGGGCTCGATCGTGAACCGCGACGAGGAACTGGCGTTGGCCTCCCCCGAGCGGCAGCAATTGATCAGCGCCGCGGTGGTGGATGCCGTCGATCGCTTCTGCGCAGCGCAACCGCACAAGCCGGCGCTGCAAATCGCGCAACGCACGAAAGCCCGGCATGTGCTATCGGCGCATTCGCACCAGCGTGCGCGCAAGCGTACCAGCAACGCTGCCCCGTCGACGCCGGTCTTGCAGTCGAGCTTGGACCTACATTAACGCGTCACGACGCGGGTTCAGTTTGAACCGCGGCCGGGCTTGCGTCGTAACGTGGCCGTAGAGCCGACGCGTACAAGGCCTCGCTCATTTTCTCCGCTTTCACAGAAAGCATCTCGTTGCCGAGCAGCCGGTAAGCATGTTCCGCGGCGACGATGCTGTAGAATTGCATGGTTTGTAATTCGATCGACGTCGGCTCGTGCACGTTGGCAAAGTGGGTCGATACGATGCCAAGCAGCAAGCCATCGCTGGTAAAAAACGGCGTGCTTTGAACCGCTCGAAACCCGGCCGCGCGTGCATCTTTCAAGAACGCGGCGAAGTCCGGATCTTTGTCCACGTCGGGCACGACCACTGTCTTGTGAAGCCGGAGCGCCCTTCCGCATGCGCAGCCGTCCTCCTTCTTGACCCGTCTGAATGCGTCGAGAAACTGCTCAGTCAGGCCACGCTGCGTGACAATGATCAGCGCATCGCCGACCGGCAATTGAACGTTGCCATATTCCGCGCCAAGCAGAGCGATCATGTCGTCGAGGATGGTACCGATGGCCTCCTCGAAGGTGCGCGCTGCGTGCAAACGCTTGCTCAGGGAAGACAGCACCGGGACAAACCCCTTCGAACGTCAGGCGGCTGGGATCAGTCCGGATAATACGTCGTTTGATATATCGTTCCCGGCGCCTACCGCATGTGCGCTGGTTTCATGGCTTGTTGCGCATTCAGGCGGATCTCAAATCACGTGCCTGCAATACGCGATGAGCGCCCTCACCATCCGCCCGACAACTGTTACGTAATACCGGGCGACAGCGCGCCTGACGCGCCGCCGCTGCCGCGCCGCCCTCCGGCGATAGAAATCAAAATCGGGGAACCCGTCAGCGTGACGGCGAATATTCAGGCCCGGAATTGTCATGTCCTTCCGTCATCGCCGGATGGCCGGCAGACATTTTATTTGTTTCCATATTGGTGATAATCTTGGTCACGGGAACAATATTTGTGAATTTTTGGACCGAATATGAGCTCAAGTATTGAACTGCGCGCCTTCGTGCGGGTGGTCGAGGATCAGAGCTTTTCGGCGGCCGCCGCCATTCTGGGCCTCACTCCATCGGCAGTCTCCAAGCTCGTCAGCCGGCTCGAGGACCGGCTCGGAGTGCGACTGCTGCACCGGACGACGCGACGCCTGGCCCTCACATCAGAAGGCGATTTGTTTTTCACCCGTGCACGTCAGATTCTCGCCGACATCGATGAAGCAGAGGCAGAGGTGACAAAATCGCGGGGGTCGCCGCGCGGACGCCTCTGCGTCAACACCAGCAACGCAATTGCGACGCACCAGCTCGCGCCGGCACTGCCGGAATTCCTCAAGCGCTATCCCGACATCGAAGTCGAGCTGTCGGTGACCGATCGAATTGTGGACTTGGTCGAAGAACACGCCGATGTCATGATCCGCACCGGCCGCATCGGCGACATGTCGCTGAGCGCGCGCAAGATCGCGGAAGTAGAATGGACGATCTGTGCCGCACCGTCATATCTCACACAGCATGGCGTGCCACAGACGCCGGCTGACCTTGCAAACCATGTCTGTATTGTCTTCGCGGTTGCGACGTTGAACCGTTGGCCATTCCGTGTGCCCAACGGAATCGAGCATATCGAGGTCGGACCCAGGATAACGACCGACAACGCCGAAGTCGCACTGCGCCTTGCGCTCGATGGCGCCGGCATCGTGCGGCTTGGCGACATAATCGTCGGAGAGCCAATCCGCAAAGGACTGCTGGTGCCTTTGCTGACCGATGTCCACCATGCCGAGCGGCAGCCGCTGTCGGCTCTCTATCTTGCGACACGGCACCGTTTGCCGAAGGTGCGCGTCTTTCTCGATTTTCTGAGCGAAAAGTTCGCGTCGGCGCCATGGCGGGTGGGCAGCACCGAAATGGCACCGTAGCCGTCCAGGCTCCCGATGTCCGCCTCGCGGGCATCGCCGATAGCGATCGCCTGCCCTTTCCTCGCCTCAGGACTCGCCCCATATTCGCCGTGTCATGGCCAAATCCCCTCCGAAAAAGCCGAAAGATCCGGCCAAGCCGACGCGCGCCAAGGCCGCGCGGCCTGACGACACGCCCACTCCGGATGCGCTCGCGGACCTGCTCAATCCCGGCATCGGTCGGGGCACGGCGGGAATGGGTTCCGGCACAGGGTTGCAGCCGCCACCGGACAATTCTTGGGACCGGCGCCGCGATTTCTCGGAGGCGCATAAGGCGCGCAAGTCGACGCCGAAGGAATTCAACGAAGCGCCGCAGCGCGACTACGCGGCCTCACCCATCACCGGTCTCGATCCGCAACTGGCGCAGGAATTGGGCTTAGGCGACGAAGAGACAACGCCCGCGCTTGCACCGAAGAAAGAAGACCCGAAATATCGCCTGCCACGCGCCGATCTGCCGACACAGCCAGGCGGCTTTGCCGGCATTGCGAGCCAGCAGTCGCTGGAGAGATTGCTGCGCGAGGGCCGGCCGGAATTTTCCGCCGTGCCGTGGACACCGCACCGTCCGCCGCGACCGGAAAAATCCGAAGGTGGCAAGAAGCTCGTCATCGCCTCCGATTTCGAGCCGAAAGGCGATCAGCCGCAGGCGATCAAGGAATTGGTGGAGGGCGTGCGGCGCAACGACCGCACGCAGGTGCTGCTTGGCGTCACCGGATCGGGCAAGACCTTCACGATGGCGAAGGTGATCGAGGCGACGCAGCGCCCTGCCCTCATCCTCGCGCCCAACAAGACGCTGGCCGCGCAGCTCTATGGCGAGTTCAAGTCGTTCTTCCCCGACAACGCGGTGGAATATTTCGTCTCCTATTACGACTACTACCAGCCGGAAGCCTACGTCCCGCGCACCGACACCTACATCGAAAAAGAATCTTCGATCAACGAGCAGATCGACCGCATGCGCCATTCGGCCACGCGCGCGCTGCTCGAACGCGACGACGTGATCATCGTCGCCTCGGTGTCCTGCATCTACGGCATCGGCTCGGTGGAAACCTATTCGGCGATGACGTTCACGCTGAAACAGGGCGGCAAGATCGACCAGCGGCAATTGCTCGCCGACCTGGTGGCGCTGCAATACAAACGCACGCAAGGCGATTTCTTCCGCGGCTCGTTCCGCGTGCGCGGCGACACCGTCGATATTTTCCCGGCGCACTATGAAGACCGCGCCTGGCGCGTGCATCTGTTCGGCGACGAAATCGAGAAGATCGAGGAGATGGACCCGCTCACCGGGCAGAAGACCGACGAGTTGGACTTCGTGAAGATCTACGCCAATTCGCACTATGTGACGCCGCGCCCGACGCTTATTCAGGCCATGCACGGCATCAAGAAGGAACTGCGCGGGCGTCTCGACCAGCTCAACGCCGCCGGCCGGCTGCTCGAAGCCCAGCGCCTCGAGCAGCGCACGACCTTCGACCTCGAGATGATGGAGGCCACCGGCTCCTGCGCGGGCATCGAGAACTATTCGCGCTATCTCACCGGCCGCAAGCCGGGTGAGCCGCCGCCGACGCTGTTCGAATACGTGCCCGACAATGCGCTGGTGTTCGCCGACGAAAGCCACGTCACCATCCCGCAGCTCGGCGGCATGTTCCGCGGCGACTTCCGCCGCAAGGCGACGCTCGCCGAATACGGCTTCCGCCTGCCTTCCTGCATGGACAACCGGCCGCTGCGCTTCGAGGAATGGGACGCCATGCGGCCGCAGACGCTTGCCGTCTCCGCCACGCCCGGCCCGTGGGAGATGGAGGAAGCGCGCGGCGTCTTCGTCGAGCAGGTGATCCGCCCGACCGGCCTCATCGACCCGCCGGTCGAGGTGCGGCCGGCGCGCACGCAGGTCGACGATCTCGTCGGCGAGGTGCGGCAGGTGGCGCAGGCCGGCTACCGTTCGCTGGTCACCGTGCTGACCAAGCGCATGGCCGAGGACCTCACCGAATACCTGCACGAACAGGGCATCCGCGTACGCTACATGCACTCGGACATCGACACGCTGGAGCGCATCGAGATCATCCGCGACTTGCGGCTTGGCGCCTTCGACGCGCTGGTCGGCATTAACCTGCTGCGCGAGGGACTCGATATTCCGGAATGCGCGCTGGTCGCCATTCTCGACGCCGATAAAGAGGGCTTTCTCCGCAGCGAAACCAGCCTGATCCAGACCATCGGCCGCGCCGCGCGCAACGTGGACGGCAGGGTACTGCTTTATGCAGACAGCATGACTGGTTCGATGCAGCGCGCAATCGAGGAGACCAACCGGCGGCGCGAGAAGCAGGTCGAGTACAACACCGCGAACGGCATCACGCCGGAAAGCGTGCGCAAGGGCATCGCCGACATTCTCAACAGCGTGTATGAGCGCGACCACGTGCTGATCGCGACGGGCGAGGCCGGCGCCGGCGAGTTCGCCGACGCCGCCACCATCGGGCACAATCTCGAAGCCGTTATTGCCGATCTGGAAACGCGCATGCGGGAGGCCGCCGCCAATCTCGACTTCGAGGAGGCCGCGCGGCTGCGCGACGAGATCAAGCGCCTGCGCGCCACCGAGATGGCGGTACTCGACAATCCCACCGCGCGTGATGTGATGGTGGCGCAGACCAAAAGCCTGCAGCCGCGTTCCCGCCCGCACAAGCCGGAGCTCGACGAGATGGGCATTGCGCTGTCGCACGAGGTGAAACCGTCGCGGGCGGACTCACCGCGCTCGAAGCTCGGAAGGCCGGGAATGCGCGGCGGCTTCAGATCGCGCAAACATTAAACAGCAGCGCTAACGGGCATTGATTCACCGACCAACCGCTCGTCCCCGCGAAAGCGGGGACCCAGTGCTGGATTCCAGCATAGGTGTGCGAAGCATGCCGTCCTTCGGACGGCTATGCGCGGGAATGAGCGGGGATTGAACATTACTTCTCCCGGCTCGTCGCCTCGTTGCCGTTCTTCTTGTCGCCGGAGTCGCCGGCCGGTTCATGCGCGGGCTCGCCGCCCGTCGTCTCCGGCGCCTGACCGGTGAGCTCGCGGCCGCGCGTCTTAGCCCAATCGAGGGGCGCCTCGGCTTTGCCGGTGGTCGGAGACTTGAGCGGGATGATGGCGATGATCGTTTTCTTCATCGGGTCGACCACCAGCACATCCGTGGAAAGCTTGGCGTAGCCATATTGCTTGAGCGAGGGCTCGCGCTGGATCAGCGGCTCCGGCATGGCGTCGACCGTCATCGTGGCGGGCAGCGCCTCACCGACCTTGGGCTCGAATTTCGGCGGCGTTTTCTGTTGGGTGTTCTCGGTTTCGAGCACGTCCTGGATGGCGCCGCGCTGCTGATCATTGAGCTGCAACGGTGGCCGCTTGGCGTCGACCGTGATTCCGTTCGGATCGAGCGTCTTGTCCTGCGCCAGCGCGGGGGACGACAACAACACCAGCGCGGCGGCCGCGCTGCACATCAAGATTTTCATGACCGTTCTCCGGGTTCCCGGAAACAACGGGCGAAACGGCAAGGTGTTCCCTCGCAACAATGTCCTTGACTATATTCCTAAGGTATCTTTTCCTATGGTTATCCCGCCCCGTTACCGAGGGGTGTCTGATCAGCGTCTCCAGACGCGGGGCGGGGAGCGGTGGCCGGGGAATTCCATGCATCGGAGATGCGGTGTCATGGCCCGGCGGTCCAAGCCGCTTCGTCCCGGCGCGCCGGCCGCGCGTCACTGGGCCCCGTTGATGGTGGGCGCCGGCAAACCGGTCAAAGGTGAGCCGACCCCGTCTGGGCCCGCAGCGGTGGGTGAAAAGGTATGCCCACCGGGGGCGATGCGGAGCAAGCCTATAAACACCGCGCGCGGGACGCCTTGGGTTTGGCGGACTTGCGGCGTGCCTGGCCGACCCTCTTAGCGAGCGAAGGCTGGCACTCAACGACACTCGACAAGCCTCGATGTCGCGAGGCGTCGAGGCCCGTGGGTCCGAGCACCCTTGTTTGCGCACACGGCGTAAACTTGCGTGCGCCCGCGACCCCTGGCGTCCCGCGCGCCCTCGGTTCTTTTTTCCGGGCGGGCGGAACAGTTTGTTGCCGGATACCGGGCAAGCCCGGCATCCGGTCCCACCAGACGACGGCGTACCCGGCGCCGCAAAGAAACAGGGCGATGGCGCTTGCCTTGACGAGTCTGGCGATCTGGCGCAACCGGCTAAGCCGGCGCGTTTATTCGAGGCGCGAACCGGCTAAAGCCGGCGCGCGCTGCGTTGGCTGTTTGACAATTGAATCGGTAAGGCGGGCAAAGCGTGCAACCAGTCCGCTCATCCCCGCGGGCCAACATCGGGTCTACCCGATGTTGGCGTTATTTCGTGCGCAAGTCGGCTAGAGCCGACTTGCGATGGGGATCCAGCGCAACATTCAACGCTGTACGCCTAACTCCTGGGTCCCCGCTTTCGCGGGGACGAGCGGGGGTTTTGTCGATCGGCCCGTCCTCATGCGCTCGCCCGGGACGACAGCCGCAGCAACCACGCCGTGCCGAAGCGCGGGAAGGCTGGGCTGTTTGATAATTGAATCCGTGAAAAGCACGATGCGCCTGCGGCAGCCTCTCTTTCCCTCCCCCCTTGTGGGAGAGGGAAGTAAGCAAGCGGCCATGCCACAGGATCAAGCTTGCCAACAACAGTGGAGCCGCGCGTCTCATCACGATCCCGTGGCAAAGTCCCGCAACGGTAACCCGGTACGCACGTCTGCTTGACTTCGCGGCCGGGTTCCCGCGCACTACGTTGCAACTTAAGCCTTGATGGCGGGAAGGGGATTGCTCTCGGGCGACAAGGTGGGGGAAACGGGCGTGAACGATACGCTGCCCAATCAACTTTACGATCTCTACGCCGCCTATGCAGCCGGGCGGATCGACGAGGCGCTCAACTCCTTCGACGACCACGTGACAATGACCAGCTACGCGCCGGTCGACGTGTTTCCCTATCTCGGACGCCAGCAGGGCAAGGCGGCGATCGCGGCAACGATGCTCGCGGCGCACGCCGAGTTTGAGTATCTCACCTACACGCCCGTGTTCATGGTGACGGAAAAGGACAACGCCGCCGCCATCGTGCTCGCGCGGCTACGCCAGCGTGCATCCGGCCGCATGATTCAACTGTTCATCGCCGATTTCTTCCGGCTCGAGAACGGCCGCATCTTCGAACTGCGAGAATTCATGGATTCATTCGACGCCGTCCAGCAGGTGCTGGGACGCGAGCTCGCGCTGTCGCAAATCCCGCGCTAGGACCCGCGCGCTGGCTGTGAAGTGAGCGTGAGGCTTTGGCTAGCCTTGGGCTAGTATCTCTGCCGATGCCGGCGCGCAGAGTAGCCGTAAGCGTAGTCATGCCAGGGATAGTGATAAACGTAGCCGTCCCAGGCATAGAGGCAATAATAGCCTGCCCAGGCGCAACGATCGCGCCAGTTCGAATAATGCCACGTCGTCCTGGCATGCCTGCGGACACCCGGCCCGAGGTCCGCTGCATTTGACGGAGCGCATGTGCCGGCAACAACAGCCGCTGCAATTGCCGCCGCAAAGATCAGTCGTATGGAAAGACGCGCCATCATATGGAGCCCATGCGAAGTTCTGAGCGCATAGTGTCTCTCCAAACCGGTCCCTGAGGGCAAATCAAAACGGCCGGATTGGTTAAGTATCGGCGATGGATTTTGCTTAATTGTTTTCGCTGCCTGGCCGCATCAGATCGACTCGCCGCCGCCTTCGAGAACCGCATACTGAACCATGTCGGTCACGCGTTGCCAGGCGGAGCCATTGAAACCGGCCACGACGTTGATGCGAACGATCTGCACCAGCTTGTCTTCCATGGTCATCGTGTCCACGGTCGCATCACGAATATAGGCGATGGCCGCGACGCCGCAGGCGCGTTGATCCCGCACCTTCGCGTTGACGGCGCGCATCGCCTGTTCGGGCTCGGCGCCTTTTCTGCGCAGGCTCACGAATTGCTCTGCCTGCTGTGGCGTATTGCAGATGATGCCGACGCCGACGGCGGCATCGCCCTTTGCCGGCGATTGTGCCGGCCCATCCGCGCGCGCGGCGCCACATACGAGCATTGCGGCCGTTACCGCTGCCCAAAAAACACGCATCCTGGTCTCCTGAAAAGTTCCGGTATCTCGGTCCGCTGGATCAACGTCTCGTCCAGGGCGCGGTTCATGCCTGTGCACGGGATTGTGAAAGGCAGGAACTTGCCGTTGCACACATGGGGTCGATTCGGGCAAATAGCCGGGTCACCGCGCCGCCCAAGAGCCGCACAGGAACCGCCTATGCGCCGCGCGGCTACCGATCCGAAATCTCAGTCTGGACTACCTCGTATGAACGCATTGATCTTCGAAACCCGAAGGATCTCCTTCGCCACACGCTTCGTCGTGCTCGCCGCGGCCGCGCTGGCGCTCGCCGCCTGCGAAACCGACGGCACTGGCCCCACGGCGGCAGGCGCGCCCAAGGCGGAAGTTGCGTCAGCAAAGCCGGACGCGGCCACGCCCGAATTCGCCCAAAGCTGAAACGCCCAAGGTGGAATCGCCGAAGTCTGATTCGCCCAAGTCAGAGCCGAAGACCCAGGCGGCCAAGCCGGTTGCCGATCCCGAGCCGATGACGCATTCGCGCGCCGCACGGGAATGCTGGATGAAGACTGAAAAAGCCAACGCGCATACCGATCTCGACAAGCGCGCGGACCTCGTCAACAAATGCATCGACGAGCGGTTGAAGGCCGCGGGCGTGCCGGCACCGAAGACCTGACATTTATCCCTGATCGTCCGCCCTCCCCTTGCGCCGGCCGGCGCGCCGGCTAGCATTCGGCATTTCCAGAGCTCAGGAGGACGTCATGGCAAAAGGTCAGATGCGGGTCCCCAAAGAAAAGAAGAAGCCGAAGGCCGACAAGGACAAGCCCAAGCAGTTGTCCGCCTACAAGCTGGCACAGATGCAAGGCTCGTCGGGTAGCCCCTACAGCACTCCGCCCGGCAAGAAGCCCTGACGATCAGCGCTCGCCGGTCCCTTTCTTTGAATCTTCCGGCAATTCCTGCGCCTGCTTGGCCATCTCAAGACAGGTCAGCAATTCGACATAACTCGGCGAATTGCCGAGCGTGGAGAGCCGCACGCACTGCGAGCGCTGCGTGACGGTGTACCGTGTCCAGTCCTGCTGGAGCTTGGCCTGCGCGTCATTCTCGTCGCGCCTGCAATCGCTCGCGCCCAAGTTCGGCGAGCTGGATGCCCCTGCTGTCGCGCGGCAGGACGCCTCGACGTTGAATTTAGGCACTGTATCCGCCGCCAGAACGACATGCGATGCGGTCAATAGGATCGGCAAAAGTGCGGGCATGGCTGTACTCCCGTTGCACCGCCTCCCGTCAATAAACACAGCATACAGCGAAACGTTCGATTTCGTCCGGTAAACGGGTAGCGCACCGGCGCAAACCTTCTTTCCCCGCCGGCCCGACGTGGAACGGATCAAAGGAGCGATTGCTGCACGTTGCAACTGAGTACAATTGACGCAAGGCGCTCCACAGCTTTGCCAAAGTTCCATGGCATAGGGCAACCAAAGCTTAACCGGTTTGCGCCGAACATCGCGCCATACAAAATAACCGGAACGGCATCTCGGGGTAGATTTTCGGAATGCGAGCAATCGCTCTTTGCGCGTTGTGGATGAACGGCGTGCTTGCGCTCGCCGCAATGCCGGCATTTGCGCAAGGCCCCGCTGAAACAAGCAACGCTCCGCTCGCCCCCGAAGCCCGACTGACGCCGGAAGAAAGCGCGCTGCTCGGCAATGCGCTGATTTTCGATCCAGCCGCGCTCGCAACGCCGCCGAAGAAGCCGCTGCGCGTTCCCGGCTCGTCGGACAAATCATATGACGTCAAGCGCATCGAGAAGCCGGATGGCTCCACCACGGTGGTCGTGAAGCAGCCGCTGCAAACCGATTGGGACAACACAGTCGGCGCCGATCTCGCCCCAACGAACACTGGCGCGAGTGCAGCCTACGATCATCCGCTGCCGACAACGCGTGACGGATTCGGCGCCGGCGCAGCCTGGGCCTCCGTCGGCGTGCCGAATGTCGGCAGCGTCGACGCGCGCGTCGATCCCTCGAATGAGCAGGGCAAGGTTGGCGGCACGCTCAAGCACTCGATTCCGTTCGGCGGACGATTCGCAGTGACGCTGCAGGACACCTATTCGGTGACCGAAACGATCGGCCAGCCATCGGCTGGTCCTACCGACCTGCCGTTGATGGCCCTCCCTCAGGCTCCCGCGCCGCTGACACCGCAGGTCTTCGGCAACGATAAAGCGGTCAAGTTCAATATTCTTCCGACCGGCACCACGCTGGGCGCCGGGGTGACGACTGCCAGCAACGACCCGGTCACCCACAACACATTCAGCGCCGAACAGAAGCTTTATGGCCCGCTCCAGGTGACCACAGCGGTGACCGACTTTGGCCAGACCACCAGCAACAAGCGCATTACCGCCGGCTTCAAACTGCACTGGTAGGCGCGCCGGCCATACCCAGCGGGCCCGCTGCAAAGTCGGTGCATAACTGGCTACCGGCCCGCTTGAGCGGGAAAGTTCCATCACCGCGCCCCTTCGCCGCCCCACGGCCGCCAAAGTCGCATGCGGCAATGGGGCTGTGATGGGGAAGCGTACGCGCAAACGATTCTTGCGCTTTAGAGGAGTTGAACATGACGGCCATCAGACCCGATCGGCTTGGTGCGGACAGGGCAGGTCCGGAGAAAACCGGTCCGGAGGCATATGCCCCGAACCGTAAATCACCGGAAAAGCTGAGCGATGTCGACCAGGCGGCGGCGACCGCCTTCGAAGGTGAGATCCGCGAATTCGTACGGCGTGACGTCGCGTTCCTGCGGCGGCATCCGCGGGGTAATGAAGCGGAGCTGCCGTCAGAACCCGTCGTCGACAATATGAACGCGCTGATCCGGCGCGTATCGGGCGCTTCGATGGAAGAAATCGACCGCGTCATTCTGGAATTGCAGAGCGTGCGCGACATGCTTCGCAGCGAAGGCGAACGCGTGGGCCGCGAGATCGCCGGCTATGCGAGCCTCAGTCACGCGGCAATGACTGCGATGAAAGTTATTGGTGACAGCCTCACGCAATGGAAGAACGCACCGACCAATTCAGACCAGCGCCCCGCTGAGTGAATTCGGCGCATGAAATGCCATCGCCGGCCAAACCGGCGATGGGTTTGTTTCTTACGAAGTGATCTGTCCAACGACCGTGCGGGTTGCGGGCTCGACCAGCAGAACCTTGCCCTTCGCCTTCACGTAATAAAGCCGCATGACACCGTCGATGTTATGCACGCTTTCGGGCAGCGGATGCGTGCCGTTGAGCGCCTGGTCTGGTGAAAGTTCGCTCGTCGGTTTGAGAGCGTCAGCGCCCGCAACAGGCTGTGAGTTGTCCGCCATCACCGCATCATAAATCTGCTTGCGCTGCTGATCGCTAAGCGGCAACGGAAATGCCATGATTGGCACGCGGTCGAGGATGTCGTTTCGCCTGGAGAATTTTGCGGGAATGGTTTGGCCGACCGAGCCGATCGGTCCGGACGGCGGCGGCTCGGCGGAAGCGCCAGTGCCATTTGGCTGTTGCGATACCGCGCTGGTAGCGCCCGCACCCGTTGTTGCGGCTGACGCATCGCCGGTCGAGGGCTGTTTCGAAATTGGCGCCATCAGGGCAGCGCGCGCTTCCTCCGGCGTCGGTATGCTGCGCAAGTCAGGCGGTTGCGACGACGGCTGCGCCGCGCTGCCGGGATTGATCTGTCCTGTATCGGGTATGAAGTCAGGGTTGGTCCTGTCCTCGGCGTAGCTCAGCATGCTCATAGACGACAATGCGAGGGCTGCCGCGACGGCAGCTCCCGGCACAGGTAAATACCTCATTTTCATAGCTAGCCTCCATCGGCTGTGCAGAGACAACGGCCGAGAGGCGTCACAGGTTGCGTCGTATTGGCGGGTCAGCAATTGACGCATGGCGCGCGAATACGACGTCCGTGTACGATACACAGGACGACGCGATCAGGCGCGGCGATTTGCTCAGCTGGCGGCGGCGACTTTGGCCTTAGCGGCTTTGCGCGGCAAGGGGTAATCGGCGCTGTCGTAAAGCTGACGGATGCCGTTGCCGTCGAAACGCTTCTCTTCCACTTCGAGATAGGCGCCTAACAGCAATTCCGGCGGCAATTCCTCGATGGCAAAACGGATCGCTTCCGCAGCGGTCGGAAAGCGCTTGTAGCCAATCGGACGACGCGATTTGCGGCTGCGGCTGGGAAATAATTCGGAAGGCGCACGGTAGTTGATCATCGACATAATCAGAAGCTCCTAGAGGCCTAATATGGCCCTTGGGAGGCGGAAAATCCAGCGCTTACCGCCCCGCGCATAACAGCCCGGCCACCTCAAGGTAAACGCACGGTACCAAAAAGCATGGCCCGGCGTGCTTTACGCCGGGCCATTATTACGCAATTGCACCTCTTTAGTCGGCCAATTCGGCAACGACTTCACTGGTTGCCGGATCGATCAAGACCACGCGGTCGTTTACCACCATGTACTTGTACGATCGGATCGCCGGCACCTCGACCGCGACTTCTTGTGGCACCGAATAAAGTTGAATGCTCTCTGGCACGCGGGTGCCGACGCGATACTCCACCGTCGGCTGTGCCGGGCTCACACGCTCCCGTACGATGGTGCGATAAATTGTGCGCCGCTGAACGGGGGTAAGTTGCAGAGGTTCGGTGGTTACCACCGTTCGCGACTCCACCGGCTCACGGGTGATGACCGTGGTTTGCGCGCCCGCCGTGCTCACGCTTGCAAGCAGCGCGGCCACGATCGCGGCATGGCGGAAATGTGTCATAAGTTCCTCCTCATGATTTCGGTCCAGAAGAGCAAACGCAAGGTCACGCGAAGGGGTTCCTCCGGCGACGGGACGGCACGTCACAAATACCGTCACAATGTGTGCGGTGGTTCGCCCATCAATTTCAGTTTTGCTCGCAGCACATCAATGCGTTGCTCTGCTGCCGCTTTGGTCAAGTTCGGGCTGAAGGCCTCAGGCTCGTAAGCATCGAAAGCAAGATTCCGAAGCAGGATTGCCTGTTCGGCGGTCATAAGACCTGTCGCATTCGATCGCTTCGGCATGCCTCCACAATTGCGCCAATGGCGATCAGTTCCCTGCGGCATCGAGAAAATTCTCCATGTTCTGAATCCCTTAGAATAACATTGATTCCATTGGTTCTCCGCCGAGGCGGCGGCTTCGGTAAAATGGTCCAGATTTTGCGTGCACCATGACTCAGGCTGGGTTACCTGCATGGCAGACCCTGATTCGCCGAGGTCCAAGAGATGATTCTCGAACCACTGTTCGGATTGTCACTTGTGTTGAACGTCTCCCTCGATATGCAAGCTCCGACCGCGGCCAGTCCAACCGCGTGGACGCAAATGTCCACCCGTCAGAAGGACGCCGCACTGCTGCCTTTGGTGCGCCGAGCAACCGACTGCATCGTACGCAGAGTTTTCGCTGATCCGCGTTACAACGCCGACCTGCGGCCGGGCGAGATCAATGACCTCATCGTGGAATTCGATGGCGGCATGTGTAAGACCTGTGCGGGCCATGATCGACGCGCACGATCGCATGTATGGCAGCGGCTCGGGGGAAGCGTTTCTGCTCGGACCCTATCTCGACGTGTTGCCGTCAGCAGTGGTGGGGCAGGTCAAACTCAAAGGTCAGGAGCGGTGATGGTTATGACGTCCGCGCCGTCAACGCTGGCCGCAGCACGAGCGTGATCGGCAACGTCACGAGCACTAACGCCGCGACGATGACAAGCGCCGTCGTCACGCCGACAGCGTCGCCGAGCAGACCATAGATCGCAGGCGATATCGCGCCCGCCCCGATCGTGCCCGTATAGAAAATGCTGAACGCCCGCTGACGCCTGGCTGGCTCGACCAGGTCGGGGACCGAGCCGTAAAGCACCGACGACGTTCCGTTGAGCGCTATGCCGACGACCGGCAGCAGGACCAGCGCTGCTTCAAGCGGAAGCGGCAGGAGCGCGACAATGCCGAGCGCCGTCACCGTTTCGGTCAGCCACACCGTCGCCACTACGCCGATGCGAGCACCGATGAAAGCGCAGACCAGCTTGCCTGCCGCTCCGCCGGCGAACACCAGGGTCAGCGCCAGGCCGACGGTCTGCAGGCTGGCGCCTTTTGCGGTGAGAACGAAAGGCAGGAACGTGAGGAAAGCCATGCGGGTCGCACTGTCGATGACGCCGACCGAGAGCAGCAGCGGAAAACCGTACGCTCGCGCGGTACTGCTCGGGCGGGCGCCATCATCGCCCTTGCGCGGTGCGGCTGCCTCATGAGCGCTGAATTGCGGCATCGCCACGAAAATCGCGAGCGCGGCGACCGCACCGATGCTACCGAGCAGCATCAACGCCTGGCGCCAGGGCAGCACGACAAACAGCAATGCCGCCGTTGCCGGTAAGGTCATTTTTCCGATGTCACCGGCGAAATTATACGTACCAAGCGCCTTCAGCGAACGCGCGCCGGCAAAGGCATGAGCGATGAGCGATGATGCGAGTGGATGTTGCGTGCTGGCACCGAGACCGCCGATGAAGAGCGCCGCCACCAGCGTGGCCACACCGCTGCTGAAGCCTGCGAAAAAATAACCGAGACCGGCAAGCGCGGTGCCGAATGCGAGCACCGCCGCCGCCCCGAACCGCTCAGCCAGAAACCCCGCGGGAATTTGAAAGCCGGCCAGCGTGCCGGAAAACACCGTCTTCATTAGTCCGAGCGCGGCGAAACCGAGACCGAACTCACTCTGCCAGATCGGCAGCATCACGTAGACGAGATCGGTATAGCCGTCATGGAGTGCATGAGCGCCGCACGCGACTCCCAGTGCGCGCCGCTCGGCGGCCTTTGCCGTGTCCGGATTTGGTGTCGTTACGTCGCCGGCTGTCGCGCTCATGCCAACAAGCCTAGCAGAAAGTGCGACCCTCAGGTCGCAAACCTGAAATGCATCACATCGCCATCGGCGACCACATAATCCTTGCCTTCCAGCCGCATCTTGCCGGCCTCTTTTGCGCCGGTCTCACCGCTATTGGAGACGAAATCGTCATAGCCGATCGTTTCCGAACGAATGAAGCCGCGCTCGAAGTCCGAGTGGATCACGCCGGCCGCTTGCGGCGCCTTGGTGCCCTTCGTGATGGTCCAGGCCCGCGTTTCCTTCGGCCCGACCGTGAAATACGTCACCAGATGCAGCAGTTCGTAACCGGCGCGCACCAGACGATCGAGCCCGGTCTCCTTGAGGCCGACCGCTTCGAGGTATTCCGCGCGTTCCTCGGGCGGCAAGGTCGCGATCTCGGATTCGATCTTGGCCGAAATCACGACCGCGACCGCGCCTTCAGCCTTGGCCCGCTCTTCGACCTTGCGGGAGAAGGCATTGCCGGTCGCCGCGGAGGCTTCATCGACGTTACAGGCATAGAGTACGGGCGCCGACGTCAGCAGGCCGAGCGAGTGGAACAGCTTTTCCTCCTCCGGCTTGCGTTCAACCATGCGGGCGGGTTTGCCCTCGCGCAGCAGAACGAGCGAGCGCTTGACCAGATCGAGCATTTCCTTGGCTTGCTTGGCGTCTTCGCCGCTGCCTTTGGCTTTTTTCTCCAGGTTGTCGACGCGCTTTTCCAGACTGTCGAGATCGGCCAGCATCAGCTCGGTTTCGATGGTTTCGATGTCCGCAATCGGATCGATCTTTCCTTCCACGTGCGTAACATCGCTGTCCTCGAAACAGCGAACCACATGCACGATAGCGTCCACCTCGCGGATGGTGGCGAGAAACTGGTTACCGAGGCCCTCGCCTTTGGAAGCGCCGCGCACCAGGCCAGCGATATCGACAAAAGTGATGCGCGTCGGAATGATCTGTTCCGACTTCCCCAGCACCGCCAGCTTGTCCAGACGTGAATCCGGCACCGCGATCTCGCCGACATTCGGCTCAATGGTGCAGAAAGGATAGTTGGCCGCCTGTGCCGCCGCTGTCTGCGTCAGTGCATTAAAGAGCGTCGACTTGCCGACATTCGGCAGGCCGACGATACCGCATTTGAATCCCATGAAATGTTCCGCGTCTTGTTTCTCTTATTCCGCGTCCGCCCCGTCATCGTCTTCGACAAAGCCCTTGGCTTCCATGGCGAGATGGACCCTGTTCTGGAATGTCGAATCCTTGCCTTCGACCAAAAGCCCGGCATTGTCGGCAATGACGTCACACAGCGCTTCTACCCAGGCCCATTCGCTCTTTGCGAAATCGCCGAGCACATGGATCGGTACCAGCTCCTTCACATCGGGCTTTCCGATGCCGATGCGCACGCGTTTGTAGTCGTTGCCGATATTGGCAGTGATGGAACGCAAGCCATTGTGTCCTGCGACGCCGCCACCGACTTTCACCCTGACTTTTGCCGGCGGCAGATCGACTTCGTCGTGAAACACCACGATGTTTGCCGGGCTCAAGTTTGTAAAAGTGCGCAGCTTCCACCACCGCCCGGCCCGACTCGTTCATATACGTGCCGGGCAGGAGCAGCAGCACGCGTTCATTGGCGATATTGCCTTCCACGGCTACGCCCTGGAAGCGGCGCCGCCACGGCGAAAGCTCGTGACGGCGCGCGATTGCCTGCACCGCCATGAACCCGACGTTGTGCCGGTTGCCGGCGTGCTTGGGGCCGGGATTGCCAAGGCCGACGAAGAGCAGCATGGCGGCGTCGCCGTCCTATCCCGAAAGCGCGAAACGTCAGAGAGGTGGCGCCAGGCGCCGCCTCACTTCTTCTCGGGCTTGGCCGGAGCAGCGGCGGCAGGCGCAGCGCCCGCTGCGGGAGCAGCTCCTGGCGCGGCGCCTGGAGCAGCACCGGGTGCAGCACCTTCGGCGCCGGGCGCGGCAGCAGCGGCGGCAGCAGCAGCGGCAGCAGCGGCAGCGGCTTCGGCGGCGGCCTTCATTTCTTCCGCGTAGCCCGACGGCGGCACCACGGTGACCAGCGTCATGTCTGGACGGCCGATCACGCGAACATTCGGCGGCAGTGTGACGTCGGTGAGGTGCTTCGAGTGATTGATGTCGAGGGTCGAAATGTCGACATCAATCGATTCCGGAATTGCCTCTGCCGGGCACATCACGTCCACAGTATGCGTGACGATGTTGACCGCGCCGCCGCGTTTAACGCCTGGCGACTCATCGGCATTGAGCACGTGCACCGCGACTTTCACGCGGATGGTGGCGCCTTCCGCCACACGAAGGAAATCGACGTGCATCGGCAGATCCTTGATCGCGTCGAGCTGGAAGTCGCGCGGGATCACCCGATGCTTGGTGCCGTCCACATCAAGATTGTAGAGCGTGGTGAGAAAGCGCCCGGCATAGATGCGCTGGCGCAATTCGGCATGGTCGAGCAGGACCATCAGTGGGGCTTTGTTTTCTCCGTAAATCACGCCCGGCACTTGGCCGGAGCGACGTGCAGCCCGGGCGGCCCCCTTGCCGCCTTTCGGACGTGCCGTCGCCTTTAATTCCTGGACGGTCGCCATCTTGAATCCCTCATCTAAACCAATGGAAAAGGCGGCATTTTCCGCCGCCTGCGTGCGCGGCAAGCCTCCAGGGGTGCCGGGGGCCGCGAACGTGGCGGGTTATAGCGGCGGGGGCCGGAAAGGGCAAGAAAGTCCGGTACCGCGTTTCCGGAGCACCGCGAATGCGGAACGCCCCGGAATCCATATTTCCCGCGCTAGATTGGATCAGAAGCCAGGATTAGTTACGCCGGCAATGTCCGTACGGGCCTCGGTGCCAACCGCGGCCGCAACCTCCGGCCACGGGCGTAACTTGATCGACCGATTTGGCAACGCCCTTAAGCGATGCCACGGGCATAGCCTGGGCGCTGAACGCGACAAACGTAAACAGGGCAGCGGCCGCAGCCAATAAAGCGAGCTCCTTGCGCATGTTAATTTCCCCCATTCATCGCCCCGGGGAACACTGTACCAGCCTTATGTCGTATTGAACTCAGAACACGGGCGCGGGCCTCAGGTCTGTGAACAAGCGCGCGCAGAGAATCTCGAATTATTCGGTAGTCGTACCAGCGCTCTTCTTGCCGGGTTTACTGCCTTTGGCCTCGAGCGCCGCGATGCGTGCCTTCAGTGCCTCGTTTTCTTCGCGGGCCAGCCGAGCCATCTCCTTGACGGCTTCGAATTCTTCACGTTGGACCACATCGAGGTCACGCAGGACGCGTTCAGCCTGGCTGCGGAACAGGGTATCGAATTCGCGCCGCACGCCTTGCGCTACCCCAGCGGCGTCGTTCATCAGACGCGCCATCTCATCGAAAAAGCGGTTGCTGGTCTGGGTCATGTTTCGCCTCCGGCGCCGTCAATCTTTGCTCGCATATAATCTTGTCTAAAAACCGGTTCCAGCTTTTCGGGATCGTAGCGCCAACAATGGCGAACCGGTCATCCCACCGCAAGGCCCGGCATGCTACCACACCCCGGCGACGCGCGCCGCGAATCGGACCTGACAATGCCTCTGCTCGTCATTCCCTATCCTGCTTTCGATCCCGTGCTGGTGCACCTCGGCCCGTTCGCCATCCGCTGGTACGCACTGGCCTACATCTTCGGCATCCTCATCGGCTGGGGCTACGCCCGTCTGCTCATTCGATCCGAGAAATTGTGGGGCGGCAAAGCTCCGATGACGGTCATCGATTTCGACGATTTCGTGCTTTGGGTAACGGTGGGCATCATTCTCGGTGGCCGCATCGGATATGTGCTGTTCTACAACCTGCCGCACTTTGCCGCACACCCGATGGAGATCGTGCAGCTGTGGAACGGCGGCATGTCATTTCATGGTGGCTTCACGGGCTGTGTCGTTGCCGTGCTGCTGTTCGGCTACAAACGTGGCATTCCGATTCTTTCACTCGGCGACATTACTTGCGCGGTGGGACCGATTGGGCTGTTCCTCGGCCGTATCGCCAATTTCATCAACGGCGAGTTGTGGGGCCGTCCGGCCGATGTGCCTTGGGCAATGATATTTCCGGGCGGCGGGCCTCTGCCGCGGCATCCGAGCCAGCTCTATGAGGCAACTTTGGAGGGCGTCGTGCTGCTGGCGGTTCTCGCGTTACTGATGCGCGCCGGCGCACTCAAGCGGCCGGGCTTGATCATCGGCAGCTTTGCCGTCTGCTATGCGGTGGCTCGCACGTTTTGCGAATTCTTCCGCGAGCCGGACGCTCAACTCGGCTTCCTCTGGGGCGGTGCGACGATGGGCCAATTGCTGTCGGTGCCACTCTTCCTCGCCGGTGTCGGATTCATCTTTTATGCGCTGAAGCATCCGCCGCTCCGGAGCCGCTAGTGGACGGCCGCTCGCCGCTGGAAAACGAAATTCGCCGCCGCATCGCGGTTGCGGGCCCGATGCCGGTCGCCGAATACATGTCGCTTTGCCTGTTTGATCGAGAGCACGGCTACTACACGACCCGCGATCCGTTTGGTGCGCGTGGGGATTTCATCACCGCGCCGGAAGTAAGCCAAATGTTCGGCGAACTGATCGGTCTCTGGATGTCGGCGGTGTGGAAGCAGATGGGCGCGCCCGAGAACGTGCGTCTGATCGAACTCGGCCCTGGCCGCGGCACTATGATGAAAGATGCGCTGCGCGCGCTTCAAATCGTGCCGGAATTCCGCGCGGCGATCGTGGTCCACCTCGTCGAAGCCAGCCCGCTCCTGCAAGCGCAGCAGGAAAAGGCGCTGGAGGACGCTGGCGTTCCGATTTTCTGGCATACCGCGCTCGCCGAGGTGCCAAAAGGTCCTGGCATTATATTTGCCAATGAATTCTTCGACGCGTTGCCGGTCAACCAGGCGATCAAGACAGATCGCGGTTGGCACGAACGCCGGGTGGAGATTGATTTCCTCCGATCAGCTTGCCTTCACCATTGCGCCCGAACCTATTCCGTTTTTTCAAACGCTGCTGCCGCCGTCCCTGCGTGCAGCGCGCGCGGGCGCGATCTTTGAATGGCGCAGCGACAACATCGCGATGGAAATTGGCCGGCGTGTCGCCGACGGTCGAGGCGCCGCCCTGGTGATAGACTATGGCCATACTGAAAGCGGCCTCGGCGAAACCTTGCAGGCGGTCGGCCAGCACGCCTATGCCGACCCGCTGGCAACGCCCGGCGCCCTCGATCTCACCGCCCATGTGGACTTCCAGGCGCTCGCACGGGCAGTGGAAGCGATGGGTGTTGTCAGCTTAGGCCCGATTGAGCAGTCGCAACTTCTGCGCCGGCTCGGCATCGAACAGCGTGCGGCCTCCCTCAAGGCCAAGGCCGCGCGTGCCAGTGATATCGATCAGGCCCTCGCCCGTCTGATCGGCCACGATCGCACCGCAATGGGCGAGCTGTTCAAGGCTGCGGCCTTCGCGCATCCTTCGATCGGCGTGCCGCCTGGTTTCGAAACCTGATGAGCTAGCCGGGAGCCTTCGCTCGCATTATCTATTGATCGACCGAGACCGTTGATCTCCCCACGGTGACCGATGCTGCAGGCCTCTTTACTCGCCACAGTCCCGGGTGTCCGGCATGCGTTCTTCACGCGTTCCGGCGGTGTGTCGCAAGGCGTCTATGCTTCGCTCAACGGCGGCGTTGGTTCCAACGATGCTCCCGACAAAGTCGCGGAAAACCGGGCGCGCATGGCGGCGGCACTGGGGGTGCGCGCGGATCGACTGCTTACACCCTATCAAATTCATTCGCCTGACGTTGTGGTGGCGGATGAGCCATGGACGCGAGAAAACCGTCCGCGCGCCGATGCAGTCGTCACGCGTGTGCCCCGCCTGGCGATCGGCGTATCAACTGCAGACTGTGGACCGCTGCTGTTCGCCGATAGCGAGGCAGGCGTGATCGGCGCTGCCCATGCCGGTTGGCGCGGCGCGCTCACCGGCGTGATCGAAGCGACGATCGCCGCCATGGAAGACCTTGGTGCCGACCGCAGCCGCATCACTGCCGCGCTCGGTCCCACCATTCGACAGCCAAATTACGAAGTAGGGCCTGAGTTCGTCGAACGTTTCCTCGCGGCCGATCCCGCCAACTCGCGTTACTTCATGTCATCGAAGCGTGCCGGCCATGCCATGTTTGACCTCACCGGCTACATCGCCGAACGCGTTCAGCGGGCCGGCATCGAACAATTCGAAGATCTTGGCTTGTGCACGTATGCGGAGCCGGATCGATTCTTCAGCTATCGGCGCACGACTCGCAGCGGTGAGCCCGATTATGGGCGCCATATAAACGCCATCGCGCTTGCCGACTGACGGGCCGCCGCAATTACATTCGCGGTTCGCGCGTGGCTGGACTCGCAGCCGCCCTTGCCGCTACCCTTTGGTCTGGCCGAAGGGACTTTAACACCAAAAACAAGGCCGCAGGGGTGTCAATGGAGTGGGGTTGGCGTCGCCGTGCCACCGGCGCGGCGTGGCTCATTGGACGTTCAGGTGGCCTGTTTGCCGCGGCCTGCGCGCTGGCGCTCGCCGGTTGCAATCCGGACAATCAGACTGTGTCGGCGGCGCAACCGCGCGGTGCAACCGTTGCCTTCGAATCCCTCGATGGCCTGCCGCCCGGCCAATTCCAGAAACTGGTGCAGGGTCTCAACGACGAAGCGCAAGCGCGCCGCCTCGCGGTGATCTCGCGCGAACAATCGTCAGCGTACCGCGTGCGCGGCTATCTCGCTGCCAAGGTAATGAAGCATCAAACCACAATCTCCTGGGTATGGGACGTCTTTGATCAGGATGAACAACGCGCCCTGCGCATCAGCGGCGAGGAGACTGCGAAAGTCCGGCGCCGTGACGCATGGGCTGCCGCCGACGATGCCATGCTACGCCGGATCGCCCATGCCAGCATGGAACAACTCGCCGCCTTTTTGACGTCGCCTGAAGTCGCGCCCGGCACGTCGCCATCGCCAGCAGAACCGCCTCAGGTGGCCGTGGCCAGTTCGGGTGAATCCTCGCCCGAGGCTGCCGGCATATTCCGCATTTCCCACACGCAGGCCGATCCGATCCCGACTGCGGCAGCTGATGCCGCTCCCGACGGGGTGAACGAGGGTCCAGTCCCGCTTCCGCGCCGCCGGCCGACTGCGACGCTATCGGCCCGAGACACCCTGACGATGGCGGCATCGATCCGCTAAAGGGTGATTCATCGTATTGGCGAAAGCTTCGGACAAACATTTGCAGCCATATTGCCGGGCTTTGCCTGCCTTGTTATGACCACGCCGCCGTGGCGCGAGTGAGGGCGAGGATTTCGGGATGGCGGGCAAGAACGGAGCGATCAAGCTCGTCGCCGGCAACTCCAATCCTGCGCTGGCACAGCAGATTGCTGAATACCTCAAGACCCCGCTGACCAAGGCGGTGGTGCGACGTTTCGCCGACATGGAAGTGTTCGTCGAAATCCAGGAAAACGTGCGCGGGGCGGATTGCTTTGTCATCCAGTCGACGTCGTTTCCCGCTAACGACCACCTGATGGAATTGCTGATCATCATGGACGCGCTGCGCCGCTCATCCGCACGCCGCATCACCGCGGTGATCCCCTATTACGGCTATGCCCGGCAGGACCGCAAACCGGGCCCGCGCACGCCGATCTCGGCCAAACTGGTCGCCAACCTGATCACACGTGCCGGCGCCGACCGCGTGATGACGCTCGACCTTCATGCCGGGCAGATCCAGGGCTTCTTCGATATCCCGACCGACAACCTCTATGCCTCGCCAGTGAAAGTGCGCGACATCAAGGAGCGTTTCCAGCTCGACAATATCATGGTGGTATCGCCCGACGTCGGCGGCGTGGTGCGCGCGCGTGGTTTGGCCAAGCGCATCAACGCACCGCTCGCCATCATCGACAAGCGGCGCGAACGCGCCGGTGAATCCGAAGTGATGAATGTGATCGGCGATGTTGCTGGATATACTTGCGTGCTCGTGGACGACATCGTCGATTCCGGTGGTACGCTGGTGAACGCCGCCGACGCCTTGCTCGAGCACAAGGCCAAGGCAGTTTATGCCTACATCAGCCACGGCGTGCTGTCCGGTGGCGCAGTCAAGCGTATTGCCGGTTCGCGGCTGAAGGAACTCGTGATCACCGACTCGATCCAGCCGACCAAGGAAGTGCTCGGCGCCGGCAATATCCGCATCCTGCCGATCGCATCGCTGATCGGGGAAGCCATCGGGCGCACGGCCACCGAAGAGTCGGTGTCGAGCCTATTCGACTGAACTCACCGCGACTTTTGTTAACGAGTTATCCACGACTGATTCAACTTGCCACAGCATTGGCTGTGGAGAGTCGAAATCGGCGCCGTTGCCTATAACAGGCAAATCACGGCTCATTGGCTCTTGACGATGCCTTTGGCGGACGGAATCAGGCGCGATATAGTCGAATCGCTTTGTGATTCGGTCTCACCGTCAAGGCATCCCGTAACCCCTGCGTCGACTTGCGGTTCCGACCCGACCTGGGTCTTCGCCGTGCGCGTGCGGTGGCGTGCGTTTCCCCTCGCTCCATTGGCCAAGCGGAGACGTCATGTCCCTGACGACCTATGCGGAAGAGTCGCGTATCAACCCCCTCGACGTTGTGGAGCGCCTGGCGACCGGCAATGACTGGTCGTTCGAGCGCGCCAGCGATGACGAGATTACGATCCTGGTCACCGGACGCTGGACTGATTACCAGCTCTCCTACACCTGGATGGGCGACATCGAGGCACTGCATCTGGCCTGTGCGTTCGACCTGCGGGTTCCCGAGCGCCGGCGCGCGGAAGTTCAGACGCTGATTTCTCTGATCAATGAACGACTTTGGGTCGGCCATTTCGATCACTGGGTTACCGAAGGCATCGTGATGTTCCGGCACGCCTTGGTGCTGGCGGGCGGCACGGAGGCCTCCGGCAAGCAGTGCGAGGCGCTGCTCGGCACCGCGCTCGAGGCCTGCGAGCGCTACTTTACCTCTTTCCAATTCGTGGTCTGGGCCGGCAAAGGTGCGCGCGAAGCGCTCGACGCCGCCATGTTCGAAACCTCAGGCGAGGCATAAGGCCGGTGACCGGCCATGGTGAGCCGTAACGCGCGCAGCTTAGGGAAATTCCGCGGCACCCTCGTTCTGGTCGGGGCCGGCAGGATGGGCGGCGCCATGCTCAATGGCTGGCTGGCACGCGGGCTCAAGCCGAAGCAAATTACGGTGATCGAGCCGCAGCCCGGCAAGGCGGTGAAAGCGCTCACACGGCGCGGCATCAAGCTCAATCCGAAAGGTAAGGCCGCCGCGGTCGCCGCGATCGTGATTGCGGTGAAGCCGCAGACCGCGCCCGAGGCAATGCCGCCACTCGCAGCTTACATCGGCAAGCCCACGCTGGTTCTTTCGATCATGGCTGGCCGCACCATCGGCTTCCTCGAACGATCGTTGCCGGGGGCAGCGATTGTGCGCGCCATGCCGAACACGCCGGCGGCAATCGGCCGCGGCATCACCGTCGCGGTCCCGAATGCAAGAATCTCGGCGACCCAACGCAAGCTCGCGGGCGAGTTGCTTGCGGCGATCGGAAAGGTGGAATGGGTCGGCGATGAAGCGTTGATGGATGCAGTGACTGCATTGTCCGGTTCTGGTCCTGCGTATGTATTCCTGCTGGCCGAAGCCATGGCGAGCGCCGGTATCGCGGCCGGGTTGCCGCCGGCGCTCGCGACGCGGCTCGCCCAGGAAACCGTTGCCGGCTCAGGCGAACTGTTGCATCGCTCGTCGTCCGATGCCGCAACCCTGCGACAAAACGTAACCTCTCCCGGTGGCACGACCGCCGCAGCCCTTGAGGTTTTGATGGGCCCGGGTGGTTTTGACGAGCTATTGACGCAGGCCATTGCGGCCGCCACCCGCCGCTCGCGCGAGCTTGCCGGCTAGTTCCCTCCCCTAGAACCGCCGCAGTTGCGGGCCTACATTAAGGGACATTCGATCGCCCAAGGGAGGCCGTCATGGCGCGCAAGGCTAAACGTCAACGCAAGGCCCCGACCGCAACCCCGCCACGGGGAACGACCGACCGCGATAAAGCGATCGACGCTCTCATGGAGCTGCTCGCAGAACATTCTTTCGAACAGATCGGCCTCGCTGAAGTGGCTGGTCGAGCGGGGATCAAGCTCTCGCAATTGCGCACCGAGTTCGCCTCGACCCTTGCGATCCTCGCCGCCCATATCAAGGACATCGACCAAACAGTGCTCGCCGGCGGCGATGGTGACATGGCGGAGGAGCCCGCGCGCGAGCGTCTATTCGACGTATTGATGCGGCGCCTGGAGACCCTTGCACCTTGTAAGGAAGCGGTGCGCTCTCTCATGTGCTCGGCGCGGCGTAATCCCGGCCTTGCCCTCGCGCTTAACGCGATGGCGGTGCGTTCGCAACAATGGATGCTGGAGGCTGCCGGTATCGGTGCATCCGGTCCGCGCGGCGCGCTGCGTGCGCAAGGGGCAGCACTGATGTTTGCGCGCGTGCTGTCGGTATGGATCGATGATGAAGAGGAAGGCCTTGACCGCACGATGGCGTCGCTCGACCGCGGGCTTGCCAGCGCCGAACGCTGGGACGGCTTCGTCGGCGATCTCTGCGCCATTCCGAAATGTGTGTTGCGCGGGCCGCGCCGCCGGCGCCGCATGCGCGGCGAGGAAGAGGCGGAAGCAGCTTAAATTCGCTAGACAGGCACGCGCACTGTCGCGCGCAATCCTCCGAGCGAGCTGTCACCAAGCGTAATGTCGCCGCCGTGCGAGCGTGCAATATCGCGCGCAATCGCTAGCCCCAATCCGGTCCCGCCCTCGTCCTGATTGCGTGCATCGTCGAGCCGCAGGAACGGCTTGAACACTTCTTCGCGTAAAGCCGCCGGAATACCCGGCCCGTCGTCATCGATCGTAACAGTGAGGTAACGGTGATCACGGTGGCCGGCAATCGCGATGGAAGGCGCGTGACGCGCCGCATTCGACACCAGATTGGCAAGGCATCGCTTGAATGCAGCCGGGCGCACGGTGACGATTGGCGGGCCGTGAAAAACAACAGTTGCCTTGTGACCATGGCGTTCGGCGTCAGACCGCAGTTCTTCCAGAAAGGCGGCCATGTCGGTGGGCGCCGCCGTTTCGCCACTGTCGCCGCGTGCAAACGCGAGATAGGCTTCCAGCATTCGCGCCATTTCGTCGACGTCCTTCTTCATTGCGTCGACTTCCGGTGTCCCTTCAATCAGGGCGAGCTCGAGCTTAAAGCGCGTGAGGATCGTGCGCAGGTCGTGCGATACACCGGCGAGCATGGCGGTGCGCTGCTCCATGGCGCGCTCAACGCGAGTTTTCATCTCGATGAAAGCTGCCGCTGCGCGCCGCACCTCGCGTGCCCCGCGCGGACGGAAGTTTGGTACCTCGCGGCCCTTGCCAAAGCTTTCGGCTGCATCTGCCAGCCGGAGGATCGGCTTGATCTGATTGCGCAGAAAAATGATCGCAACGATCAGCAGCACCGTGGAGGTGCCGACCATCCATAACAGGAAGATCTCCGAATTGGAGACATAGGCCGCACTTCGGCGCGCGAATACGCGCATGACCGTGTTGTCGAGCTGGACACGGATTTCAAGCAACGCCGACTTACCCACGGTATCGATCCAGTACGGGCGTCCGATTTGCTTGCGCAACTCTTCCGACAGAGCCTGATCCAACAGCGAAAAGAACGGCTTGGGACCAGGCGGCGGCATGTCGCTCAAAGGCAGGAAATCAACCACCAGCCCAAGCCGCTCCTGTGCGATGCGCCGGATCAATGCCCGATCGGCATCTTGCGGATAGCCGCGATAGATATCGATCAGTGCGGCAATATCCTGCACCACGCTGGCCGACAGCCGCTGTGTGACGACGTTCCAGTGCCGCTCCATGAATACGAAGGCGACTACGGATTGCAGAATCACCATTGGCGCGATGATGATGAGCAACGCCCGCGCATACAGGCCTTTCGGCATCACGCTGTTGAGCCAGCGGCTCACTCTCCGCCAGCCATCGGCGACCTGCCCGAGCGCGCTATGAATCCTGCGCACGGGCGGCAGCGCGTCGTACCATTCCCAAGCTTCGCGTAGCCGCGTCAGCGCGGTCCGCACGCCATGACTGATATCGAGGCTGGTCATGAGGTGATGACCAACCGGTAGCCGATGCCGCGCACGGTCTGCACGAACAACGGGTTGGCGGGGTTCTTTTCGATCTTGCGGCGAAGGCGATTGACCTGCACGTCCACCGCACGCTCGCTCACAGAGCCACCATTGCCCGCGAGTGACATTCGGGGCACGGTTTCGCCCGGCGTACCCGCGAGAATGCGCAGCATCTCGCGTTCGCGGTCTGTCAACCGGATGACCTCCTCGCCTTTGCGCAATTCACCACGCACAAGATGATAAACGAAAGGCCCGAAGCGCACCGACTCAGCCGGAGGAGATGGTGCAGGCTGTGCGCGTTTAAGAATATTGGCGATACGCAACGACAATTCGCGCGGCTCGAAGGGTTTCGACAAATAGTCGTCAGCACCCATCTCAAGGCCCCTGATGCGGCTCTCGGCGGCGTCACGCGCCGTCAGCATCAGGATCGGTACGTTGGATTCACCCCGGATCGCCTTGGCGAGATCGAAACCGGATTCGCCCGGCATCATCACGTCGAGGATGAGCAGGTCGAAGCTCAATCCTTTGAGCTTGGCGCGCGCGTCCGTTGCCGTGTCGGCCGTCGTCACGCGGTAGCCTTCGCCGGCCAAAAAGCGGGAAAGCAAGTCGCGAATACGGCGGTCGTCATCGACCACCAGCAGATGCGGCGCATCATCGGGAAGCGTGGCGGGTAGCATCATCGCCAAGGCTCTCCTCCCGTCAAATTCAACCCCGCGTCGTGGATGCACGGTCCGCGCGCGCGATCAAGCGCAATACGTCATCGCGATTGTTGGCATCGATCATGGACGTGAGGAAGCGGCGCGCAGCTTCATGCGCATTGGGGCCGAGTTCGCCGAAAGCATGGTTGATCCTCTGCGTTTGCAGGCTGGCGAGCTTGAGCGCCAACGCCTCGCCTTTCGGCGTCACAAACAGCAAACGCTGGCGGCGGTCCTGCGCGCCTTCCTTCTGCAGCACGTAGCCCTGGTCGACCAATTGCTTGAGAACGCGTCCGAGCGACTGCTTGGTGATATTCAGGATCTCAAGCAGATCGGCGACCTTCATGCCGGGATTGCGGTTGACGAAATGCAGCACCCGGTGATGGGCACGGCCGAAACCCAGCTTGAGAAGCACCTCATCCGGGTCGCCGACGAAATCGCGATAGGCAAAGAACAACAGTTCGATGATGTCCCAGACCGGCCCCGCGGATGCCGCCGGCCCGGGAGCCGCACGATCGGCGAGGCTCGCATTGGTCACAGCGACCTTCCTTTTCACATTTATGTCAGCCATGTTGACATATTTTGGTTTTATGTTACAAAAACCACGCGATAGACGAAATGATCGTACCAAAACATCGTAGCCAAAGGTGCAAGCTGCGGCTGCCGATGTCGTCCTTGCCGGTCGGTCAAGTCATACCGGGTGTTACCGGCTGACGCAAAGTGTTGGAATAGGCGCGGAAAATGCGCCATCACAGCGGCAGAACGCCCCCTCGAAGTGAGGCGAAGGAGGAGACCAATGGCTGCCCAATCCTATGACCGGCTCGAAGGGGTCATCTGGTACGACGGCAAACTCGTGCCCTGGAACGAGGCCAACCTCCACGTGCTCAGCCACGGCCTGCACTACGCGAGCTGCGTGTTTGAGGGTGAGCGCGCCTATGGCGGCAAGATCTTCAAGAGCACCGAGCATTCCGAACGGCTGAAACGCTCCGCCAACATCCTCGACTTCGAGATCCCCTACTCGGTTGCCGAAATCGACGCCGCCAAGAAACTGGTGGTCGACAAGAACGGAAGAAATGAAGCGTATGTCCGCCCGGTCGCCTGGCGCGGATCGGAGATGATGGGCGTCTCGGCGCAGAACAACACGATCCATCTCGCCATCGCGAGCTGGGAATGGCCGAGCTATTTCGATCCCGAGCAGCGGCTCAAAGGCATCCGCCTCGACCTTGCCGAATATCGCCGGCCCGACCCGAAGACAGCTCCGTGCCGCGCCAAGGCGGCGGGCCTCTACATGATCTGCACCATCTCCAAGCACAGGGCCGAGCGCAAAGGCTATGCCGACGCCATGATGCTGGACTGGGAAGGCCGCGTCGCCGAATGCACCGGCGCCAATATTTTCTTCGTCAAGGACGGCAAGATTCATACGCCGACCGCCGACTGCTTTCTCGACGGCATCACGCGCCAAACGGTCATCGGACTCGCGCGCAAACGCGGCTTCGAGGTGATCGAACGCCGCATCCTGCCCGACGAGCTCACAAGCTTCTCTGAGTGCTTCATTACGGGCTCGGCGGCGGAAGTCACAGCAGTCGCGGAGATCGCCCAGTGGAATTTCAATCCCGGCGGCATCACCAAGACGCTGATGGATGACTACACTGCCGAAGTGAAGCCGAAGGCCGCGGCGGCATAAATTTCATTCGCTCATCGCAACCGCGTGCGGCTCTTGCGGCCGCAGTAGCGTAACGTAGCGTGCGCGATTGACCGCCACGAAGCGGTCCATGCGCTCGTCGAGCACACGATGGCGGCTTTGCGATGCATGACGCAGCAGCAATTCGCCGCCGCTGCCGAAGGCAATGAAGCCGATGTGGAAGTAATCTAGATTCGGCCGCCGCGTCACAAAGCCGACGATATCGCCTTTCTCCAGTTTTCCCTTGTTCGCGAGAAAAACGGGGCTCGGAATGACACGCATCGAAAATCTTCGCGTCTCGAGTCCTTTTTGCGAATCGACCGTCTTTTCGATCATGATCGATCCATCCATGGCGACGTCACGGCAGATCTTGTTCTCGACGTTATGCCGGCTCCACTCGAAGAAATAATGGTTGCGCTCACGCCAGACCACGACGCCGTTGTGATAGCGGATAGTCCGCAGGGTCGCGTCAAACTCGCCGCGATTGGGCGCGACCGCGGCGGCGAGCACGGTTTCGCAAAAAGTGACGCAGTCGAATGCGTCGTCGCGCACCACGAATTGCTCGGGCCGCCGCGGTCCGCCGATCAGCGTGTAACCCTGATAGCGCGTGCCACGCAGCGCACCGGAAATGAAATCGATCCGTTGTGAAATAGGACCTTTGCCGTGAGCTTGATCGATCAAGTGGCCGATCCTCGCTTCGGCAGTCGAACCGGGCTGTGCGCCGGCGGCGACGGCCACGCCGCCACCAAGCAGACCCAAGATCGAACGGCGGCTAAAGGGCAAGTCAGCCGGCATTGGTCATCCTGCCGCTGTCAATCTTTTATGACCACCAACCGGTCGGCGCCAGACTCCGCACCCCATATTTCGCCCGGCCGGCCGACCAGTTGCCGGACCGAAGCGCCGCGTTTGTCGCTCGGAAAACTCGCGAATGTCTCGGTCGCCGGGTCGAAACGCTCGATTGCGTTAGCAAGGAAATCGGAAACCCAGACTTTATCCTTGTTGTCGACGTAAATTGCGTAGCATCCGCCCTTGCTTTTCGGCAGGCTCCAGACTTTCCACGCTTTGTTCATCGGATCGTAGCGGCCGATCTCACCGGTATTCCAGAAGCTTACCCACAACAGACCTTTGGAATCCGACCAAATACGGCGCGGGCCCACGCCGGGTTTGGGCGGCGGCACCATCAGAGCGTCACCGCTCACGGTGTCAATTTTCGCAATGTGGTCGCCCGCAAGCGAGGCGTACCACACGTCGCCGTTTGGCGTGGTCGTAATGCCATAGGGGCCGGGACCCTTCGGCGCTTTCCAGGCCTCGACCTTGCCGCTTGCAGGGTCGACACGGCCGTAAACGCCATTCTGTCCGGTGAACCAGAGAATGCCCTTGCGGTCGAACGTTGCCGTATTGAGGTTGGCGTTGGGAAATTCTTTGGGCAGTGGAAAAAGTTTCACGGCCCTGGTCGCAGGCTCGAAACGTGCAATTGCGTTTTGTCCACCGTCGGTGACCCACGCGGCGCGGTCAGGCCCCACGATTACACCATGCGGTGCGGAGCCCTTGCCGAGTGAAATCTGCACCGCTTGTCCGGTCTTCGGATTGAGGATCCCCAACGCGCCTTGTGCTTGCGCCGTGTACCAGACGCCGCCGTCTGGCGCAGGTGCCACATCATGTGGCTGCGCCCCGCGCAGCACTTCAAAGTACGACACTTCGGCGGCTGGTGCAGGCCGGACAAATAGCGCGATGGCCGCAACTGCTGCAACCGCGATCGGAACCATATTCCCCTCCAGCCGACGTCCTAGCTGCATTCAATCCGCCGTTTCACGTTGGCGGCCTCCCACGGCCCAACGCTCGGCGGCGGCATCATCAGTTGCTTTGGCATCAACCCACGTCGTTCCATCTGCCCTCTCGACCTGCTTCCAGAACGGCGCCCGGGTTTTCAGATAGTCCATCAGGAATTCAGCGGCCGCAAAAGCGGCCTCGCGGTGGGATGACGCCGTCACTACCAGCACAATGTCTTCTCCTGGCACGATGCGGCCGTATCGATGAATGACTGTGGCGCCCAGCAATGGCCATCTCTCGGCGGCCTCCGCGATGTGGCGTTCAATTTCGGATTCTGCCATGCCCGGATAGTGTTCGAGCGTGAGCGCCGCGATCGGTTCTCCATTCTCGCTGCCGCGGCATATTCCGGTAAATGTTACGATCGCGCCGACATCTGTATGGCCGCGTGCGAGCTTCCCCGCTTCGGCGGCGGCGTCAAATTGCTCGCGCTGCAAGCGTATAGTTGCTCTCATATTCTCAATCTAGCGCGCCAGCGGTGTTGAGGCTATCCGCCCGTCATAGGCGGAAAAAACGCGATTTCGCCAGCATCTTTGATCGCGGCATCGGCCCGGACATGCCTCTGGTCAATGGCGGCCCGGATTACATTTAAGTTTTTGAAGGCATGGGCATATTCTTCGCCGCGCGAGGCAAGCCATACCATCAATTCGCCGACCGTAGCGATGTTCGACGGGACCTCGACCACTTCCTCAGGCTTGCCTATACGTTCGCGCACCCAGGCGAAATAACGCAATTTCAGCATCATTCATCAATCATATATCGCAGGCCCGCGCGCATATAGTCCCAGCCGGTGTAAAGCGTGAGGATCGCCGACAGCCACAACAGCAAAATGCCGATCTGGGTGACCACTGGCACGATCCGATCGCCGGCGTCACCTGCGATCAGAAATCCGATAGCAACCATCTGACCGGTAGTCTTCCACTTTGCCAGGCGCGTCACCGGCACGCCAACTCGCAACTCCGCGAGATATTCGCGCAAGCCCGACACCAGAATTTCACGGCAAAGAATGACGACGGCCGCGAGCAGGGTCCATCCGCGGATCGTATCCTCGGCCGCCAACATCAAGAGGCAGGACGAGACCAGCAATTTGTCGGCAATCGGATCGAGCATGCGACCAAGCGACGACTGCTGGCCCCAGGAGCGGGCAAAATAGCCATCAAGAATGTCCGTCACGCCGGCAGAGATAAAAATCGCCAATGCCACCCAGCGCAGCCACAAGGGCCCATCGAAAATGCTCTGCCAGTACATCAATGCGACCACGACCGGCACGGCGGCGATGCGCGCATAGGTAAGCAGGTTCGGCAGCGCGAGCGGACGCGCTGGCAGGGAGCGGGAACTGACGGCGTTCATGCCCGAAAGGAACACCCGCGCCGGGGTAACGTCAACCGGCGGCAGCGAACGAATCCCCGCTGATTACACTATGTTTACTGAATTGGCGGCTTCGGCAGGCGGGCTTCGCCCGGCTCCATCACGAAAGTCTGATCGAGTGAGTACCATTCGCCCTTCACGTCGCTCGCAGGCGCCGGACCGTCGTGGCGGACATAATTGCCGATCAATGCCCGGGTGACGCCGAATTGAACGTCGGTTTCCAGCTTGTCATCGTCGTTGACGTAGATCTGCGAGATCAGCGTTTTGAAGCCTTCCTTGAAGATCAGGAAGTGCAGATGCGCGGGCCGGAAATTGTGCCGCTTGCCGGCGCGAATGAGGTCGCCGACGGGGCCGTCGATCGGAATCGGATAACCAGCTGGCTTCACGCTGCGAAAGCCGAACTTGCCTTCGGCGTCGGTCGTGAACTTGCCGCGCAGGTTCATCGGCGCCTGTTTGGGATCCTGCTGTTCGTAGAAGCCTTCGGGCGAGGAATGCCAGACGTCGACTTCCGCGCCGGCAATAGGCTTTCCGCTCTGATCCTTCAGCCAGCAATTGACGAACAGCACCGGGCCTGGCGTCGGCGAGCGCACAATCGAGGCGCCGTTCTCGGTGCGTGGCGAATTCATGCGCCAGAACGGACCCAGCAGATTGGCGGTCGTCTCGGTCTGGCCCTTGTTGCCGTTGTTGAGCAGACAAATGAGCGAGGAAAAGCCGAGCGACCCGGACATCAAGACCACTTCGTTATGGGTGGCGTTGGTCAGCTGGCCGAGCTTGGCGAGAATTTCTGTCCCCTTGTGAAACTCTTCTTCGGTCAGGTGCACCTCGCGCGCGAACGCATGCAGGTGCTTGACCAGCGACGCGACGATTTCGCGCAGGCGCGGGTTTTCGATGTTCTTGTAGGCGTCGATAACGACCGGGGTGACGTCTTCTTGCCGTGCAATGATCATGCTTGTCTTTCCTCCCGGCTAGCTGCCGGCCTGTTCGTGGAAGAACTCATATATCTTTCTCGCCGTCTCCGCATTAATTCCAGGAACCTGGGCGAGATCGGGCAGGCTCGCCCGCTCGATTGCTTTCACAGTGCCAAAATGGCGGAGCAGCGCCCGCTTGCGGGTAGGACCGATCCCCGGAATCTCCTGTAGGCCGGCCTCGCGGATGTCCTTTTTCCGCCGCGCCCGATGCGAGCCGACGGCGAAGCGATGCGCCTCATCGCGCAGCCGCTCAATAAAATAGAGCAAGGGATCTCGCGGCGGCAGCTTGAATGGCTCGCGCCCTGCCATAAAGAAAGTCTCTCGACCTGCATCTCGGTCGGGCCCCTTCGCGATGGCGACCATCGGCACGTTGGTTACGCCAAGCGCGCTGAGCGTCTCTTCCGCAGCTTTGAGCTGGCCTTGCCCACCGTCGATCAGAACAAGGTCCGGCCAGGGTTGATCTTCTTCGTCGCCCTTGAAGGCGGCAGAAAGCACGCCGTCAACCATCGTCCGCGGATTTTCCTCAAGCAGCCGTTTGAACCGGCGCTGCAACACTTCCCGCATCATGCCGTAGTCATCGCCGGGTGCGAGATCGGCGGAGCGGATATTGAATTTGCGGTATTGATTTTTGCGGAAACCTTCGGGGCCGGCGACGATCATCGCGCCGACCGCGTTGGTCCCGCTGATGTGACTGTTATCGTAAACTTCGATACGGCGGGGCGCATTCGGCAAGGCGAAGGTCTCTGTCAGCGCGCCGAGCAATTTCTGCTGTGAAGAGGTGTCGGCAAGTTTGCGTGCCAAAGCCTCGCGGGCGTTGGCCAGCGCGTGCTGTACCAACTCCTTGCGTTCGCCGCGTTTCGGAGCCCCAACTTCGATCTTGTGCTCGCTCTTGGCGCTCAGTGCTTCGGCGAGCAACGCGCGTTCCTCGAATTCATGCGAAACGAGAATGAGCCGCGGCGGCGGCTTGTCGTCATAAAATTGCGCCAGGAACGCACTCAAAACTTCGTCTGGACCAATCGTGCGGTCGGCTTTCGGAAAGTAAGCGCGGTTGCCCCAGTTCTGCCCGGTGCGGAAGAAGAACACCTCGACACATGAATAGCCGCCGGCCTGATGTACGGCGAAGACATCGGCCTCCTCGATGCTTCGTGGATTGATGCCTTGGTGCGACTGGATTGCGGACAGCGCCGACAGGCGATCGCGATAAATCGCTGCACGCTCGAAATCGAGCGCGGTGGACGCTTTGTCCATTTCGCGCGCCAATTCTTTTTGCACCGACTGACTACGGCCGGAGAGGAATTCATTCGCCTCACGGACCAATTCGGCATAGCCGGCAAAATCGATCTCCCGCGTGCAAGGCGCTGAGCAACGTTTGATTTGATAGAGGAGGCATGGCCGCGTCCGCGCTTCGAAATATGAATCCGAGCAGGAGCGCAGCAAAAAAGCGCGTTCCAACGCATTGATGGTACGGTTGACCGCGCCGGCGGAAGCAAACGGCCCGTAATAATGACCGGGCCTGGTCCGCGCGCCACGATGCTTCAGGATTTGCGGTGCCCAATGGTCGGTGGTGATCAAGATATAGGGAAACGACTTGTCGTCGCGTAACAGGACATTGAAGCGCGGTCGCAGGCGCTTGATCAGATTGGCTTCAAGCAGGAGCGCTTCGGTTTCGGTCTTGGTGGTGACGAATTCCAGCGTCACCGTCGCCGCGATCATGCGCGAAATGCGGCTGTCATGGCCCGTAGGCCGCGCGTAAGCCGCTACCCGTTTCTTGATATTCTTGGCTTTGCCGACATAGAGCACGTTGTCCTGCACGTCGATCATGCGGTACACGCCAGGAGCAGACGGCGCCAATTTTGCGAAGCGCAGGATCGCCGCGCGGCCGGCGGCAAGAGTACCGGTGAGAGCGTTTTCAAGCTCCAAATCCGGCAACGACGACTCCTCGTCTTCCTCACGCAATTCGCTTGCCGGGTCGATGTCTTTATTGGTGCCGTTCATAGGAGACAAGATAGTGCGCTAATTGCGTTTGCGCATGAGCTTACCCGAAAAACCGGTACCTGCTTTCCGGGATCATGCGCCGGTGCGCTACTCCACGGCTTCACTGTCCGCGGTGCGCCAGGATAGATGCTGACCGCCGTCGACCGGAATCGTAACGCCGGTGACACTTTTCGCCTGCGCGAGATAGAGCACGGCGGCCGCGATGTCTTCCGGCCGTGGCCCGCGCTGGAGAGGCAAGCTTTCTGACTGCGCGGCGAATTGTACGTCAGTCTGACGCGGGCTCGGCAGCGTCGGGCCCGGCGCCACGGCATTAACCCGAAGCTTCGGTGCCAACGCCTGCGCCAGCGTTGTTGTAGCGGTATGCAGTGCACTCTTGCTTAGCGTGTATGAGAAGAAGCGCGGCGTCGGTTTAAGGACGCGCTGGTCAATGATGTTGATGATCGATGCGTCCGCGCCGTTTGGCGCTTGCGCTGCAAAAGCTTGCGAAAGGAACAGGGGTGCCGCCAGGTTGACGGCAACAGCACGCTGGAAGCGCGGGTGCGAAAGAGTTTCGATGTCGTCGGGTTCAAACTCGCCAGCGTTGTTGACCAAAAGAGTGAGCTGGCCGAATGCCGCAGCGGCGGGGATGAGCCCGCGCACTGCTTCGTGGTCGGTAAGATCTGCGAGCACCACGCCGGCGCGTCCACCTGCCCCTGTGATAGCCGCGGCGAGCCGTTCGGCATCCTCGCGCGAATTGTTGGCATGCAGGACCACTGCGTAGCCCGCGCGCGCGAGTGCGAGCGCAATTGTTGCCCCGATCCGCCGGCCTGCGCCAGTGATCAAGGCCGCGCGCGGTGCATGCTTTGTGGTCTCGTCCGCCATCCCCGAATAATTCCGTGCTCGTCCGTACTGGTTAGCTCTTCGCGCTGCCACTGTCCGCGTCGCGCAAGATCGAGCCCTTATAGTAAATGCGCACTAAGCGTGCATGGTAAATAGAGCCGTAAGAAAACATCTAAAACTAAGAGTTCTTTAGGGATAACGGCTGCTGATCGTTAGCGATTCATAACCGTTTAACTTAAAAGGCCCGATAAATTCTCCATGGACAATGTCTAGCTCTCGCCGACGCGCCTGAGCCATATTTTGCGCATCCGCGTCGCATAGAGAGCGGGAGTTGCGTGGAGGGTAAAATGAAAAAGACGATCCTGGCGATGACTGTGGCGACAGCGGCCGCAGGTACAGCTGCAGCCGCCGACCTCCCGCGTGGGACCGCGCCATATTATCCGCCGCCGGCCAGCGTCTATAACTGGACCGGGCCATACGCGGGTCTCAACCTCGGCTACGAATGGGGGAAGGTTACCAATAGCAGCGTCGATCCAAGCGGCGTCGCAGGCGGCGGCCAGATCGGATACAACTGGCAGTCTGGTCAATTCGTGTTCGGCGCCGAAACCGATATCCAGGCCAGCGCCGCCGATGACACGTTCGCTCCATATAAGTTTTCCAATCCGTGGTTCGGAACACTGCGCGGCCGCGCCGGCTTCGCAATCAACAACATTCTGCTATACGGCACCGTTGGTCTTGCCTACGGCGATCTTAAAGCAGAGTCCCCCGGACTCGACGAAAGCAAGACACTGGTCGGCTGGACTGGCGGACTGGGTATGGAAGTCGGCTTTGCGCCGAACTGGTCGGCGAAGGTCGAGTACCTCTATATGGATCTCGGCAGTCGCTCTTATTCGATCACCGGCACCGACAACGGCCTGCAGGCAAGCTTTCTGCGATTGGGTGTGAACTATCATTTCTGAGTGCACAGATGCGCACGCGACGAAAAATCCCGGACCTCACACTCCGGGATTTTTTATTTCTGGCGCACCTGTGAGTTTTTGAAACACGTAACGTCCGTGCATGACGTAATCGAAACGTATTTTCCAAGCAATAAAGTCGTATTAAATATTTTTTCACTATGACCGCTAGTTAGCGCGAGCGAGATCGTGGCAAGAGCATGTCTTTTCGTTGTTTGCGATTGGACGACGGTCGACAACTTGTCCTCGAGTGTGGCTTTCATGCACTAGACGCGAAAGCATTTCTGAATACTTTCCCGGCATCGTTGATCGGGTGGGTGTGTAGTGTGACGGAGGTTTTTGAAATGAAGCGTTTGATTTCGGCGGGCGTTGTTGCGCTCGCTACAGTTACGATCATGGGAGCGGCCAACGCGGCCGACATCGCACGGCGCCAGGCCATGCCGATGAAGGCGCCGGCCTACTATGCTCCTTACAATTGGACCGGCTTCTACGTCGGTATCAACGGCGGCGGCGGCTGGGGCGATTCCGATTGGGATGCAGCCACCGGCAGCAGCGGCCGCAACACCTCCGGCGGTCTCGTTGGCGGCACCATTGGCTACAATTACCAAGTCGGCCAGGCAGTGTTCGGCATTGAAGGCGATATCGACTGGACCAACATCCGCGGCAGTTCGTCCGCGGTGCCCTGCACTACGAGCTGCGAAACGAAAAATTCGTGGCTTGGAACTGTGCGCGGCCGTATCGGCTACTCGTTCGATCGTTTCATGCCCTACATCACCGGCGGCGTCGCGTTCGGTGACATTCAGGCGAACCCTGCAGGCTTCCCGGGCAACAGCGACACGAACGCCGGCTGGACGCTTGGTGGCGGTCTCGAAGCCTCAATTGTCGGTCCCTGGACCGCGAAGGTCGAGTATCTCTATGTCGATCTTGGAGACATGAGCTGCCCGGTGGGAAGCTGCGCGTTGGCGACCAACGTGGACTTCCGCGCCAACATTGTCCGCGCTGGCGTGAACTATCGCTTCTGATCCGACGCGAACTGACAACATCGACAAAAGCCCCGGGCCGCGGTCCGGGGCTTTTTCATTGTGGAACTCTGCGGCTATCCAAGACCGAAGGTGCGGCGGAACCACTGCCAAGAGGCGCGCGTTGAAAGCGCAATCGGGGGCGGCGCATCCGCGTCCGTCCGCAGTCGCTTGCAGTGAGGTGCGTCATGAAGAAGAGTCTGCTCGCGGGCGCGGCATTGATAGCGCTCGGCATCGCATCGGCGTCCGCGGCGGACATTCAGCGCCGGCAAACAATGCCAGCCAAAGCGCCCCTCTACGTTCCGCCGCCTTATAGCTGGACCGGCTTCTATGTCGGTATCAACGGCGGTGGCGGCTGGGGCCGCTCGGATTTCTCCGCACCATTTACGACGGGCTCTTTCGACACGTCAGGCGGATTGGTCGGCGGCACGCTCGGCTACAATTGGCAGATGGGCCAGGCCGTGTTCGGACTTGAGGGCGATATCGACTGGAGCAACATCCGCGGCAGTGCTGTTTGCGGCGCGATCACAAGTTGCGAAACCAAAAACGATTGGCTCGGTACGGTGCGTGGCCGACTTGGCTACGCGTTCGATCGCTTCATGCCGTACGTGACGGGCGGCCTTGCGGTTGGCGACATCAAGACCTCAATCGACGGACTCGGCAGTGCGCACGACACGAAAGCGGGGTGGACGCTCGGCGGCGGCATCGAAGCAGCCATCGCCGGACCGTGGACCGCCAAGGTCGAATACCTCTATGTCGATCTCGGCCGCGGCGGTTCGGTTCTCGGTTCAGACGCAAAGTTCAATGCCAATATCGTACGTGCCGGTTTGAACTATCGCTTCTAGCCGTCAGTTCAAGGCAAGACGAAAAAGCCCCGGAGCATTCTCCGGGGCGTTTAATTCGATGAACGCGCGCCGCGGCCTCAGTGGTCCAAGAAAAAACGGGCGGCTACGCAAAAGCGCAGGCGCTTCGCCAACAGAAGCGGGAATGCAAGCCCGCGGCTGGTGATGCTTAAGCCTTAAAAGTTCGCGCGCGGTCCGCGCCAATCAGCCGGTCACGACCAGATTCACGGCCTTCGGACCTTTGCCCTTCTTGTCCGGCTCGACGTCGAAACTGATGCGCTGCCCCTCGTTCAGACCCTTCAGCCCCGCCTGCTCTACCGCGGTGATATGGACGAACACGTCCCGTCCACCGTCATCTGGTTTGATGAAACCGTAGCCTCGTTCGCCGTTGAAGAATTTTACGACACCTGTTTGCGCCATCGGGAAAACTCCCCCCACTGCTCCGCCACCGGCCCCACGCACGGCGGCTCGGCTGGACATTCACAATCGGGGAAAGCGTCGGCCCAAGACGGCCTCAGTCAACTCCGCCGGCCCCCACAGGAGGCGGAACGTCACTGCCAATCCAGAACTACACACCAACTGGAAGCCGGTGGAAAGGGCCATGATATCAGGGGGCCCGGACCGCGCCCTTGCCCGTGAGCCAATCGAGCCGAAACCCGCCTTTGCCCTGGCGCCCGAGAATGCTGGCGAGAGCCGGCAGCAAAGCGGAAAGCTCGTTTTCCAGCGTCCAAGGCGGGTTAACCAGGATCATTCCGGCACCGTTGAGCCGTGTCGGATCGCTGAGGGGCGCCACCAGGATTTCGGCCCGCAATACCTTGGCTAGGCCCAGTCGGCGCAGGCGTTTGGCGAGGGCATCCGGCTCACGACGTCCCTTTATCGGATACCAGAGGGCATAGATGCCGGTCTGCCATTTACGGTGCGCCGCCGCCAAACTACTCGATAGCCGCGCGAAATCGCTGTCGGCCTCGAACGGCGGATCGACCAGCACGAGGCCGCGGCGCTCTTTCGGCGGCACATAGGCGTTCAGGGCGGTCCAGCCATCAAGTGTCAGTGTTTTGATGCGGCTATCCCCACGCATATTGCGGGCCAGCGCCGCCGACGTCCTCGGCTCAAGTTCGCAAGCGACCAGCCGGTCCTGCGGGCGCAGCCAGGCCCGCACTAGCGCGGGGGAGCCAGGATAGAAGCGAAGCCGGCCACGCTCATTGAGCGCACCGATCACCTCGAGGTACGGAGAGAGCAGTTTCGCAACGGCTTCGGGACATTGGACGGACATAAGCTTTTCGATGCCTGCATGCCATTCGCCGCCGCGCGTCGCTTCGTCGCTTGTGAGATCGTAAATTCCTGCACCGGCATGGGTGTCGATCACGCGGAATGCTGCCGGCTTGCCGCGCAAATAGTGCAATAAGCGGCAAAGCACGGCGTGCTTGAACACGTCGGCAAAATTGCCGGCATGAAATTCGTGATGATAATTCAAGGTTGACCTTGCAGCTCCGCACGGAGGCCGATGATCGGCCCACTTGCCGGGTTATGCCACAAGGCCTTCAGCTGGTATGCGATCTTACTGGCTCTTCCGCCGCGCATTGCCGGCATTGCAATCTTGCCGATACGGCAGCCGCGGCGGGCGATTTCCGGGCAATCGTGAAATGCCAACCCCTTGCCGAGGCATACCCGTACTTCCGTCAAACGTTTGCTGTCACACGAAACCGCCATCGCTGCGTGCGACAAGCCGGGATTGGCCTTGACGAAAGCCTCAGCTACTTCGTCGGGGGTCACGGTGATTGGTTTGTCGAGTTCGAGGTAATCCGGCGGAATCTTCACTACCGCTCGGGCTTTGCGCACGTTCTCGAAGTAGGCACGCGGCGAAAGCCCAGAACAGGTCCCGTGCTGGTCCCATTCGTGGAAGATCAGGCGCGTGCTCGGCATCAGTTCGAGCATGCTCCCGACGAGGGTGTGGTCGAGGCGCGGCGCCGGTACCTGGCAATAGGATGGGAATCCCCGATCATATTGTGGCCAAAGCCCATGCACCACGAAGGCGAACGGCCGGCCGGCGCATTGCTGGTCCGGTGCCCGATCGGGTGCCCGGGTCCGCGCAGCCTCGCAATATGACGGGGACCAAGACAGTGCCAACACGTAGAAATCGAATTGGCCCGGCTCGCCTTGTCGGCGATCCTGGGCAAACGCGACGATGGCGAGAATGAAAGTGAAGCTGAAGGCGACTGCAGCAACGTGCGCCAACTGGCGCATACGACGTCGACTCATCGAACTCCTCACCTCTACGTGAGAACAAACCGGAAATTGATATGTCGCAACGGTTCCCTGGTATGGGTACCGCCTAAACAAGAATATTTCAAGAACAAACTAGAACAAATAGAGATCGACGGAAGGGACTTCGCCTAAGGCCGCGCCATCTTGCATGCGGGGTTATAGGCCCAGTTCCGGTCGAGCCCGACCACACACCAATCGACCCCCCAGCTCAGTCCGAGGATGCCAGTGTCTTCGCCGATCGAGTAATGGACCGTGTGCCGGCGACCATCGCTGACGAGCGCAACCGCGGTGCAAAATCGGCGTGGGATAGTCTGGGAAGCCCAAGGCCGAAAGGCAGTTTCGCGAACCGCGTCAAAACCGACGATTTGAAGGTCGGAATTCCAAAATCGGCCCTCTTTCTCCCCAAAGCGGGAAGCGATTGTATCGAGGGCGGCTTCGCACGGCGGCAAGGCGCCGTCGTAGCGTGGGCCTATCAAGTAGATACCCTTTTCCAGCCAACTGGCCGCACTGGCTGGCGTCAGCGCGCCCACAACAATCAAAGAAGCGACCAAAAGAGATCGAGGCCAAAGAGTCCAAGCAATCATGAGCGAGCTCCCCGAGCTATTGTTAAGTGTAGCATAGCTTCAGTGCGTTGTGCCTGGGTAAATACACAAGTTTGCGCGGCAACCGGAGGCGCTCGTCCAGTCCCTTGACTGGACCTCTCACGCCGGACGCTGCCAATCGCCCAAAACTGCCTGGACCAGCGCAAGTGCCGCCACTGCCGCGGTGTCGGCGCGCAGAATGCGGGGGCCCAAGGCGATCCGGACGACCTTTGGCCGTTTGAGCAGAGCCGCCCGCTCCTCCTCGGCAAATCCGCCTTCCGGACCAACCAAGACAGCTAGCCGCTCATCCGGACTCCGGCCGACAGCAACGAGCGCCGCCACGGGGTCACGTACCTCCGCATTCTCATCGCAAAATACCAACAACCGTTCGGCGTCAGCCGCAACACGTTCGAAGGCCACCGGTTCGGCGACGTCTGGCACCGCCAGAATCCCGCATTGCTGCGCGGCTTCGATCGCGTTTGCGCGCATGCGATCAAGATTGACGCGCGCGACCTGGGTGTGTCGCGTTATCACTGGCTGCAGATGCGAAGCACCCATTTCCACCGCTTTTTGTACGAGATAGTCGAGCCGCGCGTGCTTGAGCGGCGCGAACAGGAAATGGAGGTCTCCAGCGCGCGGCTGTGTGCGCAGGCGCGGCCCAACGGCCAACAGAGCCGCACGCTTGCCACTTCCGGAAAGGCTTGCCCGCCATTCGCCGTCGCGACCGTTGAACAGCAACACCGCATCTCCGCGCCCAAGCCGGAGCACATTGAGCAGGTAGTTTGTCTGATCCCGGTCGAGCGGAACCTCGCCGCCTTCGGTCAGCGGCGCGTCCACGTAAAGACGGGGCGTGCGAAAATCGTAGCGCGGCATGGGATTAACCGTTCTAAGTGCGGCGGCGGGTACGGATTTACGCGGTCTGGCGGGGCTTCGCGAGCCCTCCTGGCCGGGCCTCCCCATTGCCGCCTTCCCGACGCATTCGGGTTGTTATAAGCCATCACGAAGCGCCCCGCTGGTATAGTGAGCCAAGGGAGCAGGAGAGGGTTTTGTTTGATGTGCTTGCGCCGGGCAATCTTCGCCGCCTGCGTGGTTGCGCTGTATAGCGCGGCGGCGAACGCGCAGTTCCAGCCGCCACCGGCACAGCAACAGGAACCGCCTTGCGTCCAGGAATTCTTCAAGCTGCGTAATGAAGCCGATAAAAAGGGACTCGCGATCAAGGCGGCAAATGAACGCAAAGCCTCGCCACGCGAGGCCTGCCAACTCTTTGGCGCGCTAGTCACTGCCCAATCGAAGATGCTGAAATATGCGAGCGACAATACCGTATGGTGCGGCATTCCTCCGCAAGTCGTTGAGACACTCAAGCAGAGCATTGCCAAAGTTTCCGAGATTCGAACCAAAGTCTGCCAGGCCGCCGCTGCGCCACAGCAATCAGGGCCCAGTCTGAGCGATGCGCTCAGCAGTCCTGTTCCCAACTCCAACAACATCAAAACCGGGCGCGGCACCTTCGACACTCTGACCGGCAGCCCACTCGGAAAATGAGCGAGACGACCGGACGCGTCGCTGATGCGACCGGAAATTGGGTCGATAGTCTCGCGCCGCCTTTCAGCCGACCCTATCTGCGGCTGGCTCGGCTCGACCGCCCGATCGGCTCATGGCTGCTGCTGATGCCTTGCTGGTGGTCCGTTGGGCTGGCCGGCATGCATCAGGATCGCTTCCCCAGCTTGTGGCACATCTTGCTGTTCTTTATCGGCGCCTTCGCAATGCGTGGCGCCGGCTGCACCTGGAACGATCTCGTCGACCGGGATCTCGATGAGAAGGTCGAACGCACGCGTTCGCGGCCGATCCCTTCGAAACAGGTGACGATTGCGCAAGCCACCATATTCATGTTGGCACAAGCACTGGTTGGCTTGCTGGTACTGATCCAGTTCAACCGCCTTACCGTAATCACCGGCCTCGCCTCGCTTCTGGTGGTCGTCATTTATCCGTTCATGAAGCGCATCACCTATTGGCCGCAGATTTTTCTCGGCCTCGCTTTTTCGTGGGGTGCACTGATGGGCTGGCCGGCCGCCTTCGGACGGCTCGATTGGCCTGCGCTCGTGCTCTATGCGGGATCGATTTGCTGGGTGATCGGCTACGACACCATCTATGCCCATCAGGATCGCGAGGACGATCTTCTGGTCGGGATCAAATCGACCGCGCTTCTGTTCGGCGAGCGAACGGCAACGATGCTGGCGACCTTTTATGTCTTGGCGGTGTTATTGATCTCGGCGGCCGGTCTGATGGCGGGCGGCGGATTGATCTTTACTCTCGGCCTGATTGCCTTCGCCGTCCATCTTGCATGGCAAGTGACGCGGCTTGATATCAACGACCCTGCACATTGTCTCGTTTTATTCAAATCGAATCGCGACGCCGGCCTAATTTTGTTCGGCGCCATGCTGCTCGACGCGGCGGTCTAGAAGCGCCGCTCGATCAGTGAGCGGTCAAACGGTCATCAGCGGATTTTTCTTTTTTGGAAACTGTGCGCGGCCACACGGGCGGCGCAACGGTGCCGGTGACGTCGTTGTTGTCGAATTCGATGTCTGCGCTGGCACCGTGCTTTTGTGCAGAGGGAGGCGATCTCTCGATATCGAGGATATAACCATCCTCGCCAGGTATCGCGGCCGGCGAGTGGGTCGCTTTCGCAGTGTTCGCCACCGACCCGGTATAAGCCGGACCGCGGTGGCGGGCATACAAGGCGCGCGCTTTCGCAGCCGCCACTTCGCCAGGGATCGCTTCCGGCCGGCAAGGACGATCTCCGCTCGCGCGGCGCATCAGGTCGACATGAATGTGATTGTAATGCGCGGCATTATAGCCCGGCGCCAGCACTGTGGTGAAGTTGTCGCAGGCCGCCAGATGCACGTCGTGCAGAAATCCCTGCTCTTCCGGCGTGCCGTACCATCCTTCTTGTACGGTAATCCGGCGACCATCGCCCAGTGTGAAGGCGGCGATGTCGATCGCATTGCCGAAGGCGTGTTCGGAAACGCCTGAACCACCGGCCCCGACCATGCCGCGGCAGGAATAGGCAGAGATCTGTTTGATCTCGACGACTTGCGCACCGAACCAGCGCATTGCCGCTGGCTGCACGCCATCGCTGACCCAGCGGTCGAGGGCAGACACGATCGGACAGGCAAGCGTCGCCGCGGGGGTGAGCGTCGCCGGGCCGATCGCGGCGGTCATCTGCGGCGTTCGCGCAGGCCCGAGAGACGGGACCGCGCGTTGTTGCGGCGGCTGCTGATAGGTCGGCGCGCCATAAGCGCGTTGCGGCGAATAGGAAGCGGGCGCGCGTCCGCGCGGAAGGATAGCGTCGTCGGGAATATCATCGGGCAGTGGCGCCGCACCGGGTGCGACTCCCGGCGCGCCGCCTTGAGGGTTGAGCGATATTGGTTGGCCGGCGGGCGCAATGGAGTCAGACCTCTCGGCCGCCGGTGGCCCCGGCACCCAACGCATCCTTGGTGCCTGCATCGGCTGGGCCGACATTGTTTCAATTTCTGCTGGAGCAGCCGGTGTCGGCGGGGCGTAGCGCGGTTCATTGATCGGCCAGCGCGGCATCTGTGCTGAGGCATTGGGAATGGACCCAGGCGGCCGCAAATCATCCGAGTAGCTGATAGCCGGACTGCTCTCACCCAAAGCCGCGACCTTGAGCGGGAAATCGGCGCCACACATGCCCGGACCCTCGATGGGCTCGATTTGCGCAACACCGGCGCCGATCTTGACGGCGCCTGATTTCATGCAAGCCACTTCCGCCTGGTGCCGCCACGGCGCGCGCTCGCCGTACAAAAAGCTGCGCCCGCAACCTGCGAGCGCCAGCAGCACGCCGGCACCGACAAAATAAAAACCCACTCCACCCTTCATGCCCGCGAAAATGCGAGCAGTTTCTTTAACGAGGCTTCAACGCTGGTGGTCGGCGATTTCGTTAAGGATAAGGATTCCTTGCCAAATGGTCTTGAACCGCAGGCTGGCCGGTGGCCGCCATGCTTGCATTTATCGCGGTTCCACACGTCCGCCGCGCAACCGACGCGATCGTGCGGCTTATCGACGGATAGGCTAGAAGCGTCACCGGGCCGGTTTGATACCGAGCGTGTCGCCGATCTTTTTCACAGCCACGCGCTGATCCTCGAGCGCTGCCACAAATTCGGCGGGTGTGCCTGGGTTGACGACTTGCCCCGTGGCGCTGAGTTTCGCTTCGATCTCGGGATCACTCACGACCTGACGAATATCGGCAGCAATACGATCGCGAACCGCCGGCGGAAAATCCCGTGGACCGAGCAACCCGACCAGGCCGTCGAACTCCAGCGACTTGTAGCCCGCCTCTGAAGCGGTCGGAATTTCGTTCAAGGACTTCGCGTGCTGGCGATTGGTCAAGGCAATGACCTTGACCTTGCCGGCCAGCACGCGTGGACGCATGATCGCATAGGCGCCGACAAAAGCATGAATGCGTCCCTCGGCAAGATCGTTGATGGCCTGCACCGCATCCTTGTAGGGCACCTTGGCCATGTCGAGCTTTTCGGTTTTCAGGAAAGCGGCAAACAGCAGATCGTTGGCGCCTGTGACCGACGCATAGTTCAACTTACCGGGATCCGCTTTGATCTTGGCGGCCAGTTCCTTCACCGTGGAAACGTTGAGATCAGCCGGCACGCCGAGTGCAATCAGCGTATTGGTCACGCGCGCGATAGGTGTGAGATCTGCCGGGTCATAGGGCAGCTTATCATGTAGCAACGGATGCGCAGTGAAGGTGGACGCCGGCGCAAACAGAAGGACATGATCGTCATGCGCGTTGAGCACCGCGGTGATAGCGAGGAAGGCATCGCCGCCGGGACGATTCTCGATCACGACAGGCTGGCCCCATTTCGCCGAGAGCTTGTCTCCCAATAGCCGCGCCGTAATGTCGACACCCGAGCCGGGCCCGAGCGGAATAATGAATCGGACCGGACGTTGCGGCCATGATTGTCCTGCGGTTTGCGCTTGCGCGAATGAACCAGCCGCGAGCGCGACTGCGGCGCAAAGGACAACGCTAAGCAAATATTGACGCAGACTCTGCATGAGATCTCCCGGCGTTTGCACTATGGCCGCAGCAGAATGGTATTTACGCGGCTGCGGCGATCACGTCACAACCGAACTTTTTACGCAACAAGAAATCCGATTTTTCTTCGCCAGTAGGACGCTTCCCACCCGGGCCTCACATGCAAATTCGTGCATGCGGAGCCAATCGGATTCGGCACTGTCGATTGGTGGTATTTGCCGCAAATTTGCCATGAAACATGCAGCGATCCGCACCTTTTGCACCGCCAAAATTTCCGGACCAAAAATTTTTTGCGCCGCGCGATCAATCGGTTGCCGTTGCCCGGAGCGCTGTGCGCGGATTTTGGAGGGCCGCGCGCGATCGCCCTTACGCGCGCCTTCGACTTTTGTGCTAGCCTTCAAAAGTCAACAAGGGAGGCACCTGCCGTGGACCTTACCTTGAAGCTCAATGTGCTGGCGGTATGCGCTGTGTTTGTTTTCGTAGGCGCAATTTTGCTGGGGGCATTCTGAGTTCAAGAGGCCAACGACGACGCCAAACCAACAAATTGCCGGTGTAAAACCGGCCAACAGTTCAGACACCGGAGAACAAATCGTTCTCCGGTGTTTTTAATTTTACGCCGCAACGATGCTGGGCGATGCGTGGATATCGTAGTTGAGGATCGGCGCCAGCCAGCGCTCTGCCTCCGACACGCTCCAGCCCTTGCGCCGCGCGTAGTCCTCGACCTGGTCACGCTCGATCTTGCCGACGCCAAAATAGGCGCTCTGCGGATGGCTGAAATACAGCCCACATACGGCCGCGCCCGGCCACATGGCGAAACTTTCGGTCAATTTCACGCCGATGCGGTCGGCTTCGAGCAGGCGGAACAGCGTGCCCTTCTCCGTGTGGTCGGGTTGCGCGGGATAGCCCGGCGCCGGTCGGATGCCGCGATATTTTTCCGCGATCAGTTCCTCGCCGCGCAGATTTTCGTCGGGCGCGTAGCCCCAGAACTCCTGCCGCACGCGTTGATGCAGTCTTTCGGCGAAGGCTTCGGCCAGCCGGTCGGCCAGCGCTTTCACGAGGATGGCGGAGTAGTCGTCATTGGCACGCTTGAAGCGCTCGGCGATCACGTCCTCGCCGATACCAGCGGTAACGGCGAAAGCGCCGATATAGTCTCTCACGCCACTGTCGTGCGGCGCGACGAAATCCGACAGCGCGACGTTATAGCGGCCTTCGCGTTTGGAAAGCTGCTGACGCAATGAATGCAAGGTGGCAATCGGCGCCCCGTCCCCGCCATTGACCAGGATATCGTCGCCCTGCGCCTGCGCCGGCCAAAAACCGATCACAGCATTGGCCTTGAACCAGCCTTCGGTGACGATCTTGTCCAGCATCGCGCGGGCATCGTCGTAGAGTGGCCGCGCAGCCTCGCCAAACTTGGCGTCGTCGAGAATGGCGGGAAATCTGCCGGACAGCTCCCAGGTCTGAAAGAAAGGCGTCCAGTCGATATAGTCGACCAATTCCGCCACCGGATAGTCGTTCAGGACCTTCGTCCCGATAAAACTTGGTTTCGGCGGCTGATAGGCACCCGACCAGTCGAGCTTGACCGCGTTAGCGCGTGCCGCGGCCAACGGCAGCCGGGCCTTGTCTTCCTGTGCGCGCGCATGCGCCGCCGCAATCCGCGCATATTCGCCACGCAGTTCGGCGACGTAAGGCGCGCGCCCCTCGCGCGACAGCAACGATTGCGCGACACCGACCGCGCGGCTCGCGTCATTGACGTAAACCGCCTGCCCACGCCGGTAATTCGGGTGAATCTTAACCGCCGTATGCACACGGCTGGTCGTTGCGCCGCCGATCATCAGAGGCAACTCGAAGCCTTGTCGCTCCATCTCGGCTGCCACGTGGCACATCTCGTCGAGCGATGGCGTGATCAGGCCGGACAGGCCGATAATGTCGGCCTTTTCGGCGCGCGCCGTGTCCAGGATCTTTGCCGCGGGCACCATGACCCCGAGGTCGATGACCTCATAGTTGTTGCACTGAAGAACGACGCCGACGATGTTCTTGCCGATGTCGTGCACGTCGCCCTTCACCGTAGCCATCACGATCTTGCCGTTGGAGCCGGAATGCGAGCGCCCGTCCTTCTCCTGCTCCATGTACGGCATCAGATAGGCGACGGCCTGTTTCATCACGCGCGCGGATTTCACCACCTGCGGCAGGAACATTTTTCCTGAGCCGAAAAGATCGCCGACGATGTTCATGCCGCTCATCAGCGGGCCTTCGATCACGTCCAACGGACGCGTCGCGCTCTTGCGCGCTTCCTCCACGTCGGTCTCGACAAAATCGGTAATGCCGTGCACCAGCGCATGCGCAAGCCGCTTCTCGACGGGCTGTTCGCGCCAGGCGAGATCGGCCTCTTTTGCGCCCTGTCCGGCACCGTGGAATTTCTTGGCCAGATCGAGCAGCCGCTCGGCCGCGTCGGGCCGACGGTTGAGGACCACATCCTCGCAGGCCTCGCGCAATTCCGGATCGAGGTCGTCGTACACCGCCATCTGCCCGGCATTGACGATGCCCATATCCATGCCGGCCTTGATGGCATGGAACAGGAACACCGAATGCATGGCCTGCCGCACCTGCTCGTTGCCGCGGAACGAGAACGACAGGTTCGACACGCCGCCCGAGACGTGCGCGTGCGGAAGATTTCTCCGGATCCAGCGTGCCGCCTCGACGAAGGCGACGCCATAGGCGTTGTGCTCCTCCATGCCGGTGGCGATGGCGAAGATGTTGGGATCGAAGATGATGTCCTCGGGCGGGAATCCGACCTGATTGACCAGGATGTCGTAGGCGCGTTTGCAGATCGCAGTTTTGCGCTCGAACGTGTCGGCCTGGCCCTTTTCGTCGAAGGCCATCACCACCACCGCCGCGCCGTAGCGGCGCACGATCTTGGCGTGCTCGATGAACGCCGCTTCGCCCTCTTTCATCGAAATGGAATTCACCACCGGCTTGCCCTGCAGGCATTTCAGCCCCGCCTCGATCACCGAGAATTTCGACGAGTCGACCATCACCGGCACGCGCGCGATATCAGGCTCGGCGGCGATCAGGTTGAGGAAGGTCACCATCGCCTGCTCGGAGTCGAGCAGGCCTTCATCCATGTTGACGTCGATGACTTGCGCGCCGTTCTCGACCTGCTCACGTGCAACCGAAAGCGCGCCGGCATAATCGCCAGCGGTGATCAGCTTGCGAAACTTGGCCGAGCCGGTGACGTTGGTGCGCTCGCCGACGTTGACGAAGGGAATCTCCGGCGTGAGCGCAAAACCCTCAAGGCCCGACAGCCGCAACTGCGGCGGCACCTCCGGAATCGCGCGCGGCGCCTTGCCGGCGACCGCCTTGGCGATGGCAGAGATATGTTCCGGCGTCGTGCCGCAGCAGCCGCCCACCACATTGACCAGGCCGGCGTCCGCGAATTCGCCCAGCAGTTCGGCCATGAATTCGGGACTCTCATCGTAATAACCGAATTCATTGGGCAGGCCCGCATTCGGATAGGCGCACACGAAGGTATCGGCCAGCCGTCCGAGTTCGGCGATATGCGCCCGCATTTCCTTGGCGCCCAGCGCGCAGTTGAGCCCGATGGTCACCGGATTGGCGTGCTTGACCGAATTCCAGAACGCACCCGGCGTCTGGCCGGACAGCAGACGTCCGGAGCGGTCGGTAATGGTGCCGGAGATCATCACCGGCACGTCGATGCCGCGCGCCTCGCAAATCTCGGAAATGGCGTAGATCGCCGCCTTGGCGTTGAGCGTGTCGAAGATGGTCTCGATCAGCAGCAGGTCTGCGCCGCCGTCGATCAGGCCGCGCACTTGTTCGCCATAGGCGTTGCGCAATTGGTCGAAGGTGATGGCGCGGAAGCCGGGATTGCTCACATCGGGCGAGATCGAGGCGGTGCGGTTGGTCGGGCCCAGCGCTCCGGCGACAAAGCGGCGCTTGCCGTCTTCTTTTTCCGCAAGCACTGCCGCCTCACGCGCGAGCGTAGCGCCCGCCTGATTGAGCTCATAAGCGATGCCCTCCATGCCGTAGTCGGCCTGCGCGATTGCCGTAGACGAAAAGGTGTTGGTCGACACGATGTCGGCGCCGGCACGGAAATAGGCCAGATGGATGTCACGCACAGCGTCAGGCCGGCTGAGGTTCAGCAAATCGTTATTGCCGCGCACCTCGCGATTCCAGGCGTCGAAGCGCGCGCCGCGGTAGCCTTCTTCGTCGAGCTTGAGCCCCTGGATCATGGTGCCCATGGCGCCATCGAGCACCAGGATGCGCTCCTTGAGCCGTTCAAGGAATGCAGATCGGGCGCTGGTGTTGGACGCACTCACGGCAAACTCCGGATCAAGTGACAGTTTGCACCACGGGCCTTAAGCCCAGCAGGTGGCAAATCGCGAAGACAAGGTCGGCGCGATTCATGGTGTAGAAATGGAACGTGGTGACGCCGCGGTCGACGAGATCGACCACCTGCTCGGCGGCAACCGCGGCGGCGATCAGCTTGCGCGTGGCCGGATCGTGTTCGAGGCCGCTGAAACGCTCGGCAAGCCACGCTGGTATGGAAGCGCCGCAACGCTGGGCAAAGCCGGTCGTCGCCTTGAAGTTCTGAACCGGCAGGATACCGGGCACGATCGGGATTTCGATGCCGCGCGCGCGGACGCGGTCGAGGTAGCGGAAATAGAGGTCGTTTTCGAAGAAGAACTGGGTAATGGCGCGGGTCGCACCGGCATCGACCTTGGCCTTGAGCATGTCGATATCGGCCTCCACCGTCGGGCTGTCCGGATGCTTCTCCGGATAAGCCGAGACCGATATTTCGAAATCGGACGCGATACGCTTGATGCCAGCGGTGAGATCGGCGGCATTCAGATAACCGCCCGGATGTGGCGCATATTTGGTACCCGCGCCGCCTGCCGGATCGCCGCGCAACGCCACGATGTGGCGCACGCCCGCGGCATGATAGCTGCGCACGATCGCATCGATCTCTTCGCGTGTGGCAGCGACGCAGGTGAGATGCGCGGCCGGCGTCAGTGGTGTCTCGGCCAAAATGCGTTTCACCGTGGCATGGGTGCGCTCGCGCGTGGTGCCGCCGGCGCCGTAAGTAACCGACACGAAGTTGGGCGCGAGCGGAGCCAGCCGCTCGATCGACTCCCACAGGATCTTCTCCATCTCCTCGCTATTGGGCGGGAAGAATTCGAATGACACTGCAATACGGCGGGCCTCGCCGCGCGCAAAACGGCTCAGGCGGACGGGGCTATTCATCAGGCCACCTCCCGCCGCAACGGCGTCGCCATCAGCGCGCGCGCATCACGCGCGAGCCACAGCGAAACCGCGATCTTGCCATCGGAGCCAGGTTCGGGCGCAAGCGACTTGTGCAGCACCGGCTCAAGGCCCGACGCCATCATCCATTGGGTTACTGTCTCGGGCGCAAAGCCGAGCCTGCGGTGCGCAAACTGCTCACGCAGGAATTCCTGTTCATGCGGGGCAAAGTCGACCACCAATAGCCGCCCGCCCGGGCGCAATACACGCGCCGCTTCGCGGATCGCGCGTGCACCGTCATCGAGGAAGTGGAGCACCTGATGCAGGATCACCACGTCGAAGGAGTCATCGGCCAGCGGCAGATCGTAGATGTCACCCTGCCGCACGCTGCAATTCTTAAGGCCCGCGCGTTCGAGCCTGTCGCGCGCAAGCAGCAACATATCGAGCGAGAGGTCGAGTCCTAGCCCACGCTCGATCTCACGGCCGAATAATTCGAGCATGCGGCCAGTGCCGGTGCCGAGATCCAGCAGCGAGCGAAATGGCTTTTCAGCGAGCGCGGCGCGGATTGCCGCCTCGACCGCATCGTCCGCGACGTGTAATTTGCGGATCCGGTCCCATTCGGCGGCGTGTGCGCGAAAATAGGCTTGCGCCGCGGCGGCGCGCGCCTGCCGCACCGAAGCGAGCCGATCGCGATCGCGCGCTATGGTCTGGTCGGCCGGATTGAGGCGTTCAATAAGCGCCCGCGCCACCTCGGCACCGCCACCGTGCTCGGCGAGCCGAAAGAATGCCCAGGTGCCCTCGCGGAAACGTTCCACCAGCCCGGCTTCCGCCAGCAGCTTGAGGTGACGAGAGATGCGCGGCTGCGACTGGCGCAGGATGTCGGTGAGATCGGAGACGGTCAGCTCGGCCTCGCCAAGGAGCGCCAACACACGCAGACGTGTCTCTTCACCCGCCGCCTTAAGCGCAGAATTAAGGGCATCGAAGCCAAGCTTGCCGCTATTGTTCATCGGACCGCGAACTGGGGCCACAAATGGGCCGTTTCCCACTATATAAGGATATGTTTATACGTTGAAACGGATTTCGGCAAGCCTCTAGCCCACGTTTGCGCGGGTTGGTTAGCGATCCATGTGCATCGAAAGGGTCGGTGTTCTGGGCCCGTATTGCTACTGTTCTCGGCTGAAAGCGCGAATTAGTCGCGGTAAAGAACGAATATGGGCCCAACCAAAGACTTCGGTATCCGCGATGGCGAAAAGGCGGTCGAGCTTCCTGAGCAGCCCGACGCGAGCCTCTATTTCATTGGCCGCATCCACACACCCTGGAAAGAGCGCAAGGACTGCCCGAAAAATGCGCGTGAATCAGAGGCGGTCTGTGTCGTCGACCTAGACCCGCGCTGGCGCGACGGCCTGAAGGACGTCGAGACCTGCAGCCACCTGGTGCTGCTCTACTGGATGGATAAATCGCCGCGAAACCTGGTGCTCCAGGTGCCCGGCCATTACGGCGCCCAGCACGGCACCTTTGCGCTGCGATCGCCGGCCCGGCCCAACCCGGTTGCCGTGAGTGTTGTCAAATTGCTGCGTGTGGAGGGCACACGCCTTTCGGTGGTTGGGCTGGACTGCCTGGACGGCACCCCGCTCCTCGACATCAAGCCTTATTTTGCCTCGACCGACAGCGTGCCTGAGGCGGTGGTGGGCTGGCACAAGCGCAAGGACTAGAAGTCGCAAACGCAATTTCCGTTAAGTCGTTCCTGCGCGTTAAGGGTTTTTACCCACGCCACTTCAGGGAACCTTTGAACCTCATCAGCCATTCTCCCACCAATGACGGGAGGGAGAGAACTGACGAGGGTGCCATGTCCAGCGCTTTGTCCAAGCCATTTGCGTTTGTTGCTCTGATCGGCGCCGCCGCGCTGTCGTGCACTCCCGCCAAATCCGAGCCGCTGTTTGCCTTCCTCACCGCTCCTACCCAGGTGCAGGTAGCCCCGCAGACCTTCGAGCCAGCTCCGGCAGAAGAGAGCGACGACACGCAGCCCGCTCCCCGTCTGCAACGGCAGATCGTCGACTATGCCAGCAAAGAAGCGGCCGGCACGATCATCATCGATACCCCGCACACGTTCCTTTATTACGTGCTCGGCAACGGCAAGGCGATCCGCTACGGCATCGGCGTCGGCCGCCAAGGATTCACCTGGTCAGGCGTCAAATCGATCGAGCGCAAGACCGAGTGGCCGGACTGGTATCCGCCGGCGCAAATGATCGCACGTCAGCCCTATCTGCCACGCATGGTGGCGGGTGGCCCGGGCAATCCGCTCGGCGCGCGCGCCATGTATATCGGCGGCACCGAATTTCGCATTCACGGCACGAACGATCCGACGTCGATCGGCAAACACGTATCGAGCGGCTGCATCCGGCTGACCAATGACAACGCCATCGATCTCTACAATCGCGTGACCGTCGGGACCAAGGTGATCGTATTGCCACAGACAACCGTCGCACAACGAAAAACCCTTCAGCCGCAGGCAGTCTCTGTGACGCAATCCTTTGCGCCGCAGCAGGAAAGCCGCGTGCAGAGGGCGTGGAGCAAGATCCAGCCTTCCGGGCTTTATTGATTTCCCGCCGACCTCCCCGCACTTGCCCGGCCTTGTGCCGGGCAATTTTTTTGATGCGGTCGATGAATAATTCTCAGTTGGTCGGCACAGTCCGGACCGCTATATGTCAACCGGTTCATCGGAGTTTCAATCATGCGTATTGCAGCTATGGCGGCGGGAGCGGTCGGCGGATATTTCGGCGCACGCATGGCGGCGGCGGGCCATGACGTATTCTTCATTGCACGCGGTGCCCACGGCGACGCGATCACCAGGCACGGCCTCAAGGTCGAGAGCGTGCACGGCGATCTGCATCTGTCAAAACCCAACGTCACCGATGATCCTGCCAAAGTTGGCCCGGTCGACATTGTCCTGTTCGCCGTCAAATTGTGGGATACCGAAACGGCGGCAGCGACTGCGCGCCCCCTACTCGGTCCCGACAGCCGGCTGATCACGTTTCAAAACGGCGTCGACAGCGTCGAACGCATTTCAGGCGTTCTGGGTACCGACCGCGTCGTCGGTGGCGCTGCTTACATTGCCACGACAATCGCTGCACCAGGCTTGATCAAGCACACCAGCAGTTTCGCTATGATGCGCTTTGGCCGCGCCGATAAGCGCCCCGATGACAAACTCAATGCCTTCGTGGATGCCGGCAAGGCGGCCAAGCTCGACATTGCCTTGTCCGCCGATATCGAGCGCGAGCTGTGGCAGAAGTTCATTTTTCTCACGGCCATGGCGGGCTCGACGGCAAGCCTGCGCTCGCCTATCGGCCCGATCGCCGCGGATCCAGAACTGCGCGCCTTTTTCCGGGCATTGATGGAAGAAGCCTTTGCGGTGGGCAAAGCCAAGGGAGTTGCGCTCGATCCCGCTTATCTCGACGAGCGCATGAATTTTTTGCTCAACAAAGTTGAGCCGGGCATGAAGGCTTCGATGGCGCACGATCTCGAACGCGGCAACCGGCTGGAGCTCGATTGGCTGGCCGGAAAAGTGCGCGCGCTCGGCCGCGAATTCGGCATCCCGACACCCGCGAGCGACACTGTGTATACGGTGCTGAAGTTGCACCGCATGGGCAAAGGCCAGTGATCACGCTGGCCGCGCCTTATTGCTGACGTCAGGTCTTGCATCGGCTGCGGAAGGCGCGCGATCATGGCATCCGTCCACTTGAGGAGGCCGCCATGCGTCACTCGATTGTGGTCATCTTCGGACTGTTTCTGTGCATGCTGTTGTTTTCTCCGCCCGCGCTGGCGACGAGCATGAAATCGACCGCGCCCGAGAAGATGCTGCCGCGTGCTGACGCCAAGAGAATGCGCACATGCGACGACAGAGCAATGCGCGAGAACGTGCCGATGGAGCAAAAGGCCGCCTTCGTGAAGAAGTGCATGGCGGAGATGAAGTAGCGCCGCTTTGGCGCGGCTGACGCAGAAGAAGCCCCGGCGCGCGGCCGGGGCTCCCTGCGCGTAACGGCTGGAAAGGGGCAACCAAACCAGCCGTCCCGGCACGCCATCACCGGTGCTTCCGCGCACCCGGCGTTATTCAAAAATGACCCAGTGGAGAATTCCGTAGCTGAACATAGCCAGGATGCCCGCGATTATGATCGACGCGACTGCTTTGGCGGCCCTGTCCGCTTGCGCCATGCCTTGTTCGGTTTTGTCTGTGGTCATCTGAAATCCACCCAAAAAATGGCCGCACTTGCGAGGCGCGGCCATTTAAATGAGACCAGTAGTAGCTTCATGACCACTCGATCAGAGGGGAAGAGTGGTTTGACATTCCATCGTCTTTCCCGTCAGCGCGCTTTCGCCAGGATCATTGATTCAAATTAAAGAACCGGATTAGCTTACCTCCCATGGGCGTTACCTCATCAAGCAACGTGTTGGATCGGCACCCGTTCGTCGCCAGGCTTTTGCAGCATGTCGATCTCGATGCAAGCGACCTGAAAGGTCTCGACGCTATCATCGACGGCGAGTTGTCTATCCGGCGGCGGCGGGATCTCATCGTCGACGGGTATGAGTATCGCAAGCTTTGCTTCGTGAAAGATGGCTACGCCGTGCGCTACAAGCTGCTCCGTAACGGCAAACGGCAGATCCTGAATGTGGTTTTGCCCGGCGACATCGTGGGCCTGCCCGGAAGTTTCTACGAGCGTGCGGCTTACTCGGTCAGCGCCATTACTGATCTCACGATGAACGTCTGCGCGCTCGATGCCTACGTACAGCTCTGCTACCAACGGCCGCAATTCGGTCTGGCACTTAGCTGGATTGCCGTGCAGGAAGCGACGACCTACGCCGAACACATCATCGACGTCGGACGTCGCACACCGATCGAGCGCCTGTCGCATTTCCTACTCGAGCTGCACGCGCGGCTGCGTACGGTCGGACGCGCCGAACAGGCGAGCTTCGCATTGCCGTTTTCGCAAGAAGTCATGGCCGACGTGCTCGGGCTGAGCGTCCCGCATCTGAACCGCATGATGCAACAGCTTCGGTCAGAAAAACTGATTGCCGACAGCGAGCGGCAGATCGAATTCATCAACATGGGTACGATCCAGGAGCTTGCGCACTACCAGCCACAGGAGCTGGCGCCGATCCCGCTGCCCAGGACCGCCTAGCGTTCACTAAACGAAACGCGGGATTGGACCTATTTGCGGCGTCGTGCGCCCACCGAAATCGACGAAGGTTTCATCGAGATAGCACCAGCCCCAGCCTTCCGGCGGATCGTAACCCTCGATGATCGGATGTCCGGTGGCTCGGAAATGTTTGGTCGCGTGCTTGTTCGGCGAGGAGTTGCAGCAGCCGACATGGCCGCAGGTGCGGCATATGCGCAAATGCACCCAGGGAGAGCCGATTTTCAGACACTCCTCGCAGCCGAGTGCACTCGGTGTGACATCGCGGATACCGGCTCCGTGCGTACATTTTTGGGTCATGGCGGTCTCCGATGCTTTTCCGGGCGTGGCGGCAGCAAGGCAGCAATGGTGGCGGCGCCGGCGGCAGTGAGAACGGCAGCGGCAATGAGCCCGGCACGGTAACCCGATGAATATGATGCGACCCCGGCCGAAAGCGCAACGCCGGCAAGCTGCGCGACACGGCTGACAGCGTTGTTGACGCCGGAAGCGAGAGCTTCGTCGGCGCGCGCGACGATCGACATCACCGATGCGGTCAACGGCGTCACCAGCACTGCGAATGCAATGCCGAGCAACGCCATCGGTGCGATCACACCCAATGCAAGCGATGCGTTCGACGCAAGCGCGAACATGAGCAACGCGAGCGACGCCGCGAGCGGCCCCGCAATCAGCATCGTGCGCGCACCGATTTTATCCGCCAGCGCGCCGAAGGGCTGCGACAAAAGGCCGACGCCGAGCGTGAACGGGAGAAATACGAGACCCGCGTCAGTCGGTGTCACGCCGCGGCGGTCGATGAGATCGAAAGACACCAGAAAGAACATGACCGACAGGCCCGCGTAGATGAACAAAGTCGCCACGTTCAGCCCCACGAACGCGCGGTTGCCCACCAGCCGTGGCGGCGTCATCGGGTGACTGCTGGCGCGTTCCCAGAACGCGTAGCCCGCAAGTGCCGCAATGCCCAGTGCCGCAACGAGGGCGATCACAGCACTATTCGCCGCACCGCCATACCCCGGCCCGATCTGGCTCAGCGCCCACGCCAATGCGCCGAGCGCGGCAGCCAGGATGGCCGCGCCCACCACATCGAACCGCCGCTGTTCATGCTGGTCAGCCGGCGCATAACCGATCAGCAATGCGATGGTGGCCAGTGCCAGCGGCGGGTTGATCGCAAAGACCCATTGCCACCCGAAGCTCTCGGTCAGCCATCCGCCCAGCACCGGCCCGCCGGCGGTGGTGAGCGCGGAGGCCGCCGCCCACACGCCGATGGCGCGGTTGCGCTCTTCCTTCGGATAGGTTGCGCCGATAAGGGCGAGGCTTGACGGCGTCACGATGGCTGCCGAAATCCCCTGCGCAACCCGCAGCACGATCAGCCACCCCACCGAAGGCGCCGCCACGCAGGCCGCGGACGAAAGCCCGAAGCCGAGGCAACCGATGCCCAGCATGCGCGCCTTGCCGTAGTGGTCGGCGAGTGCACCGCCGATCAGCGTGAGCGCGGCGAGCGCCAGTATGTAGCCATTGAGCACCCATTGAACCGAGGCAAGGTCGGCGCCGAAAAATGCGCGCAACTTCGGCAACGCGACAGTGAGTGCGGAACCGTCGATGAAAGCCATGGACGAGGCGAGCACACATGCGGCCAGTACCACGCGGCGGCGCGGCGGCGCGATTTCGCGCCCCAGTTCGCGCGGGCACGGCTGGGCGTCGATGACGCCGCGGTCGCATGGCTCGACGAAGGGCTGCGCCATGACGCTGCATGGGTACCATGCGTGCGCGAGGCGAAGCAACGCGGGTCGCCGACCATTGCTTGTCAGTAAAGCGGCGGAATGGAATACTCCGCGCGCTCGTGCTGACAAAAAAGACAATACGCAAGCGAGGGGGAGGAATGTTTATGCTTCGACTGCGCCATTTTGGACATGCCCTGGCAGTGCTGGCCATATCATCGCTCGCTCTTACCGGGCGGGCCACCGCCGAAACCTACCCGTCGAACAAGATCACACTCATCGTCGCCTTCGCCGCGGGCGGCGTTGCCGACACGCTGGCGCGCATGGTCGGACAGGGCCTGAGCGAACGCCTGCATCAGCCGGTCGTGGTCGAGAACCGTGGCGGCGCCGGCGGAAACATCGCTGCAGGCGTGGTCGCGCACGCCGCACCTGACGGCTACACGCTGCTGGTTACGACGACGGCGCTCGCCATCAACGAGACGTTGCGCGAAACCAAGCCGTTCACGGCAGCCGACTTCAAGACCGTCGCCATCGTTGCATCGAGCCCCGAGGCTCTGGTGACGAGCCCGAGCAACCCGGCCAACAATCTCGCTGATTTCGTCAAGGCGGCAAAAGGCAAGACCATCAATTTCGGCTCGGCCGGCGTCGGCAGCGGCTCGCACATCGAGGCCGAATATTTCTTCAAGAAGATCGCCAAGATCGAAGCGACGCATGTGCCCTTCCAGGGTGGCGCGCCGGCGATCAATGCCACGCTCGGCAACCAGATCGACCTGCTCGCCACGACCCTGGGCGGCGGCGCAGCCGCGCAGGTCGCGGCCGGAAAACTCAAGGGCCTCGGCATCGCGGCTGACAAGCGGGCCGCAGTAACGCCGAACGTGCCGACCTATGCAGAGGCAGGCTTTCCCGGGTTCTTTGCCGCCTCCTGGGTCGGCTTTTTCGCGCCGGCCAAAACAGACCCGCAGATCGTCACCGCGCTGAATGCGGCGATCAACGACACGATCAAGAATCCCGACGTTCAGAAAAAGCTCGCCACCATTGGTTTCGATCCGATCGAGGGATCGGCGGCGCAAGCCGAGACCATGTTCCATGCCGAAGTCACCAAATGGGGCGAGATGGTCAAGGTGCTGAACCTGTCGATCAAATAGCGCACTCGCCTGCGGCTGACGTGCCACGGGGATCCCTCTCCCATAGGGAGAGGGCGCCCGAGCGAAGCGAGGGCGGGTGAGGGGCTATGGCGCCGCGTGCAAAAATAGCAAGAAAACTCCGGCGCTATCAGACCGATGCCGAGCGGGCTCTATGGTTTCGTCTGCGCGATCGTCGTCTCGGCGGGTTGAAGTTTCGTCGTCAAACTCAGATCGGATCGACATTGTCGATTTCTGCTGTGAGACTGCTCGTCTGATAGTTGAGCTCGACGGGGGAACAGCATGCCGAACGCATTGCCCAAGACGCGACGCGAACTGTCGACCTAGAAGCCCGTGGCTATCTTGTTCTCCGATTTTGGAACAATGACGTACTTCGCAATATCGATGGTGTTGTTGAGACGATCTTCGCTACCGCACGTCATGACCCCCCTCACCCCAACCCTCTCCAGCCAAAGTCGGATGTTTCCGACTTTGGCCACTTATTTTGCCGAACTCGGGCGAGCCCGAGTTCGGATGGGGAGAGGGAGTAGGCCGTGCCTGCAGGAGCCACTTCGATTTAAGTTGATCATGCTTTAAGCTTCAGATTCGTGGAAGCGGAACGCACATGAGCGGGCTCGAGACATTCATCTACTACGCGACCGCGCCGATCCGGCTGTTTGGGCGCTCGCGTTACGTCCGCTGGGGCGTGGCCGGTGCCTGTATCGTTGCGGTGTTCTTCACCGCGACACTCTGGATACTCAATCGCTTTGTTCCCGCCGACACCGGGCTGCCGGAAGCGCTTGCCATTCTGCAGCCGCCGAAACCGTTGCCGCCGGTGACGCGTGCATCGCATGTGATAGCGCCGGTCGCAGTCGCACTCACCGCCATCGGCCAATCGCTCGATGCCGCCGCTCCGCGTGACTTCGCAGGCAAGAACGACAATCCGGTCACGCAGTTGCTCGGCCAGGCCCAGATTGGACTGACAGTATCGCGCGGCACCATGTCCGCCTCCGGCCAACCTGGCACGCTCACGATCACGACACCGCTGAATGGCAGCATCCGCATCACCGGGCAGATCGGCAACACCGCAGGCAAAGTGGTGGGCGGGATTGGCGGCACACTCGGCGGACTGATCGGTGGCGGCGCGGTCGGCAAACAGATCGACAATCTGGCCATCAAGGCGCTTGACCAGCGCACCGATTTCCACGGCAACGTTGTGGTGACGTCGCGGCCGCAGATCACACCGTCGTGGCGGATCGAACCCAACCTCGCCGGCCGGCTCGATTTCGGCGACACCGGCGCCAACATCGCCGGCATCAAGGTCAATCTCGCCAGCGAGATCAAACCGGTGCTCGATCCGCTCGTCAGCAACCAGATCGCGTCGCTGCAATCGCGTCTGCGCAACGATCCGGTGATCGAGCGTACCGCACGCGAGCAATGGGCCAAGATGTGCCGGTCGATTCCGCTGGGCGGCGCGAAGACCGGGATGCCGCCGCTCTGGCTGGAAATGCGGCCCGTGCGCGCCGCCGCCGCCCAGCCGCAGGTTGATGCCCGCAATGTCACGCTCACCATCGGCGTGCAGGCCGAGACCCGCATCGTGCCGACCGAGACCAAGCCCGATTGCCCCTTCCCTGCCCAGCTTGAGCTGGTGCCACCGATGCAGGATGGCGTGCTGGCTGTCGGCGTACCGATCGACATGCCCTTCACCGAGCTCAACAAGCTGCTTGAACCCCAGCTCAAGGGGCGTCACTTCCCGGAAGATGGCAGCGGGCCGGTCGACGTCGAAGTCCTGCGTGCGAGCATCACTGCATCCGGCGACCGGCTGCTGATCTCGCTGCGCGTGAAGGCGCGCGAAAAAAAGAGCTGGTTCGGCTTCGGCGCGGAAGCAACAGTGCACATCTGGGGCAAACCGCTGCTCGATTCGCAGAACCAGATTTTGCACCTCACCGATATTTCGCTTGCCGTCGAGTCTGAAGCCGCATTCGGCCTGCTCGGCACCGCCGCGCGCGCTGCCATGCCCTATTTGCAGAAGGCGCTCGCCGACAAGGCGGTGATCGATCTCAAGCCGTTCGCTAACGATGCAAGGGCGAAAATCGCTACGGCGCTCACTGAATTCCAGCAGGTCGGCGACGGCGTGCGGGTCGATGCCAGCGTGAACGCCCTGCGCCTCACCGGCATCGAATTCGATGCGAGCACATTGCGCGTGATCGCGGAAGCAAACGGCGCGGTGAAGGTAGCTGTGACGCAGTTGCCAAAGACGTGACGGCGCGGTCTCAATTGAACTTGTAGGCGAGGCCGAAGGTCACGGTGTGCGTGCGCAGTTTGACGTCGAAGTTATCGATGGTTGGATTCAGGCTGGCGGTCGTGCTCGATCGAGAAATCGTAAACGGCGACGTGCCAAAATCCGCATAGCGGTATTCGCCGCGTGCCAGCCAGTTGCCGGATAGAGCGGTTTCAAGACCACCGCCGACAGTCCAACCTGGCTTGGTAGCACTGTTCTCAATAGTCGCAGGCAAATACCCATTGGCGGCGCAGGCACTACTCGCGCAAGTCGAGGTCACCTCAAAATGCTGCCATGCCGCCCCCCCGGCGGCGTAAATTAGCGTCGCAGGTCTTACCAGGACACCAAGGCGAGCGCGGAGCCCCGCATCCCACGTGATCCTTTCCGTCAAACTACTGCCGACACCATCTGAGCTGTTAGATAGTGGCGCAAAGGATAGCCCTCCCAACGTTGTTTTCTGACCTGCGTAGCCGATATCGCCCTCGACACCCGCGACCCATTGTCGTGCAAATTGCCAATTGAAGCCTGCGAAAAGGCTCTGTCGGAATGCCAAGCCGTTGAGCGGCTCGCTTGTGGCTGACCTGTTTCCGCTCAGAGACTGCTGTATGCCGCCTGTCAGCAGCGATGTTGTCGCTACATCGGCGCGCGATGCATGAGCACCGAGGCCGAAGCCGGTATAAGGCCCGCTCCATGACGTCATAGCCGGCGACGGCGTCATGGCAAATGGAGCGGCCGTACCGCCGGTGTCGCCCGATGTAATTGGATCTCCGAATTTATAGGCAAGCCCAAAAGTTGCTGTATGCGTGCGGAGGGTCACATCGAAATTATCGACCGTTGGATTACGCGCAAGCAAGGGGCTCGACCGCGTAGCGTTGAAAGGCGCCGAGCCAAAATCTGCATAACGATATTCGGCGCGCGCCAACCAATGGCCTCCGAGCGCGGTCTCGATCCCGCCGCCAAGGTTCCAACCCGGCTTGGTCGCGGAGTTTGAAATGATGAGGGGAGAAAATCCGCTGGTCACACATGGGGCGGCACCAGCACAGGTTGATGTTACCTCATAATTCTGCCAGGCGATGCCACCCGTAGCGTAGGCGAGTGTTGTTGGCGCAACCAGGTAGCCGAGCCGGCCGCGCAGACTTGAGTCCCATCTTGTCCTCACTGCCAATCCGTCGGCGTCACTGCCTGTACTCAGGAATGCTGGAGAACCGCGGAATCCTGCCAGCCTGGTGCTTTGATTGGCAAAGCCGAAATCCCCTTCGATACTGGCGACCCATTGCGGGATAAATTGCCAGTTGAAGCCAAAGTAAGGGGCTGCCCGGAACCCCGTGCCATCGAACGGCTCGCTCGAAATTACGGTGGCTAAATCAAGAACCGTAGTGCCCACGCTACCCGATGTCGTCGTCGCATCCGTGCGCGACGTGCGAAAGCCAAGGCCGAGGCCAGCGTAGAAACCGGTCCATGATGATGCCAAAGCGACCGGCGGGGCTTTATAGGCTGGCTTGCCGTTGAGGTCCGCCGCTTGCGACGGGCCCGCAATCGCGAATGCCGCAAGTGCTACAGTGCCGAGCCACACGTTTTTCATTATTGATCCCCCGCTGCCCAAACCGATGCCCAGTGCGTCCAACGCGCGGCGTCCCGCCTCGCGTTTGGCGCGGATTCACGAATTGAAGTTAAAGATTGCGGCCGGAAGTGCTTGGTCTAATGCGCCAACGGCTTGGTCAAAAACGACAATGCGCAGGTTTTTGCGCGGCCAGATGCATTTCTCACCACCGCTGTTGCGTTTGGGTGACGATGCACATGCGGCGTCTGATGCGCATCAAAGACGTCGAGTATTTCGGGGAACTCTCAACATATCATTGCCGGGCATAGCCGTTCGAAGAACGGCGTGCTTTCGCGCGCCTATGACCCGGCAATCCATGAGGCAACGCCGCGACGACGAACGTAAGGCTTAACGCTTGGCACCTCATCATGGATGGCCGGGTCAAGCCCGGGCATGACGAAAAGTTTGTGGCAGCGCATCGAGCAACCGCCGGCGCCTTCATCCACACCATCACACAGCTGTCAAAAATCTTACATCGAACCCGGATGATAATGCGCACGTCTCCGGTTCCGGAGACCGCGGCGGGGCGGAAAATGTCTGCGTAACGTAGCGCGTGCTCTGTCTTCGCATCGGCGCGTGAATTCACCATCAGCTCGACGGCATCTCACACAACGAGAATTCCGGCGGAACGCGCGCGATTGCGCGCATTGATCGACATTGGGGACGACTGACATGAGAAATTTTTTGACCACGACTGTGGTGCTCGCCACCGCGATCGCCATCCAGCATGCGGCGATTGCCGAGGACGATGGCGGGCGCGACAACGACAAGATGACCATCGCTGTTATCGGCGACTGGCCCTACAACCAAAATCTGCTGACCAATGCGCCGCTTCTGACCAATTCGGTGAATGCGGACCGCGACGTCCGCCTCGTCATCCATGTCGGCGACATCCACTCCGGCAGCCAGCCCTGCACCAGCGCAGGCATTCTCCCGCCGATCTCTACGTCCGATCCGAACTGGAGCCGATTGGTCTATTTCCAGTTCCAGCAGTTCAAGAAGCCGGTCGTCTATACGCCCGGCGACAATGAGTGGACCGACTGCCACAAGACCAAGGAATTCAAGGCCGGCGATCCGCTCAAGGAGCTGGCGAGCGTGCGCAGCCTGTTCTTTGCAAGGCCTGGCAAGACCCTCGGGTTCGAGGAGAAAGACGTATTCAGCCAGTCGCAGTATTTCGACGAGCAATTTCCGGCTGACGCCCAGTTTGTCGAGAACGTGATCTGGCAGGACGGAAAGGTCGTCTTCGCGACCTTCAATCTGCCCGGCTCGAACAACGATACTCTGCCCTGGACCAACGGCTTCGAGAACCCCGCCGCGCAGGCAAAAGAAGTTGCCGACCGCACCGCTGCCGACATCCGTTGGCTGAAAGCCGCTTTCCGCCTTGCGCAATCGAGGCACGCCAAGGCGGTGGTGCTCGCGCTGCAAGCCGACATGTGGGATCCGGCGGCGTTGGTCCCCGGCGGTGACGGGCTGAGCGCATACACGCCCTTCGTGCAGGAATTGGGCAATCAGGCCATCCAGTTCGGACGGCCGGTGCTGCTCTTCAACGGCGACTCACATCTCTTCGAGGCGGACCATCCGCTCGCGCTCCCGGGCAGCCCGACTGGCCTCATCCATCACACGCCGCCCGTGCCGAACCTGACGCGCATCACGGTGCAGGGTTCGACAAATGCGCCGGCCGAGTGGCTGCGCCTGACCATCGACACCACGAAGCCCGGCGTCTTCAGCTGGACCAACGTGCCGTATTGCAAGGACCCGCTCGGCAGCTGCCAGTAGCAGCAGCTGCACCGCACTTCGAAGAACGAGATAGGCCCGTTTGATCAATCAAACGGGCCTGTCTCGATTTTCGTTACACCCAGGCAACGCACTTTCCACCGGGTGAAGGTGGCGGTAAGCCTGCGGCGACTACGACTGGTTGGTCATGTGAACTGTTGGCGTACACCCTGGATCATCTGCTGCACGCACCATTTTGCGTACATTGAGCCGAAAAGTTTTCCTATCCACACGTTTCGCGTCGGCAACTCATAGTCAATTGAAACCCGCAATAATGAAACCTTGTGTTCCAGAGGTTGGATAGTGAGTCTCATCTGGTAGTGACCGATCACGAGAAGATTTGGTGACCCGACCGTCTTCCACGCTTTCGCGCGCGGCGGCTCATGTTCAGTGACAACTTCCTCAAGATATAAGAAGAGTCCAAAAATCCTGCCGGCCATGCGCACGCGAGAGCCGACCTTCTTGCCCTGGCCCTCATCGAATGAAATATCCATTTTTCCGCCGCCCATCATCCACGAGGACTCGCTCATGTGTGACGAAAAGCGACGAAAGTCATCGACGAATGCAAACAGATCCTCAGGTAACGCGCTAACGTTGAGGCTGTCTTCGTAGTGTCCCATACGATATCCAACCTTGGTCGAGGCCTCGCGTTGTCATTGCGAGGCATTACCCGGCAATTTCACGGCCGGCGCCTGCGGCGACTCAGTTGAACTTGTAGGCGAGGCGAAGGTCACATCCTCGATTTGAAATTAACGGTTATGGCCGGAACTACTTGGGCTAGTGCGCCAGCACAGCTTGCCAAAAACGACAATGCTCAGGTCTTTGCGCGTGCATATGCATTCTTGGCGCGGCTGTTGCATTTCGGAGACGGCAATGACGCGGACAGATATTTTGCGTGCCACGTGCTACGCACCTAACACTTCGCAACCATAAGCGTCACTCGCGATCAAGGTGATCCGCTGGCCCCTGGCTCAGACGTCGGCGAGATGGCTGTGGGCGTGCTTCTCGATGATTCGGGACGGCTTGCTGCCGCGGTGGTTCACCCCCGTCGGTATCCATGTGCACACCTTCGAAGGGTCGTCCCACACGGTCGCAACAGCGCTCGGGACAAAAAACTCCGAGAAGATCAGGTCGCCATCGTTGCCGCCCTTCACCCAGTGCGGCTCGAGGTCGTGATAATAGACAACGTCGCCGGCCCGCACCGCCATCACCTGGTCGGTACCCGCGTAACAGGTGCCCTGCCCAGCCAGGAAGAACATGAAATGGGCGCCACCCTGGTGGTGGTGCACCGGACATTCGGTGCCGGGCGGATAGATGATCATCTCGCCCCGGATGGCCCGGGTCCCGAACATCTTCGGAGTCACGATATAGATACGCTTGCGAGCGTCTTGCTCGGATTGCAGCAGCGGCTCGTCTTGCCAGTCTATGACACGAAAAGGCGGCGGATCGGCGCTGATGGCTGGATCGAGCCTTTCCACGTTCGGCACCAAAGCGAGCAGCAAGGTCGCGCCGGCATCGCTCACGAGCGTTCCTTCGAAACCGGGAGGCAGCAGGCCAATATGGTTCGCTGTGACCGGCACCTTACGCCCCGCGGTGTGTATGGTCGCCGTCCCGTCGATCATCTGAAACCAGGCGAGTTCGCCAGGCGCAATCGACAGCGCCCTGCGGCCGCCCGGCGAAATTGTCAGACGATCGAGCTCGAACAGAATGTCCGGTACGCGTTGTTTGTTCAGCAATGGCTGGCGCGCAACGCCATCGGCCGTGACGATCGGCGCGACCGTGCTCTGGTTGAAATGGATCGCCATCGTTCCCCTACTTGTGCCGATACAACCAGCCAACGGCGGGTGGCCGCTTTTCCCGGCTGTCACTATACCCCCTCCCGGCCAAAGTCGGATGTTTCCCGCCTTGGCTGACGTGGTGTTGACTGGACTCGGGCAATCCCGAGTTCTACCGGGAGCGGGAAAGAGTGTGCGGCGACAGACCTTTCCCACATTTGGCGCCGTAACATTGACACCCCTGCCCTCGCGCATACATTAAACCTTGTTCCGAGGGGTGCCCCGGTGGGGCTGAGAAAAACCCTTTGAACCTGATCCGGGTCATGCCGGCGAAGGGACAGGACAATCGATGCATTCATCGCTGAATATCGCGAGGCTGGTCGGCCCGGTGCTGTCGGCGATCGGCATCGGCATGCTGGCGAACCAGGCGACCTACCGCGAAATGGCCACGCAGTTTCTTGGCGGCCTCCCCTTCATCTACTTTTCCGGGGTCCTGATGCTGGTCGCCGGCCTCGCCATCCTTAACCGGCATAACGTGTGGACGCGCGACTGGCGCAGCTCGGTCACGGCCATCGGCTGGGTCCTCACAGGTGTCGGCACGTTCCGCATCATCGCGCCCCAGTTCGCTAATTTCGTCGCCTCCGCGATCATTGCCAATGCCGGATTTTTCACCGGCCTTGGAATCTTCCTGGTTGCGGTAGGCGGCTTTGTAACCTTCAAAGGGTATGTGACGTGAGCGTGGACATCCAAACGGGGGACTGGACCATGGAACGGTCGCATTTTCTGGCCAAATTGATCGGGCCTGTTTTCATCGTCGGCGGCGCCGGCATGATCCTCAACACCGCAGTCTATCGCGCCATGTTCGAGCGCGCACTGCACGACCATATGTTCATTTATCTGTCGGGCGTGATCGCGCTGCCTGTCGGACTCGCGATCGTCGCCCTGCACAACGACTGGAAATGGCACTGGCCGCTGATCATCACCGTGATCGGCTGGCTCGCGCTCATCGGCGGCACCGTGCGCATGATAGCGCCGCAGGTGATCGAGCAGATTGGCACCTCGGTGCTCGACTATCCGAATTTTTTCGTCGTCGACGGCGCGTTCGCCGTTCTGCTCGGCGTGCTGCTGAGTTACTTCGGCTATCTCGATCCGCCACAACTGTTCCAGGAGCGTGCGCCCTCGCGGCGCCGGTCGCGTCTACGGAGGAGAAGGTAAAATGAACATCCACGATCCCAACGTCACCCTCCCGAAAGTCACGACGGGTTCGCTGCCCGCTTCGCGCAAGGTCTATTCGCAGCCCGAAGCGGCGCCCGATCTGCGCGTGCCGCTGCGCGAGATCGCGCTCGATGCATCATCGGGCGAGCCGCCGCTGCCGGTCTACGACACGACGGGCCCCTACACCGACCCGGCGGTCGAGATCGACGTGGAAAAGGGCCTCGCCCGCACCCGCATCGCATGGGTGAAAGAACGCGGCGGCGTCGAGGAATATGACGGTAGGCCGATCCAGCCGGTCGACAACGGCAATGTCACCGGCAAGCATCTGGCGCGCAATTTTCCCAATACGCCGAAGCCGTGGCGGGCCATCTCCTCCGTTCGTTCCCGCGAAAGCGGGAACCCAGGAGTCGCGAACTCGGAGCCTGCAGCTCTGGGTCCCCGCTTGCGCGGGGACGAGCGGGATATGAGTCAGCACCCCCTCACCCAGCTCGAATGGGCCCGCGCCGGCATCATCACCAAGGAAATGATTTACGTCGCCGAGCGCGAAAATCTCGGCCGCAAGCAGATACTGGATCGCGCCCCGGCCGCGCTCGCCGACGGCGAGCAGTTCGGCGGCGAACTGCCTGCCTTCGTGACGCCGGAATTCGTGCGCGACGAGATCGCGCGCGGCCGCGCCATCATCCCCTCCAACATCAACCACGCCGAGCTCGAGCCGATGATCATCGGCCGCAATTTCCTGGTGAAGATCAACGCCAATATCGGCAACTCGGCTGTCACCTCTTCTGTAGAAGAAGAAGTCGAGAAGATGGTGTGGGCGATCCGCTGGGGCGCCGACACGGTGATGGACCTCTCCACCGGCCGCAACATCCACAACACGCGCGAATGGATCCTGCGCAATTCGCCGGTGCCGATCGGCACCGTGCCGATCTACCAGGCGCTGGAGAAGGTGAACGGCGACCCGGTCAAGCTCGACTGGGAATGCTACAAGGACACGCTGATCGAGCAGTGCGAACAGGGCGTCGATTATTTCACCATCCACGCCGGCGTGCGGCTGGCTTATGTGCCGCTCACCGCCAACCGCGTCACCGGCATCGTCTCGCGCGGTGGCTCGATCATGGCGAAGTGGTGCCTGTCGCGGCACAAGGAATCGTTCCTGTACGAGCGCTTCGACGAGATCTGCGACATCATGCGCAAATATGACGTGTCGTTCTCGCTGGGCGACGGCCTGCGGCCCGGCTCGATCGCGGACGCCAATGACCGCGCGCAATTCGCCGAGCTGGAAACGCTCGGCGAGCTCACGCAGATCGCCTGGAAGAAGGGCTGCCAGGTCATGATCGAAGGCCCCGGCCACGTGCCGATGCACAAGATCAAGATCAACATGGACAAGCAGCTCAAGGAATGCGGCGAGGCGCCGTTCTACACGCTCGGCCCGCTCACCACCGACATCGCGCCGGGCTACGACCACATCACGTCCGGCATCGGCGCCGCCATGATCGGCTGGTTCGGCTGCGCCATGCTCTGCTACGTGACGCCGAAGGAGCATCTCGGCCTGCCCGACCGCGACGACGTCAAGGAAGGCGTCATCACCTACAAGATCGCGGCGCACGCGGCCGACCTCGCCAAGGGCCATCCGGCGGCGCAATTGCGCGACGACGCATTAAGCCGCGCGCGCTTCGACTTCCGCTGGCAGGACCAGTTCAACCTCGGGCTCGATCCCGACACCGCGCGCGAATATCACGACGAGACGCTGCCGAAGGAAGCGCACAAGGTGGCGCATTTCTGCTCGATGTGCGGCCCGAAGTTCTGCTCGATGAAGATCACGCAGGACGTGCGCGACTACGCGGCGACGCTGAATGATAAAGAGCAAGGCATGGCGGCAATGAGCGAGAAATTCAAATCACTCGGTGAGCAGGTCTATGTCGATGCGGAGAAGGTGAAGGAGAGCAACAAGGCCTTCTGATATTCGACATGACCGACACAACAGAACTTCAGCATTGGCAGGATCGCTACTCCACGCCGGACTACAGGTTCGGCAAAGAGCCCAACGATTTTCTGGTTCGCTGCCGACCGCTTTTGCCGCGGACCGGAAAGGTTCTGGCCGTCGCCGATGGCGAAGGCCGGAATGGTGTGTGGCTTGCGCGGCAAGGTCTCGAGGTTCTGTCGATCGACTTCTCTCCTGCCGCCCAGGCCAAGGCGCGTGCGCTCGCTGACGAGCATCATGTCGCGATCACGTTCGTCGAGGCCGATGTTCACGCGTGGTCCTATCCGGAGGACGCGTTCGACGTTGTGGTTGAGATTTTCACCCAGTTCAGCACGCCGCCCGATCGCGCACGGAAATGGGCGGGTATGCGGCGAGCGCTGAGGCGTGGCGGATTGCTGATTGTCGAGGGCTATACCCCCAGGCAACTCGCTTACGGGACGGGCGGCCCCAAACAGATCGAAAACCTGTACACCCGCGATATGCTCCAACATGCTTTCGGCGATTTCGCCGATGTCGATATCGTCGAGGAAGAGCGCGAATTACACGAAGGCCCCGGACATTCCGGCATGTCGGCGTTCATTGGGCTGACGGCGCGGAAGCCGCAGTGAAAGGTCTGTCTTTTCGTTCCACCGCCAAGTGACATTTGCTAGGTATAAGCCGCCGGCGGGAGGACACGCATATGAAATTCATTTTTGCCGGGTGGATTGTCGCGGCCGCTTTTGCGGCGGCGGGGCCCGTTTACGCCGCCGAGCTGAAAGTGCTGGCCGGCGGGTCGATGACCGGCGCGCTGAAAGAGCTCGGGCCCAAATTCGAAGCCGCCAGCGGCCACAGACTGACGATCCACTTCGACTCCACGCCTAACCTGATCAAGATCGCAACGTCCGAGCCGTTCGACCTCGGCGTCGTCCCGGCCGACCTGTTCAAGGACGCCGCGGCACGCGCGAAATTCGCAGGCGCGCCGGCGAACGTCGCGCGCGTTGGCTATGGCGTCGCGTTTCGCACCGGCGCGCCCAAGCCGGATGTGAGCACACCGGATGCGCTCAAGCAGACACTGCTCAAGGCGCAATCCATCGCGACGCTGCCGGAAAGCGCGGCTGGTGCCTACGTGCTGGGGGTGTTCGACCGCCTCGGCATCGGTGAGGCGATGAAGGCCAAGATCAAGGTGCAAGCCACCACGGGCACAATCCCGCAAGCCGTCGCCAAAGGCGACGCTGAGCTCGGTGTGTTTCTGACCAATGTGCTGATCGCACCCGGGGTCGAGCTCGCGGGCCCCTTCCCCGGCGACCTCCAGCAGGAGCTGGTATTCGTCGGCGCGGCCGCCGCCGACAGCAAGGACGCTACCGCCGCCAAGGCGTTCCTCGATTATCTCAAGACGCCCGAAGCTGTGAGTGTGTTCAAGGCGAAGGGTGTGACGGCGGGGTGAGCGCGGGCAGACTTACGTTGATGCGAAGAAGAAAAATCTTAGTTGAGTACGCGAAGGCTGTACGACAGCCGTTGTCAGACACCAGCGCCTTTTTTCAGCTTCGGCACATCAGCCATTTTAATTAATACAGTTTCCGGTTCTTCGATCGGCCAATTTAAATATTTTTCGCTCGCCATATTTTCAATAATTGAGCGATTTTCCAGAAATTTTTGTATCCGTTCTTCTTTTGTAGATGCGCCAAAGTGGTCGTCGAGCGCCTCTCGGGATATTGCGCAAGTTACAGGTACGCCAAACGCCTCTCCAGAAAATGTGACCATGTCTCGACTAAAATCGTAGTGCGGAGCAGGACTAGCAAACGTCAAATCGCTTCCCGGCAACAAACGACGCATCTCTCCTACGGCTTTTAGCGTAAGGTCACGTGTTTTTGCAGGTAATTGTACTAACCCCTCACCGATTAATTTTTGCCAGGTTTTGCCACGTTCATGAGCTTCACCCCACACTGCTTTTAGTTCGTGAGGTCTTTTATCGATCAGAATATTAAGTAGTGCCTCAGCTTGCTGTGTATCTTTGTCTCGTTTTGCCTCACCTTCTTTCCTGCGACGCGAAACGATCAGTTTATGCACTGCATATCGTTCGGGTGCCGGTACAAGCACATAAACGCCAGCGTCGTACAAGATTACGGCTGGCTCTGGATTATGAATAAGGAAGTCAAGAAATCTGAGTGGTTCCGCATCAGTATGAAATGCGGAAAGTCGTTTAGGTACGTCTGTGTCCGCTCCCTCGTTGGGAGTGAGAAAATCGACCCGAAGCCCCCCCTTCGCAAGATAGCTTGTGACATTCTTTTTACCTCGCATGTGAGGAACAGGCCGGAATGTTTTGTCGACATTCTTTAGGACATCGAGTACCGGCGGCGTCTTGTCCGCAACTGCTACCGAAATATTTGTGAATTGAGCGATGTCTACATCGCCCGTTTGAAGAGCTCCCATTGGAAGTTTGGCACCAAGCATGGCCGGGTACGTTTGATATGCGACGGTTCCAACCAGAACTCCGCGCAGGCGAAAAACGCCTGCTTGCGCCAAAGCGGCTACAATTTTTCCTATTTCGGGAATGGGGCGCGGCAGCGCGAATGAACGTACGAGTGTAGATACCAGAGAGCGCCGTTCTCGTTCGTCGTCACGGACCTGCTTGTGTTGTGCTATCCGTTCAAGCAATTCCGGCGTTTCAGGGCCGACGTATTTCTGGCCTCGTCCGGCATCTGAGGATTGCTGGAAGTACCAATACCGGCGTTTCTTCACTGTTTTCGAAACAAATGTTCCGTCTTCCGGGAATGCGTCGTTAAAGGCGGTCGCGGCACAACGATCCACCAATTCGGCATACGTAGTTTGTAAAACGAGTGACGGGGGAGGCATCGAGCTTCCGTTGGTTATACGCAATTTGCGGGTTGCGTATAACACATCCAACCAGAACAACCAAGGAAATTATACGCAACTTGCAACTTGAGTATAACTTACAAGTTATTGAATTATTTAATGTTTTGTCTATTCGCGCGCCGACGGACTTTGCTGCACGATCAATCGGTAAACGCCAACCCAGAACTGCGCGCGGAAAGATTCGCGATTCCGTTCTGAAATGAAGGCGCGCAGCAGGGCTTCGGTCCCTGCCCCATCGTCATAGCATTGAATGAGCACATCGCAGGCCGTTTGCGGATCGGTCGGCATTTCCATCTCGCTTGCATCCATTTTCGCATCCCGTTGACCGAATTTGCGGGCTCTCTTCCTGCGGTCCTATGATATGGGTTTTTACCATATGTGAAAAGTCCATTTATTGAAGTCGCCTCCTCTTTCCGAGGCGAAAATGGCCCGCACTTTTGCTTCACCACGGCACAACGCTTTAGGGGCGCTCTTGGCCGAAAAGCGCCGAGCGGCCGGGTTGCGGCAGGTTGACCTCGCCAAACGGCTCAAACGCGGTCAGGACTACGTCAGCGACGTGGAAACCGGGCAAAAAATCTTGGGCGCTGTCGAACTGATGGAATGGGCCGAAGCGATCGGCTTTGATGCCGGCGACGCGATCAAACGGCTTTACAAAACGCCTAAAAAATAGAACGCCGCGCGCAGCGCGACGCGAATAAGCTCAGGGAGGACACCACCCATGCCCAATCTCCTGCAAAACCACATCGCCGCCATCACCGGCGCGGGCTCCGGTATCGGCCGCGCGATCGCGCTGGGCTATGCGCGCGAGGGCGCAAGCGTCGCCGTGCTCGACATCAACGCCGAGGGAGCGGCGAAGACCGCCGCGGAGATCAAGGCCGAAGGCCACAAGGCGATAAGCCTCACGCTCGACGTCACCGACCGGCAAGCCTGCCGGGCCATTGCCGCGGAGGTCGCGAGTAAGCTCGGTCCGATCTCGATCCTGGTCAACAATGCCGGCATCACCCGCCGCAACGCCTTTACCGCCGGTGCCGACATCATGGCCAAGGACTGGCAGGACATCATCGCGATCAACCTCACCGGCGCGTTCAACGTGACGCAGGCGTTTCTCGACCAGCTGCGCAAGGCCAAGGGGCGGATCGTCAATCTCGGCTCGATCCAGTCCTTCCTGCACATCCGCACGCCGAGTTCGGCCGCCTACACCGCGTCCAAACATGGCGTGCTCGGCTTCACCAAGGCGCTCGCCGCCGAGCTCGGCAAGGACGGCGTGCGCGTCAACGCCATCGGCCCCGGCTTCATCGAGACGCCGCTCAATGCGAACACGCGCGCCAACCATCCGGAGTTCGTGAAGGTCTTCATGGACCACACGCCGCTGGGCCGCGCCGGCAAGCCCGAAGATATTGTAGGCCCGGCGATATTCCTCGCCTCCGATCTTTCAGCTTATGTCACAGGCACGATTGTGATGGCGGACGGCGGCTACCGGACGATCTAACAAGGATCAGCCATTCGCAACCATGCGCTGCTCGATCAGGGCCGCCTCGGCGCAGTGATCCTTGACTAGAGGGCAGATCAGTCGCGCCTGCGCGGGGTCGGCGCGCAGAACTCGCAGCACTTCGGAAAGAACCGAATAACGCTCCATGAACGGCAGCCCAACCGTTGTGAATAAATCCAGGATACCGGAGGTCACAGCCTGCACCTGCTGTTCCGAGGCAATTTGCCAACGGTGCTGCCCAGTACCGCAGATGTTGCCCAGTTCGGCACCCACGATGCACAGGCGTTTGCCCGCCTGGATGTGCTCGACCGCGACATCAGCCACAACATCAAAATCAGGTTTGTGTTTGATGAAGGCGAGGTGCAGGGACCAGACACAGGTTGTCTGTTTCCTCTCAAACGACCTGCGGGATTTGACGAAATGCCACCCCTCCAGACGGGCAGACAAATCCCCCAGCAGGACGCCTTGGATTACTGCAAAGGACATAAGAAAATCGAGAATGATCGCAATGTGGAAGATTCGTAGTGTGAGTTTCGATACGCTCAAGCCGCCCGCGACCTATGCCATGCTGGCGGGATAACAAATATCGGCCAAATGTCGGAGAGCCCCATGACAAAACGCGTATCGGTCATCGGCGCAGGCACCATCGGCGCAAGCTGGGCGGCGTGCTTCCTCGCGCGCGGCTTCGAGGTCTCCGCCTACGACCCCTCGCCCAACGGCGAAGCCTTCACCCGCCGCTTCATCGACAATGCCTGGCCGACGCTGGAAAAGCTCGGCACCGTGCAGCCCGGCGCCGACCGCGCGCGCATCGCGTTCTTCGGCGATCCCACGGCCGCCGCCAAGGGCGCGGACTTCGTGCAGGAAAGCGGGCCGGAGCGCGAGGACATCAAGATCGATCTGATCGCCGCGATCGACGCCGGCGCGCCGCCCGAAACCGTGATTGCCACAAGCTCGTCGGGGCTGCTCGTCAGCCGCGTCAGCACGAAATGCAAACACCCGGAGCGCTGCGTGATCGGTCATCCATTCAATCCGCCGCACCTCATTCCGCTGGTCGAGGTGGTGGGCGGTCCGAAGACGTCGCCGGAGGCGATCTTCAAAGCGATGGATTTCTATCGCACGGCCGGCAAGAAGCCGATCCACATCAAGAAGGAAGTGGCCGGCCACGTCGCGAACCGCTTGCAGGCGGCGCTGTGGCGCGAGGCCGTCCATCTCGTCGCCGAAGGCGTGGTATCGGTGGCGGATGCCGACGCTGCGATTGCATTCGGCCCGGGGCTGCGCTGGGCGTTCATGGGGCCATCTTTGACATTTCACCTCGCCGGCGGCGAAGGCGGCATGCCGCATTTCATGTCGCACATCGGCCCGGCGATCCAGAGCTGGATGGACGATCTCGGACAGACGCGGCTGACGCCGGAGATCCAGACGCTGATCATCGACGGCGTCGAAGAGGAAGCGGGCTCGCGCACCATCGCGGATTTGCAACGCTGGCGCGACAGCAAGCTGATCGATATTTTGAAAGCGGCGGGAGAGCCTTAAGAACTCATGTTCCGCTCGTCCCCGCGAAAGCGGGGACCCAGTTCTTCTGGATTCCCGCTTGCGCGGGAATGAGCGGAGTAAGTTGTTAAGCCTGCCCACATTTGCTGCCGCCGATGCCGGATGGAACCGGCATCGGCGTTTTGAATTCGCGCCTATCTCAGCGACAGCGCCAGACCGCTGAGGTCGGCGCTGACGATGAGGCCGGTCTGACCACCCGTCAGCGTGAGGACCGCGCCGTTCTGATTGGTCAGCACGACCGCCTGTGCGCCGCGCACGACGGCGGCGCCGGCGCCGGCCTGGCCATAGACGCCCGCAACGTCGGACGGCCGGCGGATATTGGTGACCCGGCCGTGGAAACGCGTTTCCGATGCGCCGAAGGTGAAGCCGTAGCTCAGGCCACCGACCGACAGCGGATAGTTGCGGCCCTGGAAATGCAGTACGCCGCTGCCAGCCGAACCACCGATCACGAAGCCCGCCTTGAAGATCCGGATACTGATGGTGCCGCTATCGGCGTAAGCAGCGGACGTCAGGCCGACGCTTCCCAGAATGGCGGTCAACGCGATAAGTGCTGCACGGCATCCGGCTGAAAATCGCATGGTGGTTCTCCCTTGGGTTTCTGTTGCAACTTGCGTAGCGCGTTACCTATTTCCCTGCGGCCTTCCGCAGCGCTTCGTTGATGCGGTCCTGCCAGCCGGGGCCGTCTTCCTGAAAAAAATCGAGGACGTCGCGGTCGATGCGCAGCGACACCGTTTCCTTCGCGCCGGGAATCGATGGCGCCTTCGGCGGCAAATCCGCCGGCTTCGTGGTCGCGGCCTTGAAGGCCTTCTCGGCCTCGGTGCGGGAGTCGCGTATTGGTCCTCGTGCCATGCTGTTTTGTACCACGCCGAGACGCAAAAAGCGCGGAGGGGCTGTGCGCCCGGCCCAACTCCGTTCATCCCCGCGACAGCGGGGATCCAGCGCTTTCTTCATTAGAACTGGATGCCCGCTTGCGCGGGCACGAGCGGAGAAATTGGCCAGGGGCGTGCACACACACCCCGCCAAGCCCGGCAATGACAGTAGAGGGGCAAAGCCGCACCAAATCAGGCCGGCATGTCTGCTGCTTTGCCAATTGAAAATGCAAAGTTTTCGGGATTGCCCGATCCACTTAATCAAATCGCAAGCCTGCCGGCGCTAGTCTGCGCGCGAGGCTTCGTCATGACCGAGCCAACGCCCGCAACGCCACGAGGCAATTATTATCTGGCCGCCGTCGCCGCGGCGACGGGCGCGTATTTCATGTTGCTTGGCGCGCACCTGCTGCCGGTTCCGGGCGGCCCTTCCAACCAACACGCCCCGCAGTGGCTGGTGTTCTGCGTGGGCCTGGCGTTCTTTCTCGCCTCGATCGCGGTCGTCGTTCAAACGCTCGGCCACGCCAACGATGCCGGCGACCTGCCCACCGAAGCGCCGCGCTGGATGGGCATCGTGCAGTACACGATCGGCTTTGCGATCTTTGCCTGCTTCGGCGCAATCATGAGCTGGGTCGCGTTCGGCCCCGGCGAGCGGCATTTTTCCGGCACGTTCTGGTTCGTCAAAACCGCGACCAACGAAACGATCGGCCGCATCGTTTTCGGCATCGTCGCGGTCGTCATCTGGCTGGGAATGGCCGCCATCCTGGCGTCCGGCATCCGCAAGTTTTCCGACCGGAACACGCCGAGCGCGGGCTAGCGGACGTCCGCGGCTGCGCGGCACGCGGCATAGAATTTCACCGTGACGCCGTGGCTCTTCCTGGTCAGGGTGGTGAACGTTCCGAGCGAATAGAATTCGTAGTCCTTGTTCCTGTAGCTGTCCGCATCGGGAGCGTCGGGATCGGCAATGAGCGATTGCGGCGGCTCATCAGCGATCTGAAGAACGACGGGCTCGGCCCTGTTCCATCGGCCGGAGCTGTCGACCGCTGCCGTGACGGTGAACGTCCCGCCCTTGCAAACGTAACTGAATGTTTTCTTCTCGGCGGCCCAGGCACTGGCGGCCCAGGCGCCGGCGGTCCAAGCGCCGCCAGCCAGCATCGCCATCGATACGGCGAGCACGCGTTTCATCGCCCTATCGCTTCTTGCCGATCAGCCCGAACACGAACGGGACCAGGCCGAGTGCGCCGACAACACCGGAAACCTGCCCGACCGTCTGCATCAGCGCGACAGGATCGTTGGACTTCGGCGCGAGAGTCCCCATGCCGAGAAAAAACGCCACCGCCATGACGATCATTACAACGCCGACGATGACGAGCCGCCAGTTCTTCCGACGCATGCCAGCCCCATTGGCCGCCAATGCAACGCCCAACCATACCCGGATGTCAGCGCTCATGTCGCGCCCAGGCTGCGCCAGCACCTGGTCCAATCACTCCGTGGACACGCTGGCGTTTCACACGATTTCGGACGGCGACATGATCACGACGTTCGGCTACCGCGCGTGCCCGAAATGATGGGGGCGGCGGCTCGCCGATCGTTCAGGCGCCTGTTTGGACCTGATGCCTGGCCCGCCATTTCGGGCCGGGCCCGCGCATATAGTGAAGCTCGGGCCGATAGGGATCGAACATGCCATTCAACAGGCCGCGCCATGCTTCGCCCAGCGCGTTTGTCCCGATGCGGGTAAACGATATTTTGTGAAGCAATTTCGACATAGCACGCTGCCGGATCAATGAAGGCGTCCCATGACGGACGAGAACGGCAGTGCGAGAACCTCGTCGCCGAGATCATCGCTGACGTGCAGAATCCAGTCACGCCAATCTTCGGGTCCCGGTGCAGCGACGAGCGAGCGTACGACCATGGCCGCCTGCTCGCGTGCGTCCGTCAAGCCGTCGACTTCGGTTTCGCAAAGGTCTGCCAGCAGCAGTTCATCGTGGGAGCAGTGGAAATGGACCTGAGCCATGGCCGCCTCCAAGTGCAGTGTCATGGCATAACTAATTCGGGGAGCGGCGGCCAAAAATTCAGATTTTATCCCTAAGGAGAGTCACTGAGATTGCCGCACCGAACTACCGGTTGCCGGTCAGCGACCGTTTACCTTACCGTTTGAACAGGCCCATGATCTCGGCTTTTGCCAGCGTATTGAAATGCAGATTGAAGCCGACGACCGCGGCGGAGGTATCGGCCTGCACGTCGAGCCTGTCGGCTTTCACAGCGAATACCGTAAACAGATAACGATGCGGATGGTCGCCTTCGGGCGGGCACGGGCCGCCGTAACCGGGCGCGCCGAAATCCGTGCGCGTCTGCAATGCGCCGGCCGGCAATTTTCCGCCCGCGCTGCCAGCACCGGCGGCGAGCTCCGTCACATCCGCGGGAATGTTCACGACCAGCCAGTGCCAGAAGCCGGAGCCGGTCGGCGCATCGGGATCATAGCAGGTGATGGCAAAACTTTTCGTCCCCGCCGGCGCGCCCGACCACTTGAGATGCGGCGACGTGTTGCCGCCGGCGCAGCCGAAGCCGAAATCGGCCGACAATATGAATTCCTTCGGCAGATAATCGCCATCCTTGAAACTGTTGCTTGTGACTGCGAACGCCATGTACGGTCTCCCTCGGATCTTCAAACGCGCAGAGCGTAGTGCGGTTCGGACAAATCGCAATGGACTTCTTCTCGACCAACCCGTTCGATCTCGCCATCTATGTCTGCCTGTTCCTCGCGGTCGTCATGGGCTTCATGACCGGCCTGCTGCGCAGCCTCGCGACGATTTTCGGCTATGTCGGGGCGATGGGCGTAGCGGTGGTGGCGGCGCCGCGGGTCACTCCCCTCTTCAGCAGCCAATTCAAATTGCCCGCGGTGCAGAACTGGCTGGTCCTGGTTGCGATCTTCATCGTGGCGGGCATCGTCCTCAGCGCCTTGCTGCGGCTCGCCGTCAGCGAAATGATCGGCCCCGACATCAGCATTCCGGACCGCGCCGCCGGAGCCATGCTGGGAGCCCTTCGCGTCGCGCTTCTGGCTGTGCTGCTGGTGATCGTCTTCGACCGCATCATCCCGCCGGGCCGCGAGCCGAACTTCCTGAAGGGATCGCAGTGGCGGCCGATATTGTCGTCGGCGGGCCAGCACGGACTGCGTTCGCTACCGCCGGATGTCGAGGACTACATCGACAAGCTCAAGCGCCAGCGCGGAATCTGAACGGCTACATGCAAAAGCCGCTTCCCGTTGTCATAACTTTCAGGCTGCGCGCGCGTTACGCGCTCGCCGGCCTGATCATGCTGGCGCTCTGGGCGGCAAGCCTGGTCTCGGTGTTTCGAGACGGTGGCACGCTGAACATTATTCTCACGTCCATCGCGACTTTCACCATCCTCCCGCTCGGGCTCGTCGCGCTGCTGGGCGGCGTCCATGGCAGCGAAGCCAGCATGCGGCGCGCGCAGATCGCACTTTTTGCCGGCGGCGGCTTGCTTGCGGTGACCGTGATCCTGGAGATGCTGCGGCGGACTGTATTTGCGGGCAGCTAGGGCCGCGCGGCAGCCCAGGCCGAAACAGGAATCGACGGCCGGTCCTCGGCGATACGGGCCCAGCCGGGCCGTTCAAACAGGGAGACGCCAAAACCCAGGCGCTTGACGATCAGGTAGAGCACCACCGGGCTCGCCGTCGCGACGGCCAGAACGGCAAAGCTGAGCGGGCCGGTTTCGGTCAAAAGGCCGCTCCACATCGCAAGCCCGCGGAAGATCGACATCGGCAGGGTGAAGGCTACATAAACGACGAGTGAATGCTCGCCCAGCCATCTCAGCCAATTCATGAACGACAGTTTTGAAAGCAACGCGCCCATGACACAGAGCGCCAGCGCGCCAATGATCGCCAGTACAAGATGCAGCGGCGGGAAAGCAGCAAGCCCCATCCTGGTTTCAACCGGCATGACAGCATAGCCGGGCGAATAGACAAGAAGTCCATTACCGAGAGCCCAGACGCACAGGCCGGCAATGGAAAGCGCGATATGGCTCTCTGCCCAGGCGACGAGGCGATACACCGCCGGCGCGGCGGCATAGCCGACATAGAAAAAGACGAAATAGGCGGCGAACTGTGTCACCACGTAACTGAGAACCTCGATGTGTGCCATCTGCAGGCCGGCGGCGATGGGAACGACCACCCAGTGCGGCACGCGGAATTGCCAGAGCAACTTGGCCGCGACGCTGAAGATGCCGAGCATGTAAATAAACCACAGGACGCCATAAGGCTCGACGACGGCGAGTGCGAGATCACGAGCCATGTCCAGGGGCGCGCGCGAGAAGATTCCGACCTTCAGGACAATCATGATGAGCGCCCACAGCGCGTAGAAATAGAAATAATGAACGACGCGCCGGTCGGCATATCGCCGCCACGGCCGGGCAATCACCTGCGAAAGAAACAGGCCGGAGATCAGGAAAAATTCCGGCATGCGGAACGGCGTCGCAAAGCCGACGAGATAATGCAGGAAGCCGACCTCTCCGGTGTATTCGCCGGTGTTGTACGCCGAATACATTGCCACGACCAAAATGATGGACAGGCCCTTGGCCGAATCAACCCAACTCATCCGCATCGAATTGCTCATAACGCTACTCGGGATCACACGACGTGTTGAACGCGTCCTGGACAATGTGTGCCGGACTCAGTCCGTGTAGCATTTTTCGCCATAGTTAATGCGAGTTCGTCGGCGCGTGGCGCCAGTTTTTCGATTTTGCGGTAAATGCATTAAGCAAAATTCGCGCGGAAAATCTTGCCGCCGGAACATTCGGACGCGCGTAATTTACTACGTCGGCCATTTGTCGTTGTAAAACGCCCTCACCAAAATACGATTGCTGCGGCCCGGTGGCGGAGTGGCAACGCAGAAGCCATGCAAGGTCTTCCAGCCTGGTTCGATTCCAGGCCGGGCCTCCAATTTTCCGAAACAATTGCGAAAACGTCCGGGACCGCGGCGCCTCGCTGAGTTTGCGCGAGACGTGTCCGCCAATGACCCAAAGCGAACCGTCGAGCTCGTAAAAGCACACCACGAGCTCAACTCACCGTGGCGTTTTTATCAAGTTTCGCCGAAAAAATCGCAACGCAATTTCAATTCAAAATATTGCTTAAACACGTCCGCACGCGTAGGACGCGAGCAACCCCACGATTACATTTGGCAGTAGTACGTAATCAGAAAAACACGAACGAGTGAGATAAGCGGCAAGATTTGCGGCCTCGGATTTTTCAGTAGCCACGATACGGCCTGCAGCCTCCATCCTGAGTCGTCCAATACGGCGGGCAACCGTTCGGGGTGCTAAAGGAGCGCCCTACATGGTAGCCCCCGCCGTAGTCTGGACCGGGGCCGTAGCCGAAACCGTAACCGGGGCCGTAGCCGGGGCCAAAATCAAAACCGTGTTCGGGGCCGTAATCGTAAACATAACCGAAACCGTAACCGGGGCCGTAAGCGGGACCGTAACCGTAACCGGTCTCCCAACACTGACGCTGCTCGCAGCCATAAGGTCCGCAGCGCCGCACCAGACTGCAAACAAAGGAAATATCTTCAGCCAGGTCTGTTCTATCGATCGCAGCTCTAAGTCCGGCCGGAACGGGCGCCGTCATCGCCTGGCCGCTCGGCATCTTGAACAATCCGGTCAGCGCGAAACTGAGAACAAAGCTAGTCAAAACCAGCCTACGCATATTGCTCTCCTTTTCTACATTAAAGGTACGCCGATCCTCGCGGGCTGAATAGCACCCGAATGGAGCTTTTATTGCCATTGGATCGGCACGCTGGGTGAGTGTCCATCACCGCCCTGTTGAATGCTTTGGCCCTCACAGCGCGTATCATTGAAGATATTGGCTTCAGAGCTGCCGCACCCGGTAACAAGAACGGGTTTTCGCTTGCCCATTATTTCGCGAAGTTGCCGATTGCAGCTTGCGGTCATCGACGTTTCTTTCATTGTGGCCATTGACGGAGCTTTGTACGCATCCTAGCCGGTCGAGGCTTGCAGCGGCTGCTCAGGTGTAGCAAGGCAAGCGTCAGCATCGCAGATAGATCGAGAGGGAGCGCTCATGGGGAAAGATCGTCTGACGGCCTTTAGCGATGGTGTCATCGCCATCATTATTACGATCATGGTGCTGGAGCTCAAGGTGCCGCACGGCGCCGATTGGTCGGTGCTGGCCGGAGTGGGCCCGCACTTTGTCAGTTACGTGTTGAGCTTCGTCTACCTGGCAATCTACTGGAACAATCATCATCACCTACTTCACACTGTCGCGCGTGTGGACGGGCTCATTCTCTGGGCCAATTGCCATCTGCTGTTCTGGCTCTCCCTTATCCCTGCCGCGACAGCCTGGATGGGCGAAAATTTTCTGGCTCCAATACCGACTGCGGTGTACGGCGGAGTATTGTTGCTGCCCGCGATTGCCTATTACCTGTTGCAGAAAGCAATTCTGCGAAAGCATGGGACACACTCCGTCCTTGCCACGGCTCTCGGCAATGACATCAAGGGCAAAATATCGCCAATCCTCTATATCGCCGGAATCGCGCTGGCATTTGTAAGCCCGTGGCTGTCGGTTGCGATCTACATTCTTGTTGCGGCGATGTGGCTGGTTCCGGATCGCCGGATCGAAAAGGTCATAAGCGAAACCTGAGTCATCATGGCGCGGGTGCCCTATGTCTTTTGGTGAGAAAGCAGACATCGCACGCTTTGCTTGCAATGTCCGCTGATGACCCAAAGCGGGACATAGGGCGCGCGAGATGGTCGAATGCGACGGTACGAGGGAGGCTCAGCAATCGGGTGGCCTCATGTCGAATTCAAAGTTCATCCTGGGTGTCGGTTTTTATGGACTTAGGGAGCTGTTGCGCCCATAGGTAATGTCGATGAAGAATTCTCGGCCTACCAAGCTATTGATCGTTATCGCCGTCGGTGCAGGTGTCGCATATGCCGTGCCGGCAGGGGCTCAGACACTTAAGACAGAACCCGAAGCGAACCAATTATCTTGCGGACAGAAGGTCCTCGTTGAAAATAACACGTGTCCAGCAGGTCAAATTCTAGAAGTGACCGGCAGTTGTCTCAGTGCGATACCTGCGATTGATATGGTGCGAACGCCAAGAGGAATGCAATATCACTGTATCAAGCGAATTCAGGACTAAACCGCTCTAACCATTTTCAATTTACGGCCGTGCGCCATTGTTATCTGCGCCGAACAGATACATATCGTCAGTATGACCGACGATCCTAAATTTAACGTCAGGAAAGCACCTCACGCTCCCATTTGGTCCGTGTGGGCCATCATTGAAGATTCTCCGTCCGAGGAAGTTTTCGAAGCCGGTTCTGAAGAAGAGGCAACAAACTGGATCAATACCAGTGCTCAAACGTGGCTGGAAGAACGCAGGCGCAAACGCAATGAGTGACCGCAAACGTTGTACGAGTTGTCGGTAATTCAGTTAACGATTCAGCGGCACCGACAAATGCGAGTCGTCAGACATCAACGAGCAGGCCGCACCCGATCTTCGATGGGTACCGCGAACTTCGGTACACGAGCTTCTGCCTGTGCCTTTTGAAGCTCATCATGAGCCATGAGCATCCTGATCTGATGCTTGATGGTGATTGTCGCAGGAAGTTTGATTTTTCGTCCAAACCGGTGCGTGCGCATTTGACACTCCTTTTGGCCTGACTTTTAGATATGTATGACGAGGAGAAAATCACAGGCCGCTCGTATTAGTTAAATTTTCGAAAGCGCGCTTCTGACCGCCAAATTGACCAGGGAACCGGCTTTAAAGCCACAATTGGCGACTACAGTTTTCCGACGCGCGGCCAACTTTTAAGCGGATATCCATGCAACGGGAATTTTCATTTTATTCCGAAAGAGTCGGAAAGCACCTTTCCGGCATTTGGTCGGTATTCGGCGGGCGGCTGACAGTTACAGCGCCCGACGGGCGTCAAAAAACCACCCAGTTAGGAAGCAGTACGCCGGAAAGTCTGGCGCGCTTGATGCTGATCGAGCTCGCAGGCCAGAGGCGGACGTAGCCACGCCAATTTCTGGCACAAAGCACCCATAGCCACCATCTTCTGTGAAAATTCGAACAAAGGGACATCGAGTAAATATGAAAAAGCCAGTTCTCGGAATGAAAGAGACAACGGTTGAGCAACCCGCGGAGAGCAGTACGTCGAGGCCAAAAAACCCGTCAGCCAACACGATTCCATCCCAAGGCTATGTTCTTGAGATCGATGGAAAGTTCAAGTCGGAATTTGCAACCTCGGAAACAGCGATGGAAGCAGCACTGGAGCTCAAGAAAAAATATCCACAAATCAAGGTCAATGTGTACGACGCAAAAGAGCATACACGTACATTGGTCGATCTGACTGAGTGATCAGCTTTTTCAGTTTGGACTTGCGTAATACCGACCTCAAAGTGAGTTACAGAGAATGAGACCAATATGACGTTCAAAGTTCACGTTGCAGAACTGGAGCGGCAGCACCACACACTCGAAAAGAAAATCGCCGACGCATTGAAGCATAAATCCATCAATGATCTAGCGATCTTGGAGTTGAAGCGTCAGAAACTCCACTTAAAAGATGAGATCGAGCGATTGAAGCACGATCACTCATTGTGAGCATCGGGGTCGTCGAAGCAGCAGATTACGGCTATCGATACGAATCTTATTGCCGCTTAAGGCTGAGAATATAGTCAACTAAGTTATTGGTATCTGATTCAGAGACAATCAGGTTAGGCATTCCCTTGTGGTTTGACCGAAGGAATACCTTCAAGGAAAGGGCAGTAGTTGACGGTAATTTGGCGATCGCAAAAAAGCTTGCGATATTCTGACGGGGTAAGGGCTGTCCCTCGACAACCCGATGGCAGGAACTGCAAAGCTCTATCGCTACCTGGCGTCCCAGAGAATGGCTGTTATCAGACTGCGCGGACGCCGCGACTGGTACTGCTAATGCAACGATAAAGAGCCTTAAAATTAGCATATAGCGCATGTCGTCCCCGCAAAGCTAATGCAATGCAGACTAGCGTCACGGCTTCCACGCGGAAATGACTTAGGTCAATTGTAGGCTGGTTGCGAGGCCGGTCCGACGAGGCGGGCGTTGGCAGCCGCAAGCGCTAAGCGACAAATAAAGCCCGGGCACCTAACGACAGCCCCGGCAAACGAGCGAGCGCGACGCCGACGAGGTGATCGCATGATGCGGCGGGAAATCATTTCGGTTTGTCTTGCAATAAAAAAGGGCGGCTCTTGTGGCCGCCCTTTTCGTTTCGGTGTGCTGAAGATCACTCGCTCGACTGTCCGGTCGTTTGCGCCAGCTCGCGGCCGATACGGTTGAAGCGCGCCTTTTGTTCGGAATTGAGCGAGCCGTAGAAGCTGTCGAGTGCGGGCTTCACGGTCTTGGCCGCGTCGATCATGGCTTGCAAGCGCACCTCCATCGCCTCCAGCCGGCCGGGCGGGGTAATCGGCGTATCCTCAGGGCAGGCCGCTTGCATAATCGATACCGCCTTAACAGTCGCGTCCTCGAGCTTGTTAAGGTCCTCAGCCTGCGCATCGGTTGGCTTGACGACGCTCTCGATCTTCTCGATCGGCAGATTGGTCAGACCGGGTTTCTGCTCTTTGCAGCTCTGCGCATCCGGCGCTGCGGCCTGGCTCGCGGCAGCATTGTCCTTAGTCTGCTGCGGCCCGATCGTGTTGAAGCGCTCCTTCTGCTCGTCGGAGAGCGAGGCGTAGAACTTTTCCAGGGCAGGCCGCACCGTCTGCACCGCTTCGAGTGTCGCATCGAGCCGAGCGGTCATCGCACCGAGACGGCCTGGTGGCGTCTGCGGGAAGGCGTTTTCCGACGGGCACGAGGCCTTGAAGGCGCTGGCGGCTTTTGCGCCGGCGGTCTTCACGTCGCCGAGCAATTGCTTTTGCTCGGCATTGAGACCGACCTTCTTTTCGATATCTGCAATCGGCCAGGCGGTGACACCGCTACCGGGCTGCTTGCACAGTTCCTGTACCGCCGCAGAAGTCGCGCGCGTCGTAGGTCCCCGGGACGTCGTAGGCTCCCTGGACTGAGGGGCGTAAGCATATTCATCCGGCGGGCCGCTCTCGCCCCAGAACACGCCGTCGAAGAAATCGTCATAGGCATAGGCCCAATAGCCGTCGTCATAACCGCTGGGCCAGAACGTGTAGTCGAAAATGTCGGAATAGGCGTAAGGCCAGAAAACCGGGCCGGCCCATGACACGAATGCCGCTCGGCGGCCCTGCTGCCAGGCGCGGTGCGCGGCGACATAGGCAAAGCGGCTGGGGGCATTGATGCCGCCCGTCTGCGCCGCGAAGCGGGCGGCGAAGCGGCCTTGCCGCGCGGCCTGCGGCGTCACGAGCGCTTGGCCATTACGGCGCAGGCCGGTGCGCGCATTTTGCTGCGGGACCAAGCTCGGCTTCGCCGTCAGGGCGTTGGGTTGAGCCTGGCTTCCAAGGGCCCGCTGTTGACGCGCGCGCTGGATTTCCTCGCTCCGCGCTGCACGCTGCTTAGCCGGCAGTGCACGCAGTGCGCGGTCCTCGCGTTGTCGCAGTGCGCGCTCTTGGCGTTGAAGCTGAATTGGGCTCGCCTGCTTCTGCTGTAGTTGCGGTGCTGCCGTAGTTTTCGGCTGTGCCTGCTGTTGCCGCAGGGTTTGCACTTTCGGCTGCGCTTGCAGCTTGGGCTGCGCTTGCAGCTTGGGCTGAGCTTGCAGCTTGGGCTGCGCTTGCACCTTGGGCTGCGCTTGTATTTTTGGCCGCGCTTGTACCCTGGACTGGGCTTGAATCTTTGGCTGTGCCTGTTGGCGCTGTTGCTGTCGGACGACGCGGCTGGCCGCGGGCGCTTGCCGCTGCGGCGTGGCGGCCCGTTGCGGAGCCGGACGAGCCGGTGCGACGCGGGCCGCCGGCGCCGGATGCGGAGCGGGAGCGCGTGCGGCTGGCGCCGGTCTGGCCGCAGGCGCGGGTCTTGCTGCGGGCGCCGCCTGCCTTGCCGGAGCAGCTTTAGCCGGCGCTTGCTTTTTCGGTTGTTCCTGTGCGCCGCCGCCTGGCGCCTGCGCGCCAGCACTCAACGGCATTGCCGCCGCGATCAGCACCACTCATTGCCGCCAAACGTCCAATAAATTTCGTCATGGTACGGTCCTCCAACGGCCCGTTCACACACGCACGCATCCCAGTCATTCAGAAATTCAACGGCGCTATTGGTCATTTCCTTTCGCCGGATGAATGTTGATCATGCGTTTGTGGTCAAACTGAAATATTTGGCGATGTTCGCGATCGAACACATTGATTTTTATCAATACGCACCTGTTGGCCCACATCATCGCGAACGCAGCCGCGACCTGACGCTCACAGCGGTCTTCACAGGCGGCGTGGAACGCCTGTCTCCTTAGTCTGTTTTCAAGGATTTGCAGCCGGGGCTCGCGCCCCGGCTGCCTATGATTGTCGTGATGCGCGATGCATTACGCTTCGAGGATAGCGACGATCTCGTGCGTGCGCGGATCGATGACGAGGATCTGATTGCCGACCATGATGTAGTCGTAGCCTCGCCATTCGGGATAGACCACAAACACTTCCGCCGGTAGAGGATAGAAACGCACGCTCTCCGGCACGCGGGTTCCTACCCGCACCGACACGTTGAGACGCGCGGGCTCCACCTTTTGCTGCCTGATGATGGTGGTGATCTTGGTGCGCTGCTCGGTCGTAAGCTTCGCCGAACCAGCCGCTGCGCCTTGACCGGTGGTGGCGCGATCCTTCTCGGTGGTCGACTGGCTCGACTTCGTGCCAGTGACACCCTGAGCGGTATTTTCGTCGGTCTTGGCCTTCACACCGGCTCTGCCGTTAGCGTCGGATGGAGTCTTCGCCGCAGCGCCTTTATCCTTTTTGCTGTCCATGGCGCCTTTATCCGTGGCGCCCTGATCGGAGGCTTTCGTCTTGTCGCTGTCCGATGCCTGGCCCGTCGTCTCGGGCGCCTTCTGCCCTCGGGCATTTTGCGCGCCCGGCTTCGTGGCGGGGGCCATCTTTTCCGCCGGGGCGTTCTGCTGCACGGCAGGCGCGCGCGCCGGCGCTTCATCCTTTTTCACGTCCTGCGCCGATACGGCACCGACAGTGAGCAGCAAAGTCGCTGCTACGGTCGATAAAAGTCTAGCATTCCTCATTTTAATCTCCTGTGGGCACCTCCCAAACGTTTTCAACGCTGTCGAGTGCATGATCGGGAACGTTCCTGGGACTCGTAAGTTCCAAAATCAATTTCAGGCCGCAGTGCTGATGCATCACTGAGTCGTTCTTGCGCGCTAAACGATACAGATTCTTGTTCCGCGGCAGATCAGGCTTTTGCAGTTGGCTAGCCGCAAGCGCGCGAATGCCGCCGTTATGCGGACAAAACAAAGTGGCCACCTGAGCTGGCCGCCTCTCGTTTTCGGGGATGGTGATACCCATATGGGGTTAATCACCACGCAATTCTGTAATGGCGCGTCGGTGGCTGAGAGACGCGACCGCGCTCCCGCCGTCAGAGGAGGAGCGCATGCGCATTCCAGCCTACCAGCCATCCGGACCCTACTCGGACTCAATCGTGCGTCCGCGGTGTAGCAAGTGCGATAAGAAAACGTGGCTTACTCAAATTGAACTGACCGACAGGCCCGGATACGACAAGCGCACGTTCGAATGTCCGACTTGCGAGATATCATTCAGTGAAATCGTCAAATACAAATAGCCAGCCTTGGCTGGCATCGTTCCTTATGGGCTCGCACTCGTTGCTTTACAGGAGGTTCCTATGACAATCATTCCGATCCGAGTCGCTTCATTCGACGACGCCGCGACCTTGGCTATGGGCGACGCTTTTGACCGCGCCTGCAAATCGCTTCGCAATATCGGGTCTGCCGTGCGGGAAATTACCGCAGGCCGGATTATTGAACTCGCCAAAAATGGCGAACGCGATCCCGTCCGCCTCTACGAACAAGCATTGAAGACCTTTGGAATCCGCGATCTCCCTGTCCCCGCTTATGCTTTGGTCACGCACGGTTCGAAATCTTATTGAGCCAGGCTCGCCGCGACGGGCTTTCGCTGTAGCCATGCGAAAAATTGGAAAGTAAAGTATTGAACAACTAAATAGTAGAAGAGCCGCTCCGCTAACGAACTTAATCTTTAAACGCATTGAACAAAGACGGTGCGTCGCGCGTTAAATGTGCAGAGCTAAATCAAAAAGTATTGGAGAGCACTATGAACAAACTTATATTTGGGCTGGTTGCCGCTACTGTACTCGTCGTTGCGACGGCACCCGTTAACGCGCAAGTGTTTATAGGCGCGGACTCCGGCGGCGCAGGCGTGCAACTTGGTCCGGTCGGCGTGGGTGTGGGCCCTCGATTTTCGGACGATGGTTACTATCATCGCAGGGGCTATGACGCCAACGCCTATTACGGTGGCGACTGCCGGCTAATTCGCTCGCGTGTCGTAACGCCCAGCGGTCGTGTCGTGTTCAGAACGAGGCAGGTCTGCCGTTAACGGGAACTTTGGTGCAAATGAAGATGGCCTCGCGCAAGCGAGGCCATCTTCATTTGGCCGTGAAGCCACTTTGCGTTAGGGCCCACTAAAGGCGCCAGGCAAATTCCGCAGCCGGCCGTATCATCCGACCGCGGCCGGCAGGGCGATCGGCTCCGCCGAGATAAATTGCGTTCGGGCGAGCCTCGCAAAGCGGCCGCCGGCCATCACGAGTTCGTCGAAGGTGCCGGCTTCGACAATCCTCCCAGCGTCGAACACGAGAATACGGGACGCCTTGCGCACCGTCGAAAGCCTGTGTGCAATGACGAACGTGGTTCGGTTCTTCATCACTTCGTCAAGCGCCCGCATAACTTTGGCCTCTGTATCGGCGTCAAGCGCGCTCGTCGCCTCGTCGAGAATGAGTATTGGCGGGTCCTTCAGCAACGCGCGCGCGATCGATAATCGTTGGCGCTCGCCGCCGGACAACGAGCGGCCCCGTTCGCCGACGTGTCCGCCGAATCCCTCGAATTTACGCTCGACGAACTCGAGGGCTTGCGCACGCTTGACCGCTTCTCTCATTTCCGTCTCGGTCGCATTGGATTTTCCCACCCGCAAATTGTCGGCGATTGAGCGGTTGAACAGCAGCGCTTCCTGAAACACCACACCGATGTTCCTGCGCAACGCGGAGAGCTTGAATTGGCGGATGTCGGTGCCGTCGATCTCAATCACGCCGAACTGCGGATCGAAGGCGCGATGAAGGAGCGCAATTGCCGTCGATTTGCCGGCACCGGTGGCGCCGACCAGGGCGATCGTCTCACCCGGCATCGCTTTGAAGTTCAAATCCGCCACAGCCATCCGCTGCCCGTCATAGGTGAATGAAACGTCCCTGAACTCGACGAGCCCACCGAGGCGGCCAGGATCGATCGCGTCAGGCCGGTCGCGGATGGCCGGAACGGTGTCCCACACCTGAAAGAATTCGTTTAAGCGTGGCACCTCCGACATCACCCGGCTGATGAAGCTGACGGACTGCTCCAACCGGGTAATGATGAGGCCGGCAAAGTTCATGAAGGTGACCATCTCGCCGATGGTCGCCTGACCGTTGATGTGCAACAGCGTACCGACAATGATAATCGATAGTACGGTCAATGTGGTCGCCGTCCGCGTCAATACGACGGCCAGCGCCCACCACGAAAGCACCGGCATTTGCGCGGCCAGCAGGCGCTCGACGATTTGGCGCAACTCTATGACCTCGGCTTCGAGCCGGGAAAAGCTCTGCACCAGCGCGATGTTGCCCAGCGTGTCGGATGCGCGCTCCGCAAGGTCGGAGTAATGGCGCTCGACCGAGCTTTGCATGGTCTGGGTCTTGTGCACGATCAAAGCGGTGAGACCGGCGAAAACGACGCATAGCGCGATCAGCAGCGATGCAAGCCGCCAATTAATAAAGAGCGAGATCGGCAGCAGGACGACCAGCGAGATGAACGAGGAGAGGTGATCACGGAAGAACCCGACCCACAGCCCCCACAGTGCGTCCGTGCCCTGCAGCATCACCTTCATCAGCCGCCCGGAATGTGTATTACCGTGATAGGAGAGTGGCAGCTGCAGCACGTGTTCGAAATAGCCGGTCAGGACGACGTGACGGCGGCGATGCGCCAGGCGGTCCGCGTACAGCGCGATCAGCGTGCCGCAGACAATGGTGAAAAGCCCGAAACCGGCCCAGGCGGCAAGTAGTACCCCCAACCGCGACCACGATGGCAACTCGCCTCGGGTCTGCGCGCCGGTCAGCGTGTCGATGATGCGGCCGAGCAGCACCGGCTCGGCAAACTGCGCCGAGGCCAGCGCCATATTCGCCAGCGCCAACGCCCACGCCAATCGGCTCTCGGACCCAAGCAGGGCGAGGACGCGGCCATATAGGCGAAAAATATCCATATGTGGATCTCGAGCGGGATACGTACTTCTAAGTGCCAGTCGCCGGGGTACGGCATTCCGGAGTTCAACTTTTGAAAAAGTTATGCTCAAGACCACGGGAGATTCATGATTTAGGTCAATGAAATTGGCTTGTGCGCCGTATTGTATTTTACGCAACGGCCTAACTTCGCGCTCCGCGCCAACGATTGAACGTCCCGATAATGTATCAACCGCTGCCTGCAATACCGCCGACCGGCCGACCACTCATCCGGCGTTTCTGGTTGAGTGCCAGCGGCTTCTGGTCTGGTGACACTCGCCGAACCGCCTGGCTGCTCACCCTCGGCCTCATCGTGCTTATTTTCATCCAGCTCGGCTTCCAGTACAGGATGAATCTCTGGAGCCGCGACATCTTCAATGCCCTTGAGAGAAAAGATGGGGCCGCTGTCTCGACGCAAGCTCTTATCTTCGTACTGCTTGTGGTGACTATGGTGCTGCTGGCCATGGTCGCCGTGTACGGGCGCATGACAATCCAGCGTGAGTGGCGCTCGTGGTTGACCAACCATCTGGTCTACAGATGGCTGGCAAACGGACACTACTACCAACTCGATCTGGTCACCGGTGACCATCAGAATCCCGAAGGCCGCATCGGTGAAGATGCGCGTATCGCCACCGATGCGCCGGTCGATTTCGTCGTCGGCGTCTTCAGCGCCACGGTCACGGCGGTGACGTTCGTCGGGGTGCTTTGGATCGTAGGTGGCGATCTGACGCTCGGCACACCGGTGGCGCCCATCGTCATTCCCGGCTTTTTGGTGATCGCGGCCATCATTTACGCGGCCATCACCAGCACGGCGGTCATCCTGGTGGCGAGCCGCTTCGTCGCCGTCTCAGAGCGTACAAGTCAATCGGAGGCTGAATTTCGTTACGCCCTGACCCGCGTGAGGGAAAACGGCGAAAGCATCGCGTTGCTCGGCGGAGAGATAGAAGAGCGCGCCGGGCTGCGGCAGAGCATCGCCGCAGTAATCTTGCAATGGCGCAACCTCTGCCATCAGCATATGCGCTATACGCTCATTTTCAATGCCCACTTGCTGGTAGCGCCGATGGTCCCACTTATCCTGTGCGCGCCGAAATACGTGGCGGGAGAGATGACGCTTGGTGCGGTCATGCAAGCGGCGGCGGCATTCGTTCAGGTTCAATCGGCGTTCAATTGGCTGCTCGACAACTATCCGCGGCTGGCGGGCTGGGTCGCGTCGGCACGTCGCGTCGCATCGCTCATGGTCTCTATCGATCACCTTGAGGCTGCCGGCATGCCCGGTGCGTCCCGCGCGATCAAGAGGACCGAGAATGAAGGCGCGGCACTTCGCATACAAAATCTCTCGGTGGAGCTCGACGACGGAACCGTCGTTGTCAAAGATGCCGACGTGCGCATCGAACCAGGCGAGAAAGTTCTCCTGGTCGGGGAATCGGGGACAGGAAAGACCACGCTCACGCGCGCAATTGCCGGCCTGTGGCCGTGGGGGCAAGGCAACATCGCCGTTCCGAGCGGCGCCAAGATGGTCCTGATGCCACAGCGGCCCTACATCCCGCTTGGCACACTTCGCCGCGCCGCAACCTATCCGTTGTCGCCGGCCGATGCTCCTGATGCCACGGTGCGCGAGTTGATGGAGACGGCAGGTCTCGGCTACCTGGTCGAACACCTCAATGAAGAAGCCCCCTGGAACCGCACCTTGTCCGGCGGCGAATGTCAGCGTCTCGCTTTCGTGCGCTTGATGCTGCATCGGCCGGATATCGTCGTAATGGACGAGGCGACGTCGGCGCTCGATCCGTCGAGCCAGGAGCACTTGATGAAGCTCGTGGCCGAGCGGCTTCCCCACACCGCCATCGTGAGCATCGCGCACCGGCCGGAGCTTGAGGCGTTTCACCATCGCAAGCTCGTGTTCGAACGGCGACCGGGTGGGTCTCGCCTGATAGACGACAGCGTCTTGCTGCCGCCGCCAACGGGCCTACTTCCCCGAATCGTTGCATGGCTGCGCCGCTTTCCGACAGCAGTGGCATGATTTGAGATTAGTCTCGCACCGAGCCAGCATTTTGGCTCCTCAGACAAAATCACTGTCGAACTAAAACCGCGGAAGTCAGGATAACCACGTTGATCTAGGTCAACGCGCAATATCCGAGTAATTGTCATCATAATTTCCAAATGTGCGAACTGCGCAAAGTTACACACAAAAAGAAAGGCGAGACCATGAGTACCGCAATTCTAAAATATGCAATCGGCGTAGGCATCTCGTGCGCACTTGCGATCTCTTTCACAAGTCCGTCGAAAGCTTTTCCGGCGCTGACAAACGCCGCAACGGTTCAGTCATCAATACCGAGTCTGGTCACCGATGTGCGTTATTATGGCCGTGGCTATGGTTATGGTGGCCGATATTACGGCCGTGGCTATGGATATGGCGGAGCTGCTGCCGCTGGTATCATTGGTGGGCTTGCCGCCGGCGCCATCCTCGGTTCGGCCGTTGCCAATAGCGGCTATTATTACGGCCCGAGCTATTACTACGGTCCAGGACCTTATGCATATGGCGGCGGCCCTTATGGCTATGTACCCCCGCCCGTCTATGTCCGGCCGGCACCTCCCGCCTATTATGGCGGCGGTGGTGGCTGCTGGGTCGTCACCGATTCCACTCGCGGATACGGCTATTACGGTCCGTGCAACTGATGTGACGATCGAGAAACTGAGGCTACGTCGTTTGGGTGGCCGCTGTCGTTGAACTTACGATGACGAGCTGGGGTTGATTTGCTTTAGAATGCGCTTGCGCGATCCAATGGGGGCCACGAGATCATGAATCGTAACATTCTCTACCTCGTGATCGGTGCGCTCGTCATCGTCACCGTGGTCTTCGGCTATCAGCTCTACCAGGAGCGGCAGAAGACCACCGGCATCGAGATCAACGTTGGCAAGAGCGGAATTTCCATCGAGAAGAAGTAGGCCGGTTTTCCCGGATGGCGTCCTCGATCAGGACGGCACCGAGGAAGGTCGATCACGGGCTTCGCGGCCCGAGTTACAAAGAGGCTCAATGTTCGGTAGGTCTGGCCAAAGGAGATAGCACCATGTCGCTGGGACTCATCCTCGTTATCATCCTCATTATTTTCCTGCTCGGTGGCTTTAGTGGCCGTTTCGGCGGCTACGGTTACGGTTACGGTCACGGCGGCGTCGGGCTCATCGGCACGATTCTGATTATCATCGTCATTCTGATGTTGCTTGGGCGGATCTGACCCGTAAGGCGGGTTATCCGATGAGCCGTCTTCGCCTGCATCCGGAGTACCACCTCGTCGACCGCATCGGGTGGCTGCGAGCCGCGGTGCTCGGGGCCAATGATGGCATCGTCTCGACCGCGAGCTTGATTGTTGGCGTCGCTGCGGCGGCCGCGACGCAGAACGCTGTCCTGATCGCAGGCATCGCGGGACTGGTGGCTGGCGCCATGTCGATGGCCGCCGGCGAGTATGTATCCGTCAGCTCGCAGTCCGACACCGAACGGGCAGATCTTGCGCGCGAACGCAAGGAACTGAGCGATAACGTCGCGTTCGAACAGGAGGAGCTTGCCGAAATCTACGTCAAGCGGGGTCTCGAACCGGCGCTTGCGCGGCAGGTTGCCGAGCAATTGATGGCCAAAGATGCCTTGGCCGCCCATGCACGCGATGAGCTTGGGATTTCGGAAATCACCACTGCGCGTCCCGTACAGGCCGCATTGACCTCGGCCGCGACGTTTTCGGTGGGGGCAGCCATGCCCTTGCTGATGGTCGTCGTATCGCCAGCCAGCGCGCTGGTCCCGATCGTGTCCGCAGCGTCGCTTGGCTTTCTTGCGCTTCTAGGCGCGATCGGGGCAAGAGCAGGCGGCGCAAATGTCCTGCGCGCCACGGCCCGAGTGACATTCTGGGGCGCTTTGGCGATGGCTCTCACCGCCGGCATAGGGAAGATTTTCGGAACAGTGATCTGACGAACGGGCCGGCGCTACGACTAACGGCGCGGCCACCTCAACAATCATTTTTGCCCGACCGATCGTCTTTGGGGCACCCATGTGATGTTGAGACACACCTGCGCCAAACCGGAAATACCGAGTTCGCGCGCGGCAACCTGCGAGACATCGATGATTCTTCCGCTGACGAACGGGCCGCGATCGGTGATCCGCACCACCGCCGAGCGCCCGTTTTCCTGGTTGTCGACGTGGACCAACGTCCCGAATGGCAGCGTCCGATGTGCGGCGGTAAAGTCTCCGGGAAGCGTATCCTCTCCGCTTGCGGTCTCTTCGGTCAGGGTTGCATAAACCGATGCGAGACCACACTCGTCCGGTATTTTTTCCGCTGCGCTTGCCGGTCCCAATAGAAAACCTTGCAGCAATAGAGCCATAAGCAGGTGTGACTTCGTGATCATTGATCGCTTCTGCGATATTGACCGAAATCCGACAATATTTATCAATCAATCGGATGTGCCTTGACCTAACGCAATCATCATCTGATTTCGACGAGATGCGGTCGTGGCAAACCGATGTTGATCTAGGTCAATACATCGCAGCGGGTTCATTTTTATTGTTTTTTTAATTGCGAAATCGTCCAGATGCACCGAGATTTCTCGTGCCGGTCATTTGCGGCAGACGCCGAAGCGGGCGCGAGAAGTGTCGATGCCGGTTGATCATACGAATCGCGGATTAGGCTCGTTACAGTACCAACGGAGGGGTTGCTATGCTTTCAGCTCTAATCGGGGTCCTGATTATTTGTGTCGTCGGCGCAATTTGTTTTTGGGTCATCGAAAAGTTCGTCAATGACAGTCGTTTGGCAAATCTTCTCAAACTGCTCGTGGTGCTGGTCTGCTTGGGGGCGATCCTGCAGCGGCTGCTGCCATTGGCGGGAATTAGCTGGTTTTAAGCCGCGGCCGTGCTGGCGCCGGACTATTTCGCCGCGTGCCCTGCGGGCCGACTGTCACGAATAAACCGCGGCCACCTTGATCTGCCCTTCGTTGCGCAAGACCTGAAGCGACACATCGGCCCCATGCCGGCGCAGCCTGAGGTCTACGGTCGATAGGCCCAGACGCAGATTGCACAAGGTCACCTCATCAAGGAATGACGGTAGCTGTGGCTTGTGCAACAGGATTTCATGGCGGTCCGGATTGAATGCGAGACCCAGACAAGACTGAAGCAGCAGGAGCGGTGTCCCCGCGGCCCAGGCCTGAGGTGAGCAGGCGACCGGATAGAGAGTCGGCCCGCGTTCGCGTCCGCGCTGGAAGCCGCAATAGAGTTCAGGCAAGCGCCGCAGGTCCATATAGCTTGCTGCCTCGAACAGGCCCTTGAACACGCGATCTACCGCGCTCTTGTGTCCGTAGCGTGCAAAGCCGGCCGCGATGAGCGAATTGTCGTGCGGCCATACCGAGCCATTATGATACGACATCGGGTTGTAACGGCGCTCCTCGCGGGCCACCGTGCGGATTCCCCATCCTGAAAAAAACGACGGCCGCATCAGGTCACGAACCACCGCTTCCGCGTGCTCTGGCGTGGCGATCCCGCTGAATAATACATGTCCGGCGTTCGACGTTCGCACCCGACACGGCCGCTTCTGTCCGTCCAGGGCGAGCGCGTAGGTACCAATGTCCTCGCACCAGAATGCAGATTCAAATCGTTCTGCGAGTGTTTTGGCCTGGGCCTCGAGTGCGTCTCCGAGCGCGTGCTTGCCGAGCCGGCGTGCGCCGCGCGCAGCCAGGCGCTTCGCCGCATAGACGTAGCCCTGCACTTCGCAGATCGCGATCGGACCTTGTGCGAGCGTGCCATCGGCATGGAAGATCGCGTCGTGGGAGTCTTTCCAGCCCTGATTGACAAGGCCCATTTCGTCGGCGCGTTGATATTCGACGAAGCCGTCACGATCAGGATCGCCCGGCCCGTCGATCCAGTCCAGCGCGGCTTCGACATTGGGCCATAGTTCGCGCAACGTTTCTGTGTCGCCGGTATGCTCGGTGTAGAGTCCGGCCAGCATCACAAACAGCGGGGTGGCATCCACGCTACCGTAATAGAGGCCGAAGGGGATCTCGCCCAAGGCCGCCATCTCGCCCCCGCGCATCTCGTGCGGGACTTTTCCGGGTTCGGCGTCGACCAGCGGGTCGAATGTGGTGGCCTGAAAGGCGGCGAGCCGCCGCAGGACGCCCTTGGCGATCCGGGAATCGCACCACAGCATCTGTAAAGCCGTAATGATGCCGTCACGGCCGAACGTGGTCGAGTACCAGGGAATACCGGCATAAGGGTAGGGGCCTTGCGGCGTGTTGGTCGTCAGCATCGCAAGGTCGGCCATCGAGCGGCATATCATCTCGTTGAAGATATGATTCGAGCTGGTGATCGTGGCCATGCCGCGGCTCGCAGCCTGGCGTTTCTGGAACGCCGAACGTAGCCCCTTGCGAAACGGAACAGCGATGCGCTCCTCGGCGTCAGGTTCGCAATTGACGGTGACATAGATCGAACGTGCCTCGTTGGGCTGGAGAACGAAGGCGTAGCCTGCGACGCGCTCAGACAGATGCTCCGGCGCCGGCTCGAACAGAATCGCCGTCCGCCGCCGTTTGCCGTCGAGGCCTTGGTAGTTCAGCGCGACTTGGGCTTTGCCGACCTCCGCGCTTGCGATGCCGCGGCGTTTGCGGTGCATTCCGCGCACCTCGAACAAATCGGCGAAGTCGCTGGCGAAGGCAAATGAAAGCTGGACGTCGAAAGGATGTTCGCCGTGGTTCTGCAAACGCAGGCGCTGATAGACAGTGCCGTTCAGGAGGAAAATCGTGCGCACGGCGTGCAGCATGTCCTTCGGCTGCACAAGCTTCTGATTGAGATAGATGTCGGGATTGGTCAGGTCGACGGTGAGGAAAGAGTTGTCGTCGCGTACGACAGAACCCAGCAGCAAAGGCTGTTTGCCGCTCAGCAGCATTTCCAGGTGGGAAAGATAGCGTGTGTCGCAAAAGAAAATGCCGTCGGGCCCGCCCGGCGCCGCCCCGATATCCGCATGGCTGTCGAACACGGCGAAGCAATCGCCCTGCTTGAGCGTGCGGCGCGGCCGCGTAGAGGATCCCGTCCCCGGAATGTAGAAGGGTATTTCGGGAACCTCCTCGATCGGCCTTGCGATCGAGCTGTGGCTAAGCAACGAGAGGCCTCAAAATGTTCAGATCCTTGCCGTTCGGCGCGAGCTCGATTTCTTCCTGTTTGCGCTCGGCGGATGATGCCAGCAACGACCGGTAAATACCCACATAATCTTTTGCCATCCGTGTGGCGGAAAAGCGCTGTTCGAAGCGTTGACGCACTTTTTTTCGATCGAGTGCAATGACCCGCGGCAGGGCCGCGATCGCCTCGTCCATGGTTTCGACGATTGCGCCGGTGATGCCGTCCTCGACGATCTCGGGAACCGAGCCGCAGCGAAAGGCCAGCACCGGCGTTCCGCAGGCCATTGCTTCTATCATGGAGAGCCCGAACGGCTCCGGCCAGTCGATTGGAAACAGCAGGGCCTGTGCGTTGCCCAGGAATTGTGATTTCTGGTGGTCGTTGATCTCGCCGATGAACTCAACGCCGCCGCTGTCGAGCAGCGGTTCGATCTGGGTCTCGAAATAGGCCGTGTCAGCACGGTCAACTTTGGCGGCAATCTTGAGCGGAATCCCCGCAGCCTGCGCGATGGCAATGGCGCGGTCGGGGCGTTTCTCCGGCGAGATTCGGCCGAGAAACGCGAGGTAGCCGCCGCGCGCTTCCTCGGTGCCATGATGCAGATGCATCGGAATTCCGTGGTGGACGGTCCCGGCGAAGTTTGCGTTCGGGATCGGGCGCCGCTGGGCATTCGAGATCGAGACCAGCGGCATGTCGCCGAAGCCCAGATAAAGCGGGAGCAGATCGGTCAGATCCTGACGGCCGTGCAGCGTGGTCACTGTGCGGCCCGAGATCGGCCGAAACAGCGGGAAGTGGAATTGATCGATATGGAAATGCAGGATGTCGAAGTCGTCGGCCTTTTGACGGACGCGATCGAGCATCAACATATAATAAGGGATCGTGTCGCGGACGCTGGCGTCGAGCCGGAGCGCCTGAGGTACGCAGGGCACGAGCTCAGCTGCGGTGATCGAATCGCCACTCGCGAATAATGTGACCTCATGGCCGAGGTTCACCAGCTCTTCAGTCAGGTAGGAGACGATCCGCTCGGTGCCGCCGTAAAGCCGTGGAGGGACGCTTTCCATCAAAGGGGCGATCTGCGCGATTTTCAATTTTGTGCCTTCCAGAATGACTGATGATAAAGATCGTCGCGCGCCCTAAGTTCCTGGGAATTTGGTCCGGGCGATGATTTGCGCATAAGAGACACATCCTGCTCGTCATCGCTCATCGGCGCGCGATGCCGGTGCTCTTCGCCTTGTGGAATGTCGTGCCGTTCGGAGGCTTTGGGTGCGCCTCCTTCGTTATCCCATCGTGCGATTGCCCGAGCCTGAAAGCTCAATTCGCTGCGAGCCGTTTTTCTCGCGAGCTTTCTCACGAGATTGGCTGGATTGGACAAATTGAACATACAGAGCCTGTTTTTCGAGGGCCCTGGGTTATGCCGGTCAGGGACTCCCTATGTGGCGATTGCGAAGGCAAATAGCGAGGGCAAGGCAGGCTTTATCGTGATGCCAAGACGCTCGACTATTCACGAATAAAGGCGCACCATGTAGAAATTCGACGCTCAAGAAAGCGTCCACGGCGTTCGCGCCATCTTTAGGAAAATCAGCGCTGCCTGGCCCTTGCTCGAAAGCGGGGCGGAAGGTTCACATGCTCACTTCGCTCGTGTCGAAGGCTACCCCTTTCGTCGATGTACGGAACGGACTTACGCTCGCGCAGGCCATCGTCGATACCGTCCGCGATCCACTTGTAGTTCTCGACCAGAATTTGCGCGTCATTGCAGCCAGCCGGTCCTTCCTTCAGACCTTCGGGCTCGTGAGTGGCGATGTCCAAGGACATCGGATTTACGAAATTGACGGCGGTCAATGGAACATCCCGGAGCTCCGCCACATCCTGGAGACGATTACAAGGAACAGGACGGCAGTTGAGGGATACGAGGTCGATCGGGAGTTTCCCGTGATCGGACGACGCACCATGCTCCTGAATGCCCGCGAGGTCTTCTACGAAAACGGGCCCCATACCACCGTGCTTTTGGCATTCGAGGACATTACCGACCGGCGCGCCATTGAACGGCAGGTGATGGAACTTTTGCGTGAAAAAGACATGTTGCTGGAGGAGATGCAGCACCGGGTCGCCAACAGTCTGCAAATCATCGCCAGCATTCTCCTCATCAAGGCGCGCACGGTCCAATCGGAAGAGGCGCGGTTGCAACTGGAGGATGCGCATCAGCGCGTTCTGTCTGTGAGCGCCGTTCAGCAACACCTGCATCTCTCTGGCCGAAATGAGCCGATTGAAATCGCCAGTTATCTTTCAAAGCTTTGCGAAACATTGGCGCAATCGATGATCGGCGACAGCCGGCCGATCTCGCTGAAAGTTGAGGCCGATGCCGGCACCGCCATATCACGCGAGGCCGTCAGCATTGGCCTGATTGTTACCGAACTGGTCATGAACGCATTAAAGCATGCATTTCCGGAAACGAAGCCGGGTGCGGCGATCGTGGTGTCGTACAAAGTCGCGGGCCCTGACTGGAAACTGACGATTTCGGATAACGGTGTCGGCAAGCCGGACGTAAAGGCGAGCCAGGGCAAGGCCGGGCTCGGCACCAGTCTGATCCAGGCGTTGGCGAAGCAGCTTGATGCGAGGGTCGACGTCACAAGCGATTGTCACGGCACCGCAGTGTCCATGACGCACGCGACGTTCAAAACCGTTCCGCCGCAGGCGATGAAGAAGCCTTTCGTTCCGGCCGAAGGGATCTCGGAAAGAGTCCAGTGACGACGGGCGTGACGTCGTTGTTTCGATCACGAATTGTATCCGCGCGGGCAAATCGTATTGCGCTGTAGCATTGCGATAACCATATAAGAAGTCATACGATCGCATTGGCGTTTTGGCGTCTGAAAAGTTCCTCGGCGTTCCTGCGGTCTAGGATGATCCGATCAGCGCCCAGGGTGTCGCTTCCGGAAATCCAGAGCGAACACGCCCCAAGGACTAAGTGTCATGATGGATACCCAAACCAAGACGACAAAGCCCACCGGCTCTTCCGGTACGAACGCCGCGCAAGCCAAGGAAGGTTTCGAGAAGATGCGTGCCGCCACGGCGGAAGCCACGTCCGTAATAAAGAACAGCTATTCGAGTGCCGTTCAGGGCGCGCAAGACTACCAGGCTAAAGTCATCGAATTCGCCAACAGCAACACCGAAGCGGCCTTTGACTTTGCGCAAAAACTGACGGGCGTGAAATCGCCGTCGGAATTTTTCGAATTGTCGACCAATCATTCACGTGAGCAGTTCGAAACGCTGAGCGAGCAAGCCAAGGAACTCGCGAGGCTGGCTCAGAAAGTCACGATCGCGACCGTAGAGCCACTCAAGACGGGCGCCACCAAGGCATTCAGCCAGCTTTCGTAAGCTGCTCCGGTCTGATTTCAGCGTTTTATTATGAAAGCCCGAGCATCCCTCGGGCTTTTTCTATTGGTGGTGCCCGGTCGCGGAGGGAAGCAGGTGGACGAGCTTGCGAACGTGCGCGCCGCCCTGGCTAGCGAAGGGCGATAATGCGTACTTTCTGCTCTTCATTGGCGGGCTTTCTGAAATCGAATTGGCAGCGCTGCTCGAAATCCGGCCATCCGTGTTTCGAGCATGCCGCACCTTTCACGGCGAGCGGCAGACGATCTCCCTTGCTGGAGGCCTGTGGCAGTGCGCGCGTATCCACGGGAGCGTTTGCTTGCGGCGCAAGTGTCGTGAGGAAAACCACAGCACCTGCGAGTCCAGCCGCAATGGCGATCTTGATGATCGGGTTGAAAGTTTTGTTCATCGGGGCGCGCATGGACCGGTAACGCCCGGATGGGTTGAAGGTTCAAATAATCGATAAGTAAAACGAGAAGCCAACTGAATAAAAACAGCCCTATTGTAAGTATTTACCGGCGTAAATATTTGTCATCGGTGAGGAACAATTATCGAATACAGGCGTTGGTGACTTGGATGAAAGAAATACCTCATGCATCGCCGTCCTTTTCGGGCGAAATCGGTAGTTTTTACTGACGGCAATTGAGGTCAACCAAGGAGATTTTTCATGCATTCGTCGCTCAAGACTGGACTGTTCGCGTTGATGCTGACGGCGATGCCAATCGTGGCCCAGGCCGGAACGCTGGAAGGCGTTGCGATCGGCGCGGGCTCCGGAGCCGTCATTGCTGGTCCTCCAGGCGCGGTCGTCGGAGGCGTGATCGGCGGCGTCGTTGGCGGCCCCGATATCGTGAGGCACTCACACCACCGCCACTGCTGGATCAATGACAGCGGCTATCGCCGCTGCGCATGGCGCTGAATGCAGTTGCCAGAGCAACTCAACCGACAAGAAATATTCTTAGTTTGATTCTGCCAAAGGAATTAGAATCATGTCGCTCGGTCTCATCCTGATTATCATTCTTGTCATCTTTTTATTCGGTGGCTTCAGTGGCCGCTTCGGCGGTTATGGCTACGGTTACGGACATGGCGGCGTGGGCCTTATCGGCACGATTCTCATCATCGTTGTTGTGCTGATGTTGCTTGGGCGGATCTGACCCAGCAATCGGATTGACCTGTGTCAATGCGCCAGATTGGCAATGCTCTATTTTAAAAAAATGCGTGCTGTGTCCCAATACAGCAACAGAAATACAACAATAAGAAAGGCCAGAACATGAGTACCTCAATTCGCAAATATGTAATCGGCGCAGGCGTCTCGTGTGCGCTTGCAATGTCTTTCGCAACTCCATCTCAAGCTTTTCCGGTGCTGACAAACACCGCAACGGTTAACTCATCGATGCCGAGCACAGTCACCGATGTGCGGTATTATGGCCGCGGTTACGGCGGACACTATTACGGCCGTGGCTACGGATATCGCGGCTATGGGTATGGTGGTGGAGCCGCCGCCGGTGTCATCGGGGGGCTTGCCGCCGGTGCCATCATCGGTTCGGCCATTGCCAATAGCGGCTACTACTATGGTCCACCAGGACCTTATGCGTATGGCGGCGGCCCCTATGCCTATGAGCCCGCTCCGGTCTATGTGCAGCCGCGCTACTATCGCGGCGGTTATTACGATGGCGGCGCTGCCCCGTGTTGGCCGTGTTACTGATTGAAACCAATCGCCCAGGGAGATTTTGGACGATCATATGTGAGGCCGCCTCAGCAGGCGGCCTCGTTGGTTTTTTGAACTATCGGTGTTGTGCGTGCTACTGGCACAAAACGGACGCGCAGAGACCTTGCGACTCATGTCTACTTTCGAAGGCAAAACAAACAGCGGCCAACGTTGCTCATCAAATTCCATTTATGAGGACACGCCGCAGCCTCCTGCGGCCTACAGACTTGAACCTTCCGGCCTTCCGATCCGACCAAGCATATGGGCCGGCGCGCCAACACGCCGGCGTCGGAAAGGGCTATCATGTCGTCCGAACACCGATCCGGCCGGACCGCCAAAGGCTATGCGATCATCCTCGGCGCCGCCCGCGCGGCCAGCCTCGCCGCGCACACCCTCGCCGGCAATTCGGTCGCGCAAAATGCCGAGCGCGACAAACTCGTTTTTCTCGCGCTGAACGATCCAATCATGGCCGCGGCCATTCTAAATGCGCGTGATTCACTGCCGGGATTTCTCGCCTTGGCGAAGCGCCCGGCCCCCGCGATGGAAGGCTTTGCGGTCAAAATCGCCCTGCTCGGCGGCGGCGACACCGCATTTCTCTGGATTCATCCGTTTGCGCATGTCGGCGACCAGTTTATCGGCCAAATCGCCAGCACACCGCGCTCGCTGGAGGGCCTCAAGACCGGCGATACCATCACATTCACCAAGGGCGATATCGTGGACTGGATGTACATGGATGGCGGCACAATGGCGGGTAACTATTGCGCACGCGCCATTCTCCGGTCTGCTTTGCCGCAGGACCGCAAAGCGTCCCAGCGGCGGTTCGGGCTGGATTTCGATTTCTGACGGCCGCAGCTTTCGAAACCGCCCTGGCGAGGCGCAATTTCTCCGGCGGTAACCTTTGGCACCGTCCCGACCATGCCTTCCCACCCATGTGACTGGCGTAACCAACCCGGAAGGCGATACGTTATCGGGGCACCATTGGAATTCGCGGGGGTCACTATGGCGGAAGTCACTTATGAGATCGTCGAGCACGACGGCGGCTGGGCTTACAAAGTAGACGGCGTATTCTCGGAACCGTTTCCGACCCATGCTGATGCACTCGCGGCCGCGCAAGCCGCTGCCGAAGAACAAACCGTACCGGGACACACGGAGACCATCGAATACGAAGACGAGAAGGGCCACTGGCACACCGAGACCGCGCGCGGTTCCGACCGGCCACAGACTCACATCAAGGACAAGATCTGAGGTGCGGGACCCGCGCCATCATCGGGGGAATGAAAATGCTCTGGTTGCGGATTTTCGCTCTCGCACTTTTGGCAGCGCCGCTCACGCTGGCTTCAGCGCAAGGCCTCCTGCCATCGTCGGCGCCGACCATGCAGGATGTGGATCCCGGCGTCGATCACACGGCGCGCGATGCCGACCTGCCGCCGGAGCTAAGGCGCCAGTCGGTGTACTACCGCACCGAACAGCCGCCGGGCACCATTATCGTCAATACCGCCGATCGCTACCTCTATCTGATCATGGGTAATGGCGTCGCGCTGCGTTACGGCATCGGCGTCGGCCGCGACGGCTTCCAGTGGGGCGGAGTGCAAAAGATTTCGCTCAAGCGCGAATGGCCGGACTGGGTTCCACCGCCGGAAATGATTCAGCGGCAGCCTTATCTGCCGCGCTGGATGGCCGGCGGTCCGGGCAACCCGCTCGGCGCGCGCGCGATGAATCTCGGCGCCACCGTCTATCGGATCCACGGCACCAATGCGCCGGAAACGATCGGCCAGGCGGTATCGTCCGGCTGCTTCCGGTTGGTCAACGACGACGTGATTGATCTTTATTCGCGTGTACCGGTCGGGACCAAGGTCATGGTGCAGCACCAATAGCGGCACTAGCGCGCCAGCCTTTGCAGCCGCTCGCAGGCGCCCCAGAAATGCGCATCGAGTCCTTCCGCGAGCGCGCGGGCATCGGCCTGTAAGACGCTCAATTCGTGCACGGTCCCGTCAAGATCCGGCTCCAGGCTGAAAGTCGTGTCCGGGTTGTCGGCATCGGAATGGGTGAGCACCACGCGCCAGCATACCGATACACGGCCAGTCGCGAACAGACGGTCGACCGCCTCGGCCAGGGCGCGGATATGCACGACGGACTCTGCATAGAACCAGACGCGCGGACGTTTCCAGACTTGTCCGGCGCCATCGTTGTGGCCTTCACACGACCAGCAGGGATGAAACACGCCAAGCCGCTTCAACTCGAACACCAGCGGCGATCAGCGGCTCGATCGGGCTCAAGGGATCGCTCGATAGCCGTTGCGGCGCCGCGCGGCAGAATCGATGGCAACCGACGGCGGGATCGTAATCCGGGCAGCTGCAGACACACACCGGATCCGGCGCAGGCCCGAGCTTGCGCGCCCGCCTGACGTCCCATTTCACGATCCTGCGGGCTGACCGGCCCCGCCGTGGAGCGATCCGCAACGTCCATCTCCCGTTTACGAATCGTGCAGACTATCGGCGAGCGTCCGATTCGGCACAACGGCTTTGCGCGTGTAGGTGTTGCGTCGGCGGCTACTGCCACAAGCCGTAAGACGCCCATTTGGATTCGGGAATTTCCTCGCCGATCGTGAAACGGAACGCAACCACCTTGAGGTGATCCGGCGTTGCCGTGCAGCGATACGTGAGCGCGTACCATTTTTTTCGGCTGCGGAAGGCGCCGCCGGTAACCTCGAGCGTGTCGCCGGAGGCACGTGGTTCTGCCATCGCGTTCGCGACAGCGCGGTCGGGTCGAAGGTCCTTCGACTCCGCGCGGATCCGCGTCATCGCGGTGTAGTCGCAGAGTTGCTCGAGTCGTTCGTCCGGGGCCAGCATTTTCAGGCTGCGTTCGAACCGCCCGTCATCGGCCGCGGCCACCGTAACAACGATCGTCGCCGCGACAATCGCCAATCCGCACGCACGCATACGACTTGCTCCGCCAACTGCTCAAGCCCCAAGCCATTACCCATGCCATTAAAGGCGAGAGCCTGGGTCCAAGGCAACCCCGCAACGCCCGCTTGTCCCCGAACAAACGAAGGCGCGGCCGGGAACTACCCTCACATCGCTCTTTTGTAGATATTCGTCGCGCGACCCCGTCCGCCAGCCACATTTGGATTTGTGTTTATGAATTCGGTGGCGGTCAGCTTGTCGATCGTGCGCTCCTGTGCTTCTCCGGCGAAATTCGGATAAGTGCTCGACACAATATTGAATGTGACCGTCTTCTTTTCTTCGTTCACGCTGTAGGTACCGAACAGCGAAATGCTTCGCTTCATAATAGTGGCATACTCTTCCGGCGTACCGGTCAGGCGGTTGTTGCTGGCGATCTTCGGCACATCGCTGGCGACATGGATTTGTGCAAACTGGCCGCCAGCGGTGAAGATCAAAATGCCCGTCGGCGTCTCACCGAAAGGGAAAGATTTCTTGCCGTCCGGCGCGACTACCTCGGCAACGACGAAATTCCAGCTACCCACGATCTGGTCGCGCAAACTCTTTTGCTGCGCGCCTGCCGGTGCGGCCATCAGCGCAAGTGCGAGCATGGCCGCAATTCGACTGACCTTCATGTCGTCCCCCTCTTTTTGCGCGGCCAGGACCGCGTCAGGTGTATTTCGGATCGCGATCGAGCAACTCTATCGAGATGCCCTGCGGTCCGCGCAGGAAACAGATTTTTATGCCCGGGCGCGGCGAATGCGGTTCCTTGGTGAACTCAACGCCCTTCTTTCTGAGATCGGCGGCAATCGCATCGATGCCGGAGACGGCAAGACCGAAATGGTCAAGACCTTGATAGGGAGTCGCCGGGGCCGGGTTGACGCCATCGCCGGGACTGACCTGGGCCGTAAAGATCATCGCACCGCCGAGCTTGATATCGATGCGCGGCTTGCCGAGCATGGTGCTGCGCACAATTTCGGCGCCGAACATGCGCTCAAACCATTGCGCGGTCGCCTCCGGATCGGGCGTGCGCAGATGGATATGATCCCAGGTAAACGTCGCCATTTGCATTCTCCAGTGATGGTCCCGCAAAACTAGGACACAGCGGCAGGGTTCCATGCAACAGGCTTGTTGCCGGCGAGCCGCAAAACCTCCGGTTGATCCACATCAATGCTGCAGCCAGCCCGGCCCTTAGTCTGCGCAGCAAAATAGGAGGATGTCATGTGGTGGGATTATTGGCCGATGCCGTTCTTCTTCGGACCGTTGTTCATGATCTTCTTCGTTGTGGTGTGCATGGGCATGATGATGTTCATGATGCGCGGCCACCGTCACGGCCGTGACAGCGGCGCGCTCGACATTCTCAACGAGCGCTACGCGCGCGGCGAAATCAACCAGGCCGAATACGAAGAGCGGCGGCGCGTGCTGCGCGCGTGAGACGATGAGCAACCCCTCAACCGGTGCGACAATCTACACGTGTCCGATGCACCACACGGTGCGACAGCCGGCACCCGGCGCCTGCCCGGTCTGCGACATGGCACTTCTGCCGGAAGGCACGCGCTTTGCCATTGTCCGGCACATGCTATCGAACCCAATGCACATTGCGGTTATGGCAGCGGTCATGGTGGCGCTCATGGCGACGCTCATGATGCTGCTGCGCTAACCGCGCACCGGGCGGGCTACCAGAGCCGACGCAACCCCGCGACAGAATTATGACAGGCACGCCAGACTCAACGCGACAGTTGCCCACAGGTGCACGTCGAACACGTGCAATTCTCTGCATGCATCACGGCAATTTTGCTAAACGATACGGCTGATGGGCCGGCGGGGTATGTCGAGCAAGACCATTCATGCGGCGGGAGGCATCGTGGTGCGCAATGGTGCGCGCCCGCTTATCGCCGTGGTGCAACGTGCGAAGGACGAGCTATGGGTGTTGCCGCGTGGCAAGCTCAAGCTCAATGAAAGCCCGCTCGCCGGCGCGCGCCGGGAAGTCGTGGAAGAAACCGGTCATCGGGTGCGCGTCCGCGAATTCCTCGGCGCCATCACTTATCGCGCGCGCGGGCGGCCCAAGATCGTTCAGTTCTGGCGCATGCAAGCGGCCGTCAACCCAAGCCGCGACGTGATGAAAGATATCATGGCGGTCGAATGGTTGCCGCTGGGCGCAGCAGTGCGTCGGCTAAGCTATCCGCTGGAAAAATTGTTTCTCCGCAACGTTGGCCGGCAGGCGCTGCGGCACAGAAAGCACCGGCGCAAGGTGCGCAGCCATGCCGCCAAATCGAAGCCGCGGCGCCGCGCCACAAAAACACGCGGCCGCAAATCGCCACTGCGTCGCGCAGCTACGTCGCGGAGCCGCGCGCACAAGCTAGCCGGACATTCGGCTGCGCGCGCTCGCGAGGCGACCATCTTGCAACGCGTATTCGGGCGTCTGTCGCAATAGACGGCGGATTTTTGCCAGAATTGGTCCGATGCCGCGGTCTCGCCGCAAGTATTGCCAAAATTTAATGCGTCATAAGTGGCCGAGCGCCAAATTCCAGACGGCGTATTCAGCAGTCATTCACATGAAAAGTTGGAACCTCGCCTCCACGACGATTGTTGACGCTGAGCAGAAGAACGCAGGAAACGAACGAGATGGTCGTTGAATGCTTACGACCTCAGCGAACCAGAGGAAGGTGCGCCATGTTGAAGACCAAGACCCTCACAGCTCTCGCGGCCGCCGCGACCCTTGGAATCGCGGCCATTGCAACTCCCCAGCCGGCACAAGCGGGCGGCCACGGCGGCGCAGTTGCCGCAGGCATCATCGGCGGCCTGGCAGCTGGCGCCATCATCGGCTCAGCTGCCGCTAACGGCCCCTACTATGGCTATGGCCCCGGCTATTACGGACCCGGCCCCGCCTATTACGGCGGCGGCTGCTACTGGACCCGCCAGCGCTTCTGGGACGGCTGGGGCTGGCATGTCAGGCGCGTCCGGGTCTGCGATTAGGGCCTAGCCAAACCAAAAAAGTCGCGCAATAAGGTAAAAAAAGCCCGGATTCGGCAACGTATCCGGGCTTTTCGACAAGAGGAGCGGGCCGGCGCTTAACAAATTTCCGACATATTGGAACCGTCTCTATCTCGGCACGGGGACGACTTGGCTTGAACTTCACCGCTAGCTGTCGGCTTGGCCGACCTCGACCCTGGAGGAAATACCCCATGAAGAAGACCGTTCTAGCGCTCGCGACGGCCGCCACTTTGGCAGTCGGCACCCTGAGCGTCCCGACCACTGCTGACGCCCGTTGCTACGGTTGCGCGGTTGGCGCTGGTGTCGCTGCCGGTGTCATCGGCGGCGCTATCATTGGCGGCGCTATCGCGAACAGCGGGCCCCGTTATTACGGCCCAGAGCCGGGGTATGTGGTGTACGAAGGTTACGGCGCGCCCTACCCGGCCGCCTGCCCGGGTGGTTACTGGGCTCGCCGGCCGATGCACGACCGGTATGGCAATTTCGTCGGCTGGAGCCGTCCGCGCTTCATCTGCCCTTAAAGATCGCGTAACGACTTTGGGTGGATGATCGCGCCGAACCTATCGGCTCAAGAGAACGCCCATGAAGAATGCCATCATTGCGCTCGCCGCGGCCGTCACCCTGGCCGCGGCGTTGCCGTCTTCGGCACAAGCGCACTGCCGCGGTTGCGGAGTCGCCGCCGGCGTGGTCGGCGGACTTGCCGCCGGCGCCATCATCGGTTCGGCGATCGCCAATAGCGGACCGACTTATGTCGAGCCGGCGCCGGTCTACGCGCCGCCGCCTCCCGCCTATGCCGAGCCACCGGCCTATGTTGATGGCCCGGTCTGCCATACCGAGCGCCAGCAAGTGTGGGACGGCTACGCCTATCGCATGCGCCGCGTTGAGGTTTGCGACTAGCTTTCTCGCCGGTTGAATGGACCATCCGTCGTCATGCCCGGCCACAGCCGTCCGAAGGACGGCGTCGCTGCGCTCGCCTATGTGCCGGGCATCCACGTCTTAAGCAGTGCAGCAAGTCGTGGATGGCACGCGCAATTCGGGCCTGCCCGAATTGCGCAAAATTAATTATGTGCCGCAAGTCGGGCCATGACAAAACCTTACCGTCGCATGTGCTCAAGCACCGCGGCGGTCGGCCAGCAGTCGACCTTCAATCCATTCTTCTTCTGATACGCACCGAGAGCGGCTCGCGTGAGCATGCCGGCCTTGCCGTCGACTTTGTCCTTGTAGAGGCCGAGCGCCGTCAACCGTTTCTGCATTGCCTCGACCTCGGTGGTCTTGAGCTGCGCATTCTTGCTCCACGGTGTCTCAAACGGCCGCCCGCCGCCGATGCGATCGCTGAGATGGCCGACGAACAACACGTAGAGATCCGAATAATTGTAATCCTTGAGCACAAAATAGTTTTTCGGCGTCAGGAAAGACGGGCCGTAGCTGCCTTCCGGCTGCAACAGCGAGGCTTCGTACGATAACTCAGCGGCGTTGAGCTTGCGCCCATAGGCCGGAACGAAACCACGTTTGATCCATTCGCCGATTGGCCTGGTCACTTCAGGCACGCCGACGCTGCAATCGGCAGTGGCGGGTGCGCGCACCTCGACCGCCCAAGGCTCTCCGGTACGCCAGCCTTTGCCGGCGAGCTGCCTGGCGGCAGACGCCAGCGCATCTGGCACCGATCGCCAGATATTGGCGCGGCCGTCGCCGTCAAAATCGACCGCGTATTTGTAGAACTCCGACGGCAGGAATTGCGTGAGCCCGAGCGCGCCGCCCCAGGACGAACGCATGTCGGCGCGCGGCACGCCGTCCTGCAGCATCTTCAGTGCGTGCAGGAATTCGTTGCCGAAGAAATCCTTGCGCTTGCCGATATAAGCCTGCGTCGCCAGCGTGCGGATCGCATCGAGCGGCAATTGGTAGCCGCCATAATCGGTCTCGCGCGCCCAGATCGCAAGCACCACATTGCCGGGCACGCCGATTTCCTTTTCGATCCGCGCCAGCGTGTCGCGATATTGCACAGCGAGTTGCCTGCCACGCGTGGCAAGCCGGTCGAAGGTGGCTTCGCGCAGATATTGCGCCGGGGTCTGCACGAATTCGGGTTGCTGCGGCTGTTTTTCCGGGCGGCCCGGAATGGCGAGATCGGGCAGCGAATAGTCAGGCTCAAGTCCACGCGTCGCGGCGTCAAAAGTGGTGCGCGAAACACCAAGCTGCTGCGCGGCGGGCCATTGCGCTGCGAGCCATTTCTGAAATGCGACGTCGGCAGCCTGCGATGGCGTGGCTAGTACCGCAACTATCACGGCTGCGATCAGACTTCGGGTCGTCATTTCGCCTCCACACTCCCGCTCATCCCCGCGAACGCGGGGATCCAGTGCCGAGTTTACAAGAACTGGATGCCCGCTTGCGCGGGCATGAGCGGAGAAATTGGGAACCGCGTACGAACTTCCTCGTCAATACACACCCGCTCAGCCTTGCTTTCGCGGGATGACCGGAGCGGGTGCCGTGGTTACCCACCCACCACCACCTCCACCATCGCCTCGACCGCCGCCGCCGGCTTGAGCCCGGCCTCCTGCACCAGCGTCCGCCAGGTGTGAAAGGCGAGCGCGAGGTGCAGCATCGCACGCTGCTTCGCATTGAGCTTCGCGCCGAGTACCTCGTGCCAGCCGGCGACGACCGGTCCAACCCGCAGGGTGACAACCTCGCGCGTCGTCGCATGGTGTTCCATGTCGCGCACGATGCAGGCCATCAGTGAGGCGTGGCGTGCGTACCAGCCGTAGACCGCGGTGAGACCGGCGGCGAGCCGCTCGCTTGTGCTCTTGATGCCTGACCAGACCGCCGCATCCGGCAGCGGATCCCGTTCGTAGACGTGGCCCGAGCAGGCCATGGCGAGCGCGCGCTCGTCCGGAAAATGCGCATAGAGCGTGTGGCGCTGCACGCCGGCCTTATCCGCCACCATGCTGAAGGTGGTCGCGGCCGGGCCGACCGTCGAGTGCAGGTCGACGGCGGCCTCGACGATGCGCTGGCGGGTCTCGGACTGCTGCTCGGCGCGTTTTTTCAGGGTGTAAGTCCGGGTCATAATTTCATTGCACAGATATGTGCATCCATATTGACAGCGGAAGATAATTCCGCTACACACGTATGTATAGCGAAATTAGGCTGCTGTCCACCCCCGGACGGGCCCAACCCAGGGAGAACTAAAATGCAGACCAAAATCGCCGAAATCGCCGACGGCATCTATCGCCTGTCGACCTTCGTGCCGGACATCGCCCCACCAGCCGGCTTCGCCTTCAACCAATTCCTCATCCTCGGCGACGAGCCACTGATGTTCCACACCGGGCTGCGCAAGATGTTTCCGCTCAATCGCGAGGCGCTCTCCCGCATCATCCCGCCGGAGAAGCTGCGCTGGATCGCGTTCGGCCACTACGAGGCCGACGAATGCGGCGCGATGAACGAATGGATGGCGGTGGCGCCGAACGCCGAGGTCGCGCACGGCCAGACCGGCTGCCTGGTGTCGCTCAACGACATGGCGGACCGCGCGCCGCGCGTGCTCGCCGACGGCGAGACCATCGACCTCGGCGGCGGCAAGCGGGTGCGCTACATCGACACGCCGCATACCCCGCACGGCTGGGACGCCGGCGTGATGTATGAGGAATCGACCGGAACGCTGCTGTGCGGCGACCTGTTCACCCAGCTCGGCGACAACCCGGCGCTGATCCATGGCGGCGACGTGGTGGGACCGGCGATCGCGGCGGAGGACCTGTTCAAATATTCCGCGCTCAATCCCGGCATGGGCGCGACCATCCGTGGGCTGGCGCAGTACAAGCCGAAGACGCTGGCGCTGATGCACGGGCCGTCGTTCGCAGGCGACGGCGCGGCGGCGCTCCACGCGCTGGCAGCGGAGTACGAGCGGCGCACGGCCGATCACCGCGCGGCGCTGGCTCAGGCACAGGCGGCCTGACGATGACGATGTCCCTGTGTGAGGCACGCGCCGCGTGCACCACGACATGCGGCCAAGGCCCCTGCCCACTGGTCGCGGCATGGGCGCGCAAGCTTTCGCCGCGCAGGTTTTTTCGCGTGCAGCGCTGGCGCGCCGAGCTCAACGACATGACGGACGTCGAGCCCAAGGATATCGGGCTGTCGCGTTGCCAGATCGGCGCCGTCGTCAACGGGACGTTCTCGCGCTGATCAGCGCGAGAACTTCTTGTACTTCAGCCGGTGCGGAATGACGCTATCCGTGCCCAGCCGCCGCATCTTGTCGGCCTCGTAGTCCTGGAAGTTGCCTTCGAACCACTCGACGTGGCTGTCGCCCTCGAATGCGAGGATGTGCGTCGCGATACGGTCGAGGAACCAGCGGTCGTGGCTGATGATGACGGCACAGCCGGCAAAATCTTCCAGCGCTTCTTCCAGCGCCCGCAGCGTATCGACGTCGAGGTCGTTGGTTGGCTCGTCCAGCAGCAGCAGGTTGGCGCCGGAGCGCAACATCTTGGCCAGATGCACCCGGTTGCGCTCGCCGCCCGACAGCGTGCCGACTTTCTTCTGCTGGTCGGCGCCCTTGAAGTTGAACGAGGCGCAATAGGCGCGCGAATTCATCTCTTTCTTGCCGAGCAGGATAATGTCGTTGCCCTCGGAAATCTCCTCCCACACCGTTTTCTTGCCATCGAGGGAATGTCGCGCGACTGGTCGACATAGCCGAGATGGACCGACTCGCCGATCTTGATGGTGCCTTTGTCCGGCTTTTCCTGGCCGGTGATCATGCGGAACAGCGTGGTCTTGCCGGCGCCGTTCGGGCCGATCACGCCGACGATTCCGCCGGGCGGCAGTTTGAAGGTGAGGTCGTCGATCAGCAGGTTGTCGCCGAAGGCCTTGGTCAGGTGGTCGAAATCGACCACGTTCTGCCCGAGCCGCTCGGCCACCGGAATGGTGATCTGCGCGACCGTGTTCTGCTTGGCATTGGCGATCTTGAGCAGTTCCTCGTAGCGCTGGTAGCGCGCCTTCGACTTGGCCTGCCGCGCCTTCGGTGACGATGAAATCCACTCGCTCTCGCGCTGCAGCGTGCGCTGGCGCGCCTCGTCCTCGCGGCTCTCCTGCTCCAGCCGTTTCTGCTTCTGATGGAGCCAGGAGGTGTAATTGCCTTCGTAGGGAATGCCGCGGCCGTGATCGAGCTCGAGGATCCAGCCGGTGACGTTATCGAGGAAATAGCGGTCGTGGGTCACGATCAAAATGGCGCCCGGATAATTGCGCAGATGGCCTTCCAGCCAGTTCACGCTTTCGGCGTCGAGATGGTTGGTCGGCTCGTCGAGCAGCAGCAAATCGGGCTGATCGAGCAGCAGCCGGCACAGCGCGACGCGGCGCTTCTCGCCGCCCGAGAGCTTGCTGATGTCGGCGTCGTCGGCCGGGCAGCGCAGCGCGTCCATTGCCAGATCGACCTGCGAGTCGAGATCCCAGAGGTTCTTGGAATCGATCTCGTCCTGGAGCTTGGCCATCTCGTCGGCGGTCTCGTCCGAATAGTTGGAGGCGATCTCGTTGTAGCGGTCGATCAGCGCCTTCTTGGCAGCGACCCCCTCCATCACGTTCTCGCGCACGGACTTCCTGGGATCGAGCTGCGGCTCCTGCTCGAGGTATCCGACACGCGCGCCTTGCGCGACCCAGCCTTCGCCGGTGTACTCCTTGTCGATGCCGGCCATGATACGCAGCAGGGTCGATTTGCCGGAGCCGTTGACGCCGAGCACGCCGATCTTGGCGTCCGGATAGAAGGACAGATGGATGTTATCCAGCACCTTCTTGGCGGGCGGATAGGTCTTGGTCAGACCCTGCATGTGATAGATGAATTGACGACCGTTCATTGACCTCTGAAACCCCTGCTCCTGCCCGAATCCGCCCGCGCGCGCCGCGCGTGATCCCGCGCAATCGATAGAGCACGCCGCCGCACGCTTTGTCGGGAAATGCGGGGCTGATGTAGCGGCGGGAACCCGAAAGAGCAAGCGCAGGGCGCCGTTTCTTACTTCTCCTCTCCCCCTGCGGAAGAGGGTGCCCGAGCGAAGCGAGGGCGGGTGAGGGGTCCGAACTCAATCGTAAAACACTGACCCCTCACCCGGCTCGCTATCGCTCCGCGCGATCTACCCTCTCCCACAAGGGGCGAGGGAAACGAGTGCGCGGAGGCGACTCTGCAGTTGCGGTAAATCTCTGGAAAGGCTGATGAGAGAAATGCCTTTGCGGCACCCATCGGCAGCTGACCCGGTACCTGTTCTTAACTGCTCCAGCGCCATGATGACCGTCCATGAACCTGGGCGCCGGATGAGGCGACCAAGGAATGAGCGGGCCGAGCCTGCCCGCCCGTCCGGTTGGGAGATGTGTCATGGGTCGAGCAATATTGGCCTTCTCGGGTTCCGCGATTGCGTTGCTGCCGCGCCCGTTCTCCTTTGTTGGCAGTGCTTTTGCGGGTTTCTGGCGCGAACTGACCCGCGATACCGTCCGTCCCTATCGGCCCGAACAGCACTACATGCGCGGTCCCGGCCCCGCCTGGCGCGCAAAGCACGGCCAGCCACCGGTCTGACACCCCCTATCTTTTCGGTTTGCCCGCCCTAAATTGGCGCCGCCCGGAACCCTCCGGGTCAAAGCCAAGGAGCGCGTGGGCATGGTTCGAGCGGCTATTCTCGACGACTATCAGAATGTGGCGATGCAGTTCGCCGACTGGTCGGCGATCAGCAAGGACGTCGAGATCAAGGTCTTCAACAAGCCGTTTGCCAGCCAGGATGAGGCCATCAAGGCGCTCCAGGGCTTCGCGGTCGTGGTCGGGATGCGCGAGCGCACGCCCTTCCCGCGCAAGGTGGTCGAGGCACTGCCGGACCTGAAGCTCCTGATCACCACCGGCGCCCGCAACAATTCGTTCGACGTCAAGGCCTGCGCCGAGCGCGGCGTCACCGTCTGCGGCACCGGCGCCGCCGGCAGCCCGACCACCGGCATCGTGTTCGGCCTGATGCTTGAGCTCACGCGCCGCATCGGCTTCGAAAATGCCCGGCTCAAGGCCGGTGCGCCCTGGCAGGTGACCATCGGCCGCGACCTCGAAGGACTCACGCTCGGCATCCTCGGACTGGGCAAGCTCGGCCAGCGATCCGCGGCCGTGGGCAAGGCCTTCGGCATGAAGACGATCGCCTGGAGCCAGAACCTGACGGAAGAGAAGGCCAAAGCCGCGGGCGCTGACTTCGTCTCCAAGGACGACCTGTTCCGCAATGCCGATTTCGTCACCATCCATCTCGTGCTGAGCGACCGCTCGCGCGGACTGGTTGGCGCGAAGGAGCTCGGCTTGATGAAGAAGACGTCGTATCTGATCAACACCTCGCGCGGACCGATCGTCGACGAGAAAGCGCTGATCGCAGCGCTGCAGGCAAAATCGATCGCCGGTGCCGGCCTCGATGTCTTCGATGTCGAGCCGCTGCCGCTCGATCATCCGTTCCGCAAGATGGACAATGTCGTGATCACGCCGCATCTCGGCTATGTCAGCGAGCAGAACTATCGCAAGTATTTTCCTGATGTCGTCGAGGATATCCGCGGCTGGCTCGATGGAAAGCCGGTCAGGGTGATCAGTTAGCGCTGGCGATACACACGCTTATACTTCCCCTCTCCCCTTGTGGGAGAGGGTGGATCGCCTGAGCGAAGCGAAGGCGAGCCGGGTGAGGGGGTAGCGCTTCGAAAATTCCGATCCCCCCTCACCCGCCTCGCCGCTGCGCGGCTCGGCACCCTCTCCCACAAGGGGAGAGGGAAAGAAAATCGCGGCAATTCACAGATGCAAAAGCTTCGCCGCATTATTGAACGCGATATCCGCTCGCAAGCCTTCGTCGAGCGGCACCGTGTCGAGGAATTCGCAGCCCGGCCAGTCGAACGGAAAGTCGGCCGAGAACATGACGCGGTCTCGCCCCAGCGCATCGACCGAGCAGCGCACCGGCGGGAGATCGTACATGCCCGAGGTCGTCACCCAGACGTTCTCTTTGAGATATTGCGACGGCGGCTTCGGCAAATTCCAGCCGTAAGGCGCCGAGCGGCTGTCGAAGCGCCAGAGCTGGAACGGCAATGTCTCGCCGAGATGGCCAAGCACGAGCTTCGCTTTCGGATAACGATGGAAGACGCCGCCGCAAATAATACGCAGCGCGTGTGAGCCCGTCTCTACGCCCCAGCCCCACATCGGACGCGCCAGCACATTATACCCGGCGAGCGCCGGCGGTTGCGTCACAGGATCGGCCGGATGCAGATAGATCGACGCACCCAAAGCCGCGGCACGTTCCCAGAACGGATCATAGGAGCGGTCGTCGAGGTACTTGCCGTTCGTGTGCCCGTTGATCATGGCGCCGCAGAATTTGAGATCGCGCATGCAACGTTCGAGCTCGTCGGCGGCGGCTTTGGCGTCCTGCATCGCCAGATGGGCGAAGCCGGAATAGCGGTCCGGACGCTTCTGGACTTCCTTGGCGAGGAAATCGTTGGAGGCGCGCGCGTTGCGAATGGCAGTCGCTGTGTCGCGCTCGACCTGCACGCCGGGCCCGGCGATCGCCAATACCGCCCGCGCGATGCCGGTCTTGTCCATCATCGCCAGCCGCTGTTCGCCGAAATCGGTCAGGCTCGCATAGAGCTGCGCCGTCTTGGCCGGCGCGACATCGACCATTGTCGGGCGCCAATAAGGTTCGGTGGCGGGATCCAGGAAATGCTCTTCGAGCGCGATTTTCTTGACCATGGCGTTCCTCACCCTGGGCAGCAGTCCTGCCCTATTTTTCGCTTTTAGCTGTATCGGATTTTGGGCTAACGTGTCCCACGATGCAAGGCGGCAAAAGACCGCCCGGTCCGGTGGGTGGGAAGTGTAAAGCGCAATGAATCGTCTCGTCACCAACGACAAGAGCCAGGTGCAGGTGATCGCGCGTGCGGCCACAATTCTGCGCGCCCTGGAGGACGAGAATGCGGGCCTGAGCCTCGGCCAGATTGCCCAGCGCGTGAACCTTGCACGCTCGACCGTTCAGCGCATCGTCGCCGCACTTGAAACCGAGAAACTCGTAATTGCCGCAACGCCGAATGGCCGGGTGCGGCTTGGGCCGACAATCCTGCGGCTTGCGGCGTCGGTACGCAGCGACTTCATCGCGCTGGCAAGGCCATTTCTGGAACGGCTTTCGGAAGAACTTCATGAAACCGTCGACCTCTCGACCGTCAAGAAAGATCATCTGGTCTTTATCGACCAGGTCATCGGCTCGCAGCGGTTGCGCGCCGTGTCTGCCGTCGGCGACACGTTCCCGCTCTATTGCACCGCCAACGGCAAGGCCTACCTGGCCCAACTTGCTGATTCCGCGGTCGAAGCACTGATCGGACGCAGCTACGAAGCCCGTACGCCGAAGACGCTGACACGCATCGACGCGCTGCTCGCGGACCTCAAACCCGTGCGCCGTAGCGGCGTTGCGTACGATCGTGAAGAACACACACTTGGCGTCTGCGCCGTCGGCGTCGCCCTGCACGATCCGCTCGGCAATGCCGTCGCCATTTCGGTTCCGGTTCCCAGCCAACGCTTCGCCAACCGGCAGGCGCTGATTGCAGAACGCCTGATCGCCACCAAAAACGCACTGGAGAGCCATATGAATTCCGTTGCCGCCTGATGGTGGCAGTGACGACAACAAGCGCAAACGCGCAAAACCAGCACATGATCCCGGAAAGTGGAAACTACGTTTTCGGAAAAGATCTTGCGCAAATGTAAAGGGAGGGTGCCGTGGCCAAACGAATTCGCGGCGTGATGTTCGAAGAAAACCTCAAAAACAGCATGGGGCTGGAGTTCTACAACCTGTCTCATCGCTTCGGCTATCAGTCCCCGAACTGGCCTTATTTCGAGGACGTTAAGATCGAGCGCATCCACTACATGGCAAAGTCAGGCGTGCTGTCGCAGCGCATTACAACGTCGATGCATAACACCACGCACATCGATGCGCCTGCTCACGTAATCCAGGGCACGCCCTTCATCGACGAGGTGCCGCTACCGCACTTCTTCGGTTCCGGCATCGTGGTATCGATCCCCAAGAATAAGTGGGAACCGATCACTGGCGATGATCTCGAAAAGGCTTGCGGCAAGATCGTGCGTCCGCGCGACGTGGTAATCGTCAACACCGGCTGGCACAAGCTATACGAGGATAGCGAAGACTATTTCTGTCGCGCGCCCGGCTTCGTGCCATCGGCGGGAGAGTGGTTCGTGAAGAAAAAGGTCAAGGTCGTCGGTCACGACACGCAGGCCAACGATCATCCGCTTGCCACTGCGATTGGACCGCAGCGCAATGGCCCATTGCACCCGCATTTGGCCGAGGAATATCGCGAGTGGTCCGGGGGCCGCGACTGGAAGGATGATTTCCCGGAATGGGAGCCGGTCCACCGCATCCTGTTCAAGAACGGCATCATGGGCATCGAGAATGTCGGCGGCGACATCGATAAGGTCACCGGCAAGCGCTGCACCTTCGCTTACTTTCCCTGGAATTGGGATCGTGGCGATGGCTGCATCGTGCGGCTGGTCGCGATCCTTGACCCCAAGCAGAAATTCCGCATCGAGAAGGGGAGTAAATTCTGATGATCGTCCGCAAACTCTCCGAGGCGAGGCCTTATGAGGCGCCGAACCACCGCAACTATGAATCCTTCCGCATCTTTGGCGCGGAGATGGGCGGGTCGCAGGCGCTAGTCTTCGGCATCTCGCATTTCCAGCCCGGCGGTGGCGCCGGACCAGACGCCTCCCCGCCGGAAAAGATCTACCACGTGCTCAAGGGCGAACTTACCGTGATCGCGGGCGGCAAGGAGATCGTAGCCAAGCCAGGTGACACCTGTTTCATCGCGCCGAATGAAAACCGCGAGATCGTCAACCGCGGCAAGGACGTTTGCACCATTCTGGTCGCGGTCGCCGCACCGAAGTGACGGGCCTCTTGGCCCGTCATCACCGGGCTTGAGCCGGTGATCTCGAGCCGGGACAAGCCCGGCCATGACAAGAAAATACCGGGAGGACATCATGTCCGAAAGTTTCCTGAAGAACCCGCTGTCGCTGTTCGATATCAAGGGCAAGACCGCCATTATCACCGGCGCGTCGGGCGCCTTCGGCGCACTGGCAGCGAAGACATTCGCCGGCGCCGGCGCCAATGTGGTGCTCGCGGCGAGCAAGCTCGACGAGCTGAAGAAAGTTGCGGCTGAATGCGAGAGGCTCGGTGGCAAGGCCGCGATCGTCGCGCTGCGCCCGAGCTCAGAGGAAAATTGCGACAAGATCGTCGAGGTCGCGGTCGACAAGTTTGGCCGCGTCGACATCCTGGTGGTCGCTTCCGGTCTCAACAAAGTATCGAAGATCGTCGACCAGAAAGTGGAGGATTTCCTCGACGTGATGGATGCTAACGTCAATCAGTCGTGGCTGATGGCGCGCGCCGCCGGCAAACAGATGCTCAAGCAGGGTCAAGAAGGCAAACCCGGCGGCAAAGTGATCCTCACGTCCTCTGCGCGCGGACTGCTCGGCCACCCGGCTGGCTACAGCGCCTATTGCGCGTCGAAGTCGGCTGTTGACGGCATCACCAAGGCCTTGGGTTGTGAATGGGGCGAGGCCGGCATCACCGTAAATGCATTGGGGCCAACTGTTTTCCGCTCGCCGCTGACAGCCTGGATGTACGAGGACACAGAGCGCGCACAAACAGTGCGCAAGGGCTTCCTCGCCCGCGTGCCTAAGGGGCGCCTGGGTGAGCCGGAAGACCTTGCGGGCCCTCTTCTGTTTCTAGCCTCCAAGGCCTCGGACTTTTACACCGGTCACATCCTTTACGCCGACGGTGGTTATACGGCGGGCTGACAATGGCAAAAGCGCGTATCGCGGTGATCGGCGCCGGCCTGATGGGTCACGGCATCGCCCAGGTGTTCGCGCTCGCCGGCCACGAGGTGACGATCTACAATTCCGTCGCGGCCAACCTCGACAGCGCCAAGGCGCGTATCCTCACCAACCTGAAAGACCTCGGCGACGACCAGAAAGCGGTCGAGCGCGTAACGCCGGTCACCGACCTTTCACAAGCGGTGCGCAACGCGGACTACGTTGTCGAAGCCGTGCTGGAAGACCTACCGCTGAAGCAGAAATTGTTTGGCGAGATCGAGAAGCACGTGCGGCCGGACACAATCCTCGCCAGCAACACGTCGGTCATTCCTATCACCGGCATCATGCAAGGTTTGCAGAAGCGCGAGCGTGCGCTCGGAACCCATTGGTGGAACCCGCCTTATCTGGTGCCGCTGGTCGAGGTGATCGAGACGCAATGGACCGCCCCACAGGCCATCGACTTCACCATGAAGCTGCACGCCGCCGCCGGCAAAAAGCCTGCGCACGTAAAGAAAGACGTGCCCGGCTTCATCGGCAACCGGCTACAACACGCGCTCTGGCGCGAGGCGATCGCGCTGGTGGAGCAAGGCATCTGCGACGCTGAGACCGTCGACAACGTCATCAAGGCGGCGTTCGGCCGCAGACTGGCGGTGCTGGGTCCGCTGGAGAATGCCGATATGGTCGGCACCGATTTGACGCTGGCGATCCACAAGATGGTGCTACCGGATATCGACAGTCGCCCCCACCCATCGCCCTATCTCGAAAAACTGGTGAAGGACGGCAAGCTTGGCTTCAAATCGGGGGAAGGCTTCCGCAAGTGGAGCCCGGAACAGCAAACCGCCCTACGCTCGAAAGTCTTGTTGCATCTCAAAAAAGCGCGCGCCCAAGACGCCTGAGCGGCGCGCAGCAAGGGAGGAGATTATGACCGACCGCCTGACCATCTCTCGCCGCACGCTGGTCAAAACCGGCATTGGCGCCATTGCTGCTCCTGCCGTTCTGCGCGTGCTGCCGGCAGAAGCGCAGTCGCAGGTGATCAAGATCGGCCATGTCAGCCCGAAGACCGGCCCCCTCGCCGGCTTCGGCGAAGCTGACGAATTCATTCTCGAACAGGTGCGCGGCATTCTGAGCAAGGGGCTTTCCAACAACGGAAAGACCTACAAAATTGAGATCATCTCCAAGGACAGCCAGTCGAGCGGCAGCCGTGCCGCGGAAGTTGCTTCTGAACTGATCCTCGGCGACAAGGTCAACCTGATTGTCGGCTCGGCGACCCCCGACACCACCAATCCGGTGTCGGACCAGGCCGAAGTCAATGAAGTACCCTGCATCACCACCAATTGCCCGTGGCAGCCCTATTTCTTCGGCCGCAAAGGCGACCCGAAGAAGGGCTTCATCTGGACCTATCATTTCTTCTGGGGCCTCGAGGACGTGATCGCGTCGTTCCTGGCTCTATGGGACGAACTGCCTACCAATAAAGTGGTCGGCGGGCTGTTTCCTAATGACGCGGACGGCAATGCCTGGGGCGATCCCAAGCTCGGTCTGCCACCGGCGCTCGCCGCCGCTGGCTACAAGCTGCATTACCCGGGCCGCTATCAGCTCATGAACAACGATTTCACATCACAGATTTCCGCGTTCAAGGCCGCTGGCGCCGAGATCGTCACCGGCAACATGATCCCGCCCGACTTCGCAACTTTCTGGTCGCAGGCAGCGCAGCAGGGCTTCAAGCCGAAGATCGTCACCATCGGCAAGGCACTGCTGTTTCCCTCGGTGATCGAGTCACTGGGCGAGCGGGGCAACGGGTTGACGAGCGAAATCTGGTGGACACCACATCATCCGTTCAAATCCGGTCTCACCGGGCAGAGCTGCCAGCAACTCACTGACGCCTATACCAAGACGTCGAACCGGCCGTGGACGCAGCCAATCGGATTCCAGCATGCCCTATTCGAAGTGGCGATCGACGTGCTCGCGCGCACTAAAAATCTGAACGATCCAAAATCGATTCTCGAAGCGATCGTGGCAACAAAATACCAATCGATCGTCGGACCAATTCAATGGACCGGTGCTCCAGTTAAGAACGTAACAAAGACGCCGCTCGTCGCCGGGCAATGGCAGCGGAAGAACGGCAAGTTCGATCTGGTAATCGCCGAAAACAAGACCGCGCCGAATATCCCGGTCGGAGGCAAGCTGCAGCCGATCTCCTGACCTTGGCCATGGCGCCAATCCTCGCGTTGGAGAACATCTCGAAACGCTTCGGCGCGGTGGTCGTAGCCGATGGCGTAGACCTTGTGCTCAAAGAGGGTGAAGCACTCGGCATCATCGGACCGAACGGCGCCGGAAAGACCAGCCTGTTCGGCATTACTACCGGCACACTCGTCCCCGACGCGGGACGCGTGCTGCTTGCTGGTGAGGACATCACACATCTGCGGCCGGAGCGCCGCTGCCGCAATGGCATTGCCCGCTCGTTCCAGATCCCGCAGCCGTTTTCCGGCATGAGCGTCTTCGAGAACGTCGTAGTCGCGGCGGCATTCGGTGCTGGCGAGCGCGAAGCCGTCGTTTATGATCGCTGCGCCGATCTGCTCGTGCGCTGCGGGCTAGACGATAAAGCCAATAAACGCGCCGGTGGTTTGACCTTGCTCGACCGCAAACGGCTGGAACTGGCGCGCGCACTTGCGACCAAGCCGCGCGTGCTGCTGCTCGACGAAGTCGCCGGCGGGCTGACCGAGCACGAGTGCGGCGCGCTGGTCGAACTCATCAAAGACGTCCGCGCGAGCGGCGTCTCGATCGTGTGGATCGAGCACGTGGTGCACGCCTTGCTCGCCACCATCGATCGCCTACTGGTCCTGCATGGCGGAAAATTCATCGCGCAAGGCGATCCGCACACGGTAATCCGCAGTCCAGAGGTGGCTGAGATTTATATGGGGATCGAAGCCGATGCCTGATCCCTTGCTCGAAGTGCGTGGCATCGATGCCTTCTACGGCGACTTTCAGGCTTTGTTCGGCGTGTCGCTGCGCCTCGAGGCCGGTCAGGTGGTAGCTGTGATCGGCGCCAATGGCGCGGGCAAAAGTACGCTGCTGAAAAGCATCGCCGGCCTTATCCACCCTTACCATGGTGAGATCCTGCTCGATGGCTTGCCAATCACGCGCGCGGCCGCCTTCGAGACCGTCAAACGCGGAATCGCGCTGGTGCCAGAGGGCCGCCGTCTGTTCCCTTCACTCACGGTCGAGGAAAATCTGCTGATCGGCGGCCAGTCGGAACGCCCTGGGCCGTGGACGCTCGCTCGCATCTACGACCTGTTTCCGGTGCTGGCCGAGCGCCGTTACCTCGCCGCCACGGCCCTCTCGGGTGGCCAGCAGCAGATGGCAGCGATTGGCCGCGCGTTGATGTCAAATCCACGATTGCTGCTTTGCGACGAGATCAGCCTTGGTCTCGCGCCCATTGTCGTGCGTGATATCTATTCGCGGTTGCCGGCCGTTGTCGGCGAAGGGCTGTCTCTGATCATTGTCGAGCAGGACATCGTGCAGGCGCTCAAGGCCGCAAGCCATGTCTATTGCCTTCAGGAAGGCCGCGTCGCGTTGCAGGGCGCGGCACACGCGCTCACGCGCGAGCAGATCTCGGCCGCTTATTTCGGGGTGTGACATCGATGCAGTGGTTCAACGTCATCCTGCAAGGCGTGCTCATCGGTGGCCTTTACGCCATGTTCGCAGCCGGCCTGTCACTCATTTTCGGCGTTATGCGGTTGGTGAATATTGCCCATGGCGACCTGATCGTGCTGGCCGCGTATGTGTCGTTAATTGTGACACAAGCGCTCGGCGTCGACCCGCTTACCTCGCTGGTGCTGGTCGTGCCGATCATGGCTCTCATCGGCTACGCATTACAGCGAGGGCTCCTTAACCGAACGCTTGGCGATGATCTCTTGCCACCACTGCTCGTGACCTTCGGCCTGTCCATTATTATTCAGAACGGCCTGTTGGAGCTGTTCACTGCCGACAGCCGCAAACTTCAGGCCGGTGCGCTAGAGATCCAGACTGTCCAGCTGGCGCAAGGGGTCTGGGTCGGTATTCTGCCGTTCATACAATTCATCGTCGCGGTGATTGTCGTGGCAGGCCTGCAAGTTCTGTTTTACCGGACCGCGCTTGGCCGCGCATTCCGTGCGACGTCGGATGATCAGGCGGTGGCGCAGCTGATGGGACTCGACACACGCCACGTCTTCGCCATGGCCATGGCGCTCTCGCTTGCAATCGTTGCCATCGCGGGGGTGTTCCTGGCAGTGCGGGCCAATTTCGATCCTGCCATTGGACCAGCGCGGCTGATCTTCGGCTTCGAAGCAGTGATCATCGGCGGACTGGGCAGCATGTGGGGCACTTTGGCCGGCGGAATTATTCTGGGCGTTTCACAAGCGATCGGTGCACAGATCGATCCGGGCTGGCAGTTGCTCGCCGGGCACATCGTGTTCCTGTTGATTCTGGCGTTGCGGCCGCAGGGCCTGTTTCCGAAGGTGTCGGGATGAAGCGCGTCGAGCACGCCACGCGATCGAGCCACATAGGCGTCGCGCTACTGGCCATGACGTTCATTGTCCTGGCCTTCGCGCCCTTTTGGAGCGACCGACAAACCTTGCGGCTGCTTGCCGAAATGTTCACCTTCATCGCGCTGGCAAGTCTGTGGAACCTGCTCGCCGGCTATGCCGGCCTGGTTTCGGTTGGCCAACAGGCCTTTGTCGGGCTTGGTGGTTATCTTCTGTTCGCAGCCGTGATCGTGCTGGACGTGCATCCAATCGCAGCCATTCTCATTGCTGGACCGGCTGCTGCAATTGTCGCCATCCCGGTTGCCGCGCTGATCTTCCGTCTGCGCGGCGCCTATTTTGCCATCGGGACCTGGGTAGTGGCGGAAGTGTTTCGATTGCTTGCCTCGCAAATCTCAGTGCTGGGCGGCGGCTCCGGCATCAGCCTGCCGGCCGCCGCAGTAATCGCAATGGCGCCGAGCCGTCAAATGCGTGAATTCGAGACCTATTGGCTGGCGCTGACGCTCGTCGTCTCTGTGCTCATTGCAATCGTGGCCCTTCTGCGCTCGCGTCACGGCCTCGCGCTCACCGCCATCCGCGATAACGAGATGGCAGCGCAGAGCAACGGTATCGATGTCGGGCGCATCAAACTGATCGTCTATGTGCTGACCGCTTTCGGCACCGCGATGATCGGCGCGCTGATCTTCCTTCAGAAGCTGCGCATCTCGCCAGACACGGCCTTCAGCGTCAACGACTGGACGGCATTCGTAATTTTTATCACTGTGATCGGCGGCATCGGCCGTATCGAAGGCCCAATCATCGGTACCATCGTCTTTTTCGCCTTGCGCCAAACGCTGTCCGATCTCGGTAGCCTCTACTTGTTGATGATGGGCGCGGTCGCCATAGTCGTCATGCTGTGGGCGCCAAAGGGCTTGTGGGGCTTGATCGTCGAGCGCTTCGGCTGGCAAGCCTTGCCGCTGCAACGACGGCTGGTACTTAAAAAAGAAACGGGAGGAAAACCGTGAGTCCGATTGTCGATATCTACTGCCACATCTTCCCGGAGCGCTTCTTCCAGGAAATGACCCGGGTAGCGCCCAAGCTCGAGAACATCGGCAAGCGGTTGCGCGGCGTCACCAAGCTGTTCGATCTCGACGCGCGTTTCAAGGAGATGGACGAATTCGGAGACTACAGGCAGATCATTTCGTTGCCGAATCCGGCGATCGAGGACATCGCCAGTCCGATCGAGGGTATGCAGCTCGCGCGCATCGCCAACGACGCGATGGGCGATTTGTGCCGAAAATATCCGGAACGTTTTCCCGCTTTTGCTGCCGCACTGTGCCTGACCGACATAGAGGGATCGGTGGTCGAAGCACGCCGCGCGATCAAGGACCTCGGCGCGCGCGGTGTGTTGATCTACACCAATGTCGCCGGCGAACCGCTCGATAATCCTAAATTCGAGCCGATTTTCGCTTGCATGTCAGAGCTTGATCTGCCGATCTGGCTGCATCCGGTCGGAACAGCCGCGATGCCCGATTACCCGGCCGAAAAGAAATCCCGCTTCGAGATGTGGTGGTGCTTCCACTGGCCCTACGAAACATCGGTGGCCATGGTGCGCATGGTGTTCGCCGGCCTGCTCGACCGCTACCCGAAGCTGAAGATCATCACCCACCATCTCGGTGGCATGATCCCCTATTACGACGGCCGCGTCGGGCCGGGGCTGAAGGTGCTCGGCCAGCGCACCTCGGACGAGGATTATTCGAAGATCCTGCCGTCGCTGAAGCGGCCGCATATGGACTATCTGCACGACTTCTACGCGGACACCGCCATGTTCGGCGGCGGCGTGCCGGCGACGCGCTGCGGCTTCGAGTTTTTCGGCGCCGACCAAGTGGTGTTCGCCACCGACACGCCGCTCGGGCCGATCGCGCCGACCATCAAGACTGTGCAGGCACTCGGCCTCGCGTCCGCCGACGAGCGCAAGCTGTTCTGCGGCAACGCCGAGAAGCTTCTGAAGATGACATTCAACTAGGCTCAGCCGGCCTTTTCTTCTTCCGTTCGACGTCGGCAGCACTGGTCACACCGGTAAAGCTCGGCGGATCGCTGGCCGGGAAACTGTCGTCGGAACTCGTTACCACTTCGTCTTCTTGCAGCTTATCCCGCTCGCGCTCAGCCTCAATGTGCCGGCGTATTGGCTTGTCGTCGCGATCGTCAAGCCGCGGGTGTTTGGATTCGATCATTTTTCGTCCTCCAAAGGCTGCCGCGCACAATGTTCCGCGCCGCAGCGGATTTCAATTCTCCTTAGGAACTCCGCAAGGCGTGGAGGCGTTCCCTCCCCCTCCGCGTCGCTGGCGCCGTCTATGCGGGCATCTTGGCAATGGCCTTGGCACAGACCTTGAGATCGGCGACAAGATTGCGGTATTGCGCGCGCTTATCGGCATCGTCCTCGATACGCAGAATGTAGGACGGATGGATGGTCGCCAGCATGCAGCCGCCGTCGGCCAATGGCAGCAGACGCCCACGAGTTTTGTTGACGGCGAGCGGGCGCCCCGAAATGCTGCGCAGGGCCGTGGCGCCGAGTGCGACGACGATATCCGGCCTGACGATCTTGCGCTCGTAATCGAGCCACCAGTGACAGCGATCGATCTCGTAAGCGTTGGGACGCTTGTGCAGGCGTCGCTTGCCGCGCTGCTCGAATTTGAAATGTTTCACCGCGTTGGTGATGAACACGACGCTGCGCTCGATACCGGCATCGGCCAAAGCCTCACCGAGGATGCGGCCTGCGGGGCCGACGAAGGGCTTCCCTTTCTCGTCTTCTTGATCGCCGGGTTGCTCGCCTACCAGCATGATCCGCGCCCGCGCTGGCCCATCGCCCGGCACGACCTGAGTCGCGTGTTTATAGAGCGGACAGCGCGTGCACTTCTCTTCGGCCGCGCGCAGCGCTTTCAGCGAATTGATGGGCGCCTGTTCAACCACACCGAAGGCCTCCATCGCGGCAACAGCGCCAACGGACCCCTGTTCCGCTAAAGATCCTGCCTGATCCAGGCGCTTTGCACGTCCTCGCACCAGTTGCCGACATTCCACTCGCCCCAGGCGCCAAGGCCGCCCAATTCGTCCGGCCCGCAATAGACCGCCACGTGAATGACCGAAAGCCCGTTATGGGCATGTGCTTTCTTCAGGGCAACGCGCAGTTCATCGGCAGTTGCGCCACCACTAACTGCATGAACACCGGAAATGGCGGAGGCAAGCTGCACATAGTCAACAGACACCCGGTCATTGGTTCGGAATTCCTGCTTGTACTGTGCAAGCTGCAGACCGGTGATCGCCGCCATGCGGCGGTTATCGAAGATCACGATCATACCGCACACTTTATGCTCGACCGCATCGATCAGGATTTGCGGGTTCATCATGAAGGAGCCATCACCACAAAAGGCGATGCCGTAACGCGGCTTAATAGCCAGCGCCGAACCAAGGAGCGCGCTGGCCGCGAACCCCATATAGGACGCACCGGCCTCGGTAAATGTGTCGCCGGTACGGTCGTCCTCTACAATCTGAAAGCCGTTTGCCTGCACATCGCCAGCGTCGAAAAATTTCGCAGCGCCGATCGACTTGGCAAAATCGGCGACGACCTTGATGGCAGCCGGCTGCGGCAGTACCGGCTTCTGCCAGGCATCATCGCGCAGCGGCGGACATTCGAAGCGCTTGCGCTTGTATGCGGTCCACTCTGCCTTCTTGGCAGCGCAGGCTTTCAGCCATTCGCTTTTATTCCTGGACGCGCCAGACTTTTCCAATTTCGCCGCAAGGCGCTCCGCTACCGCGGTGATATCGCCGGGCAGCCCGATCGTTTTGTTGTAATGGGTGAGGTCCGCGAGATCGCCGTTGATGTTGATCACCGCCTGCGCACTTTTGTAGCCGATCCCGGAACAATCGGCCTGACAGACCGCGCGCGATCCGACGACGATGAGCAATTCGGCCTCGGCCATTGCGTAATTACCGCTGATCGAGCCTTTCGAACCGCCCACATGCATGTTCTGGGCATGCGCATCGGGCAGCACGCCAGTTGAACCGGGCGACAGAACCACTGCCGCGCCCGCCGTTTCCACAAGCCGGCGTATCACCTCATCGTGGCCACGGGTCCCACCGCCTGCCTTGATCGCGACCTTGTTTGCCTTGGCGATCATCGCGGCCGCTTGTTCGATCTCCTTGTCGTCGGCGGGCGCGAGCTTCGGCAATTCCGGCTGGCCTGGCAGCGCGGCGAGGTTAACCGTCAGCTTCGCCGGCTGCGTGTTGAGCGGCAGCAGCAGATAAAACGGTCCGGCTCGATAAGGATGGTTCACGCAAAGTGCGCCGCGGCGCAACGCATCGCGCACCGCCTCCGGCGTATGCAACACGTAGGACTGACCCATAACCGCGGTCATGCGGCCGAACAGGCCCTGCTCCTCCTTCGGCACTTGCTGCATGTTGTAGCCTTCGCCGAAGGTCGTTTCGTCGCCATAGATGTGATAAACGCCGACGCCATTTGAGGCGGCCGCAAGCGAGCCAGCGAAAGCCTGCATGGCGCCGGGACCGATCGAGGTCACCACCGCAGAGATTTCGCCGTATTGCCAGCGCAGCGCAGTCGCGGCGTGCGCCATCTCCACCTCGTTGCGGCAGTTGATGGTGCGGGTTACGCCCTCCTCCTCGTAGATGCGCAGCACATTGCCTAGATCGGTCGAGCCGTGGCCGAAAATGGCGAAGTATTTGCGCACGCGCTGCTTGAGCAGGCCGAGCACCAGCGCTTCTGACAGCGTACACTCGACCAGTTTCGGCAGACCCATGGCCAGCGCCTGCTCGACACCGCCGGCCTTGGCGACGGCGCGGGCGCGCTCGCGCACCGCACTTTCGCTGTCGCTGCGCGTGAGCATCAGTTGGTCTTCTCTGCAGCCGCCTTCAAGATCGGGTTCCAGCGCGCGATATCGGCCTTGAGCTGGCTGGCGAGGTGCGCCGGACCGCGATCGGCCTTGGCCGGGACCGTCCCGCCGAGCTCCAGTAGCCGCTTGGCAACCGCGGGATCGTCGAGCGTCTTGTTGAGCGCGTCGCTGAGTTTGTCGACGATGGGTTTGGGCGTGTCCTTCGGCGCAAAGATCGCGCTCCAGATGTTGATCTGGTACTCGTTTGCACCGACCTCCTTGGCCGAGGGAACGTCCGGAACCGCCGGCGAACGGCTGCTGCCGGACACCACATAGGCTTTAACGGTGCCGCCCTTGATCGCTCCCTGCACGCTGACGACCTGCTCGCAGAAGAAATCGACGTGGCCGCCGATGACGTCATTGAGCGCCGGCCCGGTGCCGCGATAAGCAACCAGATTGGGTTTCAGGCCGAGCTCGGAGGTGAGCAGCAAACACGCCATGTGTGACGACGAACCGACACCGCCATGCGCCTGTTTTACGCTGTCGCCGTTCTTCTTCAGATAAGCCACGAATTCCTTGAAGTCCTTCGCCGGGAAATCCTTGCGCGCTACGACTACCGCAGGCGCATTCGAAGTCAGGCCGATCGGCGCAAAGTCCTTGGTCGAATCATATTTTAAATTGGCATAGAGCGCCGGGGCCGACACATGCGACCCCATGCTGGCGGCGAGCAATGTATAGCCGTCGTGCTCGGCAGCGGCCGCGCGCGCGGTGCCGATGGTCCCGCCGGCGCCGCCGACGTTCTCGATGACGATGTTCTGGCCGAGCACCCTGCTCATGCCGTCAGCCATGATGCGCGCAACGACGTCGCTCGGGCCACCGGCCGGGTACGGAACGATCATGGTGATCGGATGCGTCGGATAATTCTGCGCCTGCACGATTCCGGTCAGCGCGACCAGCGCAATCATCACAGAGACTATTCTCTTCATTACGTCCTCCCAATTTAGTTTACCGCTTATTGTGTGCGCATGACGTTCATTCGGCGGCTTGTGCCGCTCTCTGAGCCTCTTGCCGTTCCTTATCTCGTATTGCCATCAGCACTTTTTCCGGCGTTGCCGGCAACGCGGTAATACGCACGCCAACCGCATCGTAGATCGCATTCATGATCGCCGGGATCGTCGGCACCATGGCTGGCTCGCCAACACCTTTAACGCCAAGCGGCCCGATCGGATCGGGGTCTTCGATAATGATTGAGTTGACACGTGGCACGTCGAGCGACGTCGGCAAAATGTACTTAGCGAATCCGGAAGTGCTCGTGTGGCCGTCCTGGAGCTTGTAGTCTTCCATCAACGCTTGGCCCAGCGCCTGCACAATGCCACCCTCGATCTGCCCTTCGACGCCTTGTGGGTTAACTGCACGGCCGACATCGTGCGCAGCCCAGACTCCGAGCACCTGCACTTCGCCGGTGACCGTATCGACCTCCACCTCGGCGACTTGGGCGCCGAACACATAGGCCTGCCAGGGTCGCCCCGATCCGTCGACTGGATCAAGACCGGTGGTATCGGTGCCGAAACTCGCCGAACCGACCGGCACCACGCCACGGCTCTTTGATATGTGCACCGCCTCACCCATCGTGACGCGGTGATTTGTATTTTCCGCCCAGATCTCTCCATTGCCGGTGCGGATGGCCTCAGCATCAACGTCCCAGACCTCAGCCATAACCTCGACCAATCGTCTGCGCGCCTCGCGAGAAGCGAGCGCAACGGCGTTGCCGATCATATAGGTCTGGCGGCTTGCGCCCGCGTGCGACGCCTCCGGCGCGCGCGCGGTGTCGTTGTCGCCAATGACAACGTGCTCCGGCTTCACACCCATCTCGTGGGCAGCGACTTGCGCCAGGACGGTGAGAATGCCCTCGCCAATCTCGGTGACGCCGGTGATGATCTTGGCGCTGCCGCCGTCGTCGATCTCGGCCCAAGCCGCGGCGCGGTCAATCACTGCAGTACGTGCGATGCCGTACCAGCAGGCTGCCATGCCTCGTCCGCGCTTTCTCGCCATTACTCGGCCGCCTCTTGTTTCTGGTCTTGCGCGAAGCGTGCTCCGAGCGCGCAGGGCGGACGAATATCGGCCCGGCCAAGATCTTTGCGCGTGTCGCCGCGCGAAACTGGCGCACCCGGTTCCCAGTCGGACGCTTTTTCAAGCGCATCTAGCGCGCGCGTAAGGCTGACCGATCCGAGCTTTGCCTTGGTATGAGTGACCGCGCCGTCTCGCATGGCATTGATCCGGCGGATCTGGAACGGATCGAGGCCGAGACGCTCAGCACAAATGTCGAGATGGCTCTCGGTCGCAAACGCAGTCTGGAGTGCACCGAAAGAACGGAAGGCGCCCGACGGCGTGTTGTTGGTATAGATACCGTAAGTATCCACCTTTACGTTCGGAATGACGTAGGGCCCGGCCGCGAGGATCGCCGCCTTGCGCATCACGCCCTCGGTCGAAAGCCCGTAGGCACCCCCGTCGCAGATCATCTTCATCGCCAGTGCGCGGATGTGGCCGTCGCGCAGCAGCCCCATACGCAGCGTTGTCCGCGAAGGATGGCGCTTGGCGGTGGAAATAATCGATTCCTCTCGGGTAAACACCAGCCGCACTGGCCGCTGCGTCTTCATGGCGAGCAGCGCCAGCATGCCCTGGTAGATCATGTCCTCCTTGCCGCCGAAGCCGCCGCCGACCGGACTCATGATGAAACGCACCTTGGAGACCGGTTTGGCGATGATGCGCGCCAGCATATGGCGGTGGTGGGTGACGTTCTGGTCAGGCGAAACGATGGTAACGACGCCGTCGTGGTCGACGTAAGCGAGGCCCGCTTCCGGCTCGAGGTAAGCGTGCTCGATCGCCTGAGTTGTATAAGTCTCTTCGACGACGAGATCGGATTCGGCAAAGCCTTTCTCGATGTCGCCGACACGGATCGGAATGTGCTTGGTGACGTTGTCGGGGGCGTAATCATGCAATACCGGCGCGCCTGCGCGCATGGCTTCATCCGGATCAAAGACCGACGGCAGAATGTCGTACACAACCTTGATCGCGTCTGCCGCCCGCCTGGCAATGAGCGGATCGTCCGCCGCCACGGCCGCCACAGCCTCGCCGACATAACGTACTTTGCCGCGCGCCATGATCGGCTGGTCGTTGACGAACACGCCAAAACCATCCTCTCCCGGCACGTCCGCACAGGTGATGATACCTTCGACGCCTTCCATCGTTTGGGCGGCCGAAGTATCGATCGACACTATACGGGCATGCGTGTGCGGCGAGCGCAGCACATGCACGTGCAGCATGCCGGGCATGGTCATGTCGGCGGCATATTTAAGCCGGCCCGACACCTTGCCTGGCGCGTCGATGCGGCGCACGGCTTTGCCGAGCACCGCGTCTTCGGTGTCGGTCTCCAGCAACGCTGTCGCCGGCAGGCGGCCATTTTGTATGTCGCGCGCCAGCTCCACTGCGTCGAAAATCTTCTGGTAGCCGGTGCAGCGGCAGATATTGCCGCCGAGCCGCTCCTTAATTTCCTCTCGCACGGCGAAGGGATTGGCGCGTAGAGCTGCCGTCGCCGCCATCACCATGCCAGGGATGCAGTAACCGCATTGGCTGGCACCGGCCTTGTGGAAGGCTTTCTGTAGCACGCTCAATTCGCCGGTTTTCGCCAACGCTTCGACAGTCTCGATGGTTGCACCTTGCGCTTTGGCGATCGGCAGCAGGCAGGATTTCATCAGCACGCCGTCGACGAACACCGAGCAAGTGCCGCATTCGCCGGCGCCGCAACCTTCCTTGTTGCCTGTGAGATTGAGGTCGTCGCGGATAAAGTCGAGCAGCCGCTGATGCGGCTTGACGGTACGCGCGACCTTGCGCCCGTTAATCGTCGCGGCAAACTGAAGATCAGGCATAGGCCGCCTCCAGTTCGGGCGCGACCACTTGCAAGTTTGCGCCTGCACGCCGAGCGGCATTGATCAGGCCTCTCAGCATGAAACCGCGCACAACTTCGCGCCGGTACTCCTGACGCGTGCGCGACGCGACAAACGATACCGGCATATCGGCCGCCTGTTCCAGCCGTTCCGCACTGACTGTCCCGCCACGCAGGAAGTTTTCGACGCCGTCGAGCCGCATTGGTTTCGGCCCGATGCCGGCAATGGCCAAACGCACGTCCTCTATCTGTCCGCCCTGCGGATCGAGCTTGAGCAGCGCTGCCAGACACACCAGAGAAATCACCAAAGAACGGCGGTGACCGACCTTCTCGAAACTGCCGCCATATCCCGGCAAGGCATTGCATTCGACCGCGATCAACAGCTCGCCGTCCTCGAGAGCAGTCCGATTGGGGCCGATGACGAAATGCTCGAGCTTCATACGCCGGCGCACAATTTTGCCGCCGACATTTTTCGCCAGCTCGAGTTCGGCCTCATGCGCAATCAGACAAGGTGTGACGTCGGCTGCCGGAGAGGCGTTCACGATATTGCCGCCGACCGTGGCCTGCGCGCGAATTTGGTCATCGGCAAACCATACCGCGCACCGCGGCATGGCTGGCAATACCGGGGCGAGCGAAGGATCGTCGAGAAAACGCTGAATCGGCGTGGCGGCGCCAAGGCGTACATTTTTTTCACCAACCGACGACTCACCAAGCTCCGGAATTTTCGTCACATCGATCAACACCGGGATATGCACATTGCCGGCGCGCCCCTCACGCGCCCAGGGCAGCGTGTCGGTAGCACCCGCGACGATCCGATAGCGCCCGCGATTGTCATCCATCGCGGCAAAGGCCTCGGCGAGCGAGCACGGCGTGATGTAATCGTCGCAGGTCAGCATCGCGCTCCCCGGAATCCCTTCCCTTGTCGGAAGGGACGAAGCGTCACTCCGCAGCTTCCTTCTGCGCGGCGCCCATCTTCGCTTTCACCACCACCTTGATGGCGTCTTCGACCCGATCCTTGGCGTAACGAATGGCCGTGGGCAGGTCGTCGAGTGAGAAGGTGTGGGTGTGGATCTTGGTGGCGTCGAAGCGCTTTTGCTTCATAAACGCCTCAGCGCGATGGGTCGCGCTTTTTCCCTCTCCACGGATGCCATAGACGTAGATGTTGTTGCGCACGATGTGCGCCACATCGACGGGCACTTCCTCGTGCGCAAAGGCAGCGAGGCAGACGCGGCCGCCACGGTTGACCATGCGCACGGCGTCGTTGACCGCGCTGGTTGCAGCGGAGCATTCGACCACGTAGTCGACGCCCTTGCCGCCATTGAGTTTCTTCACTTCCGCCACCACGTCCGGCGTCCTGCGGATGTTAATCACCGCATCGGCTCCGAGCTGCTTGCCAATTTCCAGGCGGTTCTCGCGCGTGCCGGTGAGGATCACCGGCTGGGCGCCGAGCGCCTTCGCCACCGCTACCGCCATCAGGCCGATCGGGCCGGGGCCGGTCACGCAAACGCTCTCGCCGGCCACAAGGCCGCCGAGCTCAGTGAGTGCATACATCGCTGTGCCAGCGGTAACGACGAGCGTACCCTCCTCGTCCGACATCTCGTCCGGGATCGCCACCAGCGTGTTGATGTTATTCACCTGATATTCGCAAAAGCCGCCGTCGGTAGTGAAACCATTGGCGCGGTGGCCCTTGTCGACATCGCCATAGTTGAGGCCGTAGTTGTGACAGGACGTATACATGCCTTCACGGCAACGTTTGCACTGTCCGCAACCCGCATGAATTTCAACTGCCACCCGAGTGCCGATCTTGTACTCGTCGACACCGGGACCGAGCGCTACCACGGTGCCCATGTATTCGTGACCGGGCGTGAAGTTCTTGTTGAATGGCAGCCCACCTTGGATCGATGCTGGCGGACCGTGATAAATGATCTCTAGATCTGTTGCGCAAATCGCCACCGCGTCGATACGCACAAGCACTTCTGCCCTCTTTGGGACCGGCACCGGCTTGTTCGCAATGCTTAGCTGTCCAGGTTCGCCTAGTACCCAAGCGCGTTGAGAATCCGGTATTGGAAATTCATTGTGATTAGTCTTCACGCCGGGCGGTGCGTACATCAAATCCTCCAAACAAAGTTTTTTGTCGGGTGCGCAGACTTAACTTGCGACCGCTTGGCTCGTACTCGCTTGCGCGGTCGGCTCACCGAATTCAGCAGACAATCCGCGCGTCGCGGCGGTTATCTCGTCGCGCATGAGCGCGACGTGTTCATCGTTTGCCCGCATCGTTGGTGTCGAGGCACTGATGGCGCCAATCACGGTCCCTGCCTGATCACGGATAGCGGCACCGACGCAGATCACGCCTGGGAGAAACTCCTCGCGATCGATGGCGTAGCCATTCCGGCGAACGACGCGTAGCGACTCGAGCAGCGCCGGAAACTCAGTGACGGTTTTCTCAGTGTAGCGCTTCATTCCACCAGCGACGATGCGGCGGATTTCGTCTTCCGGCAGCCAAGCAAGTATCGCTTTGCCGACAGAAGTCGCGTGCGGTGCTTCGACCTTGCCAATTCGACCGGTGTCGACGCGGACGGCATGATGTGCTTCGCGCACTGCCAACGTCACCACATTGTCGCCCTGTAGAGCGGCGAGGTGCACGGTTTCGCCGGTCGCGCGGTTGACTGCTTCCAGATAGGGCTGCGCGCGGCGCGGCAAATCGACCTGCAGGCAAGCATGCCCGAGATAAATAATGCGAGGGCCGAGCGCATAGAGCCGGCGTCCGGGCACTTTGGCCGCAAAGCCGCGCTGGATGAGCGTCGCCAGCAAATGGTGGCAGGTGGAAATGTTGAGGCTGGTGCGATTGGCGAGTTCGGTCAGCGTCGCTTCGCCCCCGGCCTCGGCAATCGTTTCCAAAAGGAACAATGCCCGGTCGACGGACTGGATGTTGTGCCGATCCCCGCCGCGCGAGCCTTGAGGGCGGGTCTTGGTGCCGGGTCCCGGCAGAATGGTGGCATTCATCGGTTTGTTTCTCCCTGGGTGCAGGGAAAATCAGGCGACAGGAGTGAGTCAAGGAGTTTTCAGAATAAGGAACGTTAATTTCATGATGTCAAATAATATAACTTCTTAGGTCGCGGTCCTACTGGAACTATCGCGGAGCGGAAACGAGCCCCAGTTCGATTTCCAGGGCGCCGCAAAGCATTTGACCCAAGGTTATGTGCATTTCCTGAATACGGGCCACGGTGTCAGAAGGAACGGCCAACAAGTGATCGGCGAGCCCCACCATGTCGCCGCCTTTGCCCCCCAAGGCGGCCGTGACCAACCCCATGGCCTTGGCTTGCTTTAATGCCGCGATCACGTTGGCGCTCCTGCCGGAGGTCGAGATGGCAATGGCGATATCGCCCGAGCGACCCAGCGCCTCGATCTGTCGCGCAAAGATGCGGTCAAAACCAAGATCGTTACCGGCGGCCGTGAGAGCCGAACTGTCAGTGGTCAGAGCAATGGCGGCAATCGGAGCGCGATTGGCCCTGTAGCGAACGGTAAGTTCCGTCGCGAGATGCTGAGCATCTGCCGCGCTCCCACCATTGCCGAAGAACAAGAGTTTGCCGCCGCCGCGAACCGACTTGACGCAGGCGCGGACCAATTCTGCAAATGCGTCTGACAGCGCCGCCTCGGTGCGACGGGCGACGTCGTGGTGTTCGACGAACTCCGCTTTGAAGAATGCAGTCAAGTCCACCGTCAATTTTTCCTCAAGCTGCCTCGCCGCGGAACTCAGGCACAGCGTCACGCAGTACGTTGTAGATCGCAGCTCTCTCGCCACGCGCCACGCCTTGCTCCAAGGTCGCAACCCAGGCTCGGATGGCTTCGAGCGACGGTCGCACTGGCTTGGCAGCGACAATGCCGGGAATTCCAATATCGGCGGTCTCTTCCTCGCGGGCAAACAAGATTTCATGTAGCCGTTCGCCCGGCCGAATGCCGGTGAAGGCAATTTTGATATCGCGGCCAGGCTCTAGTCCACTTAGCCGGATGATGCGTTCGGCAAGATCAACAATTTTTACTGGCTGGCCCATATTGAGAACGTAGACAGACACGTCGCCATTTAACCGATCCAATGCATGACTAGCTGCAGTAATGACCAGATCACACGCCTCGCGAATGGTCATGAAGTAACGAACCATATCCGGGTGCGTGACAGTGACCGGGCCGCCCGCCTCAATCTGCGCCTTGAATTTCGGAACCACTGAACCATTGGAGGCGAGCACGTTCCCGAACCGTACTGAGATCAGCCGCATCGCTTGCCGGCCACCGCCATGACGCGAGGATTCATCGTCAAGCGCCTGACAGTACATTTCCGCCAACCGCTTGGTGGCGCCCAGTACCGACACCGGCTCGATCGCCTTATCGGTTGAAATCATGACCATTGCGCTTGCACCGCCCGCCGCCGCCGCATCGGCGACGTTAATCGAACCGAATACATTGGTCTTGATGCCTTCGTCCCAGTCTTGTTCCAACATGGGGACGTGCTTGAGCGCTGCCGCATGGAAGACAATATCGGGCTTGAATTGCGAGACCAGACTCATGATCCGATGCCGGTCGCGAACGTCAGCAATACGACCGGAGATATCCGCCGAACTTTGCTTACTCTTGAGGGATTCCAGGACCGCGTGTAGCGCGGGTTCGGAGTGCTCAATGACCAACAGACGAGAAGCACCAAATGTGACGATGCGGTCGCAGATTTCCGCGCCGATCGAACCGCCACCGCCAGTCACGACAATCGCTTTCCCGCTCACAAAATCCTCAAGGCGACGGTAGTCGATCCTGACGCTCGGCCGCAGCAGAAGGTCTTCGACTGCCACCGGCGTCAATTGCACGGCCGGCCCGCCAGCTTCAAGCGATGGCATCTGACTCATGGTCAGACCAAGCCTGCGCGCACGTATCAAAATCGCTTCTGGTCGCGCTTCTGGGGCGAGCGCCGAGGGCGCAAGCACGAGACGCGTGACCCGACTCCCGCGAGTCTCTAAATCGGAAACGACCCGCTCCAGATCGTCGATATCGCCCAGCACTGGAATGCCGCGAATCGATTGCCCGCGATCAGCCAACGAGGGTGAAAGAACCCCAACGGGCCATATTTTTTTCACCGCGCCGCTTTCAATAGAACGCAGCAATACTTCAGCGTCGGCGGCTCGCCCGAGAACTAATACGGGTGTCGCGTCCGCAATTCTTACGCGCTGGAGCGTTCGTGCATAACGCAAGTACCGATAAGCGACCCGCAGGCCGCCAAGGAAAAACATCTGCAGAAACCAGTACAGCAAGATGGTGATCTTGCCGAAGAAGAACGTGCCATAAATATTCGGCGCCAACAGAACGTAGTCGACCGCAAGCAGAGAAATAGCAAGCGCTGTCGAGGCTCGAAACAGATTGTAGAGATCTGGAACCGACGTGAATCTCCACTTGTTCCTGTGCAAGCCAATAATAAAATAGACCATCGCCGCGTAGATTAAGAAGACCGGCAGAAATTTCTCGAGGCCGCGCAATCGCTCATACAGAGCGGCGCCCTCGAAGCGCATAAAGAATGTGAGGACGACTGCCGCCGCAGTGGCAATAAGATCGTGCAGAATAATCAGTATTTGACGCGGCGTCAGTTTCAGAGACGGTATCATTTCGCGGTTACGCCACTTGCCTGGTTAAATTGCGCGAGCGTCACTGGGGCAATTTTTCTCTCATTGCAGGCGGACATAGCGATGTCGGGAGGTGGTGGCATGCTCAGTACACAACATTCGCGTTTTTAAGAAAGCCCCAGATATCCACCACCGGCTTGCCCTTAAGGTCGACATTCGCGTAGGCCGAGTGCGGCGTGCACAAGATCAGAATGTCACTGCGCGCAATAACCTGGTCGAGTGGGAGAATGGCGGGATCGGTGGTTACGAACGGATCGGTGGTAAGAACCTCCCGCGCGCACATTTCCATAGCGTGCTTGAGCTTGTAGCTCAACGAGGCGCGAATGTCGTCGATCTCGGCCTTGAAGGCCATACCCAAGAAGTCCCACACTCATTGATGAGAGGTCATAGGCGCGCCGCAAGTCATCGACCAATTGGAGGACAAGGCCTTCATTTACTTGCATGGCCGCGTGGCCTAGTCCGAATTGATTGCGGGCATAGGCGGCAAGCTGCATCGTATCTTTGAATAAGCAAGGGCCGGCGGAGAAGCCGGGGCCCGGAAAACTCCGGGCGCGCGGATAGTTCTGCTTCATCGCGTGCATGATCGCCTGAAAATCGGCGCCGGCCGATTTCGCGATCATATAGAACTGATTGCTGGCAGCGAACTCGATATAGCGATAGGCATTGTTAAAGAGCTTGGCAAACTCGGCTTCGATTGGCTTTACGACGACTACTTCAGGGGCGATGCGTCGAAACAGTTCCGTTGCTTCGTGTTCAGCCTCCGACGAAGTGCCGCTTATGATCTGCGGCATTTCTCGCAATTCCTTGATGCCATATCCTTGCACAACGCGTTCGGGACAAAACGCAACTCGATTTTTGCGGCCGAGGCGTTCTAGATAGCCATGCAACCAATCAGTCGTTCCGGGGTAAACGGTCGAGCGCAGAACGAGCAATTGATCGTCCGCGACATGTGGCAGCAGGGTATCGATACACCGCTGAACTTCTGACTGTACGGGATTCAGGAATTCATCCACCGGCGTGCCGATAGTTATGACAACCGGACCGGCGGGCCCAATCGCGTTGGGCGAAGACGTGAACACGAGCTTGTTGCCAGCGAGCGCTTTATCAAGCAGCGGCACTGCACCATGCTCAATGAACGGTAACTTTCCGGACTTCAGCGTCGCTAGCGCCGACTCGTTGAGATCGTTGACGTTGACGGTCAGGCCAGCTTCTGTGAAGGCGAGCACCAGCGGAATGCCCACATGACCGGCTCCGCCGACAACTGTGATGTCGGCAGTCATTGCGCCGGTCGGACCGGACCGCGCCGTTTTTGTCGATGCAATATTCACTTGGTCCCCTTGCCGCCGGAATGCGCAATTATAATAGCAAATAGCGTCGCCAGCCTCCGCTTACCCTTCAAACGGGCTAATTGGGCCGGTTTGCAAGAGCTTAGCTAGCAAATTCCGGCGGTCGGGCAAGAGTCATATTTGCCGTGCGATGGGTTCCACTGAGCCAGGACGGGTTTCGTCCGAAATCCGCAACAAACCGCACCGTCTTGATCGATCAGGCACCCAAGCTGGCGGTTAATACCGCCCGTACGTCATTCTCGCTCAGCAACTTTTCGAAATATGCGATCGTTCGGATCAGCCCCTCTTTAAGCTGCGTACGGGGTGACCAGGACAGCAGCTCTTGCGCGCGTGAGATGTCCGGACGCCTTTGCCGGGGATCGTTCTCCGGCAGTGGACGATGCACGATGCGCGAACGCGAGCCGGTCATTTCAATAACCGTGTTGGCCAGATCGAGCATCGAGAATTCTGTCGGGTTTCCAATGTTGATCGGCCCAGTCACCTGATCTTTCGTCGCCATCATACGCACAAGGCCGTCGACAAGGTCGTCAACATAACAGAACGATCGCGTCTGCGTGCCATCACCGTAAACGGTAAGGTCGCGACCCAGCAAAGCTTGTATAATGAAATTCGATACGACACGTCCGTCGTTGGGATGCATACGCGGGCCATAGGTATTGAAGATGCGCGCGACTTTGATACGTAAATTGTGCTGCCGCCAATAGTCGAAAAATAGCGTCTCGGCGCAGCGTTTGCCCTCATCGTAGCAAGACCGTGGCCCGACCGGGTTGACGTGGCCCCAATATTCCTCAGGTTGTGGGTGAACGTTCGGATCGCCGTAGACCTCCGACGTCGAGGCCTGAAGAATCTTGGCCTTCACCCGCTTCGCCAGGCCGAGCACGTTGATTGCGCCATGCACACTTGTCTTGGTCGTTTGCACCGGATCCCGCTGATAGTGAATCGGTGAAGCCGGGCAAGCGAGGTTGTAAATTTCATCGACCTCTACATAGAGCGGAAACGTCACGTCGTGACGGGTCAATTCGAAATGCTTGTGATCGAGAAGATGCTCGATATTTTTTCGGGCGCCAGTGAAAAAATTATCGACGCAAAGGATATCCCCACCCTGCGCCAAAAGCCGCTCGCAAAGGTGCGAGCCAAGAAATCCCGCCCCGCCAGTCACCAGGATTCGCTGCTGCAGATGCATCAAGCACCCAATTGATTCTATGTATCTTTTATCATGTCAGCAAAATGATATGAATGACATCGGTTCAATTTCGTCATTTATTTCGGTTTTGGACGGCTTTTCATTAATTCCCATGCATGCGAAATCTGCGATTGCTCGATCTGATCAGAGGAACTTGGCCAGGCGCGGCGTCCGCTCGATGTATGGCGGGGCCGCTTGCACCAGCAGATTCGACATGCGAAGCCCGTTTGACCAATGACCGACCAGAAAAGCCGTCGCGGCGAATACCCCGAAAGATCTGACGTGCTCCGGCCGGCGGCATTTCTCGATCGCGACGGCGTTCTTAACGTAGACCACGGCCATACCCACAAACCCGACCAGCTCGAATGGATCGACGGAGCACCCGAGGCCGTGCGACTGCTGAACGAGGCCGGATACTATGTACTAGTCATCACTAACCAGTCCGGTATTGCGCGTGGCTACTTTGGTGAAGAGGCGGTGAAATCGTTCCATGCGCATATGCAAGATAGTCTTGCTGAACGTGGCGCCCACATTGATGCATTTTATTTTTGCCCGCATCATCCGGAAGGAATTATCAAGTCGCTTGCGGTGAGCTGCCGGTGCCGCAAGCCCGGCACGGGTATGTTGGAACAGGCAGCGCGCGAATGGCCAATTGACGTCGGCACAAGCTTCTTCATTGGCGATAAGGATGAGGATATGGCCGCAGCCCATACATTTAATATTCGCGGGATCAAATTCGATTCGCGCGTAGACTCTCTTACGGATTTGGTGGCGCGAGAAATCGCTGCGCGATCGAACCGGTAAAATCAGCCGCATTCATGAAAAATTTAAATAGCGAATCGTCGCAGGCACGTTTTCTGACGTCACTACTGCTGCTCTGGCTCGCGGGCGCCGCCCTGCGACTGACCATATTGGCGGTGCCGCCCGTCATTCCAATCATCCACGACGAACTGAGCCTGAGCGCGACCCAGATTGGCGTTTTGACTGGATTGCCGTCGATGCTGTTTGCGTTCGCGGCGGTACCCGGCTCGCTCTTGATTGCACGACTCGGCATTCGCGCCGCGCTGACGGTCGGGCTTGCTCTTACTGCGATCGGCGGCGCGCTCCGAGGTGCCCTGCCGGACGTCGGCTGGCTTTACGCCATGACCATCGCCATGGGAACGGGCGTAGCGATCATGCAGGTAAGCATGCCGCCGACTGTGCGCGCCTGGCTGCCGAACCGAATTGGATTTGCGACGGCCGTTTACACCAACGGGCTGCTCATCGGCGAAATCCTGCCGGTTGCATCGATGCTCCCGCTGGTCCTGCCGCTTGCCGGAGGGCGTTGGCAGTGGGGCTTTGTGATCTGGAGCGTGCCGGTCGCAATCATTGCCGTTCTCGTGATGGTCCTTGCGCCGAAACAAACGTTTGCAAATGGAACGGCCGCACGACGGCGATGGTGGCCGGACTGGCGCAATAGTCTGATATGGAGACTCGGCATCATGCTTGGCACTGTGAATGCCACATATTTTGCGACCAATGCCTTCCTTCCCGATTACTTGCGCAGCAATGGACAGGGCGAATGGATTAGCGCTGCACTGTCCGGGTTGAACATTGGACAGCTGCCCGCCTCGTTCTTGCTGCTCGCTTTCGCGAGCCGGCTTGAGGGCAAAGCGTGGCCTTATGTTGTTTGCGGCCTGTTTGAAGTCATCGCGACTGCGGGCATCGTGTTTGGGTCCGGCCCATGGATCGTCACGGCGGCGACGTTGCAGGGATTCGCCGCCGCAGCAATCCTGGTCCTGGTACTCGCGCTACCACCATTGTTGAGCCCACCCGATGATGTCCATCGCGTCACTGCCGCAATGTTCACCATCAGCTATAGCTGCGCGGTGGTCGTGCCGGTCATTAGCGGCATGGCGTGGGATGCGAGCGGGATTGCGAGCTCCGCCTTCGCGCCGATCGGACTATGCGGAATTCTGCTGGTCATCCTTGCGCCAGCGGTCAATCATGTCCCCCGCATGAAGGGCTAGCGGATGCGCCAAATTCCGGTCGGGGCAAAAGGAACGTACTCGCTCATGGTGACGCCAGCGCACCTGGCAAATCAATTTAAAGACGCTGCGTTACCGCCCGTATTTGCCACGCCCATGATGGTAACCGCGATGGAAAATGCCGCACTCAATGCTGTGCGAGCCTATCTCGACCCCGGCGAAAGCGCTGTCGGCACGCTTGTCAACGTGCGACACCTCGCAGCGACTCCGGCAGGCCATCGGATAACCGCCGAAGCCGTCGTCACCAAAGTCGACGGCCGTCGCATCGAGTTTAAAGTGAGCGCTCGCGACGAAATTGAGCCGATCGGCGATGGAACGCATGAGCGCATGGTCGTCGACATGAACCGCCTCGATCAGAGGCTCAAAGCCAAAGCCCGCTCCTGATTCGCTAGCACTCGGCGAGAGCTATTTTGTTACCGTTATTTTTGCATCCTTAACGACCTTACCCCACTTGATCGTCTCGGATCGAATGAATGCAGCGAACTGTTGAGGCGTGCCAAGTATGGGCTCCAACCCCTGCGCTGCGAGATATTCTTTGGCGAAGGCCTGATCGGTAATTACCTTCGCCACGTCGCGATTAATTTTATTGATGATGTCCGGCGGAGTGCCGGCCGGTGCGACCAACCCAAACCAGGATTTTGCTTCGAAACCTGGTACACCGGACTCGGAAATCGTCGGCACCTCCGGAAACTCACTGCTCCGATGATCGCTCCCAACGCCGATCATACGCAGTTTGCCAGCCTTCACATTGCCTTTGACAATGCTTAGCGCAGCGAACATGAAGCCGATGTGACCACCAATGACATCGCTCATCGCAGGCCCGGCACCATTGTAGGGAATGTGGTTGAAGCGCACGCCGGTCATGGCCTGGAGCATCTCCATATTGAGATGCCCTGTGGAGCCTATACCGAACGATCCGTAGGTCAGTTCGCCCGGCTTGGCTTTTGCGAGCTCTATGAGATCTCTCACCGTATTCACGGGTAGTGACGGATTGGCGACCAGCGCCTGAGTTGCCGAAACCAGCGCAGTGATCGGCGCAAAATCCTTGAGGGGATCGTAAGGGATTTTTTCATGCAGGTGCGGGACCGTCACCAAAGTCAGTTCCGCAGTCAGCAGAAGCGTGTAACCATCCGTCGGTGCTTTCGCGACCTGCTCTGCTCCGATCATGGTGCTGGCGCCCGGCCGATTGTCTACGACGACTTGTTGGCCCCACGACTCGGATAGACGCTGCGATAAAATTCGCGCGAACGCGTCGACTGCACCGCCCGCCGGGTAAGGAACGACGATATGCACCGGCTTCGTCGGATACTGCGCAAACGCTACTTGCTGCGAGAGTAATCCAACAATGAAGAGAAGGGCCCCCGCTGTGCGGCGCCACATGGCTACCCCCGCTTCAATTTGGTTTCAACCGGCGCACTTGCTCTCGGCGTTTTAGCCACCAGGAAAGGCCGCGCGGAAGAATGTCCAGATAGTTCTCAATTCCTAACTCTTTCGCGGCATGAACAGGCCAATGCGGATTGTAAAGGAGTTCCCTTGCAACCGCGATCAAATCTGCTTGCCCGGCAATAAGAATCTGCTCCGCGTGACGAGCTTCGGTAATCAGCCCGACGGCGACCGATTTAACCCCGGCTTCGCGCCGCACGCGTTCTGCGTAGGGGACGTGATAGCCCGGAACGCGCGGCACGATTTCAGTATTGATCGGCCCTGCGATGCCGCCGGACGAACAAGTGATGACATCAACGCCGCGATGCGACAGCTCGCGTGCAAGCACGATTGTATCGTCCATATCCCAGCGTCCTTCCGGACCGTCGGTGGCTGAACAACGGAAAAACAACGGCCTATCTTGCGGCCATACCGCTCTCACCGCCTCCGTAATTTCTAGGGCAAAACGCATCCGGCCTTCCAAATCCCCGCCATAGGCGTCATTGCGCACGTTCGCAAGCGGACTGAGGAATTGATGAATCAGGTATCCGTGTGCCCCGTGAATTTCGCAAATATCGAAGCCTGCATCGACACTACGCTGGGCAGCCTCGCGCCAGATCCCGATCATGTCTCGGATGTCACTCGTTGACATCGCAATCGGCATCGACGAGCCGGCGCGGGAAGCGGGGATTGCGCTTGGCGACACGCCGATCCACGGTTTCAAACCGCGCGCGGCATCGCTCGCATCCAGGGGTTTGAAATCGTTCCACGGCGCGTCGCTGGATGCGCGCCGCCCCGCATGCCCCAACTGAATTGCCGGAATTGCGCCTTGGCTGCGAATGAAATCGGTAATTCTTCGATACGCGGGAACGTGATCGTCGGAATAAATCCCGGCGCATTCGTAGGTTTTGCGGCCACGCTCCTCTACGGCGGTTTCTTCCGTGAAAACAATACCCGCGCCGCCGATGGCGTATTTTCCGAGATTGACGAGATGCCAGTCGGTAGGCCCTCCGTTCCTCGATTCGTATTGACACATCGGCGACACGACAATGCGATTGCGCGCAAATATTCCCCGCAACGGGATCGGCTGAAGCAGAAGCGGAAGACGAACGCCTGCATCATGCATGGCGATCATCTCCTGAGCCCGAAAGCGATCTCAGCCCTTGCTTCGAGATCATTGAACCGATCCGCTAACGTTAGTCACGCGTGCGCGCTTTTGTTCGCAGCCGTTGAATGAATGATTTTACTGCTGGTGCACTTTCGCTCTTTCGGTAAGCCACCGCAATCTCGGCCTCTTGAAAAGCGCCGGCGATCTTTCGGTATACAACGCCCGGAATTGCAACGTTCTGCATCGGCGCTGAAATAATGCCAAGCCCGACACCGGCCGCAACAAGGGTCAGCAGCGAAAAAATGTCCGAAGTCCTTTCGACGATACGAAGCGATTGGCCCAGTTTCGATATCGCACCCAGATTTCCCCAAAATCCGACGTCCATTTCAAGGGTACCGGACACAAAAGGTTCCTTGGCCAGGACAGCCGGCGTGATTTGCTTTCGTTTCGCCAGATGGTGACCGGCCGGAATAGCGACATAGTATGCATGCCGATGAATGACGAAGCCAGTGAGCTCGGCGGGATATCGCTGTGGCGCCCTGATGAATGCGACGTCGAGGAGGCCCTCAATCAACGCCTTCATTTGCGGGAATGTTTCCATGCGAATGATTTGCAGTGAAACGTTCGGATTTTCCTTTCGGAAGGTCGCAATTAATTCTGGCAGCAGCCCGACGCAGCTCGCAGATAATATATAGCCAATCGCAATTGAGCCGATATCGCCGCGCGCCGCGCGCTTTCCAACAAGCTCCGCGTTCTCGGCCTGCCTCAGTGTTGCGCGGGCTTCTTCGAGAAATCGCTTGCCAGTTTGCGTGAGCGATACCGCGCTTTTCTTCTTGCGCGAAAGAAGCTGCGCGCCAAGCATGCTCTCCAGCGCCTGGATCTGATGGCTGAGCGTCGGTGTCGAAATATCGAGATACTCAGCCGCGCGCGAAAAATGCAGCTTTTCCGCGACTGCCACAAAGTACCGGAGATGCCGCAATTCCATAATTTCAATTATGAGTCATCATGGAAAAAAACGCTATCGGCTATAACGACGATTATGACTGCCTTTAGAGCCCGGCTAAGTCACCTGTTTGGAACGGCGCTATGGAGCGTATGCACACATGAGGCAATCAAAAAGCGAGCAACGAGACGGAATGACTATCGATTGGGACGTCGCCATTTCGATGGATGACGGCACCGTCGTTCGCGCGGATGTGTTTCGGCCGGTTATCAATGGCCGATATCCCGTCATCCTGAGCTACGGGCCTTACGCAAAGGGGCTCTCTTTTCAGGAAGGATACAAAGGCAATTGGACGCGACTGACAAAAGTCGCTCCTGAGGTGCTGCAAGGGTCCAGCAATAAGTATCAGAACTGGGAACTCATCGACCCGGAGAAGTGGGTGCCCGATGGTTATGTGTGCGTTCGTATCGACTCGCGTGGAGCCGGACGCTCACCGGGATATCTCGACGTGTGGTCGACGCGAGAGGCGCAGGACCTTTACCTGTGTGTCGAATGGGCCGGCTCGCAATCGTGGAGCAATGGCAAAGTCGGCATCAACGGGATCTCCTATTACGCGATGAACCAGTGGAATGTCGGCGCTCTGAGGCCGCCCCATCTCGCTGCAATGTGCATCTGGGAAGGTTCATCCGATTACTATCGCGAGCTATGCAGACACGGTGGCATCCTCAGCGATTTTCTCAATAGTTGGCATCCGCGCCAGGTGGCGAGCGTGCAGCATGGCGTCGGTGCACACGGCGCCAAGAGTGTGGTGACGGGCGAACCAGTTGCCGGACCTGAAACGCTGTCCAACGAGGAGCTCGCCAAGAATTGCGCGGACACGCCCGGCGAAGCGAAGCGCCGCAGGCTGCTCGACGATTACTATGCGGCGCGGACCGCAAAATTTGAAAACATCGAGGCGCCACTGCTCTCGGCCGGCAATTGGGGCGGCATGGGCTTGCATACGCGCGGCAATTTTGAGGGCTGGTTGCGCGCCGGCTCAAAGCAAAAGTGGCTGGAAGTCCACGGCGATACGCATTTTACACATTTCTACAGCAGCTATGGCGAAGCATTGCAAAAGCGGTTCTTCGGCCACTTTCTCAAAGGCGAGGATACCGGTTGGAATCAGCAGCCCCGCGTTTCGCTCAACATTCGCCATCCGTTTGAGAAGTTCGTGCTGCGCGGCGAAAACGAATGGCCACTCGCGCGTACACAATGGACGCAATATTTTCTACAGCCAGATGACCTGGCCTTAAGTCCAAATGCGCCCGAGCAATCCACCACACTAACATATGAGACGACCGGCGGCGGTCTCACTTTCAGCACACCACCACTGACGAGGAGCCTTGAAATCACTGGTCCGGTCGCCGCGAAACTATGGGTTTCATCGCAGACCACCGACGCCGATCTGTTCCTGGTGCTGCGCGTTTTCGATCCCATGGGCAAGGAAGTCACCTTCATCGGCTCCAATGATCCGCGCGTGCCTGTGGGGCTCGGCTGGCTTCGTGCGTCGCACCGCAAGGTCGATCCGGAACTCACGCGGCCCTATCGGCCCTGGCACACGCACGATGAGGAATGGCCACTTACGCCGGGCGAGCCGGTCGAACTCGACGTCGAAATCTGGCCAACCAGTATCGTCGTGCCGCCCGGTTACCGACTCGCGCTCACGGTACGCGGCAAGGACTATGAAGTAGACGGCCAGGACGCGGCCCTCCCCAATGCCCCCTACCCAATGAAAGGGGTGGGACCCTTCCTGCATATTGATAAAGACGACCGGCCGCCGGAGATTTTCAACAGCAGGAACAGTTTGCACTTTGCAGCCGGCAAGCAGCCATACCTCTTGTTGCCAGTTATCCCGGAGGCGTAGGCTCCAAGAAAATCTAGAACTTGGGAGGGAACTGTGATGAGGCGTGTCGTCGCAATCGCACTGGCCGCACTTGGCCTTTTTGCAATCACTACACCGCTTCGCGCGGAGGACTACCCGAGCCGGCCCGTAACGATCATCGTGCCTTACCCCGCCGGCGGCCCGACCGACCAAGTCGCACGCCAGGTTGCGAGCGCGCTGTCAAGCAAGCTAAAGCAAAATTTCATTGTCGAAAATATAAGTGGCGGCGGCACCATCATCGCCACACACAAAGTCGTGCAGGCCGCGCCCGACGGCTACACGCTGCTTCTGCATAACCTGCAGATATCCGCAAACGTAACGCTTTATAAAAAACTTCCGTTCGATACGGAGAAGGACCTGACGCCCGTTATGTTCATAAACCGCAACCCGCTGGTGCTGATCGGCCGCAAGACCCTTTCGGCAAAGACGCTCCCCGAATTGCTTGCGTTGATGAAGACCACGACCTTGAAAGCCGCGATCCCCGGATACGGGGCGACCGGCCATCTGGCCACGTCGCTGCTAGCCCAGGAAGCTAAGGTAACGATCGACCAGATTCCATATCGCGGCGCGGCCCCAGCGTTGCAGGACATCCTTGGCGACCATGTTGATCTGTTCTTCGCCACGCCGCAGTCAGTGGAGCCGCAGGTCACTGCCGGGCAGCTGAATGCCTACGGCATCACGGCAAAGGAAAAAACGCCAAAACTCCCAACGGCTGAAAGCTTTGTCAGTTTGTTCGGGCCCAAGCTGGAAATCCAATTCTGGCAGGCTTTATTCGCGCCAAGCGCAACGCCAGAACCGGTGATCAACAAGCTCAATGCTGCACTCCAGGAGGTTGTTGCCGACCCGGCCCTCCTTAAAATTTGGGCGGCAACTGACGTGGAGCCCTATCCGAAAGATGAACGCTCGGTGGCAGCAGCACGAAAGCTGATGAAGAGCGAGATTGCGCGCTGGGGCGAGGTCGTCCGCAACAACAATATTCATATCGATCAGTAGCGAAATCCCACGGGTCGGCGCGGCTTACCGCGCCGGCTCCAGGATCTGCTCGAGCCAATCCCACATATAGGCCGAACAGATGCTCTGGTTATCGATCTGGCAGTGGTGATAGCCCCCTTCCTCACGGGCAAAGATTTTCATTATCTTGCGATCCGAGCCGACGGCGTCGAAGCATTTCTGTGCTTCGCTTAAGGGAATTTGTTCGTCCCCTTCGCCGTGTAGCATCAGGAAGGGGCAAGTGATTTTTTGCACAACGCCATCCAGTTTGAATGGCTCAAGGCGCCTGAGCGCGTCGTCTTGTGAGCTGGCATTCAGGACCCACGAGATGTGTTGTGCAGCAACCGAAAGGGATGGCGTGTCCGCTTGCGCCAGGCGGTCGAAGCGGTCGCGCCAGATCTTCTGATAGTCCCACTGGGCACCCCAGGCGAGGCAACACGCATACCGTTGTTCGAATGCCGCCGCTCGCGGGGCGTAATAGCCGCCCAAGCTGATTGCCATAACGCCAATGCGCTTCGGATCGATCTCTGGCCGAGACGCAAGATATTCCCATACCGGGCTCGCATAGTGCTCGGTGTCGTGGCGCAAATAGAGATTTCGAAAGCGGATACTTTCGCCGTTTCCTGGACCGTCCACTATGAGGCATGCAATACCGCGGGCGACGAGATCAGGAACGCCTTTGAAATATTGAATCTCTTTGGTGATATCGAGACCGTCGAAGAAAACAACCGCCGGCACTTTGCCTGATTTATTGGCCGGCTCGGCATGGACATATATCGCCGGGAGGCTCGTCCCCTCATACGGAATTTCGACGTGCTCCATGCGCGGCCGTTTGATGTATCTTGCGGCGTCCCGAAAGCACTGCACGCCCCGAGCGTAAGCGTCGAGCCCCTCCTTGCTCTTCGGCTGCAAGAAACGTTCGCCGATATGATAGTAAGCACTGGCGCGGTGAAGATATTGCGCTCCGCTCACCGTGCGCTTATCAGCAATTCGTTCGCGACCGCGCGCTTCCACCGCCCGCGCCTCGCGGGTCCATTCTTGAAACCACGCGTCGTCGTCGCCCACGCAATTTTTGAGCCTAAGTCCAACTCTATTGACCTCTCCGATTTCGGCACCACCCCAAGGCGCCATATTCAGCCCAATGAGGAGGCCATGCGACCAGCGATAGTTTTCCGGAAAATATGTAAAGGACAATTCTTCCGGGTTGCTCATACAAAGACCTCTCAGAAATGCAGATATCGTTGAGACACACAATTTGGTGTTGGTGGGCCCGGGAGGACTCGAACCTCCAACCAGACCGTTATGAGCGAGCCTCGGGTTCGAGGAAAGCCCGAAAATACTGACGAGTCCGGCGATGATCAATGACGTTTGTTCGCGTTCGGTTCAGGTCATTCATTGGCGAAGCGTTGGCAGCGCCAGCCAAGCAAACCCAATGTTTGTTCTAAACCGCGTCCTGGCGGTGCGGGAGCGCGAGCCATGATCCTCAAACTGGCGTTAGCAACGGCGACTGATGCAGGCGCAGCTGCATGTCGTTGCCCCGCACAGGCGCACTGCGTAATGGAGGATAAATACGATGCAATTCAGCCGGATCGATCTGCCACTCGCCGTTCTTGTCCTTAACAGCTGAAATCTTTTCGGTTTTGATCGCCCGCAGAATTGCAGTCTTATTTCGGCCGACCGCCGCAGCGGCTGTTGCAATGGTGTACATAGGATGTTGGCTACCGTTTCAGTGAGTAGATACGGTGCAACTGTCCTGGTTAAAAAAACGTGATTAGACCAACACGTGCAGAAAGACCGCCTCGCGGCGGTCTCTTCCATTGCGAGCTTGCGGCAATGATATCCCTTACCAGCTTTTCCTTTTTGGGGCGCGATCTCCCCTTGCGGTAGAGCTGATTAAACCGTCAAAAAGATCTTTGTTGCCCAGTGCTCGGTGAATCCGGAAGAAGCGAGTCCGCTTCGGCCCAGATTCGTCACCCATCGGAATGCACCTCTTCGACAGTAAAATCACCACGTTCGTTAGGCATGGAAATGACGTCAGTGCAACGAACGTGACGGTTGCACGGGACGATAGCGACTGCTTGCTCTATAGGCTGCACTAATCGGCAAAGCGATATACTCCTGCGATCATAAGTATAACGAATTGCTATCGATGAACTGTCGTTTCTGATTGTTCCACGATCAGCGATTTAAGAGAATTAATCCTCGGTGCGCAACGCAGTTTCGCGCGGAGCGCGGATCGATCGGCTCAAACGCGAGGTTGGACATGCAAGTCGGATTTATCGGTATTGGCCGGATGGGCAAGGCGATGGCCCGCAACCTGTTAAAGGGCGGGCATCGGGTGCTAGCCTGGGACGTTTCTCAATCCTCTCTTGACGAGATTAAACGCGACGGTGCGGCCATCGCGGCAAGCGCGCGAGACGCCTTTTCCGGCGACGCCGTGATTTCCATGCTGCCAAATGACGCCGCGATGCGCGCGACTTTTATCGCGGGCGACGTCCTACCGATCGGCGGAAAGGCGCCGATCCATATCAACATGGCGACCGCCTCGCTCGCATGCGCCGATGAGCTTGCCAAAACCCACTTGGCCAAGGGCGTGCCTTATCTTTCCGCCACCGTCTATGGACGGCCGGAAATGGCGGCCGAGCGTAACCTCAATATCTTGGCGGCCGGCGATCCGGAGATGATTCAAAAAGTGCAGCCACTGTTTGATGCCATGGGCAAGCGGACCTGGCAGCTCGGCACAGATCCGCGTAATTCCAACGTCGCCAAGATCGCGGGGAACCTGATGGTTGCGTGTGTTCTGGAGGCCATGGGCGAGGCAACAGCTCTAGCTCGCGCGTACAAAATGGACCCGAACACAGTTCTGGACGTCGTCGTCGGCTCGATCTTCGACGTGCCGATCTATCGGATCTATTCCGGAATGATCGCTAACGGACGTTTCGAACCGCCCGGATTTGACCTCATGCTGGGGCTCAAGGACGCCAAGCTCGCCCTTGACGCCGGTGAAGCCGCCAACGTCCCGCTGCCTTTCGCGAGCGTGCTGCGCGACAACTATCTCGACGCGATCGCACATGGAGACGCCAGAAAGGACTGGTCGGCAATCTCTCGAGTAGCGGCGCGGCGTGCTGGGCTTGAATAAGTTAAGCTCAGCGTTTCCGACGCAGACGGTACGCCAGACCCATAATTCCGCGCGGCGCATATAGCGCCATCGCGATGACGATGAGGCTGAAAATCACCCGGTTAACCTCGGAGGTGACGTTTACGCGTAGCACTTCCGCGACAACAAGAACCAGCGGCGCACCAATGAGGGGGCCCTGCCATGTACCGGCGCCTCCAATTACTGCCATGAGAACGACATTGAGCGAAATGTCGAGTGAGAACGTGCTGGTCGGCTCGATGTAGAGAATACGGATGGCGTATAAGCCGCCTACTATACCGGTGGCGAACCCAGCGATCGCGTTCGCGATCCATTTGACCGCCGTCGTTCGTACACCGATGATCTCGGCGGCGTCTTCGTCCTCACGTATAGCCACCAGCGCCCAGCCAAAATTGGAATGCTGAATAGCGTAGGTGAGCCCTGTCGTCGCTGCTGCCGCACCTAAAAACACGAAGTAAAATAGCTGCTCGGTCGTGCGCGGATCGAGATCAAGCGGCGACAGGAACACGCCGATCGCCCCTTGCGTGAACGGCAGATCAAGCACCAGGATCTGCATCGCGAAGGTCACGATCATGGTAACGACGGCGAAATAGGCTCCGCGTAGGCGCAAGGTCGGTATGCCGATAAGGAAGGCGAGCAGTGCTGCCGCCAACCCGGCAAGCGGCGCAGTCAGAAATGGCGACAGACCGAAAAAGTGAAAGAGCAAGGCCGTCGTATAGGCGCCAACGCCGAAGAACGTAACAATGCCGAAATTGAAATAACCCCCATAGCCGCCAAGGATATTCCACGCCTGCGTCATCACCACATACATGAAGATAACACCGAACATGTTGAGGTTTTCGAAGTTGCGCGTGAAAACCCCGTAACCAATCAGAGTGGCGACGCCAGCTGCGGTTGCCCAGCGACCAACCCGCTGGCGATCTTTGTCGGCGGATTGTTGCGACGGTAGGAAATAAAGAGAGAACATGGCGGCCTAGATCGTCCGACGAACCGCGCCGCGCAGACCCTCGCGGCGCAAGACGAGCACGGTGGCAAGGGCCACGTAAAGCAGAAGATAGACGTAGTCGAACGGCATCAGTGCCGTTGCGATCGTCTGAATGAGCCCGGTCAAAAGCCCAGCGGCGAGCGTGTTCTCTACCCGTCCAAATCCACCGAGAATGACGACGAGGAACGCCCAGCTCAGCCACTCGATCTGTGTCTGCGGCGCGAACGGAAACACCATCGCGATGACAACGCCGGCTGCGCCTGCCGACGCGATACCGAGACCGAACATGACTAGCGAGAGGCGCGTTACGTTGATGCCGGCTGCGACGGCGGCGTCGCGGTTTTGTGCCATCGCCCGTATCGCGCGGCCGTTCATCGTAAGATTCAGAAAGGCCCAGAAGCCTGCGATCAACACAATTGCCAACAGGCCCGCAACAACGCGGACTGCAGGCAATGTTAGCGATCCGACTTGCAATTGAAGGTAGCTGTAGCCGACCGTGACGACGCGGGTGTTCGTCGTCCAAAAGATGGTGCCAACATTCTCGATCAGCACCATGAGGCCGAACATCGCCACCAGACCCTGATTCTGCTCGGCGTGCTCCATACGGATGACGATCGTGCGGAATACTATGGCCCCTACCGCAAAGAAGAGCGGCATCGCAAGCGCGAACGACACGATCGGATCGATGTGAAAGTGCTCCAGCATTCCAAGCGCGAAAAACGCACCGAGCATGATGAAAGCGCTGTGAGCGACGTTGATGATACCCATGATGCCGAGCAGCAGGCTCAGACCGAGGGCCGCTACCGCGTACACTAGTCCCAGCAGAATTCCGTCCGCGATGGTTTGCAGCATGATGGTCAGCATCGCGGTGTCCGGCTCTTTTGTTTCAAACGCCAAGCCATCGCCGCACCATGGTTCCAAGATCGCCTTCGAATGACGAGCGATCGCCTTCAATGTCGTTCTTTCCCGAATTGAGCACATAGACGTAATCGGCAATCCGGATCGCCGCACGCACGTCTTGATCGACCAGCAGGATCGTGCGGCCTTCGTCACGGAATGTTTTCAGCTCGTGATAGATTTGGCGCGCGATGTTTGGGGCCAGACCAACCGAAGGCTCGTCGATCAGGAGTACAGTTGGATTTGCCATTAGCAGGCGCGCGATTTCGACGGTGCGCTGCTGGCCGCCGCTCAGGCTGCCGGCCGGCCGGTCGCGTAGGGTCGCGAGCGTTGGATATCGCACGAAGACCTCGTCGAAAGCCTGCCGCAGTCGCCGTCGGTCCGACCGCAGAACCCAGCCACCAAGCTCGATATTCTCGGCCACGGTGAGATCAGGAAAGGTCGAGCGGCCCTGTGGTAGGAAAGCGACGCCGTGTTCGATGTGGCGGAATGCTGGAAGCCGCGTGAGATCAGCATCACCAAGCGAAATGCGACCTGCTTCAGGCGATAGATAACCTGCCACGGCGCGTAGCATGGTTGACTTGCCGGCCCCGTTCGGCCCCAACACCACCGTGATGCGGCCGGGCTTGGCCGTGAGATTGACGCCGCGCAGAATCGCGTGGCCGGGTACGTAACCGGCGGTTAGATCGGCAATGCGCAGCTCAACGGCAGCTGTCATTGTACTTCCTCGGCGCCGCCGAGATAGCCCTCGACCACCTTCGGATCGCGTATGACCGTCGCCGGAGCGCCGGCGCAGGCAACACGGCCGCCGACCAAACAGAGCATGACGTCCGACATCGCAACCAGCTCGGGCACCTCATGGCTCACCACGATGAACGATGTGCCGTCGCGGGCCATGGCCGCCCTGATGCAGTCGATGAGACGGCTTTTGATTTCCGGATGCACGCCGGCAAAAGGCTCATCCATCAGTACCAGACTCGGCTTCGTGACCAGCGCACGCGCAAACTCCAGGAGCCGTTGCTGCCCGCCGGACAATTCACTAGCCGCAAGCGAGGCCAGGCGATCGAGCCCGACAAAAGCGAGCAGATCCTTCGCGCGTTGGCCGGCAACCGCCCGCTCCAAGCTGCCGTGATGGAGCAGCGGGATATAGACATTTTGTAGCGTCGTGAGCGTCCGGAAAACCCGCGCGGTCTGGAAGGTGCGAGCAATGCCAATCGACGCAAGGTCGGAAGGTCGCCGACCGGCGATGCTCATTTTGCCGAGGCTCACCCTACCGCTGTCAGGTTTAAACACACCATTGATTACGTTGAGAACCGTCGTCTTACCCGATCCGTTCGGGCCGATTAACCCGGTGATCGTGGTCGGCGCGACGTCGAACGACACGCCGTCCAGCGCGATGACCCCACCGAACCTCTTTACGATCGAATCGACTGAAAGGAGCGGTTGAGCCATCGCGCCGGTCCGGCTTATGGCAACGGAAGGACGGGACTGGCGGTCTTTATTTGTGTCGGCCAGACCACCTCGTTCTTGTCCTTCAGGTATTGAAGGATGACCTGGCTGTAAACCGGCGTTCCATCGGTCTGGTACTTGATATTGCCAGCAGCCGTGTGGAACTCATGGCTGAGGATGTACTGCTTCAGCTTCTCGTCATCGAGCGTCTTGGCTCCCTGCACCGCCTGTTCGAGCACTTGCAGGATCGCGTAAGCGACAACGCCGTAGGCCGGAATTGTGTCGTAGCCGCGGGACTTAAAGAAACTTTGCAACTCCGACAAACCTTGGAAATTCTGAGTCGGCCAGGAGATCGTGGTGCCGATCACACCCTCGCCCGCTGCACCCATTTTCGTCCACGCCGGAAGCGTAGTGACCTGTGAGCCGCAGGTGCAAAAGAGCTTCGGCTTGTAGCCGAGCTGCTGCACGCTACGCGCCACCTGAAGTGAATCGTTGGGTAGGCCGAGTTGAAGCAGTAGTTCGGCATTGGCGGCTTTCGCCTTTTGCACCAAGCCCGTGAAGTCGGTCGTATTGGGGGGATATTGCTCGTTGACTACAACCGCAATACCAGCGGCCTTCGCGAAGTTGAGCGCGCCGCCCTTACCTTCGAAGCCGTCACGGACGATCAATGGGAATGGATTCTGCGCGGTAAATATTGCCACGCTTTTCGGCCGCTGATCCGCGGGCAAAGTCTTGATTAGCTCAAAGACGCCACGCGTATAGTCGGGTTCTTGATAGGTATAGCTGCCGATGATCGATCCCTTGGCGGCTCCGAAAATATTTATCCCAACGAAGCCACCGTTGAATAGGATTTTCTTGTGCGACAGGACGATCGGAACGATCGCGCCGCCGACAAAGGTTGAGAATGGCGCGAGCAAGAGGTCTGCGTGGTCCTGGGTGATTAATCGATTGAACAGACCTTGGGCGATGGTCGGCGTTCCTTCGTCGTTGTAGATTGTCAACTTGACCTGTCGGCCGAGCAAACCGCCCCGCTTGTTGACTTCGGCAAGCCAATAATCATAGACCGCCTTGTATTCGACCGATGGCCCGGCAAACGGTCCGGTCAATCCCAGCGTGCCGCCGATATTGATCGGTTGGTTCGATGTCTGCGACATTCCCGGCAGACTCATCGAAAACACGAGGGCCACGCCAAATGCGAACCTCGTAAGCATGCGGCTCAGTATCGTCATGCAAACCTCCCGTTGATGGTCGTTTCCTCTAGTCCCTCGCTATTTTTTCGTTACTTGCGATCGCCGGCACAGCCCGCACCGCCGCGCTACTTCTTGCCCGGCGGGCGACGGATGGGCGCTTCGCCAAGATCCTTTTTGCGCAGCGCCGCGCGGCGCGCGCCTTTTGTGGCTTCCCAGTCAATGTCGAGAGCGTCAGTAAGAACGACGCCGTATTCGCGCTCGGCGGCCGCACGACTAACATAGCCGTCAATCACATCGCTGCGCACGCGCTCCGGCTCGCGCGTGAACGGATCGCCGTAACCGCCGCCACCGTCGGCCAGATAGGAGATAACATCGCCCGGTCCGAATTCGCCGCGGAACATGCCGCAATAAATCACGTCTGGCGGCTTATTGTCATACAGATACGCGTTGTCGGCGTATGCGATGATGTCGCGGTCGAAGTGTTCCTTCCAATCCACGCGCTGTGTATTTGGAATGAGAATACTTAAGTTCAACGGTCCGGGTTTGCCGCCGGCGAGGCCCCAGCCCGGTGTGCGCGACTTTTTCAAAATCGTAAGCGCGCCGAAGGGCGCAAGGAAGCGATAGTCGCGGACCGATCCGAGCCCACCGCGGAATCGACCAGGCCCGCCGGAATCCTGGCGGAATCCGGCGCGATCAACCATCACCGGCAGCCGCGCTTCCACCACCTCGACAGGAATGTTTTTTACTGTGCACATCGACACGTGCTGCGTGGTGTTGATGCCATCTTGATCGATGCGCGCACCCCACCCCACACCCGCATTAGTCTGGTGCCAGATTTGACGGCCGGTATAGGGCTCCTTGCCATAGAAGCCAGGATCGCCGAGATCGCCGCCGGATCCCGCCCACATCTTCTCTGGCACCGCCTGTGCGAGCGCCTTGTAGATGGTCTCGACTGCGCTGACCCCGGCCCAGATTGTGAAGACCGGCGAGGGATAGGCTGCATTGAACAGGCTTCCTTCTGGCGCGACCACTTTGAGGGGCCGGAATTGTCCGCCGTTCGACGGTTCGTGCGGGGTCGTCAGGCTCTTGAAGCAGATGCGCGCGGCCGAACGCGCCATGCCGAGGCCGAGATTGATCGGGCCGTCGACCTTCTGGCTCGATCCGGAATAGTCGATCGTCATCGCGTCGCCCTCGATGGCGACGCGGACATGCACGCGCACGAGGTCGTCATTGACCCCGTCATTGTCCATCCAGTCCTCGGCTTCCCATTCACCGTCGGGCATCGCGCGCACCGCCGACCGCGCCTGTTCTTCGCCCGCGGCAAGGATGCGTTCGATCGAGGCCTCCACCGTCTCGGCGCCGTATTTTTGATATAACTCGCTGATCCGCGCGACGCCGGTACGCAGACAGGCCACCTCTGCGTTGAAGTCGCCCATGACCGTTTCCGGCGCGCGCGAATTGATACGGATGATCCGCAACAGTTCCTCGTTCGGCTCGCCTCGGCGTACGATCTTCTCGCCGGGGATCATGATCCCTTCCTGGTGCACTGTAGTGGAATCGAGGATGTATCCCGGGTCCTTGCCGCCCATGTCGGTCCAATGCGCGCGCACCACCGTATAGGCAACGATTGCGCCGTCGACGAAAACCGGCGCGACCAGCACACCGTCGTTGGTGTGGGCACCGCTCCAATACGGCACGTTCATGTAGATGACATCGCCGGGATCGAGCGGCCCGCATTTGCTGTTCGTAAGCGTCTGTCGGATCGCGTATTCGTTAGCGCCGAGGAACAACGGCAGACCGGTCGCATCGGCCAGCAGATTCAAATTGCGGTCGAAGATCGACAGGCCGAAATCGTTGATCTCGTAGATGATCGTCGAATAGGCCGTGCGAACTAGCGTGCGCTCCATTTCTGTCGCCGCGGAAGCGAGATAATGCCGAATGACCTCCGCGGTCGCGGGATCGGTAGCCGATGCGTTGCGTCTACTCATGATGGCTTCACCCGCGTGATGAATAGATGTCCATATTTGTCGACGGTCGCGCGCTGGTCAGAAAAGAAAACGAGCGTGGTCGTGTTTTCCTCGACGATAGCCGGTCCCCGCACAACGTCGCCGTCGCAGAGCTCGTTGCGGTCGTAGACGGCGAAGTCCGCCATCGATCGGAGCGCGAAGCAGAACGCTTTGCGGCTTGCGCGCGGTACCGGGCCGGCGCCGGTCCGGGGTGGAATGGTGCGCAATTGCGGCCGCGGAGTACGACCGATGCCGCGCACTCGTACATGCACGAGCTGCACCGGGTCGGTCATGGTGTGGCCGTAGCGCTGCTTGTGCACGACGTCGAACCGCCTGCAGATGCTCGCGATATCGTCGCCCTCTTCTAGCACCGTATCGAGCGTGTGCTCTTGTCCGAAGTAGCGCAGCGACGCTGCGTATTCGATGCTGCGATCGGAGGGAGCGAAGCCACCGCGGGTGAGGCCCTCATCGGCCAGCCGGGCGAGCCGCTGCGCGATGCCGCGCAGCCGCTCCATGCCAATATGCTCGAGCAGGCCGACCATGGTCTCGGAATATTCCTGCATCAGGTCAGTCATCAGCATGCCCCAGGCGGAGAAGCCGGCTGGCGCTTGAGGCACGACCACTTCGCGCACGTCCATCTCGCGTGCGACCAACGGCACGAACATCGGACCCGCGCCGCCATAGGCGAGCATGCTGAATTCGCGCGGATCGAAGCCTTCCTGCACGGTGATCTCGCGGATCGCGCTGACTGTGCGTGCGAGCAGCACGTCGAAGACGCCTCGCGCCGCTTCCATCGAAGTGAGGCCGAGTGGGTCAGCGACATGCTTGACGAGACCCGCGCGTGCGGCAGCAGCATCGAGCCGTACCTCGCCTCCGAGGAAATTGTCCGGATCGATGTAGCCGAGTTCGACGGCGGCATCTGTAAAGGTCGGCTGCACGCCGCCGCGACCGTAGCAGATCGGCCCCGGCTCGGCGCCGGCGGATTGCGGACCGACCTTGAGCAAGCCACCCTCAACCCGCGCGATGCTGCCGCCTCCCGCGCCGATGGTGGAGATATTGTAGGCCGGAATCATCAGCGGCAGCTTTTCCAGCTCCGCTTGGTATTTCAGCGTTGGCACACCGTCGCGCACCACGCAGGCGTCAGTGCTGGTACCACCTATGTCGACCGCGATGAGATTCGCGCGATCGAGGATTTCGCTCAAGCGTGCTGCGCCGATCAGTCCACCGGCAGGACCGGAGAAGATCGTGTGCACTGGCACCGCCGCTGAATCGTGGGCGAGCAGCGCGCCGCCGCCGGAGCGAGTGATGTAGAATGAACCATTGAAGCCTTGCTCGGCGAGGGTCTTCTCCAGCGAGCCGATATAGCGGCGGAAGATCGGCTGGATATAGGCGTTAACCACTGTGGTGGCCGAGCGCTCGTATTCGCGATATTCGCGCACGATGTCACTGGAAATCGACACCGAAAGATCCGGCCATCCGGCGCGGATGATGTCGCGCGTGCGCTGCTCGTGAACCGGATTGCGGTAGGCATGCAAGTAGCAGACGGCGATGGTCTGCACCTTCCATTTGTCGACCAGCTGGCGCACGGCCGCACGCACAGCCTCTTCGTCGAGAGGTTCGAGTTCCTCGCCGGCAGCATTCATGCGGCAGCGGATGCCGAGCCGCATGCGCTTGGGCACCAAAGGCGGCCGCACATCGTATTCGAGCGAATACATTTGCGTGCGGTCACGATTGTAGCGACCCATCTCGAAGATATCTTCGAAACCGGCATTGGTCAGGATCCCGGTCACCGCTCCTTTGTGCTCGAGCACGGTGTTGAGCCCGAGTGTCGTGCCGTGGATGAAGGAATCGAGCGCGCTGCCGTCAAGGCCGAGGCGCTTGATTGCAGCGTTGACGCCAGCGGCCGCGTTGCCAGGCGTGGTAAAACTCTTTTCCAGGCGCCATTCGCCATTGCGCACGTCAAACATAACAGCGTCGACGAAAGTGCCTCCGATATCGACAGCCAGACGATAGGTCACAGGTTTTTTTCCTCACGCGTCGTAGAGCAGCCAGTCACGCAGCAACGCGGTTGCCGCCTGCGGCTGCTCGAGAATTGTCATGTGGCCGCAGTGCTCGATGAGGGAGAAGCGACCATTGGGCGCGAGCGCAGCGATCTCCTCGTGTTCAGCGATTGTGCTCATGCCGTCCTCGCGGCCGCAGATTGCGCGTACCGGTTGCCTGGCCGCGCGCAGCAGATCGCGCGAATCCTGCCGCATGCCGATGGCGCGGTGGCGGCGTGTGAAGGCCGTTACACCGACGCGCTCCGCCATCGCGTGTACGAATGACGGCAGTGGGCCGATCTGCCGATCGGGATGCAGCAGCACGGGCATCATGCCTTCAATGATCGAGGCAAATTCGCCACGTTCGCAGGCCGCTATCGCGGTGCGCCGCCATTGGGCTTTTTGCGGCGTATCGGCGCGTGCTGAGGTGTCGAGCAGCGCCAGCCGCGTGATGCGCTCCGGGGCCTGACGCAGCATTTCGAGCGCAATGTATCCACCCATAGAAAAGCCGGCGAGCGCGAACGTCGGCGGTGCAAAATCGAGCACGATGCGCGCCATTTCCACCATGCTCTCGCCTTCAGTCACCGGCGGCACGCGCACCTCGGCCACTTCGGACAAATGCGCCAGCTGGTGACCCCAGACCGCGGCGTCGCATACCAGCCCTGGAATGAGCAGCAGATCTTGCTTATCCGCCATATCCGCTCCCGTTTGTCGATCGCGAGGGGAACGATAGCGACAGGCGAGCTCTAACAAAAATATATATTATTGATTAGAGCGATATAATTTTGGCATACTTTGGTCGGGGCGCGGAGGACTGTCCGATGAATCTGCGTGCGCTATCCAACTTCCTCAGCGTTGCCGAGGCCGGCAGCCTGCAAGGCGCCGCTGGCATTGTGCGGATCGCCCAGCCAGCGCTAACGCGACAGATCGCCATGCTCGAAGAGGAATTCGGCACGCGGCTGTTCCTTCGCCACCATCGCGGGGTCACGCTGACCGAAGCCGGCGAGCAGTTGCGAGAGCATGCCGAGCGCATTCTCGCCGAGGTCGCTAAAACACGCGTGGCAATGTCGAGCGCAGCGGAAAAACCGACTGGAACAGTTTCACTTGGCTTGCCAACAGCAATGCGTTCCGTCCTGTCGAGTGCGGTCATCTCTGCCTATCACAAGGCCTATCCCACTGTGACCCTGAAGGTGCACGAGGCATTCGTGCATATCATCGAAGAGCTGTTGCAAACGCGGCAGGTAGACGTGGCAATCCTGTTCAGTGGCAAGCGCAGCGTTGACAGCTTCGACATGACGCCACTGGTTACCGAGGACGTCTACCTCGTCGGGCCTCCCGATACTGACCTCGACCTGAACAAGCCGGTGCCGGTGAAGTATCTCGCTGAAGTGCCAATCATTCTTATTTCTAGACGCAACCAGCTCCGGCTCGCGGCAGAGCAAGCGATGGCCGAACATGGTCTCAACTTCCAACCATTTCTGGAGGTAGAGGGCCAACCGCTGACTCATGATCTGGTTAAGAAAGGCATCGGCTACACAATTACCCCCTACTGCGCCGTACAGGCTGAAATCGAATCCGGACAGCTCAGCGGCGCGCCGATCCGCGGGCTGGCAATCACCTGGTCGATGGGGGTAAGCCGGGTTCGCGCGCATGCGCCTGCGGTGCGCGAGCTGATCGCCCTCATTCAACAGGCCGTAGACGACCGGGTCGCCAGTGGCACCTGGCGCAGTGTGCGAAGCAATCGCGATACCGATATGACGACTGCACGCACGCGCGCATCGGCGGTGAGATCGCCTGCGCGCGGACGACCGAAAGGATCGCACCGACCATCAGCCGCCAACCGCTGATCAATTTCAATAGACAACGAGTTTGTCGACCTTACCCGACAAGAAATCCACGTCGCGGGCGAAAATATGTTTTAGGAATTGCGTGACGGACTTGATCCTCGCTAAGTGGCTTTGTTCCGTGCGAACGGAAACCCACACATCTCTTTGAACCGACACCTTGTCGGATAAAATCCGCTGCAGACCGGTGACCCCGACGCCCACAAAGGTTGGCAGAAGCACAATTCCAAGCCCGGAAACGGCTGCATTGCATTGCGCAATAACGCTGTTGCTATGGAAGCTCATCACCGGTGCGGTGACCACCTCGTCCAGCCATCGAACCGCATTGATCGCCAGCAGATCGTCGATGTAGCCGACAAATACGTGACGATCGAGATCCTCGCGACTTCGCGGCATCCCGTACCGTCGCAGGTATTCTTTCGAGCAATAGAGAAATAGCGAGAATTTTCCCAACAGCGAACTCTTAAGTCCGCGCGCATCGGGATTGAAGAAGCTCAGAAAAATATCAGCTTCCTTGCGGTTCAAGTCCACTGCTTGCGGGATGCTGACAAGTTCGATCTTTAGGTTTTGCCCGAACTGGCTGAGCGCCGGCAGACATCGCGCTAGATAACCGCTGGCAATTCCCTCCATTGTCGCAATGCGCACGACTTGTGATGCATCGTTGCCACCGCGCGCGATTGCGTCCTCGATCGAGCCAGCATGACGGTCCATCTGCTCGATGTGCTTGAGTAGACCTTGGGCCTCATGCCGAATTGTTATGCCTTTGCGGCTGCGGTCAAATAATTTCACCGCCAAAAGCGACTCCAACCGGCCGATGCGGCGACAGACGGTTGAATGGTCGAGCTTCAGCCGTTTGGCGGCCGCGTGCACGCTGCCGTGACGGGCAACTTCAAGAAACACCTTCAGATCGTCCCATTTTGCGGGGTTTGGGGTCATTTGCGATCTGGTGGCCACGGCTTTCTCCCGAGCAAAGCCTACAACAATTGAGCACTGGGTGGTGCAAAATTACAGCATAGGGGTTGGCGAATTTGCATGATTACCTGAGCCCGGCAGCAGGGGACGGCCATGCAAGTATTGACGGCCGATGTCGCAATCATTGGGGGTGGTGCCGCCGGCTGTTACGCGGCACTCAGTCTCCATAAATGCGGTCTCAAGCCCCTCATCATTTGCAAGGGCTTAGTCGGCAAAAGCGGCGCCTCGCTATTTGCCGGAAACCTCGTCATTTCTGGACGCTTACTCGGCAATACCGAAGCGCAGGCGCGCAACACCGCCGAGTTCCTGATCAAGTATCACAATCAATTTCTCATTGATCAAAAGTGGGCGCGCCGCTGCGGCGAGTGGATCGAGCAGGTCTATTATCCAGAGCTGGAGGAGCTCGGTCTCTATTTCCGCCGCGACGATGCCGGCAATGTCGTGACCAGCCCGGGAGCGATCCGTAGTGTTGCGGCGAACGTTCAGGGAAATTCTGGCGTGCCGTTCATGGATCTGCGGCGAAAGCAGATCATCCGCGCAGGAATCCCGCGGGTAGAGGAAACGGTGGCAACCGCACTCCTGCGCAATAGCAACGGCGGCGTCGGCGGGGTCTTCTGTCTCAACTACATGACTGGTGAATTCATTGTGGTGCAGGCGCGCGCGGTCGTGCTGGCCACCGGTTATTCCGATCGTCTACACCAGCGCTCTACCGGCACGCGCGAAATGTCCGCTGACGGGATCGCGATGGCGTGGCGAGCCGGCGCCACATTGGTGAACATGGAGATGCAATGGTGGCACACCAATGACATCGCCGAGCCGCCGTGTTGGCAGCGCATGCAGGTCTATCCGAATCCCATGCTGGGCTCAGAGAAGTCTGCGCGCATGGTCAATTCCCTCGGCGAGGAATTCTTCAATCAACAGAACGACGACCCGCTCGCCTTCGGTCCCTACACCGTGCAGCTCAAAGCTCTGGCGAAGCAGGTGCGCGCCGGCAAGGCGCGTTACGAGGGCGGCTACTATGCCGGCTTTGATCATTGCGATGCTACCGAAGTCGAAGCCTATACGACCTATGGAAAGACCTTCCGTCAGCTCGGCCTTAAATTTCCCGACCAGCTGGTCGAAACCGCAGTCACCTCGCATTACCGGCAGGGCGGCATTGACGTCGATACTGCAACGATGCGCTCGTCAATCCCCGGCCTTTATGTCGCCGGCGGCGTGGGCGGGCACAGCAACGGGTTGATCGGCCTCGCCACCTATGACGGTAAGGTGGTTGCCGACGGCATTGCCGCCGATTTCGACGGACTCAACAACACGCCGATATCCGAAAGCGAATACGATGCGGAAGCCCGCCGGCTCGAACGGCTGCGCAGTGCACCGGGCTCAGCGATTACGCCCGTTAAGCTGAAGGAAAAACTTCGTAGTTTGATGTGGGACAAGGTCGGCGTGGAAAAGGACGCTGCGGGCATGCGTTCGGCGCTCGACGACATCGAACAGATCCGACTCGAGTTGTTGCCCGACATGACCATCGCAAATCAGACCCGCACGGCGAATTATGAATGGCTGGACGCCATCGACGTGGTCAACATGGTCGACGCCTGCGAACTGATCGTTCATTCATCGCTGGAACGGAAAGAGAGCCGCGGGCCATTCTTTCGCCGCGATTTTCCTGCGACCGACAACAAGAACTGGCTCGTCGCCAATGTCCTCAAAAAATCCGGCAACGGGCTGCGGTTCGAGCAGCGGCCTTACGAATTGCCTTTCTTCGAGCCCGGTTTCGAAATCCGGGACAATCTTGAGGTCACCTGGTAATGCCCGCGCCCGCAATCGCCTCGCCAATAAGCGCCGCCAGCAGGCTCGGTCAGTTCGAGCGCCACGATAGCCTGGCCGCACGCAATGCGCGCTTGTCGCCCGGCGATCCGATCGAAGTGCGCATTCGCCGCTTCGACGAACGCGGCGCCCGCTATCAAAGTTTCAATGTACCGTATCGCAAACGGATGCGCGTACTTGATGCTCTCAACTGGATTGCCGAGAACGAGGCGACCGACCTCGCCTATCGCTGGATCTGCGGCTCGAAGATGTGCGGTAGTTGCGCGCTAAGGATGAACGGGCGCGAAGTGCTCGCCTGCTGGGAAGCGGTCGAACCCACAATGACGATCGAGCCGCTCCGCAATCTACCAATCATCCGCGACCTGGTCGTCGACCGCGCGCCCTTCGAGGACAAAGTGGCGCGTCTTGAGCCTTGGATCGAACGCCCTGCTCGCTATGCCGGCTTTCCCGAGCCACTCTCGCACAAGCAGATGAAGGATGCTTCGAAGGCGCTCGATTGCATTGGCTGCATGTGCTGCTACTCGGCCTGCCCGGTGATCGGCCTCGGCGACCTGACCGACTTCGCAGGTCCCGCGCCGCTAGTGCAACTCGGACAGACCGCGCTCGATCCGCGCAACAGTCCGCAAAAGGTCGCGCGCTCACTCGCGCTCACCGGCATCTTCAACTGCGTCTCTTGCTACAAATGCGAAGAGGCCTGCCCCGCCGCCATCCCGATCGTCAGCCGAGTGATCGAGCCGCTGAAGGCCAAGGCGGCCGAGTTGCTACCCGAGCTGGCCGGCCATTCGCGCGCGTTGCGGGCGCTCGTCGCCGCGCGCGGGCGGGTCGATCCCGGCGCACTGGTCCTGCGCGTGCAGGGGCTGCGCGCATTCGCCAACCTGCCGCGCATAGTACGGCTGTTGTTGCGCGGCAAGATCAATCCGCTCAAGACCTTACTTGCCATCAAAACGGCGGCCGCCGAACCGGCGCGACGCCTGCTTGGACGAAGGGCGGGCACGCAATGAAGTTTGCCTACTATCCCGGCTGCTCGGCGCGCAGCACCTGTGCGGAGCTCAACGTTGCCACCCATCGCGTGGCAGCCAAGCTCGGCCTCGATCTATTGCAACTGGACTCGGCGACCTGCACCGGCGCGCGTGAACTAAGGGCCATCGATCCCGCCGGTTTCTACACCCTCAACGTGCGCATCCTCGCTTTGGCGGAACGCGAGCAGCTGCCGTTGATGACAATTTGCAATACATGCACGCTCAATCTGCTCGACGCACACGCCGCCTTCGTCAGCGATGAGGATCTCGCGCAGGCGGTCAATGCGCGGCTGGCTGACGAGAATCTCAAGTACAGCGGCCGCACCAAAATTAGTCATTTCCTCTGGGTGTTGCACGAGGATATCGGCGAGGCGCGGCTGCGCCAGCTGGTGGTCAACCCGCTGACCGATCTGACCGTGGCGGCCTTCTACGGCTGCCACATCACCCGTCCGCCGCTGCGCTATGGTTTCGTCGATTCCCGCAACAACGTCGCGCTCGAACGGCTCGCCGAAATCCTCGGGTGCCGCCCGATTGACTACAGCGGGCGCACCGAGTGCTGCGGCTTCCATACCGCCGCACACGACGAGAAAGTCGCAATCAAGCTCACCGGCCAACACATCCTCTCGGCCAAGACCAACGGGGCGAAGACCATGGTGACGCCCTGCCCGCTCTGCCACACGGTTCTCGACGGCTTCCAGCGCGAAATCGAAATGGACTTGGGACAAGACCTGGACATGCCGGTCCTTCATCTTCCTCAACTTGTTGGCCTGGCACTGGGTCTTTCGCCGGAGGCGTTGAACCTGGAGCGGCACATGGTGCCGACGGGCGCGCTCGCCGCGCTTTCGAGAGGGGGCTGAGGCGATGGCCCCCCTTCGCCGCTCTGCGCGTGCGCCGCGCCCGCACCATCCTGGATTGTGCGCTGTAACGCCGCACATGATCACACGTTACGCAACGCCAACCGCGAGCCATTGCGTCTTAGCCGGCTTGCCCGGACAATATCTTCGCTGCGGCCAACGCAAAGATCGTACCGCGTCATGATGGACACGTTGTTGCTGCTTGCCCTCAACGGGCTGATCTGGGGGCTGATCATCGCGCTGATCGCACTCGGCCTGTCGGTGATTTTCGGACTGCTCGACGTCATCAATATTGCTCATGGCGACTTCTTCATGGTCGGCACGGTACTGGCGTGGTTCACTTTGCAAGCGACCGGCAACTTTTGGCTCGGCTTTATCGTCGCGCCGTTGATTGGGTTTATTCTTGGTGCGCTGATCCAGCGTGTGGTCATCCAGCCTATCCGCGGCGGCGCCGGGCTGTCGATCGTAGCGACCTTCGGTCTTTCGCTGATCCTTCAGGAAAGCGTGCGCATCGGCTTCGGACCGATGCCGCGGCGCATCCTTCCTCCGATCACCGGCACCGTCCCGTTATTCGGCATCGAATACGACGTCTATCGGATCTTTGCCGCCGTGCTTTCGGTCGCAGCGCTTGTGGCCTTCTTCCTATTCCTGCAACACACGACGGTCGGCACCTGGATGCGCGCGGTGCGCCATGACCGCGATACGGCGATCGCCATGGGCATTCCCGCAAAACGCATATACGTCCTAACCTTCGGTATTGGCTTTGCACTTGCTGCCTTCGGCGGCGCGGTCGCGGCCCCGATCACAACGGTCGATTTCCGCGGCGGTGTCGACATCCTACCGGTCTGCTTCATGGCGGTGATCATCGGCGGCCTCGGCAATTTGCCGGGCACGGCCGCGGCGGCGGTTCTGCTCGCCTTCTTTGAAGGCATCATCCAAAGCGTCGCCGACCCGACCATCGCGCGCATCGCCTCGCTTGTGTTGATGAGCGCAGTGCTGTTGTTACGCCCGCAGGGCCTGTTCAAGGGGTATCTGCGATGAGCGGCCGCACTGCGATCGAGCATCTAGTACTCGTGCTGTTCGCCGCATTCATGCTGTCGGTCCCGTGGTCAGTACCGGCCCTGGTCAGTCAATTCTGGGTGAGCGTGATCACCGAAATCCTGATCTGGTCGCTTTTCGCAGCGAGCGTGAACCTGCTGTTCGGCTATGTCGGACTGCTGTCCTTCGGCCAGGCCCTCTATTTCGGCTTCGGCATGTATGGAGTGGGCATCGGCATCGACCAGCTTCAGCTCACCTTCTGGCCCGCCTTTGGCCTCGGCATCGTAGCGGCCGTGGCGATGGCGCTTGTATCGGGCGTGCTGGCGGTGCGGCTGACCTGGCACTATTTTGCCATCATCACTGTCGTGTTTTCTCTAATCTTCTATTTTCTCGCGGTGCGCTTGAAACCGCTGACCGGAGGCGACGACGGCATCAATTTCAGCATGCCGCCGACCTTCGTATTCGGCCGATCGGTCTGGAGCTTCACCGACGCCACGTTCCAGTATTTCTTCATCTTGGCGACGGTCGCGCTATGCTTTTATCTGATGCACCGTGTGACGCGCAGTCCGCTCGGCAAGGCTTTTGTGGCGGTCCGCGACAATGACATCCGCGCTGCGCTGATCGGCATCAATGTCTACTTAACCCGGCTCACTGCCTTCGTGATGGCTGGGTTTCTGGCCGGCGTCGCCGGCGCGCTGTTTGCCTTCTTCGGCCGTTACGCCTCCGCCACCTACATGTTCTATCAGGTGTCCGGCGAGGGCGTGGTCTGGGCGATCGTTGGCGGGGCCGGTACGCTGTTCGGCCCGATCATCGGCACGACGCTGTTCATTGTAATCCGCGAAGTGGTGTCTACGCATTGGGAACACCATTCATTGATCGTTGGCGTCATGGCGATCCTGGTCGTGATCCTGGCGCCGAAGGGCCTGGTCGGGCTGTGGCGTGCTGCCCTCGACCGATTTGAGCGCGGCCAGGCCATGAAGTCGGCGCCTCAAGCTCTGCAGGCCGAACCATGACCGCGCCTGTCCTTGAGACCCGCAATCTCACCCGGCGGTTTGGTGGCCTGACCGCAGTCGATAACCTCAGCCTGGAGCTGCCTAGCCGCCAGCTGCATGCGATCATCGGCCCGAACGGTGCCGGCAAGACCACTCTCTTCAACCTGATTTCGGGCCTGCTTCGGCCCGATTCTGGCCAAGTCTTGTTCCGCGGTCGCGACATCACTGGACTGCCAGCGCATGAAATCAGTCGGCTCGGCATCAAGCGCACGTTGCAGGTCAAGAGCGTCTTCGCGCAGCTGACGGTCGCGGAAAATCTCTGGATCACGTACGAAGGCTCAAAGCGTTTTCTGCATCCGCTGCGCGACGCCGAAAGCGACCGGGCGGCGCGCCAGCGCGTCGAGCAGACCCTTGAACACATCGGCTTGACCGCGCTCGCGCGCCGCGCGGCCGGAACATTGTCATACGGCGACGTGGCGCTGCTTGAAATCGGCATGGCGCTGATTTCCGATCCGCAATTGCTCCTGCTCGACGAGCCGACCTGCGGCATGAGCCCCGCTGAAACCGAGCGGGCGGTGGCCAAGATACGCGACATGGCGCGCGTCATTGACATCATCATAATCGAGCATGACATGCCGGTCGTGTTCGGCATCGCCGACGCCATCACGGTGATGGCACAGGGTGCAATCCTGGCCTCCGGAAACGCCAAGCAGATTTCTGAGGACGAGCGGGTGCGCGAAGCCTATCTCGGTCGCCCGGAAGACGAAGACTACGTCGAGGAGGCGATCAATGCTTAGCCTGCGCGACGTGCACGTTCACATTGGCAAGCTGCACATCCTGCAGGGCGTCAATCTCGAGGTGAAGCCAGGCGAATCCGCCGCTTTGCTCGGCCGCAACGGCGTTGGCAAGACCACGACGCTGCGCAGCATCATGGGATTGCTCTCCCGCAGCAGTGGCGTCATCGAATTCGACGGGCAGGATCTGACGAAATGCCCTCCTCATCTGATACCGCGCAAAGGCATCGGCTACGTGCCACAAGGACGCGGCATCTTCCCTACGCTGACGGTGCTGGAAAATCTCAACATCGGCGTGCGCGGCAAGCGTGACAGCGAGCGCGAAGATTATGTCTTCAACTGCTTTCCCAGGCTCAAGGAACGCCTCAAGCAGTCTGGCAGCACGCTTTCGGGCGGCGAACAGCAAATGCTCGCGATCGCCCGCTGCCTGATGATGCGGCCGAAGCTGATCATCTTGGACGAGCCGACCGAAGGCATCATGCCGCGCCTGGTTTCGCAGATCCGCCGCGAAATTCACCGCATCAATCAGACTGGCGTCTCAATCCTACTGGTCGAACAAAACGTCGAAACCGCGCTTAAGCTGTGCCCGCGCGTGTTTCTCATGGAGAAGGGCACCATTGTTCATTCCGGCGCCTCGCATGAACTGAAATCGCAGCCAGAAATCGTACATCGCTATCTCGGGCTGTCCCACTAACGTCGTCCACAAAGGGAGAACCAACATGACCAAAAAGTTATCCCGTCGCAGTTTTCTTGAAGTCGCCTTGGCGGGTGGCGCATTGGGTACCGCCAATCTGACGCTGATGAAGGACGTCTATGCGCAGGCTTCCGGCCCGATCGTCATCGGGCATCATTGTGATCTCACCGGCGTGATTTCGTCGTGGGGCATTTGGCACGACAAGGCGGCCAAGGCCGCGGTCGACATCATCAACAAAGGCGGCGGCATCGCCGGCCGCAAGGTCGAGCTCGCGACCGAAGACACCGAATCCAATCCGGCAAGCGGCGCGCGCAAGCTGCGCAACCTGGTGCAGCGGCTCAATGCCGAATTTATCGTTGGCTCGGTCCACTCCGGCGTGATGCTGGCGGCGATCCCGATCGCGTCCGAGCTCAAGACCATCTACTTCTCGACCGGCGAGGCCACCGAGGCGACCGGCGCCAAAGGCACACGATTTTCGTTTCGCACCGGTACCGACACCTATTCGATCGCCGCGGCGAGCCTGCCTTGGTGCGTGGAGAATTTCGGCAAGAAATGGACGATCATTTATGCCGACTACGCGTGGGGCCAGAGCACCAACCAAGAATCGAAGAGCTATATCGAGAAGTCCGGCGGCAAGGTGCTCACCAGTATTCCGATCCCACTCGATGCCAAGGACTTCGTGCCGTATCTGTCGCAGATTCCCGGCGATTCCGAAGTGCTGCTGCCGGCCTTCATCGGTTCGCTCTCGGTCGCGTTCTACACGCAGGCCAAGAACATGGGCCTCGACAAAAAAATGAAGATGTATTCGTCATCGGCCAGCATCGAATCGATCGCGCCCGACGATATCCAGGGCGCGGCTGAAGGCGTCTATTTCTTCGAGAACTTCCCGCGCATGCTCAAGGCCAAGAACGATGAGTTCCACAAAGAATTTATCAACCTGATGGGTATCGACGAGGTCAATGCGCGCGAAATCGGCGGCACGCGCGTGATGGACAAGAGCCACGGCTGGCAAGCCTGGGAAGACATTTTTGCGATCAAGCAGGCCGTAGAGGCGTCCGGCTATAAGAGCCGCAAGGACGTCGAGGGCGTCATCCAGGCGCTCGAAGGCATGCAGATGAAAAATTCACTGGCGCATCCGCAGGGCGACAAGATCATCCGCAAGGAAGACCATGTCGGCATCATCGACTGCTACATCAGCCGCGTGGAAAACGGCAAGCTCGAGGTCAAGAAGCGGATTCCGAAGGAGGAACTCGCAAAGAACATGCCGCTGCGGCACAATCTGTCTCAGATGCCTGTCTAACTGCTCAACCGTGGCGGCGGTGCGCGTCGAATCGCCGCCACATCCCCTCTTTTCGCTGCCGGACCATGCCCGACTATCCGAAATTCAAAGCCTGCGCGGCACACGTCGCGCCCGTTTTTCTGGACGCGCGGGCGACCGTGCAAAAAGCCTGTTCGCTGATTGCGGAGGCTGCTCGCGCCGGCGCGCAGCTAATCGCCTTTCCCGAGTCATTCGTACCCGGCTTTCCAATATGGGCCCCCGTGCAGGCGCCGATCAAGAATCATGAATTTTTCAAGCGCCTGGCGGCCAATTCAATTGAGGTACCGGGAACGGAAGTTTCAGCTCTTTGTGATTCCGCGCGCGAAAATGCCATTACCGTGTCAATCGGCATCAGCGAACGTTCGAACGTGTCGGTCGGCTGCCTTTGGAATTCCAATCTGCTCATCGGCCAGGATGGGACATTACTCAACCATCATCGCAAGCTCGTACCGACCTTCTATGAGAAATTGATCTGGGCTAACGGCGATGGCGCGGGACTGCGCGTGAGCGATACACCGATTGGCAAAATCGGCATGCTGATCTGCGGCGAAAATACAAATCCGCTTGCACGCTATTCGCTCATTGCTCAGGGCGAGCAAGTGCATATTTCATCATACCCGCCCGTGTGGCCGACGCGGCCTGCCAACGAGCCGGGCCGCTACGACCTCGCATCCGCCATTCGCATTCGCGCCGGCGCCCATTCGTTCGAAGGCAAAGTTTTTAACGTCGTGTCCTCGGGCTTTCTGGATAAGCGAACGCTGGAAGGACTACGCGGGATCGACCGTGAAGGTCTCGACACGCTCGAAAACAGCCCGCAGGCCGTGTCGATGGTACTGGGCCCGACCGGGGAAATTATCAGCGACACGCTCTGCGAGTCTGAGGGATTGCTTTACCAGGAAATCGACGTCTCACAGTGCGTGGAGCCAAAACAATTTCATGACGTCGTCGGCTATTACAATCGTTTTGACGTTTTCAACCTGAGTGTGACCAGAAAACGGCTTAGGCCCATCTCGATATTTGATGAGCATGAGGAGTCGCGCGGCGCCGAAAATATCCTGGATACGCTAAATCCTAAACCAGATTAGCGGAAATATCCGGGGATGGCATCACCGAGAAGTATCACATGCACCCCTACGCCAAGCTCAAAAAACGCAGAATTTGGCGAAGGCCGAAACATTGAAGAACCAAATTCGATTGCGGAAATTCTGAGGGAGCTCGGACAAGATGCCAGAGCCATACTAGAACGAGCTCAGTCGGAAGATACCAAATCCCGTCTTCGCGAACAAACGATGAAGCACAGCGGCTCGGTATATTCGGCGCACCCAGTTTCGTAACTCCCAGTGGCGAACTGTTCTGGGGCAATGACCGACTAGAAGCGGCGCTAGACTGACCAAGCGGTAGATGGATGCGAATCGTCATTAAATCCGATGCGACGCAACCGCCATGAGCGCTTCGGGCTTTCCTGTGTGGATCATTAGCGGACATGACGACGTTTGCGGGGCCAAAAGCGGACGTCTCCCTAAACGAAATATCACGCGCGGAGTTGTGCTAGGACGCCTGCGATATCGCCCATGCCCCAATGTTCAACGATCCGTTCATTTTGCACCCGAAAAATATCGCACGAAGTAAAGCGCAACAACCGACCCGTTGGCGCGATGCCAACATAAGTGCCTTTGTGTGTTCCGGTGTAGATGAAGCTCGCCGCCACATGGTCCTTATCTGCGACCATAGCTTCGATTGTAACTTTCAGATCCGGCAGTCCCCGTTAATCGCGCCTTGAAAAATGCGATAGTCCCTTGCTTTGGAGTCACATTCGGAAGCGGCGGTGGTGCAGCAGCACTGGCTTGGTGGTTGACGTAGTTACCAGCCGAAAGCGGACAATAAGAAGGTCGGCAGCGGCGCGAGCCTCGAAGGCGACTTGCTCTAGTTACCATCCAAAAGATATGAAATTCACGAGTTTACAGATCGGATCCTGTTTATGACGGATAATGTTGTAATCATCGCTGGCGGCGGCATTGGTGGGCTGGCAACAGCCCTCACGCTCCACCAGATTGGCGTGCCCTGCGTTGTCTTCGAAGCGGTCCGGGAAATGCGTCCGCTTGGCGTCGGCATCAATCTGCAACCCAATGCCGTGCGTGAACTCTATGATCTCGGCATCACCGAGGAGGATCTCGACCGTGTGGGACTGCCCGCAAGGGAATGGGCACTGGTCGGGCTTAACGGCAACGACATCTATTCCGAGCCCCGAGGGCTCCTAGCTGGCTACAACTGGCCGCAATATGCGGTTCATCGTGGCCAGTTTCACATCCTACTGCATGAAAAAGTGGTGGAGCGGATCGGGCCGGAGGCCGTCAGGCTGGGGAGCCGAGTGACCGGCTACCGGAAGAATTCCGATGGCAGCGTGAGCGCGCTTATCGAAGACGTCGACGGATCAATTTCTGAGGTGCGGGGCACCCTGCTCATCGGCGCTGACGGCATCCACTCGGCGGTCAGGGCTCAAATGCATCCGGCTCAGTCGCCTATCCACTGGGGCGGCGCGGTGATGTGGCGAGGCACGACCTGGGCAAAGCCGATACGGACCGGCTCCTCTTTCGTCGGCCTCGGCACGCATCGCCAGCGGATCGTCTTTTATCCCATCTCCCAGACCAACCCTCAGACGGGCTTGGCGATGATCAACTGGATCGCGGAGGTGACGATGGATAACACCGAGGGTTGGAAGCAACGCGGCTGGTTCCGGCAGGTGAGCATCGATGACTTCCTCCACCATTTCGAGAACTGGATTTGGGATTGGCTCGATGTGCCCGCCTTGATCAGGCAGGCCAACACCGTTTTTGAAAATCCTATGATCGACCGCGATCCCGTGCCTACCTGGCGGGACGGTCGAGTGGCGTTACTTGGCGATGCCGCTCATGCCATGTATCCGACCGGCTCCAATGGCGGTAGCCAAGCCATTGTCGATGCCCGCGTTCTGGGGGCCGCTATGGTCGAGCACGGGGTTACGCAGGAAGCACTTGCCGCCTATGACAACAAGCTATGCGGCCCCATCTCGCAGCTGATCCTGCGGAATCGCGGGGCTGGCCCATTCGGGCTGCTTAATATCGTCGATGAACGTTGCGGCGGCACATTCGATAATATCGACGATGTGATCCCGCCGCAGGAGCGCGTCGAATTCATGGCTGGCTACAAGGCCGCGGCAGGCTTTGCAATTGAAAAGCTCAACACGGCGCCGCAGACAATCCCGAATGGCGCGCGCGCCCGCACCGTGCTCTAGCTCGCACGTCGTACGGGTCGGCTTTAACGCGAAAGTATATTTGAGCTCAGAGTTGAAGGCCGTGTGCCGGCTAAGTGCCAATAGCAGGCATGCCGCACCAATGATGCGTAAAATGGGTTAGTTCTTATGAAATCAAAAGCCTTCAGCCGTACTCGCGCAACCAGCCAATCAACTGCTTGTGGCGGCCGGGGCCGACAAGCTCGGCCAGCTTTGCTTCATGCTCCTCGGCTAAGCGCTTGATTTTGACCAGAGCCTTCTCGCCCTGCGCCGTCAGGTAAAGAGAATGCGAGCGCGCATCGCCGCCGTTGGCGTGGCGCGCGATCCATTTGCGGCGCTCAAGCGCGTGCAGCATACGAGCAAGCCGCGCACGCTCGATGCCAAGCGTCTTGCCAACGGCCGCCTGCGAACGGCCAGGGTTTGCCTCAATGATAAGCAGGACCGAATACTGCGCCGGACGCACCTTAAGCGGAGCGAGGGTGCGAATGAAGTCTTGGAACACCCACAACTGTAGGCGGCGCAAGAAATAGCCGAGGTGACGGTCGAGCTGGCCAACCGCAAGTTTTTCCGTGCGAGCCGTTGATCTGCGCCTTTTTGGCCTTGTCGAGCTGCGAGCTTTTCTCATCGGTGAAACTACCTTGACGCCAATTGTTGTCGATGACAACATTCTTCCCAAACGCACAATAACGACATTCTAGGGAGGCTTGCCGTGCGGCTATCCAAACAACTTGCTGCGGTAGTTGTTGCTGCCCTCTTTGCAACGCCGGCCATTGCCGAGATGAACGGCACGCTGCGCATCGGTGTGCTCAACGACATGTCGAGCGTTTACGCCGACTTCCAGGGCCCCGGCTCGGTGCTTGCCGCGCGGATGGCCGTTGAGGACTTTGCCAAGCTGTCAAAGCGCAAGGTCGAGGTGATTTCCGGCGATCATCAGAATAAGCCGGACATCGGCGCGGGAATCGCGCGACGCTGGCTCGATGTCGAAGGTGTCGACATGATCGTCGACCTGCCTAATTCGGCGGTCGCGCTCGCCGTTAGCGATATCGTGCGCGAGAAGAACAAAGTCGCCATCGGCTCCGGTGCTGGCACAGCAGCACTCACTGGCGCCAAATGCTCGCCCAATTTCGTGCACTGGACTTACGACACTTGGGCTTTCGGCCATGGCACCGCGCGCGGTGTGCTCGCACAGGGTGGCAAAACTTGGTTTTTCATAACTGCCGATTACGCCTTCGGCCAAGATCTCGAGAAGCAGGCGACCGATGAAGTCATCGCGAGCGGTGGCAGGGTGCTTGGCAGCGTACGTCATCCAATCGGCACCAATGATTTCTCCTCTTTCTTGCTCCAGGCGCAGGCTTCCAAGGCGGATGTGGTCGCGCTGGCCAACGCCGGCGGCGATACGGTGAATACCATCAAGCAAGCAGCCGACTTCAACCTTGGGGAGAAACAGAAGATCGTCGCCCTCATCTTTGACTTGCAGGCCGTGCCCGCTCTTGGCTTGCAGAAAGCGCAAGGTCTACAGGCAATCAATGCCTGGTATTGGGACCTCAATGATCAGACTCGCGCGTGGTCGAAGCGGTATCAGGAGCGCCACCCTAAGAAGATGATGCCCAATCACATGCAGGCTGGAGTCTACTCAGCCGTGCTGCATTATCTCAAGGCAGTCGAGAAAGTCGGCTCGCCGACGGACGGCGCAGCTGTCGTTGCAGCGATGGAAGCTATGCCAACTGACGATGTTCTTTATGGTAAAGGCATGATCCGCGCCGACGGCCGTAAGATTCATCCGCTATATCTCCTGCAGGTCAAGATGCCAGCGGAATCGAAGAATGAATGGGACGTATTCAAGATCGTCGGCACAATACCAGCCGATAAGGCGTTCCGTCCGGTAAATGAAGGCGGCTGCCCGCTAGTCAAGAAGTGAGCTGCCTCCTCCGCCTTAGTTCATGTCGGCTTTGGGTCATTGGCGGACATTTTGCGCTGCGGAAGGCATGTCCGCTTTACCCCCGAAAGCGGACATTCGCCGTTGCAGACAAACGCTCGGTTTGAGCAAACGAGCTTTGAAAATTACTTCCGATAGGGCTCTTTATCGGAACTAAACCGGCAAGAGAACTTCAGTTAAGAGCGAGTGTTTGTTCTTTCCGGCAGCCCTTCATGCGGGTGACGATGGTCGCCGCGTCGATTGGACTTTCGGACGTATGTAATTGCGGCCTCGGGATTTTCGTGCTTCGCCCTTAGCGCCGCGACCAAAGCGTCCTCGGCTTCAATTGTTAAAACCTTAGAGCCCATTTTATGTCTGAGACCGACAATATAAGAGGTCATAAGGTATCATCCCGAGAATCCAACCGCTGTCTAGCTAATTACCCGCTAGCTCGAAGATCGTCGATCCTATCAGCCGCCTCCTCGCAGGCCGCGGCTAGTTCCAAAAATTCTTGTCTGGCCGCGCTGTCTGCCGCGCGTTCAGCGAGTTCTCGATATTTGGCCGCTTGCTCTCGATAGTAATCAGAGTTGTGCATGCGACGATTGCCTCTCGCGGCAAATTGTACGACAGGCTCGCAGCGAAACAACGCCATAAATCCCTTTGGCCGGTTCAGGGCTAAACCTGGGCGCGATTGGTAGCGCTCTACCGGTTGACGCCAAGACGGTCCGCGCAATTTAGCCGTTGTGTGACGCGCCCGCTACAGCCGTTGCCGCTGGCAGTCGCTATGGTGGGGCTGCGAGAGTCCAACTGCGGGCATCGGTGATGATGGCGTACGTTGTGAGCGAAGGCAGACTGTTTGCATTGAAACCGTCAGAATGGGCGATGCTATTGGCCGGCGTAGCGCTCTGCGGGTTTGCTGCGCTGCTTTTCTGATCAAATCTTGCTGCGCGCTACTTCCGGTCTGAGAAATTTGACTTCTGGTTACTTCCGAGAAGTCCTCTTATCGGGGCTAATCGGTAATTCTGATCGCCATCTTCCGATAAATCCAATTATCGGGACCAAAGCGGTGATTAGTGAGCGGCGCCTGAGCAATGTCCGCTTTACCCCCGAAACCGGACATTAAATGCTGGCGGTGGAATGTCCGCTAAGTGCCAATAGGCGACATTCCACGCATGGTTTGAAATGAAAGAGGCCGCCAACCGAGGCGGCCTCATTTTGGTAGAATTATCGTTAGCCTACAGACGGCACATTTGTGGGTGATCTGTTTCTCGGTTTCGGTGCATTGCATCGCAACCGAGCAAATTGGACAGGGCTTCGGCGGATTTAGCTGAGATTGGGGCTGGGGCTGGTTCACGCTGTGTTACTACCGCCAGTACCTAGCAAATCAGGCCACTCTTAATTTCAAACTAGGCCACTAGGGGTCGAAACAGGCCAGCACGCTATCGGCCCCTAGGAGCAGATCGGAAATCTAGAACGTTTACTGAAACGTGGTGGGGGACACGATTAGCGCTACCGAGCCGTTCTGATGTCCGCTCCGAGTCATTAGCGGACATTCAGCAATGTCTATGCGATGTCCGCTTTACCCTCGAAAGCGGACATTGATCGGCGGCGAATGCACATCTGCTAAGTGCCATTCGCGGACATGGCGACGTCAAATCTTTATTTCCGCTCTTACCCTCTCGGCTTATCCCGGAAACGGTCCATCAGCGGCTTGTCCTGGCCGCCGTCGATTTCGATCATCGTGCCATTGACCATTTCCATCAGCGGCGAGGCCAGCATCACCACCAGAGCGGCGACCTCGTCCACCTCCGCTATACGGCCCATCGGGATCGAAGCAGGCGCAAGCTTGTCCGCCGCCTCGTAGGAAATTTTCATATCGCGCGACATAGCCTTGACCAAGCCCGTCCAGCGCTCTGTGCGCACCGGGCCGGGATTGACAGCGACAAAGCTGATGTTATTGCGGCCATATTGGCCGGCTAGCGAAAGCGTAAGGTTTTGACCCGCCGCATTGGCGGCACCCGGGCAGATTTCCCAATAGGATGGCTTCACGCCGTCGTTGCCGATCAGGTTCACGACGCGGCCGCCGCCCTGCTTCACCATGATCGGCAGCACGTAGCGCAGGCAACGCACGTAGCCCATGAACTTGAGCTGAAGCCCCTTCTCCCAATCATCTTCGGTCAAATGTTCGATAACGCCGCCGGCCGCCGACCCGGCATTGTTGACCATGATGTCGACGCGACCGAGCGCCTTGGCACCCTGCTCGATGAAATTCTTCGCATCAGTGTCCTTACGTAGATCGGCGGGAATAGCGACGATCTTGCGCCCCGTTTCCTTGGCAATTTCATTCGCCGTAGCTTCGAGCGGCTCCTTGCGCCGCGCGCAGATCGCGACGTCGACGCCTTCCTTGGCCAGCATGCGGGCAATGCCTTTGCCTATGCCTTCGCTACCGCCTGTGACCAGCGCGGTCTTGCCCTTGAGCTTGAGGTCCATTCGTGATTCCTTTGTTTCCTATGTAGCCGTTGGGACGTTTTTACCGCTGAGGCCTCGCATCAAGCGTCAGTCGCACGTCAACGATGTATGATTTTCCGGATTTTTCTCCATCAAAACGCGCGGCGATCGCCCACATATCTGCCGCCGCGCCATGACCTATTTTGTGCGGCATCATCTGGCATGAATTCTGGGAATGATCCAATTGCCTGACGACGTCACCATCGCTCAGGTGTCGGGAATGATCGGCAACAAAAGCCACGGCTGCCGATCCTCAGCAAAGTGCAAGGTATTCCGACCGGCGAAGATTTTGGCTGGACGATCCCTTAAATCGTTATGGGTGAATGGACCGACGCCGCGTAGCGGATATGGCACGTGTGGTGCAATAACTGACGCCCCGCCATATTCGTAATCCTTGCCGCGGATCGTTAGAGCAACACGATACCTTGCAGGCACGATAATGCAGGTAGGCCAGATCTCGATATCAAGTTCGACCGCCTCGCCTGGTGTAAGCGGCTGAGCCTCATCGTGCGTGTGATAGGGGCGATACGGCAGGCTGCGCCTATGATCCAGCTTGCGATGCGAGGCGCGCAGCCAGCCCTGCGCAACGGGCGTGTGAGGATCCTGCGCGCCCTGGAACGTTACCTCTTCGCCATCCGGCGCGAACACGCGCAGGATCAGAAACAGGTCTGCATCGGTTGTCGAGGACGAGACGAAAAGCTTGGCCGCTACCGGACCGGTAATTTCCATCGGAGATTTGAGGGGAGCCAGCCGAAAGGTCAGACCGTCGCCCATGGCGTCATAGTCGACAGTCGTGCTTTTCTTGCCGGGCTCACGCACTAGGCTGCGGTCATCCGGCTCAAGATAGAACTTCGTCCACTGCGTGCGCGCGAGCGGCCATTCGCGCTCATGCCGCTCGACAAATTTCTCGCCCGGATGGCGGACGAGCAGCTGGACCGCGGGCTGTTTGCTCCAGCCGGTGTCCTCGCCCTTCAGGAAATGTCCGAAGAACCGTTTTTGCAACCTGAGGCCATAGTCGGTGTAGAACTCGAGCCAATGCGTGTCGCCGTGTGCTTCCAGCCATTTATGTTTCGATGGCGCGCGCATGAAGGCTTCGAAATTGCCGCGCGGATGGATGCCCTGCCCACCCCAGTTCGCGGCGGAGAGAAACGGTACCGTGATTTTCTCAAGATCGGGCGTGCGCTCGCGGTGATAGGCATTGTCCAGCGGATGCTCCAGCGCGCTCGCAATGATGTCGCGGCGATTTTTCTCCAGCTGTTCGGCTGTCAGCGTCTCAGGGCCGGCCACAGGCTCGCCCGTGACGCGGCTGCGCGGCCCGCGCTGGCCGACGCCATGCTGCACCGGAATGATTGCGCGCGGATACCAGTTCGAAATGAATTCGGAATAGATGCCACCATGGTAGCAGGTCTCGCGATAGTGATCCGCCGCGCCCTCCCAGGCGCAGACGGCGGCGAGGTGCGGCGGAGCAAGGGCCGCCACCTGCCAGGCATTCATCGCGAAATAGGAAATACCGTTGAGCCCCACCTTGCCGCTGCACCACCCCTGTGACGCTGCCCACTCGACGCAATCGTAGAGATCCCTGGTTTCGCGCGGCGACCACGGATCGATATAGCCTGGCGAGCGCCCGGTGCCGCGCGAGTCGACGCGCACAACCGCATAGCCATCGGGCACCCATTTCTCAGGGTCGACGACCTCCCAATTCTGATATTTGTTTGTCGATCCGGCGGCCACCTCCGGCTTCTGCTTGATCATCCTTTCCCAGGCGAATTTGCGGCTGTCCTGGAAAGCATGGCCTTTGGCATAAGGTCCGTAGTTGAGAATTGCCGGACATTTTCCGTTGCCGACAGGCCGGAATACATCGGCGCGCAGGACAACACCGTCGTCCATCGGAATCGGCGCGTCCCAGTCAATCTGCATTCCGTCGCGGATTTCAGAACGTGCGGCATTCATCGGCGGCGGTCCGCGGTATTGCGGGCCGGCCAGACCGCCGTGAGATCCTCGATTGACGCTGTTTCACCGAAGAAACGATCGATATTATTCAGCGTCATGTCGTGGTCGACCTGCACATAGGCGGCGGTACCGTCGCGCACCACCACAACGTAGTAGTCGCGGACGAAGGCTTCGCGCGCACTGGTCTCGACACAGACATTGGTAACGACGCCGGTGAGCACCACGGTACGGATTCCATTGGCGCGCAGGATGGTTTCCAGATCGGTGTTGTAGAACGCGCTGTAGCGATGCTTGGTGACGATCGGATCATGCGGCTGCGGCCGCACCTCGCCATAGAAATCTCCGCCCCACGACCCTGCTTCGCAGACCGGAATTCTGGTATAGCCACCGGCGCGCTTGCGGGCCGCCTGCTCCAGCCAAACGTCGGACAGATAAAAGTTCCGATCGCTGGTGTACACATTGCGCACGAACACCACAAAGACGCCCGCCGCCCGCGCGGTCTTGATCAATTCGGGTAGGTGCTTCGCCATTTCCTTCGCCTGCGAGACGTCGCGGCCTTCGCGCGCGATCAGACCCTCGTCGGCGATGAAGTCGTTCTGCATGTCGATGATCACTAGCGCGGTGTGACGCGGATCCACCTTCTCGCGCAGGCCCTTGACCGGTTGGACATGGGCGATCCGCGATGCGACCTCGAAGTCGGCCTCGAATGATGACGAACTCATCGTAGGGACTCCATTTTATAGAAAAGGTAGGGCTATTTTTTCTCGTCGGGCAGAAGCAGGTTGAGCAGGATGGCGGTCACCGTGCCAACCACGATGCCGTCGCCCGCGAGGATATGAAGTGCGGCGGGCACCGAAGCGAGCAGCGACGGCGGCGCAAAATTGATGGCCGTGCTCAGCCCGAACGATGCCGCAAGCAACAGAAGATCGCGATGGCTGCGCAGGCTATCGGTGAGGATGCCGACGCCGACCGCGGCGATCATTCCGAACATGAAGATGAGCGTGCCGCCGAGGACGAAAGGCGGGACAATCGCAATCACCGCTCCCACTTTGGGCAGCAGTGCCATCACGATCAGGATCGCGCCAGCAACGGCTACCACATAGCGACTGCCGACGCCGGTCAGCGAAATCGCGCCGACATTCTGATCATATGAAATCAGCGGCACGCCGCCGAACAACGCGGCAATGGCCGAACCGAGTCCGTCGCCAGCGACAGCACCGCGAACGCGCGCCTCGCTGCCTTCGACGCCGAGCATTTTGCATAGCGCGAGCGTAATGCTCATCGTGTAGATCGCCGAGATGAGGCTATAGATGATGACGGTGGTTAGTCCTGCGGCATCCGGCCATGCGAACCAACCGTAAGGCAGGATGTTCGGCAAGCGGAACCACGGTGCGTTGACTACCAGCTGGAAGTTTGCAAAGCCCAACGCGATGGCGATGATGTAGAGACACACGAGCGCGATGAAAACCGACAGCGCGCGCATGAACCCGGCTGTCAGGCGGTTGATCGCTAAAATCAGGATAATGCTAATGACAACGAGCGCCAGCGACCACGGGTTTCCGGCATAAGGAGAGTTGGTGCCGGCGGCGATATTCGCGGCGATACGGATCAGGGTTTCGCCGGTGATCACCAACAAGGTGCCGACAACGACGGGCGGAAACAGTGAGCGCATTTTTCCGAGCAGCGGGCTTGCCAGAAAGAGGACCACCCCGCCGATCAGTAGTGCCGTGCTGGCCGCTGCAAGGCTCGATCCTTTCGCGATGGCGACCACGGGACCGATATAGACCGCGTAGGCGCCGAGTAGCAGCGGGAGCCTGCTGCCAACCCAGCCGATACCGAGCGCGGATATAACCGTGCCGATACCACAACCGAGCATCACGCCGGTTACCATGGTGGTGCGCAGGTCGGGCGGCAGGTTGAGCAGCTGGCCGATCACCAGCGGCGCGGCAATCATGGCCGTGAACATGATGAGGACATGCTGCAGGCCGAACAAAATCGATGAAATCGGCGCCGGCTTGTCTTCCAGGTCATAACGCAGATCGAGGATCGTCACGCCTGCCCTGGCGCTGCCTCTGGCCCCCTCGTCTGCCAGGGCTTTTCCGATTTTTTCGTCGGATGCGGTCATGTGTTGCCCTCCCCCAATTCATTTGTGGGCAAACAATGATCCGTCCTTCGCGCCGCCATGTCCAGCGCCAAGTCCGGCGCACTGGATGCACGCTGTGGTTACTTTAGATGCTTGTTGAAAAACGCGAGCGTCAGCGCGAGCGCGCGATCAGCTTCCGGCTTGCTGTAGGTGCGGCCCCCGAAGCGGGCGAAGGCATGATCGGCGTTGGGGTATTTGTGGATCTCAACCAGAGGATTAGGCGATAGTCGACGCTCGAGCAGGTCGTTGACCTCGGCCTGCACCCATCGATCCTTCATCGCCATGTGCAAGACGAACGGGCGATGCAGATTTTTCACTTCGCGGATATTGTGCTCAATATAAGTGCCGTAATAAGCGACCGCGCAGTCGATGTCGGTGCGGCAACACATCAGGTAGCAAAGCTTGCCGCCCAGGCAGTAGCCCACCGCACCGACCTTGCCATTGCACTCCTTCAGCCCGGCGAGATAGTGCCAAGTATCTTCCATGTCGCGCACGGCGAGGTCGTAATCGAAATCGTAATAAAGATCGAATGCCTTCTTCACGTGCTCGGGGTTTTTGTCGGAAAGCTCGACGCCCGGCTCCTGCCGCCAGAACAGGTCCGGCACCAGGCAGACAAATCCGGCCTCGGCGAATTCATGCGCGTGATGGCGCATGGTGTCGTTGACGCCCCAAATTTCCATGATCGCGACAATTGCGCCGGCCGGCGGCTTGTCGGGAATAGCGACGTAGGCCCCCATTTCCCCGTCGCGCAGCTTCACCTTGGTGTTGAAGGTCTTCATCAGATTACACTCGCTCTTGCCTTCGCCGGCGCCGGCAATTTGAGAAGCGCGCGTGCGTTGCCGGAGAAAATCCGCTCGCGCTCGGCCGCGCCGATGTCGAGCGCCCCGACGGCCTCGATCGTGCTGCGGATAAGTCCGCGGCCGCCCTCGGCATCAAAAGGCGCATCAGTCGCGAACAGGCAAAATGACGTTCCGAAAAAATCATGCCCGCAGCGCGTGGCCGCCCTGGCGCCATTGAGCGCCGTATCCGCATAGAGCATCTTGAAATAGTCGAGCGGCGGCCGCTTCAGGCCGCGTTCCTCGGCGAGCGGATTGCGCCCCGGCGCGCCGTCAAAAATCTGACGAAACCCAAGTGTGATCTTGCCGGAAAAATACGGGATCATCCCGCCCATATGATGCGAGATGATCTTTAGGCGTGGCAGTTCATCGAACAGACCGGAATAGATCAGCCGCGTCATGCAGGCCGTGGTCTCGTAGGGCCAGCCGAAGCTGAACCAGATTTCATCTTCGGAAGTCTGCTCGCTTGCGTAGTCGGCAAATTGCGGACCGCGCATGGGATGCACCCATACAGGCAGATCGTGTTCGACCATGCGCCTGAAGACCGGTCTGAACTCGGGCCGGCTCAGCGGCTTGCCGGCGACATTGGTGAACACCTGCACACCGCGCGCACCAAGGTTCCCGATGGCGCGGTCGATCTCGGCCAGTGTCGCGTCGATATTGTTCATCGGCAGCGCGGCGATGAAGGTCGGGAAATGGTCGGGATATTTCGCGCAGAGGCCGGCCAGCGCGTCATTAGCGATCCGCGCGAGCTCGGGTGTCACGTTCGGCGGGCCAACGAGCTCGAGTGGCGGGTTGGCCAAGGACAGCACGTGCTGCATCCCGTCGAATTCGTCGATTAGGCGCAGCCGTGCCTCGACGTCGCCCAGCGCCTTGATTTTCGGAAAAGCGCTGAGCACGGCATGGCCAGGAATGAGAGCCGCAAGGCGGTCAAAATACTCCTTCGGCATGAAGTGATTGAAAACGTCGATTTTCATCCGAAAATCCTTTCGGCGCGGCCTTGCGATGGAGTGCTGCTTCCGCTTTGTAGAGCACAGGCGATGGGGCCGATCAAGAAACCGGGGCTTGCCAGATGGCTGCATTGAGCGAGACGGATATCGAACTCCACGCGATGGGTTCGGGGCCGCCATTGGTGCTGCTGCACTGCCTCGGCGTCGATCATCACTTCTGGGATTTTGCCGCGCCGCTTGCCGCAAGGTTCACCCTGCTGCGCTATGACCTGCCTGGCCACGGCGAAACTCCGGTCCCGCGCCAGCCTTATCAGATTTCAGACTTGTCGGCGCAGCTCGCCGCCCTACTACAAGCCAAGGGCATTTATCGCGCGAGCGTCGCCGGAATTTCGCTCGGCGGGCTGATCGCGCAACATTTTGCCGCAAATCATCCGCGCAATGTCGAAAAGTTAGTGCTTATCGACACAACTCCCCGTTACACCGACGACCTGCGCGCGATGTGGGTGGAGCGCGCCGCAACCGCGCGAACCGCCGGCGTCGCGAGCATGGTACCGGGCTTGCTGAAAATCTGGTTTTCCGATGCCTGCCTCATACGCGACCCGCCTGGCGTGAGTTATGTGCGCGAGACACTGCAGAAGACTTCCGGCGAGGGTTACGCGCTCGCCTGTGAAGCGCTGGGCGCGGCTGACCTGCGCGATGATGCCGCAAAAATCACAGCTCCCACGCTGGTTATCTGCGGCGAGAATGATATTCCGAGCTTCCTCGATTCCGCGCGCTGGCTTGCCGGCACCATCAAGGGGGCGAAGCTCGCGTGGCTGCAGCAGGCGCGCCATGCATCGGTGATCGAATGTCCAGACCTCGCCGTGAAACTGCTCGGTGACTTCCTCCGATAGCTACGGGTGTTCGGCCATATTGCGGCAAAGCAAATCCGGCGCCTCGCAGGAGACACCGGATCGCCTTTTGTTGAGCGGTCGATTACGCGACGGCCGGTTCAGCCTGCGTGATCTCCTCTAGCACGCGACCTTTGGTCTCGATGCCGATCAGGATCAGCGCCACCGACGCGACTAAAAAGCTGACCGCGAACATATAGAGCGTATATTTGCCCAGCCCGTAAGCGATCATGATCCCGACCACGGTCGGCACCAGGAAGGAACCGATGCGGCCGATGCCGAAGAACCAGCCCACCGCCGTCGCGCGGATATGCGTCGGATGCAGTTCGCCGACGTAGACGCCCGTTGATCCGTAGACCCCGGGATTGACCCAGCCGACAAAAAATGCCGCGGCGAAGGTGGCCATGCCGGTCGACATTGCGAACCACAGGTGGAAGAAAGCGCCGATGAAATAATAAAGGAACAATACAGGCCGGCGGCCGAAGCGGTCGATCCAGAAGCTGCAGGCCGTGTAGCCAATGACGCCGCCGATCGCCTGCGTGAGTTGATAGGCAATCGCCTGCGACAGGGGAATGCCCTGCTGGGTCAGGATCGTCGGCAACATGAACAGGATCCCGTTCGACGACCAGAAAAATCCGAACGAGACAATCCAAATCAGGATCGTCCGCCTCGCCCGGCCTTCGGTGAACAGTTCAAGCACCGTGACGCCGGTCTTGACCGCGACCTCAGGGTGATATTTCGGCATGGATCTCAATTCATCCGCCGTACGTTCGCGGCCCAGTGCCTGCCGCTCGATTTCCGCGACGGTTTGTTCGGCTTCGGTGATGCGACCCTTGCTGAGCAGATAACGCACCGACTCCGGCATGTATCGGCGCACAAAGAACAACAGAATCGCCGGAACGACGCCCACCGCGAACAAGCCGCGCCATCCGAATGTCGGGAGGATGGTGAGGCTCAGCGCCGCCGCAACGATCAGCCCCACCGGGAAAGCGGTCAGAAGATTTCCCGCCATTGCGCCGCGGATGCGGCCCGGGCTGAACTCTGCGCCGAGCGTCGCCGTCACCGGTACCTCGCCGCCAAGACCGAAATTGGATAGGAAGCGAAAGACGGCGAGCGATGCGACATTCCAGGATGTCGCAACGAGGCCCGTGAAAAGAGCGAAGATGCCGATGGTCGCAGAGAACGCTGTACGGCGACCGATGTAATCGGAGATCGTGCCCCAAAACAGCGCACCAACGAATGCGCCGATCAGGCCGACCGTCGCCATCAGCCCGGCCTGCGCGGGCCCGAGCCCAAACTCGCGCGAAATTGGCGGCAACGCTGCGCCGAATATCGCAAAGTCGGCCGCGTCGAACATCACCCCGATGAATCCCAGGATGAAGAAATTCCGGTGCCATTTTGAAAATGGCAGGGTTTCCAATCTCGCGACCAGTTCTGCAGATTTTGCCTCGTCGACTTGCATCGCTTCCTCCCCGGGCGGACCGGCTTCCCATGATGAGCCGGATCCTTTTGTCTTTTCGTGCTTGGCAGCTTCGCTCCAAAGCAGTCTAGCAGCCCGCACGGCGCTCACAATCGCATGGCTGACATTTTCTTCGGATCGGCCCTGCCGCCTTGACACCGGCAGGCAATCCCGCGACGAATTTGCACTCGCATTGCGTGCTCTCAACCGCAGAAAATCAACACACCGGAAATTGGAAAATGGCCATCGACGTCCATGCTCACTACATTCCGCAGAGTCTGATTGCTTCGGCGCGCTCACGTGGCGCCGATATGGGCATCCGTGTCGTCGACAACGTGGGTGCCACTCCGGCGCTGGAATTCTCTTACGGCTTCAAAGTGCGGCCCTTCTTTCCTAAGCTCATCGAGACGGCCGCGGAGCGAATAGCCTGGCTCGATTCGCAACGCCTCGATCGGCAGTTTGTCGCGACCTGGCCCGACGTTTATGGCTATGGTCTACCGCGCGAGACCTGCGCAGCCTGGCACCGCGTGCTCAACGATACGCTGGCAGACTGGTGCGACGCCAACGCCTCCCGCGTGTCTTTTGTCGCTTCGGTGCCGCTGCCGAACGCAGATGACGCCGCTACCGAGTTAGAGCGTGCCGCCCGGCTCGGCGCGGTAGCGGTGATGGTATCGGCCAATATTGAAGGAACTAACATCGGTGAGTTGCCGCTCGATCCTCTGTGGGCCCGAGCTGTCCAATTACAACTACCGGTTATAATCCACCCGATGGGCTCCGCACTTTTTTCGCGTGCTACTAAATTCGGATTAGTCCAGAGCGTGCAATATACGTTCGATACGACACTCGGAGTCGGATCGCTGATCTTTTCCGGGGTGCTCGACCGCTTTCCGGCGCTGACCCTCGTGTTATCTCACGGCGGCGGCGCGTACCCTTATCTTGCGGGCCGCTTCGACATAATGCACGCACGCATGGATAGGGCGGCGCAAGCCGACGTTGCGCAGAAGCCGCCCTCCGCCTACGCGCCGCTGATGGTCTATGATACAATTTTACATGGACCCAAGCCTCTGCGGTTCCTTGCCGATTTCGTCGGTTTGGATCGGCTGGTGCTTGGCACCGACTATTCTTTTCCGCCTGCCGACATGCACCCGCTTGAAAGCCTACGGGCTTCAGGTTTCGGCGCGGTTGAAATCGAGGCGATCAGTGAGGCCAATCCCAGACGGCTTTTCCCGCGGCTCAGATGAAGTGCTGCCCCTTGGGCTTCCTACGCAAGCAACAGGTGGTCGTCTGAGATTTCAGCACCCTCCTTCCGTCGAAACAGGTTGACAAGTTGCTCGACGCTCATCGTTGCCCTTTCCGCGCCGCTAATGTCCAAAATAATTTGGCCTTGATGGAGCATTATGGTGCGGCTGCCGAATTCGAGTGCCTGCCGCATGCTGTGCGTCACCATTACGGTCGTTATCCCGAATTTATTGACAATCTCCTTGGTGAGATTCATCACTAGCTCAGCGGCCGCGGGGTCGAGTGCGGCCGTGTGCTCGTCGAGTAATATCACTTTTGTCGAGCCAAGCGTCGCCATGATGAGGGCTAAAGCCTGACGCTGACCTCCGGAGAGTAGCGCGACGCGGTCGTGCAGACGCTTCTCAAGACCTAATTGTAGGATCGAAAGTCGTTCTTTCGCGAGCTGGCGGGTCTGCTCGGAAATCGCAAATCGGAACCCACGTGGAGCTGTCCGTGCGGCAGCGATGGCGATGTTCTCGATAATCGACATGTCTTCGCAGATTCCGGCACGCGGATCCTGAAACATACGCGCCAGCATGGTAGAGCGTCGATGCACCGGCCAGCTAGTGACTTGCGTCCCATCAATGAAAATGTGGCCGGTGCTCGGTGATATTTCTCCTGCGAGTAAGTTGAGCAAGGTCGACTTGCCCGCGCCATTTGAGCCGATGATCGTCACGAATTCGCCGGCGGAAATTGTCAGAGTAACGTCGTGCAATGCCCGATTTTCAAGAGCAGTACCCTTATTGAAGACAACGCCGAGGTTTTCGACGCGGATCATTTTGCTCTGCCTGACTGTCGCGAAAAGAGCGATTTTCGCATCGGCGCCCATAAGGCGATCGCAACGAGAACCGCGGTTACCAAATTGACGTCTGATGCGGTCAGGCCGATAGCATCGCTGTTCAATGCAAGCGCCAAGGCAATCCGGTATAGAATCGAGCCCAGCACGCATGCCAGCGTTAACATGGGTATGAGGCGTGACGGCATCAGCGCTGTGCCGCCAATGACACCAGCCAGAGCTACAACGATTACGCCAATTCCCATTGACACGTCGGCGGCCCCCAGCATTTGGGCGAAGAGCGCCCCGCTAAGCGCTGTCAAACCGTTGGCGATCCCCAATCCCACGAGAATCATGCGACCGACTTGAATTCCGTTTGCCTCCGCCATGCGCGCGTTTGCGCCGGCCGCACGCATTGCCAACCCAAAGCCCGTACCGAGGAAGAGATCGACAAGTATTTTGAGCACGATCACCGCAAGGGCCAAAAGCACCGCCGGCGCATAAAGTGATGGAACGCCTAGCCGTTCGATCGGCGTATAGACCGTTTCGATATTGATGAGGCCGATGTTCGGGCGGTCCATGATGCGCAGATTAACTGAATAAAGCGCGATCGCCGTCAGAATACCCGCAAGAATATGCAAGATGCGGAGCTTGCGATTGAGAAACGCAGTAGCAAACCCTGCAAAGCAGCCGGCCACGCCGGCGGCGAGTGTCGCCGTCCACGGGTCAACACCACTAGACATCAGCCTAGCAGCAACTGCAGCGCCGAGCGGAAAAGAACCTTCCACCGTCAGGTCTGGAAAATCCAGTACCCGGAACGTAATGAATGCCCCCAACGCTACGATCGCAAAGGCTAGCCCCGTCTCAAGAGCGCCAATGAACGCATAGAGACTCAAGTGAACAGACCTCAATAGTTCGAGAACGCAGTCAGAAAACCTGAGCCGCTCTCTTCAGAATAGCGGGCGAGAGGCTGACTCCCATTTTCTCAGCCGACGTTTTGTTGACATAGAGCGCGAGCGAGTTTGGCAGATCCTTCATGTACTGCACGTCCATGTCGCCCGGCTTGGCGCCCTTCAACACCTTGTCGACCATGTCGGCAGTGCGCTTGCCCATCTCTACGAAATCGAAGCCCACCGTGGCCACGGCGCCGCGTTGGACACTGCGGCGCTCAGCCGTGAAGATCGGCACCTTGGCATCTTGCGCGACTTTCACCAGCGACTCGAATGCGCCGTAGACCGTCGTGTCATTCGGTACGAAGATCGCTTCAACCTTCCCAACCAGAGCCTGGCCCGCACTGGAAACGTTGTTGATCCCCATCGCAGGTGATTCCAGCGTCTTAAACCCCATCTTAGGGGCGAGTGCCTTGACGCTTTCGACAGTCGAACGCGCATTGTCGAGGCTGGGATCGTAGACCAGGCCGAGCGTCTTTAAGTTCGGCACAATTTCCTTAACGATGTCGAGCTGCCGTTCTGTTGGAACAAGATCGGAAATTCCTGAAGCGTTGCCGCCGGGATGTTTTTCCTGTGTAATCAGCTTGGATTTAAGCGGGTCGGTAACCGTCGTGAAGATGATCGGAATGTCTTTGGTCGCCGCAACCGCGGCCTGACTGGTGGGCGTAGTGATGGTCACAATGACGTCAGGGTTCTCGCCGATGAATTGGCGAACGATTTGCTGCGCTGTGCCAAAATTACCCTGCGCGCTCTTGAAGTCGACCTTCAGATTCTTGCCCTCGGTATAGCCGTGGGTGGCAAGGCCTTGTAACAGTCCTTCTTTGACTTCTAGAAGCTGCGGAGTGTCGTTCATCGTGATGATCGACACATTCTTCACGGTATCGGCCGCATGCGCCGAAATGGCCAGGGTGAGGCCGAATACTGCGCCAGTCACGACGGTGGAAAGCTTCGACATGTGCGATGTCCTCTCGTAATGCTCTGTCGGATTTCCGTTTTCCAGCTCTTTCGTTTGCGGCGGGACTTCAGCCCGCCTTCGTATTCCGATTGCACAATTCCATCGCGGTCAACGAGTATATCTTCGCCGTCTTGATCATGTCTTCAACGGTGAAATAGGTGTTGCCGCCGCCGGCGCCGGCGCCGCAGCCATAGGTCAGCGACGGGATACCGAGTTCGTTATAGGGATTAATATCGCGCCACATGCTGCATTCCGGCGAACCCGCGGGTTCCGAGGGCTTGCCGAAAATGGTCTGATGCGCGACTTCTAGCGCGTCCCGCAAAGGTTCGATGCCTTCGGCATTGAAACCCCGACGATAAAGGAACGGCCGCACCTCTGCCTTGATGTCGAGCTTGGCCACAATGGCCTCAAGCTCTTCCTGGATCGTCAGCGGCGGCGTATCCGGATTGAGACGGACATCGAGATAGATCGAGCATAATTCAGGAATGCGGTAGACCTTGTAGGGTACACCGCCACGGATTGCTCCGATCACAGCCTTGGGGACGACCGTGCCTCCGCTGTAGGACTTGGTGTAGCGCTTCTCGTATTCGTCGGCCCATTCTTCGATTGCTTCCACCAACTTTGCCATCCGCACGATGGCGTTCGGGCTTTTGAGCGCCGGCAACGGACGCGGCACGTAAGGCGTATAGCGCGACGGCCCTGCATAGATGGTGATCTTCACAAACAGCTTGCCGGCCTCGACCCAGGCCGGTTTGAAATTCGTCGCCTCGGCGACAAGCGCGAAATGACTGATCGCTCCATGGGTGATCGCGAAGCGCGTCCCGATATCGTTGCCGAGGTAATCATGTCCCTGAAATTCATCCACGGAATCTCCGCACAATTCACCGCAAACGGCGGAGAGAACGATGTCACCTTTGAGGCGGACTTTGGCGTCCTGGAGGGCCTTGGCGGCGATCAGCCAGCAAGTCATCGGGCCTTTGCAATTGACCAGCGGATAGCCCCAGATCTTTCCATCTTCCAGCCAGGCCTCGTGATAGATGCGGTCGTTGGCATCGATGAAGCGCGCACTGTCTTCGCGCGACATGATGGTGTCGAGATGACTGTTGAAGGAGAGACTGAGGCCGCCACCAGTGCCAGTCACCCGCCCGACGACGTTGAAACGGTCATCGTAGGCGCCGATACGCTGGGGCCTGAAACCGTTTCGGGACATCCAGTCATAGACATAGTTGCCCGCCTTGAGCTCCTTGCCCAGCGGCGCTTCGATGTTTCCGAGGTCGAGGCCAAGCTTGGTCAGATCGTCGCGTAGCGCGTCGACGGCGCTACACACATTGTCTTTCGCGGATCGGTCGAGCATTGCGTACCTCCCCGGATTGTTTGTAGGCTAACGATCTCATCCCAGCCGAGTCAAATAGAACCTCGCAATGAAGGCTCCCCGTTTCGATTATATCCGGCCCGACCGACTGGAGACCGCGATCGAGTTTCTGGCTGAACATGGCGAGCAGGCCAAGGTGATCGCCGGCGGCCAAAGTCTGGTTCCGATGCTGGCCTTCCGTCTTGCCGCCCCTCGATTTCTCGTGGACATTGGCCGAATTCCCAACCTGAACCGTGTGGTGACGGATGACGACGGGACTCGACTTGGCGCACTGACGCGTTGGCGCGACATCGAACGCAACGCGGAATTGCAACGCGCGCATCCTCTCCTGGTCGAGGCCACCCGACATGTCGCGCATTATCAGATCCGCAACCGCGGGACGGTCGGAGGCAGTCTCGCCCACGCCGACCCGGCTGCGGAAATGCCCGGCATCGCCGTCACGTGTGAAGCCGAAATCCTCGTCGCCGGGCGGCACGGACAAAGAACGATTCCTGCAGGCGCGTTCTTCACCGGCCCGCTATCGACGGCACTGCAAAAAGATGAATTGGTCATCGAGGTGCGGCTGCCGCCGTGGCGGCCTACGCGCCGCTGGGCCTTTGAGGAATTCGCGCGGCGAAAAGGCGATTTTGCCATCGCAGGTGTTGCGCTCTTTTATGACGTTGAAAGCGACGGACGGGCGAGCAACGTCCATATCGGGGCGATCGGCGTCGCAGACACGCCGATAAGGCTGGCGACCGTCGAGGCTGTCGTAAAAGATAAATCGATCACGAAAGCGGCCATCCGCGAGGCGGGCGCTGCGGCCTCGGAAAGTGTCGATCCAGTCGACGATATCCACGCGCCGGGCGACTACCGACGCGCCTTGCTGCGCGTCCTGACGGAACGCGCCCTTGCCTCCGCCTCGGGATTGAGCCTGCAGGAATGTGCATGAGCAACTCGGAAAAAGTGCTGCTCAAGGTCAATGGCAAGACGTATGAGGTGATCGTCGAGCCGCGTACCACGTTGGCAGATTGCTTGCGCCATACCCTAAAGCTCACAGGCACCCATGTAGGCTGCGAGCACGGAGTTTGCGGAGCCTGCACGGTCATTGCCGAAGGCCTGGCGGTTCGCTCGTGCCTAATGTTCGCCGTTCAGGCGGATGGCATGGAGATCACGACGGTCGAGGGGCTGTCCGACGGTGACACATTAAGCCCCCTGCAAACGGCATTCCGCAAGCATCACGCCTTGCAATGCGGTTTTTGCACAGCCGGCATCCTGACGACGGCACACACGCTTCTCAAGGAAGAGCCGGACGCAGATGCGGATCGCATCCGCGAGGTTCTATCCGGCAATATTTGCCGGTGCACAGGCTATGTACAGATCGTCGAAGCGGTGCTGGATGCGCGAGCAGCCTACAAGAAAGATCGAGAGGGCGCGCAATGACCGCCATCCGAAACGTTTACATCGGCCAGGAGATTGAGCGGACCGAAGACTTTCGATTTCTGACCGGTCGCGGAACCTTCGTGGACGACTATGAGCCCGCAAGCTTGTTGCACGCGGCGATCTTGCGTAGTTCGGTCCCGCACGGCCGGATCCTCGGTATCGACATTTCCGCAGCGCTCAAAATGCCAGGCGTCCATGCGGTTATCACCGCCTCGGACATCGGCGAAAAGATCCCTCGGATTCCCATTCGTCTCGCTCCAATAACCGGACTTGAAAAATACCTTCAGCCGGTCATTGCAGAGGAAAAGGTCCGCTATGTCGGCGAGCCGATCGCCGTCATTGTTGCCGAAAGCCGTGCCATCGCCGAAGACGCAGCGGCGGAGATCGGCGTGACGATCGAGCCGCTCGACCCAATTCCGGATTGGCGGACTTCGGAAAGGGACAAATCCCTGCTGTTCGAGCAAAACGGCACCAACGTCGCCACCCGTTACACTGTCGGGTTTGGTGATACGGATTCGGTCTTCGCTAGCGCGGACTATACGCGCCGGGAGTTCTTCCGTGCCCACCGCCATACCGCCGTGCCGTTGGAGACACGCGGGGTGGTGGCGGAGTGGGATGCGGCCACTCAGCGGCTGATCGTCAACGGCGCCACCAAGGTCACATTCTTCAACCGGCGCGCGCTTGCCGCCATGATGCAATTGGCCGAAAGCGCGATCGATCTCATCGAGCTTGACGTTGGGGGCGGCTTCGGTGTGCGAGGCGAGTTCTATCCTGAGGATTTCCTTATTCCGTTCGCCGCACGCAAATTGAATCGGCCCGTTAAATGGATCGAGGACCGGCTCGAACATATGCAGGCGGCCAATCACTCGCGAGAGATCGATTGCGAGCTCGAAATTGCCTGCCGCCGCGACGGTACTATCATTGCTTTGCGTGGGCGGATTTTTGGCGACATGGGCGCCTATACCCGTACAAATTCGGGCGTCGTGCCGGCAAAGGCGGCCCAGTTTCTCCACGGCCCGTATCGAATTCCGGCCGTCAAATTCGACGTAGCCGCTTTCATGACCAGCAAGACGCCGGTCGGCACATACCGCGCACCCGGACGCTTTGAGGCCAACTTCTTCCGTGAGCGGCTTTTTGACATGGTTGCGCGGGATCTCAAGATGGATCCTATCGAGTTCCGCCGTAAGAACCTAATCGCGGCAACCGAAATGCCCTACTCCATCGGCACACTGGTGCCCTACGAAAATGAAACCGCTTACGATACTGGCGACTATCAGGCGGCGCTGGACAAATGCCTTCAGGTATTCGACTGGGAAAAAAAGAAGAACGTTCAAAGCCGCTATATCGGCGGCCGCTACCACGGGTTAGGAGTTACTTGTTTCGTCGAAAGTGGCGGCGCTGGCCCGCGGGAGAACGTGCGCATGGTCCTAGAGCGCGACGGCCACATCACGCTTGCCGTCGGCTCCTCCGTGCTCGGCCAAGGCCTCGAGACCGTGTTCGCACAAATAGCTGCAGATGCGCTATCGCTACCCTTGGAAACCTTTCGAGTGTTGCACGGATCGACCACAATAGTGGATGAAGGCTACGGCACTTACCACTCGCGTGCCGTGGTAATGGGAGGTTCGGCCGTTTTGGACGGCGCTAAAAATCTTTCGTCGGCGATTCAAGGTGCAGCAGCTTTGCAATTTAATTGCCGCCCAGAGGACGTAACTCTTAAAGACGGCGTTGCTCGTGGTCCCGATGGCCGCTCGTTGACTTTCGCCGCTCTCGCCGCAGCACTAGGACCCGTTTCGGCTACCGGCACTTTCGCGAATAGTAGGCGCACCTACAGCTATGGCGCACATGCCGCGCATGTTTCGGTTGACCCACGCACTGGCCATGTTGCGGTTCTTGATTATGTCGCGGTTGAAGACGTAGGCCGCGCCATTAATCCGGCATTGGTGCACGGACAAACCTTCGGAGCGGTAGTTCAGGGGCTCGGCGGCGTATTTCTCGACCACCTGATCTACGACATCAACGCGCAACTGCTGAACGCGTCGCTGGCGGATTACCTGTTGCCCACTGCGACCGATTTTCCGAACATTCGTGGCGTGACGATGGAATTGCATCGCTCACCCAGCAATCCATTGGGCGCGAAAGGCGCCGGAGAAGGAGGGATGGTTGCGGTTGCAGCTACCGCCGCTAATGCGGTGGCCGCGGCACTTGCGGAGTTCAATATTGAGCCAAATGAATTACCGCTTGCCCCACCTCAACTCTGGCGTCTGATTCAAAAAGCGAAAGCGCGTCGCGTTTCAAAGTCGTAAATTCATTTTAAATATCCACGACGACCTAATTTGCATAGCAAAATGCGGTCCTAATTGCGCAGTCCGAAGGCCGTGTGCGCACATATTGCCCATTTTACTCAAGCAGCCCGCCTTTCCATTCAAAAAATCGCTTTCGCCGCGCTGCCGACCGCTTCGACATTGTCTCCGACATCTAGAAAGCAGACGATCCGGCACGGGCAGCCTTCGAGACCTTCGTAACGCCATGGGAATGCGCCGATCAGGCAGCGTTTGCCCAGCATCATTTCAATGTCGCCGCCAAGATTTTCCGCGTGCAGCAGCCCTTCCTGGAAGGCCCAGCTGTGGAACGGGAACATGTCCTGCTGCACTTTACGACCGGATTTCTTGTGGGTGTATTCGAAGGTGCCGAAGAATTCCGCCGGCGTTTTTCCGTGCTTGCGCGTGAACTCGTCAGCGAGATCGGGCCGCATGCGGCGGATAGAGGTATTCATGGCGTGGTCGCAGGAGCCGCAATCCATGCCCCACCACCGGATCTTCTTCTTCAGCATCCAGTGCAGCGTGTCGAGATTGGGCCCGGGGTGATAGCAGAAGTACTTCACCAGATCCTGCTGTGGCTGGCCTTCATAATGTCTGTGCCAGCCGGTATGCAAAATAAGAATGTCGCCCTCGCGGAT
>CAVXLE010000004.1:0-266530 GCA_963762485.1 uncultured Pseudomonadota bacterium | reverse complement strand
TGAGCACGATTATCTGCTAACTGTTATATTACGGTATTTGATCTAGTATCCCTTTTCGTTATTCAGTGCATTGCGCCGAGGAATATTGGCCCTCTGATAAAAATATAATTACAGCTCTTATTGCCGGTGAAAGTACCCACGCACGATGGCCGATATTATCGCAATAGCGATCAGCGCCGTCACCACCGGGATCGCAATCAAGAAAAATCCAAGCAGCAGCGCGACAATCACCGTCAGAATCGCACCGACGATTAGCGCCAAAGGGCGATCTCGAATGGCCGCAATTTTCTGACATAAATGCGATAAGATTCCCGCCCTGTCTCAGAGACCCAAACGCCAGAATCCGGCTGCTGACCTGGCGGGATAATTTCCGGCTCAGATTGTGGCCGCTTCCTACGTTCATCAGCCATCTGTCAGCCCGTCAGTCGTCAGATTACAATTGCAAGTTATCGCTGGCTGCCGGGGATCCGCAAGCCAGTGCCAATCAATGTCCGCTGTTACTCCAATAGCGGACATTCGAAGGCGCGGTTGGAACGTCCGCTAAGTGCCGAAAAGCGGACATCGTGATGGCTGCAATGCGCTAATGTTCAACGCGCGGCTTCTGCTTTGAATGCCGCCCGACTACTTTACTCGCCGCCATACCGTTTGAGCCGTGCCGCCGCTGCTAGGGTTTGAGTCGCCCAATTCGTCCCCCGTCAAAATGATAGCGCGTTTTGAAACCAAGCCATCATCGTTCGGGAAGATGTTGACTTCCTGTCGCGCCGTAAGGGTCTTTTCTGCCTCGTCTACCGACCATTTGCCAAAATGGACTGCGGTCGCTCGCACTACAGCCGCATTTTCTTCTGCCGAACCGTCCAAACATATAGCCCTTGAACTTGGGGCTGCGGAGAGAAATGGCTCTCAGAGTACAACCCAGCCAAGTTGCCCGCCGCAAAGTACAGAGATCTGTCTCTACGCCGCACTCATTCAGCGCATTTAACGAGCGACTTCGGCTACCAGAACCAGGTCCTAGGGAAGGTGGCGGACGGAGAGGAACTGTGTTCCAACGTTCTCTCGCAGATTTGCGCCGCAGCTCTTCGCTGCGATTCGAAACGCTTCGGCTGTCCGCCCATGGTGCGTCAGTGGTAATCCCTAATGCCGCAACGGCGCCGGAACCAGGGCCCCTTTGATCGAGATCAACGCCGGCGATCCCCCTTAAGCTAACATTTGCACTGCTCATTCGGGGCAGCCCACGATGATCAGCAGGGGGTATCCACAATGATTAGCCGGATCCGTTCCATCGCATTGCTCCCGATATTGCTCGGCGCGCCATTGGTACAACCGGCGCTGGCCAATTCGTCGCTCGTCACGCGGCCGACCTACACCTACAAGTTGATCGACACCTTCGAGGTGAAAGGCCGCCAGGGCGTCGCCAGCGACGGCGAGTTCTACTACGTCAGCGGCAGCAAGGCGCTCTACAAGTACGACAAGAAGGGCAAGCTGGGTCTCGCCAACGAAACCCCCTTCGAGGGCTATCCGATCCCGTCGAACCACATCGGCGGCATCGACGTCTTCAACGGCGAGGTTTTCGTCAGTGCGGAAAACTTCGCGGACGGCGTCGGCAAGGACATCCCGATCGCCATTCATGACGCCAAGACCCTGAAGCTCAAGCGCGCGTTCAGTTTCGAACCGTCCAGCGGCCAGCAGGAAGTGTCGGGAAATCTGCGTCGACACCGACAAGCGCATCGTCTGGATGGTGTCGTGGGTGGGCGAGGAAAGCGGACGCTATATCTATGGATACAGCCTCGACACCGGAAAATATCAGCGCAAGGTCCATCTGCAGCCCCCGCCGCAATGGATCCAGGGGATCCATTCTTGGAAGGGAAAACTGTACGTGACCGCCGACGACGGCACGGCCGATGACAAAGAGCCGGACAACCTGTATCGCGTAGATGTCACCGACAAGACCTATGCCCACGTGGTCCGCGAGAAGGTCTTCACCGACGTCAAGTTCCAAGGCGAAATCGAGGCCGGCGGCGTCGATCCCAAGACCGGCGATTTCCTCGTCCTGTTCAACCGCGGATCACGCATCGTCCTCGGCATGGTCAAGGGCTTCTATCCCGGCTACGACCGCGAGATTTCCGAGGTCTATCACTAAGATGACGCCGTTCAAGGCGAAGTAAGCGGGCTAAGGCAAATCCACGCGTCCCGGCGTCACGGCCGGGCCGGATGTCCGGCCCGGCCGTCATCTTTCCCAATGTAGCCAAAATCTCTTATTCACAGGCAGGGCCGCCTAGCGCATCGTTGCGTTCCGCGGTTGCCGAGTAGCCGCAGCGATGAGCGTCCAGTTGACGTGTCGAGCGCCCATACCAGCTTCTTGCTGCCTGACAGCGGTCGGCTCGATGGGCCGCGCCCTCTCCCGCCATGCCGCGCTCAAGCATTGGAGCGGGCGCAAGATCGTGGATGATCTTGCAGGCGCAAGGCATCCTGATCAGGAGCCCGTCGACCAGAGGCGTGGCCGAAGAGGCGCCCGGCGCCTACAAAGAAGACGTCGCCGCGGTCGTGGCTGCGGCCGAGCATGCGGGCCTGGCGCGACGGGTGGCACGTCTCCGGCCGCTGATCTGTATCAAGGGCTGATCGCGCATTACGGCGCATATGCGCAGCTGACGAAAGAAATCGCGACGCGGCCAAGTCAGTGCCAGCTTTAGGCGGCCGCGAAGCGAGGTTTTCACCACCGCTGATCGAGAGCCCGCGCCCGCAGATGGTCGATTTGCGCTGAAGTGATGGCTTTCAATAATAATGCTCTTTGATTTAGGACAGCGAAAAAGTCGTGACCTTGTGAGCGAGTTCAAAGAAAATGTGTCATTCCATGCATGCCGTCGTCAGCACCACGGTGGTTCGATCAAGCCCAAACTCACTCAACAGACTGCGTTCAAACAAGTTGAGCCACTCGCGCCGGTGCACGCAACGCCCTTCAAGCCCCAACGACGCCAGTTTTGGCGCGCGCGTCAGGCCTCAGGCGTCTGGTAGGATTGTCCGCAAACAACGAGCGGCGGAACAGCCTATGCCGCTGCAAGCTCGCGGCGCCGCCGAATAAGGCCCGCTTCGACCCTTGCAAACATCAAGCTTCTGCGGCTGTAGCGATCGAGATCGATTGGCGCAACGTTTCGCCGGCGCCTTTCGACGGCCGGCAGCGGATCGGGATCCGCCTTGGCCCAGAACGGCCGCAGCTCGCGCAAGAAGATGTTCATGGTGACCGGTCCGACGCCGTAAAACGCGAGTAGCTTTTCCTCAACATCGCGCGCCGCATCGCGCAGCCCGCTCAGGCGGCCACCGTAGCCGGCAGTAAGTACCTCGCAGCCGCGGAGAACCTGGGTCGATTTGCGGCCGTCGTAGCGGACATAACCACCCTCGCGCATCACCGGATAGACGAGGAAATCCCAGCCGGCCTTTAGAATTTTTGCGGATTGGTCAAACCGTGGCGAATGAAACTCCGATAGGTGTTCTTTGCCGTGGTCTCGGAGATGCGCGCACCGAACAGCAGGCTGGCCAGGAACCAGCGAAAATACTCGGCATCGCTCTTCTTCGCCAGATCAATGCCGAGTTCTTCAGAGTAGAGAAGGCTGCGCTCCAATGCGCGCCGTGTCGTGCCCCTGGGCTGCGAGCGCCGCGAATAGCCCGTCACCCCCGCAGACGAAGAAAGAGGAACCGCCACGTGCTGGTTGACTGGGGCCCCGCCCGTTTAGGCGAGGCCCGATGCTGGCGCGAGCCCCTGCTTGCAAAGTGTTTTTATGCAAGCGGTCCTTGCCCAATCAATGAGGCCACGCCGCGACCGCCTCGAGCACTTCGCCGGCAAGATCATGGGAGCACCGAGCGAGGTCATCGACCGACAGAACTCCAACCATGGCCTGCTTTCGGTCCACGACCGTCAATCGCCGCACGCCCTTATCCTTCATCAGGCGCGCCGCCTCCTTACAGTCTTGATCGTCAAAACAGTTCGTCACCTTGTCTGTCATGACTGCTCGCACTGGCGTCTTCGCCGGGTCCTTACCCGCGCCAACGGCGCGACAGCAGATATCGCGATCCGTGACCACTCCCACGGGCTGCCCATCCTGCCATACCGGAAGCACGCCGACGCCCAACTGATCATCTTCTTTGCGCACTCTTGGACGGTGGTGGCGGGGGCGATCGTCTCTCTAGACGCGTAGACATCACTTCTCTTACGAGCATAGCTGTCCTCCTATCCTTTCACGTTGCCATTTGCGACCCACAACGGCCTGCCCGTCCAAGAGATGATCTGGCAGCGCGAAGTCCGATGCGTTGATCTAGATCAGTGCGCTCGCGGTAGCTGCGGGCGCGGGTGACCGAACTGGCTGAGCCAGTGCGGCCGCGGCATGACTTCCCTGGAATTCTTCCCAAATGCCAAAACGACAGTATCATTTACCGTTATCTTAAGATGCGTGTTTTGTCCTAAGCGCCAGATGCCTAATTTGATTTTTTGCTCTCGGATTGGCCGTCAGACGCAAATTTACATCGGGGTTGCGTCTAGAAACGCAACCCGGATGCAATAATGCGTGAGCTGCGGCTCAAGCAGCTTTGACCTCAATCTTCTTTGCTGGCTTTTGTGCCTCGGGCTTCTTGGGCGCGCCGCCTGATTGATTCCTGCAACGTTATTCCGGCAGTCCGGTGGCGCGAAGCGCCTCGACTTGGAAACAGCCGATGCCATAGCATGAGATGTGGGCACGGCTGACTGCAGCCTCCCTTGAAAATTTTCAACTTGATCACCATTTCTCGTCGCATCGAGATTTGGCCGGACGACTAAGCCGGTTCGCCTGTGCATTGCCGGGCGCACGTTCAGACTAGCTTCCCCAACCTATCGAGAGAACCGGACGGGCCGCGGATTCGCGTGCCTGTTCAAACGTGCATCCCGTACTGAGAGGACATCTTATGAATAAGGGCACAGTGAAATGGTACAATGATCAACGTGGCTATGGCTTTATCCAGCCGGCCGGCGGCGGCAAGGACGTGTTCGTCCACGTCTCCGCGCTAGAGCGATCCGGAATTGGCGCACTTAGCGAAGGCCAGAAGGTCACCTATGAGCTACAGACCGACCAGCGCTCCGGTAGGACCTCCGCGGCAAATCTGAAGATCGCAGCGTAACGCATTAGATCCGTATCCACACGATGGCTGAAGCAAACCTTCTCGCCAGTGACCGTTTGCGTCAGGAAAACCTGGACCCAAGGTCTTCGTTCCAGGGGCTTATTCTTGCGCTGCAACAATACTGGGCGAGTTGGGGCTGCGTCATTTTGCAGCCCTACGATATGGAAGTCGGAGCGGGCACTTTTCATCCTGCCACGACACTGCGCGCGCTGGGGCCGAAACCGTGGAATGCTGCCTATGTGCAGCCCTCGCGCCGTCCGAAGGATGGCCGCTACGGCGAGAACCCCAACCGGCTGCAACACTATTACCAATTTCAGGTGATCCTGAAGCCGTCGCCGCCGGACATCCAGGATCTTTACCTCAATTCGCTCAAAGCAATCGGCATCGATCCCAAGATCCACGACATTCGCTTTGTCGAAGACGACTGGGAAAGCCCGACGCTGGGCGCGTGGGGGCTCGGCTGGGAATGTTGGTGCGACGGCATGGAAGTGTCTCAGTTCACTTATTTCCAGCAGGTCGCCGGATTTGAATGCGCGCCGGTTGCCGGCGAACTCACTTACGGGCTTGAACGGCTGGCGATGTATGTGCAGGGCGTCGACAACGTGTTCGCGCTCAATTTCAACGGCCGCACCGACGAGAAGAAGGTCACCTATGGCGACGTGTTCCTGCAAGCCGAACAGGAATATTCCCGGCACAATTTCGAATTCGCCGACACAGCAATGTTGTTTGAGCAATTCAAGATGGCGGAAGCTGCCTGTCAGAAATATCTCGGCGCGGGATGGGCGAACGGCAAGAAGGAGCGGCACCTGATGGCGCTGCCGGCCTACGACCAGTGCATCAAGGCAAGTCACGTATTCAATCTTTTGGATGCGCGCGGCGTGACCTCGGTCACCGAGCGGCAGAGCTACATCTTGCGCGTGCGCGAATTGGCAAAAGCTTGTGGAGAAGCCTGGCTCGCGACCGATGGTGGGGGAGCTTCTTAATTAGAATGATTTCCCGCCGGCGCCCGTTGTGGGATTGTAGCACGCGGGTCAATTGATCGCGGACGAGCCGCCAAGCTGGCCATTCAGAAGCCTAAGCAAAACGCGAATAATGTAGTTGCTCGCCACTGTCGGCTGGCAGATGAGGTGAGCCGCGCCGATGTCCGCTTTAGCCTCAATAACGGACATTGGTCAGAGAGATCCCCGTGTCTGCTTTGCGCCAATAGGCGACATTGCGTTTTTCCTTCGAGCAGTAAGGGGTTGTCTGCCTACTACTTCGTTTGGTGAAGCTCGATCGAGCCAGTGATCTTGAAGCTGGTGGCGGGACCTCCGGGGTTTCATAATGATACGTGTTGGTCGCGCCGTCGCGCCTACGGGCGTCAGTTCTGCGCGCGCCGCAGCGTGACCGATAGTGAATTGCGGCCGTGGGGTGACCAAAGGGATATTTAACGACCGTACCAACCGGACTAAATGGATACTGAATTAAGCTCGAAGGCGAGTACGAAATCGAACCGCCAAGATGAAGTCTGCAATGGGTCATTAGCGGACATGGCGACAAGACCACGCCAAGTCCGCTTTGCGATGATGGCGCCGACGGGGTGGGCGTCGACCGACCGCCAAGAGGGCTGCGTATACGGGGGGTGAGTACATCGCAGCCTACTAGGGACGGAGGTCTCCTGGCGGCCGGCTTGCTATCAGATAGGTATTGGTCTCGAAGTTATAAGTCCCGCCGCCGGCCCGCGCTCGGCCACTTTTAATCAGTGTAAGCAAACCTGACCGCGGCGGATGTCGGCTCAGGGTCAGAAGCGGACGTAACGTATCGAGTTCGCTTACTTGCTCTTTCAACTTCTTGGCTTCCGCGTGTGTCACAAACATCGATCATTCAAGTCCTTTCACCCAATCGTCCCATTCGTGCCAAGGCCTGTCCGGAAATCCTAAGCCGGTGTCCACGAGCTTTTGCACGACGCGAGCGACCTTGACCCGATCACCTAGCTCATTCTCTTGCAGAAGATGATCTCCGATCATTTTGCGTTCGAGGAAGCGTCGATGTGGCTCTCCGGTGACGCTGACGTGTTTGGCGCCAATGAGCCAGTCAAAGGCAATGCGTCGCACATCATAACGATCTTGACGGCCGAGGAAGAGGAAGAGCCGCCCGCTAGTTGACCTTTGGCTGAGCGCAGTTGCAATTGAGTCACCGGGACAATAGCCATGACTTTAAACCGCCTAGCAAACCGTCTCGCTGCTGGTCCTAAACAACGGCAGCGGCACTATTCATACGATGAGAATGTCGACGAACCGGCCAAACTCATCGAGGACGAAGCGACCGAAATCGAGCACGAAGGGCCGGCGGACGAAAACGAGTTAGTCGAAGGGCAGCAAGATCAAGAAAAACATGAACCGCCCGCATTCGAGGAATAGCGCTATCGCGCGTTACACAATGTCAGCTTAGCGGCCGACGGGCGGAACAATGGACGAGTTCGCCAACGAGATCTCACGTCACGTGTGGCAGACGAAGTGCAGGTTCGCCGGTCACGCTGTAAGCAAACGGAACATCGCCGATACTTGCCACTTGCCTGACCGGCCAATGGGCGCATATTTGCCAATATGAACGATTATTCTGACTTCGAACCAACATACACGCCTCGCCGTAAGGACAATGGCCGCTGGTGCGTTGTTCTGATCCGCCCCGATGGCTCCGAACGGGAAATCGGTGACTTTTCTTCGGATAGCGAAGCTTGGGACTGGATCAATACCAATGCTGGCAAGCCGATTGACTATAAGGCCCGCCACGCCGCTCATATTCCATAACCTGTCCATTGTGCGAATCCGCGCCGCAATTTGACTTAACTTGAACACGTCGCCGTACAGCAGCAACTGCTGGCGGCTGTCGCGGGCACAAGCACCTTTGAGCTGCTGGCATTCCGGCCCGCGCGGAGCATGCATGGTTGGCCCATTCACGTGCTGGAGGTGCCAGTCTATGCTTGCCGAAAGCCCCGCCTTCGACCAAATCAACCGAGAACTCACGCAATTGGCGCACAGTCTCGATCGCCACGCTGCGCGCCCGTTGGCGCGGAGAATTTCGCTCAGATCCCCCGCCCGCCTTTGGCCCCGACCTGTTGCGGCGCAGTCTCGCACACAAGCTGCAGGAGGACGCTTACGGCAAACTGGCATTGGCAACCCAACGTGAGCTTGATCGCCTCGTTGCGACGCTCGAAAAAAATCCGTCCGTTCGTCTTGCACTGCCGCGCCGCATCAAGCCGGGTTCGGTGCTGGTGCGCGAGTGGAAGGGCAAAACGCACCGTGTGACGGTGCTGGCGCACGGGTTCGAATACGAAACCCGCGCCTATGACAGCCTGTCGGAGATTGCCCGCACGATCACCGGCACGCGCTGGAACGGACCGCGCTTCTTCGGCCTGCGCAGCGAGCGCCAGGAGCGCGCGCGACCATGAGCACGAAGCCCGAAAAACTGGTGCATTGCGCGATCTATACCCGCAAATCGACCGAGCACGGGCTCGAACTGGAATTCAACTCACTCGATGCCCAGCGCGAGGCCTGCGAAGCCTATATCAAATCGCAAGTGCACGAGGGCTGGAAAGCGCTGCCGGCGCGCTACGACGATCCGGCCTATTCCGGTGGCAATCTCGATCGCCCTGCCCTGCAGAAACTGTTGGTTGACATCGACGCCGGGTGCGTCGATGTGGTGGTCGTTTACAAAATTGACCGGCTGACCCGCTCGCTTGCGGATTTTGCCAAACTGGTCGAGGCGTTCGACAAGAAGGCCGTATCGTTTGTTGCGGTGACGCAGCAATTCAACACCACCACGTCGATGGGGCGGCTGACGCTCAATGTCTTGCTCTCGTTCGCCCAATTCGAACGTGAATTATCCTCCGAGCGCGTGCGCGACAAGGTCGCGGCCTCACGCAAAAAAGGCAAATGGACCGGCGGCGGCATCCCGCTTGGCTACGATACCAAGGATAAGAAGCTCGTCGTCAATCAACAAGAAGCCGATACCGTCCGCTTCATTTATCGGTGCTATCTCGACCTCAAGTGTCTGCGCCGGCTCAAAGCCGAGCTCGATGACAAAGGGATTTTTTCAAAGGAGCGACCTAATTCATCCGGTCGCCATCACGGCGGGGTCGCATTGACCTACGGCCCCCTCGCCTATCTGCTCAAGAACCGAACCTACCTGGGCGAGATGGGCCACAAGGGGGCGTGGTTCCCCGGCGAGCACGCGGCGATCATCGACCCCGCGCTCTTCAATGCCGTGCAAGCTCTGCTAAAAACAAATTCGGTGGCGCGGCGTCAGCAACGATCGGAGCACCCTTCCCTGCTCAAAGGATTGGTGTTTGATGATTGCGGCAACCCCATGAGCCCGAGCTTTTCGACCAAGCGCGGCGTTCGCTATCGCTTTTACGTCAGCAGCGCGACCCTGACGGGACGTGGCAATCAAAGTGCATCTGTACGCCGTATCCCGGCGCCTGAGTTAGAGAAGAGAATTGTTGCGGCGATGCGCGAACGGTTTGCAAACGATGGCGCGCTGGCCGAGCACGATCTCGTTGCAGCTCACGTTGCACGCATCGTTCTCAGCGACGAGAAAATTTCGATCGGCCTTAGGGCATCAGAGACGGGCCCGTCTTTGATTGAACTCGATCGTGCCCAAAAACGGACAACGCCGTGCGCCCGGATTGAAACTGATCATTGTCAATCAACGAACGAACCTGACGTTAGGTTGGTGCACGCCCTCGCTCGCGCGCATTCTTGGCGCAAAGCGCTGGCCGAAGGGACATATAAATCAATCGAAGAGCTGGCCGGTGCCATCGAATGGAATGCCAAGGTCATTCGCAAGGCGCTGCGGCTCGCCTTCCTGGCGCCCGACATCACCGAAGCGATCCTGCGCGGATCGCGGGAAAAATCGCTCAGTCTGTCGGCGCTCCAGGGAATTTCCGCATATTCCTGGGAGGAACAGCGCGCCAAATTGTTCAGATCACCACCGCGATAAATCATGCGACGGCAATTGGCGCATTGCACCGCAAAATCCGCCGCCGGCGAGACCCTGCGCGCGGTTGGCAATCGCACACTGGCTGGGGGTGCCGTTATTCTGCTGTATTTTCCGACACTTGGAGCCTTTTGGCGTCCGGCCCGTTACCCTTCATAATGCCCATTGCCCGACGTGAGTCGTGCAAGGCCCTTTGAGGGAGAAACGACGATGACACCGCAGCCTTTGCTGCTTGGAAATGGTTATGCCGTTTCCCGCAATCTCAACCCCAAGCTTGTGAACGCTTCTTATCTAACCGCGCTTGGCCGAGAGACTCGAAAACATTCACCCCAGCAAGTTCGCAAGCTCCAGGCCAGCCTTGAGCAATTTGGATTCGTGCTGCCGATCATAATTGATGGCGCTGGCCGCGTCATCGCCGGCTGGGGTCTTGTGCTTGCGGCCAGAAAGTTAGGACTGCAAGACGTCCCCGCCGTGACAATCACAGACCTCGATGAGGCCAAGCTGCGCGCGCTGCGTTTGGCATTGAACCGGCTGGGGGAAGACTCAAGCTGGGATCTCGATGCCCTCACGCTCGAGTTTTCAGACATTTTACAGATCGATTCCGAGTTCGATCTGCAAATCAGCGGTTTTGAAATGGCCGAGATCGATGTTTCGCTCGACGGCAGCCGCCGTGACGAAGAAGACGATCTGTACCACCTCAGTGTGACCGCCGAGCCTGTGGCGCGGCCGGGCGACCTCTGGCTGCTTGGAAAGCATCGCATCCTTTGCGGGGATGCATTGCACGATAGCAGCTATAGCCGGCTCCTCGATGGTGAATGTGCGGAAATGATTTTCACGGATCCGCCGTGGAATGTCCGAATTGACGGCCACGTTTCCGGTCTAGGTGCGGTGAAACACCAAGAGTTCGCCATGGCGTCCGGAGAAATGTCATCAAAAGAGTTCGAAGCCTTTCTGGCAAGAACTTTAGAACATGCCGCGACACACTCCATCAGTGGTTCTCTTCACTTCGTTTGTATCGACTGGCGGCATGTCAAAGAACTGCTCGACGCCGCAGCGGGCATCTATACGGAAATCAAGAATCTATGTGTCTGGAATAAGACTAATGCTGGTATGGGCAGCCTATACAGATCGCAACACGAGCTCATCTACATCTTCAAGAAAGGTGATCAACCACACATCAACAATGTTGAACTCGGCCGGTTTGGCCGGCACCGCACAAATGTTTGGACCTATCCAGGCCAAAACGTCCAGAATAATTCGAGCAAAAGCAAATTGTCGGTGCATCCGACAGCCAAACCTGTGGCCATGGTGGCCGATGCGCTGCGAGACTGTTCTAACCGCGGAGGCCTCATCCTGGACCCGTTTGGCGGCGCAGGAACGACGCTCATAGCTGCGGAAAAAACCAATCGCCGCGCCCGACTGCTCGAAATCGAACCGCGCTTCGTTGATGTCACGATCAGACGCTGGGAGAATCTAACCGGCGGCACTGCCACCATGCTCGCGAACATCGCGGCAGAACCTGCACACCACCGCAAGCTTGGGAGATCGCGTCATGTCCGCGGATAAATCCGACCCCGGGCCTAAGACCGGATTTTGCAGGCCGCCTGTTCACACCCGATTCAAGTCGGGCGTGTCGGGCAATCCTGCTGGACGGCCAAAGGGAACACGAAACTTGAGCAACGATGTAAAGCGCACGCTTCAGACTTTGGTGAAACTCAAGGATCAGGGCCAGCCCAGAAGAGTGTCGACACAAGAAGCGGCGTTGATGCGCCTACGCGAAAAGGCATTGAAAGGAGATCCTCGATCGCTGGATCGACTGCTCGAATACGCGCGCATGTACAACAACGACGTTGAAACGACGTCTTCCGATAAATCGCTTACGGCAGAGGACCAGGCGATACTTGACGCATACACCACCGAGATCCGAACCGATACTCAATCTTCGAATAAGAGCGACGAATAAACATGGATCGACGACTGGCGGCAATATTGCGGACTGATCTCAGGTTTTTTGTCCGGAAGGTATTTGCTACCGTTTCACCCGGCGAGGTCTACCGCCACAATTGGCATATCGAGGCCATCGTCCATCAGCTTCTGCAGGTGTATTCAGGCGACAGTCGGCGCCTGCTCATTAATCAACCGCCGCGCTCTCTGAAGTCGATTTGCGTATCCGTGGCCTACGTTGCATGGCTTCTCGGGCATGATCCTGCTCGCCGTGTGATCGTGGTCAGTTATTCTGGCGAGTTTGCAGCCGAATTGCATCGTCAATTTCGGATGGTGGTTGAGTCAGATTGGTACCGACAGCTTTTTCCGGCCACTCGCTGGGCTAAGGAAACCGGGTCCGACCTCGTGACCACGCACGGCGGCGGTCGCCTAGCAACTTCGGTCGGCGGGACACTGACCGGACGCGGCGCCGACCTCGTTATTATTGATGATCCTCTAAACGCCACCGAAGCATTGTCAGAACCGGCACGTAAACGAGTGGTCGAATGGTACGGAGGAACACTGGTCTCACGTCTTAATAACAAAGAGACTGGCGCCATCATCGCAGTGATGCAGCGTCTTCACGAAGACGACCTAGCTGGTCATCTTCTGCGGCAATCAGGATGGATGCATCTCAATTTGCCGGCGATTGCGATAACACAAGAAGAAATCCCTCTCGGCAAAGGAAAGTTACACTTACGGCAAATCGGTGATGTCCTCCACCCGGAGCGCGAAAGTCGTGCCGCGCTTGAGGCTATAAACGCAGAAATCGGAAGCCTATTATATTCGGCGCAATATCAACAACAGCCGGTTCCCCTTGAAGGCAATCTCATCCGTCGAACCTGGTTTCGCAGGTACGACCTTTTGCCTCATTCCAGCTTCAGAAAGAAAATCGTGCAGAGTTGGGACGTGGCCATGCTGACCGGCAGTCAACACGATTACTCAGTTTGCACAACGTGGATGGTACAAAACAATGACTACTATCTGGTTCACGTCAATCGCTGCCGTGTCGAATACCCAGATCTGCGCCGCCTCGTGATCGCAATGGCCAAGGAGCACAAAGCCACCACGGTGTTGATCGAGGATGCCGGTCCCGGGTTACAATTGGTACAAGACTTGAGACTGGCCATGCCCTCGGGAATGACGCGTCCAATCGGCGTCAAGCCGGTGGGTAACAAAGTTGAGCGTATGTCTGTGCCATCGGCGAAAATCGAAGCGGGACATGTATATTTGCCCCACGACGCTCCGTGGCTAGATGAATTTCTTGTCGAATTGCTTTCGTTTCCAAACGGGCGACATGATGATCAAGTAGAACTCTCTCTCTCAGTTTCTTAATTGGGCACAGCAGGATGCTTATTTGAACAATTGTCCGATTGTTACACCGATCATTGTTTACAGCCGCCCCTTTTCTCAATTCGATAATCATGGATAGGCGGGGTCCGAAGGCGCGTAACGTCAGGACTATGCAGTTCACGATTTTCATTTTTTCCAGTATGCCGCATCGACTTTCTTTTTCTCGAATCGCTCGCCCTTTATCCAGGACAGGAATTCCGACGGCCGTTTGAAGTCTTGGCCAAACCTTCCCGTGGTAAGGATTGAACATTTCTTTTTCGTTCGTGTCATACCCACCAAGAATCGGCATATTTCTATATCCTGGACGTCCGCGGCATTCCGAGGCATGTCGCCGGAGTGCATGCCAATAATAAATACATACTGAGCGGACATCCCTTTGGCACCTTCAAAGGAGGTCACTTTCACCAACGGCCCAGCAGCTGCGGCCTTTTCTTCTGCTTTCGTCCCTTGGGCTGAAGCCCAATTATTGGCTTCCTTCAAAACTACGGCACGGTCATTCGCTGCGATGACTTCGGCAAGCGAAACGCCTTTCTCTGCAGCGGCTCTGACTGTGTCCCGAGCAACCCTCTCATCTCCATCAGCAAGGATTATCCGCCAACCCAGATTTGAGGTGGGGTTCTTGATTCAGAATTTCGAAGGCCTGTTCTCGCTCGCTCAATTCGCTTTTGTCGCTCGGCGTTACCAAGCCGGCAGCTACGAGATGTTCCTCGACCTGTCTCCGATAAGGATTGCTGCCGATGATTAGTGCTACAGGTTCGTTCTTCTCCTTCGAAAGCCGCAGGTCTGCTTCCGGAATAGCCTTAATGCATTGCTCAATATAAAGCCCAAAATAGTTCGCGTTCGCTCGCTGAACTGAAGTTTCGACAAGTTCAATTTTGGGGTAGCGGCGACTCTCTTCGCCCTTAACAGGCTCGAAATAACGATAGGGCTTCTCAATGCGGCCCTGCAATTTCTTATCCGCCTGCGCTTTCGCAATCACGTCATTGACTGCCCCGACAATTACTTCCGGGCAACGCATACAGAATGGAAGTTCAAAGATCTCGTAATTACCACTTTTATAGCGTGCACGGATATGATCCCAACTTGCACCGCGCAGTTGGCTATAGAGCGCCTGGTCATCATCGCCCGCGACAACAATAGAATTATTCTGAGCCAGCAGATCAATTACTGCTGCCTCCATCTTGTTGAAATCTTGGAATTCATCGACGAGAACGAGTTCGTATGCGGGCACGAGAGTTGTATCGGCAACGAGTTGCCGATGAGTACGGTAGACACTATCGTCGAAATCGACGGCGTCATAGAAATTTGCTCGATCAAAATAAAAAGAATCGTGTTCGAGAGAACAGCCGAAATCTCGCATCAGCTTCACAAACTCCGGTACTTGAGAGCCTTCAAGCCAGTCCCAATCTTTTTTAATAAGTGAAACGAGACCGGGATAGCATCTAAAATCTGCAGTTAGGCCGTTCCGTATCCCGGCATGTAGATGCAACAAATGCTGGCAATAGCCGTGAAGAGTGAAGACCCGGGCCGAGTCGCCCAAGCTACCCTCAAGGTCCGCTTTGAGATTGTTGATAAAGGTGACGACGAGGCGCTCGTCTACAGCGCCTGCAGTGCCATCTAAAAGCTTGCGGAAAAGAGTGGTTTTTCCGGCACCGGGGCCGGCCACGACAAGCTTCTTACGAGCCTTGGAAGCTAGGACTCGATCAACTGCTCTCTTAAGCTCCGCCTCTACATCATCTGCCATGAGCCGATTCTATTCGCCGAATTATCACTGGCAAATCCGATCAAGCAGTGCAAACGAACCCGGTCTCCGGCGCAGTTCTCCAGAAAACGGGAATAATGGCGAAGATGTGCAGAGATTTTCGGCGCGGTGGGCCAATGAATTATCAAATTCGGGACACAGAGACGCTCCGCCTAACGCAAGAAGCCTGCGAACGGCGGGCTTTCTCGCGACATTGTTGGAATAATCTCTTGAGATCGGACTGGCTGGCTGGGGTAGCGTGATTCGAACCGCCGAATTCCCTTTTCAAAATTGGCCTTTGAAACTGCGCGGGAATTTCAGGTATTTGCGCCGAATTGCGGGGCAGAGACTTTGCACCCGACAAAGTCGCCAAAATCCAACCGGACACCCTATTCCGGCGCGAATTCAATATTACGCGCCAGCGAGCTGAAGGCGCTGCAAAAGTCGATAATCTAAAAGAACGCCTACACCACCCGACTGGATGGCCCCCAACTCAGTGCCTAATCGAGTTTGGTCTCTGCTAGTCCGCCCGCAAATTTGGGAATATTTTTGAGCCAACAAGCAAGGTCAGAAGCAGAGACTGGCGCGTACGTATCCGCTCATCCACCAAAAGCAGACACTTTCTACCCGGAGTCTTATGTCCGCTAAGTGCCAAAAGCAGACCTTCGTGCTAGCCCGGCCCTGCAAGCATAACAAATTGCGCCGTTATTCTGGCAGCCCGGTGATGCTCTAACCCTCAGGCACACCGGCTCGGCGAAGGCCATCAATATAGAGAGCAACCTGATCGGGATTCTTCACATAAAAAAGTCGCCTCTGGGCGAGCTTGCAGGTGAAGTCCGGATTGATCTGCCGAAGCTCTGCGAGAGCGGTCTTTAGCTCATCCGGGCGCTGCAAGCGCCCCAAGGCAGCGACCCGGTGCGCAAAGCCCCAGTAATGGCAGTTCGGAACGCGGGTGGCCTTGCGCGCCCATTCTTGCGCGAGATCAAATTCTCGCGCAAACAAATGTGCGAGCGCCCTGTAGGAATAAAATGCCCAGCGCAAGGGATCGTGAGGACTGAGGTCGATCGCCCGCTGGAAATGAGGAATGGCTTCGTCGATGCGGCCTTCATAAGCCAGCGAGTCGCCGAGACCGCAATACACAACAGCAAGATTCGGATTTAGTTCGGCGGCGATCTCCAGCTCCCCGAGTGCCTCGCTATAGGATTTGCGTGCGAGGAGAGCTCGTCCGTACATGAAGCGGATCAATGCATCGCGCTCATCGAGAGTCGCGCCCTTCTTTGCCATCACAACGGCTTCATTGAGCAAAGCATCATCGGGTTCCGCATCAAAATAGATCATGCTGAGAACGATCGAATATGAGAGAAATCCGTAAGCCTCAGCCAATGATGGGTCGCGATCGATGGCACGACGAAAGAGCCGCTGTGCTTCGCGGTTATCGCTGGCCGTCGATTTGTAAAAATGTTTGGTACCGAGACGAAAGAAGTCCCACGCATCGAATGCTTGCGGAGACTTCCTTTCCGCCAGAGCCCGTTCAGCAATCCCGATCTCAGGTTCGATTCGCGCAGCGACTGTTGCTGTGATCTCGTCTTGTAACTCAAATATATTCTGGAGCTCACGGTCGTACTGTTCTGCCCAGATCTGCTGTCCGCTTTCCGTCTCCACCAGTTGCGCCGTGATGCGGACGCGTGGCCCGATCCGGCGGACGCTGCCCTGGACAATGTAGTTGGCGCCAAGGTCGCGCCCGATCTGGCGGACGTCGCCGCCGAGTCCCTTGAGGGCAAACGCCGAATTGCGAGCGACAACGAGGAACGAGCGGTGCTTGGAGAGCGCCGTAATGATGTCTTCGGTGACGCCGTCGGAAAAGTACTCCTGCTCGGGGTCACTGCTGTGATTGTCGAACGGAAGGACTACGACGCACGGCTTACCGCGCGACTCGGCCAAAGCTGGCGACGCGCCTTGCGCTTCGGGTTCTGCGGACAGCGATTCTGTCGTTTCCTGCACCTCACCGATAAAACGGACGCCTTTGCGCGCATAGGTTCGGATCAGGCGCTGCTCTCCGCCGGTATCGCCCACCGCCTTGCGCGCGGAATTGATGCGGCTCGTCAATGTCGAGTCGGACACGATCCGGCCGTCCCAGACGGCGGCGAAGAGGTCGTCCTTGGTGAGAACGCGATCACGATTTTTCACGAGATAGGCGATCAGGTCGAACACCTGTGGCTCAAGCGCCACCTGCTCGGAACCGCGCCTGAGCTCGCGGCGTTCGACGTCAAGCCTATGACCTTCAAAGAGAAATTGCGGCACCGGAGCGTCCCTCAAGGTCGTGCCTGAAGCATTTCTAGGGCAATAATCAAGCCGAACTCGCGGGCAAATCAAGCGGCCCTTCAAGCTTCCCGCCCGCGATTGCCCCATCCTTGTACCAGATCGAACGCAGCAATGCCGACCGCCAAAGGAGGGTTCCATGGCACAGATTCATGACAGGCGTCACCAAGATTACCGTTCCATCGATTTCGACTTCTATCGCAAACAGGCCGTCGCGCTGCGCTCGCAGGCTAGGCGGGACACTTTCAAATCCAACACGGCAATCAGATTTGTCATGATCTCGCTCGCGGCAATCTTCATGGCTGCGCTCGTCACATCGATGCAATCTCAATCGATTCAGTCCGCGTGGATCTAACACGGGGGCCAAACGCTTCCTGCGCCCTTTCCGGCCGCTCGCAATCAACTCGGAGGACCCGAGACATGACTACGCAGATGAATTTCGATCCGAAGGAACTCGAGACTAAAGTCAAGGCGATGTATCGCAGCGTCGCCGAAAACCCGCACGGCGATTTTCACTTTGAAATGGGCCGCGCTCTGGCTGAGCGGCTTGGCTACACGCCCGCCGACCTCGATCGGATTCCAGCCGAAGCGATCGATTCATTTGCTGGCGTGGGCCACTACTTCCATCTCGCCGATCTCAAGGAGAGTGAGACAGTGGTTGATCTCGGCAGTGGCTCCGGAATGGATAGCTTTATCGCCACATTGAAGGTCGGCGCGCGCGGTAAGGTGTTTGGCATCGACATGACAGATGAGCAGCGCGCCAAGGCCGAGCGGCTGCGCGTACGTGACGGCTTCACGACGGTGAAATTCCTGAAGGGCTACATCGAAGAGGTGCCGCTGCCCGACGGTAAAGCCGATGCCGTCATCAGCAACGGCGTGATCAACCTGGCAACGGATAAGACGAGGGTGTTTCGCGAAGCAGCCCGCCTGTTGAAGCCCGACGGACGATTGGCGCTCTCCGATATCATCACGGAGGTACAGCTACCGCAAACCATCGTCTGCAACTCCACTTTATGGGCGGCGTGCATAGGCGGCGCGGCGCAGCGCGACAACTACCGCGCCCAGATCGAAGATGCGGGCCTGCGCGTGGTTACGGAGGAGGACAATCCGCAGTACCAATTCATCTCCGAGAACGCTCAAGGAGCGAGCAGGAAGTTTGGTGTGAAGAGCGTTTCGCTGCTCGCGAGAAAAGCCTGATCGGCTCAGCACCTACCCGGGAGAATTACAGCTCAGCTTTCCACGTTTGGTAAACAGGAGGATATAATGGGAAAACTTGTCGCATTCTTGTATGGGCTCGTATCTTATCTCGTATTTCTTGGCAGCTTCCTCTACGCCATCGGTTTTGTGACCGGTATAGTGGTGCCCAAGACGCTCGATAGCGGGCCGCTCGCGCCAATAGGCGAAGCGCTTGTTGTCGATTTGCTCTTGCTAGGGCTGTTCGCCATCCAGCACAGCGTTATGGCCAGAAAAGAATTCAAACAATGGTGGACACAATTCGTGCCTGCCTCGGTCGAACGCAGCACCTATGTGCTATTTTCCAGCCTGCTGCTCATCCTGATGTTCTGGCAATGGCGCGCGATTCCGGCGGTTGTCTGGCAAGTCACCAACCAAAGTCTTGCTCAAGCACTCCTGGGTCTATCACTCGTCGGCTGGTTGACCGTTCTGCTTGGCACTTTCCTGATCAATCATTTTGAATTGTTCGGGCTGCACCAGATTACGAACAACCTCACAGGGCGGTCGATGCCCGCGCCGCAGTTCAAGACGCCATTTTTCTACAAGTTTGTGCGCCATCCGATCTATGTCGGCTTCCTCATCGCGTTCTGGGCCACGCCCGTCATGACGATGGGGCATCTGCTATTTTCCGTCATGACGACCGGTTACATCATCATTGGGACTTTGTTAGAGGAGCGCGATCTGATCGCAGCGTTCGGCGACGACTACCGGCGCTACCGCCAGCGGGTGTCGATGCTCATTCCATTCTGGACAAAATCATCTTAAAGCGCACGCCATCGGCCGACAAAGCTGCGGCGCCGGCATTTTTGCTGGCGCTGTTGCTATTCTGCTTACGTGCCAACCAAAAGCTAAGGTCGGGAGGGTTATATAATTTCGAAGCAGTACAATCGTGCCAATCGTACCTAGAGTAATTGAAAGGCCGGATTGCTGAACGATGTCTGGTCCGGGTCAAGAGCAGACAGTGAGCCGCGTCCGCGCGATGTCCGCTTCTGCAACGAAAGCGGACTTGCGAAAGGCCTCAAATTGACTCATCGGGCAAAGATTTTAGCCACACCGCGACTGCCGAGTTGGTCGCGCAGTCAAAGATCGAACCAGTCTCCACGTCCCGACTCCGAAAAACGGGAATTTCCTAAGTACTAGCGAGAGACTTTCCGCAAAAATTTCGACTTTCGGTTCGATTTCGGGAGCGTCAGAGACTCCTGGACGCGCGAAAGGGCGCGTACTTGCGGGCTTTTTCGTCGCTTCTAGCACTCAGTAAAGAGAGACCGGACTTGGGAGCTGGCGGGGACAGAGCAGGTGCAGCAGGCACTTGCCGGCGCATTCTTTACAAACTGGCGCCGAATAATAGGTATACTGCCGCATCTGCTGAAGCCCAGCAACTGGAGAAGCGGATGTGCGTCTCTCGAAACACTGTTGTTAGGGCCGTCTTTGTTGCATTTCTGTTTGCGCCGATGTCTGCGACGGCCGGCAGCAGCGTGGCGCTCGTGCTGGATGCCTCGGGCAGTATGAATGCCCGATTGCCCGAAGGAAAAACGCGCATCGAGGCTGCTAAAGCAGCTGTCGAGGACTTGGTTGGAAAACTGCCGGCAGACGTTCGCTTATCGCTTTGGGCGTACGGCCACCAGTCTCCGACCCAGAAACATGATTGTCGCGACACGGAGCGGATTGTCAGTTTTGATGCGGTAGGCGCCAACAAGGAGCGCGTGCTTGCCAATACCCGCGCCATCAAGGCGCAGGGCTACACACCGATTACTTACGTCATCAAGCTCGTCGCGGACGATCTAGGCAAAGAAGATGCAAAGCCTCGCATTATCATCCTGGTAAGCGACGGCAAGGAAACCTGCGAAGGCGACCCTTGCGCCACGGCAAAAGCACTTGCCGAGGCCGATGCCTCACTCGTCGTACACACCATTGGCTTTGCCGTCGATACGGCCGCCAAGTTTCAGCTTCAGTGCATTGCCCGCGTTGCGCGTGGCCGGTATTTTGACGCCGGTAGCACGTCGGAACTCGCTGCGATGCTGGGAGAGGCCGCCAAGACCGAGCCGCCGCCACCGCCACAAAAGACCACTCAAATCATTGTTGCCGTTCCTAAGCCAGGGCGCCTCGAAATCAAGCGCGCCGACTTGACTGGACACAAAGTTAGTCGGGCAGAATCGGCTGAGGTCGTGGCCACTCTCAATAGCTCAGGCCCGGTAAAGGAACTGCCGGCCGGCCTCTACAACGTCACCTTCGGCAATGCGGTCTGGAAGAGTGTTGAAGTCAAGCCGGGCGAGACCACTGTGCTCGATCCAGGTGTGATTGAAATCCGAAACGCGAACATTTCCGGACACAAGGTGCTGGATGCAGAAACTGGCGTGGAGATCGGCAAAATCTCATCGTCGAGTCCGCGCATCACCGTGCTGCCCTCGACGTTCTCCGTCGTTTTCGAAGATACTGCATGGAAAGACATTGAGGTCAAAGGCGGAGAGCAACGGGTGCTCAATCCAGGTGTCATTGAAATTATAAGCGGCGGTACTTATTGGAGCAGCGTCCCGGTACTTGGAGCAGACGGAAACGTTGCCGGCAGAATTATGAGCAGCTGGCCGCGTATGGCTCTGCCGCCGGGTAAATATGTGGTGGAGGTTTCGGGTCAGCGTGTCCCGGTCGAACTTGTTGAAGGAGCAAAGTTCGAGCTCAAGCTTAATTAGAAATTCGCCCTCCTAATTGAAGGCGAAGCAAGCTAATCAGAATGGTTTGCCAACGATGCATTCGGTTCTCATTCGACCACGTACGCAGTATGCACATCTTAAAATTTGCCGGGCTCGTGCGCGCAAGAACGCTCTTAAGCTTTGCTGGGTCGGCGCCTTTTTGTTAGGGACCCTTGCCACTGGCGGGTATGCCACAGCGCAGGTCGGTGCTGACCGCATCCCACCACGGAACGCCGATTGGGCCGACTGGAGTGGCTACTGGAAACTCTCCTACAAAAAGGAACTAGCTGCTACCGTGTTTCCTTGGGACTTCAATCGTACATACGACGAGTTCGAAGGCAGCTTCGACTTTACGGTGAGCGAAGACGGCACGGTGAAGGGTTTAGCAAGGGCGACGCGGGTGTCTTTTCGAATGGAAACGGATGGATGCGCTTCGAGCTACCAACAGACATGCTCTCTCCGGTGTAAAGGAGCTGGTCAAGTAGGTGAAGTATCGGAAACCTCCGTCGACCTGATAGTGAGTGGTCAGCTAAAGCGGCAATCAGCTAAGGACCAAATAGTACATCTCAAGCTGACACCGACAGAAGCTCGTCTGATAAACATCGAAAATACGTGCGTCGGTGAGCGTGGCACGACAAAATCTAATGTTGGATTTGATTGGTTTTGTTCTGACGTCGGGAAGCCTTGTTCCCCTTCCGGACATTTTCTCGAAATTGATTTGCCGTTGCATAACCTGGCGCAGAAAGACATCCATACTTCGGAGATCGGAGGGGGTGAGGAGGGATTGGTTAGATTATTTGTCGACCGCGACAACAAGGCATTCCGAGAGTACCACAAAGCGGGTGATAGTTTTCTTGGTATGGTCGGGTATGTGGTGTTCGATATCATCGGCGGGTTTTTTATTTGGCTAGCTTATATAGTCACCCCCGGAAAATGAATGATCTGTAGAGTTGGTCCCACTTCCTGAGACAGGCGGGTAAGGTGTTTCAACGGACATGGCGACAATCCCGGGCGATGTCTTTACCCTCGATAACGGCCAAGACCCGGCGGCGGCTAAAAGCGAACAGAAGTTGCCCAGCTTTGTGCCATAAGCAGACTTGGCGAAATGATGCGCGCAATAAAGAAAGACCGCCCCTCGCCGCCACTCGCGTCCTGCGCCAGCCGAGCAGCTTCTCCGCGTGAAAGCATCACTCATGCGGCTCCGCATCGGGAGCCGTTAGACGCGCAAGCGGCGCGGAGAGTGCATTTTCGGATGCGTGAAAGAGTTGATGGTCCATCTCCGCAGTGTGGACATGATAGAGTTGTGGCACCGCGCGATTGATATGTAGCTGGAAAATGTCCGGTCGATTGTAGTGTCCTGCGAAATCATGCCGTAGCTTCATCTGAATGCCGAGTTCTAAATTGCAGTCGGCATACAAAATGCTGCAGGGGGATGAGCGATTCTTTGAATGTCCGCTTTGGGTCATTAGCGGACATGACGCTGTGTAATCGCGATGTCCGGTTTACCCCCGAAAGCGGACATGCTGATCGTCTGAAATTTGTCTGTCGACTGCCAAGCCCTGCACGCAGTTAAAGATCGAACCGGTCTCCACCTCGCGGCTCCGCAAAACGGGAATTTTCTAAGTACTGGCCAGAGATTTTCCGCAAAAGTTTTGAATTTTTGTTCGATTTTGGGAGCGTCAGAGACTTTTTGACTCGCGAAACGCCGCGCACTTGCGGGCTTTTCTGCCGCTTCTAGGCCTTGATAAAGAGAGACCAGACTTGGGAGCTGGGGTGGCAGGCGCGACGACTTCATCATAGGGATAGCCGTTCGGCATGATCTTCATCTCGACCGAGATTTTCTGCGTCTGATCGACATTGGCGTGGGTGAAATGGCCGTCCTTGGAATAGTACGGCTCCATCCGCGTGAAGGCCGCATCGAGGATCTTTTCATTGGCGTTGGGGAATTTCTTCTTCGCGATCGCCAGCGTGCCGGCCTTGTTGCTGTGCAGAAAGTTGAGCCCCTCGAGCAGCGCATCGTACACCCCCTGCGCCTCCTTCGGCGACTTCTGCAGGAAGGCCTTGCTGATCGACAGCGGCGACGACGAGAAGGCATCGAGCTTGGCCGGCACATCGACCAGCATGTCGGCAAGGCCCTGCTTGATGCCGATCGTCACGAAAGGCTCGAACAGCATCGCCGCGTCCGCCCCCTTGCTCTTGAGCGCGCCGAGCAGTTCGCCGCCGCCGCCGACCGACACGAACGTCACGTCCTTGTCGGGATCGAGGCCCGCCTGCTTGACGAAATAGCGGGCAAGATTGGACGTCAGCGAGCCGGGGCTGGTGACCGCGACGGTCTTGCCCTTGAGGTCGGCAACCGTTTTTATGCCCTCATTCTTGCGCGCAATCATCCCGAACGGCACGCGCGACGTTTGCGCGAAGAACAGCTCGACATCGACGCCCTTGGCGCGCATCAGACCGACTTCCGGGAAGCCGGTCGCGACGATGTTCACCTCGCCGGCGATGTAGGCTTTCATGGCCTCGCCACCGCCCCGGCTGACGATGACGTCAACGTCGACGCCGTGCTTTTTGAAATAGCCGTTTTCCTCCGCGATATAGATTGGCAGCGATTCGAGTGAGGCAACCGGCAGCGCGATCTTCACCGGTTCGGCCTTGGCAAACTGCGGTACGCCGACCGCGAGACACACGGCCGCGGTCGCAATCTTCAACAAGTTTTTCATCGTCTCCTCCCTCTGGTTCGCGCGCTCTTGCGGCAACGCCTGTTGCTATTTTTCGTCCGAGAACCTGTACGGCACGAGCACCGGCCCAACCGCGTCTATGGCAAAGCTCAGGCAGGCCGCAAAAATGGCGATGGTGATGATACCGAGATAGAGTGACGGCGTATCGAGCGTTCCCGAGGCGTATAGGATCATATGGCCGAGGCCGGCGCGCGAGGCGACGAACTCGCCGATCACCGCGCCGATCAGCGCCAGACCCGAGCCGATCTTGAGGCCCGTATACACGCTCGGCATCGATGACGGCACGATTACCTTCCAGAATATCTGGTTTCGGCTTGCCCCCATCACCCGCAGCGCGTCGACCAGCGTCATGTCGAGACGCAGCGACGCGGTATAGACCGGGATAAACATCGCGAAGAACACGATGTAGATGCTGATGCCGATCTTCGACGGCAGGCCGAGGCCGAGCCACAGAATGAACAGCGGTGCGATGACGATCACCGGTATGCCGTTGAGCACCATCAGGAACGGCTCGATGACATTGGATAGGATGCGCAACTGCGGCAGCGCGACACCGACGGTCAGGCCAGCGAGCGAGCCCGTGGCGAGCCCCAGCAGCGTCTCGAAGACCGTGATGCCGAGGTTCGGCAGAAACGAGCCGTTCGCCCATTGCGTCTGCAGTGCGCCGAAAATTTCGCTCGGGCTGGAGAAGAAAAGCCGGCTCATGAAACCGGAACGCACGCCGATTTCGGTGCCGATGAGGATCAGCGCCAGGACGAGGAGACGCCCCAGATTGACCAGCAGGTGGTGCCGCGCCGTCGCGCTCATGCCGCCGCTCCCATGCCGGTGATGCTGATGTCGAGCGCCTGCCAGATGCGGTGGTAGAAGTCGGCAAAGCCCGGCATGGTCGGCGCGTCGGCGACGCTCGCTGCCTCGCGGCTGAACGGCACCTCGTACACCTCCTTCACCGTCGCCGGGCGGCGGCTGAGCACGACGACGCGATCGGCCATCGCAAGCGCCTCGGAGATATCATGGGTGACGATTACCATTGAGCGGCGGCCGGCGCGGCAGATCTTGACGACATCATTCTGAATGACGAGACGGGTTTGGGCGTCGAGCGCGGCGAACGGCTCGTCGAGCAGCAGCACCTTCGGTTCGACCGCCAGCGTCTGCGCCAGCGCCGCGCGCTTCTGCATGCCGCCGGACAACGCATGCGGATACTTGCGCTCGAATCCGGCAAGACCATATTGCGCCATCAGCGCCAGCGCGCGGTCGCGACGCGCCTTCTTCGGTTCGCCGCGGATTTCGAGGCCGAGTTCGACATTCTCGACGACCGACCGCCACGGCAACAGCGTGGTCTGCTGAAACAACATGCCGAGGCGCGGATCGACGCCCCGCACCGGCTTGTCATCGATCAGCACCTCGCCGGCAGTCGGCGTGCGCAAGCCCGTCGCGATGCTGAGCAATGTCGACTTGCCGCAACCGCTCGGACCGATGACGGCGACGATCTCATCCTCGCCGCAGGCAAACGATACGTCGCGCAGCACCTCGACGGTGTCGCGGCGGCCGGAGAAGGAGAAGCTGATGTTGCGGAATTCGAGCATCGATCCTTATCGCGCGTTAGCAGAACCAAGCACCGGCTTGCCGATGCCGAGCGGCTCGGCATCGACCAGGACGAACGCGACGCGGGCTCGTTTGTCACTGCGGTTGGCCCAGGCATGGTTGGTGCCCCGCTGCACCATGATGTCGCCGGCCTTCATTTTTACCGTTGACTCGTCCATATCCATCTCAATCTCGCCTTCGAGCACGATGACGTAATCGATTGTCTCGGTGCGGTGCATGTGCGGATGGTTGCCCGGCGGAAAATCGATCACCGCAAAGCGCGTGCCCCTCACCGGCGGCGCGGTGCCGAGAATGCGCGCGCCCATGTCCTCCGCGTCGGCGCCGGCGGGGATTTTGGCAGGCGCACTGTCGGTGCACCACATCAGGGTCGAGACCGTGCCCGGCGACGGATACTTGGCATTGGCGGCGGGCGCGTCGGTCAGCACTTTCGCGACGTCGCCGACGTGGCCGGTGACGATTCGGCGGATGGGCGGATAATCGGGCTTGGTGTCGGTCATGATTTACGCCGGCAAGGTCTGGAAGGTGGTCGGATAGTCGTGCATGCGCCGCGCTCCGGTCTCGGTGATGACGACCGTCTCGGCAAACACGCAGCCGGTCTTGCCATCATGGAACTTCGGATCGAACAGGTCGATGTTGAAGGCGAAGACCATGCCCGGTTTGAAGGCGTCGCCGAGCTTCTGTAGCGCCGCCTGATCGGCCTTGAGCGCGTGGTGGCGATAGCGTGGATATTCGAGCGAAGCCAGGCCGTGACCATGAATGCCGGTCTCGCACATGCCGAAGCCGCGCTCGTGGATGACGTCGCGCACGCGGTCCATGGCGACGGAGATCGGCCGGCCGGGACCGAAATTCCTCATGCCCTCCTCGTAGGCGGCAAAGCACCCCTCGTAAATGTGATACTGCTCGGGCTTAGCCTCGCCCAGACTGAAAGTCCGCTCGACATGGGTGTAGTAGCCGCCGATCTTGGGGTGAATCTCGCAGATGATGAGATCGCCGCGCGCCATCGGCCGCATGGTCGGCACGCGGAACGGGTGCGGATAAGGCAGCGCGTCGCAAGCCCATAAGAATAACGTCGGCTCCTCGCCGCCGTTGGCGAGCATGGCCTCCATCATGCCGCCGTAGACTTCCGAACTCCTTCACGCCGGGCCGCGCGGTATCGCGGCAGGTCGCGAGCATGATGTCGCCGAGCTTGGCCGCGCGCGCGAGGAGCTGCAGTTCCTCCTCGCTTTTCACCGTGCGCAGCATCTCCATCATGTCGTCGAGGTTGACGAGCTCGGCCCGCGGCAGCAGCTCCCGCAAGCGCGTGTAGACACTGTGCGGCAGCCAGCCGTCCGGATCGAGCGGACCCGCGAGTCCGTCCATGCCGATCCGGGCCGTGGCGAGGCCGAGTTCCTTGAGGCGATCGACTACGGAGTCCGCCCAGGTGCCGCGCCGAGACCGCACGTCGGAGACCCAGTCCTGCGCCGCGCGCCAGCCCTCGACGAATGTGGGCATCATGACGAACGAGGTTGGCTCGCCCTTCAGCGGAAAGACCAGAACATTGAACTCCGCATTGCCGCCGATCGGCGAGAGATAGCGGGCGTTCGCGGTGCAGAAGTCCCACACCGCCGGCCAGCCCCATAGCACCAGGCAATCGAGGCCGCGCGCTTCCATCTCCTTGCGCGTCACCGCCCAGCGCCGGTCGCGTTCGGCAAGCGACAGTCTCACAAGTTCCAGTTTCTCGCGCATGTCCCTCTCTCGTGACGTTATTCGTCGTGAAATCTTTCGCCGCGGGCTCAAGCTGCCTTGGCGAACTCGAAGTTGAGCGGACGCACTTCGAATTCCGCGCCGGCCTCGGTCAGCGTGATGTAGGGCACGAGCGCGCAGGTGATGGGTGCGTAGTAAAGCGCGATGTCCATGGCCTTTCCGCTCTCCCAGTCCTTAAATAAGCCGCGGCGTCTCTTCTTTGGAGTCGCTCCACGCCCTGAACGTCAGATGCTTTGCGCACGCATGCGTTCAAGGCTCGCCACGTAATCCGCAATCGCACGGTCGATGTCGTATTCCGGCTTGAAGCCGAGCTCTTTCCTCGCGCGCGTGACGTCGTACACGCCGTGCGGCGGGTAAGGCATGCCGAGGAAGTTGTCGCCCGGACCGATCTCGATCTGCGCGCCGGGAATGCGCTTGCGCACGACGGTGGCGATGTCGTTCAGGCCGATGCCTTCGCCGCTGCCGATATTGTAGACGCGGCTCGGCACCTTGTCGGCGACGGTCGCGAGATAAATGCCGAGTGCGGAGTCCTTGTTGTAGACGAAGTCGTCCTTGGCCTCGGCGCCGTACGGATGCTTGAAGGGAATGCCGTGGAACGGGTTTTCGACGATCTGGCTGGTGACGCCCATCTTGCCGTGGCGCGCAGTCTTGCCCGGCCCGTAGGTGGTGGCAAAGCGCAAAATCGCAGAATCAATGCCGAAATTGTTGGCGTAATAGAGCACGGTCTGCTCGGCCATTAGCTTGGCGCTGTCGTAAATGCGCTGCGGATTTTTCGGCATATCCTCGGGCATCGGCTTGTAATTGGGCGGGCCGTATTCGCCGAGGACGGGTCCGTAGACGCCCTTGGCGCTGGTGTAGACAACGCGCTTGATGTCGAAGAGGCGCGCGGCCTCGAGCACGTTCACAGTGCCGCCGACGTTGACCTGGATGCTCAGCGCCGGATTGGCCGCGGACACCGCGCCGACGAACGCCGCGGCGTGCACGATATGCGTGACCTTGTGCTGCTTGATCACGCCGAGCAGCCGCGGCATGTCGAGGATGTCGCCTGACTCGAAATCGATCTTGTCGAGAATATCGCCGACCAAACGGTCGTCGCGGTGACGGGCAAAGACGACCGGCCGATGGCCTTCACGGACGAACTTGCGGCTCGTTTCCGCGCCGATGACTCCCATGCCCCCGGTGATCAGGACTTTCACGCTCTCTCCCTAGTCTTCGTTTTTGTTAATTAACTCGTGGGTGAGTTAAGTCGGCCAGCGCGCCGAAGTCAAGACAACCGCTCGGATATCGCTTGAACCGCCGCGCTCGGGGCGAGGTAAGACTTGATCATGTCGACGATCATGCCGCGGCGACGATCGAGCGCCTTTTCGCCGGTGACGTCGGTGTCAAAAATCACGCCAAGCGTATGGCGGTTCGAAAAGACAAAGAAGCCGAGCGCGCAGATCGACAGGTAAAGGTCGAGCGGATCGACGCCTTTGCGCAGCACGCCAAGCGCTTCGCCGCGCTGCAACACGCGCTGGATGACCGAAATGAGCGGCACCCGCATCTGGGCAATGCGCCGCGACGTCTTCAAGTGCCGAGCCTGATAGAGGTTCTCCATTTTCACGAATTCGATGTAGTGCGGATAGCGCACATAATGCTCGAATTTGGCCGCGACCAGCGCCTCGATCGCCTCGATCGGCGACAAAGCCTCGACGTCGATCGTCTCCTCCACCTCGACGAGCTGAAAATAGCTCTCTTCGAGGGCGGCGAGATAAAGCCCTTCTTTGCTGCCGAAATAATAATAGGCCATGCGGCGATTGGCGCCGGCCATGGCGGCGATGTCCTCGATGCGCGCGGCATCGAGACCCTTGGCGGCAAATTCCTTCATCGCCGCGTCGAGGATGCGCTGGCGCGTCGCCGCCGCGTTGCGCCGCCGGACCGACGCCGTACGCGACGCGGCGTGCCGCATTCGCCATTTGGCGCCGGCGGCAGCCCTGGGCTTTCTTGCCTTGACCTTTGTGCGTGCGCCGCGGACCGGCATATGGCTTTCCATTTCGCATCACGTTAATGCCGCCGGTTATCGGCTTTGACAAGCGCAGCCATGCCGGCGGCCAGATGAGTTCTCCAAAGCCACATCGTCGATAACGACTTTGGCGCCTGTAGGCGCGGAGGCGCAGGGGATCGGGTCGCTGTAGCGACGCCGATTAAGACGGACCACTACGCTCATCTGCTCATTAGACGTCGAATGCGCACTCTCTTTCGCGCGCCGCCTCGGGAACATTTCGAGGCGCAAGAAGCCTGCCATCGTATGATCACGATCGTTCGCGCTCACGGGTCGTTCCTTGCTGACCGGTCTCGTCCTCGCCTGTTTTGAACTCCTACTGTCTGATTTTGAATTCGGCGCATCGCTGTAAGAACACGGCCCCATTGCCAGATCAGCGCGGGGCCATTTTCTCAGCCTGATGTCCGCTTTGGGTCATTAGCGGACATTTTGCGATGCGGAAGCCATGTCCGCTTTAGCCTCGAAAGCGGACACGCCGCCCGGCGATCAGCATTCAATGAAAGCGGACGCGGCAAAGTCGACTAGAGCTAAAATTTTACCCGCACGGTGACTGCCAAGTCCTGCACGCAGTTCAAGATCGAACCGGTCTCCATCTCCCGGCTCCGCAAAACGGGAATTTTCTAAGTACTGGCCAGAGACTTTCCGCAAAAGTTCTGAATTTTTGTTCGATTTTGGGAGCGTCAGAACTCTTTAACTCGCAAAACGCCGCGTACTTGCGGGCTTTTCCGATGCTTCTAGGTCTTGATAAAGAGAGACCGGACTTGGGAGCTGGGGTGGCAGGATTCGAACCGTGAAATGGTCAATTCGGCTTAGCCGTCCTGGTACTGGCGAATGAGCGTTCCATAGATCTCTGCGGCATCGACGGAGCTTGCCCGATTGTAGTGCTCCTCGGTGATGCGCGGATCTGTGTGACCGAGCACACCGCTTGCAAGATGAGGCGTACTGCTACCATATGCTGCCGCTGTAGTGGCTGCGGCTGTGCGGAAAAGATGGGGTGAGACGTCGACACCAAGGGTTTCCAATGTGATCTTGGAAATTAAAGTGCCCAGATTTTTCTTGGTCATCGACTGGCCTGTCCGAGAAGAGATCCATAAGAAATCATTCGGCGGCCTTGATCCAAACAACACGGGCCGTGATTGGTTTAAATAAAGATCGATGACGCCGTTCAGAGATTTGGGGACACGTCGCTCATCCGGTCTGTGAGACTTCGTGTCCCGGGCCGTCAAAGTAATCCACCAGCGCCCGTGGACGAATTTGAAGGTACGACCAATTTCCAGAGCCGCAAAGTTCTTGAGCCGGATCGGGTCGAATGCAAGGACGGCAATCATGAGGCCATTGCGAACACCAATTGCCCGAGCGAGATCGTTTTTGGCAAACTGCTGTGCTTCTGTAACCAAAGTCAGACCGGCATCTGCCAGCCGTTCCGTGAAAACCAGACGATCAAATTTTGATCTTGGCACCATCACGAGCGCAAGGTCCTTCTCGATCTCGGCGAGCCAGGAATAGTCGACTGCCGGCGTCAATAACTCCGCTGCCCTGCGCAGTTTGTAAATGCAGTTGTAGACCGTCACTGAGCGCACCCGGCCATTAAGCTCCGCGATATAGGCGTCCACATTGGGCAAGGTGACCTGGCCGGCGGCTGCAAGGTTGTGATCGAGCCGCCCGGATCGCTGAAGGAATCCCAGGAATGCACCGTAGCGCCTCGCAAAGTCTTCGCGGCTCACCTCACTGAGGTAGCTTGCGGAGCCGCCTGGTTTAAGTCGGGCACCAGGCCGGCAAGCGTCTTCCCATCCCCACCTGTCGGCATCAGGCCACTCTTGGATCGGCAGGGATCGCGGAGATTTGCGAGCGGCGCCTTCCGACGAGTTGTAGGTGTTAGTCATTGTTAGTCGTCCACATCGAAGTTCTCTTCCATATGAGCCTCGACGATCTTGCTAAAGATCTCGCTCGCCTGGATGGTCTCCAAACCGATGTAGGAGTTGATGGTAGTCTGCACGTTGCGGTGACCTAGGAGTTGGCGAACGAGCTCGTACTCGCCAGGCCGGTGCTTGAGAATGAGAGCGCCAGCGGCGTGGCGGAACTGGTGAACCGTCATCCTCAGCCCAGTGGCTTTGTAGATCCGCTTGGTGATTTGACCGCTAAACGAGACTTTGCCCTTCGAGCCCTGGCTTCGCCCGGGGAACAAAAAGTCATCATTCCGGCCCCTCAACAATGCGGGGCGAAATTCGTGGACATATTCGTCGATCAGTTCAGTGACGCCCCGAGGTAGCGGATAGTTCAGTTTGACCCTGTTCTTGACGTCGTGATCCGGGAAGATCAGCCAGTAATTAGAATTGGGCCCGCCCGGTTTGATCAAATTGGTATCCAGCCGGATCGACGTCAGATTGCCAATACGAACCGGGGCAACACTTTCTATGGCGATCGCAACTGCGACTTGGGCTATAACCGCCGCGCGGACTGGCGCATGGCATTGACTGCGCGCCTTAGCCATCATTGTGAAGGGAAGTCTGATGATCCGGCTCCAAACGCCGGGCGAGAGCACCTGGCGTAAGAAGGCGATGTTCTTGCCCGTTAAACCTTCTTGCCGGCGATCATCGAGGTCCCGCCGCATTTCATCGAGACGTTCGCAGTCGGTCTCGCTGAGGCATTTGGTTTCTTTGGCGATCGACAGGAACCTGCCGGCCAAGTCGATGGTGAACAGCTTGGGGTTCTCGCCGTTTTTTATCCAATAGGCGTCCAAAACTTTCTCCGTCACCTCCGGCGCCATCAGCGCCGACAGCGAGTCCAACTTGTCGATAGGGACTCCGTTCTTCACGGCCATTCGAGCGGCAGCTTGGAGCTCCGCCCGCCGCGTTCGGATTGTCGAGGGCTTCAACGGTCGAATACGTTGCCCGGTCCGGCTTCGCCGTATTCGCGTTAGGCCTTCCAGATATCGATCAATGTCCTGCCGCAGACCCAACGGGAACGCTTCCCATCCAACTTCTACTAAAAGCTTGGCCGCTGGCGCCACGAGCTTGGTCGCCGGCCAGCCCGGGATCGAGCCGACATTGGCGTTCCAAGCTCGAGCCAGCAAACGCCGGAAGGCGTTGTTGGCTGGTTTTCCGCATCGCGAACGGTAGCTCACGAAGCTGTCGACCGCCCCCTCGTCCACCTCGGCAGGCGTGATGTTGTTAGCGGAGCAGTACCGCATGAAGGACGACAATCTCGATCGAATGAGACTGTCCTTTACTGCGGCTCGCAATGGCTCCCAGTCGACGCTGAGTGGCGCCCCATGCTCGGGAATACCCTTCTCGCGTGCCAGCCACAGCAAAGCGCTTTTCACATTGCTTTTGTGGTTTTGCAGCGTCTTGACGGTCAGGCCGGCGGGCGCATGGTGCAGCTGGGCAAGATCGGCCCGAACCGCGCTGTAGCGCGCCGGGATCACCTCAATCGGCTTGTCCAATGCCTTGGCGATCTGCCGCACCGACGTTGTCCAGTGCCGCTTCGTCTGCTCGGGCAACTCCTGCGCCGCGGCGATGATGCCGACGGCGTCGGCGAAGGAGGCTTCGATCAAAGTCGGGGTTTCGGTCATTGGGACTGGCTCCAGGACGTTCCTAATGGATGGGGATTTCCCTCAGTGTACGCGGGTTCAGATTAGGTATACGTCAAGACTATATTGCGCGCAGATACTGTGATGTTTGTTCCTAAGCTTGGCTCTACTTCATGTATGGTGATGTACGACGATGTATTCCGATGGACCCTTGCGGCAGCTCTGCCCGAAATCTTGAGGACCGGCGCGATATAGCCGCGACATCTTCGGCCGCGGCTAGGAGAACTGCGCGGCTACATGCCGCCAGTCGACAGACGTTGTTGAGATTTCATCCAATGCAGCAAGGCGGCCTCGCTGTAGCGGATCGCGCGGCCAATCTTGAGGAAGGGCGGGCCGTCTCCCCGCATGCGCGCCTTGGCCAACCACGAGGTGCTGACCTTCAGGCGTCCTGCCGTTTCCTTAGGGGTTAGAAGAACGGTGCTGGGCGTCCCAAGATTTTGGGGCGCTTTGTCCAGATTTTGAATCATGCGCGTCACCTCCAGTTACTGAGAACTGAAGGCATCCGAGAGCTAGATACCTGAACGAATTTCTAACTCTTCCAAAGTCCTGGAGGTCCGGATCGGAGCAAGCGGTCTAGGGTCTGCCGGGGATTTGGTTCGGCCAACATCTTTTCAACAACGGCGTCAAATGGCTTGCGCGCGTCTTTACTCAACCTGTGCTGTTGAGTCCGCCAAGCGATTACAGTACGGCCGGTGACCTCTTGTGCACCCATACCGGGCCATTCATTCACGTGTCGCGCGATCATGTCTGCCGCATTGCTTCTATTGTCTTTGAGCTGAACCATCACCTCCAGAGCGCCGGCGGCGAGCATGTGAATGTGCTTGCGCTCTGGCGAACGTTCCCTTTCTTTCTCGGAGTCTGATTTCTTCGAGAAGAGCTTTGGTTTACCACCTCGCTCTAGTTCTTCGAAGGCCGCAGCAATCTGCAGGAACGGGCTGGCGAGTTCGGCGCCGCCACGCCTCAGATAAATAAACCTGGCAACCGCTCTACAGGCTAAAATTGATCCCTGAAAGCGGCCGTTTTTCTCGTTTACAAATATGAAAGCGGCTTGTCGCAAAGTCTCTGCAAATTCGTGTTCGACCTGGTCTGGGCCAGTCAGTCCTGAATTAGAATTCTCGGCCATCCATCCACCTCGTAATTTTTTTAGCAATATCGCGATCAAGCAAGGTCTCGATTCGGCGCACTTGGAATATTTCCCGGACTCGCTCGCCAATATGAGCTGCCAACTCGCATTCTGCGAAAAATTCGACGGCGCTGGTAGGCAGCGGCACTGGAAGAGTTAGAAATTCGCTTAGGTATTTATCTCTCGGACGATCGAATGTCTCTCCGGGTTTCAGATTGGAACCGACCGTGATTGGGTGCGCACCAACGCCCCTCCCCCGGGAGACACGACCGAGTCCAGCATATCGCAAGCGACGATCGGATGTCAGACGAACAGATTCATACCGCGCCCACCCTGTTTTTACTGATGGCGCAATACAACGGCCAAACCGTGGTGCCGCTCGACCGCGTCTGCCGAGACTTTTTTGGTCACCTCACCGTCGAAAAGCTCTTACGAAAGGCGTTACGGGGCGACCTCGCGTTGCCGATTGTACGTATTGAAACGAGTCAGAAAGCACAACGAGGCGTACACCTCGTCGACCTAGCGGCCTACATCGACAAGCGTCGGGCCGCGGCAATCAAAGAGTGTCAGCAATTGACCGGTACGACGTGAGTACGACTTCGGAACGACAACAGACCAATATGAACTTGGTGAGGCCCATAAACGGCGGCCCGTCTAAACGGTCGGTCCACTCATCAAAATCGTAATTTATGCCGTTAGGGAAACGTGTCCTGACGAATTGCGGGGTCCGCTTTACCCCCGAAAGCGGACATTAGTTGGCAGCTTTCACATGTCCGCTAAGTGCCAAAAGCAAACTCATATACTGCAACAGAAAGAAAAGTCGTCACGCAGTGGCATCTCCAAATCTAATTTGGTAGCTGCTACTTCGCCGTCACTATGTCATCGTCCACGCGCAATGCGCGAGCGTTATCCGCGTGGGGCTCGCGCGTGGGCAGAATGACCTGAAACAGCGTCCCGTTTGTGCCGTCCGACGACGCCGAAAGCCGTCCGCCGTGACGCTCGATAATCATGCGGCAGATGGCCAATCCCAAACCCATTCCGTGCGATTTCGTTGTAAAAAATGCGTCAAATATGCTGTTCAGGTCTGCCGGATCAATTCCCGGTCCCGAGTCCTCAATTTCAATAACAACTGCATCATCGCCGCGGCGCTTCGTTCTCAACTGCAGCATCCTAGGGCGATTCTTGATGGCGCTCATTGCTTCAATTGCATTTTGAAAAAGGTTTATCACGACCTCCTGCAATTGCCCCTTATGGCCCACGACAAGCGGTAGATCGGGTGCAAATTCAACGTGAGTCATAACATCGTGAGCTTTCAACTGATCTCGAAGAAGGCGCAACGCCTGCGAAGACAATTTTGTTTACATCGACTGAGTCGTTTCCTTTACCGGTTCTCCCAAACAAGGCACGGGTATTATTCAATAGCTGGCTGGCACGATGACTGTTGGCAACGATGCTAACCAAAGCCGACCGCACCTTTTCAAGGTCGGGCTGCGTATGCTTGAGAAGTCGTTGGGCCGCTTCGCCCTTCAACGAGATGACTGCGAGAGGCTGCTTGACCTCATGAGCCATCGTGGCAGTAGCCGCCTGCACATTCATCAATTTATTGTCCCGCTCGCGCTCCAGCATGATGTTCGAGTGAGCGAGGTGAGCCTCGTTTGACTTTCGCTCTGCAAACAACGCGGCAAGAACCAATGCGCAGAGCGATGTCGTCAGGAGACCGGCTTGAGCACACAGGACTCGCTGCAAAATCGGAAGATTTGGATCACCGAGAATGCCGATGCCGAACGTCGTCGTCGAAACGACCGTCAGCGCAACGATGAATGCGGCCGCTGCAGCAAAGACTGGTCTGCAGCGCGCGGTAACCCAAAGCAGGAGCGGGAAAAGCAATGCAGTAGGCACTACGGCTACCCATAGCTCCCGTGGCAATAGAACAATGAGTCCGCTCACGAAGGTCAGTATGGCCAATGCCACGGCGCCTTCGAACGCCTCGCTGCCTGGCGGCGGTTCGCGTACCGCTTGAGTCAGTCCGATCAGGAGCGGTGCAACGGCGATAATGCCAAGTGCGTCGGACGCAAACCAATGTTGCCAAATCGTCAGAGCGGGCACAGAGGAGCTGTGGAATAATTCGAAGCCCGCTGTTCCACCAATTCCGGAAATGGCAGTTCCGACGATCGTCGCCGCAAGCAGTCCGAAAACGTTGCGCGGCTTGTCCAGACTGAACGACGTGCCAAAGTATCGTTCGATGAGAGCGGCCACGAGCACCGCTTCGCCAGCGTTACATAGGGCGAAAATGATGGCACTCCCGATGTTGCGATCGCCCAGAAGATTGGCCGCAACCGTCGCCGCCACCGTGCCAGCGATGACGGGGAACCGTGCCCTCGACCCGAGACCGATCAACGCGCCAGCAGAAACGCCCGCGGCCGGCCAAAAAACAGCGACGCCGTCAGGCTCGGTGAGAAGGATAAGACTAAGGCGCGCCGCCAGGAAATAGGCGATGGCTAGCGCAATGGCCGTGACTAACGAATAATTCCAACCACGGAGCAATTTAAGAGAAGCGGGCTGAACGTCTTCGGCTTGTCCCAGCGAATACTGTGTCATCAGGCCAACCCGCGCGCAGAGTTATTGACCAGTCGTCACGCCTCATTCCCGCGACATTATGGAGCTTTTTGCCATGGGCCAATAGAGTGCCAAAAAGGCGTAAAACCAGCATGTCGAATAGGTCCTTCGGCATTTACTCCGCTTGTGTCCGCTTTGGGTCATTAGCGGACATTCGGCCCGGCAATCGAGATGTCCGCTTTACCCCCGATAGCGGGCATTCGCCGGACGGCCTGAAACTTTCTTAGGTGGCGTCAGACTGCCTACTTGACTGGGTCGTGCGCCGGGCTAACAGAACGTAACACTGAGCCAGGCTTTCTAATTCAGCCTTTACGTGCGGGCTTTTCTCGTAGCGAGCTTTTGGCACGAAGTTGCGCAGCCATCATCGTGTATCGCTCGGGACCTGTCACTGGCACACCCGCAGTTTCTATTTGGCAAAGAACTCGACGCCCGTTTCATTGAGCGTACGCCACACAATTCGGCACGGCCGCAACGAGCGACCACTATCAAACGTCATTTGCAACTTTTCCGGAAGACCAGTCGTGTTTGGAATTTGAATGCGAGCGCCAACGTTAGTTAGGTTGCGCACAACACAGTCAATAGTTGACGATCTCCCGACAATGAGCTTCGCACTTTTGAGCACACGCGAGCGGGTATTATTACGGCGTTCGGACATATAGAACTCCAGCGAATTGGGCTCAAAATAAAAGACAAAAATCGGCAGTGGTTTAAGTTGCGCTGCTGCAATTAAGGCAATGCTGAAAGCACTTTTTTAATCAGACGAATGCCGTTCGTACTATCGGCATGTGATTGCAACTTTGACTTGAACCAATTCTGCGTTCGTTCTGCTTACGAACCGTTTTCGCTCACCGATCGTTATCGTATTTAATTTTAAGGTTTTCACTCTCCGAAATCCTCAGGCCGGGAAAAAAACGCATAGCTGGCCCCCTGCAGAGCTGGTTGACCTTTTTTTCTATACGATCTGACCTAAACACCTGAACGCCTCGGTGGGGAAACCGAACGATGGATCTCTTCCTGGATGGATTTCTTACAGCGTTGATGCCGTCAATGATTGCCGCGGCTTGGCTGGTCTGGCGAGCGGGTACGGTGGAACCAGACTACTGATTACCGGTTTGGCATTTCTAAAATGCAAGCTGTACTAGGGAAACCAGTCCATATCCCAAGAGACATACCTAGGCCCCAGAGAGCGTCAATCCAAAAGCGATTATCGCAGATGGCCAAATTCGACGAATGACCGGTTCAGACGCCGCGGATGGTGACCGCATGGTCATCCCTCCCGGTGCTTGCTCGCCACAGAGAACACTTAGCTGGAGGTTTGTTGGGCCGCTGTGATGAGGGTCACACCTGCGATCTATTATCGCGGTCAGATGCCCGCGGACACAATGTCCGCCAGGTGCCAATAGCGGACGAGGCGTCTTGAATTGAAGATCGAAAGCCGCAAGCGGAGGCGGCCGACTATTCGCCTCTTTTTTCGACAGTTCTAACGTCGCCGCATTCGGTGCAAAGAAACGTCAGTAATTCTGGGAAGGGGCCCACTTTGGGTGAACTCTGCTCAAACGTCATCGTCGCGCCGCAAAGCTCGCACGGTAACGGGACAACATCCTCTTCCTTTGGCATGGTTGCTGATAAGGCCAAACGCACCATTTAGTGCTTCCAAAAACTAGGGGCCTCCGATTCCGATTTTAACGCGGCCTTCCGACACTGATCGGCCAATTTCTCAAGCTCAGCGGCAATGTTCTCATCCCAGCAACGACTGGCCGCTTCTTCGCACATTGTCGCGTACGCCAAGAGGCGTTCGACACTTTTCGAGTATTCCGACATGCGGATTTATGTGCACAACCGCTAGGGGCTACATTGAGGTAAATCAACTGAGGCCGCGAGTGAAACGGCCGCAGCCAAATTGCGTAAACAGAAGGACCGCCTCGCGGTGCCCGGCACGTGCCACCCATAAATTGTACGAAACGGCGGCCGACGCAAAAAGAGCCTGCATGTGCAAATTTACGTAAATATTATTCCGTCCGCTTTGGGTCATTAGCGGACATTACGGTGCGCTCGCGGCATTTCCGCTTCACCCCGAAAGCGGACATTGATCGCTAACGGCGGGATGTCCGCTAAGTGCCAATAGCGGACGATCTGCCAAGCATGTCGGCACATCAGCAGATCAAACCTTGATGGTCGATCTGCTTTACTTTGTGACTTGGCCGCGAAGTTCGCCAGCTTTGTTGGTATTGGTGTGAATGTTTACGTAGAGCATGCCGGCGTTCAGGTAACCAACCTGCTCGTCAGTCAATACGGCCGAGCCCTCGAATGGGCTCTGGGAGGCCGGCGCAACGAATATTGGGATGAGGATGCCTGCGTTTTTGCCGGCTTGGGCCGGACCATGGAAATGCGACGCCGACGCGGGACCAGATAGGTTGGCGTAGGTGCCCTTCCACGTGAGCTTTTTAGTGGCCTCATCGAAGGTTATGTCCACCGAGCCAGTGCCCTTGCTATCGTTTGGCGGGACTTCATTGGATGCCTTCAACTCAGCCTTCAGCTTAATCGTGGCGGCGTTGGACGGGCTGGCAACCATAAGTGCCGCAGCGCAGACAAGGATAGGCAGACTGGACCGCAGGATAGTCGTCTTCATACGTGCCCCCACTATTTTGGTGTGCCCCCAAACTTACAACACCGTAGCTTATCAATCATTCCGGTGCTTGATTGCTAAAAGCAAACTTCTTTCGGTATTGGTGCATCCCCGAGTTATTCATACGTGCACTAACAATTAGAATAACGGTACCGGACAAAAAAGACCGCCTCGCGGCGGTCTCTCCGATTAGGTGTATTGGTCAGGCGTGATCGACGTTCTTCCGCTTTCTGCGCGAGCCGCGGCGCTAGTCAGCTTCAAATTCAAAACGCAATTCAGATCGCCGATCCTCCCCTGAACGCCGATCTAATACGCCGGACCGGCGTTCTCCCTGCGCGCGTATTTGCTTTTCTGATCGCCTGTCGATGCCGGAACGACGGTCCTGACGAGAACGCCGGTCGACCGGACGGCCACCTTTCAAATGCTGATCTATTTCATGCACGGCGACCCCACTATATGCCGATAGGCGGTACTTCTTATCAGAGAGCTTCTGCAGTAGCGTAAATATATTTGCTAAAATTGTATTGATCGCTCATTGCTCAGTTTTCCACACTATGGGGGCAAGTTTGGGCGCACTCATTTTCAAGTGTCCAACTACTGGCAGGACATTTCGCTCAGAGTTCAGTGCAACCAGCGAGGACCTAAAAGCCATTCCGCGAGCTGCAATCATCCAATTGCGTTGCGCAATATGCAAAGAGCAGCACGCGTTTGTAGTGGCCGAGTGCGCCATCGATGAACAACACTGAGGTTACGGGGCCCTCGATGTCCGCTTTGGGTCATTAACGGACATCGCGCGATATTCGCATCCATGTCCGCTTTACCCCCGAAAGCGGACATCGCGACTGTGACGCGGCTTAAAAATGGAATAGGCCGCCAACTGAGGCGGCCTCTGGGCTATATATCCTTGATTACAGCGGCCACTTCTTTGGTGGCTTCCTCGACTGCCTTCTTTGCAGATTGAACAAGAGGATTAGGTGCAGGATATTTTTCTTTTACTGCCTCGTAAAATTCCTGCCGAGTGTGCAAACGTTTGTTGGCTTTTTCCAACACTTTGAACATTGGATGCTCTTCGACTGTCATTTGAGCCTCCTTAGTTTGTTGTCCATCTTCCAAATTGCTTTTGCAAGGTACGGACGATCCAATGAATAAGAAGCCCCCGTTAGACAAAGGCATCATTAGCTAAGGCGCTTTTGAACGATTTGATCCAAATCAAGATCGCGCTCGCCAAGGTTTGGGTTATCGCCGAAATGCGTATTGCTGATGGATCCAGCAGACGCCGGCAAAATCTTGCTGGCGCAAATCGTGGCGGGCGAGGCAAGCCGTTCTTTTCGATCAGTGGTTCCGATTTCGTTGAAATGTGTGTCGGCGGCGGTGCATTGCGCGCGATCTGTTCGACAAGGTTCGCCGGTCGGCCCGCAGCGATACCTCGTTATTGCTCTTTCATCGGAAAAGACATCACCGCCGGTTTGATGTCCGCTTTGGGTCATTAGCAGACATATTGCGACGCGGAAGCCATGTCCGCTTTACCCCCGAAAGCGGACATTAATCGGGGGCTCGGGAATGTCTGCTAAGTGCCAATAGCGGACACCGCGAAGCAAATCACGGTCCCTTGATGGGGCTAACCTACTGAGATTCAATTTCAGACCCGACTCGCGTTGCCAGAAATTCCGAGATGCTGGCTGCTGATACCGCTAAGCCTTCTCCTTTTGATTGGTCCTCAAGTGCGACAGGCTTAGGAGGACCAAGAACATTGACGCCCAAAATCAGACCCTCATCGTCTGTACTGAGGAGGGGCCCACCCGAATCGCCTTGGTGTATTACGCAGTCATGAAAAATCAGCTTTCCATCATCGGATATCGCTCTAATCCGGCAATGTGGGTCCGCCGTCATCATATGCAGTCGCTCGGCGGGATAGCCGCCCATCTTCACTGCCGTTCCTACTGATGGTGTTGCAGTCGCCAGCCGCAGTGGCCTCACATCCGGCGGGAACGGTTCGTCGGTGTAGACGACTGCCCAATCGTCGCGGCCTTCCTCTATTTTCATCAGTCGGTATTCTGTATTTGGCGGTACATACGTTGGCGGAACGGTATATCGCGAGGCGATCCTGTGCACACGGTATTCGCCTTTCACGTAGCCGAGCAAAAAATGTATCTGCGCCGGTGGCAGGAAGCGCCTTTCAGACACCCGGAAGCCCCTTGCAATCGGGCTAATCATGTACAGGCAGTGCGCAGCCGTTAAGATTTGGTTGGGTCCGATTACAGCAGCAGTGCAATGGCGACCTGCCGCGCCGACTTTGCCAATGGACGACCACGGATAGGTGTTAATGCCTACGATCTCCCGGTGAGGCTCTGACCCCGTCAACAACACACTTACGTAAGTGAGGACGGGGACCGCAACAAGGAACATTGACGCAAAGATTGCACCGCGAGAGAACTTCGCTGGAGCAGCGCGTTGACCATTATCAAAATCGACCATCGTCAGTTGTCCCGAACGTTAGTCAAAGTTCTTCAGCGCTCCTCACTTTACTTGAATACGATTTAGGTAACCGATAATTGCGAGGATACGAGCCCTCGCGACGGATTCAGGATTGAAAGTAGGATCCATAAAGTTCTTAGACTGCTCCAAATTTAATAACTGCGAAGGTGTATAAAGAAATCCCCAAACAGGCATATTGCGAGTGCCGTGCGCTGCAATCGTTTTTCTCCCATCAATGACTTCGTATACAGCGCTAACGGGAAATACGCCGCCATTTTTCTTAGCGAGAACAGCTAAATCAGGTGGTGCGACATTGAGAACTGCGAGCAGCGGTCCATTACCGTTGCCGTCAATGCCATGACAACTTGCACAAGACGACTGATATAAGAATTTGCCTTCATCAACATCTTGAGCCGAAGCTGGCGCAGTTAATCCAACTGCAAGGTTGACAGCGATCAACCAATTCAAAGCACTCTTTGTCATAAGAGGCTCCCGCTGTGTTGAACCCCAACACCGTCAACGAACGTCAATATTGAAAATGCGTTTTCTATATGAACCGTTGGGATAAAAATATTCCGCCACTAAGCGATCCTTGCCCTTAAATTGTTCATCTGCCTTGTAATACAAATTTACGACTTCGGTTGGCTTCTCATTACATTTATATTTTTGATCTTCTTTACCGTAGCTGGTGTAACCCTGCTCGCGGACAATCTCGGCCTCACCATGCTTGGGCTTTTGGACAATACGGACAAGGATTTGTCCCACAGCGCTACAATCGGCATGAAGAGCATACGCAATGGTCGTCTGCATGCGCGTGCCGCTTGCAACAATCAAAAAAGCTGGCTGAGTCGGGATCTCCTGCGCCGCTACACTTCCTACACAAGTGACGAGTCCGACAATAAGCAGTAATGCGCGCTCAATTCGTAACATGACTTTAGCACTCCGGATTATTTGACCGTGGCTATGAATTTCACTGTTTGGCTGACAGCGTAGGTGGTATAGAACACTTCAACCTCGAAACGATCAGTTCCCTTAAATCCGGAACCCGAAGTGTAAAAAATCACTACGCCAAGTGTTCGTCGATCATTGCACTTGTATTGGCGGGTCTCCTTTGCGTAGTTCGCGAAGCCCATGTCTTCTTCAATCTCGATTCGGCCTTTTGTTGGTGGTTTTTTCACGACTACGAGTGGAGCTACCGCGCTACAGTCTGGCTCAAGCTGATCAAACCTAGCGACCCGTGAGCGCATGTCGCTCAAAACGACAGGTGTTAATGTTTGAACCGGTAAATCCCTCGTTTGACCGACACTTATCCAACCGAACAGCATCAACAGCGCGATGAAACAGCTGAGCAATTTAGCCTTTTGCAATATCTTGTAACCTTGCGCGCACATGTCTATCGAACCTCAACGTTGAAGACGCGCTTTCTGTAATTTCCATTCGGATAGAAAATTTCGACCGTAAACCGATCTTTTCCTTTGAAGCCATCCATCGACCTGTAATAAAACGCGGTGATATCTGACTCTCGTTCATTACACTTATGAGCCTGCGTATCTTTCGCGTAATCAGTAAAACCTTTTTCAGTGACTATTTCGACGAAGCCCTTCTTTGGATCTTCAATGACGCGTGCGATGATCTTTCCGCCAGAGCTGCAATCAGGGTTGAGGTGAAACGTTATACCGACCCTTATTCTTTCGCCGCTTGCAACAATCGCGGATACCGGAGGCGTCGGCAATTCTTCTGCCCGCGCTTGCCCAAGCGCAGCGGCCAATAACAAACACAAAGAAATTGCGTATTTCGTCTTTGTCAGCATGACGATCACGCTGATTTAAATTGGTGAGATGTTACCTTTCGCCGAGCAAGACGCCTTGACCCAGATCAAATTTTGAAAACAGCAGATAAAGTTTAGCCTGTGTGCGAAGTGAACTTGAGGCTCTTTAGAAATTTCTCACCTTCCTGCCTAACATCGACAGGCTTTGCCTCCAAGTGAACGCTCTGGCCATAGTACAGGCCAACTATCAGCTTGAGTGATGGATCAATGCATTCATAAAAATGGAAGTCGCTCACGAATGGCACATCGGGAAAACCCTTTACGCCGCGATCTTCTAGGACGACATCATATTTAAAACATGTATAGCCAATCGAGTGATCTAGTTGCGCATGTTGTGATATTATTTTCTTTTCAGGACCAGCGGAGGCTTTGTCACTTGCCATCATGTACTTCATGCGAAAACGCATGAAATCGCGCACGTTTGCGGAGGCTAGTCGTCTGTCCCACTCAGAAAGGAACGCGGTGCTAAGATGAGCGAAAGCCGTATGCGGACCAAATTGGGAGTTCTGCGGTAATACTCTTACGAAATGAAGCCTTGACTGCACGCCATGATCGTTTGGGTCAGGCTCAGGTAACCGTGGACCTTCAATCCAATATTCGCCTCGCGGGGGGGAAACGGAAAAGCCGGGAAGTTCGATACGCCCGTCCGAATTTGTATTGCCTACAAACTGAAGCGCCGTGTTGGCGTGTTCAGTTTGCCACAACTCGTAGGCGCGAGCGCCCCCATTATGGGCACAAGCAATTAGTAACATCAAAAAGAAACCGGCACGTGTGAAAGACACGTTTCTCATTAGACACATGTAGATTGATCGGCGTGAATTGCTATTGACGTAAATCAAGAGCGCATACGCGCACGCCAATTCGATTGCCCGCTGATGAACTCCAGTTCAGCGACACAAGTTCTTGACGCGGTCGAAGGAAACAGACGATCAACGACTTTTACCGGCAGACATTTGCCGTCGCGTGAATGATGTCCGCTTTGGGTCATTAGCGGACATTTTGCGATGCGGAAACCATGTCCGCTTTACCCCCGAAAGCGGACACAAACGCGCTAACGCTTGCGTGAGATCAAAATTACAGCCTGTCACTTCGCAGTATAAACGTCGTGAGCGGAGGTTGATCTTCTCGGGCGGTCCCGGCCGACGGACACCTCCGCTCATTGATGGCCATTTGCAGCATCACCGAACGGCGGTCGAGACCAATTGCGTGCGCAATTGCATTCGCCGTGAGCAACTTTACGATCATAGGCGCAACCTATGGATCGATCCCCGTGTCTCACGCGTCTTGTTTTGGCGGCATCGCCTATGCAATCTTCGCGCGCACCCAGCTACTCCTCCATTTACGAGCTGGGCGTTGCGCACCCACCCCCGCGCTCCGTGTGCATGGCGCGGGGGTTTTCTTTTGCCGCGTGTCGTGATGTTGGCCGTCGATTTTAGGTCCCGAATCTAGACCTCTCACGCAGGTCGGCGGCACCCGTCGATGGCACCGGGACCGGAAGAACCCAAAAACCCCACCTTTTTGGCCCTTTAAATAGGAATGATAATCTCCCGGCGGGGTTTTCTTTATAAGCATTTTCTCATTCGGCGGGCGCGTAATGGTAAGCCAGCCAACATCAGACGACGTAGTCACCTGCTATCGCGTATGCGATGTGCCTGTGCCATTGGCTCGCTCGTTCAAAAGCACATGTTCAAAATGCAATGAACCGATATGGGTGGCCATTAGCAGTCCCATCGAGCCAAGGCGTGTGTGCCTAGAGTGTGTAGTTTGGTTACTGAAGATGGGTACCAACATTGGCGGCCTCACGTTTACACAAGCTATGGATGCTTTGGAGATACTGAAAGGCGCGCAACTATAAGCCCTCACTTTTTGGGTTCTCAAGGGTGATGAGCTACCGCGCGAACGTTGTTCGACCATCGCGACAACGGATGCCGCAAAAAAAGACACAGAGAAAATCGACCTGAAGACGTTTGCCGTCGTTGTAAGTTCGTTTGTCGACGCCGCCCTTTCGCGAATAGCTCTAAAAACGATTTATTGTGATGGCCAACACAGCAGAGTCGGCCTGATGCAAATACTGTTGCATCATCGAGAGCGAAGGGCTCTCCCTGAAATACGACAGGAGACCTCCCATGCGCACGCTGTTCAATATCGGAATCATCACTGTGATCATGGCCACCTTCTGGTTCGGCGGCCAGACCGTTGCAAGGCAACAGCATGTTGGAGTTTCAGTTGACCCCTTCAGCTTGATGGCAACGACGACCAAATTGCCAATGGCTCCTCAGTACAATTTGTACTGATTTGGACAGCCATCAAAATTCGAATAGGTCGCTTAAGGCCGGGGATTCTCCCGGCCTTTTTCAATTCAGTTTTTGTTCCATTCGCGATATCTGCACGGTCCTAGATTGTCCGCTTTGCCCCCGAAAGCGGACATTCGCCGGATGGGCTCTGACGTCCACTTTGTGCAAGAAACGGACATCTCGCTGAAAATGCGCGAATGTCCGCTAAGGTTTCACCGTGGCAGCGCGCGCGGCACTTATATACCAAATTTATTTGTCACGACTCGCAGCTTATGTTCGATTTGTTTTAAAGCGCGCATCGCTGGGGGCGGCTCGTCGCGCAAAGGCTTCACAGCATCCGAAATTTTAAGCGCTCGCCGTATGAGTTTGAACTTTGTGCTGAGCGAATCTCCTTTAGCTCGGCTACCCATCGTCAAATAGTGACCGTTGGAGCGGCTCCGCATGCTCGTGGCAACCGCATAACCGGTCGCGTTGCCGTAGTGAATGAAGCCTCAAAGCGGACATATTGGCAGGTGCCGTACTTTCTCTCGGGGGCCGTACGCAATGGAAATGCATCAGGTTCGATATTTCCTCGCCGTATGTGAGGAACGCAATTTTACCCGAGCTGCCAAGCGTTGTGGCGTGGCGCAGCCATCGCTGACTCGGGCAATCAAATTGCTCGAAGAAGAAGTTGGCGGTTCGCTATTTGATCGGTCCAGAACAGGAGCGAAGTTATCGCCGCTTGGTGGAGCACTGCGGCGACATTTCGTAAGCATCGAGCAAAGCGTCGCCACTATAAAAGCCAAGGCATCGTCGAGACCTTCGGACGCTCTGATGTCCGCTTTGCGTCCCAGTCCGAGCGATGTCCGCTTTACCCCCGAAAGCGGACATTGATAAGCAGTTCTTCAATGTCCGCTAAGTGCCAATAGCGGACATAAGCGTTTCCAAAAAGAAAGGCCGCCATTAAAGGCCGGCCCATAAGAGGCAGGAACTGCTTTACCGTCTCAATCTTTGTGCCCCAAGCTTGATATTCGGGCCAGTGTAAAAAGGCCCGCCATCGAGCAGCGACGGCGGGCCGGTGACTTGGAACACAGTAGCTCAGTGAGACAATTGGCGCGCGCCGCCGAACATGTCATTCATAACCTGCGATGTCGGATCGCAGGCGTGGTTGAGGCAAGGCAACCCAAAACCAGCCTCCAGTGTCCGCAGAAGCGAGAAATGGTCGTAGGGCTGATTGCTGGTCTGTCCGTTCGGAGCGTAGTTGGTTTCGACCAACATTACGACCTTGTTGATCGAGTTGGAGAAGTCGTTTTCATCCCAGACCAGTACAATTGCATTACGGCCGCGGCCCCAGGCGCGCGAGGCTTTGATGCCATTGACAAGCTTTGCGACTTGAGCGTCGCCCTGGGCCATTAGGAAACCGGCTTCTGCTGCGGTAGATCCCGTGCAGATCGGCGTGCCGCCCGAGACGAAGCCGTGCATGTCATGACACTGGTTCGGCACGATAACCGACAGATTCGGGGCATCGGATTGCAGGTCAACCCAGAGCCCATCCGGTCCGTCAAAATCGACAACCTGTGCGAGGCTCAATTGATCGTTCTCGCCAAGCTGGATATTGCGAAAATAGGCAAATTTCCTATATGTCTTCCAGGACTTATCTTGACCGTCCCTGACGTTGCATTGACTGAGAGTTCGTGGCAGTCGCAACAACCGGATTGTCAGAAGGCGGCAATCGCGATCGGAGTCACCTATCAACCGGACTCGCGCTCGCATCCTTTCTCGGCCAGAAGTCGTTCGAGACCCGAAATTCCCACCGACGATCTCCGATAGTTCGGCGCGCTGAAGCCAATAGCGGACATGCGCCGATTTGAGCCCCAAAACAGCAGAAGCCCTAGCCTTGCCGCTAGGGCTTCTCGTGCGATTACGTTGTAAAGGGGCAAACCAAAACAACGCACCCGGCACAGCTAGTTAGCTAATACTCTATTGCGAGGCTTTCACAGCGTGTTCAAAAAGTTTATCAGATCATTTTTCTGCCGGTTGGTAAGACCGATACTGAACCGCTGGTCGTAAAAATTCACCACGTCCAGCAGCGTGGCGGCCGAGCCATTGTGGAAATAGGGAGCCCGCGCCGCAAGCCCGCGCAGAATTGGCCCCTTCACCTTGCCGATGTCCGCACATTGCCCAGAAATCAACGCACGGCCCGGGTCGGTCACCGTGAAAATCCGGCCCGCAAGCGGACCTTTCATGCAGGTTAGGGTGAAAACAGGTAGCCCGGAAATGTCGAGGGCGGGCGGACTCTTGGCGCCGGCATCGGCAACGCCAATATTCAAAGGTGCCTTGACCGAATGATTTCCCACGTTCGGCGTATCATGACACGTGCCGCAAAATCCGGGAATGCTCGCGACGTTGAGGGCGTCGTTGAGCCCTGCGACTCCGGTGATATTTATCTTCGTCGTGTTGAACACCTCCTCGCCACGCGCGATCGAACGGCGTAAATCGTCGCGGGGCGCACCCAGCCACGGCCTGTATAGATCGAAGATGTTCGGGTTGAACGACTGACCCGTAGGATTTTGCCCGAATGGATCATTCACGCCGATAAAAAATTTTGCGAGCTGCAGCGACAGAGCGACCGGACCGCCGGTTGCGTTACCGTCATTCAGCTTACCCGCATTTTTGTCGACAGACTGCGCGGTGAAGAGGCCGGTCTCGAAAGCAACGATCTGCGCCTGCTGAAACGCATTCGGGGCGGCGTTGGCCTGCGCATGGCCGAGCGTGGCGTCGATGGCCTGGCTGGTAAGACTGGGTTCTCGACCATCCCACATGATCGTGTTTAGAAACCGGAGATTCGTGGCCGGCAGCGGTCGCCGGTACATCGATACGATACCTGACGTCGGGCCCGTCAGGCCGGTAGCGGTGTTTGTCGTGCACTGATAGGGATCGCTCACCGCCGTCACAGCGAACTGCAATATCGCCGAGTCCGGCATCGGCAGGCCGATCCGGATCAACCCCTTGCCGATGAGAAGCCTGTAGGCTTGCCTCTTCGCAGATAGTGTTGAGACATCGGCAGTCGGACAGGTGGCGCCGTCCACCAGACGGAAGATGGGATCTGTGCCGGCACTTGCCGCAAACCGGTCAGCAACGCTGTCCGCGCTGACGGTCCAGCCATTCGCCGGTTGATGACAGGTGAAGCAGGTCCTCCCATTGGTTCCAAGATTCTGGAAGAACGCGTTGTTTGCGGTGAATGTTGCGCCGTTGGGCTGGAACGTTGCGATTGCACCGCTCGCATCCCGGTCAATCTCAAATTTTGGAATAACACTCGGGGTCGACTGAACACCTTGATCTGGATCTTTGAATTGGCGCATCGCCCGCATGTGATTGATCATGCCGGGCGCGAAGGCCGGCACATCCGCTGCTCCCTGACCACCAGCGGACTGCGCCATCGCAGGCGTCGGAGAGCCGCTCACGATGCAGGCCAGAATTGCCCCAATGGTGGAAACTCTGATCGCCTTGATTGCACGATACGTCTTGGCATTCTTGATTGCGGCGCCGATCCCAATTTCGGCGACGGTACCGGCGATAACTTCGACGAAGTGATTATTTAGAATCCCCAGCATTCCACACTCCCCATTTGCCTTTTTGAAGGAAACGGTGTGCGCAAAGCATTTTTTTAAATGAAGTTTCTTGTGGCCTTGTGCGTCGATGACCGGTAGTCACCGCCCCCAGAACAATTACATCGGCCGGAGATTGTCCGGCCGTTGAGCTGCCACATTTTATTGTTTCCGAATACGTCCCGCCATGCAAGCGAAGATAAATACAAAATTAGAGCGTGTAGCTGCAACGACGTGGCCGCGTATTCAGAGGCGCCCGCTATGTCCGCTTGGAGTCAGAAGTGTGCAGTGCGGTGGGCCCGCGCGATGTCCGCTTTGGATCATTAGCGGACATTTGCAAGTGCGCTAGCCCACGTCCGCTTTACCCCCGAAAGCGGACGTTCCGACGTTTCAGCTAGCGCCAACGCGACACGAGTTGAACAAAGTTCCGGGTTGTTCGAGTTTTAAGAATTAAAATTCAAACCGATATTCAAAGCGGTTTTTCATCGGCTCCAGCAAAGCTTCCGAACAAACAAGGCATCAATCCGGAACGGCCGCCGGAGCCGCCAACAGTAGTCCGGCCGAGGGAGGTCAAATATGGACGTTGCACTTAGGATACTTCGCTATTTTACGGTGCTAGCGATGTGCAGTGTCATTGCTCCAATTGCTGGGCATGCAAAAGAAAAAACGCGTGCATCAATATCGCGAACTAGCGTCAAAACATTGCCCATTAATAATGCAGAGGCAAAGGTCTTCGGTCTGGATGGCTACAGGCCGGTCTCGCTCAGCTCGACAATGATGTGTGCAGAAACCTTACGAGGCACATTGGATTGCAAGCAGTGGTCCGCGCCATGAAACGTCACTTTGATGCAATTGATCTTCTCAGCTTCGCGGGCATGATTACTGTGGGCTACGTACTCTTTACGTTCGGAACGCTGCCCTAAAGAACGGAAAACTTGCTCACGATGAGCCCAAATGTCCGCTTTGGGTCATTAGCGGACATTTTGCAACGCGGAAACCATGTCCGCTTTCCCTCCGAAATCGGACATCGATCAGGCCACGCTGTATGTCTGCTTTGTGCCAAAAGCGGACATTTAACCCCCGGCTATTCTACGGGCGAGCCAAACGGTGCGACCACCGGCCTTCGGGTCTTCAATGATGTGATCCATAACTTCGAACCCCGACGCCGCCAACAATTGCTCATATTCGGCGGCATCAAGGCTTGCGTGATAGAGCGGATCGCCCCGATAGGAGCCAATGCCCTCTCCGTAACTCGGACCGCTGTTGAACATTAGGATGGCGGACTTTGCAGCGTGCGCCGCAAACACAGCTTACATTCCGCGCTGGTCATCTGGTTTCAATTGCAAAAAGGTCTCCCGCGCCAACACGCCGTCAAAACTGCGTCCAAGTGACAAGTCTCGCATGACGGCAACGCCACACTCCTGTTCTAGATGCCGGCTACGACACAGGGAAATTAATGTTGGCGAGCTATCGACGCCAGTGACACGCACGCCGTGGCTGACCAAATTGACGGCGACAGGGGATCCTCCGCCACATCCCAAGTCAAGAACGCTCGCGTGTTCTGCCAGTGCATCGACAAAACGGTCGTGCCAACGCTTCGCATTCCAACCGTAATTTCGCCGATCGGCAGCCCATTGGTCGCGTCTCGTTCGTCGTCGCTAACATCCTGCGGCAAAATCGGTCATGAACCGAAAACGACCTCTGTCGGCAATGTCCACAATGGGTCATTAGCGGACATTTTGCGATGCGGAAGCCATGTCCGCTTTGCCCCCGAAAGCGGACATGTGCGAGCGCGACATAGAAACGTCCGCTTAGTGCCAATAGCAGACGTTCCGGCACTCATTCGATCATCTCACTTTCGATCATCTCACTTTTGCGCCACCCACATTGACTGGCTGGTCGGGAGGACGCTTGCCCTTCGGTGGTGGGTCTGTTGGCTTTATGCCCCCGGTCTTTACTTGGGTTCCGCTCTTCCTACTCGAAGCCGTTGAAATGCAAACTGAATAGTTGGTCGCGCAGGTCGCATGACAGTTGTCACGCAATCTGGGGCGGGTAACCACCACAAGGGGCCTCACACACTTGAAAAGCACTGATGCACTTTTGCACCGTGCTGGTCGTCGTTCCACCGCCCCCTTTTGTCGCGGCATGTGCGGGCACGACCTATCAGACAGGCAACCGAGAACGTCCAAAACATTAAAAGAATCGAATGCGGACAGCGTCTTAAACGAGGCATGACTTCTTCCTGTGTTGCCCTGAGCAGTCTCTCCGCAAAGTGCCGTTGCTTTTGTCCGGCGCGTCAGAGTGCTTTCAGCGGTTCACTCACTGTTTTTTCGGAGGCGACCCAGGCGCGGTAGGCTTCTGTGCGCCGGGAGGACTTTGCGGGCTGACCGCACCGCCCAAATTTCCTTTCACAACTCCCGAACCCGATGGCCCTCCGATGGTCCTTTTCGGACGGGTATTGACACAACTCCATTGGGAAGTGGTCGATCCGACGCTATAGCAAGTTGGTTCTTTCGAGAAACCACCAAAGTCACACGTTATCTTGTCGCATTTTTGGCGCGTGCAGTTAAATACTTGGCCGTTGAGCGTATCAGTTTTTGTTTCAGTGACGCAGTTCGACGCGGCAAACGTGGTGTCACTATCTGCGGTGAATAGCGAGGCTAAGATTAGCGCGATGATTAGAAGAAATAGTTTGCGCATAGCACCACCCCCATGAAGTCTTTGAGACCTAAAACTCACATTCCGAACCCGCTAGTCCCCACCGCTCTACCCCGACGTGTTGCGGGCATTACTTCTTCGTCGTCGCCCCTTGCACCCGGTTGACCGGTCCCGTTTGCTGCTGCTTCTTCGCTGTGCCTCTAACCTCGCTGGAATTGCAGTTGCCGTAGTACTTGCAATCGGGACGCATGTTACGGCTCCCTTGATGAACTATTGAATGTGGTGTTCACGGAAAACCCCGTTGGCATCGATAACGTTTGGTCGCATCGCAGACAGGGGCAGCGTGGAACTTATTGAGGCCGCTGCATAGGGGGCGGCTACCATCCCGGGAGCTACGCGATGTCCGCTTTGGGTCATTAGCGGACATTCCGACAAGTCCGCGCCATGTCCGCTTTACCCTCGAAAGCGGACATTCCGGGTGGCAAGCGCGATGTCCGCTAAGTGCCAATAGCGGACATCACGCTACGCGACGTTTGTAGAGATGATGAAGCCCGCCAACCTGTGGGATTGCATCAATTTTACTTCCATCGCTTATCGACTGCACCGGACGGGGAACCGGACTATCTTGGTTGAGTGAATAGTGAGTGCGGCTGTGGTTATAGTAATTCACATAGGATCTCAAAATACGCCGTAAGTGACGTTCACCGACAATTATCATGTGGTTTAAGCATTCTCGACGAATTGTCCAGATTGCCCGCTCAACGTAGATGTTTTGCCAAGGCGATTGCTTATCTACTACATGCTCACGGATGCCCAGCTCTTTCATCCGTTTGGAAAACTTTAGTCCATAGGCGGAATCGCGATCTCGAATTAGATATTTTGGCTTCGCTATCCGTTTGAAAGTTTCCGTGACCTCGTTCGAAAGCCAATCTGCCGTCGGATGCTCAGTCGCATTTACGCGCAATATTTCCCTTCGATCGAGACGAATAATGACCATGGCAAACAACAGTCGAAAAGACATCGAGATAACCACAAACATATCTATTGCTGCCGCATCGTGGAGGTGATTTCGCAAGAAGGTTCGCCAACCTGGCGGCGGCGCAATCGGATACATTGCAAGATATTTTGCGACTGTGCGTTTAGTGACGTTGTAGCCAAGCTTCGATAGCTCGCCCTGAATGCGCCCCGCACCCCATCCAGCATTTTCATTGTACATTTGGACTATCAGACGACGTAGCTGCCCTTTAACTTTCCAAGCGACGTGCCCGTTGCTGCTACGGCGCCGCCAATAGTACAGGTACCCGCGCCGGTGCCACTCAACCACGGTCTCAGGTTTAACTAGTTGCATCCATCGAACCGCCTGCGGATAAGTCCGATAAATCCAACTCCAGATAAATCGGTCGGCTGGCAGTATAAGCGGTAAATGTTTTTGCCGGCGCTTGAGAACATAAAGCTGATGACGAAGAGCGATAACCTCAAGCTCTAACGAACGCCGGCTACGAAAGTTGAACGTCAATAAGCAAACTAGCATCGACAGAATCACGCGCATGCAAATTAAAGTGCGCTCTCATTCACCGCCTATAGAGGTAAAACGGTAAATTGAACCGTTATGGACAAATAAATTGTCCGCTAAGAACCAGAAGCGGCGTGTGCGCCGGTTGCATGATGCCACCGCATTAGCCGCGAATCAGAATACTTCTTTCGTACCAGCACAGGCGGCCGGCATGACCGAACCGATCCGTTGTGCAATTTACACCCGCGTATCCACTGACCAGAGGCTGGACCGGGAGTTCAACTCCCTCCACGCCCAGTATGACTCCGCGGCGGCTTACATTCGAAGCCAGGCGCATGAGGGTTGGAGAATACTCCCCGAGACATATGACGATGGGGGCTACTCGGGACGGAATTTAGAACGACCTGCCGTGCAGCGCCTGTTGATCGACGTGCAGGCAGGAAAAATAGACGTGATCGTCGTCTACAAAATTGATCGCCTCACTAGGTCGCTTATGGATTTCGCCAAACTCATGGAGCTGTTCGAGCGGCATAACGTTTCATTTGCTTCAGTGACGCAGCCCCTCAATACGATGACTTCAATTGGACGACTGACCCTGAATGTGTTGCTTTCATTTGCTCAATTCGAGCGTGAGATTGCGTCCGAACGAATTCGCGACAAGTTCAGGATGGCGAAACTCCGGGGAATGCCGCTTGCCGGTTCAGCGCCACTTGGTTACGACCGGATCAACAGTAAACTCATCGTCAATGAACGCGAGGCTCAGCAGGTCCGCATGATTTTCTTGAAATATTTGCAATTCGGGACGGTAAAAGCCCTCGCTAGACATCTTAATAAGCGGGGATATTTGACGAAATCGAAAGCCCTAAAGAACGGAAAGACCAGAGGTGGAGACAAATTTTACGTATCGAGCGCGCGTTACGTCCTTCGTAACCGATTTTATATTGGCGAAATCGTACTTGAGGATGGAACGGTCCAAGGCACTCACGTTCCGATACTGGATCGCGAGTTGTTCGATGCCGTACAACACCGCCTCGACATGCAACGATGGGGGCTCAACATGGGAACGGCAACACCCATGGGACTCCTACATCGCAAAAACCAACTGCTCCAGGTCAACGCGGAGAAATGAGCAAATCAAAAACTCGTACACTGCGCTGCGCGATTTATACGCGGGTGTCAGATGAGAGAAACCTAGCGCCCGTTTTCAACTCAATCGAAGCGCAATACGAAGCCAGCACCGCTTACATTCGCAGCCAGGCGGGTGAAGGCTGGGTGCCAGTCGCCGAGCGATATGATGATTTCGGTTTCTCGGGCGGAAATATCGATCGTCCAGCCCTACGGAGGTTATCCCAAGACGTTCAGCTCGGGAAAGTCGACGTCATCGTAGTCTACAAGGTTGATCGTCTCACCCGGTCACTCCGTGACTTTGTCAAACTTGTACAGCTTCTTGATCGCCATCACGTCTCGTTTGTCTCCGTAACACAGCCGTTCAACACAGCCACCTCACTGGGGCGTATGTTGCTGAACGTATTGCTGTCGTTTGCTGAATATGAGCGAGAGCTTGCTAGTGAACGCATTTACGACAAGATCGCGGCATCAAAGCAAAAGGGTATCTGGGTCGGTGGACCAATCGCACTCGGCTATGAGACGCACAATGGCAAAGTTCTGATTAATAAAGACGAGGCTCGCCAAGTTCGGATGATCTTCAACAAGTACCTAGAGCTCGGGACATTGCAGTCGCTCCTCGAATATCTTGCCGGGCACGGCATCATGGCGCGACAGCGAGTGCTCAAGGATGGAAGACTTCGTCGGGCCTCTCCATTCACTTATGCTGGGCTCGGATCGATGCTCCGCAACAGATTTTATATTGGCCAGGTAGTGTTCGAGGGTGAAGTGCTCAAAGGCCCCCAACCGCCTGTTATGGACAGAATGACGTTCGAGGCAGTCCAGCGACAGCTCGACCAGCAACGAATTGGCAGGAACACCATTCGGGTGATATGACGCGTCTGACATAGCTAAGGACGTTTCCGTCCAAGCATTGTCTTCGCAATTCCTATAGGCTCTCCACAGACTAGGGAAGGCTATGGATGTTTGAAAGGTTCAAAATCGCCGAGCGTCTGTGGGCGCAGGCGGCCATGTGCGAGGAAGCAGCGCGCCTGTATTCGCACGAGCAGATCGGAGCTGACCTTGAGCGCCTCGCGGAGGAGTGTCGGCAGGTCGCTTTCGCTGCTATGCGGGATCAGCCTATCGTGCGCTTGAACTGACTGCCTCGATGCAACCGCCAGGTCCGCTTTGGGTCATTAGCGGACATACGGACCTCTCAGCACGATGTCCGCTTTAGCCATGAAAGCCGACCGAGTTACGGCACGTAATGAAGCACCATGCCTATGGCAATCAAGGCAATGTCAACAAACAATGCAATGAGCCAACGACGCGTCTGTGCATCCAAGATTTAGACCGGCTTCAATCAAGACGGACCGCTACAGTTGGACGCCATCACAGGCCGTTATTGCTCTGCCTCTCAGTAATAGTGCGCGCAAGTGCTTCCATTCCATCGCGCACACCTGCGGACTTGGCGCTTGGTGGTTCTAGCCACGCAGACACCATCAACTCGTGTCCTGCCCGCTCCGCATCCGGCCACGACTTGCGTGATCATGCTGTCCGGCTCGTGAACCGGCGCAACTGGTATTGCCTGCGCTGACGTTGCGACAACTAAGGCAACGGTAGCGGCGATTAATCTGATCATGCGCTTCTCCCTTCAAGACGAGTTTTTTGAGCCATGCATACTGGTGGCTTATGGCTCAACAATCGTTACCGGATGACTGGGCGTGGACTTAATCTTGGCACCGACCTTATGGCTGCAAGCGCACATCAATGGGTAAGAGGTACTGATACAATTGCGCCAGTCTGCCACCGGTGCGCTCTCATCTTAAGTAGATACCGCATGCGTCGGCTGTACACGCCCGCGCAATCCATTGTCCTATATCAATGCTTGTGTCTGAAAATTAGATAGACAGAAAAAAATAAATCTCAGCAGATGGAGGCGGAAATGAAATTCTTGATCGCGTTATCGGCGTTGCTGATAAGCGGGTTCATAGCCGCGAGCACGGAAAAGGCAAGTGCCGTGGTGTACTGCCAATACATCGATTATCCCGTAGGTTGCGTCGCGAGACCGGGTGTCGTTCTTAGGCCGCGCGTCGTGGCGCCTGTCCGAAATCAGGCGATCCGCGAAAACCGCGAAACAACTGGCGTCGGTGACGTCAATCGCGGAGGCCCAGTCAATCGGGCAGGTCGGCGCTGACACGCGCGTTGCGATTGCTAAAGGTGGCGAGTGCGTAATGTCCGCTTTGGTCATAAGCGGACATTTGGGCCTCTCAATGCGATGTCCGCTTTACCCCCGAAAGCGGACGTGGCGGCCGCGTTCGAAATAAATGCAAGCGTTCCCCACCCTGTTTGCTCACGCTTCGTGGGCAGATTTGTGGGTACGGCAAATTCGTTTAGTTGATCACGAAGCCGACCAATGACTTAGTTTGATAATTAGGAGGCTGTGTCCGCCACACTTCGGCTTGCTCATCGAATCGCCGGCAGACGGATAAACTCTTTGACGGAAATTTTGGTCAGGCAGTACGACGAGCAGTACGACGGCTCCAAAATGGCTCTGCCCTAGCGACTAGAAGCATAACGCTTTTTGCCGCCAGGCTTCACTGTCCATCATCGGAGCGACACAGAAGCGATGGGACGGCGTTTCTTGCGTTTTTATCGTTTTTTCAGTCACTTGACTACTTTTGGTCTTGGCTCATCTCGTACCATTTTCGGCTCATTTTGCCCTATTTTACCCGACGCTTTTTGACGCAGCGCGTTTTGGGTCATTAGCGGACATCGGGACATGTCGGTGTGATGTCCGCTTTACCCTCAAACGCGGACATTGAACGGTGACTCCGGGGTGTCCGCTTTGTGCCATAAGTAGACATCCGGGGAATGTCCGCTTATCCCTCAGGAGCAGATAGCCGGTTATGTCTGCTTTTCCGGATTTTGGCCTATTTGCCACATCAAGTGGCACGCCAACGAGCACAAAATTTATGCTCGCTGCCGGTGTGTCGCAATGCTCAACACCCACGTTGACGCGGTGAGCCATGCTCCAAGCGCGACATTGATCCATTCCTGCCAGCCGCGAAAAAACGATAACTCGACCAATTCGGCCAAAATGATTAGAGCTCCGAGCAGCACAGCGTTGCGCATTGCTGGCGGTTCGAATTCGAAGAAAAGCGTCCATGGAGACAGGCATAACCAGATGCCAAGAAGCCAAGTTGCCCAGTCGGTCCATTGCTTTGGGAGATAGATTTTCGCTGTTGGCAGAATACTCGCGGAATAACGGTCGTCGCAGTGTTAGTACAACAGGTCTCTCGAAGGACACTCGCAGGTGACAACGGTCCGGCAGTTGCTCAATGAAAAGGGCCATAACGTTTTTAGAGTGGGCCCCGATGAGACAGTGTTTGACGCCATACGTAAGATGGCAATTGAGAACATCGGGTCATTAATTGTTTGCGAGGGAACAAAACCCATTGGCATTATTACGGAACGACACTACGCCCGGAACGTGTTTTTGAAAGGCCGCGCATCACCGAGCACCCTGGTGCGGGACGTTATGGAAACGCAAGTCTTGTTCGCCAGACCCGATCAAACTGCAGATGAATGTATGGCGGTGATGAGCGACAAGAGAGTTCGCCATCTTCCCGTCATGGACCAGGGAAATCTAATCGGAATTATCTCAATCGGTGATTTGGTCAAAAATATTATTAGTGATCAAAAATTTACCATTGACCAGTTGATTCATTACATAAGCGCCTAAGGGGAGACAGCCATATAGCGGTGATTGTCAATTCGATGCCACGGTAGCTTCGGGTCATAAGCGGACATCGCGGTGTGTCCTAGCGGACATGGGCCAGCCTCACCGGCACGTCCGCTTGGTGCCATTAGGGGACTTCCCGCGAATTTCTCTCACACGTCGGAAATAAAAACCCCGTTGCGGCGAAGGCGTGTATGTGGCTTCCAAGTCAGATACCTAATGGCGACCAATATGTCATCATGCGGCCTGGCAGGCATTATACGGTCTAGCGTTGACCGTTTCTGGGTTGCGAATTCTATGGGCCAACACACGGGTATTGATGACCTTTATGCCCAATGTAGAAGCAATTTCGGTAGTGCCTTTGCCCTCCACAAGCAGGTCGTAGATCTTGTGCGACAGCGTGCCATCTTTCGGGATCATCCAACCACGTTCATCTCGCGGTCGTCGTTTTGTTCCTAGCTTCAACTCTATTCTCCTTCAGTGACGTGCGAGCGTGACTGAGCTTTTATTGGTCGGCCTTGCGCTACATCAAAGCAACGGCGGACCGATCTCGTTATGGATGTCGGCCAAGCGGGGCAATTGCATGCTCTGCTCGGGACGGTCCTAGCCGAACGGGCACCCCCCTTGGCCGCTACGACCCGGACCGCTTCCGCTTTTGAAGTGGCGCGCGCGGCGCGCGTGCCCAACAGGCAGGGTCTCAAATGGCATTCGTGCAGTTCACGCAACCGGACGATCAGCCCGTCGTAATCAACACGGAAAGGATCGTCACCGCCACACCGGTGCCGCCCGACGGACAAGGCACGCGCATTACCCTCACCACCGGCAGCCATCAGGACGTGAAGGAACTCATCGCCGACGTAGTACGGCGGTTAAACATCAGCGCGTAGCCTCAGGACATCGCCAACCGCACTGTCCATCGGAGGTTTGCCAACCCGCGCGTCGCAGCGAATTCTTCTGGATAAACCCTCTTCATGACGATCCTCGCCGAGGCCAATGACATGACGGCAACAGAAGATCAGATCGACAAACTGTTCGGCCAAATCCTTATTGAGAGCATTCCGCGCAATGAAATTGAGCCGGAATTGCGCACGCTATTCTATGCTTTTGATGACCCCTATTACCGAGAGAAGGTGCAAAGCGCGATTGATAACGCGGTAGCCTATGCAAGCTCGAATAAACCTGAAAAATTTGGCGGGGCCGAAAAGGTCCGAACGTTTTTGCTTCACGATTTAACAGCGGCACGGCGCAGGATCGTCCAACTAAGAGATGTTGATAAGTGACATCCGCCAAGTCCGCTTTGGGTCATTAGCAGACATTGCGACAGGTCAGCGCGATGTCCGCTTTACCCCAATAACGGACACTAGGCGGCGGCGCGGCACGCGAAGTCCCGCCATTGCAGTCGCGGATCAAGACCAAATAACAGCGCGAATGCGTAAGCGTTACTGACATGAAAATCAAAATAAAAAGTTCGGACGTATTACAATTTCGATTGGTCGCGCACATGTCTGGGCTACCGCGCCCAGCACTTGCGACGCCTTCTTGATCACATCGCCTGTTAGAAAAACGAAGAGCGCTCGATGTGCTGGGTCGGCTCATCGCAATGTCGAGAGTTCCTCTGTGATCGGAGCATGGCAGTAACGACCAATGATCAACTCTATTCCCCATTACATCAATGAACTTCAATCCGACTTGCGAGCAGTTAAGGAGGGTTGGTACGCGATGGACGAACGAGGCAACCTCTTATTCGGCCCATTTTCCAATCGGGAGAATTGCCTAACGAGGATCAGCCAGTCAGTGAATTGGTCAACGTCCTTGAGGCGCGGCGACCGCCGAGCTGAAACACGTTTGCGACATGAGACGGTAATTATCCCCAATGAGGAAGAGAGCGAAACGTGGCGTCCACATAACTAACCACCGCAAGCGCCGGCCGTAGAGCGGATTACCAATTCGATGCGACGATAGCTCCGGCCCAAAGGGGGCTGGGGATTTAGCAACTCGATGGAGGTAGACTATGAAAAGCACGGATTTGACTGAGCAATGGAGTGCCATGCAGAAAATGTTTCTGCCGATTTCCGCATTTTCGGCCCCGCTTCGAGAAAATGCGTCCCGTTTTTGGGAAAACCAGGAAAAGGTTTTGGACAGCATGCAGGCACTTGCGAATGGCTGGTTCGAGCGGCGACGTACCGGAACTCACACAGCGCGCGAAGCCGCAGAGCGTATGTGCGGAACCGAGACATTTGTCGATCTGATCCAGGCGTATCAGGATTGGGCCGGCGGAGCATTCGAGCGGATCATGGCCGACGGACTTTCCTGCCAGCAACAAATCATGGCAGCAACCGGCGCGTTCGCATCGCCGCCATTAGCGCCTTCGGCAAGCGAAAAGGAGGTCGAACCCGCGCGATCTGAGGCGAGGGCCCCGGCCCGCTCCAAGACTGCATGATTGCGGCAAAGGGGACCAAGGTGGTGGCGGTGGACCATCATCTTCAGAATTGATGAACGCAATAGCGAAGTGACGCCCTCACTTGGCGATGTCCGCTTTGTGCTGGTGGCCAGCACTCAACCTTTGATCAATCCGGCGGCCCTCAACGCCTTGTTGATCACCGCTCCGATCTCGGGGAGGGGCGGCATCGATCCTTGCTGCGATATTGGCTCGTCATCCTTGTCGAGCACTTCACCCTCCAGCACCGGCTCCGCCGCCGCGTAGTGACGGGGCGCCGAGGAACTTTTCAGCATGTTCCTCTCTACTGAAGCATTTCTCTCTGCTGGAGCGCGAGCAACCGCAATGCCGAAAAACTTTGCAATGTGATATGATGAAGAAATCCCCACTGGCAGCAGAAATGGCCCGGGAGCACCGCATGCACCCTCGGCTTCGCCGATCGCCAACGGCGTGCCATGCGCCATGTTGCTAATAGTATACGCCTCTATAAGCTCATCACCAGCGTCGTTGATCCAAACCTCACGGGGATACCCGTCAACCCGAGTTTTTACCGAGGGGGACGGCGGAAGCCCATGTACCTCGGTCCACTGCTTGAGAATTTCTAGCGCGTTCGACGGAATTACTGTCTTGTCGTCATTTCCATGCCACACCGACACGCGCGGCCATGGCCCTCGGTGAGACGAGGCCTTGCGTACGAGATCCCCCCATTCCCGTGCCGGGCGGGAGGGACTTTGAAACATACTTTCGAATGCTTGCTGTACGGTCGTGGCGGCGCCATAGGGAAGTCCGGCAATGATCGCGCCTCCTGCAAATACTTCCGGGTAGCTGGCAAGCATGTTGGACGCCATCGCGCCTCCGGCCGATAGGCCGGTTACGAAGATCCGACGCCGATCGATGCCGTGATCGACGACAGATTTTTCGATCATCTGCCGAATCGAAAGAGGTTCGCCTTGGTCGCGCCGGCTGTGCTCGGGCCGAAACCAATTAAAACAGCCGTTGGGATTGTTGGACCGTTGCTGCTCCGGCAGCAGCAGTGCAAAACCGTAACGGTCCGCGAGGGTCGACCATCCGGCCCCAAGATCGTATCCTGCTGCGGTTTGGGTGCATCCGTGCAACACGACGACAAGTGCGGGATTGTCCGCAAGGGTCACCGGTCGATAGCCGAACATTCGCAGGTTGCCGGGGTTCGATCCGAATTCGAAGATCTCCCGCAAATGTGTGCTGCCCTCGCCTGCACCTCTGGCATGACCGCGATCCAGCGCTCGAAGTAACTTCCGCCACCCATCCCGGCGGCTGCTGAAGCTGAGTGCATGTCGAAAATTTATCATGACGGTTCGTCCCCTCAATTATTTGCTACGCGCGACTAAATTTTCTTTTCGGTATTGCCCCGCGCGCCCGCATTTTCGCACGCGACGCGCGCCACGTCGCCGGGGTGATCGCGAAGTTTGAGCAAGCCGTCAGCTATGTGGCTTGGTAAGGTACGGAAGAATGATAGCGGCAATCGCTACCAGTACCGAGAGACCAGAAATAACGAGCGCGATTGTTGCTCTTTTATTTGCGCTTTGGGATGCCCGCGCAGATACCCAGGCAGCATCTGCGTCACGCGCAATTGCGATTTGCTCTTTTGCCAACCCGCCGTGATCTTTTTTATTAAGCCATTTGAGCGCTTCTAGTAGTTTATCGCCACTGTAGATGCTACCGGTAGCGCGTTTGCGCACATCATCGACGCCGGACTGTTCAAATTCTTCGCGGTATATCTGTCTAATCATGGCCCGGTGATGGACTGTATATGGGTATCAGCATCCTCGAAGTCGAGTACCAAAAGGCGTCAGGGCGCAATCATACCTCCACGCCAGCGCGCGCTTCGGGATGCTGGTCAAGGAAATGCCGCAGCGCCGTGAACAGTTCCTGCGCATGTCCGACACGACCGGCGCAGAGCGCCTTGTGAATGTCGTCAATGATCATGGTCCGGATGGTTTCACCACCATGAGGCTGCTTTAGCAGATAGTCTGCCAAGCCGGCGGCCGCGATTTCCGGAATGTGCTCGTGCTCGCTGATGGCGGCGATTTCGTCTTTGTCCAGTCCACAGTCCTCCAAAGAGATCATGGCATCCTCCCACCCAATTATCGGGCCGGCCCTCACGCACATCGGTCAAAGCCACGACAAATTTAGCCATTTACCGCTAAGCAGATCACCTCAATTGCGCAATGATGCAAATCAATGGGTCAGCGGTGCTGATCGCCCCCGCGGCGGTCTTTGCGAAATCCGATCAAGAAAAACCCGAAACGCTGCATCGGATGTCCGCTTTGGGTCATAAGCAGACGTGGCGACAAACTTGCGCGATGTCCGCTTTACCCCTGAAAGCGGACATTGACCGGCACCAGTCCGTCCAATTATCAATTGAACCTTTCTTCACCATCGCAGCCGCTAACGGAAGCGACCAACGATGACGGCTTCTTGAACGGCAGCGATGCGAGCACCTTATAGCTGCGCTCGCCAGGTGGCGGCGACTGCATTAGCTCGATCGTCTCGATATCTTGGATGAACGCAAGGTCGCGATCAATCGGGCACTTGCGGCTGACGCGGGCGCCATTGCCCCGAATGCGGGCGAGCGTGACATGCGGCAAAAACAGTCGCTCGTCCGTTTGCCCGAACGCAAGCAGGAGCGCCGCGTGCAAGCCCGTCAGTTCTTTACTCGCGGAGCATTCCACCCAAAGCAAACGCGGCCGTTTTGGGTCCGGTCCATAGCTAACATGCCGCAATTCCAATCTGAATGCACAATGGCCCTCGACCGCCCTGCGCAGTTTCTCGATAGCGTCGGATACCGCCGGCTCATTCCATGGCGGCACGAGCGTGAGGTGAATGTCGTCCTTTGCGATGGGGCGCACCCCAAAACGCTCCAAAGATCGGGCTATTTGCGCGAGGTCTTGAGCAATATCAGGCGCCATCTTCAGTGCGATAAAAACTCGTGTGGCGAGGCTCTTATTCCCGGAATCGCCTCCAGTGCCGTTCCTTTCGCTGCCTGGGACCATGTGAAGCCCTCACGGCCTTCCCTGTTGTGAAAGTCTATTGGCGAGAACCGCCTTTGGTTGGAAGAGCAGCAGTATGATCGTCGCAACCGCTAGCACACAGCTGAGGCCGAAAGCAGAGCCGGAACCGACAGCTGCCCATAGTGTGCCGGCTGCAGAGCTTGCGATGAAGGCCGCAGCACCGACGGCCATATCGTAAATGCCGAAAGCTGTGCCCCGCAGTCTTTCCGGAGCTGCATCGGCAACCGAAGCTGCCAGCAACCCCTGGGTCACAGCCATTTGCAATCCCCAACACCCAGCTCCGACCACGGCCACCCAAGCCGCTGTCGCATTCGCGAGTGTTAGATCAGCGGCGACGAGAACAGCCGCTCCGATCACTAGCTGAAGCCGGCGATCGATATGGTCGGCGAGGATGCCAAACGGATAGGCTGCGGCGGCGTAAACGACGTGCATGAAAATCAGCACGATCGGTACGAATGCCACACCGACGCCGACGCTGTGAGCCTTCAAGACAAGGAAAGCAGGACTGAAGCGTGCCAGCGACAGCAGGCTGGCTACCGCGATCGTCCACCAAAAGGGAGCGTTAAAAAGCGCGAGATCGCCGCGGTGTAGCCGCAGGCGCCTCGGGGGACACTTTTTCGGCACAGTCTCGCTGATTCCAAAAAACAGGATGAGCATCGCTATTGCTGCTGGAATGACGGCAATCCAGAAAACCAAACGAAAATTGTCGTCGCTTGTCGCCATCAGGACCATGGCGGCAACCGGCCCGATGACGTAGCCAGCCGTATAGAAAGAGAGCCGCAGGCCGAAGCCGGAACCCCGGATCTTCGCCGGCGTGACATCCGTTAGGAAGGCGTCACGCGGCGCGTCTCGTAGACCCTTGCCGACGCGATCGATCACGCGCGCTGCGAGCACCACAAAGACGGTGCCTGCGAGTGGAAACATCAGCTTGTTGAGAGCGGACACCGCATAGCCGAGCAGAACAAGCGGTTTGCGGCGGCCAATCAAATCGCTTGCAAGGCCCGAGACGATTCTGGCGAACGACATTATGCCTTCGGCGGCTCCTTCAATGAAGCCGATGGAGACGATGGTGGCACCCAGAACTCGAACCAGAAAAACCGGCAGCAGACCGTAAACCATGGCCGACGACATTGCCGTGAGGAAACTGATCACCCCAAGAACCGCGACATGACGCGGCAATCGGCGGGACTTCCCGCCCTGCTCTGAGAATTTCCGTCGTTCGCCGGTCATTGGCGCAGCCCCTAGCGTTATCTGCTAAATGAGCCTTCCCGACGGGTCATTGCCGTTAGGAACGTGAAATTTGGTCTTACGCGGGCAGTCTATCTCAACCTCGATGGATTATGTGATTGAGCCGGATTAATCCGGCTACTGTTTTGATCGCGATCAATGAACCGGCATTGCGCCTTTGGCAGGCTAATTTGGCGTCAGGTATGGCTATTGAGTACGGATCGATCATGACGCCGGAGGGACCCATGCAAAAACCCGATTCAGGCGGCAGCGCCGTCGCAACCGATGCTGATATCACCAGCATCTTGGGCAACCTTGATCCCGACAAGCTGCTAGCAGTTTTATCCTTGCGCCCGACGATCGCGGAGGTCGAGGAAGCGTCGATGTGGCTCTCGGGGGATGCTGACGTGTTTGGCGCCAACGAACCAGTCAAAGGCAACGCGTCGCACATCATAACGATCTTGACGGCCGAGGAAGAGGAAGAGCCGCGCGTTGGTTGACCTCCGGCTGAGGCGCAGTTGCAATCAAGTCAGCGGGGAAAATGGCAATGACTTTGAACCGTCAGGCAAGCCGTTTCGCTGCCGGCCCCAAACAACGGCAGCATTATTCATATGATGAGAATGTCGACGAACCGACCAAACTCATCGAGAACGAAGCGACTGAAATCGAACACGAAGTGCCGGCGGATGAAAATGAGTCAATCGAAGGGCAGCAAGATCAAGAAAAACATGAACCGCCCGCATTCGAGGAATAGCGCTATCGCGCGTTACACGATGTCAGCTTAACCGGTCGGCGGGCGGAGCAATGGACGAGTTCGCCAACGAGATCTCCCGTCACGTGTGGCAGACAAAGTACAGGTTCGCCAATCACGCGGTGCGCGAACGCAGCATCGCCGATACGTGGCGCCGTGTTGCGCGCGCACTCGCCGCGGTCGAGCCAAAAGACCGCGAGACTTGGGAAAATCGTTTTTTCGCGATTCTGCAGGATTTCAAGTTCCTCCCCGGCGGCCGCATTCAAGCCGGCGCCGGAACCGCGCGTAACGTCACGTTATTTAATTGCTTCGTGATGGGGACAATCGAGGATTCGATCCCGGGCATTTTCGGCGCTTTAGAAGAAGGTGCGGTGACAATGCAGCAGGGCGGCGGCATTGGCATCGACTTCTCGACACTTCGTCCTCGCGGCAGTCAAACCAAAACGGTCGGCGGCATTGCGTCGGGGCCCGTCTCATTCATGCAAGTGTGGGACGCGGCGTGTGGCACCATTTTGTCAACCGGCGTTCGCCGCGGCGCCATGATGGCAACGCTGCGCTGCGATCATCCCGACATCGAGGAATTCGTCACGGCCAAACAGCAGCCCGGACAGTTGCGGCGCTTCAATGTGTCAGTTCAGGTGACCGACGCGTTTATGGCAGCAGTACGCAATGACACCGACTGGCCGCTACTTTTTCCGGCCGCAGCGCTCGACGGTGGCGGTCAGACGGTCGCACGCGATTGGCCGGGTTCTGAAGGGCCCATTCCGTGTAGCATTGTGCGGCATACTCGCGCCCGCCATTTGTGGGATCTGATCCTGCGCGGCACTTACGACCATGCCGAACCGGGTGTGCTATTTATAGATCGCATCAACAAGCTGAATAACCTTTGGTACCGTGAGAAAATCAGCGCCACGAACCCTTGCGGTGAAATTCCACTCCCGCCCTATGGAGCCTGCGATCTAGGTTCACTCAATCTGACCCGCTTCGTTGTATTGCCGTTTACGGCTGAGGCGCGCATCGATGACGAGCGACTAGCCGATACCGTCCGCATTGCCGTACGAATGCTCGATAACGTTATTAATGCTTCGCGTTTTCCATTGCCGCAACAGGCGGAGAATGCGCGCGGTTCGCGGCGCGTCGGCCTCGGTATAACTGGACTTGCCGATGCGCTTGTAATGATGGGGATGCGCTACGGCAGCGATCAGTCGCTTGGCATCGCGGGACAGACGATGCGGCTGATTTGTCACACTGCATACCGCGCCTCTATCGAGTTGGCGAAAGAAAAGGCGCGCTTTCCCTATTTCGAGCGCGATAGATATTTGCAGGGTCCCTTCATCCGCAATCTCCCTGATGACATCCAGCGCGGGATCGCCGAGCACGGCATCCGGAACAGTCACCTACTGGCAATTGCGCCGACCGGGACAATCAGCTTGCTTGCCGGAAATGTTTCTAGTGGGTTGGAACCAATCTTTGCGGCTTCTTATCGCCGCAAGATTCTGGATGACGCCGGAATCCCAAAGGATTTCCTGCTGACCGACTATGCCCTTGAGCTCTGGACCGCGGGAGCTGCCAAAGGCCCCCCCAATGGATTTGTCACAGCGAACGAGCTTCCCGTCCGCGCCCATCTCGACATGCAGGCCGCGTTGCAACCATTCATCGACAATTCGATTTCCAAGACAATCAATGTCCCAGAAGGTTATCCGTTTCACGACTTCCAGCGCATTTATGATCTTGCCTATGACATGGGTTTAAAAGGGTGCACCACCTTCCGACCCAACCCGGTGACCGGCACAGTTTTAAGCGAAGAAGAATCCGGCATGGAGGCACCGCACTGCTGCGTGCTCGAACGCGAAGCTGACTGAAGTGTGTCGCAATACTGGCAAGGAACAAGCCGCACTCATTCGAGGTTGATTCAGGTCAAACCGCGTTGCCGTTCGACGGCAAACAGTACGACAAGGCGGGAGAACGGAGGCGAGTGCCAATGATGACGCGTCGAACAGCGAGTACCGGCCTCATTTCCAGCGCAATTGTTAGTGCTACACCCGCGTTCGGCGCCCAGGAAGCGACCGAGCGTGAATTGCCACGGCCACGACCGAGTGGAGGAAAGCCACTCCTCGAAACACTGAAACTGCGCCGGTCGACGCGCGAATATTCCGAACAGGTACTGCCGGCCCAGATGCTCTCGGATCTTCTATGGGCAGCGTTTGGAATTAATCGGCCCAGCGGCGATCGTACAGCGCCCTACTGGCGACATATCATGGTCATCGACATCTACGCCGCCATGGCGGATGGCGTTTGGCTTTATGAACCCAAACGTCACGTCCTTGTGCCGCATCTGCGCACGGATATCCGCGCGCAAACCGGTCTGCAGGATTTCGTAGGGATCGCTCCGCTCAATCTCGTCTACGTCGCTCATGGCGAACGGATGCGCGACATCTCCACAAATGACCGTCGGCTCTTTGCATCCGTAGACACCGGGTTCATCGGCCAGAACGTCTATCTGTTTTGTGCGTCCGAAGGCCTGGCAACCGTCTTTCGGGGTGCTGTCGATTACGATGGATTGAACCGCACCATGCAGCTCGGCGCAGACCAATTCGTAACATTTGCCCAGACCGTGGGTTATCCGCGCAAATAGAAGTGCCTGCAAGACAGAGCGAGATGGAAATTATCCATGCAACACATCATGGTGGCAACCGAAACGCCGATCATCGCCCGGTGATATCGCGCTCGGGCGCTTTAACTTCGCATGGCTCCACTATTAAATGGTCAATCACGGCACGAACACCCACCATCGATTCAGCTGCTACCCGGGTCGCCTGCTTCTCCGCGTCGGAATTCACCACTCCCCAGAGCTCCACCAGGCCGTCATGCACGATGACGTTCAGTCGTGATGCATCTGCCCAGCGCTGGTCAGCAAGATGCCGCAGAAATGTGGTTCGCAGCACCATATCCGACGACGCTATATCCAAGTGCGGCGGCACGCTTGCCAACGCCTGAATGAGATTTGCCCTGCTGACAATACCGACAAATTCGCCATTCTCAACGATAGGCACCCGCTTAATAGAATTATTTTCAAATAATGCTGCAATTTCATTGAGTGAAGCATCTGGCGATGCGGTGATCACCTTTCGCGTCATGACGTCCGCAATCTTTCGGGAACGCGCTTTCACGTACTCGGCCGCCAAGTGCTCTTTGCCGGCATATTCCAGAAACCAATACGGGTGCGGCCGCTCTGTCTCAATCTCGGAACGAAACATGAGGTCGCCTTCGCTGACGATCCCTACGAGCTTGCCGTTATCATCGACTACAGGAGCGCCGCTAATTCGCCGGCGCACAAAAGTTTTCGCAACCTCTTCGACGGAGGAGTTCGGCTTCACTGTAATGACGGGGACAGCCATAACAGCACGCGCTTTCATCGTGTTCTCCTGTCCGCCTATGAGGTTTGCTCTCGTTAAGTACGTAATATACAGGCGAATATTGGGCTAGAATTCATTGATGCTGGTCAAATCAGGAAAATCAAACCAGCAGCAAAATTCTACTATTTTTAAGGCGCTCCCACTCAAACAGTGGCTAAGATGCGATGGCCAATTCGCGCCTGCGTCATGCATCAGCACGATATTGACGCGGATCAAGACCTTTGAGTGGTTGAACAGTAATATTTCGCCGCTTTCCATTCTCGAAAGGAGAATGTCATGGCTCGCTCATTGGGATTGTACGCAGCTTTCTTCGCTCTCGCGGCCGTTGCGGCAGGCCCCGCGACCGCACAAACCGCTCAACCGATCGAATCCGAACTTGTTCTCATTACGCCGGTCGCGAAGACGCTGACCGATCCGGCGCTGGCGGAATTCGCCAAATACGCCAAGGAAAAATGGAACATCACCGTCAAGACTAGCGCCCTCGCAGCTGGGACGCCGGTGGCTTACGGGCAGATCGTCGAATGGAAGGGCCGTCCTGGAGCCGACATCTTCTGGGGCGGCGAAAGCGCCCTCTTTGACAAGCTTGCGGAGCAAAACCTGGTTGCGAAGCTCGACCTGCCGCAAGCGACCGCGGATGCAATTCCGGCGAGCATCGGCAAACCGAAGCCAATTCCGCTCAAGGATCCGAAGGGCTTCTGGATTGGTACGGTGCTTGAGCCGTACGGGATCGTATACCAGCCGAAAGTTCTGCAGCGCCTCGGCGTTCCTGAACCGAAGGATTGGGACGACCTACTCAATCCGAAGCTAAAGGGCCATGTCGCACAATGTGCGCCGACGCGCTCAAGCAGCAGTCACGCTACTTATGAGGTCATCCTCCAGCGTGACGGCGACGCCAAGGGCTGGGAGTGGCTGAAGCATCTCGGCGGCAATACCGGCATCTTCACCGCCCGTAGCCGCGATGTGCCATCGGTGGTGGCGAAAGGCGAATTTGCCGCCGGCTTCGCGGTGCCGAGCTATATGGCCTTCGAGGATCGGCTCGCCGGCTTCGACATCAAGTTTGTTGCGCCGAAGACGGCTTGGATCACGCCCGAACCGATTTCGGTTTTGGCGGGCGCGCCGCATCCGAAAGCGGCGCGCGCGTTTGTCGAGTTCTTGCTTTCCGAACGCGGCCAACGCGTGGCAATGGAGCGCGGGGTTTTCCCGATTACGGCGAAGTACCGTGTGCAAGGAGCGCCAGGCTCAACGGCGGAAATGGCCGTTGAATTCACTGGAGGCCTGCGCTCCTACTTCGACCAAGATGTCACGAATATCTACGACGACGACATCGCCCAGAAGCGGTATGAGCAGGTCAACTCGCAGTTCCGCAAGGACGTCGAGTCGGCCTGGGACGACCTCAAGAAAAAATACTGAACTGCTTCATCCCCTCGGAGCCCTTCTCGATGCGCATCGACATCGAAAATGTCACCAAGCGCTTCGGGGCTCTGGCGGCGGTGAACCAGGTAACGCTATCGGTTCAGGAGGGTGAGTTGTTCACCCTCCTCGGTCCTTCGGGCTGTGGCAAGAGCACACTGCTGCGGCTGATAGCGGGATTCTTCAATCCGGACGAAGGCGAAATCCGCTTTGATGGGCAGCGGATCAACGAGGTGCCGCCAAACGAGCGCGGCATTGGGATGGTGTTCCAAAACTTTGCGCTCTGGCCGCATATGACAGCACACGAGAATGTTGCCTATGGGCTCAAATTGCGAAGAATCGAAAGCGCCAAAATTACAGATCGCGTGAGAACCGTCTTCGACAAAGTAAGGTTGACCGGCCTCGGTGACCGCTACCCTGGCCAGCTCTCGGGAGGGCAACAGCAACGCGTCGCGCTCGCCCGAGCGCTCGTCCTGAATCCAAAAATCCTATTGCTCGACGAGCCGCTGTCCAACCTCGACGCCAAGATTCGGGTGCAGGTACGGCAGGAGATCCGCAAGCTCCAAAAGGAGCTTGGCATTACAACGATGTATGTAACCCACGATCAGGAAGAGGCGCTGACGCTTTCCGATCGAATCGCGGTATTCAATCAAGGCAAGATTTTCCAAATCGGACTACCTAAAACGCTGTACGAGCGGCCGGCCAACCGTTTCGTGGCCGATTTTATTGGCATCAATAATCTCATCGATGGCACCGTCGCCGCGGTCTCGACTGATGAGCGCCAATTGAGGGCAACAACTGTTGTCGGCGAGCTATCCGCCGTGCTCGACGATCGATTGCATGGCGGAGATCAATGCATCCTGTGCGTTCGCCCCGAGAACGCGAGGGTGAATGGCGAAGCAGGGTCAGAGCACAACCAGGTGAAGGGGCAGATCACCTTCGCTGCCTATCTTGGAAGCGCCCTGCGCTACGATGTCGAGTTGGCGCCCGGTGTCATTTTCAAAGTCGATATACGCGATCCCTGGCACCATGAAGTGCTCCCGATCGGCCGTATGGTGACGGTGACATTCCCTGCAAGCAGCACGGTAGCCATCGCGAGTCAGAAATGAGACTGCCCCGAGCAATCCCAGCGGCACTCGGATTCAGTCTTATCTGGGCGTTCCTGATCATATTTGCGGTTTTTCCACTTATTCGAATTTTCTACGACGCCTTTACCAACGAGATCGGACAATTGACCGTTGCCAACTTCCGTGAGTTTTTTACCGATTCATTTTATCTCCGATCACTGTGGAAATCTCTGATTTTGGGAGCGTCGGCGGTGTTCACAACGTCCGTGATCGGCATCGCCGTGGCTGTTCTCCTGATCCGCTATGATTTTCCCGGGCGCAATCTGTTCTCTTATCTCACGATGCTACCATTGATCTTGCCACCACTTGTTGGTGTGCTGGGCTTTGTCTTCATCCTCGGCCGCGCGGGTACCGTAAACGTGCTGCTGATGGACTACCTGGGCATGCAGGATCCCATCAACTTCATGTACGGCATGCACGGGGTACTGCTAGTCGAAACGGTACACCTGTTCCCGATGATGACGCTCAGTGTCCTGGACGCGCTCTCCAAGGTCGATCCGACGCTCGAGGAAGCGGCCCAAAGCGTAGGCGCAAAAGGATGGCGCAGGTTCCGCGACATTACGCTGCCGCTAACGACGCCGGGTTATATCTCTGGAGCATTGCTCGTTTTTATTTGGACATTTGCCGATTTCATCACGCCGCTGGTGGTCGGCGTGCAAGATCTACTCGCGCCGCAGGCCTACCTGAACATTGTGCAATTCGTCGACCGGCGAATCTTCCGGATGGGCATTGTGATCTCCGCACTTCTGGTGATTCTTGCGATCGTATTTGTGCTGGCAGCGCGGCAATATGTGGCAATTAAGGATTATAGCTCGCTCGCCTACACGAAGGTCGAGCGGCGCAGACTCAGTCCAGCGAAACGTTGGCTAGCGGTAACCTTCCTGACATCCCTGCTCGTGATCTCGTCCATCCCGCAAGCAGGCGTATTGCTTGCATCCGTCGGCCGAGGATGGGCACTCACGCCAATTCCGGTGGTCTATACTCTCGAATTCTTTCGGCAGGTGAGTGTCGAATCGCCGAAATTCATCATCAATTCATTCATGTTCTCAGGTCTAGCCGTCATTTTCTGCATCATCATCGGCGTGCCGATGGCGTGGATTCTGGCTCGCACCCGCGCGCCCGGCCGCAACACGATGGACGCGCTCACCACGCTCATTCTGGCGGTTTCGGGAACGGCTATCGGCATTGCATATATCCGGGCCTTCAACTTGCCGCTGCCGCTTATCGACGTCTCGCTGACCGGAATGTGGATCATCCTACCGCTCGTGCTCGCAGTCCGCCGTCTGCCCTACACCGTCCGAGGCAGTCATTCCTCGCTGTTACTTGTGCATAAATCGATGGAAGAAGCGGCCGAGAATGTCGGTGCGACGAAACTGCGGGTCTTCTGGGATATTACTGTGCCACTCGTATGGAAGGGCATTCTAGTCGGCGCGCTATTCTCCTTCATTACATCAATCCAGGAAGCCTCGGCCACGATCTTCCTCACCCGCGGTGGGTGGGAAATGATCCCATTTGGCATTTTCACCTTCTATATCGCGGGATCACAGAGCCAGGCGGCTGCTCTCGGAGTCATCCTGATCGCGCTATGTGCACTAAGCTTATTCGTGGTCAATCGTATCGCCGGGACGCGCGTAGGTGGACTATTCGGGTGATGGCCCCATCGTCACTAGACCGCACAACATTGTGGCCGCTTCGGAACGACTTCGGCCCGAGGGCGTGCGATTGTCAGGAGAAACCATTCACCGCCCGCAAGCGGCGCATGAAACGACAATCTATTTGTTCGAATTCAGCTTGGTTTGAATTCCGTTCAATGTATTTTCTAACTGTGTGACCTGCATTTGTAACAGGCTAAGCCGATTACGGACTTCGGATAATTCCAAAGTGTGCTGTTCAAACTTCTCGTCTACAGTCATATCCTTCCATTGCTTGGTCTTGGTTGTCATTGCTCTCTCCCTCTCGCGACTAATTAAGTCATGTCGGCGAGCTCAACGCCGGTCGGATATATCAAGAGTTCAGAAATCATCGCCTCGATCGATCCGCCCTCGTTGACGATCCGGTTGACGGCTGACGCGATCGGCACCTGCAATCCTAAGCGGTGACCGAGCTCGGCGATGGAAGCGGCGGTCTGCACGCCTTCAGTGACTACCTTCCGCTCCGCAAGAATATCGGCCGGAGAACGACCCTCGCCGAGTGCGATGCCAAAAGTCGTATTCCGTGACTGCGTGCCCATGCAGGTCAAGGTGACATCGCCGCTGCCCGCGAGACCCAACAGATTGATCGGATTTCCGCCTTTGGCGCGAGCAAGCCGAGCCATCTCGTACAAGCCACGAGCGATCAGCAGTCCGCGAATGTTTTCACCCATCTTGCGAGCGATCGTGATGCCGCAGGCAATAGCAAGCACGTTCTTAAATGCGCCTCCAATGGTCGCACTTATCGGATCGTTGGACGCGTAGGCGTGGAAGCGAGTGCTGCTTAGCGTCCTCGCCAGGTGTTCGGCTAGGGCCCGATCGGCACAGGCGAGGGTGACGCCGGTCATCAGTCCGAGCGCAACCTCTTTCGCAAAAGAGGGTCCCGCGAGTACCGCAATGGTTGCCTCCGGCAGAACCTCGGCGATGACTTCCGGCATCAGTGCACAACTGACCCGCTCTATCCCCTTGGAGCAGGAAATCACCGCTATCCCCGGCCGCAAGGCCGCGCGCATCTGGACGGCGACGCTACGCAGGAACTGCGACGGCACAGCCATGAGGACGAAATCCGCGGCGCTCACCGTCTCGCTGAGATCGGAGCTCGCCCGGATTCCGGGCTCGAGGGCAATTTCTGAGAGGAAGAACGGGTTGCCGCGGCCAGCATTTATCGCTTCCACCACTTCGGACTCGCGCGCCCATAGCTTGACTGCAAGGCCCGCACGCCGCGCGGCGCACGCCATCGCTGTTCCGAAAGAGCCGCCGCCGACGATCGCTGCTGTTGCCATGGCTAGGCCGGTTCCGAGAGCGGCGGGATGCGCCTAATACGTGGCACGCCCGCCGGAAATGTCAAAGACCGCACCAGTGGTGAAAGAACATTCCTTGGATGAACAGAACGCCACCATTGCCGCGATCTCCTCGACCAAGACGAAACGGCCACGCGGCACCTTGGCTAACATCGCGCGCACGAAATCTTCGTCGAAATCCTTCAGAAGTTCAGTGTTGCACGATGACGGCGTGATACAATTTACGGAGATGTCGTAGCTCGCGAGCTCCTTCCCGAGGGATTTGGTCAGGCTGATCATAGCGGCCTTGGACGCCGAGTAGGCCGCCATCTTCGGATTGCCCTCCTTGCCCGCGACCGACGCGATATTGACGATGCGGCCATAATTGTTTGCGATCATGCGCGGGATGAGCGCACGGCAGCAATAGAACGCGCCGTCGAAGTTAACCGCCATGATCCGACGCCAGGCGTCGAGCGGATATTCCCACGTCGATTGCGTAGGTCCCCCAATGCCCGCATTGTTGACGAGAATATCGACGCGGCCGAATGCCTTCACTGTCGCATCCCGCGCCTGCTCGACCATGCCATAATTCGGCAACATCGACGGTGATGGCCGCGACGCGTCCCCGACCCGCAAAGTCCAGTGCCGTCTGTTCGGCGAGCACCTTATCACAGTCCCAGATCGCGACCGCCGCACCGGACTCGAGAAAACGCTCAGCGATCGCGCGGCCAATGCCGCGGCCGCCACCGGTCACAACGGCAAAGCGGTCGCTGAGATCGATCTTATTGCGCATGCTGTCTTTCGCCTCCCCCATGCGCCGCTGGCTGCACTTCGGGCTTTACCAGTTCAGCAATGTCTGGCTCGCCGCAATGCGCCAGGACGATATCGCGCACGCCATCCCGCAAGTGGATCAGCGATGCGAAGTCGGTGCCAGATGGCCTGATCGCCTCTTCGATCTGAATGCTCACGGGGCTCCAACGTGGAAACCATTGGTCGCTGCGCAAGATTGTGCGGGTGCCGCGGATGATTCCGGGCAGAATTGGAAGACCAGCGTCCGCTGCGACCTTGAACGCCCCTAAATAGAAGGCGGAAAGTCCCGGTCTACGGGTAAATGTGCCCTCCGGGAAAAACACGACGTTCCGTCCTCGCTGCGCGCTGACGGTCACCGCTTCGGTGTCGGCAAGCCTGCTGCTCACGTCATATCGCTCGACAAATAGGACGCCCAGTCGGCGCAAGAAGGGGCCCGCAAAAAACTGACTGGCCAACTCGCTCTTCGCGACATACAGCGGTTCGCCCGGTAAGACCGCTGCAAGAACTATCAAGTCCGCGTAGCTGGCATGGTTGAAAACAAGTATGGAATTCCCTGCGGGGATTCGCTCCAGGCCAATAACTGAAATTGGAACCCCGATCATCGAGAGTCCTGCTCGCGCTATGCCCCGTACCATCGTCCATCGCCAGGAAAGGCGCGGCACCACCAGCACGGCTAACCAAGCGAGCAGGAAAGCCGCCCCGACAACCGTCCACCACCAGGCCGCGTAAATGACGTCGCCAAACCGTGCAACTATCCACTTAAGCTGCGGACCAACTCCCGCCAACGAAAGACGCAGAACTTGAAGCCAAAGAGCCCGCTGTAATGGTCCAATATGCCCGCTTTCGTAGAGTTCTTTAGCGGCGCTACGGCGGATCTTGCCGCTTGACGTCTTCGGCACTGTGTGGGGCGGTGCGAGCACGATTTCGTCCGGCGGAGTGCCAGCGGCGTCGGTTATGACCTCGTGAGCGCGCGTTTGCAATTTCGCACGCGCCGTTGCGTCTAGCTCCCGTGTTTCAGCGAGGACAATCACCCGCTCGGTGCCGGAACGCGCATCACTCACGCTGAATACCGCCACGCCCCCCTTGCGAATTCCCGGAATCTCGGCCACCGCTTCTTCGATCTCTTGCGGATAAAGATGACGCCCTGCACGGATAATGATGTCCTTGACACGTCCCGTGATGTAGACGTCGCCTCCTGCTACATATGCGCGGTCGCCGCTGTCGAGCCAGCCGTCGTTGAAAAGCGCGCGGGTTTTGGTCTCGTTGCGGAAATAGCCGCGTGTCGTTGACGGCCCTCGAAACTCTAGTCTCCCCTCGCGGCGATCGCCGAATTCGTGGCCCGCTTCGTCCACAATGCGAATCTCATGGCCGGGGAGCGGCTGGCCAGATGCTACAATTTCAAACGGCTTGGGATCATCTGACCTTGCCGGTTCGGCAATTCCATTACGGCTAAGCTGATCGTAGCTCACGCGATCGATGAGAGGCGGACGTCCCGGAGGCGGAAACGCCAACCCTACAGAGCATTCCGCTAGACCATAGACCGGTGCCATCGCACTTGCTGAAAACCCGTACCGGCCAAATCGATCGATAAAGCGTCGGACCGTGTGTGCGCTGACCGGCTCGGCGCCATTTGCGACCATACGCAAAGAGCTGAGGTCCAATCCTACAAGGTCTTCTTCCGCAATCTTATTGATACACAGTTCAAAGCCGAAGTTGGGCGACGCGGAAAAAGTGGCGTGAAAGCGATGCATCGCCCGCAGCCAGCTTTCAGGTCGCACCAAAAAGCTCAACGGCGACATGACGTATAGAGGCGCCGCGAAATGCAGGCAGCCGAGCCAGGCTCCTATCAAACCCATGTCGTGGTAGAGCGGCAGCCAACTGACGAATACATCCGCGGAACTGGCATCCATTGCTTGTCCCATCGCCCGGATATTGGCGAGCAGATTTGCGTGGGTAAGCACCACGCCCTTTGGGTCGCCAGTGCTTCCGGACGTATATTGGATAAGAGCGATAGTATCCGAGTCGCCCGGCCGCGGCAGTTCGACGAGCGGTGTAGACGATTCAAGCTCAGCTGCACTCCCAACATGTTTCAATGTTTCCACTTGCATTCGAAGCAATCCGGCCAGCCGCCGTCCTTCCGGCATCGTAACGAGTAGAGAAGCACCAGCATTGCGCAAGATGCCAACCTGGCGGCGCAGGTGATCCTCAAGCTGCGAGATCCGCATCGGTGGATAGATCGGCACGGGAATGGCACCCGCGTAGAGTATTCCAAAGAAGGTGGTGAAAAATTCGATGCCCGTCGGCAGCATCAATGCAACACGGTCACCCGGCGCTACGTCCCTCGCGACCAACCCGCGAGCTAAGGCGCGCGCTTTCGTAGCGAGCGCAGCATAGGTGAGACTCCCAAGCGTGGTAGCCTCATCCTGCAGCACAGTCAGGTGTAGCCGTTCGGGATGCCTTGCTGTGTGCCATTCGAGGACCTCGATAAGAGTGCGGGCGTCGCTGGCTGCCGGCACAGAAGGCAGGGTCGCCGCTGGCGGCATTTCCGTAACGGTCCCGACCCGCGTGGGGCGGGCCTGTTCGAGCGCTCGAACCAGATCCTGCACGGTTTCAGACTCGCCGATCGTCTGAGCCGGCAAGCGCACACGGAACGCCCGTTCGATCCGCAAAATGAGTTCGGTCCGCCCCAGGCTATCGATTCCGAGATCGCGCTCGATTCGGCTGGACGGCGTGACATCGATAAATCGCATGCGCTGGGGGTGCAGTTCACGCACAAGATCGGCTACCACCGCGATCAATTGCCGCTCGCGCATTTCGTGCTCGGCCACCACTAACGGCCGGCCCGCATGGTCAAGGCTTTCCTGCATCATGGAAGAATATGTAGCTCGCCGCGCCACGTGTTTGACCCTGATCAAACCGACCGCCGGCAGAAACTCTAGAAAGCACAAGGATGCGACAAGCTAACGAGTTTAGAAAGCTGCCAGTGGGCGAGGACATGATCACTGCCTCCCAGGGAGTCACGCTGTGGGGGCTATTTCGCGAGCGCGTTCGACGCTGTCCGGATGCGATTGCCTACCGCGACTACGATCAGAAGAAAGGCGTCTGGCGCGATCACAGCTGGCGCATGATTTCAGATCGCGTCGACCGCTTTCGGGCCGCCCTCGCGTTGGAGAATCTGACCGCAGGTGACCGCGTAGCGATTTTGCTACCAAACGGAACCGACTGGGCGTGTCTCGATATGGCCGCACACGGTTCGGGTTTGGTCGTGGTTGGTCTTTACCCGCACGACACGGTTGCAAGCAATGCATATTTACTCGGACACTCGGATGCACGCCTGGTTCTGCTTGACAGCACGGCGCGCTGGAAAGCGTTATCGTCACAGCGTTCTGAATTTCCGTCGCTGGAAGCTGTGTGGATTAGCGAGCTTGAGCGCGCATCGGCGCCCCGTGCCGCCGGTCCAGCTATCCGGGGACTTGCCGAAGTAATTGCCAATACCGCGGAGCCACCTCCGCCGTATCCAGTCAAGCCGACCGACCTCGCGACGCTGATATACACCTCCGGGACCACGGGCCGGCCGAAGGGCGTAATGCTTTCGCATTTCGCATTGTTGTGGAACGCCCAGGCCTCGGGCGCACTTATCCCGCCACTCCGAAATGATGTGTTCTTGTCAATCCTTCCGTTGGCGCACGCATTCGAACGCACAGTGGGCCACTACCTTCCCATGATGGGCGGCTCAACAGTTGCCTACGGGCGATCCCCGCAGGATTTGGGCGATGATCTGATTGCCATCCGACCCACGGCTATGCTCGGTGTACCGCTTCTTTTCGAGCGCATATGTAGTTCCATTCGCGCGAAAGTCTCCCATAACTTTTTAAGGAGAAAGTTGCTGCAAATTACCAGCGCCGTCGGTTGGCGCCGCTTCGTCGCCGCGCAAGAGGGAGGCCGCGCGCGGCCGGCGGTGCAATTGCTGTGGCTCCTGTTTAAGTCGCTCGTGGCATCGCCCGTGCTCACGGCACTTGGCGGGCGGCTGCGTGTCGCAGTTAGTGGCGGAGCACCACTGGATCAGGGCGTCGCTCGCATGTTGATTGGCCTGGGTGTGCCGGTTGTGGAAGGATACGGACTCACCGAAGCTGCACCCGTCGTCGCGGCGAACCGTCTCGATGACAATTTGCCTGGCTCAGTTGGCCGCCCACTCAAAGGCGTAGAGATAAAGCTCGGTCCGAAAGATGAACTCCTGGTCCGATCGCCATCGGCCATGATGGGCTACTGGAAGGATAACGAACGGACGCAACGAGCATTCGATGCTGACGGTTGGCTATCGACCGGCGATATCGCGGAAATCCGAGAGGACGGCCGCATCATCATTCGTGGCCGCCTTACAGAAATGCTCATTCTGTCGATCGGCGAAAAAATCAATCCAACGGTGGTCGAAGGTGAGCTCACCCGCGATCCGCTCTTCGAACAGGCTATGGTTGTTGGTGATCGTAGGCCTTTTCTTACGGCGGTTGTCGTGCTGAACGCCAAGGCTTGGGAACTCTTTGCGGCTGAAAAGGGCCTCGACCCGGCACAGCCCAATCGTGAAGCCAGCAAGATCGAACTTCTCGGCAAGATCACGTCGCTTCTCGGGAGCCTGCCACGCTACGCGCAAATTCGCGCGCTGCATCTCACGCTCCAGCCGTGGACAATCGAAGCTGGACTGCTGACGCCGACACTCAAGATCAAGCGTGAACTGATCGCCCCCCTATTCGCCAAAGAAATTGGCGATCTGTACGTCAAGCGGTAGATTTGACGGTGCAAGCTAGTCCGGTCGCAGCAAGCGATGCTGAGAGAGGTCACCACGCGTCCAGAGCGCAACCCCGGCTCGATCATCGATGGTGTCGATCGCAATCACCGCGTCGGGATCGGTGAAGGATAACTTGCCCGGTGTTCCCAACTTCATCGTCGCATCAAGAACTACCTCGTTCAGTGAATGCTCGGTCTCCTGGGTTCCTAGATCGTACTTGGGCCCGCGGCGATGTAGCCGCACGTGAAAGGATTGCCCGGTCAAACGGGGGGACCACTCAACTAAAAGGCTTTTGGTCTTCTCCAAAAATTCTTCCGTCGATTGGAAGTCGAAACTGTGTATGGCCGGCGAAACTCTCGAAATCGCATCATAGAGTGCAGTACTTTCTTGCGTCTTCAATTCGATTGCCTCAAGCACCTTTACAGGATCGTCAACCTTCATCGCCAAGACGTTGTGGTAGGAGGTGCGCTCAATCGGTCCAAGGACGCGCAGCGCCCGCAACGCGCGTCGAAAACCGTCTTGGAAAATCGTGACGATAAGATTCCAATCCTTCATGGGTTCGCTGGCTCAAATTCATGCATGCGGGCAAAGGCGGCCATGACCTCTTTGATCATGCGCGCTTCCTGTCCGCTATAGCGGGGCGAAAAGTGGAATGGTTCGACCCGGCGCACACCGGCGGCGCGCGCCAGGCTTCCGGCGGCATCTGTCGTCAGATGCGCACGCTCCGCAGCAAGCTGTGCATCCGCTTTGGCGAAAGCCGCTTCGATAAAAAGCAAGTCGGCATTATGAGCGAGCGCGATAATGGCAGCACGGTTCGCAGACGTATCGGCGGCGTCAGTCACATAGGCGACTTTCTGCCCAGGTGTGACTGTAATAGCTTTGCGAAGAATGCCGAGAGAAATTTCCTTCACTTTCTGAGATGTTGGTCGCGTGCCGACCTCGATCAAGTCGTCATCCGGCCTCTTTTCAAGCACGGCACGCTTGAGTTCTCGCAGCCAAGGCCCGATCGGCAGACCCAACTCGTGAAGGCGGTTCTTCCAAACATTGACATGGGCCGCTTCTTCGATGGCGAAGGCCAGACAAGGCGTGCGGTGTTCAAGCACCGCGGTCACGACGCGGAAAGCGGGCTCATGACAGAGGATCCCGTCGGTGAGACGCCCAGCGCCTATGTCCTCAACCGAAAAGGCGCTCTTCAGACGAAATCGTGCTTTGTGCGTATTTAGCGAGGCTCCGACTTCGGTGACTTCAAGTGCCAAATCGCTGGTGTAACTGTCTACAAGGTTCCAGCGATAAGCTTGAAGCTTGTGGCTGACATGTTCGATGAAGCCGCCTGGTCCATAAAGCTTGAGCGTCTTCTGACGCCCAACCAGAACCCTCAACAGACGATCAAATCCGATGAAGTGATCGATATGCGCGTGCGATACAAAGACATGCTCGACCCGCTGCAGCTTACGCGCCGGCAAGTTCGAAAGGTCGCCCAAATCGAAAAGGACGGCGCGCCTTTCAAACAGAGTTTCAATGTACAGAACCGGATCGCCGGTTCGCCCGTTCACGAGAGTCGGGTGCAAAACTGGCCGCATTTTATTTAGTTAGCGTCCTACCGCAGAGGCTGCTTTGCGCCAGATCATTACGCAGCACCGATCTATCCGCTTGGCGGCCCGGCTTTTTTGACCCGCATCAACGCGCGGAGCGGCAACCCAGGTCAGTCTGATTTCAGTTTGGGAGCACTGCCATGGAAATCCATTCAATTGCCTTTTCAAATGGTTCGCCAATGCCAATCCAGTACACTTGTGACGGCAAAGATATTTCGCCGCCCCTCAACTGGACAAACCCGCCGGCCACGACCCAAAGCTTTGTGCTTCTCTGCGACGATCCCGATGCCCCCGGGGGAACCTGGCATCATTGGGCGGTCTACGATCTGCCTGATCGAGAACGGTCACTTGTGGAAGGGGCATCCCGCCATCCGAAGTCTTTCAAGCAGGCCATCAATGATTTCCGGAAAACCGGTTATGGGGGCCCCTGTCCGCCCCACAAGCATGGTTTACATCACTATCATTTCCGCCTGCTTGCGCTTTCTGTCGAGCGATTACCCGTGCGCAAAGATCCGACCTGCCTCGATGTCGAACGCGAAGCCCGCAAGTACATAATCGCTGAAGCAACAATGGTAGCCGTCTACGAGAGGTGACCCCCGTTCACGCCTTCCTCACTTTCGGCGCAAAGGAACGAGCGGGCTCTGTTCTTGACCTGGGTCAATTCGCTCCATTTTTGCCGGCGTAGGCTCCGCCCATCCTCAAACTAAGGGAGAAGCAGCCATGTCAGAAACCGTATCCAAAGTGCCCGTGACGCGGCAAAAGGTTGCAGAGCCCGCCTCCGTACCTGAAACGTGGCAGTCGTTCGAAGGCCTTCGCGATGAAATCAATCACTTGTTCGACGATTTCGGCCACGGCTTATGGCAGCCTTTCCGTCGATCATTCCTCACTGCAGAGCCGCTTTGGCGGCGCGCAGTGACATGGGGTACCACGCCGGCGGTCGATATTACCGAAAGCGACAAAGCTTACGACATTACCGCCGAACTACCCGGCATGGATGAGAAAAACATCGAAGTAAAAGTCAGCAATGGCTCGCTGATAATCAAAGGCGAAAAGCAGGAAGAAAAAGAGGAAAAGAAGAAAGACTATTATCTGCACGAACGCCATTTCGGTTCGTTCGAGCGGAGCTTTGCCATGCCTGACAGTGTCGACGCCGATAAGATTGAGGCATTGTTCAAAAAAGGCGTGCTGACGGTCACGCTACCCAAGAAACCGGAAGCGCAGAAGCCGGCGAAGAAGATTGATGTCAAGGCCGCCGCTTGATCGAGCGGCCCCGATTGGTTGCACTCCGGCTTACGCCGGGCCGCGCAGCCCGGATGCAAGGTATTTTGAATATCGGATTTCAAGCTGACCGGTTTGGAGTGTTCACATGTATGGCAAAGGACGAGAACTCGAAATTGGAAATGCGACGAGCGCGATCCTTATTTCGTTGTTGCGGACTCTTGTCGACAAACATGTCCTATCGAACACCGAGGCTCGCGCAGTCTTGACCAAAGCTGCGACCGAGCTTGGACCTCACAATTATACCGCGCCGGTCAAGGGGGCGATCGGCATCATCCTAGATGACGTGCTGCCGCAATTTACCGAAAACGGCGGCGATTAATTGAAGTCGGGTGTTTGACATGACAGTTACTCATAGCGCCGATGCTGCGGTCCGCGCGACCGAAGACTGGATCGATGATTTTTTCCAACGCCTTGGCTGGCGTGATCGCGACCGCGTCTATCTGGCACTACTCGCGGGATTGCATGCTCTGCGCGATTGCTTGCAGCAGGACGAGGCGATTTATCTGGGAGCTCAGCTGCCAGCATTACTGCGAGGGTTCTATTACGAGGGCTGGCATCCGGTAGGGCACCCGGCGGCCAAGAGCCGCAGCGAGTTTCTTGAGCGTATTCATGACAGCCTGCACCGCGACCCAGGCGTCGACGCCGAACAGGTGGCTCGCGCAATGTTTGCCTTGCTGGCGGCACGCTTGCCGGCTGCAGAGGTTGAGGATACGAAAGCCGCTACACCCCGCGAGCTGCACAATCTTTGGCCGAGCTGACACCTAGCTCATGATTTGCCGTGGCTTAACGGCTTCCGAACACCAGCCGCCAACACTGCGGCTTTTCCTGTGCGGCGACGTGATGCTTGGGCGAGGCATCGATCAAATATTGCCGCAACCTTGCGACCCGGCGCTTCATGAAGATTACGTCGACTCGGCGCTGGACTATGTGCAGTTGGCGGAAGCCGTCAATGGCGCGATAAAACGGCCTGCGGCTCCTGCCTATGTCTGGGGCGCCGCCCTGGATGAATTGAAACAGGCGCCGCCCGACGCGCGCATCATCAACCTTGAAACAAGTATTACGCGCAGCGAAGATCATGACCCGAAAGGCATTAACTACCGGATGAGTCCGGAGAATGCAGATACGCTCGTGGCTGCGCATATCGATTGTTGCGTACTCGCGAACAACCACATCCTCGACTGGGGACGCGCGGGGCTGTTCGACACCCTGACGACCTTGAAGCGTCTCGGCATAAAATCGGCCGGGGCCGGCCGCACACTTGAGGAGGCTCGCACAGGCGCTGTCCTGCCCATTTCCGGCAAGGGCCGCGTGCTTGTCTTCTCGTTCGCCGTGCCAACAAGCGGAACGCCACGCAGCTGGGCGGCAGCTCCAGATACTGCAGGCGTCAACCTTCTCTCCGATCTAACTGATGCAACGGTCCACCGCACGACCAGTTGGATCAATAGAGAACGGCGGCCCGGCGACGTGATCGTTGTCTCAATCCATTGGGGACCCAACTGGGGCTACGAAGTTTCCGGTGCCCAAAGACGCTTTGCCCATGCGCTGGTCGACGGCGCCGATGTTTCCATCGTTCATGGCCATTCTTCACACCACGCAAAGGCGATCGAGCTCTACCGCGACCGCCTGATCCTTTATGGTTGCGGCGACTTCCTGAACGATTATGAGGGTATCCGTGGGCATGAAGATTACCGCGACGACCTCGCCGTCATGTATTTCGCTGACATCGCGGCAAAAAGCGGCGCCGTGAGCAGCATCGCGCTCGTTCCTTTACGCATCAAACAGTTCAAGCTGGTGCCGGCATCCGCTGGCGATATCGAATGGCTTCAACAGACCCTAAATAGGGAAAGCCGCCAGTTTGCCACGAGCGTGGTCGTGACTAGTCCCGGCCACCTCACCGTGAGGTCAATCGCTGGTGAGATTGATTCACATCAATGAGTACAGCGCGCTTCGGCCCATATTATTCTGTGCTCAGCCGATAGATGGAGAGTCACATGAGTTTCACGGGGCTTCCGGTCTTCGATGAGACTGTACAGCTGTCGAATGTGTGGCTGAATGAGCTCATGGAGGGGCTCGAGTGGAAAGACAAGAAGCGTGCCTATCGAGTACTTCGCGCCACCCTGCATGCCTTGCGCGACCGACTGACGGCACACGAGGCAATCCACCTCGGCGCGCAACTCCCCATGCTCATCCGTGGTCTCTACTATGAAGGTTGGCACATGAAAGAGGGCGCTCCCCCCGAGCACACTAAACAGACCTTTTTTGATCATGTGTATGGAGAACTCCGCGACGACCCGGGCATCGATGCCGAGCGCCCCGTCCGCGAGGTTTTCAAGCTCCTGGTGCGAAAAATTACGCCGGGCGAAATCGAAGACGTAAAGAATATGCTGCCAGCCGAGGTGCGTGCACTGTGGCCTAGTGGTGCCACCGTCTAGCGCGGGAGTAAGCCATGCTTCAAGAACTCAATGTCGATCAAGCTCGCTTTGTGGCGCTACTTGCGAAGGCGGCCCGCGCGCAACGGGATGACATGCTCGGCAATGTAGCCGAGAACGACCTAGCCGACATCAAAGCTGCGCGCGGCGAGCACAACCCTACAGCAGCGCTGGGATTTGATCCGCTACACGCGGACGCGGCGCAAACGGCGGCATTGCGCGGCGCGGTTGCCACCCTATCGCCAACAGCGCGTGCCGAATTGTACACGCTTATGCGTATCGGCCAGCGCGATCTTGCTGCCGCAAAATGGCATCGCGGCCTGAGCGAAGCAGCGATGCTTGGCGATGAATCGATTGTCGCCGCCATGCTCGAGGATTCGGACCTGCATGATCATCTTATGAAGGGGCTCTACGAAGCCGATCTGATTACCTAGTCACCGCCTCGAATCAACTCGTGGCGACGATGCCAGGTATCACTTATCTGACTTTCGATTTTGGCCAGCGTGAGCGCCGGGGCATCGGGATGGGTGCTGCGAAGCCAGTCTAACAATTGCGCCGCAAATTCCGCCAAAGTCGCCGGCGCCGTGCCGGACATGATCTGGCGATAGGCCTCAGTTTCGACGGCCTGCAACGCTGTCTTGTGGCCGAGAGGGCTTACCACCGCGGGTCCACTCCCTCAGACGCGGCTTTGGGGTCCTGGCAACTGGGTCGCATCGAGTCCGAGGTCGTCGCAGATGCGGTGCACCGTGCGCGTATCAAGGGCATGGCGGGCGCCCGTCAGCGGCAGTTGCGCCTTGCGGCCTTCGCGATGCACGGTGACTTCGCCGTGGCCTTCGTGGCCGCGCGGATGCCTTTCGGCATCGATACGGCACCCATGTTCCACCAGCCAGTTTCGAAATGTTGCGGCTTCCATTTGCATGCTCCTGTCGATCAAGCGCGCGAACACAGCGCCATAAACGTCTCAATGCTAGGATGTAACATTCAGTGGGTTATGCCGAGCCGCGCGAAACACCAGCACCGGGATCGTGCTGTGGGTCAATACTTTGACTGTTTCACTGCCGAGGACGATCGCGGCGATTCCACGTCGGCCGTGAGAGGCCATCACAATCAAATCACATGATCTCCGAGATGCCGTATCGATGATGGCCAAATAAGGCTGATCATGTTCGATTTGCAGCACTTCGCATGTCATGCCCGCGGCTGCTGCCAGTGCTTTTGCCGAACTCGAGGTATTTCCCGGCCAGCTGCCTCATCTGCTTTTCGTATTCCTCCACGATATCGGGCGTCAAAGGCGGCTCAATAGCCAAAGTACGAAGCGGTGCGGACACCGTCACAACCGTAACTTTGGCACCAACCGATTTTGCCAATGCCAATCCGTAATCGACCGCTTTCTGCGACAGCTCAGAACCATCGGTTGGGATCAAAATGTGTTTGTACATGGTGCCCCCCCGCGGATGAGACTGATGCTGAGATATGCGAGGAACTCAGATTCCACTAACGGGGCAAGACGGCATTGACGGAAATCAAAAGGGCACTCGTGCAACCATATGGCAATATTCCTGACACAAATCCGTCGTCGCTGTTTATAGGTCGGCGTCGCGATTGCCATTCGCGGGGGCAATCGCATATATCGCCGCAAAACTCGGATCGAGTAAGACACAATCGTGAGCCACGCAGCGTTGGCGAATGGAAACTTCGGTTCAGCGGCGCCTGTCAATCCAAGCGATAATCTCCGGCCACACCAGGTCGCGTGCCTTCCGCCCGATCAGAATCCCGAGGTGCTGTAAACACACGCCGACTTCGCCCGGATATTCGATGATCCGGGCGTCCGCCACAGGCATTGCGTTTAAAAATGGCTTGACGGACCCGACGGGGGCAATTTCGTCCGCAGTATTGACCACTGCAAGCGTGGGCACAGACAGACCGAGAGGTCCAACAGGCATCTGACCGATCATCAGGTCGCCTCGAAAAAAACGGTCCTCGCGATAGAGCCACTCAATGATTTGTTGAACCAATTTACCGGGAAGAGAAACCTCGTCGAGAGCCCAACGCTCGACCCGCGCATGAATCTCAAGCGCATGATCGTCTGTGACGCTATATGCTACATCCGCGAGCCTCGACCATATGAACGTGTCAGGAGACGCCAAAGCACTCATGTGGGACAGAAGCGAACCTGGGAACGGCCCTACGTCGGCCAAGCCCGATGGCACAAGGGAGACTAGCGCATCGCGGAAACGGCTGGTCGCGGGCCGGAAGCACAGCGGTGCACTGAGCAGCACGAGCCCGCGAATGGATTCGGATGCCGATGCACCGAATACGGCCGCGAGCGTACCGCCAAGGGAATGACCCATCACGAACGGCTTTACCCCTGGGCTTCCACTTGAGATTTTCGTGACGCATTCGGAGATGGCACCGGTGTATTCGTTTAAGCCATTTATGCCGGTCGTCTGCGAAGCCGGGAGCCATTCCAGAAGACGGACGTGCAGGCCCTGCCCCAGAATATAGCGGATGGCGCTCGTTGAAGGAGAGAGATCCCAAATGTAAGGACGCTTGATCGGAGCAGCGACGATAAGCAGGGATTGTGCTGTATCGTGTTCGCTGTAATCGCGAAGCCGCCAAAATGGGCCTGAGAGAATGACCTGATACGGACTCTCGATAGGATCCAGTCCAAACGCTCCAAGGGCATGTCCCTGGGCACGACGAATGAAGTCGGTCATACCGAACTGCACATGGCGGCAGGCGTCGAGTACGGCATTCAATGGAAACGACTGGGTGGCCACCGACGCCCCCCTCTTTCGTCGAGATACGACGCAATCCGTTCTGGCAAAACGAATAGCGCGTCCAGCTCGCCGAACTTAGTCGCAGAAGAACGACCTTCGGCGTTAGAAGCTAGGCGTTCATCCGGTTGAGCGTGCCGCGCTTGCATAGGACGATGCGCCGCGAGGTCGCAAGTGCAATCGCTCCTGTGCTCTCGAGTTCCGTCACCATACGCGATACCGTTTCGATGGTGAGGCCGAGATAATCGGCGATGTCCTGCCGCGACATCGGCAGATCGACTTCGCTGGAGCCAGGGCTGCGCGCCGCCATCTCCAACAGGAACCCGACGACTCGCTCCCGCGCTGTCTTCACCAGCAGCATGATGTGGTCCTGTGCACGCTGCAATTCCGCGGCAGCCATCGCCCAGAGCTGGCGGGCAACCTCCTTGTCGCGCCCGGCTAGCGCGACTAGCACGCTGCGTTTGATCACTAATATTCTGGAGTCAGCGACTGCATCAGCGGAGAAAGTGTGTTCGCCGCCAACTTCGAGGCCGAAGATATCACCCGGTAGGTAAAATGAGCCAATCTGGCGGCGGCCGTCGTTGAGTACTTTGTAGGTACGAACGGCACCGTTGACGACTTTGTAAAGATAGTCGGCCGGTTCGCTTTGGCCGTAGATCTCGGCATTGCGGCCGAATGGCATCAACGCTCCCATCATTTTGATCGAATTGCCGAGGCTGACAGTATTCGTCGGGACCGACCGCACTACGCGAGCCGCCGGCTGCTGAGCCGCATTTCGCGTGATCGTCTGCGTAAGCATGGCCATCACTCCCTAAAAATTTGATGGTCATCGATACGGCTGGAACTGGTCAGCCGAAATTCAGATAATCCCCATAGGGGGTTTCCCGGAGGGCGAGAACTCGCTGAGCCACCGTCAAAAAAACAAAAAATAGCGTTTTGGCTGGCGGGCAGAAGCGAACAACAAGGAAAGGCCGCCAAGCGGGGGCACGTTGGCGGCCTCTGAGTTCGACAAGGGCTGGCTTGGGGACGGGAAATGCCCTTGTCCCTTAATATTGCGCAAATAATTTCAGCTGTGAGGAATTCAAGGGCTAAAGGTGACACTGGGTCGGCACTACCCAATTCTCCCGCATCTTTCGCCTATATCTGCTGAGCGTCAAAAGCGGACATTACGCTCAACAAGCGCGATGCCAGTTCTAGGTCCAAAGTCGGACATGCCACCCCGCTTCAATCGGTAAGCTTGCGCTAAATCAAGGCAACGGCTGGCCCATTGCATATGAACATTGGCCATGCGGGGCAATCACAGCTTGATTGCTTCGCTTGGGGCGGTCCTGACCGTACGGTCACCGCCCGTGCCCTGAGACTGGGACCGCTTCCGCTTTGAAACGGCGCGCCGCGTGGTGGAATTAATGAGCTCCAAGTTCATAAAAGCATTCGCAGTCTGCGCATTCGTAATCGGTACCTCTGCAATAACGCATGCTCAACAAAATGGCTCCGCAGGGCAGAGCATTGACGTGGGCAAGCATGAATATGAAACGCACTGCGCCGAGTGCCATGGTCTAAGCGGCAAAGGTGACGGACCTTATGTGCAGTTGCTCAGATCAAGCATCGTTCTGCCCGATCTCACCGAGCTTTCCAAAAAAAACCGCGGTGTATTTCCCGTGGAGCACGTAGTTGAAACAATTGACGGAAGAGCGCCGGTAAGGGCACACGGCCCAACGGACATGCCTATCTGGGGCCCGGTATACAAGAATCAAAGTCACAATGCGAACCCTGACTACAATCCGGAAGCGTACGCGCGCGTCAAAATTCTCTTTTTGACCGAGTACATCTACCGCCTGCAAGCGAAGTAGGCCGCTGGCGTGCTCGGCTCTTGACCGCAGCTTCGTTTGTGAGCCGAGTGAAGATCGATTAATCGCCGATCGGAACGCGTAAAAGGCTTACAGGTTCGGGAGCAGCCAATGGCCATTTATATGATCGGGTATGATTTGCACCCTTCGGAAGAAGAAAATTACGATAAGCTTTTTACTGCGCTTGAAACGATTGGAAGCGGCTACTGGGATTGCCTCAATTCGACATGGCTCGTCATAACGGAAAAAACGCCAGTCCAAATAAGGGACGAACTCAAACAATACCTGAAGGATGACGATCGGCTTCTCGTCATGCGCTATGGAGAAGGCGCCGCGTGGCTTGGATTCAAGGACGAGTGCCAGACCTGGCTCGAAGACAAACTTTGACGTCGCGAACCTAACGATACCTCGGACGCCATCTCCGGATATCCGCGGGTTGATATGCGTCAAAATGGACGCCGACTGTCTTGGTATTTTAGCACTGCATTATTGCATAAATGCAATTTTCACCGAGGCGCTCGAATGGCCCACAAGCAAATCCTGTTCCGTTCGGCCGCGCGCGAGAAGATTCTGCGCGGCGCTACGCAACTCACCGATGCCGTTCGTGTGACCTTAGGCCCACGATCAAAATCCGTGCTTATCGAGAAAAAATGGGGCGCCCCGATTGTCTGCAATGACGGCGTGACGATCGCTAAGGAGTTTGACCTCAAAGACCCGGAGGAGAACCTAGGCGCACGTATGCTGCGGCAGGCCGCCGAAAAGACCGGCGATATGGTCGGCGACGGGACAAGCACAGCGACCATCCTCGCCCACGCCATGTTTGCCGACGGGGTTCGCAACGTCGTCGCCGGCGCAAGCGCTATAGATATAAAGCGCGGTCTTGACCGAGCTGCAAAGCGGGCCGTTGAAGCACTGCGCGGATTGTCACGTCCGGTGAAGACGCGCCTGGAAAAGGCACAGGTTGGCACGATTTCCGCACATAACGATCCGCTCATCGGCGAGCTCGTGGCCGACGCGATGGACAAGGTCGGCAACGAAGGCGTGATCACGGTCGAAGAATCCAAAACCACCGAAACCACACTCGAGGTCGTGGAAGGAATGCAATTCGACCGCGGATTTCTCTCGCCCTATTTCATTACCAATCCGGAGAAGATGGAAACGGTCCTTGAGGATGCCCTTATCTTGATCTCGGATCGCAAGATTAGCACACTTCAGGATCTTCTGCCGTTGCTGGAACAGGTGGCGAAGTCCGCCCGCCCGTTGCTTGTAGTCGCCGAGGATGTCGAAGGCGAGGCCCTCGCCACCTTGATCGTCAATCAAATTCGCGGCGCGCTCAAAAGCTGCGCGGTCAAGGCCCCGGGCTTCGGCGACCGCCGCAAAGCGATGTTACATGACGTTGCGGTTCTGACGGGTGGTCAGGTTGTTTCCGAGGAGCTCGGCATCAAGCTTGAGCATGTCCGCCTCGAACAACTCGGCAAAGCCAAGCGCGTTGTGGTCGACAAGGACAACACAACCATCATTGGAGGCGCCGGCGATCGCAAACAGATCGATGGGCGTATCGAGCAAATCCGGCGCGAGATCGAGAAGGCGACCAGCGATTACGATCGTGAAAAACTGCAAGAGCGGCTGGCGAAACTCGCCGGTGGCGTTGCAGTCATTCGTGTCGGCGCCCCGTCGGAATCCGAAATGAAGACAAAGAAGGAGGCACTGGACGATGCGATAAGTGCCACCAAAGCAGCGGTTGCTGAAGGCATTGTTCCCGGTGGTGGTTTAGCGCTCCTGCGCTGCGTCGACGTTCTCTCCGCCGAGGAAGCCAAATGCGAAGGCGACGAAAAAACCGGCGTTCAGATTCTCAAACGGGCGCTTGAGGCTCCAACGCGGCAAATTGCCGAAAATTCCGCTACCGACGGGGGCGTCGTCGTCGCGCGCATGCTGAGCGGCAAAGGCAATGAGGGATTTGATGCCGGCCGTAAGGAATATGTCGATCTTATCGAGGCCGGGATTATCGATCCGACAAAAGTCGTTCGCGTCGCTCTCGAAAATGCGGTGTCCGTTGCCAGCGTATTGCTGCTGACCGAGGCCACAATGACGGAAATTCCCGAAGAGACGAAGCAGCGGGTGCCCGAGCCGGAGATGGGCCTGTAGCGGGGTAGCCTAAGTACGTGGGGCGCCCTCGCCCGGAGGCAACCTCTCTGGCTCGATGACGAGCACGGGTACTTGCCGCGCGGTGACAATCGCGGATGCCGTGGCACCATCGAATGGCAGGCGCGTCATGACCACCAGCCGCTCCTGCAGGTGGCGCATGGCCTTGAGACAGGCAGTAGGATCGCGAGACAGATCGCCGGCTGCAATGCGGTGAATTGTGAGACCGGTATTGGCTGCAATTTGGGCGGTGCGTGGATCATCGCGATCCCCTGCACCAGGCTCGATCACGACCAATGTTTCCTTCGCTGCAACCGCGATGGCGGCGGCCGCAATGATGGCCGGATCGTCGCCCGTCATCGCGACCGCCACAATGGGACCCTTGGTTCGTATCATACGCGGCGGGACCAACATCACAGCGGCCGCAGACTGAAAAGCCGCCTTGACTAGCCAAGAGAACTGCCCGCTGACTCGTTCCGCGGCGCTCGTCGGTTCTACGATCATTACGATGTCACCGGCAGTTGAAATCGACGTGATGACCTCGGCCACCGGTCCGCGCATCACTTCGAACTGGGACCGCTTCGACAGACTTCTCGCCGCATGAGTGAACGATCGTTCCATGCCGCGGGCGGCAACCTCCAGATCATGCGCCAGGCGATCGATTTCGAGCGAATGCCAACCGCCGCCGAGCAGCCTGATTTCGCGCGCGAAGGGAATGCCGGCAAGCTCGCGAAGGCTGTCGTCTTCGAGGAAAAGCCCAAGCAGATCGAGATCGAGCAATTCGGCCAATTCGACGGCTAGCCGCATGGCACGGTCAGGCGCGCTCGGCTGCAATCCCAACACCAGGCGCTTGAAGCTGTGAAGCTCGCTCGGCATGGCTAGCTCATCGCTGTAGAGCCCGGTCGTTCGCTGGCGAAGCTGCGCCGGATATTTGCGAAGGTGCGCAGGCGATCTTCGACCCGGCGATTGATGGTGTTCGACGGATAGGTTCCGTCCGCGGCGCGTTCGCCAGCGGCAAGCCCGGTCAGCAGTGCAATGCCTTCATGAATGGTGCTGATTGGAAAAATGGCGAATTGCCCGGCAGCGCACGCGTCGATCACGTCTCGGCGCAGCATGAGATGCTGGACATTCGCCTGCGGGATGAGCACGCCTTGTGAACCAGTGAGACCTCGTTTTTTGCAAATATCGAAGAAGCCCTCGATCTTCTCGTTGACGCCGCCGATGGCCTGAATTTCGCCATGCTGGTTTACAGAGCCGGTGATCGCCAGATCCTGGCGTAGCGGTGCTTCCGCTAGCGCCGAGAGCAGCGCATAAAGTTCCGCCGACGACGCGCTGTCGCCCTCCACGCCACCATAGGACTGCTCGAAGACGAGGCTCGCAAAGAGCGACATGGGCGTATCGAGGGCGTAACGCCCCGCGAGAAAGCCCGAGAGGATCAAAACGCCCTTGGAGTGCAGTGGCCCCCCGAGTTCCACTTCGCGTTCGATATCGACGACCTTGCCGCTGCCCGGTCGTACCTGGCAGGTGATGCGGGTTGGACGCCCAAAGGCAAAGCCGCCGAGGTCAAGGACGCTCAACCCGTTGATTTGTCCGACGTGGGCGCCCTCAGTATCTATGAGCGTCACCTTCTCGAGGACCGCTTCCTGAGCCCGGTCTCGCAGCCGCGCAGCACGCCGGATGCGCGCTTTGAGCGCCTGCTCGACATCCGCGCGCGAGACAACGGTACGTTCGGTTTGACGGGCACAAAAATCGGCCTCGATCAGGATTTCCCGCAATTGTTCGACGATAAGCGATAGCTTGCCGGCATGATCCGTGAGCCGAGCGGCGTGTTCGAGTACGAGAGCAACCGCGTCACGGTCGAGTGCGTTGAGCCCATCGCGCTGTATTAGCGTCGCCAGCAATTGGGCGAGAATGGCCTCGTTTTCCGGTGTGCGCACAAAATCGTTCTCAAAATCGGCGAGTACCTTGAAATATTCTGCTAATTCGGGATCGAGTGCAGCCAGCAGAAAATACAGAAGGCGCTCGCCGAACAGGACCACTTTCACTTTCAACGGAATCGGGTCCGGTTCAAGTGAGACGGTGCTCGTGAAGCCAAGAAACCGGCCAATGTCTTCGATAGCGATTTCACCTCGCCGCAAGATGCGTTTGAGCGCAGCCCAACTGAAGGGTTCCATTAGGACGCTGCGCGCATCGAGCAAGAGATAGCCGCCATTGGCGCGATGAAGTGCACCGCCCTTGATGAGGCGGAAGTTTGTGAGCAGCGCGCCGCGAACCGAGATGTACTCGATACGGCCGATAAGACTTCCCAAGGCCGGATGCAGCTCCTCGATAATCGGAGCGCCGGGCCGGCCGGCGTCCTGTGTCACAAGAACATTTACTTCGTACCGGTCGAACGAGCTTCCTGCCTTCAAACCGTTTGTGTCGTCCTCGCCGTCCTCGCTCTTCATGACGAACATGGTGACATTTTCGACCAAGTCGGAGCGTACCAGGTCGATGTGCTGCGCGACGCGAGGGATGTCACTGAAAGAGAACTTCGTCTCCTCGATCAGTTGATCGACCGCATATTTCGCGGTGTCGCGATTAAGCTGACGAATTTCATCGCGCCGCTGTTTTTCCCACTGCGGAAGCTGATGAATGATATGCTCGAGATCCTTCTCAAGCGCTTCGATAGTCGATTGCACTTCGCGACGCTTGGCCTCCGGCCACTCCTTGAACTCATCTGGCGGCACAACCTGACCTTCTTTGGCCGGCGCCAGAGCAAAACCTAACGGCGTCCGCAACAGTACGATGTCTTTTTCAGTCGCCTTGTCTCGCAACGCGTTGAATGCCTCGCCCTGTTTCTTCTGGAATGATTCATCGATGGCACCACGACGCGTCTGGTAGTCCTCGCTCTGGAAAACCGCCGGCAGGGCCGATTTGAGGTCATCGATGAGCTTGTGCATTGCCTCGTGAAACTTGGGGGCGCGTCCGCCGGGGAGCTCCAAGGCGATTGGTCGGTCCGGATCGGCGAAATTGTTGACATAGACCCAATCAGAAGGGCTGGGCTTCTGCCGTGCTTCCTCATTTAGTACGGCTTTGACAGCGTCCTGCATGCGGGCACCATTGGGCCCGATGACGAACAGGTTGAAGCCAGCTTTTTCGACTTTCGTCCCAAACTGGATTGCTTCGAGGGCTCGCGCTTGGCCAACGAGCCCGTCGATCGGCTGTAGTTCGGCCGTGGTCGAAAACGATAGATTTGCAAGATTGGTCGGGCGATACAGCTTATCGCCGCCAAGCGGCTGGACAGCGATCTCGCCTCCGCTTTCGGCAGCCGCCATGGGTGTACACTCCGTAACTGCGTGCAATTTCAGCGAGAATGCGTTGCGGTTCCTTGACGTGCATCAAAGCAAACCGGCAGTTACAGGCGTTCAAGGTGCCAACACATCATCCACCGGGGTATACGGGAGCCGCAGAGCATCCGCCACCGCCCGGTAAGTAATCTGGCCCTCATGCACATTGAGCCCGCTTCGCAAATGTTCATTGTCAATAAGCGCCCGCGAAAGGCCTTTGTTCGCGATCGCCACGATGAACGGTCGTGTCGCATTGTTAAGCGCAAAGGTGGATGTCCGCGGCACGGCGCCTGGCATGTTCGCGACGCAATAATGCAGCACACCGCCCACGGCGAATGTCGGGTGTGCATGTGTGGTCGGGTGCGAAGTTTCAGCACAGCCGCCTTGGTCGATCGAAACGTCGATTATTACGGCACCATGCTTCATGCGTTTGACTGTCTCCGCCGATATGAGCTTGGGCGCGGCAGCACCAGGGACAAGGGCTGCTCCGATCACCGCGTCAGCAGAGGCGCAAAGCGCTACTACTGATTCCGGAGTCGCAAAGACGCGCGCGCGATCTCCGAAACGCCGCGACAGCTGATCTGCCGTCCTGGCACTGCGCACGAGGATCGCAACATCGGCGCCCATGCCCAGCGCTACCTCAGCAGCGTTGGAGCCGACAACGCCGCCACCAAGGATGACGACTTGTGCTGCGGGTACACCATCGATGCCACTGAGGAGAATTCCGCGGCCTCCTTGCGGGCGCTCAAGAAAATGCGCCGCAACTTGCGGCGCCATGCGCCCAGCGATTTTAGACATCGGCGCCAGCAAGGGCAGCCTTCCCGCCGAGTCCGTGACCGTTTCGTACGCGATGGCCGTCACGCCGGATGCGATCAGATCACTAGCCAGCTCAGAATCGGCAGCCAAATGAAGATAAGTGAAGATGATCTGGCCGCGCCGCAGTTGCTTGCGCTCCGCGGCCAGCGGCTCTTTTACTTTCACGATCAGCGCGGCGTGCGAATATATCCGATCCGCGTTAGTGACAATTTGTGCTCCAGCGGCGGTATATTCCTCATCACTGATCCCGGCGCCCTCACCGGCGCGAGCCTCCATCCAGACCTCATGGCCATTGTCAGTCAGTTCCCGGATGGTCGCGGGAATCATTCCGATGCGGTATTCGTCAGCTTTGATTTCCCTTGGAACGCCGATCAGCATAGTTGGCCGCTCAGCCCTTGATGCATATCAGCGGTCGCAAACGGCGCGCGCGCCGAGCAAGGCCCGCGCGCCCGCCAGCATGCGGGAAATGCTCCCACCTTGCCTTTCTTGACGCCGGGGCGACCACGTCACTCATGTGCGCAGCTTATGTTTTGCCAGCAGCTTGACGGTGCTCGCTTGCGGGCCCTTTTCGCCCACTTCTTCGGCGTAGGTCACGTGCGAATTGATCGCCAGATGAGGAAACTCGCCGTCGAGCACGCTGTTCCGATGGAAATAGATTTCACGTCCGTCGCCTGTCTCGATCAAGCCAAACTCGCCCAACGGATCGATCTCCACCACAATCCCGATCGGTTGGCCATCGTGGTGCTTCACCTGACCTTGCAGCTTGCGGACCTGATCCTGCAGCTGCCGCCGCGCTCTCTTAAAAGCGTCGTTGACGGCAAAGTTCAGATCGGAATGCCGTTCGTCGTTCTGCGCGGTGTGATCGATATTGACTTCGCGGCCCTCCGGCAGCGCGAGCCGGATGTTGACCTCGTACAGACCGCCCTTGCGATGATGCTCGCCCGGCGCCTTCAGCACTACGCGGCCAGCGGTGATCCGGCCGAAACGCTCTTCGAGCTGGCTGACGTGCGTCGCGATAGCGTCCCGGACATTCGGGTTCGCGGCCATGCCTTGAAAATCGATCTCGACAGGGGTTTCCATGGTCCATCACCTATGTTCTGAGAACTGAATAAAAATGGCGCGAAAGCGCGCAAGGCTTCATTGATATGGCTCAAGCCACTTGCAAAACTGGCCGTCTCAATAGCTTGCGCTGGCGATCCGGCGGCCGCGTATTGATGTGATCCATGCGGTACAACGGTTCGGCAGCCCAACGCCTCTCTCTTGTTACGGCGTTTCGGCCGGTCCCATCATCGATGGGATCTCTCTTCACCATCGCAGCTGCTAACCGGAATCAAAAAAGCATCCGCACAACATACGACAATATCACTGACACAAATCCGTCATCGTCATTTTAGGGCTCGCAGAATTTATCGATTGTTGACCCAGATCAACCTTACTTCCGCTTTTGTAAGCAATATTACCAATGTTTATTGGGCGTCACTCTGCGCCCACTTGTTACGGCCCTTCGACCCGGGAAGGAGCACTGTCATGAACACCCTATGGATCGTCATCCTTAGCGTGCTGACCATTTATTTGGCCTACAACCTGTACGCCAAACGCATCGACCGGAACGTCATCCAGCCCGATGCCAAACGGGCGACGCCGGCGCGGATGTACATGGACGGCGTCGACTTCATGCCGACCAGCCGCAACATCCTCTTCGGCTATCACTTCAAGGCGATTGCGGCTGCGGGGCCCATCGTCGGGCCGATTACCGCCGCAAACCTCTGGGGGTGGGCGCCTTCGCTGGCCTGGCTGATCCTCGGCGTCAGCTTCATCGGCTGGGCGAGTGACTACTCGGCCATCATGGTCGCGGTTCGCAACGACGGCAACAGCCTGTCGGCGATCGCGCACCGACTCATCGCTCCGCGCACGCGCACGATCCTGTTCATATTCATCTTCTTCTACCTGATGCTGCTGGCCGGCGCGTTCATCGGAATTCTGGCGGCCATCCTGTCGGCGCGCCCGGACGTGCCATTCGGCATTGTGATGCTCGGCCTGATGGGGCTGCTCGCCGGCCAGATGATGTACCGCTGGAAGATGGGCATCACCGGCGTTACCGCCCTCGTCGTCGCCGTCACAATTGGAGCGATGGCGCTCGGCCCGTGGGGGCAGCACCGAGATGCGGCTGGCGCGCTGTTACAAGGCCCGGTGGCTGCCGCGGTGACCTGGGTTAACAACCAGGTCGACACCATTTCCGGCAACCAAGCGCTCATCGCGGTCCAAGACCCGACGCTCGCGGATCCGAGAATCCCGGCACCGCGCGCGGACGGCACGCGCCCGAGCACGCCCGCCTATGATGCGGCTACCGGTCTGCTCAAGACGCTGCCGAATTACCTGTTCTGGATGGTGTTCCTGTTCGCCTTCAGCTACTTGGGCGCAAATTTACCGATTTGGCGGTACGCGCAGCCCGTAGCCTATATCGGATTCTGGATCATGCTGATAACCATCCTCCTGAGCGCGATGGGAATGGTCGTCGCGCCGCTCCTCGGCACGAAGGACGCGGCTGGCAATCTCATCGGCGCCTTTGCACTGCCCGCCTTCAAAGACTTGGGCTTCACAATCCAGGAGGGCAAAGCGTGGCAACCGCTGTGGCCCATGCTTTTCGTGACCATCGCTTGCGGTGCGATCTCAGGTTGGCATTCGCTTGTCGGCTCGATAGGGACCGCGCGGCAGCTCGAATACGAGACAGACTGCCTGCCCGTCGGCGCGGGCGGGATGTTCGGAGAGAATACACTGGCGCTGCTGTCGCTCACCGCAGTCTCCATCGCCGGTGCCGGCGGTGGCGGTGGCCGGTTCGCGGTAGGGGTCGGCAAGCTCATTTACGCCGGGACCTTCGGGCTCATCCCGGAGATCTATGGTACCGCGCTCGGGTTCGGCACATTCGTGATCATCGTGCTCACGGTCACGGTGCTGGTCTTCCGGGTGATGCGGGTTACGCTCACGGAGTGGGCCGGCGATGCCATTCCGGTCGTGCGGAACATGCACGTGTCGACCTTGATCTCGATGGCCCTCACGCTCGCCCTCGTGCTCACCGGAACCTGGGTCTACCTCTGGCAGATGTTCGGTGCTTCCAACCAGCTGATGGCGGCCCTGAGCATGATCGTGGTGTCGGTGTGGCTCAAGTCGGAGAAGCGCAACCCGAGCTACGCCCTGATCCCGATGATCTTCATGTATGTGACCACACTGGCGGCGACCGTCGTCACAGCGCGGAACCTCTACGTGACGATCGCGGTGAACCCGAAGATAACGGGCCTGCCGGTCTACGGCGCGTGGGCCATGATCGTGGTCTCCGTGCTCTTGTTCGTGGCAGCTATCCTCATCGGGTGGGATGGGTACAAAGCCTACCGTCGTTACCACGCGATGCCCGGGCCGCAGGTCCCGCGTACGGCGCCCGCGGAATAAGCGGAGAAGGATCGTGTCAGTCCAGCGCGCGCCCGGCGATCGCCTGCACGGCTTCGAAGAAGCCGCGCGCTGGCTGCGCTTGATCGGGAAGGGAGACGTGCACCTGGAAATGGGGTTCGGCGCGGCGCATGGACAAACGCTTGACGACCAGTCCGGCTCGTCGGGCTTCTGCCAACAGCGCATCGGCGCGAGCGAGCGCCGGGGCGCTGCTATAGTGCACGACGAGGTCGCCGGGGGCGGCGGCTTCGCGGATCGACCATTCCGCTGGCACGCGTGGGAGCGCGTCGCGGCCGGACCAGCTCTGCGGGTCGAGGGCTTCGAATTCGATATCGCGGGCCCGGCGCAGCACGCCGCGGATAATGAGGGTGTCGCGCCGGCCGCGGCCGCGGCTGAGCGCCCACATCCAAGGCACATCGCGCGGCTCAAGGAAGATGACCTGGGTCGCGCTGGCGAACGGGGCCTTGCCCTCGCGGATCACCATTTCGATGGCGCTCGAGCCGAGCCACCGCACAGTGGTGTGCTGGCCGAGCACCGGCAGGCCGCTCTGCATCCACTGCATAAGCATGCGGCCCCGACGGACATTCCAGATCGTGCCGGCGGCAAACCAGCCAACGAGCGCAACCGCGGCAATGGCGACGATTTCCATCATGGTGGACCGGACGATAGCACGCCCGGCTCCCGTCAGTGGAGCCGGGTGCTGCGTGAGTTCATCTATGGCATGACCAGCTACGAGTTCGTGCAGCAGGCGCTGGAAATGCGCGCCTCAATGCAGAAGCTGTTCATGGTCGGCGTGTTCGGTGACATGCTCGGCGTGCCGATCCTGCCGCCGTACTATGGGTTGCGCCTGCTGCCCTGGGTGGTGCCGGAGATCGAGGCGTGGAAGCGCGAAGTTCTCCGCGAGCGCGAGCTGGGCAGCAGCCATGAGCATCACCTACACGGACTGTGAAAGGAAGACAGATGACCGAGCAAAAAAAGCCAGAGGCGGAGAAAAGCTGGTTGCAGGCCATCAGAGAAACTATCTACGGCATGGCAGCCCACGACATGAGCCGCGCGGCCCTGCGCACGCGCTCGTCGATGGAGCACCTCTTTATCCTGATCACAATGGGCGACCTGCTGGGCGTCCCGATCCTGCCGCCGTATTACAGCCTGCGGCTCCTGCCCTACGTCGTGCCGCAGATCGCCACGTGGAAGCGGCGCATGTTGCGCGAGAAGGACGTCTCGGACGCGATGTTCTAGGGGGCGGCAGTGGCACTCAAAGACGTATTCATTCAGCATCCCGAGCGACGATACATCATGTTCGGCGGCGGCGGCGGCGTCGGCAAGACCACTTTCTCCGCGGCAGCCGCCTATTGGCTCGCGAGCCATGGCAAGAAAGTGCTCGTGTTCTCTGTGGATCCCCAGGCGTCGCTCACCGACATTTTCAAGCGGGACATTTTTGGCAAAGGGCCCGTGAAGATCATGGAGAATCTCTGGGCTCAGGAAATCGACGCAGACAGCCACATCCGCGGCTACCAGCAGGAGATTCGCCAGAAGATCCTCGACATGTACGGGCTGCCCAAGGTGCCAGACGAGATCGAGAACTACATCCAGGCGGCGAGCTCCGAGCCGGCGATGGAGGAGAGCGCAATTTTCGACGCCGTGGTGGACGTGGTCATGAAGGGCGACTACGACTACTATATCTACGATCTCGTCCCGCTCGGTCACGCGCTCTACTACCTGTCGATGGCCAAGGTGTACGACGAGTGGATTAACAAGATCACCAAGCTGCGCGAGGAAATGCGCGAATACGAGCAGATGGTGAGCCGGCTCCGGCACGAGAAGGAGTCCGAGCAGGACCAGATCCTGCAGGAACTGCTCTACATCAAGAACCGCATCAACACGTCGGCCGGGATCCTCACGGACAAGACGAAGACGGCCTTTTTCTTTGTGGTGATCCCGGAGGCCGGGGCCATCAACGACACGCAAAAGGCGGCCCGGTTGTTCGCGCAGTTCGACGTGCCGATCGCCGGCTACGTGGTGAACCGTGTCATTCCGCGCGAATTGCTAGGCCAGAATATCCCTGAGTACCTGCGCCGCCGCGTCGCCATGCAGGATCAGCACATGGGCGACTTGCGGACGGCGTTCGGCGACAAGGTATTGGCGCTGGTGCCGGAGATGGAACGCGACGTGACGGGGCTGCCAATGATCGAAAAGCTGGCCGCCATCATGTTCACCTAGCGGAGGCTCGCCATGACAGAGATCCCAATGCCGATGGGCCGGTACCTCCGGGAGCACCCCGCGCTGAAGTACTTCTTCTTCGGCGGCAAGGGCGGTGTGGGCAAGACAGTCTTTGCCGCCGCCGCAGCCATCGGGCTCGCCCGGCAGGGACGCCGGACGCTGCTGGTGTCCACCAATCCCGTGCACAGCCTGACGAGCCTGTTCGGCCAGGATATGCTCGGCAAGCATGTCGCCATCGAGGGCGTGCCCAGCCTCTGGGGCTGCGAGATCGACACCCGGCAGAGCATTGAGCGCAGCAAGGTGGAGATCCGGGAGAAGATCCGGTGGTTCCTCAAGTTCGCCGACATCACCACCAAGGCTGATGACTTCGTGGAATTTGCCACAATGAATCCCGCGTTCGAAGAGTTGGCGATGTTCGAGAACATGATCGACCTCATGTTCAAGAACGAGTACGACGTCTACGTCTTCGACACCGCCCCCACCGCCAACGCGCGGCGCCTGCTCGGCATGTCCAAGGTCTACGCGCTGTGGGTCAACAAGATGCTCAAGAGCCGCGAGGAGGCGCGGACCCTGAGGGAGCTGCTCTCCTTCACCAAGAAGAAGGAGGTGGACCCGCTGATGGCCTACCTGGTCTCCTTCCGCGATCGCATGGAGCACGCGCGTGTTCTGCTCACAGACCCCGCGCTCACGACGTTCTTCTTCGTGACGCTGCCGGAGGCGCTGCCCATCGCGGTGGTTACGCGCTTCATCCAGTGGTTCAAGGACTTCGGCATCCCGGTGGGCGGCGTCCTCGTCAACATGGTCATTGATCCTAAGTCCGTCGGTCCGGACTCCGCCGAGTTCGTCAAGAACCGCGTGGCCATGCAGCAGGAGCACATGAAGACGATCTGGCGGGAGTTCGACGACAGTGTCCGCGCCATAGTGCCCTTGTTCGAGGCCGAGGTCCGTGGCGTGCCGATGCTGCAGCGCCTGTGCGACGCGATCTATGCGGCCGACGGTGCGAAGCCTGCCCAAGCAGCCGGCCGACAGCAAGAAGTCGGGGCGCGAAGATGACCAGCACGGACATAGCGACAAACTCGCGCAATTTGAACGAATCCAAGACGGGCCATGTGGAATGGGAACGAATCCGAAAACGTCCTGAAGACTATGCCGGAGCCAATCTTCGCGATTATGAAGAGTATGCTCGGACGTTTTCCTGGGCCCAGGCGCGAGGGCTGCTTGATGGTCTGCCCGGCGGCGGCCTCAACATCGCTTACGAAGCGATCGACCGCCATGTGAAAGCCGGGCGCGGTGACAAGCTTGCTCTGCGGTGGATCGCCCGCGACGACAGCATCCGCGATTTCACCTATGCGACCCTTGGCGCGGTGGTGAACCGTTTCGCCAATGTACTGGCGCAGCGCGGGATTACAAAGGGCGACCGCGTTTCCTCGCTGCTCGGCCGCGTGCCCGAGCTCTATATCGGCGCGCTCGGCACGCTGAAAAACGGCAGCGTATTCTCGCCGATGTTTTCGGCATTCGGGCCCGAGCCCATAAAAGCTCGCATGACGATCGGCGAATTCTAAGGCGCTCATCACCACCGAAGCGTTCTACCGCCGCAAGGTCGAGCCTTGGCGGAAAGAGCTCGTGAGCCTGACGCACGTCTTCCTGACGGAATGCTCGGCCAGTCCGCCACCGGACACGATCGATCTTGCCGCGGCTTTAGCGCAGGCGTCCGATTCGTTCGAACCCGTACGGACACTGCCCGAAGATATGGCTTTACTCCACTTCACCAGCGGCACGACCGGAAAGCCGAAAGGCGCCGTGCATGTGCATGAAGCCGTCGTCGCCCATAATGTCACAGGCAAACTCGCCCTCGACTTCCATCCCGACGACATATTCTGGTGCACCGCCGATCCCGGATGGATAACCGGGACTTCGTACGGAATCATATCGCCACTGACCAACGGCGTGACGATGGTCATCGACCAGGCCGAGTTTGACGCCGAACGCTGGTACCGCATTCTGCAAGATCAGAAGATCACGGTCTGGTACACGGCGCCGACAGCCATTCGCATGCTGATGAAAGCAGGCGCCGATTTCGCAAAACGTTTCAACCTGTCAAAATTGCGCCTGATGGCGAGCGTCGGCGAGCCGCTCAATCCAGAAGCAGTGGTGTGGGGTGTCCAAGCGTTCGGCAAGCCATTTCACGACAACTGGTGGCAGACCGAGACCGGCGGAATCATGATCACGAATTTTCTGTCGATGGACGTGAAGCCGGGGTCGATGGGACGCCCCCTCCCCGGCATTTCGGCCAGCATCGTCGAGCACATTGAAGGTGGCGCCGTGCGCGAAATCACCAAGCCGATGGCCATGGGCGAGCTCGCGTTGCGCCCGGGCTGGCCGTCAATGATGCGCGCCTACCTCAATGAAGAAGCCCGTTACAAGAAGTGCTTCGTCAGCGGCTGGTATCTCACCGGCGATCTCGCGATGCGCGACAGCGAGGGCTACTATTGGTTTGTCGGCCGCGCCGACGACGTCATCAAGAGCTCCGGCCATCTCATCGGCCCGTTCGAAGTGGAGAGCGCGCTGATGGAACACAAGGCTGTAGCCGAGGCCGGCGTGATCGGAATTCCTGAACCAACAGCCGGCGAAGTGGTCAAGGCTTACGTTGCGTTGAAGGATGGTTTCGAGCCGAGCGAGGCGTTGCGCAAGGAATTGCTCGGCCACGCGCGCCAGCGTCTCGGACCGGCGGTGGCGCCGAAAGACATCGCGTTCCGCCAGAACTTGCCGAAGACGCGCAGCGGCAAGATCATGCGCCGCCTGCTCAAGGCACGTGAACTCGGCCTACCTGAAGGCGACATCTCGACGCTCGAAAGCGAGGAGCGATGACTGCAGCAGCCGACAAGCCGCATTTATCGCGTGAGCACATGCTGGATCTCTTGAAACAGATGATCCGCGTACGTCGTTTCGAGGATAAATGTGCCGAGCTCTACACACAGGAGAAGATTCGCGGCTTCCTCCACCTTTACGATGGCGAAGAGGCCATTGCGGTGGGCGTCATCCCGGTCCTGGAAAAGCGCGACCGGATTGTGGCGACCTATCGCGAGCATGGGCATGCACTAGTACGCGGCGTGCCGATGACTACGGTCATGGCCGAAATGTACGGCAAGCAGGAAGGCTGCAGCCGAGGGCGCGGCGGTTCCATGCACTTGTTCGATCGCGCCACCAATTTCCATGGTGGCAATGCGATCGTCGGTGGTGGTTTACCGCTGGCGATTGGTCTCGCGCTTGCCGACCATATGCAGCGCAATGACCTCGTCATTGCCTGCTTCTTTGGGGAAGGCGCCGTGGCCGAAGGGGAATTTCATGAGAGCATGAATTTGGCGGCGTTGTGGGAACTGCCGGTATTGTTTGTGTGCGAGAACAATCTCTATGCCATGGGAACGGCCTTAGCGCTTTCGGAATCGGAAACGGACATTCAGCGCAAGGCTGCGTGCTACCGAATTGCCGCCGAGGCTGTCGATGGCATGGATGTGGTTGCCGTCGAGGCTGCCGCCCGCCGAGCAGTCCATGCCGTACGCGAGAGCCGCAAGCCCTATTTCCTGGAATGCCGCACCTACCGGTTCCGCCCACATTCGATGTTCGACCCCCAGCTCTACCGCGACAAGCCTGAGGTCGAAGGCTGGCGTCCCCACGATCCGATCGTGCGTTTCCAAGGGTGGCTGCAGGCCAACCATATGATCCATCCGGAAGACGGGCCGCGACTCGAAGCCGAAGTCGATGCCGAGATTGCGAAGGCGGTCGCCTTCGCCGAAGCCGGAACCTGGGAGCCGGTCGAGCAACTAACCCGCTTCACGTATGCAGATAGCAACGCAATCGCCGGCCGGTAGAACGCCATGCAGCAACAGACGGTCGGGCCTGAAGCAAAAGAGATCAGTTACCGCGAGGCGGTGCGCGCTGCTCTTCGCGATGCGATCAAGCGCGATGAGCGCGTTTTTCTCATGGGCGAGGACGTCGGCCGCTACGGCGGCTGCTACGCGGTGAGCCACGGCTTGCTCGCCGAATTTGGCCCCGAACGGATTCGCGATACACCGCTTTCGGAATCCGGATTTACCGGCGCCGGCATTGGCGCGGCGATGGCCGGCATGCGTCCGATCGTCGAGCTGATGACGGTGAATTTCAGCCTGCTCGCGCTCGACCAAATTCTCAACACCGCGGCGACGGTGCGGCACATGTCGGGAAATCAGTTCGGCGTGCCACTGGTGATCCGCATGGCGACCGGAGCCGGCCGCCAGCTCGCCGCCCAGCATTCCCACAGCCTCGAGGGCTGGTACGCGCATATTCCCGGCATCAAGGTGCTGGCGCCGGGAACGCTTGAGGACGCGCGCGGTATGCTGTGGACTGCATTGCAGGATCCCGACCCGGTCCTGATTTTCGAAAACGTCATGCTTTACAATATGACAGGCAAGCTCGCCACGGATGCCGGTGCGGTCGATATCGAGAAAGCGGCCGTGCGCCGCCCCGGCCGTGACATTTCGCTCATCACCTATGGTGGGTCGCTTTGGAAAACGCTGGATGCGGCGACGGCGCTTGCGGCCGAAGGCATCGAGGCCGAAGTGATTGACCTGCGCAGCTTGCGGCCGCTCGACGATACGACAATCATGGCCTCGGTCGCGAAGACGAGGCACGCGGTCATCGTCGACGAAGGCTGGCGCAGCGGCAGCCTCGCGGCGGAGATCGCCACCCGCATCGTTGAACAGGCATTTTGGTCACTCGACGCGCCGATCGGCCGCGTCTGCAGCGAGGAAGTGCCGATTCCCTATCCTCGCCACCTCGAAAACGCGGCGATCCCGCAAGCGCCCAGGATAGTCGTGGCCGCGAAAGCGGCGCTGGGCCGAGCCTGAGGGAGCGTCGTGGTCGAATTTCGCATGCCCTCTCTAGGCGCCGATATGGAGGCGGGCACGCTGGTCGAGTGGCTGGTCAAGCCAGGCGACTGGGTCAAGCGCGGCGATATTGTCGCGGTGGTCGAGACGCAGAAAGGCGCAATCGAGATCGAAACATTTCAGCCCGGCCAAATCGAAAAATTCCTGGTTGATCTCAACACGAAAGTGCCGGTCGGAACCCCATTGGCGCAAATCCGAACGGAGGCGGAAGGCAAAGCCCCCGCAGTTGCGCCACCCGCCGCAGCGCCGCCCGCGCCACCGGTCGCAGCCGCTCCGCCGACGCCGGCCCCACCGCCGGTTCGCGCGCCAGCGCCGCCGCCGATCGCGCCGGCCGCAGCGGCCGTTGCGCCCGCTTCCCCCGCAGCGCGCAAGCTCGCACAAGAGCGCGGGATCGATCTTGCGACCGTCAAGGGCAGCGGCCCGGCCGGTGCCATCACCTATGAAGATGTCCAACGCCGCCTCGCTGCGGCCCCAGCCGCCCCTACCGCTCCGCCACCGGAAAAGAAACGAGCGGTCGGGCTCGATCTGCCGGCCATGCGAACAGCCATCGCGGCCGCGATGGCACGATCGAAGCGGGAAATCCCGCACTACTATTTGGAGCACCAAGTCGATGTCACGGGCTGCGAGCATTGGCTGGCAAATAAGAATGCCGCATTGCCGCCAGACAACCGCGTGTTGATGGGCGCACTTGCCATCAAAGCGGTCGCATTGGCCGCACGCGGCTTTCCCGCCTTCAACGGATTTTATCACGACGGTAAATTTGAGCCGGCGTCGGCGGTGCACGTCGGTGTCGCAATTGCCATTCGCGGCGGCGGGCTCGCGTCGCCGGCACTGCACGATGCCGATCAGCTATCGCTCGACGAGCTGATGAGCCGCATGCGCGACCTAGTGCAGCGCACGCGCGCCGGACGCATTCGCGGTTCTGAAATGTCCGATTCGACCATCACCGTTTCGAGCCTTGGCGAACGCGGCGTCGAAGCGCTTTACGGAATCATCTACCCGCCACAAGTGGCGATCGTCGGCCTCGGTAAAGTCGTGACGCGGCCATGGGTCGTCGACGGCGCCATTGGTCCGCGCTCGGTAGTCACCGTTACGCTTTCCGGCGACCACCGGGTCACCGACGGTCACGCGGGTGCGTTGTTTTTGGCAGAGATCGGCAAACTATTGCAGGAGCCGGAAAAGCTATGACTGACACCGACATTCGCAAAGTGATTCAGGAAGAGCTCAACAACATCGCGCCTGAAGCCGATTTGGCGAGTGTCAAACCGACCGCTGATCTGCGTGAGGCCATCGACATCGACTCCATGGACTTCCTGAACTTTGTTATCGCTATTCACCACCGGCTCCGCATCGATATCCCCGAGATCGATTATCCAAAGCTCGTCACTCTCGACGGAGCGTTCGCGTATATAAACGCGAAGCTAGGATCCAGCAGGACACAATCGTGATCGAAAGGTGGGTACCAAGAACGGGCATGGCGTCACGGACGTCCACTGGTGACTAACTCCGGCCATCGCTTAATTTCAATCGGTTAAAGTCGGACGCCAGCGAAAATCTTCTCGCACACAATTGCGAAGCCCGCTGGCTGCGCCGAAAACGGACGCTACAACGGACCGTTCGCAACCAATATTCCCAAGGTCTCCCAACTAAAAACCCCGGATTATTGCCCGGGGTCTATCTGTATCGGATCCTAATCGATCAGGCAGCCGCGGCTTGAGCCTTGTGTTTCCTCCACCGACCAAGAAGACCCAACATGCCGAGGCCGCTTGCGAAAAGAGGAAAGGCAGCGGGCAGCGGCACCGGCGCTGGGGTTTCGAAGCTCACGTTATCGATGGCAAAATCCCAGGCCGGGGCTCTGCTGGAGGTTCCTCCACCCGTAATCGTGAACACGGAGCTCGCTGCGTCTAAGCCAAGTGTTAAAAATCCGCTGAGTGGCGTTGCACCAAAGGAAGTGTGACCGGCGTTGTCAGAAACTGTAAAGGATGTGCCCGGGTCAAAAAGGGGAGTCGGGGGAAGCCCCAAAGCTAAGACAGAAAAATTTGTTACTGGATTTTGAAACGTAATCGTCAATGTGTCTGTAAACGAAGTAAGAGGCTCGCCCGGACCGGGTCCTACTGTTGCATAAACAGTCGTTAGGTCAGCAACGCCGAACCCTGATACAAATTCACCACCCGAAAAAGTGACCGCTCCGCTAGCGGTACTGATGGTACGAGTATCGGGTACGCCCCCAACGGTGAGAGGTTGATCTTCAAAATTTATTGTTACCGCATGTGCAGGATAGCACATGCCGACCGAGATCAAGATCGCGCTGATCATTGGACGGCGCTTTTGAACTTGTGACGCCACGGTCCCACCCTCTCGCTAGCCGCTTGTTAAAAACAATAGCCAGTCAAATTTTTCGATCAAGGCGCGACCGGTATTTCCCAACCTCTCAAAAAAATATTTTCCGCGCCCACGATCGTTTCGGTCATCTTGGGCGAAATCTCCAGTTCATTCGGTTCCGCACTTACCACCCGAACGGTACGTTCACACTTGGAAGTGGATTCATCATTTCATTTTTATGATCGATATGTCACCTGCTGCCACCTTTTGAAATCCTTGGAGTTTGGCCTGCCGTTGGACTCAAGTTTATGCAGCGCTACATCGTCATGTAGCGAATGAGCAACGCGCCTAGCACGATGCTGACCTCCAATATTGCCAAGAACAAAAAAAGTAGATGTTCCATTTCGATGGTCCCGTACCATCGACTGACGGTGACAACAATCGTTGGAATTACAATGCCCCTATAGAATCATAGACGACGCGTGTCACAATCCATGATGCCGACACCGCTGGCTAACAGCACGCGCTTGCCATTAGCAGAATTCCCCGGCAACTTCTTGCGCTCCGGTGCGTTATATTCGCGCCGGTACCTCGGAGAAAAACATGAGCCGCAAATCGGACACCTCGAGCGAGGAACGGGAGTTTTGGAACTCGACTCAACGACTGCGCAAGACAGAAGATCAGGTGGAAAAAGACAAACACTTTGAGCACCGTTCGGCGGAGGCAGTTCGCCAGGCGCTCGGCAAGCGAGCCCGCCAGCTCTAGAAACTCGAATTCTCCGTCTAGCCAGCTATCGGACAGCCTCCCCCAGCCGTTTCAGAGCGTAATTTTCACATCGTCGATGTCCGCTTTACCTGCGAAAACATTTATTAATCAGTGGGCCTCGGATGACCGCTTTGCGGTCGGGTTTCAGGCATCACCAGCCATACCGACGCAAGCGCTATCCCCCGCGCCCGTCGCAAGGGCCAAAAAAGCGACTTCGTCGCCGAAGTGATCACCGAGATATCCAGCGAATAGCAATCTGGCCGAAGCGCCGATCCCGTCGAGTGCCGACAGTTCCTTGCCCCAGATTGAAGTGGCCAGATTCATACGTGACGTCCAGGTTTTTATGGGTGCTAGTCAGAATTACCTCACCCGCGCCCTATATCGCGAAGGGGGGGGTCGAGTGCTCCAGTGGAGAGGCCGAAGTCCGATATTCGGTTCATGCGTCTACTTTTCAACGATTGCCGTCTGTCCGTGGCCTGGATAATGGACAAGAGGCAAACAGCCACCCCCCGGTTTGCCCGGACGAGAGGCCCGCGCATACCACCGATTCTGATGCAAGTTTGTTGCGAACGGTTACCTACTAATCGCTCAGGGCTTGACCACATCTTGCGCGAGTGGTGCAGTATTAGGGTAAGGAGCAGTATTAGTGACCATTTTTACCTTCATCGCCGCAGTAATTTGGGGATCGCTTTCTGCTCTATTGCTGGTGCAGGCTATCACCTCTCTCATCATCACATTAATATTCTTGACCGGACTTGTTTTCTCAAATGTGTCGAGGTCTTCGAATGCCGCAGGGACCAGCGCCGCACTCACTAATGTGATTGTATTCGCCACCATTTTCGTATTTGGAAATCGGTATATGGCTTATTACATCGACTACTCTTCTTGGAATATTAACTCAGTTGCATCACTCGTATCGTTTCTGGCGACATTCGCGTACGCTGCCCGCCAAAGACCAGGGCAAATTTATTTGGCCAAGATGGCAGCTTGGCATCCCAATTTGAGTGAAGCTGCAACGTTTGTACTGAAGCAGGGTCATAATTTCGCGCTGAAGAAGAGAGCTACTTTATTGGATCCCGCCCGCCGCACGGTGGTAAAACCTTTGGCGACAATGAAACATGGTCAAATATCGGAATCGGCGGTCTCACCAACGCCACCATCAGCGTTGAAGGAACACGGTGCTCGTACTAATAAACTGAACCTCACAAAATGACTGGCGTTCGAATTCCAACAAATTGGCCTCATTCTGTGACGATGCTGAAATTCGGCCTGTTTGGCGGTGGTGATCTAACTGATACGGAAAGGCCACGATCCGCTCAGTGATTGCCGCAACGATGTAGTAATCTGCGGAGGCTGATATAGCCCGGTACCATTCTCCCCAGCATTGCTGCTCCCGCCAAAGAAGCCGCTTCGGCGATAGTCACCGAAACTGTATGGAAGGAGGCCACAACTCTCGCCTCGATAAAAATCGCGCGTACCTTCGACTGATTTGATTCCTCCAATTTCGATCGCGAGGTCCGGAAATCAGTTTCGTTGAATTCGAGCGCAAGTGTAATGCCGGCACCTCCTCCGCCGACGCCTAGGCCCTGGGCATTTGTGACGCATGTCTCGCTTCGTATTTGTGGGATCGGCAAATCTTTTCGACGCCGGGTTGCCTAAACATTGGCACCGTGAACCGATGGGCGAATTTTAGCAAGCTGACTATGTGCTGACGCGCAGCGAAACTAAACGGATTGGCAGCGCTTGACCTCTGATGATCGTGGACAAGCCGTGCTCCAGGAATACATACGACGCGAAAACCCGCATTCCAGACGCGCGCACACAAGTCAACATCTTCCATGTAAAGGAAGTAGGTCTCGTCCATCCCACCTAATGCCGTGATTAGATTTCGATTGACCACAAACCCGGTTCCCATAATCCACTCTGCATCAAACGGTTCGTCCGTTTTCCAGGCATCCTTCATAAGATGCCTGTCCATCCGGCTTCGTAGCAGATTGCCGATTATCCCGACACGTCGGGAGACGACGTCCAGCATTGAATAGAAGCGTCGCGCCGAAAATTGCCGGCTTCCATCTTTGTTCACGAGATCCAACCCCGCTAGGCCGGTATCTGGGTGTTCCATCATGTAGGAAATGACTTTGAGGATGCTGTTGTTCTCAAAGTAGGTGTCGGGATTGAGAACAAGCACATACTTTTCGTGACGCCACTTAAGGCCGACGTTCACGCCAGCTCCGAATCCGCCGTTCGTGTCGGAGGCAATGACCTTCAATTTCGGAAAGGCTCTCCGAATGCGGCCAACCGAGCCGTCCCGCGAGTTATTATCAATGACCACGATATGCTCAATCGTGGCTATTCCCTGTCTAAGGATTGATGCAAGGGAGCGCACCGTCAGGTCCGGAGTTCGATAGTTTACAAGTATGACACCGAGCAATTCATCTGGCGTCACCGTCACCGAAGTGGCCGAATGGGGAAAGCGGTACGGACCATGACGGCCCGTTGGCGCGCGAACATATGCATGTTCCGCATTCAGACGTTGAGCGCGTTCCGGTAGCATTAAAGTCTCCCCGAGGTGGTTGGCCTGCGCATCAAACCGAGATCAAGGCGAAAAGAATCCGGCTACTATCGCTTGCTGCAACGAGAGACGTTTCCACCGACGGGTTCGTGTATCCGATTGCGTGCGATAACAGTTTTGTTTCCGCCGCTAGCCAGACCAGCCGCCCGCGTTTTCCATCCGTAGCGAAGTTTTTCGAAAACATTAGGGCGGTACCTCGTAGACAACTTGGATTTTAAATCGAATAGTTGCTGAAGTTTTTCTGCCCCGCCGAACGTTTTATTTAATTCCCGCTACCGGGATAGAACACGAAAACCGTGAAACGGTTCCCGAACAAAAGTCTAGTTTTGACATTGTCGGGGGTGACAACAATATGCACGCACCCCGGTACCAGTTGTTCGAATGATGAGCAGTCTGAGATAATTTTATCTTGCACACGTATACGAACGCATAGCGACGGACACTTGGTGTAGCGGCGCAGGCTAACGAGAGTTCGGATCTGATGATGCGCTACGGGTATAATTATGCCGCCTTATAGAGAAACGGCCGCGCTGGGCGGCCCGCGCTAACAGTTAATTGTTATCGTCGCGAAGAACGCGCGACATACCGAAGCAAAATGCTCGATAATTTAAATGTTTCGGATGCTGGATGGCGCGGGAATGACAACATTTGTGGAGGTGGATGGCAATGAGAGGGGAATGCTTTAAGTCTCGTTTCGCGCTTTAGGGTGTTGCCCACTTCGCTTTGAGATACGACTCAACCCCCTGTCGCGCGGCTGTCGGCAAAATGCCTTTGAACAGCAGGAATTCTGCAATCTCACCGTTGCAGTAGGTCGGGACAGTAAACATGGCGTGACCGACTGTGCTGAATTGCGATGGGCCTACAACGACACTTCCCACACCAACCTTCATGTCTTGGTTGCTGCCATTGAGATAGAGGTGTCCAACAGCGCCTTTCATATCGATACTAACAAGATTATATCCAGTGCTGTTTAATCCGCCGCGCGGACCGTAGAGGAAATGCCCGAAGCTGCTCGCTTGAAATTGCGCTCCCTGCGAGCCAATCAGCCAGGTCACATAACCCGTGGATGTTGTTCCGCCTAGTAGCACCGTTCTACCGGCGCCCCCTGGTCCCGCCCTGCGCAGCACGGAAACGACCGTATAGCCAGTTGCATCCACATCAATCAACGTTGTCAGGTGCATGAATTGGTGCGCCGACGCAGTAAATCGCACCGTGTTGAGACCGTTCTGTGCTGCGGCTTGCAAAGTCGGCCTTTGCGCGTTGATCTGTTGCGTAGCGTGATTGTTGTGGCCGCTTTTGTCGTTCCACCGGCTGACCTTGCCGTCTGATACCGTGATGGTCGCGGTGTCGCTGGCGTCAAACCAGAGCGTAATTCCATTGAAGGACACCTTAAAAACAGCGCTAGTAGCCTTGCTGTTACTGGTGCCGTAGCGGTTGGTCGCCTTTACGCCGATCGTCAAATCGTGTCCGACATCGGATTTGACAGGCGTATAGGTCGAACTTGTTTCTCCCACAATTGCTTTGCCGTCCAAATACCATTGATAGGCGTAGCTATCGGGTGGCGGTGCACCCTCCAGCATCCCGGCAACCGTCCAGATGCCCGGCGACGCCACAAGTGGTGAGAAAAAGTTTTTTGCATCTAGAGTGAAGGCACCTGGCCCACTTATGATCGGTAACGAACCGGGCAGAGGATTGATGATCGGTGGCGCGTTGATAGCAGTCAGCTTGTCAGTCGACATGCTGGCGACCATCGAACCCCCGCGCAGCCCACGCGCGGGATAGACAGATGGGTTGCCTCCTGGCACGTTCCATGTGACGCCGCGAATGGTCGAGCGAAGCTGCGTTTCAAAATGCGTTAACGGCGGTGGGTTGATGGTGGTTTCGGCGTAGGACGCGATCAAACGACTGTCCGTATTGATAATATGCGGGACCTGCCCCAGAGACCCCGTGACCGGGAAATTCACCCCTCCAACAATCTCAACATTGGCACCGCCAGTGATGACGAGGCCGGTCGACAACGCCTCGGTCTTGTATCCCAATATCCACACCGGCGCGGCATCAATCGTCATCTTTGTGGTAGCAATCTCCAAATTGAGCTGGCGAAACCACGCACCGGCGGCGCCGTATATAAAGGCGTGCGTTCCTTGGACATCCTCACAATACAGTTCACCGGCCTTCGGTTCACGCCACACAATCGGCGTGCCAAGCGCGGTGCATGACCGCATGACAAGTTTGGCATTTGGTGACCTGTGACGGACCAATCCTCCGCTGGAGCCAGCACCAACATAGCCCGCTTCGCCAATGCAATGACGCACATGCAGTGTCTTGGTACGGGTCAGACTTGTGCGAAAGGTTGGCGTATTTGGCACCGACGTTGCATTAATAAAAATCGAAAACATGCCCTCGATGCGCTCGATGTTATCGGCTACGTCGATGGCTTGAGAAAATCTATAGATTCCATTCGGGACATAAACGATCCTTGCATTAGGATTCGCAAATGCCATTCGTAGCGCTGCGGTAGCATCGGCCGGAAAAACGGGGGCCGTTACCTTTGTCCATTGCGATGTTGAGATGGCAGGCGCGGCCGGCGGGTATTTGACGGGCAGTGACCATTCCGGGTCACCAACTTTCGTACGACCGTGATAGATACCATCGTAGCTTTCCATCACCGGAACGCCACCAACAACAAAATCAACGGCCCGGACGTTCTTGAAATTGATTGATGCGGTGTTAACGAGCGCCGCCGTGCCGGTGCCGGTGATGGTGCCGTTAAGGCCAACGATCAAACCTTCATTGGCATTATCCCACACATTCGGCAAAGCATCAGGGTCGATGTTGGCAATGCCGACGCCGCCCACCATGTTGATATGCAGATTGTGGAAATTGAGAACGGTCTGACGGTTGCGGATGCCGTAGCCGGTTGCGCCATCAATGGTGATATTTTCCAAAACGACGTTGCAGAACATTCGCGTAAAGTCCATGCCGACAGCAAACGGCCCCTTGATATTCACGTCGCTATACAGACATGGACCAATCAACACCCGAGGCATCGCGATGCCGGCTGACGCTGCGCCATGCGTGACAATATCGACGTCGCGAATTGAACCGGTGTTGTTTGAAATATTGTCGATGCCGACCGCACCGGGATTGCCTGTCCCGAGATCGATAGTCATGTTCTCGACGAAGTTTAAAAATCCTTCATTGCCGCCGCCGTTCGCAACCAACAATCCTAAATAATTATGCGAGCAAGTTTGGATGACAGGCTTCGGCTTGGCTGCATCACCGAACCTATTGGCGTTGTTGGCCAGTTTGATTTTCGTATGAGTGCGACCGTCGCCAAACAGCGGTAGGTTTGAATAGTACGGGTCGGCGTCGGCAGTCTTTCGGATGATGGTGTCGGATACCAAGTAGGTGCCGGTTGGAAAATAGACAATAGTCGTCCGCATAATGTGCGACTTGTTGTATATCGGTATTGCGGCAATTGCGGCCAGGATGGCAGCGGTGTCGTCCGTGATGCCATCACCAACCGCACCATAATTTTTCACATTGACGATGCCGCTATCGAGCGGAAAGCCGATTTCTGGCTCGATCGGCGTTACACCGCGAACCCGTCCAGATAAACCGAACGCAGCAGCCGTGGCCAGCAATGTTCTACGAGAAACTCTCATGCACCCCGCACAACCTGTGCAATCATGGAAAGAGTATATTGTGCTTGTGGAAAACCAGTTCTTGTAATGAAGCTATTTACCCAGCCGGGCAATTCGACAAGCTTGCCATCTGCCCATCGCTGTTTACAAACACTTCAATTGCCTCGGTGTTTCTGGGTGAAATGCTTTGGTAGCCCTCTCGCCTGCTTAGCGGACTTGAGCCGCCCTCGCATACTTGTGATTCTTAGCAATAACGGATCAGCAGCCTAATAAAAGGCCGCGGAAATATATCTACCACCAGCAAATACATCTTGACGCTTATTGGAAACAACTGAGCCCTTTCGATAAGAAATTCCCTGGCGGTTAAGCTCGGTGCGAATCGCGTTGGATAGCAGCGCCTCTCCTGCTCTTTCTGCGTCATCTACGATAATGAGAAAATCTTGCTTATTGACTCGTTTTATCAGTTCCAACGCGCCTAACCTTGAGTTTCGATTCGGAGGGGGATAATTCGGTGGGCCATCAATTAGCAGAAAGTCGATAGTCTCAATGTCCAGCGCGTTGGTGAGATCATAGCCACGAACAATATGCCTTCCGACGCGCTTCTCGATGAGCTGAACGTTCACCACACGATGTTTTACTTTTGACGCTATGTGCCGTGCCCAATCTTGATCATGTTCAATTGTCAGAATGCCTGCATTCGTTTGGCCTGCACGAGCCAGCGCGTCAAAGAGGAGTGTACTTTGTCCAGCACCGAGCTCAACGATGGTATTAAACCGTAATTCTTTGAGGGCCCGGACTATCACGTAAAGAAGCCCATAGTTGGCCGCAGCACCAACTGCGTAATATCGATTTTCGATTTTTAGTGTCTCAAGATCTCTTTCAAATAGACGTTGATATACAGGCTCGAGCGCTGGAACCGGTCTGGGGTCGTTGTGCCCGAATAACATCGTCTTCGTGTGAGCGATAGAGCGTCTAAGTATTTGTTCCAAGTTCGCTTGTGTCATTGCGCCATTTCATTGAAAGGTGGTTGATGAGTCGTGCTTAACCGCAGCAAGCAGCATTTTGCGAGTTTGGGGAATTGTCCAAGTCATAGCAAGCCAACCGATGAGAAGCGCAGCGACTTTGATGGTGAGCGAAAGCAGTGCTGACCTGGTTTCCGTCGGCCCGACAAGAAAATAACCAATCGACCCGGCCGCCATTGTCGAGAGCGCGACAAACCAAGAAGGGAGAACGGCCATAAGCTGATCTTTCCAACTTATATCGCTGAAAACATTGATTGTAAGAATGATTATCGGGACAGCGACAAATAGCGTCGCGGCACTAAAGCCAACCGCGGCGCCAACAGGACTGATTAGACAACCCGCAGCCGCCCCGCCACCACGAATAATTAGTTCGATGATCGCCCATATTCTGAGCTCGCGAGTGCGGCCAAGGCAGAGCATGAGCTGGCTAAATGGCGCAACCATCCCCAGAGCGGCAAAAGTGGGCGCGAGACATCCAAGTATGACCCCCGCCAGTTCCCAGTTTGGGCCAAGCAATATCCTTATGAGATCGGTGCTGATGAATGGCAGAGCAAAGGCAGCCGGAATCCAGAAAAGACTTAAACGGCGAATAAACTGCAAATATGATTGTTTTAAACTGTCTCCGTGTTCTCTTATGCGGCACCAATACGGAAACATCACAGTCAGCATTGGCGTAACGACCGTGCTGCCGGGCATCGAGTATAACTGCCATGCGCGCGAGTATTGTCCCAAGCTGGCCGATCCAAAAGCGCGGCCGATCAGTATTCCAGCTGCATTGTTCGTAAGAAAGTTTAGGCCGCTGTAGAGCACGGCACCGACCCCGAATCGTATAACTGATCTATGTTTGAGCATGTGCACCGGAGAGCCTGGTATCCACCCACACAAAACGATCGAGAGAGTGCCGCTGACCAATGCTTGCGTGAGATTCATAGCAACGAGTGCCCAGACATCATGGCGCTGAAGGGCTACTAAGACAGCGGCAACAAACCCAAAGATGAGGCCGGAACCCTCGGCGATCAGCACATATCCAAAGTAGAGCTCTCGTTTTAGTAAAGCGGCGTGCTGCGCGGAAATTCCAGTAAGTGCAAACCCGATACAAAGTCCCAGAAGAACGTCCTTAATGATCGGCTCATCATAGAACTCGGAAATTAGGGGCGCGGCCGCAATGGTGAGACCGGTGAATGTCAGCGTCATAAAGGAATTGAACCAGAATATGGCACTTGATTCGTCGTCTGAAATCTTGGTTTGTTGGATTGTCGCTGCAGTAATGCCGAATTCACGTAACGCGGCGAAGAACATAAGGGTATATCCTGCCATAGCAGCAATGCCGAATTCATGCGGCAGCAAAATGCGCGCTAAGATGACACTCGACCCTAGTGACACGGCAAGGCCGATGCCTCTCAGGATAAACATAAAGCGTATGCTGGCACGAAGGCGCGTCGATGTACTCGCCAATTTATGTTCAAAAATTTCCACGCCTGATCTCCAAAACCAAAGATGTACATTCCACGGTTGATTCGCTCGGAGTGAGGCTCCATAACGCTCGGCGAATTGAGCAGTGCGAACAAATCTCGAAAAGATAATTGAGAGAGATTGGCAGAACGCTTCGTACCCAGGATGGCGCTGTGCCAATTGGATGCGCGTGCTATCCAGCTTTGAGAGGCATAACTCTGCTTGCATGCTCAAGGCGACGGGCCCGCCAAATGATGCGTTCGTCTTTTCCTTCAGGTCCCATCACAACTTCAAATTCGAGGTCGCATTCGGAAAACCATTGCGGAAAATCCGGGCCAAGGTGCCAAAATGCGAGGATGCCGCCTTTTCCCAAGGGATCACCATGGTATTCAGGTGGATGTACTAGGTGCTTGATTATTCCGTTTTCGACCGCAGCGAGTTTCTTTGTCGTTTTCGCTGGAGGCACAGTAAAAATATGCACGCCACCGGGCCGTAACACTCGATAGACCTCGTCAAATGCGGCATAAAGATCTGGCACGTGCTCCAGTACTTCACTTGAGACAATGATATCAAAACATTCATTGGCGAATTGTAGGCGTGTAATATCCGCCATTAGCGCGCCATCGGCTCTCTTGGTATTTGTTGCAACACCGGGATCGAAATACGTCCGGACATAGGTATTTGCTTCACGCAAGATCGGCTGAAGCGGGGAATCTGGGTCGAGTTCTAATACATTGAGCGATTTAATGTGCGGGTACTGAGTACGTAGGTACTCTGCCAACATTTCGTACCGGAGATTTGCTCGACACGATATGCAAAAACGGAACTCTTCACCTTCTGAAAATTGCAAGAAAACTGAGAATTTACCGCAACAACGACACTGCCTGATTTTCGCGTTTTTGAGGTACTTGAGATTGGGCAAGACCCTGTTCTTCAGGGCCAGATATATTTTCTTTGGTGGGGTCCGAAAAAGCCAATGCATTTGCTCACTCGCTCATCCTCAAGCAGCGTGATCAGATTCTTCCGAACCCTGTACCAACTTGCGCAAATTTTGCCCGGTTGAAAAATATATTTCGGATTACAAGCCCCCTGCTCTCACGGAGTGATATAAGCTCTGACCGCACTTTGCTCGCGGCCGCAAAAAAATACGTCGTAGCAACGCATAGAGATATTTTCGGCTGTCACCGGCTCGCGCTGCTGCCTTTGGTTTCTCCGTCAATAACCGGACGCAATGCCGCTCTGAGCGGCTCGGCGAGCGCCATGGCGTAGCCTGTTGTGAGATGATGACCATCTCTGTAGACGATTAATCCTCCTCGAACTGCTGGACAGGTCGTTTGATCGCAGAATTTGGATGAAAAATCGACGAATTGAACGCCCGGAATTGCGTTCGCGACGTTGTGTTCCGCAACTGTCACAGCATCACTCAATGCGACCAAGCGAGGAGTTGCACAACGCGTTTCCGGCAATCCATGCCATGCGGCATACGACAAACACTCCCGGATGTTCCGTCCGGGTGTCGGGTTATCCCGCACCACGATGATTGGAATGCCAGCGGCGTTAAGCGTGCGCAAGGAGCGCTCTAGTCCCGCAGACCATGTTGTCAAATCGACGGCATGCTCACCGAGATCTGTAAGTGGACCACGAACGTAGTAACTTGAGAACTCCAAGATCACGACTGCGGCTGGACGAAGCTTGACAATCTCAGCCAGTGCTTGCGAGCGCCACGAAGCACATTCCGGCGAAAAGCGATGCAAGCGTTTATTATAGACTGGAATGTCGGCGACCGAACATGAGGCCTTTAAGTAGGTTACGACACGCCATCCCTCGTCACTGGCGAGAAATGCCAGAGGTGTTGACCATTCGTCGGCATGGGAGTCTCCAAATAAAACAATGGTCTTCGGCGCCGCGTCTGACCCAAAAACGCACGTTACTGGTCTGCTGTGAGTGAACTCGAGTAAACAACCTCGGCTGCCGGCGGCTGGGAGGCGCAAGGTCACGTCGGATATCGTCCGCTGTGTTAGTGACGATGCTACTGACCAGTTAACAAAAAACCCTGTAGCACTTGCCGCAATGGCGCCTATCATCGAGAAAGACAAACCCATACCCACCGACCGTACCGCACGTTCAGCGAGCCAGACGTTGAACCGGATTGGATGCTCCAGAACATGGTAACTTGCTGCAGCGCATGCAAGCGTGAGCGCTATGCATCCAAGACGACCCCACACGGATAGCGATGCATCAACTAATGACGCGTAGACAATAATTGGCCAGTGCCAGAGATAGATCGAGTATGAGAGGCGGCCGAACCACTGGAACGGTGCGGTCCGCAGTAGCAGAATCGGGCCCACGGGTTTCCCGCTCGCGCCGCTAACCAGCACACAAGCTGTGGCAGCTGAGGGCAACAAGGCAGCAAGCCCTGGAAAGGGAATATCCTCATCTACGACGATGAATGAAAGTAGCACGAGCGCCAAGCCGATCCATCCGATGGCCGGCGCCGATTTTGAGCTGCGAGCCCAGCGCGTGACTGGCGTAAGCGAAGCCAGAGCGCCGAGCCCGAATTCCCAGGCGCGAGTAGGAGACGCGTAGAACGCCCAGGCTTGGCGAGTACTCGTAAGCCAAAGGCAAATTATAAAGGAAATAGCCGTTGTAAGAATAATCGTTATGGCGAGTGTACGCGAATTGGGCTTTGAACGACCTACCAGCAGGATCAGTGCGGGCCAGAAAAGATAGAATTGCTCTTCGACCGATAGGGTCCAAGTGTGAAGGAAGGGATTGTGGGCATTCTCTGGCGAAAAATAGTCGAACCACTGCCAAAGAAACCAGAAATTGCTGACATATAGTGATGAAGCGAGCGCGGCGCGCGCGGCCGAAATCTGTTCGGGAGGTGATAGGATAACCGTCCCGCAAACAAGCGTCACCACGGTGACGAGAAGCAACGCTGGGAGAAGACGCCGGGCCCTTCTGCCGTAGAAACGGGGCAGGTCTATATGACCACTCTTCTCGAGTTCCGAAACCAGCATTCCGGTGATCAGGTATCCCGAGATGACGAAGAAAATGTCGACGCCGACGAAACCGCCTGTCAACCATTGACTACCAAAATGAAACGCCATGACGGCGAGGACGGCGATCGCTCTGAGACCTTCAACATCGCCACGAAAAGACGATTTTGGACACGCAGTTATTGAATTCGCGCGTTGACCCCGACTGTCGCGGTCGTCGTCAGATTCTAACGGTCGCTGCACATGAAGCATATTTCTTGTCACACGAAATTAGTGAGCGAGGTACCGAATCATCAAAATTGCCTCATCGAAACGCGCGATCGGAGAGATCGCCGCAGGGTATTCCTGCCGTTTCGGGCAGGTGGTCTTGGTGATACTACGCACCTGAAGATCTACAACCATTTCACCGAAGCCATTCATAGGAAAAGGAAACACAACGCATTGCTATTCCAGTATTAGAACGCCCTGATTCGCAGTGCGCGCCACATCGATGAACGTGTAACGCCCAGGCAGCGTTGCGACGACCTCCACGATCTCACTCGTATTCGGCGAAACCAGCGCGCTCGCGCGCAGTGCTCGACAGGAAAATTCAACCGGCATCGAATCAAGGTTTCGCAGTCGCAGAGTGAAGGAACTGCCGGCCTTGGCACGAATTACATGCGGTTGAAACTGCCCTCCCTTGATCGTGATGGTGATCGATGTGGCTCGCTGCGCAACCGCGGAGCCCACAACACCGAGGCCGAGCGCTGCAATAAGGACAAGTATCGAAAATTGCGGACCAGGTTCGCGAATTTGTATGCTCAAGCGCAACTTCACTGGATAAGGGGCCAAGTTGGTCAATTAGTTGAGGTGAGTAATCCCAAGCCGTAGGCGCTGTTTAATCTAAGAGCGTCCGAACGATCTTCGCGGGAATACCGGCAACTAGTGTATTTGCAGGCACACACCTGGTCACGACCGCACCGGCGGCGACTATCGATCCGGTAGCAATGGTAATGCCTGGCAACACGGTCGCATTCGCACCAATCCACGCACCATCTTCCACAGTAATTGAAGAACCCTCCACTTTCCCGGCACGCCTTGAGGCTGGTCCAATTTGATGAGTTGCCGTGATAAATGTAACGCCGTGCCCTATCACCACGTTATTTCCAATCCAAATATCGCCGGTTAAGTCAAAACAGCAATCTCGATTCACGTAACAATCAATACCAAATCTGACATTTCTGCCGTGGCGAATTCTGACGCTCCGATCGATCGTCGTTCCGAGTCCAGCATCAATGCCGAATAACCGGTACTGATAGAAGCGTAGAAGTCTCTTAATTTTCCTAAACAAGAGGCAATGCCAACTTCGTCCTACGACTTCTGTCCGACGCTTGGGCTACGTGGCTCTAAATGCGTTTAGCGACCCATAGACCGTCGCCAAGGGAAAGCCACTTGTAAAAAGTACTGAATATTTTCGTGTGAGCGACTTTCTCGATTGCCGCATAATATACTGTACGTATCGCTATTTCGAACATGCTGTGTGTATACACGCCGGCCATCTTCGATTGAATTTTTGCAACAATCATTTGTCTTGGATCCATCTCCGCAAAAAGCGACGAGTAAGTAATGTCAGTAAATCCGGCGTGGCGAAGCATCCGTTCGTATTCCCAATTGTAATAAATATGTTCGTTGCCTCCGTAATGGGCCATACCTATCGGATTATTTTCGAGTTGCCTGAAAAACCAGCTTTTGCTTCGCCAAGGCTTAAGCGTCGGCTCGATGAATATTACAATTCCACCCCTGTCGAGTAGCGCGTAGGCATTTCGCAGCGCGGCACACGGATCATCGCAGTGATGAAGGCTACTGTTAAAATAGACCGCGTCAAAGGCGCCGGTCACAAACCCGCTCATTTCCTCAGCCGTTGCATGTGCCCCCGTAAAATTAATTCCAAATTTCTTGGCCGCCCCGGTTGCTATTTCAATGTTGGTTATCGATGGCTCGACTCCCGTAACCAGAAATCCCTGTCGTCCAAGCTCCAACGAAGAAAATCCAGATCCGAATCCGACATCCAAAACCCGCGCCTTTGGAGGCAAGAGGCGGGCAATGCGTTTGGTCTGCTCAACAATGAGGCCCTTGTTACTTCGCAATGTCCAACTTTCTAGACTGTCAGATAAATCCAGTTTTTGGAACAGCTCATCCTTCATCGAGTCACGGATCTGTAACTCTTTTGCCAGTCCATCGCTCACTTCGAAGTACATCTGTTTGCTTGATGCCAGCTGTGCACACCATAGTGGCGAAATAGCCACGGCATGCTTTCACTTTGTAGCCTTATGTGACGTCGCCATGGCTAACTTGTCGCCACCAAGACCTCTGAGAAGATTTAGTAGGCAGGTTCTCTTGTAAGTTCCGCATGAGTTGCCAAAACGCCGCGGCAGAACGGTCCCAATCAAACAGCTTGGTCCGAATGCGGCCTTTTTTTATGAGCAGCTGTCGCAGAGCCGTATCAGATGTGATTCTATGCAGGGCATCCGCAATGTCGTTAACCGAAAGCGGATTGACAGTTAGTGCAGCGTCCCCAGCCACTTCCGGCATCGCAGCGATTTCTGACGTGAGCACGGGAACATCTGATGCCATCCCCTCGAGAATAGGAAGACCAAAACCTTCATCTAAGGAAACGAACGCGATGGCTTCCGCGCCGCGGTATAACTTTGCGATCTCGTCCGCAGGTACAACGCCAAGAAAGTGAACATAGCCGTCGAGGCCGCTATCTTGAATCAGCGGATTGAGTTCGGAATTTTCGTTGCCAGTGATGACTAAATGAAACCCAAATCTCGATATGCCCGACTTTGCAAAACCCTGAATAAGGCGACGTAGATTTTTGTGTGGCCTATGATTACCTGGATATAGAACGTATTTATATGGAAGGATGGACGAAAGCTTGTTCTCGATGAATTGCTTCGGCACACCATTCTTTAGTACGTAAACCTTTGCGGGATCTACTTTTGACCAAGCCAAGAACTCGGACCGCGTATATTCGGACACGCAGACGATTGCGGCACATCTGCGATAAAGGGCTTTCAGGACGATATTGTAGTAAATCCGACGGGCGCTGTTGTAATATTTAATATGTGTCAGATCGTGAACGAATACTAACGAACGCCGGCAGCCGAATATCGGCGGGACGAATCCCGCACTCCAGAACAAGGCATCAGATTGCCTGGCGCGCCATAATGCCAAGGTAATGAAAAGCGGGGACAGCGGACTCCCAATTCTCCCCTTGACCTTGAGGTCGACAAGCAAAATGTCGTCGGGTTTACGAGATATATAGGCATCTTGAACCTCGCCAATTCCCGTCTGCAGAGGCCATCGCATATCAGCGAGAACCGTCAGTCGAGGAGACGACATTGGTTAGGCCAAACAAATTGTCAGCTGCGAGTTTATTTTAATACCTCAAGCCGACCATGATTATTTTTCGTAGCCGACCACCTTATTTGGCAGAAGCATTCTCTTTGTTGCTCGCAAAGCATTGAGCGCAGCTGTCGACAACAGTCGTTCCATGGCAACTCGTAGTATGAGGTCGAAATGAACGCGTCTAAAGAAGGCTGCTTTCGCCAAACCGCGCCATGCTACGGCTGCTTGATCCTTCCCCATCCGTGGAAATATGACCCCCGCATAAAATGTGGCCAAGGCTCTTTCTGTCATCATTGGCGCTGCCAGTTCAAGCCAGAATAAAGAGTCGGCTGTTCCCTTTTTGGATGAAATCCGCCCGGCCTTGAAACTGTTCTCGTAGTGCACAAGAACGGATAACGTTCCCAGAAATTTGGCACCCGCTGTCTTGGCGCGAAAAATAAAATCCCAGTCTTGGTGATTGCGAAGTCTCTCATCGAAACGTATTTCGCGAGCGAGAACGGCGCTCATGAGAAGCGTGGATGTTTGCATTGCCTGGGATTCTGAGATCAGATAGTCAGAAATATTTTCACTGCTGTCGTATAATTTCTTATTCCAAATCTTGCGCGATCGCTGTGTGATGATTTCTAAGTTGGTATAACATATCGTGCGCTCTTTCTCGTCGACAGTGTTTAGACTCTTGATCTGTTGCATGAGCTTGTCGGGAAGCCAGGTGTCGTCTGAATCCAGGAAAGCGATATAGTCGCCTTGGGCCGCATCAATGCCGACGTTTCGCGCGGCGGCTCCCCCGCGATTTTGCTTACATCGGATCACCTTGATGCATTCATTGACAATAGATTCCGCGGCGTCCGGCGAACCATCGGTCGAGGCATCGTCCACCACAATTATCTCGTGAGCAGGATAGGTTTGCTCAAGTATCGATTCGATGGATCTTTTAATTAAGTCGACACGGTTGTAGATCGGCACGATCACGGAGATCTTGGGGCAGAACATTGACTTTGATGCTCCTCGGACGCGCATGTTTTTTCGGAGGTTGATTGGCCAGTCTGCGTAAGCAACGTTGGTAAACCAGTGCCCAGCGACATTGGTTGCCATGCAAGCGCCTTAGGGGGAAGGCTCACTCGACGTTAGCCAAGGACTTTCTCTGGTTAGACACTTTCAAAAAACTGACTTCTACAGTGTTCGGCGGTCGAAGGTGACAATTGGGCCCAGCACCTTGATATAGACCAGAATTGCTGTTGATCGATTAGACGGCAATTGCATAACGACGGCGGACATTCGACGCCAACGCGACGGCCGCCTTAGCGCCTTTTTTTAGCCGACGTTCAGTCAACCCCCGGCCGACAAGCAGACCGAGAAGAAGAGCTTGGGCAGGCCCGTCAATTATATTGACACTTATGCCCAGGCCAAGAAGATAAAAAAGAAGGATGTATGTCTCTTTAAATCTCTGACGGTTAAAAATAAAGGTCGCTTTGAGATTTGCAGTGAGGGCTGAGAATATCGCTATGACGCCCACAATGCCGGTTGACACATATAGATAAACAAAAAGATTGTCTGCGTAGTTGTATAGATCGGTCTCGTAAAATTGCTGAGGCGTGCCAATCCCACCAACTCCCCGTCCCAGGAGTATATTTCCTCCGTGCGAAAGCAACGTAAAAGCATCAGGCCACGTTATTTGCATTCGGTCCGCCAATGACGTGAATGTAAAGAAATAAATCTGTAGACGATTTTGCGCGACGTCGGGGATATTGCCCCAAAGCGGTAGGCCTATCAAAAGAACAAGCAGAAATATTATCGTTGATTTAGCCCAATAGTAGGAGACGAGCGAGTGTCGGCCAAAAACACTCCCGGTAGCCTCATAAATTGATAAGAAAAATGGTATTATAGCCCAAATAAGTATTGGACTCTTACTAGTTGTTAGAAACAAAGCGTAACCAGAAATGAGATAACAGCTCCACCGGACAACCAAAGAATATTTGTGCGAAACCAGAATGCAACAAGAGTAAAAAAGAATCATATACGCTGCAGCGAAGCTCGCGCGTCCAAATCCAGCAATCCGATCGAAGCCGAGATAAGACCATTTGCGCGCTATTTCTCGCGGCACACCCAGAACTTCGTAGGAAGCGCCAGCCCATGGAAAGTCTACAATGCTGTTTATCAATACCCCCACAACTGCCATGCACCAAAGCGCCAGCATGGATTTAAACAACACTTGCTCATTGCGTTGAAGGCTCAGTAATAGCCCGGCTATGAAGGGGAGCCAGATATAAAAGCCGACTGCACTTTGAAGCGATGGAATTTCATTCACAAAAGCGTATGAGACAAATACACCAGCCAGCAAGGTGAACCACACCATAAGATAGTGAATGCGCTCCACTTTGAAGACGTGGATATAAAAGCTCGCGAGTGCAAAAATTGTCAGGAGCGGGGGCACATAATTGAGAAAAAGCAATCCGGTGTGGACGGTAACAAAACGGAAGATGCCTCCAAAAACCTCTTTTAGAAAGAACAGGTATGCCGCCGCAGCCGCCAATTGACCATAATCGGGCAATGCAAGTTTTCGGTCACCGCGCTGCAGAATTTGCCACACCGTGCGGCCGCCTCCAGCAACAAGTGCGAACGCAGGATGCGGTGGCTCTCGGAAGATCGCACTGTCGGAACCTACAGACATGGGTCCATTCTTCTACAAGAAGACCGACGAAATGAAATCACCATTGGGCACCACATTAGGCGGCCTGCCGATGACAGCCATGTTGATTGACTGTATTTTCCATCAGGGCAAGAAGCTTCCGACCCAAGTTATCCTGATCGAAATCCTGCGCATGCGCGTCCGCATATATTCGCCATCTTTCAAGGGGCGAAGGATCTTCGATAATGTCTGCAAGCGCCTTGTGCCACGTAGCTACATCACCCGCGGTCAATAACAAGCCATTCTTGTCGTTGTGAACCAATTCTGGAATGCCGCCTTGTGCGCTCGCAATTACCGGCAAACCTTTCGATAAGGCATGGATGATGACGCCGGGCGAGTTCTCGCGTGCAATCGAAGGCACGCACAGCACATCGCTGTTGGCAATTCGGTTTGCGACCTCGCTTTCTGAAACGCGACCGCAGAATTCGCACCATGCATAATGTTGAAAATCAGCACGCAAACGCGCCTCGTGGGGGCCGCTCCCAAGAATAGTTATCTTAAATGGACGGCTTGCCACGATTTGCTCGAGCGCCGTCAGCAGTACCCTTATGCCCTTGTTGTCGTGGAGTCGGCCCGCAAAAAGAATGCGCAAGTGTCCTGCATTCTCCCGCGGGACTTTGCCGATGGCATACTTGGTCGCGTTGAGGATGGTGGCCGTTAAATAATTATCTAAGGGGTGAAAGCGAGACGCCAAAGCCAAGTTCGCTCGAGACGGGGAAACGAATGCAACTCGCCGAATACTTGTTACAGCAGAAAACCGAACCTGGCCAACGAGTTTGCATTGGAAGCACTGGGAGGCACACTCCTTTCCATTTTTGAACATCGACGCCTTGGCGCAGATCAGGTTAGGGTCATGCATGAAATAGATTGAAGGAATATCTCTGGCGCCAATTTCATAGAGGCTATTGTATCCTAGTCCGGTTACGACATGAATGAGTGTAAAGTCAGGACGAAATTCGTCCAACACACGCGCCATCAACTTTCGGTTTCTCGGATCAAAATGATCCTGTAGTTGCCAAATTATCTTTTGGCTGTGCGTCGCGGCGTTATGGCGCCTGAGTGTGTGATTGCGCGGCCACCTAAGGCGCCAAACCCGAACGCCGTTCACTCGCTCGCCGAAAAGTTCTTCTTCTCCCTCTTCACAAGACGTGACTACGGCCACCTGGTAGCCTTGATCAACCAGCCATTGATTCAAATTGACTGCGGCGAATTCCGCGCCCCCAATCGCATGGGGCGGGTAACATGAGATTACAGAAAGTATCCTCATATTATCTCTACGGGCGCCGTTTTTCCTGCAGATGTTGCTTTGAAAGTTCGTTTTTTGATGGCTACGAACTAAAGTTCGGGAAGAAGCAATTCGCGTGGCGTGCCGGAATTGAGGGGTTCTTATTTGCATTTTGCCACGCTACCGCAGTTAGGGTGAAACGACGTTTCACCCGGCGTGAGCTTATCGACCCGCAACACTTACGCTTTCGCGTCACGTCGCAGGCAACAGGCCTTCGCAACGCAAAGTCACAGTAACCGAACGCCCAAGCAGATCGAGCAGCACACGAACGCGGCCTGCTGTATCTAGATACTCAAGCGTTCCCAAAAACTCTGCGAACGGACCATCCGCAATACGAACCGTTCGACCAACCTCGAATGTATGCGTCCAGTCTACAGTGCCATCAGTACGCATTCGCGCTTGCAGGCTATCAACAATGCCGTTCGGGACCGGTTGCGGTCGCCCCCCCTGCATCAAAAGGTAAAGGACGCCGCGAGTGCCGTTAATGCTTCGCCATTGATCGCGCGAAAGGTCCAAATGCACAAAAAGGTAATTAGGGAACAAAGGAGCGAGCACTCTCTTTGCCTTGCGGGCATGACGCACAGTTTTTCGAAAACGCGGGCACAATACTCGAAAGCTCTGCATTTCGAGGTGATAGACCGCCCGGCTCTCGGCACGTGGCTGCGTGTGCACCACATACCAGCGAGCGTCGGCGGGCATATTATATAAGCTCGCGCCGACAACACCTGATTGCGGTGACATGGCAGTCATTGACACCAATACTCCCCTCACGTCATGCCGCGGATTTTTGCACACGGCGTCGCGCCGCTTGAGGACAATAAAGCAACAAATCCGATCGAGCGGGCCTTCCTTTGTTCTTGTGGGGTGAGGAAGCGGACAAAGCCGTTAGGAAAACGCTGGCAAAATTGAGCAAGCGTTTCGGCTGTCGCGAATACGGCGTTGCTCCTGGGAAGAATCGCGATAGCGCCATCTTTCAAAACAAATGCGTCCTTCACGTTGACCAATGTCAGTGCTTCGACGCAGACCTTGAACAAATCCTGATAGCTTGCCGCGGGCTTTGTTAAGTCCCCTGCAAGGCCTTCCAAGACGTATTCGCGGCTTTTGCTACAACTCTCCGCCGATGCCGGACCGACGAGACCAAGAACCACCAATAGCGCGATGATCAATTTCATTTTTGTACTCCGACCTCCGCGCGCGGCTGCCCAAGATAGGAATATGGTGTCAGGTAGGAAGAGCTTCGATAGAAATCGTAAAAGCGCAGTCGGTGCATATCGACGCGTGTAAGAACAGTACCGAGCAAGCGATCATAGGTGGGAGCCAATGCCTCCAACGCTTGCGCGACGACATCTTGGGGCGTGCTGTCCCAGCGGATAGTGAGAATGATGCGGTCCGCGATCTCTGCTAAAGCGCGCGCGTCAACCAAGGGAATTATTGGCGGCGAATCGACAATGACGTAATCGAAATGCTGCCGCAGTTGATCGAGGATCGTGCTCATCCCGGTGGAAAAGACAAATTCTACGTCACCCGCTGTTGCCTGCCGCGGGGGTGACGGAAGCACTGCAAGGCCCGTAGCACGATCGAAAAGCAATGCCTGTTCGAAACGGGCCCGACCGGCGGCAACGTCGATTGCACCCATACTCACTTGGGGACACAGCGACCGACTCATTTCGGGATTCCGCAAATCGCCGTCAACCAAAATCGTCCGCATCCCCAGAGTCGCAAGCGACCGCGCCAAATTCACTGCCAGTGTCGTCTTGCCTTCCCCGTCAATGGAGGATGAGACAACGACCGTTTTGACGGATGAAGTACGAGATGCGCGCTGAATGGCGAGACGAACGGCACGTACCGACTCCGCAAACAACGAAGTCGGTTCGTCCAGGACATACCGCGTTAACGGCGGTTGCATCGCTGGCGGAAGCATCCCCGTTGCGTTGGGGTCATACTGGTCTAATTCCGCCCGGCCGCGTATCGCGCGGCGGGCAAGTTCCCGCGGGCCAATGAGTGGAATCGCGGCGAGCGTCGGAACGCCGGTGACTTCTTCAGCCTGCCGAAGCGACTTGACCCGCCGGTCTAAACGTTCGACCGCAAACGCGAGCAGGCTCCCACAGATGACACCCCCGGCCAATGCGAGCGCAAGGATGAGAAGTGTCTTTGGGAACGACGGACTTGCGGGAATATCCGCTTTTGAAACAATCCGAGAGTCCGGTAAATCCACGCTTTCCTGTGCGCTCGTTTCCTTGTAACGAGTGAGAAAAGATGCGTAGAGCGTTCGATTAGCATCTGCCTCGCGCTGAAGCTCGCGCAACCGCACTTGATCATTTCCAGATTCACTAGAAACACGCTTGAGATTGTCGAGGCTCTTCTGCAGTACGTCTTCCCCCGACTGCGCTACTTCCATATCCTGCCGCGCGCTTTCTAGAATTCGCTGGACTTCTTCATTGATCAGTTTTTGCGTCTCGCGCAACTGGGCTCTCGCATTCACTACTTGTGGATGTTGCGCACTGAATTTGCTCGATACATCAGCGAAGTTCTTCGCCACATCCGCGTATTGAGCTCGCAATCGCCCAATAACCTCCGACGACAAAGCCTGGCTTAGTGTGCCCGGATCCGCTTTCGTCTTGGCGATATTCTGAACCTGCTCAAATTTAGCGCGCGCCTCGGCGGTTTGAACGTGTGCTTCGATGAGCTTTTTATTGAGATCGCCGAGCTGCTGGTCATTGATGGTGATCCCCTGCGCGGCCGTCAGGTTGTGGGTGGCACGGAATTCTTCGACGGCCCGGTCGGAGGCCAGCATCTGAGACCTGAGGTCTTCCGCCTGCTTGTTAAACCACGAAGCCGCAATTTTCTGCGTTTCGTATTTGCTGCGCACCAGCTCATAAAAATAGGAATTGGCTATCGCATTTGCGATTTTCGCTGCCTTTTCCGCACTTTCCGAAGTGACGTTGATATCGATGAGAAAAGTTGCTGTCTGGCGCGTAACCTTTAATCGGTGTCGCAATAGGAAGTCGACCGTTGCGGCCCTTGCCACGTCCTCCTCACTTTGTCCCGGCGCTAGCGTCCGTTTCGTTGCGAAGAGTTTTTTGATCGGATCAAGGACGCTCGAGTGCGGACCGAATTCCAAATCGTGAGTCAGATCCAGATCGTCCACAACCCGTTGCAATACAGTGATTGATTGTATCAGCGCCACCTGGCTGTTGATGGTCGCGTCGTCGGTCGGAGGATTATAAGTGGGTGATTGATTGTTGTTGTTATCGACAACGCTGCTGCGATGCGGATCGATAAAGACTGTTGATGTGGCCGTGTAGCGCGGCGTAGCGAAAAGGACGAAGAGAATTGCCCCCGTTGTTACCGCAAGAGTCGTGATTATCACTATCCACCGTCGCCGGCGCAGAATTTGCACTAGCTCTCGCAGATCGACGGAACGATTTTCCGTGTCGCCGTCCGACATGGACGGCGACATCTGTAACAAATCCTTGCGCGTACGATAATCAGAAATGGGCTGAAGCATTCACGCCTACTAGGTGTTGGTCATAGCTGGCGTCTGGGGCATTGCTATCCCGACGCGTGTAGCGATATCGCAATGAAATCGAGGTCACATTGTTCAGGGCGTAGTTGATCCGTGCGTCGAGCGCGTAGACATTGTCTTCTCGTGTCTGTCCCTGAAAGCGATCTTTCTCGAAAGTCGCCGCGGTCAAGACAACAATGTTCGGCCGGAATTCATAGTCGATCCCCAGCTGCACCGCGTTAGCAAGAACGCCGGTTGCGGTGGTATCCGAAACTTCGGTTACGAGCTGCTCAGCGTTTAAGTGGACGTCCACTAATCGCGACGGACTCCAGGTCAGCATTGCGCGGTATGCTGGGCCTTCGATGTTGCCAATTGATGACGCAAAATAGTGTTGCTTTAGATAGCCAGCCGCAAGCTCGCCTTTGATCAGGTGAGTGAACTCAAGATCGAACCCGGCTAGCGCGCGATAGCCATCTGACTCCAACGACTGAGTTGGCGTCCCCTGCAAGTTTCGCCAATTGCCTTCGACCGAGGTGAAAAATGCCGATTTTTCGGAAAATGCGTAATCGGTTCGGCCATACGCCGTATAAATCTGTCCATCGCGGGCATCCTGACTGATGATCGAGCCATTCTGCGCAATAGTTGAGCCATAGTCGTAGGATTCCACGCGCGTGCCAAACGCAGTCGTTACGCGACCAAACTCCTTTCGAAGCGCCAGGTCGCCGGACAAGTGCGTATATGGTGTTGGTTCGACGGCACCGGTGGGCGAAGTGAGCGTGCCGACCCCCACATGAAGGTAAGATGCCCTGAAAGCGCCCAGCAGCTGGGTGCTGTGATCGATGTCAAAGTGGCCAGTGGTTGTGAAGTTCGCGTCGGTTTGGTTCAGGCCTGAATGGTGCCCGTAAAGCGTGGATAACGCCCCAAAATTTACATTGATGCCATGCCGCTCCCAAAGGCTTTGCGCGCCCAGACCTGCGCCAACCTGTGCGACGATGTCGCTTTGCTGGTTACTGGGCGAGGCGAAAACGTTGCTGTTATAGAGCGCGCCTGCATATAGCGTCGGATTGAACATCCAGTCGCCTGCCCGAATTCCTCGCGCCGCGTAGTCCGGGTGCACCCTTCCTTTCACCGGCGTGTCTTCAGGCGCCACGACTTCGCGCGAATCTGGGTCCGCCAATTGCGGCAGCGGCGCCGGCTCAAAGACATGTTGAGTATTCCAGGGCGGCATCACTATCTCCCGCGTCGGAATGACCTGCGCATCGGACCGAAAGGTCGAGGCAACAAGCATGCCGCCGACAATGGCTGGCCGCACCCAGAGACGCTTCCTCGCACTTAACAGGTTCACTGACGCTAGCCCCACCGCATGCGATCACCATTTGGATTTCGCTACGAGTTGGACCAGCCGGCCCGCTTTTTTTATCTCTCGTATCCACGCATCATTCGACTAGTTCCAGGCGATATCGGAGCAAAATCTTGAAGTCGTGTTTCCACCAAACATCACCGAGAATTGCCATTTCATCGACACCACGAACAAATTGAAGGGAATTCCCTACAACCAAAGAACACGTACATCGTCCAACCGTTCCCGCGGTGCATAATCGGGAATTCGGAATAACCGAGGCCTTCATTTATTCGTGTCATGTCGATCAATGTCCGCCATCTGTGAGGTACACTGCACGCGAAAATTCTCAGAACATCCGCTCAGCAACTCGAATATTGTCGCCGGGGAAGATACGCACCGGAACATCAAGTCGCACTGCCTGTTGAGAGGCGGCTCCGGCGCGTTGCAAGTAGATGGTGCTTTCGTCCGCCCGATAGGTCAGGCCACCCGCCGTCGCAACGGCATCAGCAACCGTGATACCAGGCTGAAACGGGTAGACACCGGCTTTCTTGACTTCTCCGTAGATATAGAAAGGAGCATACGAAGCGATCTCAACGTTGATCTTGGGGTCCTGTGAGATGCTGCCCTTCATGCGACCGGTGAGCGTCTTTTCGAGCTGGTTTGTGGTTAGTCCGGATGCACGGGCCCGACCGACGAGCGGAATTGATACGAACCCGGTACTGTCGACTTCGTATTCGCCGGTCAAATTTTGATCGTCATAGACCTTGAGACGTATCCTATCGCCGGGGCCCAACTTGTATGGTTCGTCCGAGCCGCGTAGTGGACCGGGTCCGGCATAGCTCGATAGCGCTGCCCCCGTCAGGCCGGTCTGATTATTTCCGCCAGAGCTACAGCCTGCCAAAAAGGTAGCCACCAATAAAAAAAAGACGTTTGGATGCAGACGCATAAACTCACCCCCCGGTCGTCAACTCTTTCCGCGTATTCCGTGCCGCGTTTGGCACGCAAGTCTCGTGCAAACCAAAAGCGCTAAATCGTCATATGGTTCCGCTATAAAAAAAATTTCTTGGCGGTATCACAGAACCTTTTGAGCGAGGTAGCTGAAAGCAACAATAATAAAAACCCAAACGATCATGTTGATGGCAAAGAGTCCGTTCCGCATCTGACGGCCCGAACAGGCGAGATCGGTTCGGCCAGAAAAGCAATTCTCAATTCGAAATCGAATAGGGACCAGTCGCACCATGGCCCGCTCCGTATTCCGGTTGCGCGAAGCTCTCCGATTTGCACGCCCCGCCTGTTTAAAGACAATCTGTGTCCAAACGTCGGCGTTAGTTAAATATCAAGTCTGATTCTTTTTATCGGTTATCATCTGAACATTTCTGGCGAACTAAACGTTTTCAAGGGTTCGCCGTCTGTTTAAGGTGCGGGTCTGCAAAAAAATGAAGCATATCGTGAAGCTGAAGCGTCTCAATGTTTTCACATTGTCAGGTAGCTTAGAGTGCAATGTACACCGCGCTGCGGCCCATAGTGATTCAAGTGCAATTCAAGTCGTGCTAGGGTAGCTACGATGGCATCTGGTATTTCTGTTCCGTTAAGTCGGCTTCGCAACATAAGTGTGCCGACGTCGATATTTCCCGTAGCCGCGCATTCACGGGACCGGAGAAGCCGAAAACGTCGAGCACGCCGTTGTTGGACCGATGACCTGGCAACCCTCGAACCGTCGCTTTTGCTGTTAGCGGTAAAAAGAGCAGTTGACGTAATTGGCGCCAGCCTTGGACTTCTGTTGTTTGCGCCGCTCCTGATCGGCATTGTATTCGCGATTAAAATCACATCGCCCGGGCCAGTCTTCTTCCGACAAAAGCGTTACGGCTATCACAACCGCCGATTCTGGATTTACAAATTTCGCACGATGTACATCCAGGTCAGCGACAATCGCGGGACGCGACAGACGACATCCGATGACCCTCGGGTGACGCCACTTGGGCGCTTTTTGCGGAAGACGAGTTTTGATGAGCTTCCACAGCTTATCAACGTGATCATTGGCGACATGTCCCTTGTAGGGCCACGCCCGCATGTGCCAGGCATGCTGGCGGGAGGCATTTTGTACGAAGAACTCACGCCATATTATTTTCAGCGGCATAATATGCGCCCCGGCATCACCGGCCTGGCGCAGGCATCCGGCTATCGCGGTAGCACTGCTGCCCCCCTTTCCGCTATTGAACGGCTTGACCATGATTTGCAGTATATCGAGCGGTGGTCTTTGTGGCTCGACCTGATCATCATCCTGCGTACCGTGCGACGTGAGTTTATTTCGGGCTCTGGCGGCTGAATTGGGGTCTGCCCACTCGGTGCAAAAAATTCGGCGCCCGGATGCCTGCGGCGGCCTCGGTGACGGACCCGGGCTGGCGCAGGCGGCGCCCGAAAGGTAATCCATTGCGCATTAAGCATAAGCCCCGCATTGTTGTGGTCGAAAACCGCAAGGGAACGACCCGCAATGATCCGCATCGGAATTATTGGGCTTGGCTGGTGGGGCAAGCAGATTGTGACCTGTCTTGCCGAGAGCCCCCGCTTCAATGTGGTGGCCGGATGCGATATCGACACCAGGATGGCGGCGCCGTTTGCTGCCGCTCATAAGTTTGACTTGGCCGACGACTACACGACATTGCTCGAGCGGCCCGATGTCGATGCCGTTGCCGTCGTAACCCCGCATTTGCTGCACGAAGAGATGGCAATCGCGGCGTTCGGTGCCGGCAAGCAGGTATTCTGCGAAAAACCTCTCGCACTCACGACCGCAAGTGCTGAAAGAATTCTGGCAGCCTGCGCCAAGGCCGGTGGCGTGCTCGGCATTGGCCATGAGAGGCGTTATGAGCCCGCAATGGAAGAGATGCGGCGCCTGTTCGAGAGCGGTGCTCTTGGCCGCGTGCTGCACATGGACGCCAATGTCAGCCACAATAATTTTCGGAAGATGGATCCGTCGAACTGGCGACGCGATCCCCGGCACGCGCCGGCTGGCGCCTGGACCGCGCTTGGCATCCACCTTGGCGACATGTTCGTGTCTTTTGCAGGTGGACCCGTCCGCGTCACCGCACGCACGGCTTCGCAAATATTTCCGGCGCCTTCGGAAGACTTTGTGAGTGCCGAAATCGAATTTGAAAATGGAGCGCGCGGCCGAATTACCTGTTTGTCGACCCCGCCTTTCTACGGCCGCTTCACGCTCGTTTGCGATCAGGGCTGGGTCGAGGTGCAGGAAGGCGGCAACGTCGACAAAGGTATCCCGTCGAGCTTTGTGCACTGCGCCCCGGACGGCAGCCGACAGACGCGTAACTTCCACCATATCAATACCGTTCGGATGAATTTCGAGGCCTGGGGCGATGCGGTTGAAGGCCGTGCGCCCTATCGCTTCACGACCGACCAATTGCTCGCCAACATTCGTATTCTCGACGCCGTCACGCGCTCGGCGGCAGCGGACGGAAAATCAATTACCCTGTAACATAAAGGCCCCCGGTTGTTCTCGAAATTTTCAGCCATTTAGGCTACACCGGCGCCACATGCAGAGCGAAAAAGAACAAGTCGCCCTTTCCTCGATCGCGGCTTCGGCAGGCCTGACCATCGCAAAGGGACTGGTCGGCTTTGCCACTGGCTCTTTGGCGATTCTGTCAGAGGCGGGACACTCGCTGATCGATCTCGGCGCGACGATCATGACCTATGTTGCCGTTCGTATTTCCGGGAAGCCAGCCGACGAACAGCATCACTACGGGCATGGCAAAGTCGAAGCGGTGTCCGCGCTGGCCGAAACGGCCCTGTTATTTTTACTGTCCGGCGTGGTGATCTGGGAAGCAATCAAGCGGCTGGTCGAGCATGAGGGCCATCTGGTCGAAGCGACAGTGTGGGCCTTCGGCGTGATCATCGGGTCGATTGTCGTCGACTTCTTCCGCGCCCGGGCGCTATCGCACACGGCGGAAAAGACATCGAGCCATGCGCTCGAAGCAGACGCGTTGCATTTTTCCTCCGATCTTTGGTCTTCTTTGGCCGTGCTGATCGGCTTGTTCGGTGTGTATTTCGGGCTGCCATGGGCGGATTCGGCCGCGGCACTGGTGGTGGCGGTGCTCGTCTGCTTTGCCGGCTGGCGTCTCGGCAAGAGAACCATCGATACGCTCATCGACGTTGCGCCGCCCGGCGCCGCAGAAAAAATTACAGCCATTGCGGCAAAAATCACCGGCGTAGTCGCGGTCGAGCAAGTGCGCGTCCGCGCCGTCGGCGAAAAAACCTTCATCGATCTCGGTGTCGCGGTCAGCCGCACACTGCCGCTCGACCGCGTGAGCGCGCTCAAGGACCAGATCGCCGACGCGATCCGCAGGCAGATGCCGGGCGCGGAGCCGACCGTAACGACCGATCCGGTCGCGCTCAGCAATGAGAGCGTCCTCGATTGCGTGATGGTGATCGCACGCAACCGGGCGCTCGCGGTGCATCACGTCACGGTTCATGAGCTCGGCGGCAAGCGGGCAGTGTCGCTCGACCTTGAGGTCGACGGCAAGCTTTCACTCCTCGCGGCGCACGAAATGGCAGACGGGCTGGAGGAGGCAATAGCAGCCGAGCTTGGCGCCGCCGTCGAGGTCGAAACACACATCGAGCCTTTGCAGCCGCAGGATGCTTCGGGTCGCGAAGCGCCGCCCGAAAGGGTCAAGGCAGTTGCGATTGCGCTATCGGAGCTCGCGGCAGAGGGCCGCAATATCCGCGATGTGCATGAAGTTCGCGTTCGCGAAACTGACGAGGGCGAAATCGTCAATTTCCACTGCCGCGTCGATCCTCAGCTGAGCGTGCAGACTGTGCACGAAAATGTCGATGCGCTCGAGCGTGCCCTGAAAGAGCGGTCGCCGTCGATCAAGCGTGTGATCGGCCATGCCGAACCGATTCGATAAGCGCGCATGTTCAGGCCGCTGCGCGCCGCCTTCCTGCAAGCGATAAAGCCCGAACGCGCGAATTTCGGGCTTTCAACTGAACTGGTTTTTTGGCAAGGCGGTTCAAACAATTGCGAGCTGGCAGCTCGGCAAAGCGGTAGGTGCCGGCAGCGATAACGATAACTGCCAGGACAAAATCAACCAGAAAAAGATCGGGCGATCCCATTTCCGGCTTTCCCGTCGATGAACCAAAAGCCCAGGTCTGATAGCCGGAAAGCCAGACGCCGTAACACGCCACAATCAGCAGCGGCTGATGAATGATATAGATTGCAAGTGAATAGCGCCCCAACGCACGGAACGGCCGCGCGCGCAGCACAAACGAAAAAAGCCCACGGTCGCGCGCAAACACGATCACCGCCATGCCAAATGTCAGTGGCGCGGCAAGGCTGGTGACAAATACTGAATCGGGGCCTGCTCCGGAATAGAAGACGAACAAGATGACGAGCACAACAGCCGTGAACTCAAACATTGTCGCTTTAAACGGCTCACTCGCCCCCAACCGCTCATATAAATGATAGGCAACGACGCCGCTAAAAAATCCAGCGATGCAACGGATCAGACCAAAGTCCCAAGTCGTGTTCATGAGATCCGGCGACCGCCAAAAAATGAAGGCCAGCGCGATGATTGACAGCGCAATGCAGGTCGCAACAAGACGGCGGCTCGCGAACAGAAGCAAGAGCGCGAACAGCAAATAGACATAGAATTCGGCGCCTATGCTCCAGGCTGGCCCGTTCCACACTGAGCCATGCAACCCGACTGCATTCAACAACAGCAGGTCGGGCAGCAGTGCCTGTAATGCGTAGCTATTTTCCTTCCAGGTGAGCGTGAGATCGTCAGGATGGGGTAGATGGCCGATACAAACGATTGCGACGAAAAACGCGATGAGCATCATGGCGTGCAGTGGCCAAACGCGCGCGAAGCGCCGCAAAATAAATTGCCATAACTCGCTCGCCTTGGAGACCTTTCCGCGATAACCGTGGCAGAGCACAAAACCGCTGAGCACGAAAAAGAAATCGACAAACAAGTAGGCGTTGCGCACGAACATCGAGCTTCCGAGAGAGCTCGGCAACACGGAAACAAAATGAAACAACACGACGAGGACCGCGCAAATTCCTCGCCATGAGTTCGAGCGCCACGAACCGTGCGCCTTTCGCCATCTTGATGATCCCCACCGACCGGACGGTCGAAAACGCAACGATGGCGACGCATGATCGTTCCGCGGAAAAGTGAGGAATGTTTGTGTCAATGCCGCGCCGAGACTAGGGCAAGAGAACTGCCGCACCCTGCAGGCGACCGTTGCGCAAATCCGACAATGCGTCGTTGGCGCGTGCGAGTGGATAGCGTGTTACCGCGCACATCACGCCGGCCTTGGGCGCAACCTCCAGAAATTCACGCGCGTCTCCGCGCGTCAGGTTTGCGACCGACATCAGCTGCCGTTCCTCCCAAAGCAACTTGTAGGGAAAGCTCGGGATATCCGACATATGAATACCGCCACACACGACGCGTCCGCCCTTCTTTACCGCCTTGAGGGCTGTCGGCACCAATGTACCAACCGGCGCAAAGATGATTGCGGCGTCGAGCAACTCTGTCGGCAATTCGTCGGAGCCGCCCGCCCATACCGCGCCAAGCGAGCGGGCGAATTCCTGCGCCGCTTGATCGCCTTTGCGTGTGAACGCAAACACGCGGCGGCCTTGCCATTTTGCGACCTGCGCCAAAATATGCGCGGCCGCCCCGAATCCATAAAGTCCGAGGGTCTCACCCTCGCCTGCAATGCGATAGCTGCGCCAGCCGATCAGGCCGGCGCAAAGCCAGGGCGCGATCTGCGCATCGTCACCCGCTGTGCCCAGCGAAAAACAAAAGCGTGCGTCGGCGAGCGTATGCGTGGCGAAACCGCCATCGCGCGTATACCCCGTGAATACCGGCGTATCACACAGGTTTTCACGATCGCTGCGACAATACGGACATACACCACAAGTCGCACCCAGCCACGGCACGCCGACGCGTTCGCCAATTGCAAATCCGCTTACGCCCTCTCCTAACGCCGATACCTGGCCTACAATTTCGTGGCCGGGGACAAGCGGCAGCTTCGGGTGCGGAAGGTCCCCATCCACCACATGCAGATCGGTGCGGCAAACCCCGCAAGCTGTCACCGCGACCATGATTTCGCCGGCGCCCGGCGAGGGTAGCGGCCGCTCGCGCATGACGAGCGGCGTGCGTGGCTGGTCAAGCACCATGGCATGCATGGTCTGCATCATTCATTCTTCCAATTGGCGCTCGGACATTCTAGATCAAAAGCCATGCGCACCGATATTGCCCAGCCTGTCCGCCTGCAAGACTACCGCCCGCCCGACTGGCTGGTGGAAACCGTTTCACTCGACGTATCGCTGCATCCAACAGCGGCAAGAGTGCGCGCGACAATAGCGCTCAAGCCCAATCCTGAAACAACGGCTGCCCCGCTGGTGCTGGATGGTGATGGACTGTCCCTGGTCTCCCTCAAGCTCGACGGGACCGCCTTGCCCGCAGACAGCTATGTTGTGACGCCCGACAGCCTCACAATTCCGCAGCCGCCAAACCACCCATTCAAACTTGAAATCGAGACCCTGCTCGATCCGTCGGCGAATACCCAGCTATCGGGACTTTACCGTTCCAGCGGCACGTATTGCACGCAATGCGAAGCCGAGGGCTTCCGCCGTATCACTTATTTTCCCGACCGACCCGACGTGATGGCGGTCTATACGACCCGGATCGAGGCGGACAAAGCGGGAGCGCCGGTGCTGCTGTCGAACGGCAACCAGATCGAAAGCGGCGTTCTTCCGGGCGGCCGTCATTTCGCTATCTGGCACGATCCGCATCCCAAACCATCCTATCTGTTCGCGTTGGTTGGCGGCGACCTGGCTTGCGTGGAGGACAGCTTCGTTACGCTGTCCGGCCGTAACGTGGTGCTGCGTATCTATGTCGAGCACGGCAAGCAGGACCGTTGCAGCTACGCGATGGACTCACTGAAACGCTCCATGCGTTGGGACGAGCAGACCTTTGGCCGCGAATATGATCTCGATATTTTCATGATCGTTGCCGTGTCCGACTTCAATATGGGTGCGATGGAGAACAAGGGCCTCAACGTCTTCAACGATAAATACGTACTCGCCAGCGCCGCCACCGCTACCGACGCCGACTTCGCCCATATCGAAGCGGTGATCGCACACGAATATTTCCACAACTGGACCGGCAACCGCATTACCTGCCGCGACTGGTTTCAACTCTGCCTGAAGGAAGGTCTCACCGTTTTCCGCGATCAGGAATTTTCTTCCGACATGCGCTCGCGGCCGGTAAAGCGGATCGCCGACGTGCGTGGGCTTCGTGCGGCGCAGTTCATCGAGGACTCCGGGCCGTTGGCGCATCCGGTCCGTCCTGAGATCTACAAGGAGATCAACAATTTCTACACGGCCACCGTCTACGAGAAAGGCGCTGAACTGGTGCGGATGGTGCAGACGCTGATAGGTCGGGAAAAATTCCGTGCTGGCATGGACCTCTATTTCTCTCGCCATGACGGCGAGGCCGCTACTGTCGAGCAGTTCATCCGGTGCTTCGCCGACGCCAGCGGACGCGATCTGACGCAGTTCATGCGCTGGTACAGCCAGGCCGGCACGCCTGAGGTCACGGTCCGCGGCCGGTTCAACGAGGCAAACAAAACCTACACATTGGATTGCAGGCAAATCTTGCCGCCGACGCCGGGTCAGCCGGTCAAGGAACCCATGGTTATTCCGCTAGCCTTCGGTCTCGTGGGTAAGGACGGGCGCGACCTGCCGATCAGCCAGATCGCCGGTGGAAAAGTTGAGCACAATGTTTTGGTACTGAGCGAGCAAGCTGCGACGTTTGAATTTTCCGGCATCGCCGAATGCCCGGTGCCTTCAATCAATCGCGGCTTTTCGGCGCCCGTCAGGCTCGACGTTCACGTCGATTCCGACGATCTCGCGTTCCTCGCCGCCCACGACAGCGACGCGTTCAATCGGTGGCAGGCACTGCAGACCATCTCGATGCGCCTGCTCATCGACAACGCGGCAGCAATACAGGCAGGCCAATCCCCGCGCAGCGATGACAAATTGATCCTTGCGGTCGCGGCGCTCCTTGCGGACGGTGGGCTTGAGCCGGCGTTTATAGCGCTCGCGGTTGTACCCCCCGGCGAAGGCGATATCGCGCGCGAAATTGGACGTGATATCGACCCAGATGCGATCTTCCGGGCGCGTGCCAAGCTACGCGCCGATATTGGCGAGCGCCTCGCCTCCGCTCTTGCAGCTACTTACGAGCGCATGGCCGTGCCTGGCAGCTATTCGCCCGATGCCAAGGGCGCCGGGTGCCGCGCCCTACGCAATGTCGCGCTCGACTTACTGGCAGCAAACGGTTCGCCGTCAGGTATTGCGCGTGCAGCACGGCAATATCATGCCGCCGACAATATGACCGATCGCATGGCGGCGCTTGCAACGCTCTCGTTGCACAATACGCCCGAGCGCAAACGTGCCATTGCCGATTTTTATTTGCGCTTCGCCTCAGATGCGTTGGTGGTGGACAAGTGGTTCGCGCTTCAGGCGATGATCCCCGAGCCGAATACGCTCGACAACGTCCGCATTCTAACCGGCCATCCGGCCTTCTCGATCGCCAATCCGAACCGCGTGCGGGCCCTTGTCGGCGCCTTCGCCCAGGGCAATGCCACCCAATTCAATCGCGCCGACGGTGCGGGTTATAACTTTGTCGCCGATACCGTGCTCGCATTGGACCCAAAAAATCCGCAGCTTTCTGCGCGCCTCGCGACCGCCTTCCGCACCTGGCGCACGCTCGAAACTGCCCGCCGTGCAAAAGCGGAAGCCGCCCTCAGGCGCATAATGGCCGCATCAAATCTTTCTCGCGACCTAGCGGACATCGTAGAACGCGCCCTCGCCGCGCCCTAAAAGCACGGCGACTGCCAACCAGTGTTGCTAAAAGTATCCGTGGGTAACAATTTTTAAACATTTGACTCTTCAAACCCTCGACAAATCAACGGGCATCGATTCCAATCAACATGTGATTCGGAAAGCGATGCGGCACATCCTTCCGTTTCGAGGGTGACAGGGAAAATTCCGAACGGAGGCCGTCTATGGCGCGCGCCGGCTTGGCGAGTGCGTCTGCACATCCCGATTCTATTAAGGGCCTCGCGCAATCGATTGCCAAGCCGGCATATCGACGGCTGCTGAACGCCGAGCCGCTGCTCCGCCGAGCCGTTCCGGTCCTGATTATCGCCTTTCTCGCCACCATCTGCGTTGGTGCCCTCGTGCAGGTGCTCGACCACCGCGGGCAGACCCTTGCCAGCGAGGCCGCGTCGCTTGAGGCGATCGCGGACCTTGCAGCCGAACGTCTGCACCGACCGCTGAAACGGCCTGCAGACGCAATCGAGCAGCCGCAGCAAGTTCTCGCGCGCGTCCTGCCCTCCTGGGCCGTAGCGCCAGGCCGTCGGTTTATCCTGACTAATGCCGACGGGGTGGTTACGGCGGCGACACCCGCCGCTGACTTAACCATCGGCCGCCGTCTCATTGATCTTCTAGGCCCAACACAGCCGCTCACGACTTTTGGCGCCGGCGCCGGCGTTATGGAAATCACATTGCCAGATGCGACGCGCGCGCTTGCTACCGTGCGAATGCTCAATGCGCCATTCGGTCAATTCGCAGTGGTGCAGTCGCGTGAGGCCGCTTTGGCCATATGGCGATCGTTGACCACCCTCACGACCACACTCTCAGCCACCACCGGCTTCGTTGTACTTATCCTTGGCTTTGCCTTTCATTGGCAAGCGACGCGGGCGCGGGAAGCGGACCTAATCTACGAAACGGTCCGCAGCCGCATCGATACCGCGCTCAACCGAGGTCGCTGCGGACTATGGGACTGGGATCTTGCCCGCGGCCGCATTTTCTGGTCGCAATCCATGTTCGAAATACTTGGATTGGAAGCCAAGGACGACCTGCTGTCGTTTGGCGACGTTAATGCACTGGTCCATCCCGACGATGTACGGCTATATGAACTTGCGGCCGAACTGGCTGACGCCGTGGCAACCACGATCGATCACGCGTTCCGCATGCGCCATGCCACCGGCCATTGGGTATGGCTGCGCGCGCGCTGCGAGTTGGTGCACCAGCCCGGCGAGCCTGGCTTGCACCTTATTGGCATTGCCGTCGATATTACAGAACAGAAAAGCTTGGTGGAGAAAACCGTCGCTGCCGACATGCGGCTGCGCGATGCGATTGAGACAATCCCCGAGGCCTTCGTACTGTGGGACGCAGACAATCGTCTCGTGCTCTGCAATTCGAACTTTCAGGAACTGCATCGTCTGCCCGACGAGGCAATCATTGTCGGGGCGTCATATGAATCCATCGTTGCGGCTGGCAGTAAGCCGGTGGTGCGCAACAAGATTGTCTCCACCGGTCCCAGTATTCCCGGCGCGCGCACGTTTGAAGCGCAGCTCGAAGACGGCCGCTGGCTCCACATTAGCGAAAGACGTACCAAGGATGGCGGCTATGTCTCGGTTGGCACCGACATCACCGCACTAAAGACTCACGAGGAAAAGCTGATCGACAGCGAGAAGCGCTTGATGGCGACGGTTGCCGATTTGCGTGCCTCGCAGCAGCGTTCCGCCGAGCTCGCCGAGAAATATGCCGAGGAAAAAACCCGCGCCGAAGAGGCGAACCAGGCGAAATCTAAATTCCTCGCCAATATGAGCCACGAGTTGCGCACGCCACTGAACGCCATCATCGGATTTTCCGAGATCATGGAGTCGGGCATGTTTGGCCCGCTCGGAGCCGAAAAATATCACGAATATTGCAACGATATTCGCGGCAGTGGGCAGTATCTGCTTGAGGTCATCAACGACATTCTGGATATGTCGAAGATCGAGGCTGGTCGCATCCGACTCGATTTCGAGGATCTCAGTCTCGATACCCTACTCAACGAAGCCATGCGCGTCGTTGGGGCGCGGGCACAGGACAAGCAGTTGCAACTAATGGCACGCATATCACCTGAGCTGAGGCTTCGGGCTGACCGCCGTGCGCTCAAGCAAATCGCGCTTAATTTGCTCTCCAACGCCGTTAAGTTCACTCCTGCGGGTGGCCGTATTACCGTGCGTGGACGAGCTACCGACCATTGCATAACGCTCGCCATCGCCGATACCGGCATTGGCATCGCCAGGGATGCGCTCACCCGACTTGGGCGTCCGTTCGAACAGGTCGAAAGCCAGCTCACCAAGAGTCATCAAGGCTCTGGTCTGGGGCTCGCAATCTCCAAATCGCTGGTCGAGCTGCACGGTGGCCGCATGCGCATCCGCTCAACGCTCGGCAAAGGTACGCTGGTGGTGGTTCGCTTGCCGCTGGAGCCTCAATGTGTGCTGCCCAAGGACGAAGCCGCGTAGACCGTCGCTAAGGCGCATTCCCCAAAATACGCACAAAGCTCTCGCGCACCTTCGTTTGCATGTCCATCAATGTCGCGTCGAGGGTTACAAAATCGGGCACGTCAGCCGCACGCGCCAACAAGCGCAAGAGCCCAGCGCCCGCGGTCTTGGGATCAAACGCACCTGGCAAACAGAGGCGCAGGATCTGCGTGAGGTCGTGATAGAGCTGAACCGCCGTACGCAGGATTTCCGCATCTTCCACCGCCAGCACGCGCAGAGACAAGGCCTTTTCAAGAACGCGAGCTGTCGACGTATCGAGAATATCAGGCAGCCGATGGGCATGAACAAGTTGAAGATATTGGGCAATAAACTCGATATCGACCAGTCCGCCCGATGCGTATTTGAGATCCCAGCGATCACGGTCGCCTTTTTCCTTGGCGATGGCCGCGCGCATCTCGACCACGTCGCCGGCGATCATTTTGGCGTCACGCGGGCGGCACAGGATATCGCGGACGACGCGCTCGACCCGCTGCCTGAAAGCAGGCGAAGCCGAGACTACCCGTGCGCGGGTAAGCGCCATGTGTTCCCAAGTCCAGGCTTCGCTTTCTTGGTATTCGGCAAAGCCGTTGAGCCGTGTAGCCAATGGCCCGGCGCGACCGGACGGCCGTAGGCGCATGTCGACCTGATAAAGCGCACCGTAATTGGTCTGCGCAGTCAGTGCATTGATCAAACGTTGGGTCAGTCGCGCAAAATATTGCGCACCGTAGAGCGACCGCGGACCATTGGACTCCGGGGTCTCGTCGTCAAAGTCGTAGACCAGAATCAGATCGAGATCTGAGGTCGCCGTCATTTCATAGCCGCCGAGCTTGCCCATCGCCATAATTGCGGCCTCTTCCCCACGCAGATGGCCATAGGTCGTAGCAAAACTATCCGCAACCGCGCGAGCTACAGCCCGTATCACCGCATCGGCGATCCGCGCAAACGCCTCCCCTGCCTGACGCGCCGTCACCGTTCCAGACAGGATGCGTACACCGATCAAGAACATGTACTCCAGCCCGAACATACGAATGCGTTCGAGCAAGTCTTCGTCGTATCGCGCTTGCGTCAGCGCCACATCGAGCCGTCGTCCAAGTTCGTCCTCGTCCGGAAGGGCTCCAAAAAAACTCGGATCGACCAGCGCGTCCATTACCTCGGGATTGCGCGCCAGCGTATCGCCAAGTCGCGGCGCAATGCCAAGCACCAAGGTAATCAGCGCAATAAACTCAGGATTCTGGCGAAGCAGAGACAACAGCCGCGCCGCGCCATGCAGGTTCGCGAGGAAATGATCGAATAGTACCAATGTGGCGCTCGCGTTATCTGTGCGCGCCACGTGCTCCAGCAGCGCCGGCAAAAACGCCTCAAGGTGGCCGCGCGCCGCCTCGCCTTTGAGTGAGCGATGTCCGCCAGCAAGCCAACGGCGGACGATGCCGGAAGCCTCTAGTGGAGTCTTGAAGCCGAGATCGGAAAGACGATCGAGCGTCTTATGGTCGTCCGCGTCGGGTGGGAATGCCAGCGCCGGCCGGTCGGCATCCGGCGCCTTTTCAAATAAGCGGGCGTAATAGTGTTGTACCTTGTCGAGGTGGCCGACCAGAACCTTGGCAAAGTCGTCGCGATCGGCAAAGCCGAGAAAGCGCGCAAAGCGTTCAAGGTCCACTCTCTCTGCCGGCAACGTTTGCGTCTGTTCGTCATTGACCATCTGCAGACGGTGTTCGACCACACGCAGGAAGCAATAAGCATCTTTCATGGCATCGCGTGCGGCTACGTCGATCCATTTGTCCTCGCGAAGTTTATCGAGCGTTGTAAGCGTGTCGCGGTCGCGCAGGCCTGGATTTCGGCCCCCGGCAATTAATTGCTGGGTCTGCGCGAAGAACTCTATTTCGCGGATCCCGCCTCGGCCGAGCTTGATATTGTGCCCTTCGACCGCAATATCGCCATGGCCACGATAGGCATTAATTTGCCGTTTCATCGCATGCACGTCGCTGACTGCGGCAAAGTCGAGATATTTCCGCCAAACGAACGGCGCGAGCTCGTTGAGGATTATTTCCCCGGCGGCAATATCTCCCGCGCATGCGCGTGCTTTGATCATGGCGGCACGCTCCCAATTTTGCCCTGCGCTTTCATAGTATGAGACAGCCGCCGGCGTAGAAATTGCGATTGCAGTCGAGGCTGGATCGGGGCGCAGGCGCAGGTCTGTGCGAAAGACGTAGCCGTCGGCGGTGCGCTCCTGCAGCAACTTCACCAACCGCTGGGTAATTCGAACGTAAAGTGTCGATGGTTCCGCGTCAGCCGGTAGCGCCGGTGCCGTTGGTTCGTAAAGCACGATGAGATCAATGTCGCTCGAGTAATTAAGCTCGAATGCGCCCATCTTGCCCATCGCCAGAACAATATAGCCGCTCCCCGCTTGTGGCTGGGATTTGTCCTTCGGTATTAGCCGCCCTGCGCGTGCAGCCTCGGCGAGGATGAAGCGAACAGCGCTATCGACCGCCGTGTCTGCCAAGTCGGTGAGCGCGCGCGCAGCCTGCATCACCGGCCACACCCCGCCGATATCCGCCAACGCGATGAGTAGCGCAGCCTCTGCCTTCATACGACGGAGCAAACGCATCGCGTCAGCTTCTTCGTTACTCAAGGCAGCGGCCCTACCGTGCTCGGCCAAAAGAGTTGTGAGATGCTGGTCTGGATTTGCCCGAAGTAACCGAAGTAACCGGTCGGGCTCACGGCTCGCCAGCTCCCAGAGGTAAGGAGAGCTTTCACCAAGGCTTTCTAATAGCGTGCTGACAATTGGTCTGGCCGCGAGCAGTGCCCTGAGTGGCTTTGCCTCCCCCGGCGCAAGACCGGCTAGCCAATCGGCAACCCGGATGCGCGCAGCGTTCGGGTCAACAAGCCTCGGCGCGGTCGCGATCCGCTCGGCCAGCGTCGCACCTTTAAAGTCGGTGCCAGCACTGCCCCTGCGGACGGCCGGTTTCAGGGAAGCCTTGCGTCTTGCGGGCGGCCTCATCCCGCACTCTGTACCGGCCCTCCCCTCGGCAAGGCAATGATGCTTTTGAGCCCGGGCTGGTTATCAGCAAGCGTCAATTCGCCGCCATGCAGCCGCGCCACCGCTGAGGCGAGGCTCAGACCAAGCCCGGAACCCGGCTGTGACCGGCTTTGCTCCAGCCGGACGAACCTTTCGACCGCACGGCTACGATCAGCTTCGGGGATGCCCGGTCCGCTGTCGGACACGGTCAACAGAATACGATCGCCCTCACTGAGCGCACGCACTACGATCCGAGTCGGTGCGCCATTGGCCGTCTCGCCATCTGGTACCGCATATTTAATGGAATTGTCGACCAAATTGGCGAGCGCCTGACTGATAAGCTCACGATTACCTTTAAGTGGTGCCGGCTTGTCCGCTTCCACTTTCAGGATAATTCCTTTTTCCTCCGCCAACGGCTCGTATAGCTCGCCAATATCGTGAGCAATCTCTGCGGCATCGAACTCGCTCATGTCGTCACGTGCCTGACCTGACTCCGCACGCGCAATCATGAGCAGCGCGTTGAAAGTGCGAATCAGACCATCTGATTCTTCGATCGTACTTTCCAGCGCCGCGCGATATTCGCTATCGCTTTGGGCGGAGCGCAGCGCTTGCTCAGCGCGATTGCGCAGCCGCGTGAGTGGCGTCTTGAGATCATGGGCAATGTTGTCGGAGACTTCCTTCAACCCGCGCATCAACGCCTCAATGCGCTCCAGCATGACATTGAGGTTTTCGGCCAGACGGTCTAGCTCATCACCGGTTCCGGCAACGGGTAAGCGGCCGCCCAAGTCGCCGTGCATAATCGTGCGAGTTGTTTCCGTCATGGCGTCAACGCGACGCAGTACACGGCGGGTGACGAAAAGCCCGCCGGCGAGCCCGAGCACAATCACGATGGCAATCGACCAACGCCCGGCGGACAGGACGATGTTATACAGGCGCTCGCGTTCGTCGAGGTCGCGCCCTACCAGCAGCCGAAAGCCGCCTGGCAACTGAAAGACGCGCACCAAGGCGTGATGCTCGGGATGCTCGGGATGTTCAGCCGCGTCAAACTCATCAAGTCGGCGATAAGCGGTTTCAGTCCAGCCCGGATTGTCGAGAGTCCCCGGGGGCAACGCCGTGACATTCCCCGCAAGTGATTCGCCCGCAAAGGTGGTGACGAGGTATAGGCTTGAGCCGGGACGTCTGGCACGCGCGTCGACAACGACCACCAAACGCCGAATACCGCCAAGGCGATATTGCTCGGACAATCCGGTAATCTCGGCATTGACGGTGTCGGTAATCTGTTCGGTAATTAGACGGCGCGTATTCAGAGCGAAATAGCCAAGTAAGAATGCGGCAAATAACGCAAACACGGTCAAATAGACCAGCGTGAGCTTGAAAGTGGTCGTACGAAAAAGTTTACCGAGCGCCGTCACGTATCATATATCCCGCGCCGCGGACCGTGTGCAAAAGCGGCTGGGAGAAACCTTTATCGATTTTCGAGCGCAAGCGCGAGATATGGACATCAATCACGTTGGTTTGCGGGTCAAAATGATAGTCCCACACGTTCTCCAGCAACATGGTGCGGGTAACCACCTGCCCGGCGTGCTGCATCAGGTACTCCAGAAGGCGGAACTCGCGCGGTTGAAGAGAAATCTCGTCCTTGCCTCGATGCACCTGGTGCGAAAGCCGGTCAAGCTCGAGGTCGCCGACCCGCAGAACGGTTTCTTCGCTGCGACCGACGCGACGGCGCGCCAGCACCTCGACGCGCGCCAGCAACTCAGAGAATGAATAAGGCTTGGGTAGATAGTCGTCCCCTCCGGCTCGCAACCCTTTGACCCGGTCATCGACCTGCCCAAGCGCGGAAAGGATTAGAGCTGGCGTCCCCAAGCCCTTTGCCCTTAGAGCGCCGATCACCGCCAAACCGTCCCGCTTGGGCAGCATTCGATCGACGATCAACACGTCGTACTGACCGTCGAGCGCCATGGCCAGCCCGTCATCGCCATCGGTAGCGGCGTCAGCAACGTGGCCGACCTCGCGAAACGCTTTGACGAGATAGTCGGCGGCGTCGCGGTCGTCCTCAATGACCAAAAGGCGCATAGTGACCCGATCCGGTTGTACGGCCACCCGACCAAAGGGGCGCTGCCCGTTAATATCCGCATAAGTGGGCATCGGTCACACCAATTCCAGACATTTCGGTGGCAGGGTCAATGCCCCCACCCGGCAGCCCCGCAGTACGCGAGGGGGTGGCGGAAACCGCCACCCCCTCAACGACCCCACCCCGGCGGGGGCGACGGATGCCAGGGTTGGAGCTCCGATCGAAAGCGGATCGCGCCATCTGTTGCGCGGCAGCTCCGGAATTTGCCGGGACGGGCGTGACGCCCGCCCCGTTGAGGTCGGACCACCGGCGGGGGCGACGGATGCCGGTGGGACGTCCCCAAAACTCGTGTCAGCCGCGCCCAAGAGGCAGGGCAACGAAGCGTGTGTTGTCACCTTTCTTCACGCGGACCAACACGCTGCGCTTGCCGTCAGTTCGCGCGCTGGCGACAACATTGTTCACGTCTGCGGGCGTTGAAACGGATTTGCCGGCAATCTCGAGAATGACGTCTCCGGTGGAGAAGCCATGGTCGGCAGCGACGCCGCCCGATTCGACACCGGTAACGACGACACCCTCGGCACCGGCACCGGCGACACGCGCTGCCGGGGCAAGCGTAAGGCCAAGCTTGCCGACATCCGCACCGCCGTCGCTATCTCCGGCACTTGCGCGCGCCTCCTTGGCATTCGGCAATTCACCCAATGTCAGGGTCAGCGCCTTCTCTGTGCCTTTGTGCAGAACCGTCAGTTTCACCGAGGTCTTGGGCGCCATCGCACCAATCTTCTTGGCGAGATCGCGGGCATCCTTGACCTCCTTGCCATCTACTGAAGTGATGACATCACCGGCTTCGATACCGGCCTTTTGCGCCGGGCTGTTGGCCTGAGGCTCGGCAACCAACGCTCCTTCGGCTTTCTTGAGGCCGAGGCTGTCGGCGATATCCGGCGTCACCGGTTGGATCTGGACACCAATCCAGCCACGCGTGACTGAACCATGCTCCTTGAGCTGGGCAATAACGCTGCCGACGGTGTCGGACGGGATGGCAAAGGCAATACCGACCGAGCCTCCCGATGGCGAGAAGATCGCGGTGTTGACGCCAATCACATTACCTTCGGTGTCGAAGGTCGGACCGCCGGAGTTACCTTTGTTGACCGGCGCGTCGATCTGGATGAAATCATCATAAGCACTTGCGCCGATGTCGCGGCCGCGTGCCGAAACAATGCCCGCAGTGACGGTGCCGCCAAGCCCGAACGGATTGCCGACGGCAAGGACCCAGTCGCCAATGCGTGGCGCTTTATCCGAAAGCTTTACGTACGGGAACGGTCCATCCTCGACCTTAATCAGCGCGAGGTCGGTGCGCGAATCCGTGCCGATAACCTTGGCTTTGTGGATTTTTCCATCATCGGTCGTGATCTGAACGCTCTCCGCCTTCTCCACCACGTGATTGTTGGTCACCGCATAGCCATCCGCGGAGATGAAGAAGCCAGAACCCTGGCCGGTAATAACATTGCGACCATGAGGCATGCCTTGCAGTCCATTTGGAACATCAGGCATTCCGAACCGGCGGAAGAATTCACGTAGTCCCGGGGGAACGTCGTTGCCGCTCAGCCCATTGGTTTCCGACCCGCCGTCAACTTTGACGCGGACCGAGATCACGGCTGGTTTGACCTTCTCGACGATATCGGCAAAGCCAACCGGAGCCTGTAGTTTGTGCGCCTGCTCGGAAAGGTTCTGCGCGATTGCCGCCGGATAGCCACTATGCAGATTGAGGCCAGGGGCAATCACAAGCGCCGCGGCACCGAGGCTAACGATGGTGGTGGTGAGAAGGACGAGGCGGCGGGCCGAGAGCACGCCCGATCTCTTGGCAGTATCAGCAACGGGAATGACGCTCGGGTTCATCAGGCAATCTCCATCGGAACTCGTTGACGCGCGTACGCGTTGTTTCGAACCTGAAGATGGGGCGACGAGCCTTACAGCGTCCTGTCGGCAGGATTAAACTTTTGTAAGGTTGGGGACACGAATTATTTTTGAGATTCAATAGATTATTCAATACGGGAAGCCGCCTACCGCGACAAAAGTCGACATAGCGCGTTGGAGTTCGGGATTACAATAAGCGCTGCCAATTCATGGCCGGCCGTGTATCGGCGTCAGCGCCGGATCAATAACCCTTCGCTCAGCCTTCGAGCCCCAATGTCTTGATCACGTCCTCGATGCGGCGGAGCTTTTCAGGATCACTGGCAAGTGCCCGCTTGGCGTCAGCCGCAGCTGTGCGCGCCTTGTCCCGCTCCCCAAGCACCGTATAGGCGCGCAACAGCCGCTGCCAGCCTTCAACATCGCCGCCGTCCTGTCTCAACCGGTCGGCAAGCCGCGCCACCATGTCGCGGATCATCACACCGCGGTCTTTCTCGCTCATGCTTGACGCGGCCGCAATTTGATCGGCGCTTGGACCTTGCGCCCCACCTACCGGTGGCGCACCGCCCACGCGTGCCAGTGCCTCTCGTACCATCGGCAGCCAAGACGCATCGGCCGGGGCCTTCTCGATCATGCCACGCCAGATCTCAGCAGCCCGGTTACGGTCACCATCCTGTTCGGCGGCGATGCCGACGAAAAACTGTGCCTTTAGTTCGTTGGGATTAAGTTGAATTGCGCGCTCGAAGGCGATTTTAGCGTCACCCGTAACAGTACCATTGGCGGCTGCAGTGAGCGCTTCGCCAAGATCAGATTGCCGCTCGGCATTCTCACCATTCAACGCCAACAGCCTACGCCTGGCATTGACCGCGTCGGAGAAACGGCCAAGCCGGAGATACACTGGAGCCAGCACCTCATAGCCGCGGGCATCATTGGGATTTCGCTCAAGATGCGCTTCCACTTGTGAAACCAGGCTGGCAATCGAACGGTCTTGATCTGCAGCTTTCAGTCGCGCTTCCAGTGGCTGGCCAGCCAATTGCGGTGAGCCGAGCGTGAGATAGAGTGCAACCCCGATCGTCGGCAACAACACTATGGCGGCGACGGCTGCTGCACGGCGGCGCCACAGCGGCGAAGCGACCGGCGATGATTGCGCAAACTCCGCTGCGTCAGCAGCGGTGATTAGCCGACGGGAGACCTCGACCCGCGCGGCCTGCGCCTCAGCCTCTTCGATCAAGCCAGCAGCGCGATCGCGTTCGATTTCATCCAACTGGTCGCGGTAGACCGCAAGATCGCTGCCCGACTGCACGTCGGCAGCGCGTGCGAGGGGCCATAGCACGGCAAATACCGCCGCCGCCGTCATTAGCGCCAATACGAACCACAGAGTCATGGAGCCCTTAGCCTTGGCTACCCCATTTCGGGCAGCGGTGCAGGGCATACATTACGCACAATCATGACCGCAAGATCACTTTTGCCGGTGAAGCCGCGGAAAACAGCGCTTCAGGCGCGCGCGGCCTTGTTCTCCGCGCCTCCCGCCACTTCGGCGGCCTTGCCGAGCAGAGCGGCATACTCCCGTCCGAAGACCTTTGCGCAAAACCGGACGGCCGCGTCGACCTGCGACTGGCGGAAACTACGTTCGGTTTCATCAGCGTGGCGCAGGCCTTCGAGCAGCGTTCGCGTGCCGTTGTCAAGATATTGGCGCAGCTCGGTCAACGCGCGCTGGGTCATTTCATTGATCGCAAGCTCACCTGCGAAATAGCGGCAAATGCCAACGAATTCGACGAGCGCCTCGACCTCGGCCACTTCGTTGGGATCGAGCACCGAGTTGGGTCGGATTTCTTTAGACGGTCGTGGCCGCAACAAACGCCGTACACGGCCGGGCATGGACTCAATTTCGGCCCGCAGCAGATCAGAAATCTGCGTCCGCTGGGCCGCAAGAGTGCGGCCCCATGTGCTGTCAACCGGTAGTTCCAGTTCGGTGCGCAAGCCTCGCGCGGAATCGTGAATGGTCTTGAGTAACGCCCCGACTGCGACCCCTTGACCGCTGCGTAAATCGTCACGCAATTCCGCGACCATGCGCTCCAGTTCCGCTAAAACGATATTGACCGCCACGCCGTAATGCGTCTCGGCAACACGGGCGGCAGTATCGCTGCCGGCCGCCTTGACTCCGAGGCGGATCAATTGCCACGGCGCCGTCATGCGATTCATCACCGTCAACAAAGCATACAAGAACAGTTCACCGTCGCGCGCGGCCGCACCCTCGATCAATTGCTTACACTCGTCGAGTTGGGCATTGGCAAGATTGCCGATTTGCAATGGCAAACGCGCGGAGAGTGACGCCAATACGTCACGTCCCTTGAGTGCACACTTGAGAGCAGCCAGCTCTTCGCCCGCGCGTGGTGTACCAATCTGTTGTAATATGCGGCGCCGAATTCTGTCATCCTCGGCCGCTGCGTTGAAGTTTGCCTCGATTGCGGCGGCGACCCGATCCTGGAAAAAGCGCGTAAGGCGCTCCGTCTTGCCCTGATCGCCAGCGAGCATCGCATCGCTCACCTCTTCGGCCAGGACGTCGGCGTCATTAGGCAACAGGTCCCGGCGGACCCAGTTCCACAATGCTTCAAGCGATGAGCGTGCGACGCGGCCCGGATGCTTGTGATCACCGCGATCGTCGACAAGAAATGGCTCAAGTGGCTTGAACAAAAGACGCGCGGAATTTTCTATGCGCGGAGCACCGGCGCGTTGTTCACGCACGATGCGGCGCAATTCCTGCAGGACGAGATCGGCGCCGGCAACTTCTTCGCCGCGCAGCACACAGCGTTCAAGCTCGCCGATCAGCAACGAACGCGCCCCCGGCGAAAGCTCGCGCAGAAATTGCCGCAGCCGCTCGACGGTCGTCTGGCCGTCCGCCATCCTCGCTCTATCCGAATTCAAGCCTTTGGCTTGATACGGCGGCGGACGTTAAGGAGTTGTTAAGTGTGCTGCGACTTTTAACCGACCGATGTCCAGGTGCCGTCCGGGTTGCGGCAGGCCGTGCCGCGGGCGGTCTGCGGCTGGCCGTCAATATAAATAGTGTGGGTAAAGGAGCGACAATTGCGACCGGCCTGCTGATAGGCGGGTCCCGGAACCACTGTGCCGTACCGACCGGAATCCGGATTGCGCCAGGACACTGGAGCGCCAGACTGGCCTCGCTCCAATGCGTCCATTTGAGCGGCGTAAGCTCGCTCTTTGTCGTCGTCGTCGAGCGAAGCGCCGATACGGTTGCCGATCAGGCCGCCAAGCACACCACCGATTGCAGCGCCTGCCAGACGATTGCCCGCCCCACCACCCGCGACTGCCGCGCCGAGCAACGCACCGGTGCCGGCACCGACCAAAGTCCCGGTGTTTTCTTTTGGCCCTGGACCCATCCCATCCGGGCTTCCCGCACAGGCGGCGAGCGTAAAACCAACGATAGCAATGGCAGTGAATTTGGACGCGGACATGTCGACCCCCAGGTAAAAAGCGGCGTGACAAATAAGCGAGCAGCCCATCGGCAGGCTTATCAATCTACCCGGATGGGAAGATTTGGGCAAAACTCCGGCACACCGTCCAAAACAAGGCCATCCCTACACGGCCGGTAGCACCAGCTCCGCGCGGAGCCCGCCAAGCGGCGCCGTGCCGAGCGTGAGGCTGCCGCCATAGAGCGCCGCTAGCTCGACAACAATAGACAGACCGAGACCAGAGCCCGGCTTCGTCTCGTCCAGACGTTGACCACGCTTGGCAACCTGTTCGCGTTCCGAGGGAGACAGACCACGGCCATCATCATCGACAACAATGCGGACGACCTGGCGCTCCCTCACAGGGTCGGGTCGCTCGCGCACGACCTCTATCGCCACCCGCGATGATGTCCATTTGCAGGCATTGTCGACCAGATTGCCGACCATCTCCTCGAGATCTGGACGCTCGCCGTGGAATTGCGCCTGCTCGTCGTTGTGCACCTCAATCGCGAGATTCTTGTCGTGATAAATCTTCTCCATTGTACGTGCGAGCGCAGTTATCACCGGCGTCACCTCAGTGACCGAACCAACGACCGTCAAACGTGCAGCGAGGCGTGCGCGTTCGAGATGGCGCGCCACTTGATCACGCATGATATCAGCCTGTTCAAGTATCTTTTGCGCGAATGGCTCGCCACCTCGCGCCGTGGCCTCGTTCACCATCACCGACAGCGGCGTCTTCAGCGCATGAGCGAGATTCCCGACATGCGTGCGAGCACGCTCAACGATTTCTTTGTTTGCTTCAATCAAGGCGTTCGTTTCGCGCGCAAGTGGAGCAATCTCTTCGGGGAATTTTCCCGTCAGGCGCTCGGCGCTACCGGAACGGATCGCCGTAAGGCCGCCGGTAATGCGCTTTAGCGGCGCCAGACCGAATCGGACCTGAAACGTGGTCGTAAGCAAAAGCACCGCGGCAAGTATGGAAAACGTTATGATGAGTGCCTGGTCGAAGGATCGCGTTTCTTCGGAGATTTCGGCGGCGTCGCCTGCCACCGCTACGAGATAGTGACCCTCGTCGCCGAGATCGATATTGCGCTCGACCATCCGGAGCCGCTGATCCTCGGCACCCGTCACGTAGCCTTCACGCGAGCCGTCAGAGCCCGCCGCAATTCCGTAATCTTGCAAATGTGGCAGGCCGCCATCCCAAAGCGAGCGCGAGGAACGTACTTCCGTCTTTCCAGGATCAAGTCGCGTCACCTGCCAATACCAGCCAGACAGCGGTAACTCGAATAGCGGTTCGCCGAGTGACTGAGGGAATTTGTCACCCGCTTCTTCGGGCGAGGCAACATCGGCAACAAGCGTACGTAGATAGACACCGAGTCTGCGGTCGAATGCACGCTCTACCGCCTGCCGATAGAGTGACGAAAGCACGACTCCGGTGATGAAGAGAATAACCACTGCCCACGCGGTGGCTGAAAGGAAAAGACGCAGCGCTAGGGAGTTTGTGCGCATCCCATCAACGCACGTCTGGCGGCGTAAGCAAATATCCGAGGCCGCGCACGGTCTGGATGATCTCGACCCCGAGTTTTTTACGGATGCGGCCGACGAACACTTCGATGGTATTCGAATCGCGATCGAAATCCTGGTCATAGAGATGTTCGACCAGTTCCGTACGCGATACCACGCGGCCCGTGTGATGCATCAGGTAAGCGAGCAACCGGTATTCGTGACTTGTAAGCTTGACCGGGTTGCCATTGACAGAGACCCGGCCAATCCGGGTGTCGAGCCGCACAGGCCCGCAATTGAATTCGCTTTTGGCGTGGCCGGCCGAGCGGCGCAGGAGTGCGCGTACACGCGCCAGCACCTCTTCGAGATGAAAGGGTTTGGCGACATAGTCATCGGCACCCGCGTCAAAACCTTGCACCTTGTCGCTCCAGCGATCGCGGGCCGTCAGCATGAGCACAGGCATCACACGCCCGGTACGGCGCCAGGCTTCCAAAACAGAAATGCCGTCCATTTTCGGCAAGCCGATGTCCAGAATGACAGCATCGTAGGGTTCGGATTCCCCGAGATAGTGGCCCTCCTCGCCATCGAACGCCCGATCGACGACATAGCCGGCGTCGGTCAGTGCGGTGGCGAGCTGGCGATTGAGGTCGGGATCGTCCTCGATTACGAGGAGGCGCACGTTATTTCTCTCCGCTTAGCGGCCGATATGATACTCACCATTTGCTGCGTCAATGGTTAGCACGGCCACTTTGCCACTACGGCCAAGCAGAGTCAGCACATAGACGAATTTCTCGTCGTGCCGACATAGACGAGCTTGCACGAAGCGGCGGCTGCAGCGGCACGCTGTTCGGCCTCAATCAGGCAGGAACCACGGTGTATCGCGTCAACAAATAGGTCTGTAGCGACAAGTTGAGTGGACACGAGAGCTTATCAGGTCTCCGCGGGATCTACGGAGAGATTGACGGCCACGACGGATGATGCCAAGCGGCTTGCGAATGTCATTTGCGGGCGAGAATGCGTGCGACTTTCTCTATCGACCGTCCGCCGAAATACGCCGTGAGGACAATCATCGCCCATTGCGCCACGTCGCCAGAGAGCGCGTCGGTCGTCCCAAGACCCAGGACTTTGTCCCAAACCACCGTCTTCCAGACGTAAATTATATAGGCAAAGGCGAATAGCGGTCGCGGCAGGGCCGTGTACCAGCGCCCCTGCTCCGCAACCAGGATCTGGGCCGCCAGCTCACGCTCGCGCTGCTCGACCTCTAACTCGCGCGCGGCGAGGTCCGCGGCAACCTTCTCGCTGGTATTCTCGGCGGCGAGCCTGGCCCGGTAGGCGTCGACCGCGGCCTTCGCAAACGGTCCGCCGAGCAGATTGCCAAGCCAGCCAAAGATGGCTGCAAACATTATTCCGCCCTGCCAATAGTGCGCCGCCGTGCAATCTCCGTGAGAATTCCGATCGCGATGACATAGTACGGGATGAACTTTGGCTGCAGCGCAGTCTGCAATGCGTTGGTCACGTCAGGATCAGACGCAAGCGCTAGCACCGACGCAGCAACGATGCCCGCGAGGACCTGCACACGCGCCCAAAGAATTGTGATGGAGTTCTTGAACCAAGCTTTAGCCTTGTCCCACATCGATTTAGCCTCTCCAGATTTACCTTGTTTCAGTACCTGATTGGAAAACTCAGACGGGCCGTTCCTGCTGTCGCCGCCGCCGCCATTGCCAGTGCAGCCGTGCGCAAACGGCAATCGCAAACGTGATGCCGAGAATTGCCGCAAGCATCGCCGGCCGCCCTCCTGATTGATGCGCCTGTTGCACGGCGACGGCGCCGGCAACAGCAATGGCCCCGGTCGACGCGTGCTGGGCGCCTTTGGCGACAGGCACCATCGCTCGCCCTGGTGCGGAGGCTTGCGGCACCGCTGGCAACGCACCATTTCCGGCCATCGCCAACGCTACAGACTTCACCTCGGCCACACGGCGACCCCAACCTGGGCCAAACACTGGCCAGGTCTTCAACGATTGCAGGAAGCGAAGCCGTTCGTTGCAAATTGCGGTAATGAGCGTCCTGGTGTCAGCCGCGCGCGCGGCTGCGACTACGGCATCGGCCACGAGACTCGCATTGTCGGGCAGGTTAAGTGCGCGTCGCAATACTTTGCCGCTACGCCCAATGCCCGAATTCACGCCGTAGGTGTCAGCAATATCGAACTCATGTGTTATCCTTCGAAAGGCATGTTCCGCGTTTTTTCAGCCATCTTTTGTGTGCTGCTCACCGCGCCCGCTCTGGCGGTCACCGGCAATGCGCCGGCGGCGGCCGTCTGGGCGGCGCGTCCCATCGTGATGATCGTGAATGCGCGCGACGATCTGTGCACCGGCACGGCGCTGGCGCGCGACCTGGTGCTCACCGCCGCGCATTGCGTTGCGCGGCCCGTCGACTATCAGATCAAGGCCTACCAGACCGGCATCGCGATCCCGGCGCGCACCATCGTGCGTCACCCGCGGTTCGATTACGCGAGCTATGCTGCGAGCCGCGCCACCGCCGACGTGGCGCTCATCAAGCTTGCGGCGCCCCTGCCCGACGTTGTCGTGCCGGCCACGCTGGCATCGCCGCGCCGCGTCGAGGCAGGCGAGACGCTCACGATCGCGGGCTTCGGCGTCACGCTTGCCGGGACGGCGCGCGGGCTTGGGACAGCCGCGCATGGCGACGCTCAGCGTCACCGGCAAGCCCGGCTCGCTGCAGATCCGCCTCTACGACCTCGCGACACGCAATCTTCGCGCCGGGCTTGGCGGCTGCACCGGCGATTCCGGCGCGCCGGCCTTTGATGGCGATGGCCCGTTGGTGATCGGCGTGGTGAGCTGGTCGACGGCGCCCGGCGACGAAGAAGGCTGCGGCGGCCTGACCGGAATCACGCCGCTGCTGCTTTACCGGGACTGGATCGTGCAAACGGCGCGCAAGTTGAACTCGGCGATTGCGCCCTGACGCAAAGAGACCCCGGACCAAAGGTCCGGGGTCTCCGCGCAGAAGAACGGGTTGCGAGCGGACTTACCAGCAGTGGCGGATTGTCCTCAGGCGCCCGTTGAACTCTTCCCTGACGATGCGGCAGTGCCGCCGGCCCACATAGGCGTAATCGTCATCGTCATAGGCGTAGCTGCGATAGGCCGGCCCGTCATAGTAGCGATTGTAGTACGGACCGACGCCGACGCCCACGCCGACCGGGCCCGCGCCGACCCACACGCCTTGCGCGCTTGCAGGCACCGACAATGCAACACCGGCCGCAGCCAGGAATCCGGTAGCCAGGACTCCGATTGCAAGTTTCCTCATTGCAAGTTCCTCATGGGAACCTCCTTGTTGCTGCACTAGGTGAAACGCCTCGTGCGCGCAGCCGTTCCTGAAAACTTCGGCAGGCGGACCGCGGCTGCTCACGCGGCGAATTTCAAGGTGTTGAACGATTTGTGAAGCGGTAGTTCCCGCAATCACGGCGTCGTTGCGACGAACTGAAACAGTTTTTTCGGCGTACGCAAAGTTCCGTAACAACGTACCGCACGGAACCTACGTAGGTTTCCTGAGGTGTCGCGCGCAATTGTCGCCGATCCGCAAAACCTTGCTTAACGGTCGAACGCCTACGCTCCGTGTCACGACACCGACAATCATGACAGACAAACGGAGTGCGTCACGATGTCAAACCTTGCCGCCTTCCTGAAGGACGAGTGAGGCGCCACCGCCATCGAATACGGATTGATTGCCGCCGGCATTGCGGTGGTGATCATCGCCGCCGTGAACGCGATCGGCACCAGCCTCAACGCCAAGTTCAATTACATCTCGACCCAGCTCAAGTAGCTGCATCGCGCGGCGCGCACACCATGGATCGCTTTTTCCCGTCCTACCCCCCGAAATGCAAATATTGTTGGGGATCGTGAGGTGATGTTTTGTTGACGCGGCCATAGCCGCTCGGGCGTCGTCAACTCGGACCACTTCAACGAGGGCGGATCAGTCGTCGGCCCGCCCGAGCGCCGGGAGGTACCGGCCGAAGTTCAATTCGAAGTCGCTCGCAAGACCGTAACCGAGCCTACCGACCTTGGCACGGCGCGCCTGGGCACTGGGCAAGGCCAGGGTTGAGAAGAACATGTCGGTGCTCGATTTAAGCTCGGTAGCTGTCGGCGTCCCGAACCGATTAAGCTGGGTCTTCGCCGCGGCTAGCGTTTCACGGTCGAACGAGGCCAGACGCCGGACGAGCCTATCGACGAACGAGTCGAGATCGTTATCGTCCAGCGTGCGGTTCACCCAGCCATAGCGCTCGGCGATATCAGCATCGAAATCGTCGCCGCCAAGCACGATCTCAAGTGCCCGCGAGCGTCCGACCAAGCGCGGGAGCCATTCCAGCGCTCCGCCGCCCGGGACCAGTCCGACGCCGACCTCGGGGTTTCCGAACAGGGCGCTTTGCCGGCTGGCGAAGCGCATATCGCAGGCCAGCACGAACTCGTTGCCGATGCCACGCGTGCGGCCGCGAATCTTTGCGATGCTAACGACTGGCGTGGACGAGAGGCGCAGGACAAAGTCGCGCCAAAGGCCCAGCACCTCTGGCTGTTTAGCTGCCTTGGATACGTCGAGATGCGCGACGAAAAAATCGGGATTCGCCGACTGGAACACTACGACGTTCACGGACGGGTCCGCCTCGAGGTCGGTCATTAGCGCTCCCAATTCGACGATTGTTGTGGGAACAAACATATTGATCGGCGGGTTGCTGAAGGTGATCGTCCACCGGCCCGGATAGGTGCGGTCGGTGTTGAACTGCGAAGGGCCAACTGCTGCTGACGCATGTGCGGGCAGCAGATTGGCGACACCTGCGGCCGCAGAAGCGGCGAGGACAGCGCGCCGTGTATGCGAAGAAGTATTGTCGGACATGATCCTTCTCCACGGTCCGGAAAACTTGGATTGTGCGGTCCAATGTTCTTTCCGCTTTGGACAGCGTTGCCAGACGTAGGTTGGCCGCGATGACGTGTTCGCTTGCGTCGCTCGGCGCGCGCGTTGCGCGCGCGCCGAAGTGGTCAGATTGTTTTGCGGATTGATCTGAAGCCCGCGCGAAGCTCTTCTGAAAAGAGCTTCGGCTGTTCCCAGGCCGCGAAGTGGCCGCCTTTGGGGAGCTTGTTGTAGTGGATGAGCTTGGGATACGCCCGCTCGGCCCAACTCCGCGGAGCTGGATAAAGCTCATCAGGGAAGACGCTCACGGCGACCGGAATGGAGGAGACGCCTTTAACAGCGAAAAAGGAGGCGCCCTTGTTTTCCCAGTAGAGACGAGCCCCGGAAATCGCCGTGTTCGTCAACCAGGTGATCGTAACGTTGTCGAGGATGTCGTCGCGCGTGAGGCCCTCGGTCTTTCCGTCGAAGGCACGGGCGATGAGTTCGTAGCTGCGTGCGTCGTGGTCAAGAAAGTAGGCCGCCAAGCCGACGGGCGAATCCGCGATTCCGTAAAGCGTCTGCGGTCGCAACCCCATCTGGAACCCGTAGCCGATGCCCTTTGCATAGACGAAGCTCAGCCGTTCGTAAGCGAGCTTCTCGTCGGCCGAGAGACCTGCCGGCGCCGGCGCGCCCGAAAAAGCCGCCTTGTCGATGTCGACTGGAATCACGTTAGCCATGTTGGTGTGAATGCCAAGCAATTCCGGCGGCGCCTGCACACCCATGTGGTCGACAATGATCGCGCCCCAATCGCCGCCTTGCGCCACAAAATGCTTGTACCCAAGGCGCTTCATAAGCTCGACCCAGGCGCTTGCGATGTGGGCGGGGTCCCAGCCGGTCATGGTCGGCCTGCCCGAGAAGCCGTAGCCCGGCATCGACGGGATCACGATATCGAACGCGTCCGATGCACTTCCTCCATGGGCCGTGGGATTGGTCAGCGGGTCGATAATCTTCAACTGTTCGACCACCGAGCCGGGCCATCCGTGCGTCACGATGAGCGGCAATGCATTTTCATGCTTCGAACGGACGTGAATGAAGTGAATGTCGAGCCCGTCGATCTCGGTGATGAAATTCGGCAGCGCGTTCAGTCTCGCCTCGCACTTGCGCCAGTCGTACTCGGTCGCCCAATAGCGCGCGAGCTTCTGAATTGTGGAGAGTTGTACGCCTTGGGATGCATCCGCAACCGTTTCCCGTTCAGGGAACTTTGTCGCCTCTATACGCTTGCGCAGATCGGTAAGCGCCTCCTTCGAAGCAGTGAAATGAAAGGGGCGGATCGCAGTGGAATCCGTTGCCGCCGAGGCTTGCGCGGGAAGCAGGCTTGCGGCACCTGCAGCCGCTGACGCAGCAAGAACGGTGCGCTGTGTGTGTGACGAAAGCATATCGCCTCCGAAGGCGTCCTGACTGGTCGCGTGCATCGATCAATCTCCTGCTGCCATCTTTGACGAGCCCAGCGTAGACCCGTCAGGTAGCGAGCGAAATGTCATATGAGCGTCGATTCCGGACATGCGGAGGCACGATACGTAAGGTCGGGCTTCGTTTTCTCCCCCCCGGCTGTCTGTTAGCCGATGGGCTTCACGGCACCTCGATAGGGCCGCCTAAACCAACGTGGCTCCGGATTTTTCGAGCCCTCACCTAATCGTGGCGCTTTGGATGGGCTAGGTTCAACTTATTCGCGCGCGCTTGCATCTTAGAATCAGCCCGTCATCAAACTGCAACAGACTGCATCAGCTGCGCACAACGACTCACCCAGCGTGGGCGTCACGACGAATCTCAAGTGGTGCTTGTCCAAACTTACGAACAAAGGCCCGACGCATGCGGTCGCGGCTGCCAAAGCCCGTTTCGCGCGCTATCACGTCGATCGGGTGCCGGCTGTCTTCTAACATCAAACGAGCCACCTCAGTGCGCAAGTTCTCTATTGCTTTGGCCGGCGACTGGCCGGTCTCATCCTGAAACGCGCGGCTGAATTGGCGCGGACTTAGATGTACGGCTTCGGCGAGCCGCTCGACCGTCAAAGGCGCACTAAGATTGCGTCGCGCATATTCCAACGCCTTCTGAATGCGGTCCGACTTCGGCTCAAGCTCAAGGAGCGCCGAATGCTGGGTCTGACCGCCGCCTCGGCGATGGTAGAGAACTAAGTCTTTGGCCACCAATCGAGCCAGTTCCTTTCCCGCGTCTTTCTCCACCATGGCAAGTATCAAATCGATACAGGCCGTGCATCCCGCTGAGGTCCAGATCAGATCATCGATTATAAAAATGCGATCCTCATCCAGCTTCACTTTTGGAAATCGGTCACGAAAGTAACGAGCATAGGCCCAATGAGTAGTGGCTCGACGATCCTCCAGTAAACCAGCTTCCGCGAGGACGAGTGATCCAGTGCAGATGGACGCAACCCGACGCGCCCTTTTCGGGGCGTTTTTCATGAATTCGATAAGGCCAGGCGAGAAAGTCGGCTTCTCGACAAGCGTTCCAAGCACGATAAGGGTGTCGAATTCACCGTCGTCAAATTTTTTCGTTTCCAAGGTCAGCCCGCTGGAGGTTCGGATAGGTCCTCCAGTTTCTGACAGCATTTGCAGCTCATAGAGCGGCTCTCGAGAGAGCATATTTGCGCACTCGAAGACAGAAACCGTGCACAGACTCAGTATTTGAAATTCTGGATATGCGATGAAGCCGACGCGGTGCATGGGCCAACCTCTTCCTCGGGACAAATGAATTTATTACTTTATCACGGCTAGAACCCACTTAAAGTATGCACTAGCTCATTGGCAGCATCCGCTCGGGCGCGCATATGTTGCTGACGAGAGTGAAAGTGCCAGATGTCCCACGTGATGTCCGCTTCGGGTCACAAGCGGAAATTTGCATTGCAAAAACCGATGCCCGCTTTATCCCCTCAAAGCACACATTCTGACGTTTGAGCCTCAACGCCACGTTCACGAGCGTCTTGGCTCAGCTCAAGTAAGCTGCGTCATCGGAACGGCCCCCGCCCGAATACCCATGACGGCACCAGTTTGTCGTCATCGAATAAACTGTATATGCGTGGCTCGGCCCTCGCTTTGCCCGTCAGCGATGTGATCGCCCACACAAGGGCATCGAGCCTGTCAGGCGAACGTCCGGTAGAAAGCCCGTCGAAACCGAAGTCGCACATTTCGTCTTCTAGCTGCGGAAAGCAGCCGACGTGCTTTGCTTTCCCCTGCTCGTAAAGCGCCGCGACCGGCTCGGCGCGGACATATTTACCACGCGATGCGTGGACCTCTTTTAATGGAACGGTCGGATCGACTTCGCGCAACACGGCGCGGACCATTTCGCCGCCCATGTTGACCTCGGCAACCAGCGTGTCCGCGTTCAATCTTCGATAGAGCGCGACTGCCTTTTGTGCCCAGGCGGATGGCGACAATCCCGCTGCCGAAGCATCTTCCAGCACGTAAATCCAGCCGTTTTCCGATTTTCCTGCGGCGACGATCCCGCAGGCATCCGCCCCGCGCCGGGACGACCCCGGCGGGTCGATAGCGACGACGACGCGCACAAGCGGCGGCGCACCGGAAACACGACAGCTTTCAATCAAACTGCGCGACCAAAGTGCATTGGCGCGATCTTCGATCAGCTCGCCATCAAGTTCCTGCCTTCCCAGCCTTGTATTGGCGTAGCGTCCCACAACGGCATCGAGAAATGTGGGCGCCAGAAAATCCCTGTTCACTCGTGTACTCGCTCGCGTGACCCGTGTGCGCGGGTCGCTGACCAAACGCTTGATGAGCGGGATGGGGCGAGGCGTGGTTGTGATCAACTGGCGCGGCCGTTCACCGAGACGTAACCCGAACTGGAGCATGTCGAACGTCGCGTCGGCATAACGCCATTTGGCGAGTTCATCGCACCAGGCTGCGTCGAATTGCGGCCCACGCAGGCTTTCCGGATCATCTGCGGAGAACACTTGACCGACCGCTCCATTCGGCCATTCGAGGCGACGCCGGCTCGAAATCCACACGGGGCGCTGCGACGGCGGCGAAATGCTCAATAGCCCCGATTGGCCTTCGACCATCACTTCGCGGGCATCGTGTTCTGTTTCGCCCACCAACGCGATATTTCTGTGCGGGTGCGCAGCATCTGGCGGCGCGCCGTGAACAAGCGCCCTCACCCACTCTGCGCCAAGGCGTGTTTTTCCGGCACCGCGCCCGCCAAGGATCAGCCACGTCGTCCACGGCTCGCCATCATTGCCGTTTTCGGCATGCTCCTGATGTTGATGCGCAAAGATCGCAAAGTCATCATTGAGACGGATCTGGTTCGCCAGATTGTCCGTGCGAAGGAATTCCTCTGTCAGTCCCGCTTCGTACAAATGCTTCAATTCGGCGCGCAAGTGCGTGACGGAATTCATCGATATCCTCTGGCAAGTCAGACGCAGCGACTTCGTCTTGCGCTGCCGCATCGGACAGACGAAGGCGGCGAACCTTCGATAAGGTCTCGGTCAATCGTGCGAGTGTGCGGGCAGTTCGTTCGGCGTCGACTTGGCTTGCCGGTTCGCGACCGAGTGTTGCGCGCATCAACTCCACTGCGGCCAATTCTTTATCAATAGCCCGCTCCAGCCGATCCGCGATAGAAAGCGGTGGCGCGTCAGCCGCTGCCGAAACATCCTCCTGCACGCCACGTTCCGCTTCAAATTCAAGCTTCAGGTCAGAGGGTAAATCGCGGGGCGCATAGTCGCGTCGCATCGGCCAACGCTCACGCCTGGCAAGGCGATCCAGTGTCTTGGTACAAATTCCAAAGTCTTGGGCAATCAATTTCTTCGGTTCGTTTGTCTCCACAAGGCGTTTGCGCAATTGGGCAAGCGCCTCTGGCGTGCAGCGAAGCGGCGAACGGAATGACATGGATTTACGCGGGCCCGACAAGGCATCTTGCCATCGATCAGCTAGGCTATGCGGATCGCTGGTGCAGCGGGGATTGACGAGTTCAGCGGAGTGACTTGTTCTGAGTTTTTGGCGGAGCAGGCACATAGCGCCATGGCAAATGCACCCACTTCAGAATTTCAGGTTTTATCTTGCGCCGCCGGGACGCGAGAGAAAGCCGAATTGTAATTGCAGTGCAGTCAGAATCCATATTTTCAAAATCATTCGTCGTGAATTCGTGCACTTCATAGGAATCAATTGATTTGGAAACAACCGCATTGGTTGGGCAATGCGATCTAATTGAGTCAAGCAATCATTGATCTCCTCATATCGTTTGTTACTTGTTTTGGTGACTCGCAATATTCCGCGTATTCTTTCGGAGAGATCGCCTAGCCGCATTCCGCTAAAGACAATTCGCGCCTTTGCATCAGTTAACCGAGTTAGGACCCGCGCGAGTATGTGCACCTGATTTTCGGCAGTAGCATAAGACGCAATGAATTTGCCTAGGGCCGCAAAATACGGCTCATCCTCGGGTGGTGGCACCGCTGGGTTGAGTAAATTTACAAGACCCGAGGTCCAAGTACTTTTCGTTTCTGTCATGGTTAAATCAAAGCCGCAGAAGGAACGAAAAAGCCCGGCAGACAGCCGGGCTTTTCGCGAGTCGGCTATTTCTTAGGCCGCTTCAAGTTCATCCGAATATTCTTTCGCACGCTTTTTAAGTGGATCGGCGAGGTGCGTTTCTCCGCTGCCTATCGCTGTGTTTGCGTATTTGACTATTTCTGCATCGATGGCGATTTGTTTGTCTATTTTTTCGTTTTCAAACATCCATCTAGCGACAGTCGCCCAATCCCACAGCGAACTTTCTTCTGTGACTCTCGCTACCGGAGGTGGAAAATCCTTGCCCCGGGCTCCTTTGACGTAGTTCGTGATAGCTTGGCGAGTAAGACCAGAGCGAGCCGCGATCTCAATAAGGCTGACTAGTGGATCTGGTTCAACATGATCCACTGTGGCGCCAGCCTTACTCACGTTTTCAACGGCGCTCGCAATAGCTTCCTCTAGTGATTCCGCATCGCGCGCGAAATCGAGAATGATGTGGCCCTTCTGAAAGGAGACGGTCGCATCGTCGCAGCCAGCGATGAAAAATCGATCGGCAAAATCCTCCGCCTCAGGATCGAGGCCTGAAGCGATGATGCTGAACTCAAACGTTTTCATCGGTCTTCTCCTCTTTCTTGTGTGGACAACGATCAACGTCTCTCATTATCTGTTTTGCGTGGTTCTGCGGAACTTTCGGGGTCGACCAGACAAAAGTCTTGCAACCCTCTCTGTCATGGTGCTTGCAATAAAGCTTGCCCCAAGCATGTCCTTTGACTTTGAACCAAGACCAGCCTTGCGCTTCAGCGTAAGCAACTGCGGCCTCGATCTCCTTATTAGGATGCCTGGGTCTACCAGCCATCTCGCGATCTCGATCTAGTACTACTGTGGACATATGTCAACACTTTTGGTTCCTCCACATATAAGCATTTGATTTACTTACAAATTATCCCGCTCCAATAAAGAGTTCAGTCTAGGCACACACGGCCCAAACTGGCTTTCGCGATTGCCAGTAGTGCACGAACTCAGGTTTTTAGGCTTCTTGGAATTTCGGCGCGCACCAGTTTGTTGTGGTGTTCTGTCGCGTCAGACCAAGACTACAGCTGAATAACAATTCATTTTACTACTTATGGTTGCGTCAGCGAAAGCCACATTCGCACGCGGCTTTATCGCCCGAGTGAAAGCCGCACGGGAGGTTCAATTTTCTCGGTCAGAAATGGAGGCGTTGCTCAAGCTTCCGAAGGGCGCTTATAAAAAATACGAGACGCGCTCGTTATTGCCGCACCACCTGATCCTGCGCTTCTGCCTTCTTACCGCGATTGATCCTTATGAGCTGTTTGGCGAACCAGCAGAAGAGCCGATCTCGGGTATACGCCATTGAAACGAGAGGCTACCGACGCCGGTCCATGAGCAGCTGATGCGGCTTGACCTCTAAGGCTTTCGCAATCTTCTCGATATTATCGATTGAAATATTTTGTTCCGCCCGCTCGATCGAGCCCATGTAAGTACGATGCACCTTTGCCATATGGGCAAGTTCTTCCTGGCTTACACCTAGATGCGCACGCAATTGGCGAACGTTCTGCGCCAATACTTGTCGCAATCTTCCAGGTTTCACCGTCGCCATACGCCAAGGGAAAACCCTTGATGGCTATAAGTCGACAGTCTATAGCTAGCATCGAAATGCGCATTTTGCGTCTCAGCGAGCTAACCGGCATCGATCCGGCTCTGGATAATCTCGTACAAGAGCTACTTGAGCTCGAATCCGTAGCCGACGCGGCCAAAATCGCGAAAAAAGCGGAGCTCACGCCAGAGGAATTCCTGAAAGAATTAGATGGCCCGCTCGAATCCACCGAAGCGCCTGCCGGGGTGAAAGACCTGCATGCACTCAGGGAAAAGCTCGTTTTGGCACTGGCATCGCATCTCGGGATAACACCGGTTTGAGACCCGACGACAAACTCATTGGCCAGAACATCCGCGCGAACCGCCTGGTCCGGAAGCTTTCACAAGTGCAGCTTGCCGGACGAATTGGCGTCACTTTTCAACAGGTGCAGAAATACGAAAAAGGCGCGAGCGGGGCGCGGGGCAGCCGCCTTATCCAAATAGCCAAGGCTCTGAATATTCCGGTCGCGGCGCTATTTGAAGGCACTGAGACCGACCGAGCTGACCATCCAACGTGAATTGCCGGGGCTGGTCGGCAACAGGAACGTCATTCGTATGATTCGCGCTTTTTCGAGAATCAAACAGACGTCAACCCAACAAGCGCTCGTGACGTTGGCCGAAGAAGATGGCGAGCAATTCGCCGGGCCGCAGCGCCTGGCGCCGCCGCGGCCCGGATGATCGTGTGCCTTAGCTGGCAGCGAACTTCATCACCTTAATGGCGTCGAAGTCCTGCACGCCGCCGCCCACCCGCTTGGTGGTGTAGAACAGCACGTACGGCTTTGCCGTATAAGGATCACGCAGCACTGAAATGCCGGCGCGATCCACAATCAAATAGCCGCGGCTGAAATCGCCGAAGGCAATCGACAGCGAACCGGCCGCGATGTCGGGCATATCCTCGGCGTCAAGCGCAGGAAAGCCCAACAGATTCGCCCGCGCACCAGCGGTCGCCGGCGGTTGCCAGAGATAGTTGCCGGTTGAATCCTTGAACTTGCGGATAACCGATTGCGTCTTGCGGTTCATCACGAAGATCCCGTTCTGGCGGTAGCCGGGCGCGAGTGCATAGATCAGATCTATCAACGCATCGGACGGATTGCTGGACGGAAATGCACCAGAAGACCCCGAAGCGACATAGCCGATATTCCCCCACGACCACGACGCATTAGGCACTGTTGCGTAAGAGAGAAAACCCTTTGGCTTGTTGTTGCCGTCGCCGGTGGTGAAGGCGGCCCCTTCCTGTTCGGCAAACACCAGGTCGACCTCGCCCGCAAGCCACTCGCCGATATTGACCGCCGCATCGTCGAGCAACGTCGAGGTCGCCGCTGGCATGGCGTAAAGCTCCATCGCAGGGAATGACAGCTCGTCAAGCACCGGAGAAGCGGTCTGCGTGCGGGCATCGGTTTCGCCCACCCAGCCGACTGCCGGGCCGCTCGTCATCATTGGCTTCTTGTAGACATTGCTGCTGATCGTGCGGACGCTGGAGATCGAGCGAATCGGCGAAACGGCAAACAGGCGTTGCCCGATCTGCGTCTCGATTTCAGGCGGCACTACAAAGCCCCCATCGGGATTGGAACCAACCGAAAGCGCCTTGGTTTCAAGCTGCCGCAGGCCGGAACTGTCGCCGTGCCGGATAAATGTTTCGAACGCCGACTTATATTCATGCTCGCCCGTCGAGCGTGTTTCCACATCACCGAGCGCGGGACGCGCGGCTTTTACCTTTGCGTCGTCGATGAAACGCTGATGCGATTCGATCACAGAGTTGATCCGTGCGACTTTTTCCTCAAGCACGACGTCGCCGCCACGCTTGGCTATTGCGTCGATGCGCTCATCATTTGCTTCCTTGAATGATTCGAAAGCGCGCATCATCTCGGCATGGGTGACAACAGCATCGGCAGTGTCAGCCGCCTCCCCCGGTATGCCCGCCTTTATTTCCAGTTGATTTGAATCGATATCCATCTGTTTCTCCTTGTGTGAATGGATGGGTGTCTTCGCGCGAACTCACGGCGGCATGCCGTGCGTCACGTCGCGAAAAAGTGTTGATGGGACGGAGTGGGCCGGTAGCCTTTGACCGTCTTTGGTCGCGTTTGTCGTTTTAGTCCAAAAGGTTTGCGCGCTCGTCCAAGTCATACGCAAAATGTCTCTTTACGTTGTCGCCACAGGCAGGACGCGCAAATGCGGGCCCGCTCTCGAGCATCAACGTGCAAGGGAAGGCGCAATTTGCATGCAGGACTCGCTGGATAGCTTCATCACCGCCACCGTCGATATCGCCATCATGGCGCTGATGTGTGTCTCGATGTTTGGGGGGCCGCCCGCATTCGAGACATCGAAGGCCCGAGCTTCCGTCCCGCCCGCCGCCGCCTCCACACGCTGATCGCCCGAAAGGCAGCGCCGCGCGCACGGCCACGCCGGAGGCCGGTTCGCAAATCACAGAGCATTGGCGCTGATTTTTCTCTCACGGCAGACGTTTGCCGAAAGGACGTCGTGCATGGAGTACATCGTCACCACAAGCCACGCCCTGGACTCCATTTCCCCCGGGACGATCACGCTTGCCATAACCTTGCTGTCCATCTTTGTCGGCGCGCTGGCGGCCGGCCTTGCGGGCTTCGCCTTCTCGGCGATTGCGGGCGCCATTCTGTTTCACTGGCTGCCGCCGATCGAGGCCGTGCCGCTGATGCTCATCTGCAGCATCACGACGCAGCTCTTCAGCATCACCAGGCTCTGGGGCACGATGCAGTGGCGGCTTTGCATTCCTTATCTTGCCGGCGGCATTGCCGGCATTCCTGTCGGCGCAAGAATGCTGGAAGGCTTCAGCCCGCATGCCTTCGCGTCCGGCTTCGGAGTCTTTCTGAGTTGCTACAGCACCTACATGCTTCTGCGGCCCGACTTCGCCTTTCACGGCGGCGGGCGGATCGCGGAGGTTGCCGCCGGCTTCGCCGGCGGGATCACCGGCGGCGCGACCGGCATGCCCGGCGCCTTTCCGACGATCTGGTGCAGCGTGAAAGGGCTGTCGAAGATGCAGCAGCGCGGCATCGTCCAGCCATTTATCCTGTTCATGCAGATCGCCACGCTCGTCTATTTCTCGAAGCTCGGCATTCTGGCGTCGGCGACCTGGGCAACCTTTCTGTGGTGCGCGCCGGCGGTCATCATCGGCACGTCGCTCGGGCTCTGGCTGTTCAATCGGGTCGATGACCGGAAGTTTCGCAGGCTGGTCCTGCTGTTCCTGCTGATCTCCGGCGCGACCCTGATCCTTTGAGCCGCGTGACCTGCTTCACATAGTGGCGGGCGGCGCGGATGTAGAGTGAAGGCTCCAGTCGAAGGAGCCTTCCTATGTCCAGCACAGATGACGCGCGCCACGGCACGATCGGCATCCGGGGAGCGGCATCCATCGGTATCGCCGCGCTGCTCGCCGTCATATTCCTGTCGTGGCCCGTGTCCTGGGCCTGGCACACCGCCGCCGCGGCACGCGCCGAATTGCTGGCGCAGCGCGCGAACGACATGACGTCGGAAAGCCGCGCGCTCTGCGAAAAGTGGGGCATGGCCGCGGGCACCCCGGCCTTCATCAGGTGCCTCGCCGATATCCAGACGGTCCGCGACCGTCAAGAGCAGCGCATCCGGGAAGACGAAGAGCCGTTCTGACGAAAGCGCCGCGCCGGCCCTGCCCGATTGCACGCCGTGTGGCGGGCGTTATCGGCGTCCCGGTTTGATTCGGCCAAATCGGTGATATGATTTCCACGGAGCAACCATAGGGAGGCGACTATGCGCAAGCTCGATGCCGCTTTGCTTACAGCAACCGCCATCATGTTGGCCGTTTCGGCTCATCCCGCATGGGCAAAGAGCGCAAAATCGAATTCCAGTCTGATGAAAGCGTCGACAACCGGAACGCACTACAAGGAAGCGACGATTACCGCCAGAACTACCACCAAGACCAAGCCAAAGAGCGGCAAGGCCGGCGTATCCGACATCCCGGTCACCAAAACCATGGACAAGTCGTCTCCTTGATGAAAGGCACGGTCCGATGACCAATACCGGTTTTCGCGTTGTGGTATTTCTGGCCGCGCTTGCGATGGCCACGCTTGCATCGAACGCCGCCGGCGCAAAGTCAGGCGGCGCACATTCGGGCTCGAATTCCGCAGGCGCGGCAAGCACGTCAAGCGCCAAAGCTCGCGACGCTTCGAGCGGCCAGGCGACCGGAAAGCGCATGTATAAACCGGTCAATGCGGTCAAGGAAAACGCCCGGACCAAATCACCGAAATCGAAACTCACGCCCGACAAGGTCGAAGCCGGGAGCGAAAACGTCAGACGATGAGGCGCGGGCAGCGCGTGGAATGAACAAAGTCATTTTGACAGCCGGGTCGCTCGCGGTCCTGGCATTGGTCGTCAATACAGCGGCCGCGCGGTCAGGTAGCGGTCCGTCCAAAAAAACGCCGAAGCCGGCGGGATCGGCGACAATTCAAAGAACCCCACCACCACCGCCGTCCGGGCCGGTCCCGATTCCCTATCCAAACGTCCCGGTGCAAACGGATTCGCGGCGCAAATAGCACGCGAACGCCTCGGGCCGCGGCGCCGGGCGGGATGTCAGCTTTTGGTTACGAGCGGATGTGACGATGTAGCGCCGGCGTGCGCCGCAATCTCCGGGGCCTAGCCGGCAACCTTGCGGATGATAGATCTCAGCACAGCCGCACGGGAGTCCGGCGAGTTTGCCTCATGCAGGAGTTCTGCCAGCAGCGTTTTGCTTTTGACATCCAGCGAATTCATAAATTCGAACTTTTCTTCCGCGGTGAGCGGCCGAAATTCGTCCGGCCCGGACTGATCGCCGGTATTTGTCCGGATGCCATCGCCGGGGACAGCCGGCTTTTCATGCCGCTGGTTCTTATCGATCCCGTTGATGCCATGTGAGCCGCTGAATTTCCGAAAGCCGTTCTTGATCGCCATCGGAATGTCCCCGCCGCGAAGCGCCACTTTGGGAACAATGTCGAAAACCGGTTTCGGTTCCTGTGTGGACCCCGATTTTCTGGATTGTATTTTGGGTTGTGCGGGTTCGCGATTGACTGCAATGACGGTTGCGGGAGCCGGAGCGGCGGCCGCGCTTTCGGATTGCTCTGCCTCAACAGCGCAACGCGCCCGATGCCGGTCATGGATGCACAAGGCCAGACTGACCCGCAAGCTGTCGAATATGATCCTTGCCGAGGTGACGTCGTTGCCGTCTTTTTCCAATTGCCCAATGAGACGGCGTTGGCACTTGACCAGTGCACTGAATTCCTGAACCCGGCTCTCTGCCTCTGGCACTTGCATAGTGTCGCCCGCAACTTCGCGAAATCGCCAAGATCAATTTTTTGAAGACGGTCCCGGGGCGCGCGCTTCACGCCCGCCACCACCCCAGCCACCGCCCAAAGCAAGCGCCCCTTTCGCCCGCGCCTGAAGAATACGGTAATATCGAACTCCGGCCCTATGGCCGCCGTGCAACAGTTGACAAAAAAAGGCTGTTTAAGGTTACGCGGTAACCGAACTGGCTGGAAATACACTCGAAATCACCCATTCCGGTCGGAAGGCCGGCCCTCATGGCGTGGCCGCATTTCGCGTGCCCGGCGCCCCGATGCCGGACCATGAGGCTCGCCGGACTGTAACCCCGCCCGATCCGGGACCGGGCGGGGCTACCGAACACAATACGCCGGGGTGTGGCGTAACCCGGCGACTGTATTCAGATTTATGTCGCGACGGCCGAGCGAAAGGTTCATGTCAAAGGGCTTATGGCTGCGCGCGGAAATGGCCCGGGCTCGATGCCGTTTGCCGCATTAATCCGCCGCTAACCCGATTGATCGACCATCGCCCGAAATCGGGACCAGCCGATGGCAAACCAGACAACGTTCGGCCGCCGCACCGCGCCTCAGCGCCAGCTTTTGCGCACGGCGGAGACGTCCGACCCGGTCACGCCCGTTGCAAGATCCGTATTCGGCGAAGAGTTTGCCGATCGATCGCCGATCATGCCGAGGGAAATTACCGTATCGCACGTCGATCATGAACTGCGCGAATGGAAACAGGCGCGCAAGCAGCATTCCCGGATTCCGTGGCGTCAACTGGCGCTGATGGCATCGCTGTGTTTTGGCATCGCCTCCCTGGTGCTGCCCGATTCGGTCAACGAAAACCTGGACTGGGTGCTTTACGGCCTGATGGCGGCAAGCCTGTATGCGGGTCTCAGCCGGCGGCTCTACCTTTGAATTCCACTCCGTGGCTGGCTCCGGGTGGCAACGTTAGGTGCACAGGCGTCCGATGTCCGGTTCATCCCCGATCGCGGACATAGAGCGGTCGCGGCAGCGCGTTACGTATAAACCCTTAATAGACGTCAGCTCGGCGCTCCCCACTTGCTCCGCAGCCATGAACCCACTCGCAAAAACCATTCCACCAAGACCCTGCCCGATCTGTCGGGTGGCAATGCAAATTGCCACCGAGACAACAGGGCGCGCGGTCTATCGTTGCGAACAGTGTGGCACAGAAGTCGTTGTCACCAGGCCTGAGCAGAAGAGCAAAACGTCGTCTATTCGATATTGACGATCTCAATGACCACGTTCCTGCACTCAGGACATTCGAATGTGCGCTTGTCTTGATGTGGCCTATGAGGCTCGATAGTGGCGAGCCACATACGTGCGCCACACCAATCGCATGTTGGGTGCTCAATTTCTTGCTGACGCGCAATGAATTCGGATATTCGCATGGCAACTCCCGTGCGGTTGCAGGCGGGAGCGCGATTGGTCTCTCAGCCACCGACGCCTGTGAAGCAAAACCTTGGCCAGTGATAACTGAAAGTTGGGTCGCCATCGACCGATAGTCCAGTGTCGAAAGACATATCGGTCTGTGTTCCAATGCACTGCCAGATTGGCGCAGACGCAAAATTTTTCGTCAAGGCGATGTCCGTCTATTCCTTAAGCGTTCGTGCAATCAAGAAGAATACGACTACCGCAATACACCCAATCGCAACTTTGTTCGGAGATTGACAAAAACTCGGCAAGCTGGCGCAGGTTTGATCAACCCAGACATAGCCTTGATATTGATATGTCGCAGCGATGTAGAACCAGGTCGCAACCGCCGCCATTAAAGCCACGACGAAAAGCATTTTTAGGCCCTCGGGCCGCAGATGTTATCGATTCGCGGGTACGCCGTGAGTTAAATCTCTGCAAAGTTTCGTGTCCGCTTTGAGTTATAAGCGGGCATTGGCCGCACGCCAGCGAGATGACCAATTTTGCTGACCCCGGTCATCGAGTCACTGCGCCAATTTTATCTTACCCGCAAAATGCATCTTTGTGTGACCGCTTTACTCCGAAAGGAGACATTCGGGATTGCGGTTGGAATGTCCGCCAAATGCCAGAAACAGACTTGGCCTGCACAGCCTCAATCGTAGTAGCCGGGCGCCATCTTCAGGGTGTCGCGCTGGGCTTTGTCGTGGTTGATCCAGAGCTGAGCCTTTTCTTTCGCCATCACGTCGGCAATGCGCTGCATCGAGGCCGCTGTCTTGTCCTTGTCGTAGTTGATTGAAGGCACGCGGCGATTGTCCCAGTTGCTTTTGAAGTGGACGGCGTCGCCCGACAATACGATAGCGCCGGTCTTCGGCAACTTCACCAGCAGCGACTGGTGGCCGGGCGTGTGTCCGGGCGTCGAGAGGATCGTCACTCTGCCGTCGCCGAATACATCGTAATCGCCTTCGAGCTTCTTAACCGGATGCTCCGGCTTGAAGCGCCCGACGCCGAGCGGATTCGGCCACTCGTATTCGGCCTTTTGCACCAGCAGCATGGCCTGAGGAAACATTTCCACATTGCCGACGTGATCGGGATGAGTATGCGAGATAGCGAGATATTTGATGTCGGATGATTTCACGCCGACCGCGTCAAGCTCGGCGGCGAGCGTCTTTGGCCGATACCAGTGGATCGCCCGTGGATCGGAAGGCGCCTGCCCATTGGGCATGGCAGCAATGGCATCGGTGACACCGGTGTCCCACAACAGCCAACCCTGCGTGTGATGCATCAGGTAGCAGTTTTCGGCCATCGGCATCGACTTGCCGACATCGACGCCCGACCAGCGAGAAATATCGCCGGCAATGCCTTCACCGCAATTGAGGATATAGAGTTTGTCGACACCGGCTTTGGTCTGCGCCGAAGCCGGCACAACAAAAATTGAGAGCGCCGACAACGCAGTAATGCAAACACACAGTCTTTTCATGTTTGTCCCCCGACTGAACCGTGGACAGAATAGCGAGAGACGACGGCTATTCCAGCCCCAAGCCCGGTATCAGCTGCATTTCCCGGGATGCACTGTGGAATGGCCCAGAACCTTTTTGGGCTTTTTAACTTTCATGGCGCGATGTGAAATTCGTTCGGAAAATCGCAAGCTTCAAAATCGCGCTTGTTGGTGTCGAGATTTTCAAGGTTGAAGAAACGGCACTCGTCATGAACGAAGTGCGGACCCGCGTGCCACGTCGCAACGTGAAGCTTGATTATGCAATTGCCCGGAATTCGAAATGCGGCAATCCCGCCGACCTCGGGTCTGGTGCCGTCAGCAAGGTCGTTCGGCGGGGCAACACCGATAAACCAGTCCTTGCCCTCCATTGACCCCAGACACTGGCTAACGCGCCGATGACGCGCCATCTTCGAGAAGACAAGCCCGTTTTTCCTGAGGTCCATGATCCACAAGCGTGGCGTGCCATTCGTAAGAACCAACTTCGGCTCTTCGACACTGGTTTCAGGATCGTAGGAATTATCGTCGAATTGGCCGCCCGCTGCGCGGGGATAGATGATTTCGCCAAATGGCGCAAACGCCTTCCGCTCGAGGGTTTGCGCCGGCAGTCTGGTCACGGTGAGCGTGGTCATAGGCGATGTGCGGCATTGGCAGCAAGTGCGAAGAATTAGAGCATCAACCGCTATTTCCGGTCCAGTCAATCATCTCCGTCTGTCATACCTGAAAATCGCCGCGTGTCTGCATGACATGTGCTTTGTGCCAATGGCATACCCTCTGACCGGAGACCTCAATAGTCTTAGTCCGTCGGCCGAACAACTGGCAGCGGATACGCGGCGAGTGCATTGACCTCCCCCGGGCGCGCCGACTTCAGCCCGCGAAGAAAATTTGTTGTATCGTCGCCGTAGGCACGCCGGCTTATTCCGAACAAGAGCACGCCGGATTCGCCACCCTTGCCTCTCAGCGTCGCATAGCGATAGGCATTCCACTCGACTACGTCTTCTCCCTTGGGATCTTGCGCGCTGAGAATGAAATCAAGAATTACCTCGTCATTTTTTTGATTCTTGAAGGTGGCGAAATTGACGGTTGGATCGGTCAACTTGCGTTTGTTGAGCATGCTGACCTGCGCGGACACCGCGCCGTTGATATCGAGCCCCCGTACAGTTGCTTCGATCAACACCATCCGCTGGAAATGGTCGCTCGTCTGAGCCGGGGGCAAATATTCCTGCTTGTAGTAGTATGGCGTCGGGTGCGAACTCCACGACAGCCGATAGCTTTCACCGTTGAACGCGATCGAATCCGGAAGCGACAGACGATCGACCGCATTGTCTGAACGTGCGACCTCGACATTGCCGGGCATGACCTGACTAAAAAGCAGGCCCGCGCCGCCGAAAAGCTTGATGAACTCGCGCCGTCTCATTGCCTTCCCCCCAGGCCAAAACAATACATCGTATCAACTCAAATTGGCAGCGCGGAAGGGTAACAGCAGATTTTCGCTTTGCGATGTCCGTTCTAACCCCAATAGCGGACATTCGACGGCGGCGCTTCGCTGTCGGCCAAGTGCCAAAAGCAGACATTCCGGACATGCCATGCATCTCTTAACGGGCTCATCCCGGCACTCGGCCCTTCACCGCGTTCGCGAATGACTCGTAGGCAATACATCCATCCGAAGCGATAGGCAGGTACTCGCGCAAACGCGCGCGGAGTTGCTCTCTCTCGCTCGATGACATGCTTTCGATTAATTTTCCCTGCGGCCCTATCGGGACGGTGTTCGAGTCCCAGAAATCATCGAAATTGGAATACACCACGGGGATACGGATCACCCGAGTCTCGACGGTTACAAGCCCGGACTGTTTCCATAAGTCTTGCATGGCTTCGCGCCGTGAAACTTCCGGGTTGGGCGGAAGTGCAGAAATCATGCCCAATGACTTGATTGCCTTATAAACGGGATCGACAGGTACGCCACCGCCCGGAATGTCCCACATATAGGTCGCGACCCAACCGCCGGGTCGGACCATACGTACCATTTCCGTGGCGGCTCGCGCGGGGTCGGGAAGAAAACTAATGACCAGGGCCATAACAGCGACATCGAAGCTCGCCGCATCAAAGGCCAATTTCTGCGCATCGCCTACTCGAAATTCCGCCGTCTTCGCTCCGCGTCGTATCCGCGCATAGGCGAGTTGCTCGTCGGAGGGGTCAATCGCCATCACTGCGGCAGGGGCACAGCGAGCAATAATCTCCTCTGTAAAAGCGCCGTTGCCACACCCTATGTCGAGCCATCGAAGATCTTCTGGAACGTCGAGCCAGTCGAGGAACGCCTCGCCAACCAGACGACTCCAACGTCCCATCAGCCGCTCATAAGCTTCTCCGTCAGTGAAAAGCTCAGCTTTGCTCATTTGGATTCGCCCCACGCTTTTCCACGGGGGTGATATTGCAACATTGTACGTGCGGACACCGTGAGCGGACATTGGTCACACGTCGGCGAAGTGACCACTTTTGCTCATCCTGGTCATCGAGCCCCCGCGCCGGTTCTATTTTACCCGCAAAATGCATTTATGTGTGATCTCCGGCACAGAGAAATCACGCGGGCGCGACTAACGTGCTTGCAATGGTCGAGAGCAAGTGGCTCTCCGAAACAAAGGAGATCTCCCATGCGCGTCCTGCTAGTGATCACCATCGCAACCGTTGTCGCAGCCACAGTCTGGTCGAGCATGCCGACCGTCGCGAAACAGCATGGCACTGTTTCAATCGACCCGGCCGGCATGATGACAACCACAACCAATCTTCCTGCGCAGCAATACGACGCGTTCTAGTTCACGCACGAACAGGATCGCAAACGGCAAGGATCAGAGGCCGGGCTTTGCCCGGCCTTTTCCTCGCTGGGCGCATTTCAAATTGGGCAAGCGCGCTGCCTGGTGCAGCGCGCACAAGGCCATTCCTGTCAGTTCTTGCGCTTCACCGCTTCGTACGCGAGCCGCTTGAACTCGACCGCAAATGGATGAGTAAACCCCTCATCACGCTGCGCCATTATCAAGCCTGCGGTATTCTTTCGAGGCGAAATCCACCATTGGGTGCCTGCACGTCCGCCCCAAAAGAGCTCGCCTCTCGCATCCTGATGGTCGAACGCTGAAGGCTCCAGGATCAGCGCGCCCGCGAGCCCGTGCCCCATGCCTCGAATTTCTCCGAAAGACGCAAAGCGTATCCACACACCCTCAGGTAACTGGTTGGTCATCATCAGCTCAATCGTGTCCGGCTTGAGCAACATCCGGCCGCCCGGAAGCAGGCTTCGAATGAGCGCCACCATGTCGGGTAAAGTCGAGACCAACCCGCCACCGCCGTTCTGCCTCGGGACGGGACGCAAATAAGCACCCGGATAGGGCTTGTCGTCTGCGCGGGTAAGTCCCGGCTTCCTCGGATCGGCCGGGTCGGCACCGGCATAAAAGGCGACGAGGCGATCAGGATCCGACACCACGAATCCTGTGTCCACCATGCCAAGCGGGCCCAGAATGCGCGATTGAATGAACGCATCGAAGCGCTGGCCGCTTAACACTTCGACAAGACGCGCCAGGACATCAGTGCCCACCGAGTACTCCCATGACGTTCCGGGATGATAGGTCAGCGGCAGGTCAGCCAATGCGTCGATCATCTCCGCAAGCGTGGTGGCGGGATTGAGTACTTTTCGCGCTTTGTAGGCATTGAAAATCAGGGTGCCCGGGTCAAGAAGACCGTAGCTCAGCCCCGAACTATGACTCATCAGATGGCGAATGGTGATCGGCCTGACGGCAGGCTCGGTTTGGTCCAGTGACGTCGCGCCGGGACGCAGCACACGGCGATTCGCAAGCTGCGGAATAAACCGCTCAACCGGATCATCCAGCTGGAAGCGGCCTTCTTCGAACAGAAGAAGCGCAGCACAGGATGTAACCAGTTTTGTATTTGAAAAGATGCGGAATACGTGGTCGACCCGCAATGGTATCCGGGCTTCCTTGTCGGCCCACCCGATGCATTTCACATCGACCAAATCTCTACCGACGAGCACAGCCGAAGAAAATCCTGAAAGAAAATTTCCATCAACGTAGCGCTGCATGGCAGCATGCGCAGGCCGAAGGTCATACCCGGTGGCTGTGACTTTCATGTCTTCCATGATCGCCTTCCTCGTGCTCGCGACATGACTTTGTACCTGGGCAAAAACGACGAAAATTGGTCCGGCTACCGGTCGGCCGGCGTCCGCTCCGGGTCATTGGCGGACATAAAGGTCAGAAATTTTGGTGGGTTTTTCAACACTCATGGCGCGATGTGAAATTCGTTCGGAAAATCGCAAGCTTCAAAATCGCGCTTGTTGGTGTCGATATTTTCAAGGTTGAAGAAACGGCACTCGTCATGAACGAAGTGCGGACCCGCGTGCCATATCGCAACGTGAAGCTTGATTATGCAATTGCCAGCATGATGACAACCACGACCAATCTACCGGCGCAGCAATACGACCTGTTCTAGTTCAGGCACGAACAGGATCGCAAACGGTAAGGATCAGAGGCCGGGCATTGCCCGGCCTTTCCCTCATTCAAATTGGGCAGGTGCCGTCTTGAACAATCGAGCACGTTTGTCCGCTTTGGTTCATTGGCGGACATTGCAACGTGTCAGTGCGATATCCGCTTTACTCCTGAGAGCGGACATTGATCGCTGGCCCCGGGACGTCCGCTAAGTGCCGGTAGCCGACATTCAAGAGTTCGGCTCTCACCAAAAGAAAACCCCGGGACATTGCCCGGGGCTTTGTTAAGCGAAGCTGCAAGATAAAGGCACCTCAATAGAACTTATAGTTCACCCCGAGGCGAAAGACCTGAAGTTTGGTACTCACCGTGTGAAAGGCAACCTGGCCAACCGTACCGACGAACCCAGATCCATTATTAAATGTCGAGTAGGTGACGTCGCCGAGGTCGGCATAAAGATATTCCGCTTTCGCCGACCAACCGTCCCGGAACGCCCACTCAACGCCGCCACCAGCAGTCCAGCCCGCACGGGTGCTGTTGTGGCTGCCGACATGGCACTCGTTCAAGCCGTTTACGACCGGGCAGCCATCAATAAAGTCCCAGGCAAATCTCTTTGTAATATCCACATTCGCGAACGCTACGCCGCCAGTGCCATAGACCATAAATCGGTCGAACGCCCAGCCAAGACGTCCACGAATCGTGGCGAACCAATCCATGCCGATATCGTCAATGGATCTAACAGTGCGCCCAGAGACAGGCTCAACGACGTTGCCGGTATCGCGTGATGTGCTGCCATCAATGCCGTTGAAGTCGCCCTCGACGCCCAACACCAACGACCAGCCCGTTGGCTGCCAGTTGCATCCGAGTTGCCCGCCGCCGGTAACGCCGTCCTGATCAAGGCTAGCCGAACCGGCATTGTCGATCGCAGTTCTTGGGATGTCACCGATGAGATTTGGAGGAAACGGAGGCGCGAAGGTCGACAGATCGTGTTTCACGTGTCCCCAGCCGAGATTTGCGCCAACGTAGCAACCGGTCCAATTATAGACGGCAGGCGCGAGCGGTGGCGCCGGTGCCTTGCGCGGCAGGTCGGCTGCTGACGCCATTTGCGTGAGAACGGCGGTCGCGACGGCAGAAATCAATGCGGCGGATAATCGTTTCATTGAGGCGCCCCTCCCCAAGATAACAAGATAAAAAGTATATCTGGGTAACAACGAGAAACAACAGGTTGCTGACAAATACACATGGTAATCAAAGGTTGTGGCAATCTGGCCACGTAGCACTAAGCCTCGGCCGAGCAAGGTGAAATGTCCGCTTCGGGTAGCGGACACATTGCAACGTGTCAGCGCAATGTCCGCCAAGTGCTACAAGCGGACATGGCGCCGCCAATCGCGATACATGTCCGGCGGTTGGATCAGCAGCGTACGTAGTGGCGTCGATGGTGTCGCCAATAATAGCACCAGCCAGGCCGCGTTGCGTCGGCGATGATCGCGCCGGCTGCGGCACCAATCAATCCGCCTGCAACCGCAGTGCCCACTGTGTGGCCAGCCAGGCCGCCGATGAGCGCGCCGGTGCCGCCACCGATTAATGCGCCGCTTGCCACGCGGTCGTCCACCCGGCTACTGCCCGCACACCCGGCGAGCGCCAATGCCATTGCAACCACGACTACTATCTTGCGCATTTCCGCATCACGCCAATTGCTACGTGGACTTAGCGAGGCCGCCTCGATTGGCGGTCTCGTTGCGTTGATCGGTGTGTCTCTCAATAGTTTTTGAACTTGTGACCGGGGGCGTAACCTGAGGCACCGGGATGACCGGGCACCGGTCCATTTAAACGCTTTAAATGCCCAGGGGCGTAGCCCGAGGCTCCGGGGTAACCACTGACGGGACCACTTAGTCTAAACTGCTGACCGGGGGAAAAGGCTGATGCTCCAAAGCCGCCACCACCGCCAGGACCGCCTCGTGCATCGGCAGTTGACGATGCGACTGCGATTAATCCAGCAATCGCAGCAAGCGAAATTGTTTTTGTCATGCTCCGCCCTCCTGTTTCCCGAACCGGGGCGCGAATGGCGGCGTCCTGGTCCGTTCATAGCAACTACAACAAACGCGGTTTGTTCAATTTATGACGCCCCAAAATCAGAATAGGGCCGATAAGGAGAGTGCCCTACTCATGTTGCGGGTCGGTAAAAGAGGCCTTTCGAATTTTAAAAAGGACGAATACGCCTGATGTCGGAGGCGCTGACGAGTCGGTCCTTTTTATTCGCGCCGTAGCCAGCCATGACCGCTCAACTGTCAGGCGAAGCCCGAATTTGAGCTATCGCTGGAAACCCTTGAGTGTCGATTCATCTGGCTTCGGATCGATGTCGCACGAGCAAACGCGATCGAAGTGCGGATGATTTCAGCGATGATACGCTCGCAGCGACCCCTCTGGCGTCACCAAGGCTTATTTCAAAATGCGATTCTTGAGTCCCACCGGAGAATCCAGCGAATGTTGGGCTATTTCGATCAGCCCGCGGTAGCTGTCTGACGCATAATCCAGGAGCCGATCTAGAAAGTGTCTGCGAGTTAATCGCTCATTAGGCTTTCACGTTACGGTAGAATTTACATTTCCTTTATACCGTCAATCTGGCCGGTTTCCGGTCCCGACAGAACTCAGAGTACGCCCGTGCTGCCGCTCAATTTCATTTCCGATCTTGAAAACGCTGTTGCAGCCCGATCCGGCGAAACCGGAGCGATGTTGCGCCGGGTAACCGACCTCTTCCTCGTTCATGCAGGGCATTATACCGCCGATCAGCTGGAGCTCTACGACGGCATCCTGAAAGTGCTCATTACGGCGGTCGAAGTCAGCGCTCGCGCCGAACTTGCCCGGCGACTTGCGCCGATTGACGGTGCGCCCGCCAATGCAATCCGGACGCTCGCGCTTGACGATGCGATCGAGGTCGCGGAGCCAATTCTCGTTCAATCCAATGCGCTGGACGATGAAACGCTTACCCATTGCGTAACAATCAAAGGGCAAGAGCATCTGCTTGCCATTGCCGCTCGTAACACGCTTAGCGAAACGGTCAGCGATCAGCTGGTGACAAAAGGCAACATTCAGGTCCTGCGTACGCTCGCCAGCAATCCGGGCGCAGCAATATCCGACTACGGTTTTGGAATACTCGTCAAGAAAAGCAGCGACGACGATTGGCTATCGGAACGCGTCGCCCGGAGAATCGATATTCCGGAGTATCATCTTCGCGAGCTCATATCGAAGGCTTCGGACATCGTTCGGCAAAGACTGATGGCGGATAGCCCGGAACTCAGCGCAATCATCAAGGAAATCCTGCCCAATAGCGCATCGGCGACGGGAAGCGGGACAGCGGGCTCGCCCAAGGATTACAGGACAGCCGAGCTCGTCGTTAAATCACAACCGCTTACCGAAGCGGTTGTGATTGAATTTGCGAAAGCAAAAAAGCTCGAGGAAATGATTGTCTCGATTTCGCAGCTGTCGGGCCTTCCTGCCGAGGAAATCGACCGGCTGTTCATGGGTTCCTGGTCGAGCCCGGTTGCCGTTATCCTGAAGGCCATCGGTTTCCACCTGTCGACAGTGGATGCGATCTATCGTTCACGCCTGTCAAGCGGTGAGGACATCCGCAACGATTTATCGCAGGCCAAGGCGGAATTTATCGTTCTCCGTCGCCCTACGGCGGAACGCATCATGCGTTTTTATTGCGCGAGAAAGGCAGCCAAACTCTCCGACCTCGCCTAAGCGGCCTCACTGTGCGGAAATAATCGGGAAAGCTCGCCATGATTCGCACGCGCCCGCCGATCGTCTCCGCGCTTGTCTGGGCCTACTGGGATTTTTACCACGCCGTGCGGATGTTTTGGCGTTCGACGCTCATTGCATTTGTCATCCTAAGCATCGGCGTTTTCGCCACGGTGGCCGGGCCGATGCTGCTGACCCGCAATCCAATCGGAGAAGTGGTCACGCGGCAAATGTTCCTGATCGGGCTGTGCTTCCTGCTGACGCCATTCTTTCTGGCAATCCACCGGTTTGTGCTCCTGGGCGAGGTGACGACGCGATACGACCTCAACCCTTTGAGCCCGCGTTTCCGGTTGTTCTTCGGATGGCTCGTCGTCAGCGTTCTTCTGGTGAACATTCCGTCGTTTCTAGATGCTCTCACGGCGCCCAAGGGTCCGATCTACTATTTCGACAGGCGCTTTGCAGACCCTAACCCATCTATGATCGTCACGGCTGCGCGTCTCGCCGTGTTCATGATGATCCAACAGCTTCTCGTGCTTTTTCCCGCAGTGGCCGTCGATGCGCCCGGAATCGCTTGGCAGAATGCGGTCCGCGACACACGCCTTCACGTCTGGTATGTCTTGTTTGTATCGATCCTGCCGTTCGTCCCAATCGGGTTGCTCGGCTTGGCAGTCATGCCCCTGTTCCGACTCTGGCCGGGGACACTGGCCGGCTTGACCGTAAACATGCTGTGGCTCAGCGCCGTCCTCCTCGCAGCATTGGTACTCGGCGCCGTGATTGCATCACGTCTCTACCAAGCGTTCGGTGATCGGCTGAATAAACCTCTACGCGAAGCGTGATGGTGGCTGCCTGAAGATTCTTGGCTTCGACCGCTTTTCTTTTTGCATCAATAGCGCGTCACATGATGTCCGCTTTGGGTGACCGCGGTATCCCAATGCCGATGTTTCGTAACGATTTTTTCCTGTGTGCATTGCGATACGTCAATAGCTTGAAAGACGTCATCGGCTAAGCGAAGCCGTTCGGTCTCGAGTTGGAGTTTCCACATGCAACTCCGAAATTCGGCAGAGCGGTATGGCGCTATCGCCAAGGCGCTGCACTGGATGGTTGCTGCGTTAGTCATCGTGGCCTGGGTTCTGGGCACCGTAGGTGATGAATTGCCGCGTGGGGCAACTCGGGCCTTCGGCGAATTCATCCATATGTCTGCCGGGCTCGCGATCTTGGGACTTCTCGTCGTTCGTTTCATCTGGCGGTTAAGCGATCCCCCGCCTCCGCTTGAACGGACGCCATTTGGCCTTTGGGCGGACTATACAAGCCGGGCGGCCCATTGGCTTCTTTATGTACTCCTCGCGGCGGTCATTGGAGCTGGAATAATCACGCAGTTTGCTGACGGCGATGCTCTGCCGGTCTTTGGCCTATTCGAGATCGCGTCTCCGTGGGCCAAAGATCGCCAATTTGCGAAGGCAGTCGGCGAAATACATGAAGTGTTGGCTAATGGGCTTGTTATCGTCGCCACGCTTCACACTGCGGCGGCTTTTGCCCACCACTGGTTGTTTCACGACCGTACGCTTGCTCGAATGCTGCCGGGCACTCCCTAAAAGAGTCGGCGGTAAATTCCAACTTCACAAGACGCAGTTGGCCTTTGCCAAGTGGATTTGATTTAGCTCAATGCAGCGCCGCTGTTTTGCTCGCCAAATTGGCAAACTTGAGAATGGAGGATTTTATGTCCATTCCAATAATTGCGGCAATAATTGCGTTAGTTGGACTCGCGGGATTGGTGGCTTCGAGCCTCGCCCACGCTGGTGCATGGGGTGACGTCATATTCAATGCCTCTGCAGTTTGTCTGGTAATCGCCCCGCTCATTGTTCTTGGCTGGTTCATTATTGAGTCTTGCAAAGAAGTGACAAGACCCAAATAACTCACCAAGAGTTTTTTTCACGTACGACCTCCGCTTTGGGTCATTGGCGGACATTCGGACTTCTTGGCGCGATATCCGCCAAGTGCCATAAGCGGAAATCCGGTAAAGCGCGAGAATTATGAAGGTTGAGGCCGCCAACTGGCGCGGCCTCGCTTCCGTAAAAGCTTCAGTTCTTCGGCAGAACATGTGGCGAAGAATGATGATGCGCTATGCACCATTCACTTCCGCGCCTTGTTACAAGCATAGTGAAGCGTGATGGGCCTGGTACCGGCTTGCCCTCTACCATACGAGTAAACGTGTAAAAGCCGGTCACTACGACAGCATTATCATCGATTTTTATCGTGTGCCGTTCGTCAAGCGCATTCTTGTTGCCCGTTCCTTTTGTAGGCGTGAAATACTTTATGATCGCTTGCGTCCCCTCGGAGATAACAGGACTGACAGTTCCGAGAAGAATCGCATCCGGACAATAGTTCTTGGCGATCGTCTCCGGATCATTAGTGTTAAATGCAGCCGACCAACGATCAATTGCTGCATTCGCATCTTCTGCCGGCCCGGCTACGGCTACAGCGGGTGACATCAACATCAGTGCGACGAAGATGAACCCGCTCATAAAATGTGCCATTTCCGTCTCCTTATCATTGTCAAAGTGAGCAGCATTTGAATGTGCCCAATAATCCACATCAGACAGGGCGCGTTTACCCACGCAATAGCAAGCCGCTACAAGACTATTGTACGTTTTATGCATAACCTATTTGCCGACGCTGGCATGCGCAAAGTCGTTACGCATCTTGAGATAGATCAATGACAATCTAAGACCGCGGCGGATGAGATTGTGCGGGCTTAACGCCAGATCCGGCCGATCTGATCGCTCACGTCGCTACTGAATTTTTGACCCAGGTGGCCGGCTTCCTGCCACGCTTCTGCGCTATTCCGGCCTTCGAATGCAACGACATCGATCACCCAGAACAGGCCGGTAAAGACGATAAAAAGAATGAAAAATTGGCGCATCCCATAAATCTATCCGTTCGACAGTGTATGGATGTTTAACGCCGACAACTTCATTGCAATGTCCGCTTTAAGGTTTGTCGCCAACAGCGCCGCCTGGGGTGAAAGCGGGCTGCTTTTCGATACGTGGCACCGAGCCGATATCGTTGACCCAATGCTGTGCCGAACGGGACCACAGTTGCAATTTTGGTGTGAATTGGCCGCGTTGACGAACGGTGCCTAGGCGAAGGACGTAAACTTTAGGATCTTCTCCGACCGTCGTGGAATAGATTGGTGTTCCGCAATTCGGACAGAATGATTGTGGCCGGGCGGCGCCGCTCTCGGCGGTCTTTACATATATTTTCAACTCGCCAGACCGAAGCCTGAAAGAACCCTCCCGAGTTGGAAGCACCGTACGAAATGCCGAACCCGATAAAGTCTGACAGTCTGTACAGTGACAGATGTAGGTTTTTGCAGGATCGGCCTCGGCCTCATATGAGATGTAGCCGCAGTGACACCCTCCGTCGATTTTCATCGAGACCTCCTGGAAAACATTCGCTTATAGAACGTCGACGTCCGCTAAGTGCCAGAAGTCGGGTCGACTTAACTAGCAACTTTGGCCGCTAACACGTTGTAAGCAGTCACCGGGCGACGAATGCCTTTGAGGGCAAAATCGCCAACCTGTTCAACCACTATTTCGTTCCCAAGCCCCGATAAGAGCCGCGGCGTGATCAGGATTTGACCGGACTTGGCTTCGTCGCAAAGCCGAGAGGCGACATTGCACACCGTTCCAATGGCAGAATAATCGAAACGGCCCTCAAAACCGATAGTGCCTAACGTGGCGAAACCGTGGGCAATACCAATACCGTAGCCAATGTCGTGCCCAAGTTTACGCCACTTCTCGATTAAGCCTCCTATAGCCGCTCGCATATCAATCGCCATCAACACGGCTTTCAGGGCGGGCTGATCGACTGGCATAGGATCGTTGAACACGACCATCACTCCGTCGCCAGCATAGCGTTCGAGTGTGCCGTTATATTTGTTTATGATCTCGCCAATCGACGCATGGTAGTCGCGTAATAAAGCCATCACGTCTTCTGGATCAGAACTTTCAGAGAAACCGGTAAAGCCACGGAGATCGCAGAATAACGCCGCAATCTCACTGCGGTGACTTTCAAGCTGCTTTTCCGATCCGGAAGCTACGATGAGGTCTGCGACTTGACGAGGAAGGAAACGTCGCAGCTTACTCATGCGTTCGATTTCGGCTACTTGGTCTGCGACACGCTGCTCAAGCTGTTGATTGAGCTTGTTCAGATCATCGAGAAGTCGTGTGTTCTCTATCGCAATGACAGCTTGGCTAGCGAAAGTAGCGGCTAGCGCAATCTGTTGTGGGCTGAATTTACGCAGGGAGGTGTGCGCAGTCATCAGCACGCCGATGGGAACGCCTTCGCGTATCAGAGGCACGCACAGCAATCCGCGATAGCCGCCGAACTCTTTTGCTTGGCGCCTGGTATATTCCGGGTCCGCCATGAGATCCGGCACATACATCGTTTTGCCTGCCTGCAGGCAGCGGCCCACGACAGAGCGCCCATCGGGCTTAAGTGCGAGAGCTTGTAAACGAGTCTTGAACTCGGACGACACGCCGTAGCTCGCAGCCAGATGATACCTGCCATCACTGGCCGGTCGCCAAATTACTGACGAGCTAGCGCGGCAGAGCCTTGTCGCTGACTTTACAAGCCGGTCAAAGACCGCCTGTAGTTCGAAGGTTGATTGGCTGATGACTTTGAGAACGTCCGAGGTCGCCGCCAGTTGCTCCAGCGCATCGTCGCGTTCGCTGGTTCGCCGTTCTAGTCGTTTCTGCAGATAAGCAATGGACGCATGAGGCGTCGGTAATTTGCGACCCTTAAACCTGCTCGTGCGCTGCCTTTTCGTCGGCGTTCTGCTTCCACCGCGTCGCTGCACGTCGTCCCCCCCGGCGGTCCACGACATTCACAATCCTACGCAAATCTCGGCAGTGGCACTACGCCGAATTAAGGCTGATCCAAAGATCGTTTAGCGAATGTCCGCTTCACCCCCGAAAGCGGACATTGCGCAGCGGCGCCGGCGACTTCTGCGCTCCCGCCACACTCTCCCACTGCCGCTCGGCGCGCGTGCGGACGTGTGACAGCTTCGCCGTCGAGGTCGCCTGCTTCACCGCCCGCACGCGCGCGCCCGCCAGCAGCGGGAACGTGACGATGGAAATTTCCCACAGGTCCACCGCGAGCAGCCGGCGGATGCGGGTCTTCGGATCGATGCGCGCTTTCGACGTGCGAAAGCCGATCGACAGCCCGTCGATGGCCCCTGCCCGCAACAGCGACAGCAGTTCCCGCCCGCGCGCCACTTCCGGAATGAGCCGCCCGCGTGCGAACAACCCGCGGTGATCCTCGCGCAGTTCCAGCCAGATGCCGACCGGCTCGGACGGATCGTGCTGGAACAGCATCGGGATGCGGCGGATGCTGCGCGTGGCCAGCGTGCCGGCGAAGGCGCCGCGCATCACCATGTCGCGCGCCTGGTCGATCTCGCCGAAAAGACTGGCGTAGCCCTCCACCGTGCCGTCGGCATCGATGGTGGCGCGCGGCGCGAATACGGACGCGGCGGTGGGGTCGGATGACGGTGCGAGCATGACAGGCCTGTGCCCGGACCGGCCGGAGGCCGGGCCCGAGTGCGGGGACGACACTGAGGGATCGGTGGGTTTACTTGCCGCCGCGGCGGCCTTTGGCCTTCGCCGATTGTTCGGCCTGGCGGCGCGAAACGCGGCCGAGGTGATCGATAAATTCGCGGAATATTTCGAGCGGGTCGCGCCGCTCTTCGCTCTCGCGCCGCGCGGAACGCAGCGCGCCATTCGCCGTATCCATCAATGGCCTCCAAAAAGCTCGTTGAAGCGCGCGAGCTCGCGCACGAAATCGTCGAAACGCCGGCTGGCGGCGGCCAGCTCGCGCAGCGCGAACCAGGCGAGCGCGCTCGCCGACATCGCCCACAGCAGCAGCGCGAGATGCGCGAGGTCGCCGCGTTCGGTAAAAATTTCGATGAGTTCTCTCATTACCACCGCCCCCACAGGCAGCCGTTAAAGATTCATTCAGTCCCCGCGCGCGATCATCCCGGCCATGAACGCGGACGCATTCGCCCTGCTCATGCTCGGCGCGATTGCCGTGTCGCTGGGCCTTGCCGGCTATTATTTCGTTGCAGCCTTCGACCAGGCGCGGCCGATGCTGCCTGCGCCCTTGCACGACGAATTCGCCGCGCGCTTTATGTTCGATCGTTTCATATGGTCCGGCACGGCCACCGCGGCGGCCCGCCGCAGCTATTTGCTGTCACATGTTTACGGCTGCGCCGGCCTTTTGGGCATGACCGTTCTTGCCGCCGGCAACAGCGCTCCATTCACCGTCTGGTCGCTCGCCGGAATCACGGTGCTTGCGATCGTCGTCACGCTGCGCGCCTGGCGCCGTTATCGCGCGGGCTGAGCGATGCAAAAGCAATATAAAAGAATGACGCCCGCTGCGGGGAGCGCCAGCGGGCGTCATCCGGATCGACCGCAAAACGCGGCGATCCGGCCTCAACGTCATCGGTATCGACCGTCAAGCAGCCGCAATCCGCACTAACGCGATGATTGCTTCTGTGCGGTGAGCTGCTGTGCCTGCTGCAAATGCTTTTGCAGTGTCGGCAATGATTCCTTCGCCAGCTGCCCTGCCGGATCGTTCTTGGAAGACTCCTTCTCGAATTCCTTGATGTCCTCCTGATGGTCCTTGACCATCGCCTTTGCAAAATTCCGGTCGAACGAAGCGCCCGACAGGATCTTCAGTTTCGCGTAGGTCGCCTTTGCGCCGAAACTCGACCCCGTCGGCGGTTTCACACCAAGCTGGCTTGCCACTTCTTCCGCCTTGGCCTTGTGCTCGCCGTGATCTTTCACCAGCATTGCGCCGAATTGCTTCACGGCATCGCTCTGGCCTTTTTCCTGCGCGAGCTGGCCGATATTGATCTCGGCGATGTCGCCTTCGATCGCGTTCGTGATGAATTTCTGGCTGGCCTTGTCGGCCGGAATTCCCTGACTTGTCTGCGCCATCGCCGCAGCGGCGGCCAGCGTGCCTGCCAGCCCGATGGCCAGCATCGCACTTGTCCTCTTCGTGCCCTTCATGATCGCACCTCCAGGTTCCAATGATCGGTCGCTCCGCATCGCGAAGCTTCAACCATGAGAACGGCAGGTGCCTGACGTTTGTTCCTCGTGCTTCTTCTGGCGTTTTCGCGGCCTCATCCTGAGGAGGCACGAAGTGCCGTCTCGAAGGATGCGGCCAGTCGTCAGGACGGCGGCTGGAACACATCTCCGCCTTCGACCGCGCCGTAACCGACGGCCAGGCGTTTCTCGTTCACGCTCAGGAACGGCGCCTTGCTGACGCGCTCCCACAGGGCGGCGCGATCGGGACTCAGGGCCTCGATCCTGTCGGTGTCGATCGCGAGCATGAGACCGTCGCCGAAGGCCGGCGCCAGCCAGTGCGTGAGCGCGCAGCCGATACGGCCGGCGAGCGGCAGCACGCTCTGGCGCCAGAACACGCGATTGGCCTCCTGATAGTTCGAATAGGTGTTGTCGCCGGGGATCGCCAGCAGCATGGGCGGCACGCCGAAGGCGAGCGCGATCTCGCGCGCGGCCGCGTGCTTGGCCTCGAGGAAATCCATGTCCTGCGGCGTCAGCGACATCGTCTTCCAGTCGAGCCCGCCTTCGAGAAAGAGCGGACGCCCCGAATTGGCTGCGCCCTGATATTGCTCGGCGAACTCGCGCTTGAGCCGTTGGAACTGCTCGGCCGTGAGCCCCATGCCATCGGCGCCGGCGTAAACGAGTGCGCCGCAAGGCCGCGCCGCGTTGTCGAGCAGCGCCTTGTTCCAGGCCGCCGTCGCGTTATGAGTGTCGACGGCGATGGCCGCCGCCTCCAGCGGGCTCAAGCCGTAATGGTCGTCGAGCGGATTGAAGAAACTGATGTGCAGGATCGGCGGCAGCGCCGCGCCTTGATCGAAGCGCACTGTCGAACCCGCGACCGTATAGTCATAGGCTTGCGGCCAGCCATCCGGGCCCGGCACCAGTTTCATGCGATCCGGGCGCAGCGCATAAAGCTCGCGCACCTGTAAATTCCCTTGCAGATCGCCCTCCCCGCCGAAACCGACTGCCTCGACATAGGCGTTTCCGGCAAGAAGAAGATGGGAGGCCACGCTTTCGAGGAAGGACGCGCCATCCTGACGCGGGTTCGGCCGCTTGATGAGATCGAGCAGCGGATGCGTATCGCGCTCGGCCGCGCCCTCATAAAGCACGAACGACAGCGCGCCCACGCTTTCGGCAATCAGCCGCACCGCGCGGTAGACGATGGCATTGCGCGCATAGCCTGCACGCGCAAGCGTTGCGTAATCGCGCAGCGTCCAGCGCGCGTGGTGGCCGCCATTTTCGAGCGCGATCAGCCGCGGAGGGAGTGATGCCTTTTGCTCCGGCGCGCGGAGCAGCGATTTAAGCCGGTTGAGCATGATTTGCCTGAACTATGATCTTGCGTGCGGCCGAAAATCGGCGCAGTTTTTTGCCCGCATCGTTGGGAGGGCAACATGACGGCGTTCAATATCGTGCGTTTTCGGGTGCAGCCGGGGCAACAGGAGCACTTCATCGAGGCCCACCGCAAAGCCAAACCGAACTTCAAGGGCTTTCGCGGCGGCGTGCTGGTCAAGACCGGCGAGCAGACCTTCTGCATTATCGGCGAATGGGCCAGCTTCAAGAAGCTGGCGGACGCGCGGCCCGAGATGATCAGCCTGCTCGATACATTCCGCGCCGACCTTGAAGATCTCGGCAACGGGCTCGGCGTTACCGATCCGGTGTCCGGCGAGGTGGTGGCCAAACTGGCGGCTACGAAGCCGCCGAAGAAAAAGAGCGGCAAGAAAAAGAAAAGCGCCAAGAGGAAGAAGCGGCTCTAACGCGCGATCACAGCAGCCTCACCCTCGGCTCGCATCGCGCGCCGAAGGTGAGCGCGGTCACTGCCCACACCAGCGCATCGAGCCGGTCCGGCGACCGGCCTGATGACAGGCCATCCAGGCCGAAGTCGCACATTTCATCCTCAAGAGCCGGAAAGGCGCCCACGTGCGATATGCGGCCCTGCTCGTAAAGCTGGGCTACCGGCTCTGCCCTGACATATTTTCCGCGCGTCGCCCGCACCGTCATGAGCGGCACATTTCTGTCGACCGCGCCGATGACGGCGCGGACCATGTCGCCGCCGAAATTCACTTCGGCCACCAGCGCATCGGCGCGCAAGCGCCGCCACAAGGCAACGGCCTTCGTCGCCCACGCTTGCGGTGTAAGCCCCGCGACACTTTCATCGGCGAGCACATAGACCTCGCCCGCGTCATCGCGTCCCGCAGCCACCAGCCCGCAGGCATCCGAGCCCTTGTTTGCGGAACCGGGTGGATCAACTGCGACCACGACGCGCGTCAATGGAGGCGCTGCTTCGACCCGGCAGCGATCCAGTTGCACGCGCGACCACAGCGCGTCGGCGCGCTGCTCGATAATCTCGCCTTCGATCTCCTGCCGCCCGAGCCGGGTGCCGCCATAGCGCGACAGCACCGTTTCGATGAAGGCGGGAGCCAGATTGTAGGCGTTTGCCGCGGTGCCCGCGCGGGTGATGGCGGTGCGAGGATCGGAGATCAAACGCTTGAGAAGCGCTACCGGCCGCGGCGTAGTGGTGATCACCTGCCGCGGCCGTTTGCCAAGGCGCAGCCCGAATTGAAGCATGTCAAAAGTTGCCTCGGCCTGGCGCCACTTGGCGAGCTCATCGCACCACGCGGCGGAAAATTGCGGGCCGCGCAAGCTCTGCGGCTCTTCCGCCGAAAACGTCTGCGCGACGGCGCCATTCGGCCACTCCAGCCGGCGGCGCGTGGTCGTCCACCGTGGCCGTTCGACCGGCCGGTGGACGGCGAGAAGGCCCGAGACGCCTTCCACCATCACCTCACGCGCCTCGTGCTCGGTCTCAGCGATCAGTGCTATCCGCGCGTTCGGATCGCCAAGTGCGATCGAGCGGACCCACTCGGCACCCGCGCGGGTTTTGCCAGCCCCGCGCCCGCCCAGCACCAGCCAGGTGGTCCATTCCTCACCGTTATTGGCAAGCCGCGGCGGACGCTGATGGTCGTGAGCAAAAGTGTCGAATTCAAACCGGAAATCATCCAGCCAATGCGGAGGAAGCCCCGCCAGAACCCTCGCCTGCGCTGCCTCGCTCAGACTCGACCAATCCTTTAATGCGGCGCGCAAGCTCGTGACGGAATTCGTCAATGTCGGCGGGCACGGGGTCGTTGTCGGCGGGTACGGGTTCGTTGCGGGCTGCATCCGGTGTCGCTTCGGTCGATTTGGTAATCGCCGCGATTTCGCGCAGCGCTTTATTGAGAATGGCGAGAATGCGAGCCGTCCGTTCGGATTGCATCGCGGCGCCGGGCCGCAGCGTTCGCTGGATGGATTCGATGGCATCCATTTGCTTCTGCATGGCGTCATAGACGCGCACAGAGAGTGCGGCGTGCAGCGCGGGCGTTACTTTGTTTTCGGTTTCCTTTTTCGTTGTACCTGCTGCGCTGCCTTCCGGCGCAGGAGGCGCCGGCTCAGAAGCTGAAATCGTGTCCTGCGCGGGAGGGCAATAACGCCTTTTCACCCATCCCAGTTCGTGCAGGCGCGCAAAGAAGGTCGAACGCGTAAGGCCCATGTGGACCCAGATTTCATTGACCGGCGTCGCCGTCTCTTCGTACAGGAATCGACCCTCGGCGAGGAGATCGGGCGGGATTTCAATTTTTGCCGGCATGCTTTGGCATTCACAAAAAGAAAAGCGCCGGGAATCCCGGCGCGGACGCTTCGATGTTAGTCGAAATCGCAATCAGCGCGTCATGAGATAGGCGGCGGCAAAGAGCAGTATCACCGCGAGTGTTCCGAACATCAGCACATAGCGCACATTGTGGCCGGTGACGGCGGCGCGCGCCTCATTGGTGCTTTCAACGATATGGTCGTTCTCGACGCGCGGCATTGGCAATCCTCCGCCGGCGGCAAAAGCGCCGCCACGCGAAGACAACGCAAGCCGCCGCGAGGCTGTTCCGCCGTTTCGGCGGCGGGTCACAAGCGCAAATGTGGAGCGTGCAGAAACACTACCCGAGCAGCGTCACGCTGTCAAGACTATTTTCCTAGGAATATTTTACTCAAGTGGAAAACCGGCACGCGCTTACGTCTTGATGAACGTCCCGTTGCGCAGTTCGGAAACCGCCTGCTGCAGCTCGGCCTGCGTGTTCATGACGATGGGCCCGTACCAGGCGACCGGTTCCTGGATCGGCTTGCCCGATACCAGCAGGAAACGGATGCCATGGTCGCCCGCCTGCACGGTGATTTCATCGCCGGCATCGAACAGGACCAGCGATCGATCGCCGACCGGCTCGCGGAACATGATTTCCTCGCCGTCGACCTGCTTCTCAGTGAGCACGCCAAACGGTTTCGAGGAGGAGGCGAACTTGCCGTCGCCCTCGAACACATAGGCGAAGGCGTGACGCTCGAGTTCGACCTTGAGCGTCTTGCGTTTGCCCGCCGGAACGAACACGTCGAGATAGCGCGGGTCTGCCGCGACGCCGTCGACCGGACCCTTCTTGCCCCAGAAGTCGCCGCACACGACGCGAACGCGCGTACCATCGTCGTCGACGATCTCCGGAATCTCGGCGCCCTTGACGTCCTGGTAGCGCGGCGCCGTCATCTTGAGCGATGACGGCAGATTGGCCCACAGCTGGAAGCCGTGCATGCGGCCTTTCGCGTCACCCTGCGGCATTTCCTGATGCATGATGCCGCGGCCCGCGGTCATCCATTGGACATCGCCGGAACCGAGCGTGCCGCGGTTCCCGAGACTGTCGCCGTGTTCCACGGTGCCGTTGAGCACGTAGGTGATGGTTTCGATGCCGCGATGCGGATGCCACGGAAAGCCGGCGAGGTAGTCTGCCGGCCGGTCGTTGCGGAAATCATCCAGCAGCAGAAACGGATCGGTCTCGGCGGTTTCGCCGAAGCCGAAGGCGCGGCGCAATTTCACGCCCGCGCCCTCAATGGTGGGCTGCGATTGGGCGATGCGTTTGACAGGACGGATCGACATCTCATGTTCTTTCGGTAAGCGGCGGCGCGAAGGTTTGGACTGAATGGCGGATGCGGCGAACGGCCCTTCCCCTCTTTTCGGACGAGGCGCCGTCGTGAAAGCGCGACTGCACATTATCTATGCAATCTGTGCCCACGATACATAGAGACATTAGTATACAAATGCAGGACCCCGCATGGCTCCTATCCTCTATATGAATGAGTGATCCGCTTCCGCGCGTCATCCAATCGGATGATCAATCGGGTGACCAAGCTCCCTGGTTGTGGCCGAAGTGTGTAACTCCACCCATGCGTTAGACCGATGCGTCAGGCGGCCCGCTGCGCTCTGGCCGGCGCGAGCTTGCCGGCGAAAGCCGCGAACTGCTCCATGAATCCCCTGAGGAACTTGCGCACACTGTCATCGGCGATGTTGCCGTGCGCGTCCACGAGTTCGTCCTTGAACTGGATAAAGGCGTCGCCGCCCAGCAGCGGCAGGCCGAGCGTGCCGAGGATGGCGCGCAAATGCTGCTGCGCCACGGCGGTGGAGATGGCGCCGCCGGATGTGCCGGTGATTGCGGCGGGCTTGCCGGGCCAGGAGGTCTTGCCCCACGGCCGCGCGCCCCAGTCGATGGCGTTCTTGAGCACGGCCGGAATCGAGCGGCTGTGTTCCGGCGTGACGAACAGCAGCGCGTCCGACGCCTCGACCCCGGATTTGAAACGGGCGACCTTGTCCGGCACCGGCTGCTCGTGATCCTGGTTGTACATCGGCAGGTCGTCGATCGCGATGAAGGCTGCGTCGAAGGCGTCGCCACCGAGCCGGACCAGCGCCTGCGCCAGCTTGCGGTTGATCGATTCACGCCGGTTGCTGCCGACGATCACGCCGAGCTTGAGCTTTCCCATGGGAACCTCTATCTCTATCTATTGGTTACGATTTGTTACCGAGGATAGATAAATGACCAGGCGGCGCGCGCAAGAAGGCACATCCGTGTTACCGCGTAACCTGCATGAGCCTGAGGATTGCCGTGCGGTCAGCGAGGTGCTCTCGCGCGTCGGCGACAAATGGACCGTGCTGGTGGTCTCAACGCTGGGCGACGGCCCCAGGCGCTTCAACGAATTGCGCAAGGCGCTGGGCTCGATCTCGCAGCGGATGCTGACGCTCACGCTGCGTGCGCTCGAGCGCGATGGCCTGGTCACGCGCACCGTATTCCCGACCATTCCGCCGCGGGTGGATTATGAGCTCACAAAGCTTGGCCGCTCGCTGCTCGATCCGGTGAGCGAGCTGGGCCTGTGGGCGCGCAAAAATCGCACGGCCATTGCGCAGGCGCGCGGCCGTTTCGATGCCGCCGGCAAGCGCGGCTAGCGCTCACCCGAAAACGGCCGCCGCCATCATCGCGAGGCACGTCACCAGCCCGGCTGCGGGAATCCACACCGGCACGCGCACGTGCGGGCCCGGGCTCGTCACCTTGCGGTGGCGCAGGCGCAGCAGCGACAGGTTCACCAGCGCGAACACCATCAGCGTCGCGAGCGAGGTGCCTTCCGCCAGCCGCTCGAACGGCACCAGCAGCGCGAGCGTCAGCGTCGCAGATACGATCAGCCCGGTGGCGACCAGGGGCGTCGCGGTTTTCGGATGCACGTGGCCGGCAAAACGCGGCAGGTCGCCCTGCCGCGCCATGCCGTAGATCACGCGCGCCGCCATCGTGATTTGCGCCAGGATGGTATTGAGCGTGGCGACGATGGCGATCGCGCTGATGGTGGCCGGGCTCACGCCGGCAACCGCGCGAAACACGAGGCTGAGCGGGGCCGGCGAAGCGGCAAGCTGGGCAGGCGGCACCGCGGTCACCGCGATGGCTGCGACGGCCAGATAGAGCGTGGTGGAGATCGCAAGCGTCAGCACCATCGCGCGCGGAATGTCGCGGTGCGGCACCTTCGCTTCCTCCACGACATTGGCGAGGTCTTCGAAGCCGATGAAGGCGAAGAAGGCGAGCAGGGCCGCGTAGGCTATTCCCGAAAGCACGCCCGCATCGAGCGGCGGCAGCGTCAGTGCTGACGCGGCCGGAACGCCGGCTGTGAAGCCGGCGACGATGATGATGAGCAGGCCCCCGGCCTCGATCAGCGTGAACAGGCTGGCGAGCACCACCGATTCCAGAATGCCCCAGGCCGCCACGACGCCGAGCGCCACAAGTACCAGCGCAACGATGAGGCCGCGCGGCCAGTCGACGAACTGTCCGATGTAACCGGCGGCGCCGAGCGAAACGGTGGCCGAGGCGACCACGCCGATGAGGATGGTGAGAAGGCCGGTCGCCGTGGAGACGAACCGCGAGTGGAACGCGGCGCGCACATAGGCCGCCTCCCCGGCGCTGACCGGAAAGCGCGTGGCGAGCTCGGCATAGGAGCCGACGGTGAACGCCATGGCGAGCGCGGCCAGCAGGAACGACCACGGCGCATGGCGGCCGGCGTGGCCCGCGACCGCGCCGATCAGCACATAGATGCCGGCGCCGATGGTGATACCGACGCCGTAAAGCACCAGCAGCGGCAGGCCGAGCCTTCGCCGCAAGGCGGCCGGCATTTCGAGCGGCGGTTCGTGGGTCATAGGGCGGCAGGTTACACGCCCGCGGCGCCGGTTTCTTGCGCGGTATCAAATGGCATTGCCGCCCTCGCCGCGCGGGCTTTGGTCCGCTATGCTTGCGCCATGAATCGCCTGATGCTGACTCGCCATATGACGGTTCGCCGAATCTCGACGCGCCAAATCTCGACGCGCCAAATCTCGACGCGCCAAGTCTCGACGCGGCTTGCCGCGGTTTTCTGTCTCGTTCTGCTCGGCCTCAGCCTTGGCGGCTGCACCAAATGCGGCTGGCTGTGGAGCCAGCCGGGCCCGGGCACGTGCCATTCCGACGCCGCGCCGCGCTGAATTTCTCTCCTGCATTAATCGATCGAGCGGCCGCTACCGCGCCTGGCGCGCGCGAAGCGCGTTGAGTGCGCTATTTGGCTCTGCCCGCGGCGGCCGGTCGGGAACCAGGCGGGCCTGTCGACATTATTTGTGTGGTCAGGGAGAGGGCCGTATCCGTGAGGAAGATGCACGAATATCTTGAGCACGCGGCCGAGTGCCGGGAAATGGCGCGCACGGCGCCGCCCAGTCACCGTCAGCAGCTTGAACAAATGGCTGAAACCTGGGAGCAGCTTGCCGACGCCCGCAAGCGGCAGCTGGTAAAACAGGGCAGAACGGAAGAAGAGTATGAGACGGCGGACAATTAGTTGCCCAATTAATTGCCCTCGCGCGCGCGAAGCGCATTGAAAACGGCGCCGGCAATGCCAATCAGCAGGCCGGCCAGGAAGACATAATGCATGATCATGACCGGGCGGCTCGGCTCTTCGGTGGCCGTCGTGATCTCGTAGATCTGCCAGGCGGCGGCCGCGGCAAAGATGACGATCATCAGGAGAGGGTTTTTGGTCATTGGTAATCCCATTACCGGTCTGGACAATTATCTGCAATTGCCGGGGCAATCCACGCAACGCTTGGTAGCCATCCGGGAGATGCCGCCCGGACACGGCCCGTCCTCACCGGCTGCCTGCATTGTGGGCTTCCGCCCGCAGCGGATGTAATGGTACCGTTTGATCTCCGGGAACACGTTGCAACTGCCATCCGCTCCTCCACGCAAAGAAGGGACGGCGGACCGGCCGAACGGGAGGCTCAACAATGACATTGGCGAAGACCGTTACCCCGCTGCTGCTCTTGCTCGGGGCAAATCTCGCGATGCCGGCGCAGGCCGAAGAACTGCGCATTGGCTTCATCGCGCCCATGACCGGCCTCTTCGCCCAGGTCGGCAAGGATATGAACGACGGCTTCCAGCTCTATCTCGATGAGCATGGCAACAAGCTCGGCGGCGCCGACGTCAAGTTCATCCTCGAGGACGACCAGGCCAAGCCTGATCTCGGCGTCACAAAAGCAAAGAAGCTGATCCTTCAGGACAAGGTTCACATGTTCATCGGCGGCGTTCTTGCCTCCACGGGCTATGCGCTGGCGCCGGTCAGCACCGCCGAAAAAACCATCTATATTCCGTCGATCCCGGCGTCCGACGATCTCACGCAGCGCGAGGCCGGCAAATATCCTTATTTGATCCGCACCGGCTGGTCGTCGTCGCAGCCCCATCACGCGCTCGGGGCATGGGCTTGCGAGCAAGGCTACAAGAAAATTGTCACGGTCGGCGCCGACTATGCGTTCGGTTATGAGTTGGTTGGCGGTTTCCAGAAGGCTTTCGAGGATTGCGGCGGCAAGGTCGTCCAGAAAATCTGGCCGCCGCTCGGCAACAAGGATTTCGGGCCATACATTCCAACCATCAAGGCCGATGCCGATGCCATCTTCTCGCTGATGGTGGGGCCAATGGCGGCGCAATTCCCCAAGCAGCTGCGCGCGGCCGGCTACAAGAAGCCGATCCTTGGCGGCGGCACCAGCTATGACGAATTCGCCCTGCCCTTCATGGGCGACGAGGTCGTCGGTGACGTTTCCGCGCTGCAATACAGCGCGGCACTCAAAACGCCGAAGAACGAAGCCTTCGTGAAGGCCTATCGCGCCAAAAACGGCAAGGTGCCGTCCTACTTCTCGGAGAGCAACTACACCACCGCGCAGTTCATCGACGAAGCAATCAAGAAAGCCGGCGGCAAGTGGCCAGGCACCGAGCAGTTCATCAAGCTCATGTCAGAGATAAAAGTCGATGCCGTTCGCGGTCCGGTGAGCCTCGACGACATGCGCAACCCGGTGCAGAACATTTACATCAAGAAGGTCGAAAAAATTCAGCTGTTCGGCTACGACAAGCCGGAACTGTGGAACACAGTGATCAAGACCTATCCGAACGTCAGCCAGTTCTGGACCTACGGCAAGGAAAAGTTCCTGGCACAGCCGGTCTACAGCCGCGAGTTCCCGCCCTGCAAATTCTGCGAATAGCCGGTCGGCATCGCACGACGTAAAAACAAAACCCCGGCATCAAGCCGGGGTTTTTAATTGCGCGTGCGCGCTTTGCACAAAATTGCTCAACGCCTCGCGCACGCGCGTGACCACGCTGCCCCATTCGCGCGCCTCATTCTGCCGAAAGAGACGCGCCGTCGGATACCACGGGCTGTCTTCACGATTGAGCAGCCAGCGCCACTCCGGAACGTACGTCAAAGTTATCCAGACCGGCTTCGCGAGCGCGCCGGCAAGATGCGCCACGCTGGTATCGACCGATATGACGAGATCGAGCTGCGAAATCAGCGCGGCGGTGTCGGTATAATCTTTAAGCGCATCGCCGAAGTGGAGAATATCAGGACGCGTGTTCAGGACAGTCTGATCGTCAGGCCGAAGCTCCTTGTGCAGGCTCACAAAGGTGGCATCGACCTCGAACAGCGGCAAAAACGCCGCCAGGCCGATCGAACGCTCGCGATCGCGCTCGTGTTTGGCGTTGCCGGCCCATGCAAGCCCGATCCGCGGACGGATCTTCGCACCGAGACGCGCGTCCCATTCGGAACAAAGGTCCTGGCTGACGTGCAGATAAGGAGTCCGCGCGGGAATCGTCTCGAGCCTCGTCCCCATCGCCAGCGGCAGGCTGATCAACGGGCAATGGACGTCGAACTCAGGCAGCGCGCTCCCCATTGTGCCGCCTTTGGCGACGACCTGTGACGGCCCGGCAAGGCTTGCCATCAGACCGACCAGCGGCGGATCGACTTCGAGGATCACGCGCGCGCCGCGCGCGGCGACCGCCGTGGCGTAGCGGCAGAATTGAACAGTATCGCCCATGCCCTGCTCGGCGTGCAGCAGGATCGTCTTGCCCGCAATGTCCTCGCCGCCCAGCCACAGCGGCTGCGGAAAATTGCGCTTGGCGGGCGCCATATCCGCCTTCTTCCAGCGCCATTCATATTCGGCCCAGCCGCGCTCGAAATCGCCGGCGAGCAGCCGCAGCGAGGCCTCGTTGCAATGCGCGATGATGCTGTCCGGCCTCAACGCAACGGCGCGGCCGGAGGCCTCCAGCGCCTCGTCGTAACGGTTGAGCTCCTTCAGAATCTTGCCGCGATTGTTGTACATGTCGCCGTCGTTCGGCCGCATCGGGAGCAAGCGGTCGTAGCAGGCGATCGCCTCCGCAAACCGCCCGAGCTCATGCAGGCAGTTGCCGCGATTATACAGCGCGTCCGCATAGTCCGGCCGCAGCGACAGCGCGCGGTCGTAGTTCGCCAGCGCTTCGTCATGCCGCTTCATTTCATCGAGGATGACGCCGCGATTGTTGTACCCCTCCGCATCGTGCGGGCGCAGCGTGAGGTATCGCTCGAACGCCGCCAGCGTTTCGTCGTAGCGCTTGAGCTCCGCCAGCGTGATCGCGCGATTTGAGTGCGCCTCGGCAAAATCCGGACGCAACGCGATCGCCCGCTCGTAACTCGCCAGCGCTTCGTCAAACCGCTTCAGCGCCCGCAACGTATTGCCGCGATTGCAGAGCGCCGCGAGCAGGCCCGGCTGCTGCGCGAGAGCGCGGTCATAGCATGCCAGCGCTTCGTCAAATCGCCCGAGCGCATGCAATGTGTTGCCGCGGCTGCAGAGCGCATCGACAAAATCCGGCTGCACGGCGAGCGCGCGGTCGAAGCTCGCCATCGCTTCGTCGAACCGGCGCAATAAATGCAGGATGACGCCACGATTGTTGAGCGCGCCGATATGCTTCGGCTGCAGGGCAATCGCGCGGTCGAAACTCGCCAGCGCTTCCTCCAGACGCTGCAGCTCCTTGAGCGTGTTCCCGCGGTTGCTGAGGGCATCCGCGTGATTGGGCTGGACGGCGAGCGCGCGGTTGTAGCTCGTCAGTGCCAGTTCGTGCTTGCCCTGCGAGGCGAGAACGACGGCCAGCACATATTGCGCGTCAAAGAAGTTGGACTTGGTCGCAACGATCTTCTGGCAGATCTGCTCGGCTTCGCCGAATTGCCCGGCCTGATAGGACGCAATGGCCTTGTTGAGTTGCAACGCAAGCTTCGACGGCTGGCCCGACATTTTATGATGATGCGCTTGCTGCTTCGTCCCCGAATGTGGTGATTCTCCGTGATTCGCAGGGCTAAAGCTACAGGCTCCGGGCTGGGCAAAGCCTGCGCACGATGATCAGAGATCGCCTCACGTGCTCGCGCGTCGAAATTCGCGCGGCGATGCGCCGGTAGTCCTGCGGAACGCGGCCGAGAACGAGCTCGTTTCGGCAAAGCCGACTGCCAGCGCGACCTCCGTCACCGAACGACCCCGATACCGTGTATGTGGACGGCCAATATGTCGGGCGCGATCCCGATCCGAATGTGCGCCTCGAACTGCGCCGCGACTGGACGCACGACTGATCGACCATCAGCCGCGCGTAACGAAAACCCCGGCCGCGAGGCCGGGGCTTTTTTTGCGTGCGGATTTGCACGATCAAGGCTCAGGCGTTTTCTGCGCCGCCAGGGTCTTCATCGTGGGATAGTTGACATGAAGATCGTAGATCGACATCGCGTTCTGGACTGAGGCTTTCATCGCTTCGGTGTCGGCGGCCGTTCTGGTCGGCGCGATCATGATCCTGACGACCATGACCAAGGTGACGACGGCGGCTAGCGTGGTTATGGCTCCTCGCAGCATACGAGCCTCCTCGCGTGGAACCCCCCGGCGCGGGATATTCGACCGTGGCGAACGAAAACTTTGTGAGCGGCCGCGCGCGGCTTTGAATAAAAAGGCGCGCTTGAATCGCTTAAAAAGAGAGCGGTACCCGTTCGTCCCCGCGGGCCGACATGGATATATCCGATGTCGGCGTCAATACATGCGCAAGTCGGCTATAGCCGACTTGCGATGGGGACCCAGGGACAAAGATGCGAGCGATTGCGATTTCGCTCTGGATCCCCGCTTTCGCGCGGATGAGCGGCAAGGCTTGGCAGCCGCGAGCAACTTGCTCCGCTCATTCCCGCGCAAGTGGGAATCCAGGACCGCTCGCTCCGTGTCCATTGCTCTGGATGCCCGCTGGAGCCTGCCTCCCGCGTGGGCGGCGGCGGGCAGGAGCGGAGAAACCGCACCGCCACGTCAATCCGGGTAATCCCTACTCCGCCGGGATCGGCGTTGCCGGTGCCGTGGGGGCGGTCGCGGCCTGCGACGGGGCCGTCGGGCCCTTGAGCGGCCGCTCCTCCATCGAAATCAGGAACGCCATGCCGAACGAAAGCACCAGCGCGCAGGCAAGGAACACGAAGCGGAACGCATAGGCGAGCTCCGGCGCCGACGCCGTGTGTGCCAGCATTTCCACCGACATTCCGGCGACGCCGCCGAGCCCGCCGAGCACGATGGCGCCGAGCACAGCCACGATCAGCGCCGAGAACAGCGCGCGGAAGAAATTCGCCGCGCCCGTCGCGATGCCCATCTGCGTGCGCGACACGGCGTTTTGCATGCAGACCGTGGACACAGGAAACACGGTGCCGAGGCCCGCGCCTGTCACCAGCAACAGCAACAATACCAGCGCTGTCGGCATCGACCCCGGCCAGATCGCGAGCGGGACGAGCGACACGATCGCAATCGCTAAACCTGCGAGCGACATGCGCTTGTAGCGCACCACGTGCATCATCAGCCGTCCGGTGATGGTGGAGAGCATCACGGTCGCGCCCATCAGCGGGATCAGCGCCATGCCGGACTGGCTCGCCGACAAATGCAGCACCACCTCGAAATAAAGCGGCACGAAAATCGTCATGCCGACCAGCGTGCCCATGTTGCAGGCGCCGGCGAGCGTCGCGCAGCGCACCACCGGGTTGCCCAGCACTGCGAGCGGCAGAAAGGGCTCCTGCGTTGTCACCAGCCGCCAGGCGAACAGGCCCCACAGGATCGCCGAGCCGAGCAGCAGCACGCCGATCTGCAGCGAAATCCATTCATAACGCCGTCCGCCCCACGACAGCGCGAGCAGAAGCGCGACGGCCGCCAACATCATCAGCAGGGCGCCGACGACATCGAGCCTGTGCTTGCGCGGATGAAACGGCACGCGGCGCAGCACGCTCGACGTCATGCCCAGCGCCACGAGGCCGAGCGGCACGTTGATCCAGAAAATCAGCGACCAGTCGATGTGTTCGGTGAGGAACCCGCCCAGCACCGGCCCGCCCACCGAGGACGTCGCGAACACCGCGCCGATATAGCCCTGGTAGCGGCCGCGTTCGCGCGGGGAGACGATGTCGGCGATGATGGTCTGCGCCAGCGCCATCAGCCCGCCGCCGCCGAGGCCCTGGAACGCGCGCGCCAGCACCAGCTCGGTCATGCCCGGCGCGAGCGCGCAGCCCACCGAACCGACCACAAAAATTCCGATGGCCGCGAGCATCAATATGCGGCGGCCGTGGATATCCGCGAGCTTGCCGTATAGTGGCGTCACCGCCGTGCCGGTGAGCAGATAGGCGGTCACCACCCAGGACAGGTCGTTGATATTGCCGAAATGCCGGCCGATGGTGGGCAAGGCGGTGGCGACGATGGTCTGATCGAGCGCGCCGAGGAACATCGCCAGCATGATGCCGAGCACGATGGTGCGGATTTCCGGATGCGTGAGCGCGGGCAACTCGTGCGCCGCATCCGGCTTCGCGACGCGGGGCTTCGCCTCCGATTCACGCTTGGCGGACTGGGCCTTCGCCTCGGGCTCGCGCTTGCCCTCGGGCTCGCGCCTGGCGGATGGCGACTTTGCGTCCGGTCTCGATGACTGCGCTTTCGACTCGGCTTCTCGTTTGGCGAGGTGCGGCTTTGCTTCCACCTCGCGTTTGGCGGCATGCGGCCTCGCCTCCGCCTCTTTTTTCGCGGATTGGGAATGAGCTTTCGGTTTTGCGGTGGTCATGTCGCGAATATCAGGACTCAAGGGCGGCAACCCGCTCAATGCACTGCCGGTTCCGGCAAGGCAAGACGCCACGGCGCGGGGGTGCTATGTGCGTGGCGTCACAGTGAGTGTCATTCCGGGGCGCGCACGCAGTGCGCGAACCCGGAATCCAGACGCACAGACAAACCGTGTTTCTGGATTCCGGGTCCGGCCCTGTCGGGCCGTCCCGGAATGACGAGCAATCTGGCGCGAATGGTACCAAGTCCCTCTCATCTGTCATCGCCGGGCTTGACCCGGCGATCTCGCTTAGGATGGCAAAGCGGTGCCTTATCAATCGGGATGGCCGGGACAAGCCCGGCCATGACAAGCTAGTGGCTCATAAAATGACACGTCGATTGCAATACATCCTCTTCGCCATCCTCCTCCTCACCTCGCCCGTCACGCGCGCGACATGCTGCCGCCCGGCTTTGTCTATCTGCGCGACGTCGACCAGACCATCGTGCAGGACATCCGCTACGCCACCGTCCGACAATTTCACCGGCCACCCCCTGCCCGGCTATAACGCTCCCGAATGCATCCTGCGCCGCGAGGCGGCCGAAGCGCTCAAGCGCGTGCAGGCCGAACTTGTGCAGGAAAATCTCAGCCTGAAAGTCTACGACTGCTACCGCCCGACCCGCGCCGTGAGCGCCATGGCGGCCTGGGCACATGATGGCGACGACAGCGACGCCACGCGGCGCTTTTATCCGGCGCAGCGCAAGAGCAGGTTGTTCGCGCTCGGCTACATCGCCGTGCAGTCGAAGCATTCGACCGGGACGACGGTCGATCTCACGTTGGTCAAGCTACCGGTGACGCCCGCGCCACGCTTCGATCCGGCAGCGCGCTATGGCCCCTGCACCGGCCCGGCCGCAAAACGCGCGCCCGACAACAGCGTCGACATGGGCACCGGCTTCGATTGCTTTGACACAAGGAGCTACGGCGCGAACCGCGCGATTACGCCCGAGCAGCGGCGCTGGCGCGGCGTGCTGAACACGACGATGCGTCGGCACGGCTTTGCGAACTACTTCCGCGAATGGTGGCACTATTCGTTTGTCGGCGCACCCGAGCCGCGAACTTATGATTTTGCGATCGTGCCGAGGGGGAGGTAAGAAATTTCGACGCACACTTCGTCGTCGACTTCAGATTGGCGAGAGATTGCAGGTGGTAAGAACTCGCGGCACGACCGTGTCCTACATTTCGTGGAGAACGTCGGTCGATGAAACATTGGAACTCACATTATGCGATCACGATCGAGGACGCAGGGCTCGATGACGAGCAAATGATTTCGCACTGGAAGTGGAAAAGAAAGCCCCCAAGAGTTTGTAGATTGGTTCGGTGCGAAATACGATCTACAGCCAAACAATCAGTGTCAACCTGCCTCAACTAACCTTTGAATACAAAATCTCTGTTGAAACTTTGAATAGCATCGAATTTGGACGTGAGCCGCGACTCCTTCGGCAAGATGATTTTTGCCATCACTGTTAAGCATTTAACCGTACATTTTTCGAGAGACTTTTTTATCCGCAACTAGAAAATCCGAAATCGTCTGATACAGAAGTCAATCCTCTGTCGAATAGCCAATGGAACGTCCCCGACAGAGCTAGACCATTTCGGATCGTATCTGGCCCTTTTTCAGCAACCGGCCTTATGTGAGCGGCCTGAACCTCAGGTCTACCTCCACCATTGATCAAACACAGACCCGTGACCGCACATCTATTTTCATAAGCAAAACGAACTGCCTTCGTGAAGGCACGATCGCGAAATGGCCGCGATACGGTCATTTCAACGATTGCGCCGAGCGAATTCAATTTCTGGCTCTTCAAAATTGATCTGTCCGGTGTGTTCTGCATTGTCCCTTACTAACTCCGCAGCAAACCCCATACGAAGAATGAGGTCGAAACTCTGAATCAGATATCGGTCGAACTGCACGACCAAATGCGCCCTTGTTTGTTGTCCCGTCGTCTTTCTGTAACGCACTTTCGTAATACGAGGGCCCATCCTGGACAAAAGGCACTGGTTTATCAAAATCCAAATAGTCAGATACCAACGCGTAATAGTGGTCTTCTCTTGCATCGTCCGGAACAACATCCCTTACGCGTGCTGTCGCAAAATACGCTTGCCGACCCGCAGATCGGATTGTCGCTGCTTGTACGTCGCGGCTCATAATAAATGACGTGATCACCGATCGCGCTGCGCGCCGATTTAAGTATGTCCGGCGGCCAAAATGATAATATTCTTCGGGACGATCATCATAGCCGGAACCACTCTTAATCGTAAAAATCGCTTTTGCCATTTGTAAAACATTAGTTAGCGCAATGATCGCCTAGACATATTTCTAACTTCTCGGGGGCGCGTCGTCTCGCCCCCTTCGGCCACTTCCCCGGCCAACCCACGATATACTCCTCCAGCTTCTCGTCCGGCACGTCGGCTTCGCTCGCCGAAACACGTCCGCGCACCGAGACGCCGGCCGCGTGCACCGTCTCGGGATCGCCCGACACCAGCGGGTGCCACCAGGCGAGATCCTTGCCCTCGGCCACCAGCCGGTAGGCGCAGGTCGGCGGCAGCCATTTCAGCCGCCGCACATTGCGCGGTGTGAGCCGCACGCAATCCTTCACCTTGGCCTGCCGATGCGCATAGTCGCTGCAACGACAGCTCTGGCAGTCGAGCAGCTTGCAGCTGACGTCGGTGTACACCGTCGCGTTGGTGTCCTCGTCGATCAGCTTGTTGAGGCAGCAGCGGCCGCAGCCGTCGCACAGGCTCTCCCATTCGGCGCGCGTCATTTCAGACATCGCCTTGCGGCGCCAGAACGGGACTTGTGGGTCGGGCATTGGTGGAATCCTCGGGGGGTCTTGTAGACCTTGGGGCGGGGTACGTCATGGGCGTGGGCTCACTGTCCCGAAACACCGCTCCGTCATCCCGGGGCGCGAGCGCCAGCGAGCGAACCCGGAATCCGAGCGCAACTACGAGGGGTTGCATCTGGATTCCGGGTCCGGCGCTTCCGCGCCGTCCCGGAATGACGCCGACCCCACCGGCCATGACGGTTTGAGCTGTGGAACCGGCCCCTATTTCACCACACTTTCTGTTCACTCTGGTTCCACATAGCTGAAACCGGCCGGAACCGCGGCATTGGCTGCGGGTTGGCGGATCGGCTAGAACACCCGCGTCCGGCAGCCGGCCGGGCGCCACCTCACGAGCGTCAAAACCTTGCGCAATCCGTTTCCCGAGCACTGGAAGGCCAGGATCCAGCGGTTCCTGCTCGCGCTCGACGCCTGGGTGGACTTCAGCCTGTTCCGCAGCTTCACCGGCCTGCGCGAAAGCCTACGAGCGCTTTTCCACATTCATGGACCGCTTCCACGCCTCCGGCTGGCGGCGCGGGCTCAATGAATTGCTGTCGGAAGGCGCAACGCTCGGCACCGTCGGCCTGGTGCTGATGCTGGCGCTGGCGCTGCCCGCGTTCCGCGAAACATCGGACGACGACTGGCTGAAGAAATCCGAGCTGGCGGTGACCTTCCTCGACCGCTACGGCAACGAGGTCGGCTCGCGCGGCATCAGACATAATCGACTCGATCCCGCTCGACCAGTTTCCCGATCACCTGATCAAGGCGGTGCTCTCGACCGAGGACCGGCGCTTCTACGAGCACTTCGGCGTCGACCTCGCCGGCACCGCGCGCGCGCTGGTCGCCAATACGCGCGCCGGCGGCGTCGTGCAGGGCGGCTCCACCATCACGCAGCAGCTCGCCAAGAACCTGTTCCTGAGCAACGAGCGCACGATCGAGCGCAAGATCAAGGAAGCGTTCCTCGCCATGTGGCTGGAAGCGCGCCTGACCAAGAACGAGATCCTCAAGCTTTATCTCGACCGCGCCTATATGGGCGGCGGCGCCTTCGGCGTGGATGCGGCCGCGCAATATTACTTCAACAAGTCGGCGCGCGACGTGAACCTCGCGGAAGCCGCGATGCTCGCCGGCCTGTTCAAGGCGCCGACCAAGTTCGCGCCGCACATCAACCTGCCGGCCGCACGCGCGCGCGCCAACGTCGTGCTCGACAACCTGGTCGAAGCCAACATGATGACCGAAGGCCAGGTGTTCGGCGCCCGCCGCAACCCGGCCACGCCGGTCGACCGCCGCGACGACCGCGCGGCCAATTATTATCTCGACTGGGCCTTCGACGAGATGAAGAAGCTCGTCGACACCTTCCCGAAATCGATGACCGAGCGCGTGTTCGTCGTGCGCACCGCGCTCGACACCAACCTGCAGAATGTCGCGGACTCCTCGGTCGAAAACTCGCTGCGGCAATACGGCCAGGAATATCACGCCAAGCAGGCCGCCGCGGTGCTGATGGATGTCGACGGTGCCGTGCGCGCGATGGTCGGCGGCCGCGACTATGGCGCCAGCCAGTTCAATCGCGCCACCGACGCGATGCGCCAGCCCGGCTCGTCGTTCAAGCCTTATGTCTATGCCACCGCGCTCGAGAACGGCTTCAAGCCGACCTCGATCGTGGTCGACGGGCCCGTCTGCATCGGCAACTGGTGCCCGCATAACTACGGCAATGGCTATAGCGGCTCGATGCAGCTGATCCAGGCGCTCACGCATTCGATCAACACCATCGCGGTGAAGCTGTCGATCGCGATCGGCGGCGGCAATGCCAAGATCGGCCGCGCGAAGATCGTGAAGACCGCGCACGACATGGGCATCCGCACGCCGCTGCCGGACACGCCGTCGCTGCCGATCGGCGCCGACGAAGTCACCGTGCTCGACCACACCGGCGCCTATGCCACCTTCCCCAACATGGGCAAGGCGGTGACGCCGCATGCGATCCTCGAAGTCCGCACCGGCGCCGGCGAACTGGTCTGGCGCTACGACCGCGACGGGCCGAAGCCGCGGCAGGTGCTGCCGGCCGGCGTCGCCGCCGACATGATCAAGATGATGAACAGCGTGGTCGAAAACGGCACCGGCAAGCGCGCGCGTCTCGACGGCGTGGCCTCGGCCGGCAAGACCGGCACCACCAATGCGTACCGCGACGCCTGGTTCATGGGCTACACGGGGAACTTCGTCTGCGGCGTCTGGTTCGGCAATGACGACTACCAGTCGACCAACCGCATGACCGGCGGCTCGCTGCCGGCAATGACGTGGCACAACATCATGGCCTATGCGCATCAGGGTGTTGAGGTGAAACAGCTTCCGGGCGTTGTCGTGCCGCAGATCCGCCAGCCGCAGGCCTACGCCGAGGTCAAATCGAAGAACAGCGAGCCGCCGCCTCCGCCGCGGCCCGCTTTGCTCACCAGGCGCGGGGCCGAACTCCTGGTCCGGGTCGAACGGCTGATGGATGACGCCAACCGCAAGCTGGGGCCCACCAGCACGATAAGCCCGGTCAATCCGGTCCGTCCCAGGGACAAGCAGGCCGCGGCGCCCGGCAAGGGCGACGCGCTCGCCGTGTCGCTTGAAGGACGCGCTTTCGGCGGCCATAACTGATTGGCCGCGGGCAAGCGGCGAGCGTAGTCTCCCCACCCGAATCAACCTTCTCCATTCAGCGGATCGTTCGTGCGGTTGCTTATCGGAACGCTGTTTGCTCTGGCCGTCGCCGCCGTCGTCGGCCTCGGCCTCACTTATTTCGCGCTGAGCCGCGGCGCCGCCTTCGGCGCCCTCTCCATCGAGAGCTGGGACGCCTTCCCGAAAACCGGAACGGTGGAGGCCGACCCCTACGCGCGCGCCTCGATTGCCCGCAGCGGGCGGCTGCCGATCGCGCTGGGCGACGGCGTGTCGTTCCACGTGAAGGAAGATGACGATGGCAAGAAACTCGACGGGCGCTGCGATGTCGTCCTCGAAGGCATCACGCCGACGGCACGCTACTGGACGCTGACGCTCTACAATGCGGACGGCGGATTGGTCGCCAATTCGGTCAGCCGCTATGGCTTCACCAGCGAGGAAATCACCCGCCGCTCCGACGGCAGCTTCGAGATCGTGGTCGCGCCGCGCGCCAAGCCGGGCAACTGGCTGCCGACCGGCGGCGTCGAGCGCTACGAACTCATATTGCGCCTCTACGACACCGCCGTAGGCGTATCGACAAAGGCCGGCCGTGAGGTCCCGATGCCGTCCGTCCTGACCAGGAGCTGTCCGGGGAAGGGCCAATGATGAAGCCTTCGCGCGCACGTCCGGCGTTTTCTTGCTGTAGCCCCTCGGCGTCATGCCCGCGCATAGCCGTCCGAAGGACGGCGTGCTTTCGCACGCCTATGTCGCGGGCATCCACGTCTTTCTTTGCTGCATATACAGTGAAGCAAGACGTGGATGGCCGGGACAAGCCCGGCCATGACAGAGAAAGCAGAGTCTGAATGATCCGATGGCTCCTTCTTATTTTCGGCGGGGCGCTGCTCGGCGGCATCGTCCACCTCGCGACGGTCATCATCCTGCCGCGGACGGCGACGCAGGACGCCTATGCACGGCTCACGCCGCTTGTGCCCGTGAACAGCGTCGTTGCCCTCCCCGCCCCGACGCCTGAAAACGCGGTCATGCCATTCATGGATCCGGCCTTCGCGAGCGCCGTGTGCCGCTACGATCTTTCACAGGGCCCGCTCAAGCTGAGGGTGCCGGTCAGCCCCGCCTACACGTCGGTGTCTTTCTACACGCGCTATGATGTCGCCTATTACGCGATCAACGATCGCGCGGCCGGGCGGCGCGTGATCGAGCTCGACCTGATGACACAGGCGCAGCACGACGAGATCCCGGAAGACGAGGAAATCACCGCCGCCGACCGGCTCATCGTGGAATCGCCGACGCTGACCGGCCTTATCGCGATCCGTGCGATGGCGCCGGAGCCGGGCCTGATGCCGGCAGCGCGAGCCGCGGTTGCCAACTCACGGTGCGAGCACCAGACCGAACCCGCGCGCGGTAGGCAGTAACTTTGCCAATAGACCGCGCAGCTATTTGATCTGTGCCATGTTCAGACTCTCCGTTCATCCCCGCCCCCGCCTGCGCGGGGGCGGGAATGAGCGGAGTAAACGGCTACTTGAAACTCAGTTGGACGACGCGAGGCTGGGCTCGCGGACCCAGGTCGGCGGAAGCGCCTGATAGCGCGCGATCTGGCCTTGCAACTGGTTGAGGAGGCGCTCGACGTCGACAGCCTGCGCCGAAGGCATCTGGACGACCAGGCGTTCGAGCGCGAAATGATAAGCGGCCACGCGATCCTCAAGGCTCCAGCGGACGATGTCCACGACGTGAGCGTTCTCGCGGATACGGCGCCGGGCGTTGACAAACTCGCCTTTGTTCAGCTCGGACACGTAGGCCAGGCTCTTGTTGCGCTTCTGATCGATGTCGATCACGCGCCCGGCGGTTTCGAAAAATTGCGACAGCCGCGTCGTGTCGTTGCGGATGTCGTCGGTGAGGCGCGCGTAGACCGCCGCCGATGAGTGATGACACTCATCCAGCAAGCGCGCGAAATATTTGTGGCGATCCGTCACGGTGGTGCGATACAGGCCGTACTCGCCGGCGACCGAATACCATTTCTGACGATCGTACGGCGGCTCGATCAAAGGGTAAGCATTGTCGCGCAGCGCGCGCTCGTCGTCGGTATATTCGAAGGTCGATGGCGGAACGGGATGCGCTGCCGGCGAATCCCGCCCGATCCAGTCATGGATCCCGTCGGTCACCAGCGTCTGGTTGATTTCACCGAAATCGCTGTTGGCGCAACCGGCAAGCAGAACCAGAACACCGAACGCGCAGAGGTGCCGCCAGGCGTGCATTCGGTGCGGCGGCGGCAAAATCGTCATCGGAATTCTGTGGGAGGAAATTATCAGCGCGCCAAACGGCGGCGACGGCGGCGTCCCGGATTGTTGCCCGTGTCGGGTTCAAGGCCATTCGATCCGTCGGGATCGCGGTCTATGCGGATCACCGGAAGTATGATGACCGTCGCAGGTTCAGTGTTGGCGTCGACATATTTGCCGCCGCGTGGCCCCGCCTCGTCGGGAAACCGGATGACCTCGCCCATTGCAATCCCCCTTCCGTTCCGGTGCTTGACCTCCTCGAGGCCGCCGGACCGGCGCCTTTCCTAATTAAAGGACTTGCAAGGTTAACGGTCCGCTAACGCGCCCGGACTAATGTGGCCCGATCCCGAACTTGCGTAGCGTCAGTCGTAATGGTGAAGCCTCCCGCGTCGGCTCCTTTGGATAGCCTGGTTGATCTGGCGTGCCGGGATGGCGTCGACATCCGCCCGACCCTGCTGCGCGTCCTCACCGATCTTTACGTCCAGAAGCCCATCCACAGCGCCGAGGAAGAAACCCAGTATGTCGAGCTGGCGTTGGGACTGATTGACGCAGTCGATCCGCAGACCCGCGCCGCAGTAGCGGCGACGTTGTCGGCCTATCCGGGCGCGCCGGACGCCATTCTCCGCAAACTGGCGAGCCTTCCGACGGCGGGCACCGGTGAACGCGCCGAGCCCGAAGCCACCGAGCTCATCGATCTGTTCTTCTCCGCCAGCATCGACGAGCGACGGCTGATCCTCATGAACCTCGATGTCACAGCCGATGCGGCAACGCTCCGGCCCATGCCGGTCGCAAGTGAACTCGTCCGCCGGCTCGAGAATGCGGCTCTCCAGCGCAACACGGGCGAATTCAGCCGCATCCTGGAACGCGCGCTGGGCGTCAGCCGCGTGCTGGCGACGCGCATCGCGCGCGATCAATTCGGCGAGCCGCTGGTCGTCGCGGCCAAGGCGCTCGGCATGAGCGCCGAGATGCTTCAGCGAATTCTGCTTTTCCTGAACCCGGTCATCGGTCAATCGGTCGAGCGGGTTTTTGAACTGTCGCGCCTGTTCAGCGAGCTCGATCCGGCGGCCGTGCACCGTATGCTGACCATCTGGCGGACGACTGCCGCCCGGCGCCATTCAGTCCATGAAGCAGTCTACTGGGACGACGCACGCCGCAGCGCGCGTCCTGCCGCAACGCGAATGTCACAGCGTTCGCCGGCAGAAAACGACAGGCGGCCATTGCCGAAGTGGAAAACGTAGGGTGGGCTAAGGCGCGCCAGCGCCGAGCCCACCGCGCAGCATCTCCGCAATTTGCGGCGCTGATGGTGGGCTCGCTTCCGCCATCGCGCTCACGCGCTCGGCGGGCGCGTAGCCCACCCTACGACGCGAGACCGCGTCACTTCACGACGCCATCGATGAAATTCTGGCCGTCGCGGTCCTCGACTTCAATGATCCACAGGTCGGGGTCGAAGCGGATTTCCTTCACCAGGCGCGCTTCGATGTCGGCCTCCGCTGCCGGCGAATCGCGGCCGACGACAGCCGTAAAAATACGATCGGTCGGCTGTGCTTCATCGAACATCGATTGCGGTGCCGGTCCGAAAAGGGTGCCGGTACCATCGAGCCGGTTGACCTTGATGAAAATCGCTCCGGCCTCTTCGGCTCCGCGCCGGCGCACCGCTGCGAAAAGGCCCTCGACGTTGCAACGGCGCAGATAGGCCGCGACCCATATGCCGGATTTCAATCGCATTGACTTCAGTAGCACGAGCGATTGCCGCGGCGCCAATCCGCAGCGCTAGTGGATTTCGGTCTGCAGCGCACCATATTTCCGTTCGTCCCCGCGGGCCGACATGGATATATCCGATGTCGGCGTCATTCAGTGCGCAAGTCGGCTAGAGCCGACTTGCGATGGGGACCCAGAGCAACAGACCTCGGACATGTAGCTCTGGAGTGTGGCGCGCTCACTTCCCACGAAACATGAAAGTGGAAATCAGAGCACGCCACAAGCTCGTTTCCCTCTCCCATAGGGAGAGGGTGCGCACGCGGAGCGATAGCGAGCGTGCGCGGGTGAGGGGTTATGGACTCACGTGAGGCACTTACCCCTCACCCGCCTCGCTCACTCGTTCGCTCGGCACTCAGAGAACGCGTGCAGCGCCGTGCCACTCACTCAGCGCGCAAATAAGCGGAAGATCTGACGCCCGAGCCCTACTCCAGCGGGCGGCCGGTCATGGAAGCAAGCTCGCGCACGAACCGGTCGGAAATCTGCCCGGTCACGGGCAGCCGATGCTCGCGTTCGAATTTCTCGATCGCGGCCCGCGTCTCGGGGTCGTAAACCCCTGTCTGCTTGATCTGTCCGTAACCGAATTCTGACAGCGCCCGCTGGATCGCCGTCACGCGCCTGGACGGAGCGATCAATTTGGCGATCGGGTCCGCAGGCGCAGCAGCGGCACTGGCGCTCGGCGCCTTGACATTGGACGTGGTGATCGCGCGCAACAGGCTGTCGCTCGCTTCCGGATTGATCTTCATTCCGGCGGCCTGGGCGAAATCGCGAACCGCAATGTCCGTTTTCGAGCCCCAGATGCCATCGGCCGGCCCGTCGTAAAATCCCTTGCGGGCGAGCTCGCGCTGAATATTGCCGATGATCTGCGTGCGCGCGAGAGCCGATGTCTCGATCGCCATGTTGGACTGGCCACCTTGCATCCCTTGAACCCCTTGAACGCGCGGCGGAAGCGCGGCCTCGTGCTGCAGCAGCGGGCGCGTTGCAAATATCGGCGCGGGGTGCGGGCCCTTTTGCAGGAACAATGCATTGATCACGATCGCGAACGTCGCAATCGTCCCCATGACGAGCGCCACGAATTCACGCGGGTGACGACCGATCGCCGCAGCAACCCTGCTGGCGCCTTCGAATGTGGATTCTCTACGAGCAGAACGCCTACGCACTTTTCTTCACCCTGTCATTTGCGACTGTCGAAAACTCGCGGTGACGCTCGGTCACCAATTTGATCGGATTGCCTGCGCGCCGGCTGTCGTCGCTTTCGATGGGCAATCGCACCGTCACCCGCGTTCCCTCACCGAGGCGGCTGCGTATATCGACGTCGCCGCCGTGCAGGCCAACCAGGCCTTTGACGATCGACAGGCCCAGGCCGGAGCCGTCCTGACGGCGATCATAGGACGCGTCCGCCTGGAAAAACGCCTCGCCCAGGCGCGGCAAATCGGATTCGCCGATACCGACACCCGTATCCTCGACCGTGACCGCAAAGTTGGGGCCGTCGCACAGCGCACTCACCGTGACCCGGCCGCCACGCGGCGTGAACTTGATGGCATTGGAGATGAGATTGATCAGGATCTGATTGAAGGCGCGGCGGTCGGCCGCCACTTCCGGCAGCCCCTGCGCGAGCCGCATCTTCAGCTCGATGCCCGCGTCGTGCGCCTTCAGCGCCAGCAGATCGGTGCAGCTTTCGATCGCCGATGCCGGCGCGAACGGCTCCCGCGTGATCTCGAAATTGCCGGTCTCCATTTTCGATACGTCAAGAATGCCATTCACCACCGATAACAGGTGCCGGCCGGATTCATTGATGAGCCGCGTATAGTCGAGCCGCCGCGCGGCATCGAGCTCAAGCGTCTCGTTCGTCATCATTTCGGAGAAGCCGATGATGGCATTGAGGGGCGTGCGCAGCTCGTGGCTCATCGTCGCGATGAAGCGGCTTTTGGCGGCGCTGGCGCGCTCGGATTCCAGTCGCGCGACTTCAATCTCATGTTCCTGCGCTTTTCGCTCACTCACGTCGCGAAGGACAGCGACCACCTCCCGGTCCGCCTGCTGCTTGCCCGCGGCGTAGTTGAGCGGGCGGCAGCGCATTTCCGCCCACACGAATTGGCCGGCGTGATGCGCCCCGCCATCGCGGCGGACGCGGAATTCAAGCGAGCGTTCCTCATTCAAACTTGCTGCGTCCGCAAGCGCTGCCAGATAGGCCGGCCGGTCCGCGACGTGAACCCGATCGAACAAGCCATTGCCGAGAAGCTCGTTCACCTTCACGCCCAGGAGCGCTTCAGCCGCCGGCGACACAAACAGCACCGAACCGCTGCGCCCATGCCGGACGATGACGTCGGTCATGTTGCGCGCGAGCAGCCGGTAACGATCTTCTTCGGCATACAGCAACCAGAAGCTCGTGCGCGCGAGCGCTTCGGCTCCGAGTGCAAGACCCGTCGCATAGAGCGCCGCGGAGATAATGCCGAGTGCGGCCAGCGCACCGTGCTCCTGCGCGGTCGTCACCGGATCGGGCAGCAGCCCGGCATAGCCGAGCAGGAGCAGAACGCCGGCAGCCGCAAACGTGAAGAGCGAGGCCATCGCGACCACGCGGCGCGAGGCGGACAGGGCCGCTTCCAACGGCACGATCACCAGCCAGATCGCGGCGAACGACCCGATGCCGCCGGTGAACAATGCCAGCACCGCCGCGAGCACGGTGAGCGACAAGGAGGACAGGATGTGAGCGGTTTCGTAGCGGCCGGTCCGCGAGAGGTAATAGACGACCAGGATCGGGGCCACGAGCCAGGAGAACATGCCGATTTCAAGTACGCTCGGCACACCGCGGGCAACGATGTAAACGGGAAGGCTCGCGAGCACGACAAAACTGCCGAGCAGGCGCGGTGCAATGAAGGCGCGATGGCGCGCCGCCGTCAACGCATCCTGCTGGGCCGTCGGATGCACCAGGGCGTCGACATAACTCCAAACTGGCGTGAGGAAACTCACGGTCCCTGTCTCACGTCTCACAAGTACAGACGCGCCCCTATTGCGCCGCGGACCTTAGGCCACAGCCGCTTAAGCGAAAGCTAAGGCGTGGCTTTCGCAAAGCTCAAACGGCCATCGCGACGCCGGTCCGCGCGCGATCTCACCGCTATTTGCCGGTCATGGTGAAATTTCAGTTGCCGCGGGCCCGCGGCCTGACCGCCACCGGCGATCGTTACCGATGTGGTAACCATACGGCAGTGGACGACCGTATGAGACACACCGCGGCGCCACCGCTTCCGTTCGTCCCCGCGGGCCGACATGGATACATCCGATGTCGGCGTCAATCAGTGCGCAAGTCGGCTAGAGCCGACTTGCGCACTCGAACGGCCAACATCGGGTACACCCGATGTTGGTGCTCGGGGATGAACGGGGAAAGTGGCGCGCGCTGTGGTTGCCTAAAATTTTCATCAAATTCTCATCGATTTTGTCCAAAAAGCGCTCTGCATTTCGAACAACCGCTTTAGCCCTGTCTGCTACGGTTTATTTCAAAGGCGGCGCAAAAGCCGCGGGGACTGAGTGCGGGTACGGGTCATGTTCTTTCTTCTGCGAATGGCGTTCTGGCTGTGCGTTGTCTGCGTGCTGCTCTCGTTCGGCGGCAAGTCGGCAACACCGGAGGCACAGATCGACGCCTCGCAAGCCGTAACGCTGGCAAGCGCCGCCGTCTCCGACGTGCGCGGATTCTGCGAACGGCAGCCCGACGCCTGCGAGGCCGGTGGCAAGGTCGCCGTCGCAATCGGTCACAAGGCCGAGGCCGGTGCGCGCACGCTGTATGAGTTCATCACCAGGCTTCGCGACAAGCCTGCCGCGGGCGAGAAGGCCGACGGCAAGACTGACAACAAGGCCGTTCCGGCATCCGCGGCTGGCAAAGGCACTTTGACGCCAACCGATATGGCGCCTGCCTGGCACGCCCCGGTTCCGCTGCCGCCGCGCCGGGAAGCGCGCAGCAATCCGCCGGCGGCGTAATCGCCAATTCTATCGCTATTTCTTCGTTAGAATTCCGGCGCCTCAATCTTTTTGGTCATTCTCACGCGCGAGCCTATATAAGGTGGCACCATGACTGCCATCGATGAGATCGTTGAGAATTTCGAGCTGCTCGAGCAGTGGGATGACCGCTATCGCTACGTCATCGAACTCGGGCGCACGCTGGCACCATTTCCGGACAGTGCTCACATCGATGCCAACAAGGTTCAAGGCTGCGCCAGCCAGGTCTGGCTCATCACGCATGTGAAGCCGGATGGATCGTCAGGACCGGTCCTGACGTTCGAGGGCGACAGCGACGCCCATATCGTCCGCGGATTGATTGCCATCCTGTTCGCGCTTTACTCCGGCAAGAGCGCGCGCGAAATTCTGGCAACCGATGCGATCGCGCTGTTCGACCGTATCGGTTTGCGCGAGAATCTTGACGCCCCAGCGCTCGAACGGCCTGCGTGCCATGGTGGAGCGTATCCGCGCCGAGGCCAACGCCGCACTGGCCACCGTAGCGTAAGATCCTTTCTTCCGTTCATCCCCGCGGGCCGACATGGATATATCCGATGTCGGCGTCAATCAGTGCGCAAGTCGGCTGGAGTCGACTTGCGATGGGGATCCAGAACGAAAAATTCCTGCGTTGAGAACTTGGATTCCCGCCTGCGCGGGAATGAGCGGGGATTTGGCACAGCGTCATAAACAATCGACGCCAAAGTCTGCACCATCTGCCAGCCACGTCCGCACGTGTGAACGCGCCGGCCCTTTGGTCTTCGCGGCGTAGCCGTAATGCCGGGCGAGACGATCGAGCGCAAGCTGCAGCACGACCTTGCCCGAGCGCGCCGGCCAGATCCGCTCGCGTTCGACATCCTCAAGTCCCTTGAGGAAGCAGCAGATATCCAGCAGCAGACCTGCGAATTCCGGACCGACCGAATCCAGCGCGCTGTGCACGCGTTGACGAGCGGCAATCATTGTCTCGGTGAATGTGGCGGCCCGCTCGCCGCCGCCGCGACGGCCGGACGATATCGGATTCGACCAGTTGGAGGTCGTGCGCGGCATCAGATGAGCGCGGGTGAAATCGGCGCGCAGCCGTTCGCCGGCCTGCAGCTGATGAGCCTCGATCAGCGCGCGGCCGTCGCGCCCCCGGCGCCGTGCGAGCCAGGCCAGCGGACTCTCGCTTTCATCGACGGTCACGCTGGTGCGTCCGAATTCGGAGACAATCTGGCGCTGCGCCAAAGCGAGATGGCTTGCGCGGAAGGATCCGATGTCAGCCTGCGGAGGCTCCGGCACATGCTTTGGCAAACGCTTCGACACTTGCTTTGGCAAACGCTTCGAAACATGCTTGGCCGATTTCTGTCCGGCGGCGTTCATGAGCGCACCTGTGACGGCAGATGGTGGCGCTGTTCGTTGAGTGGTTCGACAGAGATCATTCCGCGTATTCCATTGACAGGAGCTTCGATAGGAATACGTACCTACACCGCTGCCGGACGCGAGGCAATAGGTTTTAGGAATTTTATCCGCAACTCTTCGTGAAAAGACGCGCGAGGCTTGCCTGCCTGACCGAGTCATTCCGGGACGGCCCGCCGATCTCGGGTTTACCCGAGATCAGAATTCAAATTCCCAAGTCGGCTGCAGCCGACTTGGGTGGCCGGATCCGGAATCCCGAAGCAAAGTTTGTCCGTGTTTCTGGATTCCGGGTTCGCGCACGATAGCGCGTCGAAGACGCGCGTAAACGCGCTGATGGTGCGCGTCCCGGAATGACTCTGTGATCCGAAAGTTGAGGACCGCTATTTGGCGCGGCGACGGCGTTGCTGGCCCAAACCCATCTGCTTGGCCAATTGCGACCGGGCGGCCGCGTAATTCGGCGCAACCATGGGATAGTCGGCGCCCAGACCCCATTTTTCGCGATACTGCTCGGGAGTCATGTTGTATTGCGTACGCAGATGGCGTTTGAGCGACTTGAATTTCTTTCCGTCCTCCAGACAGACGATGAATTCCGGCGTAATCGATTTTTTCACCGAGATCGCCGGCTTCAAGGGTTCCGCGGAACCCTCCGCAGGTTTGCCGGACACCCTGCTGAGCGCCGCATGCACCTGATTGATCAGACCGGGAATCTCTCCAGCCGGAACTGTATTGTTGCTGACGTAGGCGGAAACGATTTCCGCGGTCAGTTCAATGAAGTTTTCATTCGCTGCAGTGTCAGTCATTGAAGTCGCCCCGTTCGAAGCTGACATGTTCTGGCGCCGTTACTGGCGTACTGCAGACAAGAGCTTCCGAGAAAGGTCATCTCAATACGAGATGCATTGCGCCGAATATCGGATCAATTCCTATATTTAAAAATACTATCGGACTTCAGTGGCTGCAAGAAAAAGATCGCCGCCTAAGGCGACATTTATTGGTCAAATGCGACTTACACGTCGTCTGATCAACAAAAACCAAGATAAACGGGGTGAAGACCCGTCGATCAACTGGCCGCCATTTTATGAATTCTTTTCAAGATGGCTGCGCAATTCATTGATCGAGGCAAAGCGCAATGTCCCTTGCGGCAATTCCGCCTCGATAGAACCGTCGACATAGAGCGTGTAGCCCATACCGTCGACGACCCCGGATTTCAGGATAGCGACGGCGCGCGGCTTTTCCGCTTCCGGTTCGGCACGCTTCCCGGCGGCGGCGTCACGCGACAACAGATCGGGTTTGGGTTCCGATTTGGGTTCGCCGGCAGTGGAAGCTTTTGCAGGCTTTGCCTCGACAGGCCACATGGCGTCGAAATTAGCTGCCTGCGGCCGTACCGAGGGCGGCACAGGCGGCGGAGGCGGAGAAGACCGCCAGTCGGCCGCGAAACCCTTATCCGCCATGCCCGGAGGCGGTGCGGCAAGCGCTGGCTGCCCGGATGCTGTGGCGACAGCGAAACGTCTTCCTCGACCGTTTGAGCCGCTTCGTCCGGATCGGGTCGTCCTCGGCGTGCAGCCACAGCTCGAGCACGAGTGCCGTGCCCCGCTCGTCGAGGTGGAGGCCGAGCTTCCAGGGAGCCGAGGAGCGACGGCCAAGGCCTTCGTCGAGCCAGCGGGAGAGCCGCCGGTTCAGCGCCGCGTAGCCGGCGTGGTGCGGCAGCTCCGGCTCGGAAGCGCTGAGGCCGTCGAGGAAGAGCTCGAGCGCAGTCGGGCGGCCGTTCCGCAGCGCGGCGCCCAACCGGATGCGCCCGGCCTGCAGACGGTCCCGCGCGATCTGGTCGACGAGGACGGGGTAGAGGTCGCGTACGGTCGCAGCGCGGTCGCCGTCGAACGCGGCGGCCGCGGCCTCGGGGAGCGCTGCCGCGATCTCGTCGAGCGTCGCCTCCACGCTCTCGTCGAGGGTGGCGCCCCAAAACGCGTGCCAGGAGCCGCCGGCGTGCTCGAGTAGGGATGAACGAGACCTTCGACGACGGAGCGCTGGGCAAGCTCGACGACCGCGAAGGCGGTCAATGCGCTCCCGCCTGAGTCGGCTGGACGTGTTTTGGCGAGCCGGATCAGCTCGCGAACATCAATGTCCTGGGTAGCCGAGACCGTCCCGTCGGAGTGGCGGGTGAAGAGGGACGCGGTCACGTCCTGCTGCCAGACCAGTTCGAGCACGACCTATCAGGATAGGCATAGCCGGCGAAGACTCGCCTCCCGCGGACGAGTCACGCGGAACCCGCACTGGGGCCCGTACGCCGCTCATCCGTCGAAACCCTTCGGCACGACCGGTTCGAAACCGCCGCCTTTGGTGCTAGAGATGCTTCGGGCGGCGTCGAGCTACATCGTGCATCTTCGTCGCGGAGGCGCGCGGCTTCCCAGCGCGGGACGACGAAACCGTCGGTCGACCCGGTTCCTCTCGGCACGTGCCGAGGGTTGCATCAGTGGAACTGCGAGCAGGTCTTCTGGGATTGCTTCTCAGGGTACGACCTGTCCGGGATCAGTCGCCGCCATTCGTCGCGGGTGAGATTACGGCCGGCGATGTCGCAAAGCCGCTTGCGCCAGACGGAGAAGCTCGTGCTCACGAGCGTGGGGTCCCAAAGCCTGAGTGATTCCTCCTCGCCGGCCGAGACGAGCGTGCCGTCGTGCGGATTGAACGTGACCGTCGTGTTCACCCCGCCGCTATGCGCTTTGAGCGGCTCGCCGAGGAGGGCGCTGCGTCCTCGATCCCAAAGCTGGACGGTTCCACTCTCTCCGGCCGATGCGAGCGTGTCGCCGTGCGGGCTGAACGCAACGCTCTCGACCGGATCACGACTATTTCGACGAGCTTGCCGAGAGAGCGCCCGCTGGCGACGTCCCAGAGCTCGATCTTTCCGGATCCGGTTGTCGCGAACGTGCCCCGTCCGCATCGAAGGCGATATTCGCCAACTCGTCATCGACGCGAATGAGCCGCCCCGCTACGAGACCGTCCCGTTTGACCTGCCAGAGTCGGACTCCCCTGATATGCGGGGGTTCGAGCGGCCCCGCATGCGCTTTGATCTGGTAGCTAATCGAGGAGAGTTCGCCGCCGTCAGGGCTGAACGCGAGGACGAGATTACCGTAACGGTCGGCACGCGAGGGCTGTCCGCGTGGCGTGCCGCGGGCGACATCCCAAAGCTGCACGGTCCCATCATCTCGACCCGTCGCGACCGTACTTCCATCGGGGCTGAGGGCGACGCTGACCGACGTATCACCGAGGGCCATCGACTTGCCGACCTGAGTGCGACGGAAGACATTCCGGACGGCGAGCGTCTCCCCAGTGAGGACGGGCGCAAGCAGGTCTCCGTGCGGGCCGAAGGCGACCCCCTCCGGTACGAACTCGATCTCGAGCGGTTTGGCGAGAGGGATGCGGCGCGCCGGGTCCCAGAGCGTCACCGACGTTCGGGAGGCGCCGCTGACGCTCGTGTCCCCCACGGCGGCTAGCGCCGCGCCGTCTGCGCTAAATGTGACGCTCGCGACCGGATCGCGCTGAGCTTCGAACGGCTCGCCGAGTGGAGGGCGACGCGCGACGTCCCACACGCGGATCTTGCCGTTATCGCTGGCGGAGGCGAGCGCTTCACCATCCAAGCTGAGGGCGACGCTCGAGACGGGGTCGGCCTGGTGGAGGACGATGTCGAGCGGAGTGTCCGCGCTGAGGTCCCAGAGCCGGATCTCCTGGTACCCGCTCACGCCTGTGCCCGCCGCGGCCAGCATGCCGCCGTCACGACTCAGGGCGGTGTGGTAAACGTCGTAGAAGTTGACCGCGAAGGCGAACGCGAAGTCGAAGGGATCGCCGGTCAGCCGGGAGTGGGCGAGATCGAAGCGCGTCAAGTCACCGGCGACGCCGTCCGCGACGATGAGCTCTCGGCTGTGCTCACTGAACGCGAGACTCGACGCCTCCTTACCGGGCAACAGGGATTCGTTCGGCTTTGGACACGCCCCATCCGGTTGAAGTGTTCGCCCAACAGGCTTTCCTGTGACCGCGTTCCAGACCCGGATGCTGCCGTGGTCCCCGCCGGTTGCAACCGTGCGACCGTCGGTTGTGAACGCGAGACCCACAACCGGATAGCAACTGCTGTGGCGGAGATGCCGGGCGGGCAGATGGCCTCCGCCCAAACCTTCAAGCCACACATTCCCGTGGCCGTCGGCCGCCGCTAGCGTCTTCCCGTCCGCGCTGAACGCAAGCGTTGACACTTTCGCGCCACCGAAGTCGACCTCGCTTGCCGACTTGCCTGTGGCAACGTCCCAAAGTCTGATCGTTCTCGAATTGCCCGCGGTGGCGAGCGTCTTCCCGGACGGACTGAATGCGACGGCCCGGACGCGAGCGCCGGTATCGAGGACCGTCGTCAGACGAGCGTTGTGTTGCAGGATCGTCACCATGGCGTCGCGGGCCTCGAATCGCTCACCGAGCGAACGGTGTTCGACGCGCCGGTAGGCCTCGAGGCTGAGAAGCATGGCGAGCTCCGGAGAACCATCGGCGTAGGACCTCGCCGCGTTCGCTAGTGCACGAGACGATGCGACGTTCGACTGAGCATTTGCCTTGTCCGTTTGCTGCTTGGCGAAGAGCCCTGCGACAACCGCTGCAACGAGGAGAGCGGCCAGCACGACAGCGACCGCGCGGAGCCTGCGTGTACGCCGCTCGGCCTGTTCGAGCTCGTCCCGCTCGGCCGTCCGGCTTGCTACCAGGAACTCCCGTTCGAGCATGCTCAGCGACTGCTCGTTCGGGGCGCGCCATTCGAGTGCCTCGGCAAGGCGTGCTCCTCGGTACAGGGCGCTGACGTCGCGGTCGATTTGCTCCCACTCCCGCGCGGCCTCGATGAGCCGGCGGTGCACACGCAACCCTGATCTATCCTCGTCGATCCAGCCACGCAGCCTCGGCCAGCCGCGGATGAGTGCCTCGTGTGCCACCTCGACGACCTCGCTTCGAGCCGTCTCCTCGCGGGAGGCTGTGACGAGCCGAGCGTCAATGAGCCGCGCCAGCACGGGACCTACGCTGCCGTCCGTGTCGCCCTGTTCGAGCTCTGCCAGCCGCGCTCGCCGGCGGGTGTCCTCTGTCCCCTCGCCCGGCTCGGTGAGACGGAGGAAGATCCGCCGCGCCAGCTGCTGCTGATCAGGCGCGAGCGATTCGAACACGTCCTCCGCGCGCTTCGCGATCGCTCCCTGCACGCCGCCGCTCTCCCGATAGCCCGCCAAGGTCAGCACGCCCCCGGCCCGCCGCCGCCATACCTCCAACAACGCGTGCTCGAGCAGCGGCAACGCGCCCGGCTGCTCGGCGATGTCCTCAAGGATCGTGGCGACGAGGCCCGGCTCGAACGACAGGCCGACCCGCCTTGCCGGCTCCGCGACCGCCTGCCGCAGCCCCTCAGGCTGCAGAGGACTGACGAGGTACTGGGCGGCGGCGAGCTGCTGCGCAAGCTCGGGGTAGGCGCCGCAACGGTGGTAGAAGTCGGCGCGCATCGCGAGCAGGACGCCGCTGCCGCCGCCCGGAACCGTCGCGGCGTAGAGCAGGTTTGCGAAGTACGCGCTTCGCTCTCGCTCGTCCCGGCAGAGCGTGAAGACCTCCTCGAACTGGTCGACGAGGAGCAGCAGCCTCGTGCCCACCGGCCGTTGCGCGAGCGCGAGCGCCCCGGCAAGGTGCAAGGTGCGCGGATCCGTCGCGAGAGCGTCGAGAGTCGACTGCATGGACACACCCGCGCCAAGTCGCAGCAAGTGAACAGCGAGCGTCTCGAGCGGGTGCGCCCCTGGCCGCAGGATCACGATTTCCCAACGTTCCTCGCTGCCGCCGGCGTCGCGCTTGAGCGCCGGCACGAGACCCGCGCGGACGAGCGACGACTTGCCGCTCCCAGAAGCGCCGAGCACCGCGAGGAAGCGCGCCGCCTTCAGCTTCTCCAGCAGCCGCTGCACGTCGGCCTCGCGACCGAAGAAGAACTCGGCATGCTCCTCTTCGAACGCCTCCAGCCCTCGGTAGGGACACACGTCGGTTTCCGGCTCGATCGCGATCGCGGGCCCGATCGGAAGCCCGTTGACAGCGCTAACGAGTGTCTGGAAGGCACGTTCGTCGTCGACGCCTCGGCGGTAGTCGACCCAGGTGCGCGTGCGGAGAAACGGTGAGAGGCCGGCCGTGTCGAACGGCTCGGGCAGCCCTGGCAACAGCACGAGAAAGAGACGGAACTCCAGATCATTCGCCGCCCGGTCGAGCGCGACCGCAACCTCCTGGTTCTCCCACGCGCCAAGATCGGCGGGGCCGACGAACACCGCGCACGAGCGCGACGCCGCCAACCCCTCAGCCAGACCCCGCTGCCAGTCGGCGCCTGGGACGAGGTGCCAGGCGTCGAGCCACGGCTCGATTCGCGCCTTCCTCAACCGCTCCGCGATCCGCTCGACCAGCGCCTTGTCACTGCTGTTGTGCGATAGGAAGACGTCAAAGGCGCGTGCGTCCCAGCTCACTGCGGAAGCAGCGAGCACTTCCTCGCGCGGCCCTGAGTCAGGCAATGAACCTCCCACCGACGGCAGTCGAATTCAAGCACTGCGGTCGATCCCGCGCGAACTCTCAGCTGCACGCCTGCGTCAGGATGACCTTCCCGATCGGCGCCAAATGTGCTCTTCCCCACCCAGCTGTTCTCAGAACTCGCTCGTGATCGTTCGAACTTCCTCGTTATCACGAACCAGCGGGCAGCACGGCTAAGGGTCAACAGACAGTGTTGACCTCCCGACCGGGCTGGATGAGCCGGGAGATCCCCCGCCTTCCGACAAGACAGCGCTTTGCAGGCTCTTGTCCTGATGAGCCGTGTAGGGATCGAACCTCCGACCTTCTCGAAGTGCCCGTGCTCGACGGTCGGTTTCAGTCGCCTGGCTCGTCGGTCCGGATCACGTGCCAGTCTTCGAGCGGCGCACGCGTTAGCCAACCCTTCCCAGAGTCCGAGTCGGCGAGCGCAGCAGTTCCCGCAGTATCGATCACGTAGTAATCCGCTCGCTTGCGCCTCGTCGTCATCACCTCGACCTGGCCGTCGTCGAGCTTGCGTACCCAGATACTCCCGCCTTCCGCGTCCGCCATCGCCGCGGCCGTGATCAACTGGTTGCCCGACGTCGGCTCGAAACCGCGGCTGACCTGGCGCGGAACGATCGTCCAGTCCGCGTCCGTCCCGCAGCGCTCGCGGATCCACGGCCGCACGCGAGCCCCGCCCACGCCGAGTAGGCAGAACAAGACGAAGAGCGCAACCGCGCCGACAAGCGCCACGCCGAAGTTGTCCTCGGACTTGCCATCAGTGAACATGAGGCCCACAATCGACAGTGCCGCGAGCCCCCAGCAGCCCACCGCCCCCGCTTCGGCCACGGCCCGCCTCACGGATCGCCGGGACGCGTCGATCAGCTGCGTCGCGCCGTCCGGCTGGGCCACGTACAGCTCGACGCGTGCGCGACGTGGTCTTGCGACCTCAATCGATCCGTCGGGTAGCGCCCGCCAGATGCCCTTCGCGCTGTTCCCGACCAGGTCGCGAGCAGCGTCAGCCGCAGCGACCGTGCTCACCCTCGCCGTGAACTGGTCCTCACCCAACATCACTCGGCGCTCCGAGCGGAATCTAACGCAGGCTCCTTGAGAGTGCTCGTGGCTGCGTGATTCGCGGTGTGCGGACGCAATCTGTACGCAAATGGTGTTCGTGCTCTTGGCGCTGGAAAAGAAAAGCCCCAGGGCGGGGGGCTTTTCGTGTGGGCCGTGTAGGACTCGAACCTACGACCTTGGGATTAAAAGTCCCCTGCTCTACCAACTGAGCTAACGGCCCCGCGAGCGAGTGTAGCCCCGGTGTCCGGGCTATCCTGCCTCGGCCGCCCCCATCGACTAGCGGCCCAGGTCGCCACCCTTTCAAGGTGGTAGCGCGGGTTCGAATCCCGCTGGGGGCATCGCTCTTCAGTTGGAGTCAGACGTCGCCAGCCGCCACGGTACGCACCGGAGCGAGCATCCCGGTCTCGTCAGCGGCCGCGAGCCCGTCGAACAGGCGCAGCACCCGCGCGACGATGCCGTCGGCGCGCGTGATCGCGCGTGCGGCGCGAAACATCTCGCTCGCCTCGCCCACCCATTCAGAGTCCTCGACCAGTGCCAGACCGCACAACGCGAGCGCTCGGGTATCGAGCTCGTCGTGGCCCCGGGCGGCCCGGGCGAGCAGCACATCGGCGCTGCTCACTGCATCGCGAAACGCGTCTCTGGCCGACTCGACATGCCCCTCACGCACCAAGGTGATGCCAAGGACCAGCGCGACGTTGTCGCTCACGGGCGCGTAGTGATACCCGCCCGCGGCTTGCGCCATAGCGCGCGCCGCGTCGAGCGCGCCCGTGTGCAAGTACAACGTGGCAAGGACAACGCGTCCCTCGCTGCTGCCCTGCGCGCTCCCGATCTCGTCCGCGATCCGCACTCCGGCTTCGGCATGCTGGATCGCCTGTGGCCATGACTCTTCATCAGCGCAAACCGTTGCCAGGCTGGTCAGGACAACGACTTCGCAATGTCGGTCACCGATCACGCGGGCGATGTCCAGCGCCTGCTCGACGAGCTCGATCGCCCGCCGGGTTTCTCCAAGATCCGCAGAACGGCGGCCGATGTTGCACAGCTCTGTTGCCTCGCCCAGGCGGTGGCCGATCTCGCGGTTGATGGCCAGCGCCTGCTCGTGGAGCTCGATCGCTCGCCCGGTCTCCCCCAGATCGGCGTGGCAGCGGCCGAGGCCGCTGAGATCGCGGGCCTCGCCATTGCGGTGGCCGATCTCGCGGTTGATAACCAGCGCCTGCTCATGGAGCTCGATCGCTCGCCCGGTCTCCCCCAGATCGGCGTGGCAGCGGCCGAGGTGGTTGAGATCGATGGCCTCGGCACCGCGGTCGCCGATCTCGCGGTCGATGGTCAGCGCCTGCTCGTGGAGCTCGATCGCCCGCCCGGTCTCCCCTAGATCGACGTAGCGGCGGCCAAGGAAGTCGAGATTGCGGGCTTCGCCCCGGCGGTAGCCGAGCTCTCGGGCGATGGCCAGAGCCTGCTCGTGGAGCTCGATCGACTGCCCGGTCTCACCCAAGTGAGCGTGGCGGACGCCCAGATTGCTCAGGCGGGCGACTTCGCCCTCGCGGTTGCCCATCTCTCGGTCGATGACGAGCGCCTGCTCGTAGAGCTCGATCGCCCGCCGCGTCTCGCCCAGACCGGCGTAACGGACGCCAAGGTTCCCCAGAGTGGTGGCCTCACCCCAGCGGTTGCCGACCTCGCGGTCGATGGCCAGCGCCTGCTCGTAGAGCTCGATCGCCCGCCGCGTCTCCCCCAGATCGGCGTAGCAGCTGGCGAGGCCGCCCAGATCAATGGACTCGCCTTGGCGGTTGCCGATCTCGCGGTCGATGGCGAGCGCCTGCTCGTAGAACTCGATCGCCTGACGCGCTTCGCCCAGACCGTCGTGGTACCGGCCGAGGCTGCTGAGGTTTCCGGCGTCGGTCCAGGGATCCGTGAGGTGCCCCTGGAGACGCTGGTGCAGGTCGACGGCCAGATGGAGGTGCCCCCAGACGTAGAGGTAATCGCTGCTGATGTCGAACAAGACGTACGCGGCGGTGTCGTAGTCCCCGGCTTGGCAGCGCAGGTCGAACTCCGCCCGTTGCGGGGCGAGGTCATCGATGCTGCGCCACATCTCGCGCGGCGTGCGGGTCTGTTGGAAGTAGTCGGCGGCGCGCCCGCGCAGTGCGTACTGGCTAAACGGCGGCGGGTCGACGCTGCGGTCGCTGGGTTCGCCGACCGGGACGCGGGACAGCGCGTACTCGCGATCGACCTGGTGCAGGTAGTAGCGGCCTGCGTCACGACGGACGAACTGCATGTTGACGAGCCGGGCGAGCACCGGCGCGCTGTCGATCGCCGGCTCGAAAGGCTGCAGCAGGTAGTCGACCGCGACCGCCGGCACCGGCCCACCGTAGATTGCGACCGCCTGCATGACCTGCCGCGCGAGCGCGTCAAGGCGGTTATACGCCTCGCCGACAAGCGCCTCGACCACGTTCTCGGGCATCCGCTGAGCATCGGTGAGCAACTCGGACAGCGTCGTATCGCGGTCAGCGGCGAGGATCGCGGCAAGCGCCTCGAGCGCCCTCGGAAAGCCGCGCGTTCGTTCGCGCGCCTCCGCCAGCAACCGATCCGGCGCATCGCGGATACCGAGACTGCCATCCGCGTCCATCGCGCGCAGCACCTCCTCGGCGAATGGCGACTCCAACCCCTCTTCGAGATTTAGGCGGCGCTGGACGCCTGGCTGAACCAGCAGCAAGCTCCGCGGCGCGACGCGCGTGGTGATGATCACCTTGACGCCGTGCTCCGGCGCGCTGAGCACGATCGCCAACGCCTCCTCAAGCGCGGAATCAGTCAGGCTCATGCCTGCGGCGTCCACGACATCCTCGACGTTGTCCAACAGGAGCACCCAGCGCCCAGTCGGAAAGCGCTCCAACAGCGCCTGCATCAGCGTTGCCGGCGTCTCACCCGGTTCGCGAAAGCGGTCCAACAGCGGCTTGGCGGCGTTCTCCGCAAGCAGGCGACAGAGATCCGAGAACACGTGTGCGAAATCCACCGGATGCGCGCCCAGCGGGCTGAGATACACGATGCCGTCAACCGGCAACTCGCCCAGCTCGTCGGGCAGCCGGCCGCGTTCGAGCGCCTTCAACAGACGACAGACCATCGCCGTCTTGCCCACCCCGCCGCGCCCCACCACCGACAGCATCCGCAGCCCGTCCTCGCGCAGAAAGTCCCCGATCAGCCCGGTTTCGACGTGGCGGTCCTGGAAATAGGGCGGGGCCGTCACCGGTGGTGGATTCACGAACTTCGCCCGCGCCGCTACCGCCTCCGGGCGCTCCGGTTGGCGCTCGCGCTCCAGCCCCGCCCCGATACGCGCTTCGGTCTGCTCGGCCGCCGCCATGGGATCCGCCACCAACCGGCGCTGCGCCTCGATGCGCTCGCGCAGCTCAAGGATCGAGCTCTCGATGCGCGGTTGCTGACTCGGATCGACGCGGGGCAGTTCTCGCTCGGCTTCCGCCAGACGAACTTCGAGTTCCCGCAGTTGCCCCTCCGGCGTGCTCAGCCACTGGAGGTCGCGCCGCAACTGCTCGAGCCCATTCGTAAACGGCCCCGTAAAATCGACAAATTGGCGCGAGCCAAGCCGAAACGGTAGGTCGGCCTCCGAATCCACTCGAAGCGGAATGACGGGTTTCTTGTACTTCAGCGCCCAAACCCACTCGTCCTTGCACCCCGAGCCGACCCGTACGCTGTCCTCCGTCATCACAAACACCAAGCCCTCGCAGGTCTGAATCGCCTCGGTGAGCTGGTCATCCCAATCTTGCCGACTCAGGCGGATCTCGCGCTGATCGAGCCACGCGCGGTAGGTCGGCTGTCCCGCCTCCAACTCCTCCGCTAGGCCCAGCGCGAACTCTGTTCCGTCCAGTCGCGAATAGCTAATGAAGAAGTGCCCTGCCATCGACACCCGCTGGGCTCGCTTGCACTGATGAGCACGCTAGACGACTTGAACGTCGTCGTTCAACTCCGAGATCAGTTGGTCGAGCCTTGCCGGAGGGTTCGAAAGCTGTAACGCGGCTCTTGGTCGATCAGCGGCCGTTCGTCGACTCCCGCATTCCCCTCGGCCAGATTCCCTGCTTGCCCGGCGAGAGGATCCCGTTCGGGTCGAGTGCGTCCTTGATCGTCTCGTTGAAGCGCCGGTAGGCGTGGTCGTTGAAGCTGTACTGGTCGGCGGCGAGGTCCATGAAGTCGAGGTGTGCCCGGTACTCGCCGTAGCCCTGCTTCGCGGCCTCGCGCACGAGGAGCTTGCACGTGTCGTACGCGCCGCGCGCTTGCGCCTCGTTCTGCGTGTCGAAGATGACCAGCGTCACGTGGACGAAGCTGCGCGCGTTCGTCGGAATCAGGGCGGCCATGTAGTCGAGCCCGGCCTGCTGCTCGATCATCCCGCGCAGCAGGTCGCGCAGAGCGAGAGCGTCGCGGCCCACGAGCGGGGCGACCGGCGAGAAGCCGATGTGACCACCCTGCTCGCCGCCGTACCAGCCCGTCATCTGGTTCAGGTCGAGGCTCGGAACGCCCGCCTGGACGCGCTCGATCGCGTTCTCGATGTGCGGGAACTGCTCCGGTTCGTACTTCGTCCCCCAGACCTCCGCGTCGGGGATCCGCTCGAACGCCTCCTTGACCTTCTTGAAGCGGAGATCGACCACCGACTCGTCCCCGTAGAGGCCGAAGCGCATCATCCAGCGGCCGATCTCGAGCTCGCGGGCCATCTTGTCGATGGTCGCGTCGGGGATCGGGCCGTCCCCCTGGTGCCAGAGGTCGCGCTTCGTCATCACCGACGCGAGCAGAACCGTGCTCAGGAACTGCGGCACGTGGTCGATCGTCCGGTCGAGCATCAGCCGGCGCAGAGTGTCGACAGCAGGGCTGAGATCGTCGTCGCGCCAGACCCGCAGCCAGAGAGGCATGTAGCACTCGGGGTTCGGCATCAGCCAGATCCCCATCTTCGTGACGATGCCGAAGTTCGACTGCATGAAGAGCTGGTCGGGCGTCGGCCCGAGACCGCGCTTGTAGAGGTTCCAGGACCGGTTGCCCGGCATCGCGCCCATGCCGGTACGCATCAGCTCGCCGTTCGGCAGCACGACCTCCATCCCGCACTGCGCGGCCATGTCCGTTCCGTACGGGAGGTACGTGATGCCGTGGTCGAGCGTGTTGCCGACGACGCTGCCCCAGCCGAGGTCGGGGACCGAGAGCATCAGCTTGTGCCCGCCTGCCTGGATCGCCTCGTAGAGGTCGAACCAGCGCACGCCCGGCTCGACGAGCGCATAGCCCAGCTCCTCGTTGATCTCGAGCACGCGGTTCATGCGCCGCAGGCTGAGGATGACCGAGCCGCGAACCCGCGGCGCCGGGCCGCCGTAGCCGTTGTTGCGGCCGGTTCCGTGCGTCCAGAGCGGGATCTTGTGTTCGTTCGCGACCCGCACGATCTCCTGGATCTCCTCGACCGTCCCGGGCATGACGATCGCCGACGCGGTGTAGTCGTCCCACGTCTCGTAGGCGAACGGGTCGCGGAACTCGCGCAGGTCGGCCTCGGCGGTGAGCACGTGGTCGGCACCCACGGCGGCGGCGAAGCCGTCGAGCGCGCGCGAGAGGTCGCTCGAGGAGACTTCGGTTGAGACGACGCTGGTCATGTGGCACCCCTCTGATAGGTCGCGGCGGTCATGGGCGCGAGAATACTCCGGCCGCTAGACAAAGGCGATCGTCCGGTTCTCGTGCACGAGCACCCGATCCTCCAGGTGCCACTTGACCGCCCGCGAGAAGACGGTTCTCTCGATGTCGGCTCCGATGCGCGCGAGCTCGGCGGGCGTGTCCCGGTGTGTGACGCGCTCGGTGTCCTGCTCGATGATCGGGCCGGGGTCCAGCTCGGCGGTCACGTAGTGCGCAGTGGCGCCGATCAGCTTGACGCCGCGCTCATAGGCGCGTTCGTAGGGGTCCGCGCCGACGAAGGCGGGCAGGAAGGAGTGGTGGATGTTGATCACCGGCACATCCAGGCGAGCGAGGAACTCATCCGACAGGATCTGCATGTAGCGGGCAAGGGCGACGACGTCGACCCTGCCCTCGAGCAGGCCGAGAATCTGGGCTTCGGCCGCCGGCTTCGACGCACGCTCGACCGGGACATGGTGGAACGGCACGCCGAACCCGGCGACCGCGTCCGCGCAGTCCGGATGATTCGAGATCACGCAGGGGATCTCACAGTGAAGGTCTCCTCGTCGCCAGCGCCAAAGGACGTCGAGAAGGCAGTGGTCGCTCCGGGAGACGAGTAGCGCAAGACGCTTCGGCACGGCCGGGTAACTGATGCGCCAGGTCATCGCGAACGGCGTCGCGATCTCCTCGTCGAACCGGCGCTCGAGCTCGTCGCGCGCTCCGTCGAGCCCGTCGAGATGGAACTCCATCCGGAGAAAGAAGCGTCCGCCTTCGGGATCCGTCGAGTGCTGATCGGACGCCACGATGTTCGCACCCAGCTCGCTGAGCAGCCCGGCGACCGCCGCGACGATTCCATGCCGGTCTGGACAGGAGACGAGGAGTCGGGCGTGATCGGTCAGCCGCCGGTCCGCGTGATCGATCACGGCCCTAGCGTACGCACCGTCTTCTTCTTTTCGCCGGTGCGATACTCGGCCGTGGCCGCGATCGTCGTCGTCTCGCCGCACTTCGATGACGCAGTTCTGTCGTGCTGGAGCATCATCGACGGCGAGGGCGAGGTGGTGGTTGTCACCGTCTTCACCGCTGCTCCGAGACCCGGCGTCGTCACTGATTGGGATCGGGATACGGGGGTCGACTCCGCCACGCGCGTGGCTCATCGAGTCGAGGAGAACCGGGCTGCCCTCGAGACTGCGGGTCGGCAGGGCGTCAACCTCGGCCTGCTCGAGCTGCAGTACGGGGGCGGACGGGTGTCGAAGTCTTTGCTCAGGGATCACCTTCGGGATGCCGACCTCGTCTACGTCCCGGCCGGTGCCGGCGTCGCGAACTTCAGCCTCGAGCACGAGCGGGTTCGAAAGGCATGCCTGAAGATTCGCCGCGACGCTCGTCTGTACGCGGATCAGCCGTACTGCCAGTTCAAGCCCGACTTCGAGCTCTCGCCGAAGGTGGCAGGCGGTCGGGTGCCTTTCGCGGTGACGCTCTCCGCAGAGCAGCGGGCCCGCAAGGAGCGGGCTCTCCGGTGCTACGCAGGCGAGATGCCAAAGCTCGAACGGCTCTACACGCCGTTCCTGAACGGCGACCGCCTCGCCTACGAACTGTTCTGGGACTTCGCTGCGCCGAGTGGCCTTGCGGCCGCTACCGTAGCCGGGGGCGGTTAGCTCAGCTGGGAGAGCGCCTGCCTTACAAGCTAGAGCGGTGTCCCGCCAGGTCCTCTCACGTAACGTAGCTAGGCCGTTTCCCCCGGCGTGCGCGTGAGCGAGCGGGAACGAGATGGGCGCGGTTGCAGCCAATTGGCTGCAGCGGAAGCGCCCCGTCCGTTGCCCGTCGCGCGCGACACGTACGCACCGTGAGAGCGAGCCGGGAGAGGAGTGATCGCCTCGGAGGGGGCCATGCCTCCCGTCCATCGGCGCGCGTACGAATCGTCTCTTGCGCTTTCAGGCGAGTGCGAACTCGCCATACGCGTCGATCCTCGGGACGCTGAACGGCGCGTAGACGACCTTCGGATGTCGCGTTGGTACGCCGTTTCAGACACGACACGGCCAGCTGTGTCTGCCGGTGTGAGTGTGGTTGTTGCCTAACGCTGCCCGACCTCGCGCACCGGGCGGCCCCGGCCGCGTGCGACTCTACGCTCCGGCCCAGAAGCTCGTGCCGGACACCGTCTTGTAGAGGCCGTTGCTCCAATCCGCTGCTCTGTCTTGATCAACGAACTGGCTCATTTCGTCGAGGAAAGCTGCGAAGTCCCCGCCTTCTTTCATCGCTGCGGCCAGAGCATCCTGTGAGCCGTAGCTCTCCATGCGGAGGAACTGACGGAATCCACCGGCGTGCTTCTCGGATGAATAGATGGCTGCGTACGTTCCGACGTATTCGACCCCTGTGGGACAAGCCGCTGCGATCTTGCTCTCGTTCTTGGATAGCCACTCCTGAAATTCATGCGCCTTCCCTTGCTTGATGTCGAACCCGAACTCGGCGATGAAGTCCATCGTCTCCTCCTCCGTGTGGGGGCCAGAGCGCGACTATTTCATGCTGCCGCTGAGGGAGACGACCTTTGGCTCGTTGATCTCGAAGTAGGAGCAACGGCCCCAGACAGACCGACCGCCGAGTCTTACCGATGCTTGAGACAGGGCGGCCTAGCTGGTCCGTTGAGAGCCGAGCATCGTGGTCACGACGAGCACGAAAAGGAGGATCGCGGTCGGCGCGAACACGGCGCGCTCCGACGAGCTCTGCGTAGCCAGGTTGAGGACAACCGCGAGCGCGGAATAGATCGTCGTGAACCAGGAGAGGGCGGTCACGAGTCTCCCCGGTGCGTTCTTGAGCGGACCCTCGCGCACTCGCGCCAAGATGGCAGCCGCCATTACGAGCAGGATCGCGCAGGAGACCGCGGCGAACACTCGTCCTGATGTGTCGAGCGCGCCTTCCGTCTCGCCTCCTTGCGTATACACGCCCCACGGTGCACCCAAGACGAGTGCGACCTGAAAGGTTGCGATGCCCAGCATCACGACGGCAGCAGCGCGGGCCGCGAGAACCGGGAGCATGAGGTCCGACTGTAACGCCCTTACAGCAGCACGCTGCCTGCCTGACTAGAGGACAACCGGGCGAGAGTCCGGCTGCGGATCGTGTCTTTCGCCCTCGCCCACTACACGAGCACCCGAAAAACCGAGAGGTTGATCAAGTCCGGCGGCTGAAGACTTCCCAGGCGAAGACTCCGCCCGCGCTTGGGAACAGTCAACCGATGAATTTCGGGCCGCGAGCTGGCGAGGCTTGAGTACAGGGGGATCGCTGCAACGCCGCAGCCTGCCGCGTCCGGGTTTACCGGTCGCGCCCTGTCGGCCAGATCCACGATTTCGCGGTCGTGAACGGGCAGCCGAGCTGGTCGGCGACCTTCTGGCAGGTCAACCCGGTTGCGTGCAGCTCGCGCGCCCCGTTCGGGGAACGTCGGCGGCCATGTCTGATGCGTGACGCCGGCTCGGCCGTCCGCCTCGACGAGCTGGTCGGACCGCGAGCTCGCTTCCGCAAGGCACCCCGTTGTGGGCGTAGGCGCCCGTCGGCCACGGCCACTGAGAGCCGGTAGAAATGGCCCGTGGTTTCAGATGCCGTCCCGTACCCGCTGCTCAAGCAGTCACTGGACAGGAGTCTCGCGGCGTGCCTGCTCGTAGTGACCCTGCCGGTGTCGCTTGCCGCGATCGCGGCAATCGTCGGAGACATGTTGGTCTGCCGGCGCGATCGCGGGCCGCTCATCTATCGGGAGCGGCGGATCTCGCGCGGCCGCGAATTCGATCTGTTCAAGTTCCGGACGCTCCGGACCGACGCGATCGCGACGCAGGCCGGCAGCGAGCCGCACGCGCGAGCGCTCGAGGCGGATCCGGCGAATCTTTCCTGGGCAGGACGGCACGTCCTCAAGCCCTGGTACCTCGACGAGCTCCCGCAGCTGCTGAACATCCTGCGCGGCGAACTCAGCCTCGTTGGGCCGCGGCCATGGCCGCCGTCGATGGTACGAGCCCAGGCGGCAGAGGGCCTCGATTACCGCAACCTGGTCATGGCGGGCTGGACTGGTCCCGCGCAGATTCACAAAGACCTAACGGAGCCGCATGCGGCCGTCCCTTTGGATCTCGCGTACGTAGACGCCTGCCGCACCTCGAGCCGTGCACTACTCGTCCGCCACGATCTGGGCATCTTGTGGGAGACCCTCAAGGTCCTTGCCCGAGGCGAAGGGCTTCGATACTGAACCTGTTCTCGCGGCGTCGCCAGCGCGGCCGTCGATCGTGTTCGTCGACGACGCCACTCCTCCGCTTCGGGGGAAACGTCGGATCCTTCGGCGTCGGCAAGAGACGCCGCTGTCTCCAGCGGCTTCTCCGATCGGGGCGCCGAGATTCGAACTCGGGACCTCCCGCAGCCAACACGCCGCCAGCCGGTTACGATTTCCCTGCTCAGGGCGGTTAGCTCAGCTGGGAGAGCGCCTGCCTTACAAGCAGGAGGTCGCTGGTTCGAACCCGGCACCGCCCATGAAGAACGGCCCGCTCTATCCACTCCGCGAGGGCTCTTTGTGAGATTCGGCGTACGCCCGGCGGTCACCCTTGCGACCTTCGTGACGACTGTGGTTGTGGCTGCTTGCGGCGGTGGCGACGCAGGCGGTGAGATGTGCCTCACGCTGACCGACGACGGTTGCAGCTATGAAGGGGACGAGACGCCGGCGGCGGGGATGTTCACGGTCGAGGTCGAGAACCAGACCGCGTACTTCGGGGCCTTCGCGCTCGCCGCAATCGCCGAGGGCTCCACGATCGACGACCTCCAGCCGTTCCTCGAGCAGGCGCGGAAGCAGTTCAGGCAGAGTGGAACGCTTCCCGACCTGCCGGCGTTCTATACACAGGTGGTCCGGGTCGGCGCCGCCTCCGGCAAGAGCAGTGTGCTGCCGGCCGACGTAACTGCCGGTAGGTACGCCCTCATGTGTTTCGTCGACGACCTACCGACCTGGCGCGTCTACGTCGCCGGGCAGCTCGACGTGACCGAGTAGCGCACGATCCCCTGAAAGCCCTGTCAATCCTCGCATCTGAGGCATAGGGTCAAGGTACGGGGTCCCCACGTGCGCGGGTGTCAGCTTCCGACCCCTCGCGGGCACACGGGTGCGGGGAATTCCGGACCACAGGGGCAGGTTTGGCCTGAGTCCATACGGTGACTCAGGCCGAACTCCCTCTTCAGCACACTCACTGTCGCCGGAACGAATGCTGGCCCCGCGAGTCGAATCCTGTTTGCCTAGGCTCCTACGTCTCGCGCGCCGTGGGCGCGTCGGGAGATTGCGGGCTTTCGGCCGGGGTTCTGGCCGCGGGGCCAGTTGAGACACCCTAGCCCGCTTGGAGCACGACCGATGTTAAGGCTCCTCTCCGACCAGCTCGCAACTTGGCAAGCTTCGCGTCGTCTAATCCCGGGATGAAACGGCTCCTCCTCATCGGTCTCGTCCTTGTCGCAGGCTGCGGCAGCAACCCCGACGAGTGGGCCGGGTACACGGAGGGCGAGGCGAAGGAGATCATGGGCGACGAGACGTTCCGGCAGGGGCTGATCCAGATCGCTCCGGGCGATCCGGCCACGAACCCTGCGAGCGAGCTCCTGCCGACCCAGGAGGTGCTCGACGCCGAGCCGCTGCACAAGGTCACCGTCCAGGGCGAGGAGGCGTGGGAGTACAACAGCGGAACCGGCTTCTGCCTCGACGTCTGGAAGGACAAGGACACGAACGATCCGGCCGCCTACGTCGGTCCCTGCAACAGCGACTGAGGCGTGGCTATACTCGAACGTATAGTCGCTGCCTGACCTCACCGGACCGATGGAGCCCCTCTACAAGCCGGAGGGTGTCGAGGCGCGCTGGCAACAGACGTGGGAGGCCGAAGGCCTCTACAACGCCGACGTCGATCCGACTCGGAGGCCGTACACGATCGCGTTCCCGCCGCCGAACGTCACCGGCGAGCTGCACATGGGCCACGCACTCAATGCGTCGATCCAGGACACGCTGACCCGCTGGCACCGGATGCGCGGCTTCAACGCGCTCTGGCAGCCAGGCTACGACCACGCGGGGATCGCGACGCAGAACGTCGTCGAGCGCGAGCTGGCGAAGGAGGGGCTGACGCGCCACGACCTCGGCCGCGAGTTGTTCCTCGAGCGCGTCTGGGCCTGGCTCGAGAAGTACGGCGGGGTGATCATGGGCCAGCTGCGCTCGATGGGCGCGTCGCTGGACTACCGCCGCGAGCGGATGACCATGGACGAGCGCTACGTGCGCGCCGTCATGCGCTTCTTCGTCCACCTCTACGAGAAGAGCTGGATCTACCGCGCGAACCGGATCGTCAACTGGTGCCCCCGCTGTGCGTCGGCGATCTCCGACCTCGAGGTGAACCACGTCGACGTCGACGACACGCTCACGTGGATCCGCTACCCGCTGGCCGACGGCTCCGGACACGTCACGATCGCGACCGTACGCCCGGCGACGATGCTCGCCGACACCGGCGTCGCCGTCAATCCGAACGACGAGCGCTACAAGCACCTGATCGGCGGGGAAGCGATCGTTCCGATCGTCGAGCGCCGCGTGCCGATCGTCGGAGACGAGCGCGTGGAGATGCAATTCGGCACGGGCGCGCTGAAGATCACGCCCGGCCACGACCCGATGGACTTCGAGATCGGCCGGGACCACGGCCTCGAGGAGCTCACCGTGATCGGGCTCGACGGCCGCATGAACGAGAACGCGGGCGAGTTTGCGGGGCTGTCGCAGGAAGAGGCGAACGAGCGCATCGTCGAGCGGCTGCGCAAGCAGGGTCTCCTCGAGCAGCAGGAGCCGTACCGCCACTCGGTCGGACACTGCGACCGCTGCGGAACGCGGATCGAGCCGCTGATCACGCTCCAGTGGTGGGTCGAGATGAAGCCGATGGCGGAGGCCGCCGCGGCCGCGATCCGCTCGGGCCGCGTCCGGTTCACGCCCGAACAGCAGAACGAGGTCGCGCTCAACTGGCTCGACAACATCCGGCCCTGGTGCATCTCACGCCAGATCTGGTGGGGCCACCGGATCCCCGTCTGGTACTGCACGGACGGACACATGACGGTGGCCGAATCCGAGCCGGCCGCCTGCGCCGAGTGCGGCTCGAACGACCTGACGCAGGACGAGGACGTGCTCGACACGTGGTTCTCGTCGGCACTCTGGCCGTTCGCGACGCTCGGCTGGCCGGACGAGACGCCGGACCTCGACTACTTCTACCCCAACGACGTCAACGCGACCGACCGCGGGATCATCTTCCTCTGGGAGACGCGCATGATCATGGCCGGGATCGAGCTGATGGGCGAGGTGCCGTTCGCCGACGTGCTCATCCACTCGACGATCCAGGCGCCGGACGGCCGGCGGATGTCGAAGAGCCTCGGCACAGGGATCGATCCGCTCGACGTGATCGGATCGCACGGCGCCGACGCCACGCGCTACGGCCTGCTGAAGATGTCGTCGACTCAGGACGTCCGCTTCAACGTGGGGATGATCGAGGAGGGCCGCAAGCTCGCGAACAAGCTCTGGAACGTGGCGCGGCTGATCCTTTCGAACACCGGCGACACAAAGCCGGACGTGCGCCCGACGAGCGTCGAGGAACGCTGGATCCTGGCGCGGCTCGACGCCGCCCGCGGCCACGTGGACCGCGAGCTCGAGGCGTTCGACTTCGCCGGGACCGTGAACACGCTCTACCGGGTCACGTTCGACGACTTCTGCGACTGGTACGCCGAGGCGATCAAGCCGCGTCTGTACGACGGAGACGAGGATGCCCGCGCGACCGCGCTCGCCGCGCTCGAGCGGCTGATCGAGCTCCTCCACCCGGTGATGCCGCACGTGACCGAGGAGATCTGGTCGAACCTCCCCGACCGCACCTCACGCCTGATCGCGGCCGAATGGCCGGGCCCGGACCCGCGGTTCGCGGACGACGGGAGTGCGCTGGAGAGGGTCCAGGACGCGGCGGCGATCTTCCGGCGCAGCCAGGTGCAGGTCGACCTGGACGACGACGAGCGGCGCATCTTCGAGTCAGTCGTCCGACCGGAGCGCGTGAAAGCGAACGGCAACGCGCAGATCGAGATCGAGCGGCTGCGCAAGGAAGTCGAGCGCTCGCAGCGGATGCTTGCGAACGAGCGCTTCGTCGAGAACGCCGCGCCGGACGTGGTCGACGCAGAGCGCGAGAAGCTCGCGCGCTACGAGCGGGAGCTGCGCGCGCTCGAGGGTTGAGGCGCTAGCCGACGGTCGCGAGCGTCCGCGCGGACGCCGCCGCCGCGTCTGCGGCGAGGCGCGTCGCGCGGTGCAGTCGCTCGTCGTTCTCGAGCACGCCGAGATTGATCTCGACGAGGTGCGCCGCGGCACGCGTCGCTCCGAGGGCGAGCATCGCGGCGGCGGCTGCGTCGGCGCGGGAGGTCGGCGCGCCGTCCTCCGAGACAACCGCGGCGAGTTCCGCGACGTTCGACGCCGACTCCGCGATGGCGAGCGGGAACGCGGCCGCCCGCTCGAGCGACGACCCGATCAGCTCGTTCTTCGAGTCGCTGTCGACGGCGTTCGGAAGCGTGAGCGCCGCGAGCGCGTGCTCGTAGACCTCGTCGTTCAAGGGCGCAAGCTCCATGAGCCGCTCGCGGAGGATCCTCGCCTGAGCGATCGCCGCTCCCCGCAGCTCCCACTCCGGCGAGTTGCGCGCGGCCTTCTCGACGAGGCCCGCGGCCATCGCGCCGGTGAGCGCCGCCAGAGCACCGCCTGCCGGAGTCGGGGCCTCGGATGCGATCTCGTCCAGAAGGTCCCGGACGCTGAGTTCGTGCAGGCGGGACATGCCCGCATTCTCTCAGTGTCCGAGACCGGCGACTAGGGGAGAGAGAGTCGCCTCCGGACGTTTTCCACGGCTGCAGGGCCCGGCTCGACGCCTTCTTGGGCGAAAGCAGCTTCGAGATCGGCGATCAGCAGCTCGCGGAAGCGCGCATCGGCCTCGGCCCGCGCAACGAGGCGGTCGAGGCCCGGCCTGGCGAGTGGAAGCTCCTGCGCTGCCTCGACCCAACCCCTTGGGGCGGGCGGAAGCAGACGAAGGAGCTCGGCCAGGCGTTCTTCAGGATGGGGATACATCAACCCTCCAGACGGGGCTCGGGCTCGTTTTCTTCCCCGAGCTGCTCTCTCAGCCGGGCGAGGCAGCGGGAGATGCGGCTCGCGATCGTGCCGGGCGGCAGATCCAGGGCATCCGCGATCGTGCGGTAGCTCTCGTCCTGGGCGAAGAAGCGGTCGAGGATCTCGCGGCAGCGCTCGGGGAGCTCGGCAAGCGCTGCATGGAGGTCGAACGCCATCGTGAGCTCCTCGAGCGAGTCCTCGCTGGGCTCCGCCTCGGGGTCTTCGAACGGCTCCTCGCGCGAGGTGGCGCGGAGCTTGTCGATGCAGAGCCTCCTCGTCAGCGACGCGAGCCACGGCCGGAACGCGTCGTCGTCTCGGAGCGTGTGCAGACGCTCGTACGCACGGGCGAAGGTCTCCTGAAAGACGTCCTCGGCGTCGGGCTCGGGCAGGCGGAACGCGTGCGTGATGGCGTAGACGTAACGCGCGTAGCGCTCGACGAGCTCGCGCCAGGCATCGTGGTCGCCCGCCTTGCAGCGCGCGACCAGGTCTGCATCGTTCAGCACGGTGGACATCAAACAGGAGCCGGCCCGAGTGCCGCGAGCGCTGCCTCGACGTCAGACTCGTCGTTGTGGCAGCGCATTTCGGGGTCAGACCCCCGTGACAGACGTTCCACAGCCGGAGGTACACAGCCGCCGCTCTGAAAGCGGCACCGACCGGCGACCACTGGAGAAAGCGTCACGAAGTGTCCACACATCGGGGTCAGACCCCGGACCTCTCACGACGGCTGCACGACGTCGCCTACCCGGACGCGTCCTGGTTGGACTACCTCGCCGTAGACGCCGAAGTCGAGCAACTTCGTACCGCGGGTGCCCCGGTACTCCTTGATCACGCGCAGCGTGTCGAGGTCGCGCTCGCCGGTGTCCGGGTTCTGCGTCGTGATCGCGCACCGCGCCACCTGCTCATGGACTCGGACGACGACCTCGCCGACGCCGACGTCACGGCCGATCCAGGTGTCCTCCTCGTGCGGAGCCCCGCCCACGACACCGATCAGCATTCGAAACCGGCGCGCGTCGGCGGAGTCGACCCCCGCGTTGCGCGCAAGCTCCTCGACCGACTCGTCCGAGACGATCGACACGGCGCCGTCCGTACGGTCGACAGCGCGGCCCGGCTCGTCGGTGCGAGCGAGCCGCAGGTCCCGTCCCGCGTACTCCGACAGCGCATGCGCCCACGGCCCATCGACGATCCTGCCCGGCTCGGCCCGGTTGTAGAACCACGTCGACACCGCCTCGCCGAGCTCGACGTCACCCTCGACGACCGCACCGTCGGGAAACGCGAGCCGGAGCGTGTCGGCCGTCGGGTCCCACTCCGGCACGACTGCGAAGAGCGACCGTTCGAGCCGCGTCAGCCCGTTGACGAACCTGCCCCGCTCGTCGAGCACGTGAAAGCGGCGGTTCTCGAGCACGCCGAACGGCTCGAAGGTCACCTCGTCGCGCCTCGTGAGCGCCAGGCCCTTGACGGGCGCGACCGAGAGCCACGAGACGGCGGGCACGGCTGAACGTTACGTGCCGGCTGCGCTACCACTCTGGATGCCGGCGGCGGCCAGGTGGCGCGCGAGCGCCGCGCGTACGAGCTTCGGATCGAACTCGTCGAGTTGCGGGAGCTCCTCGAGCGCGTAGCGGGTGCAGTGGTACGTCGGAGGGTAGACGTTGTCGGTGACCCACGTCCGGTGCTCGTGCCACCAGTGCGCCTCTCCGTCCGAGCCGAGCGCGAAGCGCTGACCCGCCTCGAGGCTGAGCTCCATCAACTCCCATCCGAATGCGCGCGGTGACGGGGCGTTGAACGAGAAGAACGGCGGCTCGATCCCCGCATCGCTCATCGCCGCGACGAACTCGCGGGCGAGGGTGATGTTCTCGGCTCGCCGCGTCATCGGCCTAGAAGTAGAACTGACGCCACGCCGTCCACCAGTCGTCGGCGCGAGACACGATCGTCCGCGGCTCGACCACCTCGACGCCGTGGCGAAAGCGGAGCTTCTGCACCTCGCGCGGTAGCGCGTACTGCACCTTGATCTCCGCCGGGTGACCGGGGTCCCACGGCGCGACGGCGGACAGATTCGAGAGCGCGCGCTTCGCGCCGTCCTCGATCAGCGCACGTGCCCTCACCGGCGGGAGGTTCCGCGCGCTGTAGCGTCCGAGTCCCTGCTTCACCTCGACCGTGACGAGCCCGTCGCCGAGCAGCTCCTGCGCCTCAGCGCAGACGGCCTGGTCGCCCGTGACCATCAGCACGGGACAGCCGAAGTGGCCGCAGAGCGCGGCATTGATCCCCGTCTCGCCCACGAGCGTCCCGTTGAACCAAAGGTTCTGCCAGTTCGTCCCCGAGACCGTGTGGCTCAGCACTCCAAGCTCGGTGCCGGCGCGCGCGTGCATCCCGACGAAGAGCGCTGCGTCGCAGCCCTGCTCGAGGAACTCCGTGTACTCGGTCCACTCGTCCTGCACGACCCACTCGCAGTCCGGGTCGAGTTCGTCGGGGAGGAGCGAGTTGAACGTCCACCCCTTGCCGGCGCCGTGGCAGTCCATCACGACGATCTCGGTCGCACCCGCCGCCTTCGCGCCGCGGACGGCGGCGTTGATCTCCTCGGTGTAGAGCTTCCTGCCTTCCTCGAAGAGCGGCTCGCCGCCTGAGACCTGCTCCCACTTCACGATCCCGGAGACGCCCTCCATGTCGCTGATGATGTGGACTCGCATCGGTGCGTTTGTATCGCATCGCCAGCGTACGCTTTCGCCAATGGAGACGCAGCTCGCCGGAAAGCGCGTGCTCGTGACGGGCGGGTCAGGAGGAATCGGCTCGGTCTGCGCGCGGGCGTTCATGGCCGAGGGCTCGCGCGTGGCCGTCCACTACCACCGCGGCAAGGACCGTGCCGAGGCCGTCGGCGCAGAGGCCGTTCTCGGCGCCGACCTGACCGACGAGGCACAGGTCGCCCGTCTCTTCGACGAGGCGCGCGACGCGCTCGGCGGCATCGACGTGTGCGTCGACGTGGCAGGCGTCTGGCCGAGCGACGACGCTCCGGTCTGGGAGCTGTCGCTCGAGCGCTGGGAGCACACCCTACGCGTGAACCTGACGGCGACCTTCCTGGTCGCCCGAGCGTTCCTCCGCGAGGTCGAACGAAACGGAAACGGGTCGCTCGTGCTGATCGCGTCCACCGCCGGTCTGTTCGGCGAGGCCGGCCACGCCGACTACGCCGCGGCGAAGTCCGCCGTCGCCCACGGGCTGCTCCTCTCGCTCAAGAACGAGGTCGTTCGCGTCTCCCCGAACGCGCGGGTGAACGTCGTCGCACCGGGCTGGACGGAGTCCCCGATGACCCGCGGCTTCGTGGACTCGGAGCAGGTCGAGCGGGTCTCCCGAACCATGGCCCTGCGAAAGGTCGCCCAGCCGGAGGACGTCGCGGCGGCAGTTGTCTACCTCGCGTCCGACGCCCTCTCCGGCCACGTGACCGGCCAGGTCATCAGCGTCGCGGGTGGGATGGAAGGGCGCACGATCCACTCCGAATAAAGAAAAGCGGCGCGTCACCGCGCCGCTTTCAGAGCTCACCCGGCCGCGGATGATTGCCGTCAGTCCCGACCAGAAGAGTCAAGAGGCCAATCGGCAGCCCGTTCGAAACCCTTGAGGACCAAGAGAAAGCGGCCCGCCGCCCGGGCCGCTTTCTCAGGGTTCCAGAGGCCCCCGCCGCAACGGGGCCGCCGGTCTTTTTTGGGAGCGCCCCCCGCCGCATCGGGGGCGCATCGCCGTGTTCTTGCTTGCCGAAGTATCGCCCAGGTGTTGCCGGTTGATCTATCACTCGTTCTCGGTTGACCGCCTCACTTCACTCGGGATCCCGGCCGGACTGGCCGGTAGACTCGGCTCCGGAGCCGGGTGCAGCACTCCCGCTCCGCATCGAGAGAGGCTGAGGGAACCGGCCCTGAGACGCCTCGGCAACCTGCCTCAGCGCAAGGTGCCAAGCCCGGCCGGGCGATCAGGCCCGGGAGGATGTCGAGCGAAGACGGAGGAGAAACCGAGTGGCCGCACCCAACCGATTCATCGAGCGACTGCGCACCGGGCCGCCCATCGTGGGCGACGGCGGCATGGGCGCTCTCGTCATGAGCGCGGTCCAGCGCCTCCGCACCCCGGAAGAGGCGAACCTCCGGGCACCCGAGGCGGTCGTCTCGCTGCACGTCAGCTTCATCCGCGCGGGCGCCGAGCTGATCGAGACCAACACCTTCGGGGCGAACCGCCGAAAGCTCGCCCGCCACGTCCTGGAGGACGAGTTCGAGCAGATCAACTCCGCCGCCGTCCGCCTCGCCCGTGAGGCCCGCGAGGTGACCGGCAGCAACGTCTTCGTCGCCGGGTCGATCGGGCCGCTCGGGGACATCGGCGACGTCTGGCCGGAGGAGCGAGGCGGCCTCTTCGCGGAGCAGGCCTCGATCCTCGAGGGACGCGGCGCCGATCTGTTCATGATCGAGACCTTCTTCGACCTGGAGGAGCTCGTCGTCGCGATCGAGGCGGTCCGCGGCGTCTCGAGCCTCCCGATCGTCGCGCTGATGACGTTCGAGAACGAGGCCGAGACGCTCGCGGGCGTTTCCGCACGCGAGGCAGCCGAGAAGCTCCGCGAGCTCGGCGTGAGCGCCCTCGGTGCAAACCACGGAGCCGGGCTCCAGGCGGCTTTGCGCGCACTCGAGCAGATGGGTGGCGACGGCCTCCCGCTGGCCGCAATCCCGAACATCGGCCTTGCCAGCATGGCCGGCGGCCGCGTGATCTACCCGCACGCCTCGCCCGAGTACTTCGCCGAGTTCGCCGCGCATGCGCGGCGGCTCGGAGCCAAGATCATCGGCGGCTGCTGCGGCACGACGCCCGCTGAGATCGCCGCGATCCGCGGGGCGATCGACGAGGACCGCGAGCCGCGCTCGGCGCTCGTCTTCAGGGAGCGCGAGATCCCGGCGTTCGTCGCCGAGACGCCGAAGGAAACGACGCTCGCCCGCATGCTCCGAGAGGGCGAGTGGGTCGTCTCCGTGCAGCTCGATCCACCGCTCGGCGGCTCGAATGCGGGGATGCTCGAGGTGGCCCAGGCGATCAAGGACGCCGGAGCCGCGCAGTTTGTCGACATCAACGACAACCCGCGCGCACGGGCGCGAATGAGCGGGATCATGACCGCCGTCGCGATCGAGCGCCTCGTCGGGCTCGAGACGATCCCGCACCAGACGCCGCGCGACTCGACGATCGCCGGCCTCGAGTCGCTGCTGCTCGGGTCGCACGCCGAAGGGGTGCGCAACATCCTCGCGGTGACCGGCGACCCGCCCGAGGAAGGCGACTACCCGGGCGCGGGCGGCGTCTACCACGTCGATGCGATCGGGCTCGCGCAGATCATCGAGCGCCTGAACCAGGGAGAGGACTTCCACGGCCGGGCGATCGACGCCCCGACGCACTTCTTCACCGGGGTCGCCGTCAACCCGACCGCCGACGACCTCGAGCTGGAACTCCACCGCTTCGAGCAGAAGCTCGAGGCCGGCGCGAAGTTCGCGATGACACAGATCCTGTTCGACCTCTCGTACCTCGAGGCGTTCTTCCAGCGCTTCGGCGGACCGTCGCCGATCCCGCTGCTGGTGGGGATCTGGCCCCTACGGAGCCACCAGCTCGCGATCCGTCTGCACAACGAGGTGCCCGGGATCGTCGTCCCCGACCACGTTCAGCAGGCGCTGCTCGACGCGGGCGCGAACGCGCCCGAGGTCGGCACGCGGCTCGCGCACGACCTCGTCGCCCAGTCGCGTGAGCTCGCCGCGGGGATCTACGTCGTCGCGCCGTTCCGCCAGCCGCTCGGCGTGCTCGACTTCCTGGCTTAGCCGGCGCAGTTGCCGGTCGAGACCGGCTTGGTCGCGCGTGCGAGACCACGGCGCACGACGGACGCCGGCACGCCGTACCCGACGTCGCCGCCCGGACGTGCGGCGAAGATCGTTGCCTGCACGCGTCCGCGCGAGTCCACTGCGGGCCCGCCCGAGTTCCCGTGGCGAACGACTCCACGCAGGCTCGTGATCGTTCGCGTGACCGGGCCGCGACCGTAGCTGTCGCGTGCGAGCACGACCGCGGTTCGGCCGATCCTGCCTGCGGTCGCGGTGAAGGGGCCGCTCTGCGGGAAGCCCAAGATCGCGACCGAAGTTCCCGGACGAGCGTCGACGAGCGGGAGGGGAGACGCGTCGAGCCCGCGAACGCGGAGCAGCGCGATGTCGTTCCTGTGGTCGACGTAGACGGCCCGCGCGCGCAGGCGCGGGACGCCGCCCACAGGCTCGACGGTCGTGTCGTCCTGGCCCGCGACGACGTGCGCCGCGGTGACTACGAGCTCCCGGGCGACGACCCAGCCGCTCCCGGAGACACCGAGACCGCACGCCGTTCCCAGCACACGAAGCACCGACGGCGACGCCTGGCGGACACCCGGGTCGCCGAGCACGCGCGAATCGGGCGGAGCGACCGGCGCGGAGGGGCCTGTCACCGTCGGGAACGGATCGACCCGCGCGAGCGCCCGCATCAGCTTGGCGGGCGGGACGACGTCGTTCAGCTTCTGGAGGAAGACTGAGCGCTGGACGCTCTCGCGAAGTCCCGGCCGGCCGGGGAACTGAAGCGCGACCGAGCCGAGCACCCAGACGACGGCGATCCCGGCGGCCGCGCCGAGCAGCAGGCCGCCCGCCGAGTCGAACGCCCGCGCCGCCCCCATCCCGACCCGGCTCCGAACGACGCTCCCGACGACCGTTCCAAGCGTCTCGAAGAGCACCGCCCCAACAGCGGCGCCGGCGAGGCCGACGAGCGGCGTGTATGGCGACTCGGAGCCGTCGGCCAGGAGATGCGGCGCGAGCCTGGCGCCGAGCACGGCGCCGACGACGATTCCCGCGACCGAGAGCGCGCTCGAGATCAGCCCCTTCCGGTACCCGACGAACGCCGCGAGCACGACGAAGGCGAGCGCGATCCAGTCCACCCGGGTCACGCCCCCAGGGTAACCATCGTTCGTGACGGGGGCTTGCGGTGCGCGCCGGGCGTCCGCATACTCTCCGTCGGGCGCACCTGGCGCAGTCGAGCAGAAGGAGGCGATGCACAGATGAATGAGCTGACCCGTACCTCCTTCGGCTGCCGCTAACCCCGAGCGCTCGCACCTTCGAGTCAGGCAGGGCGGCGGCGGCCGCCGTCTGTTCCCGACCGACTCGGAGGCCACGCTTGTACGAACCCGAGACCGCGATCCAGATGCGGCTCGACACGATGGACGCCGTCGTCGACGACGCTTCGCTGCTCGTCGACTGCGACGGCGTGCGCGCAACGCTCTACGCGGCCGCGTCGGCGGGCGGCGCCCGCGTGATCGGCGAGGCGTTCCACGTGTTTCCGAACGGCGGGGTCACGGGCGTGCTGCTCCTCGCGCAGTCGCACCTCAGCGTTCACACGTGGCCCGAGTTGCGGACCGCGAACGTCGACCTGCTCTCGTACGGCGACGTCGACGGCGACAAGGTGCTGGACGTCGTCTACGAACGTCTCGGCGCGCGCTCGGCGCGGGTGTCGTCTCTCTCTCGGACGATCGGATGACGCGAGACGGAATCGTCGGCGACGTCGCTGACGTCGTCGGCCTGGCAGAGGGTGAGGCCGGCGTTCGCGACGTCATCCGCGCGGTCGCGAGACTCGAGCCCGTCGCGGTCAGGTCGGTCAGCCGCGCGACCGAGCTGCCGGTGCCGTTCGTGAGCGCGATCTGCAACGAGCTGCGCAAGCGCGGCATCGTCAGCTCGCAGCGACCCGTGCAGCTGACCGCGCGCGGGCGGAACCTGTTCGGTACGACGTCGCTCCGTCTCCCGCTCGAGGCGGCGTGCCCCACGTGCGCGAGACGGGAGATCGTCGTCCCGCCCACGCTCGGCTCGATCACGAGCGAGCTCGCGGTCCTCGCTGAGGCCGCTCCTCCGGTGCGCGTCGAGATCGACCAGACGCATTGCACGGTCGAGACGAAGGTCCGCCGCGTGCTCGCGCTCTACGAGGCGGGCGCGCTCGACGACAGAAGCATCCTGTTGCTCGGCGACGACGATCTCACGTCGGTCGCGATCAAGGTCGCGGTCGAGCAGCTCGGCGTCGGCGCGACGATCCGGAAGCTTGCCGTTGTGGATGTCGACCCGGGCGTCACGACGTTCCTTGCGCGCGCGCTCGCGGACGCGCCGTTCGAGGTGGACGTCGTCCAGCACGATCTGCGCGAGCCGCTGCCCAAGCCGCTGAAAGGTTGGGCCGACACGGTTTTCACCGATCCGCCGTACACGAGCGCGGGAGCATCGGTGTTTCTTTCGCGCGCAGCGGAAGCGACAACGGGACGCGCACGCGCGGACGTCTTCCTCGCGTTCGGGCCGAGGCGCCCCGAGGAGACGCTCGCGCTCCAGCGTGCGATCGCGGAGATGGGCTTCACGGTTCGCTCGCTGATCCGGAACTTCAACGACTACGTCGGCGCGGGCGCGATCGGCGGCGCAAGCCACCTCTACCACCTCGCAACGACGAGCGAGCTGCGCCCACTCGTCGAGGGGCGATACGACGGCCCGCTCTACACGGGCGAGGCGCGCGACCCGAGCCGCAGCTACCGCTGCAAGGGCTGCGGCCTCTCGAAGCGGGTCGGACCCGGACACCGGTGGCCGACGATCCAGGAGCTGAAGCACGACGGCTGTCCGCGCTGCCACGGCACCGCTTTCGTCCCGCTGCCCCGGACGCAGCGCTAGGCGCGGCTACACTGTGGCCCGCTCGAGGGGGCGTAGCTCAGTTGGTTAGAGCGCCGGCCTGTCACGCCGGAGGTCGCGGGTTCGAGTCCCGTCGCTCCCGTAGAAACACCCTGCAAATCGCCAGCTTTTGTTGCCGGCCTGGGCGCAATCGACCGCCGGTCTCCCAGATCCCGCCCAGATCCCGCACCAACTCGCCGTAACTGACGCACTTGCAGGCAATCTCCGCGCCCGCAGACCAACGAACGCGACGTGCATGCCGCACGCGGATCAGCTCAGGGAGGAGGCCCTGGGTTCGATTCCCAGAGAGGGCTTGGAGTTCAGGCTCCGAGTAATCGGCTCTACGCCTGACCGCCGCGACGAGCCCTTCCTCGTCCGCTGCGCGGGCGTCGAACCCGCACTCGCACGTGAGCACCCTTTCCACACGCATCGCGGCGAGGCTAGGTATCCGCGCCTAGATCGAGGCAAGATGGCGGAAGCGAATGGCCAGCACACTGTCGCTGAAGATCTTCCTCACGGGTCGCGTCGCGGTCGAGACCGACGGCGCCGTGATCGACGAGGCGCAGCTCGGAGGCCGGCAGGGACGGCTCCTGTTCGCCTACCTCGTAGCCGAGCGGAGCAGGTCGGTTCCGCGGGACGAGCTCGCCGAGGCGCTCTGGGGCGAGACGCCGCCGGCGACCAGTGACAAGGCGCTGACAGTGATCGCCAGCAAGCTCCGCGGCGCGCTCGCAGACGCCGGACTCGACGGCCGGGAGCTGTTGACAGCCGCGTTCGGCTGCTACCGGCTCGACCTGCCCGAGGGAACGTGGGTCGACCTGTTCGCAGCCGCGAGCAGTGCACAGGACGCGGAAGAAGCGCTCGCCGCAGGCGAGCTCGACCAGGCACGGGCGGCGGCTGAGTCGGCGGAGTCACTGGCGCGCCGGCCGTTCCTGCCCGGTGAAGACGGAACGTGGGTCGAGCAGAAGCGACGCGACCTCGCCGACATCCGCGAGCGCGCGTTGAGCGTCCTTGCCGATGCGTGCCTGCGTTCGGGCGCCGCGCGGGAGGCGGCAAAGTGGGCCGAGGAACTGATCGCGCTCTCGCCGTTTCGCGAGGCTGGATACCGCCGTCTGATGGAGGCACACGTCGTCGCGGGAAACCGCGCCGACGCGCTTCGCGTGTACGAGCAGTGTCGGCAGCTTCTTGCGGAGGAGCTCGGCGCGTATCCGTCGCCGGAGACAGACTCGATCTACCGTGCACTCCTGGAGGCACCGCAGACGTCCGTTCGAACGACGCCGGTCGCCGAGCCGACGGTCCGGGCGGAGCAGGTAGTCGAGCGACGGTCGTGGAAGCGCCGCGCAGTCCTTCTCTCTGCGCTCACCGGCGTGATCGTTGCCACTGTGGTGGTTCCGCTCGTGGTGTTCGGCCACGATGGAAGCGGAGGCCGCGCGGCCGTCTCGGCGGCCGACGACTCGCTGGGCGTCTTCGACGCGCGCTCGGGTCGCCTCGTCGCGGACACCGGCGTCGGCGCGACACCCACCGCGGTCGCAGTCGGCGAGGGTGCGTACTGGGTCGCGAACGCCGAGGGTCACACGGTGTCGCGGGTCGACCCCGGAACGAACGCCGTCCTGCAGACGATTCAGGTCGGCAACGGCCCGAGCGGGATCACGACCGGTGCCGGAGCCGTCTGGGTGGTCAACAGCCTCGACGGCACGGTCTGGCGAATCGACCCCGGCACGAACACGGTCGTCCAGAAGATCGACGTGGGGAACGAGCCGCTCGGGATCGTCTACGCGGCCGGCTCGGTCTGGGTCGCGAACACCGGTGACAACACGATTACGAAGATCGACCCCGACGGCGGCAAGCCCAAGACGCTCGAGGTCGCCGCCACCGAACTCGCGTTCGGCGCAGGCACGCTGTGGGCAAGCGAGCGTGCCACAGGCCGAGTGGTTCGTATCGACCCGGCGACCGGGAAGCAGGTCGCGTCGATCCAGGTCGGGAACGGCCCGACGGGGATCGCCTACGGCCACGGGTCGGCCTGGGCGACGAACAGCCTCGACGAGACGGTCTCACGGATCAATCCCGACACGAACTCGGTCGCGGCGGTCGTCGCCACCGGGAACGGGCCGGGCGCGGTGGCGCTCGACGCCGGCGGCGTCTGGGTGAGCAACGAGTTCGACGGCAACGTCGTGCGAATCGATCCGGGCGAGAACCAGGTGACGCGTCGAGTGAGCGTGGGAAGCCGCCCACTGGGACTGGCGACGTCGGGCGATGCCGTGCTCGTCGCCGTCCGGCACCTGGGCGCCGACCATCGCGGCGGGACGCTCGTGCTGCGGTCAGAGCGGCTCAAGCATGGAGGCACCGCCATCGACTCCATCGATACCGCCGTTACCACCTACACGTACACGCTGCCGTTCCTGCAGATGACCGGCGACGGCCTCACCGCGTTCAACCAGGTGAGCGGCCTCGCGGGAGCGCAGCTCGTGCCCGACCTCGCCACGTCGCTGCCGACGCCGACCAACGGCGGCCGCACGTACACCTTCCGGCTCCGCTCCGGCATCCGTTACTCGAACGGAAAGCCGGTGCAGGCGACGGACTTCCGCCCCACCTTCGAACGCGACTTCGCGCTGAAAATCAACTACGACGAGAACATCGTCGGCGGAGCGCAATGCCGGAAGCACCCGAAGCGGTGCGACCTCTCACGTGGAATCGTCGCCGACAACGCCGCTCACACCGTGACCTTCCACCTGGTCCAGCCCGATCCGAGCTTCCTCTACGAGCTCGCGTCCTCGTTCGCGTACGTGCTGCCGGCGGGCACGCCGCGCCGGCCGGCCCGAACGCACGGGCTGCCCGCGACCGGCCCCTACATGATCGCGACCTACCGGCCGAACAAGGTGCTCACGCTCGTCCGCAACCCGTACTTCCACGAGTGGTCGCGGGCCGCGCAGCCTGCCGGGTACCCCGAAAGAATCGAGCTCCGCATCGCCGGCACGCCGGACGATGCGATTCGCGACGTCGTCGACGGCAAGGCCGACGTCCTGTGGCCGGCCCAGCCGATCACGCCGAAGCAGGCCTCGAGGCTCGAGGTCCGGTACGCCAGCCAGATGCACTCCAGCCCGCGGCCGAACCTCCAGGCGCTCTTCCTCAACACCCGCGTCCCGCCGTTCAACCGGCTCGACGCCCGTAGGGCGATCAACTTCGCCGTCGACCGCGCCGCCGCGACGTACGCGTGGGGCGGGCCGAGCCTCGCCGTGCCGACGTGCCAGATCCTGCCGCCGAACTTCCCCGGGCATCGGCCGTACTGCCCGTACACGTCCGGCTCGACGAAGCACGGCAAGTGGTCGGCGCCCGACCTGGCGACGGCAAGGGCGCTCGTCGAACGTTCGGGGACTCGCGGCATGAAGGTCACCGTCTGGGCGTGGAACCAGGCGAAGGGCTTCAACCGGGTGGCCGTGAAGGTGCTGCACTCGCTCGGCTACCGCGTGACTCTGAAACCGGTTCGCGGCGACGCATACTGGGGTAGGGTCGAGGACTCGCGGAACCGGGCGCAGATCGGCTTCTACGGGCATAACGGGGGAGGCGACCCGTCCCCGGCGAATTTCCTGGTCGGCCTCTTCAGCTGCAACAACAACGTGAGCGAGTTCTGCAACCCGAGCATCGACCGTCAGATGCGCAAGGCGCAAGCGGAGCAGACGAGCGATCCGGTCGGAGCCCGTGCGCTCTGGCAACGGGTCGACCGCGAGGTCACCGACGCCGCTCCATGGGTGCCGCTCATTGCGACGAAGGACGTGAACTTTCTCTCGAAGCGGGTCGGCAACTACCAGTTCAGCCCGGACGGGAACGGCCTGCTGATCGACCAGCTCTGGGTACGGTAGAACAGCGCTGACAGCAAGGTCGTGACGGCGCCGGAGAGGGTCGAAGGCGGCGCCGGAATCGATCGCGCCGCAATGACTTAGCCACGGTCTAGGCGCGATCTTGCCGGATTCTAGGCGCCCATTCCTAGCCTCGGTTGCGAGGGAATCGTGGACAAGACGCTCACCTGCGACTGCGGATTCATCGCCCGGGCCCCCGACGACGTCGGACTCGCCACAGAGGTTCGGCGTCACGCCTGGGAGGCCCACGGGATGCCGCTCTCGCACGACGAAGCGTTGGTGCTCCTCTTCCACGTCGAGTTGGCAGGAGCGACCGCGATCCCACGACCACAGACCGCAACCGAAACGGAGGAGTGATGAAGCGAGCAATGCTGGCAGCCATCGGGCTGCTCTCACTGAGTGTGTTCGTGCTTGCGGCGGCAGCCTCAGGCGGCACGACCAGGTACGTGTCACCGTCGGGTGTGGACAACCCGACCTGCAGCAAGAACAACCCGTGCAAGCACGTCCAGCAGGCGGTCAACGTCGCCTCGGTCGGCGACACGATCTCGCTTGCCAAGGGCAAGTACGTCGAGCAGGTGTCGATCGCGAAGGATCTGACCCTGACCGGGGCAGGCTCCAAGGCGAGCACGATCTCTGCGCCTGCCGTCGCGCTCGTGCCGGACAGCGCCGGTTTCTTGAACATCGTCGAGATCAACAGCGGCGCGAGCGTTCGGATGAGCCACTTGGCTGTTGCCGGCCCCGGCCCTGGAGCCTGCAACAGCATCGACAGGGGGATCTCCGTCATCGGCGGGGCGTCGCTCGCGCTCACGCGGGCGGCGGTCAGCGACATCCGCGACAACGTGCCGAGCAACGACTGCAACAACGGCTTCGGCGTCGGTGCCGGCACCCAGATCCGCGGCGGTCAACTCCCGCCCGATCCTGAGGTCGGCCACCTCACCGTCGACCACACCACCGTGACCGGCTACCAGAGAGCCGCGATCTTCGTCATCAACGACGGCTCGACCGGGCAGATCGACCACAACACCGTCAAGGGCACGCCGTGCAGTGTCTGTGCCGGCCCCGGCGGAATCGGGGTGTTTTTCGGTGGTTCGGCGACCATCGATCACAACACGATCAGCGGCAACGAATGCAACGACTCGGACTACGGGTGCGGCTCGGACCCGTTCAACGACTATGAGTCCAACGGCGTTCTCATGATCGGGGCTGCCTCGTCGACTGTGGTCTCCCACAACAGCCTGTACACGAACGACGTAGGCATCTACACCGACACCGGGGTCACGATCGACCACAACGACGTGGCCTCCCGCGACGTCGGCATCGCCACCGACATCGGGAACGCGGCGCAGGTCGATCACAACTCGACGACCGGCGGCATCTACGGGATCTTGGACTCCGGCGGAACCGGCACCTTCAGCCACAACTCGGCGAGCGGCAGCTCGGGCGCCGATCTCTGGTGGGACGGCACCGGCACGCCCAGCTTCAGCCACAACAGCTGCGGTACGGCATCGCCCAGCAAAGCGATCTGGGCACTGCCACTAGCTGCCGTCGCACACCAACGCGACCACCGAGCAAGACCAGCTGGAGCCCCCGGAAGGGGGCTCCAGCTCGCTCCAACCTCTGTGATCCGCACGAGAGCAACGATCGCATCCCGCGCACATCCCGCACCGTTTGCGGACTGGGCAACGCCGCATCCCGCGCTGATCCCGCACGAGGCTCCCGGAAGCTCCCGCAGGTACCCGCCAATCCCCGCAAGACCACGGGCGAAAGACCCTGCTCTCGCTGGTAATCCCCGCCGATTCCCGCCCAGCCCGCAAGCGCCATGACCGGCCTGTCACGCCGGAGGTCGCGGGTTCGAGTCCCGTCGCTCCCGTCTCGATTTGCAGGGATTTTGTGCGAGCCGCGTGCACCCTGCAATTCATCATCCCGCACTGATCCCGCACCAGTCACGACGCGACGGCTCTTAAGTGTCGATCCAGAGCCGCCGCAGCCTCACGCGCCGAGCCGGGATAGAGGTGGCCATAGCGCTTCCACACGAGCGTAGGGTCAGGTCGCCCGTGTGCGTCCGAGTGCCCTAGTGCCTCCGCAAGCTGAAGCGGGTTCGCGCCCGCCGCGATCATCAGCGATGCGAACGTGTGCCGAAGATCGTGGAACTCAAGCCGCGCAAGGTCGGCGCGACGAGCCGGCCGAGCCTTCGCCGCCGCGCGCTTGACCGCTTTGGCGAACACGTCGGCGCAGAAGTTGTCCGAGTTCCACGCGTTGTCCGAGCGAGGCGATGGCGCTCAACCTCGGCGAGCAGGTTGTGGATCACCTTGTGGCTCTGAGCCGTGATCCCGACCTTCTCCCCTGTGCGAGGAGATGTCGAGTCGGCGGAGCGCGGCGCTCGAGCTCGAGGAGGGCGTCGTGCTGAGCTACCAGCCGAAGGTGCCGATCGAGACCTTCGACTTCCTCTTCACCGACGAGTGCCACCGCTCGAACTACAGGCTGCCGGGGCCACGTGATCGAGTACTTCGACTGCTTCCTGATCGGGCTGACAGCGACGCCCTCGAAGTTCACCTTTCTCTACCTCGACGGGAACGTCGTCGCCGAGTACACGCACGAGCAGTCGGTGCTGGACGGCGTGAACGTCAACCACCTGCGCAGCCTCCGCACCCGCAAGCCCGGTGACGACGGCGAGCGGCACGAGCACGCCATCCTGAACGCCGAGCACGAGCTCGCGGATACGCGAGGCGTCGGCAATCAGACCGCGTTCGCCGAGCACGCGTGCGCGCCGCGCCTCGCCGCCCCGGATTCGAGGGCGGGAAAGCCGTGGGTGGGACGCTCCGTCCCTCACGCGATCCGTAGTAAGCCGCATCCTCGGCTGCGCCCGCTCCCCGATGCGCCCGAGCTTGCGGTTCCGGAGTCTTGGTTCTACCGCGACGCGTAGGTGTGTATGGTCATCGAGCTCGAAAGCCGCGCGGCGAGAAGCCGCCTCAGCGGCGGGCGAACCGGCGGGTGTTGACGTTGGCAGTCGCCGCGAAGACCAGAGCCCGGGTTGAACACACCGTTCCGGACCGCGCGCTCATCGAGTTGAGCGATGTGTCGCGCGTATACGGGTCGGGTGAGGGAGCGGTTCACGCGCTTGCGGGCGTCGATCTCGAGGTGGCGGCGGGCGAGTTTGTGGTCGTGCTCGGCCCGTCGGGGAGCGGCAAGACGACGTTGCTGAACGTCATCGGCGCGCTCGACGTGGCCACCGAGGGACGGGTGATGGTCGGCGGCGTCGACATCACGAGCGCCACCCGCAAGGAGCTTTCGTGCTTCCGGGCGCGCACGGTCAGCTTCATCTTTCAGACCTTCAACCTCTTCCCCGGCCTGACCGTGCTCGAGAACGTCGAGTTCGGCGCCGAGGTCAGCGGCCGGCGCGGCGTCGACCCGACGGACGTGCTGGAGCGGGTCGGCCTGGGCGGGCGGCTGCACAACTTCCAGCACCAGCTCTCGGGCGGCGAGCAGCAGCGGGTGGCGATCGCTCGCGCGCTTGCGAGCGGCAATCCGATCCTGCTTGCGGACGAGCCAACGGGTGAGCTCGACTTCCGTACCGGCGTCCAGATCCTCGAGCTCCTGCACGAGCAGACACACGAGCTCGGCACGGCCGTCCTAGTCGTGACCCACAACCGCGAGATCTCGCGCATGGCCGACCGCGTGGTCGAGCTGTCGAGCGGGCGCATCGTCGCCGACGCGCCGCCCGCGGGCGGGCGGGCCGAGACCTCCGAGCTCCACTGGTAGGGACGATGCGCCGTGCCCGCTTCTGGCTTCGCTGGTCGCTCCGCGACCTGCGCCAGCGCTGGCTGCTTGTGCTCACGCTGGCGCTCGTCATCGCGCTGGCGACCGGTGTCGGCGCCGGCCTCGGCAGCATGGAGCGCTGGCGCCTGCGCTCCAACGACGCCAGCTTCGCGCTCCTGCACATGCACGACCTGCGCCTCTCGCTCACGGCCGAGGGAACGGTCGGCGCCGGATCGCTCGCCGCCGCCGCAGCCGCGATCCCGCACGGCGAGTTGATCGCGGCCACGCAGGAGCGCCTGGTCGCCCCGACACAGGTCGACGCCTCGCGCCCGCGGCACACCGTCCTCGTGCCGGGGAAGCTCGTCGGCGTCCCGCTGACCGGGACGGGCAGCCGCATCGACAGTCGCTTCGTCGAGAAGGGGCGCGACCTCCGACCCACCGATGAGGGGCGGGCGGTTGCCGTCGTCGAGGGCAACTTCGCCGCCTGCCGTCGCCTCCCGATCCCGACCGCTACCCGGCTTCCCGGCGGGCAGCGTGCCCACCTGGTCGGGCAGGTACTGCAGCCGGAGCAGTTCCTCGTCACCCGCCCGGCGCCCAGTTCGGCGCCGAGTCGGGCTACGCCGTCCTCTACGCGCCGCTGAAGACGGTGCCGGCGCTGAGCGGCCGCCCGCGGCAGGTGAACGAGCTCGTGCTTGCACTCGCCCCGGAAGCCGACCCTGCCCTTGTCGAGCGCGAGCTGCGGCAGACCCTGGCGGCCCGGCTCCCGCAGATCGGCGTCACGATCACCGGCAAGGCCGACGAGGACGCGCACCGGATCTTGTACGAGGACGCCCGCAACGACCAGCGGATCGTCAGCGTCTTTGCCTGGCTGCTCCTGGCGGGCGCGGCTTTCGCCTCGTTCAACCTCATCAGCCGTGTCGTCGAGTCGCAGCGACGCGAGATCGGATCGGGATGGCACTGGGCGTCGCCCCGCTCAAGCTCGCGATCCGTCCGCTGGTCTTCGCCGCCGAGATCGCCTTGCTCGGTGTCGCCGCCGGTATCGGCGTCGGACTGCTCTTCAACGGGGTCTTCCGCGGCGCCCTCCAGGATCTCCTGGCGCTTCCCGTCTGGAAGACGCCGCTGCTGCCGGGCGTCTACGCGCGCGCCGCCGCGCTCGGCTTCGCCGTCCCGCTCCTCGCCGCCGCCTACCCCGTCGTCCGCGCCGTCCGCGTCCCGCCGGTCGCCGCGATCCGCGTCGGCTCGCTTAGCGCCTCCGGCAGCGGGCTCGCTCCGCTGCTCGAGCGGCTCCACCTTCCCGGCTCGAGCCTGGCCAAGATGCCCTTCCGCAACGTCGCCCGCACACCGCGGCGGACGCTGATGGGCCTGCTCGGGATCGCCGCCGTGATCACCATCCTCGTCGCGCTGGCCGGCGTCTTCGACTCCTTCAACCGCGCCTTGGCGGCAAGCCACGACGAAGCCCTGCACGGCAACCCGCAGCGGATGACGGCGACGCTGGCCGCGATCGAGCCCGTAGACGGACGGGTGGTCCGCGCGATCCACCTCGCCCGCGGTGGCCGCCGCCGAACCCGTGCTCGTCCTCCCGATCACGCTCCGTCCGCGGCGACACATCGATCGAGGCCAGCGTCGACTCCTCGACGCGGCGAGCACCGTCTGGCGGCCCCGGATCAGCGACGGCGCCTTCACGCGCGCGGGCGGGGGCATCGTCCTCGCCGAGCAGGCCGCCGACGACCTCGGCCTCGACGTCGGTGACGCCGTGACGCTCACCCACCCGGTCCACAGCGGCCCGAGCAGCTTCCGGACCGTCACGAGCAGCCTCACGATCGTCGCGCTCCACGCCAACCCCCTCCGCGGCCTCGCCTACATGGCGACCGGCCAAGCCGGGCTCTTCGGCCTCGCCGCTGCGGCCAACACGGTCGAGCTCCGCCCCCGCGGCAGCCCGGCCGCGCTCGCACGCCGCGCTCTTCGCCACCCCCGGCGTCGCCTCCGTCGAGTCGGGCGCGGCCGTCCCGGATGCGCTCCGCACCTACATGGACGAGTTCCTTGCCATCCTCCGCATCACCCAGGCGGTCACGCTGCTCCTCGCGCTCCTGATCGCCTTCGACGCCACCAGCATCGCTGGCGAGGAACGACGCCGCGAGCACGCGACCATGCTCGCCCTCGGCACGCCGCTCCGCCGCACGGCCGGCAACACCGTCATCGAGAGCATGCTGATCGGCACCCTCGGAACACTACGTCGGGCTCGGGCTCGGCCTCGCGCTCCTCGGCTGGATCATCAACGTCGTCTCCCGCGACACCTACCCCGAGCTCGGACTCCCGATCACGCTCACCCCCGCATCGATCGCCCTCGCCGCCACGCTCGGCATCCTCGCCGTCGCGCTCGCCCCGCTGCTCGGCGTCCGCCGGCCTCAGGAACATGGACCTCCCGCCACGTTGCGGGTCGTCGAATGAGCTGATCGCCGTCAGCCCCGGAGGGCGCGGAGGGCGTTGAGGATGACGCCGACAGTACGATCACTTCCTGCAGCAAGGCGCCCATCACCGGCGTCAGGAAGCCGGCGGCGGCGAAGCCCATCGCGACGAGGGAGGCGCCGAGCCCGAGCAGGACGCTCTGGCGGGCGATCGCCAATGCCCGCCGCCCGATGCGGACGGCGTCGGCGACCCGGTTGACGCGGTCGACGGAGTAGACGGCGTCGGCGGTCTCGGAGGAGACGGTGGCGCCGATCGTGCAGATCGGCGATGCCGACGTCGGCGAGCGCGAGCGCGGGCGCGTCGTTGATGCCGTCGCCGACCATGACCACGTTGCGCAGGGTTCGCCTGGGCCTGGAGGGCGCGCACGATCTCGAGCTTCTGCTCCGGCGTTTGCTCCGCGTAGACGCGCTCGATGCCGAGCTCGCCCGCGACGCGCTCGGCGACGGCCGGCTTGTCGCCGGTGACGAGCGCGATGTGCTCGATGCCAGCCTCGCGCAGCCTGGGAACGAGCAGGGCGGCGTCCTCGCGCAAGCGGTCGTCGAGGAGGATGACGGCTGCCGGAGTGCCGTCGATCGCGACGTAGACGTTGGCGGAGCCTTCATCGAGTGCCTGCTCCGCGGCCGTGAGGCCGTGCGGCTCGTAGCCAGCGGGCGCTGCCGACGAGCACCCGGTGTGCTCGACGACCCTCGATGCCGTGGCCGAGCGTCTCCTCGGCGCTCTCGGGCAGCGAGAGCTCGAGTCCGCGCTGCTCGGCCCCGGCTACGAGCGCGGCCGCGAGCGGATGCGCGGAGAGCCGGTCGAGCGAGGCCGCGAGCCGCAACGTCTCGTCTTCTGGCACGCCATCGAGGGAGGCGACGCCGGCGAGCTGGATGACCGAGGGTGATCGTGCCGGTCTTGTCGAGGAGCACCGTCCGCGCCTTGCCCAGCCGCTCGATCACCCCCGCGCCCTTGACCACGATCCCAGCCCGGGCGGCGCGGGAGAGGCCGGCCATGAGCGCGATCGGAGCGGCGAGGATTAGCGGGTAGGGGGTGGCGACGACGAAGACGGCGAGCGCTCGGACGGGGTCGCCGGATGCCACCCAGGCGGCGCCGGCGACCACTGCCGTCGTCGGCAGGAAGTACGCGGCGTAGCGGTCGGCCATGAGCACGAAGGGCGCGCGCTCGCTCTCGGCCTGCTGGACGAGCCGCACGAGCGCCGCGTAGGCGCTCTCGGCCGCGGGGCGGAGAGCGCGCAGCTCGAAGGCGCCGCCGGCGCTGGCGGTGCTGTTGCGCACCTGACCCCCCGATGCACGGTTACCGGCAGCGGCTCGCCCGTCAGCGCCGACTCGTCGA
>CAVXLE010000003.1:0-15926 GCA_963762485.1 uncultured Pseudomonadota bacterium | reverse complement strand
CGCTTTTGATGCTGTGGACGGCGCCCACTCTGCGGCATCAAGAGTGCCATAGGGTGGTTGCGTAAAGCGAACCACATTGAGGGGAGCCGTCCATGGGCGAGGTTAGCACGATTGGTCTTGATATTGCGAAGTCAGTATTTCAGGTGCACGGGGTTGATGGCGCTGGCGCGGTCGTGATGCGCAAGCGCATTAGTCGCGCCAAGATGTTGGAGTTCTTCGCTGACCTGCCGCGGTGCCTGGTCGGGATGGAAGCCTGTCCGTCGGCACATCATTGGGGCCGCGAGCTGCAAGCGCTCGGCCATACGGTGAGGCTGATGCCGCCGAGTTATGTGAAGGCCTATCTCAAACGCAGCAAGAACGATGCGAACGATGCGGCCGCGATCTGCGAGGCGGTGGTGCGGCCATCGATGCGGTTTGTTCCAATCAAGACGAAGGAGCAGCAGGCTGGCTTGATGCTTCACCGGACCCGGCAATTGCTGGTGCGTCAGCGCACGATGTTGAGCAACGCCCTGCGCGGGCACCTGGCGGAACTGGGCATCGTGTCGGTGAAGGGACGCAATGGCATCAGTCAATTGCTTGGCATCATCACGGACGTACACAGATAACCGGGTCACCCCGGCGGTCCGCAGTCTTCTCGATGTGCTGGCACGGCAGTACAGCGCGATCGGTGCCGAAATCAGATCAATCGACAAAAGTATCCTCACCTGGCATCGCGCGTGCGAGGCGAGCCGTCGCCTGGAGGAGATCCCTGGCATCGGCCCGATCGTGGCCACCGCCCTGGTTGCCGAGATCGGCGACTGGAGGCAGTTCCGATCGGGGCGCAACCTTGCCGGCCTGGATTGGGTTGGTGCCCAGGCAACATTCGACCGGCGGCAAGGACAAGCTCGGCAGCATCACCAAGCAGGGTAATCGCTACTTGCGATGGTTGCTCGTAACAGGTGCCATGGCCGTCATCCGCTATGCCAAGAAGCACGGCACCGGGAGGCGACCGTGGCTGGCACGACTCATGGAGCGCCGGCCCGCGAAAGTGGCTGCAGTTGCGCTTGCCAACAAGATCGCACGGATGGCCTGGGCCATCATGGTCCGTAGTGAGAGATACAAGGAGCCGAAGCTACTGATGGCAGCGTGAAAACGTCAGCGATCGATCGGCAACACCAATTGGCGAGGGCATGATGACGTAATGCAGAAACGGTCGTTCCGGGGATCGGGAGAGCCCGTTTGGGTCAGCGCACTTTAAAGTGCGTGCTTTCGATTGGGACCCGATCCGCGCAGAGCATTAGGGCCAGCGGCCACATCCGCCGCACAAACAGGCCGGACACGTGACCGCACCCGACCAATGCTGCAGCGACGTCAAAAAAGCTCTTGCCAAGGCGCCGTCCACACGTGACCCAAAGCGGACATCTGCAGTCCATTCGCCGGTCACTAATCGGTCCTCTCGCGATGCCCACTGATGCGATCGGACAAAGCGAGCAATAGGGCAGTGATCACAAATACGAAGTGAATGCCGACGAGCCAAGCGAGCTTCTCATTGTTCAGACTTGAATCGATATTCATGAATGCCTTGAGCACCTGGATAGCGGAAATGGCGACGATCGACGCCAATGCCTTCTGCTTCAGCCCGGCGAAATCGATCCGCGTCATCCATTCTGGCCAATCGGGATGGCCAGCCGGGTCGATGCGCGATACGAAGTTCTCGTACCCCGAGAATACGACGATCAGCACGAGATTGCCCGTGAGCGACAGGTCGATCAGCGACAGCACGCCGAGGATGATGTCGGATTCGCTGGCACCCCGCGCGTGTGTAATGAACTCGTAGAGAATGTAGAGAAACTTGAACAGCAGCACCGCGAGGCTGACTATCAGGCCGAGATAGAACGGTGCCATCAACCAGCGACTGGTGAAGATCACGCCTTCGAGTCCGTGCTCGGTGCGCTTGAGCAGAGAACGACTCGATCCTTGCCCCGGGTCCGTCATGGCTCCACACGCGGGTCACCGCTCCCGCCCACCATGCATTGTCGCGTTCGTCAGACAGCGGTCAAGTACCTCGCGCGGTGCAGACGCCATCAATCAACGCCCGGTTACGGCACTTGGCGGACATTGGACCAGTTTGTACTACTGAGCCAGCCGCACGGCGGCTGCGCCTGCCACTCACTGGGCAGTTAAGCGTAACGTCAAACTTTGAGCCGACGCTTTTTGACGCAGTGCGTTTTGACGCAGTGTTAGATCATTTCAAATTGGCGTGAAGACGATTTTGCAAAACGCAATCACACACTTACACATCGGCTGCAAATATTTTGTGCAATGCCAATTCGCGAATTAGTGAAGAAGCCCGCCTTGTTGAGAGCGGCGGTCACGATAAGCTTGTGCAACGCTCTGATCCCCGAAAAGAGCGCGGCCCCGATCGACCTCCGTCCCCACAGCCCTAGGTCGGGGCCGATTTTTTTGATGGCAATTCGTATTGATGCAAGAAAAGGTGAAAAGCAACATGGACGACAGGGTTGCACTGTCAAAATTCGTTTGTCGGCAAAACATTGGACGTTACGAGAGGTTGTTAAGAACCGAACTCACGGACCTCGAGCGTGCATTTATAGAAAGACGCCTTTCCGAGGAAAAGCAGGCCCTACATTTCGCTCAAGCGCAGACACCGCTGCGCGCCGTTAAAAACGAATTAAAAACCACCTATCGCGCTGCAAAAGGAACTATAGCAGCTCTTCTTCTGAATCCCTTCGAATTCTTGATGACGAACTTTAATCTAGTCGAGCAAATTGCTTTAATTTAATTCGGTCCGGGACATTCGCGAATGTCCGCTATTGGCACTTAGCGGACATCACGCTGGCCGTCCGGAACGTCCGTTTTCGGGGTTAAACGGACCTTCAAACAGCTTTGCTCGGCATCTTTCCAGACTACGCAAACACCCGTAATTGACCAAAGGATCGCTGCTGACACGATAAAGAATATGGCCCTTTTCCTCGGTGGTTTGCATTGCCACCAGACACTGCTCTCATCGGCAACCACGACGAATGAAAACGAAATCGTTTCGCTGCCGTGCGAGCTTTGCGGTACGACAATGACGTTTGTAGAGATTACGGCAACAACAAGCTCTCCTCGACCACGCAAGGGGCAACCACCGTCCGCTCGTCTAACTACGACGGCGCCGGCAATATCAGTGCCGATACCCGCGGCTCGACCGCCTACAAAATCCGCTTTTCACAAGCTCCACAGCCGCGGAGCATGCGCAGGAGAATTTCGTCTCTGCGTACGAAATGGTGATAGAGCGCCGCTCCAATGTGTCCTGCGAGCAGAACGGCCACGAGGATTCCAATCCACAGATGCGCCGCCAGGAGCCGGTTGGAAAGCTGCCGGTCCTCCCACCACATTTGCGGCATGTCAAAGAAACCGAAGAAAGGCACTGGAGCCGGATAGGCAGATGTTCCAATCCATCCGATCAGGCTCTGCGCGAGCAACAAAGTATATAGAGCCCAGTGAGTGCCGCGGGCAGCAAAGCGCTGGGACGCAGGAATATCGAACGGTAAATCAGGCGCCGGATGCATACATCGCCAGGCAAGGCGTATGATCACGAGAGTGAGGATCAGAACGCCTACGGATTTGTGCAGGCCGTAAAGCGGACCCATTTCGAAATTGGCGATCAGCAATCCGGCGGGAATTTGAAACAGCACGAAAACGGCCGTGAGCCAGTGCAGCAATCGGGCGGTTAGAGTGTAGCCACCGCTTTTTCGGAGTAGAGTCGCGTCAGCCATGGGTGTCTCGTAAGTTTGGGGAGCGGTGCCGGTCGTCCGGTTTGTCCCTAGAGGCCAGGCCCTCAATCCCCGAGAAGCAGCCTCAATAGCCGACGAACGGCACCCGCGGTCTCGCAGGCGAGCGCCATCTCAGGTGGCAGCAAGGCGTCGATGATATTGGCGCTAATCGCTTTCGTCGGCGTCTCGGTCATTTTGTACACTGCAATGCGAGGCGGGATTCGAGCTATCGCGGTACTTAAGCGTGCCTTGATTGACAATCCAAGACGCTGCCAAGACTTGCGTACCCTGTAGCAATTTTCACGGGGCGTGTGGAGGCCAGACCTCAGGACTGCGAAAGCGATCGGCCTCGCTGTGCCGCCACGCTTCTCGCTAACGCGGCCGAGGTGATCGAATAGAGATGCTGTTTGCTGCGATGCATGAGTCCGCTTTTGGCACTTAGCGGACATCGCAGCGAACCCGCCGAATGTCCGCTTTCGGGGGTAAAGCAGACATCACGTGGACATCCCAACATGTCCGCTAATGACTCAGAGTGGACATAAACTCATGGGCGGCATCCGACCGTAAGCAATAACTCATTGGGGCCTTCCCATCCGCCCGGCGTATTGAAGGCGCTCAATTTGCTTTCAATTTCGGTCCAGGCCGCATGTCTTGCGGCTTCGTCGAGCCGCCCTAAAATCTGCAGGATCGGACTCGCCGAAGTGCGGACGAAATCGAGATAGTCTTTCACCGACGGCAATCTGAATGGCGCCATCACTCTTGTGGTTGCTACCCGTGAGAATCCGGCTTGTCGGAAGAGTTCATCAACCAATCCCGGCTTGCCGAGGCCAAGCAATCCGCCAGGCTGATAGGGGTCACGCGGCGGCAAGCCTGCGTACTTGAACGCGGTCGACACCAGGATGCTCACGCACGGGTTTTTGTCGGGTGTTGAAAATACCATGGTACAGGCCCGGCCGCCCGGCTTCAGCGCGCGGAACATTTCCCGCAGCCCTTTGCTCGGATCGGGAAAGAACATCAGGCCGAGCCGGCAGATCGCCGCATCGAAGCTAGCCTCCGGGACAGTCAGATTTTCGCCATCTGCAACCAGGGTCTCGACATTGCCGTGGCCCGCGCGCCTCGCTTTTTCCTTTGCCAAATCCAGAATGGCCGGCGACAGATCGGTCGCGAGCACCGAACCGGTCGGGCCGACGCGCTTAACAATATCGAGCGTCTGATCGCCGGCGCCCGCGGCGACGTCTAGCACACGCGCCCCCGGCCCGACTTCGGCCATCGCCAGCATTGCGTCGGTTGATTCGCGCAGCCAGCCGCCGACTTGCACGCTGTGGTCGTTCCACCCTTTGGCGTGCCTGTCCCATTGCTCGCGCGTCGCCGTTTTGAATTTTTCCGCATCGAAAGGTGCGTTCATGACGTTTCGCTCCGTTGATCGGCCGCTTGTCGAGGCCCAGGGGCAGTTATTTCACCCAAACATTGGCGCCGCGGCAGCCGCAAGATTGCAGCAGGGGGCCGCGGAACTGCATAATGGCCTTATGTTTGACTGGAACGATCTCAAGTATTTTCTCGCCGTTGCGCGCCATGGCAGCACGATTGCAGCGGGCAAGGCGCTTCGCCTCAATCAGTCGACGGTGCAGCGACGGCTCGCCGAGCTGGAAAAGCGGCTCGGACGCAAGCTGGTGACCCGTACCGCTATTGGCTATCGGCTCACAGACTTTGGCAAGGAATTGCAGCCCTATGCCGAGCGCATCGAAGCTATGGTCGGGGATTTCGAGCGGCACGTGACCGACACCGGCCGTGATCGCACCGGCGTTATCCGGGTGACTTGCCCCGAGCCGATCGTCCAACGCATGACGGCGCTGATTGAACGCTTCCACGCCCGCCATCCCAACCTGCGCGTCGAATTCGTGATGAGCGACCGCTATCTCGACCTCTCTAAAGGTGAGGCCGATGTTGCGTTCCGGTCGGGCGATACGGATGACGAACTGGTTGGGCGAAAGATCGCAGACTTTGTTTGGGCCGTTTATGCAAGCCGCAGCTACATTGATCGCAATGGAAAACCGGAACGGGTAGAAGACTTATCGCGGCATCCACTCATCTGCTTCGATGAAACGATGAGCAAGCATCGCGTAGCGAAATGGCTGAAGGAGGTGGCACCTGATGCCAAGATTGTGGCACGCAACAACAGCGTTCTAGGTTTGCTGTATGCGGTAAAGTCGGGCGTGGGAGTCGGTGCCCTGCCGACGGCCATCGCTGATACCGAGCCAGACCTTATGCGCGTGCTCGGTCCGATTCCCGAACTGGCGCGAAGCTGGCGCTTGCTGACACATCCTGATTTGCGACGCACGCCGCGCATAGCAGCGTTTTTCGATTTCATCGTCGAGGAGCGCGAGGTGCTGAAATCGATCCTGACCGGATAAGTGCTGCCACGATATACCTCTGATGTCCGCTTTTGAGGGTAAAGCGGACATGGCGATTGCGCTGCAAAATGTCCGCTAATGACCCAATGCGGACGTATAGATTACGCAATCCAGTGGCCGGCATCAGTGAGACCCGCGCCGCCTGAGCCTAGCAGCCCTTCCATCTTCGCAACTGTTTTTTCGATCGCGCTGCGGGGGTGGCCGACCTGGATTTGGCGTTTCAGCTCAATGAGGGTTCGATTGGCGCCGTCGAGTCGCCGTGCCAAGACTGCCGCTACATAAAGAAGTGCGACCGGGTTCTGCACGAGCAGGGCGTCTGCATTGGCGACGTGAAACTGCGTGGTTTCCAATGCACATACGTCCGCTGTGTGTGGTTGATCTAGCAATGCAGAGAGTTCGCCGAACACTGCGCCAAGCTCCGTCACCTTGGCCATCTCAATGCCACCCTTGAAGATTGCCACAGCCCCTTTTTTTAGGATCAGCAGGAGGCCCGTTTTCGATCCGGCGTCGAGCACGGTCTCGCCGGGCTGGTAGGTTGCAATCGGAAGCGCAGCGAGGCTTTTCTGGAAAACGGCAAGGTCGGGAACTAAGGTCATGGCATTTTACCTTTCCACCCATGATCTTCTCAGTTGAGGCCGAATGTCCAGAATATCGAATAATGACCCAAAGCGGACATTGACCAACCGCGCGGCGGCTCACGAATCCCATCGCGGGGCCGGTGGTGACACCGCATGTGGTGCGGTATGCTTGGTCTGCAATTAGAGAGCCACCCCAAGGGAGGTCACCATGACCGCGATGCGCTTTCTTGCAATTGTCGTTATAACGTGTGCCGCCGTGCAGATCGCCGCCGCCGAGACCAAAAAGGGTCGTAGTGATGGTGGTGGTGCTACTGTTGGTCGCGCCAATTTCGACGTCTTCACGACCAGCAAAGGGATCGACACCGCGACGGTTCAAGTTAAGAAAAATGGAAACGGTTCATCGCCGGTAGGAAACCCCGGAAAGTCAGGCGGTAAACGCTAACGTTACGCCGTATGCCGCTCACGATGTCCGCTATTGGCACTTAGCGGACATCGGGACCGGGTCGCTCCATGTCCGCTATTGGGGGTAAAGCAGACAATGCTCTTGCATCGCAAAAGTTCTGCTTATGACCCAAAACGGACAATGATCGGTAACGATCGCACGTCCGCTAAGTGCCAAGCGCAGACGTCGCGAGGGCCCTAGGAAAATGACGTTCGAGGCCTCTACACGTGATATGGCTAACCGCAGATCTGAACGCCGAAATCTCTAATTGGGGGCGACGATGTCATATCGATATGCGGTGGCCGTATTGTCTGTCGCGTTTCTCGTTGGCGGCGGCGGCGCGCATATTTTTTTGGATGAGCGTGCACAAGCAGCAGATATCAGAGCCGCGCCGGGTATCAATTATTCAGTGTTCACGGCGGGACTTAACGAACCGCGCGGTCTGCTCATAACGGCAAAGGGCGAATTCTACGCAGCGGAAGAAGGTGGGGGCACCGTAGCGAAGATCGCAACGGACGGCGCCGTTACGCGCATCGCAAAGGGCTTTTCGGCCCCACATGATCTTGCCCTCTCGCCACAAGGCGACGTCTTCGTCGCCGATGCCGGAAACAACCGAATTGCGCGAATTAAGGCCTCAGGGCAAATCGAGACCTATATCAGCGGTCTATCGATGCCGGTCGATCTCGCCTTCAATCCAGTTGGTGAACTCTTGGTGTGCGAGTGGTCGGGTGTGCGACTGCTGGCGTTCAAATCGCCACACGAGATGCGAGTGGTCCTAACGGGTTTTCGCCCGCATGGCCTTGCCTTCCTTCCCGATGGTGTGATGCTGGTAAATGATTTCGTTGGTGGCCGAATTTTAAAGGCGACAGCCGACGGGGTCGCCGTTTCATGGATTACCAAACTCGGTGGACCAGTAGGTCTTGCAATCGGCCCATCTGGCGACGTTTACGTCGCCGAGCGTACCGGTGGACGCCTGGACAAGATAAAACCGGATGGCACACGCCAAGTACTACTCGAAGGTCTCGCCGCCCCGCGCGATCCGGTTTTCGATGCCGCCGGCAATCTGTTTCTGGCGGAAACCGATACCGGACGGATCTTGAAAATCACGGGAAAGTTTTGAATTTTAATCCTAAGTCGGATCTCCGAATTTAGGTCATTAGCGGATATCGGGAATGTTCGCTAATATGGCGCCCGGGCAGTTGCGGCTCTTGATCTCTCAGGGAGGGCCCGTGTCGAGAGCCAGAGCCGGACTAACTCAGGCAATCCCTTCGCCCCCGTCTTTTCCATGATATGCGCCCGATGGAATTCAACGGTGCGGGGGCTGATACCGAGCTGCGCCGCGACTTCCTTGTTCGACTCACCACTGACGAGATGTTCGAGTACCTCGCACTCGCGCGATGTGAGATTCTCCAGGCGTCGGTGCGCTGCTTCAACATCCTCGGCTTCGGCGTCCCTTGACCGAAGGCGCAGGGCCGCTTCGATGGCAGCCAGGAGAGCATCGGCTTCGAATGGCTTTTCTAAGAAATCGACAGCGCCCGCCTTCATCGCCGCTACCGCCATCGGCACATCACCGTGACCGGTAATTAAGATCAGCGGCAGTGCGGAGCCTTCTGCCCGAAGGCGCCGCAGCAGTGTAAGCCCGTCCATGCCCGGCATGCGCACGTCGCTGACCACACAGCCCGCCTCGACGGCGGCACCTTGCGCAAGCAGGTCCTCGGCTGTGGCATAGGCGCGGACTTTGTAACCTGCCTCTTCAAGCAGCATAACAAGCGATTCCCGCATCGGCTGGTCATCTTCCACGACATGGATGAGGCCTTCAGGCATGAGCGGCCTCCTCGGGCAATACAGCCGGTAGGGTGAACCGAAATACTGCTCCTCCGCCCGCGCGCTGCTCAGCCCAGAGACGACCGCCATGGGCTTCAACAATTGTGCGGCAGATGGTGAGGCCGATGCCCATACCCTTCGCTTTGGTCGTGGTGAATGGCTGAAAAACCGCCTCTGGATCAGCCGGTATCCCCGGACCGTTATCCGCTACGGAGATCTCCAGTTCGTCATTCGCAGCGCACGCCGCCACGACGATTTCTCGGGGCACCTTTCCCTCTGTTGCCTCAAGTGCGTTACGCATGAGGTTGAATACGACCTGTTGGATCTGGATACGATCGACAAGGACGGGACGCTCTTGTCCAGCGAAATCAAACCGGACCCGCAAGCTTGGGTCTTTCGTCCCGACGAGGGCGAGCGCGACGGCATCTTCGATTAGCTCACGAGCACTCACGATGCGCTTCTGTATTTCTCCCCGGCCGATAAAGTCGCGCAATCGTCCGAGGATTGCTCCAGCGCGCGTCGTCTGCTCGATTGCTTTGTCAATTCTCTCCAAAGCGCGCGTCAGGGCGTCTGGCTTGTCCCTTTTGAGGGCGAGGCTAGCTGCGCTCATGAAGTTCGTTGCAGCACCGAGCGGCTGGTTGAGCTCATGTGCGAGTGCGGCAGCCATTTGGCCCATAGCGCTAAGACGAGATGCGTGCAGAAGCTCGGACTGTAGCTCGTGGAGACGCTGCTCGGCCTCCTGCCTCTCGGTCACATCGACGTTGACGCCAACGAAGCGAGTGAGCTGCCCCTCATCATCTAACATTGGGATACCGCGATCGACAATCCAACGTACTTTTCCGTCGGGGCGCACAATGCGGTATTCGCTCTCAAGCTGGCCCGACAACAACGCGTCCCGCCAAACTCTGGTCACACGCTCCCGGTCGTCCGGGTGAACCTGCGCAAGCCAGGCCTCCGGGCTCGAGTGCCCAGGGCCCTTCGGATCAAGCCCGTATAGATCGTAATAAGACCGTGAGCATATCGCGCGTCCGGTCGTGACATCCCAATCCCAGCTCCCAATGCGTCCTGCCGATTGTGCAAGCTGAAGTCGCGCCTCGCTATCACGAAGCGCCGCCTCGGCACTGCGCCGCTCTCGGTCAGCTTGGGAAAGTGCAAGACTGAGTTTATTTACCTCACGCACTGGCGTCGCAAGCGGATGTATGGTGTCACCTCTCCCAAGCTGCCCCGCCTGAAGCGCGAGCGCGCCGACTGGCCCCTCGATGCGCCGCGAGAACACGAGAGCTAGCCCCACTGATAGTGCCAGGATGATAATGCCGACGCCGATAAGGCCGGTCAGCGAACGACGCAGCGGCGCCGCCACCTGGTCAGCCGGCACGGTGACGACGGCGAGCCAGCCCGAGAGCCGCGATCGGCTGAAGGCAATCAGCACCGGCTGATGGTCGCCGACTGGGTCTTGTCCGCGCACCACGCCATCATCTCGGTCCGCACCCTGATTCCGGATCGGTATGGGCAGTTGCCGGTTTAACATCACCTCGTGACTGGTGGAGTGAGCGACCACAGAGCCGCGTCGGTCCGCAATGGCGGCCGTCCAGCCAGCTGCCAAGGGAGCCTCAAGAATGACATCGCGCATTCGCTCCGGCTCAAGACTAAGGTTGAGGAAATAAACAATATCTCCGTTCCGGAGAACGGGGACGTTCACGATAAACAAGGGCCTGCGGGTTACTGCTCCGATAAACAGGTTGGACACAAATGGCTTTTTTGTCTCCATCACCGTTCGGTCGGACTCTGTTTCCACGTTAGTGGGAAGCGGCGTGCCGCGCGGCACGCGCGTGTTGACCACTTGTCGGCTCTCGCGATCTCGCAAGACGACATTGATCCCGATCTGCTGATAAACATCGCGGGCTAAGGCATCGAAAGTGTCCAGATCATCTCTCTGCAACGAACGCGACGCGGCAAGAACCCTGGTGGTGGCAATCAGACCGGCAAGCTCGCGGTCGGTTTCCGCCATAACCTCGTGTGCGGTCTTGAGTGCGTCCTGCTCGATACGCCCGCGCTCAGCTTGTGCATAGGACCAGGCTAGCGCCGCCGCCAAAATGAGAATCGGCAGAACCAGCGCGAAGCAAAGTGCGGCGAGGTGCCAGGCCAGCGATCTCGCGTGCAGCACCTTCATTAGCCCCGGCCCAAGGCCCTCCGCTGTTGAAATTGCCATTCACGCGCCTTTTGCGACCGGCATTGAGACAAACTTTGGGATATTTTGGCTGAACTGCAGATAGCATCTTGGTTCGGTCGCGGATTTGATGGCGATCAATTCGTTTTCCTGCGGCGAAAGCGAAAATTACCGCGGCACGAAGCCGGTATCAGGCTTCGCACCAGAATTCCGGTGGAATACCGTTTAAAAACCGCCGCCGGACAAACACACCCCTTCCGCCGCTTGGTGAACAGGCCAACGCCCAACGCCTGCGGTCGCGCACCTCGTAGATCTACCAGCTCGTAATCTGCCGAGTTATCCGCCAGGGAGTGGTGGGTTAGATGGATCCTATGAAAGACAAGAATAAGAGAGGGAAGCGATGGATCTGGACGTCTTTCTGCGAGAGGAAAACATCAGGCGTTACCGCAGACTGCTCGATTCCTCGATAGGCCAGACCGAACGTAAAGCGATATTCAAGCTGCTAGCCGAAGAAGTGGAAAAGATAAAAGGTGATCATCGTCAAAAAACCGGCGAACAGCCAGCTCCCTGAATCAGGTCGACGATGCGTGTCATGTTCGCCTTTGCGTGACTAGCTTCTCAGGCCCCCCGTCCCCGAATCCCTGAGAGGCCTATGGAGCCCCGACCGCGCCCCCGGTCGGGGCCCCATTATTTTCAAAATAAAACACGGACGACCATGTCCGCCGCGCTACTGAAAAAAACAAGCGGCAAGAATACTCAGTAACTGGGCTGGTGTAGAACTCGACGTTTTCGGCAATGGCGACGAATACAATATTCATCTACGTACTGACGACCTCACGCAACCTTGGCAATCATATCGCCAGAGCTTTCGGGCTGATCCAATGGCAGACGGTTCAGTTCCGCGTTCAAGATTTCACACCCTACCGCACCGATATTGCCCTCGATGTTCGTCGTTTGCGCCGCATCGGCATAGTCGCGATCGGACGCGCGTTTTCGGCGGACATCTGCGTTGGCGGGCTGCGGTCTATGGCGCCATAAGGCTCAACGTTCGGCTCAACTAGCTATATATTGTGACGTGATCTCAGATGGCGAAATCTTCATCAAACTGGTCGGAGCAACGCCGCGTTCTGGCGCCGCGCATCGCCTCGGTTCTTTATGGCGTAATTGCCATTATGACCGCCGATCTTATCGTTGAACCGGGCAGGCTCAAATATGCCGAGTCAACTTGGGGTGTTCTTCTCATTGGCCTTGCCATGACTATAACCCGCATCTTCGTCAGGGTGGTTACCAAGGAAGCTGAAATTGGTGCACATTTGTTGATGAAGGAATACGGCGCAATCGTATTCGATTCACTGTTGGTCATGTTGTTTCCTGCTATTACCGCCATACTGATCGTGGTAGCCGCTTTGGCGTCTACGCGATGGGTGCTTCTGCTCGAAATTATTTTGTATCTCAGTATCGCCGGTGTGTTCGTCATTAGCTTTTTATCGAGTTACATCCTGGATCGCGATATCCGGCTGGCCTTATCGCGCGGCATCGTATGGGTCTCTATGACGTTAGTTCTCGTAGCCGTAAAGAAATTAGTTTAAGAGCGCAGTTGTATCGCAATGTCCGCTATTGGCACTTAGCGGACGTTCAAATGACGCCGCTCGATGTCCGCTTTCGGGGGTAAAGCGGACATAGCTTTTTGCGGTGCGAATGTCCGCTTTGCGCCGCAACCAAGCCGGTTCGGCGGTCGGTAGTAGGCCACGACGCTGCTGACACCTCAAGAAAATGCCGTCATCGGATCGATGACGATAAGGGCTTCGGTGATCTTGTTCGCCGGAAAACCGGCCAATCGAGCATGCTCAAGAATCGAAGCCTCGCCGTCAGCGAGATAGACGCAGAAAGTCTTGTCGCCCGCAATATAGGAGTGCTCCCACTGGATTTTTCCGTAGAGCTTGGCCGCCGCCTCGCAGGAGGTCATGGCAGTTTGCTTGAGCTGCTCGCGGCTCATTTTTCCGACGCCCGGTATCTCGCGTTCGATCACGTAGCGTTTCAAGGTAGGTATCATGGGTTATCCTTTGCATGTTGATTCGGTGCGTGCGCACGGACCAGAGCGAGCGGTCGACAAGTGTTGTCTATCTATCGACCAAGACCGTATGTTGAGTGATCCTTCAAACTGCCTTCGGCAGATAAGAAATCGTTCCGGCTAGGTCGGTATCGTCGATCAGTTGGATGCGGCTGTTGCTGCCCTCTTGGCGGGCCGCGACATAGGGCGTGTACTTGGGATCGGCGAGGAAGGCCGTGACGGCGGCGGCCGATGGAAACTCTATCAATGCGATCAGAGTGGTTTCTAACGGTTTGCCTTCCAACGTCTTCACGTTGCCACTGCGAGCCAAATACTTGCCACCGTGCTTATGCACGATGTCGTGAACCGAGGTGGCATAGGCCGGGATCCACTTGTCGTCTGTCACTTTGATATCTGCGATGAAGTAAACCGACATTTGTTCATCTCTTGTGGTTGGTTGTTCGACATGGATTTAACGACGCTCGCCGCGGCGCTCATCGCTTGGTGACGATCACCTCGAGGTATTCGCCAGGCACGACCATCGAGTTCGTCGCCGGATTTGTTGAAACGGCCGATCAGCTCGATGATGTCTTTTGACAGTGCTTTCCCGCTGACGGCATTGAGGGCTTCGAACGCCTTGAGCATCGGGCCGTAATACGCGCGGAAGACCTCGAGGAAGTGCTGCGCCGAGCGGTAGCGGAACACGAAGTGGCGGGATTCAGCGATCAGCAAGGACGACTCGGCACGGAAGGCCTTCTCCATCCACTCTCTGGTGCCCCATAGCGCCGGTGACTTGAGGCCGGCCGGCGGCGGAAGATATTTGCCGATCGTCTTGAACATCTGACCGATGAAGCCGTCGGGCGTCCAGTTGGCGAGCCCGATGCGCCCCCCGGACCGGCAGACGCGCAGCATTTCGCTCGCGGTGCGGCTCTGGTCGGGACTGAACATTCCGCCGAAGGTAGACGCGACCGCATCGAAGGACCCGTCGGCGAATGGGAGGTCCTCGGCGTCGGCCTTCTGGAAGGTCACTGCATGGCCCTCGGCCTCGGCCCGCTGGCGTCCGCGCTCCAAGAGGGTCTCGACATAGTCCGTGGACGTCACGTCGCACCAGCGACGTGCGGCGGCGAGCGTGAAATTGCCGTTGCCGGCGGCGATGTCGAGCACCTTCTGGCCGGCGCGCAAATCCATCGCTTCCGCCAGCTGCTCGCCGACGATCTGGAGCGTGGTGCCGACGACGGCGTAGTCGCCCGACGACCAGGCCGTCTGCTGTTTGGTCTTGATCGCCTTCAGGTCGGGCGTTGCGGCTTCAGGACGGCACTCGATAATCGTGGTCATAGTCATCTCCGATGTGTTTTGTGGGCGCATGTGGCGAGCACATGCGGGCTTGGTGGCGTGAGATACCTATGATGGTGTGGTGCTCGCGCGAATGATCGCGCTGCCGGACTTCTTGCTCGCGCGTCCAAACTTGCTAGGGTCCCGCTTTCTTCCGGCCGAAGCGCGCTACCTTGCGATGTGCATCGTTTGAGAGCGCCAGCCTTTTCGGAGCTTCCCTGGCCATGACCGCCGACGTGTTATCGGAAGTTTTGTCGGCGGTTCGGTTGACCGGCTCGGTATTCTTCGACGTCACCGCGACATCGCCGTGGGTCGCGGAAGCGCCGCCGTCGGCGCAGATCGCTGACGCGGTCAGGCCGGGCGCGCAGCACGCGATCGAATATCACGTGATCACCCGCGGCTCCTGCTGGATCTCGATCGTCGATGGCGCGCCTTTCGAGCCCGTCCGGCTTCAGGAGGGCGACATCGCCGTCATTCCGCACGGCGAGCCGCACGTGGTATCGAGCGCGCCGAGGATGCGGGCCGAACCGAACCTTGCTCTCATCGGCGTCCGAAGGACGAGAGCGACCTGCCGTTCAAACTGCGGACTGGCGCCGAGGGCGCGACCGACGCGCGCCTGATGTGTGGGTTCTTCACCTGCGACGTGCGGCCGTTCAATCCATTGCTCGAAGCGCTGCCGCGATTCATGCGCATCGGCCGCGGCACGTCGGCCGCGACCGACGCTTTGCTCGAGCATTTTCTGCATTTGGCGTCGCTCGAAAGCGCCGACAAGCGAGCCGGCACGCAAAGCGTGCTCAACAAGCTCTCCGAGCTGATGTTCATCGAGGCGATCCGCACCTACATGGATCAGCTCAGCAGCGCGAACACTGGCTGGCTTTCCGGCTTGCGCGACCCTTTGGTGGGCCGCGCTCTCTCCATGTTGCACGGTCAGCCTGCTCGCTCTTGGACGCTCGACGAACTCGCCGCCGAGTGCGGCGCGTCGCGCTCTGCGCTCGTTGGCAGGTTCACCCAGCTGATGGGCTATCCGCCCATTCAGTATCTCACCCGATGGCGCATGCAGCTTGCGGCCAGGCGTCTGACCGAGAGAGGCGTTAAGATCGCCGCTGTGGCTCAGGAAGTCGGCTACGACTCCGAGGCTGCATTCAGTCGCGCGTTCAAGAAGTTTTCCGGTCAGTCACCAAGTCAGTGGCGATCCTGATGCATGCCCCGGGGGACGGCTCGGTCAGGCTCAGTGTCCCCCTCCAGACGAGCTAAGGAGCTTCTAATGACGGCCGAAATTGGCCCAAAGCGGACATTTGATTTTGCACCGCGCATGTCTGCTTTCGGGGGTTGAGCGGACATAGGCTAGTGCGCCGCAAATGTCCGCT
>CAVXLE010000002.1:0-29226 GCA_963762485.1 uncultured Pseudomonadota bacterium | reverse complement strand
CCATCGTGGCCAGCGACGAGAACGGCTTTGTAGCAATGACGACAAAAACCAACAGGGCATTCGCTTAGATTTCACACCAATCCCGTAGCAACCGAGAATAGATTTCGGTCGCCTGTTCGATACGCGATACGAAGCAATATTCATCCGTCTGATGCGCCAGCGCCAACTCACCAGGCCCAATGATCGCGGTTGGCGGCGAACCAAGCGTTGGGGTCAGAACAGAGGCATCGGTAAAATACGGCGCTGCTCCAATCTCGTCGCCGAAGCCGGCGGTCTCATGTGCAACACGGAATACTTCCTTGATCCACGCATCGTGCGGATTGGTCCATACGCTTTGCGCATCAAGCAGCGTACTCAGTACAACGTCCTTCCCGAGATAGGTCGATAACTGGTCACGGATCTTTGCGTGGTCCTGTCCCGGTATTGTACGGATGTCTATGCCGATGACGGTGCGGTCGGGAACCGAATTGATGTTTAGCCCCCCGTGGATTGTACCGACATTTAGCGTCGGGCCGCCAAGCACGACGTGCCGCGCAATATTAAAATCGAAGTCCTGCAAAGCCGAGACTGCACGCGCCGCCTTGTATACCGCATTGACGCCTTTCTCCGGCATCGAACCATGAGCCGTGAGACCCGATGTAACCGCCTCGAGCCACAGCGCGCCCTTATGCCCGACGAACGGACGGTTGCCGGTTGGCTCCGCCACTACCAGCGCGCCGACATGCGGGAGCCGCGTCTTGCCGCGCGTCAGCGCGTCAGCTCCCGAGCAGCCCGTCTCCTCGCCTGCTGTGATAACGAGCACGGCGCCAGGCGTTCCTGTCAGCCGGTCTGCCAAGGCAATACAAGCTGAAATGAACGCGGCGACGCCGCTTTTCATATCGGACGAGCCACGACCGTAGAGCTTGCCGTCCGCAATCTCAGCGCCCAACGGCTCGACAGACCATGGCTGCGCTCCAAGCGGCACGGTATCGAGATGGCCCGTAAACCCCAGTGGCAACTTGCCGTGCGTGCCGCCGATGCGCGCGACAAGCTGTGCCCGTCCTTCACCGAAAGGAACGAGGTCGACAGCAAACCCTGCAGCCTCAAGCAAGAAAGCGAGTCGTTCGGCGCAGGCGCGCTCCGCACCTGGCGGGTTAATTGTATTGAAGCGCACGAGGTCCTGCGTCAGCTCGACTGAAGACTGCATGGCTTATCCGAAGTAGGCATCCCGCACTTCATGGCGGGCTGCGAGTTCTGCTGGTGCGCCACTCGCCGCGACGCGGCCCTTCGACAGCACGAAACCATGGTGGGAAATCGCGAGCGTCTGGTGCACGTTCTGCTCGACCAGGAGCACGGTGATGCCGCGCTCGTTAATGCTGCGAATGATGTTGAAGTTTTCCTTTACCAATCGCGGCGACAGGCCGAGCGACGGCTCGTCGATTAGAAGCAACTTGGGCGCGCACATCAGGCCGCGTCCAATCGATACCATCGCTTGTTCTCCGCCGGACATGGTACCAGCTAGCTGCGTGCGCCGCTCGGCGAGCCGTGGAAAGATCTGCAGGATTTCGGCAAGCCGCCCCGAGGCGGCCTTATCCGAGGTCTCCTGATAGGCGCCGACTCGCAAGTTCTCCTCCACTGTGAGCTTGGGGAACACCTTGCGTCCCTCGGGAATGCAAGCAATACCGGCGGCGATAATCTTGTGCGTTGGCATTTGTGTGATGTCGGTGCCGTTGAACACGATGCGGCCGGCGCGTGGCGGCGTCAATCCGAGGATCGAGCGCACTAGTGTAGTCTTACCGGAGCCGTTAGAACCGAGGAGGCAGGTGATGCGGCCGTCTTCGACCTCGAGCGAGACGCCTTGCAGCACGTCGGCCTTGTCGTAGGCTGTATAGACGCCTTCGATCTTGAGAGTGCTGGCCATCATGCCACTCCGAGATAGGCTTCTTGTACCTGCGCGTCGGCGGCGACTGCGCGGTAGGGGCCTTCGGCGATCTTGCGGCCGAAATTGAGGACGACGCAGCGGTCGGTAATGCGTTCGATCACGCCCATCTCGTGCTCGACGATGATGATGGTGAGGTCCTTATTCCGCGCGCGTACCAACAGGATATCGTTCATCAGTTCCGCAGTCTCTTCATGCGTCATGCCGGCCGAGGGTTCGTCGAGCAGCAACAGCTTGGGTGCGCTAATCAGCGCGCGGCAGATCTCGATGCGACGGCGGTCGATCATTGGCAGGCCGGCGACCGGATCGAATAGGCGGTCGGCCAGCTCCGGCTCAAACACCTCGACCAGCGCGCGAGCGGACGCATAGCTCTGTTCGAACTCGTGTTTGAAAGCGCCGCGTCTGACCACATTGAACCAAAGGCTTTGATTGAGGCATTTGTGGTTTCCTATCATGATGTTGTCGAAGATCGACAGCGGCAGAGACAGGCGCGAGCGCTGGAAGGTGCGCGACATTCCAGCCAAGTAAATCGCCCGGCCGCTCGCATTGGTAATGTCGGTGCCGTCGAAGGTGACACGCCCGGCGTCGGCGCTATAGATCCCGGTGACTACGTTGAAGAACGTGGTTTTACCGGAGCCGTTCGGACCAATCAGCCCGACGATCTCATTCGGAGCTATGGCGAGATCAAGCCCGTCCAACGCGAGCACGCCCCCAAAGTGCTTGGACAGGCTACGGGTTTCCAGCAATGCGCTCATGGTCGCCATCCCGGGAAATAGCGGCGCACCGGACGCGGCAATAGCCCCTCCGGGCGAAACAGGAGCACCGCGATTACCATCAGCGCATAAAGCAGGAATCGGTATTCCTGGATGGTTTGTAGTTTCTCTGGCACGACCACGACGATGATCGTCGCCACCACCAAGCCCCAAGGGTTGCCGATGCCGCCGAGCAACAGAATCGAAACCAGAATGAGCGAGTCGGCGAAGGTGTAGTTATTTGGCGCGACGAACCCGCCAACCATACCGAAAAGCGCGCCGGCAACGCCGATGAGAAAATTACCAATGAGGAAGGCCGTGATCTTCCAGCGCGCTATATTGAGACCGAAGCAACTCGCAGCGGTTTCATCGAGGCGCAAGGCGTCGAAGTTGAGCCCGATCCAGGAGCGTTCCAGACGCCGAACCAGGACGAAGGCACCGACGAGCAGCACCAGGCTAATCACGAAATAGTTCATGTAGAACGAGAACGCGACACTGCCAATCTCAATATTGTCATTAAATGACCATCCGAGAATGGTCATGCCCTTCACCTGCATGCCCTGCGGTCCGCCGAGTACGTCATTGACTTCGAGGAAAGTCTTGAACAGCAAGGCAAACGCGATGGTCACAACCGCAGCATAATGTCCGCGCGTGCGTAGCACTGGCAGCAGCAAAAGCGACCCAATCAGTGCCGCCAAAAAGCCGCCGATCAGTAGCACCAGCAAATGCGGCAGCGCGGTCTGCGTATTGAGCACGGCCGAAGTATAGGCGCCAATCCCGAAGAATGAGGCGCCGGCGAAATTGAGGACGCCGGCATAACCGAACTGGACGTTGAGGCCGAGCGCCGCCACCGAATAAATCAGCACGGTGATGACCAGCAACAGCACGAAATGGTTTTCATGGAAAAATGCCGCAATCGCAAGTGCGGCGATGATTGCAAGGCCGCCGAGTGCGTCCTCGTTATCGGAAAAGGAGCTGCTAACGCTCTCAATCAGGCCGAGCCAGGTGGCGGCTACTACGGCCGCGATGCCGGCCGCAAGCAGTGCGATGATGAAGCCCTGTTGCTCGGCAACCAGTAGCGCGATCAGATAGGCTGTGGCGATCGCGAGCACGATGACCCCGGGCCACAGCGGCACTCGCTCCTTCTTCGCCATCGGTCTAAACCCGTTCACTGATCTTTTCCCGGATCAGTCCCGTTGGCCGCCAAGCCATGATGGCGATTACGACCGCGAATGCGAACACATCTTTATAGGCACTCGCAAAGGGCAGCAGGACCGTGCCGACGGTCTGCAGTCCGGCGAACAGGAAGCCGCCTAAGATAGCGCCATAGACGCTGCCGAGGCCGCCGATGATGGCGGCAGAAAAGCCGATCACGCCGAGATAAAGGCCAATACCGAAATTAATTTCGTTGTAGTACAGCCCGTTCATCACGCCGGCGAAGGCAGCGAGGCCCGACCCGATCGCAAATGTGACCAGCACGATGGCGGTGAAATTGATGCCCATGGTGCGCGCGGTTTCCTCGTCTTGTGCGACGGCACGTATGGCAAGACCGAGCTTGGTGCGATTGAGCAAGTATTGAAGGCCGACAATCACCAGAACGCCGGCTGTGAGCATAAGGATATTGTCGAGCCGCAGATTGAAGTCGCCGAGGTCGATCGAACTGCGGGGCAGCAATGCCGGAAAAGGCTTGGGATTGGCCCCCTGCGGATAGAACAGCCGTATGCATTCGCGGAGCACGGTTCCGAGCATCAGCGTGATCAGCAGTGTATTGAGCGCCGGTGCCGAACGCAGAGGCATGACCAGATAGCGGGCAATCGCCATCCCGAGCAGCGCCATAGCCAGCGTCGAAACCACAAGAATGACGATAAGATCAAGCCAGTTCGAACTGATACCCAGAGCGTGTAGGCCGACATAGGATGCCAGCGCGGAGAAGGCACCAACAGTGAGCACGTCGCCGTGCGAAAATTTGATAATATCGAGCACGCCGAAGAACAGCGTGAAACCGACGGCCACCAGCGCATACATCATGCCGAGCATCAGCCCGTTCATGACATATTGGGCAAACAGGCCTGCGTCCATGTCCGGGCGCCTTGAGCGTCGTAAATGGAATACGGGACCGCGGTAACGCGGCCCCGCGAGTGTCAGATTACTTTTGCCCCGGCAGTTTGCGCTTCGCGCTGGCGTATTCGCTATCGTCCCATTCCACAAACTTGCCGTCTTGGACCACGTATTTCGTGATCACCGGCACGGTGTTCTGGCCATGATCGTCGAAGGTGATCTTGCCCACGATCGAATCACGGTTTTTCACGTCACCGAGCGCCGCGATTACTTTCTTCCGGTCTGGGCCAACTTTTTCGATGGTGTCGAGAATCATGTCCATGGCCGCATAAGCAAAGGCGCCGTAGGCTTCCGGCGGATTGTCGTATTTTTGCGCGTTGTATTTTTCCATGAAGAACTTCCCACCCGGCAGTTTCTCGGTCGGCGCGCCTTCACGGAAGGCGAGCGTGCCTTCCGCCAGCGGTCCGAGCCCCTGAATGTAGGCATCCGAAACAATTCCGGACGTGCCGTCGAACACCGCCTTGATGCCCAGCTTGTCCATTTGCGAGCGAATGCGCACGCCGATTGGCGTCAGTCCGCCAAAATAAATCACATCGGGATTGAGCGCCTTGATTTTCGTGAGCTCGCTGGTGAAGTCCTGCTGATCGGCGGTAACGCCGAAGGTGCCGACGATCTTGGCTTTGCCGATCTTGTCGAGGGCCTTACTAAAATACTCAAGATGACCCTTGCCGTAATCGGTGGTGTCGTGGACCACCGCCACGGTCTTGTAGCCGAGTTTGGAGATTAGTTCGGCATTGGCGTCATTCTGGTTGATCATGGTCCCATTGACGCGGTGCACCTCGTCATACTTGTTACGGTAGGTGATGTCGGGCAGCACTGCGCCCCAGACGATTACCGGGAAACCGAACTTGTGATAGACGTCAACGGTCGCAATGGCTGTCGCCGAGCAGTAATGTGTGGCTCCCGCGATAATATCCTTATCGGCTGCCATTTTGGTTGCGACCTGTACCGCCACGTTTGGCTTACACTCGTCGTCGAGCACAACCAATTCATATTCGTATTTCGCCTTCGGATCGGCATTGCGTAGCTTGACGGCGAGATCCGCTGAGTTGCGTCCGCCGAGGCCGTTGACCGAGACGCCGCCGGTGAGCGGGCCAATGAAGCCAACTTTGACTTTGTCCTTGGCATCGGCATTCGCTGTAGCGATCGTAAAAAAGAGTGCCGCAATCGCGGTCGCTGTAATCTTGCCAGACTTGCTCATACGCCCTCCCATCGTAAAAAGTTGTTGTTGTCGGAACGAGCTTTTCGCAGTTTGGTGCATAGTTGCGCGGCAGACGCCCTACGGCAAGCCCGCATTCTTGGTCGTATTGGGACGCCAATCGGACAATGCCAGCCCCCGCAGCGTGTGGTGTGAGTGAAATATTTGATGAAGGAGCTTACGCGATCCAGTATTTGCGCCGGACGCTCATGCCGTCTTGGTTATTAACCACCGTTCTGCTTCACGCGCGGCGTTCTTCAGCGTCGTAAATACTGCACCTTCCTCGCAGCGCCGCTGCTGTTCTTACCAAAGCGATCGCGGCGGAATTCGCCGCGCAGGAGAGTGAGAACAACAAGATCCGCGGTTCCAGCGACCGCAGCGCGGAGGAGGGTCAGGAATAAGGGGCCGAATCCAGTCAGGCGACAGAAATTCCCATTGCTGAAAAAATATTCGCACGCGATGTAGACGTCCTTTTTGGTGAAATCGTCAAAAAAGCAACCCGGCGATGATGGAAAGTGCCTGCGAACGGCGGTTTTTGCGCCCGCGCCGAGAGCGACAAAGCGCAACGTCACTTTACCGGGCTGGCGGATCATTGGTAGGCTTTTGCTTACAATGACGATCGTTCCGGGGAGGATGACGACATGATCACGACAGTACGTGCTCTCTTTATAGGCGTCGCGGCGATCGGTCTTTTGGCGGTCGCTCCAGCGGCGCACGCGCAAGACAAAACCATCAAGATCGGCGCGCTGTTTCCTATTTCGGGGCCGGGTTCCTATTTCGGCGCGCAGGACAAACAAGGCGTCGAGCTCGCGCTGGAACAGCTCAATAAGACGGGCGTGAACGGCTATAAATTCGCTGTTCAGTACGAAGATTCAAGCTGCGGGCCGCTCCCGGCGACACAGGCAGCCAAGCGCCTGATTGAACAATTCAAGCCTGACGTCATCATCGGCGAAGAGTGTTCGGACGCGACGCTCGCCGTCATGCCGATCGTCGAGCAGGCGAAGGTGCCACTACTCAATGCCGGCTCGTCCGCCATCAAGATCACCGAGCCGGGCAATCCGTGGACATTCCGGATTATGCCGAACGAGGTCATGCAAGGCGTCAACCTTGCCGACAATGCCTATAAGCGGCTCAACGCGCGCACCGCTGTCCTGCTATTCGAAAACACCAATGCCGGCATCGGCAACGCACAGGTGTTTAAGGATAATTTCACCAAGCTCGGTGGCAAGGTGTTGGCGGAAATCGGCTTTGGCCGCGACGTCAACGACTTTACCTCGATCGCAACCCGCGTCGCCGGCCTCGGTAAGATCGATGTGATCCCGACATATACGCTGGAAGGGCAGGGCCTGAAAATCACGCAGGCGCTGGCCCAGGCCGGGGTGACCAAAGGCGGCGGCGGTACTGCCATTCAGATTGGCACAATCTGGCTGCCGTTCGGCTTTGAGCAAAAAGCCGGAAAAGCCGCTTTGGGTTATATCCGCATCGTGCAGTTCGATCCGACCGAGACCCGCGATGCCGTGAAAAACTTCAGCGCGGCGTTCAAGGCGAAATACAACGCCGATCCGACGCACCTCAATGCGCATGCTTATGATCAGATCATGCTGATCGCGGATGTCGTCAAGCGCGGCGGCAAGGATCCGCAATCGATCCGCGACGGTCTCGCCGCCACCAAAAACTATTTGGGCGTCACTGGCAGCGTGGAATTCGACAAGACGAACCAGAACACCAAGATGGATACCGTCCATTACATGGAGACGAAGCCCGACATGTCATGGACAAGCCTGAAGTGGAACTGACCCGACGATGACAACAACGATCGTCCTCCAACAGGCGATCAACGGCGTCGTTCTCGGAAGTCTCTATGTTCTGGTGGCGTTGGGTCTGACGCTGATTTACGGCGTGCTCGTACAGATTAATTTCGCGCACGCCGACTTCGTCACACTCGGCGCCTTCGCCGCCTATTTCTTCATGCACCTGGTCGGCGCCGGCTATATTGTTAGCATTGGCGTCGCATTTTTAGTCGGCGCCGCGCTCGGTTGGTTGATCAATGCAGCGATTTTTACGCCCTTGCGACGCAAGGACAACGAACTATTGCCATTGATTGCGACGATCGGCGTTTCGGTGATGATGCAGAACCTGATGCTGACATGGTTCGGGCCGATCCCCTATGCCTTTGAGACGCCCTACAGCAGTGAGGTCATCCGTTTCGCTGGAATCTTCGTATCCTGGCAAAACGTCATCATTATTGCGGTTTCATCGATAACGATTGTCCTGCTCTATGCATTTATGAAATTTACATTTCTGGGCAAGGCGCTGCGCGCGGTGTCGCAAGACCGCGAGACCGCCGGACTGATGGGCATCAATCCCAATCAACTCATCATGCTGACATTCGTTATCGCGTCGGCGCTTGCCGGCATGGCAGGGGCAATGCTGGCGCCTGTCCTCGTCCTCACTCCGTTTGCCGGAACCTCAGTCATCGTGAAAGCCTTTGCCATTGTCATTATCGGAGGCTTCGGCAATGTGGAGGGAACGATTCTCGCTGGGCTCATTGTTGGCCTCATTGAAAGTTACACGACGCAGTATCTCGACCCCGGTCTGATCGATATCGTTGTTTTCGCGCTGCTGTTGGTGATGCTGGCCATCAAGCCAACCGGCCTGATTTCCGAGAGGCGCGAAGAGAATGTCTGAGCCTGCGATCTCGCGCTACTCGGTGGTTCCACGCGTCTCACCGCTGAGCCGGCGCATGGGATTTCTGGTTGCCGCACTTGCGATCATCGCACTGCCGCTTATTTTCAACGATACGTATTGGCGCACGAATTTGACGCTTTGCGCGATTAACGTGCTGCTCGCACTCGGCCTTGATTTCATTCTTGGCTATACCGGTCAGCTCAACCTCGGTCATTCGGCCTTTTACGGGCTCGGGGCCTACGTCTCAACCTTGCTGATCGTTAAGCTCGGCGTTCCGTTTTGGGGTGCCTTCGTCGCGGGCATCGCATTCTCAGGCCTGGCGGGAATGTTCCTTTCATTGTTTGCGGTGCGCCTGCGCGGCCACTACCTCGCGATCGCTTCGCTCGGTTTTGCGGTCATCGTCTATCAAATCCTGCTCAACTGGATCAGCCTGACGCAGGGCCCACTCGGCATCTATGGCATTCCACCCCCGCCGGCGCTTGTCATCGCCGGAATTCAGCTTGCCGACTTTCACAACTTGGCCGCTTTTTTTTATTTGGTGTCTGGGTTCACGTTACTCGTTTATTTGCTGCTCAGTCAGTTGGTGCGTTCTCCGATCGGAGAAACGCTGACGGCTATCCGCGAAGACGAGGTATCCGCCGCCGCACTCGGTATTAACGGTGCGGCTTGGAAAGTGTTTGCGTTCGGCGTAGGCGCTGCGGTCGGCGGTGCCGCGGGTTGTTTTTACGCAAGTTTCGTCGGCACTTTGGTGCCGGACGCGTTCTTCGTCACCGAGGCCTTCAATATCCTGGCCATGGTCATTGTCGGCGGTATGGGCACTCTCATTGGTCCTGTATTCGGCGCGATTCTGTTGACACTCTTGCCCGAGGTGCTGCGCGGGATCGGCGACCTACGCCTGGTCGTCTATGGTGCCGCACTCACCTTTGTCGTGCTGTTCATGCCCGGCGGCCTCGCGCAAGCCGCCCGTATGGTGCGGGAAAAGCTCAGGTTGGGCGGGCCGGCATCATGATTGCAGCCGAAGCCGTTGAAACACGTACTTCAACCGCGGGGGCGCCGTTGTTACGCGTGCAAAATCTGCATAAGAGCTTCGGTGGCGTGCGTGCCGTTTCCGATATTTCGCTCGACGTCGCCAGCGGTTCTATTTTCGCTATCATCGGTCCCAATGGCGCGGGCAAATCCACGCTGCTCAATTTGATCAGCGGCATTTATCAGCCCAATTCCGGGTCGCTCTCCTTCGATGGTCACAACCTTTCTGGCATGCCCTCACATCGGCGGGTGCGGCTCGGTCTTGCGCGCACGTTTCAAAAGATACGTTTGTTCAAGCAATTAAGCGTGCTCGACAACGTGCTTGCCGGATTTCACGTGCATCACAAAATCCCGGCTTGGCAATATGTCTTGCACGGCGCGGCCTTTGCGGATGATCAACAACGCTGCCACGAGGAAGCACTACGGCTACTTGAATTCTTCGGCATGACAGCGCGTCTGCACGTGTTTGCCGGGGTGTTATCTTACGGCGAGCAGCGCATGCTTGAAATCGCGCGTGCACTTGCAACCCGGCCGCGACTTTTGCTGATCGATGAGCCGGCGGCGGGTTTAAATGCCGCGGAAGTCAATGTATTGCTTGACCGCATCCGTACCTTACGCGGTCGTGGCATCACCGTCATTGTTGTTGAGCATAATATGGATCTGGTGATGAACGTCGCCGACCGCATCATGGTGATGGAATACGGCCGCTATTTGTTCCAAGGCGCGCCGGCCGAGGTGCAGAAAAACCCTGCTGTGATCGCAGCCTATCTCGGTGGAGAATTGTCGTGAGTGCGCTGCTATCGGCCGACAAGCTCGAACTCGCTTATGGGCAGGTGGCTGTTTGTCGCGACATTTCACTGCACGTCGAACCAGGCGAAGTCGTCGCCCTAATCGGTGCGAACGGCGCGGGCAAATCAACCACGCTGCGCGCAATCGCGGGCCTGCTGCCACCGCGCCACGGCTCGATCGTATTTCGCGGACGCGACGTGACGGCGATGCCTTCGCACGAGCGCAGCAAGCTCGGCATTGCGCTCGTTCCGGAAGGCCGACACGTGTTTCCATTTCTCACGGTACGGGAAAATCTCGAGCTCGGCGGCTTCAAGAATCGTAACGATGGTACAAAAGTTCGCCGAATGATCGGTGAGATATTCGACATGTTTCCCCGCCTATCTGAGCGAAGCACGCAGAACGCTGGAACATTGAGCGGTGGCGAACAGCAAATGCTGGTGCTCGGCCGCGCCATGATGTCGGAGCCACAATTGCTTTGTCTCGACGAACCATCGCTCGGGCTCGCACCGATCGTTGTGCAGGATATATTCCGTACGATTTGTGCCATCAACGCGACTGGCACCAGCGTGCTCCTCGTCGAGCAGAATGCTCGCTACGCGCTAGAAACGGCGAGCCGTGGCTACGTGCTACAGACCGGGTCGGTGATCGCGAGTGGGACTTGCGCGGATCTCAAGCAGAATCCGCGCGTTCAAGAAGCCTATCTCGGCCGTATCGCCATCGCAGTTTCATAGGGGCAATGGGGTGACGGCAACCAACAAATATTCACTGGCAGGTAAATCGGCGGTCGTGACCGGTGCTGGCAAGGGGATCGGTCGCGCAATCGCGCTTGCTTTCGCAGAAGTCGGAGCGGCCGTCGCCTGCGTCGATCTTGATACACAAGCTGCCGAGGCCACGGCCGCGGCGGCGGCAAAAAATGGCGTCCCAGCTTTGCCCATGCGTTGCGACGTCGCGAACGAAATGGATGTCGAAATCCGCCACAATGACAATTTTGGGCAGATTTCCGGCCATTCATATCCTCGTCAACGGCGCTGCTGGCTATGATCCCAATGGTACTGTGCTCGACTTAACTTGGTCCGACTGGAATCGGGTGTTCGCAGTCAACGTTGGCGGTGCATTCCTGATGAGCCGCGCCATTTTGCCTGCCATGATCGCGGCCGGTGGCGGCAGCGTTATTCATATTGCCTCGCAGCTTGGTTCTGTCGCCGCCCCACGCCGGGCGGCTTATTGCGCGACCAAAGGCGCACTTATTCAACTTGGCAAGGCGATGGCAACCGATCACGCAGCGCAGAATATCCGCGTCAATACGTTATCGCCGGGCGCAGTCGAGACCGAGCGGTTGATTAAGCGTTTTGGCGACATGGAAACCGCACGGCGCGTGTCCGGCCCGAAACATTTGCTGCAAAGGCTCGGCCAACCAGAGGAAATTGCGCTCGCTGCGGTGTTTCTGGCAAGCGATGCGTCAAGCTTCATGACCGGCGCCGACCTGTTGGTCGACGGCGGCTATAACGCAACCTAGCGCCTGCTCAACGCCCGAGAATGCTGCCCGCCATTGCGCGCGGGTCGCGCGTGGGCCACGCGCCAGCGTCTGCGGCCTGGAACACATCGGACAAGTGCATATTGAACAGCGCTGGTTCCTCCAGATTAATGTTATGTCCGCAATTCGCCATCACTACCAACGCTGCGGTTGGGATGTTCTTTTTCATCAAAATGCCGGGCTCAAGGCACGGCCAATCTTCGTCGCCGGTCATAATGAGCGTCGGCACCGTAATCGTTTTCATCTTCTCGACCAGATCAAATAGCGACGGGCGGCGTTTCTGCACGCCGCGCATGGTCAAGGCAGCGCCTTCAGTCGAATGTTCGGCGAGTTGATCCGCGAATTCCCGCCAGCCGCGGGGGTCCTTGTTCTGGTGTTGTACGCGCGTGGGACCAAGTGCGTAGCCTTCCGCCGCCTTTTTCATCGTCAGTTCTTCGAATCGCTTCGCGGAGGCTTCTGCTTCCTCAGCAAATTTCGCGCGCTCGCCGGGGGCCGCCCCATAACCGCAACCCGCTACGACGATCGAACGACAGCGCTCCGAATACGTAAAACCGAAATGAAGGGCAGCAAATCCGCCCATGGAAAGGCCGACGATATGCGCCCTGTCGATCTTAAGTCCGTCCAGCACCGAACGAATGTCATCGCGCGCGCGGTCTTGCGAATAGCGCTCAGCATCCTGCGGCACGTCCGAAGGTGGATAGCCGCGCGCATTAAAGGTGATGCAACGGTAATACTTCGAAAAATGCCGAACTTGCTGCTCGTACGAACGGTAATCGCCGGCAAATTCATGAACGAAAACGATTGGGATGCCTTTGCCGGTTTCTTCGTAATAGAGCTTGATTCCATCGTCTGTCGCGAGATGTGGCATGAATTCCTCTTTAAAAAGCTTGGGCGCGCGCCGACAGTCCAGCGTCGATGGTGACAACGGAGCCGCTGGTATAGGCCGAGCGTTCGGAGGCAAGAAACGCAATGGCGGCGCCAATTTCTTCGGCGCTGGCCCCGCGGCCGAACGGCAACGGTTTGAACAGATCTTTCCAATTGTCAGCGCTCCCGGTGCGATCGAGCGCCTTCTTTTTCATCAGTCCGACCAGTCGTTCGGTAGCCACCGGGCCCGGGTTGATCGCGACAACCCGGATGCCGTCTTTAGCGCTGACGCTACCGAGCGACTGGGTGAAAGCGGCGAGGGCAGCGTTACCAGCAACACCGCAGATATACTCGGGGTCATGAGTTTGCGCCGCATTGCCGACCACATTGACGATAACGCCCTGCTGGCGTTTCTGCATCAATGCGTAAAAGGCGCGGCACATATTGATATAGCCGAACACTTTGAGATCCCACGCTTTGCGCCAGGTCGCCTCGTCAACGTTCAGCAGCGTGCCGCCGGGAATGGCGCCGGCATTGTTCACGAGGATGTCGATGTCTGGATAATCGCGAGCCAGCTGGTCGACATTGCTGCTGTCGGACAGATCAGCGGCGACGGTGTCAACGCGCACGTTGGTCTTCTGTACGATCGCTGACTTCGCGGCAGCGAGCGCGTCTGCGCTGCGCGACACGACGATGACGTTGCAGCCTTCGCCAGCCAACGTCTCGGCGGCAGCGCGGCCGATCCCTTTGGAGCCGCCGGTAATCAAAGCGGTCTTGCCGGCTAGTTTTAGGTCCATCGGTGATACCCCCTCTCGAAAGCGCAGTAGGGCGACTATGGCTGCCGCGCCGACGTTCGGCAACCTGCCTCGTTAGCGCGCCGCTTCGATCAAACGGCGAACGCCTTCGCGGTAGCCCACTTTGGCGCGAAATCCGAAATCGCGTGCGGGCGCTTCCGTGTCCACCGGCCCTCGCGCCGCAACCGATTTGCTGTCGTCAATCTCAAGACGCACCGGTTTGCCAGCTGCTGTCGCGGCCGTTGCAATATCGTCAGGCGTTACCTTTTCAGGATGCGCGATAAAATAGCTGAACTGCTTGCGGCTCGCGCGAAAAGCAGGCAGAGACGGCGGCTTGCGCGGCGTCATCGATATAGACGTAAGGCCAGTCGGTCATGGATTCAATCCGCGCGACATTGCCTGCCAACGCCGCGCCGACAATTTTTTCGACGGTGAAAACGGTCTGTCGTCCCGGGCCATAGATCACCGTAAAGCGCAACGAGCATAGATCGAGCGGTACTTTGCCCCACAATCCGCGCAACACGATATCCATCGCTGCCTTTGAGGCGCCGTAGGCCGACGTCGGACGCAACGGATAATCTTCGCCGACTGGTTCGTTTTCATAGAAATTGCCAAGCGCTGAGACCGACGAACAATAGATAAAAGTTTTGACGCCGGTCTCCATGGCGGCACGTAACAAATTAAGGCTGCCGACCACATTAATTCGAAATAATCCCGAGGGGGTCGTCGGCCATCACCATCGGGCCGGACACACCACCGGCGTGGATGATGTGCGTAACTTTCTCGCGCGCAAGTAACCCATTGAGCTTTCCACGATCCGAGAGATCGTCGAGTATCTGCGTCGTCGACGAGGGCTGCGGATCAAGGCCAATGGCACGGTGCGCGTTTTGGGCGAGCAATTTCATCACGGCATGGCCGAGGAACCCGCTTGCGCCCGTTACCAGCGTTACATCCTTCGCCATTCGGGAAGCCCGTTATACTGTCTTGCTGGCATGAAAATTCGTGATTTCGGTATCGCTATATCCAGCATCGCGCAGGATTTCATCGGTGTGCGCGCCCAACTCTGGCAAACGTCGAAACGACGCTTGCCGGGGTGCGTGACAACGTGACTGGTTGACCGACGACGCGGATGTCCCCGCGCTTGGGATGATGGAGCGGCACCGCGATACCAAGATGGTCCACCTGCGGATCGGCAAACACTTCGTCGAGCTTGTAAATTGGGCCTGCTGGCACCCCTTGCTGTTCTAGCCTTTCCAGCCATTGCAGGGAGCTTTTTGTCTTAAAAATTTCGGCTAGCAGGGCGGTCAGCCTCGGCCGGTTGCGGAACCGCAGTTCGAGCGTTGCATATTCAGGGGCCTTGCCGAGATCGGGCCTATTCAGCGCCACGCAAAGCGCGCGCCACTGGCCGTCGCCACCGACGCCGATATTGATGAAACCGTCCGAGGTTTCGAAGACGCCCATCGGCGTCGAATAAGGATGATCGTTGCCCGCCTGGCCCGGCACCACGCCATCGATCAGATAACGCGCCGCTTGAAAATCCATCAATGCGATTTGCGCTTCCAGCAAGGATGTTTGCACCCATTGGCCGAGGCCGGATCGTTCACGCTCGGCAAGCGCGATCAGGATCCCCACCGCGGCATAAACCCCGGCCGAACTGTCGGCCACCGCGATGCCGGCGCGCATCGGCCCCTCGCCGGGCATTCCCGTGACCCACATCAGTCCGCCCATGCCTTGCGCAATCTGGTCAAATCCCGCGCGCGTGCGATAAGGTCCGCTTTGCCCAAACCCTGAAATCGACGCGAGAATGATACGTGGATTGACGGTTTTGAGTGCTTCGTAGGCGATCCCCATGCGCTCTTTAACGTCGGGCCGAAAATTTTCCACGACTACGTCGGCGCTTTTGACCAACCGCATGAAGATTTCGTGCCCGGCCCCTTCTTTGAGATTGAGCGTCAGCGATCGCTTGTTTCGATGGAGATTGAGCATGTCGGATCCGTCGCGTGCACCGCTCATGCCCTCGTTCGGGTCGACGCCGGGAGGGGCTTCGATCTTGATTACATCGGCGCCAAAATCGCTGAGGATGCGGCTACAGGTCGGTCCGGCCCGCACGCGTGTTAGGTCCAGCACGCGAAGCTTCGCCAGTGCGGTCGATGGTTGAGCGCTCATTGCAGCGCCCCCTCGTTTGACGTTGTCACCAGATCGCTCACCGCGGTGGGAACACGCCCGTGCCAATCGCTGCGACTTTGTACTGCCGCAGCGAGCGCGATCAATGCATGATCAGACTTCGGTTTGCCGACGATTTGCAAGCCGATCGGCATAGCGCGATCGTCAAATCCGACCGGAATAGTAAGCGCGGGAAAACCGAGCATATTAACGAAGCGTGTCCAGTGGCTGAGCTCGTAAAGCGTTTTGGCATTGAATATAGGCGAGCGCGGGTCGCATTCGGCGGTCGGCGGCGTACGGATGGCAAGCGCTGGCAAGACGATCGCCCCGGCATTCTGGAAGATGTGGTCGATGAAATCCACGGCGAGCTGCGGACGTGCCGAGACGCTCGCGGCAAGCGTTACATCGTCAATCATAAGCCCCTTCGCCAGCCGTTTTGTTAGAATTGGATCTAGCGAACCACTTACCATTAGATCTCGATGAGCACGTGCCGCCTCGGCCTGCATAATCGTGAAAACGTGGGGGTCAAGCGCTTCGATCGCTGCGACCGCTTCGCAATAGCCGATCTCAACTTCGCAATCGGCAATCGCGTCGATGCCGTCGTGGCACGCTTTGACAATCGGCGGATCAGCGAGCTTAAGCACGTCGCTGACCACGATGGCCTTACTAATTGGTTCAACGTGGTTTGGTGCAAACAGGACTCGTGCGGCGGCGCCCAAATCTGATGCGCTGCGGGCCAAAATGCCAATCGTGTCGAGCGTTGGCGCGAGCGGCATGGCACCAAAGGCCGATACAGCGCCGTAGGTCGGCTTCCACGCGGTAACACCACAGCAATGCGCCGGAATGCGCAGTGAGCCGCCAGTATCGGATCCGAGGGCAACGACCACCGACCCGCTCGCGACCGCGGCCGCAGAGCCAGACGACGAGCCGCCGGAAATGAATTCGAGGCTCCATGGATTACCGACGCGTCCGTGCACGGCGTTGTAGCCAGAGGGCTCATACGCGAGTTCCGTCATCGCCGTATAGCCCACGCGCCGTCCTCCGGCGCGATCGAGGAGATCGAGCACGGTCGCTTGATGAACATTCGTCATTCGCAATGGCTGAGCAAGCCCGCCATGCGGTATGCGCGTGGCGGACACAAAGATGTCCTTTGCCGCGTAGGGCATACCGTCGAGAACACCGCGCGCAGGGGTAAATGCTCCACTTTCGAAATCAGCAAATGCTTTCAGCCGCGGCTCGAGCCGACGCGCAAAACTTTCCGCGCTTGCAGATAGCCGCGCATGCTTCGCTGCATCGAGCCCCGTCCAATCGCGAAAACGCATCGCCGTCATGTCTGTAGCTTTCGACTGTCATCCTTGCACGACAGGGTATCGATTAGCTGCGAGCGGAGGATTCGAGCTCCGGTGGTAAGTGGTGCCGCGCGAGGCAGAGAGTTGAGCGGGAGCACGCGGTGCCTAGAGCATACGATCGGATCCACGGCGAATTAGCCGCTATTCATCGCAACGGCACCATCGCGATCACATCAATCTCGACCAGCATGGCGGGCCAAGCGAGTTGGCTGACGTTGAGAAACGTGTGTGCGGGTAGCGGCGCTTTGCCGTAGGCTTGCCGGCGGCATTTTCCGGCCAGCTGCTGATGGCGTGCGTCGATGACATAGGTCACTTGTTTGACGACATCGGCCATGCTGGCGCCGTTGCGTGCCAGCACTTTCTTGAGCTTGCGATAGGCGTAACGACATTGCGCGGCAAAATCGCCGGGATACATGATCTTGCCGGTCTGCTCGTGTTCTGAACCGATCCCGGCAAGAAAGACCATCTTGGCCGGTCCGGACACCGTCACCGCTTCGGAGAAGCGGTCCTTGGTCCACCGGCCGTAATTAAAGTTCTGTTTTTCGTAATTCTGGCGTGCGGCGGACGGTTTACGTTTACGGGCTGCCATATGGGTCTCCTTAATTGGCATGGGTGAGCGGCGCTTCGCCGCGCCGCGAGGGCCTGAACAACCTGGCGGATCGCGCAATCCAGGGAGGATGCATTAACGCGGGTATTGCCCAGCTAACTATTATGAAATACGCCACTGACTGAGCCATCCATCAATTAAATCCTGTGCCTTGGTCACCACCACACCAAGAATTGCGAGCACAATGAGGACCGCAAAGACCTGCTCGGTTTCCAAGACCTGTCCCGCGAGATAAAGTCGCGCACCCAATCCGACCTTTCCCACCACCATTTCAGCGGCGACGACCAAGATGATAGAGACACCAATGCCGAGACGAACGCCGGCAAAAATCGAGGGAACCGCCGACGGCAGCAAGACCATGCGGATCACCTGGCGATTAGCTGGCGCCGAGGTCGCGCGCTGCCAGTATAAGGCCGGAATCACATTGACGGATTCCGAGTACGGTATTGATCACGATCGGGAAGATGGCGCCGAGCGCCGAAATCGTCAGCATGAAAGGTCCGCCGGTGCCGAGCCAGATGATCAGCAACGGGATAAGTGTGACCTTCGGTAAAGGATAGAGCGCTGCAATGAAGTTGTCTGCGATTGCGCTCACGCGTTCTGAAGTTGCCATCCATATTCCGAGCAGCGTGCCGATCACCAAGGAAATGGCGAAGCCGCCGAAGATGCGCCCCAACGTGGCCAAAAGATCGCTAAGCAAGCCACCGGTCTTGAACATCGTCACGAGCGCGATAAGGATTTGGGTTGGGCGCGGCAAGTAGATCGGATTCAGATGTGCTGCGGCGACGACGACTTCCCATATTATCAAGACGGAAAGCGACGGCGATCCATCCAAGTACACGCGGTTCAGCGAGCTTTTGGATGAAATACCGTACAGAACCGCTCGTGGGTCGTTCCACCGTCGCCGGTATTGACGGGCGCTCATCCACCATTCACGCGCTCTCCGTTTCGATCGTCATCGCCTTAACGACCTCATCGCGAAGCAGGCCGTAAATCTGGTCAAAGAGCGATGAATAGCCGCTGAGGTGCGTCGTCGCCATTGAGCGAGGTCTCGGTAAGTCGACGCGAATCTCGGCGGCAATGCGGCCCGGGCGAGCAGTCATGACAAAGATTGTGTCTGCCAGAAGAATTGCTTCTTCAATAGAATGGGTGACAAGTACAGCGGTCGTCCCGCTTCTTTCGACCAGCCGGGCAAGCTGCTCCTGAAGGACAAGGCGAGTTTGCGCATCAAGTGCACCGAACGGCTCGTCAAGCAGTAGAACCTCAGGCTCCATCACTAGGGCCCGGGCGAGGCCAACGCGCTGGCGCATGCCGCCTGAGAGTTGGCGTGGATATTTGCCTTCGAATCCGGCCAAATCAACCTTTGCGAGCGAACGGCGCGCCCGTTCAGCGCGCTCGTTGCGCGTCATTCCTCTAACCTCGAGACCGAAGCCGACGTTTTCGCTGACAGTCCGCCACGGGAAGAGGTTAAAAGTTTGCCAGACCGTGGCCATGCGTGGCTTCGTGGCAGCAGTACCCGTTTGTGCGTCGATAAAACGAACCCGGCCAGCACTGGGTACGAGAAGCCCGCGGATGATCTGTAGTAGGGTGCTTTTGCCGCAGCCGCTAGGCCCGATTACGGCAGTAACCCAGCGTGGGTTGATACGAAAACTTACGCGCTGTAGCGCCTCAATTGGCGGTCCAGATTTTGCGCTGTACGTCAGACTGACGCCGTCGCATTCGATTGCGACGCCTGCTTCCATCTCGCTGTAGCTCACGTGAATGGATTGGCAGTTTTGAGCCGCTCGGTAGCCTCTTTGGCTGCCGCAAGGTCGAACAGCATATCAGGCGTGACGTTGCCGGTTACCATGTTCATGGACTGCGATACGAATTTGAATTGCGCCATTACTGATTCGACATTTGGTAGCCCATCATCCGTATACCAGGTCCAACGAGGAGCGGCAGCTGTGATCAGCGGCGCCGGCACTTTCGTGGAGTCCGAAATGATCTTGACTACGTCTGGGTCTTTCTCTGCCGCCGCCTTGTTAAATAGCCGTGCGGCATAGGTATGGACCATGGCAAAGCGTACGGCAGCCGACTTATTGGATTGCAAGTACGAACTCGACATGACCCAGCATGCGAGTTGTGCGTCGGGCTCAATGTCGGAGCCCGGACCGACGATCTTGCCGACGTTGTTTTTTTCGGCGAGGAACGCGAGAGGAACCGGGATATTGGCGGCATCGGCGCGTCCCGCGCCCATCAGCTTAATCATGTCCGGATATGGCATTCCGGACGACCAATTAAGATCCGTTTTCGGATTGAGCCCGGCCTTCTCAGCAGCGCGGCCCAATAGGTATTGATCGATACTCCCCGGAGCCTGAATGGCGATCGTTTTACCTTTTAACTTCGCGCCGTCATTGGCCGAGCGATAGCCTTGCTCGTACATAGCATTGCTAGCGACGATCGTCATCGATCCGTGGCCAGGCTTTTCGCTGCCACGATCTAGGATAAGTTTGAACGGCGCACCCTTGGAAACCGTATTGAACAATCCCGCATTTAACGTGGTTGCGGTGAGGTCAAGTTCGCCCGCCACTAGTGCTGGCATGGCGAGGGCACCGTCGGCGAAATATTTCAGTTCGGCGTCGAGATTGACCTTCTCGAAGAATTTGCGCGCTTCTGCGATGAATATCGGACCGGAAGAAATCAGGGGTACAAGTCCGATGCGTATCTTAGCGGATTTCTCTTGTGCTCGGACGACTGCCGGTGCGGAGGCTACGAACGAGAGCGCGGCAGTGCCAGTAAGAAGACGGCGGCGATCAATTTTCATTCTATCCTCCGATCAAAGACGTCGTTAAGCGGTCAGCCCGATACTAAGTGAGACCGTTCAACCACGCCAGCGGCAGGGTTCTAAGCACGAAGCGAACATGTCAGGGCGCCTGGCCAATGTCCGCTTTAAGGTGCCAGCACATACTGACATTCGCCGGCGCAACGTCCCCCTAACCCAAAGCGGATCTGTATACCTAATGTGGTGCTCGCATCCAGAATCGTCGCCAAGGGACAGGGGCAATTAGAAGCGCGAACAGCAATAAGCCCAAGCTTGCGCCCCATCGGATGCGTTCACGCGCCCGTACGCGCACTTCGCCCATGACGAATTGCTCACCTTTGCGCATTTCGCCATAGGATTTCAGGAACGAGGAAATGCGCGCGACGCTGAAGTCGTCGAGCGCCTGGCCTTGCGTGCGGTTTCGCCGTTCCGTTTCGTTTAGCCGCTCTGCCTCCCTGCGATAGCGCTCCGCGTGTTCATTCGCATCTGCGAATGTAGTCGCTTCTGCGCGTGTGAAGTAGAGCGTGCGAAGCGCCGGGATAGCGTATTCGGCCATGTCGATCAGCGGTTGATCCGCGCGCGGCGCGGCCGCTAGCTGCAGCGCGGAGCCCGCCAGGATCACGGCGCCGATCCAGCGCGCGGCCCCGATCGAGGTGCGCACCGCTTGCGGGCGGTCACCCCGCAAAAATGGATAGAGCACGCCGGCGAGCGCCAATGTTGCGCCGAAGGTGCAGACCATCGCTGCGCCGGTTGGCAAATCCAGGGCAAACGAGGCGGCGAGACCCGCGGCACTCACCACGGTGCCAACGATCCAGCCGATCGCGAGTTGCCTTGAAAGCGATGCCGCAAACATGACGCCGATGGCGGCGGGAATGATGAGAAACGAAAAGACGAGCAGCACACCGGCAATCGCAACCGAGCTGGTCACGACGATACCAAAGGTCGCGTAAAATACGAATTCCCACGCGAGCGAGCCGGCGCCCGCCATATGGCGGCGCAGCAGCCAGTGCAACAGCCCAACCGCCGCATAAACCGGGACAATAACGGCAACCTCACTGAACCCGCTGGTCAGAATATTTCCGGTCAGGATTTGCTTGAGATGCTCGGCACCCTGCGGCGCCCTGTCGATAAGCAGAATAGCCGCCGCCGCGGCCACAACGTAGATGACGCCGATCAGTGCTTCCTGTGGCACGCGCGTACCCCAGGCTCGCGTGAATGCCAGCAGTACGGCAGCAAGCAGAGTGAACGTGAGCGAATAGCCATAGGTGGCGATGCTTTGGGCAGAGTGGCCGAGCATGAACGCGACCGTTGCACCCAGTGCCGCGATCTGTGCCAACGCCAGATCGACAAAGATCACCTTGCGGCCCAATACCATGATGCCGAAATAGGCGTGGATGCCGACCAGGCACACCGCCACCGCGAAGGACGGCCAGAGAAACTGGAGTGCATCGATCATTGTCCGGCCGCCGCTGATGTGAGGGCCTCAACGTTTACGTCGAACAGCGAAATGTAGTCGTCGGTCCGCGGCAATGCACCGACTGACGCGGCCAGCGTCACCATCCGCGCTCCGGTCTTGGCGGCTACGAAAGCAACATCCCGTTCCGGCTCGTGCGGCTCGCGCAGAACGATGCGGGCGCCGCGCGCCTGCATGTCGCGCACGATGCCGGCAAGGTGCGATGGGCTCGGCGGCACGCCCGGTTTCGTTTCTATGAAGTTGACAATGTCCAACCGGAAGCGACGTGCAAAATAGGGCCAGCTGTTGTGGTAAGCGACAATCGGTATGGCTTTGAGTGAGCTCAGTCTGGTTTCCCATTCCGTCAGCTTGGCATTGAGCCGCCCCAGAAAAGCCTGGCGGTTTGCTTCGTAGGTCGCGGCATTGGCCGGGTCGATGCGCGCCAGTGCTTCAAGGATATTTGCGGTAATGGTCTCGGCGTTCTTGGGATCGAGCCAATAGTGAGGATTTCCGCTGCCGTGGGCATGGCCGTCGCCGGGGCCGACGCTCATCCCGCGCAGCTCCAGCACGGCTACAGCGAACGAAGCGTCGACGTAAGCTGGCCCACCTCGGTTGATCTCGGGCACGCCGGCCTGCACCAGCAGACGGTCGAGCCACAGATCGTAGTCGAGCCCGACGCGCACAAGCAGGCGCGCATGCTTGAGACGGAGTACGTCCTGGGGTTTGGGCTGGTATTCCTCGGCGTCCATGTTTGGCGGCACGAGACTCACCGCCTTAATCCTATTGCCGCCGACGGCCTCGGCGAGGCTGCGCAGGTCGGTCGTCGTGGTCACGACCTCAAGACTGTCCTGTGCAAATCCCGGCGAAGCCCAGGCAACCAACGCGACGATGAACGCAAAACAGAAGGCCATGGATCCTAAAAGGAAGGGCCGCCGCAGCCGCGGCCCTTCCGGTCGTCTTCCCTAGCGTCTAGCTGCGCTTGCAACCCAGATGCTCTTCGGCATCAGGCAGTGGACATTCTTCTCCGTGTCGGACATCGCGCCGACGCGGCAATCCATTGCCACGCTGGCGAGCCCGTAGGCATCGAGACGCGCGATTTTCTTCTCCGACTCGAGGAACTTGATCATGCCCATTGATGCGTCGTTCATCGCCTTGTTCAGGTCGGCATCCTTGGCATGTGAGACGTAATATCTCGACGTCTCCTTTGTTGGGCGCTCCATGTCTTCCTTGTCGCGTGTGTTCTTGGGGTTGAGGCAGTGGATGCCTTTCTTAATGTTGACAACCTGGGAGACACGGCAGTCGGAGACGGTGACCATCAATTTCGCTGCCTGGTCGGCAGACACGCCGCGCTGCTCGGAGAGAAACTTGACGGTTTGCGCCTTGGCCTGCGCCCAGGCCTTGTTCAGGTCCTGGTCAAATCCCATCGTAATCCAGGATTTCTGTGTTTCGATGCGCGGGAAGTCCAACGGCTTGCCCTTGACCACCTCCACCGTGATGTTCAGCTCCTTATAGGCTGTTTCAATGGCGGTGAGATTGACCTCGCCGTTTCCTTGGCCCGCGTGGGAGTCGCCGCTCCATAGCAGCGCGCCGGGCACATGCACTGGGACATAAAGCGTCGTACCCGCGACGAAATCCCGAATATCCATATTGCCGGCATATTCGCCGGGCGGCACGCTCGAGTAGCGGCCAGGCTCCTTGCGTGCGACACCGAGCGTGCCCGGAAAGGGCCTCACGGGCAGAACGATGCCGGGTAGGAACTCGGTCGTCATGTTGTCGAGATCGAGATACATGTATTTGACTTGGCCATCCTGATAGACGCTCGGAAACTGGCCGAACATTCCAGGGACGTTGAAGTTCGTCGCGTAGGCACGCGGAACGATCTTATTGAGCCTGACCTTGAGCACATCACCCGGTTGCGCTTCCTCGATGTAGATCGGCCCTGTCAAAGTGTGTGGCCCGCGTCCGGGGAAATCGGTGCGAAGCTTCTTGATCTGCTCGATGGTCGCGCCGGGGACCACCTGGTTGTGACTGTGCATCATCGTTTCCATGACGATGGTGTCACCGGAGTGGACACGCAGGACCGGCGGCTGGGAATTATCAAACCAGCCCCATTGTGTGGTTTCGAGCGTGGCCGGTAGCAGATGCACCTTCTTGCCGCCCGGCAAACCCACAACGCGAAGTTTGGGATCCGCTGGTCCGGCGGCGGGATAACCCGGCGTTGTGATTGTCGCCGTCGGTGGCAATCCCGAAGCGGGAGCAGCCGGTGCCGGAGTGGGTGGCGATGTTTGCGCGAATGCCGCGGCGCCGATGATCAAAGCTCCGCAGGTACTGGCTGCGATGCGAGATAGATATGGTAGATGGGTCATGCGTTTCTCCCCCTAGGCTACTATTTTCCAGACAGCCTGGAGTCAGGGTAGGCCATTTTTGCACATGACGGCAATGCACCGCCGTTTGTCATTTGTCACGCTGGCCTCAAATGTCCGGCGAGCAGGCGACGAATTCGATCGGCCAAGTCCGGCTGTGTCCGCTGGTGACCCAGGGCGTGCAGAATCCAATCTTGACATGAAGATACTTTGCATAAAGCTTTTAAATTGGAGGCCGTGATGCCGAGTACGCTTTTAAAGAATGGCTATATTGTCAGCGTTGACGCGAGCCGCGCGGTCTACCCGGGCGGCTTTGTTGCAATCGATGGCACGAAGATCACGGCGGTTGGAGCGCACTCTGCAACCCCTAGCGCAGCAGGATTTGATGAGGTCATCGATCTCTCGGGCTGTATCGTGCTGCCTGGTCTTATCAATGGGCATCAACACCACTGGTACACGCTCTTTAAAGGGCTGGCTGATGGCTATCTTCTCGAAGATTGGGTCACCGATTTTCTGCTGCCACTTACTCTCCATCTGTCGGAAGAAGCAATGCGGTGTTCAAGCTACGTTGCTGGCATGGAAATGCTCGCGACGGGCACGACCTGCTCGTTGAATCATTCCGTCACGACGACGACGCCCGAAGTAGTGCGCGCCACCATCGAGCCGCAAGCTGAACTCGGAATTCGGCAGGTATTTGCAAAGGAATTGCGCTGCCGCACCGCCGGCAACCCGCATCACCCATTGACGCTTGATGAGTCTCTTGCCGCTTTCGAGGATGAATATAAGCGTTGGGATAACAAAGCGGGCGGTCTTGTGCGCATGGCAATGGTGATTGAATCGAATGCGCATTGGGTAGCCGCTGGCATGACCACAGAGGAACTCATCTGCAGGGGCTATGAGCTCGCGCGAAAGCTAAAGATGAAGATTTCGACCCATATCGCCGGCGGGACCTTTTCGATCGAAAAGGGATTTCTTCGCTATCTCCGCGAAACGGGACGCACGGACGTTCGCTATCTGATGCAGCTCGGTCTACTGGATCCTCATTGGGTATTGATCCACGGCATCCATGTCACCGAACTCGACATCGAGCACATGGCGCGTGTCGGCTGCAGTTTCGTATACACGCCGACCAGCGAATTTATTCGCGGCGGCGGTATCGGCCCATTCGCTAACGCGTGGCGCGCCGGCATTAACGTCGCGCTTGGTACTGATGGCCCGATGGTCGACTACAGCGTGGACATGGTCGAGCAAATCAAGGCTTGCATGCTCATGCAGCACGTCCGCCATCTCGATCCGACGCGCATGCCCGTCGAACGCTCGATCGAGATGGCGACGATCAATGCCGCCAAGGCGCTCGGGCTCGATCATCAGATCGGCTCGCTTCAACCGGGAAAATGTGCAGACATCGCTGTCTTCGATATGATCAAGCCTTATGTAGGCGTGCTCCATAGGCCGATTTCGAATTTCATTTGCGCTGGCAAGGGCAGCGACGCGCGCCTGGTCATGGTCGATGGCGAGATCGTGTACCGCGATGGTGCATTCCCGCGCTTTAAGGACAGCCAGCGCTTCATCAAGGACGCAGAAAAGATCGGCGAAAAAATCCTGGCTGCGGCAGGCTTAAGTGGCAGGACGCAGCCGGCGTGGCGGCAATAAGATAGGCTCATTGAGTATCCGGGCATGGACGTCTTGGTCGAGAAGGTGACGCAGGTCTGGCCCGGACGCGGTGACGAGAGCACCGTCGCGCTCGACAAGTTCTCGCATCGTTTCGCGTCACGCCGGTTTTCCTGCCTGCTTGGACCGAGTGGCTGTGGCAAGAGTACTTTGGTGCAGATCATCGGCGGCCTTGAGGCGGCGACAGACGGGAGAGTACGCGTTGTCGACCCGGCGAGGCCAGAGCTGGCACGCCCACTCGGTGCGGATTCCGTGATGGTATGGCAAACGTTGAATCTCTTTCCGTGGCGCAGCGTGATCGACAACATTGCCTTCGGCCTGGAGATGCAGGGCATACCGAAAGCACAGCGTTACGAACGAGCCAACGTGTTGATTGCCTCGGTAGGCCTCGCCGGCTTTGAAGGGCACCTGCCCGGACAATTGTCCGGAGGTATGCGTCAGCGAGTGGCGCTCGCGCGCGCCTTGATCATGGAGCGTCCTATCATGCTGATGGACGAGCCGTTCGGCGCGCTCGACGCCCAGACCAAGATCGTGATGCAGGAAGAGCTTCTGCGCGTTTTCGATCAGACCAAGAAAACCATCATTTTCGTTACGCACGCCATTGAAGAGGCGATTCTACTTGGCGATGAAATTATCGTCATGACGGCGCGGCCCGGCCGTATCAAGGAAGTTCTTCAGGTTGACCTGCCGCGTCCGCGCTCGCTTGAAATGGTTAATTCGAAGTCTTTTGGCGCTCTGTTCGACCGCGCATTTCATCTAATCCGCGAAGAAGTGATGACCTCGATGGCTCAGCAGACCGTGGCGCTGGAAGCACGATGAGCAAGCGCAAGACAAGCCTGATGAGGATCGCGGAAGGCGCCACGCCGACCATGGTGATTTTATCTGTGCTGCTGGGCTGGGAACTCCTCGTGCGATGGCGCGATATCGCCCCGATCTATCTTCCGCCGCCGAGCACGATTGTCATTTACCTGTTTCGCATGATTGGCGACGGTTCGATCGAATTCAATCTCGGCGTAACGCTGCTCCGCATCTTTGCCGGCTTTGCAATCGCCGCGCTTGCTGGTGTCACGCTCGGCGTTTTGATGGGGATGTCGCGTCTCATCGCACGCATCGTAGATCCCTGGATTGCGGCTCTCTATCCGCTGCCGAAGATTGCCCTCATTCCGCTGTTGGTGATCTGGCTCGGTACCGGCGAGCTCTACAAGATCGTGATCAGCGCCGTGACGGCTTTTTTTCCGATCGTGATCAGCACCTATGCAGGCATCCGCCAGACGGATCGCGGGTTGATCAAGGCGGCCCAGGATCTTGGGGCCAATCGCCGACAAATCCAATTCAAGGTGGTCATTCCGGCCGCGATTCCCAGCATCTTTGCCGGGCTTCAGCTCGGCATGGGAGTTACGGTTATCCTGATCGTCGCTGCCGAGATGATCGGCAGCTCGAGCCAGAGCGGAATGGGCTTTTTGCTCATACAATCCGGGCAGGTTATGGAAACAGAAAAGGTTTTCGCGAGCCTGGTCGTGCTTGCGATTGTCGGCGCACTGATCATCAAGCTGCAGCAATGGGTGGACCGGAAAATAGCGCCATGGACGGTTTACCGTGACGGAAACTGACGACATGCAGGGGAGGGTGACGATGCTGAGGACTTCATTACGGACATTGGCGGGCGCATTCGCATTCTGGATGGCGGTTGCGGCTGGGCAATCGGCAAATGCGGCGGATGTTGTGCGGGTTGGCGAAGGTCCGTTCATCACCGGCGGCGGATTCTATGTCGCCAACGAGCGCGGCTATTTCAAGAAAATGGACCTCGATATCCAGGTGAAGAAATTCAATGACGGCGCGCTTGCGGTGCCCGCCATTCTCGCCGGAGATCTGGACATCACGCTGATGACGGCCAATGCGAGCTTCTTCAACAGCGTCGCAAAAGGCGCCCCTCTCGTGATCGTGCTCGACCGCGGCCATAACCGACCTGGCTACGGTTACCTCGCCGTGAATGTGACACAAGAGTTATACGATCAGGGTGTTCGATCCGTCGCCGATTTCGCCAAGCTTAAAGGCAAGAAGATGGGTGTCGGCGCATTGGGCAGCATCAATCAGTACGATACTGCGCGTGCGCTGCAAAAGGCTGGACTTGATCCCCGGAAGGATGTGGCCTGGATCGTTGGCGTATCACAGCCCGACCTCATGAAAATGCTCGGGCAGAAGCAGGTCGATCTGACGGACCTCGCTTATCAGTTCGGCTTCTTTGCGCAGAACAACAAATGGGGCCCGATCGTCGCCAATGGCGACCAGATAGAGCCGAACAGTTCGATTGGCGTCTACGCGGCTAACAAAAATTTCGTCAGGGACAAGCGCGATGTTCTCGTGCGCTTCGCGATGGCCTACCTGCAGGGGGTCAAGGAATTCGATGCTGCGGCCAAGGCCCCGGAGGCCAACCAGGAAATTCTCGAGATCCTTGCCAGAAACACCTTCCTGAACAAGCCGGAGCTCATCAAGGCGATCGCACCCTATTGGTCCTACACGAGCGAGGACGGAATCCCGCCGATCAACTCGATCATGGCAATGCAGGACTACTGGGCGGACTATTTTAACTACGTGGAAAAGAAGGCAACACGTGAGCAGCTCTTTGATTTGTCCGTGGCGCAGGAAGCAAAGAAGCGGCTCGACGCCGAAGCGCCGTTCAAGAAGTAAGTGATCGAATGTGGACTGATAATCTTGCAGGCAGGACGTCGCCGCCGGGTTATTTATAAAGGAGAAATGAGGTGAACAAGAGTTTTGTGCGTGGCACCTGGCAGAAGCAGCGCGCGTTTTCCCCTGCGGTCATTACGGAGGGCGCGCGCCGCACCATTTGGATCGCAGGGCACACCGGCGCCAAGGACGATAATGGAAAATCCCTCGCCGGCGATTTCGATGCCCAATGCCGCCAGACGTTCCGGAACATCGAAAAGACCTTGGCAGAAGCAAACTGCACGCTGAAAGACATGGTGACAATGACAGTGTTCGTGATCGATGCCCGCCACACGACCAGAATGACGGAGATCCGCACGCAGGTTTTCGGTGATGACTTTCCGGCAAGCGCTGCGATTACGGTATCCGGTTTTGCTGATCCGGCGATTATGATAGAAATACAAGGAGTTGC
>CAVXLE010000001.1:0-28616 GCA_963762485.1 uncultured Pseudomonadota bacterium | reverse complement strand
CTTTGGGTCACGTGTGGACGGCGCCCTGGCAAGAACTTTTTGACGTTTCTGCAGCATTGGTCGGGTGCGGTCACGTGTCCGGCCTGTTGATGCGGCGCGGATGGCCGCTGGCCCTAATGCTCTGCGCGGATCGGGTCCCAATCCATCGCGCGCATTCGATAATGCGATGACCCTAGCGGGCTCCTCCGATCCCCGGAACGAGCCGTTTCTGCATTACGTCGTCATGCCCTCGCCAATTGGTGTTGCCGATCGATCGACTGACGTTTTCACGCTGCCAGCAGCAGCTTCGGCTCCTCGTATCTCTCGCTACGGACCATGATGGCCCAGGCCATCCGCGCCATCTTGTCGGCGAGCGCCACCGCCGCCACCTTGGTGTGTCGGCGCTCCATCGAGTCGTGCCAGCCACGGCCGCCTTCCGCGTGCCGTGCTTCTTGGCGTAGCGGATGACGGCCATGGCGCCCGTGACGAACCAGCCGTCGCGGCCGTAGCGATTACCCTGCTTGGTGATGCTGCCGAGCTTGTCCTTGCCGCCGGTCGAATGTTGCCTGGGCACCTACCCGATCCAGGCGGCAAGGTTGCGCCCCGAGCGGAACTGCCTCCAGTCGCCGATCTCGGCAACCAGCGCGGTGGCCACGATCGGGCCAATGCCGGGGATCTCCTCCAGGCGACGGCTCGCCTCGCATGAGCGATGCCAGGTGAGGATACTTTTGTCGATTGATCTGATTTCGGCACCGATCGCGCTGTACTGGCGTGCCAGCACATCGAGAAGACCGCGGACCGCTGGGGCGACCCGGTTATCTGTGACGTCCGTGATGATGCCAAGCAATTGGCTGATGCCATTGCGTCCCTTCGCCGACACGATGCCCAGTTCCGCCAGGTGCCCGCGCAGGGCGTTGCTCAACATCGTGCGCTGACGCACCAGCAATTGCCGGGTCCGGTGCAACATCAGACCAGCCTGCTGTTCCTTCGTCTTGATCGGCACAAACCGCATCGATGGCCGCACCACGGCCTCGCAGATCGCGGCCGCATCGTTCGCATCGTTCTTGCTGCGCTTGAGATAGGCCTTCACATAATTCGGCGGCAGCAGCCTCACCGTGTGGCCGAGCGCCTGCAGCCCACGACCCCAGTGATGCGCCGACGGACAGGCTTCGATCCCGACCAGGCACCGCGGCAGGTCAGCGAAGAACTCCAACATCTTGACGCGACTGATGCGCTTGCGGATCACGACCGCGCCAGTGCCATCAACCCCGTGCACCTGAAACACTGACTTCGCAATATCAAGACCAATCGTGCTAACCTCGCCCATGGACGGCTCCCCTCAATGTGGTTTGCTTCAGCGCAACCACCCTATGGCACTTCGATGCCTCAGAGCGGGCGCCGTCCACAGCATCAGAAGCGGACATCGTCCGCTCTTACCGACGTGTGCAATCCCGCCTATGATTTTCAAGATGTACGCCAAATCATATTGACGGCCCCGGGGGGTTAGAATGACAAGTTCATCAACTTTCAAGGCTTCGGATGGCGACGGTTACGAACTGCAGATGGGGCGTTGGAGCCAGCGCCTGGCAGAACCGTTCCTTGACTTCTCCGGTTTTGCCGACGGCGAACATGTGCTTGATGTGGGTTGCGGAACTGGAAGCTTAACGTTTGCTTTGGCAGCACGGACGAAAATCAAGGGAATCTGTGGGTTAGATTTTTCACCCGAATACATTCGCTATGCATCGAATCGCAATTCCGATCCGCGGATAGAATTTAAGGCCGGAGATGCCTGCGCATTGCCATTCCCGGACCACTCTTTCGACCGCGTTTTATCACTGCTCATGTTGCACTTTGTGCCGCAGACAGATCGAGCGGTTGCAGAAATGCAACGCGTCGCACGGCCCAGTTCGACCGTAGCAGCAGCAGTGTGGGATGCTCGGGGCGGCTATGTTGCAAACCGCATCTTATTTGACACGGCAGCCGTGCTTGACCCTGCCGCGAATGAACGGCGCGCCCGAAATTATACTCGCCCCGTGACACGTCCGGGCGAGTTGGTATCGGCATGGCGCAGAGCCGGCTTTGAAAACGTGCAGGAGGGGACACTAACGATCCGTATGGAGTTCGCCTCGTTCTCCGACTACTGGGCTCCCTACGTTGGGAAGGATGGGCCAGTGGCCGATTACGTCAGCGCCCTGAGTGTCGACCAGCAACGAAAGCTAAAAGATGCCGTCGAGCAGGCTTATCTCGATGGCGAACAAGATGGCGTTCGGTCGTATGCCGCAACTGCTTGGGTCGTCCGGGGAACCACGCCAGGTTGATGCGGTACGTCCGCTTTGGGTCATTAGCGGACGTCTATGACCCCGTTTCGAGTCAATGGTCATCATGCTAATTTTGACCAGCCTTTTTTCTGAGTGACGTTACAAATTGATTTGCAGAGGCTGCTCATCATTCGGAATGTGCGAGGGGGTGAAGATGGGGCGACTATCACTGGCCGCATGGGCGCTTGCTTTTCTGGCCGCGACCTATTCGTTGCCTGCAGCTGCCGCAGGGACCACCGTCACTGTCGAGGGCATGACAGTGGTCATTCATGTGCAGATCGAGGTCGATGGGCTCTTGGGGGAAAGAATGAAACACCTCGATACAGGTGAGGCTGAAGACATTGCACAATATCTCCAGCGCGAAGTTGGTCAGATATGGAATGATGCGCTCAAGGGGCTCAAGTGGGGAGATTGTCTCACTTTCCGGCTCGATCTCCAGATCGTCCCGCGCGCAAAGGGCGCGCCAAAACAAGCGGGCTGGCACCACGTCGTTCTTGACCTCACCAGCGCTTATACGGGCTGGGATGCCACGGGGCCGGACGATAATGTGCCCACGCTGGACAATCCGTTTCCCTATCAAAGGGATGTCAGCGGCACCTGGAATGATGATGTACTTGATGCGGGAGTGGTGGCTCACGAAGTTGGCCATGTCCTCGGGCTCGGCGACGATTATTACGTTACCTGTCCTGGTCGCCCTGAACTTAGTGCCCGGAACACGTGTAGCGAAAACGCGTATAAGCCAACCGGAGAGGGGATCGAGGGGTCCGATTTTCACGTGCCGACATTCACTACTTCCGGGGCTGGCATTCCCGACCCGAGCGCGGTGGCACGGGTGATCGAACAGATGCGTGCCGCCGGGCTGCTGCCGAGTTGCTGGAAAGGCACTTTGACGGCACACGGACAAGGCAACATCTACAACGACCAAATGAAACTTCCTTTCACCTTCGTAGTGGGTGTAGACCACAAGATCGCTGGCGAAGGCCGCGCGAGTATGACGCATGCGCCACAAACGATAGGCAAATGCGTCCACACGCGCACACAGTCGTCCGATGATTTCAACGTGAACGTTGGTGGTGAGCGTGCTGGCGACGAGCTATCAATCCAACTCAAGACGCCTGACCGGGTGACGTACCAAGTCTCCGCCCAATGCGCCGGTCAGCATGGTGGAACAAACAGCATTCCAGGAATGAGCCCGGCGATGGGCGTTACCCCTTTATTTGGCAATCCGGTGCAGGTGCACCTGACAAAAGATAATGCCGTCACTCAGGAAGTACACGCAGCGTTACCCGGTAACTGGAACGTGGACGGAACCATCGAGATGAAGTGCACAACCTGCTAGGCGCTAGTCGCGCCCTTTGCGTGGTAACGGCATTCGCGGGATGGCCACTTTGGGGCAAGAGCAGGCCTGGCGTCCTCTAACCGCGGTATCCGCTTTGGGTTACTAGCGGACATAACGGCGTCAAACCTTGATGTTCGCTGTTACCCTCAAAGCAGACATTCGAAGCCCCATTTTCAAGGGGTCAGCAACGATCTATGATTGTTATGGGCTGACGGGACCGGGGGTCTGCAGCCGCTGCTGGCTCAGGCCTCGCTTCGCCGCACATTGCGTCGGCGACACCGATTGGGGGTGGCATGAGCAGAAAATTGGGAAGTTTCGCCTGCCTTGCTTTCGGCGCGTCGCTCGCGGTGAGTGCGCCCGCAAACGCCGGCAAAAGCATCGCGCTGATCCTTGACGCCTCCGGTAGCATGAACGCGCAACTTCCCGAAGGCCGCACACGCATCGAGGCGGCCAAGGCGGCAGTTGACGAGATCGTCGGCAAGCTTCCACCCGACGTGCGTATATCGCTGCGCGCCTATGGCCATCAGTCGCCGACTTCCAAGCACGATTGCAAGGACACCCAGCTGATGGTTGGCTTCGATGGCCTCGCCGCCAACAAGGCGGCTATTCTGGCCAAGGCGCATTCAATCAAGGCGCAGGGCTACACTCCGATTACCTACGTCATCAAGCTCGCGGCCGAGGACGTTGGCAAGGAGGACGCCAAGCCGCGCGTCGTCATCCTGGTCAGCGACGGCAAGGAGACCTGCGAGGGCGACCCGTGCGCGACCGCCAAGGCGCTCGCTGATGCCGACGCCTCACTCGTGATCCACACCATCGGCTTTGCGGTCGACGCCGCGGCGAAATATCAGCTGCAATGCATCGCGCGGGTGGCGCGCGGCAAATATTATGACGCCAACAGCGCCGGCAAGCTTGCCGAGGCATTAGGCGAAGCGGCCAAAGCCGAAGCGCCTCCTCCGCCTCCTGCTCCGCCTCCGACGGCTTCACCCGCGCCACGTGAGACCACTCGAATTGTTATTGCCGGACCGCCGAAGCCGGGCAAACTGGCGATCCAAAACGCCGAGATGATGGGGCACATTGTGACTGAGGCCGAGACCGACAAACAGGTCGGTAAGCTCAGTTCGTTTACCACCTCGATCGAGCTGCCGGCCGGCTTTTACAACGTCGCCTTCGGCAAGACGATCTGGAAGAGCATCGAGGTCAAGTCGGGCGCGACGACGACAATTGTGCCGGCGGTGCTCGAGATCAGGAACGCCAGCATTTCCGGACACAGGGTGCTCGACAACGAAACCGGCGAGGACCTCGGCGGCATCGTCTCGACCAATCCACGTATGACCGTGCTGCCGTCAACATTCGCGGTCACATTCGATAAGGCGGTGTGGAGGAACATCGAGGTCAAGGACGGCGAGCACAAGGTGCTCAACCCGGGGACGATCAAAGTGGAAGGGGCGCCTGTCAACGGCATTCCGATCATGGATGCGGAAGGCACCGTGGTTTCGAAGGTTTCTTGGACGCAGAACTCGACGACGCTACCGCCGGGGAATTACACCCTCGAGATTCACAATCAAAAAGTACCGGTCGATCTTGCTGAAGGTCAGGATGTGGTGATTCAGATGCAGTGAGAATGGAAGAGTTTTTCGCCTTGGCGACGGAGGCGCGTCCATGAAACCGTGGGGCTGGGAATTTCATTGCTTTACAGGACTTGCACTCGCACTTTTTGCGGGGATCAATCCGTTCTGTTCGTCTGCCGCAACGGCGCAAATTTCGGCCAATGCTTGCTCGGCAACGCCTTGCGCCATTACAAATTTGTTCGATGAAAGTCTTGTAGAACTGAAAGCGACCAAAAATCAGGACTTGGCCAGCACCATTCAGGCGATCAAAGACGCCAATAAGAACAACGACCACGGATGCTATCCGGCCGCCGCCAGCATTACTGTTTTCTCGCCCCCCTTCCTTGCTGGGGGCTTACCGAAGACAGCTATCGGAGACGCACGGACAGCCGCCCTGACTGATTATTTCACCGGCAAGGGGCTTGCCCCGAAAACGGACTTCGATATCTCCTCGATATTGGGGCAAGACGACAAAACGCAGGTTCAATTTAACGGTGTCGATCGCGACCCGCCAATCATCCGGACCAACTCCAATCCGCTGAAGGGTACCAAGGTCAAAGCGGGCCAGAAGATCGCCGTCCACTCGACGGTGAGAGACAGCAATAAAAGCTGGCCGACCGGCGTCAAGTCGATCCAACTGATCGCCAATGGATTACTCGAGGAACCCGCCGAAGACTACGGCATGAAGCCGCCGCCCTGCCAGGTGAGAACTTTTGAGCGGACTTACACCGTTCCTGCCAATCCGCCCCCCGTCGTAAAGCTTCGCGTTTATGCCGAGGATGCCGTCGGGCTCGGGACGTTTGAAGAGGCGGATTTTCCAACCGGCGACTGGTACGGCACGCTCAGAGGGCACGGGCAAGGCAGCCAATACAATGAAACTGCGGTGGTCGAGTTTAGCTTCTCGGAGAAGGACCGTGGCACAATTGAAGGAAGCGGCCACGTCACGGTGACGAGCGAGCCGCAGGTCTCTGGTGACTGCGTCAGCCAGAACACGCCGCCCGACCCCTTCGATGTTTCGATCAGCGGGCGGCACGTCGGCGACGAGTTCCAACTCGAGTTGGCCAATCCGCGAAAGACGATCAAGATGTCAAGTAAGTGTAGGAGTGGAAGCAATACGTTTTCGAGGTCAACGTCGGGATTTCTCGGCGCCGGGTCGCAATCGTTCCTGCAGCCAAAGGTCGCCGCCAAAGACGGCGCAAGCAATGTGCTCCCCCAAACGCCGGGTTTTTGGCCCGTGGATGCGAAGATAGAACTTCATCAGGCGCGGAAAAACTAGACTTACGACTCTGTTGTTCGCGGCGCCAACTTCGCGAGCCGGGTGCGTGGGAGGGGATGAAGCGGTGCTCTCCGTGGGAATTCCCAGCTCTCGTCTGCCGGTGATCCTGTGCGGCGCGTTTTTTTTCCTCATCGGCCTGCTGTTCGCCGGAACCGGGGCATCCATGTGGCTGCACGATGCGCGCGCGATCCGCAGCCTGCGCACGGAAGGTGCGACCGCTCACGGCACCGTATTACGCAAGTCGATCCATGCGGACCGCAGCGGCGGCGGCGACGACACCGGCTTCCACGTCAGCTATCGGTTTCGCAGCCCGCCGGGCAACGAATTTACCGATAGCGCCGGCGTTACATTTGCGACTTGGCAGCAATTGAAACCCGGCGGAACCGTGAACGTCGTGTATCTGCCGGCGGATCCGGCCATCCACCGGGTCGAAGGTCAACAGCAAGATGTGATGTTACCCGCCATCTTCGGCGGCATCGGCAGCGTGTTCGTGCTTATCGGCGGCCTCATGCTGGTATGGAGCCTGTGGCCACCACCCCGCGTGGCGGCGACCGTGCTCGACGCACTTGCGCGCCAGCCTTTTCTTACATTCGCCGGCCTCTGGCTGGTCATCACTACGCCATTCTTGATTGCCGGCGTCTACCTGATCGCCTCACAGCGGTCCGTCGATGCCACGTTTAAAACACAGACCGCGCGGGCCACAGGTCAGGTGCTGAGCAAAGCCGCAGTACGCAGTTCGAGCAACAGCCGCGACGGCGTAACGACATCGACCTCGTACAAGGTTACGTTCCGCTATGACGCCCCGTCGGGCGACGAGGTCGTCGGCAGCGCCAATGTCGATTACGATGCGTGGCGGCGGCTATCCGAGCGCGGCCCGATTGCCGTTACATTCATTGCCGACGAGCCATGGAATTTCCGCATCGACGGCGCCGGCACCGGATGGGGTCGGGTGCTGCTGTTGTTCGGTATAGGATTGGGCGGCGTGCTGATCGGCATTGGGGCGCTCGTTGTCGGGCTAACTATTGGGCGCGGCCGCAGCAGGGTGGAGTGGACACAACCGGTTTCCGTGACGCATGGCGTTCCCGCCGCGAGACCTGCGCAGCACCGGACCGGCGCCGCCGGCAATTCAGCACTCGCCGGCGCGGCGGTGACCGGGCTGTCAGTGATGCCGTCCCTGTCCGGCATGGGCGGCCGGCGGCAGGGCTGGCGCTGGTTGCCACAGGCCTGGGTCATTCCGGCGGTCGGAATTATCTTCTCGACCGTCGGCATCACGATCCTGATCTGGGGGATCACGATGCTCGCCGACGAGCGCAGCTACGCAGGGCACGGCGTGCTCGCGGAAGGGCACATCACGGGCAAGACGATCACGCGTGCCGAGCAGAACGGCAACAACTCCACGAAATACATCCTGTCCTATCGCTTCACCACCGCCAGTGGCGAGACGGTCGAGGGCAGCTATGCTCCGCCGGTTGATCTGTGGGAGGCGGTGAAGGAAGGCGATGCGCTCTCGGTGCGCTTTCTCCCGGATCGTCCCCACACCAATCGTGCGGCCAGCGAGGACCACGCGATGGATGGCGTCATGGCCACCGGCCTCGGCCTGCTGTTCGCCATCGTCGGCGGCGGCATGAGCGTTGCCGTAACACGGCGCGCCTGGCGGCTGCATCGCCTACGGCAGAGCGGCCGTCTTGTGCAAGGCACCGTGCTCTCCGTCGAGCCAAGCGGGCTGACAATCAACGGCGTGGAGCAATGGGAGGTCCGCTTTAAATTTCGCGACGCGACCGGAAGCGAGCACGAAGCAAACAGCGGCCCGCTCGCGCCCGGTGCCGTCGCCGAATTAAATCCGGGCGATAGCGGTGCTGTGCGTTACGACCCCAAGCGACCGGAGAACAACATGTGGGGATCCTAATGGTCTCCGGTTTGACCGAGTTGCAAAGCTGTCCGCTTGTCCAGGATGTCCGCTTTGGGTCATTAGCGGACATTTTGCGATTGAGAGGCCATGTCCGCTTTACCCCCAAAAGCGGACATTGCAGTCCCGGTTTGACAAGTCGGGCTAAAAATCTTGGAAATTCAAAGTACGTTTGGCGGTCCCGAGAGTTGTACAGCGAACAAGGAAATTCAACGACTTACAGTGTCAAACTATTCTAACGACACTCACGGGCGCTAAAGGCATTTTGCCGAACTGTAAAACCGGAAATCGTAATCGCCCAGGTGGTGGGGGGCACCCCGCGCGTCTACTCCCCGATTGAATTTCTACGATGCCGTTGCGCGGACAGAACAGCAGTCTGCCGGCCGCCGGTTTACTCCCGAAGCGTCAATATCCATCCCTCATCAGTACACGTGTAGGGGTAACCACTTAATGTGACCTTTGTGCCAATCGGGTTCATCTGTCCTCCTCCTTGGCACCCTGCCGACTTGCCGTTTGCTTTGTCGTTGTTGGAGCCTGGGAGGTTTAATCTCCATCCCTTGTCAGTGCACGTGTAGGAGAAGCCATTCAACGTGACCTTGGTGCCAATCGGGTTCGTCTGTCCTCCTTCTTGGCACCCTGCCGACTTACCGGTTCTTTTGTCGCCGCCGGCATTTTTAGGGTTCTTCCCTTGCGTCGGACCAACTCCTTTTAACGGCTGGACTTGCGGAATTGGTGCCGGAGGCGGAGGGTATTTGAACCGGTGAATGGGCTGGCAACCGCCACAGGGGATGAAAGTGTCGCCCTGGCTTTGCGTTTCACCAGCGTTGGCGTTGCCAAATGGAATGTCAAACGCGATGCCCAAAAAAACGCACATCGCGACATGGGTACGGGCCCGGTGGATCATATGTTCGTCCCCAAACAGTCGACGGCATGCTCAGAACGGGTAAAATACGCCAAAATTAGAAAGTCGCTCAGTCCCACGCTGTCGCCGAGTTTAACTGCAAACCTCATAGTGGCCACGAGGGCATAGATCATGCGTCGCGTGAGAACGTTTTTCTGGCTGCTATTGTTGGCCGCCACGTTTTTCCAGCCCGCTTTCGGGGCGCCACAGGAGACCGATCTCCCCGGCGTTACGGCAGAAATCGCATTCCTTCGCCAGTACGACGGCGTTCTTCATATTGGCATCCTTCTGCACAACCCGGAGAGCAAACAAGCCGCGTCTCCGCAGGCGATTGACTTCGCCCAGGTCGTCGTCATCGACCCAAAGGGTAACAAGAAACACTTCGCGCTCAAGGATGCCAATGGCCATTTCCTGGCAGGTCCAATCTCGGATTGGAACGGCGGAGGCCGCTGGTTTCCCAAGCTGGAGCCCCAGTCTGAGACGTTGGCGTGGGCCTTATTCGATGCGGTGCCAACTGGCAGCGTGGTCAGCGTGGAAGGCCCTCTCTTTCATTCAATGAGCAACATGGCTGTGACCGAAGGAGCGCCGGCGCCCGGCCAGGAAGTGAAGAGCAGCGTGCCGCCGCTCCAGGCAAGTTTGCTGTCGGCCGACCGTTCGCAAGGGCAACTCAAGGTGCGACTGAAAATTGTCAATCCGAGCACAAAACCGGTTGCATCGCGTACGGTGAGCTATCGTGATGTCTATGCGCTCGACCCGCATGGGAAACGCAGCTACCCGCTGCTCAAGGATAACGAAGGGCTTTTTATCGTTTCGCCAATGGCGGACAAGAATGAGGGCGGACGTTGGTTCCTGTCGCGTGTGAAGCCGGGTGGCCAGATATTTGTGGACCTGACGTTCCAGGCCCCGCCTGACGATGTGCGATCGGTCGACATCGTGTTCCCCTGGTTTGCGCCTTTTGAAGCAGTCGCAATGAGCGGCGAAGGCGGCGCTGCGGCATCGGGGATTGCGGTCGCCGGCCGTTCAGATGATCTGCAACGTGCGCTCAAGGACCTCAAAGCCGAAGAGACCCCACAGGAGGTCAAGGTCAACCTCTCCGCCGACTTGCTGTTCGATTTCGACAAGGCCGACATCAAGCCTGTTGCCGAGCCGGAATTGCAGAAAGTGGTAACCGTGCTGAAGTCTTATCCGAAGGCCAGGCTCTTGATCGAAGGCCACACCGACGGCAAAGGCAGCGATGCTTACAACCAGTCGCTATCGGAGAGACGCGCTGCGACTGTAGCGCAATGGCTCGCCAGCCATGCCGGCATCAATGGCGCAAATATCGTGACACGCGGATGGGGCAAGACGAAGCCGGTTGCGCCCAATAACAAGCCTGATGGTTCTGACGATCCCGAGGGCCGCGCCAAAAATCGGCGCGTCGAAATTACTGTTACAAAATCATAGCCCCTCGGCCCAGCGGCTCGGCGTTGTGTGTATTTGATGTGAGCGCTGAGCTACAATTTTTGGCCGGCGGGTATCTTGCCGGGCGGTATAGGATGCCGATTGGGGGACGACATTATGCCGAAAGATCATATCAAATTCCGAATTATCATAAGCAGCTTTGCGCTCTCAACGATAGTCGCGCTGATCATTAGCGCCATGCTCAATTTCATGGGCTCTGCTTTCGCGGAGACCCAGAAGTCAATTACCATCAGCGGCGTATTCGAGCCCGACTTGGCCGAAGTCAACAACTTCCCAGCGATTAAGAATGCTGCCGATACGCTTGGAAGCGGCACCTCCAACACTGATCGAAAGTGCTATCCACCAAACATCCAGTTCACGATTTTGACCGAGCAGGGTGACCCAACGTTCAACGACATTTTGGCAAAAGCGCGCGCGGACGCTTTGCAAGCGGCTCTTACGCAAGCCGGCGTCGATGCCGGTCAGATCCAGATCGACTCGGCCGCGGGGAAGGATGGTGACGTAAGGGCGAGCGCAAACACCGATGATCGAGATGCACCGAGGCTCAAAGTCACATCAATGCCGCCCAAGGGCAAAAAGGTTAAGGCCGGCGACAAAATTTCGGTCACTATCACGGCCAGTGAACGCTACGAGGACGGACACCGAAGTAAGCCGACAGGCGTGCAAATGATCCAGCTCACAAGCAACACTGACGGTCTGGTCGACAGCAAGCAGTTCAGCCGGCCACCTGATCCGTGTGCGCGGCAATCCGTGCAAATCACCTACACGGTGCCGAGTAACCCGCCGCCGATCGTCCACCTTCATGCGCTCGCGGAGGACGCGGTCGGGCATCAGAGCGGCGAGGATGGCGAATTCCCGACCAACGGGGATTACTTCGGCACGCTGGTATTCAAGTCGCAGCAAAAGGTGCCTTCGGGCATGCAGTATTTCACTGGACGCTTTGACATCACGCTGACGCGCGACGGGAACGGCAATTTATCCGGAACGCTGAGCGGGAGCCAGAGCGAGAGGCTCGAGGTCGCGAAGTGCCCTTCTGATACGATCAGCCCCGGAAATGTCAGCGTCAAACTCAACGGGGCGCTAAAGGATGGAGACGCCATCAGCTTGGATGCATCCAACGGAACGTCCACAAAGATCCAGATGTCTCCATGTCCCGGTGGGGGCCAACCGGCCAGCACCGTGGCCGTTTACATGTGGCCACATTTCTCACAAGTCTTTCACGACCTGCAGAAAAATAAGGACGGCGCATACATGTTAGACCACGAATGGAACAATTCTGGTGGCGGATATCCATATACCGAACGCTACACGCTTAAACTCGAGCCGACCAAATAGTGTGAATAGTAATTATTTGTGTTGTCGCCGTCCTTAGTGCCCGAATGGCGACAAAGTACCTTGCATGTCGGCTCTGTCCCAAAGCCGCACAGAAAAATGCACCTAATTGTCAGCTGCAGAAGTTCCGCGCCTAGATCAAATAAATCCGGTCCGGCAACTCATTGCGGGTTATCTCCGTACGTGGAAAATGTTGCGCAAGCTCGTTTCCGCACACTTCGATCGCCGCAATAAAACCATCGGCAATTCTTCCATCGCGCATATGCGCAACCAGCGCATCAACAGCCCCTTGCCATTTCGACTGGGGAATTCGAATTGCAACATCATCATCTACGACAATGCGTGCATAATGCTCCGCAAGTGAAACGAAAATCAATATTCCTGGGCGATTTTTGTCCCGTGCAATACCGCGATTAATAAATTGCTCCATGGCAACACGATGCGCTATTGCACGCCGCGCTTTACGGGGAACAAGCGCAACCCGCACGCGCGGCAAACAAAGAGGTATTAAAAGCGCTAAAAACACGACGACTTGCAGCGATAAAATTCGTTGTACGGTCATTGCGGTCAAAGCCATAAGAAGCCAGGGCAAAGCGAGCGCGACGACCGCAGCGATAAAAATTGGCAAAGCCGTAGCGTGGGAAGACGCCTGCGCCAACACGCAAACAATTTCACTCGAAGTCTTTGCTTCAGCAGATTGAATGGCGGTCGCAATGCGTTCCCGGTCTTCTTTGGAAATGCTCATCACCAACTCCCCGAGGCCCCACCGCCTCCTGATGAACCTCCGCCTCCTGAAAATCCGCCTCTGCCACTCGAGCCGCCAGAGCTGAATGCAACATTGAGCACGATATTCAGGAACAGCCAGCGGAAGCCGGGCGAAACGACGAGTAAAATAAAAACAACAATCACCGCCACAAAGAGCAGCCAGCTCGCCGGGTCGGCAGTCTGCTGAGTGTCGAGCCGCAGCGATGGACGCTGCTGCCATTCGGATGCATCTGTTGTTAGGACGGTGATGATATCGTCGACACCGCGCGCGATGCCAACGTTGAAATCGCCGGCCTTGAAACGCGGTGTAATGGCGTTCGCAATAATGACTTTCGACAGCGCGTCGGTGAGCGTGCCCTCTAGACCATAACCGACTTCGATGCGCACCCGCCGCTCGTTTGGTGCGACAAGCAGCAAGACGCCGTTATTTTTTGTCTTTTCGCCGAGTTTCCAGCTTCGAAAAAGTTCGTTGGCGTATGGCTCGATCTCTTGGCCTTCGAGTGATGTGACAGTGGCAACGACAAGTTGGATGCCGGACTTTGCTTCGAGGTCAGCAAGCTTCTGCTCGATCGCAGTGCGTGTCGCAGGCTGAATGAGACTTGCTCGGTCGACAACTCGACCCGACAGTGGAGGAAAAGTCAGGGCAACGGCGGTCGCGATCGTGCAAAGGAACGCCGTAAAGATGATGACCGGACGCAATCCTCTTCCACCAGGGGCAGAAAAGATGCGGCCCGCGTTCATGTCGAAGCCTTCAGGTCGCGACGGCGTTTCAGAATTTTACTTGCGGAGGCTTCTCTGTACCCTCGCTCGCGGCAAACTCAGCCATCGGCTTATTGGAACGGAAGAAGGTCATGGCCCACAACACAGTGGGGAACGTCCTGAGTGACGTATTATAGAGGCGGACCGCTTCAATGTAATCGCGGCGGGCAACCGCAATTCGGTTCTCGGTGCCTTCGAGCTGCGACTGCAGTGCCAAGAAGTTCTGATTAGACTTGAGTTCGGGATAGTTCTCGCTAACTGCAAGTAGCCGACCGAGGGCGCCGGTAAGCTGGTTTTGCGCGTCCTGAAACTGCTTGAGCTTGTCGGGATCGCTAAGTTGCGAAACGTCTATCTTTACTTGCGTGGCTTTCGCGCGCGCTTCCACAACTGCCGTTAGCACTTCCCTTTCCTGTTTGGCGTAGCCCTGAACAGTGGCGACGAGATTTGGGATCAGATCAGCGCGCCGCTGATAATTGTTTTGTACGTCTGCCCATTTGGCCTTGGCCTGCTCTTCATAAGTCGGGATGGCATTGTAACCACAGCCCGCGACTGTAAGCCCGAGCAGCGTGGCAACGAAAATGCTACGAATGCGCGTAGTTGTATTTTTCATGATGATCCCCCGAGCGCGCCGTTAACGACCGGCGAAGCGGACATACCACACTGCAGGCGCCACGTCCGCTTTACCCGCCAGCAGACATTGCAGTCCCAGTTTGAAAATTCGGCAAAAAACGCTTGGAAATTCAAAAAAGGTTTGGCGGTCCGGAGAGGAGTCGAACCTCCGACCTTCGGTTTAGGAATTAAAGGCCAACTTCTAAGATTATGCGCAAGCCGATTGAATCCGTTTGCCAGAGCCATTGCGCAAGCCTGGTGGCCGCACTCTCGCAAAGTTTTAATGATCGCTGAGACCGGAGGGGTGATATACTATTTCTTTGTGCGTTCGAGTGCTCATTCTGACGATGGAGCAAGCGAATGATGCATTACTTCTTGGACGGCGCCCTCTTAGTACTGATCCCATCAATGCTTGGAGTAGCTTGGTTCCTCTGGCGGTCGCGTCTTTGACAGGCGCAAAAATTCCTGAGCCTGACGTTTTGGCGTCTTTAAATTGTAAGCGCTATTAATTTGAAGAGCCCGTATCCCAAGAGGCATGTCCAAGCCGCACTGAGCCCTAATCCAAAAGCTACTGTTGCTGATGGCCAAATTCGATGGATGACCGGTTCAGTTGCTAGGCCGGAACGCGAATCTGCCGTAGGAAGCGGGAGATCAGAAACAGACGCGGATGGAGACAACATCGTCATGTCATCCCTCCACTGTTTGTACGCTACGCCACAACTAGAGAACACCTTAGCCGGCGATTTATTCCACTGGTGTGATGAGGTTCACACCCGCGATCTATTATCGGGCAGTCGCAAAATGCCTGCTTTATTTAGGCGTTGAGATAGTCATGTTCGGATTCCACGAACGCTTGCCGCGCGCTTTGCCCGATGCGGAGTCGCGCGATGCTTTTTGCTCCACGTAGGTGTGCTCAACTTTCCCGTAACTTAGAGAAATATTCTCCTGCGGGTGATTTTGGGTTGTGGCGTGTCCTCCGCCGCCGCTTTTGCCGCCAGCCATAGCAGGAGTGATTGTGAAGGCTAAGGCCGCTCCAACGATCACGTACGCGCGCATCGTATTTCTCCTTGTTTCCTCCCGGACCAGACTAGCACGGCACTTCGATCAAAATAGTCAGCGTTACTGCCTTAGCGTTGCCGGTGTCATTTATGGCTCATTAGCGCGTAACGCTTTGTATGAAAGCGTTTGCACGGTCAATTTCTCAATCCTGAAAATTTTCTTATAGCCATTGTTTTTTATGGCGGTCCCGAGAGGAGTCGAACCTCCGACCTTCGGTTTAGGAAACCGCTGCTCTATCCAGCTGAGCTACGGGACCGTTGCCGGGCGATCTAGCATAAACGCAAACGTGGCGCACCGGCCTCCGGACTAATCCACTTTCGCGCCTGACGCCGCAACCACGTCCTTCCACACGGCACGTTCCTTCGCCGCGAAGGCGATTGCTCCCTCCGGGCTGCTGGACAGGACACGTGCACCGGCGACGAGGAAACGGTCCTGGACTTCTTTTTCAGCCGCGATCTTCCGCTGTGCCGCGGAGAGCTTGTCGATGATCGGGCGCGGTGTCGCCGCCGGCAGCACGAAGGCAGCCCACGAAGTGACCACGAAGTCCTTGATGCCGGCTTCACCCATGGTGGGCACATCCGGCAAAGTCGGCCATCGCTGGGCCGAGGTCACCGCGACTCAGGGGAATGTCCGCTTTCGGGGGTACAGCAGAAGGCTTCCGTATCGTAAAATGTCCGCTAATGACCCTAAGCTCATACTGGTCCGGTGTCGTGCGAAGTTAAGCGGTACAGCACCCAACCGATTGCCGCGCCAATCAGCGCCACACGAAGCCATATTACGAAGGCGCTGCCTACAAGCATGAGGAATGTGAGACTAGCGATGTCCCAATGTTCAGTGGCCGGTTGGGTCAAAACATAAACTGTTGCAAACAGAGGTGCATAAAGCAGCAGTGCCAGTGAGCCGATGACCGCCCCCCGAAGGGCTGCGCTTCTTGGCCTGCAAACTCGCGCAGAGTCGAGCAACCATTTGCCTGAGGCCCAACCGGCAACGGCCGCCGAGACCCCAGGCGTCCCAATAAAGAGGACAAACGGCCGCACGCCCTGGGCTTGGAAAATTAACGGACCCCACAAGAGTAAACACAACGCGGTCCCCGCCGCGCCAAATCCGAGCGCTGCCGACGTGCGTGGCCATCGTCTCAGGAGTGTGGCTACTTGATGCATGGGCTTATCTTGCTTCCGCCGAAAGCCACTCTGAGTGCATTCTAAAAAACATACGTAAAGGAAGCTTATTGCTCAGCTAGGAAAGTAAAAGGTTTGCCTTTAAGGCAAAAACCAATGTCCGCTTTTGGCACTTAGCGGACATGCCGGACGCCGACCGAAACGTCCGCTTTCGGGGTGTAGCAGACGTGCCTCGGACGTTGCGGAATGTCCGCTAATGACCCAAAGCGGACGTGGCCGGACAGTTGGTTGTGTCCTAATTTGAAATATTGCCTCTAGATTAGCTTGTAACCAATCAACAATCCGACAAACGCGCCGATACCACTAAACCATATTGATGAATAAGAAAGTTGGCCCGCGCCCCACAGTTGGGGAATAAAGCCTCCGATGCTAGAGCCGATCAGTATTCCAATCCAAATACGGGCTTGCATGATTTCCTACATTCAAGCTCGCTCCATCAATTCCTCCGGCGACCATAGCCGATCAGTCACGTTCGTTGCCATAGCTGGCATCACGCGGAAGGTCTTAGCCGACGTGCCAATCGCGCTGCCGAATGCCCGCTTTCGGGGGTAAAGCGGACGTTGCGAGGACGTTGTCGGCGTTAAACATCGATACATAGCGAACGGATAGATTTAGGGTATGCGCCAATTTTTTTATTCTGATCACTTTGATCGGCGTACTTTTGATGATCGATGTCGTCGCATTCGAGGGCCGGTATAGCGCAGACGTGTGGCAGGATGCTCAATACCTGGGTCTAAAATTTAGCCGGATGTACGCTTAAGCGCGGCCCGCTGCATCAATCGCTATCATCGCAGGTTACCTACGGTCGGAATTGGAGGAAGGAACGATGCCGGCTGACAATAATCAAGATAGACAGCGGCAATCCAAACCGCGGCCAGCACGACGATAACCAACGTGACGCCAAACCGTCCCCACATACGGCGTACTATAGGCCGGAATTAGTCACGACCAATAGTGACCGCACGTCAACGGCGGGCGGACGGTATGACGCGCCGCTAATCGATCGTGTTGCCGCTCTTAGGCTGGCGTAGGTCCACTATTGGGGGTAACGCGGACATCACTCGGACATGTCACAATGTCCGCTAATGACCCAAAGCGGACATCTCGACGTAATAGCGCCCGCATGGGTGTCTCTGCATCGGCCAATACTATGTCTGGAATCAACTGCCAATTCCTATCCCTAGTAACAAATAAGTCACTGGTTTCGGCTCGATCGTCAGATAAGGTAACCGCCGGGTTTCATACCTTGGGGGGATCCAATGAAGAAGTTGTTTGTAGGGGCTATTGCGTCTTTTGCGCTAGGGACAATCGTAATATCTCTCCCTCCGACTTCGGCTGCTGCTGCCTCATCGCATGACGATGAGACGATATCCGCGATAAAAATAGAAAATGCTCGCTTACGCGAGCAAAACGCGATTTTGCGCGAACGTGTCCAATTGCTCAAAGAGAACCAAGCACTACGCGCAACCCTGCAGAATCAAGACCAGCCACGCGCTGCGAAACAGGCAAGCCCTCCAAAGCAGCGCAGCCCTAAAATGCAGCCGTCTCAAGCGGCCGAGTCAGCCTATGCCGCCGATTTGCCGACAAAAGCTCCAAAGGTTTTTCCGGTTTACAACACCTGGGGCGGATTCTACGTCGGTGTGCATGCAGGCGCCGGATTGGGGTCCGATGGCAGCCAGTCAATGGCAGATCCCAGTGCGGGCCTCATATTCGGCGGATTTGACCCCGTAACCTTCGGCAGCTCCGCAAAACTTGGCGCCGTCGGCGGCATTCAGCTCGGCTATAACTGGCAGCCTGCGCCGACATGGCTACTAGGAGTGGAAGGGGATTTTTCTTTTGCGTCATTGCGCAACTCAAATTTTACGGCCCCTCTAACAGCTGCCGCCTTTACTGCCATTGTCCCAGGTTCAAGTCTTTCTATGTCGACTCACGTTAAATGGCTTTCGAGCATTCGTGGCCGCGTGGGATACACTTTGGACAACGATCTATTGTATCTAACCGGTGGCGCGGCCTGGAAGAACACGGATTTTAGTTCTCAACTGATTGCGCTAGCGCCCTTCGTTTCGCAGACTAATTTCAACAAAACGCAAAGCGGATGGGTTTTGGGCGGCGGCGTCGAGCGTATGTTGACGGCCAACTGGATAATTGGCGCACAGTATCTATTTTACCATTTCGGCACGGAAAGCGCGGGTGCTGTTTTTACGCCAGGCGGCACATTGCCTATCGCTTATACTTGGAAGGACAACGTGCATGTTGTTCGGGCCGACCTCGCCTACAAATTTTAGCTTAGGCAACGCTAAAAGTTGACTAACTCAGTATCGAGATGAGGCCGCCTCAGTAGGCGGCCTCTTTCATTTTAAATCTGCCCCGCGATGTCCGCTAGTGACCCAAAGCGTGCATTCCGTTGTCCGCATCATTCCTCCCGCCTCGCAGTGCGACGAAATCTCACCTAAAGCCCATAGATTTGCTCCGCTAGGATCGCCGGAGGAAATTATCATGGATGATTGGTGGCTTTTTTTCGCCGTCGGATTCGTAGCGCAACTTGTCGATGGCGCGCTTGGCATGGCCTACGGCGTGCTGACGAACACCGCGCTGCTGGTTATAGGCCTGCCGCCGGTACATGCGAGCGCGCTGGTACATACGGCTGAAATCTTCACTACTAGCGCATCGGCGGCTTCGCATATCTATCATCGTAATGTGGATTGGCGGATGGTGGCGCGCCTTGGAGTGACCGGTGTGCTGGGCGCCATCTTGGGCGCCTGGGTTCTATCGAATATCGACGTCACCGCCGCGCGCCGATTCGTTTACGGCTATTTGCTGATCATGGGACTCTATATTCTCTGGAGATCGATGCGGATCGTGCTGGCACCGCGAAAACTCGCCGGCTGGGCTGCGCCGCTCGGATTTGTCGCAGGATTTCTTGACGCGAGCGGTGGTGGCGGCTGGGGACCAGTGACAACCTCAACGCTCGTCGGCTCAGGGCATGCGCCGCGCCACGCCGTGGGCTCGGTCAATACCGCTGAATTCTTCGTGACCGTGTCAGCCGCGACCACATTCTTTTCGGAAATTGGCGCCTCACCGCTGGAACACCTTATCCCACTCGTACTTGGCGGAGTGCTGGCGGCGCCATTCGGGGGGTGGGTAGTTAAGCGCGTGCCGGCTCGGGGTCTAATGACCGCCGTGGGCCTACTAATCGTGACGCTCTCTATAGTTCAGCTCTTCCGTGCATTCCGATCCATCTAGTCCGCTTTTAATTGTCGAGCGAGGTGTTCTCACGACGCGGTCTGACTCATTACAGTCCCAGCCCACGTAAAAGCCCTGCTGCTTGCTATCATTCGCGCTACCTCCAGGAGTTGAGCAAATATTGGCTGCGAAATGACCGTGAGAGAGCGGCCAAAAACAACTCGCTGCCGGGGGTAAGACCGCAGCTATCTCGGGCGAGCCGCCAAAGTCGCGTATCTGTCGGTCTTTGAGAACATGGAGAAGGCGCGGTCCGCTAATGACCCATAGCGGACATCAGGGCTGCAAAGAGCAGCCATCGCTACGGACATGAATTCCGCTTTTGGCCCGCATGGAGACACTGCCCGTCAATCGCAAGACGCTGATCCGCCAGCTTCAGGCTTTGATCCAGGTCAAAACAAAATCGAAGGAATTATCTTAAATGATAGTTTTACAGAGGAGGCTGCAATGAAACGCACTTCGCTCTTCCATACGCTCCTCATCGGCGTTTTGTTTCTTGGGACTGGATCGATAGCTATTGCCCAGCAAACCTCCAAAACCGGCGAGCCGAAGCGAATTGATCTTGGCAAAGTCGAATTCGAAAGCAATTGCGCGACCTGCCATGGATTGACGGGGAAAGGCGATGGCCCGTCAGCAGGTTTTGTCAATCCAAAGATTGCTGATCTGACGACGCTTGCAAAGACCAATGGCGGTATTTTACCGGTGGCGGTCATGTACGACGTTATTTCAGGTGAACGGGAAGTCCGAGGGCATGGCTCGAGCGACATGCCGATATGGGGCCGACAATATCGTATTAAAGGGGCCGAATATTATATGGATGTGCCTTATGACCCTGAGGCCTATGTCCGAACGCACATCCTTGCCCTAATCGAATACATCAATCGGCTGCAGGTGAAATAAACTTAGCTGAAAGACGGTTATTTTTCACGCAACACTGGCGGCTGGTATGTCGGCATATCTGGCTCGACTGGCATTAGCCGTCTTGGCCTGCGGGGTTGCCTTCGGATTATCGGCGCACGCAGACGACTTCCGCTGCCCAAATGAGGCCAACGTCATAGTCCATTCACTGGAGCATCCTGACGCCCAGACAGCGTGCGCAGGCGCGGGTGATGCAATCCGATTTCTCCATGCTCTCGGGCTGGTCACCACCGGACAAATTGACCTGCGCGTCGTGGACGAACTTCCCGGCTCCGGAACTTCTTCCCGGTCTGGATGCTTTATCGCTAGTGAGCGATGCGCCTATCTGCTTACTTTCGCAAAGCTCAAAGAGCGAGGAACGCCGTTCGATCTGCCAATCGATCGTACCCTCTACCAGTGCATGGCGGCACACGAGGTGGCCCATGTCATCGCTGCCAACAACTTCGTCGTACCCGCGCCACGGATTGAGGCCCAAGAATACATTGCCTACGTGACGATGCTGGGGACGATGGCCCCGAGCTACCGGGAATTGTTGCTCGCACAATATCCTGGGAGAGGATTCGCCACAGAAATGGAAATCAATACAACCGTGTACCTTTTCGATCCTCTTCGCTTCGGCATTCAAGCGTACCGACACTTTTTGAAAACAGAAAACGGGAAAGCGTTCGTTCAGCGAATCCTGGCAGGCCAAGCGTTGGTAGCAGGAGACGGTAATTGACAGGCGCGACAGGGCGATTGCTAAGCGCTTTGTCCGCTTGTGGCACTTAGCGGACATTGAAGAACTGCTTATCAATGTCCGCTATTGAGGGTAAAGCGGACATCGCCCGGATTTGTCGGAATGTCCGCTATTGGCGGCGGGTTCAACCGATCGACGCAACACCTTCTAATCTTGTTGGGTTGGGAGGTGATCGATGGGTGTGCATGCACGGACGTGGTTTACGCCGAAGCAACGAGCAGAGCTCTGGGAGCGGTGGAAGAACGGTCAATGCGTGGCGGATATCGCCCGCGGACTTGAGCGAAGGAACAAGAGCGGCGTCTACCGGGTGTTGGCGCTCAATGGAGGAATTGCTCCACTGCCGCGCCGGAGAGCTGCGCGAGCTCTGAGGCTTGCGGAACGCGAAGAGATCTCGCGTGGCATTGCCGCTGGTCGGTCGATACGACAGATCGCACAGGGCCTTGCACGGTCGCCGTCGACGGTCAGTCGGGAGATCAGACGGAACGGCGGCTGCCGCGCTTACCGCGCAAGTTGGGCCGACAGGCGCGCCTGGGAGCGGTCGCTGCGCCCGAAGCCCTGTCGCCTGGCGCGCAATGCGGAGCTACGATGGCGGGTGGCGCAGAAGCTCTCGCTGCAGTGGTCGCCGAAGCAGATCGCCGGCTGGCTGAAGCAGCTGTTCCCTGCCGATCAAGGCATGCAGGTGTCACACGAGACGATCTACCGCAGTCTCTTCATTCAGGCCCGCGGTGTGCTGAAAAAGGAGCTGATGGCACACCTGCGCACGGCGCGGCAGATGCGCCAGGCTAAGGGCGGCACCACGAAGAGCGGGCTGGGACAGATCGTCGATGCGGTTTCCATCCGCGAACGGCCGGCCGAGGCTGACGACCGCGCCGTGCCAGGCCACTGGGAAGGAGACCTTCTCTCGGGAGCAAACAACACCCACATTGCGACGCTCGTCGAGCGCCACACCCGCTTTGTGATGCTTCTCAAGATCCCGAGCAAGGACACCGCGACCGTGGTCGCCACGCTCGCTAAACACGTGCGCAAGCTGCCGCAGGAGTTGCGTCGCTCATTGACCTGGGATCGCGGCAAGGAGATGGCTGACCACAAGCACTTCACGATTGCCACCAACGTGCAGGTTTATTTCTGCGATCCACGCAGTCCTTGGCAGCGCGGCAGCAACGAGAATACCAATGGCCTGCTGCGACAGTATTTCCCAAAGGGGACAGATCTCTCGCAGTTCTCTCAGGCCTACCTGAACAAGATCGCTCTGCGGCTCAATCAACGCCCGAGGGAGACCTTGGGATTCGAAACCCCTGCCGATAGACTACGAGCGGTGTTGCAGTGACCGGTTGAACTCACCACCCAAAGCGGACATTGACGTCTTGACTGGCGACACATTTCATTTTAGTTATAACTAAAATGAAAACGGCGCGACCATACAACATGAGTGCGCGAGCAGCCTCAGCCGAGGCCACTCACCGTCGTATTCTTGATGCCGCTATTTCCTTATTAAGAAGCCGATTTCGCTCTGAAATCCGACTTGAAGACGTGGCGGCCGGTGCGCAGGTCACAGTACAGACGATAATCAATGTCTTTGGCGGTCGGTCCGCACTTCTTGACCAAGCCTTAGAAGAGTTGCTCCGCGATTTGAGATCACAGCGGCTGCGCCCCTTACCGGGGGATATCGAAGGTGCAATTGCTGCACTTGTCGAGCACTACGAACAGTTCGGTGATTTGGTCATCAGAAACTTAGCGGAAAACGTAGACCGCGAACTGATCGAGACCGGGAAGGTAGGACATCGGCAATGGGTGCAAAGGCAATTTGCGCCCCAAATGGCCAAACTGGACGCGAAGGAGCGACGTTTGTTCATCGATCAGCTTGTCTGCGTCTGCGATGTCTACACATGGAAACTACTTCGGCGAGACATGGGCCGATCACGCGCGGAGTGCGAACTTACGATGTACTCGACCGTCAAGGCGATTGTGAGCGCGGTTTAATATGGCTCGGTTTCTATTTCTCACTTGGGATGGAGCAGGCAACCAGCCGCCGGCTGTGGCTATTGCACAAGCATTAGAGAGCCGGGGTCATAAAATAACGTTCGCCGGATATGAAAATCAACGAAACTATTTTACCGAGCGCGGTTTCCGATTCACCCTTTTGGAGCGATCTGCAAGAAAATGGCGCAATGAAAATCGCGAACGTATGTTCGCAGTCAAATTAGAGGCAGTCTGGGCATCAGCCGACCATCTCGACGATGTGTCTCAAATAATGGCGTGTGAGCGTTGTGATGCTGTAGTTGTGGACTGTCTGATGTTCGGTGCTTTGGCTGCGGCCGAAAAGTTTGAATTGCCTGCCGCTGCTCTTGTTCATAGTGCCCCCGGGGCGCTCATGCCTCCCAATGGACAATTTGAAACGCTTCTTCTCGATGCAGTGAACCAAGTACGAATGCAAGCTGGTCTTGCTCCGGTCAAAACTCTTTGGGAGGCCTGGACACGATTTCCGGCGCTTTCAAACAGCATTCGCCAGTTGGACCCGCTGGCATCACTGGCTCCGCAGTCGTTTCATTATTTTGGTCCGATGTCCGGGTCAGCTTCCCCATCGGAATGGAGGGCCCCGTGGTTGAGGGCGGACAGTCGTCCTCTGGTGCTGGTGAGCTTTTCGACAGGCCCTTATTGGGATCAAACCTCGCGCATCTTAAGAACGCTTGAGGCTCTGTCGCGTTGCAATTGCCGAGCCATTGTTACCGCAGGCCCGGTTGAAATTGATCCAAGGATTGTGCCTGAGAATATCATCGTTGTCGGCCGCGCCCCGCACGATGAAGTTCTGCCAACGGCAGCGTTGACTGTAACTCATGCTGGCCATGGGACTGTGATAACCTCACTAAGATACGGTGTCCCACTGCTCTGCCTACCAAATCCTGTGGCTGATCAGCCGATCCTAGCGAGCCAAGTTGAAGCACTCGGCTGTGGGCTTTCGCTAGATGGTGACAATGCAACGCCTACACAGATCAAAGCGGCCGTTGATCATCTGCTTAATGACCCGTCTTATACGGTCAACGCACGTACGATGGCAGCAACGATCTTACACAGCCCCGGTGTGTCGTCGGCGGCTTTAGAATTAGAGACCGTATTACGGCGAGAAGCGGCGATTTCCGGCGCTGCCGAATAAGCCCGATCAGAACCGGCAATGTCCGCTATTGGCACTCAACGGACATCAGACTTGATGCCGTCATGTCTACTTTTGACCTAAAGCGGTCATGCAGCGAGCGTGTGTCAAATTGGAAAGCTATTGACTATGGCAATCAGTGAAAACAGTCTTAGGCTTTGGGGCTTTGTGAATAGTTCTTTGGCCGAGAACATGGGGGCGACCTTGAAACTTGGATACATTTTAGTCGCGGCAGCAAGTTTTTTTCATCTCAACACTGCACGCGCCGCGGAAGTCACAGTACTCGCCGTTGCTGCAACCAAGGAGGTGATTGTCGAATTGGTCCCACAGTTCGAGAAAAACTCCGGTCATAAGGTGTCAATTACTTGGACTGGAAGTGCGAACATTAAGAAGCGTATAGCGGCGGGGGAAGTCTACGATCTTGTAATCGTCGATGGCCCGTTGATCGATGCCTTTAGCAAGGAAGGCAAGGTGGCCAATGGAAGCCGGACCGACTTGATGAAGTCGGGTGTCGGCGCAGCGGTGCGCGCGGGCGCCGCAAAATTTGATATCGGCTCGGGCGAGGCATTGAAGAAGACACTGCTCGCTGCGAAATCGATCGGCTATTCGAGCGGATCAAGCGGAACCTACATGGTGAGTTTGGTTGAACGCATGGGCATTGCTGATCAGGTTAAACCGAAGATGAAGCAGGTTCCCTCCGGTGTGCGGATCGGCACGATGATAGAGAGTGGTGAAGTGGATATCGGCTTTCAGCAAATCAGCGAACTGATTCACGAAAAAGGGGTCGACTACCTAGGACCTTTACCGGCGGATATTCAGAAGATCACCATTTACTCGGTCGGGCTTCATACCGGGGCGAAAGAGCCGGAAGCCGCCAAAGCCTTGGTCAAGGCCCTTACCGGGCCTGAAGCGGTACCCGCGATCAAGCAGCACGGCATGGAGCCGAGCTGAGATCACATTGCCTGCAAGTGTCCGCTATTGGCACAAAGCGGACATTTACTCACCGCCGATCAATGTCCGCTTTCAGGGGTAAAGCGGACATGACTTTGACGGGCCTTCATGTCCGCTAATGACCCAAAGGAGGCATGGGGCGCGTCTTTAAGCGGCTCATAAATTAAGCAGGAATCAAGGCTGCTAACACGAGCAACAGCGCCAGCCCGGCAATGGCCTTGAAGGCGGGCGCGCACACCTCGGCCATGTAATTTGGTCGCTCTTGTTTGGCCTGGCTGATGATTTGCTCAATGCGGATGTGATCGAACTCGTATGACATTGTCGCTGCTCCCGTAACAAGGCAACTGTTTAGATTGTGGCCACTGTATCGGGCATTACGCACCTATCGGTGTGAGGCCGATCACACGCAAAATGAAATGTTTCTCGCCATGAGTTGGCCGCAAGGTGCCTGTTAGAAGCAATGGGCAATGTCCGCTATTCGCACTTAGCGAACATTCCGATCACACTCGCCGATATCCGCCTTCGGGGTGAAAGTGGACATAGCAGCGATTGCCTCCGATAAAGAGCGAAATGGAAGTAAGTTTAAGAACTAGTCGCCTAAGCGGGGGCTTTGTCCGCAGCGGTCAATGTCTGCGTTCGTGACAAGGGCAGACATCGCAATTATACGGCATCATATCCGCTAAAGAACCAAAGTGGACCTAGTGGGGTGAGTCGCCTGACGGCTTCTGCCATGAAGCAGATATACAAGTGAAAAAAGGCCGTATAAAAAAATACTGCATGGGGAAATTTCTACACTTGAAGTTAGGCAACGACATATTGGGCGGCCTAGTTTCTGCCGCCCTCGCGGTTCCGCTTGCCATGGGCTATGGAATGTTCGCTTTCACCGCACTCGGTGACAGCTATTTTGCGTATGGCGCACTTGCCGGCCTCTACGCAGCGGTTGCCGTTGGCATCATTTGCGTTTTACTGGGCGATCGCACCACGACGGTTTATGCGCCGCGCGTGACGACAACGTTTCTACTCGGTGCGTTGCTCTACCATCTTGTGCAATCCGACGCCGGCGTCCTGCGCGGCGGCAATGTGCACCTCGTTGTCATCGCTTTCTTCTCGATGATACTTCTCGCCGGCGTGTTCCAGGCGCTATTCGGCCTGGTACGACTTGGCTCATTAATCCGATTTACGCCACATCCCGTTATGGCTGGCCTACAGAATGCAGCAGCGGCGCTTCTCTTTCTCGTGCAGTTGGGCGACGTGTGCGGTTTCGATCACAACATTCCATTCAAAGCGGTCTTTAGCCATCTGCCAGAGGTGAAGCCTCTCAGTTTGGCCGTGGCCCTTATTACTTTCGTTGTGATGTGGAAGGCGCGCGTCATCACTACGAAGATCCCCCCGTTGCTGATCGGTCTCGGCATCGGCACCGCGCTTTATTTTGTTCTTGTTCTGGCGGGGCTCAGCCCGCAGCTCGGTCCGGTTATCGGTCTTCCGGTCGCGGTCGAAAGCCCAACACCTTACCACGCTATTGGGGATCTGACCCACATTGGAGACCTCGCCGAGCTTTTACCGTTCATCGTCAGCGGCGCTTTCGCGCTCGCGCTTGTTGCCGCAATCGATGCGCTTCTTTGCGCCAAACTCGTCACGCCCCCCGGCGCGAAAAAAGCCGATAGCAACTGGCTCTTGATGCGCCTCGGCGTCGGCAATGTGCTCTCGGCTTGTTTCGGTGGGATTACGAGTGGCATCAACATAGGGCCGAGCCTCGCCAACCGCGCTTTTGGCGCAAACACATCGCTTTCGGTCCTGATCAATGCCGCGATTTTGCTCCTGATGAGCAGCGTGCTGTTCCCGGTCGTAAGCTACATACCGCGCGTTGTACTTTCGGCCACCATCATGGTCATCGCAGTCCAGCACGTCGACCCATGGTCAATTGACCTCGTTCACCGCATTCGCACAAGCGCAACGCGCCACCGCGGTTTAATGCTGCTCGATCTTCTGGTGGTGGCGGTCGTAGCCATTCTTTCCGTAACCATTAACATCGTTCTCGCTGTCTCCCTTGGGATCGTCATCGCGATAGCGTTATTCATCGTGCGCATGAGCCGGTCGAATATTCGCCGAAGCTATCGTTGCGACAAAATCCATTCGCGTAAGGCGAGGACACCGGAAGAGGTGGCGCTGCTTGAGAGGCAGGGCGGGTATATTCTGGTGCTGGAGCTCCAGGGGGTGCTCTTTTTCGGCACCGCAGAAATGCTCAGCGATAACATTGAGCGCACATCCGCCGCCGGACTACGTACGATCATTCTCGACTTGCGGCGCGTGACGGAAATCGACGCGACCGGCGCGCGGATATTGGCCGACATTCAGGTCTCGCTCGCTCGCAAAAATCAGCATCTCGCGCTTGCCCTTGCCAAAAATAGCGAGACTGCCGCGCGTCTTTCGGAGGCCGGCATTATCGAGGCAATCGGGGCCGGTTGCATGTTTGAGGACATTGATCGGGCCATGGAGTGGGCCGAGGATGATCTCATCCGTAATGATGCCAAGGATACCAAGAATATTGAGGTACCACTTACGGGCGTCGATCTGCTTTCGACACTGACGTCCGCAGAAATCGAGATCATAAAAGGACATACGCGGCGGGAAATCGTCCCCCGTGGCAAAATTATTTTCCGTGAAGGCGATCCTGGCACGGAACTTTTCATCGTAACCAAGGGCCGGGCCAGCGCCTATCTCAACCAGGCCAATGGCGGCGACATCCGTCTCGCGACATTTGCGCCGGGCACCGTATTCGGTGAGCTCGCCATTCTTGATGCTGGGCCGCGCTCTGCCTCGGTGGTCGCCGACGATGACGTTATTTGCTACGTCCTCAGCGACGAGCAATTCGCCTCGCTTGCGAAGGATGCGCCTGCCGTCGCCATCAAGTTACTTTCGGGTCTTGGCCGCGAGTTGAGCAGAAGGCTTCGCCGCGCTAACCAGACCATTCACCAACTGGAAACTTGAGCGGCGCTACTCGTATTGGTTCCGATAATCGGATTTATCGGAAGTAATATTCAAAGCTGATTCAATTAGTGTGGGGCAGTGACCTGACGCAATGATTGTCCGCTTTCGGGGGTAAAGCGGACACTGCGCGGTCATTGGGCAATGTC